>NZ_PJMX01000001.1:0-2915082 GCF_002846415.1 Streptomyces sp. TLI_146
GTATGCGGTGGTGGCCCGGTGGTGGGAGGGGGCGTACGGGTGGGAGCGGGAGGAGATCTGGCCGCGTCGCCTGCACCAGGTCGCGGGCGGCAACGCGGGGACCGATTTGGAGCGTTGGCGGATTGTGGGGCGGGACGCGGTCATCTTCCCGGAGGTGGTGGCCGTCGCGGACGCGCTGCTGGACCCTGCCATGGCGCAGCGGGTATGGGCCGACAGCGGCGGTGAACGGCCGCGCGCCGCTGCCTGCGGACGGGGAATTCTGCCGCCGCCTCGGGGAGCGGGTGGAACGTCCATGGCTGGGGCCGCTGGTCGCAGTCGACCACGGGGCCCGCTGCTCGCGTGGATGGGGACGGTGATCCGCCGGCGCCGCCACCCTGAGGGGCGGTCCGGGCCGTATGCACGGTTCGACGAGAACCCGTGGTGGGTGCGCCAGGAACACCAGCCGTCGACCATGGCCGCCGGGCTGCGTTCCCTGTCCAGGGAGAAGATGACACCCCGGTTCCGGCACGAACTGGCGCTCCACGGTGCCCGCCGAACAGCGCTTCCTGATCGAAAACCTGATCAGTGACGCGGAGGAGCAGCTGCAGCAGTTGCGCGGCGCGCAGTACGGCAAGAGCGTCGATGCCGCGCGGCAGCTATTGAGTAACCTCGGCCGTGCCGCCACGCTGGTCGACCAGGCCCTGATTGAGACCGTTTGGGCAGCGGCGAGTGCCGGGGTGCCCCTTGAGGAAGTGTCCCAGTGGGCAGGGCTGCCTGCAGAGGCAGTGGTGGAAGTGCTGGCTAGTGGTCCGCAGGATGACGATGGCTGACGCCCGCGGTCAAAGGCGCAAGTTGTCGGGGTGGGCCGTTCGGCATGCAGACCACGGTTCCTGGTTGATCGCTAGGGCGCGTTCGCTCGTTGGGGTGAGGCCGCCGGAATTCTCCCTCCCTGGCCGCCACCGCTGTTCTTGGCTGCCGGTGTGGGACTCCATGGCAATGCGGGGCGTGCGGAAGCAGTGTTCGTCGACGAGTCGGGGCATCTGACGCAGAGACCCTGGACCGCGGCCGCGACCGAGGTGCGTTTTGAGCATGCGCCGCCGGTGTCCGCGTTCCCGATCATGCCGGGTCGGCGGTGGGGCCCTGGCTGGTGGTGGTCGGCCACCATGGGCCGGCATGTGGCACACGGGTCGGCTGCGATGCGGGCGCAGTTGATGCTCCTGGACCGCAACCGGCGGGTCGTGGGGTTGTCGGCGCGTCCGGTACGGGTGGTGTGGCGCGATGAACGCAGCCGCGTACGGTCATGGATCCCGCAGCTGTTCGCCCGGTACACCGACGGGACCGGGCTGCTGGCTGACTGCCCCGCCGCTGAGGACGCCGGCGGGTCCGGGCGCAGCACGCCCAGGCGGTGCTGGACGCAGCATGTGGGCTGGTGGGTGGCAGTACCGGCGCCTTAGGCCGCCGGATGCGGTGATGGCGTCGAATGTGGCCTGGCTGGCCGGCTACCGGCATCCGCGCTACCGCGGTCACGGTGACCTGGAGGAGGCAGTCCTGGACGCCTTCGCGCAGCCTCGGCCGCTGATCGAGGGGGCGGTCATGGTCGGGGATCCGCTGCAGGTCTTGCCGGTCGTGTATCACGCGCTGTGGGCGGGGCGGCTTGAGACGGCGCTCGAGGTGCCCCTGCACGAGCAGGTGCTGGTCCGACGCACAGCGGCTGGGGAGCGGGAGCGATGACGGAGGCGTCCGGGGGCTGGCGGGCCGAGGTCGGGGCCCATGTCGTGTTCGAAGCCGTCACATGGCAGATCGTCGCTCTGGTAGGGCAGGCGGCGGCTGGTCGCCGAGGACGGGACGACCGCGTCGGTGCTGGCGGCGCACCTGTGCGCCGATCCCGGCTTTCGCGTCGTCAGAGACGATGCGCGTCCCGAGTGCCGCAGTGGGGCTGTTCGAAGGCATTGACGCAGCCGCGGGAGCGCGCACTGGCCTGGCAGCGGCACATCCGTGAGATCGAGTACGGTCTCCCCGCAGGTCCCGGCAGCCCAGGAGCACCTCGGCCGCAGTTCGATCCGAGCGATACTCGCTGGCCGAGCGGGAGCGGGCCAAGGCCGAAGAGCTGGCCGCACTGGGGTGGGCGAAGGCGAGTGTGCCCACGGTGCGGCGGATGCGGGCCCGCTACCGCGACGGCGGGCTGTGGGGGCTGGTCGACGGACGCAAGCGGCGGCCGACGAGAGCGACCGGGCGCGCGGACGAGCGGGTCGTGGCTGCGGTGCTGGAGGCGGTGCGGCGGCCAACGGGGGCGTTCCAGGGGGACGCGGAAAGGGCTGCGGACCTTGACCGGACAGATCCTGGACGACGCCCACGGAGCAGGCCGGGTGAAGGTGCCTCCCGAGTCGACGTTCAACCGGCTGGTGAACGCACTGGTCGATACCCGTGAGCTGCCCGGGCGTCCGGCCGGTGGCGCGGCGGTGCCGACGGGGCCGTTCACGCCGACCGGGCACTGCGGCCGGGCGAGATGGTACAGGTCGACACCACCCGGCTGGATGTGATGGCCATCAACGACGACGGGCGTCCGGCGCGGCCGGAACTCACCATCGCCGTCGACGTGGCCACGCGCTCCATCCTGGCCGCCGTGCTGCGCCCGCAGGGGACGAAAGCGGTCGACGCGGCACTGCTGCTCGCCGAGATGGCCGTGCCCCACCCGATGCGGCCCGGATGGGACACCGCGCTGCGGCTCGCGTACGCGGCGGTGCCCTACGAGCGGCTGCTGCCACTCGATCACCGGCTGGACGGGGCGGCAGCGCGGCCGGTGGTCGTACCCGAGACCATCGTCGTCGACCGCGGCAAGGTGTTCCTCTCCCAAGGGTTCTCGGCCGCGTGCGAAACCCTGGGGATCAGTGTGCAGAGCGCCCCACCCCGCCGGCCGAGTGCGAAGGGCTCGGTGGAGCGGACCTTTGGTGCGATCAACACGCTGGTCGCTCAGCATGTCGCCGGCTACACCGGATCCGACGTCACCCGCCGCGGACCGCGCGTGGAGAGCGAGGCCTGCTGGAGCGTTGCGCAGCTCCAGGACCTGCTGGACGAATGGATCATCTGCGGGTGGCAGTCCCGTCCCACGACGCGTTGCGTCATCCCGTGCTGTCCCGGACGGTGCTGTCACCGAACGAGATGTGGGCCGCGCTGCTCGGCGTGTGCGGATACGTGCCACTGCCGTTGTCCGGGCGGGACTACCTGGCGCTCCTGCCGGTGCGCTGGTGCGCCATCACCGGCCGCGGCATCCGCATCGACCACCGCACCTACGACGATGCGGTGCTCAACGAACACCGCGGCCAAAGCTCCGGCATCCCGCTGCGCGGCGGAAAGTGGGAGGTCCACCACAACCCCACGATCTACGGCAGGTCTGGGTACGGCTGCCCGACGGCAGCCTGGCCGAAGTGCCGTGGATCCACCGCGACCACGTCCACGAACCCTTCGGCGAACAAGCCTGGAGGCTCGTGAAAGCAGCCGTGGAACAGCGGGCCGGGCGGGAGCAGCACGAGGCCGACCTCGCCGACTCCCTCGATCAGCTCCTGCGCCGCGCCCGCACCACCGCAGACGCCGCGCCGCTTCCGCCGGGCGCAGCGGGGCAGAAAGCCGAACAGACCGGCGAGGAAAGGGCGGGCGTCCAAATCGCGGCATCCGCCCCAGACAGGAGTGAAGGAGTCCTCCTCTCCGCTGGTTCCCTGACGCATGCGCTTCCCCAGCAGCACAGCGGCACCGCGGTCGATCACGACGCAGCCAAGGGCATCGAATGGGAAGAAGCAGACAGCCTCGACGACCTGGCCGCCCAAGGCGACAGCGACACAGAGCCGCCGGCGGCAGCCGGCCCGATCGTGGGTTCGCGTTGTGGAACGCCTACGAGGAGGCACAGCGATGGTGAGTGGGCAAGAAGCCGTTCCGGTTTCCGCCGAACCGGCAGCGGTCACTACCTGGCAGGGATTCGAGGCGTTCGCCACCACTGCCCCGCCCGCCCCGCCGACGGCAGGGGCACCACAGCGCAGCGTGGACGAACGCCTCGCCTACCACTCGGCGTTCGTCACCATCCGCACCCCAGCCGTCGATGCCCTGGCCCGCAACGTCCGCACCCTGATGATCCTCGGACAGCACCAGCACATCACCGCACGCCCCAGCCTGATCGTCACCGGCCCCGCCACTACCGGCAAGACCACCGCGCTCCTCGAAGTCGGTCGCGTCTGCCACCTCGCCCACACCGCACGCAGTCCCCACCCCGGCATCAATCACACCGCTTCTGTGCCGGTCGCCTACGTCCTGGTCCCGCCCGCCGCCAGCGCGAAAACCCTCGCCGCCGAATTCGCCCGCTACCTCGGCATCCCCACCACCATCCGCATGACCCAAGCCCAGATCACCACCGCCGTGTGCACCACCTACGCCAAAGCCAGCGTAAAACTCGTCCTGATCGACGAAATCCACCGGCTCAACCCCCACACCACCACCGGCGCCGAAACCGCCGACCTCCTCAAAGACCTCACCGAACGCATCGGCGCGACGTTCGTGTACGCGGGCATCGACGTGACACGCAGCGAGCTGTTCAGCGGGGTACGTGGTGCCCAACTCGCCGGTCGGGCCAGCCTCATCGACTTCAGCGCCTTCCCCGCCCGCCTCGGGGAACAAGAGCCGTTCAAAGAACTGATCACGTTGATGGAACAAGCCCTCGACCTTGAGAACCACAAGACGGGCAGTCTGCCCCGCCTTGCCTCATATCTTCACGAGCGCACCGGTGGGAAGATCGGCAGCCTCTCGCGCCTGATCCGCCACGCCGCGATCGACGCGATCTGCGACGGCAGCGAACGCATCACCAAAACATCCCTCGAAGCCATCCAGCTCGACCACCTCGCCGAGGAACACTACCGACCCCACACCCGCCACTCCCCACGCCACCCGGGCGGTCACGCCGGTGACAGCGCTACCGCGCCGACACTGAGTACACAGACCGGGACGGCACCCGCGACGTGCACGCAAGCCCCGGCTGCCTTACGGCCCACCAGTGCAACTGCACAGACAAGCCATACCCGCCCAACCAACCTGCACAACACCCGACAATGCCCAGGCCACGACAACAGCGACCCCCACCCAGCTCAGCAACATCCAGGCCCCGAACCGGACTTGAACCCCCGCTCCGAACCAGAAGATCACCCAGCCAAACCGCGAAACCCCACCTCAAAGGACCACTACCTACGCAGACTCACCGCCCCGCGACAGCACCCGTTTCGCAGGATCTCGAAGAGAGAACTGACGCACGCTCAGAAAGCTCGCTCTGGTCGGACCTCCGGCAGCCGAATACTCGCTTCGCTCGTTTCACGCGTCCCCGCGCGAATTGCCCGCCTTCGGCGAGGTGTTATGGAATTGGCCTCCGGCCATTCCATAACCTTGCGCGCCTCCGGCACAAATCTAGACGTGAATTTTGATTGTTAGAGTGGAGGGCTGGGGTTTGGGTTGATGGTTCATCATGTTCCCTTTTTCGGCGCAGAGTTCAGGAGGAACCTCTGATTCCCTTAAAATTGAGGAAACTTGAATTGTATTCCGCGAGAAAAAGTAAATCACGGAACACCAGGAGCGGGCAACAGGGCCCCGAAGGGGCCCTGTTGCCCATGGAAGAGAGTGACGAAGGGAGGCCCCTGGCTCTGTCAGGACATCGAGGAGAGAAGCCAAAAGAGGCGGATACCTCCACCCTCGCTACCAGCCAGTCACCGGCTGTTGCGCTCATCCACACGGCGGCCTCCGGCCGGCGCGCAACTCACGACAACACGCCCCCGATCCCCGAGGCCGACCCACCGCCCCCGCCCTCACACCTGGCCAGCCACAACACACGAGCTGGCCAGCAAGGCACCGTGAACGCTTCTCCGTACTCCAGCTGGCTCCTGGTCTTCGACAACGGTAGGGACGAGCGCTACTACTTCCCCTGGCGCGGCGATCCGCGCCCTCTGGCCGACCTCCTCCAGGGGACATACGGCCTCACCGCCATCGTGAAAATGCATCGAGGAGAAGGAGGCACGTGAAGCCGCGGAGCTGACCCAGCCGAAGGTGCCCGAGGCCCTCGACTGGTCGCCCTCGAAGGTCATCCGCATCGGAAACAGCGACCGGCTCTCTCGACTCCCAGCTTCCTGCAGACGCGGCACGAGCCGACTACGAACGCATCGTGGTCATCACACGCGAGACCCAGGTGCGGGCCAAGGCCTCCCTGCCCCTTAGGCAGCCATCGCTGCGATCTCAACCAGACAGTCGACGCCCGCTGACCGGTAGCCGCCCCGGTGCCTGACCTTCCGCGTATCTCAGGCCATCACCGGCGCCTCCACCCCCACATACCGCGCCACCGACCGAATGATCTTCGAATCCGCCGCCTGTTCCAGCACGTTGGCGCTCCACCCCACCACCCGCGCCGCAGCGAACGTAGGCGTGAACATCTCCCGTGGCAGACCGCACAGTTCCATGACCACCCCCGCGTAGAACTCCACGTTGGTGTGCAACTCACGCCCCGGCTTCAGCTCCGCCAGGATCGCCTCGACCTCGTTGAGGTGCTAGACCTCTACGGTCCGTCCGTGACACCCCAACAGCGCCGCCAGTACCTGTTCGCCAACGCCCTGTACACGAACCTCCTCATCTCCTACCGCATCGGCAACCGCACCAAAGAGGAGTCTTCAAGCACGTCAGCGGCTGCTTCAGGGAGTAGTGGTGCGCCACGCAGCAGCAGCGGGCGAGCCTTGCAGACACCGACCGACGAGGCGGAACTGGGCAAGCTGGTCGACGATCTGCTCCAGCAGTTGGAAGATGCGGACACCGACGAGTGGTGGGTGGTCGGCGAACCGCCTGGCGCCGGCTCCACCTGTGGAAAATACACCTCGTGCCATAACGAACAGGTCAAGCATCCCGTTGTCCCAGGCGCCGCTGAGGTTGACTCAGCCGCCGAGGTTTCTTTGAAGGCACTGCTTCACCAGTGGCGCTAGTATCCGTGAGTCCGACCAAGGCCCAACCAGGCTTATAAAGTTGTCGACCTGATGACCCGTCGACCGCGACGAAATGGAGCACCGTGCCGTACCCCTGGCACCGACTCCGTCTGGAACGATTGGTAACAGATTCGGGGAGCTGCGCCAGAAATCTGGCGCACCCTGTTGAATTTATCGACGTGCCAAAGCAGAAAATCTCAGCCGTATGCCTAGCACAACGTATTTAGCTGTCACACGTACCGAGGAATAGACATCGCCCCCTCCCTGGTCCATTGGTTTCCTAGGCCGGAACCGGAGAGGGGGCGGGAGAGGAGACATCTTCATGTCACCACTGCACCACCTTAGCCGCCGTTCCGAGGAGGCGCGGCTAAGGCCCCAACGAGGCAGTCGACGCCTCGCCAAGGGCATGGCAACAACGAGTGCCGTCTTTGTGTTCGCTCTGACCATCCATCCGCAGTGCGCATCCGCTTCTCCGATCACGCACTCGATCACCACGGCCACGCTCGTCTCCCCGCAGGCCGACCACCACGCTGCAACCGATGACGCCCACAACCTGCCTCACATCACCAGCTCCTTCGTAACCACCACCGTGCCCATGGCGCTTCCGCAGCCGCAGGCTCCCACCTCGTCCTCTCCGGACACGATGTGGGGCATCCCCACACCAGTCTTCGCCGCCACCCTCGGCGCGCTCATCGGCGCAGGAGTCGGCACTGCGACTACAGCACTGCTGTTCCGTCGCGGACGCCGGCACACGCTCACCGACCGCGCCGAGGACCAACGACGCCAAGACTCTCTCCAGCAACGCATCGACGCACGCGATCACTGGAAAGACGAGTACGACGACATCAAGACCGCCACCTCGGGCGTGCTCGCGCTCTGCGTCGACGCCGAGCACCCCTCTGCCAAGGCGACCCCGAGACACAACAGATCACGGACCTCCTCAAGAAGCTCCGCGTCACCATCCGAGAAGTCCGTGGCAAGTGCTCCGCCGAGGTCACAGACAGCCTCACCCAACTCTGCACCTGCCTGACCGACTTCAGGGCGACACTCCTACCCCGCGGGCACTACTCACAGACACGACCACGAACGGCCGTTACAACCTCCTGCACCTCGCCGCGCAGTCCGCGGATCAGGCCCGTGCCGTCATCCAGTTGGAAACCGACGCCCACACAGCCCGGGCCACCGCCGACACCGAATGGGGCACCCCTCCAACTACGTAACACCACCGGCCACACCAGTGCCGGAGAACGAACCGCCAGCCCCGAAGCATCACCACCTTCTGGTCGCGCCGCGGACACAGCGCAGATCTTCAGCACCGTCCTGCGCCCCGCAATCCAGCTTTCACCGGTCACGGCGAACTGCTCGAGCTGCTCGGCCAGAGCCCGCGACCGGCCCCGACCGGCATAACCGCCGGAGGCATGAGAGGTCGGGGGCGTCGGGAAGGCGCAGATTGCCATCGAGTACCTCTACCGGCACCAGCCGGAGTGCGACGCCCTGTGGTGGATGCCAGCCCGCACAAAACGCCGAACCACTCGGTCCGAACAATTATGGAAGCAGCCGCCGACGCGCTGGCGTCTGGACTCGGACACCACTGCGAAGGGCACACCGAGATGATCCCAAAGCCGCCGGAGACCGGGATGACGGCCAACCATCCAGGGACCGCCTGGACAGACAGCCTCGATTCTTCCTAGTGCAGGCCCGGGAATTCCTGCGTGCCGCGCCAGCCCTGGTCGGCGCAGCCGATGGTAGCCACCGCCCGTTCCTGCGGAATGAGGGTCAACGCGTCTTGAGCGGGGTGGGGCGGTGAGGTCGATGACGGCCCACAGGCGGGTTCCGTCGGGGCCTGGTCGGTGCCGCACGCCGCGACCGCGGGGCAGTCGGCCACTGCGGTCAAAGACGGCTCGGTGGGGTGCTGGGGTGTGGTGGCTGAGGACGAGGATGCAGGCGCGGCCGTGTTCGTCGGCCAGGTGCACGCTGATGCGCCGGCCCGCGTCAGCGACCGCTGGAGCGATCAGAGCGGCCACCACCCGCCGCACCGCCGCCTCATGGGGCGATACCCCAGGCATGCAGCTGTTCGACGATGCGGCGCTGGGCGGCGGAGGCGGTCCAGGGGCGGATTCCAGAGGCCAGTTCACACACCGGCGGTTCACCAGCCGCACCCGCGCCCGCGCGCCCTGCAGCACCGGCACGCGGCGGTGCTGGGCTCGGCGGGAACGGAGACGGCGGCTTCTTCGACGGCGTAGAGGTCTTGGGAGGATAGTCCGGGCAGCGCTCCAGCGCCGCATCCGGGGAGGTCTCGAACATGCGTTGCCCCTCCTCGCACACGGCACGAGCCGCTACCGACTCCCGTACAGCCCATGCTACGGGCCAGCCTGGCAGCCCGTCAGCACCATCCAGCGAAGCCGCACGGTCCCTCCAGCTCAATTCGGGTGGCGGTAGGCGGTAGTCCGCTCAGTGATCGACCACCCAGCGTGCATCCGCCGGCCAGTCTCCCGTGCCAACGATCTGCTTCAGGAGCCTGAACGCCTCACCGAGGGGAACCGTGTCCTCATCCGGGTACTCGTCGTCCTGCCCGTTCGCGAGGACGAACCCGCCGCTTGCCCCTGGGCACCGGGGGCCACGGCATGCTCGCCGGGATCACCCTCGTCTTCGCACAGCATCACCATCGCGCGCTCGGTGTTCGTCACGAAGGCCAGTGACCGTCCCGACGAACTGGTCAGCCACGTCTCACACTGTCCGCCGTCGATCCTTGACCGAAGCGCTTCCAGCACCGCCTCGGACGACACAAGGACAGTGCTGTGGTCATTGATCACCCAGGACTCGATCACGAGCACGACGATCTCACGGACGGATCCAGCGACAGTCCCCAGGGGCGGTGCGGACAGAGAGCGGGTCAGTCACGTTCTCAGAGCCTGTCGGCTCACTCCCGCCTGTGCCTGGAGGCTTGGCAGGTGTGCTCGGCCAGTGGCCCCCGGGGGCGGGCGACGAGGGTTCAAAGACATCTCAGCCGCGGCCACGGCAGCGGACAAACCGGCGGCCAGCGACCCGCTACGACGTCGGACGAGTCCTCGCCACCGGCGAGGCATACAGCCGCCCTGCCCACCACAAGAAGGGGACGAAGCCGCGACGAACGGACTGAGCTGCAAGTCAGGTGCCGCAGCCCGATCGTCTCTGGCAGGATCACCCCATGACGTTCTACAGAAAGGCCCATGCCGCGTAGACGGCCTGGGCGTGTCCGCGCCGAGCAGCGGTCGCGGCACCGGCTCACCTATCGACCCTTTATCGCTGGCCTGTCCGCGCCTGCTCTTGCCGAAGTTGCCAGGGTCGAGAGGAGCCGGAACTACCTGTGGCCTGGCGTCACGGCCGAGTCCGCCAGGATCTGGCGAGGGTTCGTGCAGGACCCGTACCGCAACCTCTGGAGTGAGTACGAGGACGGCGGCTGCGGTGTGTGGGAATGCTGCGGCAGCCCCTTCGAAGCACGGGAATTCCTGGAAGCCGTGATACACGGCATGTCCCGGCGCCGAGCTCGCGAACTCCGATTCCTCGTAGACCGACTCGACAACTCGTACTGAGCGAGCTCAGGCAGGACGGTAAACGTCAAGCTCAGTCAGTCCGAGCGAGGTTCATTCCGTGGGGAGGGCGGCCGTCGCTGCTGCGGTCTGCGGCTCCCCGCCTGGTCCCGGATCACTCACAGAGCGTGGGAGGAGGAACTCCTCAACAAGCCTGCGCTGCGCCCCGGTGAGCTGCCCGGCGGCGTGCTTCGTGCGGGTTTTGCACCACCATGGGCCGATCATGATCCGTTCGCCGTCCGCCGCGATCCACTCCCGGGCGCCGGGCGGACGGCCGTTCCGCTCCACGAAGGCCCGCAGCAGCGCCGCGTTGTGTTCGAAGGAGCGGCGGCGACGCGGAACGGCGGAGGGGGACGCGGTCGGGGGTCAGGCCGAGATGGGTAAGAAGGTCGCGCTGGCCGGGGTCGAGGTCGTTCCAGGTGGTGAACTGACGGTGCAGCCAGGATCCGGCCTTTACGCCGTCGAGGAGTGTGTCCCGGCGCAGTGTGGTGGGGTCGTTGCCGGCTTCGATGTGGCGGCGCAGCAGGTGGTATTTGTGGTGCCAGTCCGAGCCGTGGGGCAGCAGCCAGTCGGGGTCGAGGGCGGTGGGCTGGGCGGCGCGGTCGGTGGGCAGGGCGTTGTTGCGGGCGAGGCCGCGTTGGACGACGAGGAACTGGCCGCCGGGGGCGGTGGTGGGGATGGCGAGGTGGCCGTGTTCGGTGTGGAAGGCTTCCAGGACGGTCAGGTTGGCCTGCCAGGCGGCCTCGTGGTCGTCCCAGACCATGCCGAGGTCTTCGAGCTCGGTGGTCCAGTCAGGGTCGAGGGCGCCCTGGTTGTAGGCGGTGCCCGGGCCGGTGATGAAGGCGCCGAGGCGGTAGCCGTAGGCGTCCTCGAAGTCGGTGGGCACGCGCAGGTGGTGGTGTTCCTTGTGGTAGCGGATGGCGGCCGCCAGACCCAGACCGGCACGGCGGGGTTCGGGCAGGATGGCAGCACCGTGGAGGGACCGAACCCCTCCACGCCCGCCCACCGCTGCTTCCCCTTGCTCTAGAGCTGGTGGTACTTGGTCTTCGAGAGGAATGTTCTTGCTCCCCTGAGGACGGCACCGGCAATGCCGAGGGCAGCGGGAATGGCAGCTGGTGCGAGGAACCAGAGGAGGGCCAGGACGCCAGCGACAAGGAGCACCCCTCCCCCGACACCGAGAGCGATCTTCCAGCCATTGCTGCCCGACGAGGTGTCTTCTTCGGCGCACTCGGCGTGATTGTCACTGGTGGTGCCGCACACTCGCAGCTGGCCGGGCGCGGTCTCGCTGGTGACGTTGCGCACGTGGAGGCCGGGGATCTGTGCCCAGTCGGGGTTCCATACCGAGTTGTCCGTGTTCAGAGCCTGCGTGTAGACGTTGTTGTCGGAGTCTGCGATCTCCAGAGTCAGGCTGTTGCCGCTCAGGTTGACGGTCAGGCTGGTGGCCTTGGCAGTCGTGCCGCCGGGGACAAGGAAGAAGTCGGACGCGAAGACCGGTGTTTGTCTGCCGTTCGTGTCTACGGTGATGTCGCCTTGGTAGTCATGGACACGCCCGTCGGTGCCGAGAGTGAATACGTGGAGCCGGTCGTTCACCACCGTGTTGTTCAATTCGTCGGCGCGGCCGGGCACCACGATCATGGCCGCCTGTGTGGCGTGGTCTGACTCGAAAGCCAGAAAGGGCTGCCACTGCTCGCCAGGTCGCCTGAACGTGAGCAGCGGATAGAGGTTCTGCTGCTGCACCAGGAGGTAGATCGTGCCGCGCCGGGCGAGGGCGGTGATACTGGTCGGATTCGGGGGTGCTCCGGGGAGGTCGGACCAGCCGCTGAACTTGCTGGTGGTGATGTCCAGATCTCCGCTGGCGACGAACCCGGTGGAGGCGTTCACGCCGTACAGGTGCAGCACGCCGGGTTCTTCGACCATCGTGATGGCCTTCATGTTGCCACCCAGGTTGAGTGTCTCGTCCGGTTCACCAACGGAGTTGGTGCGGCTGACGCTCACGGAACCGCTGGTGGTGACCGTCACCTCGTGCTGCGGTGGGTCTGAGAGGCCGATGAACTGCTGGCCCAGGGGGTAGGCCGTCGTGTCGCAGTCATTGATGACGAGGGTGTTCACCGGCTTGCCGAACGTCTTTGCCGCCGTGCTGTCGAGGCAGCGGCTGGAGTTCGGGTTGTAGACCGTCCCGTCTTCACGAAGCTGCCACGTCTGGTTCACCCCGCCGTTGCACGGCCAGCTCAGCACCGTGGTCCCGCTGGTCTTGCCTCCACCCGAGACATCGAGGCACTGCGTGCCGCTGCGCACCGTGCCGCTGTTCCCTGTAGCAGCGGGGACGTACTCCCAGTTCTGGTTTGACGCACCGGTGCACGGCAGGGTGGTGACGCTGGAGGAGGCCGCCGCCTGGAGGCAGTGGTCCGGGTCGACGCCGGTCCTGAGCGGAGTGTCGTGTTCGGGACGGTCTGCTGAGGCCCTCAAGAAGAACTCCACGGGGAAGTGGTCGGACACTCCCCCGCCCAGCGCGCGTCCCGACCAGCCATTGAGGTTCGCGCCGTTGCTCACCATGTAGTCGAGCTCGCCCCCGCCCTGCTGCGTTCCCGTGTTTGTGCGGTAGACGACCGTGCCGGCGGGAAGCGCGCGGAGCTGTGTCGGGTTGCGGTTGAAGTCGCCGAGCGCGGACCACTCCGTCAGGCCGGCCGCCCTGCTGGTGGTGGCGATGGCGGTCAGCAGGTTGTCCGCGTCGTTGTAGGCGTTGGGACCGTAGGAGCCGGCGTGGACGTTCCAGAAGACGGTCTGGGCATCGAGCTGGACGCCGAAGGACGGCCTGCGTGCCTGCCGTGGCTGCGGGGCCCGGTTGTCGTTCTGCGGGGCGACGAAGTGCACGTTCGTCGCCCGGGTGTGGGTGACCATGGCGAGGTTGACGCGGCTGCTGGTGGAGAAGTCCGTCTGCATGAAGTATAGGTAGGCCGACACGCCTCTGCTGGCGCTTCCCACCTGCCACTGGTACTCGGTCACCGTGTAGGTGGTGCCGGCGGGCAGCGGACGGTTCGGATCCTGGGAGCCCGCGGGAACCACCGGCCCCGCCCAGGTCCGGCCCGTCGCTGTCGCACCGCTGGGCAGCGACGTGCTGGGGCCGGCCTCCTGGAGCGCGATGACCGTGTGCTTCCGTCGGCCCGGCCCGCCGGCGGACAGTGCGCCGACACTGGTCCACTTGCTCTGGTCACCACCGCCACCGCCCTGCATGTTCCAGGTCAACGGCGTGAACGAGCTGACGGCGGCCTCGGCACGCGGAGCCTGAGCCACCAGGGCTGTCAGGATCAGAGCACAAGCGAGCACACCTCCCAGCACCGCACGAAGACCATAGGTGAACACCCGGAAACCACGGGGCGGAACCTTCCCTCTGCCCGGAGCAGCCATACAGGCGTATGGGGCCATCACGTCCTCCTTCGAACGCGGTAAGTGAAACGCGGTGGGTGAAAGGGGCAAACAGCCAGGCAGCGAACTCGTCAGCCGATGCGACGGCCCGCCGAGGGACGAAGACCCCACTGACAGAGACCGGCGCCCGTGCGGGCAGCGACTGAGGAACCGGCGAGCTTGCGTCAAGCCGCGCAGCACCCAGGCAGGACGATGTCCGCGAAGGAGCGTTCAGAAGGCCAGCAGGCACAAAGGCTTCAGAAAGGGGGAAACCGCATATCAGGGCGGAAACGGCGCGGCCGTGCCCTGCTCTCGTTCTCAGCTACCCATACCGGATTCACTTCTCGCGAAGGACATGGAGGGCGGCTCAACCGCCCTCAGCGGGCAGAGTGACAGCCAACCCCCACACGCCACCACAACACGCCCACCACACCCAAAACCACGATCATCCCACCACCGGCACCGTGACCCCGTTCCCCCCATCCCACCGCCGGGACGCAGGGCTCGTACCAGGGTGGGAGCGCCGGCGGCACGCTGCCGGCCGGGCGCTGGCCACCCGCCGACATGGATGGCTGCCCCCCACGGGAGCTCGGGCCACTCACTCCATAGGGCTTCCCATCCGAGCAGAGGGCTGTCTTCAACAGTGGTTCACAGACGACCTCTTACCGGTTAAGCACCCATCGCCCCCGCGAACAGCAGGCGCAGCGCGGAGGCCCCGGCCGACGCGCCACCGAAGAAGAACCGGCGGACAGGATCGTCGGCGGCCCGCGGAAGTACCTGCCCAGACGCTTCAATGCCCTGCGCGAGTTCTACCGTGAAGCATCCCAACGACACCTCCTTCTGGTGCTCTGGTGGGACTGACACACAGGGCATCCGCCAGTTCAGCTCACGGCAGCACCTGGGGAATTACGTGAACTTCCGCCTCGGGAATTACACAATCGTCCACCACCCAGGGCTGCGGGTCGCTGAATCGCTCTTCCGTCACTCCTTTGGTATCCGCCGACTGGCGTGGTAGCGGCTCCAGCTCCTACATAGAGGCTGTCGGAGTCCATGAATACACGCGATTCAAGCCCTGCCCAGGACGATGCCCCTTCTGTTGCCGGGCGCGGACTGCCACACGTGCGCGCGGTCCGATCCCGGAACCCGGGCGAAGCCATGATGGGGCAGACACGGGGTACGAAGTGATCCGAAGATCAGTCGGGACTGTGGCGCTGTTGACCGGGCTCCTGCTCGCCAACAGCGCCCTTGTACTGCCGGCCACCGCGGCCGAGCGCGCTGACGACGTGTGCCCGCAGGGCCAGAAGCTGCCGACGTCGCCCGCCAGTCCCACCAACAATCTCCCCGCCCAGGCTGCTGCGCGGGCCAATGCCGACAGTGCCGCTGACCCGCTGGGCGAAGTGATCGGCGACGCTTTCGCCGAGCACGGGGTCGCATCAGCCTTCGGAGCCGCTTCCGGTTCCGCCTCCGGCACAGCGAACGCCAGCGCGGACGCACGGCTGCGCCTCCCGCTCCTGGCAGCTTCGGCCGGTGCCCAGGCTGAGGCAGCGGGCGGGGCCCAGGGAGGAACGGCCGGCAAGGCGGTTGCCCAGATCATGCGGAACTCCTTCGGTGAGGCCACAGCCAAGGCCTTCGGCATCGCCTTCGGCAAGGCCTACGGAACAGCATCCGCTGAGGCCCACGCCGAACTGGTACTGCCTGGGCTCAGGGCATCAGCCGCAGCCAGTGCCGAAGCCGTCGGCGCCGCCTACGGCGAGACCAATGGCGCAGCCCAGGCCGAAATGGACAGGGACGATAAGTTCGCGACAGCGTTCGGAAACGCGATGGGAGCCGCAGCCGGCAAGGCCAACGCCCGGGCCTGCGCCTACCTCCAGACGCCTCTCTTCACCGCAGGCGCCTATGCCCACGCGGAGACCGAAGGAGAGGCCGTGGGCGCGACCCTGGGCAAGGCCTCGGCCAAGGCTATCGCTCCTCTGCTGCTCAGGCTGGGCGGTCCCAGATTCGCCCAGGCCTATGGAAACCAGTTCGGCGCGGCCTACGGAACCGCCAGCGCACAGGCAACAGCGTTCATCACCATCCCCAACCGCGGCACCTATACCGTGGACATCGCCAAGACCACCGGAGCCCCCCGCTTCAAGGCAAAATTCGTCGAGAAGCTGAAGCTCAAATTCGCCAACCAAGTCACGCCGGCCATCGACAAGTACTTCAGCCGCACAGGCCAGCCCGGCCTGCACTACACGTCTGCTGACGAAGCCTTCACCAAAGCCGGCTTCGACTTCTCCTACCGGACGGCCCACAAGACCACCCACAGAATCGACTTCGACACCCGCCCCCACGGCTGCGGCTCTTTGCAGGCGTCGCTGATCGAGGATAACGGCGCAGTACGCAACAACGTAGAGAGTGGCGAGATCTCGACAGGCACCCTGTTGGAGCTTTACGCACAGGAAGAAGCCCGCTGTGTCTTCGACCACTGGGTCGTGGACGGTCAAACTCTGACCGACCGATCAAGAGGCATCACTATCCCCGTCACCAGGAGAATGGAGATCGTCGCGCACTTCAGATAAGACTGAGGCCCAAGAGACTCCACGGAAGGAAGCCGTTCGGGACCAGGCCGTTCCTCAGCCACGCTCGGCGGTACGGGTCGTCCTGCTCACCGGCGCGGTGCAGCTCGGTCTCCTCCTGGAGGATGTGATCGGCTTCGTCCAGACGCTACTTGATCTGCGGATAGGGCACGGGCCGGTCGGGGCCAGAGCCGTCCTCGACGTCGTACCAGTCGGGCCGACGCGCGGCTTCTCGACCGCGGCCGCCGCATACGGCAGGCCGGTGCGCTCCATGTGGGCGCGTATAGCGGCCTTACGGCGACTGTTGTGCTTGGGCATGGGAGTCTCCGATCGGCGGCACCGCCCACGCACTCACCGCCGGACGGGAGGACGGGCGCAGCACGTCGCCGGCGTCACGGTGAAAGGGTCAGCGCGCGGCCCGCGGGACCTTGGCCGGACGGCACCGCCGACTGCGTGGGAGTCGGCGACGGCGGCTCGGCAGGCGCGTCCTGCGGCACATGAAGCCCGACAAGCACCACCCGCACGAATGACCCACACCCCGGTCCCATGCCCGCGCCTCCGCCGCCCTGCCGTACACGGCCTGCCCTCGATCGCCGGTGTGGATGCTGAAGGCCGCCTTCATGTGCGGTGTGCGACGGCCGCCTGGGCCACGCAGGTCGCGTTGCTGTCAGGGTCCGTCGTCGCCCGCATCAACATCAGCCTGGCTGATCGCGCGTCCATCACCGGCATCACCGTCACCTCCACAGGGCGCTGACCTGGGGAATCATCAGATCCCCAGCTATCGGCAGCCCAGCGTTGCGGGCGGTGGTCGGCACGCGTGCGCACCGACTCCGGCACGGTGCCCAGTGCTGATGGGGTTCCCGCCCGCCGTGCGGGTGCGGGCCGGTTTTTCTGGGGCCGGAGCAGCGTCTTTCATCAGTATGGCTGCGCACCAAACCGGTTACCCATTAGCCGTTTTTCACATGATTTGTCAGTGCCTGCTGCTCCACTGACGGCATGACAGACCACAAGAATCCCCGCGACGGCTTTGTCCGTCCGGAGGAAGACGGCGTCGACACGATGCTCCAGGCCCTGCTGGACCGGGAGGAATGTCGCCTGCTCGCCTCGGCATCGACCGTCCCAGACGGCATTGACGAGTGGCGGGCGCTGGTGGCCGAGCCCGGATTCGTCCGGCGCAGTGCGGTGCTGGCCCGAGGGGCCCCGTTGCACCGCATCGACCAGCGCCAGGCGTGGCAGCGCTTCCCCGGCGGTCTCTACGATCCGCGCACCCTCGCACTGGCCGGGCTGGAAGCGGTGGTGAGCCGGCAGGAGATGGAGGCGGAGGCGACGACGGAGGAGGTGATCGAATTCCTGACCGGCCTGGCTGCGTCCGAGGCGCCCGGACGACCTGCCTCGGAGCACCTGGCGGTGGCCCGGTTCGTCTTGCGAGAACTGCTCAATGACGCGCAGCACGGGGAGGAGTTCGAGGTCTGCTACAGCGACTTCCGCAAAGGGCATCAGCGGGTGCCTCTGTCGCTGCGGATGCTGGAGGAGGGCATCGGCCGGCGTGGCCAGGGCGTGGTGCGGGCCACGCCGGTGGCCATCAACCTGCTGCTGTCCGGGCTGGAGCACGACCTGGAGGACGAGCAGGCGGCGAGGGACGCGATGCTGCGCCGCCAGGTGGCGAGCGGCCGCTGGGGGCGTGCGGAGGAGAGTGCGGCGGAGAGCCTGAAGCTGTCCCTGGTGTACTGCGAACGGGTGCGTGCGGTGCTGGCGGAGACCGAACGCGATGTGCGGTCGGTGGACTGGAGCCAGGACGTGCCCGCCCTGCTGCATGCCTGCCGTCAGCACCTCGGTGAGCGCCACCGGGTGGAACGCGAACTGATGGACTACATGCGCGAGATCCGCAACGATGTGGAAGACGCGCACGTCCGGCGGACATGCGAGCGGGTCCTGCGGCTGCTGGGCCGGGCGCATCTGCGGCACACGCAGCTGCTGGCGAAGGTCATCGACGCCCGCCCGGCGTTCTTGCGCTCCCAGGCCCAACAGCGCTTTCGTCCTCCGCCGCGCCTGGCTCTGGTCGGGGTGCAGGAGGACGTGCTGGAGCCGCTGCTCCGCCTTGATGTCGAGGACGCCGAGGCCATCGCGAGCCTGTTCGCCAACGAGGTCGGCGGGCCGGTCGTCGCCCGACAGCCCCGGCTTCGGGACTGGTGGGAGTCACTGCTGGCCCCAGCCAGGGATCCACAGCAGGCGGTGCCGAGGAGGAGATCGAGCTGGTCGCCGACGACGCCGGTGACCTGTCCTTCTACAGCGAGGACGACCTCGCTGCCGCCCGCAGCGTGCTCATGGAGTCCCTGCGTGCTCCGGTGCGGCTGTCACAGCTGCTCGAGCGGGCGCTGGCCTACACGGTGGAGGCGGCCGATCTGCTGGCCGTCTCCGCGCTGCGGGCCTATGCCCCCGATCCCGAGGAGTGCGAGCAGGACGAGGTGGTGGACGAGCTGGCGGACCTGCTCGATGAGCACCTGGTGGTGGTCGACGACGGCAGCCTCTTCGATCTCGGCCCGCTCGCCGGCAGTGACCTGCTGCTCGTCCCGGTCCAGCCCCTGATCCCCGACCCCGCCCACGCCGAGGACGACATGGAGGTCCTGGCATGACCACGAGCACGTACGCCTACTCCTGCGCCGACCTGGTCGACGCCTCCGCACTGGTGAGGTTCGGCTGCCAGCCGCGCCTTCGGCCCCTGCAGTTCCCGCAGTACCGGGACTTGCTGAAGCGCTACCGGATGGACGGGGCGTTCCGCGACGCAGTGGACGCGGCCGCGGAGGGCCTGGAACTGGACGTGGTGGAGGCGCACGCGGCCGAAGGGCTGATCCTGCACCCCAAGGAGGGGTCCTGGCTGTCCTACCGCCTCAAAGACCATCCGAAGCTGGGGGTCAACGACCGTCTCGTCCTCGGGCTCGCCCATGTCGCCATCGCGGCCCGCGCTTACCCCACGGCGGCGGACCTGGAGGACGAGAGCATCAAGCGGATCTCGCTCGCGGACGTCGATGACTTCCTGCGGCGGCTCACGGACAAGCTCCGCGAGGCGACCGTGGACGCGGACGGGCTGAGCGTGCCGCACCCCGAGCTCCAGGCCGCCTGGCGGCTGTACGCGAAGCTTCCGCCCTCGCGTCTGACGCCGACACGGCAGCTGGCGCAGTCCAGCACCCAGCGAGTGATCAAGGAGGCGCTGGCATGGCTGATGGACCAGGGCATGGCCTACCCCGCCGACGAACTCGGGCCGGGGCACTACCGCCTCGCCCACCGCTTCCGCGTGCAGGTGCGTGAAGCAGCCGCTTCGGCGGCCTACACCGCGCTGTGCGACCTGCGCCGCGCCCACCTCGCTGAGGAGGACTGACCCATGCTTCAACTCCGACGTCTTCGGCTGGAGAACATCGGCCACCGCGCGGCCGGCTTCAAGTCGCTGGTTCTGGACCTGATGGGCGGACCGAGCGTCCTTGACGGCCGTCCCCTGCAGCCGGTCGACGTGATCCTGTGGCTGCGCAACGGCGGCGGCAAGTCGAGCCTGCTGTCGCTCCTGTTCAGCCTGCTGCTGCCTGCCAAGAGAGACTTCATCGGGGCGGCCAAGGCCAAGTCGCTCGCCGAGTACGTCCCCGATGGACAGGTCTCCCACGTGATCGCGGAGTGGGGAGACTCCGAGCGGCCCGCATCCGGCGCGGTGTTGCTCACCGGGGGCGTGTACCAGTGGCGCGACCGGCAGCGCCCGGCGGATGTGAGCGGCGGCTGGGAGCGGCTGGAGCGCCGCTGGTACCTGCTGCGGCCGCAGCCCGGCGGCTTGGAACTGGACTCCCTGCCCGTCCGCGCCGCGGACGGACAGCTCACCATGAGCATGTACGTCAAGGAGCTTCAGGCCGCCAACAAGGCGGAGCGCCGCCTGCAGCTGTCTGTCGCGGAGGAGCAGTTCGAATGGGAGGAGGCGCTGGACAATCACGGCCTGGACCCGCAGGTCTTCAAGATCCAGAAGGCCATGAACCAGGAAGAGGGCGGTATTACCGACCTGTTCAAGTTCCGCACCGCCGAGGAGTTCATCGACTTCCTCATCGACATGGTCATCGACGCGGCCGCACCCACCGCGGCGCGCGAGGCGCTGTCCCACCACGCCGACAAGCTGGCCGCCCGGCCCGCGCGTGAGCTGGAGGAGCGCTTCCTGGCGAAGGCCCTTGTGCTGCTGCACCCGGTGCAGAAGGCCACGGCCGAGGTCGCCGCCGCCGAGCAGGCGCTCTACCGCCAAGCCCGCCTCGCCCGGCGGGCCGGCGAACACGTCCAGGTCCAGGCCGAACTCCAGGAACAGCAGGCGGGAACCCTGCGGCAGGAAGCCGAGGTCACCGCGCGCGAAGGGCAACAGGCCGAGGAGCGGGTCACCGAACGCCGGCAGAGCGTGGCCGCGGTACGGGAGGCGGCCGAGCGGCTTCAGATGGGTGAGCGCGAGCGTGAGCACGCCGCACAAGCGGAGGCGGCCGGTGAAGGGGAGCGGGAGGCGGCGGCCTGGAAGGCGGTTCCCGTGCTCATGCAGCTGGCGGACCAGGAGAACCAGCGGCGCGAGGTCAAGCAGCTGCTGGCCCGTGCGCACAGCGAGCAGGCCCCGTTGCGCGAAGCCATGGAAGAGGCCGGTGCCGCCCTGCACTTCCGGCTCGAGGACAGCTTCGCCCGGCTCAGCGACGAGATGGACCAGAGCCGCACCGACGCGGAGGAGGCCGGCGCGCGGGCGCAGGCGAGCGAGCAAGAGTACGAGGAGGCGATGGCCGCGGCGGGACGTGCCGAGAACGGTGCCACGTCCGCCGAGGCACACCGCACGGAAGAACACGCGAAGATCACAGCCGCCCGCCGCAGCGGCCTGCTGGGCACACAGGAGGAACCACACGAGGCCCTGGCCCGGCTCGCCCAGGAGGAAGCGGCGGCCCGGGAGCAGGTGGAGGGGGCCCGGGGCCAGCTCGACGCGGCGCGCGAGCAGGTAACCGCCCTCGCGGCGGAACGGGTTGCGTGCGCCGGGCGGCTCAGTACCGCACGCCAGCAGCACGACCAGGTGTGGGAGCAGTGGAACACGCTGTCCCAAGAGCGCCGCGACCTCGCTATTGATCCGCGCCTGCGGGAGGTGGCGGGGATTGCGGATGCGGCGGCCGAGCTGGACTTGGACGAGGTCGGCGCCGACCTCGTCGCCCTGCTCGCCGACCAGGTGGCGGACGCCGACACGGAGCTTGCCGCCGAGCGGGCGAAGGCGTTCGAGGACGAGCGGCTGCGCGCGGCTCTGGAGCGGGACGGGTTCTGTCCGCCTCCGCGTGAAGTCGAGCAGGCCGTGGCCGCGCTGCGAAGCCGCGGTGCCAACGCGGTCGCCGGGGTGCAGTTCCTGCGCGAGACGGTGCCCGCCCACCAGCACGACGACGTGATGGCGGCCATCCCGCATCTGATCGGCGGCGTGGTCATCTGCGGACCAGTCCCCGGCGGGGATCTGGCGGCCCTGGCCCGGCAGGCCGACGTCGCACTGCCCACGGTGCTTTCCGTTGCCGCCGACGTCCACGCCCGTGCCCTGCTGTCCCAGCCCCTTGGTGACATCGCGGTCCTGCCCCTGCGCCGCTCGGTGCTGGATGCCGAGGCCGGCGAGGAGGAACTGCACCGCGTCACCGCCCGCCTGGCCACCGTGGAGGAGCGCTGTGCGGCCATCACCCGGCGCAGAGAGAACGACCGCAGCCTCATCGTGCGGCTGCACGAGCACCTGGAAGCGTTCGGCGCGCGGGCACGGGCCGGGCTGGAGGAACGCCTCGGGCGGCTCGACGAGGAGGTGAACACGCTCACCGAGCGTACGAGCGTGCTGGTCCGCCAGGCAGCCGAAGCCGAGGACGCCGGGCGCCGGGCAGAGCGCCAGCTCAAGCAGCACACCGAGGCGCTGATGGCATTCGCCACCGCACTCCCCACTGCCCAGGCGCTGGTGGAGGCGGCCCGCGCGGTCGAGCGCTGGGCAGCGCAGGGGCAGCAGGCCCGTGCCGAAGCCCGTGAGCACCGCGCCGCCGCCCAGGCGTTCAAGGCCCGCTGGCGTGACGCCCGCAAGAAGCACCGGGCCGCGGAAGCCGCGCTGCGCCAGGGCGAGGAGCGCAAGGGCCGCTGGACCGGCTGGGCGAGCGAGATCCGGCAGGAGGTCTCCGGCGACGTTCTGCGCTCCGCCCGGCCCGCCACGGTGGCGGACGGCAGCGTGCAGGCGCTGCGCGAGCGCTGGGTACAGGCCCGCCGGGACTGGCGGGACGGGATCAGCGACCCCGCCCTGCAGCAGCGGCTCACCGCTGCCGAGACGGCTATCGAGGGCCTCAACGAGAAACTCGCCGAGACCGGGTCCACAGCCCGCGCGCGGGCCGCCGAGCTCGTTGACGAGGCCGCGGCCATGGATACCGAGCGCCTCAGCGCCCGCATCGCCGCCGCCGAACAAGCCTGCCAGGACGCGGTACGGGCCGAGGCCCACGCTGAGCTGCTGCTCCGGCAGGCCACCACCGCACACACAACAGCAGCCGCCGCACTCGACGAGTGCCCGGGCGCCCAGCGGCTCACCTTCCCCAGTGCACGGCACGCACAGGAGGAACTGCAAAAGGCCACACAGCTGTTGGAGGAGGACCTCGGCCTGGCGCAGGTGCGGCGCCTGGACGCCGAGAAGATCCACCGCCGCGCCGACCAGGCGGCCAGCCACGCCGCGCAGTTCCGGCAGTCAGCCGCCGCCCTCAGAACAGCGGGGGAGCATCAAGCCCTTGACGAGCGCCCCACGGACGCGGCCGAGATGAGCGTCGATGCGCTCCTGCTCGAACAGCACGGCCTGTCCCCGGTGACCGCACTGTCCCTGCAGCCACCCGGCGCCGAGCAGCTCAAGGACGCCCTCGTCCACACGGTCGGCCAGGCTCAGCGCGCCCTGGAACGGTCCCGCAGCGCCCTCAACAAGGACGTGCGCAAAGTGGAACAGCTGGCCGTCCAGCCCGAGTACGTGGCGGTCGTCAACGGACGGTTGCGTGAACGCCTCCAGCACGACCTCACCGCCCCCACGCGCCTTGCCGGGCTCCTGGAAGACATCGAGGAACGCGAGCAGCAGGTCATCGCCCTGCTCGCCGAGTCCGCCGAGGACCAGGCCAGGGTCGTGGACGCCTGCGCCAGCACGGTCGAAGCGGTCCTGGACAGCGTGGAAGAGGTCGCCCGCCACTCCCGTCTGCCGCAGAACCTGGGCAGCTGGTCCAACCAGCGGTTCCTGTCCCTGGAGCTGCGCCAGCGCGCCCGCGGTACGGAACTGGCCCGCCGGCTCTCCGCCGAAGTCGACCGGCTCATCACCGCTCTGCCCGCCAGCGCCGCCGGACGGGCCAGCGCCCTGCCCGATGCGCTGCCCCTGGCCAAGCGGCTCGTCCTGGCAGCCCTCGGCGGCCGCGGAAACATCGTCGCGAAGATCATCAAGCCGACTCAGAACCTGGACACCGTCGAGCGCGAATCCGTCACCGAGATCCAGAAGTTCAGTGGCGGCGAACT
This sequence comes from Streptomyces sp. TLI_146, assembly GCF_002846415.1. Lineage (NCBI taxonomy): Bacteria > Bacillati > Actinomycetota > Actinomycetes > Kitasatosporales > Streptomycetaceae > Streptomyces > Streptomyces sp. TLI_146. Next base: position 24,028 of record NZ_PJMX01000001.1, read on the forward strand.
GCTGACCGTGTCCGTACTGCTGTACTGCACGCTCGCCCGGATGCGGGCCGCCCAGCGTGACCAGCGCATCCCCGGCGGGGTGGGCACCCTCGTCCTGGACAACCCCTTCGGGAAGGCCAACTACGGGCCCTTCGTCGACCTGCAGCGCCGTGTCGCCGCCGCCCACGGCATCCAGCTCGTCTACACCACCGGCTCCAACGACCTGCCCGCGCTCGGCCGGTTCCCCCTGATCATCCGCATGCGCAATGGCGTGGATCTGCGCACCAAACGCCGCTACGTCCAGATCCTCGACCGCTACGGTGACGCCGTCGCGGCGGGCGTCACCCGCGCCCAGGACGAAAGCATCGCCTCCGCGCACCTCCTGCGCCGCGCCGCGCTGTCCCCAAGACCGACCAGGACACCGAGCGGGCCGGGACGGCTCCCGGGCAGGAGGCGGGGTGAGGGCCGCCGACCACATGGCGGCGTACCTCGCCGAGCAGCCCCGCCAGCGCGTCGCCTTCGACGCGCTGGCGGGCGCCGCCGACGCCGGCGACTCCAGTCTGCCCGCCTCGCCGCGGCGGCGGCGCACCCTCGCCGACGCCGCCCACACTCTGCAACGGCGCGGCCTGGCCGTCCTGCCCAAGGGCCACGACGGCTGGGACTACAGCGCCCACCCGCCCCTGCCCCGCTGGGTCCAGCGCCCGCGGCCCACCCGCCCCCCGCGTCGCCCCTGGGGGGCGCGGGCCTACGTCGAGCAGCTGGACTTCGCCACCACCGCCCGCCTGTCGGCGGCCGACCACGCACTGCTCGGTCCCATCAACACGCTCCTGCGCGACGAGCCCGACGCCGAGATCGTCCCGCTCGCCGACCGCTCGTACCAGCTGTACGGCGACGAGAAGCACCTCAAGAACATCGAGCGCCACCACCTCGTCACCAAAGGTCTCCTCGACCTCACGACCCATCTGCGGGCCCGGCCTACCCCCGCTCCCCTGGCGATGTACGAACTCGGGCCCGCACCCTGGCTGCTCATCGTGGAGAACACCGCCGCGTTCACCAGCCTGCGCGACATCCTCGGCAGCTGGCCCGACCGCCACCAGGTCGGCTGGCTCGGCTTCGGGCAAGGCGACCACCTCATCGCCTCTCTGCCCACCGCCCTGACCTCCTTCCGCGAACGTGACCACCCCATCCACACCTTGCTGCTGTACGCGGATCTCGACCTCGAAGGGCTGAACTGCGCCCAGAAGGCCAGCGAGCGCGCAGCCGCCGTCGGCCTCCCTGCGCTGCGTCCGGCCACCGGCCTCTACCAGGCCCTGCTCACCCGCACACCGCGCGCGCAACCGCCTGCTCCCGCCGACCAGGCAGCCGCCGCAGCCGCCTGGCTTGCGCCCCCTCTGGCGTCCGCTGCCGCACAACTGCTCGCCAGCGGGTGGGTGCTGCGTCATGAAGCCCTCCCGCTGCCCGAGCTCCGCACCGTACTGAACCCCCAAGCCCCCCTGCTGGCCCAGATCCGCGACCGCGCGCCCCGGGACGAAGGACGCGCCGCCAGCCCCGTACCGGAAGCCTCCTGCAGATGAGCCTGCGCTCCCTTTGGGCTGCCTCGCCCTCATATGGTGCCGACGCACTCGCATCCGACCCACGGACTTGGGGTGACGCGTTCACTACCACGATCGACTCGGTGGCTGTCGAATGCATCCGTGCCAGCGACACCGACCGCCCCGCCTGGGGGGTGTACCCGCCGGGCCGCTACCGGCCCGGCGACTACCTGGGCACCCTGCACGCGCGCGACACCGATGGTCTCTGGCACGTCCAGGCCACCGGTGAGCGTCACGCCTCCCTCGCCGACGCCGTCCGCACCCTGCGCCGCCCCTCCACCTGGCCTCGCGAACGCGACCGGGCTGCCACCTGGGCCCGTCAACTGCTCGCCGACCCTGCCCTGTTGCTCATCGACATCCAGACCACCGGTCTCATCCAGCCCTTCGCCGCCCAGATCAGTGCCATAGACGGCACCGGCACACTCGTCCTCGACGAACTGCTCAACCCCCGTGCAGCATTCGAACCGCATGCCAGTTCCCTGCACGGCCTCACTGCCCGCACCACCGAGCACGCCGCTACCTTCAGCGACCTGCTGCCCACCCTCACCGGCCTCTTCCACGGCCAGCACCTGCTCGCCTACAACGTCCGCTACGACCACGACGTCATCAAGCGTGAACTGGTGCGCCACCACAAACAGCCCGCCCCTGTGAACGTCTGGCTCGCCGCCTGCCGCTGGGAAGACGCCATACTTCCCATCTCCGCCTGGACCGGCCTGTGGTCCGCCCCTCACCACGCCTACCGCCGCACCCGTCTCGGAGGCTCCTACAACGCAGCGGCCCACTGCCGTCTCCTGCTGGACCGCCTGCACCAGCTCGCCTGGAGCCCCACCCCGTGAACCGCCTGCCCGGCCACTCCGGCGCACCCCCGGCTCCCCGACGGCCGAGCCCGGGAACGCGGCCGGGCATACGAATAGGCAGATCGACTCAATTAGCCGCGACGACCGAAGGCGCCGGCAGCCCCCAGCGGCAACCGGACCCTACGCTCGCTCATGCGGCAGGACGCGCACGCCGCACGCCGCACTCGACTCGCGCCCACGCTCGCGAACAGAGGGCCAAGGCCACCCGGTACCCCCGGCGCTGGCCCGCCGGACCAACCGTCATTGCTCCTGCCTTCCCACGGCACCGGCCCCGGCGGGACGCGTGGGGTCCCGCCGTGGAGTCATCATGACCAAAACCGGATCCAACGGCCCCAAGGCACGCACCCGCGCCCGGCAACAGCACAGCCAGCAGAAATACACCCAGGCGCTGCGCAGCGCCAGCCCCGCTACCCCCCAGAACCGGCCACCCGGCCCCGCCCACCGTGACGACGACGCCCGCACCTTCCGGCTGGGTGACCTACTCACTGAATGCACGACCTTCCCCGCCGTCGCCATCGAAGACGACAACGACAAACTCAGCTTCGGGTTCGAGTCGAAAATCCTCGGCTGCAAAATTCCCTCCGCGACAGTGCTCAGCCTGGCCGGAGCCCTCTCCCGGGAAGGAATCGACACCGAACTGGCCGTCGAATCGATCACCCACCACTCGATCGTGGTCACCGCCCCCGACTGGGCCGACTTCCAGCGGCTCGAGATGAGCCTGACGGACGAATGGACCATCCCGCTGTGCCCCGTTGCACACTGCAGCAACCACTCCATGCGATACCAGTACATCGACCGCTGCCACACCCACCTGCCCCAGTGCGACACAGCCACCCTCATCCAGATGGGCACCTGGTGGGCGCAGAGCCACTCAGACGCACTCGCGGCAGATCCCGCACGCACCGGGGGCGACCGTGCCGCCGACCTCCTCGTCAAAGCCGCCGTCCACCAGGGCAGCAGCGCTGAACTCATCACCGTCCTGCTGCGCACCCTCTTCGTAGACGAGGCCGACATCGACGAAATCATCTGGGACGAAGCAGAGGCACTCGACCTGCGTCACGCCATCGGCCGCGAACGACTGCGGCTCAACACATCGCACGAGACGAAGCCAGGCGCCTACGCCAGAGCACAGGGCCATGCCCGGCCTGCGGCCGCGGACCCCGGGCCCTGCCCGCTGCCCCGCCCCACCCGCCGCAGTACTGCTCACCCCAATGCGCCAGCGCACCAGCCGTACCCCACCCCAGCTGAAAGGTGTAGGCGCCTCAACGGGCAACCGTGAGCTGCGCTCGCGGCTCCGTGCCCACAACCCCCGACCACCAAGGACGTCGACGACGTCGCCGAGCCCTACTACCTCTCCATGGAGAGGATGACCGAGACCGACGACTGATACATGGGCGTCTTCGGGAGGGGGAGGAGTCATCCCACCAGGCAGCTCTTCTCCCCGACCAGGAGGGGCGCATCAAGTTGATGGAGGTCAGCCTCGGGGCAGGCGGAACTGCCTGAACAGAAGCGGTGAAGGCTTGTGGAACCCTCCGGCCACACTCCACACCCAGGTGCTGGACGCGTCACCGCTCGCCCTCTGTTGCGCCCTGCCCGCGGCCGCGTCCACGCACCAGCGCCTTCACCCCCCACGACCAGGCCTACCGCGCCCGAGCGCCTGATCGGCAAGCTCAAGGCTTCGGCGAGGTCGGGGGGCTCCTCGCCGAACGCCGCCGACCAGGCGTGCGGGATGCGGAGCTGGAAGCGATCGGGGTGTGGCAGGTCCCCGACCGGGTGCCGTGGACTGCGGCCTGGCACCGCCAACTCGTCCGCCCGAACCGTTACAAGGCCGAGGGCGGGGCCCGAGCCGAACTCCTGCACGGGCCACGGTTCTACCGGGGTGCGGACCTTGGGGCATGGCTGCGGGAGCAGCACGTGCGGTGGAACCAGCTCCACCCCCAGCAGCAACACGCTCTGACCGCCTTGCACATGGACCCCGTCCGTAGCCAGGCGTGGGCCGGTGCGGGGGTGCCTGCGGCGCGGCGGGGGCGGGCGGAGCGGCTCCAGGAGATCGTGACCGCCGCACGGCGCCACGTTGACGACGTCGGACCGCTCAGCGACGAAGCGGGCAGGATCAAGGTCGCCGCAGGCTACGTGCCCGAGGTCGACGGCCGCCCCGTACAGCTGCGCAAGCGGCTGTATGCCGTCCGCGACCGGTTCAACGGCTACACGCAAGAACTCCAGGCTCTCTTCGTCGGGCTCGGCCCTGGGCGGAATCCAATGGTTGACTGCCGACCTTAGTCCTTGCACGCGCCGCAGCCTGCGGCCAGTCGCTGTCCGGCCTGCTCCGTGACTGTCCATAGGTGCGCGCCGTCGGGTACGTGGTCGGTGTCGCATGCCGGGCAAGGGGCGGGAGAGGATGGAACGATGAGTGATGACTTTTTGACGGTCATTCCCACCGATCCGCACTGGCAGCCCGGCAAGGAAGCGGCGGAGCGTGCCTCGGCCGCCCTGTCCGGGATGCTTCCTGACAGCGACGCGCGTCTCGGGCTTCGAGTCCAGTGGCACGACGGCGTCGAGGTGATCATCTGCGGCTCCAATCTGGAGAAGATCTCCTGCCCGCACTGCGGTTCACCGTGCGCGACGGACTGGTGGATGGACACCGTCTCCGAGGGATACGACCAGGGGTTTGTCAGCCTCATGGCGGCAGTCCCCTGTTGCGGCGTCGTCACGTCGCTCAATGAGCTGGTCTACGACTGGCCCATGGGCTTCGCACGGTTCCGGATCGAGGTCATGTATCCGGGCCGGTCATGGCTCACCGACGCGGAACTGGAACGCCTCTCGGAGGCGCTCATGCATCCCGTACGGCAGATCCTCAGCCACTTCTGACAGCCCCACAGCCATGGCGAGCCGGGCGCCAACACCCCTGCCCAGGTGCATTCACAGCGGCGTTCCATGGCCGCGTAGCTGAGGAAGAAGCCGCAGCAAGGCGCGCTGAGGTTGTCTTGGCGAGGATGACCGGTGTTGGTTCGGGAGAGGGCTGAGGCCTGCGACAAGCTGAGCCGTTGGCCTGCGGCTCACAGGAATCAGCTGGCGGATCGGCGCCGAGTCCGTGCAGATTGACCTCGCGAATTCGATGGGAGGGCGGGCAGCAGATGGCACCAGACAGGCTTCGGGCAGACGGTGAGGGCGGCGACGAGGTTCACGAGCGCTGGTTGCGGCTACTCAACCGCTCCACCGGGGACCCCGGCTATCGGGACGAGTGGTTCGACGAACAGTGCGGTGGATGCGCGTTCTGGATCGCTCTGAGCGGCGAGCTGGGCCTGGACTGGGGAGCGTGTGCCCACGCCGACTCGCCGTTTGACGGGCAGGTGCGTTTCGAGCACGACGGCTGCGAACGCTTCTTCGCCCGAGCCGACGGCACCTTCGGCTGAAAGCGTTCCGGACCCAACATTCGTCAAGCTGCTGGCACCGTTGGTGAATTCGCTGGCGGCTTGCCGGACTCGCCGCAAACCAACGCGAAGGGTCCTGCACGACCCCTGCTAGTCCGAGGGGCCGCCCCACGGTCCGGCGGCGGAAGGGTCCGTGGCGATGATCTCCCGCCACACCTGCAGCAGCTCGTCGAGCCCCGCAATCGGCTGGGGCTGCGCGAGCAGATCGTAGATCGGCCGTGTGAACCGGTCGCCCGGGGTGCGCACGGCGGCGGCTGAGCGAAGTACCTGCGCTGCCGTGTTGGCTTCCCCCAGCCCGGCCAGCGCCAGCGCGCGGGCTTCCGCGTCCCCGAAAGGCGACGGGAGGGTCCGTGCGGGGGACGGCTTGCCGACCGCGTCGAGCACGGCGCGTGCAGTGCGCGACGCGGCCGCGGGGGTCGGCCCGGCCCGGTCCATGGCCCAGAGGAGCAGCTCGACTTTCGGGAGAGCGCCATCCGACAGGCTCGACGCCCGCGACAGCAGCGTCCGGGCCGCCTCCCAGTCGCCGTCGACCAACCGCAGTCTGCCCAGATGCCCATGGGCGGTGGCGTAGTTGGGGTCGAGGCGGATGGCCTCCCGCAAGGCGTCCTCCGCCTGCGGGAACCGCCCCAGCTCGGTGAGGACCCACCCGAGGTTGTTGTGGGCGATGGCGTCGTTGGGGTCGAGGCGGATGGCCTCCCGCAAGGCGTCCTCCGCCTGCGGGAACCGCCCCAGCTTGGTGAGGACCACGCCGAGGTCGTTGTGGGCGGTGGCGTAGTTGGGGTCGAGGCGGATGGCCTCCCGCAAGGCGTCCTCCGCCTGCGGGAACCGCCCCAGCTCGGTGAGGACCACGCCGAGGTTGTTGTGCGCGATGGCGTCGTTGGGGTCGAGGCGGATGGCCTCCCGCAAGGCCACCCCAGCCTGCGGGAACCGCCCCAGCTTGATCAGGGTCCACCCGAGGCTGTCGTGGGCGATGGCGTAGTTGGGGTCGAGGCGGATGGCCTCCCGCAAGGCGTCCTCCGCCTGCGGGAACCGCCCCAGCTCGGTGAGGACCACGCCGAGGTTGTTGTGGGCGCGGGCGTCGTTGGGGTGGTAGCGGGTAGTCAGTCGCCGGCCCTCCAGCAGGGCGTCCTGTTCCGGTGCGGGCAGGGAGGCGGGGTCGAAGTGGTCGATGCCATCGGCGAGACCTCCGATCCGGTTGGCGGTGAGTCCGCTGCCGGGAGGGAAGACCGCAGCGGCGTGGCGCACGGCGGCGACCCGCTCGGGAAGGCCGAGGCCCAGCTGGCGGTGGCAGAAGGCGCGGAGGAGGTGGTAGTACGGCTCGGCGGGCCCGATCAGGAACGGAGGAGATGGGGTGGGCGCGGAGGTGAGCCAGTCCATCAGGGCGCGCAACGCGGTACGCGAGTGATGCGGCTGCGCCGCGTCTGGCTGGCCGGTCAGTGTCTGGAGGTTGCTGGGCAGGTGCTGGTCACGGGCAGGGCAGTAGGCGGTGAAGCGGGAGATGACGTCCAGGAGGAGGCGCGCGAACGCGGGCTGCAGGACGTGGGCGGCGGGGTAGAGGTGGCGCAGCAGGGGCGGCCCTTGGGCGGGGTCGACCCAGCAGGTGTGCCAGAGCAGGCTGGCGGCGGCGCTGCGCCAGTCGGGGTCGGTGAGCTGGTCTTCGGTGGTGGCGTGGGCCATGGCGTGCAGGCGGGCGGTGAGGAGTTCGACGGCACGCTGGTTCATGGCGGTGTAGCGGACGCGTTCGGTGGGGGTGAGCAGGTGCAGTCGGATGGCGTCGCGGACGTCGCGGTGCATGCTGCCGCTGCCGCTGCTGACGAAGTCGTGTCGTCGTGCGAGGCCGGCGAGGGTTGCGGCGACCTGGTGTGCCGGTTGGTCCCACAGCGCGGCCAGCAGCTCCGGCTCGCGCGTTGGGGGCCGCTCCCGCGGGCGGGTTTCGTGGAGCCGGTCGAGCGGGTCGAACTCCTTGGTGGGCCAGGGGGTGTCCTGGCCGTGGTGGACCAGGGCCAGGCCGACCAGCAGGGGCAGGTCCTGATGCAGGTCGGAGTCCTCACGGCTGGCGTGGACCAGGTAGCGGCGGGCCATACCGGCGACCACGGAGGAGACCTGCCCGCTGTCTGCGATCTCGTCGTACAGGTCGTCGACCGGATGGCCCCTGCCGAGACGGTCGGCGAGCAGGCGGCTCAAGAGGGAGACCGCGAGAGGGACGCCCTGGGTCAGGGAGAGGATCCGCCCGAGGTCCAGAGGTTCGGCCGCGGTGCCGCCGAGTTGGCGGGTGAGGAAGTCCTCGACGGTGCGGTTGTCGAACCGGGTCACGTCGATCGCCGTCAGCCGCTGCTCGTGCAGGACGTCGCGGTACCTGGCGGCCTCGCTGTCGCCGACAGCCTCCAGCTCGGGCTCCAGGCGCAGGCCCAGAACCCACACCACGCGGCGCCCGCACCGGCGGGTGACCTCGCGAAGCCAGGGCCCCGAGCCGCCCAGCAGCTCGCACGTGTCCAGCACCACCACCACCGGCCACCGCTTCGCCACCTCACGCACGCCGTCGGCGAACGCGGTCACCACCGCATCGACCGCGTCGACCAACGCCCGGTACAGCTCCGGATCGACCCGCTGGGCGCGCCCCTCACGGGCGGCCGACAGCAAGCCCGCGCCGGCCTCCGCCGCGCGGGCCACCGGCACTGTCACGGCCCCGGGGGCACCGGCCACCCCTGCCAGATCCGTGCCGGCCTTGACGATCCGCGCCATCTGCTCGGGTGTCACCTGCCGGCGGCCCAGCACGCCGCCGATCCCCAGCCGGCTGGCCTCCTCCTCCAGTTCCTTCATCCGGGCGACCTGCCGCACGAATCCCTCGAAGGCCTTGCCCACCCGCCTGCGGCGGCGCCACCCGGGTGCCGCCGCACTCTCCAGCGCGGCCCGGACCCGCTCCAGGACCTTCCACACCGGCGGACCCTCGAACAGCGCATAGTCGTCCTCCACGCGCGGGAGCTTGCGGTCGTCCTCCCAGTCCACCAGAGCAACAACGAACCGGCCCGGCCTCACAGGAACCGCCGGTACCCCGCCTGCCGCGATCGCGGCGAAACGCCGCAGCAGCGTCGACTTGCCGATCCCGCCGTAGCCCCGCACCAGCACGACGAATCCCTCGTCCGGCCCGCCCGGCGTTCGGCCCGCGGCATTGCCCAGCACCCGGGCAAACCGGGCCTGCTCCTCCGTACGCCCCACGAACAGATCACCCACAGCGCCCCCCGCCGTCACTCCCCCCATGCCCAAAGGGACCGCGATTGACTCGCCGTACCGAACCGCCCGCCGCTCCAGACCCGCACCCCGCCCCCGACCTCGCCCGCACCGACCGATGCCTGGCTGACGCCGCTGGCCCGCACCCGTACCTCGCGGCTCGCCCTCCTCCGCCCAGCCCCATAAGCGATTTCGCCAACAGTGTCAGCTGCTCTGTCAAAACCGGCCTGCGGGGTCGTCAGACGTGCGGGTGACGCCACGCTTCGCAGTGGGCGCGGAACTCCCGCTGGCGCTCAGGTCGAGGGACGCTGCAGATGCCAGTCGGGAATGTGGATGCCGTCCTGCAACGGGACAAAGCCGGTCTTTCACACAGAGCCCGGCCAACTTGGCCTGGTCTTCATCGCGTTGGTCCTGGGTCGGTGTGCGGCCGTCAGTCCATCCCGGGTTCGCAGAGGCCATAGTCTGTTCCAGTGAGGAACACGAAGGCCTTCAAGGACGCTGTGGCGCAGACGCTGGCTGAACTCGCACGCCTCGGGGTGACAAAGCGGCCCGGGACGGTCGCGGACGTCATCGAGTCCAATGTGAGTGCGGTCGCCGCGCAACTGGGCATTCAGGTCCGGTCCGCCTGGCGGTACTTCGACGCGGCCGCCCTGGCCGAGGCCATCGCCCGCCAGCAGAAGGAGTTCGAGGACTCCAGCAGCGAAGCCGGGGTCGGCCAGGCACCGATGCCGCCGGTCGACAACCCGGAACTCGCCGTCATCCTCGCCGGGGTCCCGGACTCCCTCGCACAGAGCGGCGGCGATCTGTACTCAGTGATCATCAACGTTGCCGTGAACGCGTGGATGGCCGGCCACATCCACGGCGAGGACGGCTGCGTGGGGTGCGAAGGCAGCCGCGGCCCCTCCGGCCACGACTGGAACGACCGGATGAAGCAGATCACCACGATGGCCCCAGACATCACCAAGTGGTTCGACCGCGACCAGTGGACCGCCGCGCTCCACGACAGCGGCTTCAGCGTCGAACGACGCTGACCGCGAGTCGGGGAGCAACGTCTGCCTCGTATGCGGGCGGGGTGCGTAACGCAGACCACGCCCGGATCGCGGCCGATGGCCATCTGCGCAGGCGATCCCTGATGCCCGGCACCTGCGCAGCTGCAGCGGGCAGGACTGGGCCCCTGCTGGGCCAGGTGCATTCCTGTCGCGCTGAGGACCCCCTGGCGTACGCTGCGACCCCAACCCGCACAGGACTCCCCCGCCACTGTCTTGGGGCTCCGGTCGTGGACGGAGGCCTGTCAGACCCACGGCCTGCCGAACGACGGCCACCGCATGATGGTCTGCCTCGCCATCGGGCACGACGCGTCGCCCAGGAGCGGCGTGCGTGTGCCCGCGTGGCGGGACGGGGAGCGAACTCGGCGTCTACCGGCACGGACTCCCGCGAGCCCCTCCAGCTCCGCCCCCTCGCCCGGCCCGACCAGGAACGGCGGCGGACCAGGCGGCCGTGGCCGTCGATCGCCCGCAGCTCGACAGCGTCGGTGCGCGCCAGTGGCCTGGACTGGCCCGTACACGCGACAATGGTTCATGCCCACCACTGAACGCGTCACCTACGCCTGGTGCTTCGTCCACGCTTCTCTCCACGTCTTTGCCCAGGCCAGCACTCCCTGGTGCACGGCCGCGTGGGCCGCTCTGGACGCCGCCGACCGCGAGGCGGCCCTCACGGAGAAGCAGACCCGCTTCGGGGCCGCGCGTTTCTTCGACGAACTGCCCCGCGAACAGCAGCTCGCCCTGCGGCACATGGAACCCGACAAGCACCACCCGCACGAATGACCCCCGCGCTGGTGCCACGGCCGCGCCCCTGCGGCACACTGTGGACACGGGCGTGATGACGTTTCAGGATGCCGTTTCGGCACTGAGGGAAGCTGGGCAAGCCGACCCTGACAGCGTATGAAGCTGCAGACCTCCTGGCGAACGGGAAGACGCGCCGACTACGCGAAAGCGGACGGCGATGTCCCCCTGAAGACCCTGTCGGCCTTCGCCATAAAGGACAACATCGTCCCGACCCGGCTCCAGGAGTGACCAGGAGTTGGGGCGCGCTGCGAGAGCGCGCGCCGATTCGCCGCGCGGAGCCAGTCCCCCTCAACACCACCGGGTAGCCCGGCGCCGTAGCGCGCGGCACGCTCCCCTGTCCCTTAGCGTGAGAGCGCCGTCGCTGACAGACCGGCGGTATGCCGGGCCCGCGGCCACTTCGCACGTACGCGGGCCCGGCCCACACCGGACACGGACCGCTCGGCGGCCGGTCAGCCACGCCGGGCCAGCTCGGCCGCCTGCGCGGTTGCGCAGGCGGCCCCACGCGGGCCAGCGTCGATCCCGCAGGCCGCAGCGCATCATCAGGCGTTGTGTCGACGCTACTTCTCACGGTTGCGATCGTCCACGCCCGCGCCTCCGCTGACTTCGCGTCAGACTGCAGCCGGGGCCGCGCCGGGTGGACTGCCTTCCCCCTACGCTCGTTTCGCAGCCGCCCCTGACCCGGCGGCGATCGGAGGCGACATGATCCCGCGGCCCTACCGGATGAAGGGCGCCGCCGTTCAGCTGGGGGCGCGTTGGCCCGGGGAGGAGGGCCCGTTCGGCCTGTACGGAACGGATGCCTCGCAGGACGAGGAGAGCGGCCTGGCGGATGCGGTGCCGACCGCTGGGGCCCTGCCCGGTGCCGTATCCCCCACTGCGGCCGCCCCCGCCATCTGGCTCCGCACCACCTTTCCGCGTGCCACGGCCTCAGCTCACCAAGGCACCCGGCGCCAACACCAAGCTCGCTGCCGCGAGGAAGTCCTCAAGGCTGATGACACCGCTGCCCGTGCCGTCGTCCCATTCGATCAGGAGACCCGATCGACCCTCGTTCCAAGACTCCGACGTATCGGCGTCATCCTCAGGGCCAGGATGCCACTCGATGGAGCCCACACCATGCCGGTATCGGAGACACAAGTACTGGCCGTCCGCCGTCCAGGCATCCCACTGCGACGGGTAGGCAGAACACGTCTGCACAACCCGCATCAGCTTCCGGCCCTCATCCGTATCCATCCGACGATGATCACGAAGCCGCAGACCCCTGGCAATGGACTTCAGGCGCCGTCAGTGCCTGTTCGAGAACCTCTGACGGTGGGCCGGAGGCGGCGCAGATGCCTTCGAAAGCAAAGGCGCCGCCTCACAGCGCGAGCCCGGCCGCGCTCACACGACCGGGCTCTCCATGGCTTTTTGCCGAGCCTGCTCCCGAGGCGAGATCGGTAGCAACCCCTGGCCAACGCTCTGCCTCGGAATCCGAGGTTCTCGCACAGGCACTCACACGGGAGGGCGAGCTGTTCAGCGGCCGGGCGTCATCGTGGGTCCGGCCGCCGGGGGCGGGACATCGGGACGCGGCCGCGCTGGCCGCCTGCCCACGGGTGCGGGGGCAGCTGCGGTCCGCTGGGTTACGGCGTCAGTGATCGCGCCCAGCCGGGCGAGGTGGGCGGGCGTCAGCGCAAGGTGCCGCTGCGGCTGGGGGTGCCATGCGGCCTCGGCCGGGTTCCAGTGGCCGGGCGGATGGGCGGCGAGGAGCGGGGTGAGGAAGGCGGCGGCTGCGGAGGCGGCCTGGGCCCAGGTGGTGCAGCCGTTCAGCCCGGGCACCTGGAGTGCCGCCGTGGGGTAGCGGGCGGGCCAGGCCGGGCCGGGGGGCTCGAAGCTGCCGGGGAGGTGGAGGTCGGTTCCTGCCTGTGCTCTGCGCTGGGCCTCGGCGCGCAGAGCCATCTGGCAGGCGTGTCCGTCGAGGGCCTCGCGCCGGCTGATGAGGAGGATGTCGGCGAGGTCGCGCCAGCGGGTCGAGGGGATGCCCCGGTGGCGTTCGTACAGCGCGCAGACCTTGTCGGCGAGGTGGTCGACGATCGGGTAGAGGCGCGCCTGGGGCCAGTCGGCGGGCCAGCCCAGGTCGATCAGCGGCGTGATGGTGCGCAGATCGGGTGCGGTGATGGGGCGCTGTACGGCGACGACGTCGACGCGCAGGGTGTCGACCTGATGAGCGCCCCTATAGACGTCAAATTTCTGTTTGGCTCCGGCGGCGCCGTTTTGGTGGGTGGATAAGCGCGCGGGCTCGAAGTGCAGGTAGTCGCCCAGGTCGCTGCGGGCGGCGGCGCGCAGCGCGGTGACGGCGTCCTTGATGCCGATAGCGCCGTCGTGCTGGATGTCGACGTCCTGGCTGAGGCGGGCCGCGCGGTGGTAGCGCGTGAGCAGCGCGTGGCCGCCCTTGAGGATCCAGCGCTCCGGCTGGGCCTGGAACACCCGGGCCACCAGGCGACGGAGCTCTACGACAGCTGCATCGAGCGCCTCACCGAGGGCAGGGTTTCACCCGCGTCGCGGACCTGCCCGTCCCCGGCCTCCTTTCGCACGCTTCGGGCCCGGTCGCCGGCGGCTGGCGAGTCACCGACGTCTGAGATTCCCCTGAGGCCTTCGAGGAGTTCGGCAAGATACTCGGACCCATCCTCGGTGACCTCGGCTCGGGCGAACCGCCAACCGGAAATCAACCCGGCCCACCCGTCGTCATCCGCTGAGAACCGGTTTCGGCGTCCGCCGACAGCGGGCGCTGCGCGGAGGCCCGGCCGACGCGCAACCAGAAGGCCGGCGCCCTGATCCCCTCCAGCGCCGCTCGCCCCGTCTCCCTGCCTCCCTTTTTTTCTTGTCTGGGGCGGGCGAGGGGCTCTGGAGGGGATGTCTGGTCTCCCGACCACCGAAAACCCCGTGGTGACCAGCAACGTTCGCGGATCGGCCGGAAGGTGAGGTCAGGAGATAGGTCAGGGGATAGTTCAGGCGATCGCGCGGGAGAGGAGCCCACGAAGCCCCAGCCCGGCCCCGCCCACGCCGACACCTCCACCTCCGCACGACGGAGACAGAGGTGTCGGCAGGCCAAACAGGCTTGCCCCTACGGACTGATCAGGCAAAACGCCCTTGACCACGAAAGGGGGGTTCACACCTTCGGCGCTACCCCCGGAGCGCCTTTGGGAACGCCTGTGCGGACAACGGTGCAGACAACCGTGGGCGCAACCTCCGGGAGCGACCAAGAGCGACTGGCCGCGAGCAGGCCCCTGGCGTAAGGGTCGACCTTCCCGCCGGGGCTGACACCCGTATGGGAGGTAGTCGGCACCCGAACTGGCTTGCTGCGGGCCCCTTGTCTCCCAGGTCAGAGCACGTTCAAGGCCTGGCGTAGCGGGTGCCCGATGCGACCAGAGACGCGACGAGAGGCGCGACTTGGGCTGGGCAAGCCTGGCGGCTCCAGGCTTGCCCAGCCGCGCGGCGGGTCACATCGCCATCACCCTGGCAATGGCGGCCACCAGTCCGGTCAGGGCGACGGCGGTGGAGACAGCGACCGTGACCGGCTGCACCAGGAGCGGGCGTCGGTGGACGACATAGCCGATGCCCAGGGCAGCCACGAGGACCACGACATACGACACAGTGAGCAGGGCGGTAACAGACACAGGGTCCCCCCAAGGGATCAGGGCACGCGAAAGAGCCGCGTGCCGATGTGTGGATGCAGAGGAGAGAGGGGTGCCCGGCCCTCTCATTACGCGCTAAGCGCATGGTTTTGTTCACGAGCCCAGCGACGTGAACAGAGCCACGCCGGACAGAACGCGGCACAGGATGGTCCAGGCGGGAGCAAGCCCCGCACCCCCCTCAGAACGGCACGTTCTCCCTCTTGTGCTGTACCTAGAAGGGTCGATTACCTGGCCCCTCCAGAAGTCCCTCCACCACCCCCGACCACAGACCCGACCACGGAACGGGCAGGCCCCTCCAGGAGCCCATCCATGGCAGGTCAGCGGATGGCTGATCCCCGTCGAGGATCTACTGGCCGCCGGGTTCCGGCTCAACGCCCCCGCCGGCCCCGACCCCGACCCCAGCCCGGCCGCGGTCGTCGAGCGCGCCGACCACCACCAGGAGCACGGCGTGGACGCCGACGAACTCCGCACCGAACTAGAGCGCACCCGCAGCAAGCTGGTCGAGGAGCCGCACGGCCAGGAGCTCGCCGAGGCCGACGCCCAGGGCGCTGCGCGAGCAGCTGGTCCTGCGCCAGGAACACGTCGCCGACCACCACGGGCGCTGGCCGCGCTGATGCCCGCGCCCGAACGCACGCAACTGACCGCCGCGCCGCCAGTCGTGCCCGGGCAGGGACGCCCCGGCACAGCGGTCTCCGCAGACGCCGGCGGTGAGGAACCGCGGCGGCGCTGGTGGGGCGGACGGCGCTGACCGGCCGCCGCGCCCGCTGGTCGCCCGTGTGAGGGATCGACAGAAGCGGCTGTGCACAGGACGATCCGCAGAAAGCCCGGAGACCGGGGCGTGTGAGAGCGGCCGCTCTCGCGCGCGCCAAGGCGCGTGCAGGTGGCGGGACAGTGAAGAGTGGCACCCCGGGTGGGGTGCCGCCGTTCTTCGTGGTGTGCGGTGGCGTCAGGAGAGCGGGCGCCTCTCGAACGCCGTGTCATAGGCGTCGACCCGGTAGCCGCCCAGGAGGAGCTGGCGCGCCTCCTGACGGACCTCCGCCCCTGCCACGTCCGGGAAAGCCGCTCCACCTCTGCTCCAACCCCCGCGGAGAAGCCGCAGGAGCAGGGAGCCCCGGGCTGGGCAAGCCGGGCCACACCAGGCTCGCCCAGCGCACGGCGGTCACCTCGCCATCATCTTGACGACGGCGATCACCACCGGTTCAGGGCAGCAGCGGTGGAAACAGCGACAGTGACCGGCTGAGCCAGGGCCGAGCGCCGGTGAACGGCGTAGCCGATGCCGCAAGTGGCCGCGAGCAGCACGACGTACGACACAACGAGCAGGACAGCAACAGACATGAGTCCCTCAGAGGAGTCGGGGCACGCGGGAAGAAGACCGCGTGCCGGTGATGGGTACAGAGCGAGAGGGTGTCCGGCCCGTTCATTACGCTCAGAGCGCCAAACAGAACGCCGCACAAGGCGGCTCAGGCGGGGGCAAGCCCCGCAACCCCTGCTCAGAGCCACGCGTTCGCTCCTTTGTGCTGTGGCTAGAGGGGCGAATGCCTGCCCCCTCCACCACCCCGACCACAGCCCCGACCACGGAACTGTCCGGCCCCTCCAGCGCCCCATCCACCGCAGGTCAGCGCGGCGCGAGTCCCGTCCCCTTGGGTACCCCGACCACAGCACCCCAGACGCCGTGCCCAAGGCCTTGGAGGGACCAGCAGAGGGGCCGGAGAGGCTAGTGGAGGGGGCACCACGGGCGGGGGTGCTCACACCGACATCAGGGGGCAGGCGGCAAAGCTGATGTTGGTGACGTACTCGTACGCCCTCCGCTGGCTGCCCAGATCGGGCAGGACATCCATGGTCCAGGCGTCGTTCAGGCCCCGAGGGTCGCCGTACGCCCAGGAACCGACGTTCCTCTCCCAGCGGCGTACGTTCAACGCCCGGTGCTCCACCACCCGCTGCAGCGGGCGAGCGTCCTGGGACTGGTTGAGGGGATGGATCTCCACCCGGGTACCGCGCCCGCCGTGGTTGAGGCGCGCGGTGAGGTGACGGGCGACGTTACGGCGCCGCACCGCCAGCTACGCCTGGTCGATGCGTTCCAGGTTGGCTTTAGACGGCGACCGCCGGCCCTCCCGCCATGCCTTCAGCTTCCGCTCGCTCCCCCTCAGCCCAGCGTCCTTGGCGGCCTGCCAGCTCTTGCCGGACGTGGTCAGGTAGTTGAGGCGGGCCCTCCAACCGCGCCTGGAGGTCACCGGGGGCGCGATGCCCCCGGCCAGCCGGCCGAGCTGACGGGCGAGAGCGGCGCTGCCCTTGATGCCCCAGTCGCCGAACTTCCCGAAGGCTATGTTCTTCTCCGGCAGGCTTCCTGCTCCTTCCTCTGCCGTTCCAAAATCGCGGATTCCGCATCCTCAGTGACGGGTGGGGCCTTCGTGCCCGCGGGCCCCGCGGGCACCGTCCCCCCAGGCCGTCTCCTGCGCGTGGCGCCACAACTCCCGCTCCCCACGCGAGCACGCAGAGCGCGCCGCTCTCCGCGGTACAGCCCTCAACTCGCACGCGCAGCCGCGCAGCCGCTCCGCCTCGACCCCCGCCAGCCGCAACGGACACAAGGCCCAACGGACCTCCCGCGCCAACCGGCGCCGCCGGCCCGCTGTCATGAGCAGGCCGTTAGCCTGCCCGGTGCTGGAAACCACACGAGAGCTCGACAGCTGGCCAAGGAGCGCAACGGGCTGCGGCTGATGGGCGTCGGCCGTGAACTAGCCGGGTGCAGCTGCTGATTTGGCGGGACCATGGGTGCAGGAAGGCGACATCGGTGCACGTCGGGGGGACGCTGTGTCAGATACGGGGCTTTCGTGGAGCGAGAGGCTAGCTGGCATATGGGGGCGTGCGGAGTCGACCGTCACGAAGATCGTTCTTGCTGTTGTCTTCGCCCTGGGCTTGGTCGCTCAGTTTGTGAAGCCTCTCGGTGACGCTTTGCAAGACAAGGTGTACTTGGGCGGGGCACTACTCACCGCGGTGGGTTACGTGCTCTACAGCGAGGTGCAGCGTCTGAACGCTGCACACACGACACAGCAGGAGACAGAGCAGTCCCTGACCGCCACGGTGCGACGCCTTGAAGATGAACTGCAACGGCTGAACCAGGTGCTGCGCCCTCGGGCCACGCAAGGGGCGTTGCAAGCCGAGATCCGGCAGGCGCTCGAAGCTGGAGGAGATGTGCAGCTGACGGCGATGGGCTTCACCGGCGAGACGTTCGTCACCATGGTGAAGGGTTTTCTGTATCACTTGAACACGGATCCCGCGCGTCGAGTACATCTACGCGTCCTGGTACCTGACTTCACCGAGGCGATCGACGTCCCGGGGCAGGCGGGGGCTGCGGGCAAGGTCTCTGACGCTCCGCGGTTCCGTGAACATTTGAGGCACATGGTCGTGCAGCACGAGCGAACCCTGAAGGCCCACATAGGGCGGATGGCCGAGCGAGGACAGGGAACACTCACGGTCGAGTTCCGCGTACTGCACATGTCACCCTTGCGTAAGCTCTACTTCATCAACAGTGACGTGGTGTATGAGGGGCTCTACAAACTGGATCTGCGCCCTAACCCGGACTTGGCTGCAGTTCCCAGGCCGGACGCGGCCGAGGGCGATCTCCTGGACATCATCGGTGGCTCTCGGCTAGACCGCTGGTCCCTGGACAGCGGCGAACAAGACCGAAAGAACCTCGCCCACTGCCGGGAGTTCTTCGAGACGCTTTGGCGGGGAGCCCGCGAACTGGCGCCAACAACGCTGCCTCCAAATCGACCAGATGCCCCCTGAGCCCCTCTCCGCATGCCGACAGGAGCGCTCGCCCGCAGGACGAGACCAGTGCCTTTCAAGTGCAGCGAGCATTCTCTGCCCACCGCGCAGACCACCGACCGGACACGTGTAGGCCAACACGGCCTGGACCCCCGGGCTCGGCCGGAGTGAACAGCAGTCAGCGGTAGCCGTCGAACTTCGCCTCGAAGACCAGCACGCCCGGCAGCGCTTTGAGGCCGGCGGGCGTCTCGCGGGCCTGGGCGAGCATCGGCTCCACCGGCGGACCAAGCACCAGGACCTCGCTTATGGGTAGGGAGCTGTACCGCTCGGGGCAGGCACGGCTCCCGACCACAGGTCACAACCAGCCCGGCCTGTCAGCGGAACAAACTGCCCCCATATCTACGGCCCCCCGACAGCCCGCGCGACCCGGCCAGGCACAGGCATGCGCGGGTTCCTTCGTACGGGTACTTCCCCCTCCGCCACACAACCCCACCAGGACACCGACATCCTCTATAGGGGGTCATTCATCGGCGGCAGCGACGGCCGGATCCTGCGTGTGTGGCACGAGGTCGAAGCCGTCGCCGACGGCGTGGTCACGTTCACCGGGACGACGGCTGACCCCGATGGCACCGTGCTGCGTGTCGACCGTGCCAGCCTGCGCTTCCTGGATGTCCTGGCGCTCGACGCTTGCCTGGCCGAGGCGGGATTCGAGATCGAGGCCCGCTATGGCGACTGGCAGCGCGGACCTGTCACCCCGGTGAGCCAGGAGATCATTACCATCGCCCGCCGGCCGTAGGCAGGTCAGGTGGCACGATCCCCCGCAGTGGCGGGAGATCGGGACGCGGGTCCGGGCAGCGCGTTGGCTAGGGGGTCGGGGGCTTGTCAATCTTTTCGGTGGGGTTCCTCGGCCGCTTGTTCGGGCGGTAGCCGGGGCCGTTCATGATGACCTGATGGCTGGCGTTGATCAGCCGGCCGAGGAGGGACTCAGCGACGACAGGCTCGGGGAAGAGGGGATACCAGTCGCTGGACGCCCTGTTGCTCGTGATGATCAGGGACCGGCCCTGTCGTTCGGAGACGAGTTCGTAGAGGTCGCCGGCCTGGGACACGAGCGGATCTGCGCGAGCACACATCAACAGCCACCGACGGCCAGCTGCCCGCTGGACAGCTGGCGCAGCGCGAAGGCCCCGGCCGCCGCGCCACTGAAGAAGATCCCCGCCCGTCCGATCCCCCGAAGCCGCCGTCACCGCCCCGCCGTTCTCTCTTCTTTTACTTGATCAGGGCGGGGGTGCGGGGGTGCAGAGGGGGATGTCAGCCCCGCTCCACCCCAAAACCCGGCCTTGAACAGGGCGTTCCCGAGGTACTGGAGGAGAGGGAGTTGTTGGACTAGTTGATGCGCCAGTTGTCGCGCTACTTGTCGGACCAGGTGCCGAAGGCGACCTTCACGGCGTACAGACAGGCCACGCCCGGCGGGCGCTGGACAGCGGGCCCCGACTGCGGCCCGTTGAACAACGGCTGCGAGCACGGACGCCCCCGCGACTGCGCAACAGGAAGACCGGCGCCCCGATCCCCTCACCGCCCGCGCACCTCCGCCCCCACCCCTGCTCTTCATTTCTGTCCGGGGGCGAGGTGGGTGGTCATAGAGGGGAAGTCAGCACCCCCGACCACAGAAGAACGGCCGGTGACCTGGGACTTCACCAACGGGACTGCAAGGTGAGGGCAACACTTATCGCAACACCAGGCGCAACATGTGTCGCAACCTTTGACGCAACGCCTAGCGCAACACCAGGCTCAACACAGCAGGCGCCTGCCGGACAGAGCCACACAAGGGCACTGAAGGCCCGGCCCCTTCCCCCTGACCCAAAGAGGCTTGGGCGGCTCGCTCACCACCGTCTGCGCCCGCACAGCGGCGTTCCCGCGGTGCCCTGCCCCGCGGCCGCGGGCGGGGAGCGACCGAGAGTAACTGGCAGAGGGCTGGGCAAGCCTGGCGCCTCCAGGCTTGCCCAGCTGCAAGGCGGATCACAGACTGGGTCTGCCCGTGGCCGCTGGACTGGCGGCGCCACTACCGAGTGCCCGCCGACCTGGTCGACGCCGACGGCCAGCTGCCTGACATCGCACCCATCGTCCTGATGGACGGCGACGACATCGGTAAGTGGCTCCAGCAGCAGAAGCTGCCGGGCGCTTGGGCGCGGCTCCTGCCCGAGCAGCAGGAGCGGCTGTCCCAGCTGGGCGTCACGCCCGCTGAGACGCCGTCTCCCGCACCGGCCACCAAGGGTGCGACGAAAGAGGCATCGCAGGCGTGGAGGCGCTCGCGCAGTGGGTGGAACGGAAGGGCCGCCGGCCAGTGCCGAGGGGCCCACGGCGAAGAGATCGCGGTCGACGGCGAGGCGGAACCGGTGGTCGTGAAGCTGGGCGTGTTGGTCTCGAACGCCAAATTGAGGCGTGACAAGCTCGCCCAGGACCAGCTGGGCGTCGAGTGGGCGTGACGCTCCCGTCGGCGGGTCGTTGAACCGGTCGAACATCCCAGGGCACATTGAGACCCCGGGCCGCAGATGCCCGGGGTCTCGTACTGTCTCGCCGCAATGGCGAAAGCTGCCTCCGTTGAGACGATCCACGCTGTCCGCACTGTCGACGAAGAGATCGTGTCGGCTTTACGCTGCGTGTGCAGAAGGTCACGAAGCAAGGAAGGTTCGTCGTTGCCAGCCCCCTTCCAATGGGCCATGAGGGTGCGTGCTTCGCATGTGCGGGCCGTTGGGTGGTCATGGGGGCAACGGGCCTTGAGGGGGGATGGATGACGAGCTCGCGAATCCGGCGGGCGAGCCGGTGGCAGGACGCGGTGCGCATGCTCTTGCTGATCAATGCGGCGGCTCATGAACCGCGCCCCGGTGTGGACGGTGAGGTGCCGACCGAGTGCGTGGGTGTTGTCCGCGCGCAGGTGCGGCTGCAGAAGCTCGATTTCTGGGTGCGCTATCCCGACTACCTGGCCTATGAGCTAATGACGGAGTATGAGAAAGCTCCGGATGAGCTGGCACTGCTTGATCTGGCCGAGGACATCATCTCCTCTCAGGAGCCGGATCTGCGTCGGTTCCCGATGCTGCGGCACCGCTTCGGCGCCTTCGAGGAACTCGACGACGCTCTCGCGGTGCTGGTCGAACGCGGCTTGCTCAAAAAAACGCAGGTCTTGCGGGAGCGGAAGGTTGCCGAGCACATCTACTACCTGTTGCAGGCGGGCCGCACGCTTGCCATGAACATCGTCGTAGAGGCCCCCGCCCTGGCCTGGTACGTGAAGCGGACAAAGCAGGTGGTGGCGTTGGTCGACGGGCTGGGAGGCTCACAGCTGAAGAGGCGCCAGTATCTGTTGCGGGACTACGCCGACACTCCCATCGGGTCGTACATCACCCCGATCACTGATCAGGCGCGGGCAAGGCTGCGAGCACTGCGGGACATCGCCGCACCCCCACAGGCCAGTGCACCAGCCGACGGGCAGGAGGCGTCGTGACCAAGCCGGACCCCGTGGCTACGCCACCTGTTGTGCCCACCGCCGACGACCTTCTGACCCAGGCCGCCACCCGACTAGACGTCGCCAAGCACCAGGTCGAGCGGACCCTTGCTGAAGCCAACATCGCCCTATCGACGCCAGCCCCTGCGGACCGGCGCCTGCGCATCTTGCGCCTGCGAGTCGACGGGACTAATCACGACGGCGAGCCGTTCACCATCGACCGACCCTTCGAGCCCGGAATCTGGGCCATCGTGCACCCGTCGAACAGCGCTGGTAAGACCAGCCTGCTGGAGTTTTTGGTCTGGCCGCTGCGCGGCGCCCCGCGCGATCTGCCACCGGGCGTCCAATCCTGGGTACGCACGCTGCGTCTGGACCTCGTGGTGGCTGGCAAACCCACTCGGATCACTCTGGAGCAGATCCCCGGTCTACTTCCCCCGATCAGCGTCAACATCTTGACCGCCGATACCCTCCAGGCCTTGTTGGCGGCCGAAGACGACAACCCCTTGCGTCTGGTCTCCAAAGGCTCCGGGACCGACGACGTCGAGCGCGTGATCGGCTCCTTCTTCCTGGATGCCCTACGGATGGAACGGACCAGCCTGTGGAGCGCCACCGGCGGCGCTGACGGAGAGGGAGCACCCCAGGTCCACGGATGGCCCGCCTACTTCGGGGCGTGCTACCTCAACGCCGGCGGTGACGAACTGCTCCTAGGCGACGTCAGTGCGCCCGGCCTGCCCGCCAAACTGCTGGAACTCTTCGTCGACATCCCCTACAGCACTGCCCACGCCCAGCTGTCCGTCGCGGTGAAGGGACGGGCAAAGGCCACGCGACAGGCGCAACGCCGGGCGGAGGGAGATCTGCACGCGCGGTCGACCGAGCGCGCCGAGTGGCAGACGCAGCTGGACCTGCTGCTGCAGGAGATCCAGGAGCTGCGCGACGCTCCCGAGGCCGACATCGCCCCGCTGCTGCAGCGGGCGGACCAGGCGGTACAAGAGCTGCATCGACTCCGCGTGAGCCTAAACGATGCCGCGCAGAGCCTGGCCGATGCTGCCGCCGCACGTGTGGGAGCCGAACAAGCCCAGCTTGACGCCCAGGAGACGTGGCAGGCCCGCCGGGTGCTTGGACGTCTCAATCCCAGTTGCTGCCCGCGCTGCGAAGAGCCGGTCAGTGACGAGCGCCGGGCAGCAGAACGGGACCGGGCCACGTGCGCGGTGTGCACACGCCTCCTGCCCGAGGTCGCCGAGGACATCGCCGAAGCCGTACTCGAGCAGCTCACCACCGACATCGCCGCCGCGAAGGAAGCCGAGTCCGCCGCGGCCGCTCACCACCTCGCCGTCCAGGCCGCCGCGGAAGCCGCCGTCACCGCATATCAGCAAGCCACCGAGGCCGTGAGCAGCGCCCTCGCCGCTTCCCCCGCCCATGCACGTCTTCGCGAACTTGAGCTGATGGCTGCAGAGCTGAAGGGACGGCTGGCCGCAACCGGCAGCCCGCCCCCGGCCACGCCGACCGCCTCCACAACCCCAGATGTCCTTAGCACGGTGCACCAGCTCGTGGAGGCGACCGTGAAGACTTCTGCGGACTACCTCTTCCCGACAATGGACACCGAGATCGTCAGCCTCTCCGACCAGTTCGGCGTGCAGCACCTGAACTCCGTCGCACTCAAACGCAATGGAAACGTCAACCCCGTCAAAGAAGGCATCAAGCACCCCTTCAAAAAGCTCAGCCGCGGCGACCGCCTGCGCATGCGCGTCGCTACCGTCATCGCCCTGCTGCGGGCCGGCGCTGCCCGGCACATCGACTCCCACCCCGGGGTTCTGTTCATCGACTCCATCGCTGCCGAAGAGATGACGGCCGACGCCGCCCGTAGGCTGATCGGCGAGCTGCAGACCCTGACGCGGGAACTGCCCGAACTCCAGGTCGTCTTCACCACCGCCCAGCCGGACCTGGTCGAAGGCCTGTTGCCCGAGGACCACATCATCACCCGCGACAGTGAACACCTGTTCTAAGCTGCTCGCTTCCGGCTCCGCCCAGCAGAAAGGAAGGAGGACAGTGGCTCCGAGCGTGGACCAGGCCCTCCAAGGGTGGGCCAGCCGGGCGAGCGATGAAGAACTAGACGCCGGCCCCCGCCTGGAGGACCTCGGCGGAGCAGTCGCCGTCGTGGCTGAGGCGGACACGCTGGCCGCCGGGCCTCAACTGCCCTACCTTCTCACCGCGCTGGCCCACGGCATCGAAACTATCCCGGCCGACCAGGCTGCGCCCCTGCTTACGGCTGCGGCTCAAGGCCTGCGCCATCCCTACTCGGCCTGGGTCCTCGCCGACGCACTCGACGTCGTGTGCACCCGGCCAGAGCTCGCCGCCCGACTAGGCAACCGGACCGTACGAGATCTGGCCACGCTCGCAGAGGACGCGCTCGCCGGCGACTGCGACGCCGCCCTCGCCCAACCAGCGGTCGCCGGCCTGCTGCGCCTGGCGGTAGCGGGAGGCTCCCCGCACCGTCTGCTCGCGCTGCTCACCGAGATCACCGGCACTGAGCCGGCCGACGCCCTGGACCGTCTGCCGATCCTGATCGGCATCGCCCGCGACCACTTCTCCGATACCGACCACCTCCTCGACGTCCTCAACGCCCTGGAGAATCAGCCCGACCTGAACCCGGCGACCCGAGCCGAGGCGAGCTTCGAACTTGCCATGGCCGACGAGCGAACCGCTCTGGAGGCCGCCGACCGCACCACCGCCGACGAACAACTGCAGCGAGCCCTGATGCGGTTCACCGAGCTCGACCGCACACACGAGGCACGCCTAGACGCCCGCGCCCACGCCGCCGCCATCGAAGCCGTCCTCGCCTTCGCCGACCTTGAACAGAATCCGACAGGTGACAACAGCGCCCGGCAACGGCTCACCGACGCAGCCGACCAGCTGGACACCACGGCCGCGCACCTCGCCGCCTGGACCGGCCGCATGCACCAGCTCGACTGGCTCAGCGCCCGGAGCCTGACCCAAAGCGCCTGGTCCAAGCTCGTCACCACCATCAACGCCGCACAGGCATACCTGGACCAGCCCAGCTGGTACAATCCCGCCGACGCCCTGAACGACCTCCTGCAGATCTACCTCGCCAGTCGGAGCATCCACACCCCTGCCAGTGACTCCCCGGGCCTCACCGCACTGATCAGCCCGGCCGTGGAAGCTCCGTTCCTGCGGAGCCAAGGCCTGCTGCACCAGCTCGAGCAAGCCCTCGCTCACGACCCCCAGTTCACCGACCACCCCGACGCCCAGAGGCTGTACGACGCCGTACACCGGCGATGCCAGCAGTCAGCACGGCAGGAGGCGGTGCCGGGAAAAGCCCTGGAGGGTCGTCCCGCACTTGCCGCGCTCTTTCGTTCTAATGCCACCGGCCTACGGGACGACCTCGACCCTCACCAGCTCGACCGGCTCGAGAACCTCGCGCACCAACTCGCCAGGGGCTACTCCCCCACCGGAAACGCCCGCGTGGACACGCACCTGGAGACCCTGCTCGACATCCTGAAGATGAGCCCGGCCTGGAAATCAAGCAACAGCCACTACTTCACCCCCTCCTGGAACACTTCCTGCGTTTCCTCTACGACCGGTTCGACGCCCAAGCCAACCTCTACGGTGAGCGCACCGCCTACCTCGGGCCGACGCGCAAGAACGCCGACGGCACCGTCGCAGCCTGGAACGAGAAGAGCCTCCAGGACGACTTCCACCAGCACATCAGCCCTCTCTTTCCACCAGGCAGCGTGGAACGGGAGAAGTGGGATGTCGCCAGCGGGCGTGCAGATGTCATCTACACGCCCGAGCCCGGGAGCCGCTTCGTCGCCGAGATCAAGTGGCGCACCACGCGGTGGATGACCCGCGAAGCTGTCGAGCGGGACTACGTCGCCCAGGCCGCCAACTACACCGCTACCGGGCCGCCCTTCGCTCTGCTCCTCGTCGGCGACGCCAGTGACCACTCTGCCGGATACCGCGACATTGATGACAGCATCTGGATCATTCGGCACGCCCGGAGCGCGACGGAAATCCCCCGCCTGATCGTGGCCGGCGTCCTTCCGACCGCACGACCGACCCCGAGCGCACTACGCGTAGCGCGCTCGTCACCGCGCTGACGGACGGCACAGGCGTGGCGGCCCGGCCGCCACGCAACCAGACCGAACACGCCCCGGTCCCGACCGCGGCCTTACCGCCTATCTGCCGCTCCGATGTGCGCAGCGACCGTGCTGGCCGCAGACACGTGCTGCGCCGCGCCGCCGTCCTCGCCAGGCATCAGTGCGGCTGTGACCGCCTCGATCTCGTGGCACTTCTGCCGATAGACAGCCAGCTGCTTGTCGAACGACTTCAGCGGGCAGTCTTGGCGGGCGAGCCGGGCGCTGACCGTTTCCATCGCCTCGATGACGCTCTGCGCCTCCTCCCCCACGATGGCCGTGATGGCACCCCTCTCCTGGGCCAGCGTTTCCCACCGGCGGATGAGGGTTGACTTGCCTACTCCGGCGCGACCATGCACGTGGAAGACGAACTGATACTCGTCACTCCCCGGGTTTCGGGAGAAGTTCTCCCGAAACACCGCCAGCTCGCGTCGGCGTCCTACGAACCTGCTGCTGCGCCGCCGACGGATTAGTGCCTGCCGTGACACAAACTCTGGAGCCATGTGAGCCTCCCCCGAAACGCTGGCCACCCAGGTGTCGCACCCGGGCCTCGGCTTCAGCAGCGGGTTCTCAGCGGCCCCATGGCCAGTCACGTCCCGGGTGCCGGGCCAGGCCTCCACGGGGTTGTTGATCGAGATCACCCGACGCTGCTTGCCCTCGGAGGCGGGATGGGGCTGGCGACGGCGGCTGAGGTCTTTGGCCAGCTCGATATGGGAGCGGTGCGGACCTGCGGGTGTGGTGCACGGGGCCTCGGCACCGTGGCCGCAGTCGGGGCACGTCACGTCATACACCCGCCATGGCCACAGGGCGCGATGTCGCTCCTTGCGCTGCTCGATGATCGACTTGCTCGCTCGGCGTGGAGCACGCCCTGTGCCGCATTCGGTGTGGTGTCCGCGAGGCACCGCCGCCCGCAGCCGGCGCCACAGCGGGGACTGCTCACCTTCAGCTGGTCATGGTTGGCGAGCTGCCGGTAGAGGTACCCCGTTCCGCTTTGACGCCGCCGCCTTGCCGCTCGTCCTTGTCCGGGATACCGGAACGCCTCCTCCAGATGTCTATCTGCGCCTGGCGCTGTGGACCGAGGGTGTCCACCTCACGCGGCGCCTTCAGGACTTCGCGGACCTTCGCGTAGAAGAGATTTCGCATCCATGTACGGGGAAGGCTGCCAAGACCCTCAAGGAGCGCGCTCAAGTGCTACTGTTGGCCGGTCGTTCCTGGCCTGCGTGGCCGGACCTTCGTGGCCTGCGGCTCTAGAGCCGCATTGCCTCCTTTTGTCCGGGTTGGGGGAGCGTCAGCGGATTGCTCCGCTGAGGTGGCACCAGCCCTGGTGAGCCGGTGTCTTCCCGCTTCGTCGCATCCTGCCGTCCCGCCCGGGAATCGGCTGGTCTTGTGGGTGCTCGGCGGCCGTTTGATGTCTCCCCTCTACCAGGGGCGACCGCTTGGTGCGCTCCGGCGACGGCATGCCGTTCGATGTCGCGGGCGAAACCGGCGATCTGGCGATGTCGGCACGCCGCAGGTTATCGGGTCCCCTCAGCAGATCGACGGCGGTCACGGTCGCCTGCTGTGCGACGGATGCCGCTCCTACGGCACCGTGGGCGCGGCCGACCCGCAGGTGCCCGGCACCAGATCCTTGAGTTTCGCCTGTGTTTCACGGTCGGTGGAGTACAAGACCGTTCCGGCCATGCCGCGGGTGAGCAGGACTTTGTAGGTGTTGCGGATCAGACGTTTGAAGGTGGCAGGGTCGGTGCGGTTGAGCGCAGTGTCCTTGCTGGCCTGGGGGTTGGCGACCCAGTGGTCTTGGCGCCAGACGAGGTCGGGTCCGAGGATGACGCCGTTCCACGCGTACTCGAAGCCCTGGGCGGTGTAGATGCAGCCGACCTGGCCGAAGCCGTCGGGGTCGGTGGCCCACAGCCAGGACGGGGGCACGCCGTCGAGTCGGGACTCGCTCCGCGAATTCCATGGCTTGTGCCAGGAGCCGATCGTGATGTCGTCGACCAGGCGGCCCCGCTGCGGATCGCTCCAAGGCCAGCAGAAGCCCGCCGTGATGCGCGCGGTGAGGTACTGGTCCTCCTTTGCGCGCAGAAGGTCTTCCATCTGCTGGGGAGAGTCAGCCACGCGGACGTGGAACGTCTTCTCGTCGGTCCACGCGGCAGGGGGCTCGTCGGTGAGCTGCAGCAGGCGCAGGACCCACTGTTCGTAGGCGCGGCTGCCGCCGTTGCGGAACTGGGCGTTGAGGTCGATGTGGCGTGGGCGCAGTCCCCGCGCGGCCGCGGCCGCGTCAATCGCCTCGCGGCTGCCCATCTCGCCGGGGCGTACGACTTGGTGGTCGTCCAGGAGGAAGACGGGAACGCGGGCGGCGTCGAGGAGTTCATCAATCTGGCGTACCCCGCGGTGGCGGACGGAGTGGGCGCGAATGCGGTGGGCCTCGTCGCAGATCAGGGCGTCCAGTCCGTTCTTGGGGGCGTCTGCGAAGTTCATGAAGTAGGTGAAGGCCTTGCGGACACGGGGGTCGGCGGTGCCGACGGCGTGGTGGAGGGTGCGGGTGAAGGACTTTGAGCCGGTGGCGTGGACCACGGTGTAGCGGTCGTGGGCGAGGTGGCGCATCAGGTGCAGGGCGATGACGCTCTTGCCGGAGCCGGGGCCGCCGGTGATGACGAGGACTTCTTTGCTGTCCGATTCACGGGCCTTCTTCACTGCGCGGCGGACCAGGGAGACGGCGACTTGCTGTTCATCGAGCAGGACGAACCGGTCGGCATGCAGGATCTCCTCGGCGGTCGCGCGCAGCAGGGGCCGGCTAGGTGCCAGGGGGCTGTTGATGAGTTCGTCGGCGGCTACGTTGCCGTGTGCGGGGGAGAGCCGGGAGCGCAGGTAGGTGATCAGCTGATCGCGAGTGCTGCGGGTGAACAGGCGCCCATGGTTATCGGCTTCGAGCGTGAACAGGTCGGCCACGCCGGCGTCGTCGGCGTTGTGGAGGTAGGCCACGCCGGCTACCGCGTCGGGTTCCGCGTCCAGCACGGTGGTGAAGTCCTGCAGGTACTGGCAGTAGCGCCGCACCTGGGCCACCGGGTGCAGAAATGCCCGGTTGTTGTTACCGGTACCTGGCAGGCACAGGTCCTCGGTGTCGGGCAGGGCCCGGGCATGGGTCCACTGCTTCAGCTCGACGATCACGTAGGACGGCTGGGATGTTTGGGGATGCCAGCCGGCCAACACCACATCGGCCCGCAGACTGGACAGCGCCAGCTGATATTCGATGAGGACCTCAACGTACTGGAGTCCGGCTTCGTCGAGCACGCGGGCCAGGGCGGGCAGGCTGTTGCGCCAGGCCCGGATCTCCCCGTCCCGCAGCGTGCCCAGTCGAGCCCGCTGGTGCATCTCGGTCAGATCGGTTGCCACGGTGCCCTTATGGCAGCGGTCGACGAACTCGTGCACGGGCATGCGCAGTAACGGCATCAGTATCTCCTCGGTCCAGTCAGCTTCTTCACGCAGCACGGCGACGCCGGTGACGGAACGGTGCACATCCCCTGCGCACCCATCCGCCCCAGCAAGCAAAGAGGGTGGCCCCGTCTGGCACGGCCGGGGCCACGCACACGGGCCGTGCGCCTCCCGTCCTGGTGTGCCTGCTGGGCTTCCGCTGGTCAGGTCACGCGGCCGGGCCGCGGCTACGGCTACGGCTTGGGGGCAGCCGGAGGCTGGGGCACGAGGTACTGGTACCGGGTGGGGCGCAGGTCTTCCTCGGCCGGCTGCCAGTCCTCAAGCAGCAGGATGTCGCCACCGCTGCAGTGGTACGTACCGTCCGTCTTGGTGACCGTGATGTCGCTGACGATGAACAGGTCGACGGTGTGGCGGGGGTCGCGGGCGTGGAAGACCTCGTTCACGGTCAGCTCCACGCTGGTGGGAGCGCCGGTGGTGCCCTTGACCTCCACCCGTCGCTCCAGCCCTGCCCGATCCAGGCGCAGGTCGTAGGGCTTGCCGACCTTGTGTGCCGTCCAGCCCCGCTCGGGATGCTGATAGTGGGTGACGGCCTTCTCCTCGGCGTACAGCTCGACCGCCTTGCGCTTTTCCGGGTCCATCTGCCGGCCCGCGCCCCGCCGCCCGCGCCGGGGGCTGTTGGGGCCCTCCAGTTGCTCGAGCGTGACCCCTGGCGTCGCGGCGAGCGCGACGTCGTGGTCCGTGGCCCAGTCGGCCTCGATGCCGGCTGCGTCGAACAGTGGCTGCGGGTCCATCTCCACCAGGTACCCGACCCCTTGCTGGGTTCCGGAACGGCGCGCCGCCTCAGACGCCTCCGTGCTGAGCGGTCCGTCCGGGCCCAGCGGCACATCGTCGAGCACGGCCAGCGGCTCCAGACCCAGCCGGTAGGGGTAGATGATCCGTCCCTCGGCGACCTCGTCCGGCCAGTGCGGCGCCGTGCCCTCGTACACTCCGACCTGCACCTTGCACAGCACCATCCGCACGGACTTCGCTTCCCACTGCCCCGGCTGCACCCGCGGCGCCGCCCCGGTCACCAAAACCGCGAAGTCCGGCTCCCGCCGGCCATACCAGTCCTGCTTCCTCGGAAAGCCCCAGGAACGCGTCGCCATACCGTGCTCAAGGTTCCGCTGGTGCCCGACCTTCTGCCCCACATGAATCATCACGAACAACGCCTCAGCAGTCACCAGGGCACTTTAAAGCGACCACTAACGATGGGTCAATAAGTTTTTTCCGTCCGCCGCTTCGTCCTCGCGCCACGAGTACGTCCACCCCGAACATGTCCCCCAACCTCAAGGCCCGGTCCCCGGCCGAGCGCCCCCGGTGATCATCTGATCTCGTTGTTGCCGCGCGTGCCGCGGTCATCCGCAAGCCGCATGACCGCGCCACCGCAACGGCAGCACGGCTGCCGGCGAAGTAGCCAGGAAGAGTGAACCTGCCTCGCTTGGCGTCACGAACCGGAAACACCCTCCCCACCAGAGGTCCCGCGCGAGTCCAATAGGCGGCCTCAACAACGCCCAGGGGGCCTTCATGCGCCACAGCCCAACCGCCGCCATCTTCACCGCGACCGCGGCACTCCTGCTCGCCACCGGATGCAGCAACGACAAGCCCGACCGCGACCCCGGCCCCATCCCGCCCCCGCCCAGCGCCAGGGCCACACCCCAACCCACACGCACGCACAGGACCGCCACCGTGGCCGCCAGAACCGCCGCAGCCAAGATCCTCCACGCCAACGTCCAGCACTACCGCAACGCCCTCAACACCGGCCGCCGCACCTGGGGCACTTCGCAATTCGGCCCCTGGCAGACCAAAACGCTCACCGACCTCACCTACCAAGACGCCTTCACCACAGCCGACCAGCACTTCACGGCCGACACCGAACCCGACAGCATCAACACCTGGCACGACGACATCGCCGCAGCCACCGACGCCATCAACCAATGGGCTCAGCACAACACCCTCGCCACAGCAGCAGAACCCGCCCCCGCAAGCCACGACGCCGAAGCCGCCCTCACCAAAGCCGACCAGGACGCCGCCAACGTCGCCGCCGGGAAGTAGCCGCTGGCCACGCGGGCAGCCCCCGCCACAGCGGGCGGGGGCACTCTGCTGCTCCATGCCCGGGCGTTGATTGTCAGCGGCTTTGCCACAGCCTGGCCGGCGCAAGTAGCCCACCAATAGGCAGGGGCCAGGCGCGGGCAAGCCCCAACTCCCGTAGCCCATCTGGCTCTGTCAGTGGTGTGTTCTAAAGTCGGGCCATGACCACGAGCATTGAGGTGATCAAACCCGGTGACGTCCGTACGCGCACGGAGATTCGCGCTGTCTTTGGGGGAAGTCCCCAGGGAGGGATCTGCCCAGCTGACGACAATGTGAGCCTCTACTCCGACCCCGACGTGGGTGAGCGGAACGGCTACTACGACGGCTGGCTTGCCGAGGAGGACGAGCTGGGGCCGATTTTCGAGTACACGGGTGCCGGCAAGAACGGTGACCAGACCTTCGACGGCGTCGCTGGCACAGGCAACCGATCGATCCTTCGCCACGCAGAACAGGGCAGGGCGCTGCGCGTGTTCACTCGTGTTGGCAAAGTGCCGGGCAGTGGCACGAAGACGCACCGCTACCTTGGGGCGTTCACCCTGGATCCCCTGCAGCCGTACGTGTGGCGCCGGGTCCACGGTGAGGACCGCCAGGACCGCAACGTTGTCGTGTTCCGTCTCCGCCCCGAAGAGGATCTACAGCCTGCGCAGCAGGATGTCATCCCGGTCGCTGGGGAGACGACAGCTGAGTTCGTTCCCTTCCAGCTCGTCACTGCTGCGATATTTCAGTCAGAGCCAGCCACCAGTGGTGCACTGCCACTCCCTAAACAGCGGGTGCGCAAACGAGGGTCCACACGTGCGGCAGCGCCCAACGCGGAGACGAGTGGCTCGTTCGTGGTCCCGGAAGCCTTCAGTACCAAGTTGAGTCTGCGGGCTGCCACGGCTGCCACGGTCGCGGTCCGACGCGAAGCCGAGTTGACACAGGCATACAAGGCGCACCTGGACGCTGCCGGGCACCGCACAGGTGCCTTCCAGATCAAGGTGAAGGGTCTGACCTCAACGCTTCGTACCGATCTCTACGATGCCACGGACCACGTTCTCTATGAGGCGAAGGGATCAAGTTCTCGGGAGGACGTGCGGATGGCGCTTGGGCAGGTCCTCGACTACGGCCGGTATGTGACATCGCCTGAGCACGCGGGTGAGCCCAGGCGCGTGATTCTCTTGCCCGCTGCTCCTCCTCCGGACATGTACGCGTTGCTCGATCGCTATGAGGTGGGCGTGGTGTACCGGGGCGACGATGGACGGTTCGTCGGAGACCTCACGCGGTAAGCCGGCTCGTGCGACCCTCACCCCTCTGCTGACCCCGTGCCTCATCGCACGGGGCAGCAGAGGGGAGGCATCTCTCGTTCATATCGTCCAGCGGTTGGAGATATTTCCTAGCGGCGTAGCGCCGGAGTAGGGAATGAGGTCGAGCGGATTCATCCAGGCGTCAGAGAAGTGGATATTCAGGTGGAGCGCCAGGGTGAGGAGGATGTCCTGGTCTGGCAGGCAGTCCACCTGATACAGGGAGGCGCCGGCCATCGGCGACCTGAAGAGCGCGCCGGTTTTTGGGTCACCCCACTGCAAGTGTCCCCTCCCTGCGACCCACACACTGTCGGGCCACTCGACGGGGTTGCGACTGCGGCACCAGCCCATCAGATGCTGCGCAATGGTGTCCAAGTTGAGGCCATCGAACGCGACGATCATGCCGGATGTCGGGAAGTAGTCCCACTTCCTTCCATACGCTCGCGTGGAGCGTGGAAGCGTCCCCGCGATAGGACGGTAGGAACCTTTCGCGAGACTCCGCATCCTGCTGATTTTATTGCACGCATCAACGATCTGCTGGCCGTCAAGCTTCGTCTTCACCTCGACCATGCCGTAGACACACTCATTGGGAATGACTCGATAGCCCTGGAGACTCGTGAACGGCGGCGTATCGCGATCGATGAGCACGATGTCACACTGCGGTGAAACGTCACCAGTTGCCGCAATCACTTCAGCGTTGTGAATGGCTTCAACATGTGACGGAAGATAGCCTGACAGGAACTCACGAATCAGCAGCTCGCGAGACGTTCCAGCCTCCCCGTTGTGATGAAAATTTCGAGACTGCTCAAAATCCGCCCGCATACGCTTCGCCACAGATGCGAGAATCCTACCGAGTTTCTCTTGAGTCATAGACGAATCCTAAACCCCACCGCTGACAGCATGCTCAACACCCGGCAAAACGCGGGGAACCCGCGCCCCGGCCGGCGCAGGGCCGACGGCACGACCTCGAGAAGCCGGTACTACTGCCAGTACTCGGTGTCGTCCGCGTTGTTGGCGCTGTTGCTCCCAGGGGGGCGCCGACGACGGTGCCCAGGGTGCTGATGACGGGCGCGGTGTAGCTGACGGTCTCGAACTCGGTGTTCTCCACGGCATACCCCCACGAGTCGGTCGGTCGGGTTGGTCCGTCGGCCACACGGGGCGGTGCCGGCTCCCGTGCGGCGTCCTAGAGACGGAACGGTGGCCAGCACGTGATCAGCTCGACACGCGTGGGTGCCGGTCCGGGGAACTCTGCGTCGAGTTCGTCGACGGCCTTGCGAACCAGGGTCTCGGCGTCCTGATCGTCAAAGGCGGGGGTGGTGCGCATGTCCAGGTTCAGCTCGCACCGGTCCGGGGACACGAGAAACGCTGCCCGCCATGGATCGCGGTGACGGACAGCTTCGGCGGCAGCGGGAATCCCGAGTCCCCGGCCGCAGAGCCCGGCAGGTCAGTGGAATCGAGGAGTTGGACCAGGCGAACGGCACGGGAGATAGCGCCGAGCACGCTGCGGCTGGATCCAGAGTGCCCAGACGGCGCGTAGGCGGTGGTCGTGGCCCGCCACAGGCCACGGCCGCCGACAACGACCTCGTCCATGCCGAGGTAGCCGATCATCACCCCGGCGGGGCGGGCAGCCTCGGGGGCGGCCAGGTAGGAGGGGGCGCCCCCGAAGCCCCCCGAGTCTTCGTCGGCGTCAAGGAGAACGGCCCGGCCGTCGTGGAGCGATGCGGCGCGGGCGTGAACATCCGCAGCGATGTGCACGAAGGCCGATGCCGCCACCCGCGGACCGGCCATCCCTCACCCCACCAAGGCGCCTCGGATGGGCGGGGCATCGGCGAGCCACCTCCTTGCAAAGGAGCGGCTCGGCTGTGCCGGTTCGGCTCCTGCCTCATCCACCGCGACAACAACCCCGTCATACGGCGGCCTTCAACCGATGCCGCGCGTACGAGCGGAGATCGCGCACCGTCGCAGCGTCCCGGTGCGGTTCCAGCAACGTCCCCAGGGTGTTCCGCACCAAGTCGAGGCAGCGTGAGGCACCCGTGCCCAGGGCGGTGTCCAGTGCCGTGCGGGTGTCCGCCACCGCGGCGTCCACGTCGTGGCTGGCGAGCGCGGTGTGGGCGCGGTAGGTGAGCATGATGGCCCGGGTTCTCTCACGCACGGGGTCCAGCAGGCCCAGACCCTCGTCGAGGGCGGACGCGGCGCGTTGCGGATCGTCCAGATCCAGCCAGCAGCGGCCCGCGTCGACAGCGACGTCCGCGGGGCTCATCCATGACACCCAGGGAGGGGCCGTACCCGCGTGGCCGCGTTCCAGCTCGCGCTCGGCGTCACTTAGGGCACGGGCCGTGCCGACCTCATCGTGCAGGAGGGCGAGAGCGCGGGCGCGGCGCACGTCCAGCAGGGATCGAGCGGTCGCGTGACGGGTACGCGTGCGGGCGTGGGCGAGAATGTTCACGGCGTCACGGGGGTGGCCGAGCCAGGTGGCGGAGTAGGCGAGATCAGACAGGACCCCGGCCCCCAGGTCACGATCGTCGGCGGTGTGCGCGGCATGCAGGGCGGTGCGCCAATGGCGCTGCGCCGAGGCATGGCGGCCCTGGTCGAAGTGGAGCCAAGCGGCGCACTGCGCAGCCTGGGCGAGCACGGTGCACAGACGCCGCTCGGTGGGATCGTCATAGCGGCTGGTGTCCAGCAGGTTGATCGTGACGCGCATGGCGGCGCCTAACAGGCCGGCGCACTCCGGCGCAGAGGTGTTCGCCAGCTCTGGAAGGGTGTTGACGCTGTCCTCCAGCCACATCAGCAGACCCTCGTCCACGCGCCGCCCGGCTAGCGCTCCGACCAGACGCTCAGGCTCGACGCTCGCCCAGGCGGCCGCCATGCCGACCAGCGACCCTACAGTCAGGACCAGGAAGGTACGGCGGTCGGGTCGGTCAAGTTCCACCAGTACCTCCGAGTGGGCTGCGCGGGCGCCGGCAGGGCTGAAAGGGAACGGATGATCGTAGGCGGGCAGCCACCACGGCCACCCCATGGCTCGGACGAGCTCTGGAGCGACGCAGAGCACGTCGGCCAGCAACTCCTGGTAGAGGTCGCTCGGTACGCCGACCCTCCCGTGCTCCCAGCGGTAGATCCGGCTGCGGTCGGCGGACACGATCAGCCCGCGTCGCGCCGCGGCCACGTGCAGGTGACGAGCGAGCTTTTCCATGCTCCACCCGCGCTGTTCGCGCGTGTAGGTCAGCGGATGTGGTACGGCTTCGGTAGTCACGCACACCCCCAACTCTGGCCTTTGCACAGCACCGTAGCGACCGGCTTGGGTCAACGGGACCACATCGGGGATACAGACCGGCCGCCGCGCGCGCCTCACTGTGGAAGCTGCTCGGCCAGACGCCGGGCACTCTCGACGTCTCCGGTTTCCCTGCCTGCGCGCACGCAACCGGAGCCGCCCACCTCCCGGGAGGCACCCATGAGACGTGTGCTCGTCACCGGCGGCGCCGGCTTCATCGGCTCGCACTTCGTCAAGCGCATCATCAAGGCCGAGGACGTCACTCACGTGATCGTCCTCGACGCCCTCACCTACGCCGGTCACATCGAGAACCTGGGCACGGCCTTCCTCTCCGACAAGCTGCGGTTCGTCCACGGCAGCATCCAGGACGCCGCAGTCGTCAACGCGCTGATGGGAGCCGGCACCACCGACGTGGTGCACTTCGCGGCCGAGTCCCACGTCGACCGCTCCTACCACGCGGCCGCCGGGTTCCTGTCGACGAACGTGCTCGGCACCCAGAACCTCGTGGACGCCGCGCACCGCCACGACATCGAAAAGTTCGTCCACGTCTCGACCGACGAGGTCTACGGCCCGCTCGCACAGGGCACGGCAACCGAGGAGGCGCCGCTGCGCCCCACCGTCCCCTACGCGGTGTCCAAGGCGGCCAGCGACCTGGTCGCCCTGGGTGCCCACCAGACGCTCGGGCTCCCGGTGTGCGTGACCCGCAGCAGCAACAACTACGGGCCCTACCAGCACCCCGAGAAGATCATCCCCCTGTTCGTCACCCGGCTACTGCGCAGCCTGCCCGTCACCCTCCACGACCGCGGCCAGCACGTGCGCAACTGGCTGCACGTCGAGGACAACTGCGCCGGCATCGAGGCGGTGCTACGCCACGGCAGGCCCGGCGAGATCTACAATCTCGGCGGCGGCACCGACCTCTCCAGCAAGGAGCTCACCGGCCACCTGCTGAACCTCTGCGACGCCACCTGGGACGCGGTCACCTACATCCCCGACCGGCCGGCCAACGACGTCCGCTACTCCATCGACTGGGCCAAGGCCCGTGACCAGCTCGGCTACCGGCCGCAGCACCGCCTGGAGGACGGCCTCGCCGAGACCGCCGAGTGGTACCGCCGCAATCCGGACCGCTGGGCCCCGCTGGCGGCTGCCGGCCTGCGCACCGTCCTGTCTTCCGCCCGCCCGCTGCTCGCCCCGCTGGAGACGCCCCGTGGCCACTGACCAGATCGAGCCGCGCCGGATTCTCGTCACGGGCGTCGGCGCTAATCCCGGATTCGGCCTCACCCGCAGCCTCACCCGCCTGGGCCACCACGTCGTCGCCGCCGACGCCAGTCCGCTCGCGCCTGGCTTCCTCCTCCCCGACGTCACCCCCCACCTCATCCCGCTGGCAGACAACCCCGGCTACTGCACCCGCCTGGAGGAGCTGTGCCGGGACCTCAAGGTCGACGCGATCGTGCCCGCCATCGAGGACGACCTCCCGCCGCTGCTGTGCATGGCCGCGCGCCTGGAGGAGACAGGTGTACGCCTGTGGCTGCCCGAGCCCGCGTCCGTCCACGCGTGCATCGATAAGGGCGCCTTCCACGAGGTACTCACGGAGCACGGCGTGCCCACCCCCCGCGCCTGGTGGGGTGACGCTCTCGACCAGGTCCCCGACGACACCGAGCTGGTGGTCAAGCCCCGGCGCGGCCACGGCGCCCAGCACGTCCACTTCGTCGACAACCGGCGCCACGCCCTGCTGCTGCACGAGTTGGTGCCCGGCGCACTGGTGCAACAGCGGGTGCACGGCATCGAGTTCACCGCAGACTGCCTCGTGGACCGCTCCAAACAGGTGTCGGTGATCCTGCGCCGCCGGGACCTGGTGAAGGCCGGGCTCGCCACGGTCTCCACCACCTTCCACGACCCCGCCGTCCTCGGCCTCGTCCGGGCCACGCTGCGCGCGGTTTGCGCCGAGGGGCTGTGCTGTGTGCAGGGCTTCATCCAGGACAGCGGCGCCATCACCATCACCGAGCTGAACGTACGGGTGGCCGGCGGCTTCCCGCTGGCCGAAGCGGCCGGAGCCGACCTCGTCGGCCAGATGGTACGCGGCCTGTTCCACCTGCCGGTCGACCACGACACGCTCACCTACCGGCCCGGGATGTTCCTGACCAACTACGTCGAGACGCTGGCTATCGGTAACGCCGCTGACCTGGAGCGCATCGTCACCGCCGAGGAGGCTGGCGCATGACCGCGACCCGTCCCGACCACCGACGCAACGCCAGTCCCTTCCTCTACGGGGCAGAGGCGGCCGCCGTCGCTCGCGTGCTGGAGAGCGGCCATTACGGGCACACCGATCTCACCGAGGAGTTCGAGCGGCGGGTCGCCGCCTACCTTGGCGCGCCCGACGTGGTGGCCGTCTCCTCCGGCACGGCCGCCCTCCACAGTGCCCTGCTCGCCGTCGGCATCGGCGCCGGTGACGAGGTGGTCGTGCCGTCCATGACCTTCTGCGCCACCGTGCAGGCCGTCCTCGCCGTTGGAGCGACCCCGCGGTTCGTCGACGTCGACGCCGCCACCCTTTGCGTTACCCCGCAGCTGGTCATGGAGGCGGTCACTGACTCCACGGCCGCCGTCCTCCCGGTCTTCTTCGGCGGCCGGGCCGTCGACCTCGCCCCGATCCGCGCGGACCTCAGCGAGCGGGGCATCGTCGTCATCGAGGACGCCGCGCACGCCTTCGGTTCCCGCAACCGCACGGGCGCCGGCCTCGTTGGTGGCGACGGAACGGCCCTGACGTGCTTCTCCTTCGGGCCGATCAAGAACCTGACCTGCGGCCAAGGCGGCGCGGTCATCCCCCGCACACCCGAGGAGGCCGCGACCATCCGCCAACTCCGCCTCCTGGGGGTCGTGCAGTCGCAGAGTGAGCGCGCGGAGAGAACCGCGTACCAGGTGGCCAGTTTCGGCCTGCGCTACCAGCTCTCGGCCATCAACGCCGCCATCGGCCTGGCCCAGTTGAACGGCTTCGACACCGCGGCGGCGACCCGGCGCCACCTCTGGCGCACCTACCGGAGCGCACTCGCCGAGCTGGACGGCGTGACGCTCATCGACGTCGACCCCGACCACGCGGTGCCGCACCTGTGCCAGGTCCGCGTGCAGCGGCGCAACGAGGTCTTCGTGCACCTGCGGGCAGCGAACGTCGGGGTCGGGGTGCACTACCCGCCCAACCATCTCCAGCCCGCGTTCGCGTCCTGGCGGCGCCCCCTGCCGGTCACCGAGCAAGTCGGCGCGGAGATCCTGAGCCTGCCCTTCCACCAGCACCTCACCGGGGCCGACGTTCACCACGTCGTGAGCACCCTGCGCGATGCCCTCCAGCACGCCGGGGGCTCGTGATGCCTGCCAAGGTACTCACCGTATGCCTGGGCAACTACTGCCGCTCGCCGTTCGCCCAGCTCGCCCTTACTCGCCGGGGCGGATCGCGACTGGCGGTCCGCTCTGCCGGGCTCATCAGCAAGTGGCAGGACCAGCCAGCCAACCCAGCCATGATCAACGCGGCCCGGCGGCTGGGCTACGACCTCAGCGCCCACCGCGGCCAGCACATCACGCTGGAGATGCTGGGATGGGCGGACACCGTCCTCGCCATGGACGCTTCTGTCCTCACCGTGCTGCGGGCTGTCTTCGGTCCGGAGCACGAGAGCAAGCTGCGCCTCTACCTCGGCGACCGCGACGTCCCCGACCCGATAGGCCAGGACGACGCTGCGTTCGTCGACTGCGCGGTGATGATCGAGGCCGGAACCGCCCTGCACGGCGGCGGCCGCATCACCTGACGCCCTTGCCGCTCGGGGCGGTCACCCGGATGCTGCGGACAGGAGCACGTCTACGAGCCTGGCTGCGGCATCCGGGCGTCCGTGCGACCTGGCCGCAGCCGCCATCGCCTTCCGGCGCACCGGGTCCTCAAGGAGCGGGCCCACCGCGTCACGCAGGTGGCGGCCGGTGACCTCACCAAGGAGCGCGACCGCCGCACCGGACTCCTCCAAGTGCGCCGCGTTGTGCGCCTGCTCGTTGCCGGCTGCCGAGGCGAGCGGGAGGAAGACGGCGGGCTTGCCCAGGGCAGTCAGCTCGGCCAGCGTGCCCGCGCCGCTGCGCGAGATCACCAGATCGGCCAGCGCCAGCACATCGGGCAACTCCGGCCCGACGAACGGGGTGAGGTAATACCGGGCAGCCAGAGCCGCGGGCAGCCCGGCCGCGCGCGCGGACAGCGTCTCCCGGTGGGCAGGACCGCATTGGTGCACCACGTTCGCCCGCTCCAGCAGCCACGGCAACTCGCCGCCGACCACGTCGTTGATCTGCTGCGAGCCCTGCGCTCCGCCGGTGACATACACCGTCGGCAGGCGGCGCTCGAACTGGAGGCCCAGCGCGGTCACTGCCTTGTCAGGTTGGCCAGACAGGACCTCCGGGCGCACCGGATTGCCGGTGACCACCGCCGCGGAGCGCACACTCTGCGGAAGGAGCGGCAAGCTCGACTCCGAGGACAGCGCGATCCGTGTGGCGGAACCGGCGAGCTTGCGGTTGGCGAGGCCGAGCCTCACGGTCTGCTCGTGCAGGACCAGCGGGACCTTGCACATGCGTGCAGCCAGCCCCGTCGGCACGGCCACGTAGCCGCCCGTCGCAAGCACGACGTCCGGCCGGAAGCCCGCAACTGCCTTGCGGGCCTGGGCGACCCCAAGCGGAACACGCGCCATATCACGGACATTGGCGGGCGACACCATCTTCAACGGGTTCGACGACCGCCGGATCTTCCCCGTCGCGACCGTCGTGAACGCGATGCCCTCCGCACTCGTCACCCGTGCCTCCAGGCCCTCGGCGGTGCCGATCCACAGCACATCAAGCGGGCGGCCGTCGGCGGCCAGGCGAGCCTGCAACGTGCGGATCGCGGTGAGCGCGGGATAGGTATGACCGCCGGTACCTCCTCCCGTGACGATCAAACGGAAAGCGGCCGGAGACTGAGAAGCGCTGTTCACTTCGAGCACCTTAGTGCTTACCGGCCGGGCACGAAGCCGCTTCCCGCGTGCACCACCGGATTCCGGCCGCTGCGGGGCGCGCCATATGGGTGTGCGAAATCGAGAGAGGCTCGTCGACGGTTCTCAGCGGGCCTTTCCTTGCTTGGGCGTGGTGAGGTCTACGACGGCCCACAGGCGTGTGCCGTCCGGGGCGTGGTCGCTGCCGCAGGCGGCAACTGAAGGGCAGTCAGCGACCGTGGTCAGGGACAGCTGGGCGGTCGTGTCGTGGAGGGACTGGTGGCTGAGCACGAGGATGCAGGCACGGCCCCCTTCATCAGCCAGGTGCACGCTGATCCGCCGGCCCGCATCCGCCACCGCCGGCGCGATCAGCACGGCCGCCACCTGGCGGACCGCAGTCTCGTCGGGCCGGTAGCCCCAGGCACGGAGCTGTTCGACGATGCGGCGCTGGGCGGTGGAAGCGGTCCACAAGGCGGACTCCATCGGCCAGTTCACGCACCGGCGGTTCGACAGCCGCACGCGCGCACGCGACCCCTGCACCAGCGGTGCGGGGGCGTGCTGGGTGCCGGGTTCGGGCGGGAACGGGGACGGCGGCTTCTTCGGCGGCGGTGGGGATTTCGGCGGGAAATCCGGCCGGTGCTCCCGTGCGGCACTCTCGGAGGTCTCGGACATTGCTAGGTCCTCCTCGCCTGCCGCACGAGCCGCAACCGACTCCGTACAGCCCATGCTAGGCCTGACAGTGGCAGGCCGTCAGCGCCTCCCCCGAACGGGTGACTACACCAGCACCAGGAACCGGGCCGGTGAGCCCGCCGCCTTGGGCTGGCTACGGATGGGCGCTTGACCGTGCCCATGGGAAAGCCGCACGCGGACATGCCGCCGCTGCTGCGGTCATGCAGCCTCCAGGCGGACGGCGGCGGGTCAAGAACTCCTAACGATGCCCCCATACCGGCCGAGTGGTGGTGTGCGTGCATCATGACGGCAGTTGATGTGCGTGGGGGGGGGGAGCGAGGATGGCCGAGGACAACGCTGTGGATCTCATTTGTCTGGCCGACGGGGAGAGCTGTCTCCTGGTGCGGGTGCTGAGCCGTCACCTGCCCCGGGGTGTTGCCCCGGCACGATTTCCTCGACGCTGAGATCGTCGTCACCAGCGGGTTCGCCCGGGGACCCCTGGAGGTGTGTCTGGCCCCGGACGACTTGGACAGCTGGCAGCAGGTCTTGGACGCGCTTGCCGCCGGGCAGGGTGCCATCTGGATGGACGACGGGCGCAACCCCGAAATCCGATTCGAAATGTCCAGCCAGGCCGGGATCGTCGTGGTTGTGGTGGAGGACCTCGCTGATACGGGGACGCCCGTGCGGGTTCCGGTGCGTCTGGCTGATGGGTGGGCTGATGATCACTACGAACGGCTGCAGCGCGTCAGGGCGACGTGGCCCCAAGAAGTGGTGGAGAGAGCCCCGGGTGCCTATGAGTGGCGGCGCTAAGCCGCCGACAACCCACGCCATCAGATCAGTACGCATCCAGGGTGAGAAAGCCCTCGTGGTGTCGTCCCGGCTCTCCCAGCGGGGCCGATGCGTACCGTAGCAACCCGAACGTCGACTGCGGGGGCGACGAACGCCAAGCCGCAGCAGGTAAATCTCCCCGCAGGTCAGAGCGCGATCGGCCGGTACTTCATCGCCTCGTCCACGATCTGCTCGGCAGACGCATCCTTCAGGGCGTCCGACGGGTGGAAGACCAGGTCACTCACCCCGGGATGCGGCACGTTCGCTTCCAGGAGCCGCAGATAGTAGCTGCTCTCCGGGGAGGCCGTCAGCAGTCTGCGGACACACTCAACGAGTTCGTCGCGGGAAATGTCCGCCACTACGGGGCGGGCCGGCCGGGCCGCCTCCTTCGCGAAGTCCTCCAGGCTCCTGCTGCCGTGGTACCCCGCGAAGTCGAAAGCCTCGTAGGCGTGCCCCGTCATCGCGTTGAAGGCCGCGATCGCCTCGTCTGCCGCCTCCGGGCGCGACGTCACCAGACCATCGATGCGTTCGATCTCCGTACACAGCTCGTCCAACCACTGCCGATCCACGGGTGGGGGCAACAACTCCGGTCTCAGGTCCACAGCCCGCATTATGTCCCCCGGCACCGACACAGGCCCGCGACAGTGCGTTGCGGACCGGCCAGAGCAGCCAGAGCCGGCCAGTTGTCGTGGTGGGGCCCACCACGCCCCCCACCACGCCCCTGTGAGAGACCGGATCCCTCCAGACTGCGCAACCGGCACGTCATATGGAGTTGCGCAACACGGCGCGGCCCGGCCCACCGGGCACACGTGACCGGGTGCGCAGCCGGAGCGACGGTCCGCGCAACGACTGCGCACGCCCTCCCCTGTTGCCCCCGTCGGACGGCATCCGCGCGGCGTGGTGGGGGCGCGAGTGGGCCCACCATGGCCCCCACCACGGTTTCTGTGTCCTGTTCGTGACTGTGGTGGGGGTCTGGTGGTGGGTGGTGTGGTGGGGGCCGGAGGGTTTCCTCAAGGTCAGCAATCACCCATTCTGACCTGGGAGTTCGACCATGTCCTCTGGCATGCAGGCTTCGCCTGGCGCGGCTGCCGCTCCGACGGCGGGGGGCGCGCGGCTGGAGGTGATGCGGCGGCGTGTCCGCTTCTCGCGCCTCGCCCTGTGGGCCGCCATCGCCTCCGGTCCCATCGCCCTGGCGGTCGCCGTCGCCTCCAGCACACCCACGGTGAGGGCGGCCACCCCGGCCCAGCCCGCGCCGTCGCGCAGTACGACGGCCGCCGCTGAGGCGGCCCCGGCGGGCTATGCGCAGCTGTTCGTCAGCGCGTGGCTGCGCAGCACGACGAGTGATCCGTCGAGTGCGCAGGCGCGGCTTGCGCAGTCGATGGCGCCCAGCGTCGAGTTGCCCGAATCGGCGGGTGCGCAAGCAGGGCCCGCGTCGGTGACCGTGCTGCGCAGTGCGCGGCGGGGTAGCGGCGTGTGGTCGGTGACGGTGGCCGCGCAGTACACCGACGGCACGGTGCGCTACTACGCGGTCCCGGTTGCCGCCGGTGCCTCGGGCACCTCGTTCGCCGTGACGGGTGCGCCGGGTGTGGTTGCCGGACCAGGCCGGGCCGCGGTGGCGAAGTCGCCGTACGGCGTGTCGGTCCGGGCCGGTGATCTCACGTCCGCCATCGGGCGGTTCCTCGGCGCCTACCTCACCGGGGCCGGCGAGGTCGAGCGTTACCTCGCGCCCGGCGTGAAGCTCAGTGCTGTCTCCCCCGCCCCGTTCCAAGGGGCCACAGTGCAGCGGATATCCGCCGCCGAGACCGCAGCGGCAGCTGAGCGCGTCCCGGCCGACGGCACCACGGTCCGGGTCCTGGCCACGGTGGAGGCCCGCGACCGCGGCGGC
Source organism: Streptomyces sp. TLI_146 (assembly GCF_002846415.1). NCBI lineage: Bacteria > Bacillati > Actinomycetota > Actinomycetes > Kitasatosporales > Streptomycetaceae > Streptomyces > Streptomyces sp. TLI_146. The sequence continues at coordinate 68,501 of NZ_PJMX01000001.1, forward strand.
CGGTGGCCGCTGGCGTACGAACTCGCCCTCAAGGCCCGCTCAGGCCGCTGGGAGATCACGGCGCTGGAATCCGGGGCCGCCCAGGACGGGGGTTCCCGGTGAACACGGTGCACACTCTGATGCTCGCCGGAGAGCTCAACGACCTCGGTGACAGCTGGATCAGCATGTTCAAGGAGTGGGCGACCAAGAGCCTGCAGACCGGCCTGGTTTGCTTGGTGGTCGTCATCATGATCCAGAAATTCAGTCTCAAGGCCGGGATCGGCGCGTTGCTCTTGATGATCATCGCGCTCGGGCTGTACAACTCCCGCGACAGCCTGGCGAAGATGTTCGAAGACGAGGTGAACAACCCGTCCAAGGGCGCCCCCGCCATCCCCGGCATCGTCCAACAGGTCGACCCCACGGCCTCCCTCGAGCTTGCGCCGAGCGACGGGGGTTGGCTGTGAGCGCGGCCGCGGCGCGGGTGGGCCGCTTCTACACCACGGCGCGCCGCCACCCGTGGGTGCTGGGCAAGGTCGCCGACTGGCGAATCCCCCTCGGCCCCTACACTCCCGCGCAGATAGCGGTCGTCGTCGGCGGGGGCCTGCTCCTGGTCAAGACGATCAGCTGGTGGTCGTGGATGGGACCAGTGCCGGTCGCGGCCTGGGTCCTGGCCGTCTGGACCGTACGCCGACCCACGATGAGGGGGCGCGCCCCGATCCAGGCCGCTGTGGGCTGGGCGATGCTCAGCTGGCAGCCGCGGGGCGGGCGGATCGGCGGGCGGGCCGCCCGCGACCGCGCTCCACGGGCGCTGCTCGGCGGCTTCACCATCGAGGCGGAGCCCGCACCAGTCGCTTCGGCCGCTCCGCCGTCCGCGCGGGCGCCCCGCCGGAGCAGGGCCGCCGCACGGCGTGCGTCTTCGCCCCGCCCTTCTGTCCGGACCGCTCCCGCAGCTCCGGTGGGGCCGGTGTCGGCTGTGCAGCAGCTGCTCGCACGGTCCGAGTACGGGGGTGTGCGGTGAGGGTGCCGATCCGTCACATCGCCGGGCACCTGGTGTGGTCGACGCAGGGCAGCGTCTGGGCCCTGTACCGCCTGCGCCCCGGTCCCGACGCCCAAGGACAGCACGCCGAGAGTGTCCAGGGCACCTACGTGCCCGCTGCGGTCCGCGACGAACAGCTCGCCCACATCACCCACTTGGTTCGCTCGCTGTCCGGCAGCCCGCGTCTGTTCGGGCTGTGCGCCCAGCTCGACCCGGGGGAGGTCGCCCTCAAGATGATCGAGGGCATCGAACCGGTCGAGCAGGCGTCGGGCGGGGGCCCGCATCCGTGGGTGGAGAGCGTCGATGCCGTCCTGGATCTGCTGGACCAAGAGGAGATGCACCGCCGCACCCTATGGCTGGCCGTGCCCCTGCGCACCGACGCCGCTCAGCTGCAGGTCTCGGCGCAGCTGGGCGCGGTGTGGGCGGAGATTTCCCCGAAGCTGGGCCTGCGTCCGGTGCCGGTGGCGCGGCGCGAGGTGATGGCGTATCGCGAGCAGGCCTCCCGGGTGGAGGCCGCGCTCGCCGGTGGGATCGCTTTTCGTCCGGCCCGTCCGGCGGAGGTCGTGTGGATGATCCAGCACGCCCTGCACCGCGGTCTGCCGGAGCCGCTGCTGGCCGAGGCCGAGAGCAGCGAGCTGTACAACGGGCAGATCCGCGAGGGTGTACTGCGGTCCCCCAGCTATGCCGACCTCGGCCAGGTCCGCCTGCACGAAGGGGGCATCGACCCGGCGATCGACGAGGCCGACAAGCTCACGAACGCGGGCCAGATCACCCGCACAGGCCGTGGCTCCTGGTGGCGGCTGAAGGCAAGGTCGCCGCTGGGGCGGCGGTGGCTGCAGGTCGAGTCCGAAACGGGGGCGGGCTATCAGGCGCACCTCGCGCTGGCCGAGTGCCCGCCCACGGTCAGCCAGGGTGCCGCTGATCTGTTCGCCCAGTTGGAGAGTCTCGACTTCCCCGTCGACTACACCGTCGACCTCACCCTCGTGTCCGCGGAAAAGGCGCGTCAGCAGGTACGGCGCAAGAAGACCGAGTTGATCGACCAGGCCGAGCAGTACGACGCCCGCCCCACCGGCATGCCCGCCTCCCTGCCCGACGCCGCCCGCGACCTCGGTGAGCTCGATGCGCGTCTGTCCCGGACCAGTGTCGAGGTGGAGGTGCAGTCGGTCACCGTCCTGACCGTGTGGGGGCCCACCGCCGCTATCTGCGACGCCCGGGCCCGCGCGCTCGCCGCCCTGCTGGCCGGCGCCGACTACCGGGCGGTGCGCCCTACCGGCCTGCAAGAAGCCCTCTTCACGCTCGGCCTGCCCGGCACAGCCCGGCCGGGCCTGGTACGGGAGTTCACCCAGCACCAGGTCTCCGAGGACTGGGCCCTCAACGGGGCCCTCAGCGTGAGCGAGGTCGGCGACCCGAACGGGATGTTCCTCGGCATCGACCTGGACTGCGGCACCACCCGCCCCGTCATGATCAACGTGGCCGACGCGCCCAAGGTCGACGCGTCCGCCTCGATGGGCATCGTCGGGGACCTGGGTGCTGGCAAGAGCGTGCTGCAGAAGCTGATCACGGAGGCGGTGTGGGCGCGCGGCGGCTGCGCGATCTGCATCGACCGCACCCCCGTACGTGAATGGGCGGCCTTCGCCCGCACCGCCACCGACGGCCGTGCGCAGATCATCGACGCCGCCCAGGCCGAAGTCTCCATCGACCCGCTGCGCGCGTTCGACGGCCCCGAAGGCCGCCACTACGCGCTGTCCTACCTCACCCTCCAGCTCGGCATCGGCCCCATGAGCACCAGCGGAGAGGTCCTCCACCATGCGGTCGAACAGGCCGCCGCCAGCGATTCCCCGTCCATGCAGCAGGTCGTGGACGTCCTGGAACAGATGGCCACCACGGGGGCCGGCAAGCGGCAGGACTCGGCCGCCACGCTCGCCGGGCTGATCCGCGTCGTCGCCACCAACCCGCTCGCGCGGATGGTCTTCGACCCGACGCTGGCGCCGGTGCGCCTGGACGCGTCCAGCACCACCGACATGATCGTGATCACCACGGCCGGTCTGACACTTCCCCCCAAAGCCGCCTTCGACAAGCCCGAGGTGCTCCAGCAGCAGCCGCTGGAGGCGCTGATCGGCCGCGCCGTGCTCTACCTGATCGCCGCCCTCGCCCGCCAGACCGCCTTCGCGGACCCTGATCGGTTCACCGCAGTGGTGCTCGACGAGCTGTACTGGCTCACCTCCTCCACCGAAGGCACCGCCCTGGTCCACGAGATCCTCCACGACGGCCGCAAACACGGCGCCGGCCTACTGGGCGCCTCCCACGACGCCCTCGAACTCGGCCCCGACCGCGGCCTGATGGCCTACCGGGCACTGGCCCGCACGGCCGATCGCGAACGGGCCCGCCACGGCCTGGAATTCGTCGGACTCGACCCGAACGACCCGGAGCTGCTGCGGCTGGTCACCACCGGCCTGTCCCCCGTCGGCCACCAGGGCCGCGAAGGCGAATTCCTGCTGGCCTGCCCACGCCAGAACACCGGCCGCATCAAAGCCGTCATCCCCCGCATCGCCCGCATCACCGCCTCCATCACCACCACCCCCGGAGGCCACGGCCCGAGGCCTGCCGCGCCGTCAACGCCACAGGAAGCCGACCCCCAGGCGCCCGGCCCCCACCCGAAGGCGGCCATCCGATGACCTCCTCACGCTGGGGCCGCATCCGGCAGGGCGCAGCGGCCGCGAGTATGAGCCTCGCGCTGATCACCATCGTCTGTGGTGTCATCGCCCTCGCTGCCACAGGGGGCGTGCCAGCCGGATGGTGGCCCCGCACAGGGCAAGCCTTCGACCCCGTCCCGCAGCCCGGTCGCAAAGACCCGTGCACTCTGGGCGTCGGCGCGGCCTTCGAACCGTTGGGCACGGCCGGGGCGGCTGGGGTTGGGGCGGGTGTGGCCGGCCTGGTGGGGTGCCAGGTGGGGTGCCTGCCTGGACAGGGGCGGGGCTGAGATGCTGCGTCCCCACCGTGCAACCGGGCGTTCGCTCGGCTTCGTCGTCCTGCTCACCGGGGTGTTCGTCGTGGTGAACACCCAAGTCGTCTACGCCGCCAGCAGCACCGGTGAAACGGGGGATCTGCTCGCGCCGCTGAACATCGCCTCGTCCGAGGGCGTGCCGATCGACGGGTACGAGCTGAACGCCTCCGGCGGCTCCATCGTCGCCTTCAAAAGCCAGGCCCTCGCCTTCGCCCTGTCCGGGCTGTTCACCCTGGTCCGGCTGCTGGTGGGCCTGGCCGGATGGGCAGTGGAGGTGGCCTTCCGCTTTCCGCTGCTGAAGATCCTGTCCCGTCCGGCGCAGCAGGCGGCCGACACCTACGCCAACGTCGTGGTCGACACCCTGGGGTTGAAGGGGTTGCTGCTGGCGTGGGCGTTCACTTTCGCCGCCTTCATGCTGGTACGCGGCCGCGTCGGCCGGGGGCTGGGCGAAATCTTCCTCACGCTGCTGATCGGGGCGATCGCCGCCTCCGCGCTCATCCGCCCCGACACCCTGCTCGCCGAGTCCGGGCCGCTGGGGCAGGCGCAGCAGGTCGGTGCCGAGGTCGCCCAGCAGAGCGTGAGCGCCTACAACTGGGGCGGCAAACTCGCCAGCCGCGGCCCCTGCGATGCCATGACCGGCAACGCCGAACGAACCTGCCTCGCCCAACCAGGGCATGAGCCCACCGCCGCGGTGGCAGTGGCCCGACCGCTCCAGGACTCGCTCACCAACGCTCTGATCGTCAAGCCCTTCATGCTGCTGCAGTACGGGCGCATCCTCGACCCCGGCAAAACGTCCGACCGTGCCGCGTATGCGGTGCATCTGAAGTGGGTCACCGGCGGCTACAAGCCCAGGGACGATGTACCGGGCGGGCCGTGCAGCCTGATCAAAGGCCCCGCCAAGCAGTACTGCCTGGCCGGACAAGGCGGCGCGGCACCCGACCGCCGGGACGCCCTGCCGTCGCTGACCGCAGCCGGTGACCTGCTCGATTCACCGCATCCAGTCCTGGGCGAGGACGACCAGGAGTTCGCCGCCTTCCTCACCGACCTCAAGAAGACGGGCCCGGTCGGCAAGGCCTGCGCCGCCTATGCGGAACGGCCCACCTGGTGGCGGGTCGGCGGCGCCGGACTGCTGCTGCTCGCCGCGCTGTTCATCTGCGGCATGCTCCTGTCCTCCGCGGTCGTGCTGCTCGGCACGCAGGGCGTGTGCGTGGCGGCCGCGGCCGCCGGCGGCATCACCTTCGTCGCGGGCATGCTCCCGGGGCCCGCGCGGCAGTCGGTGTGGAAATGGCTGTCTCTGTGGGGCATCGCGATCGTCGCGGTGGTCGGGATCTGCGCGTTCATCCCGTTCTTCGGGATCGCCGTCGACGCCACCGTCACAAACGGCCCCGACCTGATGGTGGAACGGATCCTGCTCATCGATGTCCTGGCCATCGCCGGGGCCGCCGGACACCGCCGCCTGCTTGGCGGCATCAGCTCGTTCGGCCGGCGGATGGCGATGCGGATGCGCTACGCCACGATCGGCGGCACCCACCTGCCGGGCGACACCTCCGAACTCGGGGCCGCCCTCGCCATGAACTCCCCCGCGGCGCTGGGCGGTTACGGCGCCGGGCTGCGCCTGTTCACCGGCACCGGCGGCCGGTACGGGATGCTCGGCACCCGCCAGCGCCTGCTGGGTGCGCTGGGCTCCCTGGCCGACGGTACGGGGATGCCGGTGGACACCGGCGCGATGCTGACCGATGCCACCGCTGAAGCCGGACGCGGACTCGCCCCCCTCACCGCGGCCGCCGCCATCGGCGGGCTCGGTGCGCGGCTCGGCGTCAGGGGCGGGCACTGGCTGCTGATCGGACGACGGCCAGACAAGGAGCAGCTGGCCAAGTGGCGCAAACCCACTGCGGATGGAGATGCGAACGGCGGCGGCCCGTCGGGTGGCGGCAGCGATGGCTCGGGCGGCACGAGTCCGCGTCGGCCCGGCGGACCACCGGACCGCTACCGCGACGCCGACGGCCAGATCATCGACCGCAACAGCGGCAAAGTACTGCACGACCAGCACACCGACCGCACCCTGCTCTCCACCCGGGCACACAACCGGCTGGTCCGCTACCGCGGCTACCGCATCCTGCACCGTGGCAGCCGGACCGCCTACGGGGCCACCGTCGGGCTCCCGGCCAACGTCCGCCGCACCCGCGCGGGCGACACCGCCGCCTCGCGCTACACCCACGACGCCCGCCAGCAGGTGCGGGTGTGGGGCAACACGGTGCGTGAGGACGGCCGCGCCTGGCACGACACCGCACGGCACGTCTCCACTGTCGTGCGGGAGAACACCGACGACCGCGGCGGCCCCGGCCCGTTCCCCAGCCGCCGCCTGCCCACCGCAGGCACCTCGACCGTCGCCTCCCGCCCGGTAACCCCGGCCCAGCCAGCGTCCTCCGGCCGCACCGCGGCGCGTCCGGCCCCCGCCGGACGGACCACCCAAGCAACCGGTGCCCCTTCCGCAACCGCACGAACTACCCAAGCAGGGGGTGCCCCTTCTACAACCGCACCGCCCCCGGCACAGCCGTCGCGCCCGAACAGTCCTGGGCCCCGCTCCCGCCCCGATCTCCACCAGGCCGTACTTCCCGGTGGCGGGAGCGCCCGCGGTCAGGCGCGCCAGGAGGCGCGGGCTCGGATGCAGGAGCTGATGCGCAGGACCGCACCCGAGGCCGAACGCCTGCGCCAGCAACGGGCCCGTCGCCGGAACAAGGGCGGTGAACAGGAGTGACACGCTCTGGACGCCACGTCCGGCGGTGGGCTTGCCTGGTGGCGCTGCTGGTGTTCGCCGCCACGTGCTGCGCGGCCCCCGTATCCAATGCGATCAGCGCGTACGTCGCGCTCACCACGCGCGCCCAGGACGATGAGTCAGTCGCGGGGGGTGGCGACGCCGCGGATATCCCGGCCCGGATGCTGACGGCCTATAAGAGGGCCGTCGAGCACGTCGGCGCGTACGTACCGAAGTGCCAGGGGATGCGCTGGCCCGTCCTGGCGGGGATCGCGAAGGTCGAGTCCAATCACGCCGTCGGCCGGACGATCGCCGCCAATGGCGACATCCGACCCCGGATTTATGGGGTCTTACTCAACGGCTCCGGGCAGGGCGGCAACACCACGACCGTTGCCGACACCGACGGCGGAAAGTGGGACGGCACCGCGACGGGCGAGCGTGCTGTCGGACCGTTCCAGTTCCTGCCCTCCACCTGGGAGACGACCGGCAGGGACTCCAACGACGACGGAATAGCCGATCCGCACAACGCGGACGACGCCGCCCTCGGCTCCGCCATCTACCTGTGTGGCGACGGACGGAATCTGCGGCAGCGTTCACGGCTCGAAGCGGCGATCTGGCAGTACAACCATTCCGCCGCGTACGTGGCGGAGGTGCTGGGCTGGATCGACCAGTACACGGCGGCCGCCACCGGCCCGGCGACGAACAACCTCACCGGCACGGTCCGCACCGTCATCGAGGCCGCCCTCGCGCAGAAGGGTGTGCCGTACTCCTGGGGCGGCGGCGATGCCAGCGGCCCCACCCACGGGATCTGCTGCACCCCCAGCGGCACGAGCGGCACCAGCATCAAAGGGTTCGACTGCTCGGGATTGACGACCTACGCCTACGCCAAGGCCGGGGTACACCTGCCGCGAACCGCCGCCGAGCAGGCCAGGGTCGGCCGACGGATCCCCGCCAGCCTCGGCACCAGCGCCCTCAAGCCCGGCGACCTCGTCTTCTACGCCTACGCCCCTGGCCACGACGCGACGATCTACCACGTCGGGATCTATGTAGGCGGCGGGCAGATGGTCAACGCCGCCCGCCCGGGAACCGTGGTGCGCCTGGACGCCGTTACCGCCATGCCCGGCTACGCGGGAGGAGCCCGGCTGCTGTGACCACCACGCCGCGCTCCCCACAACTACTTGTGCTCAGCACCGTCATGCTGGCCGTCGCCGGGATTGCCCTGCTGAGCGTGCCCGACTGGCGCGGGCCTTTGTCCGAGCCGACGGCACCGACCGGGCACGCCACCACCGGTCGGTCATCGGTCCGTAGTGCGTCTCCCTCGAGCACACTGGCCCCCGACACCTCTGACGCCGCGACGTCGCCCCGGTCATCACCCACGGCCACCGTGTCAGTCTCCGCGCTGCCCCCGCACGGCGAAGGTCTGGGAGGCGACGCGGTGATTCAGGGGAGTCTGGAGTCGGCCTGGCCCGCCGACCTTGCGCCCGCTGATGAGCGGGTGTTGCTCGATGCCGGCCGCGCGCTACTGCGGGCGGATACCACCGGCCTCGGCCGCGCGCAGTGGCCCACCGTCTTCGCCGCCTCGGGCCAGGCGCTCGCCCCGGCGCTCTCTACCGCGCGCTGGCGCGTCCAGGCCGCGATCGCCCGCCGCAACGGAGCTGCTGACCGGGCGGTCGTGCATCTGGTGTGGGCAGCCGTCGATCGCGCCGGGACCTTCAGGGACGGCCGCATCACCAACTGGCACTTCACCCGCACCCTGTCGAAGGAGGAGGGCTCCACGTGGATACCGCAGCCCCGTACATAACCGGAACGGCAGGCGGGGCGGGGTCCGCGCCGTTCCTCGGGCTCGTGGTGGGCGTCGTGCGTGCCGTGGGCTGGGTGATCACTTATTGGTGGGTGGTGGCCGCAGCCACCGTCCTCGTCGCGACAGTGGGAGAGATGGTGGTGCGCCGTCTGGCGCGTAAGGCCTCGGCGCAGCGGATGGCGCTGGCGCTTGTGCCGTCGCGGCACTTCGACCCTGGCATCGAGGAGATTTTCCGCCAGGGTGTCCAACTCGCCCGGGCCTCGACCTCCATGCCGTGGTGGGCACCGCGGCGCTCCAAGACGGTGCAGATCCGGCTGCGCGCCGACGGCTCCAGCCCGCTGCGCTACCGGATCGAAGGACCGGCGGGCGGTGAACGCCTGTTGTCGATCACACCCTTCGGTCCCGGGGTGACGGTGAAGCGGGCCGGTTCGCTGGTGGACAAGCCGCGCACCCATGAGGTGCGGGCGGAGTTCATCCTGCGCGGCAGGCCCACCGAGCCGCTGCGCGAAGTACCCCTCTCCCCCGACCCGCTGCAGCCGCTCGTCGACGCCGTGTCCGATCTACGGGCCGACCTGGGCGACCTGGCCGAGATCCGGCTCGACATCCAGCGCGCCCCCAAAATGGCGCTCCGTGCGCGGCGTCATCAACTGATGACGCAGGCACGCCGCATGGAGCGGCGCGAGGCTCAGCGAGCCGCCCGGTGGATACGACAGGACGCCTTGGGGATCGAGGATTCCCTGGCCTGGCAGGTGCAGCAGCTGGTGGCCGGAAAGAACAGCGGTGGGCGGCGGCTGGTGATGCCGCCAGTCCCCCGCCGCATCGATGCCGCCGACGCGCTGGGCAAACTCGCCGACGACGACCACCTGGTGCGGGTGCAGCTGCTGGTGATGTGCGCCTCCCACACAGAAGGCCGGGCCCGGGCCCGTCTCGCTCAGCTCCAGGCGGCCCTCGATGTTTTCGGCGGCGGGTCGCGGTGGGCGATGCGCGGGCTGCGGGTGGGTCCGTGGCGGTTCGGCGCGGATCGCTGGCCCAGCCGCCGCGGTTTTGAACGCCGCTGGAATCTGGGGCACTGCCAGCCGCCACGCGCCAACTGGGTCCAGCTGGACGAACTGACCGGTCTGCTCAAGCCTCCTACGATTCACTGCCGCCTGCCCCTGCTGGCCGGTGATCTACCGACGTTCGAACACGGCAATCCCGACTTGCTGTTGCAGGGGATCTATCGCGGGCCGGACGGCCGCTGTCGCCTGGTCGCCACCTACGCACGCGAGACGCTGTTCGAGGTCGGGGTCGGCAAAGCAGGCGGCGGAAAAACGGAGCGTGCCCTGGCCCAGGCCATCGGCTGGGCCCACGCCAGCGGCGGACTGATGTTCGTCGACCCGCACCGCGACTCGTGGCCGCGCGCGCTGCCGTTTTTGGCCCACGAGCATCTGATGGAGCGGATCGCGCTCATCGACCTGAACGCCCACGGCCGGGCTCCGCAGATCAGCTGCTGGAACCCGATCGGCATGCACCAGGGACAGGTCGCGCACGAGGTCGTCGAGGCGACCTCCGACGCGTACGCGTCCGTGCTGGGCTGGGACGACGCCACAGCCCCGCGGGCCCTGACCATCTTCACCGCGGCGTTGGCGGTGCTGGTGGCCGTCAACGAAGCCGCCTGCCACGCCGGGAAGCCCGAGGACCAAGCCACCATCTTCCACGTGCGGGCCCTGCTCACCGACCCTGCCTTTCGCGCCGTCGCCCTCACGGCGGTGGAGGGGCGCCTGGATGAGGAGACCCGATCGTGGTGGCACACCGTGTTCCCCACGCTGCCCGCCGACGCGTTCGCCGTGGTCCTCAACCCGATCGCCCGCCTCGCCGCGAATCCGGTGACCCGCGCCTTCCTCGGGCAGCCCGCCGGCGTCTACAACATCCGCGCCGCCATGGACACGAAGATGATCGTGTGGGTGTGCCCGGGCGGCAACGGGCCCACCGACCGGCTCATCACCGCACTCCTCGCCCGCGACCTGCTGCGGGCCGTGCGCTCGCGCCGCGACACCCCCGAAGACCAGCGGGTGCCGTTCCGCGCCTACTTCGACGAACTGATCACGCTGACCGGCGCGGCCCCCGAGACGATCGCCGCGATGTTCGAGGACTTCCGCAAATACCGCGTCCACGTCCACGGCATGACCCAGCTGCTGGGCCGCCTCCCCATGCCGGTGAAACAGTCGCTGGTGCAGAACGCCTCGACCCTGGCCTCGACCGCGGGCTCGCAGTCCGCCATCACCCCGATCACCGCCGAATGGGGCGACCACCCCAGCCCCGAAGTCGTCGCATCCCTGGACCGGTTCGAGCACTACATGTCCCTGACCGTCCACGGGCGCCGCGTCGGCCCCGTCCGCATCACCGGCCCTCACCTCGACGACGTCTTCGCCGACTACGCCCGCCCCCACGACGCGAGCGCACTGGAACGTGCCGCCCAGGCCACCGCGGGCGCCGCACCCCTTCCACAGCTCACCGACCGGGCTGAAAAGCAGCTGACCCGTGTGACCAGCTTCCTCACCCACCACGCCACCGCGACCGGCCCGAGCACCCGGCCGGCCAGGAAGAGGAGGTACCAGCCGTGACCACCCCTTTCGAGTCCCCTCCCGGCAGAAGTGCGCCGAGTCCCGCCGAGACGCTCGCGCACCAGCTCCTGGCCGCGCTCGCCCAGCACCGCATCGCCACCACGCCGCAGCTCCAGGAACTGCTCCGTCCCGAGGCACGGCTTCAGACGCTCTCCGCGCCGCTGAACAAACTGCGCCACGAAGGCCTGGTGGACTTCGCCGTGCTGCCCGCCTCCTACCGGTCCCGCCTGTGGTTCCTCACCCGCGAAGGCGCCCACCTGGCCCGCGACTTCCCCGCCCTGCGCGGCCGGCCCCCCTACCCCATCACCAGCGCGACAGCCGCCTCCCTCAAAACCCCCCACACCCTCACCGTCCTGCGCACCCACCTTGCCTTCCTCACCGACGCCCGACACCGCGGCGACGAGCACGGGCCCTGGGACTGGACCCCGAGGTCTCCCACCCCCTCGGCGACGGCGAGCGTCTCATCGCCGACGCCCTCATGCATTACACCCTCACCACAGGCCAAGAGCGCACCCAGCTCCGCGCGTTCATCGAAGTCGACCGCGCGACCATGAGCAGCGAACGCCTCGCCTCCAAACTCATCGGATACGCACGCCTGTGGACATACGAACCTCAGGTCATCGGCCGCCCCCGTACACGCCAGCCCACTCCTGGGCCGATATGGCTGCGCTGGTACCCCGTCTTCCCCCGCATCCTGGTCGTCCTGACCGGAGCCACCCGCACCGTCCTCGGCAACCGCATCAGCGACCTCCAGGCAATGACAACCGAACACCCCCTCGTCGCCACACTCGCCCGGCAGGTACCCATGGGCGCAGCCATCCTCGACGACCTCGAAAACCCAGGACCCACCAGCAACGTCTGGACACCACTGACCGGAGGCAACCCGCGGCCCTGGACCGCACTCTGAAGCCCCCAGGAAGCAGGGCGTGGCGCTGTTGTGGCACGTTCGGGTTAAGCGCATCAATGATGGGCCTCACCGTTCACCAACAGTCGCGCTCTTGCACCGTCCGCCGGCGCCCCGCGTCGATACCCAGAGCAGCCGTTCACACGGACGAAGGGCCACGCCCCCCGACTGGACGTCGGGTCACTGAACGTCTTTCATCCTGAATAGCTGCAGGTGAGGAGGGTGTGGACGGCGGCGACGATGCGTCCGATGCGGTTGGTGGAGCATCTGGCCCGGCGCAGGATGCGCCATGACTTGAGCCTGGCGAAGGCGCGTTCGCCCGGAGCGCGGAGTCGGGCGTGTACGCGGTTAAACCGCTGGTAGGGCGGCGGTTGGATGCGGTGGTAGTAGTAGGGGGTGCGGACGGTGGCGCCGGCTCCTTGATAGGCCCGGTCGGCCAGGACGAGGATCTGCCGGGTGAGGCAGGCCTGGACGATGCCGTGGGCTCTGGCCGCGGTCAGGTCATGGGTCCGGCCGGGCATCGCCCGCGAGAACCACAGAGGTGTGCCGTCCGGGCGGGCGATGACCTGGACGTTCATGCCGTGCTTCTTGTGCTTCTGCGAGTAGTACGGCTCATCCGCCTTGATGCGGTCGGTGGGGATCAACGTGCCGTCGATGATGACAAAGTCGCCCTCGCCCAGGCCCACCAGGGCCTCGTGCAGGCCCGGCGCCCAGGCGGCCAGGACCTCAACGGTCTCGTCGACATACCGCCAGGCCGTCGCCTCCGACACCCCGAATCCCGCCCCCACCTGCGCGAACGTCTCGTTCTTCCGCAGATGCGCCAGCGCGAGCAGGGCCTGCCTGAAACAGCTCAACTTTCTCCAGGGCGAGCGCAGTTCACGCCTTCGAGCGTAGATCAGCCACGAGACATGCTCCACGAGCTCATGCGGGACGTCGAGCATGGAAGGATACGGAACCAACGAAGCCCCCCGGCCGTCGGCGTGTTGAGTGAGATCACCACACCAACGACGAGGGGCTTCGCCATGTCACCCGTCCCGACCAGCCACATTCACCCCCAGGCCGCAGGATGAAAGAGGTTCACTGTCAGTTACTGACCTTCGGGCGTGATGTCGTGGAGGGTTGGCAGGTGATGGCCGTCGTGGTACGTCCGAACCATGAGGTATCCGCAAGGTGGTGGGTTGACTGCACAGCGGCGGGCGTTTCGGGAGCGCGTCCGCATGGAGGCCGCCGAGATGTTTGCGGCCGGACAGGACAACACGGTGGTGGCCAAGCAGTTGCGGGTCAGCGTGCGTTCGGTGCAGCGATGGCGCGCTGCCTGGCAGGACGGTGGGCAGCAGGCCCTGGAATCCAGGGGTTCGGCTGCCCGGCCGAAGCTGAGCGAGGCCCTGTTTGCAGTCCTGGATCAGGAGTTGGAACGAGGGCCGGTCGCGCACGGGTGGTCGGACCAGACTTGGACCCTGGGCAGGATCAAGACGCTGATCGGGCGCCGGTTCCACAAGACACTCTCGCTGTCGGCCATCGCGGAGATGCTGCACCGCCATGGGTTCAGCCACCAGGTCCCAGCCCGGCGGGCGCTGGAGCGGGACGAAGCCGCAGTCGCAGGCTGGGTGAGGGGCACGTGGCCACAGGTGGAAGCACCGCGGCGGCGCTCGACGGCTGGATCGTCTTCGAGGACGAGGCCGGCTTCTCGATGACGCCGCCCACCTCCCGCACCTGGTCCAGGCGCGGGCGTACCCCCGTGATACGGGTCAGGGGACGATCCCGGGGCCGGGTATCGGTGGCAGCTCTGTGTTGCTACCGTCCCGGCGAACGATCCCGGTTGATCTACCGGTACATCCTCCACGAACCCTGCCGCGGTATGACGAAGTCCGGACGCCGCAGTTTCGCCTGGACCGACTACCGTGACCTGATCAGCGCCGCCCACCAGCAGCTCGGCGCCCCACTCGTTCTCGTGTGGGACAACCTCAACACCCATCGCGCAGCGGGTCTCCGCGACTTCGTCGCCGAGCACGACTGGATCACCATCTTCCAACTGCCGTCCTACGCACCCGATTTCAACCCCGTCGAAGGCATCTGGTCCTCGCTGCGGCGCAGCCACCAGGTCAACACTGCCTTCATCGACCCCAAGCACCTGCAGGGAGCCCTGCGACAGGGACTCCGCCAGATCCAATACCGCAGCGACCTCATCGACGGATGTCTCGCCGCAACCGGCCTCACCCTGGCGACTTCACGCCCGGAAGGTCAGTAGCCACCAGAACTGGAACCCAGGACATGGGGCAGGTCACCCGATCGTGCGGCAGACCCGTCTGACCTGGGCCGGTGGTGGATTTTCGCATCAGACTCCTGTGCGGACGTTAATGTGCGAGATCACCAACGCAACAACCAAGAGCCCTACCACGCCACAGACCAAACCTACTTCTTAATAACCTGTGTACCGCGGGATGAGGAGCTGTCACTCGGAAAGAACATAGACTCTCGGGTTTCCGCTCGGCACGTCACCCGGGAGCCCTCGTCGTTCGATACTTCCATCGATGAGGCCAACAAGGAAGGCGATGACGCCTCCCTCAAACTCCCACCACTCATTATCTCTCGTTCCTACAACAACAGGCCACAAGTCGCTGTCGGGGCTAGAGACTCTCCAATAAAACGTGTCCCCAGATGAGGACTGCCCCCACGGAAGCAGCCCTCCTTCAGCAGGGTACGGAAGGTACCCGCCAGCGAGATCATCCTCACCCTCACCACACAGATCTTCCAGGATTTCCAGCTCATCCCGAACGTCGGCGCAAAATCCATCCTCAGCACCGGGAGTCGGCGACCAAACCCTCAGGAAGTCATCGATCTCGAACGTCGCGTAGGTGGAAACGAGCTCCCGGTAGTCACTCGGGAGGACCACTCCCAACTGCTGACGGATTCGCTCAAATTCAACCTCTCTGGCGCCTCCTGGCCTTGCTTCTACAAGGCCAGGAATCACGCGTTCAAGACTCGACACCGTCAGCATGTGGTCTGCCAATCTGGTTTATTTGCGACAGTTGCATCGAACAGTCGCCCATTCTTCGTGTACGCCGTCATGCGGATTCCATCAACTCCGCCGGGCCCCTTGCCCGGAATGACCTGACCGGAGTAGTAGACGGGATTGTGCGCACCGAGCTCTTTCTCGATTTTGCGCTCACAGCGCCGCATCCCGCTCTTATTCATACGCTCATACCCGGTGAACAGATTCTCGGGAATCCAGGAACCACCCACTTTATCTCCGATTATGTGAGTCCGATTGTAAACTGTTCCCTTCTGCGGCGGAGACTTCTTGTTTGAGTCTGCGTCCGGGAAACCATACACATCGACAGCTCCCTCGTCATCACGCTTGGCACCCGGCGGCTTCAGGTCTGACGGACACAGAAGTGCAGTCGCCCCGGTAGCACGCCCGCTAGGGTCCAGAGGTTGGTAATGGAATCGCTCGTCTTTGGACTTGGAGCACGGGTCATCGCCCGTAGCTGAGCCACCGCCGCCAGGCAGACCCGCGGGCGCACCCCCGCCATTCAGCGCCTGCTGCGGCGTGTACTGAGCACCTCCGAAGAGGTTGAGGATGTTGGCTGCGGTGTAGGCGAGCTTCCAACCGTCGCCAGGCTGCCAGCCGCTGTTCTTCGGGTCCCAGTCCGGCTTGGCAGGCGGTTTAGGCGCTGCCGTCTTGGGGTGCGGGCCATTATTGGGGTTCTGATCGATCGGCTTCGGCTTCGGCTTGGGACGGGTGCGCACCCGAAGACCATGGTGGCCGCCTGCCCGGGATGATCCTCTGTAATACGACGAACCGTAGTCGATATAGCCCTGCGAGTAGCCACCCCAGCGGAGGCGGTCTGCCTGAGCTCCAAGCGAGGACGACATGCCCCCCGCGTAGTCCCAGTCAAGGCCAGTGGAATACGAACCCGTGTAGGAACTCGAGGCTGAGTCGGAGTCACTGTGCCACCATTCCCAGCCCGCTGCTGCGCCGCCGAGACCCGCGATTGTGCCAGCGGTGGCATAGCCCAGGGCCTCTGCCGCTGCGTAACCGCAGAGCACGATGACCGGGCCGATGCAGTGTCCGCTGGGGTCGGTGCCGTTGAGTGGTGCGGCGTTGCCGTAGAGGTAGCGGTTGGTGGCTGCCGAAGGGGTGGGGGCGAGTTGATAGGTGTCACGGGAGTTGAAGCTGCCCGTGGCGGGCTGGTACCAGCGGGCTGCCATGTTGATGTCGCCGGAGGACGGGTCGGTCCAGCCGGACTGGTAGCCGAGGGCCGGGGTGGTTCCGGCGGAGGTCGTCTTGCGGCCGAATGGGTCGTAGGCGGTGGAGCTGGTGAGGGAGTTGCTGCCCAGGGCGAGGCCGGCGACCAGGTCGGTGTGCTGGTCGGTGATGGCCCACTGCTTGGTGGTGCCGTTGGCTATGCCTTGCAGGGTGCCGTCCGGTCGGCGGGTGTACTGGCTGGTGCCGTCGTCGGTGAGGTTGTTGGAGCCTCCGTCGTAGCTGAACGTGGTCTCCCCCGCAGTGCGGACGCGGTCGAGGGAGTCGTAGGCGAAGGTCGAGGCTCCATCGCTGATCTTGCGTTCGAAGGCGTCGAAGGTCAGCGAGCGAGCGCTGCTGGACTGTCCGGCCACTGCGGACAGGGTGCCGCGCGGGGTGTAGCGGTAGGTCGAGGTGCCGTCGGACAGCAAGCGGTTGCGCTCGTCGAACGTCGAGGCCGCGCTGCCGGCCTTGGTGCGGTTGCCCGCGTCGTCCCAGCTGTAGCCCGTGGTGGTGGCCCCGGCGGTCCAGGAGGTCATGCGGCCTGCCTGGTCGTAGCCGTAACTGTTGTCAGCGGCTCCAGCAGTGCCCTTGCTGTTCTTCTTCGTCAGGCGGTCGTCGAGGTCGTAGCCATAGGCGGTGGAGGCTGTTTCGCTCGTCGCCTTCGGGTCAGTGATCTTGTCGCTGGTCAGGCGGCCGAGGCTGTCGTAGCCGTAGGTGCGCTGTGCCGAGACGACGGCGTCCGCCCAGCTCTTCCCGCCCGTGGGTATGAGCGCGTACTGGTTGGCCGTGGGCCGGCCTGCGGCGTCAAAGTACGACCAGATCTGGTTGCCGGTGAGGGCGTCCTGGGTCCAGGCGCTGCGGCCTGCGGCGTCGTAGCCGTACTGGGTGGTGCCTTCCTTGGTGGTGCGCTGGGTCATGTTGGCGTCGGCGTCGTAGGCGTAGGCGGTTTTGCCGCCTGGGCCGTCGGCCGTCAGCAGTTGGCCGCGGTCGTTGTAGGCGTAGGTGTTGCGGCTCAGCAGGCCGTCCGCTGCGGCGGCGGTGATCCGGCCGTCCAGGTCGTAGGTGAGTGACCGGGCGGTGGTGGCGGCTTCGGCGCCGGTACCGGTTTCCGCGGTCAGGCGGCCGAGGGCGTCGAAGGTGCGTTCCCGCTTGACGCCTCCGGGAAGCGTCTCTGCGGTGCTCTGGCCCGCCGCGTCGTAGACGGTGGTCCACGTGCGGTCGGCGGCTGCCGGGTGGGCGGTGGTGGCGGGTTCGATGGTGGACTCCGGCAGGTTCCACGGTGTGTAGGTATACGTCGTGGTGTTGCCGCGGCCGTCGGTCAGGCGGGTGCGGTTACCTGCGGCGTCGTAGCCGAAGCGGGTGGTGATGCTGTGGCCGTCGGCAACGGGTTCGGACTGCTGGGTCATGCGGCCCAGCGCGTCGTAGCCGTAGGTGTTGCGGGCGCCGGTGGCCGAGGTGGCGGCGCTCTTGTTGCCGTCGGCGTCGAACTCGGCCGAGGTCGTGCGCAGCACGTCGGAGCCGGTGCCGTAGTCGCGGCGGGTGGTCTCGTGGCCGAGGGCGTCGTAGGCCATGGTGCTCTTGCGGCCGGTGGCGTCCAGGGTCTGGATGGTGCGGCCGAGGCCGTCGTAGTCAGCCTTGGTCGTGGCGCCCATGGGGTCGGTGACCGTCAGTGCGTCACCTGCCGGGTTGTACGTGGCGGTGGTGGCGTGTCCTGCCGGGGTGGTCGAGGCTGTCTGGTTGCTCGCGTCGTCCCAGGTGTAGCGGGTGGTGAGGTTCTGCAGGGCGGGGTAGCGCTCCACGGTGGTCGCGGTGAGCTGGCGCCCGAGTTCGTCGTAGGTGGCCTCGGTCCTGGCTCCCGTCGGGCTGGTCGCCGACAGCTGCAGGCCTGTGGGCGTCCATGTGGAGCGGCTGACGCCGGCGCCGGCCAAGGAGGTCCCACTGCCCAGCGGCTGGTTGAGGACCGTTCCGGTAGTGGGGGCGGTCTTCGTCAGGATCTGGCCGAACTGGTCGTAGGTGAAGGTGGTGGTGCGCCCCAGGGGGTCCGTGCTGGCCGCGATACGGCCGACGACGTCGTAGCGCGTGCGGGCCGTTGCGGTGATCTTCGTGCCGCCGGGCGGGGTGTAGTCAGGCAGGGTCGTGGCGACCGGACGGCCGAGCTTGTCGAGCTCGGTGCGGGTCACCGCGCCGCGCGCATCCTGGCTTTCGGTGGCCTCGCCGAAGGTGTTGTAGCCAGCGCGCGTGCTGGCCTGAACAGCCTGCGGCGCACCGCCGTTCTCCTCCGCCGGGGCCGGGGGCGCGGTCTGCTGGACCAGGCGGCCCAGGGCGTCGTAACGCATGCGGGTCGTATAGGCGGAGGCATCCGCGCCGGGTGTGTTGCCTCGCGGGCTGACCTGGGAGGTCACCAGGCCACGCTCGTCATAGGCACTGGTGGTGACACGAGGAGTCGCGCCGTCGCTCAGAGTTGACTTCGTGGCGTTGCCCGCCGCGTCGTACTCCGTGGACGTCGTGAGCTTCTTGCCCGCCCCATCGATGACACGGGTCTGCTCGGTGACGCGGTCGTCGCCGTCGTAGGCGTAGCTGGTGGTGCGGTTCAAGCCGTTCGGGTCGAGCGTGGTGGCGGAGGTGCGGCCGAGGTCGTCGATGGTGTGGGTGACGGTGGTGCGGCCGCCGCCGGTGATCTGCTGGGTGAGGTGGCCGGCGCCGTCGTAGATGTTCGCTTCCAGGACGATGTCGTGTTTGGTGCCGTCGGCCTGCGTTACCTGCTTGGCGGTGGTGGTTGCGGGCAGGTTGTCGTCGAAGTAGCTGTAGGCCGTGGTGGCGCCCATCGCGTCGGTGACGCTCGCCAGGCGCCCGGCCGGGTCGTATGCCTTGGAGATGACGGTGAGGTCGCGGGTCTGGCCCGAGGGGTCGCCGGTCCAGTCCTTCAGGATCGTTTCGGCGTGCTGGCCCCGCGGTGTGTAGGCGTAGGTGTAGGTGGTTCCGGCGGCGTCGGTTTGACGGTTCAGCCGGCCCAGGGCGTCGTAGCCGAACGTGGTCTGGTTGCCCGCCGCGTCGCTCAGGCTGTCGTTGAGTCCGTGGTCGTCGTAGTGATTGGCAGTGATGCGCTTGGGGTCGTCGCCAGCGGTGTCCTCGCTGGTTTCGGTGAGGAGGTTGCCGTCGTCGTCGAAGGTGCGGGTGATCTTCGCGGCGTGCGTCGCTCCGGTGATCTCGTTCTTGACCGTCGCCCCCGACTCGCTGATGAGGCGGGAGAGGGAGTCGTAGGCGTAGGTGGTGTTCACTCCGTCGGGGAAGGCCTGGGAGATTTGGGTCTCGGATGTCTTGCGGCCGACTCCGTCGTAGGAGTACTTGGTCACCAGCCCGGAGGGCGCGGTGGTCTGCGCGATATCGCCGTTGGCGTAGTACTTGTATGAGGTCCTGGCGCCGCCCGGCGTGGTCTTGGTCTCGACCAGGCCGGCCGGGACGGTGCCGCCGCCCACGGCGGGCTCACTGCCCACGGTGTAGCTGGTGTTCGCATGGCGGCCGTCGGCGAGGGTGACGACGGTGGGCAGTCCCAGGGAGGTGTAGGCGGTGGTCGTCTTGAAGCGGTTGTCGCTGGCGTTCGCCGAGCGGGCGTCCCGTACGGCGACGGGCTTGTCGTTGCTCAGGTCGTTGGGGTCCGCGGCGTTGAGGTAGTAGTCGGTGAATGAGGTCCAGCATGCGTTGACGTCGCGGCAGGTGCTGGTGGAGATGGTGTTGCCGCGCGCGTCGTGCCCGGTGATCGTGGCGTGGCCGTTCGGGTCGGTCACGGTGTTGAGGAAGCCGCCGGTGTCGTAGGCGAACGAGGTCCGTGCGCCGGTGGCGTCGGTGGCGCTGAGAGGACGCTGGCTGCGGAGCATGTCGTAGGTGGTGCTCTGGGTCTGCCCCAGCGGGTTCGTCACCGTGATGGTCGAGGCCAGCGCGGAGGCGCTGGTGGACCGCATCGCGCGGTAGTGCGCGCTGACCTGGCCGTCCGTGAGGGCGTGGCTGTAGATGGAGGCTTCGGCGAGCTGGCCGGTGAAGTAGCGGGTCGCCGTGGCGCCGCCGTCCCAGCCGGCACTGGAGTAGCCGGCACCCAGATAGGCGCGCGTGACCGTCTCCGACTGCACGGCTCCGGCCACCGTGCCGATCTTGACCCCGTCCAGGTACAGCGACTGCCCGCTGGAGGACCCGGTCAGGACCGCGTGGTGCCACTCGTTGTCGGTGACCTTCTCCGGCGACTTAATCGCAGCGGGCCAGCCGGTCGTGTTCCGCAGACGCCCGCGCAGCAGACCATCAGCGTCCACCACCAAGACGGGGTCCCAGTTGGTGGGCACCGCACCGAGGTCGGCATTTTGCAGACCCAGCAGGACACCCGGCTTGGCCGTGCGGAACCACAGCTCGGCGGAGGTGTCGGTGGGACTGCCGAGGATGTCCATGGGCAGCTTGACGCTGCCGTTGCCGCTGAGGCTGATGGCCGTCTTGTCGCCGGTTCCGGCGGGGCCGGTGGTGGCGAGGGCGGCGTTGGTGTAGGTGCCGTAGCCCCCGTAGACGGCGATCTTGTTGCTGGCCTGGGTCCCCTGGGTCTCATCCAGAGGCCAGTACTGCGAGGGGGCGTCCGCCAGGACAGCTCCCTGGTACGTGTCGCCGTTGCCGGACACCAGCTTGGTGCGGGCACGGTAGTGGTCGGTTACCGCCTGCTGAGGAAGTTCCTTTGTGTAGAAGGCGGCTTCGGCGAGCTGGCCGGTGAAATAGCGGGTCGCCGTGGCGCCGCCGTCCCAGCCCTCGCTGGAATATCCCGCACCGAGGTAAGCGTGGGTCACTGTCTCCCACTGGATAGCCCCGGCTACCGTGCCCAGCTTGGTCCCGTCCAGGTAGAGCGTCTGGCCGCTCGAGGAGCCGGTGAGCACCGCGTGGTGCCACTCGTTGTCGGTGACCTTCTCCGTCGACTTGATCGCGGCAGGCCAGCCACTGGTGTTGCGAAGACGTCCGCGCAGCAAACCGCTGGAGTCCACGGTCAAAATGGGGTCCCAGTTGGTGGGGGCGGTCGAGGCGCCCAGTTCCGCGTTCTGCAGGCCGAGCAGGACGCCGGGTTTGGCCGTGCGGAACCAGAGCTCGGCGGCGAGGGCTTTGGAGGTGCTCAGGGGTGCGGCGGGGACCTCGACGGCGCCCTTGGTCCCGTCCAGGGTGATGGCCGTGCTGTCGCCGTCGGCGAACATGCCGGGGTCGCCTTGCAGGACCCCGTCGGTGTAGGAGCCGTTCTCACCACTGGCGATCTCGTCGTTCGCGACCGCGCCGCCGGATTCGCCCAGGCGCCAGTAGTCAACCGGCCCAGAGGCACGAACTGCGTCCGCGTACGCAGCCGAACCTGCGGAATAGGCGGGGGCGGAGAGCTTCCAGGTGCCGCCCTTTTGGTCACTCACCTGGGCCACGCGACCCGTAGCAGCGTCGTAGGCGACAGTGGCGTGCACGCGCCCGGAGGGGTTGGTGACTTTGGTCATCCGGCTGGTGGACGCGCGGGCCGCGAAGTGCTCGGCGACCGTGTCCCCGGTCAGGGGACGGTGGTAGACGGCGACGTCGTCCATCTGTCCGGTGAAGCGGCGAACGCCCGCAGGGCTGCCGTCCCAGGTGACGCTGGAGTAGCCCGCGCCGAGGTAGGTGTACGACTGATCGAGATGGTCGATGGTGCCCTGGAGGCTGCCGACCGTGGCGCCGTCCAGGTACAGGGTCTGGGTGGTCCCGGCGCCGGTGAGCACGGCCTGGTGCCACTGGTCATCGGTCACCTGGCCGACGCTGGTCACCGGCTGGGCTTTCCCGGTCCAGAACTGGCCGCGCAGCTTGCCGTCGGCTCCGATGGCCAGCGTGGGGGTCCAGTTGCCCGGAGCGTCATCCTCCAAAGGCCGGTTCTGGAAGCCCATCAGGACACCGGGCTTGCTGGTCTTGAACCATAGTTCCACAGAGAGGAACGTGCTCGTGCGCAGCGTGTTCTCGGGCAGCTCCACGGTGGAGGAGGTGCCGTCGAATCCTGCGGCCGTGTCCTTGCTGGAGGCCAGCGCGCCGGGGAGCCCCAGCTCCACGTCGTGGTACTGGGCATTGTTCAGGCCCGTCACCGAGGGCGCTTCGCTTGCCGCCGTGGCGCCTTCGCTCTCCCCCAGGCGCCAGTAGGACGCGGGGCCCTCGTCCAGGACCGTGGAGCGGTAAAGCGAGCCGTCCTCGTAGTCATAGACGGTGCAGGCGGTCGTGGAATCGGGCGGGCACACCTTGGTGAGACGGTCACCGCTGTAGGTGTAGGTCCACGTCAAGCCGGGCGTGTTGGGCGCGGGAGCACTGGTGGTCACGGAGGCGATGTGTCCGTTGGCCCAGGTGAAGGTCAGCGTCCGCCCGGACTCGGCGTCCATCACCGACTTGAGCGGCTCAGGTGCTCCCTCAGCAGGCCGTGACACGTGGAGCTTCTGCACGCGTCCCGCGTTGTCGGTGACGCTCTGCAGTTCGCCCCACTCGCTGAATTGATAGACCACGCCGGAGCGCAGCCGCAGCGTCCAGTAGTTGTACTCGCCCGCTTCCTGATGAACCGTGAGGGTCATGGTGTTCCCGGACGGCCCGGCAAAGGATCCGTCCGGGTTCTTGCCGAACTGGATGCGGGAGCCGTCTTCCATCGTGACCTTGACGAGGGAGCCCGGCGCGCCCCAGGGGATTCCGTCCAGGTGCATGTCGAAGCGCGACGCCCAGCCCAAGCCGAACGCAGTGTTGGTGCGCGAGTCGAGGGAGTTGTACGTGCGGGTCACGGCAAGTTCCGGACCCACGGACGGCATGGCGGCGTCGGTGGAGGAGGTGGAGTAGTTGCCTGCCCGGTAGCCGAACTCGTGCCCCTCATCGCCGCCCAGGTGGGACGTCACGGGGGGCTGCGGTACCTCGGCGGTGAAAAAGGCCGGTCCCGGCCGCGCGGAGGAGTCCTTGCCGTCGTAGGCGTAGGAGTACCAGGCGTAGCGCTTGCCCCACGTCAGCCAGCCCGCGGGCACGGACCACTGCTGCGCGGCGCTGCGCGCGCCGCTGCGGCAGTTCACGCGGGCGTCCTTGCCGTTGACCTCGCATACTTCGAAGGAGTACTGGAGCGAGCTGGGGTAGTGGTCGGGGTCCTTGCCCTGCGCCCACAATGTTGGGGTCACCGAGTTGACGACCACGCCGCTCGCGGGAGCTTCGGCCGTGAGGTACGGCGGGAGGTTGACCGCGTCGAACTTGATCGCGTACCCGGGCACGCCCTCGCTGTTGAAGGCGGCGTTGCCGTAGTCGTCCATCGTCCACACGAGTGTGTAGGTGGCCGGGGTCAGGGGAGCGATTTTGGCTTCCAGCGTGACGCTGGCGCCGGGTGCGACATCGTTGGGCATGGGCGTCCAGCGGATCTTGGCGGCGTCCCGGATGCGGTTGCCGGATGCGTCATACAGGTCGTACTTCAGCTTGATGTTGCCGCCCTTGGGCCATGTCTGCTGGCCCCGGTTGGTGACCGTGACCTTCATCGAGCCCTCGGCCGTCGCGGTCACCGGGCTCACGAATCCGCCGACCTGGTAGGCGGCGCCGTACTTGGTCCAGGTGACGTCCAGGCTCGGCTTGCCGCCGGGGTAGTTGGCCGAGCCGAACTGCTTCCAGCTCTTGCTGTCCGTGACGGACGTCTTCACGGCCAGGCCGTAGTTGGCCTTGCGGCCGTGTGTCCAGTCGTCGACCAGTTGGCGGCCGTCATCGCGCAGCGGAATGCTTTCCCAGGCGGCTGCGCACGCCCAGTTGTTGGTGTCCGGCGGGCGCCAGCCGTGCGCGAAGCTCTTGGACGCCAGCGCGTTGCCCGTCGACGGCCCGGGATACTTCGTGGTCGTCTGCTCCGACCAGTTGGACGTGATCGGGTGGATGGTGACCGGTTTCGCGTCACACGAGTACGACCACGTGTTGTAGAGGCTGAGGCTGGCGTTGACCACCCAGGCGTTCTTGAGGGTTTTTTCCACACCCGCGAAGCGCAGCAGGCCGAGCGCCTTGCTGTCGCCGCCGTCGGGCGTTCCGACCTTCATCACCGTGGAACTGGTGAAGTTCTGGTTGTAGGGGGACTGGAGGTAGGTGGCCACGGTGGCGTCGAAGCGGCTGACCGAGGGGTCCACCTTGACCGGGAAGACCCGCGCGGGGTCCGAGAGCCACTGCTGATCGAGCGTGACGACCAGGATCTGTCGACCGGCCTCCTCAGCGAGGCTGTAGCGGACGCCGGTGGATATCTGCCCCTCGTTGGTGTTCTCACCAAGCTTGGCGTCCTCCATCCAGCCGGACGGCATCCACGCCTGCACGGTGCCCGCGGCATCTACGAACTCCAGCCCGCCGCTGTCGGCGAGCCGCGCTGTCACGCCGTTCAGCGCGAGCGGGAAGCGCCACTGGGTGGGTGCGTCCTTGCTCTTGAGGACCAGGGTCTCCTTGACGGAATCATTGCCCGCCAGCAGTTCCAGATCCGCTGCGGTGCGGATGTCCGGGTAGCGGATCATGCTGCCGTCCGTGCTGCCCTTGACCGCCGCGGCTCCCTCGACCGCGTAGCCCACCGACACACTGTCGCCGTAGGCGATCTGCACGAGGGGGTCGCTGTTGGCATAGTCACCGAAGGAGATCGGTGACTCGGTTGCGGCAGGCGCCCAGCCCTGGTCGGAGGCGGACATCGTGCGCGGCCCCGCCGAGCGGGCCAGCCGTGTGTCCACCTCCTTCCACTGACCATCGGCACCGCGGAAGTTCACCGGCTCGTCGTAGAAGCGCGTCGTACGCGTGCCGTCCTCATTCAGATAGGTACGCGCCTGCCGGTCCCGCTCCCCCACCAGCTCCTTGCTGTTCTTGGCGTCGAAGCCGCTCGGGGCGACGGCATCCGGCGCGTCGACCGGCTCCGCCGTGCCCATCACCGGCGCAGCGGGGACGCCGCTCAGCGGCGATCCCTTGGGCAGCCCGGCATCCTTGGGCAGCTCACCCGGCGCCCTGAGAGCACCGCCGTGCCCGCCCGACGCATCCGCGTCCGTGTCCTCGCCGGACACCTCGTGGTCACGACCGCTCGCCGAACCCCAGCCCTGGCCCGGGACCTTCCCCGCTTGCACAGACCCACCGGGCACGGCGGCCAGCACCGCCTGTTGCGTCCCAGCGAGCACAGCCATCAAGAACGCGACGAAAAGCACAAACGGTCGTGCAGTACGCACAGCGAAGAATCCCCACCCAAAGAACGATCAAGAGAGACATGTTCTACAAGCCGAAACGTCGACCACACAAGCTACGCACAGCTTCTTCTCCAATCCGTTACATTCGCAACCATCCACGAGATCTGATCCAGCACGGAGGGCAATCACCCCTAGCCAGATCAACTCACCGCGCGAGAAAAGGAGTTACTTGACCCAAACCAGATATACGCAAACGCAATGAATATTTGCCGGCCCTCGGGAGGCACCGCGCACAGGCACAGTTGCAGGGCAGCTCGTCACCGATGCCGAGACCACCTGTACCCCGGCCGCGACCAGCCCCGGCCCCGGGGACACCGTCGAACCACAGCCATCTATGATCTGCGCCCCGCCTCGATACCTTGCCGCACAAGGAGGCGATGCAGCCCTCGTAGCCTGGCTCCGGACAGCGACCTGCCTCGTCGCGGCGATCCTGGACGTCAACTGCCAGCAAGAGGCGCGGCGGCCATCGCTGTCACGCAGCCTGCATGAGCCGGGCGGCACCTGCAGGCGGCTGTTCTCAGCAGGGAAGACCTCGCGGCCAGAGCCGCGCTGCGGACCCGCCGTTTACGCATGCGGTACGCACGGCGGTGGGCGGGCAAGGCCCGGACTGGAACGTCGCTGTGGTCGGGTCTCCACCCAAAGCCCGCCCAGTCTGCTGCGACGACGGCATCGTCCCGATATTCCTGGCAGGGCCCCTCTCCGTATCCCTGGAGTCCTGCCTCGATGAAGAGACGCATGCGGGCCGTAGGGCCTGCTGGCGGGGGCCCCGGATCAGGGCTGACGTCCGCCGGTCGCGTCCACGGACGTGGTGTACCGATGCGGTTGGCGGGCGCGGGTTGAGGTGTCACTCAGGTGGCCCGGGGAAGCTCTTGAGGGAGACGGACCGCGTCGTGGTCGTGCAGGGGGTGTGTGGCACTGTGTCCGGGTGACACGCTCCGACGTAGTAGAACTCGATGACTGCTGGCGGCTCCCGCTCGTCGGTCTCACCGTGACCCAGGTGCGGGTGGACCATCAGCTGGGCTTGCAGCTGGGCGAAGACGCCGAGATCAACGTGCAAACCGGCGCCGCCATGGACCAGGGGGGCGGCGGGCAGACGTCGCCGCTCGTTCCGGAGCGGCAGGAGGTGGCGGACGCCTTGGGCCTGTTCGGCAGGGCGGTCACCGAAGCGACAGCCTTCAAGGACGGACGGCTGCTCGTGGAGTTCGACCAGGGCGCCCGGCTGACCGTCGCGCCCGACGCGGACTTCGAAGCATGGAACATCACCGGCCCGGGCGCCCTGCGCGTGGTGTGCATGCCGGGCGGTGAACTCGCGATCTGGAGGTGACCAGCGGGCACCGGCCCGTCGGCTCAGCTGTCGAGAGCGGGTGCCGGGTCACCGGGCTCGAGGCCGGGTTCGTTGGTGCAGGCGGCGAGGATGTCAGGGCCGATACAGCGACGCTGTTCGGTCCATTCGTCGGGTGGACGCGCCCCGGACGTAGCAGGTGGCGATCACGCTCATGAGGGCCTGCTCGGATCGGCGGCGGCGCTCCAGCAGCCACTCGGGGAAGTAGCTGCCGTAAAGCCGGTGATAGCCCGCCGCGGCACTGAGCACGGCTCCGGCCTGGGCACCCAACGCTCGGTCATGGAGCGCGCCTTCGCCCACCTGCACTGGTTCCGCCGCCTGCGCATCCGCTGGGAGATGCGCGACGACATGCACGAAGCCTAATCCTCGGCTGCGCACTCATCTGCTGGCGGCGACTTGTCGCCCTACCCTGACAGCATCGGAACCCAGTGACCCATCACCTGGCGCAGACGCCGGCGGTGGTCAGCAATCCAGTCGTCCGGCGGAACGAGAGGGACCCACACGGTGACCATGGACCGGGACTCGTCCTCCACGACCACCTCTGGGCAGTCACGCTCGCCCGTGAGCTGGATGAAGATGGACGGCCCGCTGCTCATCTGCATCCAGGCCACGTCTTCCCCGGCGTCGAGCCGGTCCAGCGCGTTGGCCCAGCTCTCCAGCCTTGCAACGTACAACGCCAGGTCGATGCGTCCGGACACGAAAGGTGTCTCGACGACGATCTCCGCGTCGAGCCCGGGCGGTCCACCCGGGACTACGCCCCAGAACGTTGACCGAGACACTGTTGCCCTCGTCATCAGCGAGCGAGATGAGCTCCCTCGGGGGGCTGTCGCCCATAGCTGCCCTTTCGTCGGCGACTACTGAGCGATCCTCACCCGACCCGAGGGCATCCTCCATCTCATTTTGCTCTGAGTTCTTAGCGTGGGGGCGCCGTGCAAGGGGAGTCAGGCCGTAGCCGCTGGTGGCTGTGGATCGCCACTGTCTGTGTCCATGTTGCGGCGTACTGGGCCTTGTAGTGGATCTGGCCGGACTCTGGTCGCGTTCTGCCGAGATCCAATGTCCGGTATCCAGAGCGTTCCAGGTCGGCGGTGAGGTGCCGCAGGAGGGCGTGTCCAGGCGCCAGGGCCAAGGCTGCGGGGTTCATGGCGGGGAGGACGGAGTGGACACGCGTTCCGCGTCGCAGGCATAGCTGCGCCGCAACTACGTCCTCATCGACGGTCAGTGTGGCGATGAAGGCTGCGGTGCTGCAGCGTTCGAGGACGGTGCGCCATGGCTGAAGGCCCGGATGGAGGAGGCCTTCCGGCTGGTTTGGTCGCCTCAGCCGGAGCAGGTATTCAAGGGTGGGAAGGGTCTCCAGCAGTTCGGTGACGCTCTGGGTGCGGCGGTAGCGGACGCGGTGGCCGTGCTCTGCCAGGTTGTCCCAGACGCGCTGGCGGCGCCGGTGGCCTCGCTGCGTTGTCCGGGAGAGGCCTGCGTAGCCGACCGGGAGGGCAATCGTGGCGTAGGGCGTCTGGTCCAGGGAGCCGTTCCATTGCACGGCCAGCTGGTGGGCGAGAGCACTGTCGGCGGGAACGTCCGAAAGCTCGACCTGCGTTCCGTCGCGGGCCAGTCCGACCAGGCATCGCACCAGTGCGTTCGCGACGGCCAGGCGTTCACTTCCGGGGCCGACGGCGCGAATACATTCGGCGGCGGGTGCGGACAGTGGAGGCATCCGGTCATGGCCGTCGTCCGTCACCTCCTGTGTCATGGCAATCGCCGCGACCGGTCCACTGCTGTCATGGGCTACCACCATGACCGGGGTGACCGTGAGGGGCAGGTGCTGTGCCCAGCCTCCCAGCCAGGCCCTGGACTGGTACGGCGTGCTGTGCGGGTCGCGGGTGTAGAGGGTGGGCCAGTGGCAGTCGAGGAAGTCCAGGGCACGCCCGCCACTGAGCACGCTGATCCTGATGCCCTGGTGATCGGCTCTGCCAGAGGTGTCGGTGTCGGGGACGGCAGTGGTCATGGCGGTGGACTCCATCAAGGCGGCCGGAGAGGAGTGCGCCCCCTCGGCGCGGCCTTCGGTGTGCTGCCGGGGGCGCGAGCGCAGCGGTGGCGGTGGAGGCGCTGGTGTGGGCCAGGGGCGCTGCCAGCGCACGAATCCATGGGGGTGAGGTCCGCGGTGACGCCAGCGTCTGGCGCTGGCGGTGTCACCCCGTGGTCACAAGGTTTGTGGGTGGGCTGCCGCGCATGTGGTTTGTGTATCCCGTCGACCGGTGTCGGGGAAGTTTCGCTGGTAGGCCCCTAGCTGCTGGTCGTCGTCGGCGAAGAGGTGGTCGTCGCGGGCCATGCGGCGGATGACGATGAGCGGGACCGGCGACCGGTTCACGGCGAAGGAAGCGTTGTGCACGGCCGTGGCCGAGCAGCGCGGGTGGAATCGGCTGATCATGAAGCCTCGCCGCATCACGTCGGCCGTGACCTCGGTGTGGACGCGGTCGAGTTCGCCCCAGTGATCGGGGGCAAGGCCCTGGAGCAGCACGATGAGGCAGTGCAGTTGGCGTGCCTGGGGAGGCCAGGGGTGATGCTCGAAGTCGTCGACGGCGGTGCGTAGAACGGCGTGGAGCCAGGTGCGGGCCTGGGCGGGGCTGGTGTGCTGGCGGTCGCGGGGCACCAGGTCTCCGGTCGGGGTGTCGGTGGCGGCCCGTACGCGGATGACGCCGTGGCGGCGAGCTGCGGTGACGTAGGGGCAGACGGCGCCGGGGCGGCCCAGGAGGGGATGGGTGCGCATGATGTAGCTGTCGAGCCAGGTGTCGATCATGGTGCGCTGGGCGGTGGCTGGGCGAGTGAGAAGGATGCGTTGCATAGGGCTGTTCCTGTCGCTTGATTCGGCCTCTTGTCAGGGGGTGCGCAGGTCGCGGCAGAGGGCATCGATCGAAGTCCGTGTGACGTGGCCGGCGGTAACCAGGCGGGCCAACGAGCCCTCGCAGACAAGGTGCCACTTGCGGGTGATCCATTCGGCGGGCCGGTCGAAGCCGACGGTGAGGGAGTCGGTGGTGCGGGTGGGGTGCACGCCGGCCAGGGTGAGCTGCTCGACGGCGTACTGGGCGGTTGCCAGGCAGCCCAGTACGTGGGCGCGCAGGCCGGAGTGCCCGAGGCGTCGCAGCACACACCAGAGGAGCAGGGCGGCCAGGCCGCTGCGGGAGTGGCCTGGATTCTGCCTGGTGGCCTGGGCGTAGGTGCTGGCTAGCAGGGGTGCCGTGACGTGGTGTCGGCGGGTCAGGACGACGCCGCAGGGGATGAGGGCGCCGAGGATTTCGTGGCCGCTGATGGAGAGGGAGTCGGCGCCGTGGGCGAAGTTCCAGCGGGGTGCGGAAGGCGCATGCGCGGCGATCAGCCCGCCGCAGGCGGCGTCGGCGTGGACATGGACACCCCCCGCCGTTGCGGCCGATTGACGGAGTTCGGTGACGTCGTCGTACGCGCCGCGCATGACCGTCCCGATCGTAGCGACCACGATGGCTCCTGGGCCCCGCCCGAGATGGGGACGGATGCGGCGCTGGAGAAGCGCCGCGCTCTTCAGGGCCTGTGCGTCCATCACCCCGTCACCCGTGGTGGGTATGGTCACGAGCTTCATGCCGAGGAGGTCCGCGGCTGTGGCGACGCTGTCGTGGGCCTGGTCAGAGGCGTAGACGGCGGCGTGAGGCAGCCGACGGCGGCCCGTGGCAAGGCCGAACAGGAGCCCCTCGCTGTCGCTGGGCGTGACGTAGCCGAAGGTGTCCTCGGGTGGCGCTTCCGCCGTCTGGGCGATGAAGCGGACCACGGCCTGCTCGTAGGCCCTGTTGTCGACGTTGCCGGCATTGCTGGTCGGATCAGGTACGTCGTTGAACAGCGCGCCCGGGGCGGGGCCGAGGTCGGTGGAATTGAAGGAACGGTTGTTGGCGAAGCCAGGGATGCGGGGTGTCTTGGTACGCAGTGCGGCGATCAGGGCGAGGACTTGGACGGTGTCGTCGAGCGGGTCCGAGGGGAGTTCACCGATGTGCAGTGCGGTTTCAGCCGGGTATACCGGCGTCCAGGTTGTCCTGTGCTCCGGTATTCCGGGTGCGGGCGGTTTGTTGGCGCGTGTGGGATCGGGTGCCGATGTCATGCGGTTCGCCCGTACAGGCCGAAGTTCTCGGCAGCCCGGATCGCCTGGTGGTCGCGGTTGATGGCCCGCATGTCCTCGGCAGCGAGCAGGAGCCAGCCCGCTACCTGGCCGGCCTTCACGGCGGTGCCTGCGATCAGCGGGGTGTGGGCGGCCACGGTCGGCAGGCTGGTGAGGGTGTGCAGCAGCTCCGGGTTGACCATGCCGTCCTGGCGGGGCAGCAGCGCGACCTTCGTCGTGTGTGTCTTGCGGGCTGGGCGGGGCTCCTCGCGCCGGCCGGTGCGGATCAGGTGCACGGTGTCGGCGACCGGGTCGTGGCCGGTTGCCGCGCGGAGCGCCTCGGGGGCGAACTCCGTGCCCGCATCGGTGCGCAGGGCGGTGAGGGTGGGGCCTCGGTCGGGTGTGTAGACGACGGTGGCCTGGGCGGGGCCGTAGCGCACACCCAAGATGGTGAGGGCGCGCTGGGTGTAGCGGGTGAGCGCGCGGGCCAGGATGCCTCGGCCGCTGACCAGGTCGGCTCGGTGGATCTGCCGCTCGCGCGTGTGGCTCTCGCACCAGATGGCGGTGACAGTGTGGGCGTCGTTGCCGTCGTGGACGGATCCGCTCATGGTGTGGATACGGAACTGGGTGCCGGGGTGGTGCTCACGCAGGACGAGCGGCTGGCTGTCGCGGTGTTGCTGGCGGTGCCAGGCGGCGCGGATGTCGGCGGATGTGCGGCAGAGCGCCCCGGGGTGTGGCCGAGCGGGGTCAGGGTGTTCCAAGACGAGCTGGGGCAGGCGGGTGAACTGGGCCCAGCGCAGGGCCTCCCCGAGGCTGGCCGTGCGCAGCAGGCGTGGGGCACTGAGCCCGGCATCGCGCAGGACCGCGCTGGTCCAGGCGGTATCGCGGCGCATGTCCGCGGTGGCGGGGGCGTTGCCGGGCAGCCCAAGACGGGCGGCGAGACGGTCGGCCAGCTCACATCCCGCCGGTGAGCCTGCCACGACGGCCGTGGTGCCCACGTGGGCGAGGTCACGTGCCGTCCGGCGCAGGCTGCCGGTGTGGGTGATCTGGCCGAGGAGGCGCGACGGAGCGGCGTCGGCCTGGAGCGTCTCGGGCAGCGTGACAGCGATGCAGGACCAGCCGTGCCGGGCCAGGGCGGGTGCGTAGGGGGTACCGGCAACGAGGGGTGCGACCACGGCGGCAACTCCCTTGGCGGTGGGGGCGTTTGATCCGGTGGCGCCGGGGCGGGTGGGGCTGAGAATCATGGCGGGACTCCTGGTGGGTGGTCAGGCCGTGCCGGCCTGGATGTGGATACCGGTGCGCTCTTCGACGAGTTGGAGCCGCTTGCGGCAGGAGGAGGGATCGCCACCGGTGACGACAGCCAGGGCGGTGCGGTCTCGGATGCTGGCGTGGGGCGGCGCGCAGACGTGTTCGCCGGGCAGCGCGGTCCAGACGAGCCGTTCCAGCCACGCAGCCTGAATCCCGCAGTGCACCGCGGTGACCTGACCGGTGACGCAGGGGTAGAGGAACCGTACGGCGGCGCATCGGCTCTGGCGGGGTACCAGATCGGGGTCGGCGCCCGTGGCGAGATCGGCTGCGATCTGCGGCAGGTTGAGGCCCGTGGCCAGGTGCACAAGGTGGGGAATGAGATCGCTGGCGAGAGTGGCGCCGATCTCGGTGATGCGCGGCCCCTGGTAGGTCAGTCGCATCTGGACGTGGATCACGCCGCGCGAGAGGCCCACCGCGGCCACGGCCGACGCGGCGAGCTGGCCGATCCGGGGATCACGCAGGACGGGGTCGGCGGCGTCCACGAGATGTCCGGTTTCCAGGACGGGGGGCTCCCCCTGTGTGAAGGTGCGGCTGACGGCTGCCAGGTGCACGGTGTCGGGGGCGAGGACCACGCACTCCACGCCGATCTCGGGGCCGTCCATGTACGCCTCGATCAGCGCCCCGCCTGCCCCGGCGCACGGCTCTCCCGGCTGGCAGGAATCCCGGACGGTTACGAAGCCCTCGCGTATCTCGCGAGGGCTCTGGGCACGGTGACCTACCGCATCGCCGCTGAGAATGCGGGGTTTGAGGACGACCGGTCCGCCGAGCGCGCTCGCCTGCTCGACGACGGCGTCGACGTCACCAGCAAGGGCGGGGACGGTCGAAGGGATGTCGGCGGCTTCGAGCAAGGACGGGGCACTGTGCTGGTCGCGGCAGGCTGTCGCCGAGGAGGGAGTGTTCCCGGGCACATGGAAGAGGTCGGCCAGCCGGGCTGCGAGTTCAACGTGCTGGTCCTGGTAGGTAAGGACCCCAGCGACCCCGCAGTCCGCAGCGATTGCCTCTACGGCCCTGATGACGTCCTCGTCAGCCGCCAGGTCTACCTCGACCGTCACAGCGCTGACGTCACACGCCCACTGCCCTGGTTTCTCATCGAGCAAGGCAACCGGATAGCGGGCAGCAATGTGCTGGAGAGCGTATCCGCAGTAGACGCGGTCACCAGCGCCGAGAACTACGAGAAGGGGCGTGTCGGGGCAGGTGTGGTCGGAGAACACAAAGGAGTCCTGACGTGAGGCGGACAGGGCCGGGCGACGCCGGGTCCCTGAGTCGTGGTGGAGGGGGGCAGAGGAGTGATGTTGTCCGGGCGCGCGCGAGCAATTCGGTAGGCGGGCAGCACCGTTGGAGTCATCCCGAGACCGGCCGGTCCGGACTGGCTCGCCGGGGCCGGCGGGGTGGGGTGCCGCTCGGGGGCGAGCGGCACCCCGGCAGCCCCGTCCGTGCGACCGTGCGAGGGGAGATCAGCGTGGTCGCTGTTCGGGGGCGAACTGGACGGAGCTGCGGCATGAAGACCACCAAGGTGCCGGTGGCTGAGCGCGCCGGGAACTCAGGAAGGTCAGGTCCCGGAGGGCTCGTGGTCTATCGGGGGCAGTTCTCGGGGATGCAGGTGTGCCCGCCTTCCCCGGGCGTGTGCAGCAGGTCGCCGCGGACCCACCCGAAGACACCCGTGCGGTTCACCCGGATCTTCGCCCATTGCGTGTCGCCCGGGTAGGAGTAGTCCAGGGCGGCACACGACCAGCCCTTGTACGCGACACCCACCGCGACAGCGCGGGTAGTTGCCTTCGCACGGACGTTGGCAGCGGACGCGGTGATGTAGCAGCGATTGTCGACGGCGTGAGCGGACGTGGCGGTCACGGCGGCAGCTCCCGTGACGGCCACCGTGAGGGTGAACGCGGCAGCAGTGCGGCTTAACGGCTTCACAGCAAACACTCCATGATGGATGAGAGGAGGGGTAGGGCCGACGGCGCGGCGAGCGGGCGGGGCAGGCAGTGCCCGGTCCACAGGGCACGGCGCGGGCCCGCCGCAAAGCGGGCCGACTCATGGGCGGCGTCAACGCCTCGTGGACAGCCGGTAGTGCTGGCAGTGACGTGACTGAACGACGGTGTGATCGGATCCTTGGATCTGGGCGGCGAGCCGCCGGATGCGGGGATTGCCGTGGCTCGAGGTACTCAGCCGCCGCTTCGCCCGCATCCTGGCCATCGGCGATCGGCTGACTTGCAGAAGAATTTAGGCGGCAGACGCCGCGTGCCGCCATTGACTGAGTGCACCATCTGCGAGCCGCCACCTGCCAGTTCTGCACTGCCGGCACCGATAGGTTTATCGTCGTGCACTGCCGTCACTCAGGAGGTGCCAGAACTGCCCCATCCACAAATTCAGCGACGTGGCGTCAGGCCTGCGCATCCGCCGCGCCAACGCACTCACTTCTGAGCACATCAGCGCCATGCCGGAAGGGGAATACAGAGCCCAACGAGTCCCTTCCTCCGGGCCGCGGGCAGGCCTGGGCCGCTCGGCGCCTCACCGGTCGGGGCCTTCGGCACCGAACGCAAGGGAAGCTATGCAGCGTAGGCGATCACTCAGCCACCGCCGCGCATCTCCAGGCCATCGGTCACATCTACCAGGCGAATCGCCAGTTAGAGGGTGTCTGAGAAGCCTCGTTCAGGCGGTTCTCGCGGTGCGGTGCAGCAGGAGCATGATGGTGGCCAGGTAGATCGCGTTCTCCTGGCTGCCCGCCAGATACTCGTAGTCCTTGGAGAGCCTGCGATAGCGGCCCAGCCAGGCGAAACTCCGCTCAATCACCCAGCGGCGCGGGACCACCGCGAACATCGGCACCTCGCGCGGTGGTGCGTCGGCCTTGGCCCAAGTTCCGCGAAAACCACCGTCCCTGCGCTGAACCACCTCGACGGTGATTCCGGTCTCTTCACGGACCCACGCCAGGAACTCACGGCCGCGATAGGCCTGGTCAGCCCAGAGATACTGCAGCCGCGGAAACTTCCCGGCGCACCGGGCGAGAAGCACCGCAGCACCGTCGCGGTCATTCACATTCGCGGGGCTGACGCACACGGCCAGGACCAGGCCGAGCGTGTCCACCAACAGGTGGCGTTTGATACCCAGAACCTTCTTGCCGCCGTCGTACCCATGCCAGCCCCCACGCTCGGTGGCCTTGACGCTCTGGCTGTCCAACACCCCCGCACTCGGCGTGGGTTCACGGCCCTTACCTGTGCGTTCGCGAGCCCGCAGGGTGGCGAGGATCTCCTCCCAGCGGCCTTCGATCCGCCACATCCACCAGTAGTGGTACACCGTCTGCCACGGTGGGAAGTCGTGCGGCAGCAAACGCCAGGCGCAGCCGGCCCGCAGCCAGTAGGCGAGGGCATCGATGAGCTCACGCCGCGGGTGTGCGGGCGGACGACCACCCGGCTTCGGCGCCGGCACCAACGGCGCGAGCACCACCCACTCAGCATCGGACAGATCCGTCGGATACACACGCCGACCAGCCATCCCCACCACCCCGACACGCAGTAACCCTCAAGTCACCTGCCCTGAACGAGGCTTCTCAGACACCCTCTAGCCAGGATGAGGGCACCCCGGCTGCACCGACTACGACAGGCCGGCGCGGGCGGCTTGCCAGTGGCTCAGACTGACCTTTCCGCGACTCACATCGGCGCTGGCCCGCCGGTCATTGGCAAGGCAGCGCGTATGCGCGGGGGCGGCTTCCCGGGGTACGCGATCATCGCCACGAGATCCGTCGCCGATAGCGGCAGACAATCATCGTGCCGCTTCATGCTCTTCGGATTCACAGAGTCCGGTTTTTGTTTTGCACGCCAGCGGAGATCCCTCTGAAGGATTCCGTTGTACGCCAGGTAACACCGCTGTGCCGCACTCGCATCTCTGCTTTCAGGAGACGACGTGAGTGCGGCACAGGCGATATTAAGGTCACGGCGCAGGTTTCCTGAGCCGCGTATCGGCGTTCTCGGCATGGCCGTGACCGTGATATAAGCACCGTTGGGCAGGCCTGGCCGGGAACGCTTCTTCGGCACGGCGCCGTCGGACTGAATGCGTCGTCTGACCGGCCCCGTCACGGCACCGCACGAACAACAGGGGCCGTTGCTGGGTTACTACGCCGCGCAGGAAACGCGTGTGCCAGGCGCAACGACGGGGGTCCCGTTGACCACGTGGAGGGCGTAGAGCAGATCGCGCATGCCGCAGGGCGACCTCAGGTCACGGCCGGTGAGGTGCTCCAGAGCCCGCAGCCGGGAGCGGACCGTGGCCTGGGAGATCCCCAGTGTCCGTGCGGTGAGCTCGGTGTGAGCATCGTGGGTCAGCCAGGCCTCGGCCGTGCGGAGTAGCGGGCGCCGGTCCTGCTGCGCGGGACGCAGCAACGACGCGGCCCACGCCGCAACTTCGGGAGCGGCGAGGAGCGACAGCAGACTGGGCGGCGTGGCACAGACATGGTCCGGTACCGGCTGCTGGCGCCGGGTGACAACCTCCAGAGCCAGGGCGACGGCGGTGCGCGTCGTCAGCGCGGCAAGATCCATGTGCAGCAGTTCACTCGCCTTCCCCAGGCGGCGCGTGACGGTGTTGCGGTGCAGACCGAGCCTTCGGGCTGCCTCGGAGTGAGAGTAGGCAAGGGCGAGAGGAAGCGTGTCCCGGAGCTGCTCCCAATCGGCTTCCGCGCGCATCAACGGGCGCAGCAGACAGCACGCCCAGGCGTAGCCCTCGGGTTGCGGCAGGAGGCTGATCAGCTTGGTCTCCTGCGCGGACAGGGCGACAGAGTCCGGCAGGTGGCGGGCCAGAGCCAGGGCGCCGATAGCTTCCTGGAGCGCGTCGGAGAGCAGTTCCATTGAGTAGACGCCACTGCCCCCCAGGCAGGCTGAAGGACCTAACTCTCGCACAACGCCAATGAGTTGCTCAGACAGTGCATCACCCGCATCGGCGTCGGCCCGGATGGGATGGACGATCAGAGTCCGGTAGGCAGTGCGGGAGTCGGGCACCACGAGCGCCTTGCTGGCCGTCAACCCCTCGCATCGCCGTCTGGCCCTGTCGCGGTCGGCCGGGTCAGAATCGAGGACAAAGACCCGGGCGGTCTCGGGGTCGAGCAGCCCCGGGGTGAGCCCGTCAATGATGCGGCGGGCCGTGGCGACCTCGGACTGCAACAGGAGTTCCGCCACGGCTGCGCGCGCGGCCCCGGTGGCGTCGGCGACCCGTCCGTATTCCCGTTGGGCCTGGTCGACCAGGCCGAGGAGCTTGGCGGCATGACGCAGCATCTGCAGCTCGTGGCTGGCGAAGGGAGTGTCTCGGGCGACGGCAAGAACGGATTCGCGGCCGCGCACCCCGCCGAGCGGGACCAACTGGCTGTGACGGGCTGGGGATGCCGGCACGGTGCCGGTGAACGCCTGGCGGATGACCAGCGGAGCCAGGTATTCAGCGGCGCTGGCTGGCGATGCCGCATGGACGCGTTCCGGTTCACTGACCATCACCTGTGCGCGCAGGCTCGTGGCGAGCCAGTCGACAATGCGCTGCATGGCCTGGCGGTCGGCCAGCTGCGCGGGGAGATGCCTAACGAGCGCCGTCATCTGGGAGGCCGTACGCTCGGCGGCAGCCACTCTCCCCTGCTGGATCGTCTCGTGTACGCCGCGCCACGGGTAAGCCGGGGCCGTGGAGGCCATCAGTACGATGGCCAGCTCGTCCGCGAGGTCGCGGACCGCGTGCGGGAGTGCCAGACGCGAGTCGTGGCTGACGGTGAAGACGAGCGCAACAGCGTCGTGTGCGGACATGTGCCGCAACAGCCTGTCCACCGCCGCCAGGTCGCGGCTGTAAAAGCGCCCGGGAGTTCCGGACAGGACAACGATGCTCCCGGCGGGAACGGGCTGCAGCGGGCGCCCTTCGAGGAGTCGGGCGAGCGGCAGGACAACCAGGCCCGTGAACGGCACGTCGTGGTTGGGCTTGCTGTCGCCGGAGATCAGGAATGCGAGCCGTGCTTCCGGGTGATCGGTGGAGAGGGAGCCGAGAGTCGGCATGCGGCACTCCTCGGTGTGGGCCCGTCTACAGGGGGTTGGAGGGTGGAAACAGGACGGTCAGCTCCTGGCAGGCGCAGCCTGGTGGCACTGCGCACGCTGCGTGACGTGCCGGGCGGCTGGACCAAGAACGCGACGGGGCCGGGACGGATGCCTCTCGCGTTGACCTATGTGCGTGGGGCGTTCGCGTTCGCTGCATGCCTCGTCCTAACGGCGCGCTCCGCTGCCGCGTGACCGCTTGGCGTGCCTCATGGGTGGTTGCCGCAGCGAGTCCTTCATGCTCTCCCCCGTCAATCTTTCGTCTGTCCGCCAGTCGGCCCGCCGTCGGCCTAGCCAACAGGGCCCTGGGATCACCTGCTGGCAGCGTGCGGGACGAAGTCGCCATCACGTTCAGCGTGTTGCTGATCCTCGTGTACACAGCGTCATATTGTCAACGATTGTTGAAGTGTTGGTGCGGCGTGTCGCCCTGGACAACCGGTCGAGGATTCGGATCACCCCGGTGACGGGGCGGATCGGGACAGCTAGAGTCAGGGTGTCGCCCCTTGGCGATCTGCGTGCACGACCACGACCTTCTTGGAGACCGCAGCCCCATGGATGCTGATGTGGCGGTGCCAGATGAGCTCGACAGCGTCTGGGAGTCCATCACGGCGCTGCTGGCTGCCGTCGAGCTCACAGCCGACGACGTCATCGACCTCGGGCAGATCTCCCAGTCGTCGGGCTTGCCCGAGGAGCGGATACGGCAGTTGCTGCAGGACCCGGAGGCGGCAGCCGAGGATCCGGACACCCGCTTCCGTGAGCGGCTGGCGCGGCTGCGGGAGGTGCGCCGGCGCCCGGACGGCCGCAAGCTGACCCTTGACGACATCGGGACCGGCATCGGCTGTTCGCACGCCCAGATCGGATACCTCCTCAACGGCGAACGGCAGCCCAGCCTGCGTCACGTCCAGGGTCTTGAGCTCTTCTTCCGAGTTCCGCCCGGATTCTTCACCGCGACCGACCGGCAGAGCCTCGCCCGGGCGCTGGAACCGGTCCACTCCAGTCTCGCCCAAATCGCCGCCCTCAAGGGACACATCGTGCTGAGCTCGGTCCGGCTGCGCGGGAGCGGGGCGCATGCCGAAACAGTGCTCGGGCAGGCACTTGCGGAGGCCATCGCTGCCGCCGAGCCCGACGCCGAGGTGCGGGAGGTCGCCGACGCGATGCGCGCCCTGCCGCCTCCTCACCGGTCCCGTGTGGCCAGCGTCTTCCGAGGGATCCTGGGTCTGACCCATGACCGGTCCGGCCCTTCCGTCAACGATCGTTGAAACTGGGCTTGCCCGGCGGCGAGTCTGAGGGCAGAGTGACGCGTTCCTGGGCCATTTCGAAGCGGGTCCACGCCGCGACGGTGGCGAGTTCGCCTTTGACACCGAGAATCTGGCCGAGGGTACCGATGTGCCTGCGGGCAGTCCGCTCGTTAATGCTC
Organism: Streptomyces sp. TLI_146; assembly: GCF_002846415.1. NCBI lineage: Bacteria > Bacillati > Actinomycetota > Actinomycetes > Kitasatosporales > Streptomycetaceae > Streptomyces > Streptomyces sp. TLI_146. The sequence goes on from NZ_PJMX01000001.1 coordinate 108,269, forward strand.
AACGCCCGCGCGATCTGGTCGTAGGTCCACTCGTTCAAGCGCATCTTGATGATGGACCGCTGTATGTCGGTGACTCTTGCCTCTTCGGGGACCGGCTCGGGCAGCGGTGCCACGGCCCAGGGGACCGCCTCCGCCCATTCGCCCTCGAATATCTGGCGCGCGTACGCGACGAGGGCAGGGTGCAGCAGCGCGATCGCACGATCCCGCGATGGCTCACCGTTGGGGCCGAGTTGGGTGTAGTCCGGCACCACCGCCAGGTGGCTGTAGATGACCATGCGCGGGAACCGCCGACTGCTCAGGCGCACCTCCCCGCCGTTCGCGATGACGGTGTCCGCCCACTCCGACTCGCCCGGCCTGGCCCGTGCGGTCACCGGATAGATGGTCCGGATCCCGATGCCCGCCCGCAGGTTCGCCTCCTCCTTGGGCTTGCGCGCCTTGGTCGCGGACTGGGGCCGGTCAAGGGGATGAGCGGTGAGCACTTCGATCTGCTCTTTGGCCTCGGCCTCGCGCAGCAGGCGATTGGCCTCGTCCTTGCTGCTCAGGACACGCAGGCCGCCGACTATGCCGTCGTGCGGGTCGGGCAGCATGTCCAACACCTGACGCAGTTCCCTGAGCCGGCGGGTGAGCGCTTCCAGTTCGTCGAGCCCAGCATCCACCTGTTCCCGATATGCCGTGCCAGCCTCCAAGGCCATCTTGGGCCGCCCCGGCCTGAGTTCATTGGGGACAGTCAGTCCGTACCGCTGCAACTCCGCCAGTTCCGCGCCGAATTCGGCCTCGTCCACCTCCAGCGAGGCGTTGCGGCGCATCGTCAAGTAAAGGTCGTATGCCCGCTGGCTCAGGCGCGCGGACGCTTCACTATTCTCCCGCTTGTCCATGCATGCCTCCTATGCCCGATGTCCGGATGCGGACATACCCGCATCCGGAGCCCTGCTGCGGGTTGATCAGGATTATCAGATACGTCAGCCTCATGGATACGGGGGCTCCGCCGGACGCATGACCGGCGGCGCACACGCGAGGCACCGCGGGGGCGCGGTGCCCGAGGGGAGACATATGAACAGGGTTCGCATCGCTGCGGTGACCGGAATACTCCTGGTCGCCGGTCTGGCGGGCACGGGCGGCAGCCAGCTGGCTGCCGCTGATCCCACGTGGGACTCAACCCGGCCGGTCGTGGCCGCGGACAGCGTGCCCACACCTCCGCCGCCGGCTCCGCTTGATCCCACCTGGGACTGACCGGTCAGGCCAAGGCGCCGCCCCGCACGGGGCGGCGTACGGCTCAAGGCCCCTGTTCACCAACGAAGGGAGATCGCTCGAACCACCAGTCCCCGCGCCCGCCCCGGCTCCGCAATCCCGCCCGCCTGCCGCACGCCAGCTTGCTCAGTTGAGTACTCAGAATGCCTCGCGCCCGGAGACCGCAGTGCCCGACAACGACTCCCGCCCACCGGCGGACGACGCCCCGGTGAAACGATCCGCCGCGCCCGGTGCCGGCGGCCGCTGGGCCGCGCTTCGCGAGCAGTGGTCCATTCAGCGGACCACGTGGGCCATGACCAGGGTCATCCGACGGGACATCGGGCTCCGCCACGTCGCTGACCTCCAAGGCCTGCTCGACGCGGTGGCCGCGAAACTCGGCAAACCGATCACGGTGGTCACCGTCGACCTGCCGCCTGGCGTCTCGGGCTTCAGCGCGCGCGGCCACAACCACTACTACATCGCGGTCGCCCGAACCGTAAGCGAATTCACCCGGATTACCACTACTCTGCACGAACTTGGTCATCTCTGGGTGAATCCTCCCTCTGGCGACGACGCCGGCGGGCCCGTGAACGAGGACATGGTGCGCCAGCTCCTGCCCGGACTCCATCCCGGGCCCGTCCTCAACATCCTTCGCCGCAGCCACTTCGACGACGCGCACGAGCGTGAAGTGGAAGTGTTCGCCACGCTGATCCTGCAACGGCTCCCCCTCGGCGATGACCAGATTCGCAGCGAATCGCTCACCTCGGGACTTGCTCACCGGAGGTCTGGTGTCTGAAAGCATGTCCACGGTGGTGTACCTGTTCATCGCCGTGCTGGTACTCGCCCTGGGGCTGTGGAAGATCACCGCCTTGCTGCGCGACCCCACGCCGGCGCTGGCGCTGATTGCCTCCAACTTCCTTGTCGCGTCGGCTGTCTATGTCATGGCCGCGCCGTTGGTCTACCGCAAAGTCGGCGAAGCCTTCGACCGTCCGTCCTTCGCGACGCTGCCCGTTTACGTCGGGATCCTGGCGTGCTTCGCCCACCTGCACCTTTTGACCCTGGTGTGGGATCCGGACCTGCGCCAGCCCCCGGTCCGCCTCCACCGCACCTTCGCCGCGTGGACCCTCACCTACCTGCTCACGTCGGCCGCCATGACCGTGCTGTTCTGCTCAGCCGACCTGTCAGGGCCCGGTGACGGAGACCCTCTGACCTTCAACACTGACCACGCCGGCGACCCGCTCGTGCTGCTGTTCCTTGCTCTGTTCCTTGCCACTTTGGCCACCGGTTCACTGAGCACCTACCGGCGCTGTCGCAATCTCCAGCCCGACGACCCCCGCATCGAGCACGCTCTGGCCTGGTTCGCGCGTGGCAGCCTGCTGGTAGTCGGGTACGTGCTCTGCAACGCCCCGGCTATCGCCGTCGCGGCCACCGGGTCCCATGCCCTGGACCGCATCGGCGTGCTCGGCTCGACCGCCGGTGCCTCCGGAGCGCTGGTCGCCAGCTACGGTCTGTCGGGGGCCGCGGTCAGCGCCTGGCGACGCGAGCGCCGCGACATCAAGAAATTGCGCCCCCTGTGGAACCTGGTGGTGCGCGATGTCAACGCCTCCCTCGCCTTGAGTGCCCACAGTGCCCGAAGCCACCGGCGTCTGCTGAACCGCCAGTATTTGCTCACGCGCCGGATCATCGAGATCCACGACGGAATGCAGGCACTCGGGCCGTGGATCTCCCCGCTCACCGCCGATGCCCTCGATCGGCTCCAGGCAGCCCGCCTCGAGCAGCTCTCCGAGTCCGAACTCACGGCGGTGGCAACGGCCGCGGCCCTGCGTGACGCGACCGACCTGCTGCGCTCCGCCCGTGCGAAGCAGGCCACCGACGCTCCGGTGCCTCCGCCCGGGGCCGCCCCGCTGCCCGGTCGTCGTACCCGGGCCGTCGACGAGCGCCAGCGACTGCTGCTGGTCTCCGGCGCCCTTGACCACCCGCTGACCAAGGACGTCCTCGCCGAGACCCACGCGCTGCGCAAGGGCGGCATCTCCTCCCCCGGCCACCCCAGTGGGTGACCATTTCTCGCCCCGCCTCACGCCCAGGCTCGTAAGGTGCGCCCATTCGCAGGTTAGGGTCCCTGGGAGCCAACGGGCCTGCGGCACATGGGTATACGGCGCCAAGACGAAGGATACGTACAGGTGAAGCAGGCGATAGTGCTCGGAGGCAGCTTCGGTGGGCTCCTGGCCGCGCGAGTCCTCAGCGATCACACCGACGACGTCGTCGTCATCGACACCGATGACCTGTCCACGAGCGGCACAGGACCTGGCGCCCCACACCGCGACCAGTTGCACGCGCTGCTGGCCATGGGGCACCTCCGGCTCGAACGCTGGTTTCCCGGCATCACCGAGGAGACTGTCGCCGACGGGGCGCTGCTGGGCCAGGGGAGCCAGGTCCAGTTCCATGTCGACGGGGTCCGCAAGGTCGACCTGCCTGAGGCGCGGATGCTGAGTGCGACCCGCCCCTTCCTCGAGAGTCATCTACGCCGCCGCGTCATGGCCCTGCCCAACGTCCGCTTCCTGCACGGCCGGGCCAGCGGCCTCCTCGATGACGGCCGCCGCATCACCGGCGTCCGTATCACCCCGGTGGCCCCCGCCCCGGAACACCCGCACCCCGACGAGTTCACCCTCGACGCCGACCTGGTGGTGGACGCGATGGGCCGCTCCAGCCGGCTCGGCAAATGGCTCCAGGCGAGCGGCTGGGAAGCCCCTCCCCTGGACCGCATGCGCGTCGACCTCGGCTACGCCACCGCGTCCTTCACCCGCGGCGATGAGCTCCCCGGCACGGTGATCGCCCACGCCACCCCCGGCCCCGCCAGCAACTACCGACCCCAGCTCAGCGAACCCGGCGCCCTCGCAGCGGTGGAGGACAGCCAGTGGTCCGTGGTCCTGGCCGGCTACACCGACTACCGCCCGGGCCCCGACCCTGAGCAGTTCCTGGCCCGTATGCGGCGCTGCGTCGCCCCACTGCGCACGGTCGCCGATGTCTGCACCATGGTGGGCGAGGTCCGCCCCTACCACTTCCGCGAGAGCACACGCCGCGAGTTCACCCGCCTCACCCGCTTCCCCGGCGGCCTCGTCGCCCTGGGCGACTCCGTCGCCTCGGTCAACCCCATCTACGGCCAGGGCCTCACCCTCGCCGCCCTCCAGGCCTCCTCGCTCGCCGTCCACCTCGCTTCCGGCGCCCACCCGCACGCCCCGGCCTGGGACTACTTCCGCCGCGCCCGTACCGTCGTCGGCGCAGCCTGGGACTTGGCCACCACCGCCGACCTCGCCCAGCCCCACGTCACCGGCCCCTACCCCCGCGGCTACCGCCTCTCCCGCTGGGCGGGCGACCAGCTCATCACTGCTTCCGTCCACGACAGCCGGGTCAACAGCGCCTTCACGGACGTCCTCCACATGAACGCCCACCCCCGCACCCTGACCCGCCCCTCCCTGCTGCTGCGCGCCGCACTCACCCGAGGACCACGCTGACCTTCATCCCGGCTCCGGGCGCAGCACCCGTACCACCACCCTCAGCGAGGAGCACCAACTGTGACGACGTGGCCGCACACACTAGACCGCGCAGGCATCACCAGCCCCGTTCTGCGCGACGCCTACAGTGCCCAGCGCGGCCTCGTCGCCCGCTACGCCCGCGCTGAATACACGGCCGTACGCCTGCTCCTCCCCGCCCCGCTCGTTCCCCACGTGATCACCGCGACCGCCTTCATGCACCACAGCGACACGCTCATCGACCAAGGCCCGCTCCACCAACGCCTCTCGGCCCACGCCAACTGGAGCACACGGACCCGTGCCGCTCTGGCCGGCAGCCCCGATCACGTGGACCCGCTGCTCGCGGCCTTGCGCCACACCACCCTGGCCTACCCGCAGATACGGCCGCGCATCAGTTCCTACCTCAAGGGCGGCGAACTCGAAGCCAGTTGGACCAGTTTTGCCACCGAGGACGACTTCCAGACCTATGTGGACGCCTACGCGCTGCCCGCCTTCATGATCATCGCCTCCCTGGTCACGCCGCCGCACGAACCGGACGCCTTCGAAGCCGGCTGCCGCACCTTCATCCTCGCCAGCCAGCGCCTCGATTTCCTCGAAGACCTCGCCGAAGACCTGCAGTCCGGACGCTCCGGCATCCCCGACCAGACCCTCACCGACCACGGCCTGACCCGCGAGGGGCTGCTCAAGCGGCCCGACCCTGTTCGCATGCAGAGCCTGATCCGCCATCATGCCGCCCTCATCAGGCGTGACCTCGCGGCTGCCGCGCACTTGGAGGGCCTCGTGCAGATCCCTCACCGGCCGTTCCTGCGCGCGCTCGTCCAGCTCCAGTCCGCCCGTCTTGCCGCCGCGGAATCCCATGGACCGAAACTGCTGGAGTCCGCCCCCAAAGCCCCCGTGGGGCGGGCCTCCTTGATCCTCCTTCGGGCCATCGCCTCCCGGGGTATTCACCGCCGCATCCGCTCTACCGCGCGTAGGCAGCCGTAGACGCAGCGGTTCCCCTCCGGCGGCGCCGAGCTCATCGGCCAGGTCTCGCGCATCGGTCCGCGGCAGCTCCCCCAACGACCCTCCGCAGCTCCAGCAGCAAGGCCCGCGCCCTGCAGCCGTGTGCTGCCAGACTGGCGTCGTGATGGACGAAGAGCATGCGGATCTACTGGGCTATGACTGGGTCGTGTGGGAGCTGGAGGTCCGCGATCCCCACCTACTGACGGAGCCGGGAGTGGGCGAGCGGACGCAGCAAGCTCTGACTGAGCTCGCGGGAGGACTCGGGTGCGTCTTCGACCACTGCGTTGACGATGACTCGTACGACGGCAGCGACGCGGGCACGTACTACGCGTGGCTGGTGCGGATCCCCCAGGCCGAGCACCGCCGCCGCGGTGCCGACGGACTGCCTCTCGTGGTGGCGCCCCTGTGGAGGTTCCTGCGCACTTAGCTGCCGCCCGGGCTGGATACGTGGAGGGTGACGCCGCATCTGGACCTCTCCTTCCGCCTAGCTGCTGGTGATCTCCTCAAGGGCACCTACGCGGACCTCCTGGACCCCATCGAGGTGGCTCTGCTGGGCAGTCGCCGCGAGGGTGCCGAACAGATCGAGCCCCAGGTGAACTACGACGTCGGCCTGCCCGCCTACCGCAACACCGACCAGGGCCAGGTCGAAGCCGCCGAATACCGGGTCTGGGTCGAAGCCCCCGCCCACGTCCGCCCCCTCCACGGCATCTCCTACGCGGACGTGCCCACCACCCACCTGCCGGACGACATCCCCGACACACCCACCGGACGACCGGCAGGATGGGTTCTCACCCGGCTGGGCAACGGCCGCGGCCCCGGCCGGGCGGTCCTCCATGCGCCCGACTGCACCGAAGCCCCCACCGGCACCCCCGTCCTCTCCCTGGACCAGGCCCTCGCCCAGGCCGAGAAGCCAGGCGTGCAGCTGTGCACCCTGTGCGGTGCCGCCCAGGAGCTCGACCCCGTCCTGCGCGGCTTCAACGACGGGTTCGACCACTCCGGCGGGACGTGGCCCTGAGCGCCGACCCCGCACTGTTCAGCACCCCGGCGGGAACCCAGGCCCAGCGCTACGGGGTGAGCGCCCCAGCCCCGGTCCTTGGGTGCCTGGTGGCCGGTCTGGTCCAGCCAGTAAACACTCGGCAACTCGGCGCACTGTATGAGCGGCGTCGCATCCTCGCTGTCGTTCACGTTCATGTCAGTGCCAACGCCGGTGACGCGGAGGGGCAACGCCTGCCGGCGCCTCCCCAACCGATCGTGCCGTGCACTGGTGCATTCAGACAGCGACCGGGGCGAGCCGGACGGCTCCCGGTTGAACGCTGATCCGCAGGGCCGGCCGGGGTGCTTCGGCGAGGCAGGGCGGTCATGGCTTGTCAACCAGCGGCGTTTTCGGAACGGCTAAAGAAGGCTCACTCAAGATCCTGTTACGAGCTCTTGGTAGTCACAATGTTTCACATTCACCATTATGGATCATCAGTCCGGGCCATACTGCCAGTCACCCATCGCCGCGTATTGCCGGAGGTCTTGCGTTGAACGCACCTGTGTTGGCGCCTGCGGTGCATATTGACGATTGCACAACGAGCGTTGACTGGAACCCAATCTCCGCTTCCCAGCCAACGTCGACGTTCGCTGGTCTGTTCGCTGGATTCGTGTTCGCCAGCATGATCGTTATCTTGGCCAACCGGGAGAAGATCAACCATCGAACGGCTGATGCGGCACGAGCCCTCAAGCTGCTGCTGTCAGCCTTCTTCGGTCTGGCCATCGTCGCCTATTTGGAAGGGGTGGTGCGCGGTGAGCAGGAATGCCCGCGAGCACAGACAGAATCTGTAATAAACGGGGGGTCATTGGCGGTCGGAGCGGTCGCCGTGTTGGTGTCGCTGAGCTGGTTGGTGCTGGCTTTCGACCGATATCAGAGCGGCGTTCTACGGTATTTTCGCACAGTCGTGATCTCTGGGTCAGCCTTTGTGGTGGTGATGCTTGTGGTCTCTTCGGTCGGTTACCTTGATGCCACCAGCAGTGAGAAGCACACGACGTCTGATTGGGCGATGTGCGGATTCGGTTTGTTTGCGATCGCTGCGACCCAGATCGTCCCCAGAATTCGGAGGCTTCACGCCCGTGAACTGGATGGCCGTATGCCTGACGGCGAGATTGAGAGCCGCTGGGACAGGCGGGTGTCGCGAGGAGCCTCCGCCGGATTGATCTTCTTCGGGTTCTCTGCTCTAGCGTCTTCCGCGGCGGCCTCCCGGCCTACCCGTTATTGGTACCCCGTGCCCGCAGAAGTCGCGTACGTAACTGCCTGGTCCTCGCTCGTCGGCCCGGTGATTGCAATATCGCTTTGTGTCTTCGCTCTCGCACAGGTCCCCGATCGGGGCAAAGAAGCCCCGGAAGCGACGGGGGCGCCGTCCTGAACGGCTCGGCCCAGTACTCGGCGGGTGATTACAGCCGTTGCTCCAACAGATGGGTACTGACCCGCCCCTACAGGAGCGGTGTATCCGGGGCAGTAGCCGGGGGTGGCTGGGCCTGGGGGCAATCCGTCGCAGTGCCGTTGGTGTACGGGGACGGTACGGCGACCGGCATGCCTCCGACGTCCTGTTCCGCCAAGAAGAGGTGCCACCCACAGGTGATCACGGCTTTCCCGGGGTATTGGCCTGCTGCAGCTCGACGAGCTGGACTTCGAGGTCGGCGATGCCTTTCTCGGCGAACCGCAGGTTGGAGCGGGCGCCTTCGAGTCGTTCTTGGAGTGAGCGGTGTTCTTGGGCCAGTTGGTCCACGCGGCGCTTGAGCTGGGTGTTTTCGGTCCGGAGCGCTCGGGTGGAGTCCGCCGGGGTCTTGTGTTCAGCGTCCCGTAGTTGACCCATGAGTTCGCCGAGCCGCTTGCGTTGGGCGAACACGGTTTCCTGGGTGCGGGTGAGGGCTTCCTCGGAATTGAGCGCGCGTTCGCGCCATGAGGCTTCGATGCGCTCGTGTTCCTGTTGGGCTCCTTGAGCGCGCCGCTGTCGGGTATGTGCGATGGCTACCTGGACGAGGGCTCGTGCCTCGGGGTTCTCGTAGCAGAAGGTGGCGGACACACCTGCTCGCTCGGCGATGGCGCGCACGGTGACCCGTCCGCGTTCGCGCCGGAGTTGACTGACTGCCTTCTCCAGGTGGGTGAGTTTGGCGCGGGTCTGGCGACGGCGGGCGGCGATCGCGGCCGCGGTGGAGCCGGCCGTGGCGGTGACGCGTCTGGCAATCGCTGTTCGGCGGGGGGACGCAGACGGACGAAGCGGGTGGTGGAGTGGCGGCCGGGGGTGCGGCGAACTTCGGCGTGCAGGCCTTCACGGACCGGGTGTTCGACTTGTCCGCCGGCCAGCGTCCGGACCGGGCCGAGGCGGCCGGCAACGGCCTCGGCGACCTGGGCGGCTTGCAGGGGGCCAGGCGGGGTGATGTGGTGACCGGTGCGCCGTCCAGGAGGACGCGCAGGGCGCGGGGGCGGTGTGCAGGTCCCAGGATGGCAAGGAGCGGGGCGTCTTCGGTCTCGGCGGGGCGCCACTTCACCCATGCGCGCGTCAGAGGCGGGTTGTAGGCGTGATCCATTTGAGAGGGCGAGGGAGGCGGAGTCGCCTGTCACGCTGTCCGCTGTCCGCTGTCCGCGACTGCCGCCGCCCACGCACCGGCGTGAGTCTGCACCCGCTCACTCGCCTTCATCACTGCGAGCGTCAAGATCGGCAATGGCTTCGGCGCGTACAGCATCCTCTGACGGCAACAACGCACCGGGCCTGCGGAGTCGGACTACGGCTCACCGCTCCTGGTGGTAGCGCATGCACTCCCCGCTCGCGTGAACCATGGGGTCATCCGTGTACCAGGCCTGCTGGAGGGAGAGTTCGATGCCGTGATCGGTCGTCTGTATCCCCGGCAGGCCCGGGTGGCCGGGCCGGTCCCAGGGCGCCACGTCCGTGACTGTCAGGCCCTCGGCCTTCCAGCCTGCGCGGAGATGGGCCAAGGCCGTGAGGTAGTCGGCGCGGGTCGCGTACCGCAGCGTCCAGCTGTAGCCCGGCCCGCCGCGCGTGACGTCGCCTTTATCGAAACCGAAATCATCGACACAGGAGCTGCTGTATTCCTCCTGCGCCGCGTCCTCCAGCGTGGCACCAGGCCCCGTACCCGCCAACTGCGCGACGGGCCGCAGCCGCGCGACCGTGTCCATACCAGCCTGCTTGGTACGTACGCCGTACGCACGGTAGTCCGCCGCCGAGTGCACCCGGCCCCCCGTCAACGTGCAAGCGCTGGTGAAGGACACCGCCAGCAGCAGCGGGAACCCCACGATGACTGCCCGGCGGGCACGGCGCGGCAAAGAAAACATGTCGGTCGGCATACGGACGATCAAACGCCCCAGGCCACCGCAGCAACACCGCACACCTACTCAACCGCCCTGAGTACCCCGACCAGCACCCCCGACCGGACACCCCGCACAGGCAACCAGCTTCACGCTGCAGTACGTAAAGTACGGGGCGATGCCGATGACAGGGGGCGCCGCCGTCGGCCTCGAGGGGTGAGGGGCTGGGCTGGCTCTCCCCCTGACCAAGCCGACCAGAACGGCAGGCTCGCACGAAAACGCCCCGCTGTAGCAGCAGGGCGTTTCGTTGGTCCCCGGACTTGCGGGTGATGTGATCCCCGGACTACAGGGGAGTAACCAGCAGGTCAGCGCATTGGCACGCGAAGACTCCCGTTTGATTCCCGGACGAGCGGGACTTTGCTGCTCCCCGGACTAGCGGGGTAACCAGCAGATCGGGCATGTCAGCTACGTCCGATCTTTCGGTTCATTCCTGGATGAGCGGGATGTGACAGATCGTGCCCTGTGGAGGCTGGGGCGGACACGCCGCCCTTTTCTTGGTCCTCCCCGAGCGGGTGGTAGCGGTCCTGGGCTGCACGGCGCCACACGGCGGCCGCCGTCGCAGGCACGGCAGCCAGCGCGTTCTCGTGCACCGTGTCCTGCCACGCCGCGGCACGCGCGGGAGGTTCCCACGGCTCGGGAGCGGCAGCCCAATCTGCTCGGCCGCCCCGTACAGGTCCATCGTGTTGCGCAGCATTCCCGTGCCGCGTCGGTCCCCAACGGCGCATACCTTCCCCGCGCACGGCCACGGATGGAGCGGTTCACAGGGATCGAAGGACCGCCACGACCTCGGCTGCGAGGGCTTCGCCGGTCGAGCCGACGGATCGTTCGGGTAGAGGCCCGGTCAGGCTGTCGTGGACCAGCCAGGTTCTCCGCAACCGCTCTGACGGCATGCGGTGAAGCCAACCCCTCTAGACTGTCGTCATCTCTTGCTGCGGGCACGGCGCCATACCGCCTCGAACTCAGCTACGGTGATGGGCTCCGCGTGGAACTCCCCCTGCGAGTTGATCTCTTGCAGATCCGGGAACGGGACCTCGCCGAGGAAGGTCGTGCCCGTCTCCCGGCTGGAATCGGCCCAGTCGAGCCGTCCCTCCCGGTAGACCTCGACCTTACGGACCTCGTAGCGGTCGTCGTCGAGCTCGCTGAAGATGTCCACGGGTTCTTCCGTGAACTCGTGGTCCCAGCGCACCTTCACGTATGACGTCACCGGTTCTGCCCCCCCAGCTCACGACGCGGTCAGTCGGGCCCGGGGATCCGAGGGGGGCACGAACACTCGCGGCCGACCCTCGATCACTTCCAGGACCGTCATGCCAGTGTCTCGAGCGGGTGCCCGAGCACCGGTGTGCACGAAACGGTACGCGAGCCGGTCACTGCGCAGGGACCCGGCGCAACGCCTGCAGGGCACTGCCCATGGGAACGGCGACTTCGTGCCCGCCTCCCCCAAGGCGCGGTTAGGGGTGCCGGGGCCCGGCGTTCCGTCACGACCATGACCCGCGCGGGTGCGCGCACCATGTCCACCGGGCCCCGGTCGCTCAGCCTTGCACGCCCAAGGACGTGCGTCTGCCCAGGGTACCCCCTATCCCTTGGGTCAAGGTCGTGGGTCAGGATGGTGGCATAACGACGTGGTTCCGTACCTACTACGACGGTTGGGCCCTGCCCATCGCCCTTCCCGCCGCACCCTGACCTGTACCCGGAGAGGTGACCGATGCGGTCCCAGCACCCCGACAAGACCGGCCACGGCTACGTGATCGAGCGTTATGTGATGAGGATGGACTCGGACGCCCCGCGCTATCTAGAGCTGAACGGTGCACGCGCCCTGCGGCCGGGGTGGCCGCACGCCGAACGCTTCGCCCGCCATATGATCGAAGACGCGGTCTCCATCACCGACGAGGAGCTGGAGGCCCTCCTGGCCTACGAATGGCGCTCGCGTCTCACGGGTGCCTGGCTGATCGGCGTGGGCCGCCGCGAGTCGTTCCGGGAACGCATCGCGGGCCTGCTGCTGGCCAGTGAGGTCTGCTACTCGGGCGCCGGCTACTGCTTCGCCCTGGCCCGCTTCGCCACGCGGGAGGACAGCGAGATCCTCACCGCCTACCTCGACCACTACCTGGCCCGCACCGACCTCCACTACGACCAGGGCGCCGCCCTCGGCGCCCTCCTCCACCTCGACGCCCGCCTCGCCACCCACTACGCCGACCGCTTCACCCAGCCCGACGGTCCATGGAACCAATGGGTCGAGGGCGTGGGACGCCTCGGCTACCCCAGCCACACCCCTGCCGAACTGCGCCGCTGGACGGACCTACAGTGCGGCTTCGCCAACGGCTGGTCCCACGTGTAGCCACACCTATCTGGCTGCCGCACGTGACAGCCCGTGTCCGGGCGGAGGCTTCGGCAAAGGGGGCTGCCGTGCGGCTGGAGCGGCGGATGGAGATCAACTACCCGCTGCGGTCCCAGGCCCAGGGGCATCTGAACCCGCCCGAGCAGTGGATGGGTGATGCCGCTGAGGGGGGGAGCCGCTGACTGCGTCGAGGTGTGACGGGTAGGGCTGGCCCTTCCTAGCGAGGCACGCGGGCATCGTTGCGGATCCTGGCAGCAGTGTCCGCGTTCTCGCCGAGGCTGACACCCATGCCGCCGTTGCGCAGCGCACCGGGGTCGAAGACGACGACCTCGCCGTAGGTGTAGTGATCGGCCCATACGCAGATGGGAGTCGTGATGATGCGCTGAGCCACTCTCGTACTCATGTTCTGACACTTCATCATGGCGTCACCCAGCCCGGTGGGGTGCACCCTCTGGAGGGTGCCGACCAGCCTGGTGTTCTTGCTCGGTTCCGCGGCTGCGTTGTCAGCTATCTTCGCGAAGTGCCGGTCGATGACCCGCTCGGGGTCGCTGATCGTGCCCCAGGCGCCGGTCAACTGGGCGGTCTGCTGTGAGGCGGGGCTGCTCGACTTGTATGAGATGCCAACGGGTGTGGGGTTGGTGATGCCGAAAGCGGCGTAGTCGGCTGCGGCTGACTCCGGGACGGGCCTCGTCATGACGGGGTCGTAGACAAAGGCCCCGCTCAGCACGCTGTGCGGCGCGGTGAGCTGATACGGACGGGCTGCGGCCGGTGCAGAATTTTGCGTGCTGGTAGGCCTGGCCGCGTTGTTGGCGGGTGCGCTGGTGTGGCGGCCGTACGCGTAACCTCCGGCCGCGGCCGCTGCCAGCGCGCACGTCACACTCACGGCGAGCAGCACCAACCGGCTTCGCGAGCGGCGCCGCGGCGGCGGGTCCGGAGGGGAGGCAGGCCCGAACCCCGGCCCCTGGACAGGCCCATACCAACCTCCGGGGTTCTGCTGGTTCACGTCCACACCCTCATTTCCCGCAGCAAGTGCGCTCCCCCATTATCCTCGCTCACCCACCGACCGGAGCACGCCCCGGAACGTTCTGGTCTGCGGGTTGGCGGGACAGCGGGCACCGCCTTGCAGGCTTGGCTCCTGCGTGGACCGTGCCCGGTGATCCGCCGGGGGCGCTGGGGCGCCGGGTCAGTGCTTGCCCTCGGCCTGCATGTCCTTGAGGGCCTGGGTCAGGTCACCGGTGTCGGCGGCGGGCGGGGTGGTGATCTGCCGCGCGCCGCTGAACTGGTGGGAGTCCAAGGTCACTTCGGCTTCGCCGAAAGTCTCGTGCAGGCAGGCAGGCGGGCAGGCCGAGGGCCGGGTTGACTCAGACACGGCAATACAGCTGGGCAGCGGACCTGGTGATCACCATCTGCAGGTCCGTCTGAGTGCTGGCGCTGGGAGAAGGGGGCTCTCCTCCCAGCGGGTGGGTGTCGAGGGGCTACGCGGGCACCTGTCCGATGGATGGGAGCAAGACGGCGATTCAGAAGGTCATTTGGGCAGTGAGGTGCGTGGTGAGCGTCACCAGGGGTTGTCTCTTCACCGGTCCTCGTGGGTGTGGGCCCTGTCCTGGATGAGGGCACTACCTGTTCCTTGCGCCTCAGAGGGAGCGGCGATCCGCAGAAAGCGGCCACCTCGGTGCTACGGCTGGTGCGGCCGGTCTGGTGATGTGCCATCACCGCTCGCCCAGGAAGGCTCTCCTGCGGCGGAGGCAGTGCTGTAGGGCCGCGCCGAGGAGGCGAACCGCCGAGGGTGAGAATCGGTGGGGTGCCTGTGAGGGTGCCTGGGTGCCTCCTATAGCGTCCCTTCACGCCAGGAATCACGCCCTGGCCATTTCGCGGCGGCATCCTGCCGCCGGGGGGAGGGGACACACCGTATGCGCAAGATCCTCACTGCGGGGAGCGCCGCAGCCGTGCTGGCGGCGGGTTTACTCGCGGGCACGGGCACCGCGTCGGCCGCCGATGACGCGGACACCGTCAAGTTGTCCACGCCTGACATCACGGCCGGGCAGTCGATCACGCACACCGTCACCGTGCATGCCGCGGCTGCGGCGTCCGTGGCGATCAGTTTCAAGCCTTCGGCGGGTGAGCCGGAATGGGGGGACGACGAGCCGCACGTGTCCGTCGAGTCCGTCACGGGCGACGGGCATGCGAGCTGTGAGGCATCCTCATGGCCCGTGATCGGACCGGCTGCGATGCGCTGTCGGCTCACGCCCGGTGATGCCGTAATCCGCTACACCCTGAAGGCCGACCCCAGCGCGGCGGACGGCAAGGTCGACGTGGTCGCCGGGTTCGAGCAGGGCGGCGACGCGCGGGGGACGAGCAGCTTTGCCGTGCACGCCGTCAAGCCTTCCCCTTACATTCCGTATGCGCTCTTCGGGCGAGATGCCGGCGGAAGGCTGTATGAGTACATGGGGACCGGTGCGGTCGCCAATCCGTTCTGGGCACGGCAGTTGGTTGGCGGCGGCTGGCAGACGTACAACACCCTGGTCAAGGTGGGCCAGATCAGCACGTGGCACACGGGCGGCCCGCTGGTGGCCCGTGACGGTGACGGTGTCCTGTGGCTCTACCAGACGACGCAGGCGCCGGCCCCGTTCAAGTCCCGTATCAGGGTCGGCGGCGGCTGGCAGGCGTACAACCAGCTCACCGGCGTCGGCGACGTGAGCGGCGACGGTGTCGCGGACCTCGTCGCACGCGACAGCTCGGGCACCCTGTGGCTGTACCAGGGGATGAAGAACCCTGCCGACCCGTTCAAGTCCCGCGTCAAGGTCGGCGGCGGCTGGCAGGCGTACAACCAGCTCACCGGCGTCGGCGACGTCACCGACGACGGTCTGTCCGACACCGTGGCCCGGGACAAGGACGGCGTCCTGTGGCTGTACCAGGGGACAAAGAACCCCACCAACCCGTTCAAGTCCCGCGTCAAGGTCGGCGGCGGCTGGCAGGCGTACAACCAGCTCACCGGCGTCGGCGACGTCACCGACGACGGTCTGTCCGACACCGTGGCCCGGGACAAGGACGGCGTCCTGTGGCTGTACCAGGGAACGAAGAACCCTACCGACCCGTTCAAGTCCCGCATCAGGGTCGGCGGCGGCTGGAACACCTACAACACCCTGTTCTGAACCGCCCATGCAGTCCCGGTGCGTCCGGCCAGCCCCGGCCGGACGCACCGCTGTTTCAGCGCCCCATCGGCCCCGCGCCAGTCCGCGTGACTGGGCCGGGCGCACGTCAGTGCGATGTGTTCTCCCGTAAGGATGCTTCTGTCCCGCCCAGACAACCCCGCGGCCGGCGGAGCCGTCCTTGGGAGCATGCCGATCGATGAGGTGCACATCTCGGAGCCGGGTCTGCGTCTTGGACGTCACGGGCGCTGGCAGAGGTGTCACCCAGATGGCCCGGGGAGTTCTCGATGGTGACGGACCGCGTCATGGTCGTGAGAGGGCGTGTGGCACCGTGTCCGGGTGACACGCTCTGACGTAGTGGAACTCGATGATCGCTGGCGGCTCCCGCTCGCTGGCCTCACTGTCACCCAGGTGAGGGTGGACTATCAGCTGGGCCTGCGGCTGGGCGAAGGCGCCGAGATCATTGTGGAAGCCGACGCCGTAATGGAGCATGGGGGCGCCGGGCCGATGAGGCCGCTCGTTCCGGAGCGGCAGGAGGTGGCCGCCGCCCTGGGGTTGTTCGGCAGGGTGGTCACCGGGGCGATCGCATTCAAGGACGGACGGCTGCTCGTGGAGTTCGACCAGGGTGCCCGGCTCACCGTCGCGGCTGCCGCGGACTTCGAGGCATGGAACATCACCGGCCCGGACAGGGTGCGGGTGGTGTGCATGCCGGGCGGTGAGCTCGTTATCTGGAGGTGAACGAGAGCACCGGACAAGCTCAGGCGAAGTCGATGGCCGCCAGCGCGGGGCCGGCGAACGCCAGCGCATACTGCAGCATGACGGACCCGCGCCGCACTGGATGGCTCACCATGGTGCTGGGCAGGCACAGCGCGCACAGTCCCACGATGGCGGACAGGCCCATCGACCACTGAGCCGCGCCCGCCAACGGCCCGCTGGCCCCGTCTCCGCTGTATGCCTGGCCCAGGACAACGACGATGAACGCGCCGTAGGCGAAAGCAAGCAGCAGCAGGCCGATGCCGGCGAACACGCGCACGGCCGCCGTGGACGGTGCGAAGGGGTCAGTCGCCGCCACCGAGGGGGCAGCGGCGGAAGGCAGATCGGATGCGGTCATGACCACCATTCTGCCCCGCGCACGCCGCCCGGTCCTCGGCGCGAATACTCATGGACGAGGAGAGCACGTACTCAACTGAGCCCGCCATCGAGGCCGATACTCTGCACGCACCGCGCCCTCGGGATACTGGTGGCGGCGGGTGACGCCGATCCCGGGCTCCGCCCATCCCACTGCCGCACCCCGGCCGCCGGGTGGAGGCCCACGAAGAGGCCGCCCGGGCTGGGTCCGCTGAGTCATCGGATCCGGTGGGGGCCGGATGACGGCAGACGGTCGAGCGCGACAAAGACGTGGCCTGCCGCTCGACGTCGCTTCCGCCGGCCAGCTCTTGATCAGGCGCTGCTCACCCGCTGAAAGATGTCGGAGAGCTCCCCGTTCTCGATCAGTCCGGCGATCACCTCGGTCATGCTCTCGATGCCGGGATCCCTGACGATCAGACCGTTCGAGACCCAGAAGTACCTGCCCGCAAGGGCCTCGCCGGTGCTTGCCCAGAGCTTCATCAGGCGCTCGACCTCGGCGACGGTGAACATGGTCGCGGACCAACCAGACCCATCGTTGAGAGTCACCAAGGCATCGACGTTGCAGACATCGTCCAGGTCCTCACCGGCGTCAGGCAGGAACGACGCCTGGAAACGCTCCGTGCGCACCCGGTACCAGGGCCCGTCCCACCCTCGCTCGATCAGTCCGGACGCAATACTGTGGCTCATCGTGCGAGTGTCCACGGTCAGGCATCGACCTCAAACGAGATCCCCTGCCGCACCGCCGCCGGCTGCGGACAAAGTCGGGAGCATTGGCCACGACACCTTCGGGGCACGAAGATTCGCATCCCGACACCGTCGGCCGAAGCGGAGCGGCGCTGACCTGCCCCACAGCCCGTGCGCCGCTCGCGCCGTTGGGGTCAGCCCAGGCCGACGGCGGCCAGCGCGGTGCTCCAGTCGGTGGCGATCGCGTGCCGGGCCGCATCCAGGCTCACCTGCCCGCTGCACACGGCCGCCTTGAGCCGGCTCTCCACCGTGTCCTTGTTCCCCGCGCTCTTCCCCCCGACGCTGTAGCGCGGCTCTGGCCACAGGTTTTACGGGTCCCGCGGCGCGCCGCCCAGTTCCAGGGGGAAGAGGTGGTCCTCTTCGTAGTCCGCGGTGGAGGTGTCGCTGTAGCCGTAGGCGGCGATCTGCTGGATTTTGAGGGGGTTGATGTAGCCGGTGGGCGGGCGCACCATGGAGGTCCAGCCAGAGACGCAGATCGTCGAGGTGATGGTGGCCTGGGTGACGTCGGGGTTGTCGGCGCCGGGCTGGCAGACCGGGTCCGGAAGGGGGAGGTAGGACTGTGAGCACGATGCCGACACCACTGCTGTGCGTGTGGTGGTGGCGTGGGCCGTGCCGGTGGTCAGCCCCAGGGCGCCGACGGCGAGGGTGAACGCGGCGGCGGCAGCGAGTCGACGGATCACGCGCATGTGGGGGGGGCTCCATCACGTACGGCCTGGGCAGGGATCCCGCGCATCTGACGGCATGACACCACCGCGATGGTCTGTGCGAGGAGAACCGGCGCGTGAACGGACGGCGGCCTGCGCGATCCTTGCCAGCCGATTGCCTGCTGCTGACCGGACCTTCAGCTCCCCTTGGTGGACGCCGCCCGAATGCATCTCCTGCCCGAGGCCACCGCCTTCCGCCCCGTGGCCAGATCGCTCACCGCGAGTGTTCGGCGTGCTCTGGCCTGAGAGCCCTGAGCTATGTCCGGCCGGAGCTCCACAGGGTCAGAAGGGCAGATCGTCCGCGCTGTTCCAAAGGAGATCCGGCGTCGCGGTCGTCGATGCTGGGGTGATGTCCTGGGAATCACAGACCGCGAAGGCGTCTCGCTTGAGTTGCAGGCCCGTGACGTCCTCACCCCATGCCTCAAGCCTCTCAATTGCCCGTTCGCGGTACTGCCAGACCTCGCTCACGGCCAGCGGATCCCGGAGAAGCGGGATGAGCCTGTGCCGGTGCCGGGTCAGGCGCCGGTCGTCCAACAGGGGAATGCACGCGTCGATTGCGGCTTCGCGCACGTGCGGGTCCGGAGCATCGAAGAAGGCTGCGACCGCACGGTAGAGCAAGGGCCGGAGCAGACAGGTCTGGACGAACGGAGGGTAGTCCTCCGGGGGGAAGCCGCAGCGGCGGCTGCTCGCGGCGGCTTCGTCACTGGCCGCGTCGGCGACGGAGCCCAGCCAGCCCAACAGCGCGGCACGCAAAGGGCCAGGGGCGTCATGAGGCTCCTTGTCAACGGGCAGACTTGTGCGCGGGTCGGTGAGGATCGCGGCCACGTAAAGGGCGGCGGGAACCGTCGCGTCGTACAGAGTGTTCTGGTGGTGCACCACGTGGTGCAGGTGATCCAGCGCCTGCGTCCTCACGCGTTGGTCGGCATCGAGAAGGTCGGCCAGCATCTGAGGCGTGTCCCCGGCCGGCCCCATGCTGTGTTCCAGGGCATCCCAGTCGGTGCCTTCCAGCACCAAGGCCGGAACAGGCAGGTCTCCTACGGCACCGGTGGTCATCACCCGATTGTGCCAGCGCCACTCAAAACCCACAGCAAGGGCTAGGGCTACAGGCCACCCGGATCCGCGGCACCGGAGGACAGACCGTCCACGAGGGGGCCGTACGTCCGGCCTCGCTCGACCTCCGTCGTGCCCGGATCTGCGCGAGCCTCCGACCATGATCTAGCTGCCGCGAACCGATGCCGCACTCGCCAGTATGAGGAGCCGCTCCAGCAGCCCGCCCATTCCTGCGTCAGTGTTCTGTCTGACGTGCGTCGATGAGGGCAACCTGCTCTTGCAGGGGTAGTTCGTCAAAGAACCGCGCAGGTTCAGATCCGCGTCTGCTGTCAGCACAGCGCGTCGCCGGATCCGGTTTCCGCGGACGTGCTGGTGTGCTCATACGGATCGAGGTGCCCGCTGCTGCGAGAGTGGTCACGCGGACGTCGAGATTGCTGACGGCGAGGAGGTCGGGGGCGGAAGAGCCAACTCCGCGGCTTCAAGCTGGAGTTCCTCCACTCGCGCCCGTGCTGCGGCCTCCCGCGCCTCAAGCTCCTCCGGCAAAGACACCATGGCGCCCCACCTCCACCACGCCACGGTAGGAGCACACCGAGGCCGCCACACAGCAATCAGCGTCTTCCCAGCTCACCAATCCCGAGAGCCTTTGAAGGGACGAGGCAGGGGCGGATGAACGGTGTGAACTGACTGATACCAGATGGGGGTGGCTATGACCGTTCCCGCTACGGGGTACCGGCCTCGGGTGCCTTCTGCTCGGATTCAAACGGCCAGCGATATCCGGCTTCATGCAATTTGCTCAGTGCCGTGAGGTCGTTGGTCACCAGGACCTGTGCCAGCCGGGCTGCCGCAGCAACGACAGCGGGCCAGCCCGGCGAGTCCAGGTAGGCCTCGTCCTCGGCATCAGCACCGACCGCGTCCTGCACGGCGTCGTAGGCGGCACCAAGACGTGCCATCAGCTCGGCTTCCTCCTCGGTACGGAGGCTCTGCCCAAGCCAACGCGACGGACTGTCCGCCTCGCAGAAGTCGTCGAACAGCACGTGCACCACGTGATCAAGGTTCTCGAACTGATCCGGGTCGAGCCACACCTCTCGTTGCCAGGTTGGGCTGGCCAGCGCCACGACCGCAGGCACGACGTGGAGACGGTAGTGAGGCAGAGCAATGCCGTAATCGATCACACGCCGAGGGTACTCACCTCATGATCGGCCAAGCCCCGGGCCTCGTCTCCGGATCTCATGAGGCAGAGCATGTTGAGCTGGGAGAACGCTTGCCTTCAAAGGGTCCGCACCCAGTCTCTTTGGCAAGGTCGTGGGTCCGGCTGGCGCTGGTTCACCGACGCCACGGCCGCCTGCAGCTGGATCGGCGCCTTCGTCGGCCTGGTAGGCGAGACGGCTCCTTGGCGAGCCACAAGGATGCAACGCCGCCGGGCCGCTACTCCACCAACTCACTCCGCCCTGTTGCCGAGCGCTGCTGCGCACCGCTCGATAGGGATCGAAAGTCGGCCACGATCTGCTGTGCGTACTGGTCCGGTCCGAGGCCCAGGACCACTCGATCGGCTTCGTGAGGTCGCCCCGTCTCGCACAGGAGCCGGACAAGGGCATACATGGCACCGCGGTCACCCCCCTCGGAGCGGGTGCGCAGTGCCGCCTCCATCCCCCGTTGGCGAAGTGCTGCGTTGAGCCTGCGCCCGGCGTGAACGTCCGTGAGAGCCCGATCGGCGAGTTCCGAGAACCGCTCCGCACGGACGAGCAGATCCATGTGCCACAGATGGGCGTCATGCCGGGAGGGGGCGGTGGAGAAGCACTCGGCGTGGGCGCTGACCAGCGCGATCGCCGCATCCCAATCCCGACGTTGTTCCGCTGCCTGGGCCTGCTCGAACCACTTCACAGGACCAGTATCCGGTGGCGACCGTGTGTCTGTGTCCTTCGTGCTCGTGGGCCCTGGCCACACCACGAGCTGATGTCGGTTCCGGCCACCGTGGCCAGGTTCCCACTGCCATGGCCCGGCTCACAGAATTGCGGGTGGACCGTGACCTGGTGCCCGCAGCGACTGCCCAGCTGCCCAGGGCAGGCGAGGAGTCGCCAGGCTCATGATCGGGGTCGTTGGTGCAGGCGGCGCGGATATCGGGGCCGATGTAGCGGCGCCGGTCCATTCGTCGGTCTGCTCGGCCAGCACCGCGGTGACCAGGCGGAGGACGGCGTCGCGGCCGGGGAAGATCCCGACCACGTCGGTGCGCCGACGGATCTCTCTATTCAGCCGCTCCTGCGGGTTATTTGACCAGATTTGCTTCCACACCTGCTGGGGGAAGGCGGTGAAGGCGAGCAGGTCCTCGCGGGCGGCCTCCAGATGGCCCGCGGCCTTCAGGAACCGCTGGGACAGCGAGGTGATGACGTGGTCCATCTGCCGGTTGATCGCCTCGGCGTCGGGCTGTTCGAACACCGTCTGCAATAAGGTCATCACACCGCTGACCGCGACCTTTGGTACTTGCGACGCCAGATTTCGGGCGTAGTCGGTCGTACGCAGTTTCCTCGAAGCGCAACACACTGCCGCTGAGCTTGAGATAGCGCCGCTCGGGCGTGACATAGCGGCGGATCAAGTCCCGCAGTTCGGCATCATCATCGGTATAGCTCACCACAGGATCCTGGCTCACCGAGGACTGAGCATGCTCGTGGACAGCGACGGCACTGGTAGACCAGCGAGCAGGTGTCCCGGGTGCGTTTTTCGGTTTTCGTTCCTCAATTCCAACATTTCGACAGCACTCGGGCCGCAAGGGCGAGCCGAAGGGCTTCGGCTGGCGCGACTTCCGGGACCTGATCGTCCGTGCCCGCATCCAGCTCGACGGACCGATCGTGCTCGTCTGGGACAACGCTCGCATCCACCTTGTGCCGCCGTTGAAGGCGTTCTTCGAGGCCAACGCGGCACTGGCTCACCGTCTTCCAGCTCCCCACCTACGCGCCCGACCTCAACCCTCAGGAGGGCATCTGGTTGCTGGTCAAACGCGACATCGGCAACCTCGCAGCCGCCGACCTCGGCCAGCTGACCCGGGCCGTCAAGCGCAGGCTCAAGATGATCCAGTACCGCCCGCACCTCGTCGACGGCTGCCTCGCCGGCACAGGACTGATCATGGACGGCTGACCGACGTCACGGGATCAAGCTCAGAAGCGGCTCTACAAGCCCGTCGTCGACCAGTTCCTTGTCCGTGAGGTTCGGATTGCGATCCACCCGGTCAGCGTCCCGGGCCCACACCGACGCCCTACTGGTACCAGTCGTCGCCGCCCTCGGCGAGTGAACGGCCCAGGTAGTCCCTCAGGTCTCGTGCCGCCCACCGACGGCTGTCGGTCTCGTGCTCCCAGACGAAGATGTCCGGGCGCTGGGGTGTCTGCACGAACGCGAACTGGTCGCCGCCCCCGTTGTCCCCGAAGAAGAGCAGGGCGTCGAAGGGCATGTACAGCTCGGCGAAGGAGCCGTCAGAGCGGAAGAGAAGGTTCTGCTCGACGATCTGCTCGACGGGCCAGACAGTGTCCACCGCGCTCCGTCCGATGATCCCGTTGCTCTCCAGGAGCAGCTGCCTCAGCTCGGCAGGCAGCCCGCGGCCGAGACGCTGCTCTGCATCAGCGAGGGCCGCCACCTGCGCGGGACTCCGGAACTCCGCCTCCGGAAAGGCCTCAAGAGTCGCTTCTCTCCACATGGTCCGAAGACTACCCAGCGGTCGGCCGAATCCTGAACGAAGGTGGCTGGCCCGCGAGCCAGGCCGGGACGAACCACTGCCAGCCGGATGCTCCACCAACCTGCACCGACATCACGAGTCCAGATTCAGAAGCTACTGGATGCTCCAGCGGTGCGGATGCACGGGATTGTCGGGGCAGGCGAATACGTTGAGCTCACCCCAGCGGCTCACAGTGACCTCCGTGGGGGTTGTGCACCGGTGAGTGGGCTGGTTCTGCTCCTCCAGCGGTTTCCAGCTTCCGCTGCCGCCGTCCCACTCCGAGCTGTCGATGGTCAGCAGCAGATGCATCGGTGTCGCGCAGGTCATACAGTCCATGGGATACGGGTCGGTCGCGTGCCAGGAGGCGAAACCGCCCACACGCCAGCCGGGCGGGATGGACAGGTCGTACTGGTAGCCGAGCGGCTCTGTTGTACTCCTGTCCGCCGACTGTTCGGCTTCCTCTTCAAGGGCTACCTCCCAGGCGTCGATCCGGGCGCACAGTTCCATGGGCAGAAGTCCAGCAAATGGATAGGTGATCACCTGCTCCGGGTGCAGCACGCAGGGCTCGGGCACGAAGCCGTCGGCCCCGACGACCAGCGGCTGCGGCGGCGCGGTCAGCACCTCGCCGACTTCCCACGATCGCCGCCAGCGCAAGTGCAGCTCCAGGTCGTACCGGTCCGGGCCGTGGGCGTTGAAGGGACACCAGAACACTTGAAGCAGATCGCAGTCGCCCGGCCCCTCCGGCAGGTCGGGCACATCCCGCCGGTACAGCTGCGCGAGGCCGATCATCGGCAGCGGGTCGGTCTCGGACGCCCTGGGGATCCTGTGCTCCCGGCGCAGCTCACCCAGGAGCTCGCGTTCCTCGTCCGTCGGGCCGGGAGCCTGCTCGCGGGACCACGCGGAAGCCAGAACCTGCCGATAGCGGCGGATGTCGGCCGGGCGCCGTCCACGCCCACGTCCATGGGCCTCACCGCACACCGGCCACGGCTCGTCCGCCGGCCAAAGCATAGGACCGCCCACGGAACTGGCCGACCGCTCTGGTCTGCCCGGCCGCGGATGGAGCCGAGTCGTCGTCCCCCGAAAGGCGGCCAGTTCCGGGAAGAGCGCCTCGACATCGAGAGGGCGCGGGGGCGTTGTCCTCGTCATAGACGCGACCTTAAAGACCTGACAGCACCGCACAGCGAGCACCCCTGACAGTTACCCGCATACACGCTGCTCACAGGCGGGTGGTGAACCCGCCGTCGGGCAGTTTCCGTAGCCGGCCGCGGTCAGCCAGGCTGACCAGCCTCCCGCGCAGCGGTTCCAATCGAGCCCAAGACCACCACGCTCCTTCCCAGACTGCTTTGGGAACTCAAGCAAGGCATTGGGGGGCCATGACGTAGACGGGGCCGTCCCGCGTACGGGCCGTCAGGTAGTGCCCGGCGACAGCGGAGCCGTGAACGACCAGGAGCGGCCACGCCGCAACCCCCGCAGGGTGAGCACGGTGGTGGACCGCTTCCACCGGGACCCTCACTCGTTGGGCCAGTGGATCTATGGAATCTCCAGAAACCCTCCGGAGCGAATCCGTACGCATTGGTCCATGCCGTTCAGATCCATGCCCGTGCCAGTGACGTAAGCGAGGACGATGCACAACAGAGCACCCGGCGTTCGCCCGGACAACGACAACCGGCAGCGGCGCCACGCAAGACCTCCGTCGGCCGTGCCTCGGGTGGTCCACCCTTGGTTCTTTGAGCCCGCGCTCGCTTCGGACCCGGCCAACGTCCGCGAGCTGACCGCGATGCAGCTCGCCGCCGAGCTCGCAGGTCAGCTCCTCGGCCTCCTCAGGGCTGGCAAGATCCGGCCGGGTGACCTGCTCTACGACGTCTCCGGCGCGGTTCTCCGCCCCGTGGGAGAGTTCGGCACGCCCGTGAGCAGGTCCTCGCTCGCTGGCAGGACGAGTCCCGTCATCGTCTGTGTGGCGCACCGGTACGGGCTCCTGCGCCACCGGCCGGTGCGCGACGGCGATCCTTCCCCACCGGAGCACCCGGGCACCCGGGCCCTCTCCGGACGCTCCTGGGAGATCAGTCCCGCCGCACACGTACTTGCACCAGTCGTCGCTGCGGAGTTGGCTCTGGACCTCAACAGGACCTGATCTGTTGTCGGTCGGTCGATGCGTTCACTGGTCCAGCCTCGGGCAGGTGGGAGTTGGGCCTTCTGCCACAGCCGAGAAGAGGCAGCCGCCCACGCCCGCAAGCGCCCGGTGGTCTTCTCCTGACGGGCAGCAAGGCGGCGCCGCGCGGGCTCCGCGTCCGGCGCGCCGTGATCGCGGTCGCTGACCTGGAGCCGTCAGGGCAGCGGGCCCGTGAGAACCCGGTCGGCTGACGCGGCTTGGTCCATCGTGACCACCGGGCGGCTGGAGGCCGGCCGTGGTCCCCACGCATGCTGGGAGATCCGCCCCGGCACGGGCATCCGGGGCGCCTCCCCCGTGCGTGAAGGAGACCTGCCCGTGCAGCACGTCCATGTCACCCGCCATCCGGCCGCGCAGCCCGGCGTATACGTCCTGAAGGTCCGCGTCACCCGGCACCCCGACTTCCCTGGTGCGGCCCAGGCCTGGGCGGGCGCCGCCAGGAGGTCGCGGACGGCTACGAGTGCTGAGCGTTCGACGCCCGCAACGAGGCACAGGTCAGGGCCCAGTGCGTGGACGTGCGGGGCATCGACGGATCGTTCGCGCTAGACACGGTGTCGCTGCACTGGACCGTCCCCGACACCTACGACCAGGAGAAGTAGCTGGCCGGATGCTTGATCGCCTGGCGCGCGGGCCGCGACGTCGACGTGCGGCTCAGGTACGGCGTGACCCTCGTGTCCGGTGGGTTCGCGGGCAGTGGCGACTCCAAGCGGTACCCGAGGCTGTCCCCCCGGGATGGCACGGTGTTGGAGATCAGGGACGTGCCCCGCCGGGCCGCCGAGCAGGCGGCGGCCGCGGACGACAACGTGACGCTCGTCGAGAGCCGCGGCGGGGTCGACCGGCAGGCGCTGCACGAGCGCCGCCGCCAGCTCCTGGAGGAACTGCGCACGATCGAGGGGTTGATAGCGGCGGGCGGGGGGCGGGCCGCTGGTGTGCCGGTGCGGATCGCACGGGTGCCCGCCCCAGGGGCTCACCGTTGCCGAGGCCGCCGCCCGTGCCGGGGTGACCGTGCAGCGCTGGTGCAGGCAGGGACAGCTGCCTGCCATACAGCACGGCGGGCGCTGGATCGTCATCGAGCCATTGCCCGAGCGGGTGGCAAGAACTCTCATTCCCAGGCGGTGAAGGGGGGCGGGTGACGGGCCGGAGGGCAGTGGCGAGCCGCTGACGAACGAGCCGCCACAAGGCTGCCGGGGGTTCAAGGACGGTATCGGCTTTGCCGGCGGCGGTGAAGTGTGCTCGGGTTGCACCCGGCACGTCATCACGAGGGGGCGGAACATATGCGTGGCATAGCGGTTTTCAGACGCAGAACGGCTGTTGTGGGCGGGGCGGTGGTGGCCCTGGGAGTGCTGGTCGCGGGGTGCGGGCTGCAGGAGGCGGCCGGCGGACGGGAGTTCGGGCCTGCGTCGAGTGATCTGTCGTTCTCCTATACCGGGATCTCGAGCGGGGACGACACGATCAACCAGACCCTGGAGATCCACAACACCTATCGTCAGTCGGTGGTCACCCTCTTGTCGTTCACCGCGCTGGACCGGGCACACCAGCCGATGCCGAAGGTCAAGGTGAGCACTGTCTATGGGAGTGACCGGGGAACTCTGGTGTCCCCCTACGGCTACGGCATGGACATCCTGCGGTTCTCCGGCCCCGGGGAGCACGAGGTGGCCGACGTCCAGGTGAGGGTGGACAAGGTCGTGGCAGCGGCACCCCAGGTGGTAGCAGGGGCTGAGCCGGTCACCACGCAGGCCCTGGACGCAGCCGGCCGCGAGATATCCCGGTTCGAACGGTTCTCCAGGGTCCGCCTGACCAACCCCAACGCGTGGCCGGTCTATGTCCGGGTCGCCTACCTGGTCTACGACCAGCCGCCCGAGGGCCAGAGCCAGCAGGTCGTCTCCGTCACCCCCATCGGGGGCCTCACCCGCGTCCCCTCCCACGGCAGCACCACCATCGAGGTGAAGAACGCGGCGGCCACCGCCATCGCGCGCAACTCGCGGGGACCGGCGGTCAGCATCAAGGCCTACTACTCCCAGTAGGCAGCCTCCCCAGCCGGGACCGGGATGGCCGTTCTTGGCGGCGGAAGCCGGCCTCCGATGGTACCGCGATCGGCTGGCGTTGGTTCGCTCACGCCCTGGCCACCAGCAGCCTGGTGTCCGGCCTGCCGAGCAAGCCATGGGGCCGGGCCCGGCTGTTCGTCGTCCAGGGCGGCAGGCGTTCAGTCTCGGGCTGGGCCTTCGGTGGTGATGCGGGTGAGCAGTCGTGGGCGGCACTCTGGTTCTCACCCGCGACCACGCGGTGGCGGAGCGGTCCAAGAACTATCGGTACTCGACGAATCACGTCGTCATCGACGCTGACCCCCGACTAGTAGTGCTTCGTTAGGTCTGTTCGTTAAGGCTGATCAAGAGCATGTTGGTTGTGTGGATGCACAGGAAGTGGGCCGCCTGCGGGCGGAGTTGGGGTTGTTCGTCGCTGATGTGTTTGCCTCGATGGCGCGCAAGGATCAGCGGGCCTGGGGCGAGTGCTATCTGCGGGGGCTGATGCTCGATGGCCGGCGCAAGTCGATCCAGCCGATGGCCGCTCGTCTGCCGGACGGGAACATGCAGGCCATGCAGCAGTTCGTCAGCCAGTCACCGTGGGCCTGGACGCCGGTGCGCCGGCGTATCGCCGAGCGTCTGTGCTCGGTCATCCGTCCGGAGGTGTGGGTGGTCGACGATGTGTCGTTCCCCAAGTGCGGACGAGCCTCGGCCGGAGTGGCCCGCCAGTACTGCGGAGCGTTGGGCAAGCGGGCCAACTGCCAGGTCGCGGTCAGCGTGCACGCCGCCACCGACGTCGCCTCCTGCCCGTTGGAGTGGGATCTGTTCCTGCCCGAGGAATGGGCGGACGATGTCCGGCGACGGCAGGCTGCGGGAGTGCCGGCCACCATCGGGCACGTGGCCAAGCCCAGCCTTGCTCTGTCCTTGTTGGACCGGCTGGCCACCTGGCTGCCGTCGGTGCCGGTGATCGTGGCAGATGCCGGTTACGGCCGCAGCGTTTCCTTCCGGTTCGCGTTGGAGGAACGCGGCTGGTCATACCTGGTGGCCGTCGACCCCAAGGAGACCGTCCAGCCGGAGGCCGCCGAGCCGTATCGGCCGCCCTACGGCGGGCTGGGGCCTCCCACCCGGCCCTGCTACCGCGAACGCAGCAGGCCCCTGGCGGCTCTGGTCGACAGTGCCACACCCTTCGAGGAGGTGACCTGGCGCCAAGGCAGCATAGGCCGTATGACCTCGCGGTTCGCCGTGCTCGAAGTGCGGCCGGCGGGCAAGGTCGCCCGCCATACCGCCCAGGAAGAGGCCGGTGGACGCAGCCGGTGGGACGGCGTGCTGCCGCTGCGGACCCTGCTGGTCGAACAGGGCAAGGACGCCGGCGAACCGACCGGCTACTGGATGAGCAACCTGCCCGCCACCACACCCATCGTCGACCTGGTGCGTTTCGCGAAGATGCGCTGGCGCATCGAGCACGACTACCGCGAACTCAAACACGGTCTCGGACTGGACCACTTCGAAGGCCGCACCTGGCGCGGCTGGCACCATCACGTCACCCTCGTCACCGCCGCCCATGCCTTCCTCACCCTTCGGAGGCTCGACCCAAAAGCTCCGACCGCAACCTGACCCTCTATCAAGTCCTCGACACCATCCAAGACATACTGCGGTGCTGGACCGGCACATGCACCACCTGCAGCCAACCCCTCCAAAACCCCAGACTCAGAACCTAACGAAGCACTACTAGTGGTCGTCGTCAGCCGGCCACTGCCGGGCAACCGCAACCACTGCAAGGCATGGGAGCTATCCGGGGCCGCCGTCGGGAACGCCGCAGTGATCCCCGACGGAGGCTATCGAGGTACCGGGCTCGTCATCCCACACCGCCGCGACCCTGAACAGAGCGAACTGCCTGCCTGGAAGGAAGAGCACAACGCCTCTCACCGCATGGTCCGCGCTCGGGTCGAGCATGCCCTCCGAGTCAGATCCTGCGCGACTGCCAACTCAAGGGCGATGGCGTGCACCACGCGCTGCTCGGCATCGCCCATCTGCACAACCTTGCGCGCCGCGACTGACCACTCCCGGCCAAGCGCTGTCCGCTCAGGAATCGGCGGGCAGGAGCTGGACCAGGCCGACCCAATTTCCCTCATCCACCTTGGCCTGGGCGGCGCGGACCCTCCAGCGGCCGGCGGGCAGTGGGACCGACGCCTCGGCGGGCATCCCCCCATCGGGGTACTCGACACCCAGGGCGGAACCCGCTTCGGCGGAGTCCATGAGCACCGCGGGACCGTCCGAGACCCAGATGCCGCACTCCTCCCACACCGTGGCCGAGTCTGCCAGGACAGCGTCCGCCGCGGCTCTCAGTCCGGCCTCGGAGTCGGCGGCGCGCCACCGCAGGAACGCCCGGTAGTGGGGCAGATAGCAGCTGGTCGCCGGCTCGTCCGCCAGCACCAGTGCCTGCGCCCCGTTCTCGTCGATGGGGATCACACCGGCCAGCTCGTCCACCGCGCAGGCCCGGTCGTAGTCGTCTGGAGCGGTGGCATCTCCCGCCATCAGTCCACTCTCCGTACACCCGCCCCAGGAGGCCAGGGCGGAGACGGGTACGACGATCAGAGGGCCGCCCATCGACTCCACCCAGACAAGGGAGGGGCCAGAGGCATCGTTGGCGGTGGATGAAGAGGTAATCATGTACGTCAGTGTGCCCTTGACTACTGACAACGTCCCCGCGCTCAAGGCAATCCGGCACGGGGACAGGCGCAGCGCCTGCGGCAAGCAACAGTTACGGGACTTCCTTTCGGCTTGGTACTTGACCTCGGTCGTGTGGTTTCGGCGTTGCAGCTTCGTGAGCTGCGAGTTCTTCTGGTGTTCCGACGAATGCCGGGCCACAGCGGGGTGGAAGGCGTCCGATCACCATGGCGATGGCCTCTTGCGATGTGGCCGCTGGGCCCACCCTCTCGGTGCGGAGAGGTCCGCAGACCCGGTAGGTGCCGTCGGCAGCGGGCTGGATGTAGGGAATGTCCCACGTCCATCGCTTCTCGGTACAGCGGCTGAAGTGCAGTTCGCCCATCCCCGTCCAGGGGAACAACTGCCGTAGCTGTGGTTGCGCGTAGGCCGCGTCGAGAAGTTCAGTACGTACGCGCCCGTCGTCCCTGACCGCCTGCCAGCCGGCTTCCACGAGGGCCTCGCCCGATGCGTTCCAGTCCACTGCCCCATCATGCATGCCGGGTGGTCCGCTGCGCTTGCGGGTGCCGAAGCACCTGGTCAGGACCCTGCCGTGCGACCATGTGCGGGTTGCCGGGGAGGTCCCGGCGCTGGTTGATGCAGGGATTTTCGCGTGAGTGTGGTGGGGGATCAGGGCGGCGGTTCAGCCGTGCCCGACGACGAGTGGGAGCGGTTTCAGCGCGAGTCGGCCCACGGTGTGCCGGACGCGCCCAAGGAGCCATCGGCGCGGGCTCGGATCGCAGCGAGGCGGTTGCGCAAGAAACCCACGGCGTCGCAGATCTGGCCCGGCTACGCACCGGCCCGGCCGAGGCGAACGAAGCAGGGCTGGTATCTCGTCGGGTTCCTGGCGGCACTCGCCCTGCTGATCGTGGCGTTGGCTCCGGGGCAGGTGGCCGGCTGGCTGGCCGGTGAGGAGCAGGAGGACACCTCGCTTGCCGCGGAGTCCGTACGCCCCGGCCAGCCGCCCGGCCCGGTGGAGGGGCGGCCCACGCTCAGCGAACCGTTCAAGGGCTCACCCGCGGCACGCTGGGCCGACGGCGCGGCAGGGATCACGGTTCCCGACGCCAAGGCGACCGGGTGGATGAGCACGGAGCAGGTGGCACGGTCACTCGGCCGCACCCGGGATTTCCTCGTCGCGGCCAGCCTGGATCCGGCGGTGCTGAAGGGCGCTCGTCCCGCCAAGGCGATCGCCCTGATCAACCCGCACCAACCGGATATCCAGGACTACCTTTCGACCTCGTTCCGCGCACCCAGCAAGACCAATGACCCGCTGCTTCTGTTCAGCCGGTTCAAGACAGCGCACACGCGTCTCGTCGGGGATGTGGTGAAGACGCGGGGCCGGATCACCTACCAGCAGGGCGACCGCGGCGCGCTGCGCGTGAGCACTGATGTCACGTACGTATACCCGGTCGTCAGCGCGGCCGCGGGCAGCAGCGAGGTCGAGCGCACGATCGTGCGGCGCGAAGTGGTGATGGACTGGGACGACCCGGCGAAGGTGATCACCGAGCCGGGCACGTTCTCCCTGGTCTCGTACAAGATCGACGTCACGAACGGCGGTTGCAACACCTACAACGGCTACCTCACTCCGGCGTTCGGCACGGGACGGGACACGGGGCCGGGTGACGGCCCCGAGATCGACCCGTACGACCGCAGCACGTCTTTGGAAGAGCGGATGGGGAAGGGCTGCGGCGTCGCCACCCGCATGTGAAGGCACCCCGCGGGGTGCCCGCCCCGAATTGTCCCCTGGACAACCCGTGGTGCAGGAAGCTTCCGAAGGCTCTCCGCAAAGCCCCTGCGACACCCTCGTGGCTCCCGTGCCGTGGCTCACCGAACGACAACAACGCTGTGTTGGTCCTGACGACCACTGAGGCGTCGCTACGAGATCACTCGGGGCTGAACGACGGGCTCTGATCAGCACTAGGGGCGGCTGACAGGCGTAGCGAGCAGAGGAGTTCGCGGTCGGCGCAGCGGGTGGTGAAGCCTACGGGCAAGTCAGTCGGCTCTGCGTTGGTCATCCCCAGGCGAAGGCCCATGCATCGTAGAGTCCGTGTGCGGCCAGGGCCGGGACGAGGGATCGCTGCCACAGGGAGGCCGCGGTGGCCGTCACGGCGAGGACGGCCGCATGGGCGACGTTGGCGCTTCCGCCCCCGCTGTGCCGCGCGGCAAACACGATCGCTGAACCAGCAGCAGCGGCTCCCACCAGCAGCCACCGAACCCACCAGCGGCCCAGTCGGCTCCCGCGCCGCTGCTCTGCGAGTAGCGCCAGCCACAACGCCAGGATCGGCGCCCGGTAGAAGAGCTCCTCCAGCGGAGCGGGGGCGATCAGTCCGAAGCCGAACCGTGTCGTGGTGGAGGTCTGCGCGACGGCGACCGTTCGCGGGTCTTCGGTAGCGGGCACTGACGTCAGGCCTGGAAGCTCCAGGACAAGCTGCGACGTCGCCCACAGGACGGCCGCGAGGCCCAGACTCACCGCCGCCCATCGCAGGGCCTGTCGCATCGACGCCGGCCACAGTCCCAGACGGTTCACGAACCGCCCAGCGGCCGCCCGCACCGAGGTTTTCCACACCACGCCGATCGCCACGGCCACAACCCCGGCCGCTGCTGCGACAGACAGGGCGTCGAAGAAGCTTCTGGGGCTTTCACCGTTCCACGGCACGAAGCCAGGCACGAACACGAAGACATCCCGCAGTGCCTGCGCGGCCGTGAGGGCAGCGAACCACAGGCAGAAGCACACCAGCAGGTGGGCCGTGCGCTGAACCCGTGAACGCGGCCGATCCACGCTACCGTCAATCACGCATTCTGTACGATGAACAGTCACTTGCCCCCCAACGACATGTGACCACACAGCTTGCCCTAGAGCCGCAGCCTCGTGCGCACAGATTCCTTCGCCAACGCCCGGCCACCGCGCATTCCATGAGCTCCACGACCAGCGGGACTCGCGTTCCTTGCTCGCGGAGACTCAGGGGCGAGCGTCGCTCGCCCACGTGGCCCAGATGTCCGCCCCGATGAAGAGCTGTCGGGTTCGAGGTCTACCAGGGTGGCCGGGTGTCGCGGAGTGCTTCCGGAGTCTGGTCGGGCAGAGCCGTGTTCTGGTCAGTGCGCAGCAGCGTGCCCGGGTCGGGTTCGAAGTCCTCGTTGGGCGGTGCCGGCTGGTGGAAGCCTCGGTGCGCG
Source organism: Streptomyces sp. TLI_146 (assembly GCF_002846415.1). NCBI lineage: Bacteria > Bacillati > Actinomycetota > Actinomycetes > Kitasatosporales > Streptomycetaceae > Streptomyces > Streptomyces sp. TLI_146. Next base: position 141,260 of record NZ_PJMX01000001.1, read on the forward strand.
GGATGGTAACTTCCACCAGCTTGTCGTCCTGGAACATCCATAGTCCGAAGCAGTCGTCGTCCTGGTCTCGAAGCAGCACTTGCACCGTGTGCGGATGCGGCCACGGCAGCGACTCCAGGTGCTTGAGCAGGCCTTTGCGGGCACGCATTTTCTCGAACTCCAGGGCCCACCCGAACTCGTAGCCCCATTGCCCCGCTATCGGGACGAAGCGGCCTCGCCACGTGCGTTCCGGGTCGTCTTGGGTCAGCGGTTCCATGACTTCGTCCGACCAGCGGGCGAGCACGATGACCTCGGCATCTCTACTCATGCCGGAGTACCACCGCATCCGCCCAATCCTCCGCAACCAGATTGCTCAACCGGCCGATGCAGGCAACGGTGGGCGGACTGACGACGTCCGGTGCCTGGTCGCCTGTGGTGACGGATCACGCAGCCCGGACGGTTGTCGTCGGTCGGGCGCCGCTGCGGTTGGTGTTCTCAGCGGCCAAGGGCACTTGCGTCCACCACGTCGGTTTTGGCCGGGGGCCGCACGTCCAGCGGCTGGTCGAAGGCGCTGAACGTGGTCGTGCCGTGGTACTTGGCGCCCTTGTAGACGACCTTGAGGATGTACGGCTTTCCCTTGTCAGCGACGTAAAAGGTGTAAGAGCCTCCTGCATCTGCTTTGTCGGTGACGACCAGTGAAATGGCCGGGCTGCCGTTCACCTTGACCGGTTCGCCCTTGGTCGCTTCGCCGAAGGAGGCGAACTCTTGGGTGCATTCGGCCAGCCCGTCTCCCGCCCTCGCCGCGGCGGAGGACGCCTTGATCCAGCGGTTCTGCTTCTGACCGGACACGGGAAACCGGCCCGACCACCGGTGCAGGTAAGCGCGATTCGGGCGGACGTAGTCCGCGCCGTTGATCCGGATCTGTTCGAGGCCGGCACCGGTGGCCCAGGTCGCCCTGGATATGCACCTGTCCTTGAGGTCGGTCACCATATGGCTGGAATAGCCCTCACCGGCGGTCACGGTGGTGTCCACGTCGATCGTCACCGACGTGAGCGCTTTCATCGTGGCGTTCGCCTCGTCCAGCATCTGCCCGGCGGATCGATCCTCCGCGGCGGTGCCGCCGGAGCAGCCGGCCAGGGAGGCACCCACGGCCAGGCAGCCCACCACAGCCGTGGCAGCAGTCGATATCTTTCGCACAAAACCCCCCGATCGTGAGCAGCTCACCTTATCTGGCCGTGGTCATTCGTCACTGGCCCGGCGCGTCCGTACAGGGGGATTCGGTCAGGTACGTCTTCCCACTCATACAGCTGGCGCTTCGTCCACCGGGCCGACAGCGGACTGGCAGGGCACCCCGCCTTGCCGCTCGGAGTCGCGGGCTGCGGGGCCTTTGCCCAGGATGGTGCGTACCGTGGTCCGCGACAGCCCGCTCAGGCCCGCTGTCTCCGCCTCGCTGATACCGCCGAGGGCTGCGCGATGGACCAGGTTGTCCCTGCCATCGGCCGTCTGGCGAAAAGCCTGGAGTTCCGCGCGCACGTCCCCGTCGGCGGGCTGGCTGAAAGCCCGGAGTCCGCTCTGTTCCTCCTGGAGCCGTTGCAGCTCTTCATCGGAAAGGACAGCAAGCCGCCGCCCTGCTGGAACTCGCGGCAGGCGACGCCGCCGGCATCCGGCACCTGGCCGGAACCGACGCGGTCAGCCGCCACGAGCTCGGCGCGCTCACCGCCCGTCGCGACGGGCTGGACGCCGCACGGCTGCCCGCGGGGCTGCGGGCGCAGAACTCGGTGCCCGGAGCGCTCGATGTCCGCCTGGACAGCCGGACAACCCAGAGTGAGCTGCGCACGGTGCTGCGCGGCGTACGGGAGTTCTGCACCCCCATCGCTCCGGACGCGGCGCCCGTCGACTCCTGATTCGGGTAGGTCGCGGCCGAGCTGGTCAGTGGTTGCGGTCAGTTCCTGGCGTCAGTCATCCTCAGACGATGAGGCCGGCTGCCCGGGGGGTCCGTTCCGGCGACCGTACGGCGGGCTGGGGGCGGGTTCCGGGACCCGCTCCGCTGGTCCCGTTCAATCCGGCGCCGGTGACCATCTGGGATGCGGCACTGGCTGCACGCGCTCCCCTCTGGCTAGCCTGTTCCAACTCACGTATCGCCCGTAGCCTTTGGGCATGGCGACGTCTGCAGAACCTGCGTTCGATGGTGTGATCTTCGACTTTTTCGGGGTCCTCACCTTCAACATGGTTGAGGTGATCTCCTACTTCGAAGAGCGGGAGAAGCTCGCCCGGGGAACTTTCCTCCGGGGCTGGGCGAGCCCGCGCGGTCAGGAACTGTTCCTGCGGCTAGAACTCGGTGAAATCACTCAGACTGACTGGAATAACGGGTTCGGCGCCCTCATTGGTGTCCCGCCCGACAACCTGATGGCCCGCTACCTTCACGATGCCTTTCCCGCCTACCAGGTCCTGAATGTGGCCCGGCAGGCGCGCTCTGCTGGGATTAAGACCGCAGTGCTGTCCAACAGCCTTGGGCGGGAACCGTACGACCCGTACGCGGGCTTCGACCTGCATCGCTCCTTTGATGAGGTCGTGTTCTCCGCAGAGCACGGGGTGCGCAAGCCCGACCCTGCCATCTTCGGCCTCGTTCTGGACAAGCTCGGAGTGCCAGCCGAGCGGTGCCTGTTCGTCGATGACAGTGAGGACAATCTGGCCGCCGCCTATAAGCTCGGCATCACACCGCTGCTGGCACTCGACGAGGAGGTGGCGGCCAAGCGCCTGCGTGGCCTACTGGGTCTACCCGCCCTGTAGGAACTCGCGTACGGCTGCGTGAGCAGTGTGCGCAGCCAGCTTCTCGCGGAGGCCTTTCAGTTCGGTTGCCGAGCGTGCGGAGTCCACGGAGCCGAGACACCTTGCCGCGTGACGGGCGCTGGACAGTGCGGCGTCAAGGTCGCCCATGGCAAGGTGAGCCTCGGCTCCCCGGGCCAGGTAGATCGCGTGGCTGCGCGGATATTCGTCGTCTCCGGGATAAGACGCCCCCATTGCGGCTTCAAAGCGGCACACTGCCTCGGCGGGGTCTCCGAGCTGCAAGGCGGCTGATCCTGCGATCATCTCGATCTCGCCATAGCCCACCCAGTACAGGACCTTGGGATCGTCGTCGTGCCGGCCCCGGTCTAATGCCGCACGAGCCAGGTCCAGCTGCCGGGCGCTCTCCTTTCTCGCGCCCGTCATCGACAGCGCCCGCGCCACGCGGGCAGCCAGCATGGCGTGCATCAACGGGGTCGCCTTATGCTTTACCTGCTCGCGTGCCGTTTCCAGGAGAGCCACCGCCCTGCCCGCCTGCCCCGGGGTGGAGTAGCACTGAATGGCTGCGAACGAAAGTGCGTAAGCGCCACTGACCGGGTCGGCGGCCTCGGCGGAGGCTCGGAGAGAAGCCTCGAAGAAGCGCTCGGCGATGCCGGGGCGGCCCTGGTCAAAGGCCGCCCACGCAACCTGGCGGGCAGCTTCAGCCGCCATCGAGTGCAATCGGACCCGCGTCGGCCCGTCATAACGGCCGGATTTGATCAACCTCACGATCAAGGACAGTTCACTGCGTGCCAGCTGGAACACCTCACCGCTACCCAGCTCATCATCGAGATGCCGGAGATAGCTAAGGCGATCGTCCACATGGGTCAGCAAGGCCGGGCCGCTAGGCAGCGGTTCGGGCTTCCCGCCAGCCGACCGTACCTCCAGGGCCCGGGCCCAGCTGCTTGCCGAGACCGACAGGGCCGCGCCGGCCGAGAGTAACCCTCTGCGATCCACACCGCTCCCATTCAACAGGCTGTCGAAAACCGCCAGGCTTCCGGACTGGTCCCATGGCGCATGCCTGCCGCTCGTCGAGCCGGTCTCCTGCAATGACGCGACGAAGGCACCGCCAGTTTGCAGCACCCTGTCGTAGGCGGCTGCGACCTCTGCGGTCACGGACCGGTTCCCGTTCTCCACGTTGCGCAGGTACGCCTCACCGAACCCCGCCTCACGTGCGAACCTCGCCCACACCATGCCGGATGCCCGGCGGGCGTTCCGCATATCGCCACGAAGTTGACTGACCATCAGGACCTGTACTCCCCGCGTGGGATCGGTGCTGGATCGGGCAGCTCCATTGTCCCCACACTCGTCCGGGGTGTGTGCTCGTTGCCACCGGCGGCAACGGCTAGTTACGCGAAGACCCTCAAGCTCCGTGGGGCGACGGTAGGGAATCGACACTTCGACATCGAGGACCACATTCACCCCGAGGGGAAATGGTCAGCGTGAGTGGGCGGACGAACGGCAACTCGGGAAGCGATCAGAGCGAGGAAAACGACATCCCGGACACCGGGCAGAGCGACAGACACACCGGGCAGAACGGCAGCAGCGGCGACGACCAGATGGGCGGCGGTGCGCCCAGCAGCAAGTAGCTGAGAAGGGCGCAGATTCGGATGGACCGACAGCAGCTCATACAGCAGTGCATGGCTGAGATCGACACATACAAGGGCGGCTACTTCCACAGCCGGCCGTGGCTGCGGGCCGCGTTTGAGTCCGTCCCCCGGGAGCACTTCACACCCGACCGGGTCTGGGTGCCCGACCGGGATCAGCAGCGTCTCTTTCCCGTGCTGGACCGCACCGTGGACCCTCAGCAGTGGCTGGAGGCCGTCTACAGCCCGGAGACGGCGCTGATCACCCAGATCGAGGACGGCAAGGTCCGCCCCGAGAACGGGCCCGCCAGCTCAGGCGAGTTCACGTCGTCGATCTCGTGCCCGGCGGTCGTCGTGAATATGCTGCACCACCTGAACCCGCAGCCCGGCGAGAAGATTCTGGAGATCGGCACCGGCTCCGGCTACAACACCGCGCTGCTCGCCTGGAGGGTGGGAGCAGCGAACGTGGTGAGCATTGAGATCGACCCCGACATCGCTCAGAGTGCGAGGGCGAATCTGGAGGCCCTGGCCAGCCCGGTGCCGACCCTCGCGGTGGGCGACGGCGAACACGGCTATCCGCACCGGGCACCGTTCGACCGCGTGATCTCGACCGCATGCGTCCGCAAGATCCCGCCCACCTGGGTGCAACAGGTCAGACCCGGCGGAGTGATTCTCACGCCGGTGACCACCCCGTTCGGGTCCGACGCCATCGCGGTCCTCACCCGCCACGAGGGCGGCACCGCCCGCGGGCCGCTGGTCGCCGCCGTCGACTTCATGCTGGTGCGGGGCCAGCGCAGCCGCTCCCCCTGGAGCACCCTGGGCTGGCCCCGCCTGCCCGACTTCGAACTCACCGCCGCACCTGACGGCCAGACGATCCGCCAGTACACCACGGCGGCCAGCCACAACGAGAACCGCTGTCACGACGAGAGGAACAGGCTCATGGGAGATCACAGCAAGCCGCAGCCGGCCGAGGAGCCCAAGGGGCCGCCGGACAACACCGACGGGCAGAGCACGACCGTCGGGGGCGGGGACTCCGGCACGCACCGCAAGGACAAGTAGCCGTGGCCGACGACCTCTATGGCCCGTTCCGTCAGCAGCTTACCGAGCTGCTGACGGAGCGGGGCCTGCTCGACGACGCCTGGCTCGCCGCAGCCTTCGCGAAAGTCCCGCGCCACTGGTACGTCCCGGACCGGGTCTGGGTCCGAGACGGGGAGCGGTGGTACCCCACCGGGCGGCAGGCCGATCCCCGGCACTGGGCGGAGCTCGTCTACCACCCCACGGAGGCGGTGGTGACCCAGGTCGACGACGGTCAGGAGGCCGCCGACGGCAGCGGGCTGGTTCCCACCAGCTCGATCAGCTCGTCCGGGGCGGTGTTGAACATGCTGCGCTCCCTGGACCCCCAGCCCGGGCAGCGCGTGCTGGAGATCGGTACCGGTACCGGCTACAACGCGGCCTTGCTGTGTGAGCGGGTCGGCGACCAGAACGTCGTGTCCGTCGAGATCGACCCCGCTCTCGCCGCCTGGGCGCGTGAGCGGTTGAACGCTGCCAGGTACAGGCCGACCCTGGTGACGGGGGACGGCGAACTCGGCTACTCCGACCTGGCGCCGTACGACCGGATCATCGCCACCGCTTCTGTGCGCCATGTGCCGCCTGCCTGGCTGGACCAGGTCGCCGACGGCGGGGAGCTGGTCGTTCCGTGGCTGCCCAACGACCGGGCTCTGGGGCTGATGTGGCTACGCAAAGGCGGCCCTCACCAGGCCCGAGGCTATATCCACGGTCTGGAGACCTTCATGGCTGTGCGCGGGCAGCGCCACGAACGCCTGGACGTATCCGCACTGTGGAAGGCCACCGGGGACCAGGGCGTCACCACCAGCGACCACCTGGACCTGGCTGACGTCGACGGCCACGGAGAGTTCCTCCTGGCGGCGGCCCTGCCCGGGGTGACCTGTGTGCGCCAGGACGATGGCTGGTTCATCGTCACCGCCGACCGGAAATCCTGGATCAGGACGCACGCCGAGAGCACCACATCGTTCGGCGAGCGGGATCTCGTCCCGGAGATCACCGCAGCGCTGTCGTGGTGGCGCGAGCGGAACCGGCCCCGCTACCACGACTTCGGCGTGACCATCACCCTCACCGACAGCCTAAGCACCCAGGTGATCTGGCACGACCATGAGGACGACCCCGTCCCGGTCTCCACCGGAGCCGCCGACTCTCCCTGAACCCGCCGCCGCTACTCACCACCTCGTTCACCAGCCGTGCCCACCCGTATCGGAGGCATTCCCATGCCCATCCTCGTGACCCGCTTCGCCGTTGCCGGGGGGGACGAAAGCGTGTCTGGCGCTTCAAGTGCCAGGCCTGCTCCGGAATGGGCGGCAACACCTCCGGCCGCCGCCCGGCCCTTGTTCTGGTGTGACGGTTCAGGGATGTGTGAGGTGTTAGAGGATGTTCCAGGCAAGGGTGTGGTCCTGGCGCTGGAGCGCTGCGATGCGTCGTTCGACCTCGTGTTGGCTGCTGGGGGCCTGGGGGACTTTCCGGGCGTTGGTTGTGATCATGCGCAGTTCCCGGATCGCGGCCAGGGTCGGGTAGCCGGGCCACTTGGTGACGTCGAAGCCGTAGGCGTCGGCGAAGGCCTGGTAGTGCTGCTGGCCGTGGCCGAAGCGCCGGCAGTGGATCTCGACGGTGACCAGGTCCCACTCCGGCTGGCCGTGCGTGACAGTGTCCCAGTCGCAGAGCACGGCGGTGCCGTGGCCGGTATGGAGGGCGTTGCGGTGCTGGGGGTCTCCTTGGAGGACGCCGTCGGCAAGGACGAAGTCCACAGTCGCCAGGGCGTCCGCGAGCTCGTCGGCGCGGTCGTTCAGGAGGTCGAGTGTGGGCTTGTCCAGCCAGCTGGTGGCGGTGAGCGAGCGGCGGATCGCGGCGAGATTGTCGTGGCGCGGAAGGGCGAAGGGCGGGGCGGGCAGCCGGTGCAGGGCCTGCAGCGGGGCGGCCAGCTGTGCGGCGGTGACGGGCTGCGGGGGCTGGTGGAGGTAGCGCCAGAAGGTGACGGCGTGGCCGTCGATGATGACGGGCTGGTCCGCGGGGTGCAGGGCGACGGTGGGGAAGCCCAGGTCCATGAGGTAGCGGACGAAGGCGATGGTGCGGGTGACGTCTTCGGCGCGGGTCCCGCGTCGGGCGATTTTAACGACGGTCTGTTCGCGCTCCAGGAGGATCACTGCGTTGGTGTGGCCTCGCAGCAGGCGGGCGTCACCGTGTTCAAGGCCGACGGTCGCGCAGGCTTGTCGCAGGACTTGGTCCATCTCGGAGTTGTCGAATCCGCCGGGAGCCATCACCACGTGAGTCATGGGCTCCACACTCGCCGAGCGGGGGTGCGCCTGTCACGCGGATCCGGGAGCCGGTGCGAGGATCTCCTTCAGTTCGCGGGCCGGGCGGCCCCACTGCGCGCCGGGCGGGAGTGCTGCGAGGATCTCGCGGGCTCGCTGTTGCACGATGAGGGTGCGGTGTTCCGCGGCGATCCCCAGGAAGGTGGCGGCGGCCAGTTCGCAGGCGTCGGTGGGGCTGCCCTCCTTGACGAGACAGAGCGCTGCCTCGAAGTGCAGCAGGGCGGGGTCGATGCCGGTGCGGCCCGGGTAGAGGCGCAGCGCCATCTCCTGGACGCGGCGGGCCTCGCTAGTGCGGCCCAGCGCGGTGAGTGTTCCGCTCTCATAGAGACGAAAGCGCCGTTCGGGAAAGGCGAAAGCGTCGGTCTCGGCAGCGTGTTCTTCCCGGCTGTCATCGAAAGCGCTCAGCGCATCGCGCAGGGCACCTGCGGCGGCGCGACTATCACGCAGCTTGGCCAGGGCACGTGCCTCCGCTACGGCTGCAAATGCAGTCGTGCGCACCGGTCGTCCGTGCAGAATGGCCCGTGCCTGGCGGGCCAGTCTGACCGCCTCCTCCACGGGACCGTAGTAGAACGGCAGCATGGCTGCCTGCACCCGCACTCTGGCTTTCAGTTCGGCGGTGCCACTGTCATCAGCGGCGATCCGTGCGGTGTGGTACCAGCTCTGGGACCGGCTCAGCTGCCCCAGCTTCATCAGCGCGTCGGCAACGAGAGTGGCGAGTATCGCCATGAGCTCGGACAGGCGCACCTGCACCGCCGCGCACTGGCGGTGCGCGGCCATCGCTTCGACCTCGACGAGGTGCTCGCAGAGCACGCTGATCATCTGTCGCGGCGGGGTGTAGACATAGCGCTGCCGGGCCCGGAAGACCTGCTCTTCGAGGACCGCCAGCTGCGCTGGTCCCACGGACCCCGTAGCCAGGGTGCGGTCGACCGAACGGCGCACCGCATCGACATCCCATTCCAAGGGATCACCTGCCGCGCCTGCGGCCACCTCCACCGCGCGCTGGGCTTCCCTGCCCCGCAATACGATCGCCGGACCGGCTTTGAGCAGCCCCAGGTCGGCGGCGCTGGCCCCGTACAGCTCGCACAGCAGGGCAAGGGTCGCCGCGCGGGGCTGGCGCCCGGTCTCCCAGCGCCCCAGTTGGTCGGCGTCGGCACGGGGAGCTTCCGCGCGCGCCTGGCCCAGCAGGTTCAGTTCGCGGGCAGCCTCATGGAGCGTGAGCCCCCGGGCCAACCTGTGAGCACGCAGTATCGACACGGCGCAATGCTCGTGAATGGCCCGGGCGATCACGGCCACGGCCTCTCCCCGGGCGAGAGCTTCCTGCCGGATACGCCGCGCACAGGAGGGACCGTGCGCTTTCGTTCCCATCACTACCTCCCAGCCGCCGTCAGGACCGTCACAACACTAGTGATGCTTCGTCAAAGGGCGTCAAAAAACAGTGACTTGCCACCAGTGGCTGACCGTTCAAAGTCACTGTCAGACGTCGAAGTGGCGGATCAGTCAACTGCCCGATTGCCCGTCGGCTTCCACGCCGCGAGCCTGGGCCGCTCACCGACGACATCGCGCAGGCGAAGCCCCGTATACACCGTGGCTTTCGCGAAACGGCGCAACGCACCACCCGTTGGGCTTCTGACTCCTTGAGTCGTTCGCAGCCCGGCACCAACCAGACCACCCCACCGGCCATTCCTCAGCCAGCCTCCCGACCACCCCTCGTGGAGTTGTGATGCTCACCCTGCCGTCTGATCGCCCGGACATCCTGCGGCGCACCCCCGGCGCCACCGGCGCCGCACCTGCTCCGGCGTGGGACGCCAAGAGCCCCACCACTGCCATGCTGCACCGCGTACTGGGGGCACTGCGCGGCTCCGCGCGTGCCGACATCGCGGCCCAGCTCCGGCCGGTCCTGGATGCCGCCATCGACAAGGTCAGCGGCTTCCCCTCCCCACACGCGAGGGATGCGGCAGCCGCGGCGCGGGCGGCGCTGGAACGTCCGGCACGCGCACAGGAACTCGGGGTGCTGACCGAGGCAGCCGCAGCCCTGGAGCCTTTCCTCCTTGACGCCGGCTACGTACCCACGCCGCCGACCCGTATCGACCGCGCAGCGGTCTATGCCCAGTTCACGGCGGTCGACCCACCACGCGTCCGGGACCGGCTGAACCAGCTCTACCTCACCTGCGCACGCAACGACGGCGAGGTGAGAGTCGATGCCTACGACGTGTGCGAGCCGACCCTGCCGCTCGGCGAGCGTCCCCAGTGGCACCAGCGCATCCTGCCTGACCTGGAGAGCGGATCGCTCAGGATGCTAGTGGTCTGGCGCCGCGGCGACCTTCTCTCCCCCACCGAATTCCCCAACGGCGCGGCGTACGAGGGGGCCTGGAGCTACATGGCTGCCTGGTTCGCCGCGCATCAGGTGCGCCTGGTCTTCCGCAATCGCGATGAGGCGCCGACCCAGACCGATCACGCCCCCGCTCTCCCTGAAGGGCCCTGCTCGTGAATCCCCCCACCTCGCTCGCGGTCCCTGCCCTTGCCCTTGCCCGCAGCATCCCCCTGACCGGTGCGGCCTTCCCGTGGGAAGAGCGCGAGGGCGGCTCCCTCGGCGCCTTACCTGGGGATGCGGTGTGGTTCCAGCGCCAGAGCACATCGGAGCTGACCACACAGGACCGGCAGTGGCCGGGCTGCTGCCGCAGCATCTGCCAGGGTGTCCTGGAGCGCTGTGCCGCCAACGAAGAGGTGGAGCGCGCGCGACAGGTGGCCAGTGAACTGGTCACCAACGCGCTGGCGCACGGCGACGCCACCCGCCCCATCCGCATGGGGGTGTGGTGCCAGCGCACGGTGGTCCGGATCGACGTCACCAGCTTCTCCCTCCCCTGGAGCCCGCCGCCGATCGAAGGCGCTCTGGATCCGGATCGGGAGAGCGGGCGCGGGCTCTGGCTGGTCGGGATGTACGCGGACGACTGGGGTATCACCTCCACTGCCGACCGCACGACCGTCTGGTGCGACCTGTACCGCACGCGGAGCGCGAAGGCGGCCTCATGAACCCCCGCCTCGATGACCCAAGCACCGTACCCGCCGCGCTGTCGGCCCGCGATGGCGGGCAGCGCCTCTCGGGAGCCATAGCGACCAGCAAGTTGCGTGCTCTGACGGACGAGGACACCGGCGCGTCTGCGCCGAAGATCGCGGCGCGGGTGTTCACCGGCGACGAGAAGCGTGTGCTGCACCTGGTGGCTCAGGGGCGAAGCGGCCGCGAACTGGCCGATGGCGGGTTCTTTCCGACGGAGAAGTCGGCCGTGTTGAGCGTCGCGCAGCTGGGCCGCATCCTGAGCGGTGGCGCATACGTGCGGTGGTCCCGGATCGTGCACCTGGCCGTGAGCCAGCAGGTGGTGGCCATTGAGCCGGCGCCGCCGCTGGACCTGCCCACCTTCCAACTGGACCTGCTGCGCGCCTACGCGGCCGGCTCCTCACTGGAGGAGTACGTCCACCGGAGCAGCGGCGCGGTATCGCGGTGCGAGGCGCGGGAGTTGCGTTACCTGCTCTGCCACAGTCTGGGCGCTTCCGGTTCGGCGAACGCCGTCTACCTAGGCCACCTCCATGGCGCCCTGGACCACGACCCCGCCCCGCCGCTGCTGTTCGGGGCCATCAGCCTCCCCTGCCCTGTCCCGGCGGGTCGTGTGCCATGAATGCCCCCGCCTCCCGTGCCCGGACGTCTTGTGATCCTTCGGTCGCTCTTCCTCTGCGGCGTACTCCCCCTGTATGCCGTCCTGCTCGCTCTGGCTGTCCGTTCCGCGCGCCGCAGGCGGGCCTATCCGCCTCCCGCTCCGGCCTCAGACGTTCCGTTCCTGTGGATCTATCTGCGCGGCTGCGCGGGCTTCCCCTTGCTGTGGTTCGCCCTGCTCGGACTGACCTGGTTCTTCCCCGGCCGTCTGCCCTGACCGCTCGCCTGCCCCACCCCGATGCCCCGCTGTGCACGTCGACTTGTTGCTGGAGGAATGGTGCCTGCCCTGACGACCTCGCGGAAGCCCGCCCCGGGTCCGCTGCCCGCTGCGCTGCACACGGCGCGGCGCGCCGTACCCGGGGCGGCGGAGAGCGAGCTGGTGCTCGACCTCGGTCCTGAGTCGGTGCAGGTGGTGCTCACCCAGGCGGGTCCGTACTCCCGGCATGTCCTGGCGGCCGTAGAGGAGCGCTCGCCATCCGCCTCGCTCGCCGTCGTCGCCGAGCCTGGTCAGCTCTTCTGGGTCTGGCTCATCACGCCGGTCGCGGCGTGGGACGAGGACCCGGGGCGCACCTTCCGCTACGCCCAGGGCACCGTGATACTTCCGCCGCTCACCCGGACCGGGCCGCCCGGCGCCTACTGGGTCCGCACCCCCCACAGCCGCCTGGTGGACCCCGGTGTCCTGGCTGGGGCAGTGCGCGAGGCCGCGCGGGGGCAGTCCAGCCCTGTGCACGAGGTCGGACGTCTGACGGCGGAGGAGCGATGAACTCTGTGCCCGTTTCGGTGGTAGCGGTCCTGGGGCCGCCCGCTTCGGGGAAGGCCGCGGTGGCTACCGCACTCGCTACCCGCGGCGCGGCCGTGTTCCGTGTCCGCGAGGCCGCGCAACTCCTTGCCCGTACGGAGCCGATCATCGCCGGCGTGGTCGATGGCTGCCCCGACGGCTGGCTGCCCGACCTGCTGGCCCACGATCTGATGCGTACAGCGTTGGATACGGCCGTCGGCCGGGTGCTGGTGCTGGAGGGGTACCCCGGCACGACTGCGGCGGCGCGGTCCCTGCAGCTGTGTCTTAAGGCCCGGAGCCGACGGCTGAGTGTGATCGAGTTGACGGCCCGGCCCGGCATCCTGGCGGCCCGCCTTGCGCGCCGCCGGGTCTGCCCCGAAGGCCACCGGGCACCCGGCCGCTCGCATGCTCCCGGGCCTTCGGTGTCCGGGCCGGGCCGGTGCGGTGCGTGCGACGCGCCGCTGACGGTGCGGGACATCGACCGGGGCCCGCTGGCTGACGGGCGGCTCGCCCGCTACGCGGCGAACCAGGCGGGCATCCGGACCGCGCTCGAGGGTGACTCGACGGTGGCGTGGCACACCCTCACCGCCGACCCCGACTCCCCCGACCCGGCCTTTTGCGTAGTGAACCTGCTTGCCTGCGCTGAAGGGATGCTGCGGTGACGGCTTCGAACAGACTGCCCGGCTGCGAGATCTGGTGCACCCCCCGCGGCCAGGCCACGGCCTTGGACTCGCCGGACCGCGAATGGCCTCAGGCGTGCGCGCGGGTCGGTGTGGCGGCCCTTAAATCGTGGGGCCTTCAGGCCCTGTCCGACGACGTCACCCGCGTGACGGCGGAGCTGGGGGTCGACGCCGTGCAGCACGGTCGCGTGCCTGATCAGCGGCGACAGCGGCGAGCCAGGCCGCTCCTCCGTACGCCTGTCGCCCAGCACAGCACGGGCGGCAAGCGGTGAACGCACGCACGTGGCGGCACGCCATGCCCGCCCCTCGTTTCATGGAGTCCGCATGTATGTGATGCGTGTCCTCACCAGCGCTGATACACAGGCCGCCACCGCTCTGGTCCGCGAGCGCATCGGGGCCTTGGACGCCGAGAGGGCGGGCAGGGACGCGGGCGCCGTCACGCTGCGCATCGCCGGTTCCCTCGGCATGCGCCCCAGCCCCAGTGGCTGCGTGGCCGGTCTTTTCGACGACGGCGATCTGCTGGCCGTCCTCGTGCTGGCCCGCCACGGCAGCCCGGACGAGCGCGCCCTGGACGTGGTCGACGCCTACACCCACACCAGCATGCGGGCACTGCGTCTGGGGGTGTTGCTGTCGATGTGGGTCAGCGACCATGCCACCCGGCTCACCCCGCCCGCTTCCCGCGTGACCACGGTGGTCCATGATCCTCGTCTTGCCGCCTACCTGATCGAAATGTGCGCCTGGGAGCAGGAGCGGCACGTGCGCGATGCGGGCCGCCATGCGGTCTTCCTGCACCGGCCTGCCGAACAGCTGTGCAACCTGGACGTGCTGATCGGCACCGAAGCCGTGCTGGTCGACGCCTTGAGCGAGGCCGGCCCCGCCGGTGGTATCGAGCCCCGCCTGTCCGGGATTTCCTGTTCCGCCAGCGAGGGGCGGCGGTGATGGCGCGCCGCAGCCGTATCGGGGAGGAGAGCCTGGTCCCGGTCTATCACCCGGCCGGGTTCGACGTTCCGCTGCGTACCGCGCTGCAGGAGATGGAGGCGGCCCGCTGGGCGGCGATACGCGATCTCCTTGACGCCACCGGCAGCGACTGGGGGCTGCGCACCTCGCGCAGCCAGGTTCTGGCCGCGGCCGCGGCGCGCGCCAGCCACGACATCGTGGGGGCCTGGCTGGATGAGGAGCCGGACTGCACGGACGCGCACGTCATGCGGGCCCGGGTGCTGGTGCAGAGGGCGCTGGACGCCCACCACCGCGGACAGCCGCGTGCCCGCGCACTCGTCGAGGCGGCGCGGACCAGCTGTTACCAGGCGCATGTTTACGCCCCAGCGGACCCCGTGCCCTTAGTCGCCTGGCTGGCGCTCGGCGTGACGGACGTCCGCTTCCTCTACCGCGAGTTCTGGCTGCCACGCACTGATCCGATGCAGCCGCCAGAGACCAGTGACCCGATGCTGCCGCCGGGTCCCTGGGGCCTGTGGTCAGCCATCTGGGAGCGCCACCCCTACAACCGGGAGGCAGCGCACCAACTGCTGCGCTGCGCCAGCCGCCCCGGCACTGGAGCCCCGCCCATGGTTCTTGCCCGGTGGGTGACGTCCTGGGCGGACCCAGGTATGGGGGCTGCGCTGTTGATGCTGCCGCTGTACGCAGCTGTGGAGACCTTCCGGCAGTACGGCGAGAGCAGCCCGCTGCTGCGCCGCCAGTGGGCCGACTACCCAGTTCGGCGAGATGTGCTGAAAGCCGCAGACGGTGCGGATCTGCGTGCGGATCCCCACGTCTCCGTCTCCGACCTCAACTACCTTGCCCATGCCCTGTTCTCGGCCGGCGAGTACACGCGGGCCGCAGACGTTTTCGAGGTCCTGGGCTGCCACTTCACCCGCGCCCCGTGGGCCTACAACACCCTTGATCCGTCCCAGGACGCGCTGGCTGCCCACGAGTTTCTGCGGGTGCGCAGTATCTGCCTCAGCCCGGCCCGAACCGTCCGCGCACGTGATACCGCTCCACCCGGTCCCGCCCCGCCCTGACCTCTGCGCCTCTAATCCCCTCGGCTTCTCCCTTCCTTCCGCTCGTCCGTGTCCACTTCCCTGGAGGTTCCTGTTGCGCTCCCAGCCCTCGCCCGCTGCCAGAGCACGGCAACGCGATGACGACCGTCTGCGTGAACTCGGCTATACCCCTGAGCTGACCCGGCGTATGGGCCGGTTCGGCAACGCCGCGATCAGCTTCTCCGTGATCTCTGTCCTGTCCGGCTGTATGACGATGTACGGCTTCGCCATGGGCGCCGGGGGCCCCGCCGTCATGCTGTGGGGCTGGCTGGCTGTGGGCCTCATGGTCTGCTCCGTCGGGGCGGGGCTTGCCGAGGTGACCAGCGCCTATCCCACCAGCGGCGGCCTGTACTTCATGGCGGACCGCCTCGGCGGCAAAAAGTGGGGCTGGTACACCGGCTGGCTGAACCTGCTCGGTCTGCTGGGTGGGATCGCCGGGATCGACTTCGGCGCGGCTCTGTTCACCGGGGCCTATCTGAACCTGCAGACCGGTTTCACCCCCACCCCCGGCAAGATCATGGCCATCTACCTGGTGATCCTTGCCCTGCACGCGGTGCTCAATCTGTTCGGGGTTCGGCTCATATCCGTCCTCAACGGGATCAGCGTGTGGTGGCACCTGGCGGGCGTCGCCCTCATCGTGGGCGCCCTCACCCTCGCCCCCACCCGCCACCGCTCCCCGCACTACGCCTTCACCGAGTTCGTGAACACCACCGGCTGGTCCTCCAACGGCTACGTGGTGCTGCTCGGCCTGCTGCTGGCCCAGTACACCTTCTCCGGCTACGACGCCTCCGCGCATCTGTCGGAGGAGACCACCAATGCCGCCGAGGCCGCTCCGCGCGGCATCATGCGCGCCATCATCTGGTCCTGGGGCGCGGGCTTCGTCCTTTTGTGTGGCCTCACGTTCGCCATCCACGACTACGCGGCCGTCCAGAGCACGGCGCTGGGCGTGCCGCCCGCGCAGATCTTCCTCGACGCCCTCGGCCTCGGCTGGGCCAAGGCGCTGCTCCTGGTGGTGATCGCGGCCCAGCTGTTCTGCGGCAACGCCGAGACGGCCGCCTGCTCCCGGATGATTTTCGCGTTCTCCCGCGACAATGCCCTGCCCGGCTCTTCCCTGTGGCGCCGTGTCCACGCCCGTACCGGAACCCCCCGGGCGGCGGTGTGGCTGTCGGTCGCCGTCGCCGCCCTACTCGCCCTGCCCTACCTCTACAGCCCCACCGCTTACGGCGCGGTCGTCGCGATCAACGTCATCGGTATCACCCCCGCCTACGCCATCCCCATCTACCTGCGCCTGCGCAAGGGCCGCTCCTTCGAGCCGGGGCCGTGGAACCTGGGGTACTGGAGTGTGCCGGTCGGGATCATCGCGGTGGTGTGGGTGGCGTTCGTGACCGTCGTCTTCTGCCTGCCCCAGAGCCATCCCATCACCGTGGACACCTTCAACTACGCGCCCCTCGCGCTCCTCGCCGCGCTCACCCTGGCAGCCGTGTGGTGGCGGGTCGCGGGCAAGGACTACGAGCTGCCCCCAGTGGCCGCAAGCGGTGACCTCGCCAAGATCCAGGACGAGGTGGTCTGAATGCCGGATCTCTCCCGATCCCGCGAACGGGCCGAGCACCCGGGCGGCCCCACCCTCCCCTTTCCCCGGGCCAGCATGGCCGTACCGCCCCGGCCGCACGCCCACGCCGCGCCCCTGGAAGTTCTGAAGAAGGCCGTCAAGAACGGCAGTGTCGACACGGTGCTGTGCGCGGTGGTCGACCCGCACGGTCGCCTAGCGGGCAAGCGCTTCGACGCCCGGCACTTCCTGCGCCAAGTGGTGCCGCACGGCGCGGAGATGTGCGCCTACCTGCTGTCCAGCGCGATCGACATGAACCCCGCCCCTGCCGGCTCAGGGCTCGCGTCCATGGAGGGCGGATTCCCCGACTTCCATGTGATCCCTGACCTGTCGACCCTGCGGATCACCCCGTGGCTGCCGAAGGCTGCGATCGTTCTGGCCGACGCCATGAGCGAGCGCGGGGAACCGGCTGCGCTGAACCCGCGGGAGATCCTGGGCAACCAGCTCGCCCGCCTGGCTGCCCGCGGCCTGCACGCCAAAGCAGGTCTCGAGACGGAATTCGTCCTCTACCAGGGCACCTTCGCTTCCCCCCGCACGGTCGGCGGGCCCGAACTTGCGCCGCTGACCGCAGCGGGCGGCGACTACGGGCTGCACCAGCCCCCGATCGTCGCCCGCTACCTGCGCCGGCTGGAGCACGCCCTGGCCGGTGCGGGCATGCCCGTGGAGGCAGTCAAGGGCGAAGCGGCCGCTGGCCAGTTCGAGGTCACCCTCCCCTACCAAGACGCGCTGCGAGCCTGTGACCAGCATGTCGTGTTCAAACAGGCGGCCCAGACGCTGGCCCGCCAGGCCGGGGCAGAGGCTACGTTCATGGCCGCGCCACAGACCGGCGTGGGCAGCGGCCTGCACCTGCATGTATCCCTCCACCGCGCCGGCACCCCGGTGTTCACCCACGGCGACGGAGGCGTCCTCTCACCGACCGGCGAGCGGGCCATCGCCGGGCTGCTGGACATGCTGCGCGAGCTGGCCCTCCTCTACGCGCCGAACACCAACTCCTACAAACGCTACGTACCCGGCTCGTTCGCACCCACCCGCATGGTCTGGGGCGTCGACAACCGCACGTGCGCGGTGCGCGTCGTCGGCCACGGCCCGAGCCTCCGCGCCGAGGTCCGCGTCCCCGGCGCGGACGCCAACCCCTACCTGGCTCTGGCCGCGGTAATCGCCGCCATCGTCCACGGCCTGGAACACAACCTGGTCCCGCCGCCGCGCTGGCGAGGCAACACCCACACCGCACGCGACGAGCCCGCGCTGCCCGCCAGCCTGGAGGAGGCAATCCCGCTCCTCGAGCACAGCGCGGGCGCCGAGAAGGCCTTCGGGGAGGAGGTCGTCAGCGGCCTGCTCCACCTCGCCCAGGCTGAGCTGGACCATCAGCAGAGCACCGTGACCGACGTCGAACAGGCCCGCTGGTTCACCCACGCCTAGCCCCACTCGGCCCGTGCATCGCCCTCGGCCGGGCCGTCATCCAGTCTCTGACCAGCAAGGAATGTCATGAAGTTATGTCTGAACCGGGCCACCATCGCCGCCACCTTCCCGCACCCTCTGGTCGCGCGAACCGCGGCACAGTCCGGCTTCCGGTTCCTGGACATGCCCGCCGTGCAGTGGCTCAGCGCCCTGGACGACGACCCCGGCCTGCGCGCGGTGATCGCGGACGGGCTCACGCCCCTGCACAGCCCCTGGACCCTGAAGCTGGGCTGGGACGAGGACCGCTTCGAAGCCGGACTGCACACCGCTGCCGGGCAGATGGCGGCGATGTCCGCCTTCGGCAGCCGCAGCGGATCCTTGGTCCTGCCCCGCTTCACCACCAGGCGCACCCCACTGAGCACGGCTCAGCTCCAGGACCGGATCGGCCGCACCGGCGCCCTCGCCGCCCGCCACGGCCTCGACCTCGTCCTGAAGTTCATCGGCGTCGGCGCCCCCACCGACCAGGGCGTCCGCAGCCTGCCCGAGGCCCTCACCGTCGTGCAGGGCCTCGGCTACAACATCGGGATCCTCCTGGACACCTACCACTGGCACGCCAGCAACGGAACCCTCGCCCAGATCCACCAGATCCCACCCGGCATGCCCCTGCTCGTGCAGATCAGTGACGCCCCCGATCTCCCGCGCCCGCTGCTCACCAACGCGATGCGGACCCTGCCCGGCGACGGAGTGATCAACTGGCCGGACCTGTTGACCGCCTTGAACGAGCACGGCTATCACGGCCCGCTGTCGATCACCGTGAAACCGCGCCTGCACGGCCGGGACGTCATTGACGCTGTCCGCGCAGCCCATCAAGCCGGGCAGGCCGTGCTCGCTCATGTGCCCCTCGCCGAGGGAGCGGTGCGATGACCACGACTGCGACGAGGCCCTCTTCCCTACCCAGAGCCCCAGCGCGTATGGATCCGACGTGGGACCTGCACGCCGCCTGCCATCAGCCATCCGCGACTGCCTTCAGCGCTGTCGAAGCCTTCCGCTCAGGGTTCCCGATCGCAACGGGAGACGCAGGATGACGCTGTCCTTCCTGCCGCAGCCCGCCGCGCCCGTGCCCGACGGCCTGTTCACCCAGGCGAACTCAGCCCGGCTGACCGATTTCTGCCTGGGCGGGGGTGAGAACTACGCCGTCGACCGGACACTGGCCGCGGAGTTGTCACAAGTGGCGCCGTACTGGCGTCTGGCCGTCCTCAGCAGTCGTCTCCACGCCCTGCTGACGGTGGGGTTGCTGGCCCGGCACGGCATCCGGCAGTACCTCGACCTCGGCTGCGGCTTCCCCCCGACGAGGCGCCCGCAATCCCTGTCGGAGCAGCCGGTGTACGAACGGGTGCGGTGCCATCGGCCGGAAGCCGTGGTGGTGACGGTCGACAGCGACCCGGTCGTCGCCGCCCACGCGCGCGCCGCGGTATTCACCCCGCGTGGCGCTCCTCCGTTCGTGGCGGCCGACCTGCGCGACGTCGCCGCCCTAGAGCCCGTCCTGAACATGTTCGATCAGGACCGGCCGATCGCGGTGCTGCTGCACGACGTCCTTGCCTGGATCCCCGAGGACCAGGCCGTGCACGACCTGATGCGCGCGCTCCGGTGCCAGCTGCCGCCAGGCAGCGTCCTCTCTCTGACCCACGCCACCGCTGACCTGCACATCCAGTCCACCCGTGCGGCCGCAGCCGCCTACCGAAGCGCGCAGCTGACGTGGCGGCCCCGATCTGGCGCGGCCCTCACCGAGCTCCTGGGCGACTGGACGCTCCTTGGGCATCGCAGGCCGGTGCCCACCGCCCTGTGGCACCCGGCCCACCCCTTGGGCATCCTCGCGCCCTGGCAGTGCGGCGTCTACGCGCTGCTCGCCACCACCCCCCGCTCCCCTCTGCGGATCCTTGACCGCCCAGAGCGGCCATGACCATGCCCTCCAACGACCCGCCAGTCCGTGCCCTCGCCACCACTCCCGGCTCCTCCCCTCGACCTATGCCCTGGTGAGAGAACATGACCACCACACTGACCGACCCACCCGTACGCCACCTCGTCCTCGGCGCCAACCTGGCGCACCTGCGCACCCGCTGCGCGGTAAGCCCGGTCCACGCCGCGGCCGCCGCCCGCGCGGGTACCGACGAACTCTTCCGCTGGGAGTCCGGCCAGGCACCACCGCCGGAGCAGGCCCTGCAGCACCTGATGCACCTCTACAACCAGCCCCCGGAGCTCTTTGAGGTCCTGGCCCGCTGGGCTACCACCACTGGCGAGGACAGCACCCCCCACGCACTCCTCGACACCGCCGCCGGCTGGCAGGCCCGGCTCTCGGCGACCGAGCTCCACGCCGTGCGTGTCCGGGCATTCAGCAACTACAGCGTCCCCGCGCTCGTGCGCAGCAGGGCCTACGCGGACCACCTGGAGCGGATGCGCTCCGGTGTCCTTCCGGGGCTGGCGGCCGAGCAGCGCTGGCCCCGGCCCGTCGTCACCGGTCCCCACTCCTGGAAGCACGTCGACATCATCCTGGACGCCTCCGTACTCACCCGGCCCTTCGACGTCGAGGCCGGCAACCTCGAACCCCTGGCCGACCAGCTCAAACACCTGGTCAAGGTGGCCTACGGCGAACTCGCCGACATCCGCATCATCTCCACCGCCACCGACTACTCCGTCGACGTCGGCGACGGTGACCTCCTCGGGCTGACCCTGCCCGCTCCCCCGAGCCCCACGGTGTGGGTCCAGGTGACGCGTGGCTCCGTCACCTACCTCAACGGGCCCCAGGGCCAAGACCACTTGGCGGCGTTCGAGAAACTGAGCAGACGGGCAGAAACCCGGCCCGCCAGCGCGGTCCTGCTCCACGAGGCCGCCGCCCGTACGGCGCGGGAGGGGGCGGAGAAGTGATCAAGGCGCACCTGTTGCGGCACGCACCCCCAGCTGGCCAGGTGGACGAAGGCGGCGCCCCGGAGGCGCACATTCCGCGTGGGCGCGACCTCGGCCAGGACCGGCAGCCTGCCGTGGCCAGCGCAGCCGAGTCCACCCGAGCCGCCGCGGAGAGGGCACCAGTTCGCGAGGTGGAGGCGGTGACGACGTCCGAGCCGCCCCTGTCCGCTGCCAACGGACCGCGCCCGCCGGGCCTGGAAGCGGCCATCTACGACGCCGTACGGCTGCTGTGCGCCCGGATCACCGATGGCACCTACCCGCCCCTCGCAACCATCCCGCCGGTGCCCACCCTCGCCGCCGCCCTCGGCGTCGCACCGGTTGCACTGCACCACGCCGTGCTGTACTTCAAGGCCGCGGGCCTACTCGCCGACGACAGCGGCGCGACCCTGGTCAGTGAAAACGCGCCCGCACGCATCACCGCGCTGACGGCCGACAGGACGCTCACCTCCCACGCGATGGACCATCCTCTCAACCCAGGCCCCAGCACCCAGCTCGCCGACCGCATCCGAGCCGACATCGCAGCCGGCGGCGGGGAGCTGGCGGCCCGGCAGCAGGCTGCCGCTCAGGTCACTCAATCCCGCCCGCCGCGGATGACCGACGCTTCGCTGACCGCGCCCCCGGCGCCGGGGCATCTGACAGAGGTAGATCGGGCCGTGGAGATGCTGTGCACGCGCATCGCGGACGGGACCTATCCCCCGCTCACCGTCACTGCCCCGCTCGTGGATCTCGCCGTCCAATTCGGCGTACCCCCGGCGGCCATCAGCCAGGCCGTGCGCCGGCTGAAAAAGAAGGGGGTCCTCACCTCAACCCGCCAAGGCGGGGCCACGATCGCCGCTGACGCGGTCGCCCAGCTCACCCAGCGTGCCGCCGTCTCCCACCCTCCAGCGGCGACGGCGCCCTCTATCAAGCAGCCGATCGCGGAGCTTGCCGCGCGCCTGCGCGATGAGATCACCGAAGGCGTCTGGCCCCAAGGGCAATTCCGCACCCGTCGCGACCTGCGCGTCGCCTACCAGGTGCCGCACCACGTTGCGGCGGGCGCGCTCAAGCTCCTGTCCGAGGAGCAGTTCCTCGAAACCCGCCGACGGGTCGGCGCGCGGCCGCTGTCTGCGGCCTCACGCCGGCCGCAGGCTTGCCTGAGTAAGGAGTTGACGCTCGCCGGCGCCGTGGAAGCGGCCATCAAGATCCGCATCGACGAGGGCACATACCCGCCGGGCACCCGCCTTCAAAGCACCGAGCTCGCAGCGGAGTTCAACGTGTCGCGCTCCACCGTCGGGAAGGCGCTCCACCAGCTGCGGGAGAAACACGTCATCGAGGGCCGGGCACAAAAGACCCGCGTACCGCAGCTCCCCCGCACCGGGCATGACCTGCCCCCCCGTGCAGTGAAGCCCCCTCTCCCTTCGACTCTGCCCAGGTGAGACACGATGACGTCGACACCACATGATCCGCCCGTGAGCCTGCTGCTCCTGGGCGCCAACCTGAACTTCATGCGCCGCCTTCGCGGCGTGGGCCCGGCCCAGGCCGCGGCCGCGTCGCACGTAAGTCCAGACGAGCTCGCACGCTGGGAGTCCGGCCAGATACCGCCAGGCGAGAAGAGCCTGCGGCGATTGATGCGCCTGTACCGTCAGCCCCCTGAGATCCACAAGGTCCTGGCCGACTGGGCCACAGGCATCGGCGATGACGCCAACCAGCGCGTCCTCACGGACACCGCTCCCGGAGCCCACGACCGGCTCGTGGCCCTTGAGTTGCGGGCGGTCGGCGTCCAGGCAACCGGCAGTTGCACCTTTCCCCCACTGGTGCGCAGCAGCGCATACGCGGACAGTCTGATACCGAGGCGTTCCCCCCTCATGGTGGGCTTGACAGACCCGGGCCGCTGGCGCCGCCCTGTCGTCACCGGCTTCCACTCCTACGGACACGTCGACGTCGTCCTGGAAGAATCGCTGCTCCAGCAGCCGTCCCATGGTGACCCCCGCATCCACGCCGACCAGCTGACATACCTGTGCGAGGTCGTCGACAAGGGGCTCGCGGACATCCGCATCATCCGCACCAGCACCGGTGCCGGCACCGGCACCGGCACCGGCACGGGGGGCTATAGCGGTGATCTCCTCGGCCTGGCCATGCCCGGTCTCCACCACTCCACCGTGTGGGTCCACACCACTGCTGACTCCGCCACCTACTGCAACGGGAGCCTCGGCCGGGGGCACCAGCGCGAGTTCGATGCGATGAGCGCGCGGGCGGAGGCCCTGCCGCTCAGCACGGCTCTGCTCCACCAGGCTGCCGCCGCGTGGACGACGCGAGGGGCGCAGGCACCGTGACCAACCAGACATCCACCCCTTCCCGTTCCGCCTCTCCTTCCCTCTCCACTGCCCGCGGGACGAGTGGGCCGGACTCGCTCACGGCGATCCAGCAGGCCGTCCGACTGCTGTGCGCCCGGATCACCGATGGCACCTACCCGCCCCTGGCAACAATCCCACCGGCGCACGCCCTCGCTGTCTCCCCCGGCGTGTCCACCGCAGCCCTACGGCACGCCGTGCTGTACCTCAGCCTTGCGGGCGTGCTCTCCGGCCGTGGGAGCACAGCGATCGTGTGCCGGGACGCTCCCGCGCGGCTTGCCGCTCCTATAACCGGCAGGGCTCTCACCACCATGTGGCGCAGGAACACCCAGAGCCCGGGTCTGAGCAGCGCCCAGCTCGCCGATCGCATCCGAGCCGACGTCAAGCACAACAGGTGGCCGCGCGAGGGGACGTACACCCTGAAGGGGCTGGCCATCGTGCATCAAGTGCCGCAGACCACCCTCAACCAGGCGGTCAAGGCTTTGCGGGAAGAAGGGGTACTGGACGTCCGCACCCGCGTGGGTGTGCGCCTGGGATCCGGGCGCCCAGGGCGGGCCCAACGACGCCAGGACATGACGCTGACGCAGAGTTCCTACACCCTCATCCGCGACCGGATCAAGGAGGGAGCCTATCCGCCCGGCAGTCGCCTGCCGTCGTCTAACCAACTGGGCCAGGAACTTCAGGTGTCCAAGAACACGGTCGCCGCAGCTCTGAACCGCCTTCGACATGAGCGGTGGCTGGACCCAGGCCGCCGTGTCATGCCCTTTGACGCTGCCCGCCCTTGTGGGAGCCCGAACACGGAGGTTGCGTCATGAACACCGCACACCGGCCCGTCTCCCCCCAGCAGCTACCCGACTGGCTCACCGAGGGCGCCGCGGCCGTTGACGAGGGCGGCCACGGCCGCCGGGGCATCGTGCAGTTCATCGGCGAGTGGGAGGACCCCGCCACCCGGCGCGTCGCCGACTGCGCGGTCTTTCTGCGCCCCGAGGGCGGCGGGCGGAGTGGATCGTCGCCGACCACCACACCCTCACCCAGTGCTGAACACCATCAGCTTCCCACCCCGGCCAGGGGCGGGCAGGCCGGGCTGCCGGGGGCGAAAAGCCCCCGGGCCCGGAGCACCACCGGAGGCGGGCAGCCGTCCCGCACCGTCGGACTTCCGCAGAGAAGGAGCCATCCCATGGCGCAATCCAAGTCCGCCGTCGCCGCCGTCAGCGCCCAGGCGCCCGTCCAGGAGACCGATGAGGTCACCGGGCCCGTCGTGGTCGCTGTCGACGTGGAGGACGAGGAGTAGTCCTCGCCCCTGTCCGCGCCCTGACCTGGGCGCTCCTTCCCCGGGCTCACAGGCCCGGAGAAGGGGCGCCCCTCGCGCTTGAGTCTGGAGGCCGGTAGTGATTCACGTGTTCGTCGGGCCGACGCTGGCCAGGTCCGAGCCGCAGCTTGCCGCGCCGGGTGTGCGGGTGTGGCCGCCGGCACGGCACGGCGACCTGTTCGACACCGCGATCCGCGACGGTGACACGGTGGTCCTCATCGACGGCCTGTATCACCAGGTTCCGGCGCTGCGCCACAAGGAGATCCTGGCCGCGATGGGCCGGGGAGTCCGGGTGGTCGGGGCGGCGAGCATCGGCGCGCTGCGGGCGGCCGAACTGTCGCGGTACGGGATGCTTGGCGTCGGCCACATCTACACCGCCTACGTGCGCGGGCAAATCGACGGCGACGACGAGGTGGCGGTCGGACAGGCGCCGGACGAGGAGTTCAACGCGCTGACCTGGCCGCTGGTAAATCTCCGGCACGTGCTGGACCTGGCCGTCTCGACCGCCGTGCTCGACGACGATCGGGCCGCCGGGCTCCTTCAGGCGCTGCGCGCGGTCTACTATCCGCAGCGCACCTGGTCCGCCGTACGGGCTGTGTGCCGCCGCCAGGGCGAGACGGCGTTCGCCGGCTGGCTGGCCAACAAACGTGAGCAGGACCGGCACTTCGGTGACCTCAAGCGCGCCGACGCGCTCGCCGCCATACGGATCGCGCTCGCCAGCACCACGGAGGCGACTGACAAGGCTGGTGTCGCGCCGGGGTGGGAGACGGCCTACTTCCGCCACTGGTCCAACGCCGCCGTGCGGGAGCGGGTGGACGGCCTGGAGCTGTCCACCGAGGACCGCCTTGTCTACCAGCAGGCGTTCGACCCCGCGTTCCCCGAGCGGTGGACGGCCTACCTCGAACACCTATCCCTCCACCCCGCCGACGGCGGGCCCGGGCTGCCGCTCGCCGAGCGCCTGGCCCGGGCCTGCGGCGGGGGCCTGAGCGCCGACCGTGTGTTCCACGGGGCGGTCGACCTGCGCGACGAGCAAAGCGTGAAGCTGCTGCTGGCCGGCGAGACCGCAGAGGACCGGCGGGCGGTCGCCCGGTACGCCGACGCCCTCGCCTGGACCCGCCGCAGCCGCCCAGGGTTCTCCACGGCGGCAGTCCGCGACGAGGTGGCCCGCGACCTCCTGCTCGGGGTGTGGCGGTGCAACGAGGGGGAGTTCGACTCGGAGGCGTCCGCGCGGGGACTGGGCCAGGCGGCGAGCGCAGTGGAGGCAGCCAAGCGGTTCGTGCCCGGGTTTCTGGACGAGACGAAGAGGACGGAGACGGCCCGTGGCGGTTGTTGACGATCTGGTGGCGCTGCCGGGCACCGTACGGGCCCAGACGCCTGAGGAGACATGGAAGGCGGTGGCCGGCCGCCTTGAGGAGTTCGGCATCACCCGGGTCGCGGACCTGACCGGCCTGGACGTGATCAGGCTGCCGGTGTGGACGGCGATCCGTCCCGCCTCGAAGACCTTGTCCACGGCGCAGGGCAAAGGCGGCACACCGCTGTTGGCGAAGCTTTCGGCGGTGATGGAGGCGATCGAGCTGTGGCACGTCGAGCAGCCTCTGCCCGTCGCCGCGGTGGGCCCGGCCGCCGAGGTCGCCCCCCACTGCCCCGTGACCGCGCTGCCGACGACCGCCCCCTACCCCGAGGACGCCCTTGCCCGGGTGGTGTGCGAGTGGACCCCCGGCACCGGCCTGGCGACCGGGGCGAAGACGCTGCTGCCGGTCGACCTGGTCCGCCGCCGCGGCCAACGCCCCGCCTGGACCCCGGACGTGTGGCGGGCGACCAGCACCGGACTGGCGTGCGGCAACACCCGCGACGAGGCACTGCTGCACGCCCTGTTCGAGGTGGTCGAGCGTGACGTGCTGCACCGGGACGCGCAGGCGGGCGGACGGCGGCGCACGCTGATCGACCCCCGCACGGTCGATGACCCACTCGGCCGGGAGATGATCGCCCGCCTCGCGGCCGCGGGCATGGCGCTGGAGATCGCCCTGGTGGACGGCCCATACGGCTTGCCCGTGTGTGTCGCGTATCTGTGGTCGGAGGACTACCCGGTCGTCTTCGCCGGCGGTGGCTGCCACAGCCACCCGGACATCGCGCTCACGCGGGCGGTGACCGAGGCCGCGCAGTCCCGGCTCGCCGCCATCGCCGGAACCCGTGACGACCTGCCCACCGATCCCGGCAGCTTCGAGGCCCCGCCCTTCCGGAGCGCGCTCAACGGCGCGCTCGCCAGCTGGGCGGAGGTGACCGGCCGCTACGCCCCAGCCGGTGCCGGCTTCGCCGAGCAGGCCCGGGACGTCGCCGCACGTGTAGGGCCCGTCACCGGGCACGAGCCGATTGCCCTGGACCTGTCCGCCCCCGATTGCCCCGTCCACGCCGTGCAGGTCGTCTGCCCCGGCACCCGCTCCCGGATCAGAAGGTCAATGCCCCGATGAACCCCACATCCACCACGCCCCCGACTCCGGCGCCGCCCGCGCACGGGCGCTCGTCCCAGTACGACGCCTTCCACGCCGCACGTGCCCGCACCAACCTGGTCGCCAGCCTGTACGCCCAGGCGATGGGCGAGGACTACCCGGCCGAGGTCGCCGCCTCCAGCTCCTGCGACTGGCCCCTGCTCGGGCTGCTGACCGCACGGCTGCGACTGCGTCCCGGCCAGCTCCTCGTGGACGCCGGATGCGGCGCCGGTGGCATCGGCCTGTGGCTGGCCCGCGCCCTCGCCGCCCGCCTGGCCGGGTTCGACCTCTCACCCGTAGCCACCGCCCAGGCCACCGCCCGCCGCGCCCACTTCCTCGGCCCCAGCGCCGACCGCGCCGTCTTCCAGGTCGGGGAGCTGGAGAACACCGGCCTGCCTAACGGAGCCGCCCACGGCATCGTGTGCGTGGACGCCCTGGGCGGTGCGGCCGACCGAGGAGCGGCGCTGCGCGAGCTCGGCCGCGTCCTGCCCCCCGGCGGCAGGCTGGTCGTCACCCGCGCACTGCGCCGTGGCGCGGAACCGGGGTGGCATGAGCAGGTCGAAGCCGCCGGCCTGACGCAGGAGCACCTGGACGAGCGGCCCGGCGAGCCCGCGATGTGGGAGCGGCTCTACCACCTGTGGATCGCCCGCGCCGCCCAGCTGCGGCGCGAGCTGGGCGAGGCACCGGCAGAGAATATGCTCAGCGAGGCACACCGGATGCTCCCCAAGCTCCGCGGCAGGCGAGCCGTCCTGCTGACCCTGCGGCGCCCCCCGGACGCCCCTGCCGGAGCGGGTCCGGCCGGTAGGATGGCCGCGCCCGGCCGCCATCCCGGCGACAGGCCCGCGTCCGGCAAGGAGACCCCGCAGTGAACCAGCACCACGCCCGTACGGCGGTGTTCTCGGCTGGTTCCTGGGGTACCGCCATGGGCAAGATCATGGCCGACGCGGGCACCAGCGTGATCATGCACGCGCGCCGGGGCGAGATCGCGGACGCGATCAACACCCAGCACGCTAACCCCGGGTACTTCCCGGACGTCGAGCTGCCCCACAGTGTGACGGCCACCACCGATCCGGCTGCCGCGCTGGACGGCGCGGACTTCCTCGTGCTGTCCATCCCCGCGCAGTCCCTGCGCGCGAGCCTCGCCTCCTGGGCCTCGCACATCGGTCCGGACACTGTGATCGTGTCGCTGATGAAGGGCATCGAGATCGGCTCCGGCCTGCGGGCGAGCCAGGTCATCACCGAGGTGACCGGCCTGCCCGCCGAGCGGGTCGCCGTGCTGTCCGGCCCGAACCTGGCCCGCGAGATCATGGACGGCCAGCCCGCTGCCGCCACCGTCGCCTGCCCCGACGAGGCCGCCGCCCACCGCGTCCAGCGCGCGTGCCACACCTCTTACTTCCGGCCCTACACGTCCACCGACGTGACCGGCTGCGAGCTCGGCGGCGCGGTGAAGAACGTCATCGCCCTCGCGGTCGGCATCGCCTCCGGCATGGGCATGGGACACAACTCCCAGGCCATGCTCATCACTCGGGGACTTGCGGAGACCACCCGGCTGGCCACCGCGATGGGCGCCCACCCGGCCACCCTCGCCGGACTCGCCGGCCTGGGCGACCTGGTCGCCACCTGCTCCTCCCCGCTCTCCCGCAACCGCACCTTCGGCACCCACCTCGGCAACGGCCTGACCGTGGCCGAAGCGACCGCCGCGACCCGCCAGACGACCGAGGGCGTCAAGAGCGCCGAGGCGATCCTCGCTCTGGCCGGCGATCACGACGTGGAGATGCCGATCACGGAAGTCGTCTTCGACCTGCTGCACGAGAAAGTCACGCTCGACCAGGCCGCGGCCGCGCTGATGCAGCGGCCCCCCAAGCCCGAGCGCTGACCCCGCGGGCGCCCCGGCCACGGGGCCCGCCGCCCGTCACCTGCACCCTCCCGACACGGAGGTCCCTCACCCATGCGCGAATCCGTGCTGCCCGCCGCCCAGATCGCCGCCACCCTCGCCCTCCTCGCGTGGATGATCACCGGCTTCACACCCCTGCCCGGCCGCTGGCTGCGCTGGAAGATGTTCTGCCGGGCCACCTACACCATCGTCCAGCTCACCGGCACGAAGGACGGCCGCACCGAGCAGGTCAACGTCTACAGCCACCTCTCGCCCGGCTCCTTCATCCTCGGACCGCGCGAGCTCCAGGCGATCCTTGACCACCTCACCAGCAGCGGCCGGTACGAACGGATCGACGGCACCGGCCGCATCCTGTCCGCCCGCGGCGAGCAGGACGTGAAGGTGGTGGCCAGCCGTGTGGTTCTTTGACGCGCTCGCCTCCGGCTTCACCCGCCCCACCAACCCTGGCAGGCTCCAGCTGTTCCGGATCATCTTCGGCACCGTGCTCACCGCCCGGTGCGCCCTGGCCTTCGGACAGGGCGGCTGGGACCGCCTCGCCGCCGGCTCGCTCAGCCTCCACCTGACCGAACAGCGCTTCGGGCCCGCCCGGGCCCGGCTCCTCGCCAGCGTGTACCGGCCCGCACTGCTCATCCGTACGACCGCCGCACTCGCCCTGACGCTCGGCATCGCCCCCCGCCTCGCGCTGCTGGTGGTCCTGGCCGGCGCCGCCATGGAACTGCTCTACCTCAAGAGCCCCAACGCCGTGCGGTACACCCTGCTGACCGGCGCCTGCCTCCTCGTCGCCGGGAACCTCGGCCACGGGCTGAGCATCGAGCACGCCCCGAGCGCGGCAAACACGTGGGCCCTGTGCCTCCTCGTGCTGATCACCACGGACATCTACTGGAACAGCGCCTGGCAGAAGCTTCGCAGCGACCAGTTCCGCACCGGCCTCTACCTGGCCCAGTGGGTCCACACCTACACCCAGGTCAGGGAGCACCTCCCGCACCGCCACGGCCAGTACGCCGTCCCCGCCTTCATCCGCCGCCACCTGGGCAGCCTCACCGACCGCGACATCCGCATCTGGCGCCTGCTCGCGGTCACGGTCATCGCGGTGGAGTTCGCGCTGCCGCCCGCGTTGCTCATCCCGCAGACGATGCCGTACGCCGTCGCCGCAGGTATCGCGATGCACGCCGCGTTCAGCTGCCTTAAGCCCCGGCAGTTGATCACCTTCTCCGGCCTGACGACCGGCACCTACGTCGCCTTCGCCGTCTGACCGTCCCCTCCGGCCCGGCCGCGCGGCCAGCGCGTGACCGCTCTACTGGCTGGAAGAGCGGCGGTCCCCCACACCCGTTGACCGGTTGCCGAGCTGTAGCGTCACGCCGCGAGTGCGTGGTCCCGCTGGGACCACGCACTCGCGGCGTCGTACGGTATGCCGGTCTTGAGGCAGCCGTGCAGGATACCGACGGGGCGGTTGGCGAGTTGGCGCAGGGCGGCAGTGAATAGGATGCCGCAGGCCCGTTGCTTCTCGCAGTAGGCCCTGGCACCGGCGGAGATCCGAAGCGCGGAGAAGGCCGGGGCGATCAGGGCGTCGATGAGCCGTCGTTTCGGACGTGCCGGGCGGTCACGCCTTCTTTCTACCGGAGGCGCGGGTGATCGGGCTGGTGCCGGCGTAGTTCTTGCGGGCCGCCCAACCCCGTACGGCGGCCGCCGACTCCGAGCATTCCCCCCGAGCGCCTTCACCTGGATGCGTTGCCCCTGCGATGCCTGCCGTACCAGGATGCTGGTCTGTGGCAGAAAGCACCGACGTGCACTGCCCTGGCTGCGGAGGTGAGAACGAGGAACGCTTGTGGCCGGGTGTTGAGAGCATCAGCGCCTCGGTGGTCTGGAGTGTGGGCGAGTTCTGAGAACGCCTCTTCAGGGTGCCGGGGCAGGCCCGCGGTCCACGTGGTCCGTGAGGTGAAATGGGTGCGCTTGGCGTCGCGGGACCACGGCAGAACTGGAGTGCGTTGGGGACGATACTCAAGGGCATGAGCCGTGCTCGACGGCAGGAGCATCGCGGACGTGCTGGCCGGTAACGCGGACGCCGTCGTCCAGGCAGCCGGGCGCAACCTGGTGACCGCGATCGACAGCCACGTCTGCGATTCCTGCCGTCCGGCCTAACGGCAGGACCGCCCTTCCTGCCCCGGGGCCACGACGCGGCTGAGAAGCGTCCGGGGCACCGGCCGCATGGTGGCTCTGCAGATCAACGCCGATTCCGAGAATTTCCCGAAAGCTACCTAATAGAGCGAATAGCCTGAAATGTTAGTCGGGAAATGGGCTTGTATCTGCGTAGCCTGGCGGTGGCGCAAGCCCGTCACCGGGCCGCAGCTCTGAGCCGCCGCATGCCAAAAGCCAAACCGGACCGCGTTCTACGGGGAGTCCACGTGACAGCTCCACAACACTCCTTATCCGCACACGCCGTCGCTGCTCGCACCCGAAGACAAGCCGCAGCAGTGGTCCTTGCCGGGAGCCTGCTGGTATTGGGCGGATGCACCGCCAGCAACTCCCCCGCATCGTCCAAGCCCAGCCATGCCCCCACGGCCCTTTCTCAGTCCCCCCGTTCCCCTACCGACGTCCGGGATGGCGCCGTCATCGCGGCATACACCAGTTCCTGGGACGCGCAGACCGAGGCCTACAGCAAGGCTTCCTCCGCGGGCACCAGCCTTCAGAAGAACACCACCTTCAAGGCGCTGGCCGACGTCGAGCGCGACCTGGCGGCCATGCGCAAGGCCGGGCAGGTGACCACCGGCAGGCCGGTGATCCGTCCGAGGGTCGTCACCGTGACCCACGGCAGTGTCCCCACGGCGACGGTCGTCGACTGTGTCGACACGACGAACTGGACGCTGGTCGACAAGGCCTCGAAGCGAAAGGTACCGCTGCCCACGACGCGGCTCATCACATACGTCAGCACGGCAACGCTGGAACAGTGGGGGACAATGTGGATGGTCACCAAGCTGACCGCTCAAGAGCAGGCCTGCTAGCCGGTCCTCTCGCCGCCGTCACCGGCGCGCTCGTCCTGGCTTCGGCTTCCGTCGCGCACGCCGACCACGATCCGGATGTGCAGGCCGGGACCTGCCAGTCCGTCAAGTTCTGTGTCGGTGTGGGCGTCGGTGGCGAGAGCGAGGGCGCTACGGGGCAGGCGGGTGGGTCGAGCGGCAGCAGTGCCAGCAGGCTGAAGTGCCAGTACACCAAGGTCGAGCCGGAGCCTCCTGCTGCGCATCCTGCCTGGGAGGGCAAGGACCCCGCGACGTTCGACATGTACTTCAGGTCGTGCTCGGACGGTGGCCTGGACAACCCCGACGGTTTCATCGTCGTGCCGCGAGGGCAGCCACCTGTACCGCAGGTCGATGCGCGGGAGCTGGCTCAGCGCGCGGTTGACTCTATGACGCTGCTGGGCCCGGACATTGCCAGCCCGAGGGCGGCCGGACGCTACACCGTGGGTGTCCCGATGTGGATGTGGGTCCAGCAGAGCGCCACCACTTACGGACCGAATTCGGCGTCGGCGTCGGCGGGCGGGGTCACCGTCACCGCGACCGCGAAGGTGTCGAAGATCGTGTGGGCGATGGGCGACGGCGCCATCGTGACCTGTACCGGGCCCGGCACCCCCTACACGTCCTCCGGTGCCATGGCGGTCTCTCCGACGTGCGGGCACCTCTACACCACCACGTCGGCTGATGCCCGCAGCGGCAGGTTCGCGGTGACCGCGACATCGACATGGGCGATCGCCTGGCAGGGCGGCGGACAGGCCGGCCAGCTCACGGCAGTGCGCCGCAGCGCCGTGCCCGTCGCGGTCGGGGAAGTCCAAGTCGTCCGATAACGCCGCCGGAAGGAGACAACGGTGAGCAAGACGCAACAACACCCCGGCACGGCCAGCGCGAACGGTACCCCCCAGCAGCAACACGTGGCCGGTCCGGTGGCTCCGCCCCGGGTCTCGGCACGCAGGCGGCGCCCCGGCGTCATCGCCCTGTCACTGGCGCTGATCGCCGCCGGAGGCGCCGGAGTTGCCGTCCTGCTGCTCCAGGCCGGCCACCGCACGCAGGTGGTGACCGTGGTCCGCGACGTCCAGGTCGGCCAGGTCCTGAGCGAGCACGACCTGGGCAGGGCGTCGCTCGCCCTGGACCCGGCCGTCAAGGCGGTGCGCGCCGACAACCTGGCGTCGGTGGTGGGCCAGCGGGCCGCCGTGGAGCTGAGGGCCGGCTCGCTGCTCGCCCCCACGCAGGTGACGAAGGACCTGCTGGTGAAACCCGGCGAGCAGCTGGTGCCAATCGGTTTGGAGCCCAAGCAGGTCCCCGCCACGGGGTTGGTGGCGGGCCAGAGGGTGCAGCTGGTGCACGTCCCGGCCCCGAGCACTGCCGATGCGGGCAAGGCGCCGGAGGCCTCGCCGAAGACCCTTGTGGGCCGGGTCGTGAAAGCCTCGCATCCGGCACCTGGCACGGGGATCGTGGTCGTGGACGTGGCCACCGCCGCGAGCGACGGCCCCACGGCCGCCGCGTGGGAGGCGGCCGGCACGCTGCGCCTGGTGTTGGCCGCTTCGGAGGGTCGGTGATGGCGGTGATCGCTCTCGCGGGCTGCAGCGGGGCGCCCGGCGTGACCACGACCGGCCTGGCCCTGCTGCTGGCGTGGCCGCTTACGGCGGGCCGGCGGATGATCCTGGCGGAGTGCGACCCGGACGGCGGCGCCGCGGCGCACGGCTTGCTGCAGGGCACGCTCGGCGACCGCTACGGGCTGCGCAACCTTTCGGTGGCCGCCCGCAAGGGAGAGTTCAGCGATGCCTTCTGGCGCCAGCTCATCGACCTGGGCCGGACAGAGGGCCAGCGGGAGTCGCCGCGCGAGAGGCTGCTGCTGCCCGGCATCACCGACCCCGCGCAGGCGGCGAGCCTGCAACCGGTGTGGGCGGTCCTGGCTGAGATGTTCCGCGGCATCGAGACCAACAGTGGCCACGACGTGCTCATCGACCTCGGCCGACGCGGCGCGTACGGGCCGAGCGGGGTGCTGGCTGAGCAGGCTGATGCCACGGTCGTGGTGGCCCGCAACACCCTGCGCGGTCTGCAGGCAGCCCAGGGCCGGGTGCGTGCGCTCCACGAACGCCTCGGTGATGTCAGCGTCTTGATGATCAACGAGGGGCCGTATCCGGTGGGTGAGGTGCGGCGCGTGCTGCAGGTGCCGGTGACCGCCACGCTGCCCTACGCGCCGGATACAGCCCGCGTGCTGTCCGAGGGCACCCAAGCGCCCCGCCGGTTCACCAGGACGGCGCTCATGAAGGCCGCCCGCACCACCAGCCAGGTACTCATCCAGCGGGCCGCCATGCGCCGGGAGCGCCTGCGTCCACGCGACCCGCGCGCAACGGACGGGGAGACACCCCATGCACGCTAGGCCCCTGCACCCCGACCCCACCGTGGCACCACTGCCCCACGAACACCCACACCAGACCAGCGGCACACCCAAGCTCACCGGCGCCGCCTCGATCCCCCGGCAGCCCGGAGCGGCGGCCGCTGTCACGGTCGACTACCGGGCGGTCCGGGACATCGGGTCCCAGGTGGCCAAGCAGCGCGAGGAACTCCTCAAGTCCCAGCCCGGCATGGACCGGGCCAGCGAGGAACAGCGCTGCCTGCAGTGGATCGCCGAGGCCGTCGCGCTGTGGTCGGACGCCCAGGCGATGACACCCCCGCAGGACGAAGCGCTGCGGCGCGCCGTGTATGACCTGCTCTTCCGCGCGGGGCGGCTGCAGCCGTATCTGGACGATGACCGGGTCGAGGACATCCTCATCCAGGGGCCCGGCGAGGTGTGGCTGGATTACGGCGACGGCGAGCGGCGCCGGGTGGGGCCGGTCGCGGACTCCGAGGAGGAACTGCTGGAGCTGTTGCGGGAGCTGGCCCGCAGCTGCGGGCACAGCGAGCGCACCATCTCCACCGCCAGCCCGACGCTGGCGCTGTCCCTCAAGGACGGCTCGCGTCTGCAGGCTATTACCGGGCTCGGGCCGATGACGTACGCGGTCATCCGCCGCCACCGCATCTCCCACGCGGATCTCGACGACCTGGTGCGCATGGGCACTATCGATGCGGTCCTGCGCACCTTCCTCGGCGCCGCCGTACGGGCCGGGAAAAATTTGATGATCGCGGGGAGGCAGAAGTCCGGGAAGACGACATTGCTGCGGGCTCTGCTCAAGGAGTTCGACCCGCACTGCCGCTTCGCCACCATCCAGAGCGAGGACGAGCTGTTCGCCCACGCCAACGGCTTCCATACGCAGGTGGTGTCCCTGGTGGGCCGCGAGTCCAACGGGGAGAAGGACGCCAGCGGGCGCGGCGCCGGTGAGGTCACGCTGCTGGACTTGATGCATCCCGCTTTGCGGATGTCGCTGGAGCGGATCGTGGTCGGCGAGGTCCGCGGGCCGGAGATCGTCGCGATGATGCAGGCGCTGACGAACGGGTCGGGCGGCAACTTGTGCACCATCCACGCCCGGCGGCCCGACGGGGTCTTCGACCGGATCGCCGAGCTGTACGCGCTCGCCCAGGGCGCTCTCTCGGAGCAGCTCGCCTACCGGCAGACCGCCAACGGGCTGGATTTCGTGGTGTTCATCGACATGACGGACGAGACGCAGATCGGCGGGCGCCGTCACCGCTACGTCTCCCACGTCCTGGAGGTGACCGGGATCGGTGAGAGCGGGCGCCCGGCCACCAATGA
This sequence comes from Streptomyces sp. TLI_146, assembly GCF_002846415.1. Lineage (NCBI taxonomy): Bacteria > Bacillati > Actinomycetota > Actinomycetes > Kitasatosporales > Streptomycetaceae > Streptomyces > Streptomyces sp. TLI_146. The sequence goes on from NZ_PJMX01000001.1 coordinate 176,908, forward strand.
GGTCTTCTCCCCCGGCCGCGAGTGGGGCGAGCTGCGGGCTGTGCCGCGGATGGCGCCGGCGTGTATCGACGACCTGTGCCGCGCCGGCTTCGACTCCGCTCTGCTGCAGCAGCCGTACGGAGCCTGGGCACAGCCGTTGCCCCTGATGATGGGGGCGGGCCGATGACCTTGTTGTCCGCGCTCCTCAGCGGCATGGCCCTCGTTGGCGGGCTGATCGGTGTCGTGGCGGGCGCGTTGGGCACCGCGGCGCCGCGCCGGGCCTCGCTGCGCCGGCGCTGGCATGCGGCGCTGTGTGGTGGGCGCCCTCAGGGCGCGGGTGCCCGGCTGCGCCGGCGCAGCGTGAGGGCCGCAGGGGGTGTGATGGGCGTGGCCGTGTGGCTGATCAGCGGGAACTTTGTCGGCGGTGCGCTGCTGGGCGCGGCCGTGATCGGCGTGCCCTGGCTGATCACCCCGGCACGGATGGCCAAGGAGCACATCGGCCGCCTCGAAGCCCTGAGCGAGTGGACCCAGCGCCTGGCCGGTCTGCTGCGGCTGGGCATGGGCCTGGAACAGGCGATGATCACCAGCCGTCAGGGGGCACCGGCCGAACTCGCCCCGCAGATCGTCACCCTGTCCGACCGGCTGCGGCTGAGCTGGCGGCCACAGGGAGCGCTGCGCGCGTTCGCCGATGAACTCGACGATGTCACCGCGGACAAAGTGGCCGCTGCGCTCATCCTGTCGGCGGGCGACCGCGGCCCGGGCCTGGCGCAGGCCCTGGAGGACCTGTCGGGAACCGTACGCGAGGAAGTCGCGAAGAAACGTTCCATCGAGGCGGACCGGTCCAAACCCCGCACCACCGTGCGGTGGATGACCCTCATCACCATCGCCATCGTGGTGGCCGGATTCTTCGTGCCGTCCTACACCCGCCCGTACTCCACCCTGCTGGGGCAGCTCGTCCTCGCCCTCCTGACCTGCGGCCTCGTCGGCGTGCTCGCCCTGATGCGCCAACTCGGCTCCTTCAGGCGCGTCCCCCGCTTCCTGGTCACCGACCCGGCCAGTACCGTCCGCCTGCCGATGCCCCGACCAGAGCTGCCGGTGACCGCCCGCACGCCGCAAGGAGCCGCCTGGTGAACCTGCTCCCCGTCGTGGTGACCGGCGCCACGGCCGGCACCGGCCTAGCCCTCTTCATCCGCGAGCTCCTCACGCCCCAGCCCTCGCTGGCCGCAGCCCTGGAACGCAGTGCCCCGGCGGGCCTGGCGGCGCCCGAGCCGGATCTGGACCGCGAGGAGAGGTGGGGCCGGTGGCTCCTGGCCCGACTGGAGCGCTTGCCGGGCGTGCGGGTGCCCACCACGGACCTGGCCCTGCTCGGACAGGGGCGGGGACAGTTCATGCTCAAGAAGACCGCCCTCGCCGCCTTCGGCCTGCTGGGCCCGGCGATCGCCTCGATTCCCTGGTTCATGGCGGGCGTGGCCCTGCCGTTCTACCTACCCGCAGGCGCCGGGCTTCTCGCCGCAGGCCTGCTGTTCCTCATCCCCGATCTCGCCGTACGCGACCAGGCCAAGCGGGCGCGCCAGGAGTTCGCCCACGCCCTGTCCGCCTACCTGGACCTGGTCGCGCTCAAGCGGGCCGCCGACGCCGGCCCCGCCGAAGCACTGGAGAAGGCCGCCCAGGTCGGTGAGGGCTGGCCCTTCCTGTATCTCCAAGGCGCGCTGCACCGGGCCCGGCTGGAGAAGATCCCGCCCTACCAAGCACTCGCGCAGCTGTCCGCCCGCTACGGCCTGCCCGTCCTGGACGACGCCGCCGACATCATGCGCGGCAGCGCCACCGACGGCGCCGCCGTCTACAAGGCGCTACGGGCACGCACGGCCGCCCTGAACGCCGAACTGCTGGCCGATCAGGCCGCTGAGGCGAACGCGGCCAGCGAATCGATGTCCGCGCCCGGAGCCCTGCTGGCCGTCCTGGTGATGCTGCTGATGGCCTTCCCCGCGGTGATCCGCATGCTGACCGTCTAAAACCATTCCACCTCGTCCACCACTCCAGAAGGGTACGCACCATGACGCACCTCGCAGCCCGCACCCGCACCCGCACCCGCACCCGCACCCGCCGTGCTGTGCTCTACCTGACCGCGCGCATGCGGGAAAGCCTTCGGGAGGCTGCCCGTCGGCCAGACCAGGGCGACATCTCCATCACCACCGCCATCATCTGGGGTTCCGCCATCCTCGGTGCCCTCCTGATCTCCGGGTCCATGGCCATCGTGATCGCCAAGTACAACGGTCATCTCCTCGGCCTGTGATGACTCCCCAGACGCGGCTGACCGACTGGTGTCAGAAGCGACGCTGGCGCGATGACCGCGGCGATGCCAGCATCCAGATGGCGATCATCTTCCCGTTCGTGCTGCTCGCCACGGTCGCCGTCATCCAGGCCTCCCTGTGGTTCTACGCCCGCCAGATCGCCCTGACCGCTGCCCGTGAGGGCCTCACCGCCGCCCGCACCTACCAGTCGAACCCCGCCGATGGAGCAGCCCGCGCACGCAACGTGCTGGGGCGCAGCGCCGGGGACAGCCTGCGCGCCTACAGCGTCGTCGCCAGCAGCGACGGGCAGCGGGTGCGGGTGCGGGTATCGGGCACGGCCCTGTCGATCCTGCCGGGTGTGCCGGGTCTGCGGGTGACGCAGTCGGCGTCCGGGCCCCTGGAACGCTGGGTGGCCAGACCGTGAAGCAGGGGCGATGCGCGGCCCGTTGGGCCCGCACAACGCGCAGCGATGAGGGCAGCGCCGCGATCGAGGCGGCCATCATCCTCCCGTCGCTGATCATGTTCTTGTGCCTGGCGCTCGCTGGCGGCCGGATCGTCACCTCGGCCGCGAAGATCGACGCGGCGGCCCAGGACGCGGCGCGCGAGGCCTCGATCCACCGCACAGCCACAGCGGCCCTGAGCGCCGCGCGGTCAGCGGCTGATGAGTCCCTTCAGGACCAGGGCATCCGGTGCGCATCGACCAGCGTCAGTATCGACACCGGCGGTCTGCGCGTGCCAGTCGGGCAGGTCGGCACCGTCACGGCCACCGTGACCTGCACGGTCCCCCTGGCCGACCTCCTGCTGCCGGGCGTACCCGGAGCCAAAACCCTCACCGCGACAGCGACCTCGGTGGTCGACCAGTTCCGGCAACGAGCTCTTGGGCTCGCGCGTTCTGACGTGCCGTGGAGTACGAACCGAAGTGCGGGTGGTCAGCAGTGAGCTCTCGAGGGTACGTGGGTTCACGCTCCGCGCGCCGAGCGTGCTCGAGCTCTTGCCTGGCAGGCGGACCGTGCTGTGAGCCAGACGTCCTCAAACTCTCTGACGGTGAGTTCCTGCGGATCGTGGGGGTCCCACTCGTGGACAGGAACCTCCGCCGTGCCACCGAAGGTCGCCTCGTAATCTGCGAGGGTCCCGGCCTGCTGGGCGGCTTCCCACTCGGTCAACGAGGCTGCGGCGATGGGCTTTTCGAGCGGTCCTTGGAGTTCAATCTGCCGGGTGACGCAGCCGTCAGCGTCGGCCTCGACGTAGAACCAGGTGTCCTCTTCAGCCCAGTGGCTGCGGAACCAGCGTGTCATGGCGTCATTGTCCCTGATGGCGCTGGGCCACACCGGAGGGAAAACCTCACCGAAGCCAGCGGGTCGATTCCGCCAAGCGCCCTGGGCTTCCCTCCTCCCGAGGTCACGGCGGCCGCCGGCGAACCCACGGCTCTTTCGACACGGGGTGCCTGATGCACTTCCCTCAGAGGAACCTGTGCCGCGCACGACGGGACGACCGGGGCGGCGTCAGTGTATTCGTCGCCGTGTGTGTCACCGCGCTGATCGGCATCATCGGCGTCGCCGTCGACGGCGGCAGCACGATGCGTGCCATCGAGCGCACGGACTACCTCGCGGGCGAGGCCGCACGCGCCGGCGGGCAAGCCCTGAGCCCCGCCGCTGCGATCAGCGGCACAGCGGCCGTCGTGGATCCGCAGGCTGCGCAGGCGGCAGCCCAGGCGTACCTGCGCTCCGCCGGTGCCACCGGGACGGTCAGCGTCTCCGACGGCGGCAGGACGCTCACCGTCACGATCACCGCCTCCTGCCCCACGAAATTCCTCGCCGCAGTGGGCATCGGCTCTCTGCCGGTGACCGGCCACGCCACGGCCACCCTCCTGCATGGCGTCACAGCCCCAGAAGGGCAAGGCCACTGATGCACACCACCGTCTCCCCGCACGCCGCATCCCCGGGCCGCACGCTGGCACAGGTCCTCACCGCCGCGCTGGGTCTGCTGGCCCTGGTGGCCACGGTCATCGGGCTGCCGCTCCTCCTGGCGTGGGCCACCCCCGCCATCTGGGCCGCTACCCACGACGACGTCGCACACCTGCTGGACCGGCAGGACACCGGCGCAGTGTTCCTTCTGCTGCTCGTCACGGCCGGCTGGGCCGGGTGGGGGCAGTTCACGTTCTGCGCCCTGCGGGAGCTCATCGCGCAGATGCGGGGCCGTGCCTGGCATGCCCCGCGGGGGATGGGCGCCTCGCAGCGAGCCGCGGCCCTACTGATCGGCAGCATCGTGGTGCTCCTGCCCACCGGCTCCGCCCTCGCCTCCACCACACCCACCGGGCAGGTGGCCACGGCGGCCCGCCAGCCCGGGCAGACCCCGCCGCCGCAGGCCACCCAGAGCGAACACGGTAGGCCGCCCGCAGCGGCCACGGCGGCAGCCGGCACGACGTACACCGTGCGCCAGACGCGGCCCGCGCAGAGCCTGTGGGGCATCGCCGAGCAGCAGTTGGGCGACGGCGAGCGGTGGCGGGAGATCGCCGAGCTCAACGAGGGCCGCACCATGGCCGACGGCACACCCTTCCGGACGAACGGCTTCCTGCAGCCCGGCTGGCAGCTGCGCATGCCACAGACCGGCACAGCGGCGAAAGGCGCCCGTACCCAGCGGGGGACAGCACCCCTGCTCATGTGCAGGGCGAGCGCCCGGTCACGGTCCACCCGGGCCAGTCCCTGTCGGGGATCGCGGCAGTAGAACTCGGCGACGGGAACCAGTGGCCTCGCCTGTTCGAAGCGAGCCGGGGCATCCCACAGCCCGGCGGCCTGCCCGCCATCACCCACCCGGACGTCATCTACCCGGGGCAGCAGGTGACCGTGCCCGGCGCCCAGCAGGCCCGACATCCCCAGGGCCACCCCCAAGGTGAGGACACCGGCCACCGGCCGACCGCTCCCCCAGCCACCCACCATCCCGAGGACGCACGGAAGCCGAGCCAGAGCCCAAGCGACGGTCCCGGCCGCGCACCGAGCCAGACCAATGCGCCTGCTCCCCACGCCTCGTCCGCCAGCCCGCCGCCCCATCGCCCAGCGCAGCCCGGGCGGGAGCAGGCATCGCCGTCCACCAACCCCTCCACCACGCCCCGGGCCAAAACACCGTCCCCGACCGCTACGCCGCTGCCGTCGGCGAAGCCGTCCAGCACCCCTACCTCCCCGCCCACCGCTCCCGGCCAAGGCACCCCGCGACGGCTTCCGCCAGCAACCCGCTAAACCAACGCACCGTGCTCGGCGCCGGCGCCCTGCTCGCAGCTGCTGTCACCGGCGCGCTCGCCCTGCGCCGCACCCTGCAGCGCCGCCGCCGCAAACCCGGCGAGACGATCGCCATCGCCCCTCAGACATCCACGGCCGAGGCCCAGTTGGCGGCGGCCGCCGACACCGGTAGCGCATCCCGCCTGGACGCGGCCCTGCGCACCCTCGCCCACCACCTGACCCAGCAGGACGACGACACCGCGCTGCCGCCACCGCTGCGGGCCGCCCGGATCGGGACCCGGACCATCGAGGTACTGCCCGACAACCAAGGCCAGGAACCGGTAGCACCCTTCACCGCCGGGCAGGACGGCTGGTGGGTCGTGCCCGCTGACGCCACCCTCCTGGACGAGGAGGCCGTCCGGGAGATACCGCCGCCCTATCCCGCACTGGTCACCATCGGCAGCACCACAGCGGGCGACCTGCTGCTCCTCAACCTCGCACAGCTGCCCGCCCTGCTGCTGGACGGCGCCCCGCTCCACATCACCGAGGTCTGTACCTCCCTCGCCCTCGAACTCGCCATGAGCCCCTGGGCCGCCACCACCGAGATTGTCATCGTCGGGTTCGGTGAGGAGCTACCGCAGCTGCTGCCCACCGCGCGGATCACCCACCTGCGCCAAGCCGCCCACGCGCTGCGCGACCTGAGTGAACAGCTGCTGGAAACACATCAGATACCCGACACAGCACATCATCCCTACGTGCTGCTGTGCGCATCCGCGCTGGACCCGGACATTTCTTGGCAGTTCGCCGACCTGATCGGCAGAGCTAGCTCCCTGTCCGTCACATTGATCGCCCCGGCGAGTACGACGTGCGGCCACTTCCCCCAGGCGCAAACCCTCAACGCCTCCCTCAACGAACCCCAGGCCCTCGACTGCACCGGCACAACGATCACCGTGCAGCGCCTGGAACAGGCCGCCTACCAGCAGATCACCACCGCCCTCAAAGCCTCCGCACAGCCACCCCACCCAGCCGAAGGAGCCTGGAAGGACGTCCCGGACGAGCCCGGCACCATCCAGCAGAGCAACCCGGCACCATCCCAGGAACCCCCTGTGCGCAAAGCCGCCACGCCCCCCACTCCGAAGCCGACAGCGGCCACGCAGGCCAGCAACGAGGTGTTCCCGGCCCTGCTCGCCGCCACCACCGCCCCCTCCGTAATCCGCCTCCAGACCACCCCCAGACCATCACCGCCACACGAAACTGAAGCCGGCCCCGGCACCCCAGCAGCCAGTCCCCGCACCCCCGCCTCCCCACCGCCCGCTCCTTCCCCCACCAGCCCACAGGCCGCGCAAGCCAACACCCCCGCAGCCCCCAGCCTGCAAGGGGGCCCCACCACGGCGGCTGAACACGCCGCACCCGGCCTGCACACCCCCGAGATCCGCGTCCTGGGCCCACTGGAAGTGACAGGCGTGGACAACACCGGCCACGGCCCGAAAATGAAACAACTCGCCGCCCTGCTCTACTTCCGGCCCGGACACAACGCCGATGTCCTGTGCGCCGACATGGACCCCGCCCACCCCTGGTCCACGCGCACCCTTAACGCACGACTCCAAGGCCTGCGCCACTGCCTGGGCAGCGACCCCTGCGGCACCCTCTACGTCCCCCGGCGCAAGACCGGCGAAGACCCCTACCGGCTTGACCCGAGCGTGCGCTGCGACTGGAGCCACTTCCTGCACCTCGCCGAACGCGCCATGCCACTGGGATTGGCAGGCCTCACCGACCTGGAAACGGCCCTGGCACTGGTACGGGGCACACCGTTCGGCGGCCGGCCGCTGCCCTGGGCCGAGCCCCTGCAGCAGGAGATGCTCACCCGGATCATCGACGTCGCCCACACCATCGCCGTCCACCGCACCGCACCCGGCCCCCACCACGATCTGAGCGCCGCACGCCACGCCATCATGACCGGACTCGACGCCGACGAATCGGCCGAAGTGCTCTACCGGGACTGGATCCGGCTGGAAGCAGCATGCGGCAACCGCACCGGCCTCCATACCGCCATCAACCGCATCCAAGAAGTCAACCAGACACTCGACTGCTCCCTGGAGACCGAGACGGAACAACTGATCCACGAACTCCTCAACACCCGGAAGGCCTCAGTGCCGTCTGAGGACTGTCCTTTATAAGCGCGTGAGCTGGGGCTTTGTCTGAGGGTACGGTCGCTGGGTGGAGTCGAAGCGGTGGAACGAGTGCCCGTTGCACGGGGCCGGTGTGCGTCCGGATTACCTGGTCGGGCGACGCCTTGAAGGAGTGCTGGCATCGTGGCACCTGTACGGTGGGCAGCAGCGGTCCGGTCCGCTGGATGTGTGGCTGATTGACAGCGCGGAGGCCGCCACCCACGTGACGACGGGCTCGGACTGGTGCCTGATCGTGGAGACATCGCTTCCTTTCAGGGGATACGACATGGCGGAGCTGGGCCGCATCGAAGTGGCGCCAGCTCACGGCGAGACCCCGTTCGCGAGCCACCTCGGCGAAAGAGTCCTGGCGGTACGCGAAGAAACGGACCCGGACCTCGGACGGCTCGCGCTGGAGATCACTTTCGGCTCCGGACGTGTCCGGTGTGACACCTGGTCCGGGGATCTGCGCCTGTCCAGTGAGTGATCAGCACGCCGGTACCAGCGGGAACCGTGTGAGGATCTCGCCATGTCTGAGGTGATCACGGCGTTGCAGGCGTCCTGGACTGCCCGTTCACCGGGCTGAGCCCGCACTGTTGCGTCAGTGGGTGAGGTTGCTTCCGACGTGAGGGGGGCAGTCCGCCGAGGCCAGCCGCGGAAGCAGAGGCTCCAGGACCGGCACTGGAGGCCCAGGGGGGCGCGGCGTACTGGCGCACCCACATGCGGCTGTGCCAGCTCGCCCTGTTCTTCGGCGTCTCCACGTCCGCGGCCGGCCGCAACATCAGCCCTCTCGGGTTTGCTCGCGCTCCGGCCCCGCAGGCGGTTTCACCGGGACACCGTGCTCATCGTGGACCCTGGTTGCCGCCTTCGACCACACGGCGGCCGAGTCTAACTACCGGCACTCGGATCGTTCGCGGTGGCCGGCCATCCCCTGCCCGCAATCCGCAATGACTGCACAGCAGGGGAGATGTCCGGCGCCGCGTTGGAGTCGCCCCGCCCGGTGACTGTGGACGCCAGGTGGGCACCGTTCGGTGCCCCGGCGACGAGAGGGGCGCGCATGCTGGTACGAGCCGTGGTGCACACATGGCAACCGGGCTGCGGCACATGGTGCAGGGGCGGAAACAAAACGCCGGCTCTCGTGCACAGGCGACAGACCAACCACCCCCGATGGTGCACCGGGACAATACCTCAGGCACCAGCGGGGCGCTTAGCGTTGCCGGGCATGACAGGCCAGTTGACCTGGACCCACACCCCAACAGAATCCGCAGACACAGCCCCGCACCCCCCGGCCCGGGACAGCGGGTTGACCCCTTCGCCCGAAGCCGCGACAGCCGCCCCGACCCGTGAACACCAGCGCCTGCGGCCCCCGCCCAGCCGGCCGGGACCGCTCAGCGCTCACCGGCATACCCGGCCCGCGGATCTGCTCGATGCGCTGGGCGCGTTGTCCCCGCGCATGCACCAGCTCCTGACCGAAGGCGACCGGCACGGCGCCTACACCAGCCCAACCCGGCAGCGCGGCGGCCACAACAGTGCAGCCTCCGACCACGCCTGGGCGCTCACACGCGCTGTGGCCGCAGGGGCGGTGCAGGCGGGCTGGAGCCGGGCCGCGTTCGTCCAAGTCCTCCTGGACGGCCCCTACCCGGCCGGAAAGCCCGCCCGCGCCCTCCAGCACCGACGCGGCTACGACACCGCTGTCACCTGGCTGCACCGCGCCTTCGACGGCGCCCACCACTACCTCCAGAATGGCCGTGACCCGCTGTGCGGCCGGCAGGACTTCCACGCCGCCCTCGCCGCCTACCGCACCCGCATCGAACGCACACCCTGGCCCGGCACCGCCGCCAAAACCGACCTGCGTAATCTCCTCGCCCGGCTGGACATCTGCGCCCGGTCAGGCGGATGGGACCACACCGTCTCCGAACGCGACCTCGCCGAACGCATGGGCTGCGCCCGCACCACCACCCACCGCTCCAACCAACGCCTCCAGCACGCACGGCTGTTACGCCAGCTCGACCACGGCTCCCCCACCCAAGGCGCCCGCTGGATGCTCCTCGCCCCCACCGGCACCGGCCCCCTCAATCTGTCGCACGATGAGTCCACCCCCCAACGGCCGCAGGCTGGGGGGGCCATGAGTGGACCCGCCATGAGACACACCCACCACCCCACGGGCGAACATGGCCACGGCGACAGTGACGCCGACCTCGACACCCACACCGCCGCACGACTCATGCCCCTCGACGCCTTCGCCCACCGCGGACTCAGCAGCAGCGGACTCGCCATCCTCGCCGCACTCGCCGAACACGACGGACAGACCCTGGCCGAACTCCAAGGATCCGCGTCCATCTCCCGCGCCACCGCCTACCGCCAAACCAACACGCTCACCCACCTCGGCCTCATCCAACGCGAAGGCGAACTCCTGCACTTGACTCCCGACGCTCTCGCCGGAACAGGCCAGCGCGGCCCCTACTGCGAACAGCCGGCCGCGGACTGGACCGACGTGGCAAAGCGCCTGGGCGTGCACGGCACCGCCCATCGCCGCCGACGACACCACAACGCCGAACGCGCCCGATGGCACAACCAACAAGCCCGATTCACAGACCGGGCCAGACAGACAACGCCAGTACCACCACGTAAACCGCCGGGCGAAGCCATCCAGCCCCACCGTCAAGGCACCTACAAGACCGCCGGCTCCCCCACCGAACAGCCGGGCAGGGAGGGTTGGAACACAGCTGAGTCAACCCCCGGTTACTCACCGGCATCCGCCATTCCAGTTGCCCCATCGTGGCAGACGGTTCCCTGCGTACCAGTCGAATCTGGCTCTCCTAGGCAGGGACCAAGTGGCCACTCTCGGGTGATGGACGGCAGGTGAGTCCGGGCGAACGTCCACCAAGCATCGGCTGGTTGCTTGCGCGTCACGGTCACTTCTCCCAGGTTGCGCGTGACGGGGGTGCAGGATCGAGGAGACGATGAACGCCGTGGTCTACCCAGCGTGCCGGGCCCGCAACGCCCCCGCCTGCAACACCCCCTCGCGCACCGCGGCTAACTTCCCCTCGCTCCAGATGACTTCCTGGAATGGAATGGCCGAAGAGCCTGATGGGCATGAGGCGGGTGCAAAGCCCGCCGACCGCCAAGGGAGACGACGATGAGCACAACAGTGCCGAGTGGGCCAGGGTCCGGGTCCGGGATCACCACGTCGGCGGGAGGACCGCCCCCACAACCGCCTGGAGGCCAGGCAGCCAACTCGTCACGGCGGGGAACTCTCTCGCATCTCAAGCTCAGCTTGATACTCGTCGGTGTCTTCGCCCTACTTCTGATGGTGATGTGGCGGGCACCTTGGTTCTTGGACCATGCCGAACTGGGCCACCTCAAAGAGGCGGGCCCTCAAGCGACGGTAGTGTCCGGGTTCCGAACCGCGCTGGCTGCGCTGCTGGTCGCTGCAGCGGGAGCGGTCAGCCTGGTATTCACCTCACGAACTCTGCGGGTGGCGCAGGATGCTCTGGAGCATAACCGTCAGCATGACAGCCGCCAGGAAGCGCTGGCCAGGGAAGCTCATCTGACGGATTACTTGGTCAAGGCTGTCAGTCTGCTCGCCGAGGGCGATCTGAATCTGCGACTGGGCGGTCTCTATGCCCTGGAGCGCATCATGAGGGATTCGGTAAAGGACCATGACACCGTGGTCCAGCTGCTGTCGGCCTACATCCGCGCGTACTCTCGCCAGCGGCCCGATGATGACGAGTGGCGTCTTCGCGACGACGTGCAAACGGCCCTGACCATCCTCGCCAGACGTCCCCCAGATCCCAGCGAGCGGGCCGAGATCGATCTCAGTTACACCGACCTCCGCGGTGCCCGGCTCCGCAACGCCCATCTGCCCGGCGCACAGTTCATCAAGTCCAACCTGGACAGGGCGGACTTCGATCATGTCGATCTGGCCGGATGCGATTTCACTGATGCCACTCTCGTCAGGGCAGACCTGGTGAGCAGCAGCCTTCGTGACGTTCGTCTCCAAGAGGCAGACTTGCAGCTGGCCAATCTCAAAGAGGCGGACATCAACGGCGCTCTCCTTCACCGCGCAAAGCTGGCCTGTGACGACACGAACCTCGCTACCGTAACCGTCCAGCAGCTCCTCACCGCCAGCGTCACGCATCAGACCGTCCTTGGCTCAGCACACAGCCAAGCCGAGGGTATGCAGGCACACATCAACGAGTGCACTCAAGCATTCATCGACGGAACAACACATGTAGGTGAGTGAGCGGAAGCTGATGCCGTCCTTCTCCACGACACGTTCGGCCCCAGCCAGCATGAGATGGCGCAGCTGGTCGGCACCGATGCGCCACAGCGGCGCGATGTCCTCCTGCCACGCCTGGAGCGGGGTCGGCCCGCCGAGCATCCGATGACGGTGGGCAGTGTTGTACCAGCGGGCCCAGTCGGCAAACCGCTTCACGAACCGCTCGATCCGTAACGGGCCGTCGCCGTCGGAGGCCGTCTCGGCGGCGCGCTGAGCGGCGACGGAGTCCTTGATCGGCCCGTACAGTTTCCCGCCTGCATCCCAAGGACTGCCCCGCACGAACCCGAGCGACGCGCGGCGCCGGCGCCAGTCGTGACCGCTGAGGACGCGCTCCTGGACGACGCCGAGTTCGCCGGGGACGAGGTCGAGTTCCTTCTGCGCGGCCCAGGCGGCGGCCTTGGCTTCGATCGACTCGGCGGCGTCGAAGTGGTGGCGCTGGGCGGCGATATGGCAGTCGCACTCATCGCACAGCCACTGGGGGCTTGACCTGGGCCGCTGACTCGCCTGAAGGCGATCGGGCATCAAGGGGGGAGGCAGTGCTGTCTCGTCAACTCTCCTGCGTGGAAGTGTCCGGTTCTTGTCCAGGCTGCGCGATCCAGATCTTGCGCCTAACCTATTAGGAAGGCAATTCCTACCGGGAGAAGCCATGGCCGTGGCGAGAAAGCTATTTCGGGGACAGAAGCAATGGACGCCAGGTATGCCAATTCTGGCGATGACAATGCGCGAATCGCGAGATCCCGAAAAGTGCACAGAACATGAGCTGGAAGAAATTGCTTGGGCGTTGAGACAAGTCGAAATCGACAGACGATCCAAGACGGCGAAGGATCGGCTGTTCAATCTACTACTTTCTTATCAGGACACCCGAACCCTCAGCCCTTACGTCTCCTTCGCGTCGACGAAGAGCGTCGCTCTTAATTTTGCACTTGAAGATGACACGCCCGGATATGTGATCGAGATTAATGATTGCGGCCTGGGTGACACGCTCGACTTCAACAGCGTTCGAAGAAAGTATGACTTGTGGGCAGACCAAAAGCCGTGGCTCAATGAGATCGGGGTGCCCCGTGCGGTCACCCCGGAACTGATCCGAAGGGTCTCTCTAGTAAAATACGACGATCTCCACAGGGTGACCGAGGAGGTGATCTACGGTGGAAGCACAACTGGCCGTCCAGTCTGAAGAGTTGGGCTACTTCGCATGGGGTCTCGGTGCAGTTCCCCGTCTGGGCGACCTCACTGAGTGGGCCAACCCTACCGACGTCGCGAAGATCATCGACGATGCGTTCACCTACGAAACAGCGCCCTCGGCCCCCCTGCGCGAGGAGCCTGATATTCGGTATGTGGACCTCGTTACTGAGCGCCCCAACTACCCAAACCTTTCCCTTTCGATGCCTGCCGAGATGCAATACAAGGCGGATGTCGAGTTGCTGAATACGCCCGAGAACGATGTTGCGGCTTACCGCCTAATGAGGGTCAGCTTCCTTGCCGCCCTAAGTGGGGTGCAGGACTCCCTGGGATGGCTAACGTTGCTAATGCTGCGTGGCTCATTGAATAGGCAAGCCTCGATTGCCAAGTTTCTGAATCTCGCTACAGCGGGACAAATAAGGGACATCACGCCCCCTCCCTCACGGGATGCAGTCCTGGGAATTGTGGCGAGCATGGAAAAGCATAGCCATCTCTACAAGATGCGCATCCCGTTTTCCGAAGTCATGACGGCATACAAGCAATCGCATTAGCGGAGGTCAGGTCGGTCACTCGCGGGTAGCGCGTGCCCGGCTGAGCGGGAGCTGGGGGACACCGGCCGAGCTGTTCGTGGTGTACTCGCGGAGGGCGGCGTTCTCCGCGAGCAGGGGCATGATGACCGTCGCGGCTGACGGCGACTTGGTCCTGACCCGGTGGCACTCCTCCCGACTCTTGGGGACTGTTGTCCTCCAGCAAGGCCCGATCAACCTCGGCCACATACCCGACCTGCCACACGGCGCGGTGGTTCGCGAAGTGCAGCTGCACAACTTCTCCGAGGTCTGGCGCCAGCCGCTCCGCAGATGAGACCGGCCCGCTACGGCGAACCACAATGTCGCGGCCACAAGAGCCCGTCTCCGAGCTTGGGACGCCGCGTCGTAACGGACCGCCCAGACTCCAAGATCAAGCCGTGGTGGATTTCTGGCGTATCGGGGGCATGCCGATCACGCCAGCCGCCGTGATTTTCTCGCTGGCACTGAGTCGACTCCAGGGGTGCCAGTCACCAGGTACTGCGTCGGTTCCAACGCTCCCCTGGTCATCTGGGCGTGCCACCACGAGGGGAGGCCCCCCGGCGGGAGTCATAAACACGCAGAGGCCATGGAAATCAAGGACCAGGCGGATCTCACAGGAACTCACGGGATGTCGCACAAGTGGATGCGGCCGGTCTCGCGGTGCTTCAGAGCCTGCCTGTGAACCCCCGTCGTCCGCCCGGAGGGGGGCGCGGGGGGGAGAGCGCGTGCGTGCCGGCCGCCGGGGCGCAGGCGACGGGTCAACGACAGGCTCTCAGCATCCACGGCCCGGGACTGGCCGCCGCCGTGCTCGGCAGGGACAACACGTCCCTGCGCACCGAAGTGGACGGCTGGCCGCCATTCAACGGGCACCGCGTCACCCGGGAGATGTGCGCAGCGATCCAGGCCAGGAGGCCCGAGCAAGCGCACGGCTTCGTGTACGAGAACGTCGCGGCGGTATCCAAAGCGATGGGGCAGACGGAGTGCTCAGGGCCGCTGTTCGGCAGGCCCTGGTGAGGAGATGACCAGACACTCCGAGAGGACCTATCGGCCGTCTCCCCTTTGTGGGTTCCTACGAAGTTTCAGAAGTGGATGTAAGTCCGGAGCGGATTCTGGCTTAGGGAGGTGTGCGGCGCTCGGAACGCGCTGCGGAGAAGAGGGAGCGCTTCATGGATCCGGTCACCGTCACTGCGGGCGTTGGCGCGGTTGCGTCGGTGTCCAGGGTGGGATACGTCTGGCTGAGTGCGCGGATGCATCGGCGCCGTGTCGAGCTGGAGGTCCGTCGCGAGCAGGAGCAGTACGCGGCACTGATTGCGACCATCGGTCTGCTGCCGCCCGGCAGCGAGATCACTGAGCAGCACCCCGACGGTCGGTGCGTCACCGTCAAACTGCCGTTGAGTGAGGCGGTCTCATGAGCGAAGCCCCGGTGCAGGCCGGGCAGGAAGAGTCCTTCCCGCGCCAGCAGGAGGGACGCTCCCTGCGGGAGCAGACCGTACGGCGCGATGATTTCCCTGCCTTCTATCGTGCGCAGAAGAAGCATCTGACAGCGTTTTTGGCGTACCTGGGGGCGGACCTGCACGACGCGGACGACTTGGCGCATGACTGCCTGCTCAAGTTGCTACCTCACCTGTGGAGGTCCATCGAGTTCCCCCATGCCTATCTGCGGACGGTCGCCTTTCATGCCTATCTGAGGCAGGGGGAACGGACTCGTGAGGTGCCGATGGATCAACTGCCGGTGCTGCCCGGCGGCCTTGACCCCGTGAGGTGCGTGGAGCTGTCCGAGATGACCGCGAGGATCAGGGAGGCGGTCGCGCAGCTGCCATCAGGCGAGCGCACCGTGATGGCGTTCGTGCTCAGCGACGCCGACGCGGGCGAGATCGCTGTGGCGCTCAATGTGGAACTCGGCACTGTCTACACGAGAGTCTCCCGTGCACGCGCACGTCTGAAGGTCGCGCTCGGCTGGGCGGAAGGAGAAGAGGATGCGTGACTTCACGCTCGACGAAAGCGCCCGAACCAAGGACGACGGCCGCCTCGACCAGTTGCTGGCCGCCGCTCACACCGAGTTCGTCGATGCCATTGAGGCGGCACAGAAACCAGACAGTGTCCGCCGTGTCCGCGAGGCGCTGGTCTGCATGATGGAGTCTGGCGACGAGACGACTGAGGAGCGCCAGGTGCCGATGCTCTCCACCGTGCCGGAGCCGGATGCCCTTGTCGGGCCTGCTCTTGCGGGGGCATTGAAGGCTCTCGCGGAGCTGAAGAGGTTGCTGAAGGAGACTGAGCAGTCCATCGAGGTGACTCCGAGGTTGAGGAAATGGGCGCGGCGAGGTGTCCGGCGCACGGAGAACCTCGTCGACATGCTGTTGCTGCGCAGGGCGGTCCGGCAGGAAGCCGACGCATTCTTCACGAAGATGAAGGCGGGCCTCCTGATCTTGAGGGCTCGGTCCACACGCGCGAACGACGAGAGGCATGCCCGAAAGCTGACGGCACAGCTCTCGGTAGCCCGTGCTGCGGTTGCCTACCTCTTCGATGACTCGGACAACCTCGAAGAGGCCAGAACCCGTCTTTGAACCCCCGTCGTCCGCCCGGAGGTCGGGCGCCGCTGATAGAGCGTGCGTGTAGGCCGCCGGGGCGCAGGCGGGGGTTCAAAGACAGGCCGCCTCAGCGGCGCGCACGTGCAGTTGAGCGAGGCCCGCACCGATCAGTCGGTACGGGCCTCGAACCATGTCTGAACACCCTGTCAGGGAGATGAAACAGCTCTCACTGAGGGGCATCGGCTGGGCAGCGCTGGAGACAGGACTGCCCAGCAGGGCTGATGCCTATCAGAGATCTACGGGTTCACGACCTTGCCGTTGCGGGTGTGGAAGAGGATGTTGCCGCTGCTTAAGCTCTTCCCGCAGGAGAGATCGTCTTCTACGGCGACGCGGGACGGGGTGCCGCCCCACGGGCTGGGAATGACGTGCACGTATGTGTACTTGAAGTCGAGCACCAGCGTGTTGCCCTGACGTGCCGACCCCTGGACGATGCGCTTGCCGGTGAGGATCGTGGAGATCGTCGGGTTGGTGCCCATCCCGTCACTCCCTTCCTCACAGTTGACCCAGTACTGGAGGCCGGTCGTGCCGCCCGCTGCTGCGGCTCTGGCGACAGTTCCGTTCGGGGAGCGAGAGGGCGAGGCGGTGGCCGTCGCAGTTGAGGCGAGCGCGGCCAGGGCTGTCATACCGAGCACGGCCCCCGCGAGCCTCGTTCTCCTGCGGGCGATGGACATAGTGATCTCCTTGTATCCCAGTGCTGTTCCCGGTCGGACCCGGGAGTCGGACAGGGACCATTTAAAGGATCACGACTCAATACCGGATCAACAGCACCTAAATGCGGCGATCATGCCTTCCTCCGCGTATCCCAACGACATCAGCGAGCTGCGGCTGCCGATCGCCAGGCGGAGTGCATGCTGCACCAGTTCAGCGCCGTAGATCCGCTCAGCGGCCGCTCGTCCGTACACGTCGACCATGGAGGTGACTAGGGTCGCGCCACGCATGAAATCGCCCCAGGGCTCTGCCCACGTCGACCGTCGAGAGGGCCATCAACAAGCTGAAGAACTACCGCGCCGTCGCGACCCGTTACGACAAAGCGCGGATACGTCTTCCTCAGCACCCGCCCTGGTCATCTGTCGGCGACGCTCGAAAAGTCGCCGACAGCACATTTCTGGAGGCTGGAGAGAGGCCGAAGCAAATCAGGCCTCTGGCTGGGGAGTTGTCTGTCAGTCTGTCGGTGCAGATCACTCCGGACGGGGAATGGACATGCGATGGCCGCTAGGCGCCTCACCTCCACGCAGTATCGACGTGTGGAGTGGAAGGTCCTCGACCGGGCCTTGGCGCGTTTTTCGACCGAGTCACTCATCGTCCTGCTTCAGGCAGCGCTCGCCTCACCGGGCGCCATCCGCTTTCATGATCATCTCTTGTTGCTGTTTTCTCGCGTTCTGCGCTCCCCCGCCCGAGGCGGTGTTCCAGCTGGTGCTGGCGACCTGTCGTTGCTGATGGAAGCCGCTGGGCGCGCGGCGCCTGGACGCGGTGTGGTGACCGAGCGGGATCCCAGTGACGTTCGCGGCCGAGTACGGTTCTCGATGGGTGAGGATCGTCTGCTGGTGCACCCGGGGCAGCTTGCTCACCCGTTGCTGTTCCTGCGCTCGTTGAAGCTGACTGCGGGGGCTGTGGACGGGCCTTTGCGGAAGGTTGTCGGGTTCGGGGTGGAGGATGTCCTTGAGCTGGCTCTGCGGCTGAGCGATCGGAGCCTGAGGGCCCTGTCGGCAGCCTGGCCGGAGCCGAATAGTGCCGGGGATAGTGAGGAGGCAGGCCCGCTCGCCTGCGAGGTCACGGCCGCCGAGGTGTACGCGGCTGCCGAGGTTGCCCGTGCCGATCCGCAAGCACTGGTGTCCCTGTGCCGTTGCCCGGAGCGCGCTGGGCGGGCATTGCAGTGGCTGACGTGCCGCATCGAGGATCTGAAACTGCGCTACCACCCCGAAGCGCCCCTGCTCGGCCCGGTGCTCGCGCTGAGCGCGCATGGTCGGTGCCTTCCCGTTCCGGCCTGTGCGGCGACAGACGCGGTTGCCCCGGCCGTCGCCCGCCTCCTCTCCTTGCTGCCTCCCGATGCTCTCAAAGCGTCCGAGGCGCGCATGCAGGATCTGACCGTTGGCCGGCTGGCCCGCCTGCTGGGGCTGGACACCGTCCCCGCCCGGCCGGGTCCGGTGTGTGTGCTGTCCTCACCCAGCCATCGCTACGACATCGCCATCGTCAGCGCTGTCGCGGAGAGCAGCTTGGCCACTCGTCTGGAAGAAGGCCGCGCAGCGCTCGCCGACACCGCGCAAGACCGCGGACGGCTCGTGGTCTATGGCGGCCCACGGTTCCTGGGGCCCGAGCTGGTCTACGACACCCTCTACCTGCACGTGGAGGAGGTGGCCGAAATCCTGCACGACGCCGAGGGCAACCTCGCGCTGTTGGCCCTGTTCGTCCTGGAGCTGACGCAACACCCAGGCATCCACGGCATCGGCTACCGGGACGCCCTCACGGCATGGTCGGCCTGGCACCGTACGGGCGCGCTGCTGGTCCCGGGCCCCGATGGCGACAACGTCGCGGGCGTGGCCACCGAATCCGTGCGCGATGAGGTCTGGGACCGGGCCGCTGCCTGGTCGGGCGTCGACGAGGTCCTGGCCGCCGTCCAGCTGCCGCCTGCCGAAGACTTCCTGCACACGCGGCTCAGCCCAGCGCAGGGCGGCGCGGCCGGCACGTACGCCGACCTTGATCACGCCACGCCGGAAGGGCTCGTGATGGTGCGGGCGGCCACCCTCCCACCGCTGGTGATCGTCGCCGTTCCGGACAGGGGGCCAGGCGCGATCCTGGACGTGGTGGCGATGAGCGGACTGGCCGAGTCACTGCGCACCACGTTCACCACCCTGGGACCGGTAGTTACACATGCCACCCTCCCTCACGGTGCACCGCTCCTGGTGCAGATGAGCGTCGCTCGCCAGGCCCACGCGCACCCGGCCAGCCCCCAATCGCCCACCCCGCCTTGCGGAATGAGGAGTGACGGCGAGCGAGGCTCTGAGGAGTGGCTGCTGCTTCGATCCAGCGTGGATGCGGACACCGGGCGGATCGGCATCGAGATCGACCCGCCGCTGCTCGCCGCGTTCTCGGGAGACGGCCGCGAAGGTCACGCCATCGTGGGCAGGCTCCTGCACCACCTCATCGAGCAGGTCCGCCTCGGCCGCGGCGCCAAGCCGGGCACCGGTGCCGAGGCCTTCAGCGCGGCCTGGAACAGCACCCACCCGGTCCTTCGCCTCACGGCCGCCACCCACGCGTGGCCCGCCACCGCCCCTGCCTTCACCCTGCCGAACTCCCCTCACGTGCATGCCCGGGCCTTGCGCGCCGCGGCCGCCGCAGTACGGTCTGCCGAGGTGCCGGCGGGCAGCTGGCGCGGCCCGGACGCATATCGCCGGGGCGGGCCCGGCGAGCAGCTGCTGCACGCCCTGGAAGGTGAACTGGACCAGCAGATCCGTGCCTTTCAGCCCTCTCTCATGCCAGAGCTGGCGCGGCAGTTGAACGCTGCCTGGGCCGACAGGACCCGCTCGGCCCAGCAGAGCGCCGTCAACCTCGCCACCCCCTGGGCGGAAAACTGGACTTACGAGGCCCACCGGCGCCAGGCCGACGGGGCACGCAGCACCACTGCCCTGCAGCTGCTCCTGCAACACGCGCTCACGAGCCCTCCCTCCGGAGAAAGGGCCGTGGACGTCCTGGCCATCGCCGACCTCGCGGCGCTGGCCGAACTCGTGCTGCGCAGCGGGCTCACCGCGGTCGCCGCCTCCCGGCGCCTGCACGACCTCCGCCTGGACATCGCCCCCAGCGGCGTCTTCACCCTCACCACCGGCCCCGACACCGACGACACGGACGCCGACAGCAGCCCCGAGCAGCACGAACACCTGGGCTTCGATGCCGATGCCTACCACCAAGCCCGGCAACAGCTCCTGACTGCCCGGCTGATGGCCGCCGAGCCTGCACTCACCGATGGCGCCGCCGTACTCGCCGCCCCGCCTCCCCGCACCGAAGTCGCCTTCACCCCGCCCGAGCTACCAGCGGGCAGCCAGCTCGCACGGGCCGACCGGCTGCTCCACGAAGAATGGGGCTGCGGCTTCTCTGCACTCGGTGCCGTCCTTGCCACCGCAGCCGACTGGCCCACCGACCCCGATGGCATCGCCGCCGTCACCACCGAGGACTTGGCGGCCGAAGCCGCCTCGTGGTCCGACCTTCCCGCCAGCGAGATCCGCGCGGCCGTTGCCCGCCTCCGGCTGCACACGGGCAACGCCGCCGGCAGTGGCTCCCACCCCTACACCGAAGTCGAGCGCCGCTCCCGCCCCCTGATCCAGCCCCTCATCACCGTCGGCGACACACTGCTCGTCCTGCCCTGGCTCGCCTGCGCCGCGCGCGATGCCTACGCGGCCTACCTCGACGGAGGCCGGCTCCCGCACCCTGACCTTCCCGACAAGATCACCCAGGCACTGTTGCGCCACCGCCAGCAGCTCGACAAGCACTTGGAGCGGGAGATCGCCGAAGCAGTCCGTGCCGCGGGGTACGCCCACCGGTCTCCACTCCTGGAGAAGACCGCCCGCGCCCACGGCATTCATGAACTGGCCGGAGAGATCGACCTCCTCGTCGCCGATCCGACGACCGGGCGACTGTGGGTGATCGAAGCGAAGAACCCCACACCAGCCATCGCAGCACCCGCACTCCTCCAGCACATCAAGAAATTCACACGGGATTACTGCGACAAACTCCTGGCCAAGACCGCCACCCTCGCAGCCCACCCCCACCAGGCAGCCAGCCTCTGCGGCATCACCCCTGCGCAGAACTGGCGCGTCCTACCTCTCATCGTCACCCGCACCGTGGAACCCTCCGCCTTCCTCGCAGACCCCCGCCTCCCCTACACCACAGCCGAGCGCCTCACCGCGGTCCTGGCCAACCCCACCGACCCCGAACCCGGCTGGATCCCAGCCTGAGAAAAAGGGCACCGGCACGGGCCTGCCGGGGACATGCGTGCAGCTTTCCAACGGGATCTCCACCGGGAACACCCACGGCAGCCAGGGACTGGAACCCCCCAGGTGTGCGGTATCCCTCCGATCCGACACGGTGTGCGGCCGCGAGACACCCAAGGTCAGGCAGAAGCGCAGGCAACGAGCGGTGAGAACCTGCAAAAATAGACGGGATCTGTCCCGCCCTCCCCACCAGGCGGGCGCCCGCCACCAGTGGACGGCGGCCCCCAATCCTGCCGAACTCGCCCACCGAGACGCCCGCGACCTGCACGCCCTGTGGCCCCCTCTCCGCTGACCACTGCAAGTTCAGGATACGCCGCAGGCGTCCTCGTTCGGGCCTGATCCCAGCCATCGCCACCCGCACGCCCGCTCCGCGCGCCTACGCCCGGCCTTGTGACGGTGAGAGGCGCACGGGCCAAGGTAGGCACGGTGCAGGCGGCGTGGGACCAGGCAACAATCCTTCGTACGGCAGACGACCAGAGGTCATGGCCCGTGCTGAGTAAGCGCATCACCGCGGCCACAGCCCTGTACGGCACGGGCGAACTCCTCCGCGGAACTGTGTTTCTGATAGCCGGGGCCCTCGACCAGATCGGCGCCGGCCAACCGGGCCGTGAAGACTTCGTCGAACGCTTCACCGATAAGCTGATGGACAGGATCGCCCAGAGGCACGAGGTGGTCGACCCAGCCGACTTGCCCATGGTCCTCCAGATCGTGCGCGTCGCCTTTGATGGCAACGACCCGGTGGCCTGGCGGGAGCAGGCAGGCCCCGTCCCCGACAGCGAACCCCGCACTATGACCTGCGCCCTCGCGCTGATCGCCAACTTCGTCGACCATGTGGATGGGCCCGGAGCGTGCGAGCGAGCATTACTCAGCACACTCGGCGACGCCTCGCCTGACTGGTGTTCCGGCCCTGGCTATCGCGGGCGGCGACTTCGGCACAGAGGCTGCGAAGTGCTCGCGGTTGGATCCCTGAACCGAGAGATCATGGGCTCACCGCCGCATTCCCCCGGGGCAGACGCGCGCCCTCCGGTCATGCGGCCCTGACCTGCCGGGGCCTGGTGGACATCATCCGAGCACCCGCACGGGCCATGGTCCTGACTGAACTCCAGGCTCCGGCACACCCGCGCAGTGGGCCAGCGCCACGAAGCAGTTCGGCTGGTGCGTCCTGCACGTCGGGAAGATCGGCTTCGCCGACATCCACACTACCGACCAGCAAGGAACACCCGCGCCCTGTGCACAGCCTCAGCATCCGGCCGCTTCGTTGGTGCCCGCATCCCCACCACGTACGCGCCACCAACCACGCAGACTGAGGACTCCTTGAGACAGGGCCTGTCTCCCACCCTGGCGGGGGGGGCGGATCCTCTCGGGGGCTGGCTGAGCTGCGAAGACGCGATTTGCGTGTGGTTGTGCCGTCGTACTTCTACTGTGGCGGAGGTGGGGCGCCATAGTGTCTTTGCCGGAAGAACTTCAGGCACGGGAGGCTGCTGCTCGACAGCGAGTGGAGGAACTTCAAGCTGAGGCCGAAGAGTTGGCGTTCCGGCTGGAGAAGGCACGAGAGGATCTCTCGCGGTTGGCTGCCGGATGTGTACCGGAACATCGTGGGTGCGCCGTGAAGAGCAGTGGTTCGAGTGGAGGTGAAAGACCTTCACCGCTGATCCCGACGGACCCAACAGCAGTGGGCGACGTGCGGCTTCATCCCATCTGGCGCATTCCCGGTGAGGCGGGGGTGCGGGACACCATCCACAGCGGTGGTGCAGGCTGCTGGTCCAGACGTGTTCCTGGAGGCACAGCACACTCTCTGGAGCGGCGCCTTATCCGGACCTGCCCTCCCACATCGGCCGCAGGGGCCGGAAGCTCCGCTGCGGCCGTGACCACCGGGTCAGCGAGAATTCCTCTGGACGAAGTCGAAGAGGTACAGCCCTGCCTGCCCTGCGGCGGCCAGCCGGTGGCCTTCTGGGGACCATGCGCAGCCGCCGACTGGCAGGGCGACCCTGGTCCCCGCGACAGGTTTGGTGTCGTCGTCTAGGTCCCACACGGTGATCGTTCCGTCGTGTCCGGCGGTTGCCAGCAGTCCGCTGACGGGGTTGAAGGCGCACGAAGGTAAGCCAGTGGGGTAACGGATCACCTTGCGGCCGCGCTTGCCGGATGTCGCACGCCAGAAGCGAACGGAACGATCTTCGCCCGCGACGGCAAGGAGCATGCCGTCGGGTGAGAAAGCACAGGTGGGAATAGCTCTGAGAGTGCCAAAATGCGTGCGGAGCTGGCTTCGAGTAGCCCAGTCCCACACGTTCACGCCTCCCACATGGGCGGTGGCGAAGAGCGTGCCGTTTGGGCTGAAGCAGCAGGCCGTGATGAACGAGGTACCGGCGGAGAACTGGCCGACGGCCTGACCGTCTGCGACGCGCCAGAGCGTGATCGTTCCACGGCTCCCGCCGGTGACAAGATATCCGCCGTCACAGGTGAACGTGCAAGCCCCGATGTCGTAAGCAGGATCCGCCAGCCGATGCAAGCGGGCTCCAGTTGTCCTTTCGTAGATTCCCGCAGTTCCGTCGTCGTCGACCACGCCGAGATGGCGCCCGTCTGGGCTGACGGCACAGGGCGTGCCTGGTCTGGCATGTGTGTCTAGTTCAGTCAGCAGCCCTCCCTCGCTCGCGTTCCAGATCGAGGTGGAGCCGCCTACGTTGGTTGTCACCAGCGCAGTACCGTCTGGGGTGAACACAACGGCGTCCATGGCGCGGCGGCGCCCGAGTATGTCATGCGCGATTGCGCTGGCATATGGATTCCACAGCCGTACTGAGCCGTCTTGGTCTCCTGTCGCGAGCTGTGACCCGTCCGGGCTGTAGGCGCAGGCCCAAGACTGTGAACCCTTTCCCGTGCCGTGCGCTATGCGCGTCTCCTGACGAGTCATCCGGTTCCACAACCAGGCTGATTGGCCGCCGGTGCCGACGGCAGCCAGGAGTGGGTCCGCGGGTGAGAAGTCGCAGGCAGTGACGGCCTCGTGGCCGGACATGGCGCCGTTCACCTGGCGGCCGCTCGCCCAGTCCCACAGACGTACTGCACCGTCAGCGTCGCCGCTGGCCAGGAGGTGGCCGTCGGCACTAAAGGCGCATGCTGTCAAGCGCGCCGGGTCGTCGGGCCGCAACTCGTCGTACGGTTCGCCAGAACTTAGGTGCCATAGCCGCACGCTTCGGTCGCCGCCCACGGTGGCAAGGACGTTCCCATCAGGGCTGATCGCGCAGTCGAGGACCGCGCCCGGATGCCCGCGCAGGACGTGCGCCCGCTCCTTCGAGGGCAAGCGCCAGATTCTGACCGTGCGGTCCGCACCCCCGGTTACGGCCAAGGTGCCGTCCGGGGAGAAGGCGGCGGTGTGCACGATGCCGTGGTGGCCGATCAGTTCACCTGCGGGTTCGGCCGAAGCCACGTGCCACAGCCGTGCCGTGCCGCCATGACCGACGGTCAATAGCAGGGTCCCATCGGGATGGAACGCGCATGCCCGCAACGGGACCTGACCACCGGGGTCCAGGACATGCAGTTGCCTGCCGTCTCGTATATCCCACAACAGGCCGAGACCGTCCTCGCCACTGGTGGCCAAGATCGTCCCACCAGGATGAAAGGCGCAGCCGCGCACGGCGCCTCGGTGCCCGCTGAGAGTACGCAGGACGGCATGGGAGACGTGGTCAGGCAGTAGCCAGTGAGGCCGCAGATAGGGGTGGCCAAGGCCAGCCCATCCGGGCGTGGTGTCGATGGATGGCACCGCCTCCAACCTGGCGAGCAGAGTGCAGGAGAGCGCATGCGATGGTTGGCATGGTGCTAGCAGGTGGGCGTTCTGTGCGATGAGGTGCCGCAACCGCGGCCCGAGCAGGCTAGTCGAGTGCGTGAGGTCCGACTCGACGGCGGCCGGGCCGTAGGCGTGCAGTCGGGCCAGCATCCAGCGTGGCTCCGTCACCAGCGCCTCCAGTGGCTGCGGCTGCTGCGCCTGTGCCATGTGGTGGACGAGGTGCTGCCACCAGTACTCGGCCCGTACGGGAATCTTCCACCAGGCGGTGTTGTCATCTTCGCTCGGCAGAGTGTTGGCCGCGGCTTCCAGGAGCACCTCGTGAATATCGGCCTGACGAACGCCGAGCTCGGCCCGAGCGTAGTCGCGGATGACGTCGTGCAATCGGATGAGCGGCGGTTTCTCACGCGCATCAGCCACCAGCGACAGAGCGGCGAATTCCGCGCACGCGGCTGCCGTCTGCGCTGAACTCAGCCCAGCCGTACGGCCCCACAGCAGGGCAAGCACGTCTCGGTGGATGTCGGTGTCCTCGGGGAAGATACCCAGTTCGAGGAATCGGTCACTCAGGTCGGAGCCAAGCAGGCGCAGCCCCGCCTCAATCGTCAGGCGGACGGCCCTCGCCCGTGCCTGGTGCTCGTCGATCCCTGGCGGGTCCTGTTCGTCGATCCCGGACGGTCCGTGCTCGCGCAAGACAGACAGGACGGCCTCGGCCGCCTCATGCGGCGCGGCCCCTCGATCGGTACGTATCCGCAGCTGGGCATTGACGAGAGAGGCAAGCAGCGGCCATCGCCCGACCGTCCTGACGAGGTGTTCGGTCTCCGCGGCGTCGAGGGCCAGATGCACACCGTGGGTGATGAGGCGCCCGGTCTCCTCGCTGCTCATTTCGTCGACCCTCATTGGCCAGACGTCTCCCCGCAGGGCATCCCTCACCCTTGTGGTCACCAGCCGGGTGCATCGATCACCGCCAGACAGGAACGGCGACAGTTGCCCGGCATGCCAGACGTCATCGATGACGAGAAGCGTGGGCAGACACCGGTCGAGCATGTCGCCCAGCTCAAGGCCTGCTTGCTCCGGGTCGGTTACAAGGGCCCGCCTGCCGCTGATTCGCGCGTAGATGTCGTTGACTTTGGCCGCCAGCGCTGGGCCCGTCGCGTTCTGGCCCAGCCGCGTCCACCAAGCCCCGCCGGGAAACCGCTCCAGTATCTCTGGCGCGTTGAGAGCCTGGATCGCGAGCGTGGTCTTGCCGAACCCACCGGCTCCGATAAGAGCGACAGTAGAAGGTTTAGCCGTGTTCGGGAGGCCACCGGTGAGCCGTGCGAGCAGCTCTGCCAGGATTTTCGGCCGGTCCACCATGGGAAACGGCAGCCGAGGCGCTCCAGAGGAGACACGCGGGCCAGTCGGCCAGGTGCTTGAGACGCCAAAAGGAGAGGCTTGGCGGGCCCCGGATCCGGTCAGCCTTGGGCCGGGTCCGGCTTGGTAGGGGGGACAACGAGCACGGTGTTGGCGGGGTCGATGCCGGGGCCGTGGGCCAGGATCGGTAGATCGGCGTAGGCTGCCGTACAGTTAGCGCCAGCCAACTGGACTCTGGCGAGCTGGTAGGCGCCGCGCACAGACTGCCCGTCGGCCAGCGCCGCGTAAAACCGTGCTGCGAAAGCGATCGCGGCCGGATCACCAATACTGCCAGTCATTCCCACGGCTATCGGCACCACTCGCACCAGCTCATCCAATTGCGCCTGGGACTTGCAGGCGTTGAGCACGACAAGGCGCGGCGGCGTGTCGACTGCACCCACCGCCTGCGCGAACACCCCCGCCGGGATCCGGTGGCCCGAGTTGTGAACATCCGAGCCAGTGTCGAACTCTAAAAGGTCCCGGCTGGCGTGCCCGGAAAAACTCACCACATGCGGCCTCTCCCGGCTCAGCCCGTTCAGCAGGTCAGTCAAGGTCGCCGCCGGCAGATGCTCGATATGCAGCCCATCACGGTGCACCGCTGCCCGCACCGCCGCCTTGACCTCACGGATCTCCTCGTCAACCCGAAGATCCCCACGCGAAGACGCTGTCACGTACAACACCCGCAGGACCTCAGGCTGAGGGAAACCCCATCCGGCCGCCATCGCCTGCTCCCATCGCCTCACTGGTCTCGGCACCGATGACCCACATCATCGACCCACCCAAACCGAGGCGACAGCAGATCAAGCAAATAGATCGGGCCAACCCCGGCCATCACCTTCAGCGTAAGACCCCCACAGCACTCCCCGGGGCGGTTTCCGTGGCCCCGCTTCCTCAAGGACCCCTCGGTCGGTTCAAGGGCTTCAGGCCTCCCAATGGAACGGCTCTGGACGGCCGGGCACGGTCCCTGCCTCTCACCGGCCGAGATGGAGGGCCAGCCGGGGTAGACCGAAACCCATGATCTTGCCGCCCTCTCCGCCGACGAGCCCCGGAGCATGCTGATCCCGTTCGTGGAGCTCCCCATCCGACCGGGCAGGACCAGCTGGCGGCTGAGGGCTGTACATCGGGCCACGCCGCGCCCCGTACCGGTCAGGGCGCATGGGAGGCGGTGCTGTGCGCCGGGCCGGGCCGGGCCGGGGCCAGGCTTTGGTTCGTCCGACTGCCTGGAGACGCAGCTCCCCAAGGCTGGGCTTCGCCTTCGCCCCCTTCCAAGTCGCGGCTTTCGGCGTGACGCCTGCCCGCGGCGGCGGGTGGTCTGGTCGAGGCCTGGCGGACGCAGTCGGGGGCGGTCGGGGTCCTCGAGCCAGACGACGTTGTCTCCGTGGGCCAGTTCGCTGTCGCGATCACCTGCGGGTAGGAGCGGATTCCCGCCGGGCTTCAGGACAGGGCTCTTCTCCTTAAGGTCTTCCGCTTCATCGGGGGATGATCAGATCGGTGAGCTGCCCCGCGGTTGGTATCCGCCCGCGGTTGACGACGACCGCGACGAAGATGGCCACGACCGGCAGCAGAGGGATGAGAGCCGCGTCGGGCAAGCCGAGGAACGCTGCGCCAGCCATCACCAGGACGACCGTGAGCCCCACCACGATCCCCCGCAGACGCTCTCTCGGTGCAGCCGGAGTCACGCCTGTGAGGTGGTCTGCGTCGAGAAGGTTGTCAATACGGCCCTCAGCGTAGCGTTCGGCGATGGTCAGAAGCATCACGGTCAAGTCCTCCAGAGCGGGGCCGGGCTTGGAGTCCTGTTGCGCTTCGGCTTGTCGCAGCGCACCTACCACCAGGGCGGCATGTGCCTTGAACTGCCGTTCGTTGTGGCGTCTGGCTCTGGCGCGGCGGGTGCGGTGGGCTCTCCAGATGGCGCGCTCGACCGGCTGCACGGAGACGCGCGGAATCTGGCAGTCTGGCTGGGTTTCCTCCCAGCGCCGCAGAACTGAGGCGCACTGGGCAGCGACCGTCAGCAGGGCCACGACCGGCCAGCAGCGTCGGTCCTCCATGCGGGCGCTGTCCCCGTCTGCGTACCCGGTAAGGCCCTCCAGATCGTAGGCGGCCAGTGTCGTGCCTCTGCCGGAACTGGTCAGGTTCACGCGCTTGATGAACCGCACCTCAGCGATCAGGATCAGGGCCCAGATGAGAATCTCCGTCCCCCTGCTGATCGTGGAAAAGTCCCAGCGGCGCACCGACATCGGCACAGCCACGATGTTGCTGAGCAGTGCCTGCACTACGCCAGGCTGTGGTCCGGGATCCGCGCTCAACCGCAGATGTTCCCAGTCGGCGATGTCATCGATGTGCCCCACGATGTACAGCAGCAGCACAAACCAGATGATCTTGAGCGGCCCGGCCAGGGGCCGAGCGCGCCACCACCGCACGACGTATCCAGGGGCCAATCCGTGGCCGCCCACCCGGTCTCGTATTCGCGGTGGCAGCAGTAGCATCTGCGTCAGAAGCGGAGCAGCTCGAAGCACCCCCGAGTCGGCACGCCATCGCTGCAAGCGCTCCAAGGACGCCGTTCCCCAACGCTGAACTGGTCCAGGAATGAGGAACAGAGCCATTGTGACCAAGACCAACCACGGAGTGACCGCGAGCAGGAAACCGTTCAGCACCTTGACAGTCTCACGCATCCCACCGTCAACATTCCTTGGAATGTAAGAAAGCGACGAAAGCACCTCGTCAGGGCCCGGACTCCCGGTCGGTGCCCTTGCGGTCGTCAGTCGCCAGCTTCATTTCCCGGGGGACCGTC
Source organism: Streptomyces sp. TLI_146 (assembly GCF_002846415.1). Classification (NCBI taxonomy): domain Bacteria; kingdom Bacillati; phylum Actinomycetota; class Actinomycetes; order Kitasatosporales; family Streptomycetaceae; genus Streptomyces; species Streptomyces sp. TLI_146. The sequence continues at coordinate 206,101 of NZ_PJMX01000001.1, forward strand.
TGCAGACTGCGCGTCAGCACGCTCGGCAGGGGGCATGGGAACGAGCCTGTCCGTGTCGGAAAGCTCCAGTGACCAGTGAATGCCCTCGATCGGGGGGGAGTCGTTGTCGGTGACGATGATCTGCAAGCGGTCGACGTGTTCGGTGGCAGTGCGAAGGAGGCTGGCGTACATCTTGCGAAGGCGTTCAAGGTCAACGCCTTCATGACCGACGTTGCTGCTGATGCCGTCGATGATCAGGATGTTGGGCAGCGGGATATCGTCGTCGCGCAGTGCTACGTGCTGGTGTGCAAGGACGTGAGCGACGTTGACCAGTACCTCAACGCCTTGCGATTGCAGGTCGGCGAAGGGGCGGCCGTCTACGACAGGCATGTATGTCTTCTTGTTGAGGTAGGAGCCTGGCTGGTCGTCGAAGCGGGGCGCGTCGAAGCTGCGGAGGGCGGCTTCGAAAGCTTCGTCGAGTTTCCTCAGGCGTTCGCTGACGGCTTGGTTGCTGTGGCGGGTGGCGTCGATTTTGCTGTTGAGGTCTTCCTGTTCGCGTTCCAGTTCCGCCACCCGTTCGGCCTGACCTGCTAGCCGGTCGTGCAGGGCCAGGCCGTCGTCCAGACGGGCGAGATGCTCTTCAAGTCGGGCCTGCTGGGCCGCGACGCTTCGGATGCGCTCTGCCTGGTCGGTGATGTAGGTGGAGGTCGCTCGGTCCAGTTGGGTACCGAGGTCTGTCCGGTGCTGGGTCTGGGCGGCCAGAGCTGCCTGGAGCTGAGTGAGGCGGCGGGTGCTCCGGGCGATGAGTTCTTCGGTCTCGGTTACTTGCTCGATGACCCTGTCTTGTTCCGCGGCGAGGGAGGACGGCGCTGGCAGGTCGGGGGGAGTCTGCAGGCAGAGGCGGCAGGTGTGCTCGTCTCCCCTGTCCCGCACCCCGGCCCCACAGCGGGGGCAGGTGTGGAACTCGAAGTCGTTGAGGAGCCGCTCGGCCACCAGAGCGCGCGTGAGCCGACGGCTCTGCGCGATGAGCTGTCCGTGCAGTTCCCGGAGGTTGTTGACGGAAACGGCTTCGGCCTCGGTCGCGCCGGCGATCCGGGCGATCTCTCCTTCTGTCTCGGCGATCCGCTCGCGGAGCATGAGGGTGGTCGGCCCGGTGAGGCTGATGTCGCCGGTGAGATGGATGTCTGCTTGACGAACGCTGGCGAGCTCTCGCTCGGTCTCGTGCCGCTCGACTTCCAGCTCGGCGCGGGAGGCGAAGGCGGTGTTCAGGAGGATCCGTTCGAGGGTGTCCGCGTCTGCGGTGAGGGCTGCCAGCTCTGTGGTGACTTCGCGCAGGCGGTCTCGTAGTCCGGCTGCCTCCGGGTCGTAGAGGCCGTAGAGGATCTCGAAAACGTACTTGCGCTTGATGTTCTTGGAGTAGTTGTCCGGGGTTCCGAAGACGGAGGAGTCGATCTCCTTCTGCCTGAGAACGCAGTACATGAGGTAGTCGCTGATGGTGACAGGAACCAGGGGGCTCCTGTCGTCGTTGGGAGCACGTGGGACGCTGAGGCGGGGCAGTTTCAGTGCATCGCGCCACCAGTCACGGAAGGTCGCGTCGTACCCGGCTTGGAGCTGGCTGGCGGGCAGCCTCCAGACTTCCCGGAGGCCTTCGACTTCGGCGATCTCCACCATGGCATTCGGGGTGGTGACCAGGGTGCGGACGATGCGGAATCGACGGTCTCCGACCAGCACAGTGCCGGCAATGGTCCGGCCTCGAAGTTCGGGGACGACGCTCACGTCCGCGCCGAGCAGGGCCCGGAGGCAACTGACAGTGGCGGTCTTGCCGCCGCTCATGGAACCGACGATCGCATTCATGCCGGGTTCGAAGCGGATCGTGCGGCTGGTACCGACCAGGGTGATCTCTTCGATGCGCAGTCTCATATGTGAGTCCCCCAGTCCGCCTCGACGATGTCGGGGAACGTCTCGTAGATCAGGTTCTTCAAGGTAGTGCCGGTCAGGTTGAAGTACCGGCGCAACAACACTGCTCGCTCGCGCACCGGGCGCCAGCTCTCGCTCTCAGCGAGAGCCCACGCGACGTCATGCCCGGCGGCGGTAGTCCGGTAGGTCGCGATAGCGTCCTCGTGTTTGGGCTCGATGAGGCCTTTGCCAGTGAGGGCGCCAAGCAGCGCGTAGTAGGCGGGGTCCCATGGCCCGTACCTGTAGCGGATCATGCTCTGCTCGATCGTTCCGGTGAGCCACGGGTTCTCTCCGGCGTCGACGTTGGGCCGTCGAACGGCCATCAGCTTATTGAAGTGGTCCGGGTAGCGCAGCAGGAAGTCGAGCTTGGCTAGCTTCATACGTCCTTCGATGCCCTTGCTCGCCTTAGTTTCGGAGAAGACGTCGATGAGGAGCAGCAGGCGGGCTTGGGCGTCGGCGGAGGGTGGTCTTGCGGGCGGCACGGCGGTGGTGGGCGCGGTGGCGTTAGGAGGCATCTCGGTCGCTCCCCCAGTCGAACCTGCACTCGTCTGAGATCGCGCATGTCCTGCCCATCAGGAGCACACCGTCTTGGGCATAGAGTGGATGGCGGTCGTACGTGCTGGGATTGGCATCGAACAGGCGCTGCAGCTCGTCGAAGATGGCATCAGCGGGCTGCGGCTGCCCTTTGTGGGATCTGCGGGTACGGCGAGCCAGCAGCAGAAGGCGCTCGTCGAGGTCTGTCTCGATGGCCTGGTCGCCCGGCCAGGCTCCTAGGGCCAGCTCTTTGAAACGGTGACGCTCAGCCTGAGCACGGAGCATCTGCGCCTCCTCGATGACTTCCCTGGACGCAGCGCCCGCTCGGAGCTTGCGGACAAGCGCGGTCTCGGGACCATGCAGTTGCTGGGAAAGATCTTCCAGCAGCACATGATCGGGACGGGTCAGTCGCTGGCGCACGTCGGCAACAGCCGTTGCGCTGATGCGTTTGTTCAGCACAGCCGGGGGCGGACTGTCGAGGACCAAGAGCTCTGTCCACCGGGCTACCGGCAGACCTTGAGTCGCATCGCGAGTGCGCCGGAGCAACTCGATGTAGAGGGCGTTGATCATCGCCATGGTGAGGCCGGGTCCGAGATCGGCTAGCACACGCGTGTTGCGCAGCTCGATGTCACCGCGCCGTGGCAGCGGCCTGATGCGGACCAAGGGAAGGAAGTCGGTGAGTGCGTCCTCTTCAACTTTCAGGTGCGTCGCGACTCGCTCGCGGCACGTCGCGTTGTCTCCACCTTGCCCCTTAAAGGACATTTCATTTGGGGAGCCTGCGGTGGCAGATGAGGGTGGCGGCGAGGGCGGTGAAGGCGAGGAAGTGTTCGGGCTTGCGCTCGTATCGGCGGTGGAGTCGTCGGCATCCGCCAAACCAGGCGATGCTCCGCTCCACCACCCACCGGTGCCGGCCCAGGCGTTCAGAACTCTCCACACCCCGGCGTGCGATGCGAGGCGTGATGCCTCGCGAGCGTAACCATCGTCGCAGGTGGGGATAGTCGTATCCCTTGTCGCCGTGGAGCTTGTCCGGCCGTCGCCGACGGGGTCCACGACGAGATCGGATGGGTGGGATGCCACGGACCAAGGCCTCGAAGGCCTGGCTGTCGTGCAGGTTGGCCGCGGAGATGCCGATCGAGATCGGCAGTCCGTTCCGGTCGACGATCATGTGGATCTTCGAGCCGTTCTTGCCGCGATCGGTCGGATTCGGTCCCGTCAGCTGCCCCCTTTTGTCGCCCGGACACTGACCGAGTCGATCGCGCACCGCGACCAGTCCAGCTCGCCCTGAGCACCGAGTTCGTCAAGGACGAGGCGGTGGAGCCTGGCCCACACGCGGGCCTCGGACCACTCGGTGAACCGCCGGAACGCGGTCACGCCCGACGGCCCGAAGCCGGGCGGCAACTGGTTCCATGTGCATCCTGACGTGGCCACGAAGACGATCGCGGCCAGGACCTCACGGTCGCCGTGCTGGCGTCGGCGCCCGCCGCCCTGCGGGCGAACCGGCGCCGGCGGCACCACCCGCTGGAACAATTCCCACAAACCGTCCGGCACCATCCGCTCAACAATCTGGCTTGCCACTCAGCCAGCATCCCGCAAGATCACACCAAACGAAATAGCTTGTTAGACAGGGCCTGGACCGCCTCGTCGGCTGGGTCGAGATGGCCCTCAAGACCGGCAGTCAGCTGATAGGTCAGGCCGGTGCCCGTTACTGTTTCGTGCGTGCGCCACAAGCTCTTGAGAGGTCCACTCCTGAACACGTCCGTGAGCGTCCAGGGTTCGACGGCATCCCTCGTTTTGATCTGCTGGAAATCCCAGAACACACCGTCAACGCACTGGGAGTCGCCTGTGCGGGCGACGGTTACATCCTCGATGTGCTCACAGGTCACGTGGATGACCGTTCCGCCCGCGAGCATCTCCAGGACTGCTTGCACGGAGATGTGTACCTGATATTCGAACCGCCGCACCGTGACCGACCCTGAGTCATCTGGTGCTTCGGTCTCAATTGGATCAGCCATCGCCCCCCATTTCGTTACTCCACGGGCACGCAGCGTAGGGGATCTGCGATCTCGAGTCGACAGCCAAGGGATCCAGTCCACTTTGTTCGCGGAGCCGGAGGACGGGAGCAAGCCGCCGACCTCCTTCCCTAACTGGCCCTAACAAAGCCTCTGGACGTGCCGGTGGGTGATCAGGCAGACAGCGAGGCCGAGGAAGGCCTCGTGGATGTCGTCGCGTCGTTCCCGCCGGATCCGCAGGCGGCGGAACCCATGCAGCCAGGAGATCGTCCGCTCGACGACCCAGCGGAACGTGCCCAGGCCGGTGCCGTGCGGCTGGCCCCGCTCGGCGATCACCGGCCGGATCCCACGCTGCCACAGAAGCCGCCGGTACTTGTCGTGGTCGTAGCCGCGGTCCGCGAAGAGCTTGTCGGGGCGCTTGCGCGGCCGGCCGACGACTCCCGCGACTGATGGGATCTTGTCCAGCAGCGGCAGCATCTGGGTGACGTCGTTGCGGTTGCCGCCGGTCAGCGACACCGCGAGCGGGATGCCCTGGCCGTCGGTGAGGATGTGGTGTTTGCTGCCCGGGCGTGCGCGGTCGACCAGGCTGGGGCCGCTTTTGGGCCCCTGCGTGCGGCCCGGACGTGGGAGGAGTCGATCACCGCCCGGGACCAGTCGAGCTGGTTCTTCGACCGCAGCTTGTTCAGCAGCAGCTGGTGGAGCTGATCCCAGACGCCGGCCTCGTTCCAGGCCGCAAGGCGACGCCAGCAGGTCATGCCCGAGCCAAAGCCGAGCTCCTGCGGCAGATACTCCCACTGGATGCCGGTGTGCAGGACGAACAGAATGCCGCACAGAGCCTGACGGTCGGGCACTCGCGGCCGCCCTTCCACTTGCTTCGGCGGCGGCTCGGGCAGCAACGGCTTGATCAGCGACCACAGTTCGTCCGACACGATCCACGGCCGCGACTGACGCTTCCCCATGCTCACAACAACGAGCGATCAAGCCGACAGTCACATCATCAAACCGCTTTTGTTAGAGCCAGTAAGCCACCACTGTGCAAGTGGCCCCCTCTGATGGGGCCAGATGATGAGGAGGTTGCCGCAGTGGTGTTTGGGGGATCTCCAGTTCCTCTCGCGGTGCGGGGATGAGGGCGAAGCGGGGGGTGTGATACTTCGCGGCGGTCTTCCCTCCCCAGGCATGGGGATCACCAGCCCTCGGCGTCGTCGCTGATGCCGAGCCCGGGCTCCCCCTGCATGCGCGGGCACCAGGACTCAACGACGCCCACTTCTTCTCCCTCCGGCTTTCGCGAGGCCCAATCTGAAGCCAGACCTGAAAGGGAAGGCACTCCGCGCGCACCCGGGGCCGCCGGATTCGGAACGCGTGGAGACGGGAATGAAATTTCAGTGTGCCGACAAGAAATTTCATGGCCCGCGGCCCCGTCAGCACTCAGAGAGCAGGGTTATCGAGCACGGGTTCGCTCGATCGGACAGCGTCACTCAGTACACGATGCGGAATTGACCGGGGCTGGGCATTAGTGCTCGACTTCGGTCAACTTGACACACGCGCCGCAGAGTTGGGCCGCTCGATAGGAACGTCAGTTCCTTCTCGGGTTTCGGCCCTTGCTGATGGGGTTTTCATCTTCTGGGCCGTTTTCGTGGAGGGGCTGCTGGGCGAGGCGCTAGGTTCGTCGCGCAACACGGAGACCCCCGGTTTCGCGGGCTGACAAACCACTCGCCGGGGGCCTTCCGCCTCACTGCTCTGTTCAGCAAGAAAGGGACTTCTCTATGAATGGCAGCGTTTCCGGCGGCCGCGAGAGGCCGACGGGTTGTCACCGTAGCAATGTGCGTAGGTCTGGGCAGGCAGTGCGTGCCTGGGTTGGCACGTGGCTGCTCTCGGCCTTCGTCGCGCTGGTGGTCGTGCCCCTCGTCTTGATCACTCCCGCGTGGCAGAACCCCGCCGGTGCCTCGGTTGCCGTGGCAGCGCTGAGCGGGGTGCTGGCGGCACCCGCCTGCCTGGCGCGGCACGGCCGCCGCTAGCAGCGGTTGCTGCTGTGCGGCCGGGCGCGCTGCCTGGCCGCACAGCACTACCGAGGGCTGCTTTCTCCTGGTGTTTGTGCCAGCGGGCGATGGGGTTTCGGGCAGAGGGGTGGTCGAAAAGGATGCGAGAAGCACACAAGGGCGAGGAGCCCGGCCGGGGAACATGCGAGAGCTGCGGGAAGGCGTTCGTGCGGGCGCGGGCGGGACGTAAACGCCGTTACTGCAGCCGTAGTTGCCGCCGCAGGGCGCAGCGGCGCCAGGCCTCTATGCCGGCTGCGGCGGAGTATGCGTTCCCCACCGGTCTGAGTGTGGCCCAGGGGCTGCAGGAGGCAGTGACCGCGGTGTTGGAGGGCGAGCACGCCCAGGTGGACTTGGCGGAGCTGATGGCGCGCGTGCGCCGGGTCACCGAGGAGGTGGAGTGCTATCAGGCCGCGGCGATCAGCGATGCGCGGGCCCGCGGGATGGGATGGGAGGAGGTGGGGCAGGCGGCGTTCATCGCTGCGGTCACGGCGCGGGCGCGGTGGCGTACGCCCGAAGTCGCGCGCCTGTTCCAGCGGCGCCGCGTACAGCAGGCAAGCCTGGGCGCGGAGTCGACCCCTGTGGTGCCGGCGGCGCGGCAGAGCGTCGATGAGGTGGCATCGGCCAAGGCCCGCGGCACGCGGAGTCTGACGGGGGCGCTGACCTTCCTGCTGCGTCACTCGGGACTGACGATCAAGGAGGCCGCGGGGCGCAGCGAGCTCTCCGCGTCGTATGTCTCGCGGATCATGGCCGGCGAGCGGGTGCCGACCTGGCCGGCGGTGCAGGCCCTGGTGCAGGTGCTGGGAGGGGTGCCCTTGGACCTGTACGCGCTGTGGGAGGCGGCCCAGGGAGTGACACGGCCTTCACGGCCGCCGCTGGATGAGGCCGTGGAGAATCTGGGGGCCGCGTTGCGCGGCGCCTACCTGGCGGCGGGATGCCCCCCCTACGAGCACGTCAGCGCGCTGACCGACGGGGTCGTGGACGCGAGCATCGTCGAGGGGGCGCTGCTGGGGCGTGTGGTGCCGTGCTGGGAGACCACCAGTGCGCTGCTGAGTGCGCTGCAGGCACCTCCGGGTGATGTGCGGGGGCTGTGGGACGACGCCAACTACGCCTTCCTGGTCTGTCTGCAGATGCCGCTGCAGGACGGTCCTGGCCCGTTCAGTGACCTGCCCTCGCGTCCTCCCTTCAGCCCGGGCCCCTTTCGTGCGTGACCGTCACCAGGAAGATCCCATGCCGATCTATCGCCCCCACACCGACACCTGGACGGCTCCCCCGGGATGCGCCGGCTCGCCGGGCAGCGGGGCACCTCCTTCGGTGGTGATCCATCTGCCGGTGGCCTACACGGCGTTCTGTCTCCAGCACCACCCCCTCTACCTGCGCTATGCCATCCACCACCTGGGTGATCGCGAGGCGGCGTGCCGCTGCGTGGAAGGCGCCTTGGGGGAACTGGTCATGATGTGGCCACGCGTCATGGGCAGCGCCCGTCCCTGCGCCGTGGCCTGGCAGGTGCTGCGCACGCGGGTCGCCGCCGCACAGAGGTCCGCGGGTGCGCTGGCGCCGTCCACGGTGTTGCCGGCTCTCCAGGCGGACACGGTCGTCCTGCGCCACGGCCTCGGACTGCCGGTGACGGTGATCGCTGCGGTGATGGGGCTCGACGAGGGGACGGTGACCAGCCACTTGCGCTGTGCGGCGCGCGCTGGCCGCCGGGCCCACGCCGGGGGGCGTGCGCCTGGCACGGTGGCCGAAACCGCCCGCGGTGCCTCCGGCTCACCCTCACGGGGCCTTCCGCCCCCCTCGATAACCTCCCTACGATGACCTCTCTCAGCAGTCTGCGGGCTGGCTGACCGGGACGAGGGGACGCGCATGGGCGGCGAACAGCGGTGGCCTGTCGGAACCGACCCCGAAGTGCCCAGCGTGGCGCGCATGTACGACTTCCTGCTGGACGGCCGCGACAACTACCAGGCCGACCGCGATGCGTGCACCGCCCTGTTGGACGTGGTTCCCAGCATGAAGGACCTCGCCCTCAACAACCGGCAGTTCCTGCGCCGCGTCGTGCACTACCTCGCCGCCGAGCAGGGCATCACCCAGTTCATCGACCACGGATCGGGCCTGCCCACCCTCGATAACGTCCACCAGGTCGCCCAGCGCATCGACCCGGCGGCCAGCGTGGTCTACGTCGACAACGACCCGATCGTGCTGGCCCACGGCCGGGCCCTGCTCGGCACCAATGCGCACACGGCCGTCCTGCAGGCCGACATGCGGGACACCAAGGCAATCTTCGAACACGAGGAGACCCGCCGGCTCATCGACTTCGAGCAGCCGGTGGCCGCGCTGTTCGTGTCCGTCCTGCACTGCATCCCCGACCAGGACGACCCCGCCGCCCTCATCCGCGAGGTGACCCAACGGCTCACCCCGGGCAGCTTCCTGGTCATCTGCCAGCTCACCAGCCCCAATCCCGAGGTGCGGCAGTACGTCACCGACTTCATGGACCACGCCACCCAGCACCACTGGGGCCGGGTACGCGAACAGCACGAGGTACGGGCCTACTTCGACGGCCTGGACATCCTCGACCCACCCGGACTGGTAGAGGTCTCCACCTGGATGCCCGACAACGAACTCGTCCGGCGCCAGCGCACCTTCGAATGGGAAGAGTGGGGCGGCGTCGCCCGCGTCCCCCAGCGAGGCCACGACAGCTGAAGACGTCGCCACGCCACGCACCTCTGCCTATTGAAGCTGGATCACAGGCGGTCGCGCTGCTGCTTGAGCCAGGCAACGGACTCGTCCGGCGTCCTGATCTGCGTCGCCAGCCGGTCCAGCCGCACCAGATACTCCTCGACCTGCTCGGGGTCCTGGTGGAAATCCGCACTGGCCAGCTGCTCGACATAGACGGCATCCGGCAGGTCAGCGAGCCCGAACCGCAGGTAGGTGACGTTGCTGGCGAGCGGCGCTTTCACCATCATCTGTGGCGCAGCTACCTGGATCGCCACCTCACCGCGCTCCGCACGCTCGATCACCCGCTCGATCTGGGCACGCAGCACCTCGCGGTCTTCCACCGAGTGCGCAAAGACGCCCTCGTGCACCGCCATCCACAGATCGGGCGCGTCACCCAGTTCACGCTGTGCTGCGAACTGGGCCTGGCGGGCCATGCGCAGCTCGACAGTCTTCTGTACCTCGCCTTCGGGCCGGTCCGGCCATTCGGCGCGGATCACCGCAGCGGCGTAGTCCGCTGTCTGCAACAGACCGGGTACGTAGAAGGGCTCGTAGATACGGATGCGCTGAGCGGCCCCTTCCAGAGCCAGCAGCGGAGCGAAGAAGTCCTTCACCGTGGTGCGCCACGGCTTCCAGTATTCGGGCCGCTGCGACTGCTCCAGCAGCTCCAGGAACTGCTCCACATGCCGCGGCTCGTGCACCCGGTACAGCGCCAAAAACGCCCGGGCGTCGTCCGGATTGCAGCCCAGGTTGCCGTGCTCAATCTTGTTGATCTTCGGGATGGAGAAGCCCAGCCGCCCGGCCACCTGCTTGGGGGTGAGTGCGCAGGCCTCGCGCAGCTGACGCAGCTTTCCTCCCGCGATGATCTTCAGGGCCGACGGGTGCCCCAGCGCCCGCCCCATCCCCGCCAGCGGAAAGATGTTCTGTGGCACGGGGGCGCAGTACGGGGGTATGGGCGAGGGGAAGTTCACTCCGGGCGCGGACATGCACAACTCCTGGGGAAGAAAGGGAACCCCAGTATCCCCGCGCCCCCCGAGCCCGGAGCGAAACCCTTATCCCGGCAGGCAGATTCAGCCAGTCACGAAATCGAACTCCCCTTCCCGAGCCCCCGCAACGAACGCTTCAGCCTCCCGCGCCGTGAACACCAACGCCGGCCCCTCGGGGAAACGGGAATTACGCACAGCCATGCCGCCGCCCGCCAGGACCGCCACCTCCACACAGGAGCCGTCACCATTGCTGTGGCTGCTCTTCACCCACGCCGCCCCCTCGATACTGCTCGCACAGACCCCGTTCTCGATGCCGTCCACCCGTCGCACCCCTTCACTCGATTCGCACACGCGTCCATATTCACGGGAAGCCCGCCTGAAATTCCGTCTGAAATTTCATGCCGCCCCGCACGCGTGACCGTAGTCTCAAAACAACAGCACACCAGCAGCGTTCGAAGAGAAATCCTCAACGGGAGTGCCCCAGCCCATGGCACACACGCCCCACCACTCCAACCCCACCGCCCCGCCCACCCCGCCGCACACCGCCCCCCAGGTTGGCTCGGACCTGCCCCCCTGCCTCAGCCGAACGAGTGAGACAGGATCCCATGGCCTCGAACTGGGCCTGAGCCCCGCCGTGTTCGCCGCACACCAATTCGACGCCATCCCGATCAGCGTCCCCCACTCCCGCACCTTCCTCATGCGCTGCCTCACCCGCTGGCGCCTGGCCACCCTGAACCACACCTTCACCGACAACGCCCTCCTCATCGTCAGCGAACTCACCACCAACGCCGTCCTCCACACCCAGCCACCCCCACCCCCAACCGACCACCGCCAGTTCTGGCTCGCCCTGCACATGCAACCCACCGCAGTCATCTGCGCCGTCACCGACCCCAGCCCCACCCCACCCCACACCCCCGCCCCCGACCTGTGGGCAGAGACCGGACGAGGACTCCACCTCGTCACCACCCTCGCCACCACCTGGGGCTGGACCCCCACCCCGCCCCCCGGCAAAACCATCTGGGCCCGCCTCGCCCTCACCGGCTAACCCGCCAACACCGCCTGCCCAGGCTCGTGCGGACATGAACGTGGGCGCGGTGCTGGACGGCGGCCTGGCGAACCGGTCCGCCGCACAGAGCAAGCCGTGACGTCAGCCGTGACGCGTCGACCCGCTCTCGATATAGCCGGAACTTCACGGCCAACGTCACACTGCCGCCTAAAGCACATCGGACCACGCGGATCGAGGACGGGGACCGTTTGGTCCTCCCCGCACACACCGCAGCGTCGCAGGCACCGTCGCCCTGCCCCGCGAAGTCGACGCGGCGCTCCCCACGGACACCGCGTGACCGTCTCCACCGACAAGACCTTCACGCGGAAGGCTGGTCTGTCGCCTTCCGCCACCTAGCCCGTGTCGCCAGCTCCGGTGCCGTCACACGGCTCCTGGGCTAAAGCTCGTGATCCCGACTGTCGAGCCGTCAGTCCGTGCGGGCGGCGGACGCGCACGGACGCTGGGGCGTACACACCCCGGCCCGCCGCACTCGCCTCGGGCTGACCCCACTCGCGGCCTCCACTGCGGAGCAGGAGGGAAGAAAGTGGGCAACGTCGAGTCGGGCCACAACGGCAGGCGCCGACGCCCACTCCAATGAGTAGCGTGCGCGCAGATGCCCCGGGACGGATCGTTTTTGCGGTGAACCTTGCCGTCCACTCGGCGGAGCCGGGCTCGAGCCTGAGCACACTGGTGCCGACGTCCGTGCGAAACGCGGCCGGTGCCGCAAGAGGCGAACGTTCGAGAGGGGCCTGTATGTCACGGTGGACACTACGTGCGGCCAGCAACAGCGCCCGGCGGAAGAGCACTCCGCCCGGCTTGGGGAGCGAGGAGCCTTCGAAGAGAAGGTGGTGGAAGTCCCGGTCGGAGTGGGGGCCGTGGGAGCAGAAGGAGGGGCTTCGCGCGCGCATCGCGGAGCTTGAGGTCGTGGTCACCACGTTGGGGAAGCGGGCGCAGTCAGATCCCGAGAGAAGGGACTGGGCGCGGCCTTTCGTGACAAAGGCGCAGGAGGAGCTGGACAAGGCCAACAGGGCGCTCGCGCACAACAATCATCCGGTGATGCGGCGGTCGGCGCACCTCGGTGTTGCGCAGGCACACGTCGACAGTGCCCTGAACATGATGGTGTGTGCGGCGTCCGCAGCGGACATCAGAGCGCTGCTTCCCCAGATGGTCGCGCTGGTGGACGAGCACCTCGGACTCGGCGATCCGCAGCGGATCCGCGTCGCGGAGATCGCACGCGAGTTCCGGGACGATCCGGATCGGGTACTCAACTCGAGCGAGCGCGCTTTCCTCGCTGAGACTGTCAGTCTCGCCAGGCGGCTGCTGCGCAAGGAGACACTCCGTGTGCGGAGCTTCGTGCGGATCGTCCGTGCCGTGACGCTTGGTGTGGCGATCGCCGTGGTCGCGATCGCGGTACTCACCAATATTTGGGAGGACGCAGTCCCGCTCTGCTTCGTCCCGGAATCCAAAGCGCAGTATCGGATCGTCTGCCCGACCATGAGTGGAGACCTCACGTCGGTGGAGCCGACCAACGCCCAGATCGCGCATATCGCGAGGGCCCAGGACTATCTCCTCATCGAAATCGCCGGTATGGCGTCCGCAGTGATCGCCTCTGCGGCAGCCCTGAGACGCATGCGTGGCACCGCGCTGCCATACGATGTGCCGGTCGTCCTCGCCTGTCTCAAGATCCCCACCGGTGCCCTGACCGCCGTACTCGGCCTCCTGCTCATGCGTGGCGGGTTCGTTCCCGGGCTCAGCGCACTGGACTCCACCCCGCAGATCATCGCCTGGGCCCTCGTTTTCGGGTACTCCCAGCAGTTGTTCACCAAGTGGGTCGATACCCAGGGACAAGCCCTGCTGGACGCTGTCCACGGCCCGAACAGTCTCACCTCGCCACCACCATCATTGCCACAGGCCGGGGTCGCGAGCTTGTGACGCCGACGCCAGCGCAACGCGACAGCATCCCCTCGCGCCGTAGCACTCGTTCCGACTGTGGAAGGTGCCGACGTCCGCATACCCCTAGGCGATGACGGTGGCGAGCTGGCGAGCTGGCGAGCCAGACTGGCATCGAGAGAGGATGACTTCGCCGGGCAGCATGCCAGCAAACGCCGGGGCTGCGGCCGGCCCGTCCCGCCCAGGCCTACCCAGCCCCGACCGCAGGAGGCCACAGCCCTGCGCAGCCCCACAAGGTGTTGAAAGCAGGCCAGCGCAGCGCGATACGGACCGACTCCCCTGAACAACCCGGTGGCGACGGATCCTTGGCCATCAAGCACACGTGTCACAGAGCCAGCCAGGGACCGCGCGTACGGGCGTCAGCGGGCGCGGGTGACGCTGATCTGCTCCTCTGGACAACGCGTCAGCGTCTCACTCAGAGCGGCTTGTTCGCTGGGGTCGACGGTCAGTCCCCAGCGGACCTTGTCGGCCACCCAGTCACTGGCGTACTGGCAGCGGTAGCCCGCGAACGGCGGCAGCCACGTGGAAGGATCCTGGTCTGCTTTGCTGCGGTTCGACTTGGCCGACACCGCGATCAGAGCACGGTCGTCGCCGAGGTCGTTGGCGTAGGCCTCGCGCTCCTGCGCACTCCAGGCGGAGGCGCCCGAATCCCAGGCCTCGGCCAGCGGGACCAGGTGGTCGATGTCGAGCTGGCGGGCATCGGTGAAGTAGACGTCGTCGTAGGGCGAGTACCAGGATCCCCCGCTCAGAGCACATTGGGGGCCCTGCACGGGAGCTTCGAGGGCTTCGGCTTTGAGGACTTCCTGGCGGGTGTTGCAGCCGTCCTTGTCCGCATCCACCCAGTGCCGGAACTTCGTACGCACGTAACCGGCCCGGTCCTCGTCCTGGACCGGCAGCGAGGCCAGAGCATCCCGCACGGCGAGGGTGACCGTGTCACCGGGCGCAGCGGCCCGGCCAGGGGCAGCGTCAGCGGCGGCGGCCGGGCTGAGCAGAGCGGCGAGCGCGGTCAGGGTGGTGACGGCAAGGCAGGTCCTGGTGAAACGCATACCGGTGGCCTTTCGGAGATCACAAATGCAGTCGTGATCTTCGTACCGGTCACCGACACCCCACGTCGATGCCCCGGACGACCCGTTCACCCGGGCGAGCGGTAAGTCGTCCCATCACACAACACACCCACGTAACCCCACATACCAGACGGGAGTTACTCCCGGGTATGGACACGAGCCGGGACGACCACATCCGCATTTCCCACGACGAGGCGCAGGACATCGTCGACGTGCTGCGCCACTTCGCCGAGCACTGCGACGGCAGCGACGAGTGGGCCTGGCAGGCTGAAAACCTGGCCCAGAACCTCGCCCGCCGCCTGCCCACCCGTCAACCAGCAGGCGATTAAAGCCTGTCGTTGGCCGGGATCACGAAGCGGGGTGGAGACTGCTTGCCCGGAGCGGGAAAGAAAGGGTTCCAGATGAGCAGTACGGTGGTTCCGCTGGTGATCGCGTTCCTGGGTATCGTCGGCACGCTCGCCTCAGGGCTCATGACGCAGCGGCTCGCCGAGAAGACCAAGTCCAAGGAGTGGGACCACTCCGAGCGGCAGCGTGCTGAGGAGCGGCAGCTCGAGACGAAGCGGGCGACGGCGGAGGCTGTTCGGGCCTGCTGCGTCATGCTGAACACCGCTTCCCTGGAGTACCACTCCGAGCTGAACACCTTCTGGTACGCGCTGCGGGCCAGCCACGTCACCGACGCCCTCCGGTCGCGTCTGGACGACGCGCGGCGCGAGCACCGGGCACGCTACTCCGAAGCACAGATGCAGATCCCGGACGACGTGCTCGCCGCTGCCGACACTGTCCACCGAAGGCTCAATCGGATCTACGGAGTCCTCAAGCGCCTCGACGGCGGAATCCCACCGCACCAGGAAGGCGAGTCCCTCGAGCAGGTCCACCCCCAGATCGTGGGGCTCTGGGACCAGCTCAGCGACATGCGCCGCATCATGCGACGCAGCCTCGGCCTCCCACCCCACAGCCCAGACGGGACGGAGGCTGCGGGTCCAGAGGATCACCCCATGTAAGTGCCAGTCCGACGAGGCAGCTCGAAGGTGCCTGCCGTAGCGAGTGGCCAGTCGTCGTCCGTCCAGCAGCCGTACGGTCGTCAAGCACAGACAGCAGCGCCTGAGAGTCAAGAGAACGACAGCGGACGACGAGGCCCAGGGTGCGTACGGTGCCCACAGCAGCCACGAACAGGTGTGATCGCAAGGTACGTTCGCTGAAGCCCCGAGCGGGACAGCGGGCCGTCGGGATGCACGGGGCCTGCATGACAGAGAAGATGCGGCTCGGTGTTCCTAGGAATCTCCCGGGGAGGGGCGCCGACCCAGCCGCTGGGCGCGTTGGTCTCCGACCGCGTTCGCCATGGCGGTCAGCAGGTGCCAGTCGCGCCCCCTCCTCCCGCAACTGCCTGGCCGTACGCCGGAAGCCGGGGTCCGTGGCCAGCGAGGGAGGGGCGTGACGCACGGGTCTGGTGCACGATCGGGTGACATCTGAACTGGCTTGCCCTGTGGGGCGGGTGGGAAGGATGTCGCTGTGCCCAAGCCTTATCCGCAGGAGTTCCGCGAGGACATCGTGCGGGTCGCGAGGAACCGTGGCCCGGGCGTAACGGTCGAGCAGGTGGCCGCCGACTTCGGAGTGCATGCGATGACGCTGTGGAAATGGATGCGTCGCGCGGACATCGACGACGGGACCAAGCCCGGAACGACTAGCCAGGACAACGCGGAACTACGGGAAGCACATCGGCGGATCAAGCTGCTGGAGCAGGAGAACGAGGTCCTGCGCCGGGCTGCGGCCTACCTGTCACAGGCACACCTGCCGGGAAAAGGATCTACCCGCTCGTGAAAGAGCTGGCCACGGGCGGAATTCCCATCACGGTCACGTGCAGGGTTCTGAGACTTGCCCGCCAGCCCTACTACCGCTGGCTGGAGCGGCCGGTGACCGATGCCGAGTTCGAGCAGGCCACACGCGCGAACGCGTTGTTCGACGCTCACCGCGAGGACCCGGAGTTCGGCTACCGATTCCTGGCCGACGAAGCCCGCAGCGTGGGATCCGGCATGGCCGACCGGACCGCATGGCGGATCTGCCGGGACAACAACTGGTGGAGCGTGTTCGGCAAGAAGCGCGGCAGAAACAAGAAGGCCGGCCCGCCGGTGCACGACGACCGCGTCCGCCGAGACTTCACCGCGACCGGACCGAACCGGTTGTGGCTCGCCGATATCACCGAACACGCCACCCGCGAAGGGAAGTTGTATCTCTGCGCGGTCAAGGACGTCTTCAGTAAGAGGATCGTGGGCTACTCCCTCGATGAGCGGATGAGGTCCCGCCTGGCCGTCACAGCCCTCAACAACGCTGTCGCCCGGCGTGGACACGTCGACGGGTGCATTCTGCACAGCGATCGCGGGTCGCAGTTCCGGTCACGGAAGTTCGTCCGGGCCCTCGACCGGCACGGGATCGTCGGCTCGATAGGAAGGGTCGGGGCGGCAGGCGACAACGCGGCCATGGAGTCCTTCTTCAGCCTGCTGCAGAAGAACGTCCTCGACCGCCGATCGTGGGCCACCCGCGAGGAACTGCGGATCGCAATCGTGACCTGGATCGAGAGGACCTACCACCGGCGCCGCAGACAAGCCTCGCTCGGTCGGCTGACCCCCGTCGAGTTCGAGACCGTCATGACCCCACCGGCCCTCCAGGCCGCGTGACCGAACCTGTCACCCAAACCTGCACCAGACCCACCCTCTAGGTGTATTGCCGCGTAGCGTTGTTGATGCGGGTGATGGGTGGTTGGCCGTTGAGTGCGGTGTGGCATCGGTGGTGGTTGTAGGTGTGGAGGAAGTCTGCCAGGGCTTGGGTGCGTTCGGTGTTGCTGGTGTAGGGCTTGAGGTAGGCCCATTCATCGAGCAGGGTGCGGTTGAAGCGTTCGACCTTCCCGTTGGTCTGCGGGCGGTAGGGGCGGATGCGCTTGTGGGTGATGCCCGCCGTGGCCAGGCTCTGGGCGAAGAGCTTGGACTTGTAGCAGGAGCCGTTGTCGGTCAGGACCCGTTCGACGGTGATGCCGTGACGGGTGAAGAACGTGTGGGCCCGCTGCCAGAAGGCAACGGCGGTTTCTTGGCGTTCGTCCGTCAGGACTTCGCTGTAGGCGAGGCGGGAGTGGTCGTCGACCGCGGAGTGGATGTAGCTGTAGCCGATCACCGGCTTGCAGTTCTTTCGCCGGCCGGTGGTGGCGAGTTTGTTGTCCATCGCCTCACGTCGGTCCATGATCCGGTGGCCGCCGCCGTCGGGGATGTTGCCGAGTTTCTTGATGTCGACGTGGACGACTTCGCCCGGCCGGTCGCGTTCGTAGCGCCGGATCGGCTCGCCGGTCGGCCGGTCCAGCCAGGCCAGGCGGTTCAGGCCGTGCCGGACCAGCACCCGGTGGACGGTCGAGGCGGGAAGGCCGAGGATCGGCCCGATCCGTGCCGGGCCGAGTTTGCGGTCCTGCCGCAGTCGGCACACCTCGTCCTCGAGGGCGGGCGGAGTGCGGCGGGGGGTGGTCCAGGGCCGGCTGGACCGGTCGTGCAGCCCTTCCTCGCCCTCCGCCCGCCGTTGGTTCACCCACTTGTGGGCGGTGGCCCGCGAGATGCCCATTTCGGCGGCCAAGTGCGCGACGGGACGGCCCGAATCGACACGTTGAACCAGCAGTCGTCTGCCGTGAAGGGTCAGCCGGGCGTTACGGTGGGACACGAAGGCCTCCGTGCGGTGTGTTCCTAGACAGCTCCCACCACACCGGAGGTCTTCGCCATGTTCAAGACCCCACACGTGTCAACAACGCTCGTGATCAATACACCTAGAAGACGGCACACATCCCACGGTCACTGCACTCGCCGGGGCGGGTGGGGCAGGGCCACCCGGCTGGCAGTGCCGGCGCATCGCTGGCGGGCATGGACAAGAACCACCGGCTGAGTAAGCTCCTGCGGGCTTGACGCGCGCTGGTGCACCCCGAGGACCACGGGATGCCCGCGGGAAAGCGCCGCACCCCTGGTCTGCGCCGGGAGGAGGTCGCCGTCCTCGCCTGGGTGAGCACCGACTACTACGTGCGGTTGGAACAGGGAGTCGAACGCAATCCCTCACTTCAGGTCCAAAGGGCCCTGGCGGCCGCGCCCAATCCCCCACCAGGCGGGCGCCCCTGGGCCGGTGCCCGGGAGTACGCCGACGCACACCATTGCCGTACCTGGAAACGGCACCCTTCCTCAGCAGCCGTCCACGGCCCGGCCAACTTCTCTACCAACAACCTCAGATGCATCGTAGAGACACCCGTAAACAACGGATTTGCCAACACCGGCCGTTCAAGCATGCCCCTCATGACCAGGGCATGCCCGCCCGCTACCACGCGCCCACTCATCAGGGGTTCGGCCCCATGCTGTCGTCGGTGCCGTGGGCGCGTTTAAGGACGGCGCGCAGTACAGGACGGCGTCGAGTCTGCGCGGTTCCCGAGACGGTGTCATGATCCCGTTCTGCGGCCTCCGCCTCCGCTACGTAGTTCGGGTCGGTTGTGGGGATGCGCGCGCCCGGGCGAGCGGTGACTTTGTACCGGGATTCCGCTGCGCGGGATGCAGGCCAGGCCTGGATGAGATGCCGCTCCTGCAGCGCCGGATCTTCGCAGGAGGCAGTATCGCGGCCGACGGCGTGGAATCTGAATCGCCACCACCGGAAATGCTCTGGTCCACCCAGCAGTGGGACACTCACCACGTCGTCGGTGATCGCATCACCGGCCATCGGGCCCAGGCCGGGGAAGAACAGACTCACCTCGACAACATCATCCCAGCCGTCAACATCGAGTGGTGGCTCGGAGAGGGATACAGCGAAGACGACCTCTACCTCACCGTAGGGAGCGCCCGTAATCACCGCGGCGTAGGTTCCCTCGGCGTTGACGGAGACCAGCCCGTTGCCCGTGAGACGCTCGGCGATCTGCCGCGACGGAGGCTCGGCGTCGGTGTTGAACAGCGCATATTGGTGATGCGAGACACTGACCTGCACGGTTCGGTCCGCCTTCACCCTAAACTCCCTGCGATCATTCACCGGGTTACGCGAAGGCCCTGCGACAGAAGCGTCCGCAGGGCCCGCGACCATGCTGACGTCCAGAGTCAGACTTGCACCCAGAAGGCGTCATTGTCCAAAAGACGCTGCTGCTTCTGGAACGCGTTGATGCGGCCGCCCTGAGCGTCCTGTTCATCGGCGGGCACCCAGGCGATCCCCCGACTGCTGGCCGGCAGAGCTGTGCCGCCTTCCTTGGTGGTGGCGAAGGGATACTCGTCGCATGACAGGTTCGGGGCCGGCGGGGCCTGACCGCCGCAGACCGCTCGCCGGTTGGCGTCGGCCTTCGTGCGGTCGGCCTCCCGATGCAGCGGAAGGCCGGAACCTTGCCTCCCGTAACCTCCCCTGGCCTGGACGGTACGGATGTTCGTCGCGATCCACTTCAGGCTCTTCATCGTCATCAGCGTCGGTGTGTACGCAGGGAAGACGCAGCCGGCTCGCTGGGTCCGGCGGGTGTTGTCCCGGCTCCAGAACGTATCGTCACAGCGGAAGGACTCCGATGCGTAGGTGCTCTGGTCTATGGAGTATCCACCGGGCTTGGTGAAGGTCAGAGTGTAGCTCGCGTTCGTTGTGTCCCGCTGGTGCTTGGCCACCGTCTCCGTGTAGTAGACCTTGCCGGAGATGTCCCGGGCTCCCAGGACACGCTGCTGCGGGAATCTGTTGACGGTTGTGCATGTCCCGCCACAGGTCGCCGCGAGTCCCACACGGATGCCGTTTGCATCCCTGTACAGGTGGACGTCAGTGATCTTGATGGTCTCCGACCACTTGAGTGACTTGGTGTTCAACTTCATCTGATGCGTCACGTTGAAGGAGAACAGGCCTACTAGACGTGCGCCGTTGAACACGTACCCGATCGCTTCCTGCACGATGCAGGATTCGTTCCGGCTGAAGTTGGACCTGCCCGCCGCACACGCCACGTTGGCCTGCTGCACAGCGGTGACTTCACTGACACTGCTTCGGATCGACAAGGCCGTGGCGGGCGCTGCCTGGGCCGGGGCGATCACTGACCCGGCCAGGGCGAACGCCGCTACTAGGGCGATCACGATGGGGCGTAACTCAAGGCGTCTCACGTCGCTTCCCCCTTAGCGACCGCCGCCTGGGTCTTTATACTCATCGCCGTTGCAGCGAGTGCAGTGGCTCCCAGGGCCATTCTGCGTTTCATCGTCTTGGTCCTCCCTCTCAGAGACAACCGCCGGGGCCGCGTGCCTGTTTCGGTTCTGCGCAGCCTTGAGTGCCTACGCTGGTGAGGCTGCCGGGCGGGCCTGAGTCCCGCGTGCGGCTGGCCTGCGCCCAGAATGGCGAGGGTGATGGCACCCGTACTTGGCATTGCGTGCACAGTGGTTGTCGATTCGTGCACGCCGTCGGCAACGGGTTTCTGCAGTTCGTCGCGGTGGCCCTCTCCCAGTGACCTGAGTTGCTGATGCGTCGGCAGTAGCTGGCGAGGCTGCCGAGGATCTAATCGGCGGTCTTGTGCCAGACGTATGGGCGGGGGTTGGTGTTCCAGTCCTTGATCCAGCACGGATGTCGCGCCCCAGTGCGGGGACGGAACGGTGCACGCTGCGGTAGAGCTTCTTGCAGGTGAGCTCGGCGAACCACCGCTCGACCAGGTTCAGCCAGGATCCGGCCGGGGTGGAGTGCAGGTGGAAGCGGGGCGATCAGATGGCGGATCTCGGTGAGCTTGGCGTGCACCACCCGCACCTCGTACTCCTGCAACTCATCCGGATCCGACGTGAACTGGTACCCATCGGCCCGGGAGAACCGCAGAGGAGCCCACCCCATCCGCGCGGCCTCATCGCGCAGCATCGCCAGGCCCGAGCGGAGCTGGCTGCGCGTACCCTCCGTCGCACGCATGAGCTGCGGCAGCTCCAAGCCCGCGGGCCTGGCTTCCATGAGCGTCCTGCGGATCGCCTCGGCATGCCCCCGCGCCGCATCCCCCCGGTGCCGGGAGCGGCCTGGCATGGCTACTCGCCCCGCAGCAGCCGGGCCAGTTCCTCGTCCGGCGCCCACCTCGTCGCCCCCGTCCGCTCCGGCGCCAGGGTCGAGAACGGCGTCCTGGTCGAACGCGAGGAGGCCGCCGCGGCCTGATCAGGTGACAGCCCCGGGGGGAAAGCAGTTGCCGCGCGCCGGGCGCCCTGCTCGAATCGCCCCCGTGGACACCTACTTGGAAACAGGTCGCATGACGCTTCGCCGCTTCAGCGAGGCAGACGTCGACGACTTGGCCGCCTTGCACGGTCACCCCGACGTCATGCGGCACATCGACAACGGCCGTCCCTTGCCCAGGGCAGTCGTCGTGCAGCAGCAGCTCCCGCGCATCCTGCGCGAGTACGACGATCTCCCGAGCGGACAGGGCTGCTTCGTTGCGGCGGAGAAGTCGTCCGGGAAATTCCTCGGGTGGCTCTCACTGCGACCCGCGGCGAGCGTCGGCCTGAACGGCGGAACGGAGCTGGGCTACCGCATGCTTCCCTCCGTCTGGGGCCTGGGCTATGCCACCGAAGGCGCGCGGGCACTGGTGCATCACGCGTTCGCCGAGCTGGAGGCGGACCTGATCGTGGCCACCACGATGACGGTCAACGCCGCCTCCCGGCGCGTCATGGAAAAGGCGGGGTTGTCCTTGATCCGCACATTCTTCGAGGAATGGCCGGAATACATCGACGGGGCTGAGCACGGTGATGTGGAGTACGCGATCACCCGCGAGACCTGGGCTCAGCAGCGCGACCAGCAGTCATCACCAGAGCCGATCCACAGGTCTTGACAATAGCTCCCGCCGAACCACTACGGCACGTTTCCAGCCAGCGGCCGTCCTCGATGGGGAGCAGTGTTGCCCCCTGGCCCGGGCTGCGCGAGCGAGGGTGGGGCTGGATGCTGACAAGGGGAGAACGCTTCGGTGCCAGGCGGCGCCTGGAAGACCCTGGTGGCATGGACCATCCCGGAGTCGACGCTCTCCTCATGGACGTCGGGCAGTCCGAGGTTCGTGAGGGGGCGGTGCACCAGGTGTCCGTACCCGATGGTTGTTCGGTGTCGTCGAGGAACCAGCGGATCGCACTGTCGGGCATGTGGACGCCGGTGCAGTCGGTGGCGGTGGCGGTGGCCCACAGCCGCACGGGGCTGCCGGCGGGGACGGAGAGGTCGGCGCGCGGCCACAGTACGGCGGCGTCGGGTGGGCGGCGGGGTATCTCGACGGGTACCGCCGGGGAGTGCGCGGTGTGGAAGCCGTACCACCCCGTGCCCCTCGCCACCGTCTCGCAACTGGCAGGTGCCCGCCCTGGCGGGTACGGCGGCGGCCGTACTGCACACCCGTCACAAGACCGGGGCCGCCTCCCGCACGCTCCCTACCGGCGCAGGCCGGCAGGGAACTTAAGCAGCCGGGGAATGAGTAGCTGAACCCATGCGGCGCAGCCGGGCACGGCATGACGATGGGCACATGACCAATGTCAACGCCGTGACACGAACCCGCGCTCCCCTGGGCACCCTGGCCGCCGCAGTCGTTCTGGTCGCCGCCGTGCCCGTCGCCACGTGGTGGCTGACCGGGCAGCAGAACGCGCAAGGATTCGCGCCGTCCGAGCTGGACTACGCCGTTCGTCCCCTCGCCCTCGGGCCGGGGCTCGAAACGGCATTGGGCGCAGTCGCACTGGCGTTGGCCGGCGTTTCGGCGGGGGCCCTGTTGCGCGCCTCCTGGCAGGAGCGGTTCGACCCACGCTGGTGGCAGGTCGTCCTGCCGCTACTCGCCGCTGGAATGCTGCTCGGCGTGGGCTGGCGGATCCTCACGGCTGGGGTTATCGGCGCCAACATCGGCGCGGGCTTCGTCGTCCTGCTCGGGGACCCCGCCGTCGCCGCGCTGGTGCTCTGGGCAGTGGGCTGCGGGCTGGGGCTGCGCTTCTCAAAGGCGGCCCCCACCCGCACCCGCACCCGCCCGACCCCTTAACACCTTCGGCACCAAAGCAGGACGCCTCCACAGACTGCCACCTGGCCGACCACCCACACAGCCGATCCCGACCCCACCACGGACACCATGACGACCGACGGGGGGACACGCCAGGGAATGGATCACTGTGATGACCTGTGACCTCGGCCTGGCTGAAACGTAGTGCCAGACTGCCCCCTGACTCAGCGCCACAGACCGAACCTTCACCACCCCGGCACCGGCATCATTGCCCGACGTTCCCCTCTCTCCAGAGGCCGCAGACCAGGTCGGCACGACGGTCGGTGAACAGCCCGAGCGCAATTCGGTACTCGATGAAAGTAGATCTCGCAGCAAAGACAAGCAGCAGAGGGCCAGGGGCTTCCAGAGCCCATCGCGGGTCTACCTGCTGGAGGCTATCGCCGCAGCCCCTCCCCTCCCCCTGGAAGCGCGGCGTCTTTTCACCGAATCGACAGGGCTCGATAGTGCGCGGGTCGACAGCTTCGCCGGGGGCGCCCTGCTGGCAGAAGCCATCAGGTTCGCTGTCGCGGTCGGGCAGCAGGAGGAAGAAGACCCGGCGTAGCTGGAGGCCGCTGTCGGGGTCGGCTTCGGCCTCGGGGGCCTGACCGCCTCTTACTCCCGCTGGTTCGGCCCGCAGGCCAGATCAGCCAGATCGACACGGCAGCGTCCGGCGCCCAGGACGTGTTGTTGGGGCTGTCAACAGCACGTCCTGCCCCGGAGGGGATGCTTCCTCGTCATCACTCACTGGCAACGGACGGACCGTGCCAGATCGTGTCCCTTGTCGTGGTGTAAGCGATCTACGAGTGGGAGTGCGCGGGCGTGTGCCCGGGGCGCACACCTGATGTGGGTTGCTGCTCCCTGACGACAAGGCGGGCCACCGTGTAACTCTCCCCTCTTTGTACTTGAGCTGTCGGAACCCGGGATGGCCACAGGGTTTGTTCTCGTGGCCGTGGCGCTGCCGCGAGCGGCGCTCCTGCTTCCTGCGGGAGTGCTGGTCGACCGCCTCGGTCCCTCCCGTGTCGCGTGTGGGGTCTTGAACATGGCGAAGACCTCCGGTGTGGTGGGAGCTGTCTAGGAACACACCGCACGGAGGTCTCCGTGTCCCACCGTAACGCCCGGCTGACCCTTCACGGCAGACGCCTGCTGGTTCAACGTGTCGATTCGGGCCGTCCCGTCGCGCACTTGGCCGCCGAAATGGGCATCTCGCGGGCCACCGGCCACAAGTGGGTGAACCAACGGCGGGCGGAGGGCGAGGAAGGGCTGCACGACCAGTCCGGCCGGCCCTGGACCACCCCCCGCGCCCTCGTGGATGCCCCTGGACATGCCACTGCCCGCCCCTGTCGAACGGGTTTCCATCGGCCGCGCAGGATCCCCACGGCGTACTCGACACGGCTGATGGAGCAGGCCGAGACCGGCGAATCGGCGGGGCGGGAGTCAGGGGTCGTGGCGCCGGGAACCGTTCTCTGCGGAGGATTCCTGTGAGGAGTGGTGAGTCGTCAGGGCGGCTACCAGGCGTCGGTTGGCCTCGTGGGGTGTCATGCCCCAGTCCCACTCGGTCTTGTGCAGGCGCAGGGAGACCACGCCGTGCCAGGCCGACCACAGCAAGAGCGCCGCGGCGAAGGGGGCCTGCGGGTCGACGCGACGGGCGAGTTCCACGATGCGCTGCTGCAGGCGGGGCCCGTGTTCGGCGCGGGTGGGGGGAAGCTCGTCGTCGCTCTCGAAGAGCAGCTGGTAGGCACCGGGGTGCTCCAGCGCCCAGGTGATGTAGGCGTCGCCTGCGACGACCAGCCGGTCGGTGTCGTCGGGTGCGCTGTCCAGCGCCGCTTCGACCGTGCTGATCAAGGAGGTGTACTCGGCGTCGAGTACGGCCGAGCGCAGGTCTGCTTCCGAAGGGAAGTGCCAGTAGACCGCGGACGGGGCGACCTGGCAGGCCCGCGCGATCGAGCGCAGGGACGGGACGGCGACGGGCTGCGGCTGCGCCAGCATCTTCACCGCGGCGGCGACGAGATCGCCGCGCAGGTCGCGGCGATATTTGGCGTTGGTTCCTTCTCGGGATCTGCTCACTCATCCATTGAACACCTGTTCATTGTAGGCTTCAATGAACAGGTGTTCAGGAAGGGATGCGGCGATGCTCACGCTCATGACAGTGATCCGCAAGCGGCCCGAGGTCTCCACGGAGGACTTCCGCCGCTTCATGGAGCACGAATACGGACCGACCTACGCGGCCCTGCCCCAGGTGAGGGAGTACGTGCAGTACTACCTCACCGACACGGTGAGCGACGGCGCGGAAGAACCCATCGACGCGATCGTGCGGATCAGCTTCGACTCGCAGTCGGCGATGCGCGAGGCGCTCGCGACGCCGGAGTACCAGCGGGCCCGCGAGCTGCGCGGGGCCTTCATGCGGGAGGCGTCCACCGGTATCCATTCGGCGGTCCTGGACCGGCAGGTGCAGCTGGTCTAACGGGAGATACCTCGATCACGCTGCGCTGGCGATCAGGTCCTGCGACAGGTCCCACAGGCGCCGCGCGCCCGCCGGGTCGAGCGCGTAGCGGGCGACGCCGTGCAGGGTGCCGGAGCGTCGGTCTACGATCTCGGTCTCGTTGCAGTCGACGAAGTAACGGCCGCCGATGCCTTCGAGCAGCGGCGAGGTGGCCAGGAGCGCTGACGTGGCGGCGCCCTGTTCCACGGTCTTGATCAGCTCGGCGGGGACGCGGCCACTGCCCCGGCCGCCGGTGTGCCGCTGCAGGTTCGTGTAGATGGCGCCCGGCATCAGGGCGTTGGCGGTGATGTTGTCGTCGGCCCAGCGTCGGGTCGCCTCCACCGCGAACAGGACGTTGGCCGTCTTGGACTGTCCGTACGCGAGCCACGGGTCGTAGGGGCGGAAGGCGAAGTTGACGTCGTCCCACACGACCGGTGACTGCTGGTGGCCGGTGGAACTCACCACGACGATACGGGCGTTGCCGTCGGCTGCCAGCGCGCTGTGCAGTCCGCTGGCGAGGGCGAAATGGCCCAGGTGGTTGGTGGCGAACTGCCATTCCCAGCCCTGCTCGGTGTACTGCTCGGGGCAGGCCATGACGCCCGCGTTGTTCACCAGAACGTGCAGCGGGCCATGCCAGGCGGCGGTGAAGGCCGTGATGGAAGCGGGGTCGGTCAAGTCGAGATGCACAGCCCGCACGTCCTGGTTGCCGGTCGATCCGGTGATGCCCTTGGCGACGCGTTCGCCCGCCGCCACGTCCCGCACGGCGAGGGTGACGGCCGCGCCGGTGGCCGCCAGGACGCGGGCCGTCTCCGCCCCGATGCCGGAGGAGGCGCCGGTGACGACGGCGCGGCGGCCGGAGAGATCGACACCTGACACGACCTCGCCGGCGGTGCTGACGAAACCGAACGGGGTGGTGAGGGCACTCATGAGGGGCTCCTTGCTGAAAAGGCTGGACGGTAAAGCGGCCAGGGGCGCTGCGGGCGGGCAAGAGCCGGTGCGGTCAGGGCACGAGCATCGCGTCCTGCTCGACCGGAGGCGTGCCGTCGTACCAGGGCAGGACCTTGCCGAAGCGCACCAACTCGCCGTAGAGCTCCGGGGCGACGTGCTCCGCGAAGACCAGATCGAGGACGGCCTCAGCGGCCCGGGCGGGCGACTGGGCCTGGCTGAAGTCGCTGAACCATGGGCGCGAGGTCGCCGTGTCGACCATGCCGGGGCAGACAGCGGCGACGAGCGTGCCGTCTGCCAGGTCCCGGGCGCGGCGTTCGGCGGCGACGGCGCGCACGGCGGCGACCTGGGCCACCTTCGAGGGCACGTTCAGCCACAGCGGCCAGCCGGCCTCCTGCGCGGTCTTGTGGTGGATGGCGCTGCGCCACGACTCCATGGCGTACTCGACCTGGTCCAGGCTCGCGCCGTCGAACAAGTGGTGCAGACGGCCGTCGAGGTGACCCAGCGTCCCCAGGCTGCTGGCCACGACGAGCAGGCGCCCACCGGGACGCAGCACCGGGCCGAAGGAGCGCAGCATCGCGTGCGTGGCGGTGTTGGAGACATCGATGAACTCATCGGCCAGCTCGGACTGCGACTCCTCGGGGAGCAATCGGGCGACCGCGTTGGAGATGACGATGTCCACCCCTCCGTGGCGGCCCCGCAGGTCCTCGGCGAGACGGGCGATGGCGTCGGTGTCCGTAACATCCAGGACCCGGCCCTCGACCCGGGCACGGGTGGCGGGCAGCTGCGCGACGTCCCGGGCGGCGTGCGCCACGCGCTGCTGACTGCGACCGGTGAGCAGGACCAGGTCCTGCGGATCCATGCGGGCCGCCAGCCCCTCTGCGAAGGCCCGACCGAGCCCCTGGTTGGCGCCCGTGACGAGGGCGATGCGTGAAGTGGTCATGCATCCACGCTAGGAACCCGTCATCCATGAGTCCAACGAGAGTTTGGAACAGCTAGCATGCGTAACCATCATGGACTTCACGGATGTGTCACTGACTGCGTTGCGCGTGCTGCGGGCCGTGGCCGAACAGGGAACCTTCACCGCAGCCGCGGCATCGCTCGGCTACACCCAGTCCGCGGTCTCCCGACAGATCGCCGCGATCGAGCGCGCGGCAGGCGCGGAACTGCTGGAGCGGCGGCGCGACGGGGCCCGGCTCACGCCCGCCGGTCGCGTCGTCATGCGCCGCGCAACGGTCGTGCTCGACGAGATCGCCGCGACCGCCAGGGAACTGTCGGGCCTGCCGGAGCAGACCGGAACGGTCCGGCTGGGGTGGGTGCCCAGCGCCGGTGCCGTGCTGGTACCCCGAGCCCTTGCCACACTGCGTGAAAGCGATCCCGCACTAGAGGTCGTCGGCCGCGAGGGCGGCACTCCGGCCCTGGTCCGCGCGCTACGGGCGGGCAGCCTGGACCTGGCCCTGCTCGCCTCGGCGCCACCGTTCCGCGCGCCGGACACCGAGTCGCCCCCACTGGCACTGCAGACACTCACCGAACGCCCGCTGCGTCTCGCGGTGCCCGCCACACACCCCCTCGCCC
Organism: Streptomyces sp. TLI_146; assembly: GCF_002846415.1. Taxonomy (NCBI): domain Bacteria; kingdom Bacillati; phylum Actinomycetota; class Actinomycetes; order Kitasatosporales; family Streptomycetaceae; genus Streptomyces; species Streptomyces sp. TLI_146. The sequence goes on from NZ_PJMX01000001.1 coordinate 234,327, forward strand.
GCGGCACCTACGTAGACGTGACCGAACTGCGGGGACAGCGCTGGATCGCCGGCCCCTCATCAGGAGAGGACCGCCTGATGGGCGTGTGGCCGGGCCTGGACGAGCGCCCCGAGATCGCCCACACCGCCCGCGACTGGCTGGCCAAACTTCATCTCGTCGCCGCAGGGTGCGGACTGACCACCCTCCCCGCCTCGCTCGTCTCCGCAGTACCCCCCGGCGTGCGGGTCCTCCCCGTCCGCGGCGGCCCGCAAGAACAGCGGCGCCTACTCCTGGCCCGCCTGCCTCACCCGTCAACGCCGGCCGTGACACGGACGGTCGCCGTCCTTCGCGCGACGGCACTCGAGGTTCACACGCCCCATCCCACTGCTTGAGTACTGCCGTGCTGCGCCGGCCCGACGCGCACCACTCAGGACGTCTCGATCAGCTCCAGCAGATTCCCCTCCGGGTCGGCGACGTACGCGTAGCGCATGCCTTTACTGGCGCCGGGCGCAGGTTGGGAGACCGCAGCGGCCCCGCAGTCCTGCGTCAGGCGGGCGAACGCGTCGTCGAGATGCGGGACTTGAAGTGCCAGGTGAGTGAAGGTCTGCACGGCGGTGGCGGCAAAAGCATCGGTGTGCGAGACGGGGCGCGAACCGAACCGTTCGACGAACTCCACCCGCAGGCCCGCCGCATCACTCAGAACGACGGTACGGACTCCCGCTTCAGGTAGCTCCAGGCGCTCCTCCACCTGCGTGAGCCCGAACGCGTCGGCATACCAGGCTTCCTGCGCGGCAAGGTCCGCGACCGAGAGGCTGATGTGGTGAATGCGAGCAACGGACATAACGACCCGACCCCCATGGTTAATGGCATTTACCTGGTAAGCGATGTTAACCTATCGGGCATGGCCCCTCCAGTTACCCGACGTCCCGTCGGCCACCATCACGGCAACCTGCGTAACTCCCTTCTGCAGGCGTCCTTGGAGCTGGTCGGCGAGCGAGGTCCGCACGGCTTCACCCTGGCCGAGGCGAGCCGCCGGGCCGGAGTGAGTGTCGCGGCGCCGTACAAGCACTTCGCCGACCGGGACGCGCTGCTGGCTGAACTCGCCACACAGGGCTACCGCGAACAACGCCGTCGCTTCGCCGCGGCCGTGACGGGCATCGAAGACCCCGTCGAACAACTGGCGTCCTTCGCGGCGGCATATGTCAGATTCGCCGCCGAGGAACCCGCTCTGTTCGATGCGACCTTCAATGCCGGCCTCGACAAGTCCAGGTTCGCCGAACTGGCCGCGGCAGGCGACGAGGTAGCCCGCCTCCTACTGCCTGTGGCCCGACAGCTCATCTCAGACCCGGACGCCGCGTTCGACCTGCTGCTCAGGGTCGCCGCTGCCGCCCACGGCCTGGCCGTCTTCCTGCGGCAGGGCCTGTTCGGTGTGGGAAACGCCGCCCTCTTTGAGACCGAGGAGAAAGCCGCTCGCACGGCGCGGGCAATCGCGAGACAGGACGACCGCTCGTGATCGCCTGAAAGGTGAACCCTGGCGCGCAGCCTCAGGGCAAGGAGGGCAACGTTCGTGAGACCGACCCACCGGGACACGGAGCGCGACACAAGCTGAAGTCACAGGTCGCAGCATCGTCTTGGTACACGGCCCGTGAGATCCCACAACCGCCAGACTAAAACGGCGCGCTTGCCCCGGCACGCGCTGCGCCACTGCGTGAAGGCCCGAACCGTTGTGACTGAGCACTCGAAATGGCGGATGGCACTTGGTCTGGCGGATTGAGCATGCGGCGAGCGGGCCCTGCCGGCGGAGGGGCCGCGTACGAGCAAGGCGGGACGGGAGGGATCACCGTCCAGCTGGTCTCGCTCAGGCCCTGGTCGGGGCCCCGGCCTGGTGCATCGTCGCCTGTCTTGCCCTGAGTCTGAGCCTGGGAGCACTCCAGCTGCTCTTCCCGCAGGACTCGACCGACCGGCTGGCCTGGTGGCAAGACCGCCGCGCATACCTGCAGCAGCGCCGGATGCTGCGGGCCATCCCCCGCCGCGAGCCCGGTGAATGATCGCTGAGAGCGCCAGAGGCCGGTGGGTGCGGCTGCACGACATGAAGCCCCGGATCGGCTCCAGGCCTTCATATCGGCCCGGGCTCCCCGGGCCGACGGGGCTACCGGGCCGGGTGCTTGCACATCCGCCAGTAGCGGATGCCTGCCTCCGGGGACACGTGTATGCGGATCTGTGTGCGCCCCAGGTCGCTCAACGCGGTGTCCGCCGGGTTCGTGCTATCCGTCGCGGGCGGCTCGGCGGGCGAGCTCGGCGAGGTCAGGGGCCGTCCACTGCTGGCGGGCGCCCGCCCGGCGGGGAGGACGGGCCGGGAGCGCGGAGACGTCGGGCTGACTGGCGAGCCCTCATGGCGGGCCCTCAAAAGACCTACTGCCGCCGAGCTGAGCCGCGCAGACCCCCTGCTCAGATCCCTGTGTCGTCGGCGCTGGTCGGCAAGCGCCAAGTGGGGTCGGTGTGGATCTCCCATGACCGGTCCGTGACAGCACGGGTCAGCTCGGCGTCGTACTGATCGGCGTCGAAGTGGAAATCCAGCGGCAGCCGGTCTCGGTAGGGCCCCTCCCAGCCGCACCACACCACCACCCCTCCGCGGCGTTGCACCACTGCGGACAAATACCCGCAGCAGCCGCCGGTGCACTCGGGTTCGCCCAGCCTCAAGCGGCGGCCTGTGCGGGAAGTCGCGAGCGGACTGGGGCGGTCCGTCCGCAGCACGTCCCTCGCGAACGGCCCGCGCCCACCCTCGCCGACGGCCGCTTCCACTATGTCGCAGCCATCCACCCACAACCGCACCTGACAAGGCCACCGAGGCCCCGGCGACAACACGGTGATCCCGAACCGACTGAACACTCACTCACCCCCCAACCGATCAGCCTGACCTCGCGCGCCGCAGGCCCGCCACAGCGGGGCCCGCGAAGCAGCCCACGACCACACTTGCGACGATCACGCCGCCTACGCCGTAATGCGCGGCGGGCATATCAGGGCGGACTGCCTCCCTCAACGCCGCCGGTGTCGTTCGCATCGCGCTGTTCGACGCCCACCGCGACGACCCGGAGTTCGGCTACCGGTTCCTCGCCGATGAAGCCCGTGGTGCCGGGGCCGGGATGGCGGACCGGACCGCGTGGCGGATCTGCTGGGACGACCGCTGGTGGAGCGTGTTCGGGAAGAAGCGCGGCAGGAGCAAGAAGGCCGGCCCGCCGGTGCACGACGATCTCGTGAGCCGTGAATTCACCGCACCCGGCTCGAACCGGCTATGGCTCGCGGACATCATCGAACACGCCACCGGTGAAGGGGAGTTGTACCTCTGCGCGGTCAAGGACGTCTACAGCAACAGGATCGTGGGCTACTCCATCGACGCGCGGATGAAGTTCCGCTGGCCGTGACCGCTCTGGACAACGCCGTAGCCCGACGCGACCACGTCGACGGGTGCATTCTGCACAGCGATCGCGGATCGCGGTTCCGGTCCCGGAAGTTCGTCCAGGCCCTCGACCGTCACCGGATGACCGGCTCGATAGGGCGGGTCGGGGCGGCAGGCGACAACGCGGCCATGGAGTCTTTCTTCAGCCTGCTGCAGAAGAACGTCCTCGACCGCCGGGTGTGGGCCACCCGCGAGGAACTAGCGCCGACAGCCTGGTACTCCAGCCGTAGATCGCGATCTCGATGGTGAGGAGTGCCGAGGAGACAGGTGGCCGGCGTCGATCACCTGGAGGAGACCGACCACGCCATCGGGGGCGTCCCTTCCGCCTCGGCCTCCTATCGGACCTGCCGTGCAAGAACTGCTGGACCATCGCGTCGCGGTCGTTCGTTCCGCCCCCGGCCCCCGGCCCCCCTCAGGCGTGCTCGTCCGCATCCAGCTTCGCGAGGCCTTCCTCCCAGCGGTGCCGGCGTTCGTCACCCGTCTGCTCCCACCACCGAACGCCGCGTTCGCCCAGTGCAACCTTCGCCTGCTGCACATGAGCGCGTGCTGCCCGCTCCGCCCGCGCATCGCCGGAAGTCGTCGCGGATCGCACCGCGCGACGAGCCGCCATGAGGTGACGCCGAAGACGAGCAGCGACATCCGGAGGGATCAAGGGATCGGTCGCCCGCCATTTCCTGCCTCCGATCACGACGAAATGACTATCGGCAGTCGTCTCGGGCGGCTGATGCGCTTCCACCCCCACGATTCTGCTCCCACCACCGCCGAACTTCACGGCGCGGACGCGACACCCTTCGGCCGGTTCCCCTTCTCACGAGCCGCGAGCGTGTGCCCCCGCGGTGTCGGTTACGGTAGACGTATGTCTACGCCCCGAGTTTCCTAGCTGAGGACCCGCTTCCACGCCAGAAGTGTGTCCTTTTGCTTTCTCGGAGCGTTACCCCATGATCACTGTTCGCGATGTCGAGCTGCGCGCAGGCGCCCGCCTGCTGCTCTCGGACATTTCCTTCACCGTCTCCCCTGGTGACCGTATCGGCCTGGTCGGCCGCAACGGGGCGGGGAAGACCACCTTGATGACCGCCCTGGCCAGGCGTACCAGGCCCGCCACGGGGACGATCACGCACACCGGCCCGGTCGGGTTCCTCGCGCAGGACTCGCGCGCCGCCGCCCCCGCGACGACGGTCACCGACCGGATCCTGTCCGCTCGTGGCTTGGATACTGCGCTGTGCCGTCTGCGTACGGCCGGGGCCGCGATGGCCGAGGCCGTTGGCGACAACCAGCTGGAGCGGGCGATGCATGCCTACGCCGCGGCGGAGGCAGCCTTCCAGGCCGGCGGCGGGTACGCGGCCGAGGCCGAGGCTGCCCGCGTGGCGGCCGGGCTGGGGCTGCCCGAGCGGGTACTGGCCGAGCCGGTCGGCAACCTCTCGGGCGGGCAGCGGCGCCGGGTGGAGCTCGCGCGGATCCTGTTCGCCGGGCACGGCGGCGTACTGCTGCTGGACGAGCCGACCAACCACCTCGATGCCGATTCCCTCGCCTGGCTGCACACCTTCCTGCGGGAGTACCGGGGTGGTCTGGTGGTGATCAGCCATGACACCGCCCTGCTCGCCGCTGTGGTCAACCGCGTCTTCCACCTGGATGCCACCCGCGCGACGATCGACATCCACAACACCGGCTGGGAGGCCCACCTCGCCCAGCGTGAGGCGGACCGGCGCCGACGGGAGCGGGAGCGGTCCGCCGCCGAGCGCAAGGCCGCCGCCCTGCACGCGCAGGCGGACAAGATGAAGGCCCGCTCGGCCACCGCAGTCATGGCCCGCAGCATGGCCCGGCGCGCGGACCGCATGCTGGCGGGAGTGGAGCCGAGCCGCCGCACGGAGAGGACGGCCAGGATCCGGCTGCCCGAACCGCTGCCGTGCGGGCGGATGCCGCTGGGCGCGGTCAGCCTGGCCAAGTCCTACGGCAGCCACCGGGTGCTCGACCGTGTGGACCTGGCGGTGGACCGGGGCAGCCGGCTGGTCGTCCTCGGCCTGAACGGCGCGGGCAAGACCACCCTGCTGCGGCTGCTCGCCGGCGTGGAGCAGCCCGACGCCGGGCGGGTGGTTCACGGGCACGGGCTGCGGCTGGGCTACTTCGCCCAGGAGCACGACACCCTCGACCGCGGCCGCACGGTCCGCCAGCATCTGTCGGATGCCGCTCCGCATCTGACGGACGGCGAGGCCCGACGGGTCCTGGGCGCGTTCCTGTTCGGCGCGGACGACGTGGACAAGAACGCCGGCGTCCTGTCCGGCGGGGAGAAAACCCGGCTGGCCCTGGCCGGCCTGGTCCACTCCGGTGCGAACGTTCTGCTGCTGGACGAGCCGACCAACAACCTCGACCCGGCCTCACGCACCGAGGTCCTGGCGGCCGTCGGCGCCTACCCCGGCGCGATCGTGATGGTCACCCACGACGAGGGCGCCATCGACGCCCTCCGCCCCGACCGGGTCCTGCTCCTGCCGGACGCGGACGAGGACTTGTGGAGCGAGGACTACCGCGACCTGGTCGCCCTCGCCTGACCCGTTCCGTATCCACCGGTCGTTGGCCCGGTCCGGCGGACAGGCAGTGGAGCAGCTCCCGGCGAGAGGCTGCTCCACCTCCCCGCCCCCAGGCGGCCGTCGATCACCTTCGCCACCCGCACCGAGGCCCGGCTGAAGGTCGCCACGTGGATCTCCGGGTTCTACAGCACCCGTCGACTACACAGCGTGTGCGGGTACCGCAGCGCGATCGACTACGAACACGACCACCTGGCCGCCTCCGCTCTGGGGCTGGCCGCTTGGAAAATCTCCACAGCGCGGGCGGATTGACACCTGCGCGGCCACCTGCTGGCACGGCCGAACCTGATACCACTCCTGCACGGCCCGCAGGGGTTCGGACCCAGCGCCCGCCGCGGACGGGACCAGGCCCTCGGCGGCGAGAGGCCGCGAGTCGGTGGTACTCGGCACGTCTTGGACGCCCCGATGGGCCATGAGCACCAGGATCAGACCGTCGACGACAAAGCCGGGACGCGGCCGGCCGGCCTCCTGGGCACGGCGAGACAGCTCGGCCACCGCACGCAGGGCTGTCTCTCGGCCGGCGGCCGGGTCCATGGCTTCGGAGGGTGGAAGGAGAAGATCAACGCAGGGACCGGATCGCTGGGCTCGCGGCGACCAGGGCGGCGCACGCCAGGACGGCGCTCCCGCAGACCAGGAACAGCGCCGTCGTGCCGTACGGCAGCAGGACGCCGGCCAGCACGTAGGAGAACGGGTCGAACGCCACCGTGGCCAGCACGACGAGGCTCAGCACTCGGCCCAGCAGTTGCTTGGGCACCCGCTCCTGCAGCGTCGCCACGATGACCACCCCGAGGAAACCGGACCCCAGGCCGATGAGCGAGACGACCGCCGTCGCGGCAATCACATGGGCGACGGCGGCGAGTCCAGCCATGCCCGCCCCGATCGCGGCGACCCCGCCGACCACGGTCCAGCCGCGCCGGGCGGGCGGCCGCCACCCGGCGATCAGGGACCCGGCCAATGATCCGGCACCGAAACCGGAGAGCACGATGCCCAACGCCCCGGCCCCACCGAGGCGTTGATCGGCGAGCACCGCGCCGCCCACCAGCACCGGGCCCACGACCGTGATGTTGATCAGGGCGATCGCCGCCAGCATTCCCCGCACCAGCGGTTCATGCCAGGCGTATCGCAAACCCGCGCCGAGGGCACGTGCACTGCTGTGCTGCTCGCCGTCGATGACGTCAGGACCGGCATCGTCCCCGGCACCTTCGTCACGTCGCACCACGCGGATGAGCCTGCTGAGCGCGGCGGCAGCCAACGCGGCCAACGCGACGATCACACCGAGGGTCGCGTTGAAGCCCACTGCGGCGATGGCTCCGGCGGCCACCGCCGGGCCGACCAGATCGCCCCCCGACTCCGCTCCCTGCACCAGCGCGTTGACCCGGGAGAGCCGCTCGGTCGGCACGACGGCAGGCACCAACGCCAGGGCCGCCGGGAAGTACGCCGCGTCGGCGGCACCGAGCAGCCCGCCGAGCAGCGCGACCGCCATCACCGATGGCGAGTTCGAGGTGACCAGGACGCCGAGGACGAGCAGGACCGCGACCCGGAGCCAGGCGGCACTGGCCACGACACGTGCGGGACCGATCCGGTCGACCAGCACTCCCGCAGGAAGCAGCAGCGCTGCTCGCGGCAGCGCCACGGCCACGAGAACCAGCCCCGTGGCGATCCCGGGTTGTGACAGTTCGAGCACGAAGAGCGTGAGCCATATGAGGAACAGCGCATCGACCACGGCCGCCAGCCCTTCACCCACGACCAGGTGGCGTAGACGCGGATCGCCCAGCGGTTCACGCGGAAAAGCAGGGGCGGTCGGCTCCGTCGTCATCGCCGACCCCCCGGACTGCCGAGTGGACTGGCCCCGAGTGCAGGACTCCCCGGCTTCAACGCCGGACCGTGTAACGGGCCTGGCCTTCCCCACTGGGTCGGTGGCAGGCAAGTGCCGAAAACCAGACACGTACAAGTACCCACCGGTCGACACGAAAGGTCCAAGGCCGACACCCCGCCCGGCCCTGTGCCAAAGACCCACGCTTTGTCGCTGCCTGGGGCCGGAACGCCACCATGGTGGGCGACGTGCGCACCGCACCGATGTCCAGCCCCACCCGGTGGCTGCCCCCGCCACATCGCCTTCCGCAGCCCAACAAGTCTCCGTGTCCGCGCCCCGGCACAGGCACGGACGACCCCGTTGGGCAGCCGCGATGCTTGCCAACCCGAGCCCGGTGATGCGACGCGCGTCCGCAGCGCCCGTGAAATACCCTCGTCCTCGCTGCCGTTGAGGCGCGGCGCACACCGGCACGGCCCCTCGTCACCCATACCTCCATGCCCCGCGCTGTGTTCCTCCCGCAGACGGACGAGAACGACTTCACCACCGGGGACACCAGCCTGACGGCGGCATTGCGCGTGGCGAGGCACGCGTCCACGTCCATCTCGCGCGCCAGGCAAGGCCGACTGGCCTTCGTCTCGCCGGGAACAGCACCGGGCAGGCAACACCCTCAGGCCGGGCATGCGGTATCCAGGGCCGGACGTGGCCGACTCACCCGCACACTCACCCGCACACGCGGCACCTGCGGCGTCACCGCCGACGTGTTCGCGCCCGGTGGTGCCGAGACGGCCATCACCCTGCCGCTCACTGATCAACAATATGAACACATCCAGTCGCAGATTCCGGTGGTACGCGCTGCTCCGCCAGAGAGGATCGCGGCCGCGGAACGCTTCCTCTTCAGTGATCTCGCCGCACACGTCAGTCACAGGAGCTGTTGTGGCGCTGGTCGACGGGAGGCGGTTGATGGGACGTCAGCCGCCACCCGGTGGCGGCCCCTCAGCATGACCGGCGCGGTCCGCGCTGCGTGGCCCTATGCGATGTGCGTGCCCCCGTCGACCACCAGGGTGGTGCCGGTGACGTAGGACGCCGCGTCGGAGACGAGGAAGACCAAGGCCGCGGCAAGTTCCTCGGGTTGCCCAATGCGGCCCGAGAGCACCCGCGGCATCATCGCTTCAAGGTAGCCGTCGGCATAGCCGTCGGTCATCGGCGAGGTGAACAGGCCCGGCGCGAGGGCGTTCACACGGATGCCCTTGCTGGCGGTCCACTGCTGGGCGAGATCGCGGGTGAGCCCGAGGAGCCCGGCCTTCGACGCCGAGTAGGCAGCCTGCGGCAGACCGCCCGTGACCAGCGCCAGCACGCTCGACACATTGACGATGGCGCTACCGGGCGCCATCACCGCGCCCGCGGCCTGGGCCATCCAGTAGGAGCCGTTGAGATTGATGTCGATGACCTCGCGGAACTGCTCCGGTCTCTCCTCCTGCGCGGGTTGTTCGCTGCTGATCCCGGCGTTGTTGACCAGGATGTCCACCCGCCCGAGTGCCTGCACAGCTGCCTCGATCAGCGCACGGCAGTCCTCCGGCTTGGCAATGTCGGTACGCACGGCGACGGCCCGGCGGCCCAGCTTCTCGACGGCCCTGCCCACGGCCTCCAGCCTTTCGGTGCGCCGTGCCGCCAGCACGACATCAGCGCCGGCCTCGGCCAACGCAGCAGCGAAGGCGATACCCAGCCCGGAGGAGGCCCCGGTGACCACGGCGACGCGACCGTCGAGCCGGAAGCGATCGAGGACGCTCATGGCCGCCCGCCCCTATGCGGAACCATTCTGCGCACGGCGCATCCTCCCGAAGCGGTCTTGTTCGTATGGGAAACGGTCCGTGGGCTGATCGAGCACTCGTCGATCACATACGTACGGCAGGCACCGTGCTGCGCAGACGACCAGGACAGGTGACCGGCCAACGACAACCGGAGCGCGCCGAGCCGTGCGGCGGCTGGGTCGTCCGGCAGCGGTCACCGGTGGTTGGCGATGTAGCGCACCACGTCGCCGACCGTCCTCAACTCCGCGACCTGGCCGTCCGGGATCTTCACCTCGAACGCGTCCTCGACCACCACGGTGATCTCCACCATCGACAGGGAGTCGATGTCGAGGTCGTCGGTGAAGGACTTCTCGGCGGTCACTTCGGCGGAGTCGACGCCGGCGACCTCTTCGACAATCTTGGCAAGAGCGTTGAGCAGGTCGGTGTCGTTCACCAGTGGTTCCTCCTTCGTGGGATGGGGTCGGCGTGAGTCGGCCACCGCACGCCCTGGAGCGCCGGTGGGCCGACGCGACCGGTCGCGCCCGTCGATCATCGGTTCGCGCGGCGGGCCTCGGTGGGGACGTCAGAGTCCGAGGCGCCGTCGGTAGGTGAGGAGGGTGCGCAGGAAGCCGTCCATCTGCTCCTCGGTGTGGCCCGCGTGCGGGAACAGGCGCAGCAGCGCCTGGTTGCGTGCGACGGCCGGGTAGGAGAAGACGGGGACGAGGTAGCCGTCCTCGACGAACCACTCCCGCATCTGCAACGCGGCGGCGTCGTTCCCGATCGGCACCGAGAGCATGTACGACTTGGTCGGCGTCGTCGGCGTGCCGGCCTCGTGCATCTGTCGGCGAAGACGGGCGGCATGGGCCAAGTAGTCGTCGACGATCTTCGGATTGGCGGCGAGGGCGTCGATCGTGCGCGTGGCGGCGTAGGCGGTGGGGGGCTGGATAGCGGCCGTGAACATCGAGGTGCCGGAGAGCAGTTCGAAGGCGTCGATGGCCGCCGCCGGCCCGGCGATCGCGCCGCCTTCCAGACCGATGGCCTTCGACAGCGCCACCATGACGAAGTCGGCCCGCTCCCGGATCGCGGCCGCCTCCCGGGCGTACGGACGGTTCTCGGGTCCGTACACCATGAAGCCGTTCGCGTCGTCGATCATGCTGATGGCGCCGTGCCGATCGCACTCGTCGAAGATCTCCACGATCGGTCCCATGGTGCCGTCGGCCGAGTAGATGCTCTCGGCGATCACCACGGTCTTGCCGGGCCGGATCCGGCCCAGGATGCGTGCCAGGTCGGCGGCGTCGTTGTGCCGGAACGCGTGGACGTTGCGGCCGTAGCCGAGTCCTTCGACGCCCTTCCAGATGCTCCAGTGGACGTCACGGTCGACGACGAAGACGGTGTCATGGTTGCGGACCTCGATCCCCGTGTCGAAGTGCGCGGAACTGCTCATGGCGTGGACGAACCCGATGTTGGCCAGCAGTCCCGTGGCGAAGCTGATGGCTCGCTCTTTGCCGGTGTGGCGGGCGATCGTCTCCTCAAGGACTTGGTGCGGGCGGCAAATCCCTTGGGTCATCCTGGATCCGCTGGTGCTCAGGCCGTGCGCGAGCGCCCCCTCGGCGAAGTGACGTTGTACCGGGACGTGGCGTTCCAGGTCGAGGAAGCTGATGCTGGCGAAGTTCACCAACTGGCGGCCGTTGCGGATGATGGTCGGCCCGACGGGGCCGTCCACCACCGGTGGGCGGTAGGCGGTTTCGTGGGTGTTCGCCTCGACGAAGGCGGCGAAGGCCCACGGGGCCAGGCGGTCCACCGAGGTCGCGGGAGTGTGGTGCGCGGTCATGGTGAGGTTTCTCCTCCACGGTGGGCGCAGGGCAGTATGGGCTCCAGGGCTGCGGCGAGGTGGCCGAGCGAGGCCGTTCCGATCATTTCGTCCGACGCGATCCCGGTGAAGCCGGACTGGTGGAGTAGTGCCAGGAGACTGGGGATGGCGACCAGGGTGACGCCGTGGTCGGCGAGACTACGGTTCATGTCCACCGCGTTGGGGCCGTCGAACGAGCGGATCGCCGGACTGCGGGGTCCGACTGCGGCCACAGCGGTGGCGAGGGCCCATTCGGGCCCCGTCGTGGGCGGGCGCGACGGGACCCGCGGGGTTCCCCTGCTGGCATTGGCGGTGCGGGACCGATCAGACGGCCGACCGGCTTCGAGGCTGCTGGCCGGGATCAGGACATAGCGGCCGGGAGCCAGGACACCGGGCACTTCCCCGAGGTGGTCCAGGACGTAGCGGTGCAGGTCGGCGGCGGTGACGTAGGGGGCGGTGCGCGTGTGCGCGACGAGATGCGGTGGCTCGTCGCCTTCCCCCGGGGTGTCCCCGCTGGTGGCCACCGTCACGTCGAGCACTCCGGGGTGGCCGCGCAACACATCTTCGACCTTGGCCAGGCACACCCATCCCTGCGGGGCGCGCCACCATCCCGAGGCCGCAGGTGCGAGCGCGCGTGCCGGGACCGGGCACGCGCTACCGTCGGCGAGCGCGCGCAGGAGACCACACAGTCGGGCGGGCAGAGCTGCGGCCTGCCCGGCGTCGAGGAGGTGGTCCCCAACGGTGACATCGAGGGTGACCACTCCCCCATCGCGGCTGAAGTCGACGTACAGCGTCTCGCAGGGCTCGTCGGGCGCGCTGTTGATCCAGGTGGCGGACCCGTCCGGCGGAGTGTGCGGCACGGGAACAAGGTAATCGCGTGGCCACGCATAACAGTTGTACTCGATGGTCGGTACGCTCACGACGCCGCGGCGGCGGTCCATGCGGGCCTGGGCGGCGACCAGCTCTGCGGGCCGCCACTGACCGTGCCGGTAGGCGGCGACGCAGGCGTCGACGACGGAGGCGACCACCTCGCCGAACTCCGCGCCCGGCCGGAGATCGATCTGTACCGGAACTGTCAGGGCCCGCACCCCGATGCTGCTGCGCAGCGCGGCTCGGGTCCGGTTGGAGACCACGACGGAGGCGAGGAAGCGGTGTTCGCCGGTGCGGGTGGCGACGTCGTGGGCCAAGGCCGCGAGCACCACGGCCTCCGGGCTGGCCCGGTAGTGCCGGGCGACGCGGTCGAGGTCGTCGTACGCGGCCACCGAGCGGTGCTGGAGGCGGTGGCGCCCGTTGCCGTCGGCGGTCCCGCCGAATGGGGCCAGCACGCCGGTCGGGTTGGTCTCGAAACGCATGAGCCACTCGCGCTCCGCCGCACGGGCGCGTTCCAGGTTCTGGCCGGCGAGGGTGTCGAGCGGGTGCGTGGACGTCTCCGCCGGTGCGTGGTCGCCGCGCAGTTGAGCGTGCAGTTGGTTGATCAGTTCTGCCAGCCCCCAGCCGTCGATGAGCACGTGGTGGGCGGCCAACAGGACCGCACGGGGCCTTCCTGCCTCCAGCAGCACTCTGGCGCGCCAGGGCGAAGTTCGCTCGGGATCTATCGGGCAGGCGGCGAGCGCTGCCGTGGCGACCTCCAGGGTGGCGGCATCGACGGCGGGGATGTCGACGATGTCGACCGGCAGCGGGGCCCAGTCCGCGCGGTGGACGTGTTGGACCGGCCAGAGCGAGTCGATGGTCGTGCGCAGTGCCTCGTGGCGGACGGTGAGGGAGGCGAGCGCCGCGTGGACGTCGGCCAGGGTCGCGGTGGGCGGGACGTGGCAGTGGTCGGCGAGCGGTGTCGGGTTCACGCGCCGTGGTGCGGGAATGGTGCGCTCGAACCAGTGCCACTGCTGGATCCATGTCAGCGGCCCGCTGCGGGTGACGGAGGCGGGGGGCGGGGTCGGTTCCGGCAGATGGTGCACGGCCCGGGGCCTCATACGGCTCGGACCACGAGAGCGGCGTTGTGGCCGCCGAAACCGAACGAGTTACTGAGGGCTGTCCGTAGGCCCTCGTGGTGCTGCGTGTGGTGCGGTACGAAGTTGATGTCCGGGTCGATCGGCTCGTCGCAGTTGATGGTTGGCGGGACGTCACCCGTGCGCAGGGCCTGGATCGACGCCACGAGCTCGACTGCTCCGGCAGCCCCGATCATGTGCCCGGTCATGGACTTGGTGGAGCTGACCGGGATCCGGGTGACCCGGTCGCCAAGGGCCTTGTGCAGGACGGCTGTTTCGGTGGCATCGTTCAGGAGCGTTCCGGTGCCGTGCGCGTTGACGTAGTCCACGTCCTCCCCCGTGATCCCCGCGTCGCGCAGCGCTGCCTCGACGGCGAGGCACGCGCCCCGTCCCTGCGGATGCGGGGCGGTCCAGTGATGAGCGTCGGAACTCGCTCCGTAGCCCGTGAGTTCGGCCAGAGCCGTCGCCCCTCGCCTGTCGGCCACCTCTGCGGCCTCCAGCACCAGCACGGCGGCTCCCTCACTCATCACGAACCCGTCGCGGTGCGCGTCGAACGGCCGGCACGCCGCGGTCGGGTCGTCGTTGCGTCGGGACAGCGCGCGGGCGTTGCCGCTGCCCGCGAGGTCGACGGCGGTGACACACGCGTCTGCGCCGCCGACCAGGACGACGTCCGCCTCCCCATGGCTGATCATGCGCATCCCCGCGCCCACCGCGTCGGCGCCGCTGGCGCACGCCGTGCTCTGGGCACGGCTGGGCCCCTGAGTACCCAGTCGCATGCTGATCTCGCAGGCAGCGCTGTCCATAGCGGTCGTGACCTGCGCAAAGGGGCTGATGGCCCGTGGTCCTTTGTCACGCAGGGTGTTCGCGGCACGGTAGATCGACCCCACCGGGCCGTAGCCACTGCCGATGACTACCGCGACCCGCGGCGCCAGGCGGTCATCGACGACGAGCCCGGCGTGCTCGCACGCCTCCAGCGCCGCGGCCAGGGCATACTGCGCGTACGGGTCGGCGCGCCGACTGACCGTCGGGGGCATGTAGCGGCCGGGGGTGAAGCCGCGGACCTGGCCGCCGATGCGCACGTCGAGGTCGGTCACATCCACCGTCTCGACAGTGGCGATGGCGCTGCGCCCGGCCAGCATCGCCGTCCACGTCTCGTCGACGCTGTGGCCCAGCGGCGTCACCGCCCCGTACCCGGTGACCATCACCCTGCGCCGACCCCGGCTGCCCCTGGTGTCACCTGGCTCCCTTGCGTCTGTCACTGCGGAACCGCCTCGGCATCGCGCAGGGGCGGGCAGATGTCGTCGGGGGCGACCGGCACCATGAGCACGGCCGTGCCTCCCTGCGCGCAGAACCGTCGCGCGGCAAGAATCTCCTCGGTCAGCACGGACTTGTCGCGCAGCACTCGATAGTGATGGTCCGGCCCGTCCAGCGCAGGCGGCGGCGCGCCCGGGCGGATGAAGGGATGGCGTTCGCCATCGAGGCCGAGGCGGGCGCGTTGGGCGTCCAGCCAGCCGTAGCCGCCGTTGCACAGCACCACATACAGAACGCCGCCGTGGGCCGGAGCCGCGGCGGCGATATCCGCGCGGGCCGCGAGGAACGCTCCGTCCCCGATGAACGCGGTGACCTCGTGGTCCGGGGCGGCTCGTTTGACCCCAATGGCCGCGGCCGCTCCGAAGCCCAAGGGGGTCTGCTCCGACGGCACGATGGACCCGCCACCGGCGTGGAAGGGGAAGCAGTAGGACCACATGTCCTGCAGTCCGTTCTCCTGGACCAGCACACGGGGCTCACCGGCGGTGGCGTCGAGCGCGGCGAGCAGCTCAGCAACGCGGATCCCCGGCAGCGTCGCCGCGCGGGCCAATTCCGCTTCCACCTCAAGCGACATGACCTTACGGGCGACGTCGATCGCGATCGTCCACGCCTCGGCCGCGTCTGTGTGCTCGGCCGTGCGGTCTTCATCCAGCGCCTGCGACCAGCCCAGCACGGCATGCCGGGCGTCCCCGAGCACGCGCGGGCCCGAGAACTCGGCCGACAGCCCGCACGGATCGACGTTGACCTGCACCACCTTGGCCGAAGGCCATGGCGTTCCGCCTTCGACGACCGTCTCCTCGAGCCGCCCGGCGAGCGACACCACCAGGTCACACGATGACCACAGCTCACGGGCGGGGGCCGTGGCGTAGAGGCCAGCCACACCGCAGAACAGCCGGTGGTACTCGTCGACGGCACCGCGGCCGGACGCGGTGGTGAAGAGCGCCGCGCCGAGGCGTTCAGCGAAGCACTCGACCACACCGCCGTCGTTGCGGTGCCGCATTCCGCCGCCCACCAGCACCACCGGACGCCGACTCGCGCGGATCGCCGCCAGCGCCGGTCCCGGCGTCACGGGACCGGGCTCAAGGACCAGTGGTTCGGGCAGCGTTGGCTGGGGTCCGGAGAAAACGATCTCCGCCGTGCGGACGTCATCGGGCACCTCCAGGTACACGGGTCCCGGTGGCGGCCCGAATGCTCGGGTCAGCGCCGTCACCGTCGAGGGGACGACCCGGTCCGGATGTCCCACCCGGTGGGCCCATCGCACGAGGGGCGTTGTCACGGCGACCTGGTCGAGTTCCTGAAACCCGCCGCTGCCCCGGCGCCGTTCGGGCACGCCTGCGGCGAGCACGAGGACCGGTGCACCGGACTCTCGTGCCTCAAGAAGCCCGGTGGCCGCGTGCGTGACAGCCGGTCCTTTGCCCAGGGCGCAGACGGCGAGCCGGCCCGACTGGAGCGCGTAGCCGGTCGCCATGTACATCGCGTTGCGCTGGTCACGGCACGGTATGAGGGCCACTCCGGCGCGGTCGAGGGCGCGCAGCAACTCCAGGTCGTCCCCGGGCAGTCCGAAGCAGGTGTCGACGCCGTTCGCCACCAGCAGGTCGACGATCGCGGACCACGCGCCGGCGTACCGCTTGCCCACCTGTGTCACTTCCCGTCCACCGTGACCGGGGCGGTCATCGGCAGGTTCTGTGCCACGGCCTGCGACATGAGCAGTGGTTCGGCGTGCCGTTCGCCGCCGTAGGCGAGGTAGTTCGCCCTCATCCCGAATCCGCCGAACGGGCGGTTGCCGTCGTCGGCGTCGAGCAGTGTGTGGTTGACACAGGTCTGATGACGCTTGGCCAGCACCCGCACCGTCTCCGGATCGTTGCCGTAGACCATCGCCCCGAGAGCGCGTTCGCTGAAGTACGGGCTCGACAGCCGTTCCCGCAACCGCCTCGCACTGGGGTAGGCCACGATGTTGAAGACCGGGGCGAACATCTCGTCCAGCGGCATCTTGTCGTCGAAGTCCCACAGCAGCACGGTCGGCTCGATCCTGCGGGACAGCAGATCGATGCGCCCGCCGTGCCGGATACGACTCACATGGCGCGCCAGGTAGTCCGAGCAGCTCACCAGCGCCGAGCCATAGTAGATCGGACCGTAGTCGACAGCAGGGTCGCTGTTCCGGCCGAAACGCAGTGAGTTGAGTTCGGTGGACAACAGGTCGACGAATTCCTCGGTGCGACCCTGGGGCACGAACACGACGTCGGGGCCGAAACAGTCCTGGCCCGAGTTGAAGAGCCGGATGTTCGTGACGTCATGCACGGCGCGCGTCAGATCGGCATCGGGTGCAATCACGAAAGGGTTGATGCCACGGCCGAAGAAGAGGAAGAGCTGGTCTTCTGCCAGCCCTTCGCGGATGATCTCCGCATTGGAGTAACTGCCGGTGAAGACGATGAGGTCCGCCTCACGTGCGGGTCCCGTCACGAACTTGCGCTGGCTGAGCTCGAACAACTCGATGGGTAAGCCGTGAACCGGCGCCAGCAGGGCGTGCAAGCGCTGCATCTGACTCCTGATCTCAGAGGACGGCCGAAAGGTGATGCGGTCGCTGTAGAGGGACGCCACTAGCAGGTAAAGCGCGTACGAATAGAACGGGATGTTGGAGGGCATGAACACCGCGGCACACGGCACGCGGCTGGGCCGGACCCGGCAGATCTCCTCCTCCGCTCCATCAAGGGTGGCGAGGAACGAGCGAATCTCCGCCCGGGCGGTTCGGTGGGGCGAGATCTCGGTGAGGATGCTCATCACCGCGTCTTCGTTGTCGGCGACGTACCGGCGCACCGCGCGCAGCGCGTCGACACGGTCCGTGAAGGGGATGCGGTAGCCGGTCGGGCCGACGGCCGGGCCGGACGCGGTGGCGTCGGTGGTCGTGTGATGTAGAGCGGGCAGCGAGGTCATCGCGATCTTCTCCAGAACGGCCAGGTCGGGCTTTCCCGTGCTCGTGAGGGGCAACGCGGGGAGCACGACGATGTGGTCGGGCTGCTCGTAGCGGGCGAGCACCGGGCGCAGCATCCGTTGCCAGTGCGCGGGCTCGTGACCGTCCGGGTCCGCGATCACGAACACCAGACGAGAGCCCAGACGTTCGTCGGGGACAGCGACGACCTCCGTCTGCGCGCCGGCCGACTCGGCCCGCTCGGCGAGGTGGTCGGGGTAGAGGGTGTGGCCGTCGCGGTGCACGGCGTGCTTGCGTCCGATCGGGAAGACACGGCCGGCGTCGTCGAGGAGCCCGATGTCGCCGGTGCGGTGCACGGGTCCCGGAACCGGAACGATCTCACCGTCATCGCCCAGATAGCCGGTCATCAGGCCGTCACTGCGCACCACGATTTCGCCGAGCCGGCCGGCGGGAAGCAGCCTGCCGTGCTCGTCGTGCACTTCGACGACCACACCGGGCAGCGGTGTACCGCACCCGACCGGATCGGACGGGGCCGCCAGCGCGATGTTTCCCACCTCGGTCGCCCCGTAGCCGTCCAGCAGATGCCGTCCCGTGCGGGCGTGGAACCGGGCCGCCAGGTTGCGCCCCAGCGGCGCGCCGCCCACGCACCAGGCCCGTACCGTCGTCAGCGCGTTCACGAGAGCGGGGCGGCGTTCGAGCAGGTTGAGCAGGCTGTAGTACGACGATGGGGCCCCGTCCACGACGGAGAGGCCGTGGGCCACGCCGACCTCAAGTGCGCGGTCCAGGCGCGTGGTTGGCCCGTACACCATCAACGTGCCGCCGCTCAACCACCAGCAGAGGACCAGCGACAGACCATACTGGTGGGAGAACGGCAGAACGGGCAGGAAGACGTCGTCGGGCCGGTACCCCATGCGTTCCGCGCTCAGTGCGAGGTTGTCCAGGATCGAGCGGCCGGAGCGGACAATGCCCTTGGGGTTTCCCGTCGTACCCGACGACCACGAGATGGCGGCGTCCAGGCGCTGTGCCCAGGTTGCGACATCGGGCACGGCCGACGTGTTTAAGTGGGGTCGCGGTGTCACGGTGTTGCCGGTGCTGTCGCGGATTTCGAGCACCACGCGCGCCTGCGCGCGGATCTGCGATCGCTGTGACGGGGTGGCGCGATGATCGGCCAGGACCACCGAAGCGTCGAGATGAATAAGCGCGAGTAAATCCACAACCCATTCCCGCGAATTGGCCCCGCTCATCATCACCCGCGAACCGGGTTCGATGCCGCGATGGGCGAGAAGTTCGGCTGCAGCAAATACGCGGTCCACGATCTCGCCTGTCTCCCAGATACGCCCCCCAGGCGAGATCAAGCGCCTTAAAACGGGCAACTAGTACTCCTTGACGGTGCTTCGCGGATCTGCCCTGGGCGGCGCTCTTCAGCGTGACTGCGATCGGCCACGATACGGGGACGAAGGGCGTCGCAAATAGACCTCCTTGATGTCAGCGGGTACCTTCAGCTTCCTGCCGCGCACGCGGAAAAACCTACTCAACCCGCGATAGTTTCCACTCCTACTCAAGAAGATGCATCTAGCACGACTGTCTCACGCCCGCAAACTGGTGTCGAGATGGACTAGTTGGCCGCCGATGATTTCGAGCCGACACCCTTTGAGTTCAGACTTATTGACGGTGTGTGCGTTATCTGGTGAGAATAAGCGGACCCGGCCTCCGGATGCACCGGAGGCCACGCAGTGGCTCGCTGCGTCCGCGCTGGTCGAGGGCCGGAACCGACCGGAGACTCCTGCCTCGTGCGGGTGTCGGTCCGCTCTGCGGACAACGGGGGCCGAGCTGGCCTGGACTCACTGCTGCCCCGCCGCGGCGCCGACGAGCGGGTGATCAGGTCCTGTCCGAGGGCGAGCGAGCCGTCACCCGACAGGTCGTGCGGGCTTGCTTTCCCCTAGGCAGACGACCAGTACTCCCACCAGGCATCCGAACACGGTCGGACAGGCTGAGCAGGAACGTACGGACATCGAGCACCGTAAAGAGAACAGCGAAGAGCAGAACTCCAAGCGTGCCCAGCGACCACACCCCTGCCGAGGGAACCCCGGGGGTTCCCGACAGAGCCGCTCAGTGAACGCACGGGTCACCCAGCGAACGGACCGTCGTGGTGGCCGCCAGCGCGAACGACTACTGGTCTCACCTCCATGGCAACAGGCCGATCCGTCTCGCCGGACTCGGCCCGGAAACCATTGCGCCGTACGGGCTCGCCAGGTGTCGGGGCCCGTGGTGCGCGGTCAACCGCCCGGCGGCCCAGCTGACCGATGCGCCTGGAGACCCATCGCCGCGTTGCGGTGATCATTCAGCGCGGAGGAAGAAGTGGCAGCCCCTCACTGGACCAGGCTGGTGTGCGGGTGGCCTCCGTTCGCCGGGCAGGCGTACAACTGCAGGCGGTTGGCGTCCAGCACCGTGATCCCAGGCGGATTGAACCAGATGTCGTCGGGCGCGCCTGCGGGCTGGTCCTCGTACGGGATCCAACTCGTGGTGTTGCGCTCCCATTCGGACGAGGCGATGGTCAGCAGAGGCACCATCGCGGTCCCGCAGGCCACACAGAACCGCGGTACGGGGTCGGTCAGTCCCCAGCGGGACCAGCCACCGATCTTCCAGCCGGGGGCGTGGGACAGCGCGTCGTCATAAAGCTGCTGTGGGTTGGCCTCGTCGACCACGACGCCCGCTGCCTGCCAGAGCGCTGGGTCCTTGGTCTGCTCTCTCAGCTCCTCGGGGAGTTCCCCGTAATGGGGGTACTCGGTGATCTGTTCCGGCGCGAGTACGCAAGGCTTGGGTATGTAAAGGTACTCGTCCGCTTCGAACGGCTCGGGCGGCGCGGCCAGCGCGTCGGTGACATCCGCGGCGGTCCGCCAGGAGACCTCGACCGGAATACTTGAGTCGGGATCGTGCTCCGAGGGGCACCACAGGACCTGCAGCAGGTCGCTCCGCCCGGGCGGCCGCAGCAGGGGTATGTCCCGCGCGTACAGCTGGGCCACGGGCACCATGGGGTTACTCCATTCATGCCCGATGCGGCAGTACATCCACGGTTGCTGTGCGGGCCACAGCAAGGGCCCGCCGATCGAGCTGTCGTGCACCGTGGGAGAGCCGGGACGCGGGTGCAGCCGGACCGCCGGGCGGGCCAGCGGGGCCAGCGCGGGAAAGACCGCGCCGATATCAACCGGCCGTGGCGGGGTAGTACGTGTGCGATTCATGATGATGATCATGCCAACACCCACTGACAACCCAGCAGGACCGGCCGCGTCCTGTATGCGCGCGACGCCCTCTCTGCTCGCGCACGGTGCAAAGCGACACCACCCCCTGCCCTGGACCGCCATCTGGAACGAGAACCCACGGCCCTTCGCCTGGACGAAGACCGCCGACGAGATCCTCACCTCGCTCGCGGACTACCTCGCGAAAGTCACCCCGCCCGGCACCAAAACCACCTAGCCACTTACGCCTCAGATTTCCGGCGCATCACACTAGCCCGGCGAAGTATGGACACTGGTCAGCTGGCCGGGAGCCGGCCCCGCTGGACCGCGCGGACGCCTGCCGCGAATCGGCTCGCGGCAGGCGTTCCATGAGGTCGGCCGTGGTGCGGCGGGCGGTGCGCAGGGAGACTGCGGGGCGCTTGGCCACGGCCTCGTCGGTGAAGCCGCGCGCCAGGAGCCGCAGCACCCTCGGCCTCCGTTGGCGAGCGGACGGCCGCGCTCACCCGCTGGGGGTTCGATCGGCTCGGGTCGGCCGGGGCGCTGCCTCGGCTGTCTGGCCGCGCGGTCGGTCGGCTGTGGTGAAGAGGGCGTGGAGCAGGACGGCCGCGAGGGTTCCCGCGACGACTCCGGAGCCGAGCACCGTACGGCTCCAGGACGGGAAACCGCTGTAGAGGTTCGGGGTGACGATCGGGAGCAGTCCGACGGCCAGGGCGAGGGCGGCGGTCATCGACTGTCCCCGCTGCGCGAGGTCCGACCGCGCGAGCATCTGGACGCCCGTGACGACGATGACCGCGTAGACGACCAGCGCGGAGCCTCCCACCACCGCCGGGGGAAGACCGGCGACCGTTCGCGAGAGCGGGGAGAGCAGGCCCATGGCGATGAGGAGGCCGCCCGCCGCAGCTGTGACGGAACGGCTGCGCACACCGGTCATCCGGCTGATGCCGATGTTCTCGGAGCTGGTCACCATCAGGGACGTACCCCATGCCGCGGCGAGGATCGACGTCAGCGCGTCGGCACGGGCGACGTCGGGGACGTCCCGCCCCGCGTCGGCCTCGCGGCCCACGGTCTCGCTGTTGAGCACAGTCTGGCCGGTGATCTCGGCGAGGGTGGTGAGGCTGAAGACGAGCAGGGGCAGGGCCGCCACGATGTCGAACCGTGGTGTTCCGTAGGGGAAGAGGTCGGGGAAGGCGAAGCCGCTGCCCTGGGCCGGGCTGAAGGTCCCGAGCCCCGTCACCACTGCGACGGCCGTTCCGGCGGCCATGCCGATGAGGACCGCGCTCTGCCGCCAGACACCGCGCAGGACGAAGTACGCGGTCAAGGTGACCGCCACCGTCAGGGCCGCCAGGGCGACGGCTTTGGGCGCCGCGTTCCCGGTCGGCCCGGAGATGAGCTGCGCGGCGACGCGCACCATGGACACACCGATCAGCAGCACGGTGACGCCCATGACCAGCGGCGGGAAGAGACGCACTATCCGTGCGTACAGCGGTGTCACCGCAAGCAGCAGCCCGGCGGCGAGGAGGACCGAGCCGCTGGCGGTGGCCGGGCCGTGGTCCTTGGCGATCTCGACGAACAGCGCGGTGGCGGCGCCGCCCGGGAGCATGACGAACGGCAGGCGAGCCCCGAACTTCCAGACGCCGAGGGACTGGAGCAGCGATCCCGCCCCGGACAGTACGAGGACGGCGCTGAGCAACGACGCGGTGTCCGCGGAGGACAGCCGCAGGGCGCCCGCGGTCAGGAAGACCGTGGATATCGGGGCGGCGACCATCGCCAGGACGTGCTGGAGCGCCAGGAGTGCCAGCCGCTGTACGGGGACCCGCCCGTCCGGCGGCGTGGTCGTGGCGGTCGCTGTCACCCTCGGACCTTCAGCCAGGGCAGCTCTTCGGCCGCGTAACGGTAGGCCCGGAAGACGGCGTTCGGCTCGGCGGGGAAGAGGCTGCGGACCTCGGACTCCGCGTAGCCGCCGAAGTGCGGAACGATGTACTCCCACACCAGCTCCCCCCCGGCCGTGACCTCGAACAGGCGCCCTGCCGGGGAGTCGGTCACCAGTGTGTTGCCGTTCGGCAGGCGCTGCGCCGCCCCCATGAACGCGGCGAAGAAGGACTCCTTGGCGGGGTCGTGGTACTCCCACACGACCTTCCCCGCACGGTCGATCTCGATCACCCGCGAGTACGGCACGTCGTGCCCCGGGCGGAAGACGCCGTTGTCGAAGACGAGCAGGTTGCCGTTCTCCAGCTCGGTGGGGTGGTGCTGTTGGGAGACGGTGCCCGGCTCGGTGCGCCACAGGATCTCACCGGTTTCGCGGCTGATGACGACGACAGCCGAGACGCTGCGCAGGCTCGCCAGGATGTTCCCGTCCCGCAGCGGGGCGACGGAGTTGATCAGCGGCCAGTGTTCCCTCGCGTAGTCGGCATGCAGGGCGTACGACGCGCGGTCGAGGTGTTCGGACGCCCGCCAGGACCAGACCTCGTGCCCGTGGGCGTCGACCTGCTTGATCGTGTCCGCCCAGACGACCCCGTTCGCCTCGGAACCCGCCACACCTCCGAGGACGCCGTCCGCCGCCGCCCCGGTCAGGGGCTCAAGTGCGGTGTAGAGAATGCCCCCGTCGGCCAGGTGGTGCGCATCGTGGTGCTGGAGCGGGTCGCGGTGCTCGCGCAGCACCGTCCCGTCGGGCCCGTACACGCCGAGGACGCCGCCCCGGTACTTGTGCCACATCGGGAACAGTGCTTCCTGGCCTGGCAGCACCCCGTTGTAGGCGAGGTCTCCGCCGGGCAGGATCCGCGCGTGGCGGCCGGGGCGGTACGGGAGGTTCCAGGTGTGGACGTCCTCGCCGCGCAGGTTCACCAGGTGCACTGCCCCGCCGCCGGTGAGCGGGGCGTAGAGGGTGTAGCCCGCGAAGGCCGCTTCGGGGTCGAGGGCGATGAGACCGGTGCCGCGTCGGCGGCGCTGGTTCTGGTCGACAGTGGGCACAGCCGTTCCTCAAACTTTCTTTGATGCGATCGAATATGTTTGAAGGTAGAGAGGCTGTGTGTCAGCAATGTGACGGGCGTACGAAACATCCGGGGCCCGTGCGTAAGGTGGCCCGAAGACGAACCGCGATCATGGGGGCACACAAGGGTGAAGGACACACGGGAGGGGTCGGGGACACCGAGGAAGCCCGACGGGCCGCATCCCGGGCTCGGCAATGCCGTACGCCGCCGACGCCGGGCGCTCGACCTGACCCTGGCTGCGGTCGCGGAACGCAGCGGCCTGTCGGTGCCGTTCCTCAGCCAGATCGAGAACGAACGCGCCCGGCCGAGCATGCGCTCCCTGCAACACATCGCGGACGGCCTGCGCACCACCGCTGTGGAACTCCTGGCCGCCGCCCGCACCGAGGAGCGCGCCGTCCATGTCGTACGGGCCAAGGACGACGCGGGGCTCGAAGGCGACGCCGGGGTTCGCCCTCTCGTGCGCGGCAGGCACCAGATGCACGCCCTCGAATTCACCGGGGCCCAGCGCGCGGACCGCGAATTCCTGCACCACAACGACGAGTTGATGTACGTCGCGGACGGCAGTGCCGAGGTCGAGGCCGAGGGCCGCACCTACCGGCTCGACCGCGGGGACACCCTCTACCTCACCGGCGGAGTGCGGCACCGCTGGCGCGCGACGAGCCCCGACACCCGAGTCCTCCTGGTCTCCGTCTCGGACGACATCGCGGACCACTGACCCCACCCGCCCCGGTCCGGGCCGCCGCCCTCTTGCGGGCACCATGCTGTGCGTGGAGCGGCCCGTACCAGGGGCGTGACCTCCACGAGGTCCCGGCCCTCGCCCCCGTCGAACGAGCCGGCATACCCGGAAATCCTGATGGAGTCCCGCCCGGGGCCTCCATAGACGAGGTGGGAGACGTGCCCCGAAAGTCGCGGCCACATCATGAAGATCCGGGTGGACGACGAGTGGCAGCGCCAGGGCTACGGCACCCGCATGATGCTGCGCGCACTGCGCGGCTGTGAGTCGTACACCTGGACCACCACGCAGCAGTTCGAGGACGGGGAAGAGTTCTTCCCGGCGCTGGGCACAGCCCTGGGCACCGGCTTCCCGGCGGCCACGTCGTGTGGGCACAACACCACTGGCGGCGGGGGGTATGCCAAGCCACGGGTCGAAAAACGGCCCGCCGCTCCCTGACCACCGGTGAGCTGAGCGGCGCAGACGAAGAGGCCCATCCCAGGTGGGAATGGGCCTCTTCGTGCAGGTTCACGCGCCAACGTGGCCTGCGAAATCCGCGCACAGCCGTTGACGGCGACACAGACCTTGGCCCGGCGTGAGGCGCTGGCTCGCCCCTGCGATCCACTGACGTCCCTACCCCCACATATCCGAGGCGCCAACCGTGCGGCAGGTCGTCGCTTGGCTCGCCCGCACGGCCGCACCGGACAGCGCCGCGCCTCGGGGTCCCGGGTTCCCACACCCGGATCACCGACCTGCCACCCGGCCAGTGCATGCCGGCCCGGCGCAACCGAGCGACGAGGACCACGAAGGCGAACGTACGGCGCGCTGTCCGGCTCAGGATCCCAGCGCGGCGAGCAACTCGTCGCGGCCGCTCACTCCGGCCTTGCGGAAGACCGCCCGCACATGCGAGTTGACGGTGTGCACCGAGACATCCAGGGCACGAGCGATCCGCTTGGGCGGTTCGCCACGGTGCAGGTGTTGGACGATCTGCCGCTCGCGGGCAGTAAGGCCGTGCCATGCCGCGAACGTCCCCAGTACGAGCTCACCGGTCGCCTCTTGGAAGACCAGGGCCACATCCCCGATGCCGTCCGCGTCGAGGGGCTGGGCGTGCACGGCGATCCGTCTGCCGAGGAAGGTGGTCGGGCTGCATGCCAGTGGACTCGGGGCGGCGGGATCGATCCGATGCCGCCGCGCCGCGTACACGATTTCCCGCATCGACACCGCGGGCATCCACGACGGCGCCAGCCCGCGCGCGGGGTCGATCTCCTCCAGCCACGCCCGCCCTTCCGCGGTGATGGACCGTACGTCGCCGTCCGGGCCGACGATGACCACTCCGGGCGGCAGATACGGCCGCGTGGGGTGCGGCTCCCCTTCGGTGGCGTACGTGCGCAAGAGGCTGATCAGCGATGGCGAGAGCCGTGCGAGACGCTCGGCGTCCTGCCTGTCGAACGGTCTGCCGCCCTCGTCGCGCAGCAGGGCAAGCAGGCCCCACGGCCCGCGCGCGTCCCGCAGCAGCAACCGCAGCTCCGAGCCCGCGCCATGAGCGGCCAGTGTTCCGCGGGCACGCCGGTGGCCGGCTGTGTCCCGGCCCGACGCCAGCCGCCCGGTACCGCCGAGCAGCCCCACCGGGGAGGCCAGCCGGGTGACATCGACGGGGCTGAAAGGGTCGGCCCCCAGATAGGACTCGTACAGTTGCGCCTTGACGAGCTCGGGGCTGAAGCCGTGCAGGAATCCGAAAGAGACCGCACCCGTCGCCGGATTCATACCGGACAACCGCAGTCCGTCATGCGCCACGCAGGGATACAGAGCATGCGACACGTACTCTGCCAACTCGTCTTGGACGAAGGGCCCTTGCCCCGACGCCTCCAAGGTGCGCGCAGCCTGGTCCATACCCCCCCACCCGCTCTTCGCACCGCGTCGGACGCCGCTCGGCAGATGCCGCAGCCCACACCCGCTGGCGCGGATGCCGTCTCCGGGCACGGGGCGTGGCCCTCAAAGCCTCGGCTCACGCCCTGGCCCCTTGCGCGGAACGGCACGGGACGCGGACTGGGGTCAGCTTCCCGACACCGCCGCGAAAGGCGGCCACGGGCTGGGGCCGTCGAGGCTCTGCGGAACGGACAGCGGGAGCGGGCCAGGAACGTCGTGAGCCGTCGCCGGGACGAAGGGCGGTATCGGGCCCGGACCATCAAGGGTCCACGTCGCAGACAAGGGCGGAATCGGGCCGGGACTGACGGCATGTGCCGGCGTCGCACCCAGGACGATTCCACTCAAGATCACCGCTGCCGCCACCGCCTGCACCGGCCTGAGTGCACGCACCATTGGGGGTCCTCCTCACCGGAAAGCGGGCCCGAGCATGTGGGTCGGGCCCCCTCGCGCGTTGTGCTGCCCCGACGCTAGACCAGGACGGAGATGTTCCGCCGCCCCCGCTCCCGGTATGGCGCGCAACATGCGGTAGGTGACCGGGACTGCGCGGCGTCCCTTGGGGAGGGTGGTGTCACCTGGTGTCGGCGGTCGGTCGATACCGCTGTCCTCACCCAGCCGGACGAGCGCCAGGCAACGCGGACGGGAAGGTGAAGTGACGGCTATCCAGAGCCCCGCGCGGCAAGGGCCTCCATGCGATGCATGGCGAGTTCGAAGGCGGTGGGCTGGATCTTCAGTTCGCCGTCGAAGGGGTGGTTGAACTGATAGACGATCAACAGCATGACACCGACGGTGAGGGCCAGCGCGCAGACCGCGCCGGCGTGGATACGGAGGCTGCCGACCTCGAAGAGGTAGACGAACCCCACCGTCATCACCGCTCCCACCAGCAGCGCGGCCCACAGCAGGGCCGGGACCCCGGCCGTGGCGGCCTCGTTCACGCGCTCGCGCCGCGCGTCCCCGAGCTGGCCGACGGCGTCCAGGGCGGACTGGTAGCGGGTCTGGTCGGCGCCCGTCTCCGGCTGACGGACGTTGATGAAGTCACGCAGATCCGTGAAGAGCGCCCATGCGGTGGCACTGTCCTTGCCCTGGCCGAGCAGGGGCCATTCCTGATGGATGACGGTGGAGGTGTAGGACTCGGTGAGATGGACCAGCGTGGTGCGATCGGGCTGCGGCAGGGACCGGGCGTACCAGGAGATCTGCAGAAGGGCGTTGGTTTCGGTGTAGGTATTGGCGTGCTCGCGCGAGTGCGTTTCCCAGACGCCCACGACGACCATGGCTAGCACGACGGCGTAGATGACGCCGATCTCGGCGTACACGAATCCCAGGACGTCGTTGTGCCGTCTACGGGAGTCGGCAGGGATTATCCGGGTCACCACGAAGACCGCTGCGGTCGCTGCCGCAGCAGCACCGACCAGCAGCGCGAACCCGAGCACAGGCATGGCAACTCCCCTTCTCCGCCAGCCTGGTAGCGACCGGCCCCACCCATCTGAGGAAACGATCCCCCCTGCCACGGACGCGAGCGGGACGGCGCCCGGCGGACCGGAGCGTTCCGACGGCGCGGGGGAGCAGACAGCTCACTGCCTCGTGGCGGATCTTTACGGGTACGTGGGAGACCGCCGACCGCACGGACGCTGGACGGGCCGCCGCCGGACATGGCCGCCCTCGCCCAATTCGTGTCGCCGGATGATGCCGCGGTTCGGAGAGGTCATGCGCGAGTTCGGTGCGGGCCGGCAGGAACCGGATCCCGCCGCGGTCAGCTGGGCTGTCGCGCGGACGCCGGCTGTTCGCGTGGTACGTACGCCATCCAGTCCACGATCTGCACCGCCGCGCCGGCGGCCTCCGCGCCGCGGCAGTGAGCGTGGTGCCTGCGGGCGATGCCGTCCAGGTCGAGGTGCGAACCGAAGGCGGGGTGCGCCGCCAGCCGCCGGGCGTACGCCCACACGCGGGGGTGCTCCGTAATGCGGTGCACCGCCGCCGCGTCCAAGTGGTGGCGGTGCACGGTGTCCAGCTGCACCAGTGTCACCCACACCTTCACGTCCGCCAGGGTGGGTTCACCGCCCAGCACATGCTCCCGCGAGGCGAGCCGCCGCTCCAGCGCGTCCAGCGCACGCAGCAGGGCGGCCAGCCCGGTGGCGCGTGCCGCCGGGTCGCCGTCGAACTGCCCGGCGCTCTGAGCGGACGCGGCAATGCCCTGCTCGCAGAGTCGGCCGACGCTGTCGATGGCCTTCTCGGCACCGCGGGGGTGGAGATCGGGGCCGTGTCCTCCGAACCGCCAGGTCAGGTCCCGCAGGATGTCGGGCGTATGGGTACTGACGATCGTTCCGGTCCAGTTGTCGCTCAGGACCGGCGCCGCCGCCAGTCCCGGGTACAGGTGTGAACTGGCTTCGTACAGCGGACGCAGCGCCAGGTAGCCGCCGTCCGGGGCGTCCGGCAGGGAAGGCAGCAGCGTCACCGGGAGGGTGCCGTCGAGGCCGAGCAGGGTGTGCGTAACGGCGATCTCCAGGCAGGACGGACAGGACAGCGAGAGGTGGAGCCGGAAGCGCTGCGGCGCGGCGTAGTAGCCGCTGCGCGCGTCGCGGCCGATCCTGCTCCGGAAGGACGGCACGGCGGTCGGGGATATGGCGGACATGCTTCTCCCTGGGGTGCTCGGTCACAGGCATACGGGGATGACCGCTCGCGGCGGCTTCGGCACGGCCGAGAGGCGGTACGGGCGTGAGGGTCAGGCGCGGACGGGCGTGGAGCCGTCACCGAGCGAGGAACTCGCCGCGCTGCACACGCGCAGAAGGTCGATGTGGCGGCGGGACGTCAGCGGGGGCAGCGGCCGGACGGCGGGGCGGACAGCTCGGCGGCCGAGGTCCAGCACAGAGCAGTCCATCTTTCCCTACCACTTCACTAGGTTTTCCCGTATCGGAGTGTCCGGCCATAGGCGGGCCCCGTCAAGGCTGCACCCCCTGGCACCAGAACGTCTCACCACTTGAGAATGCCGCCGGGCATGCCCGTCGGGTCAGGCCGCGCAGGGCGGACGTGTGGGCCTGGGGTCGGCGTGAGCGATTCCAATCTCCTGGCAAATGACGGACAGAAAGGAGCAATTCACCCTCTATATCAAATTATGAGATGCCTATATCCAACATACGGACACCCTCTTGGGGTGCGTGCCGCCTTCTGCCACGATCCCTAGCGCCCAGATAGGAAAACTAGGGATCAGAGGGTGGCTGTGGGAGCGATCAGCTGCGCAGAGCGGGTTCTGCCCGTGCTGACTTCGCGTCGTCATATCGACTTCGGACGTTCGTCCAGCTCCATCTGTCGACCGGTCTGAGACCACAGCCTCGGTTCCCCACCTTCTTGATCGCCCCTTTTCCCTGGAGAGGACACCTCCGTGTCTGCCGCAAGACCACGCACCACCCTGCGCACTTTCGCCGCCGCCGCGACCCTCCCCCTGCTCGTCGGCGCCCTCGCCGCGTGCAGCTACGGCTCCGAGAAGAAGTCCGACGACAGCCAGAACGCCGGGGCCGCCTCCGACGCCAAGAAGCTGTCGGCGGACACCGTGAAGATCGGCTACTTCCCGAACCTCACCCACGCCACCGCGCTGGTCGGCGTCCAGGAGGGCCTGTTCCAGAAGGAACTGGGCGGCACCCAGGTGAAGACCTCCACCTTCAACGCGGGCCCCTCGGAGATCGAGGCGCTGAACGCCGGATCGATCGACATCGGCTGGATCGGCCCGTCCCCGTCGATCAACGGCTACACCAAGTCCAAGGGCCAGAACCTGCGCATCATCGGCGGCTCCGCCTCGGGCGGCGTGAAGCTGGTGGTCAACCCGGACAAGATCAAGTCCCTGGACGAGGTCAAGGGCAAGAAGATCGCCACCCCGCAGCTCGGCAACACCCAGGACGTGGCCTTCCTCAACTGGATCGCGGAGAAGGGCTGGAAGACCGACGCCCAGAGCGGCAAGGGCGACGTCTCCGTGGTCCGCACGGACAACAAGATCACCCCGGACGCCTACAAGTCCGGCTCCGTCGACGGCGCCTGGGTGCCGGAGCCGACCGCGTCCAAGCTGGTCGCGCAGGGCGCGAAGGTGCTCCTGGACGAGGCCGACCTGTGGGCCGACAAGGAGTTCGTGATCACGAACATCATCGTGTCGCAGAAGTTCCTCAAGGCGCACCCCGACGTCGTCGAGGCGGTGCTGCGCGGCTCGGTGAAGACCAACGACTGGATCAAGGCCAACCCGGACAAGGCCAAGGCCTCCGCTAACACCGCGCTGAAGACGCTCAGCGGCAAGGCGCTGCCCGCCAACGTCCTGGACCCGGCCTGGCAGTCGATCAAGACCACCGACGACCCGCTGGCCGCCACCCTCGGCATCGAGGCCGACCACGCCGTCAAGGCCGGTCTGCTGAAGAAGCCCGACCTGGACGGCATCTACGACCTGGCCCCGCTCAACAAGGTCCTCAAGGCCCTGGGCAAGCCCTCGGTCGCCGACGCCGGCTTCGGCGTCAAGTAACCCCGAATCCGCACCAGTTCCCAGGAGGTGACGACCATGGCTGCCACGCACGCCGAGGCAGCCATGGCGGCACGTTCGCGGGCGGCCCCGCAACCACCGCAGGTCGCTCAGGGATTCGTCCAGGCCTCGGGGTCCTCCGCGAGGCTCAACACCTCGTCGGGCAGCTTGGCCGCGGCCACCTGGGCCAGAGTGACCTCGCCAAGGATCTTGCGTACGTTGGCGCGTACGGCGATCCACAGCGGGAGCAGCGACTCCGCAGGACCGCAGTAGGAGAGCTCGGGCGGGCGCACTCCCCGCACCGACACCAGGGGGCCGTCCGCCAGGCGGATGACATCGGCGATGGCGATCGCCTCCGCCGGGCGGGCGAGCCGGTAGCCGCCCTTGCCGCCGCGCTGGCTGACCACGAGACCGCCCCTGCGCAGGTCGCCGAGGATGCCCTCCAGGAATTTGTGCGGGATGCCCTGTGCCGCGGCGATCGCTTCGGCCTTGAGTGAGACCTCGTCCCCTGCCGCGGCCAGCTCCAGTGCCGCCCGCACCGCATAATCCGCCCGCGCCGAGATCCGCATGCCGCGATTATCCATCATTGCCGTGCCCGCCCATCGCCGGCCGGGCCATCAGGCGGGGAGGGTGAAGGGCGGGTGCACGCCGTTGAGGAAGTAGTCCCCGATCTCGCGCAGCCGGTGGGCGACCGGCTCACGCAGGGTGTGTGTCCGGGCGTCGCGCCAGAAGCGGTCGAAGCCGTACCACACGGAGGCGGCGTCCACGCCGATCACGTCCAGGGCGCGGGTGGTGACATCCTGTGCGGCCCGGGAGGCGGCGGCCTCCGCCACGCTCGCCAGCACAGCGATCTCCGCGCCTTCCTCGTCGTCGAGGTCATTGCCCCGCGCCAGGCCGCGCACCAAGGCGTCCACCGCCTGGTCGGCGAGGGCGGAGGCCGCACGTGCGGCGACGGCGAGCTCGCCGTACACGGTCAGCTGGTACGGATCCTGCGGGAGGCCGCCCGTCCAGGGTTGGGGCGAGAAGGGCTGCCAGGGGGAGCGCACGGCCTTTCCGTGTTCGTGGACCTCGGCCAGCAGTCCCTCGGCGACACCGAGACAGTACTGGGTGGAGACCAGACGCACGGTCGGCACGGCCAGCGAGGCGAAGGGGGACAGGACTCCCTCGTCCGGCGAGAGGGAACCGAGCACGTCGTTCGCCGAGACCGGCACGGCGTCGCACTCCACGGCCCCACCGGCTGCCAGACGCTGACCGAAGGTGTCGCCACTGGCACCGCTCACGACACCGGGGCCGGTGGGATCGACGAGGACGGCCAACGGCTCACCGGTGCCGTACCTGGTGGCTCGGAGCACCAGCCTGTCGGCGATCCCCACTCCCGCGGCGAACTTCTGGTAGCCGTCCAGCAGATAGCCGTCCGCCGCGGGGGTCAGGATGAGGGGCGGTTCGTGCGAGGCGATACCGCCGCCCCAGCACCACTGCCTCGCCGTCGACTCCCGCTCGATGCGGGCCGCCTGGGTGGGGCCGGCGAAGAACCGGGCACTGGAGGACAGGAAGTAGTGGCTGCCCAGCAGGTGACCGATGGCCCCGTCGGCCGCTGCGACGGTCCTCACCGCCGCGTAGGCCGTGCGCCAGTCCGCGCCCCCTCCCCCGTACTCGGCCGGTGCCAGCAGGGTCAGCAGTCCCGACTCGCGCAGTTGGGCGACCTCGTCGAGCGGCGCCTTGCCGGCCTGTTCGCGCTCGACCGCGTCGGCGGCCAGATCGTCCGCCACCTCACGGGCTATGTGCAGCCAGTCGGCCTGCCCGGCGTGCGCGTCGGTCGCTTCGTCCACCGTCACCGTCATGTCCGCACCCGTTTCAGGCGACCGCGGCGCTCGCTACAGCTCAGTGCTGGGGTCATGACGTCTTCCTCCAGAGGACCGAGGACAACGCGATGCGCGGCGAGGCGGCATGGGGGTGCAGCGGTGCGCGGTGACGCGTCGGCTTCATCATCCTCACTCTCCTCTTCGACCACCGTCAACCTTTTCCTAGTAATTCGATAGGAAAACTAGGGATGATCGCGCGCTCTGGCCTAATCACCCCACTTGGATGGCGAGTTGGCAACGGCAGGCGCGGGGGCCGAGCGCCCGCCCGCCTGTCTTGACGTAGAGCCCGGCGGAGGCCACGATGCGCCAGGCGACCGCCGACGTCGAGGCCTTCAGCGTGTACGCGATGGTCGTCGCCCGCAGGCAGGGAGCAGCCGACACCGCCGCCGGGGCCGATCCCGATGCTGTGGCCCGTACGGCTTGCACCGCGATCACGACGTTGGCTGTGCCGGTTGCTCCAGGAAGCGCTGGTGGATGAGGCTGATGCGACTGGATCACCACAACGAGCATCAAAGCCGACGAGATCTGGGCCCGTGCCATCCGGAAGGGAAGGTTGACGTCGTCGCTGTCAGGCAGTGTGTGCAGCCCGCTGGCTGCGGGATCTCAACTCGCGGCGCATTGCTGCGATACGCAGGATGGCCAGCGCGAGGAATACGACGGCGAACGCGGCATGCTGCCATTCTCCGCTCCTGAACAACCAGTAGACGCTGGCCCCCCGAGGATGAGCGCGGCAGCCGTGAGGAGGGGTTCGCGGACCCAGAACGGCAGGACGCGGAGAATGAGGTTCAGCAGCATCGGGTCAGTGGATCAGTCACCGTGGCTGCGCGCAGTGACGGAAGCCACACCTCCTGTTTGCACGGGATGCCGTGGTGCATTCGGGACTTTTTGGCCCGGTGGCTTGGTGGCGCAACTACGCTGTGTAGGCGGCTTTCCCGTCCTCCCTGGCCGGTCGTGTCTCCGGCGGCTACGACAGACCCACCGCCGCCATAGGACTCGCATCCCGTAGGCCATCCCGCATTCCCCTTGCACTGGACGTATCGAGTGCGGCGTGGGCGAGCTCGCTGACCCGCAACGTCACCACCTGCCTGCCCAAGTCTGCACAGCCCGGGGCAACGAAGGCGATCCAGGAGATCTACACTGCCGTGCACCGCAGCCATGCCGAGAAGGCCATCGAGGCATTCGCAAAGACCTACGGTGCGAGGTTCCCGAAGGCCGTCGCCAAGACCACCGACGACGCAGAGGAACTGCTCACGTTCTACGACTCCCCCGCCGAGTACTGGATCCAGCTGCGGACCGCCCATCCCATCGAGTCGACGTTCTCGACCGTCAAGCTCCGCGCCAAGGTCACCGGCGGCGCGTGCAGCCCGGCGGCCGCGCTCACGATGGTGTTCAATCTGGTCGAGTCCGCTCGGGCGCGATGGCGCGCGATCACAGGTGCCCACCTGGTGTCCCTGGTCCGCGCTGGCGCGCGCTTCGAGAACGGCGTTCTGGTCGAGCGATCCGAGGTAGGGGCATGAACGACATGGTTGCGGCGCTCGCAGCGCTGACCGACCGCGATCCGAACCGTCGGGATGTCGCCGCCGACAGCCTCGGGGACCTCCTGCGCGGCACCGCACTCGACGCGGACACAGCCCGCCTGGCAGTCGGGCACCTGGTCAGCCTGGCCGTCAACGAACCGATGACCACGGTCCGCGAGTCCGCCCTGAACTCGATCAGCGAGGCGTTCAACCACCACCGCCTGCCCCTGGACCTCGTCGAACCACTGGCGGCCGCCATGCCGACCATGACGCGCGAGCTCCTCGAACACGCCCTCTACATCCTCGGTGCCACCCACGACTCGCAGGCCCGGCTGCTGATCGAGCACCGACCGCCCACGTCGAGGCCCTGCGCCGCCGTTCACACGGACGAGGGGCACGCCCGTCCCTCACACGGCGGCACACGTAACTCTCAGCCATAGAAGCGAGTTGCCCGGGCATGGATAGCAACCACGATGACGCCCTCCTCATCACCCATGAGGAGGCGCAGGACATCGTCGATGTCCTGCAGCACTTCGCGCAACACAGCCAGAACGCCGCCCAGCACGCCCCGCTGACGACCACCACGCGTGGTCATGGCAGGCCCAGAACCTGGCGCAGTCCCTCGCCCGGCGCCTGCCCAGCCCGCAAACGGCAGACGAGTAGCACCTGCTGCCCAATTGCCTGAGGCAGTCGACACGCATGCCGTGCTCACCGGGAGTTGGCAGGGGTGTCAGCCCCGAGCGCTGTGACACCTGGGCGTGCTCGCATGCCCGGGCGTAGGGACGATGACGTTCTCGCGGCCAAGGCAGTTGGCGACTGCGGCAGCGCCACCGATGCGCTCGAGGAAGAACACGTAGGCGAGGGGGACTCCATCTGCAGCTCTGTCAGGGACAGCTCGAAGCGGCCCGACGCCCTGTACCGGCCCGGCTCACCGCTTCGGCAGGGCCTCAGCAGGCACACGACACAGCCGAGCCGCAACCGCGCAGCGCCGCCATGTCCGCGACCGGCAGCGTCACCAGCCACAGACCGGGATCGAGGTCGGGGGCCGTGTGGCTGCTCTCGTAGATCCCCCGCCTGCGCGGGGACCAGGCGAACCGGATCATCGCCGCCAACGAGACCTGCTTCGCCCGCTGGGACAACTACCCAGCGACCCCCGGCCACGCCGAGATCGTCCCCAAGCGGCATGTTGAGTCGCTCTTCGACCTCACCCCATGGAGGTCGGCGACATGCATGAGCTTCTGGCCGCCACCCGCGCGATCATCGACGATCAGTACCAGCCGGAAGGGTAAACGATCGGCGTCAACGAGGGCCGTGCTGCTGGGCGGACCGTTGACCACGTGCACTTGCATGCCATCCCTCGGCTCCACGGCGACGTCGAGGATCCCCGCGGCGGGATACGGCGGATCCTCCCCGGGGTTGGCCGCCGAGAGCTGCCCTTCAAGGCTTCCCGGCTCTGCGTGCTCTGCGGAGACGACCACCGCTGGCACACCCAGCCTGAAGGCGAGAGCGACGACACCGACCTGACCGCATCCGACCGGGATGACGCCTTCCGGCTGCTCCGCCTCTGCCGCGCCCTGCGCATCAGCCCCAGCCGATGCGCCCAACTCAGCCCGGAGTAGCGCGGGCTGTTCGAAGCCGCCCTCGACGGGACGGGGGCGGCGCCGTGAGTACGGAGGACGACCTCCGCCATGGGGACCACGAGTACGGCCAGACGCTGGCAGTCACGTACGACGGGACCGGCAAGATCGCGGACGAGTGGAAATTCTGTGACGAGAGCGATGACCGTGGCGGACACTGCATCTGCCCCTGCCACTTCCGCGCCCACTGAGGAGCCCCCCATGGAGAAGATCCCGACTCTGTTCGTCCGCAACCCCGAGGACCGCCGCTACGTACTTGACCAGGTCCACGCTGATTGCACCTGGGTACTCGCCGGCGAAGGCGTCGCCACACGCAAGTACGACGGAACCTGCGTCATGTACGACGGCACCGCCTGGTGGGCCCGCCGTGAGGTGAAGCCCGGCAAGACCCCACCACCGGACTTCCAGGCCATCAGCACCGACGACATCACCGGGCGGACCGTGGGCTGGGAACCCGTCCAGCAGTCGGGCTTCGCCAAGTTCCACGCCGAGGCGCTCGCGAACAAAGCACAGTTCGCGGCGGAAGCCTTCAAGCCCGGTACCTACGAACTGATCGGCCCGAAGATCAACGGCAACCCTGAAGGCGAGCCCAGGCACTGGCTTATCGCCCACGCCGAGGCTGACGTCATCTCCCTGCCCGGCCGGACGTTCGGAGAGCTGCGGGCCACCGTGCTGCAGCTAGCGGACGTCGACCACGCCGAAGGGCTCGTCTTCCATCACCCCGACGGCCGCATGGCGAAGATCAAGGCCCGGGACTTTCCCGCCTAGAACGACGGGATCCGGCGGGCCAGCGTCTGCGCGAGGCTCTCGGCCTGCCACGGGACGGTCGCTGGCCGCCGGGAACAGCTATCGCGTGGGGGCGGCGTTCGGCCGATCGACAACTGTCAGATCGGGGTGTTCGCCGCCTACGCCACCACACGCGGGCGGGCTCTGGTGGACCGCGAACTCTATCAGGGGCTCGAGCCGGCCCCGCTGCTGACTTCTCGTCAGAGACTGCGCAGAAGGGGCCGGTCAGCTGGCCGCACTTCCAGGCCGCCAAGAACGAGTGCGGCCTGGACGAGGACTTTGGCCGCCTGGCACCGCTCACGGTCTGCCGTCCAGGACTTGGGCACGGTTGCACCAGCGGGTTCTCCAGCTCCTGGACGAGCAGGGCCTGGTGGATCTGTCCCGTGCGGTCCTCGACTCGGCTCACGTCCGCGCGAAAAAGGGGGCGAACTTGCAGGTCCGAGTCCCGTGGACCGGGGTAAGCCCGGTTCCAAGATGCACATCCTGTCCGATGCGGACGGCCTGCCCCTCCGGGTCGGACTCTCCGCGGCCAACACCCACGACAGCCTCGCCCTGAAGCCGATGCTGTCCCATTTCCACATGGGACACGAAACCCACGCAGCCGATTCCAAACCCACACGGCTGCACGCAGACAAGGCGTACGACATCCCCCACCTGCGACGATGGCTCTGGGGCAAGCACATCGGTGTCCGCATCGCCCGCAGCGGAGAACGCCGCCCAGGCAGCCGACGACGCAGCGGATCACGCCGGCGAGGGCTACCGGGCAGCAACCCAGGCCGAATCCCACACGAAGGCCGCCACCGACGCCGCCAACGAAGCGACCTCCGCAGTCGCCAAGGCACAAGCCGCCCACGATCGGGCACTCCAGATCGGCGCTGAGGGTCTGGCCGCCCGGACCAATGCCGCCATCGAACGCGCACGCGACCTCAAGGCCAAGGAGCAGAAGAACCAGGCCAAGAAGGCCGCGGACGCCCAGCGGGTCAAGGACCTCGACACCGAGCTGGAACGTCTCGCCACGGACGCCGCCCAGCCCGGCGCCGACCTCGAGGCTCTCGCCGCCAAGGGGCGCAAGGCCGCCCTGGTGGCGGTCCAGGTCCGCGGCTCCTGGGGTGTGGCCGCAGCCGAAGCGGCGCTCTCCGGTACGGATGACGACGTCGTCGACTACGTGCGCACCGGCTGGAAGGACGCGGTCGCCCAGGAACAGCGCGACCAGGCCGAAGACCTGGCCAGCGGAAGCTCTCTTCAAAAGGTGCGTGACGCGGCCGAGAAGGCGCTCCAGGGCGACGACGCAGCCGTTAGCACGTTCCTGTCCGCCGGCCAGTTCAAGGCCCAGCAGAAGGACGAGCTCGCAGCCACCCACGTCGCTCAGGTTGAACAGCTGATCGCGGACGCCGCGAGTATCGCTGCCACGGCCCAGGAGAACGCCGCCAACGCCCGCCAATTCGCTGCGGACGCCCGCAAGTTCTCAGGCGAGGCGGCGAAGGCGGCTAAGGAAGCCGAGGCTTCCAAGCAAAAGGCAAAGGAGTACTCCGACCAGGCGGACGCCTCGGCCAGGCAGGCCGAAACCTCTGCCGCTGCCGCTGCCGCCTCCGCGAAGGTCGCGCGGAACGCGGCCGCCGACGCCACGCAGGCAGCCAGCCGGGCGACGGAGTCCGCAGCTGAAGCCCAGGTATCTGTCCAAGGGGCACGTACCGCTGTCGCTGCCGCATGGAATGCGGCCAGCGAGGCACGTGCTTCGGCCACCGCTGCCGGCAAGAGCGCGAAGGAGGCTCTCGCTGCGGCCAAGGACGCGCTGAAGACCGCGCAAACCAAGCTGAGGGCCGAGGGAGGAGGCCCGGCGCAACGACCCGGGCGAGCAGGCCCGCGAGCGCTACCGGTGCGGCATTTTCGGCTGCGAGGCACAGGAGAACCCTGGCCGCTGGTGCCAGCACCACGAGGCCTACTGCGATGTCCTCGCACGCGGCCCGGCCTTCGAACAGGTCACCAAGCAGCTGTTGCAGGTAGGAAAGGACGTCCTCGGCGTCGGGCAGGTCGAAGGCTGCCTTCACGACTACGACCTGGACGCCTGCACCGAACTCATGAAGGACCAAATCCTTCGCCAGAAGCTCAAGCTCCTGGGCAAGGTCGCCGATGGCCTGAGCGACATCGCCTCGCCATGCACCCGATGCTTCCTGCCCGGGACCAAGGTCCTCCTGGGCGACCGCACCACCAAGAGCATCGAGGACATCCAGGCAGGCGACGAGGTCCTCGCGACGGACCCGCTCACGGGCGAAACGGGCCGCCGCAAGGTCACTCAGCTGATCGCCACCGAGGACGACAAGCACTTCAACGAGCTGACTCTCAAAACCCACAAGGGCCTTGAGAAGATTACCGCCACCTATGAGCACCCGTTCTGGAGCCCCTCGGCCCATAAGTGGCTCAACGCGAGCGCACTTGAGCCCGGCGACACGCTGCTCAGCGCAGACGGCACCACCGTCCAGGTCGAAGCCAACCGCGCCTTCAACCAGCACGCGCGTACCTACACCCTCACCATCGACGACCTGCACAGCTTCTACGTCCTGGCAGGGACGACCCCGGTCCTCGTACACAACTCTGAGTGCAAGAACCCCATCGGCACACTCGGCGTCCCCGGCCAGGCCAGCTACTCACGCATCAAGGCCGCCATGGGACGCGCGGCCAACATGAAGCCGGATCAATTCCGCGTGTTCCTGAGGGACGGAGAGCTGCGGAAGGCCAAGGAAAAGCCTGGATTGATGCGGCTGTTCTACGGGACTGCCGTGGAGAGGGCCATCGCTGAAGATGCACAGGTCTTGGGTGACACTAACGTCACACACATGGGTAATTCCCAGCCTGGGCAGGGGGTAACGGACTTCCGTATCACCGTGAACGGAAAGGCATTCGACGTGGACATCACCGGACCTAGCCGAAGTTCTTGGGATGATCACATGCGCTGGCCTTACATAACCAGTGGCTACCAGGTATTCACCTACCCGAGCCCGTCGAACGAGTTCCTGGCGAAGCTCTTCCAGTTGGGAAGCTAGAATGATGGCGACTCGCAAGGAGGCAGGGAACGTTGGTAGCTCGTATTGAAGGACAAACGATCGAGGGAGTGAAGATCCTCGGTTCGGGGCGCACATTCTCGGACATTGAACTGGCAGGAAATACGCTCCGTTCATGCGTACTCGCCCAGTTCGATGACCCGGAGTTCGGGCTCGAAGTCCGCAACGTTGTCGTTGACCGATGCGCAGTGGAACGCGTGTCCGTCCAAGGTGTCTACTTCGACAACGTGACCGTCAACGAGCTCAAGACCAAGCAGAGTCCGAGTCTCTATGGCTGCGTACTCAGTCGCGTAGTCCTCAAGGGGAAAATCGGTCCGATCATGGTAGGGCCCCCGACCCCGACCCTCCCGAACAGGGACCGACACGTCACTGGAATGGTTGAGAAATATCACCAGGTGGAATGGGCGCTCGATATTTCAGAGGCCAGTTTCACCGACGCGTCATTCTTTGGGGTTCCTGGCGAGCTGGTGCGATATGATCCGGAAACGCAGGTTCTCCTGAAGCGTGAAAAATTTCAAGGAATCCAACCAGAGGATCTCCCTGGATTCGCGGGAATCTGGGCCAGCCGATTCACGCTGACCCCCTTTGACTCGTTCGTAGCGGTGGCCCCGAAGCGGTCAAAGAAATTCCCAGAATATATGCGAGACATTGAATGGCTCCATGATCAGGGAATGATCGGATAGTCTCCTGTCGGCGGGTGTACCGGGGAATGAATCCCGGTGCACCCGCCTCCTTTTGCAGCAGATGCCGCGGGAGACTGCAGGTGTGAATCTGGGTGAGGGTGTCACTGGCCTGTGCGTGGTGCCGCTGGCGCTGGCCTCGGACGAGGACGAGAGTGACTTCTGGGGCTTTGCTCACGGGGCTGAGGGGTTTTTCACGCCAGTGCCGGGTGAGGATGGCGCACGCCGAGTGCGCCTTGAAGGGTGCCTGCCGCAGGGTGGCCTGCTGAAGAGCGTCGGTCATATCGGTCGTCGTCGTGCCATGGCGGGGAACGCCTGGTTAGATCTCCTCAACGGTGACGGTGCTGCCATGGGGTCCTACTTCGTTGGCGAGGTCACCGTCATCGGCGTCACGCCCTCGGCCCAAGCGCAGCCGGACTCGTCGACCTCACGGTGACGCTCTGGTGTGAGAACGCCTTGCCCGGAGCGGAACGCGTGTGGGACCTGCTGCGCACCGGTCAGCTGAACCGCACCGGTATCTGGCACGACCTCGCACCGCAGGACAGGCGCGCGTGGCTGTCGGTGGCCCTGTGGTCCCGGGGGTACCGGCGCCAGTCGAAGCCCGA
This sequence comes from Streptomyces sp. TLI_146, assembly GCF_002846415.1. Classification (NCBI taxonomy): domain Bacteria; kingdom Bacillati; phylum Actinomycetota; class Actinomycetes; order Kitasatosporales; family Streptomycetaceae; genus Streptomyces; species Streptomyces sp. TLI_146. The sequence goes on from NZ_PJMX01000001.1 coordinate 275,503, forward strand.
TGCGCCTGGGGCCGGGTGTTCACCGTGGACGGCCGGCACATTGGTGACGAAGACAGTTTCTACTGTGCGATCGGTGAGGCCATCAACGGCCCCGGCGGGTACTTCGGCTGGAACCTTGACGCTCTGGACGACTGCCTTCGCGGCGGCTGGGGCGCCACCACCCCCTTCACCCTGCACTGGGATTCCTCGGCCCAGGCCCGGGCACGACTGACAGAACGCATACCCGTCGGCGACCGCGAGATCGCCCTGTTCGACCTGCTCCTGGAAATCTTCGAGGAACGGGGCGTGAACGTCATCCTCCAGTGACAGCCGGACGCTTCCCGACATAGTTCCGGGGAAAGTCATCCGGACTCGCGCGGACGGCGGCGTGAGGCGATGCCGAGGCGGACAGTTGGTCGCTCGCTCGGCGTTGGGGGCTCGTCGCGCTCGGCGCGGAGAAAAGTGAAGATCAGGTCGATGCGATCTATCTTGCCGATCCAGCCCTCGGCTTCGGACTGCGTCCGGCGGTGCAACCCCATCTTGGCCGAGGAAGCCAACCGCTGGCTGACGATCGTCGAGTCCCCGCTGCGCCTGCACGGCAACCCGGAACTGACCACCACCGTCGGGCCGGTGCCGGACCCTGACGCCGTCCTGTGCCGCTCCAATGCCGGAGCGATCCACGAAGTCCTCGAATTGCTGTCCGAGGGGAAGCGCGTGGCCATGGTGGGCGGCGGGGAGGCCCTGGAGAAGCTCGCCCGAGCAGCCGGGCAGCTCAAGGAGGGGCGCCGTACTAACCACCCGGAGCTGGTGCTCTTCACCACCTGGGAAGAGCTGCACGAGTACGTCACCTGCGATCCTTCCGGGGGCGACCTGCTGCTCCTGGTCGAAATCATCGAGGACCACGGCGTTGGCGTCGTCCTCAAGGCCGTGCAACGCCTGTGCCCCGAGGACGAGGCACAGGTAGTGGTCTCCACCGCCCACAAGTCCAAGGGCAGAGAGTGGCACGCCGTGCGGATCGCGGCCGACTTCGCGCCCAGGGACGGCAGCAAGACGCTCTCCACAGAGACGGATGACGAGGACGTGCTGCCGGACATCAATCTGGAGGAAGCACGACTGGCCTACGTTGCCGTCACCCGTGCCCGTCAGCCGCTCGACCTGGGCGGGCTGTCCTGGATCAACCGCTGCCCGTCATTCGGCAAGACCAGCGCAGGCCCTGTCGCCGCGTTGATCTCCTCCTCGCCCTGGGACCGGCTGGGCCCCGCTGCGATGAGCTCCCCCTCACCCTGGGACCGGCTGGGCCCCCACCCCGCTAGGCCCTGAGCCGGCGCCATCTCCGCGATCCGGTCAGTACGCCACAGGACGATCTGCTGCGTGTGGAAGTTGTACCAGCCAGGGCCCGCGACCATCCGCAGCCGTGGGTCTGCCGAGGACCACCAGTCCAGGCGCGCGGTCGTCGTTATCGATGCTGTAGGGAGCGGTGGTGAGAGCGGCGGGCTCGCGGTCCTTCAGCCAGCCGATTGTCTGATCCAGCCAGTGCTGGTCCTCTCCCGTCGCGTAGTGGGTGCGCTCTCCCTCTGAGCCCCAGCGGCATCGGCGGCTTGCGTTCTTCGCGAGCCACCGCGGGCAGTAGGCGGAATCGTTTGCCTTGAGCCCGTATTGCTCAGCCCAGGCAACCGTGATCTCTTGCTTGGCGCGCTGCTCGGCGCGGTGTTGCTCAAAGCTTGGGGGGTCCGCGCGGCGCTCGGGGTTGGCCATTCCGTAGGGCCAGGCCACTCGTCCGCCTGCGGCATAGCCGAAAACGGCTACGGCTCTGTTGTAGAAGCTGGTCACACCCATCTCCGCCTCGGCCTGCGAAGTCCACCGCCGAAATGTGTGGTCAGCGAAGAGAGGAACGACCAGTCGCCCCGAAACGCACGGAGATCGGGCTAAAAGATCGTGCAGGCCCCCGCTCCACAGCTCGCCTCATTCTTCCCAGACTTCGCGGATCGGGCAGCTGATGAGGTTCCGCAGCGCGGGCCACTGCTGGATGAGCAGCTCGCAGTCGAGGAAGGTGACCAGATCCTGGCGCAGCCCTTCGGCGAGCACCGTGCGGTACAGGCTCATCCTCAGTCGGGCACGGTCTAGCTAGCAACTGGGGCGAGCCCATTGAGGCCGCCACGATTGAGCGCCGTCGCAATCGGCGAGTGCTACACCGCTCACACTCTGGCGGCCTTCAACCTCATGGAGGCCGACTCGGACAGTGAAATGGCCCAGTTGGTGCTCGGCTGGATCCGGCGGACCAAGGCGACCAGCTTTAAGGCAATGAACTTGTTAGGGCGCGCCGCCGTGCTTTCCCCACCGTGAGCGCCACGGCCCCGGCGCTCAGACTCCTCGGGGAGCATGGCTACCTGAGGGGCATCCAGTCGGCTCGGAGTAGCTCACGCGACAAACTGCCTGCGGTTACTTACCGCGTACATCCTTCACTTTTGATTGATGGTCCACTTGTGGGCCGAGATGTGGGGAAGTGAAGGTATCCCGGAAATGAGGCTGGCCCGCCGGTGGGTCCGGCGGGCCAGCAGTGTTACCCCTGTGGGACTTTCATCGACTCCCTTAGGAAGTCGCACTTGCTGCCTGGGCAGGCGATTACGTACACGTTCCTAATTCGAGGCGTTCCAGTTTTGACCCGAGTGGACTCGGGTCAAACCTGGCCACGTTCTCTTAAGGATCAAATACGGAGGTTCATTCTCCTGGCACGTTAGCCACGGTCAGCAAACCGAAGAAGGAAAAATCCACCACAAGGCGACTCTCGGCATTATAGATGAGGAATTCTGGCATCGCTTCGACGATTCCCGGAATGCAATCTGCCGCAATCTCTGCCTTCATCGCGACCGCAGGGATTGCTAGACTTCCCCAGAGGAAGGTGAGGTAGCCCGTCGGCACGTATTGCCGCACAATTGCGCGCGGTTCCACATCATCCATCGACCCTGACGCCAGGATGAATCGTTTATCGACATCTGTCCAGGCGATAGATCCATCTGAGTCCCGTGGAAATTTTCCCAGGCTCTCACGCTCGGACTGAAGGAAAGCTTCCAAGCCTAGAAGTTCCACCCCAGGTCGGGCAACCCACGAGATCGCCCCCTTGCCCTGGCCGCTCGCGCGGCCGACCTCGACCAGTGGCCTGGGGAGGAGATCTGGCCTTGTCCCGTACACAGACTCTAGCGTCATGAGTTTCCACCGAGCATCTTTGCGAACTCCTCTTCCGTGCCATTCCAAGGAACAGCCCGCTTGCGCGCAGTGTCCCCCTTGCCGACTTCCACGTTGATGTGGGGTCCCTTGACAGGATCATAGTCCATACGGAACCTCTTGAACTCTCCGTTCACTCGGGTAGTGAACCCGATAACCTTGCCATACGTTGTTGGGGCTGATTCAAGGCGGCCAACATAGGGCTGTCGGGTTGACTGATCGATCTTGCCCAGGAGCTCCAATGCCTTGTTGCGGGCCTGTTCAAACGAATCGACTTTGGGGAGGACTAGCTCCTTACATGGCCCTGAATTGTGAACCAAGACGGGAGTTTCTCCCGCTAGCACATAGTACGTGTGAAGGTCGACAACCGTCAGGTTGTAAGTTCGGGCACTCTTACTGAAAGAGTGGTTTTCTTGGACCGTAGGTGTGCTTCCATCGACGGCCCTCAGGGTCATCCCCTGGTGGAGGTCTGCAGCCTTGACCCAGGCATGCTGCGAGGGGGACCAGAAAGGATGTTCATACGTTGCCGTGAGATGTTCAGAGCCACGGCGGGTGGCGAGGGTGAGCTCGTGTTCGAAGGGGCAGGCACAGCTGCGGGAGTTGGGGGTGCGGTGCACGACGAGTGCGCCTCGGCTGGCGTTGTGGGGCGGCAGTGGGCCGGTCACGGTGTTCGCGACCTACTCCTCGCTTGAGCCTCGCGGCGAGGGCGCGGATGCGGTGCCGGGGCCGCTGGAGGAGGCCATGGCAGGGGTGTTCGGGCAGCGGCTGGCCCGGTTCGACCTGGCGATCTTGGATGAGGCGCACCGTACGTCCGGGGCGGTGGGGAAGCCGTGGGCTGTCGTCCATGACAACACGCGGATCTTGGCGGACCGTCGGTTGTACATGACGGCGACGCCTCGGCTGTGGGAGATCCCGAGTCCCGCACAGGGCAGGGCTGGTTCGGCGTCCGAGGGGGAAGGGCTGGGTGGGCAGCTTGTCGCTTCCATGGACGATGAGGAGATCTACGGCCGGCACATCGGTTTTGGGCTGCTGGAGGCGATTGAGCGGGGCATCCTTGCCCGGTTCGAGATCGACGTGCTGGAGATTCGTGATCCGGCCGCCGAGGAGGAGTTGGCGAAGGAGCAGGCGCGGGAGCGGCGGGTGGCGGCTCTGCAGGCCGCGCTGCTGGCGCACTGGAAGGAGAGCGGGCTGCGGTCCGTGATCACTTTTCACCATCGGACCCGGGATGCGATGAAGTTCGCCCGGGGTCTGTTGTCGGTCGCCTGCGATCTGTACGAGAGCGATCCTGGGCGTTATCCGGACCCCGCCCGGATCGCGGCGGAGTGGCTGTCCAGCGAGCATTCGATGGGGGATCGTCGTCGGGTGGCAGGGCAGTTCGCCGACGGTGTCGACGACGACGGCGCCGAGACGCTGATGTGCTTCCTGGCCGTGTGCAGGCTCCTGGGGGAAGGCGCGGACCTCACCGGCAAGCGCGGTGTCGACGCGGTCGCTTTCGCGGACACCCGTGGCAGCGTCGTCGATGTCGTGCAGAACACCGGGCGTGCTCTGCGCCAGCAGCCCGGCGAGGGAAAAATCGCAAGAATCCTCGTGCCGATCTTCCTCAGAGCCGATGAGGACCCGCGCGACATGATGTCCTCCCCCAGCTACCGGCCACTGGTAGCGATCTTGCAGGCTTTGCGCGCCCACGACGAGCAGATCATCGAGAAGCTCGTCCTGCGCCAGGACCACAGCGGCCGCGGGACGGCCGAGGAGGTTCTCGTCGACGACCCGCAGTACATCCGCGACGCCGTCACCGGCAGGGAGCAGCAGAGCGCCGAGGTGGACGCGGGTTCGGCCGGGGGCGAGGGGATGCCAAAGGACGCGGCGCTGCTGCGGTTCTTCGCCCCGCGCGACGCCCTCACGGTCGCACGGTTCCTCCGCACCCGTGTGCTGCAGCCCCAGTCCGAGATCTGGCTGACCGGCTACAACCTGCTGTGCCGGTGGGTAGCCGAGCACGGACATGCCCGCGTGCCCCTGCAAGAGCGCGTCCTGCTCAGCCCCCAGGCCAAGGCGCAGCCCGACGCGGGGCAGGAGCGCGACGAGCTCGGGCAGGAGCTGGCCTACGCGCTGGGGCAGTGGTGCGCCGAGCAGCGGCGGGCCCACCGGGACGGGACGCTGCGGGCCTGGCGGTTCAAGCTCCTCGACGAGCTCGGGGTCCAGTGGGAGGGAGCCGATGCCCGGTTCGCGGCGAAAATCGCTCTCTTCCGCCGCTACTACGAGGAACACGGCACCCTCGCCGCCCCGCTGGCAGCCGTCTTCGAAGGACAGCCCATCGGGCGGGACCTGTCCAACCTGCGCAAACCTCACGGGCTGGGGAAGAAGCCGGAGCGGGCTCAGCGGCGGCGTGCGCAGCTCGAGGCGATCGACCTCTACTGGAATCCCGAGTGGCCGTTGGTGTGGCAGCGGCACTGGGCGAAGGTGAAATGGTGCCTGACCGGCGGGGCACAGCTGGCCCACCTCTCCCCCGGCCTCATGGTCGGCGGCGACGACATCGGCACCTGGCTCGTCGAACAGCGCCACTCCTGGCAGAGCCTGAACGCAGGGCAGCGCGCGCGGCTGGCCGAGATCGGCGTCCAGGTACCCGCCGCCGAACTCGAAACCGCAACCCGCCCCGCCCTCGAGACCGGCCCGGTCGTGCTGCCCGCCACCGCGACCACATGGGAGCGGGGCATCGCCGCGCTACGCCAATACGCGGCACGGGAAGGGCATGTACGGGTCCCACGTGCCCACCAGGAAACCATCCGCATCGACCACGCAGGCGAAGGGCTCCGCGACGAGCAGGTACGCCTCGGCATCTGGCGCAGCAACACCCGCAACCGCCGCAACCGCCTCACTCCCGGCCAGCTTCGGGAAGCCGAACACCTCGGCCTCCTCACCTGAAGGCTCGGGTGTGTCCAGTAAACGGCTGATCTTGGTTGTTGAGGTTCAGTGGCTGGTGGTGGGGGTGAGGCGGCCTTCGAAGGCGATCTGGAAGGCGTTGAGCGGGGCCTTCCATCGCATCGTCCAGCGGCGCCGGCCCTTGCCGGTCGGGTCCAGGCTCATCAGCGCCATGTAGACGCACTTCAACGCGGCGGCCTCCGAGGGGAAGTGGCCGCGGGCCCGGACGGCCTTGCGGATGCGGGCGTTCACGCTCTCGATCGCGTTCGTTGAACAGATCACCTTGCGGATCTCGACGTCGAAGGACAAGAAGGGCACCATCTCGGCCCAGGCATCGGACCACAGCTTGATCACGGCCGGATACTTGGTGCCCCATTTTTCGGAGAACTCCAGGAACCGCTCAGTGGCGGCGGCCTCGCTCGGCGCGGTGTAGACGGGCTTCAGATCCTTCGCGAGCTTGTCCCAGTCCTGGCGGGCACGGTAGCGGATGCTGTTGCGAATCAAGTGAAGAACGATGCACGTCTGGACGACAGTGCGGGGCCAGACCGTCTCGACCGCGTCCGGCAGTCCCTTCAAGCCATCGCAGACGAGCATGAGGACATCTTCAATCCCGCGATTTTTCAGCTCGGCGAAGACCTGGAGCCAGTGCTTGGCGCCCTCGCCGCCGTCACCGGCCCAGATCCCGAGGATGTCGCGGGTGCCTTCGACGGTGACGGCCATCGCGACGTAGACAGGACGGTTGGCGACCTTGCCATCGCGAACCTTGACGTTGATGGCGTCCACGAAGACGACTGGGTAGACGCGGTCCAGCGGGCGGGCCTGCCATTCGGCCATGCCCTCCATCACCGCGTCGGTGATCGTGGTGATGGTCTGCTTGGACACGCTCGCGCCGTATACCTCAGCCAGATGAGCCGATATCTCGCCGTGCGTCAGTCCCTTCGCGGACAGCGACAGCACCATCTCATCCACGCCGGTCAGCCGACGCTGCCGCTTCTTCACGAGCTGCGGCTCGAAGGTGCCGGCGGTGTCACGGGGCACCCTCACCTCGACCGGGCCGACGTCGGTCAGCACCGTCTTGGAACGGGTGCCGTTGCGGCTGTTGCCGCTGTTCCTGCCCGCCGCGTCGTGCTTGTCATAGCCGACGTGATCGGTGATCTCGCCCTCCAGGGCGGACTCCAGCACCCGCTTCGTCAACTGCTGCAGCAGCCCGCCCTCCCCGGTCAGCTGCAGACCGTCAGAGCGGGCACGGCCGACCAGCATCGCGATCAACTGCTCGTCCGACACCCCCTCCGCGGCCGACTCGACCACCGGCTCCTCCACAGCCCCGTGCTCAGTGATGGTCTCGCTCATCAGGCATCTCCTTGATCATCGGATCCGCCGTCTATTGGACACTCCCGAGTGCCGGGCCCGGGGGACCGCATCCTGACTGAGGCGACGCAGCGCAGGGGCTCTCATGTACTCGCCGATCGCTGTGAGGTGGATCTTCTCGCGAACGGGCATTCGATGTAGGGTTCACGGGTCTTTGCGATCTCGCCCTGACCAGGCTGGATGGTGGACCCACGTCCGGGCATGGTCTGCCGTGTTGTAGCCAGGTGCCCTTGAGGGATGCGCGGCGGTGAGGGGTCCATCTTGATCAGAATTTCTGAATTCCTTTGGGGGGAATTGTGTCCTTTGCGCGCGTACGGGGCAGGCGCCTGGCTGCGTGCACGGCCTTGGCGGCGGCGGCCGGGCTACTGCTGGCAGGCTCTGCGTCCGCCGACGGCGGCGCTGCACGGGTGAAGGTCCCGCTGAAGCCGGCTATACGCAAGGCGGTGGTGCCGTCGGCGCAACTGCCTGCGGAGCGACAGCGCCGGATGGCGGCGGCGCGCCGTGCGGGGGCTGCGGCTGCGCCGATGACGCCTCGGTTCGACGTAGACCGGGATGGTGTCAGCGATCTGCTGGTGCGGACGCTGGACGACAGTCTGTATTTGAAGGGGTGGAAGCAGGAGAAGAGCACCCTGTATGTCACCCCTGACGGAGGGTTCAAGGATCTCATCGAGCCCGGCGACGTTGATGGTGACGGGCATCCGGAACTGTTGATCCTCTCCCCGTCGGGAACGCTCACGCTGGAGTCGAACCTGACCGCGACAGGTTGGGGAACCTTCGGTGTGGTGCCGTGGTCGGAGAACGGCTGGAACATCTACAACAAGCTCTTCGTGCCAGGGGATGTCACAGGAGACGGCAGGAACGACCTGCTGGCGCGGACCCCGTCCGGGGACTTGTACCTGTACACGGGCACCGGGAATGTGGCGTCTCCTTACGCGTCCCGGGTGAAGGTCGGTACCGGCTGGGGCATGTTCGACCAACTGGTCGGTGTGGGGGATGTGAACGGTGACGGCAGGGGCGACGTGGTGGGCCGGACCCCGTCCGGGGATCTGTACTTCTACGCCGGTACGGGGGCGGCAGCGGATCCGCTGAAGGCACGCGTCAAGGTCGCCTCTGGTTGGTACGGTTACAACCAGCTCCTGGCGATGGACGACAGCACCGGCCACATCGACCTGCTTGCGCGCGATGTCTCCGGGGTGCTGTGGGCCTACCCCTTCGAGGCCCAGGGTGTCCTGGGCGCCCGAGTGCGGCTGGGAGAGAACTGGCAGGGCACAGTCCTTGCCAATGCCGGCGGCAACCCCTTCCTCGGCAAGAACGAGCTGATCGGCCGGGACGGTGCGGGACAGCTGAACTACTACCTGCCCAAGGGCGACGGACAGTTCGACGCGCGCCTGCCCATGGACGGGGACGTGTCGGCGGTGCCGCTGGAGAAGCTGTCCTCCGCTTCCTCGTTGGACATCACCTCGCGCTGGTCGACGCTGACACAGGTGGGCTCCGACGGACACCTCGCCATCGGGAATCAGGACAACGGGGGCGGCTGGAATGTGATGTCTGCCTTCGCGGGCATCGGTGACCTCACCGGCGAGGGCAACGGCGACCTGCTGGCCCGTGACTCCGGCGGACACCTGTGGCTGTACCCGGGTAACGGCAAAAGCTTGCTGGGTGACCGGATCGACATCGGCGGCGGCTGGAACGCCTACAACCAGCTCGTGGGTGCCGGAGACATCAGCGGTGACGGCATCCCCGATTTGCTGGCCCGCGACAGCAGCGGGCACCTGTGGCTGTACCCGGGCAATGGTCGCAACAACTTCGGTGACCGGATCGACATCGGCGGCGGCTGGAATGCGTACAGCATGCTGGCGGTCCCCGGCGACCTGACCGGCGATGGCCGGGCCGACCTGATCGGTGTCGATTCCTCCGGTACCGCCTGGCGCTACGACGCCAACGGCACCGGCAACTTCAAGGGCCGCGTCGCCATGGGCGGCGGCTGGAACACCTACAAGGCCCTGTACTAAAGCGACACACAAAGACCCTCCGCCCGGCACACAGCCAGGCGGAGGAAGGCGCTGACGGTAGCGGCCAGCACAGCATGGCAGCCAAGACGGCTGGTCCCCGGAAGCAGCGGGCCGCGTGCCAGTCCCGCGTGCCGCTGCCTGCGAGCTCGGCAGTGGGCAAGGGCCAGAACCGATGGGGACGCGACTGCAGGCCGGGTCCACCGACAGGCGCCAGCTTGCGTCGGTTCCGGCCACACACCAGGCTATTTCGAGTAAAAGTTCGATTTGGGCCTTTCGTGGTTGTAGCCGCCACGTAAGGATCGGGGGCCTCCGGGGGGAGGGCCGGGCGTGTTTCTGCTGCGCCCGCATGGGAGCAGGCCGTTCGCGGTCCATCTGGCACACGTCAACTGCCGCCCCTCCCCCGCGGCATGAACTATCACCAAGGGGAGGAATATCGTGAAACGAAGAGCGCTATGGGCGCGGCCTGCACAACGCGCTGGCCGCGCGCGAGGGATCAGCGGCACGGCGGCGCTGACGGCTGCAGCAGTTCTCAGCGGGATCATGGGAGCGATGCCGGCCCGCGCCGACGACATAAGCCGGGGTGAGGACAACCCCCAGGATCCCTACCAGAGGTCGCTGCGGATGAGCCTGGGCGAGACAGCCCGCGCCGACAGGTGCCGACTGGGCAACATCCTGCACTACACCGGGCCGACGCTCAGAACGGTGGTCAGCGCCAAGCTCGCGGGGCCGGACTCCGCAATCCACGAGGCACTCACCAGCAACAGCGGCTGGGGAGGCGAGGAGCTTTACACAGCGCAGTCCAAGGACGACGAGACTGGCTACAACTACAAAACCACCTTCTACCGGCGCCAGGACAAGCTCAACCAGGACAACAAGCCCTACGCCTCGACGAACTCCTCGGCCGGGCGGCCCTGGAACGCCCCGGCGTTCGGGGCCGACATCGTCGCCTTCACGGAACTGGGGCGAGGCTGGTCCGTCCCCCACCTCTGGGACAACCCCACGCCGCGGCCCGGTGCTGCGGCGATGGCGAAGGCCAAGGAGGTCTACGACGCCTTCGACACCAAGGGCGACGATTGGGCCACGAAGTACAAGGAGCGGGCCGGCAGCGGCGAGATGGACGGCCTCGGGACCACGGCTGGCAATCCGGGTTCGGCCAACGACATCGCCACATTCCTGCGATTCGGCGGCTTCGCGACCAAGGCGCCCGAGCCGGACTCGCCCGAGTTCCGCACCGAGGTGGAGTTCCTCAAGGCGGCCTGGGCTTCCTGTGACAGCCAGAACCCCATCGATCACTACCGGGTCCTGACCGGCGTCACCACCCAGGCCTACACCGAATGGGAAGCGGAATACGCCTCCCAGGCCACCCAGCGCAACGAGATCGTTACCGCCGAAGCCGCCGCCTCCAAGGAGGCACGCACCAACGCCGATCTGATGATCGAGGCGATCCGCCAGTCCTGGCAGGCGGACCAGATCCTGTTCTGGCAGCAGTGGTTCCGCGACCATCCCGACGCCTGGAACAAGCCCTCCCTGACCGACCAGAAGAACGCCTCGCGCCGTCTGGTGACCGCCCGGGAGACGACCGCCCAGCTGGTCAAGGACGCGGACGCCGCCGTCGCCCGCGCCAAGACGGCCTCCGAGCAGGCAGCCGCCTCGCAGCAGGCGGCGTATGCGATCGCGGACCAGAACAAGGTGCCGCGCGGCCGGGGCCTGCTGTACGCGCAGCAGGCCGCGCAGGTCGCCAAGGCCTCCTACGCCGCGGCCCAGGCGGCAGCCAAGACCGTGCTGACCGCCTCCAAGGCCACCCAGGCCAACATGGCCGACAGCCAGGCCCTCTACGCCCTGACCCAGACGCAGTCGCACGCGCTGAACACCGAGTTCCGCAAGGCCGCCGCCCTGGAAGCGGCAGCCCAGGCCAAGGCGGCCGCCGACTCCGCGGAGAAGCTGGCCAAGGAAGCCGCAGGCAACGCCACCACCGCCAAGAACGCCCAGGCCACCGCGGAGAAGGCGGAAAAGACCGCCCAGGCCGGCGCCGCCGAGGCCAAGAAGCAACGCGGCATCGCCGAAGCAGAGAAGGCCAACGCCGAACGCGAGGCGGCTACCGCCGCCAGCGAACGCAAGAAGGCCGGGGAAGCCGAAGCGCGGACCCAGACGGAACGCGACGCGGCGGGCCGCGCCCGCACCTCCGCCGAGGCGGCGGGGGCGACGGCGAGCGACAAGCGCAAGGAAGCCGAAGCAGCGGAGGCCAGGGCATTCACTGCTCGGAACAAGGCTCTCCAGGCCGAAAAGGAGCAGAAGGCACAGGAGGCCCGGGCCGCCGCACTGGAAGCGGCTGCGGACGCCGCCGAGAGCGAAGGCGCGGCAGGCGGAGCGCGGCAGGCAGCCACCGAGGCGCGCACGGCTGCCAACGATGCGGTGACGGCAGCGACCGCGGCCCGTGCAGCTGCCAACGACGCCTCCACGGCGGCGGTTAACGCCCGGGCCGCTGCGACCCGGGCCCAGGCCGCAGCATCACGCGCGAAGGCGGCAGCTGATGCCTCATGGTCGGCGTTCCAGAAGACCACCGCGGCGGCGGCGACCGCGCACGCGGCGGCCGCAAAGGCCATCGACGCGGCGGCAGCAGCAAAGGCGAAGGCCGAGCAGGCCGACGCCGAGGCGAAGAAGGCGCAGGCCGCTGCGAAGAAGGCCCGCGAGGAAGCAGACGCAGCCAAGGACGAGGCGGCCAAGACCTCTGCCTGGTCGGCCAAGACCTCCGGCTTCGCCCAGGCTGCGGCACTGGCAGCCCAGGGGGCCCGCGACTCCGCCACTGCGGTGACCAAGGCCGCCGACGAGGCAATCTCCATCGGCTCCCCGTATCAGGAGCTCGACACTTCGGCAGCCTTCGCGGTCCTCATCGGCCAGAACTCCAAGACCCTGGCCGAGCAGCAGGCATCGGCAGCCGAGGCCAAGAGCAAGGAAGCCGCAAAGGCCGCCGTCGACGCCAAGGCCCTCGCTGACAAGGCCGCCGGAGACGCCAAGATCGCAGCCCAAGCAGCCGCGACAGCAGCAGCCGACGCCGCCCGCGCCGTCAAGGCCGCAGAAGCGGCCCGCGCCTCGGCAGCCGAGGCCGACAAGGCGGCCAAGGCCGCCCAGAAGGCCGACGACAACGCCCAGAAATACGCCGCCGAAGCCGGCACCGACGCGTACTACGCGGGGATGGCCGCCAACGACGCCCAAACGGCCGCCAACGACGCCGACCGCGACGCCACAGACGCCGAGAAGGACGCGGCCAGCGCCGACGCGGCCGCCACCGCCGCTGAGACAGATGCCGCCAGCGCCGACGCCACTGCGACGAAGGCGGAAGGCGACGCCACCGCGGCCGAGACCGCGGCGAAGAACGCCGACGGCGCCGCCAAGGACGCCGACACCGCAGCCACCCGTACCGAGAACGCGGAAGCCCGCAAGACCATCGACACCGGCGGGGCCACCGGCGTGGCGCACATGTTCACCACGCAGAAGATCGACCCTATGGAGGACCCCAAGCCCCTGAACGACTGTGTGCTTGGCATGGGCAACAGCGGCTGCGACGTTAAGTTCCGGCTGCACTTCAAACTGACCCTCGACTTCTTCCTGTGCACCGACCCCGGAGCTCCCGACGACGTCGACGCCGCCACCTGCCCGGGGGACAGCATCGTCTGGCTGGGCCGCGACACCAAGGAGCACACCGCCGAGGTCACCAAGCACTTCAGCAACTGGGACATCACCAAGATCTTCGACAAAGCGATCCTCAAGGCTCTGTGGGACGGCCTTACGCAGGACTTCGTCGATTGCGCCAAGGGCAGCATCGGCGGGTGCGCCTTGGCGGCGACCTGGTTCATTCCGCCGTCCAAGATCACCCAAGCCGTCGACCTGATCCGTGCGCTTGACGGCGCGCTGCAGACCGGAATCGGCGTCGGCGACGCCTACAAGGCACTCAAGGCGCTGGGACTCGACGCCGAGGTAATGGCCAACATCGAGCGCGAGACCATGATTGTCGAGGACGCGCTCACGTCCTGCACGCGAAACAGCTTTCCGGGCGATACACAGGTGCTGATGGCGGACGGCGCGCACCGAGCAATCAGCTCGCTGACCATCGGCGACCTGGTCCTGACGGCTGATCCCGAGACCGGCGATCGACGGGCCGAGCCCGTCGGCTCGACCTTCAAGCACGAGACCGACCGTCTCGTGGACGTCGCATTCGCTGACGGAACCAGCCTGACCAGCACCGCCGGACACCGCGTCTATGTTGCCGAACGTGGTTGGACCCTCGTGTCGGACCTGCGGAGAGCCGATCGGCTGCGCGGTCCCGAAGGTGACTTGCACACGGTCATCGGTCTGGACGATCGGACCGGGATCGCGCCACGAACGGTGTACGACCTGACTGTCGACCACCTGCACACATTCTTCGTGAGCACCGAGGGGGAGGGTTCCAAGGACGTACTGGTCCACAACTGCATGAACCTCCAGTTGCACGAGGACGACCGAGGGGCGCACACCATCAAGGACCACGTCAACATCGACGATGAGCGTGCGTTCAATAAGGCCATGGACGAGTACAAGGCTGGCCGCCAGGGGGTGACCGGTGTCTGGACCAGCCTGGATGTCGCCCAGGGCGCGGTGGACGAGGCCATGAAGAAGTGGCTCACCGGCGGTACCCCGAAGCAGAACATGGCGAACCAGAAGAAGCTGAAGAACTGGATGGCCAAGACGGCGAAGGACTCCAACAGCCCCTTGGAGCTGTTCCCGATCAAGATCGACATCGGCGGATCCTCGCTCGGTAAGGTCTTTAGCTACGACCGCACGTCGCGTGCGGCCGGGAGCACCGTGGCAATCACCCTCAAACGAACTCCCCACAAGCCCGGATACATGGTCTACACGTCCTACCCGATCTGAGAGAGGACCATGGCACACGAACGTCAGGACATCTGGGTCGACTTCGGGCTCAGCGGTCTCACCAAGTGGTTCCACGGGCCGTGGGGCGGCGAAGCGACTCCGCACGAACTCGTTGCGGCCGCTGCCGACTGGGGCAGCGGTGTCTACGCCTTCACGCTTTCGGAGGATGCCCTCCGACTGCTGCAGTCACCACTGCCCACCCGAGTGATCACCGTTCTGTGGTACGCCGCGACAGGTGGGAATTACGACCTCGACCGCCTCGGGATGGACGGCCGCGCATGGCTGCGCCAGATCGTGGACGTCTGCGCCGAACGAATTGGCCAGGACGACCCGTCCTTCACGCCCGGCGCTCCAGGGCCCGCCCGTGACGAGCTGAGGGAGGAGGTTTTGGCAGAGATCCGGACGGTCCGGCCTGGGGTGGAAGCCGCCACCGGAACCCACCCCTATCACCCCGTCTCGGACGTGGTGTCGGCGTTGGAGCAGGTCGTCACCCAGGTCGACCCGGATCTGGGGTTCAGGCTCTTCCTACGGATCATGAAGGTCTATCAGGTTCCGATCAGCGAATCCCGGTACGACCGGTACCACGAGCTCGGCCAGCGCTTTAGCTATAACGAGTTCCTCGTCGACGACGGGGACCTCTGCGTCAAGCCGGACCTGGACTGACGGGCACACGTCACAACGGCGAGGGCGGCACCCCGAGTATTTCGGAGTGCCGCCCTCGGCTGGTGCCACAGCCACCGGGGCTGGACCGCCGCAAACACTGATTCCTAATGCGGTCTGTCAAGCCGCGAGAACCGTGGGTGGGGTCGCCTCATAGCACCGTCCGTCACGCAAGAGGGCCCAGAGCACATTGACGCGGCGGCGTGCGAGCGCGAGGACGGCCTGTGTGTGACGCTTGCCCTCGGCTCGCTTGCGATCGTAAAACCGGCGGGACTCGGGGCAGTGGCGGATGCTGAACAACGCCGAGATGTAGAAGACCCGTTGGAGACGGCGGTTGTATCGCTGCGGGCGCCGCAGGTTGCCGCTGACCTTCCCGGAGTCGCGAGGCACCGGAGCGACACCGCCGAAGCCGGCGAGACGGTCGGCGGTGCCGAAGAGGTTCATGTCGCCGCCGGTGGCTGCCAGGAACTCGGCTCCGAGGATGATGCCCAGACCGGGCATGCTCGTGATCACCTCAAAGGTGGCGTGGTCGCGAAACCGTGCCTCGATAGCCTTGTCGAGCTCGGCTATCCGCTGGTTGAGGGCCGTCACCTCCGTCGCGAGTGTGTGCACCAACTGGGCGGTCAGCTTCTCTCCGGGCAGGCTGGTGTGCTGTCGCTCGGCGGCCTGGACGGCGATCTCGGCGAGCCGGTCAGCGCGAAGTACGTGCCGGTTGCGCAGCCAGGTCTCCAGCCGTTTGCTGCCGATCCGGCGGATGGCAGCAGGGGTCTGGTAGCCGGCCAGCAAGGTGAGCGGGCCGGTGTTGGTCACATCCAACGCCCGTTCCAGTCCGGGGAAGATGCCCGTCAGCTGGGCACGGAGGCGGTTGACAGTCCGCGTGCGGTCGGCGACCAGGTCCGTGCGTCGGCCCGTGAGGATCTTGAGGTCGGTGACGGCTCCGTCGTCGGCGTGTAAGGACTGCAGATCACGGCGGACGCGGACCTGGTCTGCGATGACGGCAGCGTCCTTGGCGTCGGTTTTGCCCTCGCCGCGGTAGCTCTCGGATGCACGGTGGATGGCTCGGCCGGAGATGTAGTGCACCGGCTGGTCGTGGCTGAGGAAAATCGCGATGGCCAGGGCGGCTCCGCCATCGGCCAGGTCAATGCCCCAGGTCACCTCGTCGCTGAGAGCTTGGACGTCGGCGAGGAGTTCGAGCAGTTGGGGTTCGTCGTTGGCGACGCGTCGTGACAGCAGCCGGCGGCCGCTGTCGTCGATCGCGACGCAGTGGTGATGGGTCTTGCCTGCGTCGATGCCGGCCCAGATCGCGGCCATGTGGTGCCTCCGTGCGGTGTGCTGCTGGTTCCTCCTACGGACGACCTCGCTGTCGATTCCCTACTCAGCGATCATTCGCAATTCCTAATTGGCAGCCGAGTCGTCGTGGGGCACCGGGCGGCCAATCAGTGAGAGCCACAAGCGGCAGAGCCTTTTCAACCACACCCGGTGCCCCTGGGTGAGTGAACCATACGAAGGGCTCACCGCCTCCCGCAGAACAATGTAGGGAGCCTTTTCCAACCTACCTATGAGGCACGGCAGTTGTGCTGATAAGGTGATGAAGCCCCTGGTAGATGGGTTTTCGATCAAGAGAACCATCCC
This sequence comes from Streptomyces sp. TLI_146, assembly GCF_002846415.1. Classification (NCBI taxonomy): domain Bacteria; kingdom Bacillati; phylum Actinomycetota; class Actinomycetes; order Kitasatosporales; family Streptomycetaceae; genus Streptomyces; species Streptomyces sp. TLI_146. Next base: position 292,200 of record NZ_PJMX01000001.1, read on the forward strand.
CCAGAGGCTTCACATGTTTGTCTACCCGTCGGGTGTCGACGTATCCAGCTCTGCCTTCCAGTTCCTCTGTCAATGGCCATCTCTCGTGCTCCCCGTCGGCGGCCGTTCTGTTTCCCCGTCTGTGGCCGTCGAGTGCGGCTCATCCAAGATTTCCGGATGCTGTTGGTGATCTTCGTTCGTCCCAGTGAAGGCCGGTGGTGAGGTCTTCCGTCGGCGTGCCGAGCGTGCTCCGCTGGTTGCAGCGGGGTGGTTCGAGCGGTCGGAGGGGTGACCGCGATGGCGATGGGGTCGAGTTCTGGGCGGGTGATCCCGCCGTTGACGGTGCGGATGGCGCGGGCCAGCAACCCGCGGGGGACCGCGGCGATGTGGGTGCGTGACCGGCTGGACGAGCTGTTCACGGACGAGGATTTCGCTGATTGGTTTCCGGCCGACGGGAGGCGGGGGCTGTCGCCGGCGCGGCTGGCGATGGTGTCGGTGCTGCAGTACGCGGAGAACCTCACCGACCGGCAGGCCGCCGAAGCGGTCCGCTGCAGGCTGGACTGGAAGTACTGGCTCGGGCTCGAGCTGGATGATCCGGGCTTTGATTTCTCGGTGCTCAGCGAGTTCCGGGACCGGATGGCTCAGGACGGTCGGGCGGATCGACTGCGCGCCGTGATGATCGAGCACATGGTGGCGGCGGGCCTGGTCAAACGGCATGGGCAGATGCGCACGGACTCCACTCATGTACTGGCCGCAGCAAGGAAGTTGAACCGGGTGGAGCTCGTCGCGGAGACTCTGCGGGCCGCGCTGGAGGAACTCGCCGCCGCGGATGACGCGTGGCTGGCACCGATGGTCACTACCGGATGGGCAAAACGCTATGGGCGTCCGGCCCGCTACGGCCGGCTGCCCAAGGCGAAAGAGGACTTGGCCGCGTACGTGTTGCTGGTCGGTGAGGACGGCATGCGGCTGCTCCGCTTGGTCTACCAGGACGGCGCTCCGCCCCGACTGCGTGCGCTGGTGCAGGTGCAGGTGCTGCGGCAGGTGTGGATCCAGCAGTACTGGTACGACGCGGACGGCCAGCTGAGCTGGCGCGGCCCGAAGGACAGCCACGACCGGCTCAGCCGACGCGGTGCCCCGCGACGCCTGGACGGACCGGGCGAGGGCAGCCCGGGCATCGGCACGGCGCGGTTGCCCTGGTCGAGCACAGAGACCGTCACTCCACACGACGCCGAGGCCCGCTTCGCCCACCGGCCGGGCAAGGCGGCCTGGGTCGGCTACAAAGATCATCAGACGGAAACCTGCGACTCCGACGGGCCGAACGTCATCGTCCACGTCACTACCCAGACGGCCCCCGAACAGGACATCTCGACGCTGGAACCGATCCATCGCGCCCTGGCTGAACGGGACCTGCTGCCGGCCCAGCACCTCGTCGATGCCGGCTACGTCTCCCCGGCCGCCATCCCGCAGGCGGCTGTCGACCACGGCGTCATGCCGCTCGGGCCGGTACGGCCGGGCTCTCCCCGTCTGCGCCACCCCGGCTTCGACAAGCAGGACTTCCACATCGACTGGGACCAGCACACCGCGACCTGCCCACGCGGCGTGACCAGCCCACCCTGGAACGACACCCAGATCGCCGGCCAGCTCGGCCACTCGGTGCTCTTCCCCCGAGCCGCCTGCCGGGCCTGCGAGGACCGGCTCTCCTGCACCGGCAACACCGGCGGCCGCGGCCGCCATCTATTCCTCATGCCCCGCCCACAGCAGGAGATCCAAGACAGGGCCCGCGCCGAGCAGGAAACCCTTGCCTGGAAGGCCCGTTACGCGATGCGTGCGGGCTGCGAGGCCACCGTCTCCGAGACCGTCCACGCCCATGGCCTGCGCCACTGCCGCTATCGCGGGCTGGCGAAGGTACACGTTCAGCACGTCCTCACCGCCGCCGGAACGAACATCATCCGGCTCAGCGAGTGCTTCCCGCCCGGCACCACACCCCCACGCACCCCACGGCCACTCACACCATTCCAACGCCTCTGCCAGAACACCGAAAATCCGCCCGCCGCTTGATCGAACGAAGATCACCAACAGCATCCGGAAATCTTGGATGAGCCGCACGAGATGGCCATTGACAATCCCCCACCAACACCCCGTAACACCGTCCAGGGATCTCCAACCTCGCCCTCCAACCCTTTGGCACTGACGGCAGTCGAACGATCGCCCCATTCACAGCGCCCAGAAGCCTCACATGACCCTCCCGCCTTCCACCGACCTCCCCCAGCCCGAGGCATCCCGGCTTCCTCCCGGCGCAGCCGAGCTGCTTGAAGGGATGACCGAGGAACAGACGGCGTTGACTCTTGGCCTGGGAGTGCTCGTGCAACGCGCTGCCGAAACCGAGTACATCCTGCACGGCCTCTACGCCCACCTCGGTGGCGTCGAACGACCCTATACAGACAAGCCCAGCGCCCCCGTCTCACACTTCATCGACAACGCCAAGCCCCGGCTGGCCGCAACCCCCAACGACCAGATCCCGGACCAAGCCCGTTCCGCATTGCTGCACGACCTGAACCGATGCAGGGCCAGCTTCGATGCACGCAACCGGTACCTCCACAGATGCTGGGTGTTCGACGACGAAGTGCACGGATGGCGGACCGTCAAAGGAACAAAGGGCCTCAGCCGCCCAGAGATCAGTCTGGTCTCGAGCGATGACGTGTGGGACCCGGTCCGTGAGTTCGCCCGCCTGCGAGACAAGTTGATCGCGTGGGACGCCCACTTCTTCGGAACGCCCGACGATCCGGATATGGGGCTGTCTCCGACATCCTTGAAGCATCTGTGACACCAGTCCCTTGGGTGGCACGCAGCAGGCCCACCAACCGGAACTTCACCCCGGCTGATCGCTTCCACCCTCAGTGGCCCGCAGGCTCTGGGGAAGACTCCCTGCGGCGCTGCAATCGCCGTCCAGCTCAGGTTCGCGCGGCTCAGGTTCGCGCGGCGCCGGCAGCCCGTCAGCAGACCAACCACGGCCCGGCGCGTCACCGGTCCGAGGCAACCCAATCACCTCAACGAGGGGGTACCTGCGCCTTGCCCCGGCCTGTCCGCCCCTCAGGGCTGCGTCGCCTGATAGCCCCGCGGCGCGCCCGGACCGCCTTCTCTGACTCCGTCCTGTCACAGGCGGCACGCACCCGTGACAGGTTCTGCTCGATGATCTCCCGTGTGTCCGGGGGCAGTTCACGCCCCCTGAACAGCGGCACCAGACGGTTGGTGGAGGCCATGAACTTGTGGCAGGTGCCCACCAGGTCCAGGAACTCCAAGGTGCGGTCGATCGCCCGGACCACCGGGGCCACTGGGCTCTCCTCCTGGTTCCTCATCGACTGCGGGCTGGGAGTCGCCGTGCGGACGCAGCCGCTCTATCTCCAAGGCGTCGTCCCCGATTTTGAACTGGATCTTCGTCTCGTCCAGGACCAGCTGACGGTCCTCGGCGACCAGCTCCTCGTACCGGGTGCGCGTGACGCTCCCGACCTTCGTACTCGCGGGCATGAAACCCACCCCCTGCGGTGCGGGGCGTCGACACTCCCATTGCCGGCGACAAGCCCCGGCCCCACCCCCGCAGCTCTACCCCGCCGACCGATCCACAACAACCCGTGGCCACAGCTTGCGTGTACCGGCCTTCCAGTTCAGGTTCTTAGGGGGCGGCGTCGTCACCGGAGGACGAAGGCCTGGTCAGCCGCTCGGACAGTGACAACACCACAGCCAAGACCGCGAGATGACCCAACCCGGGCGCGCAGTCCAGTGGGCAGGAAGATGCCCCGCTGGGGTTCCAGCGGGGCATCCATGGGAGCTGCTCAGCGCTACCTCATCGCCGATCGGTCCGGCTCAGCCGCAATCGTGCGATGCCTGGACAACCCGGCGGCCTTCGCCGAGCGCGTAAGTACCGAAATCAGGGGCCAGGACCTCCATCGCCCCTCGGGCCGCGGCCTCCACGTCCCATACGAGAACCGGATACTCGCCGTCGGAGTCTGGCTGCGAGGAGTCGAGAACGACCGTTCCCCCCATGCCGTCGTACTCCACGGCAATCAAAGGATGCGGCATGCCCCATCGAACGCGTGCGTCCAACGTTTCGTAGGACGAGCCCCAAAGACGATCACCGCCTGCCTCAGTCTGGTATACGCCGAGGAACCCGGTTCCCCCGATATCGCAGGTTCCCAATTCCTCGAGGAGTCTGCGGTAGGACGGGGGGAACTTCAGGCCGAGATCGTTCTCCGCCGCAGCGATCATTTCCGGGGTGCAGCCATCCGCGTGGTTCGCGATGTCCTCACTGGCGCGCACCAGGTCGATGAACTCATCGACCGCTTCCACTGCCGCCGTCATCCGCCAAGCTCCTTGAGTCGATTCTTCCAGTACCGCTCCTTCCACAGCTTGAACTCCGGGCGGTCGATCCCGCTGGGGATCTTCGTGCCGGACTTCCAGTGCAACTGGTGACTGTTCTTGCTGTGCATGGTGGCGGTCACCTCGGCGATCGGACCGTCCTGTGTCTGCAGCATGTGATGCAGGATGATCCAGTCGTCGTTGCGTGTGTACGGGGTGAGCCCCTGCTTCATCAGCTTGCGGTTGCTGCGCCCGTACTTGTCCTTGGGGGAAACATAGTCCAGGTCGAGCAGGTCATCGCGCTGGTAGACACGCTGGTCTTCGAAGCTGGACCGCTTCCAGAATTTGCAGCCCGAGTTGTGCACCAGCGCGGTGGCCGCGCCCGCCTCCACAAAGTAGGTGTGGATGCCGTTGACGGATAGGTTGAATACCTGTTGCTGTTCGGACCAGGTCTGGGTCGAGGTGACCTTGACCCAGGTGCCCGATGCGGTGCGTAGAAGAGCCCCGGGCCGGACCTTTCCGGCTGGGGTCCAGGTCTTCTGGTCCTCGAGCCAGAAGGGATGGCCCTCCGTCGCGGTGACGGTGCCGGTGGCTTGGCCCTTGTCTCCGTCGGTGTCGACGGTGAGTTTGACCAACTGCTTGCTGCCGTTGCCGGTGATGAGGTCGTCAGCTGCCCGTGCCCCGGTCTCGCCGGTTACCGGGTCGGCCGCCAGGACTTGGTCGCCGACCTTGATGCTTTCAATGGGCTTGGTGGTGCCGTTGGCCAGGACCACCGGGGTGCCGGGGACGAAGCTATTGGTCTTGCACGCGGCGGCCATCGCCTCGTCGAGTCGCTTCGCCGAGGAGCCCTTGCCGCCGCCGAACAGCTTCTTGGTGTAGTTCCAGAGCTTGCTGCCGCCCTTGGTGGCCTTGCCGCCGTTGGCGACGCCGCCGCCCGGAATGATGCCGATGCAGGACGTGGCCGCGTCAACGGCCTGTCCCTCCGCGCCGTACCACACGCAATTGCCCGCATTGGCGGCATTGCTCAGAATAGGGATGTTGGTGCTGCCGACACCATCGAGGGTTAGGTGGCCGACGTCCTTCCAGAAGGTCCCCCAGTCGAAGTCCTCGTCGTCGGCCGCAGCAGCGAGGGCTTCCATCATCTTCTGGAATTCGGCAGCCTCCTCCTGCTGCTTTGCGTTCTCGCGCTGTGCCTTGGCCTCGGCCTCCTTCTTGTCAGCGACGATCTTCCACGCGTCAACGGAGGCCTGATGGGCCGCATCCTTGTCCTTGCCGGCCTGGGTGGCGTCAGCACGGGCCTGGTTGGCAGCAGACCATGCCTCGTCGGCGCTGGCGTGGGCCCATGAAGCGGAGTTCTCCGCGCGCGCCGCAGAGGCCTCTGCCTCGCGGGCCGCGGTGTGAGCCTCTGCCTCAGCCTGGCGGGCACGCTTGGCAGAGGCCGCGGCGTCCTTCGCCGACGCCTCCGCCCGGTCGGCGGACTTCTCTGCTTCCCTGGCGAACGTGTCGGCCTGCGCGGCAAACTCCGCTGCCAGCTTCTTGTACTTCTCGGCCTCAGTGGCGGCCGTCTTTGCCCAGGCAGCGGCCTCCAGGGCCGTGTGTGCGTCCTTCTGCGCAGTCGCTGCGATGCCTGCGGCTTCGGCGATCAGGCGCTCGACCTGGGCCACATGGGCCGCGGCGAGGCCGTCCTTGCGCTGGGCCATGTACTGGCCTGTCTGGATGAACGCGTGCAGCAGCTGTGGCGGGCCTTCCAGCGCGATGCTCGCCGCGGCCTTGACCTCAGGTCCGCCGCTGCTCAGCAGCTGGGTGGCGCGCAGCCGTTCATCGGCGGCCCGGGACGCGTACTGCCCCTCGGTGAGGAACTTCAGCAGGGCTTGGGGGGAACCGTTGTCCAGCGCGGCCTTGGCGGCGCCCTTCACATTGGTGCCGCCCATACTGCTGGCCTGCACCACCTTCAGCTGGTAGTCCCCAGCAGCGGCTTCATGCTGGCCGGTGCGCAGAAACTCCTGAACGGTCTTTGTATCGCCGCCGAGTGCCTTCTCGGCCGCCTGCTTGACCGGCGGGACCAGGCCTTCCTCGGCCAGGCGCGCGACGCGTGCCCGGTCGTCCTGCTCGGCCGCGCGCTTCCAGCCCGAGCGTACGTATTCGCGTACCTCCTGGTCGGAGTCGGCAAGGGCGACGGCGGCGGCGGTCTGGCTCCAGGGGCCGCGTGCCTTCATGGCGAACATGGCCAGCTGACGGCCCTTGGCGACCACCTGGTCGTCCGGCACACCAGGCTTAGCGGCATCCTGTGCGAGCTGGGCCGCCTGCGTGTCGAGGGCACTGGCTTCCTTGACCGCCTTGGCCTCGTCCGCCTTGCTCTTGTCATCTTCGGCCTTGAGGTCCTTGGCCCGCTGGACTGCCGCCGCGGTGCGGGTGGCGAGGTCCGCTGCTTCCGCCTTGCCTGCCAGTTCATGTGTCTGGCGCGCAGTCCTGACCGCCCTGTCCGCGACGGCTGCGGCGGCCTGGGCGGCCTCGGCATGCGTCTTGGCCTCTACTGAGGCTTTCCCCGACTTTTCTGCCTCGTCGGCGGCCTTGTCTGCTGCGGCAGCTGCATTGCGGGCATGCTGGGCGGCCTCCTGGGCTGCTGCACGTGCCTCCTTGGCCGCGGCGGCGGACTGGCGGGCCAGCGCGGAGGCCGCCCTGGCCGCCCGGGTCGCCTCGTTCGCGTACCGCTTGGCACGGGCGGAAGCCGCCCTAGCCTCGGCCGCGTGCTCATCGGCGACGCCGGCGAGCTGGCTCGCTTCCCCGGCGGCGTTGGCTGCGGCGTCCGCGTTGGCGCCGGCGCGCACCGCGGCGTCCGCGGCGTCTCCCGCCTCGGTTGCCGCTATGCCGGCCTGCGTCGCCGCGGCCCCGGAGTCGTCGGCGGCCTTCGCCGCATCCCGGGCTCGCTGGGCTGCCTGTCGCGCGGTCGAGGCCTTGGTCTTGTCGTTGGCGGTGTCGGCCGCCGCACTCTGGGCCCGGGCCGCGGCCTGAGCCGCACCGGCTGCCGCCGCGGCCGCCTGCGAGGCCGCACTCGCTGCGACTTGGGCCGACTGGGTCGCCTTGCGTGCTGCGGTGATCGCCTGCTGGGCGGCTTGTGCCGCGCCATTCGCCGCCTCTGCGGCCTGATTGGCCTTCTGCGCTGCCAGCGTGGCGTTCGCACCGGCTTGCGCCGTCTCCTTGGCTGCCTCTTCGGCCGCCTCCTTGGCGAGCTTCGATGCCTCAACTGCGCGGTCGGATGCCTCCTTGGCCTCGTCGGTCTCCCGCTTGGCCTGCTGCCCTGCCTCCTTGGCCTGCTGCGCAAGCTGTTCGACGGTGGCGCGCTCCTGATCCCGGGCACGGGCTACGTGCTGGCCCACCGCGATGAACTCGCGCACATCGTCGGCCGAGCCGGACAGTGCCAGCTGCGCTGCCTGCTTGGTCGCCGGCCCGCCGGTGCTCAAAATCTGGGTAGTCAGGAGCCGGTCGTCCGCCTCCAACGCCTTCTTCTGCGCTGTCTTGAGGAACTCGCGGACATCGTCGATCGAGCCGTTGAGGGCCTGCTGCGCGGCTCCCCTGACCACAGGGCCGCCGGTGCTGAGGATCTGGGTCACCTGCAGACGCTGATCTGCCTCCAGTGGCCTTTCCCAGCCGTCCTTCAGAAAGTTCTGCAGACTCTGCGGTGTCTTGAGCGCCTCGGTCGCCGCACCCCGCACATTGGGACCACTGAGCGAGATCATCTGCACGGTCTCGAGATAGTCGTCCGTGTGCTCGGCAGCGGGCTTTTCGCTGTCCAAGAAGCGCTTTACATCGGTGTCGGTGCCCAGCAGAGCCGCTTCTGCGGCCAGCCGCACAGCTGGACCGCCGTCCTTCCAGAACTGGACCACCCGGCCGCGGTCCGTCGCCGGAATCGGGGTGTTCCCCTCGTCATCATCCGTTCCCTCGACCGCATGGGCGGGAGTGATCCCGACCAGGCCGGCAAGGAGTGCAAGCGGCAGTGCACCTGCGCACACGGCCCGTATGCCTCGCGGCGGCCACTTCCCCTTCGATCTCATCACATGGTTCTTTCTCGCTGGTTCAGTTGTCACCGAATTCTCGGCGCGGCGACCTTAACCGCCTCGACCTACGGGGATACGCGAGGTCGGCCCTGGACGCCAGCGGCCAGGCGTACGGGGTTTTAACTGCCGTGAAGCGGCTCGGGACCGAGCATCCGGCACGCTCTCACACACCAACTCGCCGCCGTTCACTGAAGTTTAGGAGTAGTTACGGGGCCCCATCCGACCGCCAGATCTCCCCTTGACACAGGTATAGGTATCTCCATGAAAGAGTAAAGAATCGTGCCCAACTTGTAACCTTGGAGCCCTCATTGGCTCACCTGCTGGCATAAGTGGTAAGTTCTGGGCCGCCTATGAGCCCGCCAATTCTTGCGGCTCAATCAAGGCTTTCTTCGAGCCACTCCTGAAAGGACCCTTGGTGACACTTCGCACCCGGAAGAGGTTCATCGCCCCCATAGTCGCCACTGTCGCCGCGATCGGCGCCCTCAGCGCCGTTGCCCAGGCCGCCCCGACCACCACTGCGACGGCCATCGCCAATACCGAGCCGCCCTCCGCTGTCGAGGACTTCAACTACCCCGGGGCGGACCGGATCCTCGCAGAGCAAGACCTCAAGCTTGGCAAGGGCGACGGTGGAATCCTCCTGACGGAATGCACCGCAGATTCCTGGAATATCAAGGTGGCGGCCATCAAGAACTGGGCCACTTCCGAGCACTGCTTCAAGACCCCAGGCAAGACCGGATACCTCTCACTGGAGGTCACCGGCACCTTCAGCATCCAGACCGCCGACCGCTCGGTGCGCGCAACCCTGACGTCCGAAGGCAAGAAGAAGACCGTCGACGCCCCGAAGGGCCTTGTGACGCCGGTAGGCGCCGGCGACATCCCGGGGGGCGGCAAGGACGCCACCCTCGTTGAACTCCGCGTCACCGGCTGACCCGAGCCGCTACCGCAAACCGGCAAGCCCGGGACTCCGCCACCCCAGCACCACGGGACGCTGCCCGCGACAACATGCGCGGCCAAGCGCTGCGTGAAGTCCGCGCATCTACACCACTCGGTCCCGACGCCGCTCACAGCCGAACTCTGCGCATTCTTGCGACCGCATGCCTCCCGCACGCGCACGCCGCACGCCCACTGGACGCCCCACAGTCCTCTTCGCCGGCTGCCTGTGCCCGGCCCCGAATTTCTTTGTTTAAGGACCCCTTAATGTCTGCACTGAGGTCACGCGCGGCGTGGACCACCAGCCTGCTCGCCCTCGCCACGGCCAGCGGTCTCGTCACCGCATCCCCCGCCGGTGCCGTCTCCGGCGACACCGTTCCCTCCGGCAGCTACGCCTTCACCGCGAAGCTGACCATCGGGGACGGGAAGCGCAGTTGTTCGGGTGCGCTGGTGGACGGGCAGTGGGTGCTCACCGCTGCCAGCTGCTTCGCCGACGCCAATGGCAAGGTGGCGGCCGGCGCGCCGGCGGAGAAGACCACCGTGACTGTGGACGGGCCGTCGTTGTCGGGGGCGGTCCCGGTCACCGTCCTGCGGCTCGTCCCACATCCGGACCGCGATCTCGTCATGGCCCAGCTGCGCACGATCGTGCCCATTGCATCCACGGTTCCGGCGTTCAAGGTGGACCCGATTGATGTCGCCTCGAAGCCGGTGACGGCGGGCGAGAGCCTGCGGGTGACCGGGTACGGGCGGACCAAGACCGAGTGGGTGCCCGATGCCCCGCACACCGCCACCCCCACCCTCGCCGGGGCCGACGACGCCACGCTGACCCTGGCCGGCAGCAACGGGCAGACCGCGGGCGTCTGCAAGGGCGACGCGGGCGGGCCCACCTTCCGCCAGACCAGCAACGGGCGTTACGAGCTCGTCGGCATCCACTCCCGCACCTGGGAGGCCGGCTGCTTCAACTCCGACGAGACCCGCGACCAGGCGATCGACACCCGCGTCGACACCGTCAGCTCCTGGATCCAGCAGACCCGACTGACCACCAAGTCGATCCTGACCACGAAGGTCGTCACCGGCGCCGACTTCAACGGCGACGGCCGCACCGACATCGCCGCCGTCATGACCGATGGCAGCCTGCACGCCTTCTACTCCGGCCCGGACGGGACCCTCGAATACGGCCGCGCACTGTGGAAGGACAGCACCTGGGACAAGGTCAAGCGGATCGTCGCCGGTGACTTCAACGGCGACGGCCGCACCGACATCGCCGCCATGTGGGAGGACGGTGTCCTCTACCTCTACCCGGGCCAGGCCGACGGCTCCCTCGGGGAGCGCACCAAGATGTGGTCCGACAACTCCTGGGGGACCATGCGCCAGGTCGCCCGCTTCAAAGCCGACCGAGGCGGACGCGATGGCCTGCTGGCCATCTGGGGCGACGGCTCCCTCTACGCCTACACCACCAACGCCAACGGCACCCTGAGCACCGACAAGCGCCGCATGTGGCCCGACAGCACCTGGGACGGCAAGACCCAGTTCGCCACCGCCGACTACAACGCCGACGGCCTCGACGACATCGCCACCGTCGCCCCCACCGGCGCCCTCCAGCTGTACGCCAACAACGGCAAGGGCTCCTTCGACGCGGCCCGCCCGCTGTGGCCCGACACCAGCTGGAAGAACATGCAGATCATCGCGGGCGGCGACTTCAACGGCGACGGCAAGGGCGACCTCGCCGGCCTCTCCGACGTCGCCTCCGGCCACCCCCTCACCCACCCCAACCTCCGCTGGTACCAGGGCGACGGCAAGGGCAACCTCACCTCCGGCCGCTCCATGTGGCCCACCCGCCCCTGACCGCTCGCCCACAAGCCCGTGGGTCGGCGCACCCATCAAGTGCCGGCCCATGGCAACCGTTTGTCGGGCGTAACCAAATGCCTAGAAGTTGGTCCAGTCTGTGCGGGGAGGAGAATTTACGGCGTAAATCTCGCCGACGATGGCGATTGCCCTGCCCGTCAGCCTGCCGAACTATGGCAGCACCCACGCGTTGAGCGAGCAGACGAAGCCCGTACGGAGACCTCGGGTTCACGGCACCGGCAGGACTCGGGAACGGTCAGCAGCGCAGACCGATGGTGCCCCATCCACGGCGCTCCGCTTCTATAGCCACCTCACCCCAGTCCGTGAGAAGGGCGGTGAACTCCTCGTAGGTCTGTCAATGGCCCTTACTTCTCTAGTGCGACTTCGTGTCGCACTCTCATGAGATCGGTGCCAGGGAACCGTAATCGGCGAAGTTGTGGCCCTCTTCAGGAAGGACGATGAAGACCCTGGATTCAGCAGGATCCTCCGCGGATGCCGCGTCGACGGGCAGGGCCAGCACGACCTTGCAGACAACGGCGGTTGAGCTTCTGACCGCTGGTGGACCGCGATCCCTTCGTACGGTCTGGGAGTGTGGAAGAAGCCCCCGCCAGGTTCTGGCGGGGGCTTCTTCCACACTCCGGGGTGGGCTTCACGGTCACCGGCCTCGCCGCCAAGTCCGACGGCACAGACGAGGCGATGCAGTGGAAGTGCAGGCCCGGCGGCGGCATGAGGATAGGCAGGCTCGACGCCGTCGCCGACGCGGACCTCTCGCACGATGACATCTCCGAGGCCAGGACCCAGCTCTTCTCCACCCAGGACAGGCCCCGGACCCCGGTCGGAACCCTGCGCCGCCAGAAATCGGGGGAGAACTACTTCGTGTACCGCTGGGGCCGGGGCGCGATGGGCCGCTACGACTGGATCTAAGCCGACGAGAAGGCCCCGGCCCGTACCGCACCTACCACCACCCAGAAGACGGCGAGCAGACCGACAGCGCCACCTACAGCAAGCTGACCTCGCGCCTGGCCGTACAGCTCGGCTGGGACGACCACGGCTACCAGCAGGCCACCCTCGTCTTCCACGGCCAGCCGTACTACTGGGACTCGGTGGCCTGGTTCAAGGAGACCCTCTGATCGACAAGTACATTCCCACGGTCACGGGGACACTGACGCTCACCGGGCCTGCGACCCTCAACCTCCCGGAGAAGCCCGTGATCAGCACCGAGGAGGTCAAGTTCAAGGGCACCGGGTCGAACTACCCGATCGACTTCACCCGGGACGTGCCGCTCAAGGACCTGTCGCCAGGCACCTACACGCTGTCACTGACCAACGCCATCAAGAGGGGCGGCTACTCGTTCGGCAGCAACGTCACGACCTTCACGGTGAAGGACCACATCGTCACCTTCACCGTGGGCGGCTGAACTCGGCACCATGGCCCCGGCCCACTCCGCGAAGGAGCGGGCCGGCACGCCCCTCAGGCGTTCGGCATCGTCGGCGACGAGATGTGATTCCGGCCGCCGCGTTAAAGCCGCGAGGAGCGCGTCGACCAACTTCCCGGAACGGCCGTCCGCGAGCATGCGGGCGCGCGACCCCACGGGGACAGGCTCGAAGCGCAGGTCGGGGCCGCTCCGTGGGGAGAAGAGCTCCGCCTGCGAGGCGGGATCGGTGGCCCCGCCGCAGCGGACGCAGCATGGCGCCGGGCGTTGGCGTTCGGCGAGCGGGACAACCACCCGCCGAAAGTCAGGCACGGCGTTCCACCCGGTCCTCGCACGGCAGCAGGTCCCTGGCCCTGCGCTCCATCAGGACCGGCAGGTAGGTACGCACCCGTGCGTACCGGAACCCCTCGTACGCCGTCCGTACCGAGCTGCGCACCACGGCGGCATCCAGCTGGGGATACGCCCGCATCAGCCGCTCAGCGACCGTGCGCACCGCCAGGCCATCGTCCGGATCCACCCTCATAGCCTCAGCCCTCCCCGGGAAACCGCACTCTCCCAGACTCACAGCGCGGTCCTTCAGCCAGGAAGCCGACCTTCCGCCGTAATACGCGGCGGCCCCGCAGCACACACCGGCCGAAACGCGCAGGCCCCTCCCCGGCCATCACTGCCGCCAGACCCTGCCGCGCTCTCGGGCGTCCATCCATCGGTGAGAGCGGTGCGGATGCTGTCAGCCACCTGGGCAGGCAGGATCGGGCTCCCTTGGGTGACGACCCGAAACAGGCACGGAAGGCCAAACCGCCCCGGTGCCAGCTAACCCTCGGCGCCCTACAGGCTGGCCATGGCCAAGGTGGTGACCAGCTGTCCTGCCTCAAGGTGGTGGGTGAGGTCGAGACCGCTGTCCATCATGGTGAGGACGGCGTGATGCCGGGCGGCGGGGATGGCGGCGATCTGGCTTCCGTCGCGGTTGACCCTGATGGTCGCCGGCTTCTTTCCTGGGTGGGTCAGGGTGACGGGCCCGTCTTCGGTGCCCGGGCCTACCCATGTAAGGGGGATGGTCGCGGGGCGGCCCCGCAGCAGTTCGTTGAGCGGGTTAGCCGGCGTGCTGACGTAGTCGAGGAGGTCCTCGACTTCGTACGTGTTGGCCTTGTACGCGGTGACCCAGCCGTCGATCTGCTGATTGGCGACCCAGGTGCGGAGCTCGCCGGGGCCGATGTCGGCCTCCGAAGCGGCCCGGCCGATCTGGTGGGCCAGGCGGCGGGAGGTGATGCCGGAGGTCAGCAGCGTGATGGCCTGCTCGGTGTCGACACCGTGCCGGATGTGCCAGGCCGTCTGTGCGAACAGGCGGGGTGTGGTGGGTGTTAGCAGGGGGTGGGTGTTGACGAGGTTGACCAGGGCTCCGGCTGTCCAGCTGATCGCGTGCTCGAAGGCCTGCTTGATGCTCTGGACGGTCAGCTCCAGCAGCCGGGGATGGGTCGGCATGCTGTCGGGCATCCAGATGCGGGCCAGTTCCGGGATGGAGGTGCCGGAGATCCAGTCCCGGACTGCGTCGTCGATCGGCACGTCGACGTTGAAGCTCTCGCTGTGCTGGCTGGTGAGCCTCCAGCTCCCGAGAGCCTCGGGCGTCAGGAGAAGGTCTTTGAAGGCGCCCTGCTCGGCAAGGAAGTCCAAGGTCTGGTCCAGCGGCCACTCGGGCGGCCCGAAGAAGACGCTGATCTCGTCCAAGGTGTCCTCGGGGGCCGCGTAGGCGACGAGTTGCTCGGCAAGGCGTCGGGCTACCTGGTCGAGGAAACGGGCGGATCCGATGCTGGTTCCGGTGCTGGCCCACCGGCGGGTCGAGACGGGGTCGGTGGCGTCGTAGACCGCGGTGACCTTCTCCGCGAGCGCCATCCAGCGGGCTGGGATCGAAGGGTCGTCGGCCTGTTCCATCGCAAGCAGCGACCGCACCGGGTCCAGCCGGTCGCCGGGCGCTTGGAGGGTCTCGGCGTGGGTCTGCAGGACCAGCCACACGAACGCGGCGAAATCGGCCGCGACGGTTCCCACCACGCCGAACAGGCCGTCGAGCGTGTCCTGTAGCTGCCCCTCGGCATTGGACAGCGACCGCAGGGCGTCTTCGCTGAGCAGTTCGGAGGTGGCGGTGAGCCGCTCGCTGTCGGGGGTGAGCGTCTCGAACTCCGCAACCCGGGGCGGGTAGGGGCGTGTGAGGATGATCCATCCCTCGCTCTCGCGCCCGGCCCTGCCGGCACGGCCGATGGCATTGAGCAGTTTCGCGGGACTGAGGCCGCGTTGGTTCCCGCGTGTGGGATCACCCTCGACCGTGTGATGGATGATGACGGTGCGCACCGGGAGGTTGACACCGTCGGTGAGGGTGGTGGTGCTGGCGATGGCCAGCAGGTCTCCGTCACGAAGTCCTTGTTCGACGGCGTGGAGGACGTCGTCGGGAAGGTCGGCGTGGTGGAAGGCGACGCCGTGGCGGGTGCAGTCGACCAGGGGATGCTGCTCTCCGAGGGTCTCGGCCAGGAACTCGGTGAGCGCCGCAGCCTCGGGGCGGACGTCCATGTGCTCGGCCATGGCGTGCGCGGCGTTCCTGGCGATGACTTTGCTGGCGACGACCATCAGGACGCTGCCCGCCCGGGTCAGGGCGGCGGCGCCGGCGGCGAACACCTTGTAGTCGGGGATGCCGCTGAGCTTGGTGGCAGCCTTCCACTGCCGGGAGTTGGGGGAGGCGTATGCCCTCGTGCCGACAGGCGGGACGGTAAGACCGAAGGTGTCGCTGTTGGCGGTCGGCCGGATGTCGAGCCGGGGAGCCACCGGCACAGTGGCCCGGGTGGTGGACGGCTGGTTCTTGCTCGGCTTGCGTGGAGTGCGCTCGGCCTGATCCTTGAGCAGCTGCGGGTACATGAGGCCGTGCAGCCGCCGGGGGCCGCGCCAGTCGTCGGTGAAATACACCTCCTCCGCCGGCCGCGTCGGGTCCAGCCACGACGCCAGGGCAGCTCGGTTGCCGACAGCGGCGGACAGCAGCACCAGCCGGATGTCGGAGCGGGTCCGCAGAAGGGCGAGCAGGCTCTCCAGCACGAACCCGCGCCGGCCCTGCGCGAGGTGGTGGGCCTCGTCAACGACGATGAGGCTGACCTCGTCCAGCGCGGTGCCTGGGTTGTTGCGGATCATGTGCATGAGCCGCTCCGGGGTCACGATGTCCACGTCCCCGACAAGGGAGCCGCTGCCGTCGGCGAGCGGGAAGTCCGGCTGCTCGGCGACCAGCTTGCGCTCCAGCAGCCGCAGCCGGCCCCGCAGCGCGCCCCGCATCTCCCGGCCCAGGCTGCGCATCGGCGACACATAGACCACGCGGCCGGGCTTCTGCGCCAGGTGGGAACAGATCACCAGCTGGGCCATCAGTGTCTTGCCCGCGCTGGTGGGCACGCTGATCAGGCTCCGGCCGGTGGCAGGGTCGACCGGGTTGCCGCGCTCCAGGCTCAGCAACTGGCGCTGCGGGCGCCACAGGGTCATCACCGGCGGATCGGACATCGCGAAGGTCCGGGCGACCGCATCGGGGGTTCCCTCCGGGAGCAGCGTGTACAGGCTGCTGGCGGCCATCTCGCCGCTCAGGCCGAGGAGGTGGGCCGCGACCCATCGGGCGGCCGGGTCGCTGCGGCCGGCCCGGCCGTCGAGCACGCTGCCCAGCAGGTTCCGTGCGTCCTGCAGGCGGTCCAGATCGCCGAACGAGAGGAACAGGCGCAGGTGGTGGACTGCTTCGACGACGGCTTGGGCAGGTCCATACATCGTGCCGGCGAGCGGATCGCCGTCCATCAGCCCACGGAGCTCCGCGAACTGCCGACGCCAGGCGGACAGGACCCGGTTCAGGTCGGGCCGGTCGAAGCCCAGGAACACGACGCCGGCCTCCAAGGCCAGGGTGTCGATGTGCGCCGGGAGCGAGGAGGTGAAGTTCACCAGGTTCTTGACCTGACGGTAGACGGCGGTGGCGTTGGGCTCCTGCTCGCACCTGCGGTACCCCGCCTGGGCGGCGAAGGCGATCCGCAGCCGCTCGGTGGGGGAGTGTCGCTCGTCGGCCAGGGCGAGGTCCATCACGTGCGCGCTGACCGCGAGAGCCTGTCGGGTCCGCATCGGGTCGAACCCCGGCGTCTCGGGCTCGACCGCGGCTAGTCCGTGCAGGAGCCACGCCGTCGCCAGCACGTCGTCGGGGATCTCCCGGTCGCTGCCGAAGGCGGCGATCTCCAGGTGCGTGATAGCCGTCAGCAGTTCCTGCGCCGAGGGCAGGACCCCGCCGGGGCGGTGTTCGCCGAGTGCGGTCGCGAGTACGGCTGGATCTAGAGTGCGGTCCACACGTACTTCCTCACCTCATGGGCGAAGCCCTCGAGATTGTCGATCGCCACCACCAGCCCCTGCAGCGCGCCGGGGTGTTTGTGGGTGGTGAAGTGTTTTTGCGCGAGGTGGAAGGCCGTCGTAGGGATCGCCGTGGTGTTCAGCGCGACGCTGACGCCGCCGCCCGCCGACTCTTCCTCATCGACCCACTGCTCGGCCAGGCTGCCCACGAACTCCCGGGCGTCATCAGCAAGCTCTTTGTCGCCCCAGGAGAGCATGCCCAGGTAGGTCGCTCCCTTGGTGCTGAGCTGCATCCAGCCGTTGCGGATTGCCCCGTCCGGCTGGTTCGCCTGTCCGGTGTACTTCTTCATCTCCCACAGACGGAAGGAGAAGCCCCGGGCCGTTCCGCTTTCCCGGTAGACGATGAGTCCGTCGCCGCCTCCGTCGTTGACGGCGGCCTTCGGCGGGCCGAGGATCTCCACGGGGCGCGCTGGATCCTCGGGCAGGTCGCGGGTCAGGAGGTACCACAGCCACTCGCCCACGTACCCGGCCAGCCCGTGATTGCCCTGCTTCTTCGCGGCGGCCGCTTCGAAGACAGGCTCCGCGAATGCCTTCACCAGGACGTGCTCCTTCCCGGTCAGCTTCGCCCCGTTCAAGGTGGCCTCGCGCCACACTCCGTAGGTCCGGGGGCGCCCGCCCGTGCGCTCGCGCATGATCTCGTCGGCGATGATCCACCCGGCGGCCGCACGGTCCTCGGGGCTGGCACTTAGGGTCACGACGAGCTCCCAGCGGCACGTCTGGTCGTCTCCTCGGGGCTCCCGTCGTACCAGGTGGGCCACCCGCCCACCGACGGCCGTCGCTCGGGCCAGCGCCTGCGCGGGCGAAACGTCCGCCACCCGAACCCCCTGCTCGTCCCCGACCACCCGCGCCATACCAATTGGTTGGGCGCTGGGGGCCGAGGCGGCCCTCGGCGAGACCACCCTACCGAGTGACGCTCTTGGCGCACCCATTGGTCGCGGGCGCCTTCCATCTGCAGACGGCCCTGTGCCAGGACGGCTGCGGCGTTAGTTTCCGCGCCAATCCGCGCACCGCGCACTGCCGCCATGCCGCCATGCCGCCATGCCGCCGACGACAGCACCGCCTACGGCACTGATGAGGCCGACTCCTCCCGCAATGACCGCTGCCCACCCTTGATCCACGGGTGCACGGTTGCATAGTGCCGAGGCGGCCGTGACTGCCTTTCAGAACCGCGTCCGAATTCGTGCACACCGCAGATCGAGCAACGCGCACTTCGACGGACCCGCGACAACCACAAGGGATTGCGCAGAGATTCGGCGGGTGGAGTCAGGAGCTGGCTGCCGCTATTGCGGTCGTTCCCTGCTGGGAGCGGGGGGTTTTCTCGCCGACGCGGCCGGGTTCGATGGTGCGGGGGTCGATGGCTTCGCCGGGGGCGCCGATCTGGTAGACGCCGTGGGGCTGGGTGTCGCGGTCGTGGGGCAGGAGGAAGAAAACGCGGCGGCGGTGCAGGCCGCTGTCGGGGTCGGCTTCGGCGTGCTGGTCGAGTTCGGTGTAGCCGATCATGCGCCCGTCGCGGTGGTAGCGGGGCTTGCCGCGCCGGCGGGGGGTTTTGTCCAGGGCCTGGCGGACGTAGTCGAGCGGCGTCGGGTCTTCCAGCCACACCACGTCGCTCTCGTGGCGCAGTTCGCTCTCGTGCAGTAGCGAGCTCACAGCTGCGGCCCCTTCCGGTCGGTGGTGCGGGCTGGCGTGTGGACGGCTGCCCGGGTTTCGTCGTACGTGCGTGCAACAGGGTGCGGCAGGGCGCGCGGTTCAGCCACGGCCGCCCCCGCCGTGCTGGTCGGGGTCGGTGTCCTCGGGCAGCAGGCCCAGGCCCGGGTAGTACTTCTTGCCGCTGGACCCTTGGTCATGTCCGCCGGTGAGGCCAGGCCCAGTTCACTGCGCACCCGGGTGGCGAAGGCGCGGGCGGTCGCGGGGCGGATGCCCTCCCCGGCCAGACACCAGGAGCAGTAGGCGCTGTAGAGGAGGCCTTGCTCGACGCGCAGGTCGCCGCTGTCGCCGACGGCCGGGTCGCGGGTGCAGCGTTCGGTGAGGAAGCGGCCGATGTGGTCTTCGGTGGGCCACCTCAGGGGCCGGGGCCCTGCCGAGGGGTTCGCCTGGCGACCATGACCGCCGCGATACCGGTGCAGAGACCGCCGAAAGCAGATGCGATCGCCGCTCCGGCAAGCGCGATATCCGTGGCACTGGTCGTCTCCCCACTGGCCTTCGCAGGCGGGGAGGTCTCCCCACCGTCCGTCTCCCCGCCACTCGTCTCGGAAGGAGGCGTCACCGCCCCGACCCCTCCGCTATCAGCGCTGCTTTCTGTCGGAACGGCCGTGGACGTGGGCGATCCGCTATCAGCGCTGGTCTCCGTCGGAACGGCCGTGAATGTGGCCGAGGTGGAATCGACCGGCTCGGGGAGACTGGAACGTTCCGGTCGGCCCCAGAGGAAAAGAACCAGCACGAGACTGGTGACCAGACAGAGCCCGGCGAGGACCGCGAGCCACGCGATCAGGCGCTTCCGTGCTTTCACTGCCATGGCATGCCCCTCGCGGACCTCTGGGTGACCGGCAAGATCCTTCCTACGTCACGAACTGCTCCGGCGCCGCTCGGCGCGACGGCGTGTCATGTGGGAAAACGCTTCTGCGACCCGGACGTGCTTCACGTCGCCCCAGGGCGGGAGCAGGTGGATTCAGCAATGGCCTCCATTGGCCGCCCAGGACGTCAGCCGGTTCGTCGAGCAGCGCCGGGGCGGGGCGCCCCGCGGGTTCTAGGGATAGCGCCGAGGCAAGCCCAGAAGCCGCAGGTACTTGATCTTGGCGGGTGGTGCTCGGTCCGCTCAACGTAGGCTGGCAGCCGGGAGTGCGTTGACGCGGTTCTCGTACCAGCGGGGGCCTTGCGCTGGGCCGGGCTTGCCGCGGTGCCGTCGAAGGCTGGCAGGGGCCGAGGAGTTGGCGGTGGACGGCGGGCGCGACAGTGACGCGAAGGGTGCAGCCCTGGCCGCGCCGTACGGTCACGCACTGGTCGAGCGCTGTCCGCTCGGCGGCCTCCAGTTCGGCGGCGCGGAGGAAGTCGGCGACCTTGCCCGGCATGTCGAGGGTAACCGGTAGCTCCGAGGCGTCCTTGTGGCCGGTGGTGTGCTTGGGCATGGGGTCGGCGACGGCGATACAGATGGCACCCTGTCAGAAACCGAGGCGCAGCAGGGCGACGGCGGTGGGCAAGTACTGGAGATAGTCCCGGCTCAGACGGCTACACGAGTGGGCGCAGCGTCCGCACGTCCGTAGGCGAGCACCTGGGCAAGGACCTCTCGGAAGCGGATGGTGTCCTCGGCCGGTGCTTCGATGACGGCCTCGATCTCGCCGTCGCTCAACCGCAGGTCCTCCAGTGCTTCAGGACGGAGCGAGACGCGAAGGACATTGCCCGTCAGAACGGCTTCGCGGACACAGCCATACGCGGTGTCCGGCGGTGACGAGGCAGTGTGTGTCCATGCCCGAGGCGACTTCCTGATCGTCTGGGTCGTCCTCGCCCGCCATGAACATCAAGACGAATCCGCTTCCGTCCTCCCCTTCGGCGAGAGCAGCCTCGGTGAAGTAGCCGTCAGGGTCGATCTCGGTTATGGCGACACGAGCAGTGAATCGGTACGTCATGACGGGGTTCTACCAGCGCGCTCAACCGAGGCAGGACGCAGGGGCGGGGCGCCAACGTTCCCCCTTCCCAACAACGGCGCCCATGACGCGGACTCCCGGATCCCCCTGGGGAAAGGCCCCGCCGTAACCCTGCTGGCCCGGCGGCCGTTGAATCAGACGTCGCGTGTGTGCACCCGGTCCCCCCGGATACGCGAACCGTCGGGGGCCTGACCCCCGAGCTCAGGCCCCCGCAGCCAACCGCACGGGGACCGGATCCGTTCCCGCTCACATGGCCCTGCGCACGTCCACGCGGGCAGGATGGTCCCCGTCCACAAGAGCGAGCCTGCGCGCACCGATCGGTCTCGTGTGCCATCAGGCGGCGTCTTTTCGCAACTCTGTACATGCGCCAGGAGAATTGATGAGCAACCTCGCCACCGGTTTGAGGGATGCCGCCGGCCAGTACCCGCAACGCCCGGCCATCAGCCTGCGCGGGAGCGTCCTGACCTACGCCGATCTCGATGAACTCAGCGCCCGGGCGGCCGGCGGAATGCTCGCGCGGGGCGTCCGTGCCGGCGATCGGGTCGGACTCGCGTTGCTTGATGTCCCGGCATTCGCGGTCCTCCACTTCGGCGCCCTGCGTATCGGCGCAGTGGTCGTCACGGGTGACGCGCGCAGCGGGCACCGCAACCTACGGCGCCACTTCGGCTCGGTCGGGCCGCAGCTGATCTTCGTCGCGTCCGGCGCGATGCCGCCGCAGGACCACAACGCTGCCAGCATGTGGGTGCCCGCCGGCCCGGGCATCCTGGCCGAGATCGCGTTGTGGCCGCGACACGACGACCTCACCCAGCGGGACGACGACCCGGCTGTCGCCTACGTCCGTCCCGGGCTGGCGGACATTTGCACGGCGGCCGAGCTGACGCACGGCACCATGCGAGGGGACGCGTACGTGGCGGCCGTGGCGCTTCTGGGTTCGACGCCGGAGGACACCGTCGTGGCCACACTGCCGGTGATCCATCCAGCTGGCCAGAGCTGCGGACTCAACGCAACTGTCCTCGCTGGCGCATGCCTGACGCTGCACCCGGACGCAGAAGCACCCCGCGCACTGTCGGCCCGCGAACCCCTCTCCGAGGCCGCCCTCGTCGCCGGCAAGACCCACCAACTGCACAGCGATGTCCCGCCGAACGTCACAAGGCTGACGCCGCGTACGCCTTCGGCGGCATCCCGGTGCTGAGCATAGGTGACGAGAAGTATCGCGTAGGTGGAAGACCGCCTGGTGCACTCCAGGGGCCTGCGCAAGCCCGTCATGGTGCGGCTGTGCGGTCGCTGTCGTGCGATGCCAACCTGGGGCCGCGACTGACCGCGCGGCAGTACGGTCAGCGCCGGATCGATTCCGTCGCCGAGCTGGGCCGCCTCCTGGGCACGCACGCCGTTGCGACCGGCGGGTTGATGGAGCGTCCCGTCCCAGCCCACGCGACCGTAGGCGGGCTGAACGTCTTGGGCCTGCTCCCCCTGATGCCCGAGTACCCAGGACACTCGAGCCTGCTGGGGGCCACGGCCATGAGCACGTCGCATGAGACCCGCAGGGGTGGGTGCAGGCTGTGCTGTTCGACCTGGACGGCACGCTGGCCGACACCGAGGCGATCAGCACGGGCGCGCTGCGCGGGGCCTGGGCCCGCGCGCAACAGGCAGGAGAGGCACCGCTGGAGGAGTTGCCGGCCATGGCCGGCCAGCCGCTGGAGACCATCCTCGCCCGCCTGGGATTGCCCGCGCGCCTCGCGGAGCTCTACCGGCAGGAGGCCGCCACGCTGACCAGCCGGGCACGGTTGTTCGATGCGGCCCTGACATGGCTGACCATACTGCGCGCACGCCAGGTACCCGTTGGAGTGATCACCGGCAAGCAGCGCGCCCGCGCCACCGGGCTGCTCCAGCAGCTGTGTATCGCTGATCTGATCGGCGCGGTGGTCGACGGGAGTGGCCATGAACGTCCTCAACCGGCGGCGTACGCCGGCCCTCTTCTGCACGGCACCGATGATCGCGGCCGGTTTGGCAGCGGCGCCCGGCGCGGCCGCCGCGCAGGCACCGGTCACGTCTGCGGAGCGCGGGTGTACCGTCCGTGACGGATACCCACCGGCCGCCCGGAACACCAGCGTCGGCGGGACCCTGACGAAGTACAAGTACACGAACTCTCCCTACATAGGCGACCGCTACGACAGCTGCGCCCACAGCCTCAAGCTGTACTACGGCGGTTACTCCAGCCCCCGGTGGCGTACTACGAGGTGTCGTACGCCCATCCCACCGGGCGCGAGTGGAGCACCTGGCAGGGACGTATGGGTGAGAACCGGGTCGTGACCTGGAACGACCCCGAGATCGGCAGCTGGAACTTCAAGGTGCGGGCGTGCGCACAGTCGATCGACGAGGACCAGAGGCGCAGCTGCACGTCCTGGTCGCCGCGTCGGCCGCTTACATCCACCCACGGACGCGCCCGTGCTCGTCGTCGGCCATCTCCGCCAGGGCGACGGCACCGGCCGTGGCTGCCAGGGTCCTCGCCCGTCCCAGCTCGGCGAGGGCTTGGGGGCCGGAGCGGGAGGCGGCCAGCGCGCTTCCCGCGATCAGGCGTGCCCTCGCCTCGTATAAGGGCATGCGGGCCGCCGCGAACACCTCCGCCGCCCGTAGCGCGGTCGACGCCGCGGCGGCCTCCCGCCGGAGGAGCTCCACCTCGGCACGGGCGAGCAGGGCGAAGCCCGCGGAGGCCGGCGGCCCGCCCGGTGTCACGGCGGCCGCCGCGCAACGCACCCACCGCCCGGCGGCCGCGATATCGCCCCGGGCCAGTTCCGCACTGGTCAGCACGCCGAACCACAAGGGGCGCAACGGCGCCTCGTAGCCGACGAGTTCCGGCCCGCCGCCCCCGTCGAGGACGGTGCGTACGCATCCCTCGGGGTCGCCGGTGAGCAGCAGTGCCTGGCCGAGCAGCGCGGTCACCGTCGCTCTGCGGGACTCCGGGTCGGTGCTGGTCCGGGACAGGGAATCCCGGCAGAGCTTCTGTGCTCCCGGGGCGTCCCCCCGCCACAGGAGGACCGCGGCGCGTACAGATTCGGCCAGCGAGCAGGGTTCGTCGCTGCCAACCAGCGCCGCCGCCTCCAGGGCGTCGTCGGCGCCGGCCGCGGCCTCGTCCAGGCGACCCAGCCACAGGTGTACGTAGGCCCTGGCCTCCAGCAGGTCGGCCAGGAGCGTGCTGCGACCGGTGCGCTGGCAGATGTCCAGGCCCCGGTCGATCCGTTGCAGCGCGGCGTCGTAGCGGCCCTGGAACATCTGCGTCCATCCCACCGTGACCAGGGCGTTGAGCCAGTCGGCCGATGGCTCGTCGGCCATGCAGGCGAGTGCGCCCAGAGCCCGGTCCAGGTGGTGGGCCGAGCGGGCGTCGTCTCCCGCCTGTATGTGGGCCAGGGCCAGCAGGCCGTGCGCTTCGGCGAGGCACGGCAGGTTCCCGCTGCGGTCAGAGGCGTCCCGTGCGCGTTCGGCCCAGTCGACGGCCGCGGGCAGGTCGAAGGAACGCAGTGCCGCAGCCGCGGCCGCCAGGTGCAGGGCCGGGGCCGGGGAGTCCGCTCGACCCGCTCTGCGCGCCAGTTCCTCCCGCAGGAGCGACAGCGCTTCCCCGTACCGGCCGAGCAGCCACTGCGTCCTGGCGAGCGAGGCGGTCAGACGGGCCCGCGCGTCCCAGGCGTCGGTGGGCAGCAGCGTGGCGACTTCTCGCAGGACGACTCGGCTGTCCCTCAGCCGCCCGGCCAGGCTCAGCGCTTCGGCCTGCTGGAGCAGGAGCTCCGGCCGATCGGCGCCGGTCGCACCGAGTAGTCGTAGCGCCTCGCCCGTCCAGGAGGCCGAGGTGACTGGGGCGGCGGCCATGATCTGACGGGCGGCCCGCACCAGCAGCCCGGCCGCGTCCGTGTCACCCAGGCGGGCCGAACGCTGGACGTGCGAGGCCCTGTCGGCCGGCGAAGCGCCGCGTGCTGCAAGCCCGTCGGCGGCTCGGGCATGGGCCTGGATCCGCCATCCCGCCCCCAGCCCCTGGTACACCGCCGCACGCACCAGCGGATGGCGGAACCGGAACCGCCGGGTGAAGTCCACCTGCCGCACGAGGTCCCGCTCCACGAGCTGGTCCAGAGCTGACAGGGTGCGGGGCAGGTCGATCCGCGCCACGGCCGCCGCCAGCTCCGCGTCGAAGGCGTCCCCGAGCACGGCACCGGCACCGGCCGTGGCCCGCGCGGCGGGCGACAAGGCCTCCAGCTCCTCCTCCAGCGCGGCCCGCACCGAGTGCGGCAGCTCGTCCACGCACCCCGGCGCGCCCGGGGCGGAGGGCGGACGGCTCCGGGCGCTGCGAGCCAGCGCCTCCAGGTAGAACGGGTTGCCCTCCGAGGCCGCGTACAGTCGGCCGAACTCCCAGCTCCGCGCCGCCGCGCCGCACAGCTCGGCACTCTCGGCCGGTGTGAGCGGTCCCACCTCGACCCGGGTGCAGTGGCCCGCCCTCTGGGCGCGGGCCAGCGCTGCCACCAGCCGGGGCGGGGACTGGCGGGCCCGGTGGGCGAGCACGAGCAGCAGCGGCGTGCGGGGCGGGTGCCTCACCACGTGGTCGATGAACTCGACGGTCGCCGGGTCCGACCAGTGGAGGTCGTCCAGGCGGAGGACGAGCCCGCCGGAGCCGCCGAGCGCGTTCAGCAGCGCCTGTAAGGAACGGTGGAACCAGTACCGTTCCGCTTCCACCGGCTTCGCTCCTGGGCGCCGCTCGGCCAGGGCGGGGAAGACCGTGCCGAGCAGGTCGAGCGAGAGGTCCGGCAGTTCGAGGGGCGCGCCCAGGTGTTCGTCCAGCGCGTCCACCAGCACGCCGTACGGAGCCTGGTCGAACTCCGGGCAACGGCCGGTCAAAACCGTCAGACCGCGTCGGCGGGCCCGCTCGCCCACCTCCTCCAGCAGCCGGGTCTTCCCGATGCCCGGCTCACCCACGAGCTCCAGCACGGCCGGCCCGCCGGTCAGGGTGTCCTCGATCGCCCCCTCAGCGAGCGCGAGTTCGGCCGTGCGCCCGACGAGCCGGCGGGCCGGGGCGGCGCGGAGCAGGACAGCGGGCTCGGCGACAGCGGCGGGTCCGGCGCCGACCGGAAGGTCGAGCGCGGGGTCGGTGGTGAGGATCCACTGGTGCAGCTCCCGCAGCCGGGGGCCCGGGTCGCAGCCGAGTTCCTCGCACAGCCGCTCCCTGAGCTGCCGGTAGTGGTGCAGGGCATCTGCCGGCCGACCGCACCGGTACAGGGCGAGCATGAGCTGCCCGGCCAGTCTCTCGTCCAGCGGGTGTGTCCGTGCGCGGCGGGCCAGTTCGCCCGACAGCTCGGCGTGGCGGCCGCACCGGAGCCGGGCGTCGGTGCGGTCCAGCTCGGCCCCGAAACGCTCGTGGTCCAAGGTGTCGCGCAGTTCGTTGCTCCAGAGCGTGTCGAGGCCAGCCAGGGCGTCCCCGCGCCACAGGCCAAGGGCCCGGTCGAACAGGTCGGCCGCCCGGTCGTCGCGTTCGGCAGTCCGGGCCCTGCCCACGAGATCGCGGAACTCGCGCAGATCCACCACCGCCCGTCCGACACCGAGGACATAACCACCGGAGCTACGGGAGATGTCCACGCCTTCCACGTCCGCGAGCGCGCGCCGCAACCGGGAGACGTAGCCGTACAGCGTGTCGCGGGCGCGCCGGGGGGAGGCGGGGTCCGCCCACACCCTCTCGACGAGCCGGTCGGCCGGCACGACGCGGTCGACGTCCACCAGGAGTGCCGCCAGCACGCACCGCTGCCGTGCGTGGCCGAGGTCCAAGGGCCGTCCGTCGACGCGTGCCTCGACGCTGCCGAGCAGACCGAACTCCACCAGCCGGTTCAAGGTTTCCCCCAGATCCACCACAGGCCGACCGTGCACCGTAACGGAACGAACGATGGCATGAGCACGCGTGGGGAATCCACCGCTGCTCAGCCCTTCCACCCACCCATCAAGGGAGCGTGCACCATGCGGAGAATCGGCACGAAGGCCGGAGCCCTGCTCGGCGGGGTCGCGTTGATCGGGGGCGCGGCCCTCGCGACCGCACCGCTCGCCCAGGCCGACAGCGGCCCGGCGGTGAAGACGGCCGGGACAGCGGCGCGGTTCGAAGGGAGGACGATCGACCTGTCCAAGGACTGGGGCGCCGCGAAGGCGTGCACCATCTGGCGGAGCCAGGGCGTGGTCGAGTGCTACCGCACGCAGAAGGAGCAGGAGCAGGCGGCCACGAAACTGGCGCGACTTCGGACCGAGAGCGTGGCCCTCGCCTCCTGCTCCACGCCACTGCGCCTGTACGAGCACGGCGAGTTCAACTACAACGGCAGCGTCAACGGCCGCACCCTGTCCTTCTACGACCGGGGCTCCTGGCAGAACCTGACCGACTACGGCTTCAACGACGAGACGTCGTCGTACCGGACGGGCAGCTGCGGAGCGCACCTGGCCGAGCACATCGGGGGACAGGGCTACTGGTATCCGGGCAACACCAACGCCTGGTACTCCGAAGGGGTCTTGTACCAGGGCTGGAACGACCGGATCAGCTCCATCTACAACGCCTGATCCCGCCACCGGGCACATCGGCCCGACCGCGTGGGCAGCTCCTGCCGGAGAGGAGCTGCCCACGCGTGTCAACGGCCTCTTGATCGTCCCCGCTGGCGGCAACGACAAATGCCAGCCTTGCCGCGATGGCTGGCGTCCCCGGGTTCCCCGCCGTCGCCGTCGGCGGCCCCGGCAACGACACCATCGCGATCGAAGGTCTCGGTGACCTCAGCAATGACCTCGGATGCTTCGTTGCGAGGGTGCAGGGCGCTGACGGCCAGGACGCCATCACCAGCCAGGGAGCGGTTTCCGCCTTCTGCACCTACCGCGGCGGTGAGGGAAACGACACCATCACCGACACCTGCACCGTGGGCGATGGGGGGCTAGAGCCTGTCTCCTTGATAGGTCGATCCACCGATCGGCGGCCCCTCTGAATGCCTGCGGCATCGTGCGTGGAAGCCTCTCCACATGGACACGTTCGCGGAGCGACTCGACGGCGGGTGGAAGTGGTGGGAGGTCGCCATCGAAAAGGCACAGGAGGGGCGCTGGGTCCGTGATGCCGTGGAACGGCAAGTGATCGAGGACATCGGCGCCGCCACAAACCCTCTCCATGGCGGGCGGATGGCCCCGTTCACCGAGGACTCGTGGCACGTACACATCGGGAGGATCGCGAACTGGGCCGGGGTGCTGCGGCTCGCGGCCCGGTCAGGCGGCTGGGTACTCCAACCGGTCGCCGGGCGCAACCCACCGCGCCCTTCAGGCATGACCGAGTTGCTGTCTGGCATCTACGCGGTTGCCGAGCAAGGAGAAATCTGGATGCAGCAGCTCATGAAGGGCGAACTGCCGCCAGAAGACGAGGTGGCCCCACCGGCCAGGTGCTCGCTCAGCGACCGCTGCACAGGCGCAGCTCTTGGTGTACCGGGGGTCTTCAAACTCGGCAGGCGGCTGCTTGGGCCGGGCTCCGCTGCGGGTCTTCGCATGGCCTGCCGACTCCCCCACGGCTCCCGGCGGGTTCTCCGGTAGCGTCCGATCCATGATCGCCCTCGATGCGCTTGTCCGTCTCTGCCGGCCGCCGGTCAATCCGCCACTCGCAGTGGACTGGGCTCATACAGAGCTGGCCCTCGGTACGGCGCTGCCCGCCGACTACAAACAGCTCGTCGAGACATACGGCGACGGCGTCTTCGACGAGACGATCTGGCTGCTTGTACCGGACTCCGCCTACGACGACTGCGACCTGCACGCGCAGACGGCAGAACGGGACGAGATCCTGACCGACTTGTGGGAGTTCGAGGACAAGCCGGCCGGCCTACAGGAGGCGGGAGCGAAAGTCCTGCCGTGGGCATTCGAGGAGGGCACAGGGGCGTTCCTGTACTGGCTCGCGCGGCCCGGTCAGCACCCCGACGAGTGGACCGTGCTCTACAACGAGGGGCGCGGCCCCCTGTGGGAGCACCACGACATGGGGTGCCTGGCCTTCCTGCTGGCGGTGCTCACCGGAACGGTGAAAACGGAGTACTTCGGCCACCTGTACGAAGTGCTGAAGCCGGCGGAGCACCGCTTCGCGACGGCCGACCAGACCCTTGGAACGACCGGGCAATGACGCCGCCCACCGCTCTCAACCACCTGACTCGCCACATACCGCACAGCTTCTCGAAATCCTCACTTTCACGGCCCCGTTCACGGCAATTCCGCCCAACAGGCGGTCATCGGCAGATGATTTGCGCCATGCTGCTGGCTATCCACGGAGATGAGAGGGGTCTGTGTGGCAGATGCCGTCCACTGTCCCTAAAAGCGAACATCAATTCCCTTTGGCGCAGCCGCATCGCTACTGAACCCTTCCGTGATCGCCAAAGCAGACAAGGCTCCCTCCCCGGGGTGTGCCAGCCGCCCGGGGGCCTGGTCCTTCGGCGTCCGCCCACACCCTCCTCTCAGCTGTTCAGAAGGAAAGAGGTTCAGCGACGGTGAACGGGGACACCGTCGACGGCCACCGAACACACCCCGACCGCGATCCCGTGCGCCCCTTTGCGACCGACGGCGGGGCGCCTGTCGAGCACGCCCGCCTGCGCGCCCGAGGCGTCATCCCCTCGGCGGCGTCATCCGCCTGGTCGCCCTCAGGGACTTGTCCGAACTCTCCGAGCCAACTGCGCTGTGCACAGGGAAGTGCCGGTTGGTGGCGTGTTATCGCTCTGTTAAGGGGTGGTGCCAGCATCGTCCGCGTCGGCCACGAAGTTGCGACCCGCTCCAGCGGTCAGCTGCCGGGTGTCTAGGGCAGTCGGCTGGCAATTCAGCTCCACGGACGAGAAAAGAGACTGGCGTGAAGAAGATTTCCTTTGGACGCATAGCCAAGGTCGCCGTTCCGGCAGCCGCCGCGCTGGCGCTGGTGACGGCCGGAGACGCGACCGCCGCGACGGAATACACGGGCCATGTGACCGCGAGCTACGGCAACGCCACGCTGATGACGTACGCCACCAACTCGAACCTGGGCCTCCAGACCGTGGTGGCCGACACCGCGGCCGACAGCCACTCGGTCCAGCTGAACTGGACGGTGCACATTCCCGGCGGAGAGCAGGTGGCGAATGACTCGTTCGTGATGTCGGCGGGCAGCGGAAGCGGCCAGGGCAAGACGTGGTGGTACTCGCCCTCCACCCTCAAGGGCAACACGACGGGGTACATCGA
The DNA here is from genome assembly GCF_002846415.1 of Streptomyces sp. TLI_146. Classification (NCBI taxonomy): domain Bacteria; kingdom Bacillati; phylum Actinomycetota; class Actinomycetes; order Kitasatosporales; family Streptomycetaceae; genus Streptomyces; species Streptomyces sp. TLI_146. The sequence goes on from NZ_PJMX01000001.1 coordinate 322,052, forward strand.
GTACAACATCTGCAAGTACTCGGGCGGGTTCAACAGCTCATGCACCCAGACGTACTCGATGCGGTTCGACATCAGCTGACAACGGCCCGGCCGGCGATCCGGCACGGGGCCGCTGTTCCTCGTGCCGGCACACGCCGAACGTGGGCCCGCGAGCCTGGTGCTCGGCTGTTCTGCGGGGCAGCCGATGTCCCGGCGGAGGTGGCCTCGATGGCGTGGCGCTCCCCGAGCAGCCATGGAGGGTGCACAGCTCGGTATTTCCCGCCCCGGTCGCGGCCGCGCTCGCTCCGCTGGCTCCGCAGCACGCCTGTACGGCCTACCAGGCCCGCTACGACGAGCGCGGCCACCGTCGTCAGCCCGCTGACGACGGTGCGGGCAGGGCTGCCGTACGCCTCGCGGGCACAGGAGATCCGCGCTGTGGCAGGCGCCCTCGTCGCGGGCGCGGCGAACCGTGCGCTGCCCTTGCCACCCTCTCCGCCTCCTGTCCGTCGTCCGAAGCAGCCGGCCCCAGCGCAGGCGCAGCCGCGACCGACGACGCCCGCCGCTAGAGGGCCCTGGTCAGGCACAGCCTCCAGGACTCTGACCGGCACGGCACCAGCCGAAGTCCCCATCCCTCCCGGGCTGCGAAGCCTTCGCAGCCGTCGTGCTCGAACGCGCCCACAGTGCGGTGCCGTTGTGGCTCGTGCTGAGCGGGGGCCTCGGAGCAGCTTCAGCACCCTCCGGGGCGACGGACTCAGCGGCCGGGGGCTGTCGACGAGCCGAGCACCGGCGGCGGAAGCTCGGGGCGCTGGCTCGCTGACTGTTCGGGCGCGCAAGCCTGTCCCGCCGCGGACCGCTGAGCCACGGCTTGGGTGATGGCCCGCAGTCGGGCTCCGTGCCCGCTCGTCAGCTCAAGCCCCTGGGGCTGCGGGTGCCACGGGGCCTCGGAGGGATTCCACTGGCCCGGCTGGCGGGAGGCAAGGAGCAGAGTGAGAAAGGCATCGGCCGCAGCGGCCGCCTGGCTCCCGGTGACGCAGCCGTTCAGGCCGGGGACCTGGCGGGCTGCCACCGGGTAGCGGGCAGGCCAGGCAGGCCCGGGGGGGCTCAAAGGACGTGGGGACTGCGTGCCCCGAAGCAACCCAACTACTACCCGGCCGATACGGGGCTGGGGATCCCGGGTGAGCGTCACAGCCTGGGCCTGCGCCGACTGGCGGTGCTAGAGGCCGTCCGCGGCTCCTACGGCCACCCCCTCCTGCGACGGGGTGCGGAGTATCGGTCCTCCCCCGGCCCGGCCGCACGGTCACTACGCTCCTGCCATGACGCAGACGCCTACCGCGAAGAAGCCTCCGCGCGGCCCCCCTCCTCGCCCGGCCGGCCCCCCGGGCCCACCACGCCCGACAAGAACCCGCCTACGCCGCCCCAGCATCCCCCGCCGCCCGGAGCCTGACATGCCCGTTCCGCGCCTGGCCTGGCGCCAGCTGCCTGGCGAGGTCCAGGCCGCCGTGGAGGCCCGCCTAAGCGGTCCCTACACGGTCACCGACATGCAAGGCGGCGCGAACTCGGGTGTAGCCGCGCTGCTGCGTCCCGCCGGGGGCGGTGCGGGCGTCTTCGTCAAGGGCCAGCCCGCCGCCTATACCGAAGGCCACGATCATGTTGACGATCTTGAGACCGAGTGGCGGATCAACCCCTACCTCCCCGGGTCGGCCCCCCGGCTGCGGTGGCAGGTGAAGGCAGACGGCTGGCGGCTGTTGGCCTTCGACGCCGTCAACGGAGCGCATGCTGACTTTGCCCCCGGCGCCCGCGACCTGGATCTCATCGTGGACGCCTTGCGGCAGGCCGCTACCGTACTGGCCCGGGACATCGGGTTGCTGAGCGCGTGGGACCGCTGGGGCTACTACTGCGAGCCTCAAGACGAGCCACTCCTGTCAGGCCACCACCTCCTGCACACCGACCTCGCCGCCACCAACATCCTCATCGGCTCCGACCGCGCCCACCTGATCGACTGGTCCTGGGCTGCGGTCGGACCTGCGTGGGTGGATGCCGCACGGTGGGCGATCCGCCTGATCTCCGACGGCGGCCACAGCCCCGAACAAGCCCACGGCCAAGCCGAACGGGTCCCCACCTTCGCCACCGCGTCCTCCAAGGCCCTACGCCTCCTGGCCCACGCCGAAGCATCCCGCTGGGAAGACCTTCGCGACGAGGGGGTGCCCGGCATCGAGTCAGTCACCAAGGGAGCCCGCGCCTGGGCATAGTTCTGCGCTTAGCCGATCACGGGCTCGCACGCTTCCCCCACGACCAGCCGACACCCTCAGCGCTCCGGACTCCAACAGCCCCGAAATCACCGCAGTTCCAACCATCGCTACGCGTCCAAGAGTATCGCCAGGCCCCTCTGGGCCGCCACACCGACAAGCAGCAGAGCGCAGAGCAACACGCCCCGCCGCACCAACAACTGTCCCTATTCATCCGTACGAAGCTGGGGACGTAACTGGGGCACCGCGGCCTCACGGTCGCCATGTGCGCGGCGGTGACCGTAACTACCAGCAGCAGGCCGATACAGTCCGTTGTCACGTGCCGCTTGCGGCCCGGCACCTTCTTCCCGCCGTCGTAACCGCGCGTGGCAGTGCACCGAGCCGGCAGCCCGCACCGACTGCCAGTCGATGATGCCGGCGGTCGGCTCCGCCGCCCGCCCCTCGCCGATGCGGACCTTGCCTCGTAGCCGGTCGTGGAACTCCACGTCCAGGCCCTGGAGGCGCCAGCGGTCTGATCCATAGGCGAAACGCGTGTACCGGAACAACCAAGTTCTGCAATCGCAGGTGCCGCAGCCGCGAGCGGACCCAGCGCCGTAAGGGGCTGGCCCGCTCCCCGGCGGTACCGCTCCGGTGCTGTTCGCGTGGACACACTGAGCGCCTGGAATCCGGCGGGGGCTAGCAGGTTATGAGCATCACACCCCCCTTCGGTACGGAGGCGTGAGCTGTAAGTTCCGACTTTGAGCATTAGCCGACAAATAATCAGTAAGGAGTAACTTCCTGCAACTCCACTATGTGTCCCGGGCATGGTGCGCTGTCATATTCCTGACCCGTTCATCTCGTTCAACCCGTCAGGGGAAGGCAGGAAAATGGGCAGGTTCAGGTACGGCGCCACGGCGTCGGCGATCGCACTGGCCGCGTTGGGAGCGCTCGCTGCCGCGGGAGGCACAGCTCACGCGGAAGCGGGCCAGGACACCATCACCATGTACAAGCAGGAGAAGACCCAGTGGTGCTGGGTCGCCTCCGGGCTGACCATCGCCAAGTTCCAGGGCTTCGGCTCCACGCAGACGGACTTCTGCAACCGGGCCCAGCCCTACTACGGCTGCAACAACCAGCCCGCCACGCTCGACGACATGGCCAAGGGGTGGAGCAGCCTCGGCATGACTCACACCGGCACCGGGTTGAGCAGCGCGGCCACGTTCAACCAGGTGTACACCGACGTCAAGGCGGCCCGGCCGATCGGTGCCCGCATCGGGTGGACGTCGGGGGGCGGCCATATGAACGTGGTCTACGGCTTCGACACGTCGAACAACACGATCGCCGTGGCCGACCCGTGGCCGGACACCACCACGTACACGTGGTGGAACTACAACGACTACGTGAGCAACAGCTCGTCGAAGTGGACCCATTCCCGCATCGGTATCTCCCGCTAAGGCAGGCGACATGCGCGACACCAGCGGCACCGAAACGTCCAGCAAGCGGGCGGTCTCTCGCTCCTCCCGTCTCTCCCTCGTCATCACACTGAGCGCGTCCGCGCTGCTGTCCGTCGTCGGTCCGACGCACGCGGCCCCCGCCAAGGACCCCCTCCCGGCCGACATCCCCGACTACCAGGCCGCCCTCAACGCGGTGAAGTCCGCCGACGTCCTCAACACCGTCTGCCGTTTCCTGCGCACTCCGGTGCCCACCGACGGCGCCGGCGAGCCGGTGCAGACGATCCCCGAAACGGCCGAGCCCTGCCAGGGCCTCCCGGCCTTCACGATCAACGACCCGGTGGCGCGCAACGAGATCACCCCCGGGTTCGTCGCGGGCACCGCGAACCCACTGCCCACCGAGGCGATCAAGCTGACACAGCTCGTTTCCTCGCTGAGCGCCACCGTCAACGGCCGCAACGCCACCGTCACACTCGCCCCCACCCAGGGCGGCGGCTGGCATCTGGCAGCCGTAAGCGACGGCGACAGCGACGCCGCGTACGCCAGCAAGGCCACCCTGGGCACACTGGTCTTCACCGAGCCGCAAATCCGCGGCTGGTACCAGCTCAAACTCACCACCGTCGAGCCCCTCAACGACCAGGCACGGCAAGGACTGGGCGGCCAGGCATCGGTGTCACTCAGCGACTACCAGAAACTGGTCAAGGCCCGCTACGCCGACAAACTCCCTGACTCGGAGTACGCCACCAAGGGCTACTCCAGCGGCTACAGCCTCCAGCGCACGCAGGACAACGCCCCGTCCTCCACCCTGCTCCTCGCCAGCGGTTCCAGCGCGGCGCTCGCCCTGGTGGGCGGAGCCGTCGTGCTCCGCCAGCGCCGGCGCGCAAGCACCCACTGACCCCAACCCCGCACCGCCTCTACGCTCCTCCCGGCAACCAGCCGGGAGGAGCGTAGAGGCGGTGCGGCCATCGCACTGTGGGTTGTGTAAGTGCCATCACTGCAAACCCCGCCGCCGTCGCTCAGGAACTCCGCCTTCAGCGCAGACGAGGGCCTGTCCGGGCGCGGTGCGGCGGTCAGCATCTTCCTCTGCTCAGCCCAATGATCCAAACGAAGCACTACTAGCCCGGCGCCTCGGCTCTCCGCTGCTCACCCACATGCAGGCGGCTCCGGGGCCAGGTCCGCACCCGCAGCTCCCTGTTGACGTGCAGGACCCTGTTCTCCATGGGAAACCGCTCGGGACCCACCGTGGGCCGATTCTCCAGGTCAGCGTCCGAGAGTTCACGGACCCCCGCGTTCCATCTCCCGTACATCTCATCGAGCTGCTTCAGCGCCTCGTCAGCGGTCCCCGCGTAGGCGAATGTCTCGGAGTCGACGTCCTGGCCGCCGAAGTACCATCCGACCCGATAGCCCAAGCACGAGACGATGATGTGCGCCAGCCGCCAGGCAACCGTGGTCACCGGCGCCGGCTCCGGGCCAGGGGAGGCGAAGTCCATCGTCCACTCCCCCGAACCTGCCGACATCGGTGCGGCCGACGTGCCACGTGGGCGGATACTCCAACAGCCGCGCACCGGCTCCCAGAAGTACTCCTCATCGGTAAGACCGTCCAGCCGCGGCCGCAGGTTCTTGTGCCAGTACCAGTCCAGCTGGTCCGCGAGTCGCTCGCTTCTTGTCATTTCCGCACACTACATACAACGGCATCTCCTGCCGTGAGGTGGCAGCCGTCGCTGACCGCACACGAGCTGACCGCACTGCGGCTGCTGTGTCACCCGAACGGCGCGCCCACCATTCGCACCTCGCCCCGCAGTTCGCCGTGCGCGAGAGGCCCCTTGGCCAGCTCTTCCTCCAGGACTGCGAACAGCTTCTCGCTCAGCTTCGGCCGGACCGCCGAGCCTCTGGAGCGCAAAGAGATGTCCCCGCTTTCCCGCCAGGCTCGGTGCCAACGTTGCACAGAGCGCACATTGACCCGCAGTTGCTCGGCCACCCTCATGTTGTTCTGCCCGACGGCGAACATCTCGGCCGCCTCCAGCCGGATGCGCTCACGAAATGCCCGCCGTTCAGAGGTCAGACCACCACCTTGCGGATACCTCATACTTCGGGCCTACTCGCGGCCAACCCTTGTCAGCCCCTACGACATCACGCCCACAAGCTCAGTAACCGCGTCCCGCGACGTCTCGGTGAGCGCCTCCGGGTGGAGCGCGAGTTGATGGAGTACCTGCGCGAGGTCCGCAACGGCGTGGAGGACGCCGACGATCGGCGTCCGTGTGAGCGTGTGCTGCGGCTGCTGGGCCGGGCTCATCTGCGGCATACGCAGCTGCTGGAGAAGGTCATCGATGCCCGGCCGGCGTTCTTGCGGTCTCAGGCCGTGCAGCGTTTTCGCCCGTCGCCGCGTCTGGCGCTCGTGGGCGCTACGAGCGGCAGCCGTCACGGATGTGGTCGGACCGTCAGGGACGGTAAGACGTTCGGGTCTGACTGGCCCCCACCCGGCACCGGCGACCGGGATGCGGCAGTGTCGGCCGGTCCGCACGGATGCGCGATCTCATCACCCGATCGTGAGTTCCTGAGGCCGTGGGCAGGCTGCGCCGCGATCCTGGGAGTGACGGCATATGCCGGGCGCCCGCTCGGTCATGCCGCAGGTGAGGGGATGCCATGACCGGGGATACGGGACGGCACAGGGGCTTCGACGAGACGACGGTCCTCTTAGCGGTGGGCCTTGCCGACTTGGCGGTGAGCACGGTGGGCTCGGCCCTGGGGACCGTGTGGTCAGCGTTGCACCGCTCGGATGCCGCCGAGCTCGCGGCGGACGCCGAGCACGAGCTGCTGGCGCGCGGCCGCCTGGTGATGGACCGCTACGCGGCCGCCCCGCCCGCCCACCTGGAGGTTCTCGCCCAGCGCGCACTGGCGCGGCGGGCTGGCAATGACGGCTGACCGGTGGGAGGCGGCCGCGTTCAAGGCGCGGGTCGACAACGTACTGCAGGAGTTCGTGGCTGAGGAAGCCGGGCAGGTGGCGGCCATCGATCCTCTTCTTGACCCGGTGGCACGCGAGTTGGAGTCCACGGTCGCCGACGGCAAGCGGCTGCGGTCGGCATTCTGTTACTGGGGCTGGCGCGCGGCGGGGCAGCCGGACAGCGACGCGATGGTGCGAGCGGCGGCCTCGATGGAGCTGGTGCACGCTGCCGCGGTCGTCCATGACGACCTCATCGACGACAGCCCGCTGCGGCACGGCCGGCCCACGCCACACATCGCGCTACGCGGCGCAGTGCGCCGTCAGCCGCGTGCCGTAGCCGCCGCGAGGTCGCTTGCGATGCTGGTGGGAGACCTGCTGATGTCGCTGGCCGGCCAGCTCTTCGCCACCAGCGGCCTGCCTGCCGCCTACCTGGCGCGGGCCCGCCCGCTGTGGTCATTGCTCGCCCGTGAGCTGATCGCGGGCGAGTGCCTGGAGATCCTACGCACGGGGAGTCTTCCTGACACCTCGGCATCTCTGAAGGTCATCCGGTACAAGACCGCCAAGTACACCGTGGAACAGCCCCTGCTGATCGGTTCTGCCCTCGCCGGGGGCGGCAAGCTGCTCCGGCAGGGCTACTCCGCGTACGGACTGCCGCTGGGAGAGGCCTTCCAGCTCCGGGACGATCTGCTCGGACTGTTCGGCGACCCCCAGCGCACGGGCAAGACCACCGCGGACGATGTGCGCGGACAGCGGCCCACCGCCCTGCTGGCCGAGACCTGGCGCCTGGCCGACGAGGGCGAACGGGAGAGGCTCGGTGCACTGCTCGGCCGCCGCGATCTGGACGAGCAGGCACTGGTCGAGGTCCGCGCGGTGATGCGCCGGGTGAAGGCCCCCGACCGCATCGAGGCCATGATCACCGATCGGGTCGAGGAGGCCCTGGCCGCGCTGCACACCCTCAACGCTCCGGCACCCGCCACCGCTGCCCTGACCACGCTGGCACGCTCTGCCGCGATCCGTCTGTCGTGACCCGCCCCACCCAGGACCGCGCGTGCGCCGCCGGGGACACGCCGCGGTCTGTCGCCGACCACCCGTCAAGGACGAGGAGTGCTGTCATGACCTACACCGAGGCATCCATGGACGCCCTGCGGCGCGCTGGTGACGAACTGGCCGACGCCACCGTGGCTACGCTGTTCGAACGGGGAGAGGTGGGCAAGTTCAACACCCTGATGCGGTACGTCTCCACCGTCGGCGCCCCCTTGCCCGACGGGCTGCCCGATGTAGCGCGGGAGTACCTCCGGGTCACCAGTACGCCGCCGACCTGGGTGGACTGGGGCGAGATGGAGCGGGCCCGGCTCTTCTTCATCGACAACAACGTGCACATCTCCACCGCCCTGTCCTTCGCCTCCATGCCGGCCTGCTACGTCGTCCCGCACGTGGCCAAGCTCCTCTCGGCCACCCACGGCCTGAAGTACCCCTCCAAGCGGATGGCGGAGACGGGGCAGTTCACCGTCTATCTGATGCAACCCGATGCCTTCGAGGCAGGCAGCCGGTTCATCCCCGCGGCCCAGAAGGTCCGTCTCCTGCACGCCTCCATCCGCCACCACCTCAAGCGCGAGAACCAGTGGGACACCGCGACGCTCGGCACGCCGATCTGCCAAGAGGACATGATCGGCGGGCAGATGTTCTTCTCCCTGCTCGTCCTCGACAGCCTGCACCGCCTCGGCATCCACATGTCCACCGAAGGCGCCGAGGCGTACTACTACGCCTGGCGCGTGGTCGGTGCCATGCTCGGCATCGACCAGGACGCCGTCCCCACCACCCTTGATCAAGCACGGCAGTTCCTCGACCTGTACATGGTCCGCCACATGGCCCCGTCCGACGAGGGCGCCCATCTGACCCGGCAGCTCATCGACCTGTACGAGGAGATCGTGCCCGGCACCTTCTTCGACCCGATCGTCTCCGCCCTTATCCGCCACCTCATCGGCGACACCTGCGCCGACTGGCTCCAGGTACCGCGCAGCCGCTGGGACACCGTCGTCAAGACGGTGCCGCACCTCCTGGGCGTGCTGGAGACGATTGAGGACCACTCCCCTCTCGGCGCCTGGGCCCTCGACCGCCTCGGCCACCTGACCTCCGTCCTGGAACTGTCCTCCCTGACCCGTGGGCGCGTCATGCACTACGCCATCCCGGAACAGCTCAAGAAGGACTTCGGCGTCGACGTGGCGGTATCCCGCACCCACCGCTGGACACCACCGGCCGCCGCGGTCTCCCCCTGACGCCTCAATTCACCCGGCCACACTCTCTCCCCCCCACTGGCTGCTTGGCGGCGGCGAAGTGCAGCAGACCTTCCTCGACCAGCGTGTGCACTATCTGACGTCGGCCCTTTGCAAAAGCTCGCGATGTAGGGGCGGAGCCTCCCGCTCAGGCCGGGTTCGGCCGACGCTGTGGTTACTGCATCCGGCTCGTCCTCCCCGGGTGGGGAGGCCAGGAGGCCCTGATGAACGCACAGATCGAGGACCGTCCGGTCATCGGGATCGATCTGCACCGGCGTCGCAGCGTGGCGGTCCGGCTGGCGGCCGACGGACAGCAGATCGGGCGGGCCACGCGGTTCGCCAACGATGTACCGCATCTACTCTCCCAGCTCACAGGCGCCGGCGAGCATCCCCGTGTGGCGATCGAGGCAACCTAGGGGTGGTACTGGGCCGTTGACGCACTGGCCGGCCAGGGCGCCGAGATGCATCTGGACAAGAGGCCAATTGACACTCGTTGACGATGCCGCCCGGTGGTTCCTTCTGCAGGTCGCCCTGCCTGCGGGCCGCATGCTGGGGGCGCGGCAGACCGTGGAGTCGACGCTCAGGTCCCACGTGATCGCACCTTCCGCGTCGGCCAGGGACTGGAGCCGGGTGAGGATCCGCTGCCAGGTGCCGTTGCGCTGCCATCGGCGGAAGAGGTCGTAGACCCGGCCCCACGGCCCGTACTCGACGGGCACGTCCCGCCACGGAGCACCGGTCCGGACCCGGAACCGTATGCCGTCGATCAGCTGCCGCCAAGGCCAGACGGGCGGCCGTCCCGCCCTTGTGCCCTTCGGCAACAACGGCTCCAGCACCGCCCACTGCTCGTCCGTGAGATCTCCCGCCCCATGAACCGTGATCATTCACAGCCCAAGATCTACTTTCGACACACGGCCTAGATCAGCCGTCTACTGGACACACCCTGGCAGGGCGCCGACCTCCTGGCCGACGCCCTGTTGGTTCAGGCGAGCTGCCGCAGTATCCACAGGTGGTCGTCGGCGCCGTCCCAGGCCCATCCCTCGTGCCAGCACGGGTAGATGGTCAGCGGACTACCGTTGCCCCGATCAGTGCCGTCGTGCGCCCACCCCGGGACATCAAGGCACTTGTTGGAAGCCAGGTTCACGTAGTACCAGCCACCGGAGTTACCGGGCATGACGAACCATTCTTGGTTGTCGCCGGAGGAGATGCAATTGTGCATCCAGACCGGTGTGGTGGCAGGATTGTCGCCGGTGCTGGGAAGATCCATGCACTGGCGGCTCTTGACATTGCGTATCAAGAACAGGTCCTGCAGCGTACCGCCGACATTGACCGAGCGCGTGGGGACCAACTCCCACTGCTGATTGTCGGCCGATGTGTAGTCGCACGGGTACTGGTAGACGTTGGAGTTGTACGTGGCGCCGTAGTTCGGCAGATCCACACACCACCCGGTCGCCACGTTGTAAAAGTTCACGGCCGTTCCCGCGGCCGTTCTGGCCTGTGCTTGCGTGGGCAAGGCCACGATCGCCATAGTCGGCAGGAGCACGCTGAGGATCGCCACAGCCCTCCACCGGCTCATCCGTGCGCGGAAATTCCTGATGCTCATCGACAGCCTCCGCTGCTCGACACCATGGACGCTTGCTGGTCGGACGGCACCCACCATCGCCAAAGCCCACGTTGTCCGCCCCCCCGTGCCGACGAAAGCACAGACAGACACCGGACTCGAAGGCGGACAATTCCGGTTGTCCGCCGGACAACCCGTCCGTGTTGAGGCCTCTCCGGATGCGGCCACGCGACCGTCCCCGTGAGGAAGGCGAGGACCAGAGCCCTGCTTGCGCAGCCGGGGGGGCTCGCCGAACGCGACGTGCAGGCACTGCGCGAACTGCTGTCGGCGTGTCCCCGGACGCAGTTCGCTGCGGCCTGGCATGGGCACGGCGTGCCTGAGTAGCCGGGGACGACGGTGTTGGTCGGGTCGGGAAGGATCACGACCTGGGGAGGTCATATATCTTCCCGGCCCCACCATCCCGCACTCCCCGCCAGTCGCCCGGGCCACCGCTGCCGAAGCACCGGCCGAAAACCCCGCATTCTCCGCGCAGAACAGCGCGTCCGGGTCGTGTCCGCTCACGTGGTGAGCGGATCACATTCCGTTTAGGGGTAGCACTCCCACGGCCAGCACGGCCTCCCGTTGGCCTGCGTGATGCGGTCGCCGGGCACCAGCGCCCGTACGGCGGTGACATAGGTGACGGAGAACAGCATCCCAACGGCCTCGGCCAGCGGAAGCACCACGTACAGCAGCCGGATCCGCGGGCCGAACGCCCAGGCCAGCGGGATCAGCGCGTACAGCACCAGCCGGACCAGGTCGCACACGATCAGCAGCTTGCGGGGGTCCAGCCGGTCGACCACGATCCCGGCGAACACCCGGGTGAAGACCGGGACCGCGGCCGCGCTGGCGGTGAGCAGGCCCATCTGCGCGACCGAGCTGGTGGCGTGCAGCAGCGGCAGGGCGACCGGGTCACCGACGAAGGACAGGGTCGGCGCGGCACAGAAGACGGCGAATCGCGGTCGCGCCACAGCGAACGCGAGCGGGCCGACAAGGGCTCGTGACCGGTGAGTTCGGATCCGGGGAGGGGAGTACGCGACGGACGCCGAGTCCCCCGTTTTCCGTGTGTCCCACCCGCGGCCCGGGCCCGCGGTCAGATCCAGTCGTGCCGCGCCGCGTGCAGCGCGAGCTGGAAGCGGGAGGCGGAGCCGGCGAGCCGGTGGAGCTGCTCCAGGTTGCGGGAGAGGGTGCGGCGGCTGACGCCCAGCAGGTCCGCGATGTCGTCGTCGCTCACTCCGGTGGCGAGCAGCTCCAGGATCCGGCGCTGGACGGGCCGCAGCGCACGCGGCACCTGACCGCTCAGATGCATCGGGTACGCCGAGCGCCAGGCCGTCTCGAAGAGGCCGGTCAGGGCGGAGAGCAGGCTGGAGGGGCGGACCAGCAGCAGCGAGTCGTTCGCCTCGGCCTCCACCGACGACATCGACACGATCGCCAGCCGCCGGTCGAAGACGGTGAGTTTGACCGGCACGGCGGGCAGCACGCGGGCCTGCTCCCCCGCCGCGATGCACGGCTGGATGTTGTCCGCGTAGTACGCGGTGTTGCGCACCGCGGAGGCGGAGTACACCACGCGGTACACCACCCCCCGCGCCAGCTTCTCCACTTCGGTGGGGTTGGGGCCGCCCGCCGTGTGGTACGGCGGTGAGTCGAAGCGCAGGACCTCGCTCTCGGCGGCGCCCTCCACCTGCCAGATGCGCTCGGCGACCTGGGGCCCCGAGACGACTTCCAGGAGGTCGTCGGTGGGCTGTGAGTGCACCGAACGCCGGAAGTCGCGAAAGGCGTTGAGGGCCGCCACATGGGCCCGGCGCAGTTCGGCGGAGCGGGCGTGGGCCAACTGGTCGAGGGCGATGGTCGGTTCGACCGGCGAGACGGCGTCCGCCTCGCCGTCGAGCACGGCGACCAGACCGAGGCCCACGAGCCTGCGGGTGAGGCGTTCCGCCTCGGCGGACTCCCGGCCCAGCCGCTCGGCCAGTTCGGCCACCGGCATCCGGCCACGGCGGAGCAGCGCGGTGTACACCGCGGCCTCGCCGGGCCCCAGGCCCAGTCGGCGCAGCTCTGTCGGCAGTCCCGTCTCGTCGATGGCGGACATCGTGCCATGCCGGCGCGCCCGTGCGGCGCCAGATGCGGAAGGTGACGTTCGGGCCGGTTTGCGCCATCGGCAGGGGTGCCCGTTCTCGCCACTGGCGACGACGGGACACCACCCGCCCGTCAACGGCGGTACACCAAACGGACGCGGAAGGTCCGCCCCCGCACCGCCTCCCCCTAGGAGCTGACGTGCACGCACGTGCCCGACTCTGCGCCCTGACCGCCCTGCTGGCCACCGTTGCCGTACTGCCTCTGCAACTGGCGCACGCGGCGAACCGGCCACCCGCCGACGCGGGACCACCGGCCGGAGTCCGCCAGGTGCCGGACGCGATCGACGGCCGTTACATCGTGGTCCTCAAGGACCGGACAGCGACCGGCGGTTCGGTCGCCGCCGGACGGCTCACCCACCTCCACGGCGGCACCGTGCGGCACACCTACACCACGGTCCTGCACGGATACGCGGCCGAGATGACCGCCCAGCAGGCCCGCGCCACGGCCGCCGACCCCGCGGTGGCGTATGTGGAGCAGGACGCCCGCCAGCACTCCTCGGCGACCCAGAGCAACCCGCCCTCCTGGGGCCTGGACCGCATCGACCAGCGCGCCCTGCCGCTGGACAGGAGCTATACGTACGCCACCACCGCGAGCAACGTCACCGTGTACCTCGTCGACAGCGGGCTGCGCACCACCCACACGCAGTTCCAGGGCCGGGCGAGTGTCGGTGTGGACGAGGTGGGCGACGGACGTGCCGGGCAGGACTGCCTGGGCCACGGCACCCATGTGGCGGGCACGGTCGGCGGGAAGGACTACGGGGTCGCCAAGGGCGTCAAACTGGTCGCCGTCCGCGTCACCGACTGCCACGACAGCGCCAGTACGTCGGCGATCATCGCGGCGGCCGACTGGATCACCGCACACGCGGTGAAACCGGCGGTCGTCAACATGAGCATCAACAGCGGCTCCCCGATCAGCAGCGAGGACACCGCGATCAGGAAGTCCATCGCGGCCGGGGTCACCTGGGTGGTGTCGTCGGGCAACAAGAACACCGACGCCTGCCACAACTCGCCGGGCGACATCGCCGAAGCCGTGGTCGTCAACAACGCGGACTCCTCCGACCGGCGGCGCTCCGACTCGAACTACGGGCGCTGCACCGACCTGTTCGCCCCCGGCACCGGCATCAGCTCCGCCTGGAACAGCGGCGACAGCGCCACCAAGTCGCTCACCGGCACCTCGATGGCCGCGCCCCACGTCACCGGCGCGGCGGCCCTGTGGCTCTCCGCGCACCCCGACGCCCGGCCCGCCGACGTACAGCAGCGGCTCACCGACACCGCCACCCGCGGCGCCGTCTCCGACGCCGGCAGCGGCACACCCAACCGCCTCCTGTACACCGGCACCACCACCGCCCGGAACTGACCCCCGGCCCCCCGGACATCCCCGCCGAGCGAGCCGCTCCCTCCCCCACCGACCGCCACCCCCCACACCCACCCGCACACCGACCAAGAGGAGTCCAAGTGATCCGTCTCCCACGCGCTTCGAGCCTGCTCGGCATACCCGCCCTCGCGCTCCTGGCACTCAGCCTCTCCGCGCCGCACGGGTCCCCACCGGCTGCGACCGCCGCCCAGCCGGTGGCGAAGGCGGCCGCACTCCCGGCGTTCGACCACGTGGTGGTCGTCCTGTTCGAGAACAAGAACTACAGCTCCATCACCAGCTCCAGCGCCCCCTACTTCACCAACCTCGCCTCCCAGGGCACGCTCTTCACCAAGTCGTTCGCCCTCACCCACCCCAGCCAGCCCAACTACATCGGCCTCTTCTCGGGCTCCCAGCAGGGCGTCAGCAACGACGACTGCCCCAAGAACTTCCGCACCGGCAACCTGGGGCAGCAGCTCCTGAGCGCGGGCAAGACCTTCAAGGGCTACTCGGAGGCGCTGCCCAGCGCCGGGTACACCGGGTGCAGCAGCGGCAAGTACCGGCGCAAGCACGCCCCCTGGGTGGACTTCCCCACCGTCAACGGCGCCTCGTACAACGTGCCGTTCTCCGCCTTCCCCAGCGACTACACCAAACTGCCCAGCGTGGCGTTCGTGACGCCGGACATGTGCAACGACATGCACGACTGCTCCGTCGGCACCGGCGACTCCTGGCTGAAGAGCAGGCTGGACGGCTACGCCCAGTGGGCCAAGACCCACAACAGCCTCCTCGTCGTCACCTTCGACGAGGACCACTCCACCTCCGTCAACCAGATCTACACCGCGTTCGTGGGCGCCCATGTGAAGACCGGCTACAAGTCCACCACGCAACTCAACCACTACGGCCTGCTGCGCACCCTGGAGGACATCCACGGACTGCCCGCGCTGGGCAGCGCCGCCGACAAGTCCCCGGTGACGGACGCCTGGACCACCTCCTGACGGGGGGAGGTGAGGGCCGCGACTGATCCGCGGCCCTACGGCCGGTGTCCCGGGCCACCGCAGACCCGGGACACCGGCACTCCTTCCCGTCCATCCCGGTATCCCTCCACCCCGGTATCCGTACATCCCGCGAGGAGGCGGCCCCGCCGTGTATCTCTCCACCATCGACCGGCCGTCGCACGGCGGCGCGGGCCCCGGCCGCCGCGGCACGCTCACGGCCGTCGGCGCGAACGTCCTGGCGCTCGGCACGGTGAGTCTGCTCACCGACATCTCCTCGGAGATGGTCACGGCGGTGCTGCCGCTCTACTTCGTCCTCACCCTGCACCTCGGCCCGGCCGCGTACGGCGTGATGGACGGCCTCTACACCGGGGCGACCGCCCTGCTGCGGCTGGTCGGCGGCTATACGGCGGACCGGTTCCGCACCCGCAAGGCCGTCGCGGCGGTCGGCTACGGCATGTCGGCGCTGGCCAAACTGGGCCTGATCGCGGCCGGGAGCGTCCCGGCGCTCGGCGCCGTCCTCGTCGCTGACCGCGCCGGCAAGGGCCTGCGCACCGCGCCCCGCGACGCGCTGATCACCCTTTCGGTGCCCGAGCCGCTGCTCGGCCGGGCTTTCGGGGTGCACCGGGCGATGGACAGCGCGGGGGCGTTCGCCGGGCCGCTGGTCGCGCTCGCCGTACTGTCCGCGGCGGGCACGACGACATCGCGGGCGTTCTCCGCGCTCTTCCTCACCAGCTTCTGCATCGCGGCAGCGGCCCTGCTGGTACTCGCGGTCTTCACCCGCGACCGGACGCAACACCACCCCTCCCCGGCCGCCGCCCCCTCACCGCGCGCCGCTCTCGGGCTGCTGCGCGGCGGCGACACCCGACGCCTGCTGTACGTGGCCACCGCGCTGGGCCTGAGCACGGTCGGGGACGGCTTCGTCTATCTGGTGCTGCTGCGGCGCCAGGGCTTCGCCACCGGCTGGTTCCCCTGGCTGGCGGTCGGCACCAGCCTGGTCTACCTCGTCCTCGCCCCGGCGTTCGGCGCGCTCGCCGACCGATATGGGCGAGCGGTGCTGCTGCGCTGGGGCTTTCTGGCGCTCGGCGGGGTGTACCTGCTGCTCGGCAGCCCCCTGTCCGGCACCGCGGTGACCGTGGCCTGCCTCTGCCTGTACGGGGCGTTCTACGCGGCCACGGACGGCGTCCTGATGGCGCTCGCCGCCCCTGCCTTCCCCGAGGCGCTGCGCACCACCGGCCTCGCCTGCGTCCAGAGCGCCCAGGCGCTCGCCTACTTCACCTCGTCCGTGGCCTTCGGCCTCGCCTGGGCCGCCTGGGGCCCGGCGACCGCGTCCCGGTGCGCCGCGGCCGCGGTGGCGGTGGCCGTCGGCGTCACGATCATGGCCCTGCGGGGCCACCGTACGAAGGAGGCCGTCCGATGACCGCCCGGACCACCTGGCTCACCCACCTCTCCCGCTCGCCCCGACGGCGTCTCGTCAGCGCGTCCGTCGGCTTCACGGCGCTGACCGTGCTGGCCGGATCGGCCATCGTGGCAGCCCGTCCGGACACCACGGCCGAGGCGGCCGGACAGGGCACGGTCTCGCTCCTCCCGGTGTCGCCGTCCGTCCAGGAGGGGCCGCAGGTCGCGGCGTTGAGCACCGCGTCCGACGCCCACGGCAGAGTGATGACGCAGTCGGCGGGAACGTCCACAACCGTCGCCCCTCTGACCTGCGCACGCTTCCACGCCGCAGCCGGCACCGGGCTGTGTCTGCGCCTGGACGGCAACTTGACGACCTATCAGCTCACGGTGCTGGACGCCCGGCTCCGGGTGCGTGACGAGATCCCGCTGGTGGGTGTGCCCAACCGGGCGCGTGTCTCGCCCAGCGGGCATCTGGTGGCCTGGACGGTGTTCGTCACCGGCGACTCCTACAACGGCGGGCGCTTCTCCACCCGGGTCGGCATCCTCGACACCCGCACCGACACGCTCGTCCCCACCCTGGAGGACTGGGCGGTCACCGTGGCGGACCGCCCGTACCACGCGAAGGACCTCAACTTCTGGGGTGTCACCTTCGCCCCGGACGACCGCCACTTCTACGCCACCATGTCCACGGCGGGCCACCGCTATCTGGTGCGCGGAGACCTGGCCACGCACCGGCTGACCACCGTGCGCGACGGTGTGGAGTGCCCCTCGCTGTCCCCCGACGGCACCCGTATCGCCTTCAAGGCCGCCCGCGACGGCGACCCCCGGCACGGCTGGCGCCTTTCGGTGCTCGACCTCGCCACTGGCCGGGTCACCCCGCTCGCCGAGGAGCACAGCGTCGACGACCAGGCGGTGTGGCTCGACTCCCGCACGCCCGCCTACGCCCTGCGCCGCGGCCGGGACCACGCCGACGTATGGCGAACTCCGGCCGACGGAACGGGCCGCCCGCGCATCCTGCTCCCGGACGCGGAGTCCCCGGCGGTGCTCACCGCGCCCTGAGGCGCGCGGCGGCCGCCGTCGGTCACAAGTCGTGCACCGCCGTACGAGCGGCGAAGGCGAAGGCCAGGACCGACTCCCGGAAGGGGGCGTAGCACCAGTCGACCTGGGGCGCGCGGGCCGTACCGCGGCTGGTGACCCAGCCGGCGAGCACGCCCGTACCAACGGTCAACGACGAGATCCACAGGGCGGAGTCAGCCACGCCCGGGACTCTTCCCCGGCGCCCACCACGACTCGGCGGCGGGCCGGCCTCACGCGGCCCCGCCGTCGACCCGCAGTTGGACGACGGGAGGACGAACGGATCCCGCGCGCCCCGCGGCCGGGTTCAACGTGAGGTCGAGGGTGAGTGTGACCCGCATGGATAATCCGCCGACAGGCTGAAGGACATCACATCGCCGCCCGGTCCGACCTGGCCGAAGGGCACGGTCGTCTGGACGCTGGCGGTCAGGCTCCACCTTCCCTTGAAGTACCAGTGTGTCTCCCCGGCCCGGGCCTGTCCGCTCTCCTCCCGCCAGCCCTGCCGGACCAGAGCGGTGAACACCTCGTCCGGTACGACCCCTCGCCGGACCTCGGCTGACGGAGACTGCCGTTCCCCTCCCCCGCACGCGCCCCGGCCTCTACGCTGAACCACGTGTCCACCGCACCCGCGCCGCCGCCCGGCGGGCCTCCGCCACCGGGCCGATGGCAACGGCTGCGGGCACACTGGGCCGACCGGCACGCCCTGCCCCGCTTCGCCTTCTGGCTGCTCAGCCGCGGCACCGTCGTGCTCGGGGGCTGCGGAGCGCTGTACGGGCTCAACGGGTTCCTGATCGGCTGGGCAAATGCCTACGACGTGATGACCGGCATCACGTCACCCGCGGCCGTTCAGCCTCAATGGTGCGCGTGGCCCTTGTCCTTGACCGGCTGGGTTGCCATCCCCGCCATCGTCGGGGCCGCGGCAGGCTACGTCATCACCGAGCAGGTCCAGGCCCACCACGCCCGCGAACTGGAGGACGTCCTCGCCGAACTGCGCCGTCTGGCCGAACCGCCCCCTGCCCCCTCCCGGGGCGGCTCGTGATCACGTTGCACGACGTCTACGAGCAGGGCAACGACGCGGTCAAGGCCGCAGTCCAGTCCTTCGGCGCCCGTCACTCCCGCAGTCCAGGCGTGCCGGACATCGAGCCGGACTGGAAGGAGGCCGAAAGGCACTTCACCAACATCATCGAGACGATCATGGGATCCGCCGCGCCTCCCCCGCCTGGCAGCGCGGACGGGCCCGTACGGCGAGCGGAAAACGCAGCCATCGGCTTCCTGCTGGCGGCCAGAGTCCGGGGAGACTATCGCTGCCCTATCTGCGCCAAGCGGCAAGGAGCCGCTCGGAATCCCCCGCCTACCCTGGAGATGTGATGACGGAACGGGAGCGAGAACACCATGCAGCTGCTCTGCGTGGGCTGCTGTATCTTGCCTGCCCCGACGCCTCCGGAACCGCCATCAGCGAAACCGCAGACGCTATCGCACAGCACACACAGGAAACACCTCACACACCAGTCCCCGAAGCCTGGCACCTCGGGCCTGCGTATCGGATCACTGGCCCACTGAACCTCAAGGGTGCGGACCTGAGCGACGCGGACCTGAGCGGCGCTGTCCTGCGCCGTGCGGACCTGCGCGACACGAACATGCGCGGCGCGAACATGCACCACGCCGACCTAGAGGACGCGCTCCTGGACGGCGCAGACCTGCTCGACGCGGACCTCAGTGGTGCGGTCCTGCGCCATGCGCTCATGAACAGAGCGGACCTGAGCGGCGCAGACCTGAGCGGCGCAGACCTGGACAGCGCGGTCCTGGTCGGTGCGACGCTGCATCGTGCCGACCTGCGCGGCGCGATCCTCGAAACCGTGATGCACATGACGCTTCCGCTTGGCGCGACCTGGGATTCACACACACGTTGGCCACACGGCTTGGCAACGCGTGCCGCCGAAGAGTCCGACGAAGTGGCTCCAGGTGTCTACCGGGTGCGCGACGAGGGGATTCTGAACCGGGCGAATCCCGTACGCGTGTAAGGCA
This sequence comes from Streptomyces sp. TLI_146, assembly GCF_002846415.1. Classification (NCBI taxonomy): domain Bacteria; kingdom Bacillati; phylum Actinomycetota; class Actinomycetes; order Kitasatosporales; family Streptomycetaceae; genus Streptomyces; species Streptomyces sp. TLI_146. The sequence goes on from NZ_PJMX01000001.1 coordinate 341,484, forward strand.
CACCGCAACTTGAATGAGCGTCAGCGCCATGAGCGGGTCGGCCTGGACGCTGTCCCCCCGTCCCGCTTCACGGCGATCGCCCTACAGGGACGCGGGGCCGTATGCCCTGCCTTCGCCGATACGTCCCGCGTTGATGATCTGAGCAGTCATGCCGACCTACCGGGGCCCGTAGGTCATCAGCGAGCTGTGGGAGCCGCCCGCGATCCGCCGGGCACCCCGCGCCAGCTCCGCACCGTAGATGCGCTCGGCCGCGAGCTGCCCCATGCAGTTCACGGCCGCCACCACCAACTCTGTCTCGCCCGCCATGAACTGGCCCCAGCGACGGCGCGCCGCACCGCTGGATCCTCGCGGAGGACTTCGGGATACCCGCGCCGGCGAGGCACCGCTCGACCGCCCCCGTGTACAACGAGGACGGGCGGACAGGGCGGGCGGCCCGGCTGCCCGGCAGCAGGAGCACGCCCCCCCACTTTCCAGCTCGGCCATCGCCTCGACCGCCCCACCCCTTTTGGTCCTGCCCCGGTAAAGAGCAAGGGCTGCGCCGCCTCCGCAACCACCTTGATCCCGGCTGGATTCGTGGCTGCCACTACCTGTCGACGGCGCCGGTCACGTCCTGCCACTTGTCCAGGTCGGCGATCCGGGCCTCCAGGGCCGGGCGCATGCCTGCAGCGCTGGAGGCGCCAAGGGCCAGGCGCAGCGGAGGGTTGGGGCTGTCGACGGCGGTGCGGATACCTGCGGCGATCCGCGCTGCGGCGGAGAACGCGGACGCCGGCAGCTCCGCGATGCCCTTCTGGACCTCGCGGACGCTGTGGTCGTAGTCGCCCAGGCCGGCTGCGACATCGAGGTTGGCCAGGAAGGGGGTCGCGGTCATCCCGGGCTGGATGATCGTCACCTTGATGCCGAGCGGTGCGACCTCGGCCGCGAGCGCGTCCGAGAGCCCCTCGACCGCGTACTTGGTGGCGGCCAGCAGACCCACGCCGGGGTGGGCGCACTGTCCGTAGAGCGACGAGCCCTGGAGGATGTGCCCGGCCCGCTGGGCGCGGAGCACCGGCAGCGTTGCGCGGAGCACGTTGAGCACTCCGAAGACGTTGGTGTCGAACACGGCGCGGACTTGTGCGTCGGAGGCCTCCTCGACGGCTCCGAACAGTCCGTATCCCGCGTTGTTGGCGACGACGTCGATGCGGCCGAACCGTGCGAGCGTGCCGTCCACCGCGCCCCGGACGGCGCGCTCGTCGCGTACGTCCACCTGGAGGAGGAGCAGCCGGTCGCCGTGCTCTTGCGCCACTTCGGCCAGGGAAGAGGTGTCGCGGGCAAGTGCCGCAACGCTTTCGCCGTTCTCCAGTGCCTGGAGGGTCAGTTCTCGACCGATGCCGGACGTCGCGCCGGTGATCAGCCACGTGCGGAGGTGGGTCTGGTGGTTGAATGTCTCACTCATGTTGCGACCGTACTCAGTTAGCTCGCAACGCGTCAACTGGGATCGACCGATAAGTTGCCCACTAGCTGCATTAGCGCATCCCCTGCTGCTGTAGAGTGGGCGGATGAGCACCTCAGCAGCCAGATCCCCCAAACCCAGCCCGCGCACCCTCACGCCGACGCCGGAGACCGTTCTCTCGTTCGTGAACACGCGCGCGGACGGATCGGGCCGCCAAGAGGTGTTCGGGGACGGGGACTCGTTCGCGGCATGGCTGGCGGAGCACGCCGAATTGGGCGGAGAGACCGTGGCCACCGACGCTGACGCCGCGGTCGCGCGCGAGCTGCGCGATGCCCTGGTAACCCTGCTGCTCGCACACTCGGGCGATGAGGAAAGCCTGGGTGAACCACTACTGCGAGCCGAGCGGCACCTGCGACGTGCGGGGTCGCTTTACCCGCTTGCGACGGCGATCACGGCGGACGGTGCAGAGCTGGCCTCGCCACAGGCGGGGGTGCCGCGCGTGTTCGGAACCGTGCTGGCCGCTGTGACGATGTTGGCGCAGAGCAGCGACTGGGGGCGCATCAAGGCATGCCGCAACCCCCCCTGCCATTTCGGCTTCTTCGACCGCACCCGCAATGGCGCAGGACTGTACTGCAGTACTGGCTGCGGCTCTCAGGTGTCCATGCGCAAACACCGCCAGCGGCAGCACCGTGGCGGTGACACACCGCCCGCCCCCTGAGCCTCCTTTGGGCGCGGTTCCTCCGCAGGGGATGCGTTGAGCTGATGGCTGTGGTGATGGCCGAAATGACCGCGAATGCCACGGTGGCGTCGAGGCGAGAGCCGGAGGCTGAATGGGTAGTCGACGAGGAGGTGTCGTCGCCGTACGCGGGGGCGGAGCGGCAGGTGGTGGGAGCGCCGGCCGTGCCCAGGTGGCGGCCGGGGAGGACGTCCTGTCGCGGGGGTACCAGGACATTCTGGAGGTCATCGCGGACGCGCCGGGGCCAGTGCGGGCCAAGCAGGTCGTCCCGAGGATCGGGCTTCCCGTCCCGGTGCATGATCCACCGCAGCAGGTAGGTGTTGACGCGGTCGACTGCGGGCGTCAGCTCGGTGTGGTGGAAGGCCCCGTAGCAGGCCCCCCGCAGAGCGGCTCCGAAGGGCCAGACCTTCATCGCCCGTACAGGCACCGCTTGATCAGCGCACTCCATCACCCACACGTCCTCCACGCCGCCGATCCGCCCGGCTCTGAGGCACGATCGACAGGGTGTTGAAATCCGGATGATGCGAAAGGGGCAGGGGCACTAGCGTGCACGTATGGATCTTGAACCTGGAAAGACCGTGTCTGCCGTTGCCGTTCCTCTCGATGCCGAACTTCAGGTCGCTTATGACGCCTACCTGGCGGAGAAACCGGACTTGGCGCCGATGAGCCCCGAGAAGCTGTCGGTGATCCGCGCGGAGGACGACGCCGCAGTGGCAGCGCTCGAGGACCTCAGCCATGGCGGGCGCTTCACTGTCTTGCAGCCTTCGGTGCCCGGCCTGGACGGCGCCCCCGAGATACCGCTGCTGGTGTGCACACCCTCCGGCGCGCCCGCATCGCGGCCGGCGCTCTACTTCATACACGGCGGCGGCTTCTACTGCGGCGATCACCGCACCGGGCTCGACCAGATCCTCGAGACGGCCGAGCAGTTCGGGGCCACACTTATCTCGGTCGGCTACCGGCTCGCGCCCGAGCACCCCTACCCCGCCCAGATCAACGACGCTTACGCCGGTCTGCTGTGGGTCGCCGACCACGCGGACGAGCTCGGCATCGACTCGGAGCGCATCGTCGTCACGGGCTTCAGCGCCGGCGGCGGCCTCAGCGCCGCGCTGGCCTTGACCGTGCGCGACAAGGGCGGCCCCCGCCTGCTCGGCCAGCTGCTGATGGCCCCGCTGCTCGACGACCGCAACAACAGCGCCTCGGCCCTGCAGATGGACGACGTCGAACTCTACGATCGCAGCCGGAACGGGTTCGCCTGGGGCTCGCTGCTCGGCGACCTCCAGGGCGGATCTGACGTGCCGCAGTACGCCGCACCCGCCCGCGCCACTGACCTGGCCGGCCTGCCGCCCACATTCCTCGACGTCGGCTCCGCCGAGTGCCTGCGCGATGAGATCCTCGCCTACACCGACCGGATCTGGCAGGCCGGCGGCGAAGCCGAGCTGCACGTGTGGCCCGGCGGAATCCACGGTTTCGACCGCAAAGCCCCCGAGGCGCGGATCAGCAAGGCCGCTGTCGCGGCACGCCGCAACTGGCTGGAGCACCTTCTCGCCACCAACTGACGACCTCCTCCGACGCAGGGTCCAAGCCGCTGATGTCGTGCGGCATCGCCGCTTGGATCGCGGGGGTCTGGCTCGGCCGGTATCGGCGCGGTAGAGGTCGTCTGCGACGACATTCCGCCTGATCGGCGGGGGCCCTTCAGCCGCACAGAGCGTCGGCCGGCCAGCGCCCCGTACCCAGCCTGCCGCCCCGGGTACCTCTGCCCCGGCTACCGCGCGGGACAGAGGTACCGGCGAGCCAATCACGTCTGTCTACGCGCCTCGAGTGGGAAGCCCCCGGGCCGACGGCACGGCGATGTCAACCGCCTCCGGAGAGGCTCCCTCCAACCGGAAGTCCACCACTCGCCCACCTGATGCGAACTGCGGCCGCAGGAAAACCACCGATCCCGGCAGAGCCGCCAGCACCTCCCGCACCGCCCTCGGGTGAAGGGCCGTGACCGGGCTTGGCCGCCGCCGGCCTGTGGTCCGTCATGCTCCGATCATGTCATGGCAGCTGCACCCAGCGGCTTACGGTCACGGTGACGATGGCCGACCGCCTTGCCCTGGCGTACCTCTCAGTCGGCTGGACGCGCGTTCGGCGGCGGGTGTCTGATCGTGAAGCTGCCCCCGGAAGTGGACCTCTGTAACGCCGAGCTGGACCGGACCGTGCGCTACGGGTGCATCTCCCAACAGGACGATCCCTGGCTGCGGTGGATCCTGAAGGAGGCAGCGCAGACGGCCGAACGCTCCCCGCAGTTCGTGGCCTGATGGTGCCGCACGGCGGCGCCGATCCGCCGGTTTCGACCAGGCCCGTGGATCATCGGGGGCGGGTGTCAACAGCGTTGTTCGGCCTTGAGTTTGAGCACTACAAGCCGGACGGTGGCTCCTTCGACATGGTCGGGCGCCATGCCACCGCCGATGTTGAAGAGGATGGCGTACATCGCCTTGGGGTTACCGGGCACGGCCGTCCACACCGTTCCCATCAACTGCGCGTCCTCCTCCAGCGTGCCCGTGCCGTCGACGGGACGGCGGTACGCAGCCTTCACCTCGGCGAAGGTCGAGCCGGTGCCGATCCCCTCGGGCGTGCGCACGTTGTCGGCGGTGAGCGAGGAGATGCCGAGCCTGCCCGACCAGCCGACCGTGATGCCACTGGACCCGGTGTCCGACATGCAGGCGCCCACCGTTTCCTTGCGGCGCTTCCATTCCCCCGTCGCCTCCGCCTGGTCGAGCGTCATGCCGAGCTTGAACGGACCGAGGCCCTCGGGTCCCAGCGTCCGTGCGTTCCCGCCACCGGCCGGATCGGCGGGACCCGCCGAGCCGCCCCCGATCGCGATGTCGCAGCCGCTCATCGCGACCGCGGCCAAGCATGCGGGCGCAGCCGCGCCCAGCGCGCGCCCCATGCGTCTGTACATGCCATCCCCCAGGTGAACTGGGCGGAGTCTAGATCAATCAGCCGTGCGCGGCACTCGACTTCGCACGGTCGTGCAGGATCCGCACGCGCGCCGTGAGTTCCTGCCGGTGCGGGTCCGCGATCTTGACTTTGGCCGCGCTGATGGTTCCCTCGGCGGGATCCGCCTCAACGCGGGCGCGGTCACCGGCGACTTCCCCGCAGAGCCCCGCCGGCCAATGCGTCTACTGGCCTACGGAGGAGTCGTCGAAGGGAGCACCCATCACTCCCGAGGACTGGCAGAAGGCGATGGCCCCCGTGCTCACCTTGATCTTGCAGACCTCGATGTAGGCGTTGCCGATGTAACCGCCCGGCGCGGCGTACGTCGTCCACGTCGCGGTGTCCTGGCCCGACAGGATGGTCCGCATCCGCCATACGATGTGGCCGTTGTCACCGTTGGTAATGAGCCGGGCGCCGATGGCGTAGCCGTCGGGGGCGTCGTCCTGGACACTGATCGTGACGGGGTCCAGTGCTTGAGGCGCATGGATCCCCTAGGAAAAGACCTCACCCAGGCTGTCCCCGGACCACTGACCGATGCATGCCTAGAGAGCCGAGATGGAGGCCGGTGCGCGTTCGGCGCGGCTCAGGGCGCGCAGCACATCAGTCGCTCCATGGCGGCGCAGTGCGATCCGTGACAGCAGGTCCACGACTGTCTCAACCGCCAGGGCCGGGAACTCCGGTGTGGGCAGCCCGACACTGCACGCGAGGTCGTCGGAGTGGACGATGAGCTCCAGGGTCCGGCTGGTGACGAAGTCGTCGAGACTGATCGACCACGGTCCCCAGGTCGGGCGGCGGACGCGTCGATCCGGCGCGGCCGGCAAGGTGCCGCGCAGCTCGTCGACGCACGTGGCGACCCGCGCGGCCAGTGCGGCGGGACCATCGGCCGCCTCGTCCTCTCCGCCGGATCGGATGCCCTGATTGAACGGCGTGTCGATGTCCGAGCCTATCCAACTCACCCGCCTGTAGTACTCGTGGATCGAGATGGTGGGCTCGGAAGGTTCTGGCTCAGCCAGCACTGCGGGAATGAAGAAGACCTGCCCGGCCAGGTGGCCCGCCAGCCCACGGACACTGAGCTTCGCCAGCGCGGAGGGCTGGTGCCAGCCGCCCGCGACCGCCGGCTCAGCCAGCAGCCTCCCCGCTGATTCCGCCACGCTCAGGTAGAGCTCCCTGACCTGTGTCACCTTCTCATCCTCCTGTCGTCAGCAATCGCTCCACCCGTCAACATCGCGAACAGGTGAAGCATTCCGGACACAACTCGCCTGGTCCCGTACGGACGATGTACTGGTCCAGGCCCCGCCGGGAGGGCGAATCCCGCAGATTGAGCACGACTCGATACGCGCCCCCGGCGTCGCGGTCAACCCGACGGCGGCGCGCGGGTCGGTGCGTGGAGACATGACCGTCTCCGCACCACCTTTCAGACTGCTGGAGGATGTTCCACCGCACGTGCCTCTCGTGGCTTTGGAGGGCTGCGATGCGCCGTTCGACTTCGCTTTGACTGCAGGGCGCTTGAGGGAACTCGCGGGCATTGGTGGTGATCATCCGCAGTTCGCGGATCGCGGCGAGGGTCCGGTAGCCCGACCATCGGGTGCCGTCGAAGCCGTAGGTATCGGCGAAGGCCTGGTCGTGCGGCTGGTCGTGCCCAAAACGCCTGCAGCGGATCTCGACGGTGACCAGGTCCCACTCCGGTTGGCGGCGCGCCACCGTGTCCCATCCACAACGGAGGTCAGGCCCTCCCGACTGAGCGTTTGGTCCGGTGATTCGCGCTTGGTTCAGGGTCAGGTTCAGCGGCAGTTGGGGGTGGCTTGGCCGGTGAGTCTGCGGGCCACGGGGTCGGTCATCGCGAGGTGGGTCATGGCTTCGGAGCGGTGCGGGCGAGTTTCGTAGTCGCGGGCGAGAGGTCGGTGGTGCATGAGCCAGCCGATGCCGCGTTCGACGGTCCGGCGGCGCGGGTTGATCGTGAACCCGCGGGCGCTGGACGGGGTGGACATCGATGCCGAGGGAGCCCCGTGGTCGATGGCGGTGGCGCGGTAGCCGGCATCCACCCACGCCTTCGTGACCCGCGGGTGGGCGGCGGCGATGCGGGAGAGCAGGGTGGCACCAGCCACGGTGCCGCGGCGCGGGTAGCGCTTGACCAGCGCATAGAAGCCACGGAGGAGTTGGAGCGACGCGAGGCACTCGCGCTGGAGCGGCTCGTTGAACTGCGCGGCGAGAGCGGCCGGACGGTGCGGCCCCACCCGGTCCCAGCAACGAGCTCGGCGACCGACTCCCCGCGATGCTGAGCCGGGATACCGCAGAGCGCACGGTACGCCATGACGGCACGAGCCGCCCTGCTCTTCACCCCGTACGGACCTGGCGGAGCGCCTTCATGCGATGGTGGAGCCCTGGCGGATCGGTCGCGTCCGCCCTCACCCCTATGACGACCGATTGGATCGCGGAAGCCCAACGTACTGCCCAGGGACCGTGCTTTGAGGAGCTCAGCGGCCTTCCCTACTGCGGATGTCACGTTCTCCCACCGGGGCGGCGGGGCAGATCGCCGCGTCCAGTTCGTCGACCAGGCCGGCACGTCCGCGACCATCGTGCGCTACCGCGACTGGTGGCAGGCCGACGCCGTGAAATGCCGGGGCCCAGAGACCTGTGGGACGAAGTCGTAGCAGCATTCACCTGGTACGCGGCACACGACCGGCCCCCAGCCCCCCCATCACGGAAATCGGCCTGACCGTGGCCCCAGCAGGACAACACGCCTGGTACGGCACCCCAGACCATCTTGTGAACACCGGCCGCACATGAGGACCGCAGCCGTAGGGCTACACCCTTCGCCAGAGACGGACACTGCAAGGAGGCGGCCGGGTGCCCTGGTGTGCTTCTGGGCTGGCCCAGCGGCCCGCACCACGATTGGCCGTCGCTCATCAGGGGGTGGTGGCCGGTGGGACGTAGAAGTCGGTGGTGGCCGTCGTCATCACCGCGGCGGTTTCGGCAGGCGTGCCGTATGCCTCGTTCGCCCTGCCCCAGGCCTGGCTGCTGGCGGCCAGGTACGTCCGTGCTTCCGCGGACTCGCTCCACGCCTGCGTCGCCTCGCGGTCGAAGGCTTCGCCCTGGACGAGGTACCACCCCAAGCTGACCAAACCCAGGTCCCAGCCGACACCGGTCGCTCCAGGACCGAAGGTCTTCCAGAACGTCGGGTCGGTCATGACCGTGACGTGCTCCAGCTCGAAGACGGTGCGCTGCCCACCTTGGGGGGTCAGACGCACCTCGACCTCGCTGAGATCGCCCTCGTTCGGCTGCCCGAAGATCCAGCTGACCCGCAGCAGACGGGGCGGCTCGCAGCGCAGCACCTCGCCGCCCGCATTGCCCTCCAGCTGGTACCGACCGCCCGGCCTCAGCTCGCCGCTTACCGGCAGGAACCAGCGCCCCAGTCGCTCCGCGTCGGTGCACGCCTCCCAGACGTCGTCGACGGCGGCGTCGTAGGTGCGACGCATGATGATGCTGCGCGCTGTCCCGCTCGGGGTCTCGGTGTCCCGCACCTGACGGTGCATGGCGTTGATCTGGTCAACGATGTCAGTCATCGGAACTCTCCTCGTTGTCAGCTCCGGCAGAGCACTGCCGTATGTCTCCACCCCCTCGTGTGCCGTTCTGCAACCGGCGGGACCGCCTGCCGCGGGTCAGCTCCGTGCCTAGGGCATCCAAGCGCTGTTCCCAAAACCGCGGAGGGCCCAGCCAGACGTCCACCTCACGTAGTGGAGCCGCGCTGCACCCACACGGACATCAGCGCTCATCTACAGCTGCCACGGCGGATTGTCGCTGCCGGGGGCGATGATGTCGTCGCGAGCGTGCAGGGGCCGCAAAGTAGCTGAACCCGACATGTACTCCTCGGGATGGTAGCGGAGGATCTTGCTGTCCAGATAGTAGTCGTGATATCCCCGGGTCATCGCATTGTAGTTCTCGACCAACCCGGCCGCCTCGGCGAATTCACCATCGTCGACGCACTCGAATTTCAACTGCGCAACAGCGGCCTCGCTTGCGGCCTGGTACTGGTTCATCAGTCCGTCCAATATGTCATCAACGAGGGCGATGCTCCGCGTGACGGAGCATCGCAGGTGCCTGACCCCGATCACGACCGCGTTGTGCGGATATCCCATCGCGATCTCCTTGTCCGCCGACCAGATGTCGTTGTGCAGACCACCCCACTGTGAACTGAGCCGCCGGGCGTCGGCCAGCCCGGGCAGTGCCCTGATTTCCGGGCGGACATCGATCCCGTTGAGACGTTCGGCCAGCTGCAGGAAGGCGATGCAGTTGAAGCTCCAGGCTCGGTGGTCCAGATACTCTGCGAGCGACATTCCGGTCTTCGCCCGACGCACTTCGGTGACATACGAGCCGATCCATCTTTCGTTGTCCAACGCGAACATCTCGATCCAGCCGGAGGACTGGCTCTCATTGAGACGCTCGATCAAATCGGCCCAGGCCCGAGTGATAGAGCCTCCGCCGAATCCCCGGCGAAGCCGGGTGGCATCGAGAAGGTCCTGCGCGAACACAGCCACGGTATCGGTGTCGTGCTCGGTGATGGCATCGTCGAAGATGTCGTCGATGACGAAGGTACACGCCATGTACTGGTTGCCCAGCACCATCATCTCCCGATCACACCAAGGGTAGAAGAAGCCGGTACAGACCTGGGGGCGCGTGCGTAGCAGATGGTTACGCATCTCCCCTCGCAGCGCCCCAAATGAATCAAGCCACTCAAGGGTCTCGCCTTGCACGTCCTCGGCATGCGGGTTCATGCCGTAGCGCGGAAACGGCATGTAGAAGTCGGGAAGCTCATAGCTGAAAGAATGGCGTGTTTCGGACATGAAAGAACTCCTCGGCGATGTTGTGCGCCAAAGACCGGACAACTGCCGGATGGCATCATTCCCACACGCCGCGCCTTGATACCCCCAACGACCGCTGAAACGGCCATGTTGGCTGGCTCTGACGTTGTCACTGATGCGACGAAGGGGCGGGACCGCCCGCTCCCGCCGGGTGCGCAAGATACTCGGCACAGGCGACGGGCCCGCACCCCAGAACCGTCCAGCACCCCTGCTCCCGACACCCCGTGAAAATCACGACCACCGAGACCATGAGCCACCCCGGGACCATTGCCCCTCACCATCCGAGGGCCAGGACAGCTTCAGCCACCAGTACAGCTCGGACCCCAGCAAGCCCGAGGACACCTTCCAGATCGGCAGCATCTGCTTCCGCTGCCAGAACTACCTGCCGCAGTGGGCCCGGATCTCGCTCACCATCACCGACCGCCGCATCCCCGAGACCGTCGCGCAGGGCCAGGAGAGCTTCTGGCCGAGCGTGACCGTGGAGAACACCGGCCTGGAGCGGACCGGCACACAGACCGTCACCGTCCGCGCCGCCCCGCAGGGGATGTGGTTCACCGAACCCCGGCTGTACTGGGGGCGCAACGGCGCGCCACAGAACTACTCAACCCTGGGCGAGCTGTCGGCAGACCGCACCACCCTGACAGCACGGATTCCCCTGAACCTCAACCCCGGTGAATTCGCGACCCTCTGGGCACCGCTTCAGGTCGGAGCGGACGCGCCGACCGGCCTAGCCCATGTGGCATTCGAAGCGGGAGCGGCACGCGGGGCAGCCATACCAGGGGTCACGCCGAAGAAGTAGCACACGAGGTGGGGCCTTCCACCCGCGGAAGGCCCCACGAGGAAACGCCGGTGGGCCCACTGGTGGCTGACAGGAGGCCGCCACTGCGCCTCGGCGGTGCTCTTCGCCGCCGGACACGCCATGAGCGGTAGCGCCATGGGTGCTACTTCTCTGGCCTGCGGTTTCCTCCGGGGTCTCGCAATGTGTCGGGCGTTGGTCTCACCCCTGAGTCAGGTTCCCTGAGCTGTGGTCCGCCGGACCCGGTAGCCCCAACGTGTGAGTGACCGCACGACCGTCTCGGCGCCAATGGGGTTGGCACTGTGCACGAAGACCGTTCCGATGCGGAACGGCTGTCCGGTGAAGGCGGCTTCTTCCATGAGGGTCACCACGGGCAGAATACTGTCCTCGCCACCGAGATCGTGGTCGAGCCAGAGTTCGTTGATAAAGCTGTCGCGGTGGTCTTGCAGGAGCTGGATTCCCTCGCTGCTGGTACGGGCGATCCGTGTCGCCCGGGGCAGCGGACGGAGGTCGTCAATGCCCAGGATGACAGGCGCTGGTATCGGCTGGTCTTCTTTCACCTCACCATCATCACAATCCATCGGAGGCAGGCGGCGCGAGGAGGGCAGCGACCGCACCATCGTTGGCTTCGCGGATGTCACGAAGTTCCATTCCATCGCCCGCAGCGGCTCCACGATCCCGATGTGCATGGTCTTGACCCCGTGGCGGCGCTCACCCGGATCGCGAGGTTGACGAAGCCGCAGCAGATGATCCGACAGTGCCAGAAGCGGCGAACTCTCCCGCGGTGTCGCGGTAGTGGGAGATGCCTGCGATGTCGGTGGTCGCTGGGGAGGCGGTTCGGGTGAGGGCCGCGACGGGCGAACCCCGGGAGTTCTACGCGTCGGTCGTGCACTGCACCGCGAGGTCGTCGATACGTACAGTCCTCGATGTCCCGTCGTACGAGCTGATCACGGCCTCGACGAATACGTTGGTGTTGCCACGCGGTGACCATGCCGAGGTGTCGACGGCCTGGTATGAGGAGTTCGCGTTGAGCCAGGGCACGGTCTCCCCCAGTTTGTTGCCGTTCGCATCCCACACCCTGAGGGCGAACTGCACACCGTTCTGCGGCCAGACATAGATACGGGCCGCGCAGGTGGAGTTCCACGAAATACCGTTGAGCGCGGCCCAGGTCCCTTCGCGAGCCCACCCCTGACGTGCGTAGAGCCAACCGTTGTTCTGGCCCCAGTGGGCGGTCGCGGTGTTGACTTCGAAACCCGCGCGGGCATCGTCCCCAGTGAGGTGGTCCCACTTGTCGAGCTGGCTGCCCTCGAATCCGTTCGAGAACACGAGCACTCCGGCGTGCGCGGGAGTCGACAGCGCCAGGACGGCCGCCGGCACCACACCGGCGGCGAGCCATCTGGTCAGACGCCGGGCACGGCTGCCGACGGTACGTCGGGGGTCTACATCTTGGCGACGTATTCTCATGTGTTCCCTCCTAGGGTCGCCGTCCAGGCTCGCAGCCCCCATCCGCCCCACCAATCCCCAAAGTTGGGGATTGCGAGACGGGGCGCCGAGCATTCCGTGCCACCGAGTGGGATGGCCAACGGATGCCCATGCGTGCGGTGTACGGCCGCCTTCTGGGAAGCCCGCTGTGATCAGGCGAACTCGTCCGCCCCGCTGGGCAGTGCGGCGACGCACCCCGAGGAGCAGGCGTTCACCAGCAGGGGCAGCACGTCGGTCGCCACACGCAGGGAGATCCACACCTGGTGGAGCCCGGCCTGCACGATCGGGCGGGTACAGACGCCGCAGCTATGGATGACAGTGACGCCCCAACGCCGGGGATGCAGGACTGAAGGGTCGAGGTCCGCAACGAATTCCGGGGATGGCTGCAGGCGCGGGAAGGGCGGGCGCAGCTTGTAGTTACCGATCAGGGATCGCGTGCTGACAGTACTGCGGGTCAGCTTGCGGCACCGGGTGATCTCATACGGGAACCAGTGGAGCCGGTAGGAGGTGTAGGGGGGTGAACTCCTCCAGGCTGGTCATAGCTCCGATCTCGGGCGGGATCCGCACCAGGTTGCTGCCGCAGAGCACGAGGTGCCTGACCTCGGTGAGCTTGGCGATGCTCGGCAGGAGGGTGACGACCTGCCGCCGCTCGCCGGCGCTGAGCTCGGTCAGCGGGCGGAACTCCTCACGCCCGTCGGCGCTCCCAGCAAGACCTGGACCGCCACAACGCCACGCCCCCGCTGCGCGCCTTCCTGGAAAACCTGCCGGCTTTCCTGGAGCAGTCCCCGGAGGGCTACTTCGACACCATGCTCAGCCCATACCCCGAAACCGAACCGAGTCCCGCCTGAGAGACCCGCCACATCGCCCGCCGACTCGCCCGCACCCCTTTCATCGCCGTGTCCCGCTCAAGCGGAGAGGCACAGGATCGCTCCGGCACCAATGTATGTGTCGGTCGCAACGCCCTCCATCTGACCTCGTACAAGGACGAACCTAGGACGGAGTCAGGACGACCGAAGGATCTTTGCCCCTAGCCTCACTCATGAATTCCCTGGTAGTTGTCAAACGATGGGGGAAGCAATGAAGTCGAAGATCAGATCCGCACTCATGGCGCTGGCCCTGGCGGCCGGATCGACCGTCGGCATGGTGGCGGCACCCACGGCACAAGCGGGCACCTGCACGAGGACCGTCGGTGCCGTGATGGAGGTCGTCACCACGGCCAACTACGACCTCGGCACCTTCTACCAGGGCTATGACTTCTGTCAGAAGCGGGCCTACGCGGAGTTCCACTTCAAGGACATGTGGGTCTCACAGGTAGCCTCGGCCAGCAGCCAGGTCTGGATCGTCAGCGCCGCGCCGGGCGATCCCGGGATGCACCACTACAACCCGGCGGGCATCGAGTGGTGGGACGCCGGAAGCCAGGGCATCTACAGCACAAGCAGCGAGGACTACCAGGCCGGCTTCTACCTGGCCTGGAACGGCAACATCTGCCAGGGGTACAGCGACTGGTACTACGGCACCGGGAAACAGCTCGGTTACGGCGTCGGCGGCCCCAGCTGCAAGAAGATCGGCACCGGGGCGACCCCGTAACCATCCCTCTCCGCCTCCACGTCGGCCCCGGACCATTCGCGATTCGACGTGGAGGCAGGGGACTTTCGGGCGCGGCCATGCCCGAGCTCACGGCAGGAACCGCCGATGAATAGATCAACCCCCGGACGCAGCCCCAGCGTTCGACAGTGTTGCCAGACCCACCCCCACAGGGGTGCTGGGCCGCGGGCGCGCTCAGTGGGCCGCTCATAGCGTCGGAACATGACGGATGCCAGGAACGAACAACGAACGGACACCACCAGGCGAACGGCGCTGCGCGGTCTGGGGCTCGCGGTGGGGGCACGGCCCTGGCCGGCGGACTCGGGGCCTCACGAGCGGTGGCACAGCCACGACGCGGGCCCACCACCTACGTGCTGGTGCACGGTACCCACAGCGCCGGCGCCTTCTGGATGCCGATCGCGCGGGAGCTGACGCTGCGCGGTCACCGCGTCGCCATGGCGGACCAGCCACGGCACGGCGCGGAGGCCTTCGTCGCCGAGGCGTATCAGCGCCAGGACCTCAGAGCGATGGCGGTCGAGTCATCCCCACTGAACGGCCTCGGGCTGGACGACTACGAAGCGCGCGTGACGGGCATCGTACGGCGCGCGGCGCGAAACGGCCCGGTGGTGCTGGTCGGACACAGCCTGGGCGGTGTATCGGTCAGCCGTGTCGGCAACGCCGTGGCGCCTGTGGACCAGACCACGTTCAGGGCCCGGTCAGGTTGGCGCTCGCGTCGGTGGTCTTCCGGAGGGGGCCGCCTTCTGCCACCACGGGTTCGGCGTGCGGTTTACCGGTACGCAGGGCATGGTTGACGCGCTCGGTGTCCAAGGCGTTCTCCCAGCGGGCGACGACCAGGGTGGCCACGCTGTTGCAGCGAGGTTGGTCATGGCAAGACGGCTGCCGGGGACGGGTAGAGGGGGCTGCCGTCGAGTTGAAGGAGTAGCCGGTGGGGATGAACAGAGCCTGCCCAAGGCCCCCGCTGACAGACCCCAACGGCCAAGACACCGGGGCGCCGGAGGGACTCCGGGATCGGTCGCGCCGTCTGCCCGGCCTTCCCACGAGAAGGCGCCGACGTCGTCTTCACCCAGCACGCTTCCTGGGCTGCCGGTCCGGCTCTACCGAGATTTGCCAGTGGTCTCGTACCGGAATGCGTAACGCTTGATCCCCCCACACCCCGCCCTGGGGCACGACCCCCCCCCACTGCGGTAGCCGTTCCAGGCAGCCGGTCAGGCGGCAGCGGCCACCTGACCGGCTGCCCGTTCACGCCGCGCGGGTGAGTTCGGCCCGGCCGAACAGCAGGGCGTAGCCGGTGGGGAGTTGATCGAGGATGCGGGTGATGAGGCCGGGGCCGGCGTGGGCAGCGACGGCCGAGAAGACGGAGCCGGTGTCCCAGCGGGTGGTGGCCAGGGAAGCACGGGAACGGACGGCGAGGTCCTTGACGAACGCCCAGCCGGTCAGCGGGCGGGGGGCGGGGATCTGCGCGGTCAGCACCCGGGCGGCCTCCAGGGGCAGGCAGGCCGCCAGATCGACGCGTTCGTCCCCGGTCAGCTGACGCCCGAGTCCCGCGAGGACCAGCCGGACGGCTTCCTCGGCCCGCTCGCGGGTGGGGTAGGCGCCTTCGTAGCGGACCTTTTCCAGGAGTTGCTCGTACGCCGTCGAGTACGGCTGCGGGTGCTCAAGCGGTACGCGCGCGTCGGAGATCACTGCGGTGTATGCCTTTCATGAGCCATGGGGGTGCCGGATGCGACGCCCCCGGTTTTGGTCGGGTGGACCGGCGGTCGGCCGAAGAGGGAAAAGTCCATCGCTGACAGCGGGTTGGAGAAGGATGAGCTCTGCCCAGGCAGGTCCGGTCCTCGCCTGCCGGTCGGCGGCGGTGGACCGCCTGGTGCTGGTGCCCCCGGTCGAGGTCTGCTCGGTGGCGCCCCCGGTCGAGGCGGTGGGCGCACGGGCAAACCGCGCGGGAGGGCCGGGGGCCCCGCAGCGGGGGCACGAGGGCGGCGAAGGCCTCCGCGGGAGGCGTGCCCCGACCTGGGGGCCGTCTCGCTGACGGGGTGCGCGCCGAGCAGGGCGAGCGTGCACTGGGCGGGCCGCGGGTTCGGCCTCCTGCGCAGGGGCGTGCAGGCCGCGTTCCTTCACTTGGTCGAGGAACGCTGCGCGTCGCACAGTCACCGGCCGCACTCCCCCTCTTCGCGTTGGGACTGCCCGCGGGGATGCGGAGGACGGGGTGGAGGGGGAGGCCGATACCCGTCCTCCGCACCGGTCCGGCCGGTGTCAGCCGGAGATCTCCTTGCGGCCGGTCCCGCCGCCGATGGAGATCTTGCGGGGCTTGGCGCGCTCGGCGATCGGGATCCGCAGGGTGAGCACGCCCGCGTCGTAGTCGGCCTGGATGTGCTCGGTGTCCAGGGTGTCGGCGAGCACGATCTGGCGGGAGAAGACGCCCAGTGGCCGCTCGGACAGGTCCATCTGCACGTCGTCGGCCTTCGCCGCCGGCCGCCGCTCGGCCTTGACGGTGAGCATGTTGCGCTCGACGTCGATGTCGATCGCGTCCGCGCTGACGCCGGGGATGTCGAAGGCCACTACGTACGCGTCGTTCTCGCGGTAGGCGTCCATCGGCATCGCGGACGGCTTCGACCAGGTGCCCGGGCCCACCAGATGCTGAGCCAGCCGGTCCAGCTCACGGAAGGGGTCAGTGCGCATCAACATCGTGAAAACACCTCCAGCAGGTTCAGGCAGTGGCTGCCAATGCGCTTCTTCACTCGCACCGTTGTAACATGTCATCTGATGGATGACAAACATGATGTCGTCGACGTGATGACGCTCCCAGGGAGGTGCCCGTGACCGCAGCCGACAAACCTTCCACGGCCAGCAACGACGCCCACAGCCCGGCGTCCTTTCTCGCCGCCGCGGCGGCCCTGGCCGCTATAGACGACGCCCTGCGCGATGCCCAGCTGGAGACCGCCGACGCGGCCGGCCCCGGTCCCGAGCAGGCGCTGGCCTCCCTGATGCTGCTGCGCCAGGTACGCGAGCAACTCGCCGGGTGGGAGACCGGCCTGATCGAAACCGCCCGCGACGCCGGGGCCAGCTGGGCCGACCTCGCCCACCCCCTCGGCGTCGCCAGCCGCCAAGCCGCCGAGCGCCGCTACCTGCGCGGTCGGCCCGGCGCTGTGGGCACCACCGGCGAGCAGCGTGTAACGGCAACCCGCCAGGCCCGGGCCGCCGAACGCGCCACCGCCACCTGGGCCCGCGCCAACGCCGCCGACCTGCGCCGCCTCGCCGCACAGATCACGGCGCTGACCCACCTCGCACCCCAAGCCCGCCCGGCCCAGGCCGCCCTGCACGCGGCACTCGGCGCCACCGACGCCGCCGAGCTGATCGCCCCCCTCACCGCCATGCGCCCCTACCTCGACGCCCACCACACCGACCTCGCCACATCCCTGGACACCCTCGACGAGCAGCTCGCGGCGACAGCAGCTGACGACACCTGAGCACCTGCGTCGGACTCCAGGTCGCTTCAGCGCCCGGCGCGCGAGCCCCTCCGGGCAGACTCAGGGGATTCGACAACACACGGCGACGGCCGTTACAGGAGGTCACCACGAGAGCGGGTGCCCTCCGGCCCGCCGCGAACCACGCCGAGGCGGCATGTGTCCGTCGCGGCCGAGTCCTATCCGTACATGACGTTCCCACAGAAAGAGACCCGCATGGGCAGCAATGCCGAGACGCTGGAATTCCAGGCTGAGACCCGCCAGTTGCTCCGGCTGGTGATTCACTCGATCTACTCGAACAAGGACATCTTCCTGCGCGAGCTGATCTCGAACGCCTCCGACGCACTGGACAAGCTGAGGCTGGAATCACTGACCGACTCCAGCCTCGTCGAGGACACCACCGACCTCCACATCTGGCTGGAGGCCGACAAGGACGCCCGCACACTGACCGTCCGTGACAACGGGATCGGTATGAGCCGGGACGATCTCGTGGAGCTGATCGGCACGATCGCCAAGTCCGGCACCGCCGACCTGCTACAGAAGATCAAGGAGTCCAAGGACACCGCCACCGCCGAGAGCCTGATCGGGCAGTTCGGGGTCGGCTTCTACTCGGCATTCATGGTGGCCGACAAAGTCACCCTGCGCACCCGGCGGGCCGGCACCTCCTCCGGTACGCAGTGGGAGTCCGACGGCGAGGGCGTCTACACCATCCAGGAAGTCGACGGCCTGCCCGTGGGCACCACGGTCACCCTGCACCTCAAGCCCACCGACAGCGAGGACGGGCTCGCCGACTACCTGTCCGAGCCGAAGATCCGTCAGATCGTCAAGCAGTACTCGGACTTCATCCGCTGGCCGATCCGGATGGCCACCGAACACACCAACGCCGACGGCGAGACCACGCGCGACATCGACACGCTCAACTCGATGAAGGCCCTGTGGGCCCGGCCTCGCAGCGAGGTGAGCGAGGACGAATACCACGAGTTCTACCAGCAGATCAGCCACGACTGGCAGGCCCCGGCCGAGACGATCCATATGCGCGCCGAAGGCACCTTCGAGTACGAGGCGCTGCTGTTCATCCCCTCGCAGGCACCCTTCGACCTGTTCTCCCGCGAGACCAAGCCCGGCGTGCAGCTGTACGTCAAGCGGGTGTTCATCATGGACGACTGCGAAGCGCTCATGCCCAACTACCTGCGCTTCGTCAAGGGCGTCGTCGACGCCCACGACCTGTCACTCAACGTCTCCCGCGAGATCCTCCAGCACGACCGCCAGATCCGCGGCGTGCGCCGACGTCTGGTCAAGAAAGTCCTCGGCGCCCTCAAGGACATGCAGGCCAAAGACGCCGAGCGCTACGCGAAGGTGTGGACGCAGTTCGGCCGCGCGCTGAAGGAGGGCCTGATCGAGGACACGGACAACACCGATGCCCTGCTTGAGCTGGTGTCGGCCGCCTCCACCCACGACCCGGAGAAGACCACCACGCTGCGCCAGTACGTGGAGCGCATGAAGGACGGCCAGGAGAGCATCTACTACCTGACCGGCGAGACCCGTGCGATGGTGGAGAACTCCCCGCACATGGAAGCCTTCACCGCCAAGGGATACGAGGTCCTGATCCTCACCGACCCCGTCGACGAGGTGTGGGTGGACCAGGTCCCGGCCTTCGACGGGCACCGTCTGCAGTCAATCGCCAAGGGCCAGGTCGACCTCGACGCATCCGCCGACGGCGACCAGGAAACCGACGCCGACAAGGCCCAGCGCGAGCAGGACTTCGCCGCCCTGCTGACGTGGCTGGCCACCACCCTGTCCGAGCAGGTCAAGCAGGTCCGCCTGTCGTCCCGACTGACCACATCGGCTGCGTGCATCGTCGGCGACGCCCACGACGTGACGCCGACTCTGGAGAAGATGTACCGGGCGATGGGGCAGCAACTGCCCACCGTCAAGCGGATCCTGGAACTCAACCCCACGCACCCGCTGATCACCGCACTGCGCACCGCACACGCCGCCAACGCCGATGACCCCGCACTGGCGGAGATCGCCGAGCTGGTATACGGCAGCGCACTGCTCGCCGAAGGCGGCGACCTGCCCGACCCGGCCCGCTTCACCCGGCTGCTCACCGACCGCCTGACCAGAGCTCTGTGACCACGGGTGGGTGTGGCCCGGCACAACCGAAGTACCCGACCACACCCACCCCGGCCACGCCCCACGCGCGCCGACCGCTCCGGCACCCCCGCCCCGAGCGCCGGGGTGCCCCGGGGCACGGCCCAGGCCGCGTCCGACTCCTGGTGTCCGGTCCGCGTACGGTCGGCCGGGCCTTCCTTGCCACCGGGGATCAGCCGCAAGTGGCGGGTACGGGCAGGGCGGGCCGACCGCGGAGCGCGAATGAGCGGCTGCCCCGTGCCTGGGCGGCCGCACGGCCGTGCCCCGGTTGCGGCCCGCAGGTTTTCGGCGCGCGAGGCCGGTCACCCGCAGGGAGGCTTGTCCCGTACGAGGAAGCTCACGACGGAAGCACGCGACGAGAAGGCGAGATGGATTGCCATGCCGAGTCCCCACGCACGCGTCACCGGCCTGCCCTCCCGTACCTGGATCCGCTGGCGACGGGGCCGTGACCTCCCCCTCTCCACTCCCGTGTCCGGAACCGAGGAGGCCAACCGGCAGTTTCTGCTCTACGGTGTGCTGCCCCTGTGGGTGGTGCCGGGCCTCGCCGACTGGTGGATGCACCGGCGCACCCGGATCGAGGACACCTCGGGCGTGCGCGAGTCGGCCGTGCACGCGCTGATGATGACCGAGGCCGGCCTCCCCGTGACGGTGGGATTGCTCGCGAGGATCAACCCGCTGGTGCTCTCCACCATGGGCGGCGCCGCGCTCGCCCACGGCGCCACCGCTCTGTGGGACGTGAACCTTGCCACCAAGGAGCGCGAGGTCCGCCCGATCGAGCAGCACATCCACAGTTTCCTCGAAGTCCTTCCCCTGACGGCGATGGCGTTCGCCGCGTGCCTGCACCCCGAAGCGGTCCGGGCGACGCTGCGGGGCGGCCCGGGTCCCGACGACTGGAAGCTGCTGCCCAAGGACAGGCCTCTTCCCGCACGCTATCTGGCCGCCTTGGCCGCCACCATCACCCTGGGCGTAGCGCTTCCGTACGCGGAGGAGATGCGTCGTTGCCTGCGGGCCCGGCGCGTGCGGGCGGCGTTGTGAGCCGCGCCCCTCAGTGCCGGACCC
Source organism: Streptomyces sp. TLI_146 (assembly GCF_002846415.1). NCBI lineage: Bacteria > Bacillati > Actinomycetota > Actinomycetes > Kitasatosporales > Streptomycetaceae > Streptomyces > Streptomyces sp. TLI_146. Next base: position 362,041 of record NZ_PJMX01000001.1, read on the forward strand.
GTCCACTGGGACCGCCGCCGTTCTCGCCCTGACCCGGCGCGATGTCGACCAGTGGCGGGTGAGCATCCATGCCGCTCCCCCGCTGCCCGTCGCGGCACCCGTGTGCACGCGCTGTTCAACAACTGCTGCGGGGACTATGGCGGAGCTGCTGGCGCCCTAGCGGCCGCGTGTATGGGCACGGTCGGTGCTCGGCGGCCGTTACCTCTCCTCCCCGGCGGGCACCCGGACGCCGAGAAAGGGGCCCACACACGGCCATCGACGACCTGAGCGGCAGGAGCAGCACGTCATGCGCGCACTTACTTGGCAGGGCAAGCGGGACGTCCGGGTGGAAACCGTTCCCGATCCGCGGATCGAGCAGCCGGACGACATCGTCGTACGGGTCACCTCGACCGGGATCTGCGGCTCCGACCTGCATCTGTACGAGCTCTTCGGGCCGTATCTGGACCCCGGCGACATCCTCGGCCACGAGGCGATGGGTGTCGTCGAGGAGGTCGGGCCGGACGTGTCGGAGCTCTCCCCGGGAGACCGGGTGGTCATCCCGTTCAACATCTCGTGCCGTGACTGTTTCATGTGCAACCAGGGGCTCCACTCCCAGTGCGAGACCACTCAGGTGCGCGACCGCGGCATGGGGGCCTCGCTCTTCGGCTACACGAAGCTGTACGGACAGGTCCCGGGCGGACAGGCGGAGCTCCTGCGCGTCCCGTTCGGCAACAAACTCCCCATCAAGGTGCCCGACGGTCCGCCCGACGACCGCTTCGTCTACCTTTCCGACGTGCTGCCCACGGCGTGGCAGGCAGTCGCGTACGCGGACGTTCCCGAGGGCGGCACAGTCGCCGTTCTGGGCCTCGGGCCCATCGGCGACATGGCCACCCGCATCGCCCAGCATCAGGGTGCCCGTACCGTCATCGGCGTCGACCTCGTCCCCGAGCGCCTCTCGCGCGCCCACGCGCACGGTGTGACCTGCCTCGACGTGCGCCGGGGAAGCGAGGAGGTCGCGGAGGCCGTCCGGGAGCTCACCGAGGGGCGCGGCGCGGACGCCGTCATCGACGCCGTCGGCATGGAGGCGCACGGCGCCCCGTTCGCCAAGGCCGCACAGTGGATGACCGGTCTGCTGCCCGACGCGGTGGCCCAGCCGCTGATGGAGCGCGCGGGGATCGACCGCCTCTCGGCCCTGTACGCCGGCATCGAACTCGTCCGCCGGGGCGGCACGTTGTCCCTGTCGGGGGTGTACGGCGGGGCGGCCAGTCCGATGCCGTTGCTGACCATGTTCGACAAGCAGATCCAGCTGCGTATGGGGCAGGCCAACGTATGGCGCTGGGTGAAGGACATCCTCCCCCTGCTGACGGACGAGGACCCGCTCGGCGTCGACTCGTTCAAGACGCACGCCATGTCCCTGGAGCAGGCCCCGAAGGCGTACGCGATGTTCCAGGCGAAGGAGGACGGCATGGTGAAGACGCTGCTCAAGCCCTGACCCTGCGCCTACCCAGTGCTAGGTGGCGCTCGTGGGCGGCCCCGGCGTCATCTGGTTGTAGCGGCGTGCGGCGCGGTCGTTGAGGGCACTGCCCAGCTTGCGGATCTTCTCCGGCCAGCCTCCGCGAGGGACGTCGTTGAGCGCGTGCCCCTGTCGGATGCGCCCTCCGCCGCCCGCCGTCCCGTCGGCGTCGGGCAGGAACCGGTTCGCCACTCCCGACAGGCGTGTCACGACGGTGGGGGCCACACCATGGGCCAGTCCGGCGGCGTGCGCCGCCGGAGTCAGGACGACCCGGGTGCGGCGGCGCTCCAGCGCCCGTACGACCTTCTCCGCCGCCCGCTCGGCGTCCATGGAGACGACGGGAGCGCCCGCGAGGCCGGAGAACCAGGCGAACTCACGCGAGGACTGGCCCCCGAACTCGGCCTGGAGGTGGGAACCGGTGCGCATCAGACCGGGGTGGACCGTGGTCACGGAGACGCCCGTTCCGTCCAGTTCACTGCGCAGGCCCTCGCCGAGCACGCCCACGGCCGCCTTGGCGCAGGAGTACGGGAGCAGATGCGGGACGGCGAGCAGGGCGCCCACCGAGCCGATGAGCGCCAGCCGGCCACCGGCGGAGCTCTCGCGCAGGTGGGGCAGCGCGGCCATGGAGACATGGACTGCGCCGTCGAAGATGGTCGACATGGCGTCCTGGAACGCGTCGGCGTCGAGTGCGTCGACCGGGGCCACCTGGATGACGCCAGCGTTGGCGACGACCAGGTCGAGCCCGTTCTGGTCGGTGGCGACCCGCCGTACGGCCTTCGCGACCGCCGCCTCCTCCCGTACGTCGCACACCTGGGTCGACGCCGGGACCCCGGTGTGTCGCTCGATCCACTGGGCCGCGCGTTCGAGTTCCGCCGCGTCCCTGGCGGCGATCGTGACCTGGCAGCCGCGAACGGCCAGCCGGGCCGCGATCAGCAGCCCCAGTCCCCGCGAGCCACCGGTGACCAGCGCGGACTGCCCGCCCAGGTCCTTCTCGGTTCCGAATCCCACCATGGGTCACACCTCCAGTCGCACACCCGCCGGGTACCCCCTCGCGTCCGTCGAAGACGGGAAGAAGGCTGGTACGAATCGAAGGACCGGGGAACTGGTCTGTTCATGGAACCAGCACAGACGCCTACCGAAGCCACGTCCACGACCCCGCTGCGCGCGGTGGCGCTGGTGTGCTCGCTGCGCCCCTCCCCCGCATCCTCCAGCTCCCAGCTCCTGGCCGAGCAGACCATGGAAGCGCTCAAGGAGCACGGGGTCACCGGCAAGGTGATCCGCGTGGCGGACCACGATGTCAAACCGGGCGTGGAGACCGACATGGGCGACGGGGACGCGTGGCCCGGCATCCGCGAGACCATCCTCGCGTCCGACATCCTGATCCTGTCCACCCCCATCTGGCTGGGCCACCCGTGCAGTCTCGCCCAGCGCGTCCTGGAGCGCCTCGACGCGGAGATCGGCGAGACCGACGACGAGGGCCGGATGCTCACGTACGGCAAGGTCGCGGGGGTGTGTGTGGTCGGCAACGAGGACGGCGCCCACAACGTGAGCGCCGACCTGTTCCAGGGCCTGAACGACGTGGGTTTCAGCCTGGCGCCCAACGCGGTGACGTACTGGGTGGGCGAGGCCATGCACGGCACCGACTACCAGGACCTCGACAAGACTCCCGAGAAGACCGCCGCCACGACGGCGACCCTGGCCGCCAACACCGCCCATCTCGCCCGCCGCCTCAAGGCCGCGCCCTACCCGGCGAGCTGACCTCGGCGCGCAGGCTCACGCGGCCTCTCCGGGCGCGGCGCACATCGTCTCGTCGCGCAGGTTCTCGCAGCACTGCCGGAGCAGCCGGCAGACGTGCATCTGGGAGATGCCGAGCTCGCGGCCGATGTGCTTCCGCTCCTCGGGAACGCGGGGTTCACCTTCTGGTGGAACGGGGCGCGGGCCGGAAAACCCGCGCTCACGTCCCGCGCCGGCCGTTCCGCGGGGGCGTATGTCCGCTGGGGCGGGAGTCATGCGCTCAAAAGGTAGGAAATCGTGGCCTTCTTCCCCGGGTGTGAGCATGACCTGTGGGTACCTGACGGACACCGTTGGAAGGCAACGCCGAAAGGGAGCCGTCATGTCCACCGATGCCATCGTGCTTCTCAAGGACGACCACAAGGAGATCCGCAAGCTGTTCCGGGCCTTCCAGGCCGCGGGTGCGGATGCGAAGGCCACCAAGCACAACCTCGTCGACAAGATCGTGGAAGCCCTGACCGTCCACACCTACATCGAGAACCAGGTCATGTACCCCAAGGTCCGCGTGCTCGTCCCGGACCTGGAGTCCGACATCCTGGAGTCCTTCGAGGAGCACCACGTGGCCGACCTGCTCTGCGCCGAGCTGGACCTCATGGGCCCTGACGACGAACGCTTCGACGCAAAGACGACCGTTCTGATCGAGTCGGTGAGCCACCACATGGACGAGGAGGAGAGCGACTGGTTCCCCAAGGTGCGCTCGGCTCTGGGCCGCAAGGAACTCCAGGAGATCGGCGCACGCATGATCGAGGTCCGCGCGAACGCCCCCCGGCGCCCGGCGCAGCCCGGGGCGCTCAAGAAGGCCGCCACCGCACTCTTCGGATAAGCGGTCCGTTCCGGACGGCGGCCTGCGCAGTGAGCCGTCAATGAGCCCCTACGCCACCGGGCCCGCCGAGGAGGCCGCATCGCCACTCGGCGGGCCTCCGTCGCGGTCCGTCGCGGCCGGGCAGCCTGTAGACGTGGAAGGCCCCGCCGATCACCGGCTGCGCCACGTTGCGCACCCGCACTCCCCCGCTGGTGCGGCCGTGTTCCGTACCGGAGTGGGCGTGACCGTGTACGGCGAGGTCGGCGCCCGCCGTGTCGATGGCCTCGGCGAGCAGATAGCTGCCGAGGAACGGATAGATCTCCAGGGGCTCGCCGGCCAGGGTGTCGGGAACGGGCGAGAAGTGCGTCAGGGCGATCCGTACGTCGCACTCCCGCTGCCCCAGGTCCTCCAAGGCCACTCGCAGGGTATCGGCGCGGTGGCGTGAGTAGCGTACGAACTCCCTCATGACGGGTTCGCCGAACTCGCCCGCGCAGCGACCCACGAAGCCTCCGCCGAAGCCCTTGGTACCGGCCACGCCGATCCGGTGGCCGCCGTGGGTGACGACGGTGGCCTCGCCCTCCAGGACATGGGCTCCGGCGTCCTTGAGGATCTCCGTGACCAGCTCCGGGTTGTCGTTGTGGTGGTCGTGGTTGCCCAGCACGGCGACCACCGGAACGGCCAGGTCCTTGATCTCCCGCGCCACGACCCGCGCCTCCTCCGCCGTCCCGTGCCGGGTGAGGTCGCCGGCCAGCAGCAGGACGTCCGCGCACTCCGGCAGTGTCTCGAAGGCGGGTCGGAGCGTGCCCTCGTTGTCCGGGCCCATGTGGATGTCGCCGACGGCCGCGATCCGGGTCATGGCAGGTCCTCCGCATGGGCAGGCGCCGCTGTCTCCGCGACGACGAGGTCACAGTGCACGGGCAGGTCCGCGAGCGCTTCGCGGGCGGTACGGATGATGTCGTCGCGGCACTCGGCCGACGGCACGGTTCCGGTCAGCAGGACCGCCCCACCACGGGCCTCGGCCCGTACACCCAGCTCGCCCCACTCACCGGCGGCGAGCCGGTCGGCGAGGTGGGCGACGCGGTATTCCAGGCTCTCCGGCTGGTCTTTCATGGCTGCTCCCGCGGGGGTGCGGAGGGCTGCTCGGGTTCGATGACGTGCAGCCTTTCCAGGAGGAAGAGGAACGCGGCCGGCATCGGCTCGTCCGCGCACCGGCGCCGCACATCGCTCCAGTCCACCTTCTCGCGCAGCGCGCGGGCCACCGGAAGCACGGCCCCGAAGTCGCAGTGGTGCTCGGAGAAGGCGCTGTTCAGGCTGACCAGGACATCAGTCGCCGAGAGCACCGGCATGTGCACGGAGTCGACGGGCAGCTCCTCCGCACGCGCCAGCAGGTCCACGGTGACCGGGCGGTGGGCCAGCTCGAAGATGAGGTCGACGTTCTGGTCGAAGCAGGTGGTCTTCAGCAGCCAGTCCTCCGGCGGGTGGTGGACGTCGAGCCCGGCCTCGCGCAGTGACGCGGCCACGGCTTCGGCGTCCTCGGGAAGCACGCAGAAGTCGGCGTCGTGCTGGAGCGTTCCGTTGCCGCCGTGGGCGTAGACCGCCACGCTCCCGGCCAGCGCGAACTTGTGCCCGGCCCGTTTCAGGATGGCGCCCACCTGCTTGGCGGCCTCCAGGATCGCCTGGCTGTGGTCGCGCGGCAGCTCCCGCTCCTTGCCCGCGGGGGGCCGGGTGGACTCCTGAGTGGCGAGGGGCAGCTCGGGCGTGGCGTCGTCACGGGGGCCCGGCGTGTCCTGTCCGTTCATCCTCATGGCCACTTCCTTCGCACTGCGGTGGACGCCGGGTGTCCGTGTCGCCGTTCGGGCCGCGCTCCCCGAACCGGGTCGGTGAACCGCGAACGCCTCCCCGGTACCCTCCCTCGTCGCCATGACACCCCGCCCTCCGGGCAGTGGCCAGGCCTCCCGCCTGGTGCGTCGCGGGCACGTCAGTCCTCGGCGACGACCCGTACGGTCTCCAGCTGTGTGTCCGCCGCGTCGGGGAGGTTCATCCCGGCCTCGACGCCGCTGCGCAGGTAGCGCAGCACCGGCTCGGTCAGTTCCTCACCCGGCAGAACCACCGGAATGCCCGGCGGGTACGGCGTGACCATCTCCGCCGCGACACGCCCCGCCGCCTCCTTCCAGGACACGTCCTCCGTGGTGCTGAAGTAGGCGTCCCTGGGCAGCCAGGACTGCTTCATCCGCAGGTTCTCGGGGTCGGGAACGGCGACCTCCGGCGCGGGCCGCAGAGCGTCGGCGTGCTCGACGAGGCCCCTCAGCGCGGTCAGCAGGCGCCCGGTGGTGGCGGCGTCGTCGGCGTGGGTGAGCTGCGCGCTGATCCGCCGGTGGTCGAAGAGGTGAAAATCGATGTGGTGCTGGGCGCGCGTCCAGTCGGCGGCGCGATAGCCCGTGGTGCCGAGCCGCGCGATGTCGATGACGACGGGCAGCGGATCGAACTCGGCCGCGAGACCCGGGCCGCAGAAGTCGTCCTCGTCGTTGACGTGCAGGCCGTCGATCGCCTCGATGTCCGCGCGGACCTCGGCCGCGAGGTCCAGCGCCCGGCTCATCAGGCGGTGGCCGTGCAGGGCCATCTGGCGGCGCCATCCGTCGATGCCCGCGTACAGCAGCACCGAGGGGCTGGTGGTGCCCAGGAGGTCGGCGCGGGAGGCGAGCGCGGCCGGGTCGATCAGGTTGCCCTGGAGGTGGAAGACGGAGCCCTGTTCCAGTCCGCTGCCCATCTTGTGGATGCTGGTGACGCACACGTCGGCCCCGGCATCCATCGCCCACGACGGCAGGGCCGGGTGGAACGGCAGGTGCGCGCCCCATGCCTCGTCCACGATCAGCGGGCACGACCGCCGGTGGCACACCTCGGCGATGTCCCGCAGCGCGGCAGCCGAGCCGTACGGGGTGGGGCTGGTCACCAGGGCACCCCGGGCGTCCGGGTGCTCGGCGAAGGCCCGCTCGAAGGCGTCGGCCGAGGGCGGGTGCGCGAGGTGGCGCTCCCGGTCCCACTGCGGCTCGATCCACACCGGCTCGATACCGGACAGGATCAGCCCCGCGATCACTGACTTGTGCGCGTCACGGCCCACCAGGAGCTTCTGGCCGTGCGCGGCGACGGTGAGCATGGCCGCCTTGACCGACAGCGAGCTGCCGCAGGTGGAGAAGAAGGTGTGCTCCGCGTGGACCGCGTCCGCCATCAGCTCCTCGGCCCGTTCCAGCACCCGGCCCTTGGTGCGCCGGTCGTCCAGGCCTCCGCTGGCCAGCACGTCGCCGTGGAAGACCGCGTCTCCCAGCACCGCCCGCACAGCGGGATCGGCGCCCCGCGCCTGTTTGTGGCCGGGCGGGGTGAACCCGAGCTCGTCCGCCTCGCGATACCGGGCGAGGGCTTCCAACACGGGGGCCTCATGGTGATCGAGATGCATGACGGCCGGGTGCCCCATCAGCCGCTTCCGATAACCCCGTCCACCCGTGCGTGGGCGTGCTCTGCGCCGTTCGGCCGTCATCGTCCGCGGCCCTTCGCCGAGCCGATTGCGAGGTGACTTTCAGGATCAGATGGCGAACACACCGTAATCGAACCAGCCAAGGAGTCGTCATACCTCGCGGATCCAGCCCCAAGCGGGAACGCCAGTACGAGCACATCAAGGAAGGTGCCGAGCAGCGCGGCGAGAGCACCAAGCGGGCGAAGGAGATCGCCGCCAGGACCGTCAACAAGGAGCGCGCCCGCTCCGGCGAGTCCAAGACCGCCAGCAAGAGCTCCACGCAGGACATGTCGTCCTCCAAGCGCGGTGGCCAGCGCTCGCACAGCGGCTCCGAGGGACCGACGTACGACCAGCTCTACGCCGAGGCCCAGCGCCGCAACATCCACGGCCGCTCCGACATGAACAAGGCCCAGCTCAAGCGCGCACTGGGCGGCAGCTGACCGAAGGCGGTCCGGGCCGCGGCGGGGCGCGTGTGCGTCCCGCCGGCCGTACCGGGCGAGTGCCCAAGGTGTCGTCGGCCTGTCGAAGGGCACCCGGTGCGCATGAAAGAGACGCGGACAACCGGCGGATCGTATTGGATCGAAACCGCTCCCGGCACTGCGTATCCACCTCTGGACACGGACACCGAAGCCGATGCGGTCGTTCTCGGAGCGGGCATCGCCGGTCTGAGCACCGCATGGGAACTCGCCCGTGCCGACCGCAGCGTGGTCGTCCTCGAAGCCGGACGGATCGCCCGGGGCGTCAGCGGCCACACCACCGCCAAACTCACCGCACTGCACACCTTCGCCTACGACCGGCTGCTGCGCACTCGCGGCACGGAGGCCGCCCACCTGTACGCGCGCTCACAGACGGACGCCGTCGAACACGCCGCCCATATCGTGAACGAGCTGGGCATCGACTGCGACTGGGAACGCGTCCCGGCCTACACCTACCTGCGCGATGCGAGCCGCACAGGGGAGCTTCGAGCGGAGGCGGAGGCGGCCCGGTCGGCGGGCCTTCCCGCCGAATTCGTCCCGGAGACAGGACTGCCCTACGCCGTGGCGGGCGCCGTACGGCTGGCGGACCAGGCCCAGTTCCACCCGCGCAAATACCTCCTGGCCCTCGCCGACGACCTGCGCGCCCACGGCGGTCGGATCTACGAGCACACCACTGCCGTGGGCCTGGACGAGGGCGAGCCCTGCCGGGTGACCACCGAGACCGGGGCGACGGTGACCGCCCACGACGTCGTCGTGGCCACCCACTACCCCATCTTCGACCGGGCGATGCTGTTCACCCGCCTGGCCACGCACCGCGAACTCGCCGTCGCCGCGCCGATCCCCGCCGACCGCGACCCCCAGGGCATGTACATCACCCCGGAACTCAACACCCGCTCGGTACGGACCGCACCCTACGAGGACGGCCGACGGCTGCTGATCGTCACCGGCGAGAGCTTCAACCCCGGCGCGGAGGACACCCCCGCGCGCTTCGACCTGCTCACCGACTGGGCACAACAGCACTTCCCCGGCATCACCATCACCCACCGCTGGGCCGCCCAAGACACCGACCCCACCGACCAGGTCCCCCTGGTCGGCCATCTCCACGCACGAGCCTCCCACGCCTACGTCGCCACCGGGTTCGGCGGCTGGGGCATGAGCGGCGGCATCATGGCCGGCCGCCTCCTCACCGCGCTCATCACCGACGACCGACTGCCGTGGAGCGACCTCTACGACCCCACCCGCATCCTCAGCACGGTGCGCCAGGCTCCGGCGTTCCTGCACCACCAGGCGAACGTCGCACGCCACTTCGTGGGCGACCGGTTGCGCCCGCCGCAGGCCAAGGACGTCGCCGACATCGAGCCGGGCAGCGGGGCCGTGGTCCGCATCGACGGCGAGCGCTGCGCCGTCTACCGCGACGAGCGGGGCGAAGCGCACGCCCTCTCGGCACGCTGCACCCACCTGGGCTGCCTGGTCGCCTTCAACAGCGCGGAGCACACCTGGGAGTGCCCCTGCCACGGCTCCCGCTTCGACACCGACGGGAAGGTCGTCCAAGGCCCCGCGACCCGTCCCTTGGGCCGCCGGAAGGTGTGACCGAGATCAGGCGCCGCCGGAAGGTGTGACCGGGATCAGGCCATGCGTCAGCCCCAGGGGACGTCCGGTCGTCCCCTGGGGCTGACGCGTGGGTTCAATGGTTCAGTGTCGCAACGCAGGGCGGTTCCAGTGCCGGTGGGCGGCGACCGCCTCGGTGAAGCGGCCGGTGAACTCCTCGCCCTCGTCCGGGGTCGGCGCCGAGGGAGCCGTGACGACGCCCTGCCCGCTGTCGGCGGTGACGCCCAGGCGCTCCAGCAGGGCCACCGCCGAGCCCAGGGCGCCGATGGGCTTGCCGTGGCGGTAGGCGTCACGGACGAAGCGCACCGCGGCCTCCTGGGTGAGCAGCGGTGAGTCTCCGGGCGGACAGTCCGGCAGCAGGACCGCGTCGTAGAGCACAGAGGCGACCGTCGGCAGGGACCGGTCGACGACATAGCCGCTGCCGTCCCGGCCGGTGATCTTGCCGTCGTGCGGGGCGATGGCCTCCACGGTCGCACCGCGCGAGGACAGTGCCTCGCGGAGCGGCGCGAGGTGTTCCGTGTCGAGGCCGTCGGCCACCAGGAGGGCGATCCGGCGGGTGCGGATGGAGCCGTCGCCGCGCTGCGACTCCTGGCTGAGCGCGGGCGAACTCCCCTTGTGGCGCTCGGCACCCTGGCGCGGCACGGGGACGCCGATGCCTTCGGCGACCGCCCTGGCCAGCGTCCCGTCCACCGACGCCAGCACATCGACGGTACGCGCCCGTACGCCCATCGCCTCGACCTTGCCCAGCTCGAAGCGGAAGGCGTCGACGATGTGCTGCTTCTCCCAGTCGGCCATGCTGTTCCAGAACAGGGCCGCCTGGCTGTAGTGGTCCTGGAAGCTCGCGCTGCGGCGGCGGATGGTTTCGCCGTCCACGCGTTCCACGTGGTGCCGGTAGGCGTCCGCCGCGGCCCCCGCGATGGCGGGGCAGCCCCCGCCGAGGGAGTTGGGGGTGTAGCTGGTGGCGCCGGAGTGGACGGCGCTCTGGTGCGGGCCGTCGCGGTGGTTGGTACGGACCGCTGCGACGGGCTGGTTCACCGGCAGCTGGGCGAAGTTGGGGCCGCCCAGGCGCAGCAGTTGGGTGTCCAGGTAGGAGAAGTTCCGGGCCTGGAGCAGCGGGTCGTTGGTGAAGTCGATACCGGGCACCACGTTGGCGGTGTGGAAGGCGACCTGTTCGGTCTCGGCGAAGAAGTTCTCGGGGTTGCGGTCCAGAACCATACGGCCGATGGGCCGCACGGGCACCTGCTCCTCGGGGATGAGTTTGGTGGCGTCGAGCAGATCGAAGTCGAAGGCGAACTCGTCGTCCTGCGGCACGAGTTGGACGCCGAGCTCCCACTCGGGGAAATCCCCCGCCTCGATGGCCTGCCAGAGATCTCGGCGGTGGAAGTCCGGATCGCGCCCCTGGCACTCCTGGGCCTCGTCCCACACCAGCGACTGGACACCGAGCTTCGGCGTCCAGTGGAACTTCACGAAGGTCCCGTTCCCCTCCGCGTCGACGAAGCGGAAGGTGTGCACCCCGAACCCCTGCATCATCCGGAAGCTGCGCGGAATCGCCCGGTCCGACATCAGCCACATGATGGCGTGCAGCGTCTCCGGCTGGAGGGACACGAAGTCCCACAGGGTGTCGTGGGCCGAGGCCCCGGTGGGGATCTCGTTGTGCGGCTCGGGTTTCAGCGCGTGCACGAAGTCAGGAAACTTGATGCCGTCCTGGATGAAGAAGACGGGAACGTTGTTGCCCACGAGGTCGTAATTGCCCTGCGAGGTATAGAACTTGGTGGCGAAGCCGCGTATGTCCCGTACGGTGTCGGCGGAGCCGCGCGGGCCCTGCACCGTCGAGAACCGCACGAACACGGGCGTCTTGACGTCGGGGTCCTGCAGGAACGCGGCCCGCGTGAAGGCTGCACAGGACTCGTACGGCTGGAAGTACCCGTACGCACCCGCGCCGCGCGCGTGCACCACGCGCTCCGGGATCCGCTCGTGGTCGAAGTGGGTCAGCTTCTCCCGGAAGTGGAAGTCCTCCAGCAAGGTGGGCCCGCGTTCGCCGACCCGCAGGGAGTCGTCGGTGTGGTCCACCGTGACTGCCTGGTCGGTGGTCAGCGGGCCCGACGCGGGATCGTGTGCCCGGAAGGCGTCTCGCTGCGTCTGCTTGGCGTCGGTCACCGTACGGTCCTCCCCTTCTTGTCGAACTCCCTGGTCAGCGCCTCGCAGAAGGCGGGCAGATCGTCCGGTTTACGGCTGGTGATCAGGATGTTCGGCCCGTGGTCGCAGATCTTCACCTGCTCGTCGACCCAGTCACCGCCGGCGTTGCGGATGTCCGTCCGCAGGCTCGGCCAGGACGTCAGGACCCGCCCGCGCACCACATCCGCCTCCACCAGCGTCCAGGGCGCGTGGCAGATCGCCGCCACCGGCTTGCCCGTGTCGAAGAAGGCTTTGGTGAACGCCACGGCCTTCTCGTCGAGCCGCAGGAAGTCGGGGTTGGCCACCCCGCCGGGCAGGACGAGTCCGTCGAACTCCGCCACATCCGCCTCGCCGACGATCTCGTCGACCGGGAACGTGTCCCCCTTGTCGAGGTGGTGGAAGGCCTGGATCTCCCCCTTCTCGGTGGAGACCAGCACGGGCACGCCGCCGGTGGCACGTACCGCCTGCCACGGTTCGGTCAGCTCTTTCTGCTCCACGCCCTCGGGCGCGGTGAGGAATGCGATCCGCATGGGTGCTCGGTCCTTTCCGTGTGTGCGCGGCTCCTTGCTCCGATGTCTCAGCTCGACAGGACTTCGAGGAGGTCGCCGACCTGCGGTGAGGGCAGCGACCGCGCCACGTCCGCCAGGGCGACCATGCCGACCAGGGTGTGGCCGTCGATGACGGGCAGCCGCCGGACGCGGTGGGACTTCATCGTCGTGAAGATCTCGTCCACGTCGTCGTCCGCGCCGATGGTGACGGCCTCGCCCTGGGCAAGCTCGCCGGCGGTGGTCTCGGCGGGGTCCTTGCCCGCACCCAGCACCTTGACGACGATGTCACGGTCAGTGATCACGCCCTTCAGCCGGTTGTCACTGCCGCAGATGGGCAGCGATCCCACGCCGAGCTCGGTGAGCTTGACGGCGGCCTCCAGGACGGACTCCTGGGCCGCGGCGCACTCGGCGCCGGGCGTCATGATGTCGCGTGCGGTGGTCATGTGCCTTCTCCTTGCTTCTCTACGTGTGCCTGTACGGTCTGCTTGTACTTCTGCATGCCCGTACGTCTGTGCGCCGTACGGGGGTGATGGCCGCCGGGTACCCCGTAGCACCAGGCGGACACACCGGCCGGGCCAGATCGGCGATCACCGCCGAAAGCGACGCCCGGCCCCAGCCTCACTCCTGCGGCCGGCCGCCCCCGCGAGAGCGATCGTCCGTCGACGCATCCTGCTGGGCCCCGGACGGACGGGTGCCGGAGTTCCCGAAGCCGGGAAGTCTGTGCGGGGTCGACCGCGGCACGTCACGCGGCACCTCATCCGGCTCGCGCCGCTCGATGATCTCGCCCACCGGCCCCGACTCGGGCAGCCGTGGCTGCTCCTCCGGCCGCGGCACCCGGGCCCGCCTGCGTTGCCCGCGCCACACCAGGGCGATGAGCAGCGCGACGAGAACCACGCCGACGACGAAGGGGGCCGCGCCGACCGCCAAGTCCCTGCCCGCGGCCAGTTCTATGCTGCACAAGGTCATGACTGCCGGGTACCCGACAGCTCCGCCCGAAACGGACGGAGGGCTTCGATCCAGTCACCTACGGCCCGCACCACCGCCGACCCCAGAAGGGTGAATCCGGTTCACACCGTCCGCGCGGGGTACGTCCTGCGCGAGAGGACCGGAGCGGACTGGCAGCAGAAGGCCTTCGCCGTGGGCGGGCTGCCGGCGGTGCGCGATCTGATCACCAGCCAGAGCCTGCTGGCCTGACGCTCTCCCCCACCCAGTCCTCGGGCAGGAGCGGCGCCGGGACGAGTGCGGCGAAGGCGATCTGTGCCATGACCTGGAACGCCAGTGGCTCTGGCGCGCTGGAGGCGATGAGCGGCCGGGCGAACACGCTCAGCGGCATCGCCAGCAGGAACCGGAAGCGGACCACATCCATGCGGCGATGCGCTGATACCGCCGTCATCGCGACGAGCAGGGTCGGGACACCGACGATCAGGAGCAGGCCCGCCCCTACCCTCGTGGCCTCCAGGAACGACATGTCCCAGTGGGCCGTTTCACGACACCCTCAGGGAATCCGGCCGCTCAGCAGCACTGCATGGTGCACATCGCCCGATCGAAGCGGCGCTCGGCCAGGTCCTGGGGCCGTATAAGCCAGTAGAGGGCGCCGCAGTCGCCCCACATCATGTCGGCGTCGTCGTCCGTGTCGAACTGCGCCAGCAGGACCCAGCGCTCGGCCTCCTCGGCCACGCGGGGATCGTCCCAGCGCACGTCCTTGCCGAGGACGCCGTGGGCGACCTCGAACTCGACCGGGTTCTGCACCGGATCGGCGTGACCGCCCACCCGGTGGCCGGGGCCTGCGGAGTGGTCGTAGAGCGCGTCGGTGAAGGCGCTGGGCCATCCCTCGCCCCGGGGGTCCACGCCCACGGTCCGCTCCACGACCGGATGCCAGATGTCGGGTGCGGTGGGCTCCAGACGGGCCGTCAACGGCACTTCGGGATAGGCCTCAAGACCCGCGGGAGTGGGGCGCTCCGTCACCTTCGCACCGGCGGGCGCGTAGATCACCCGCGCCCCCGCCCACGTCTCCGGCTCGTCCGGGGCCACGAACGCCTCGCCGTCGTCGATCTGGCCGTCGAAGTAGAAGAACGACAGCGTGCCGTCGGCGGGCAGCGGTATGTCCAGGACGTGGACCGGCAGGGCCGCGCAGTCGACGCGGGCCACGAACGCGAGGGGCCCCTGCCCCTCCCACACCGGCCACTCCTCGCCCTCGGGCAGCTCCGGTGCCCCGCCGAGCCGCCCGGCCAGCGGCTCACCCGGCTCGGCCTTCGCCAGACCGGCGCCGGGGCGCAGCAGGGTGAGCCACCGTGCGGCCATGTCGGCGGGCAGGTGCGTACGGGCAAGGTCGTGCAAAGACGTCTGGGAAGTCATGCCCTTGATGATGCATCCCACCACTGACAACGGCCGCCGCGCGCGATGGTGGGGCGCTTTCCGGAGGGTGTCAGCTCTGTGCCGCCTGGCGGGAGACCGGCTGCGGGCCCAGGCGCTCGGCGGTGGCGACGAACGTCGGCACGCGCGGTCTCCTGGCCGTGCTCCGCACCGGGGGCCCACTCGATGATCGGCGCGTCGTGGAGCGGGACAAGGTGACGCCGGGAGGCGTATATGCCAAGTGGCGTGCTCATTCATGGGACTGACGACCTGGTGGTCGGCGACCTGCGGAACGATCTCGTGGATGGACCCGGCATGCGCACCGCGCCAGATCGGACGGCCCAGCGGGGTGCGGCCGGGCAGCATGACTTCCATCCAGTAGTCGGGCACCTTCGGGCCCGGGGTCGAAAAAAGACTCCGTCCTTGAGGTCCTCCATGGACACCGACTCCCGCCCGGCCCAGGGGGAGCTGTCGGCGAAGGGTCTCACGCACGGGGAGATCTCGGCTCATCTCGCCGAGGTGTCTGGCGCCGAGGCCTCCAAGAGGACGATCTCCACGATCCCCGACGCGGTGGTGGAGGGTATGTCCGCCTAGCAGAACCACCCCCCTGGACCGCCCTCCCCCATAGCAATCGGTTCCACCGAAGGCCACCTCGCACCCTGATACGACGTCAAATATGCCTGGCGAACTCATCCTTCACCCACATAGGCTCAGCGCATTCCTTCCCAAACCCATGAAGCAAGGTGAAGACAATGACTCTTCGTATATCCAAGCGCGTCGCGGCAATGGCGATAACCACCACCGTGGCAGCGAGCGCCACCATCGCCGGCGCGGCCGGTACTGCCGCCGCTGCCACAGGTGGCGGCTGCACCGGCCCGGCATCCAAATACGCGTGCGTGCGCACGGTCGACAACAACGGCCATACCCATGTGGTATTCGAAGCCGCTTTCGACCCCCTCAACGGTGGGGCGGACTGCCATGTCCGTATGACCGCGTGGGACGACACCGACGGGTGGCCATGGGTGTCCGAGCCCCGACCGTGCGGCAGGGGACATAAGTTTACATTCGACCTGCCCAACCCCACCCCCGGTCACATCTACCGTACGGAGCTGCGCATCGCTCCCGCCAGAAGCGACTTCGAATTCCCGGAAATCGTGACAGCCCCGCCGCTCAGGTACTGACCCACCCTGCACCAGCACACAGCGCCTGCCCTTATCAGGCGTGATAACGATGGCCACCTCTCCGTGAAACCTGATGAGTCGAGGGGGATTTCACCCCTCGACTCTCACAGAACCGTGCGCAACAGTCGCCCGTTACACCGCTCTTGTCGTCCTAATCATCAGACCGACTCCGCATCCGTGGTCAGCCGCCAGTGCGCGAACATGCGGGGGCATCGCCGAACGTTCTCCACAAGCTTCGCGTGGGTCTTCCGCTTGAGTGCGAGCCGTTTGTACATGATCATGCCTGGAGAACACACAAGGAGCCCTGCGGGTTACCGCTGAAACGGATCTGCCCGTAGCGCCCGACGACAACTCCCAGCAAGACGGGTGCTGTCGGTGACCCCAGGATTGACGAGGGTTCTGAGCGGGGTGGGCGTCGCCGTGCTGGACGATGTGGACGCGGCCCGGGAGTGGGCTGCTGCTGGGGAGGCGTCGGCTATCGGGGCGAGCCACTGCCGGTCCGGGCCCGCCCTCACGTCCAATCTCCGGTAGGCGCTGGTGCGTTGCCGCATGGGCGGTACGGACAACGACGCCTGTGGCGAGGGTTGGAGCCGTCCGTCGGAAGCAGCCCTCACCCCATCAGCGCAGCCGTCATCCGATTGATGGCCGCTCTGCAACGGCGCCCCGCCGTTGCCGACTGCGGCGCCTTGACCGTCCATGTAGTTAGGTGCCATATTAGTTGCATGATGGATGACGAGACGGATCGCGAGGCGCCCACGCTGGACCAGGCCAGGCAGCAGGTCGGGCGTTACGGTCTCGACGTCGATCCACAGGCGGTGCTGGTCGCGGTGCGGCTGATCTCCGCCGGTGCGCGGGTCGGCCGGGCGGCCGAGGCGCACTTCTCCCGGTTCGGCCTGTCGACCGGGCGTTACCGGCTGCTCGCCGACCTGGAGGACTGCGGCGGGGAGAAGCCCCCGTCCCGGCTGGCGGCCGACCTCGGTGTCTCCCGGGCCACGGTCACCGGCCTGGTGGACGGCCTGGAGCGGGACGGCCTGGTCGCCCGCCGTGCGTCCGTCGAGGACGGGCGCGGCGCGGTTGTCGTGCTCACCGCCCGTGGTGCGCAGCGCCTACGCGAGATGGCGCCCGAGCACTTCGGACGGCTGGAGGAGATGGTGAGTGGCCTCAGCATCGAGGAGCGCGCGGTCTTCCTGGATCTGCTCGCGCGCGTGGTGCGGGGCAGTTCCGCCCTGACCGAGGAGTAGCCCGGCCCACGTCCGTCCTGGCTCCGCATCTTGGCGGGGCCTGTTTTCCGGCCCAATAGTTAGCTGCCTAATTAGATTGGCCCGGGTGGGTTCTTATCCCCGCCCCGGGTCGAGAGAGAGGCCCGCATGACGTCACCGAAAGACGCTGTCACCCCCGGCCGTGCGGACACCCGTCCGTTCACGCTGTGGCGCGAAGTCCTGACCGCCTACGCCGCCCCGGCACTGATGGCCGGCGCGGCCGGATTCGCCACCGGCCAGAGCGGACTGGTCCTGGCGGCATTCACCTCCATCGCCGGCACCTCCGCCGTGGTGGCGTACCTGCTCGGCGCCTGGCTGCGGCACGGCGGACACCCGCGGCGCTGGACCACCACCCTGCCGCGCCCGGTACTGACGGGGCTGCTGGCCGCCGCCACGACCGCCGCGGCCGCCTCGCTGGGCTGGTTCGCCGCGGGCTGGCTGCCCGCCCACACCGCCGTTCCGACGGGGAAGTGTCTGGACCGGCTCCGCCTGGACCTACCGATCTCCGCCGCCCTCGCCACCACCATCGTCACCCTGCGCTGGCGGGCCGCCATCGGCCGTTGCCGCGCCTGACCTGGACCCTCACCCCACCGACACCCGAGGAATGGACGCACAATGATCACCGTCATGGGAGCCACCGGAGCCACCGGCAGGGCGCTGCTCCAGAGCCTGCGCACGCTCGGCGTGCCCGCCCGCGCGCTGACCCGCACCCCGCAGCAGATAGACGACGCCGCCGACGACCCGCTCGTCGAGGTCCGGTACGCCGACGCCACCGACCCCGGGTCGCTGCACGCCGCCTTCGAGGGCGCCACCCAGCTCTTCCTCGCGATGGCCAACGGCCCCGCGCAGGTCGAACTCGAAACCCGGGCCGTCGACATCGCCGCAGCCGCCGGCATCGGCCACATCGTCAAGATCTCCGCCCCGGCCGCCGAAACCGACTCGCCCGTCGCCGTCTCCCGCGGGCACCACGCCGTTGAGGAGCACCTGCGCGCCGCCGGCCCCGCCCACACGGTCCTGCGGCCCTACGCCTTCATGCAGAACCTGCTGCGCCTGGCCCCGGCCGTGGCGGCCCGGTCCGCGTTCCTCGGCGCCATGGGTGACGCGCCCTGCAACTACGTCGACTGCCGCGACATCGGCGACGTCGCCGCCGCCGCGCTGACCAGGGCCGAGCTCGCCGGCGGCACGTACACCTTGACCGGCCCGGAAACCGTCAGCCACCCCGAACTCGCGGACCGGCTGACCGCGCTGACCGGTACTCGGGTCCGCTACGTCGACCTGCCCGCGCAGGAGCTGCGCGAGAGCCTGGTCCACCACGCCGGGATGCCCGACTGGCTCGCCGACCACGTGATCGAGATCCAGCAACTGGCCAAGGCCCGCCCCGAACGTCCCACCGGCACGGTCGCGGACCTCCTGGGCCGCCCGCCCCGTACCCTGCACGCCTTCCTGCAGGAGCACCGGGCGGACTTCCGTCGCTGACGACGGGCCCCCCTCGCCCACCGGCGGGCAACCAGCCAGCCGATAGCGCCGCCGACCAGCAGCGTGACGGCCCGTACCAGCCAGAGCGGAAGCGTGACGGTCGGGATCCAGGGCTGGATGCTCACCTAGTCCGCGTTGGGCAGCGATCCGCACAAGGGTGTCGTGCCTGCGCAGATAGACCAGCGCAACGATCGCCCGTAGCGAGGGCCGGAGCTTGCACCGGCGGTCACCCTCCCGGGTGACGATGAGCATGGTGACCCACTCGACGAGGGCGTGCGGCAGGTCCAGTGCGACCAACGGGGCTCCCTGGCGGAACAGTTGAGACTTCAGGCACCCCTCTCAACCGCTGGGGGCCTCGTTCGCCATGCCCTCACACCGACAACACACCCGTCAGTCGATTGATGGCCGCTCTGAAAAGGTTCAGCGGTCTTGCCCGGGATCGGCCACGGGGTCCGGAATAAAGAGGCTCAGCCGGTAGGTGGTGGGCTGCATCAGACGCCCACAGAGCATGTCCACCCGCACCGCCGACCAGTCCAACTGCTCCTCTGACGCTCGCAACAGGTGAACGTGCTCACGCCATTCCGTCTCATCCTGCGTCTCGAAGAGCACTTCCCAGTGACCCTCCTCAGCAGCGAGACGAGCGGCGGCTCGCTGCCTTTCCTCGAGCTGCCGCCGCTTCCTCTTTCGTTGTCCTGGCATCGGCCCAGCATCGCCAGAACACGGCACTACGGCAACACGATTACCCACACCACCAACCCACATACAACTGATCACTTGTCAGACAGGATCTGTTCCGCGGCCGAGCCCACGAGCAACCCATTCGGTCCCCTTCCCCCGATCCAGGACCGCTTCGTCGGCAACAGGATCCCTGAACTGGAGCGGGACTGTCCACGCACAAGCCGCGTTGTCCGACCACCGTCCGGTGCCGACCTGCGGCTTGGTCGGCACAAGGTGCGGACAACGGTGCCTGCGGCGATGGTTGGTGCCATCCGCCAGGGCCGTGAAGCGGTTCTCGTGTCAGGAGCCGCCGCACACACGGCCCTATCCCTTGGCGCAGAAGGAGACCCGCGACGAAACGCATCACACGGCGGTGGGCCACCGGCGCGAGCCTCGGCATACTCGCCCTCGCCACGGGCGGGATGCTCCGGGTGTTGTTGAACGGTACACAACAGCTCTCACCGGGTGATCCCCCTGGGGACACGGGTCTTGGGACAGCGATGTGGATCGCTGATGAGGACGGCGCACCGGGCCCGACGGCCCTTCCCTGGCGCATGCAGTGACGGGATGACCGCCGGCCGCGGCGGCATACCGCGCCAAACCGGTTCCCGTCGGGGCCGCCGGGGCATGCCTGCCATTCCGGAGTCGAAGGGGGATCCACCTCATGTCGCACACCCACACCGCACCGGTACCCTGCCGGACCCGCTCGGGCCTGCTCCGCCGTCCGACCGCGTTGGCTGCCGGGGCCACCCTGGCGGTGGCCGGCCTGCTGACCTTCACTGGCCCGGCGCATGCCGAATCCGTCGCGCAGATCACCGGGTCCGCCGCATGAGTGCCGGTCAACGCCCCCTACGTCTACACCGTCACCGTGCCCACCCAGCCCGATTGGTTCTACGGCCTCTCCGCTGCGCTCTCCGGTTCGGCGGCGACCTTCACCGCCGTGACCTCCTCCGACCCCGAGGGGTTCTGCACCATCAGCTCCGGGACGCAGGTGAACTGCTATGCGACCCATCCCGGCATCACCTCCGACACCGTCACCCTGACGGTGCTGCCCACCGCCCCCGGCACGGTGACCGCCGCCGCGCATGTGGACAGCGACACCTACACCGGTGACGACTCCACCACCACAACCATCACCCCGGCCGGCCCGACCTAGCGTCTGGAAGGACACCTGCCGCACCCTCGACCTCAAACTCGCCGACAACAGCGAGCGCCTGGCCCACGTCAAGTTCAGCTGACCCTGTTCGGTCCCCAGGCAGTGCCCGGCCCTTGCGCCGGGCACCGCCGTTCTGCGCGCCCGACGGCCGTGGCGGTGCACTCCAACGGGGTGCGCTATCCCGATGGGCGCGACCTGACCGCCCAGCAGCGCGCCCGGCGGGAGCAGATACGGTTCGAGGCCGCCGAACTGTTCGCGCGCCGCGTCCCGCCGCCGCACCGCTGCGGGTCTCCCGGAAATCGGGCCTTACGCCTGGTACGCGCGCTGGCGCGGCGGTGGGGTGCGCGCCCTGCGTTCCCAAGGTCCCTGCGGTCGGCCGTCCCGGATGCGGGCGCCCTGGCGGGCTCATCTGGCGGCGGCGCTGGCGCAAGGTCCTGTCGCCCACGGCTGGGCGGAAGACCAGAGACGCGAACGGAGCCTGGCGAACCTTGCCTCGTGCACCACCAACGAACTCGCCGCCCTGGCCCGGACCCGGCTGAAGAAGCTCCAGTACCAATCCCACCTGCTCGACGGATTCATCGCCGAAACCGGCCTACTCCACACACCGCCCTAAGCGTCGCCCTCAAGCGAAATCCTCAGTGGTCAGCCGGCCCCTGCCGGCCCGTTACACGGAGATCGTGACGTCACGGGCCGCCGCCACGGCCCCCCGCAACGTCACGACCAGCTACGGGCGTCGTTCCGCTCACGGGGGTACGGACCGGCGCCCGCCGTCGCCACCACGATGAGCCCGCACCGGGTGCCCGGTGCGGGCAGGACCGACGTGGCACGGTCTGCGTCCGTTCCCACCAACTGCCCGGCGCATAGGGATGGTTGGGCCCGCACGAACGAGCCCGCACCACCCGGGGTACTCGGGGGTGCGGGCTCATCCGTGACGTCACCCTGTGGAACCGGGAGGACGGGGGTTCACGTGCGGGGCCGCGCTCGCGGGGTGGGGGTCGTCAGACTGCGGTCAGGGTGTACGTCCCCGTTCCGTCCTGCCTGCCGCTGGAGTACTGGCGGATCAACTCGCCGTCGGCGTACCGGTCGTGGCCCATCATGGAGCCGGTGTACTTGTTCTGAAGGCCGATCTTCGTGCTGCCGGGTACGTCGCGGTAGATGTAGAACCGCTGGAGGTCGTCCTCTCCGCAGTTGGCCGTTGTCAGGTAGGCCTGCTCCTGGTTGGCGATGTTCGCCGGGATGGTCGCGCAGCCGCCGTTGCCCCAGTTCCACAGGGACGCCTCGATGACCCCGTTTCGCTCGGTCACGTTGCACAGGCGCCAGTTGTCCAGGTGGGCGCTGAAGAAGTTCGATTCGCGCAGGCGGATGCCGTCGTTGGCCAGGAGCGGTGCGCTCCAGTTCAGGGGCTTGCCGGGGACGCCGATCCGGTAGACGGCGGGCTGGCAGTTCAGGGCAGCCTGCGTGACGGGCTTGGCGGCCTGCGTGGCCTTCATGTTCTGGACGGCCTTGGCGGCTGTTGCGGCGTTGTCGGCGTCGTGCTTGGCCTGGTCGGCCTTGGCCGAGGGGACGGGACCCGCCGGGTGCTTCGCGACGGCGGCGGGCGAGCCGCAGTCCAACAGGCCCTGGGCCTTGGCCATGATGCTGGTGGCGGGGACCTTGTCCTCGCAGCGCACCGCGCCCTCTTCGAGAGTGGTGTACGTGGTGTAGGACCCGGTGTCGGGGCCCTCAACCCACTTCAGGCCGCCCGCATCCGACCGGTTGCAGTTGAGGCTCCCGTACGTACCCGTGACCTTCTTCGTGCCCTCGTACAGACCGTAGTAGCCGGGCTTGCGGAAGTCCCACGAGATCGACTTGTTCGTGGTCGAGGTGTGGGTGTAGTTGACCTGCACGTTCAGGCCGAGCATGCCCCCGACCATACCGAGGGCCTCGACCTGGAAGTTGCCCTGGATGTTGCCGTTGACGCCGACGGACACCGAGATGGTGTCCTGGACGCTGGTGTCCACGCTCTGCGAACCGGTGGAGCCGTCGGTGACATACCAGCCCTTGAAATGGGTGATCACCGGGGATACCTCGGTGCTCTTGATGATCGGGCGGCGGGTCCCGAGATCGGCTGCGGTACACGTCTGGCCGGGCTGGACCGTCTGCCCGGAGGCGGGCGCGGCCGGGGCGGCGGCAGCCGGGGTGGCGGCCAGGCCCACGGCCGCCGCCGCGGTGGCTATGAGCGCTCCGAGTCCTCTGCCCAGGCGGGTTCCTGTGCGGCGCATCGTCGTTTCCCCCTGTTTGTGTGTGGTCTGTGAGATGAGTGTGAGTGAAACTAGCGTCACCGAGGACGGCAGGTCTAGACCACAACTGGCCAAATACGATCAAGAAACGTCGTGTTCTCGGTAGGCATGAACGGGAGTTGCCCGGTTCCATACCTTCGGTGCGCCCACCAACGGGCCACCGCCGGAAGGGACCACCTTTTGAAACACGTCAGACGCTGCGTGGTGGCACTCGCCTCGCTCGCTCTCACCCTGACCACCCTCACCACAACGGCTCAGGCCGCCACACCCCCGCCGCCGCACCCGGCCCGCGCCACCACGCCCCCGGCCGCGCCCGGCAAGACCTGCGGCCCGGTCGCGCCCGGGACCAAGGCCTACAAGGAAGGCGCGGTGAAGTCCTGCATCGAGGTCCGCCCCGGAAAGGCCCGGACCGCCCCCAAGCCCCGTATTGGGGTGACGGGTTGCATCGGGGACAAGGGGTACGCCTCGACCCGGCACAGCTACTGCCTGGAAGCCACTGCCGACTACACCCTCTACGGCAAGGACGCCAACACCGGCGCGGAGGTGGAGATCGGCAAGTCCACCATGCACATAGCCCAGCACGCCTCCCTCGACTATCGGGGGGCGTCCTGGAAGGAGCAGGTGGAAGCCACGGTCGTCCAGGGGACACCCACCATCGGCGAGATGATCTTCGATTTCGAGGCCTCGTGCTCGGGCCAGTG
Source organism: Streptomyces sp. TLI_146 (assembly GCF_002846415.1). NCBI lineage: Bacteria > Bacillati > Actinomycetota > Actinomycetes > Kitasatosporales > Streptomycetaceae > Streptomyces > Streptomyces sp. TLI_146. The sequence continues at coordinate 385,562 of NZ_PJMX01000001.1, forward strand.
CACGCTGGCCAACCGCAGGATGCGCTCGAACATCGGCATTGGCGAAACCAAGACGGCCGCCTTCACCTTTCAGACCACGGTCGGCAACAACGCACAGACCGAGATCGTGCCGTCCTACCATCTGAGCGCGTACTCCACCAAAGAGAACGACCCCAGCGGGCACCACGAACTCAACAACCGGTGGAACAACCCCAACACGCTGCGCTGTGACCAGGCGGTCAGCAAGGATGCGAACACCGGCTGCATCGTCATGGGAAACATGGCCGATGTGAAGATCTCCATTGCCAAGTACGGTGCTGCGGCCATCACCTACCAGTGGGCACAGAAGACGCTGATCGGCGGCAACTTCGGAACGCCGGGCCACACGCTGAACCGGTTCCGCGACGACGACGGCAAGATCAGGGACCGTAACCGCTACCAGTCCTGCGAGGCCGCCCCGAACCCCTTCAAACCCATCCTCGGCACACCGGAGAAAGACTCGTGTGACGAGTTCCCGTTCGCCGCGACCTCGCAGGGCGGCACCAACGGAAACCTGTGCTCGGAGATACAGCCGTGGTTCAACTCCGCCACCGGCCAGTGGGAAGTCAAGCTACTCAGGTATCCAGGGCCGATGGTGAACTGCGTCCGCAGTCATGTGCCGATCAGCCAGAACACCGGCGCGGGCAGCGAGTACGGCAACGCCATCCTGACCGAACGCATCCTGGACGGCGAGAACTTCACCGTCACCATCACCGACTAGGCGTCGGCCGGAGACAACAGCGGGCCCCCTCCCCACCGCGCCGGGGAAGGGGCTGTTCGCCGTTGCGGGTGCCGCGGTAGAGCGGGCGGCCGGCGGACCGGCCCATACCGCGTGAACGCCGCTCACCGCCGAGAACGCCGTCTACCCATTGATTCCGTATTTATCCAATATTGACTGGACACACCTACGGTCACGTAACGAACGAATCCCGTCCCACACTCCACAGGAGACGCTCATGTTACGAAGATCGCGAATCGGGATCATCGCCGCCCTAGCGGCCACCGTACTGCTGGCCGGCGGGATGGAGGCGTCCGCCCTCGCCGCGCCGGGTGTCGCGAAACCGGCCCCGACGGCGGGCGTACGCATGGGTACCGACGGCCAGGACGCGCCCCTGCGGCCAATCTCCGAACGTACGGCCGAGGCGCTGCGGGAGCGCCGGGCGAGCCCGCAGGCCGCGGCCGCGGCAGGGCCGGTCGACGCCCTTCAGGCGCTCGTCGACATCATCGCCTATCTGATCCAGATCTTCAGCAACCACAAGGCCAAGGACCAGGGGGCCTTCGTCCAAGGCGTGATCAACGACTCGTGCGCCATGGTCCAGGGCCATTACAACGTGTTGATGGTCAAGGAAGAAGCCTCCTACGACACCCACTTCAACGGCGTGCGCTGGGAGGGCCGGCTCCACTACAGCTGGGACGGCTCTGCCACATACCACTACTGGATCTTCGAATCCGGCAGCTTCCGTCTGAGGAGCGACGGCGGGTGGCGCAACTGGGGCTTCTGCGGGCGCTACACCAGGAACGGTCCCGACGTCGTCTTCCAGCAGGCCGACGGGAACAGCCTGAAGAAGCAGGACCAGCAGAACAAGTGCGTGGACGTGCAGTCGAGTTCCACCAACAGGGGCACCCCGATCCAGATGTACGACTGCAACACAACGAACGCGCAGTGGTGGTACCGGGACGGACTCGCGCTCAGGTCCGGCCTGCCCGGCAACAAGTGCCTCGACGCGGGCGGAGGCGGCTGGACCGACAAGGTACAGCTGTGGGACTGCAACGGGAGCCCGCCCCAGCAGTGGGACTACGTCGGCAACGGCTCCCTGCGCAACCGCAAATGGAACTACTGCCTGGACATCCCCAACGGTGACACCGGCAACGGCAACCGGCTCCAGATGATGCCGTGCAGCGACGGCCCCTCTCAGCGGTTCACCCTTCCCTAGCCCCGGAGACGAGACGAAGATGACGACTACAGCAGTCCGGCGCGGCGCGCGCATCACGCTGCTCGCCTGCACGGCACTCGCGCTCGGAGCCGGCGGTGTCCTCCCGGCCCAGGCCGCGCCCGCCCGTCCGGCGGCCGCACACGCCACCGCCGACGACGAGGTGAACATCACCCAGGGGCAGCCCGTCTGGGGGCTCGACCAACGGCTGCGCGACCTCCACCAGCAGAACAAGTCCAAGAGCCGGGGCGACTATGTCCAGAGCCTGGTCAACGGCCTGGGCCCGTCCCTGAACGGCCATTACAACCTGCTCGTGACGGTCTCCGACGCCCGCTTCACCCACAACCTCACCGGCTTCAGATTCCGGGCCCTGGTACGGAAGTCGAGCGGCGTCTACTACAACATCTGGGTCTTCGAATCGGGCGACTTCCAGCTCCAGAGCGACGGCGGCTGGTCCAACTGGGGTTTCTACGGGCACGGGAACCGGTCAGGCGGGAACGTCTCCTTCCAGCGGGTCCCCGGCGGCGAGATCCAGGGCGAGGACGGAAAATGCCTGGACGTCGCCGGCTCCCGGGCCGAGAACGGCCGGGCCATCCAGACGTACGACTGCAACAACACCAACGCCCAGTGGTGGCGCCGCGAAGGCTCGGCACTGCGCGCCGGTGACCTGGGCAACTGGTGCCTGGACGCGGCGGGTGCGTCCACGGGTGCACAGGCCCAGCTCTGGGTGTGCAACGGCACGCCGCCTCAGCAGTGGTCCTACGAGTCAGGGCAGTTACGGAACGCCCAGTGGGGGTACTGCCTGGACGTGCCCAACGGCAATACGTCCAATGGCAGTCGGCTCCAGATGTCCGCGTGCGACGGGTCCGACCGGCAGCGGTTCACGATCCCCGGAGACTGATCACCCCGACGCGTACCGGACGCGGGCCGTAGCGGTCCGCGTCCGGCACACGTCGGCGGGCGCCGGCGCACAGCGGGCATCGAGAGAATCCGCCCGCCCAGCCGTCACCAGCCGCCCGCAACTGCCGCACGGCCGACCCGAACCCCCGCCCCCATAACGCTTACGCGTGAGGGACGTGCGGCACGCCCGCGACCACGTCACCCCGATGACGGACCCGCTGTACGACAGCGCACGACTCGTCGTGACCCGTGACCCGTGACCCGTGACCCGTGACACCGGACCGTGACTTTCGCAACATCACCTCAGGCGGGAGCCGGTTGGGTCTCGGGGTACGGGCTGAGCATGGTGTCGAAGTAGCCCTCCGGGGTTTCCTCCAGGAACGTCGACAGGTTTTCCAGGAAGGCGCGTAGCGGGGGCGTCGCGTTGTGCCGGTCCAGGTCTTCCTGGGAGCGCCAGACCTCGTACAGGAAGAAGCGGCCGTCCTCGTGTTCGTGGAGGTGGTACTGCAGGTTGCCGGGCTCTTGCCGGGTGGGTTCCACGAAGGAGGAGAGGATGCGCCGGACCTCGTCCGCGCGCTCCGGCCTGGGGCGCAGGAACCCATAGAGGGCGATGGGGCGATCGGTGTTCGTCATGACCCTCACGCTAAGATCTCACATCAATGTGAGGTTCAAGGGATTGTGAGGAGCAGCACATGAAGATCGGTGAGCTCGCCGCCGCGACGGGCACCTCAGTCCGGCTGCTGCGCTACTACGAGGAGCAGAGCCTCCTGGAGTCCTCCCGCCTCGACAGCGGCCACCGCCGCTACGACGACAGTGCCCCCGCCGTGGTCCGCCGGATTCGCGCACTGCTGGATGCCGGCCTGCCCACCCGGGTCATCCGCGACCTGCTGCCGTGCGTTCGCCAGGACGGTACGGTCGCCGATTGCCAGCTGGAGACCCTCCAGGAGCACCTCCAGGGGCTGGATGACAGGATCACCGCACTGTCGGAAACCCGCACCTCTCTGGCCGGACTCATCTCCGCCACCCAGGCCCGCGAGCCGGCACTCGCGTAACACCACCACCGCTGTCGCATGTCCGCGGCGGCGAACTACTGGCCGCGGCAAGCAGACCACGGTGGTACGGCGGCTGGACGCCCGCGTACAACCTCTGTCCCACCGTCCCGCCCGAGAGCCTTCAGCCCGTACGAAGGCTGTCCGCATTTTCCCCTGCACACCGCGGGTCAACTTCCGCGAAGGCCAACTCGTTCGGGAACCACCCCACATCTCAGATGCTTGTACTCACCCCGGCCGCAGGTGTGGCAGGAACGGGCCTTGAGCTGCTCGGTGTCACCGAGGCCGCCAATGCCCGAGTCGCGCCAGACCCGCTCGCCAAGGGCTTCGCTGAGGCGCTGTTCGAGGCGGCGGACCGGGCTGCGAGGCGGCCGGTACGGGCATCGGCAGCCGCGAGGCCGACCTTGAGCGAGGCGCGGGTGACCGCAGGGTCGCGGCCGCCGGCTCGGCGGCCTGGGCGCGGATCTGAGTGAGTACGCGGTGGCGGACCGGCGCCCGGCAAGCCCATGCCGATTCGCCCGCCTGCGGACAGAGCTGCCCGGCCGATCCGCCTCGTTCCCGCAGCCCGACGCTGACCGCAACGGCCCTCAGGGGCACCGGCGAAGCGACCGCGATCCGTGTTCCGGGTTGCCCGACCTACATAATGTCAGTATGACGATTACGGAGGCGGAGATATCGGCCGCCCATCGGGAGCTCGCCCGCGCCCTGGTCGGCCACGACGTCTACCCGGTCGAGTTCGGCGCGGCTGGCGAAGGCCATCCCTTTGTGCGGGTCGAGGACGGTGTGATCCACCGTTTCCTGATGGACCGCGGGCAGCAGCACGACTTGGGCACGTACACCGACCTGGATGAGTTCATGTACGTCGTCGCGGAGGAAGCCACCAGCTCCATCGCCCGGCGGTGGGAGCTGGGCCAGCGTCACAAATGGCCTGAAGGCCGGGACTCGCGTATCGGCTGGGTCGCCAAGCAGCTCCAGCTCCTCAGCACCTTGAATCCCGTGTGGGCGCAACGCTTCAGGTTCACCGTCGAGACTCGATTTCCCGGGTTGTCCCTCGCCGACGTTGACGAGCACCCCGTCAACGAATCGCTGATATCACGCCTCACACCATGGCGGGTAGGGCGTGGACGGCACCGATGAAACTCCCGCGATCCGACGACAAGCTGCTGGTCGTAGCCTGAATGGTCACCGGAAGTCCGCCCGCCGAGCGGTGGGAGACGATCTCCGATAGCGCGGGAAATGACCTCAACCGACAGGTGTGATGCTGCACCGGTGAACAGTGGCGCGATACCAGAGCAGGCTGCGGCGCTGCGGCTGACCGACCCGTACCAGGCGCTCTCGGCCCTGGAGGCGGCTGTGCCCGGAATGGCTTCGTTGCGCCGGGCCGAGCCGACACGCTTCGATTGGGCGGCAGTCGAGTCCGGTCTCGGTGCGGCGCTGCCCGATGACTTCACACTCCTCGCGGAGCTGTATCCGCCTCTGAGTTTCGGCGACTGCATGGTCTTCCACACGTCGCCGCTCGGCGCGGAGCAGGAGTGGGCCGAGGCTGCGCTCGCCACCTGAAAGGATCAGTCCGCCACCCACCGGGCGCCGCTCGTCATTCATCCAGCCGGCGCAGGTCCTCCTCGTTCCACTTCCTGGTGTCGCGCGGCTCGGTGTAGGGCTCCTTCTCCGGTGGCAGGCCGCCCGCGATCGCCCGCTGCCGCACCGTCTCGGCGTCGAACTCCAGCCCGAGCAGGATCGCCAGGTTGCTGATCCACAGCCAGACGAGGAAGACAATGACCCCGGCCATGGTGCCGTAGGTCTTGTTGTACGAGGCGAAGTTGGCGACGTAGAACGCGAACGCGGCCGATGCGACCAGCCAGATGACCAAGGCGAGGAAGCTGCCCGGGGTGATCCACTTGAATCCCTTCACCCTCGCGTTCGGACTCGCCCAGTACAGAAGCGCGATCATAATCGTGACCAGCACCACCAGGACGGGCCACTTGGCGATCGACCACACCGTCAGCGCGGTGTCGCCGATCCCCAGGGCCTTTCCGGCCTGGCGGGCCAGCGTGCCGGTGAAGACGACGATCAAGGCGCTGACGACCGCAAGCAGCAGCAGGACGACCGTCAGCCCGACGCGCACGGGAAGGATCTTCCACACCGGGCGGCCTTCCGGCATGTCGTAGACCTGGTTGGCGGCGCGGATGAACGCCGCCACGTATCCGGAGGCCGACCACACCGCCAGGACGATACCGACGATCGCCATGATCGACCCGATACCTGCGTTGTCCTGCAACTGCGAGACGGCATCTGTGATGATGTCACGGGCGGAGCCGGGAGCGAACTGCTTGATATTGCTCAGCAGCCTGTTTGTGGTTGACCTACCGGTGAGGCCGAGCAACGACACCAGCACCAGCAGGGCCGGGAACAGTGACAGCAGACCGTAGTACGTCAGCGCCGCGGCCCGGTCGGTCAGCTCGTCGTCCTTGAACTCCTTGAGGCTGCCCTTCAGCACCGCCCCCCACGCCCTCTTCGGAAGCTTCGTCGGCGTGTCCGGCGCACGACGCTCCACCGCGGGCCCGGGACCCACCTCCTCAGGACGCGGGATGTCCCCTTCCGAGGTCTCGCCGCTGCCGTGGTGCTCTTTACGCCCAGGAAGATGCAACTTCATACCCGCCGAGTACCCCCGGTCACCCGCTCAATCAGGATGTTGATGCGGCTGGAGACTCCGCAGTCACTGCTTTCCAGGACGATCTCGTCGGTGGGGGAACAGGCCCCGGGGAGCCGGGTTTCGCCTGCCAGGAACCCCGCGGGGCAGGTAAAGGTGACCCAGCTCGTGAACTGCCATGCGGCAGCAGCGTTACGCTGCCTCGCTCGCCTCGCCGGTCCCGATGGCACGCCACCAACTGTCGCAGAGCACGGAACAGCGCCTTACGATCGTCCACCGCGACTGACGTCAGGACCGGGCACGCGAATGCCCTGCCGTTCGCGTGCCGGGGTCTCGCCTCAGCCCCGGAGGAGGTGTCCTTCACCAACTCGCATGCCGAACTCCGCGACCGCATCGCCGAGACGGTGCGCGCCCCGGCCGCCCGCTACGCGTAGCGCACTCGCCTTCGCGAGCAAGTGGGGTGTACGCCTCCCCTGCGTTGCCGTGTTGTCCGCGGACAACACGTGTTGTCCACCTGTCTGCACCTGCCGACCTCGACGTTTTTGTGTCGGCTCTGGCGGACAACGCCCCCTCCCGCCACGGTGTCGCGGTGCCCGTACGGCACAGCGGAGCACAGTACGAGCCGCCGTCAGAACCGCCCGTTGGGTCGACGCCGGCACCGGCCAAAGATCCACAGCCAGCAGGGAATCACCAGGCCCTGCCCCCTGCGGATCCCGCCTTTCAACCTCTGCCGATCTCAGAGGCGGAGGAACTCTGGAGGTGAACATGAACAAGCAGACGGAACTGCTCAAACGGCGATTAACCAGTGGCTTGCTGTCCCTCGCCCTGGTCACCGCCGCCCTGATCACATCAGCGGGCGCCGTGCAGGCGCAGCCGCCGACCAGCACGAAGAGCGCGCCCACCTCGACAGCCACCGCCGGCTGCGCCCATTTGCGCGCCGCGCTGAAGACCATGAAGCCGGGCAAGGCCGCCTGTATGGACAAGGTGGCCGCAGTACCCGACACAGCCGCGGTGAAGCACTGGCAACGCTCGCTCACCGTGGCTCCCGGCGCCGTTCCGTGCCAACTCGGGCAGCTCGCGCTGGACCGTACGTCCTCGTGCTACGAGGAGTTCACCACGTACAGGGTGATACAGGTGCCCGGTGGCGAGGTCCTCGGCACGGGGACGATCGGGGTGGCGTCCACGACCGCCCTCGACACGGAGTCCCGAACCTGGCGGCACAACGTCCGGCTCGGACTGCTGGATGCCACGGGCGTCGTGGCGATCGGCACGACCGCGAACGTAAGTCTCGACTGCACGACGGGCACCACCGGTGGCAATCCCCCGTGCACCGCGGTCGGAGGCGGCGTCCAAAGCCTGCCGTATCCGACCACCAACGTGGACTACCCGTTCAGCGTCACCTCGCCCAACGTGACGTACCCGAGCTGGGATCAGTACACGCACAGCCCGACCCCGATCCTGACAGTGTTCAATCCCGCGGCCACAGAGCAGGCACCGCCGGGACGTATGAGCCAGGCGGGGCAGGTGCGCTGTGACAGCACGCCGTACGTCAGCAGTCGCGCGGGAGGCTGCGTCTATCCCGCGTACACACCGACCTACAGCATCAGCGTCCACGACCCCCTGGTGGACCAGGTGGCCTGGCACATCCTCTGGGCCCAGCAGAACCTCAACAACGCCTGGGGGGTCGAAGGCGTGGGTCCCGCGCTGCACCGCACGACCAGCAGGGACGTCATCAACGCCAACCGCCGTACCGCGTGCCCTCGCTCGCGCCACCGCCCACCGGGCACGTCGTGCGACGAGTACCCGTTCGCCTCGAGCTATGAGGGGGCCTCGCGCAACGCCGACTACTCCTGGCACATGGTGCCCAGGGACCAGAACTCCCGGGAAGGCGGTTCCGACTACCGGCTGAAGTTCTACCGGGACAACCGCGTCCTCGACCATGATGCCTTCTGGGTTCACATCGTCAGGTAGAGAGGGCACGGCACATGACGCAGCCGACCACGCACCGACGGGCCAGGCTCGGTGTCGAGTCCGGGCAGTACTTCCTCTTCAGCCCGGACACCGGCATGCAGGCTCTTCCGGGGCTGCCCGAGCGAGTCGACAACGGCGTGGCCGTCGTCGCCGACGACGGGGTGTGTCTCCTGTCCGGCATGGACAGCGGTGACATCTGGCTCGGAGTCGAGGTCTGGGAGGCACCGCCACCCCTCGACCTGGACTCCTGGGACGACGTGGTGGAGACGACCATCACGTCCACCACCGGGGAGTTGACCCCGGCCGAGGTGAACGCGGAGCCGGACGAGGAACAAGTCGACTGGCCGAACCTCGCCGCGACCGGGCCAGGCACCTACCGCCTGCGGATCAGTGTGCGAGGCCGCGACGCAGGAGCCGACGCCGACTATCTGGAGGAGGACGAGGAACCGGTCGAGGAACACCGCCTCCAGGCGTGGCCGGCACCGGCAGAGCCCGACGTGATCCACCAGGCCGGCGACAGGATAGGAGCCTACTGGCGTACCGGAGCCTGACCGTGGCCGTCCGCGGGGCCTGACCCTCGCGGACTCGGCCGTCTCGCCAGCCGAGACAAGGACGTGAATCCCGTCCGCGACGAACCAGGCGGCTGAGAAGGGTGGCAGGCCGGGCCGACGCGCAGGGCTTGGACCTTCACATACGAGGTGTTCTGCCGGTACGGCGCCGCGCAGACGACGGTGACCCGGCCGCCGCAAGAGGCGGACGCTGTTGGCTAATTCCGCCCTGCTGGATCTGATCCAGCAGGGCGGAGTGGTGCGAAGTGGCTGGTGCGGGTGCGGGCAAGTGGGGTGTTCGTCAGGTGCGCGTCGATGCCGACGAGGTTGATCGCGGCGCCGGTGAGCTGGTGCTGGAGGCTGGTTCTGGCCAGCCCTCGGTAGCGCGACCTGCGCAGGCCGCAGCGCCCGACTGCTTGGGAGATGGCGCCTTCGACTCCGGCACGGATCTTGTATCGCTCCTTGCACTCCTCGGTCTGCTGCAGAGCATGACCGTGGGCGCCTGCCGGACCCGGGCGGCGCGCCTTCTCTGCTCGGCCGCTGGGGTGGAACCGCCTGCGCGTCGGCGCGTCGCACGGTATCGTGCGCGGCCGGCCGGGGGGATCCTCTGCTGACGATGATCCGTCCCGGCTGGTCCGCGCCCTGCCGTCTGTGTGTGTGTTTGTGCTGCTTCTCTGCCTCGCTCTGCCCACGATGGGCAGGGCCGACGCTGCCGAGGACGCTTCGACGGACTGCCGAGCCGACCAGCTCAAGAGGGCCGAGGTCACGGCATTGGCTGGGTTCAAACACCGTGGCGACGACTTCAGCATGGTCACGAGCACCGTGGACATCAGCGTGCCAGCCGCTTGGACTCACGCCTCCGACCTGCTCCTGGACGCCCATTCGCCCGCCTATCGGTCTGCGCTGGCGTGCCTGGTGGGCAAACCCCCGCAAGATCAGGGCGACTTCCGTGATGACGAGTGGCGGTTCAAGCCGGTGACGGTGAAGGCCGACGGCCAGAGGGACCAGTACCGTACGAGTGGCGAGCGTGGCGAAATCATCACACTCCGTTATACGCAGGGCTGATGCGCTGAGGTGTCGGACGCCAAGGGCGGGCAGGAGTTGAGTCAACGCTCAACCAGCCGCGGACGCGGGGCTTCATCCGTGGATTCCGCGTCGGCGTCCTCGGTGCCGACCGGGCCGCGGGGAAGCATCCGGTCCAGCCACTTCGGCAGCCACCAGTTGGTCCGGCCGAGGAGTGTCATGGTCGCCGGTACCAGCACCATGCGTACGACTGTGGCGTCGATGAAGATCGCGGTGGCCAGGCCAAGCCCGAACATTTTGGTGGAGGGGTCCTCGGCGACGGCGAAGGACAGGAAGACCGCCACCATGATGAGGGCGGCCGACGTGATGATCCGGGCGGTGCGCGAGACGCCCTCGACGATCGCCGTGTCGTTGTCGCCGGTGCGCAGGTACTCCTCGCGTACACGGGAGAGGAGGAACACCTCGTAGTCCATCGACAGGCCGAACAGGATGGCGAAGAGGAACATCGGGATGAACGACACGATCGGAACCGTTGCTTCCAGTCCGATGAGGGCGCCTCCCCAGCCCCACTGGAAGACCGCGACCATGATGCCGTAGGACGCGCCGATGCTCAGCAGGTTCAGCAGTACCGCCTTGAGCGGTACGAGTATCGAGCGGAAGACCAGCATCAGCAGCAGGAACGACATCGCCAGTACGGCGGCGACGAACACCGGCAGGCGTTGGCTGGTGCGTCGGCCCACGTCGGACAGGCTCGCGGCGGCGCCTCCGACGTGGGCCCTGGCCGGGTCGCGCCCGATCGCCGTGGGCAGCACGTCGGTGCGCAGCCGGGCGATGGTGTCGGCCGTGGCCTTGTCCTGAGGGCTGGTGGTCGGGAACACCACGAAGGTCGCGATGCCGGTCGCCCGATCGATCTGCGTCGGCGCGACGGATGCGATGCCCGGATCCGCCGCGACCGTGGTGACGAGACGGTCCACCACTCCCCCATCGCCGGAGGGGTCCGCGGCGATGACGAGGGGACCGTTGGTGCCCGGGCCGAACCCCTCGGCGACGAGGTCGTAGGCGCGGCGTTCAGTACGGCTCTGCGGCAGTGAGCCGTCGTCGGGCAGGCCGACGCGCAGGCCGAGCACGGGCAGCGCCGCCGTCAGCAGCAGCCCCGCCGCGCCGACCGCGTACGGCACCGGGTGCCGGCTGACGTGTCCGATCCAGCGACGCCACCCGGCGGCATGGGCGGCACCTGCCGCCGGGTGGCGCCGCCGCGCGAATCGGCCCAACTTCCTGGTCTGCAGAGCCCGGACGATCCGGCCGGCCCGGGCCAGCCGCGGCCCGGCCGCGCCCAGGAAGGCCGGCAGCAACGTCACCGACGCGAGCACCATCGTCAGGACGACGATCGAGACGGCAAACCCGCCCACCGTCATGAACGGCACGTTCGCGACCGCCATGCCGAGGATCGATACGACGACGGTGCCGCCGGCGAAGACCACGGGCCGCCCCGCCGTTGCCACCGCCCGTCCGGCTGCCTCGTGTGGCTCGAGCCCGCGCGCGAGGTACTCGCGGTGTCTGGCGAGCACGAAAAGCGCGTAGTCGATGCCCACGCCGAGCCCGACCATGCTGCCCAGGACCGGTGCGAAGGTGGGGACGTCCGTCACCCCCGCCAGTACCGTCACCGTGGCAACGCCGACGGTCAGCCCGAAGACCGCCATGCCGATCGGCAGCGCCGCGGCGACGAGCGAACCGAACGCCAGGAACAGGATCGCGGCGGCGGCAAGGATCCCGATCAACTCGCTTGCGCCGCCGTCGGGATCGGAGAAGGCGTAGAAGAGACTCCCGCCCATCTCGACCCGCAGGGGCAGCTCGGCGCGCAGCCGGTCGCCGAGATCGACGAGGGCGTGGAGGTCCTCGGCCGACAGTCGGCTCTGGTCGGGGTACTGCACGCGGACAACCGCTATCCGCCCGTCGGCCGAGACAAGTCCGCCGCGCACGGCGGTGCCCCGGCCTGCGTCGAGTGCCCGCGCCGGGTCGCTCGTGCCGAGCACGTGCGGCAGCCGCTTCACGTCGGCCTGCAGCCGCGTGAGAGCGGTGCGCGCGCCGTCGTCGTCGAAGAAGGTCGCACCGCCGTCGCGGGGGGTGACGACCACTTGGGCAGTCATACCCTCCTGACCCGTGCCCGCCCGCTCGATCAGTTCCGCGGCCCGTTGGGAGTCCAGTCCCGGAGCGGTCATCGAGTCCGCGGTCCGCCCGCCGAAGGCGACGGCGGCCAGGACGGCAAGCATGGCGGCGAGCAGCCATGCCGCGATCACCCGCCAGGGGTGTCGGGCGGCGCTTGTCCCCAGGCGCAACAGGGCTTTCGAGAGCATCGGGTCCTCCAACCACCTCGGCGGCCGTCCTTGTACGGCCGCCGATGCCGAGACTCGTCGCCACGGCGCTCCGCTACATCGGCCCGCAGGCCGCCGATCCGTCGGCCCCGGGGCGGAGTGAGGACCCGTCCTTTCGGCCGATGCGCGGCACGCCGCGGCCCCTAGGCTGAGAACCGTGCTCCGAGACGACCTGCGAACCCTGTGGACCGAACCCCGGCCGCCCGCCGCACCCGCCCGCGTGCGGCGGGACTGGGCGCTGCTCGCCGCGGGCCTTGCCGGTGTGGCACTGGAGGCCACCCTGCGCGAGAACGTCGTGTGGCGGCCGGTGGCGGTGGTGTTCGCCGTATGGCTGTGCCTGCTGCCCCTGTGGCGCCGGACCCGCCCGCTGGCGACGGTCACCCTGGGGTTCGGCGCGGTGATCCTGCTCCAGGTGGCCTCGCTCGTCGCCGGGCCGCGCGAGCCCGTCGGCCTGTACACCGGCGCCCTCGTGCTCGTGCTCGTGTACGCGCTGCCCCGGTGGGGATCGGGACGCGAGATCGTGCTGGGCAGCGCGGTGATCCTCGCGGCGGATGCGCTGTGTGTCGTCACGGACGAGAACCCGGTCGTCGAAAAGGTCGTGGGCTTCGTCTTCCTGCTGCTGCCCGGCGTGGTCGGGGCTGCCGTACGGTTCCGGGTGACCGCTCGCGAGCGGCAGTTGGAGCAGGTGCGCTCCCGCGAGCGCGAGCAGCTCGCCCGGGAACTGCACGACACGGTGGCCCACCACGTGTCGGCCATGGTGATCATCGCCCAGGCGGGCCGGGTGCTCGCGGGCGCCGACCCGTCCGCCGCCGTCGAGGCACTGGAGGGGGTCGAGGAGGAAGGGGCGCGCACACTGGAGGAAATGCGCGCCATGGTCGCCGCGCTGCGCGACCGCGGGATCGGCGCCGAACTGGCGCCCCCCGCCGGAGTCGCGGATCTGGAGTGCCTGGTGCGCACCCCGGGCGGTCGCCTCAAGGTCGACCTGGGGCTCGACGGCGAACTGGACGCGCTGCCCCCGGCCGTGGACGCGGCCGTCTACCGGATCGTGCAGGAGTCGGTGACCAACGCGCTGCGCCATGCGGTCGACGCGACCGAGCTCGTCGTCCGGGTCGCCGCGGAACGGCACACGGTACGAGTGAGCGTGCGCGACAACGGCCGACGCACCGGCCGCGGTCGCGACGGATACGGACTTACCGGACTGCGCGAGCGCGCGACCCTGCTCGGCGGCACACTACAAGCCGGCCCGGATACTGACCGAGGCTGGCATGTCGAAGCCGAACTGCCGAGAGCGAGGAGCGAGAACGGTGTCCATTCGCGTCCTCGTCGCTGACGACCAGACGATCATCCGCACCGGGTTGCGGATCATACTCAACGCCCAGCCCGGCATCGAGGTGGTCGGCGAGGCCGCCGACGGGCGGGAAGCGGTACGTCTGGCCCGCGAACTACGCCCCGACGTCTGCCTGTTCGACATCCGCATGCCCATACTCGACGGACTCGAAGCCACCCGGCTGATCGCCGGCCCGGGCGTCACCGACCCGCTGGCCGTGGTCGTCATCACCACGTTCGACCTCGACGAGTACGTCTACGGCTCACTGCGTGCCGGCGCCCGCGGATTCCTCCTCAAGGACACGGGACCCGACCTTCTGGCACAGGCCGTACGGTCGGCGTCCGACGGTGAGGCCCTCATCGCGCCCAGCGTCACCGTCCGCCTGCTGCAGACATTCGCGGACCTGCCCGCCGGCCGGCGCATGGCCCAGCCGGTCTCCCCCGTCACCGCCCGCGAGGAGCAGGTGCTCCTCGCCGTCGCTCGCGGGCTGACCAACACCGAGGTCGCCGACGCACTGCACATCAGCCTCAGCACGGTGAAGACGCATCTGGCCAGCCTGATGGCCAAACTCGGCGCCCGCAACCGGGTCGAGATCGCGATGTGGGCCTACGAAACGCGCCGTATCCTCCCCGGAACCTGAACCGGGTCCGGGCCACGTCCCATGAGCCAGCCTCGGCCCGGACAACCGTGCACCGATCGGCTCACGTCGGCTCCACGCGCCTCACCCGCCCCAGAGCGTGACGCACCACGAGGCGGGAACTGGGACGGTGAGACACCCCGATACGACAAAATTCCCGACAGCAACCTCGCCCCGTCTCCACCTGCACGCCTCAATGACCTGGATCAAAGACCTCACCAGGACCACCCCATGTGCTGAGGGGGCAGTGGTCGACGACTTCGAACAACTGGTCCGCCTCAGCCAGGCCCCGGCTCGGTTGCGCCCCACACACACGGCGCATCGCTGAGGACGAGAGTCCCCCGGCATTTGGGGGTACTGGGGGTGGGTCACCGCGTTCGGGGCCGCGCCCCCGGACCGCCACCAGCGCACCCGGCGCGTGTCTGCCCGTGGAGGCATCCATGCCACTCCCCCGCTCATGACCGCAATCCTGGTGGGTTCCTGTTCCTGGACCAGCCCGGAGCTCGCGTCCTCCGGCTGGTATCCGCCCGGCTCCCGCGACACCGAGGGTCGGCTGCGTCACTACGCCTCGCGGTTTCCCGTGGTGGAGGTCGACTCCACGTACTACGCCCTGCCCAGCGCCCACAATTCCCGCCTGTGGGCCGCGCGCACACCCACCGGCTTCACCTTCGACGTCAAGGCATTCGCAGCCCTCACGGGCCACCCGTTCCCCGCCCGCGCGCTTCCGCCCGAACTACGGCCGACCGGGCCCGCCAACGCACGGCTGCACCCCAACAAGCTACCCAGAGCCACACTCGACGAATTGTGGGCCCGCTTCCACGCGGGCATCGAGCCGTTGCGCGCCGCCGGGCGGCTCGGCAGTGCGCTGTTCCAGTTCCCGCCGTGGTTCCGCCCCGGCGCAGAGGCGAGGGCACGCATCGAGGAGTGCCGGGCGAGAGCCGAAGTGCCGATCACCGTCGAGTTCCGGCACCCCGACTGGCTCAGCGACGGCCAACTCGACGACACCCTGCGCTTTCTGTCGGAGCTTCACATCCCCCTCGTGGGTGTGGACGCACCGGGGATGCCCGCTGTCGCCGAGGCCACCTCGCCACACCTGTCCGTCGTACGGTTCCACGGCCGCAGCCTTGCCTGGGGCACCGGCTCGAAGGAGGAGCGCTACCGCCACCAGTACACAGCCGAGGAACTCAAACCCTGGGTCCCACGCCTGCGGGCACTCGCCCGTGCCAGCGCCCACGTGCACGCGCTGTTCAACAACTGCTGCGGCGACGCGGCGGTCCGGGCGGCCGAGACGATGGCAGAGCTACTGGCAGCGCGGTAGAGGCCGCGCACACGGGCACTGTCGGTACCGAGCGGCGGTTACCCCTCCTCCCCTGCGGGCGCGCTCACCTGGCGCATTCAACGCCTCACCCAGCAGTCCACTCCGGCCGTCCGAGCACGAGCCGCCCGATACCGGACGGCCCGGGGCACCCGAACGGACCTCGCGGCCCCGCGTCAGCCGCTTCCTGCGCAGCAGCCCAGCTGGGCACGGGGACACGGCAGCCGCTGACCGCCGAGCACTACGCGTCGCCCAGCGGGGGGGCATCGGCCTTGTCGGAGCCACCTCGCCGTTGGGCTGGCTTGGGTACCGTTCTGGGGGGAGACGCCTGAACGGACGGAGGCACCATGCCCTGCCGAACGCTTGAGCCGATCCGGCCCCTCAACAGGTCGGGGGCGAGTTGATGCTGGAAGAAGCCGAGGAGATCGGCCGCCGGGCTCGGCGTGCCCGCCTGCGCCTGGGCATGCCCCAGGCCGACCTTGCCGCCGCCCTGGGCAAATCGCAGGGCTGGGTCTCCAAGATGGAACACGGCCTCATCGAACTGGACCGGTCGGCGTACTGACCCTGCTGGCGGCCGAACTCCACGTACACCCCAACGACCTGATCGGCCGCCCCTACACCAGCTCTCCCGACGAGAACCAGTGGCAGGTCGCCGCGACCTCTATCCTGCGGGAGCTGCGCCGCTACGACCGGGCACCGACGGTCAGCCGAGCCCCCCCCCCGTCAACCTTGTCGGTTCGAGGCCGTCCTCCCGGCTACGTATGGATCCACCCGCCCGGGGAGATGAACAGCGCCCCTGTTATCGTGCGCCGATGTCCATGATCAAGCAGTTCCAAGTGACCTTCGACTGCGCGGAACCTGCGCGCCTGGCCGCCTTCTGGTGCGAGGTGCTGGGGTACGTCGTACCAGCAGTCCCGGAGGGCTTTGCCACGTGGGAGGAGTACCACCGCTCGCTGCCTCCTGAGGATGAGATCTACTTCGCGTGCACTGATCCCTCGGGTGTGGGCCCGCGTGTGCTCTTCCAGCGAGTTCCCGAAGGCAAGGTCGTCAAGAACCGGGTGCATCTCGATGTGCGGGTGGCCACCGGCCTCGTGGGTGAGGAGCGCCTGGCCACACTCGAGGCCGAATGCGCACGACTGATGGCGCTCGGCGCGAAACACGTGCTGACGCAGCGCGCCGACGGCGTCAACGAGTCGTGCATCACGATGCAGGACATCGAGGGCAACGAGTTCTGCCTCGACTGATTCTCCTCCGAGACTGCGAGGGGGGGAGCCGTCTCCCGGGGGCCTCTCAGGCCCACCTGCGGCGGGAGCTATCCCGTGAGAGCGAGGCTGCGCAGTAGGGCGATGCCGAGCATGGCGTGTCGGGCGCCGTCGCCCTGGAGACGGGGTCGCGGAGGATCTTCCAGGTCTTCATGCGGGCGAAGACGTGCTCGACGCGGGCCCGGACCTGTTGGTGCGAGCGAGAGTGCTCGCGCTTCCAGCCCGGCAACTCTTCGCCCAGGGTGCGGCGGTGGGGCGTGAGGAGGCCACTGCCCGGATAGCCGCCGTCGGCCATCCTGCCCCCTGCCACCTACACCGGTTTCAGACCGACCAACAAATGGAGGGGCGGCGTCGCCTGGCGGCGGCGAATGACGGGGGGATGGCTATGCGCCCGTCCACTGGTTGCGGTCATGCTCTAATCGCCGCATGACGAAGATCGAATCAGAGCTGATACGGCGTTGGCTGAACGGCTGGACCGTGGCTCGCTGCCTGCCCGAGGCCGAGCCGGTCGGGTCCACCGGCGACGGCCTGCGGTCCAAGTGCGACCAACCCGGCCGCGAGGTCGAGGTGTTCGCGCTGCGTGCGGACGAGGAGCCCGAGTCCTTGGCACGGCTGGCGACAGCCGTCGCCGCCGCAAGGCAGACCACCTGGCTCACCGTACCTACGCTGCGCCCCGAAACCGTCGAAGCCGTCGTCGGCGCCGCCGGACTGGAGTTGCTCCACCGGTCCGAGTGGTTCATGACGACCGATCTGACCGAGCACCCGCAGCACGCGCCAGCCGCGCCGTACGAGCGCGAGGTCCGCACGGAGGGACCAGTCACAGTCGTCTCCCTCCATGACTCCTCCGGAGGGGTGGCGGCGCGCGGCACCGTCGCCGTGGTCGGCGCCGATGCGATCGCCGATCGCATCGAGACGGACGCGGCGCACCGTCGACGCGGCCTCGGGCGCGCCATGATGAGCGCTCTGGCGGAGACCGCCGTGGCCCAGGGCGCCCGTACCGGTCTCCTCATCGCCAGTGAGGAAGGCCAACGCCTCTACTCCGCCCTCGGCTGGCGCCACGAAGCCGACGTCCTGATCGCCCGGGGACCGGTGGTTCCCTCCAACCGGTAGGGCTGGCTCACACCAGCCGATCTGCCCGTATGCACGGCGCGCTCCTGCGGATTTCACCACGAAGATGGCTGGTTCGGGCGTCAGCCCGACCGTCGGGGCTCGGTCAATCCTCCGAGGCGACGGGCTCCCTCTGGAACTCGCCTCGGTACTGAGCCTGGACGAGTACGCCGACAGCCGTACGGCCACGGCGCGGCCCGAGTGCCGGTGCGTCCTGTCCCTCAGTCCGTCCGGAGCGGCATGCCGTGACGGCGATGCTGTGGGGAACGCCCGGGCTTGCCTGCGCTGCCGCAGCCCATGAGTAACGTTGAACCAGTCGACGGTTGGCGCAGGAACGGGTTGACGGTTGTATCCATCGTCGGCCGCACGAATTCCCTACGGCCTGTGCGACCCGTGCAGGCGTTCCGGGCCTCACGGTTGCGGTGCCGGCGGCCACGGCTGCCTATGCGGCTTGGGTGAGTTCGGCGCGGCCGAACAGCAGGGCGTAGCCGGAGGGGAGTTGGCGCAGGATGCGGGTGATGAGCTCGGGGCCGGCCAAGGCTGCGACGGCATGGAGGACGGAGCCGGTGTCCCAGCGGGTGGTGCCCGCAGCGGTGCCGGCGCGGGCAGCGAGGTCTTTGACGAAGGCCCAGCCGGTCAGGGGCTGGGTGGCGGGGATCTGTGCGGTGAGGATGCGTGCCGCCTCAAAGGGCAGGCGGGCAGCCAGTTCGACGCGTTCGTCGCCCGTCAGCTGGCGTCCGAGTCCGGAAAGGACCAGGCGGAGGGCTTCCTCGGCCCGTTCCCGGGTGGGGTAGGCACCTTCGTAGCGGACTGTCTCCAGCAGCTGCTCGTACGTCATCGCGGGCACGCGCTGCCACGGAGCCCGGTGGTCGCGCATCATGGGGCGAGTGCCTTTCTCTCGTCGCGGTCGCTGACAGCCGCGGGGCCCGGAGAGCGCAGGGTGTGTGGTTGTCAGGTGGGCTGGGGGCGGCCGAAGAGCAGGTCGTAGCCAGCGGGGAGCTGGAGCAGGATCTGCCCCAGCAGGTCGTCGCCGGCTGCGTCGGCGACCGTGCTGAGGACGGCGCTGACATCCCAGGCCGCGGTTTTTTCGGTGGCCCCTTCGATCCAGGCCGCCGTCGCGCGCACGAACCGCTCCGGGGAGAGCGGTTCGGCGCTCTGCAGCGGGTTGAGGAGGATCAGCGCGAAGCCTTCCGGCAGGCGCGCCGCCAGCTTGGCACGCACCTCTCCGACCAAATGCGCGCCCAGCAGGGCGAGCACCACCCGGGCCGCACGCTCCGCTTCGGCCCGCATCCGGTATTGGCCGCGCTCCACCACATCATCGAGGAACGCTTCCCAGCGCAAGGTCATGTCCGCCGCCTTCCTGGTGCGGTCCCACGGGGCTGCGCAGAACGGGCGAGGCCAAGACCATGCACCTGTCCTCCGCCGCCAGGGGTGTCGTCCGGCTCAGCCGGAGATCTCCTTGCGGGCAGATTCCCCGCCGATGCTGATCTTGCGGGGCTTGGCGCGCTCAGCGATCGGGATGCGCAGGGTGAGCACCCCGGCGTCGTAGTCGGCCTGGATGTGCTCGGTGTCCAGGGTGTCGGCCAGCACGATCTGGCGGGAGAACACGCCCAGCGGCCGCTCAGAGAGTTCCATCTGCACGTTGTCGGACTTCACAGCGGGGCGGCGCTCGGCCTTGACGGTCAGCATGTTGCGTTCGACGTCGATATCGATCGCGTCCGTACTGACACCGGGAAGGTCGAAGGCCACCACGTACTCCTCGCCCTCGCGGTAGGCATCCATCGCCATCGCGGACGGCTTCGACCAGGTTCCGGGGCTCATCAGCTGCTGGGTCAGCCGGTCGAGCTCACGGAAGGGGTCAGTGCGCATCAACATGGTGAAACACCTCCAGACGGTCACGGCAGTAGCGGTCACGGCAGTAGCTGTGGCTGCCAATGCGCCTCACAAAACCGTTGTAACATGTCGTCCAATAGATGACAAACATTATGTCATCCTAAGGATGACAATTCGAGGGCGGTGCCCATGACAGCAGCCCGTCACCCCGACTCGTCCAGCACGGACGCCCAGGGACCGGCGTCGTTCCTTGCCGCCGCCGCGGCCCTTCGATCCATAGACGACGCCCTGCGCACCGCCCGCCACGACGCCCCCGAGGCCCCCGACGCGCCCGGCGTAGACCCCGAGCAGGCGCTGGCCTCCTTGCTGCTGCTGCGACAGGTTCGCGAGCAGCTCGCCGGATGGGAGACGGGGCTGATCGATACGGCCCGCCACGCCGGCGCCAGCTGGGCCGACCTCGCCCAGCCCCTCGGCGTCGCCAGCCGTCAGGCCGCCGAACGCCGCTATCTGCGCAACCGTCCCGGCCTCGCCGGGAGCACCGGCGAACAGCGTATCCAGGCCACCCGCGAACGCCGCGCAGCTGACCGCGTCGCTGCCGCCTGGGCCCGCGATCATGCCGCCGACCTGCGCCGCCTCGCCGGCCAGATCACCGCCCTTACCGACCTGCACACCGCCGCCCGCCTCCCGCTCCGCCAGCTCCACGCCGCCCTCGCCCAGGACGACCCCGCAGCCCTCATCCGTCCGCTGAACGCCACTCGCACCCCTCTGGCCACCACCCACCCCGACCTCGCCGCCCGGCTCGACCCCCTGGCCGGGCCCGCCACGACGACAGACACCGCCCCCGACTGACCGACACACCACTCCCCTGGGCAAGGCGCCCCAGCGGGGGCTCCGCACACCCCCGGGGGCTCCTGCTCTGCAATCAATCCCGGTCAGCCGCAGGTGATGTTGGTGGCGTCGGAACCCGCGGCGCCACCGTTCAGGTCGAGGGCGCGCGTTCTCGCGGTCGGCGCCAGCACCACCTGCCCCAGTCACCGCGCATCACGCCATCACGCCGTCCGGCGACCATGCCTGTCGCGCATCCGCCCCTCGTACACGCCCTCGCGGGCTTCACCCCCGTCGGCTTTACGAGGAAGCCCGGCGACGGGATACAGAGGATGCGAACTCCCCAAACCCACGTCGAGGTCCGCGTTGCTGATGTGGACGGCCGCCGCGCGTCCCACGGCGGCCGCCGTGGGCGCGAGGAACGAGGCTCCCTCATCGTCTCCTCGCGCGGCGTCCTCCGTGGTCCGGCGGCTCGCGGGAGTTCCCGCCTAGAACCGGAAGGACTCGGCTGGAGCCGCGCGGACGGTGGTCCGCCAGCCACCGCAGGGCCCGATTTCGCGCTGCGATCACTGAACTGACCGTCGGAGGCGCGCAGTTCACCTGTCCCGTCGACCCCGGCGTGGAGCGTGGACTGCAAGGTGCATGTGGGCCGGGGCCGCCACCCGGGCGCGCAACTCGAGGATACGGAAGGCGGCCCACATGCGCACGCCCTCGGCAATCTGCCCGACCGCCTCGCCGATGCGGTCGATCTCCCTCCGGGGGCAGCGGCGTTACCCGCCCGCCGATTGCAGCCTTTGAGGCCGCACCTCGCGCCGATCGCGTGGACGTACGAGGACTGGCAGCGGTAGTCGGTGATCGGGCGCTGGTTCTTGTCCCGGCGGCGGAGAAAAGCCTGACAGCAACGGTCAACCTCGTCCGCGGTGGCGCCGGTATTCGAGGACCTTGACCGGACCGGTGGAGCGTCCCGGTCTTTCGACCGATGATCGAACCTTCAGCCGGATCAACGTTCCCTCGATCAGGGGTAGTTCGCCGTGATGGTCGAAGACGTCCAGGACCAGACCGTGACTGTGCCGGATACCGGGGCGACCGATTGAACGAGCGGATACGGTTCCCCCATGACGAAAACTGCCCGGACCATGAAACGTACGGGAGCCCTCGGCGCGGCAGCCGCCGTGGCCGCGCTCGCCTTCCCCGCCCAGGCCCACGCCGCTGCCGTCGCCTGCGGCGGCGGGGTGTCGACGCAGGACATCGGCGCCCGGGGCTGTATTTCCGCCGAACGCTGGAAGGACGGGAAGATCTTCTGGCGCGACATCACCGCCCATGCCCTCATCACCAACTCCCGCTCCCACGCCTCATGGGTCGAGTACGAGGCGTACCTCCACGTGCAGGGGGACGGCGACGACTGGATGAAAATGGGCAGCGGCCGGACCCTCGTGGAGCGGCGTTCCACGATCGGCCCGATCGCCGTCGCCACCTCCACCCGCATCTGTGGCCCGGTCAAAATCACGATCCGCGTCCACGTGAGGCCGGCCGGGGGTGCCTGGTCCAACTGGTCCAGCGCGACGACCTCGCAGTGCCAGACCTGACGCTGCCAGACCTCGCAACCCAACGCCCGCGCCTCCACCTCCGCAACCAGCAGGACGGGGGCTCTCCGGGCGGCTGGAACGCCTACGACACAATCGTCGGCGCGCCCCGGACCTGACAGGGGACGGCCTGCGACGGATACCGCCGCGCGCACCGGCGTAGGCAAACTCTGCCTGCACGTCGGCACGGGCAACTCCGCCTCACCCTTCACAAGTCCCGTACGAGACGCAGCGGCGCTGTGTGCGCCTGCGACCGCTCCCCCCTCTCAGGAGTGCTCGGGCGGATGGAATACGGGCGCTGGTCGGAGGCGGGCGGGTCAGTGCCGACGGAATTCCTCGGCGGCCAGCAGCGCGGTATCCGGGTCGTCGGAGAACAGGCCGTCGATGCCGGTCGCGAAGAGCGCCTTGCAGTAGGCGAGCGACCTGCCGTAGTCGCCGGGGTTCTTGCCGACTCGGAAGTCCAGCGGCAAGAAGCTGTTCTCGTTCCGCAAGGTATAGGGGGTGAGGAACAGTCCCGCGGCGTGTGCGTCGCGGACGAGCGTGGTGGGCTTGCCGAGTCTGCCCTTGGCGTCCTGTGTGATGATCTGCGTCAGCGAGGGACCAATGCCCTGGGCGAAGCCGGCGATCCACTTGAGCCCCTTGGGCCTGAGAAGGTCGGCCGTGGTCCGCGGGTCCCCGGACTCGACGAAGTCCGCGGGTCTGACGGACGGCTCGTCGAGCAGGACGACCTTCGGGCACTGCACACCCAGCTCGTTGAGCCGCTCAAGACTGCTGGGCTCGAAGGACTGCACGAGGTTCGGAGCGTGCACAGTGTGCCGGCCGTAGCGGCGCAGCAGCTTGGCAAGCGGCTCCTCGATACCCAGGCCCAGTTTGCGGAAGTACGTAGGGTGCTTGATCTCGGGGCAGATCCACAAGGGACGCCCGCGGCGGCGTCCCTCACGCTCCGCCCACTGAAGGACCTCTTCGAAGGTGGGTACCTCCCAGTAGCCGTTGTACAAGGTGTTGTGTTGGCGGAGGAGGGGGATACGCTCCTTGGCCCGCAGAGTCTTGAGCTCGGCGAGCGTGAAGTCCTCGGTGAACCAGCCGGTGATTTTCTTGCCGTCCACGGTCTTGGTGGTCTTGCGTCCGGCAAACTGGTGATGGTCGGCGACGTCAGTGGTGGTGGAGATGTCGGGCTCGTGCCGGCACACCAGGTGCCCGTCCCTCGTAGGGACGAGGTCACCGGCTTCGATGACGTCCGCACCCATGTCGAGGGCGAGTTGGTAGGCACCGAAGGTGTGCTCCGGGCGGTAGCCGCTGGCACCTCGGTGGCCGACGACGAACGGTACGGGCAGCCTCGCGAGCCCCCCGGAGGCTGCCGGCGGGGCAGCCCGGTCCGACGGCTTGGGACCAACCGCGTTCGCCTGTCCCGCTCCGGCCAGTACCACCGCTCCGGTGCCCAGGGCCGCGGCTCCCAGCACCGTCCGCCGCCCTGGCTCCTGCCGTTTATGCATGCTTGCGCTCCTTTTACTCTGTGTCCGGTCCGCACGGCCCAGTGAAGATCTCGGCCTCTCAGAGATCTCCGGTGCGTCAACCTGCTCCGGGAGACCGCCTCACACGTCCCTCAAAGCACCTTGATCGTAAACATGGGCGGCTGATGCCCAGGAGACGCAGGGCCGCGACTTATGGACGCAACGCACATCGGCTCTGCGCACAGCCCCGGTGACCGCAGGGCCGACCAAGCACAAGATCATGGCGGCAGGCGCGATGGGGCCGCGCCTGCCGCCATGCGTACGTCGTCGATACTGACGGCCACCACAGGGCTCCCGGACCAGGCGTTGCCGCGTGTGGGCAGAGCTCGCCGGTGATGCCCGACAAGGTTCGCTTCACCCCCGCCTGCGCGGAGACCACGCCAACCCGCCTCGAACACGTCTCGAACGGCCCTTATCGAATCGACCGTCGGAGAACCGGAACCGCTCCGATCCGATCCCATCCGAAAGCCTCACCGGCCGTCGCCTTGAAGCGAAATCCTCAGTAGCGGATTCTCGTTGCGTCGCGGGCTGGGCGACGACGTTTGCCCCGCCAGAGAACCGGCGTTGCTTTCAGAAGCCTTCACAGCGTGCGATCACGCCCAGGGTCAGTGTCGGAGCAGCCAGAGCACGCGGTCCCACGACAGAGCGTGGTAGACGATCAGCACGCCAGCGAGCGTGATGGCCAGAACATGGGACCCCGCCGGTTCACCGAACAGGGATACGCCTTCAGCTTCCCGAAGGCCGGCTGACCGCGCCCCGGCATCGCTCTCGACGCCCCGGCGCCCCTATGCCCGCACGTGAGCAGGCCGTACGCCGCTCATGACCGCCCTTTCCCCACTTCGTGACGAAGCGAGGACGAGCCACCGCCCGACCCCGCCGAAAGATTCCGCTAGAAACATGAAGAACACCGTCACCCCCACCCGCCCCGGCCGGCGACCAGAGCCACACGGCCGGGACCGCGGCCAACGCCACCAAGCCGCGCAAACTGCTGTGGATGGGCGACTCCATCGACGAGGCGCAGGCCCCAGCCCCGGGCGCCGCGATCAAAGCGGGCGGGGCCGAGTTCGCCTCGATGGCCGCCGCGGGAGGCGGCGGCGTCATCGGTGAGATAGCCGCTCCCACCTGGAAGGAACTCCCGAAGAAGTTCGCCTCCTTCAAGCCGGACGTCGTGGCCCCGCCCTCACATCGGCACTGGGACCGTCGACATCACCCAGCTGACGGCACGCGGCGATGCAGTGTCGGATCACCGCCCCACGCAGCCCCATGACAGCGGCGACAGTGAACTCCCCACGTACAGCCAGCTACATCACTCACGTTGAGTGACGGCTGGGAGTCGGAAACTCCTGACCCCATGGGCACGACCACCTCGCCACCGGACACTGCCTACCGCAGGGTCGCTGCCATGAGGGTGACGTTCCCACCTCCGTATTGCCTCTCGAGTGTGATGTTGACTTCCAACAGTGAGGGTTCTGGGGTGCGGAAGACCATTTCGTACACCTGGAAGTAGTTCTCGTTGAGGGGGCCGGTTCGTGTGTCCGAGGTGACGGAGTAGGCGTGTGATTCGCTGTTCTTGAGGAAGGCGGAGAATCGGATCGCGCCCTGGCGGTGGGAAACCTACAGGCGGAACACACGGGTCCTGGCGGTCGTCGGTACGAGGATGCGGAATCCTGCGCCTGGGCCGCCCTGGTAGACCACGGAACGGACCTCGCTCGCCGACTGGTTCGGGGCGGCGCCTCCCCTCCACGAAAACGACACCGGCTGGCGGCTGGCGTGAAGCCTGACCGGTGCCTCGGTGCCGAGTGCCCTGTAGTCCCCGATGACGAAGGAGTCCGCTCTGCGAGTCACGCAGTAGACGTTGTACTGACGGCACTCTGACTCTGCGGGCCCGCCGGAGAATTCGGCCGTGACATTACGGTCCTTGGGAAGGTAACCCCACTGCACCCAGTCGATCCTGCCTTCCTCCGACAGGTCGACATTGCCGGTGAAGCTACCCCTGGAACCGCGCAGCATGCTGTCGGCGGCGGGCGAGGACTCTGAACTCCTCCCACCCTTCGCATCCTCGCCCATAAAGGTTCCGAGCACCGCGATGGCCACGGCCACGGCCGCAACTGCGACCATCAGGACCAGCCCACCGATGACCTTGCCCAACCGCTGCTCGTCGCGCGCCGACTGCTCCGGTGCCGTGCCGGGCAGCGGCTCCCTGTACTTGCAGTTGCGCGCCAGAGCAAGCCGGGCGGCGCTGCTCGGGGCGACCAGCTGCGGGTGCGTTTTGTTGCGTAGGCGCATCCTCGTGTACAGGTGGGCGTGCAGGGTCGCCAGGTCCAGCAACGGAGGGCCCTGCCGGATTCCATCCGACAGGAGCGCCAGGAGCTCGGCGGTAAAGTCGGTGAAGGTCCGGTCGCCGGGCGAGCGTGCCTGCTCGTTTCGCTTCGTGGCGGTCAGCAGGAAAATGCCTTCCACGGGCGCTTCCTCGGGCGGCGACGATTTTGCTCCCATCCCGTCTGCCGAAGCCGCGCCGCTATAGCAGCAGTCCAGGATGACAATGTTGCGCTCCGCACCGGACCGCGGATTCCGAAGGATGCTGACGACGGAGCTGTAGGAGAGGGACCGGTACGGCCTGCTGCTGGAGGACTTGGGCATGGCCAGGTGGAGCCTGTCGTTTCCGTCCATGTCGAGTAGGCCGTGTCCCGCGTAGTACAGCACGAAGGTGTCCTTGGTCTTCTCCACGAGGGAGTAGACCTGATCAAGTACCTCCTCGGCGTGCGACGGCTGCAGAACGACGCACTGCTCCTCAGGCAGACCCCAGATTGCCGGGTCCGTCAACGCCGCCCGCAGACCCTTGAGATTGTTCGCGACCGCGGTTGGTCGGTGAGGTCACTGTCGTTGTGGGCGGGCACACCGACCAGTAGGCACCAGGAGGACGCCGGATCGGGAAGTACGGCCATTCTTGTGGCGGTTACGCGTGGTCCGAAGCGGAGGGGAGGTTTGCGAGCACTACCCGCCTTGGCGCGCCAGGGGCGCGGACGGCCCGCCCGGCGCCCAAACCCCACACTCCGTCGCGCAGACGTTGTTACCTCTCTACGGCAGGCCGGACTTGAGCCCGAACTCGGCCGAGCCCAGCGCGAACACCATGCCCGGCTCTGCCTCGACTCCGCCCAGGGCCTGCGAGAGGAGAGCCGCGAACTCCTTCGTGACTCTCAGTTCCGTGTCTGTGATCTTGAAGGACAGGTCGAGTACGGGGATCACCGCACCCCCCTCTCTCCCTCCGCGTCCGCTCCCGGCGCAGCACCGGGCGCCTCAGCGCTGGCGCCGGCGCCGGGCACTGGCGTCGACACCCCCCGAGGCCCCTGGCTGTGCGGGGAAGCAAACCTCAGGGGCAATCCTACGGAGGCTCACTGGTCGACCTGGCGACGCCGACGCCAGCAGTAGGCCTGCACCAGCCACCCTCGGGCGGCGCGAGCCGGGCCCGGAACACTTCCGCATACTCACCAAGACCCCACAGTCGCAAGGGTATTCGACTCCCTTCACTCGCCACCGTATACAGTGGCAAGATCCCGTATTTCACCGAGGATGCGGGGCTACAGATCCATCGAGTGGGGGGCCTGACATGGCACTGTTCGGAAACGCGCACACCGTCGACCCGATGAAGGCGCAGAGCGAGTACGGGCGGCTGCTCGGCCACGGTGAGCAGGTGCACGCCGCGTACACGCTCATACGTGACACCATGCTGTTCACCGACCGTCGTCTGATCATGGTCGACAAGCAGGGGATCACCGGCAAGAAGGTCGAGTATCACTCGGTGCCGTACCGCAGCATCACTCACTTCGCCGTGGAGACGGCCGGCCACTTCGACCTCGACGCGGAGCTGAAGATCTGGATCTCCAGCAACCCGACGCCCCTGCAGAAGACCTTCACGAAGGGCGTCGACATCTACGAGGTGCAAGCGATCCTTACGCAGTTCGTGGCCCGCTGACGCCCCCGCCGCAGCGGGAGCAACACGCGGTGCGGCAACCCGCTGGCTTGCGAGTTCGAACGTGGTAGCCGGGGGGACGTACTCGGGCTGTGAGGGACGTGGTTGATCGGTCGATGGTGGCGCATCCGTTGTTCACGGGTGGCTGCTCTACTCGGTGTGCAGCACCGAGGCGATGGTCATCCGGGCCGCCGACCTGGCCGGGACCAGGGCACCGAGGACGGCGATCGCCACACCGGCCAGGAGCATCGTGGCCAGCTGCGGCGCGTGCCACACGTCCTTCATGTACGGGGGGAAGTCGACTACCCCGACGTGGTCCACGACCAGGCGGTGCGCCACGATCCCGAGCGGGATGCCGAGCAGCCCGCCGACCGCGCCCAGCCCGGCGACCGAGGTCACCGTCATCACCACCACCTGCCGCGGGGTCATCCCGATCGACTTGAGCATGCCCAGGTCCCGGCGCCGCTCGCGCGTGTTCAGCAGGACGGTGTTGAAGACACCGAGCGACGCGACGAGGGTCAGCAGCACCGTGAACACCGTGGAGAAGGTGACGACGGTGGTGGTGCCGGCGTTCGCCGAGTCCGCCACCGACGCGCGCAGGCCTGGGTCGAGCGCCTCGACCGCCTCGGCGTAGGCGCGAGCGTCAGCGCCGGGAGCGAGCCGTACCGTGTACTCGGTGGCGTGGGCGGCGTCCGGGGCGAGCTGGGCAAGGCTTTCCCACGTGGCCTCCAGGGCCCGGGCGTTGCCCTCGATGAGCTGACCCACGACCGTCGCGGTGATCTTCCTGCCGTTCAGTCCCAGCGTGACCCGGTCACCGAGCTTCAGCCCGCGCTGGGTCAGGAACGCCGGCCCGGCCACGATCTCGCCCGCCGCGGCCGGGGCCCGGCCCTTGACGATGGTGTGGTCGTACAGGGAGTCGTCTCCGCGGTAGAAGTCGGCGAAGACGGGCTGGGTCTGCCCGGTCATGTATGCCTGGGCCAGCGCGCGGGCCCGTACCCCCCGCGCGCCGGGCAGCGAGCGCAGTTGCTTTTCGATCTGGGTGTCACTGAGGCGGGGCGGGGTCCGGTCGTCGCCCGATCCCCCGGTCCTCACGTGGATCCTGGCGCCTCCGTCCTCCCGGCCGACCTCGCTGTACGCCACCATGGTGCTGGTCAGTCCGGTCGCCAGGGTCACCGTGGTGACTCCGAGGACGATGGCCGCCAGGGTCAGCAGGGTGCGGGCGGGGCGGGCGAAGGGCTGGCCCAGGCCCAGGCTGACCGGGCGCGGCAGCCGGGTGGCGCCGAGCAACCGCTGAACGCGCAGCCCGCGCCCGGTCCGCGGCGCGCCGCCCGCGCTGATGGCCCGTGCGGCGGGCAGCCGGTGGGCTCGCAGGGCGGGGACCAGCGCGGCCAGCAGGACCAGGGCGGGCATGCCCACGAGGCAGGCCACGGACACCCACGGGCTGATGTCGCCGACCGAGGCCCGGCCCACGTCGATGCCGGTGAACGCGACCTTCAGGATCGGCCCGGCCAGCGCGTTGCCCAGCAGAGTGCCCAGCACGCAGCCCACCACCGCTGGTACGGAGAGCATGGTCAGGTAGACGGCGACGACCTGGTTGGGGGTGAAGCCCAAGGCCTTGAGCACCCCGATGTGGCGGTAGCCGGAGACCACCGCTCCGCTGACCACATTGCCTACGATCAAGGTGGAGACCAGCAGGCCGAGGACGCCGAAGAGCGTCATGAACGGGAGGTAGGAGTCGGCCAGCGCGGAGAAGGCCTGCTTGAGGGTGAGGTAGGTCTGTGTGCCGGTCAGCGAGTCCTTGGGCAGTCCGCTGGTGGCCCGCGCCAGGGCAGCGCTCAACTCGGCCTGCGTGGAGGAGTCGGTGAAGCGGTAGAGCATCTGGGCCGAGGCCGGGTGCAGTGCGGCCATCTGCTCGGGCGAGACCCAGGCGCTCGCCGACTTGCTCATGCTGGCGGCGAATCCGACGACGGTCAGTTTCGCACCGCCGGGTATCTCCAGTGTGCTGCCGAGGAGTTCCCTGCCGGGTGAGCCCTGGACGGACCAGTTGACGACGATCTCACCGGGAGCGGTGGCCCAGTGGCCCTCCAGCAACTCGATCCGGTCCACGGGGCCCGCCGGGTCGGCCCGGCCCACCACGGTGAGGGTGCCGCCCGCCATCCAGAGCCAGTCCTTGGGGATGTCGACGACGGCCTGCCCGAACGGTCCGGCCGCGGCTTCCACCCCGGGCTGATGGGCGGTCCGCGCCAGTTGCTCCCGCGAGACCTTCGTGGTGTCGAAGGCCGCCACCGTATGGGCACCGCGCTGTTCGGCGAACGCCTCGTCGAAGGGGCTCGACGCGGCGCCCAGCAGCGCCAGCGCGAGCAGGACGGTCGTGGTGGAGCAGAGCACCACGAGTCCGATGACGAAGGTCTGGAGCCGACGGCGCTTCACGGCCGCTCGCGAGGCTCTCCATACGGCGCTCACGCGGCCACCTCCAGCGTGCTTTCGCGGGCGACCCGGCCGTCGGCGACTTCGATCAGCCTGCTGGCACAGCGGGTGGCCAGCTGCGGGTCGTGGGTGACGATCAACAGGGTCTGGCCGATCTGGTTGAGGTCGATCAGCAGATCCATCACCTGCTCGCCCGACCGGCTGTCGAGGGCGCCGGTCGGCTCGTCGGCAAGGAGCAGGGCCGGGCGGTTCATCAACGCCCGGGCCACGGCGACGCGTTGGCGCTCGCCGCCGCTCAGCGTCGCCGGATAGTTGTTCCGGCGCTCGGCGATTCCGAGCTCGTCCAGGAGCTCCAGGGCGCGGCGGCGTGCCTGCCGGGCCGGGGTGCCGGTCAGCTGCGCGGCCAGGGCCACGTTGTCCAGGACGGGCAGATCGTCGATGAGGTTGAAGAACTGGAAGATCATGCCGACGTTCCGTCGCCGGAACAGCGCCAGGCCCGTCTCGTTCAGTTTCCCGAGGTCGTGGCCCTGCACCTCGACCGTGCCCGAGGTCGGCCGGTCCAGGCCGGCCACCATGTTGAGCAGAGTGGACTTGCCACAGCCGGAGGGACCCATCACGGCGACCGCGTCGCCCGTCCGGATCTCCAGCGAAAGGCCGTCCAGGGCCTTCGCGTCGCCGTACTCCTTGTGTACGCCGTCAAGCCGCACCACTACGGGCCGGGCACTGCCGTGATCAGTTGTCATGGCTTGAACTTAGGCCGGAGCCGATCACGGGGCGTCACCCCCCGGATGTATCCGTCCGGGCAGGTCATCCTGGGGATGTACGGGGCTGCGTCCGGGGGCCGATGCGGAGCGTGCCGTACACCTGCGAAGATGATCAGGTGGGGGAATCATGGACGATCTGGCTGGTCATCGCGTTGGTGGCGGCAGTTGGCGCCGATGGGTGGCTGGGTGTGGCGGCGCTGCGGGCGCGGCGGCGGCACCGGGCGGCCATCGAGGAGCGCGGCTGGCTGCTGGAGCGGGAGCGCGAGAGCGCGACGCGGAGCGCGGTGGATGCCGAGCGGGCCAGGATCGCCGCCGAGCTCCACGACATCGTCAGCCACAACGTGAGCCTCATGGTGGTCCAGGCCGGGGCGGCCCGCGAGGTCCTTGCCACGATGCCCGCGGAGGCGGCGGCCGCGATGAGCGCGGTCGAGACCGCGGGCCGGAACACGATGACCGAACTGCGCCACCTTCTCGGCCTGCTCGCGCCCGCGCAGAACGGCGAGGACGACCCCTACGACGTGGACCTGTCGCCGCAGCCGAGCCTGAGCCGGCTCGGCCCGCTGGTCGACCGGATCGCCTTTGCCGGCCTGCCCGTGGAGATGCGGATCTCGGGTGAGCCGCGCCCGCTGCCGACCGGGATCGATGTCACCGCTTACCGGATCATCCAGGAGGGTCTGACCAATGCGCTCAAACACGGGAACGGGGCGAAAGCCGAGGTGACGGTGCGGTACGCGGACCACTACCTGCGCGTCGAGGTGTTGAACAGCGGACCCAGCGTCCTGTCGGGCGGCGCATCCGTGCAGAAGGAGCCCGGCCGGGTCCGGGCCGAGGGAACGGGACGCGGGCTGCTCGGCCTGCGGGAGCGGGTCGCCGTCTACGGCGGCGACCTGGACGCCCGCCGCCGCCTCGGCGGCGGCTACCGCGTCCGCGCCCGGATCCCGCTGGACCGCCCATGACGACGCCCGCCGAGCGCGCCCCCCGCGTCGTGATCGCCGACGACCAGGAGCTGGTACGCACCGGCTTCCGCCTGATCCTGACCGCCCGCGGCGTCGACGTGGTGGGCGAGGCCTGCGACGGGGCCGAGGCCGTTGCCGCCGTGCGGAGGCTTGCGCCCGACGTCGTACTGATGGACATCCGGATGCCCGTCATGGACGGCCTGGAAGCCGCCCGCCGCATACTCGCGCAGGCCCCGGGCTGCCGTGTGATCATGCTGACCACCTTCGATCTCGACGAGTACGTCTACGCCGCCCTCGCCGCCGGGGCCAGCGGATTCCTGCTCAAGGACGTCACCCCCGCGCATCTGGCCGCTGCCGTACGCCTGGTCGACACCGGTGACGCCCTGCTCGCACCCTCGATCACCCGCCGCCTGGTGGAGCGCTTCACCCCCAGCGCCCCCAGAACCGGTTCAAGCCTCGCAGCCCCGGCCGTCCACCGGGACCTGGCCGCGCTGACGCCGCGCGAGCGCGAGGTCCTGACGCTGATGGGCCGGGGGCTTTCCAATACCGAACTGGCGCAGGAGCTGACGCTCAGTGAGGCGACAGTGAAGACCCATGTGGCCCGGATCTTCGCCAAGCTGACCCTGCGCGACCGGGCCCAGGCCGTCGTCCTCGCCTACGAGACAGGGCTCGTCTCACCGGGCGAGTCCGCTGACACCGCCAAGCCATGGGGGCGAAATTGAGCGTCGCGCGGTGATTACGTGGGGCACGGCGCGGTCGGCGGTGACTACGAAGCTTCGGCGGTGGCTTCGGCGGAGCGTGGATGCGGCCCGCTGACCGGCAGTCCCATTCGACGGGGCCACGCGGATGACGCCTACTTCGTGGTGACCTGCAACGTCGTAGCGGGCGCCCGCGTCACGCGCAGCGGCCGCCGTCCAGCTCGGTTCAGCGGTGTTCCCCCAGCACTCTGCGGGAGGGCCGCCCCGTGGTGTGCGCGACGGGCCCGACGCCGGGGTCACCACCGCGCTGGCTCTGACCGCCAGCCGCAAACGACCGGCGGTCAGGGTTCGTGACCGCTGTCTTCTTCCGCTTCGGCCAACTAAGCACGATCTTGGTCTTGTCCAGTGCTGTGACCAGCATGGTTCACCGTGATCGGAAGGCGGCTTGGGGGACGAGCACACGCGAAATGGCTGCTGTCACTCTGGTATTACTGGGGCATGCAGGAAGAGACCGCACGCTCCGCGATCGACACGTTCATCTCCGCTTTCAACGCCTCGGACGACAGCTATGTGACTTCCCTGCTCTCCCAGGCCCTGACCTCAGACGTGGTCTTCTGGGGACCGTTGGGTCGCAGCGAAGGAATCGCGGCGGTCGAGCGGTTCGTGCTGGACATCCGGCGCCACCCGGCGGGGACCGGCACGATGGTGCGCTGCTCAGCGGTGGACATGCCTGACGAATGGGCCCGGTACCAGTGGGTCTTCACCACGCCTGATGGAGGCCCCCGCCTGGCGGGAACGGATGTCGTCCATCTGCGACGGAGCCTCATCGACCAGATCATCGTCTTCGCGGGAGAGATCGAGCCGTCCGCCTCCTGAGTCGTCCTTCTGTCGCTGTCCTTCTCCTGAACTTGCCCCTTCGGCGTTCGGGAGCTGCGGTTCGCGGTTGGTCAGGCTGCGGTGGTGAGGGGGCGTCCGCCCCAGCGGATGCCCCTTTCGCTGCGGATGCGGGCGCGTTCCTTGCGCTGGGCGGCGAATACGTCGGGGTGGCGGGCGTTGGTGTTGTGCCAGCGCAGGTAGCGGTGCAGTGCCTGGGTTTGAGCGGGGTGGCTGCGGTGGTGGGGAGTTGGCCAGGGTGAACTGCCGCAGCGGGCCGAAGCGGGCCTCGATCGGGTTGGCCCAGTAGGCCGGGGCCCCGCAAGGGCACCGCCAACACCCTGGCCGCGCTCAAGTCGATCCGCGCCACCCAACCCGACGGCGCCCCCCCGATCTACATCATCCTGGACAACCTCTCCGCCCACACTGGCGGTTGACGCCCCACAGGTGGTCGTCGCCCACGGAGTAGCAGCCGTGGAAGTAGGTTACGCCGTGGGGTGCGGTGGTAGGTCGCCGGCAGCCGGTTTGGCTTGCCCTGCTTCGCCCAGCAGGAGCCTGCGGTGGGCCGGATCCCCAGGGCCCGAACTCGTGCCCCTCCTGGTCGGTCAGCTGCGTACACGGACAGGCTCAGCCACCGCGCCTCCAGCGGCCGGATCGGACGTCACCGCACATCCAACCGTCGCGACCGCCAACCCGGCGAACCTTCCCGGTCAGAGCACCAGGTGTCGTAGACCGTCTACCGGGAGCACGCCGAACACGTCAGCGGTCTGCTGGACGGCTTCCGCCCGCTCGTTGTAGAGCCGTTTGGCGAGCGCGGCCCCGTCCTCGGTAAGGCTTCGGTCAGCGCGCGCCGGCCCGGCCGCGGGCTCGCACGCAGGCGAGCTCGTCGGCACTTCCGGCATGGCATCAGTGCGCCGTGCCGTACCTGAGTCCGTCGAGGGTGAGGTCGAGGAGGCGTTCGGCCTGCTCGCGCTCCTCGGGCTTTCCCGAGGTGAGGGCGACGCCGGTGAGGGCGGCAAACATGACGGCCGGGCTGACGTCCGACCGTATGGTCCCAGCGGCCCTCGCGGCGTCCATGAGCGAGGTGAGGGCGGTCATGATCAGCTCACGGCTGTGCGCGTAGGGGTTGACGCCGGAGTCGACGACGGCGCGGAGGGCCTCGGCCATCCCCAGTTTCGCGGTGGCGTAGTCGATGAAGCGCCCCATCCAGGCGCGGAGCGCCTCGCGGGGCGGCATGGCCGCCAGGAGTTCGGAGGCGGCCTCGCACAGCCGGCTCAGCTCCTTGCGGTAGGCGGCCTCGATCAGCGCCTCCCGAGTGGGGAAGTTCCGGTAGAGAGTGCCCGAGCCCACGCCCGCCTCCTTGGCGATGCGCTCAAGGTGCGCCTCCAGCCCTTCTTCGGCGAAGACGCGCACAGCCGCGGAGAGGATCTTCTCCCGGTTGCGCCGCGCGTCGGCCCGCAGCGGTCGCCCGGTCTCTGCAGTCACGGGAGGGCCCTTCCTCATCAGATGTACGTGGAGGAGCCTCCACTCTTGCTAAGTGGAGGTGCCCCCACTTATGGTTCGAAGAACCGGCGACGCCTCCACTTACGGAGTGTAGAGCACGTACCGCCGCCGTCCGCAGGGTGCGGGCCAATCACTCAGGGGAGAAAACGATGAGCCTCCCGCTCGAAGCCAAGGTCGCCGTGGTCACCGGCGGCGCGTCCGGCGTCGGCCTGGGAATCGCCCAGGAATTCGTCGACCAGGGCGCCCGCGTGGTCATCACCGACCTTCAGCAGAAGGCGTTGGACGAGGCGGTCGCCACGGTCGGCCCGAACTGTTCGGGCATCGTCGCCGACGTCACCAAACTCGCCGACATGGAGGCGATGTACCAGGAGGTCATCGCGCGCCACGGACGCCTCGACGCGGTCGTGGCCAACGCCGGCATCGGCGCCCACGCCCCGCTCGGCGCGATCACCGAGGAACAGTTCGAGCGGACCTTCAACGTCAACGCCAAGGGCGTCCTGTTTACCGTCCAGCCGGCGATCCCGCTGCTGCCGGCCAGCGGCACGGTCGTCATCATCGGCTCTACCGCCTCCATCCAGCCCCCGGCCGGCATGGGCCTGTACGGCGGCGCCAAGGCCGCCGTGCGCGCCTTCATCCGGTCCTGGATCCAGGACATCAAAGGCACCGGTATCCGCATGAACGTCCTCAGCCCCGGCGCCGTGGACACCGAATCCCTGCGCCGCGCCCTCGGCATGGCGCAGGGCGCCGACGCCGTTGCCGCCGCGGTCCAGAAGATGGGCGAGGGAAACCCCACCGGCCGGATCGCCGACCCCCGCGAGATGGGCAAGGCCGCGGCCTTCCTCTCCAGCGACGCCTCCAGCTTCATCACCGGTGTCGAGCTCTTCGCCGACGGCGGCATGGCTCAGGTCTGAGAGCCTGCCTTTCAACCTCGGGTGATCGTGGAGAGGTCTCCGGCGCACTCAGAAGCAGCAGCGGTGTGCCGTGGGCCACGGGGCGGGCGTGGCCCACGTGGCCACAGGGCTGACGGGCTCTCAGGGCCTTAGCGTGCCGTCGAATTTGTACCAGTCGGACCAGCCGCTGCCGGAGAAGGTCTGCCAGCGGTGCCACACGCCCCCGGCACTGTCGACGCCGAACAGTTCTACCGAGGTGCCGAGCTCGGACTTCAGGGATGCGGACGTCCCCACAGGGGCCCGCGCGGGAAATCCGGGCCCGGACAGATGTGGAGCGCCGGTCGCCCTCAGCGCGAACGCTGTCCGGTGACGAGGCGGTACACCAGGAGCACGATCACCGAGCCGACGATCGCGGCGATCCACGTCGAGAGGTGGAAGAAGCCGTTGATGGAGTGCACGCCGAAGATCACCTTCCCGAGCCAGCCGCCGAGCAGACCGCCGACGATGCCGATGAGCATGGTGACGAGGCAGCCGCCCGGGTCCTTGCCGGGCGTGAGTGCCTTGGCGATGGCACCCGCGATGAGGCCGATGAGAATCCAGGCGATGATGCCCACGGTGTGCGTCCTTTGCTGTAGGTGGCGCTGTGCAGGGCCCGTCGGGGGTTCCGCCGGGGCTGTCCGCCGGCTGCTCCACGCGGGCGACCGGCGACATACGGATATCCGTTCGCGACCACTCCACACGGGACCAAGGTCCCATTCCCCCGACTGGCCCACCCGGCACCCAACCCGGTCGACCGCCGATCCGGTGACTGGTCCGCCGTCGATGGCAACCGGACCAGGTCCGCGGGCACAGGTCAGCCGGGACCCACGCTCCCTGGCGACGCTGCGGCCAACACGCGCCGTCCCTCGATACCCGCCCGTACTGTTCCGGCCGACCGCCTGTCCTCCCCGTACTGCCAGCCGACCGGCATGATCACGTACGGTCACACCACCCGGCACCGCCCAGGTGGGCCAGCAGAGCGGGGGCCATCCGCATGACCATGCACCACAACCGCCGCGACACGAACTGGGGCCTCACCGAGGGCGACCTCGCCTGGGGCACCACCGCCGCCCGCGACACCCGGTGGGACTGACGCACTGCACTCGACTGCCGCCCCCAGTGTCCTGTACGAGCGAACCCCGCGAGTTCCGCGTCGAGTCTGAGAGGGACCCACGGAAAGCTCTCGTTCACAGACGCAGGGTGAACCAGGTGGTCTTTCCCTCATCGGTGGGGCGTACGCCCCAGGTGTCCGCCAGGGCGCGCACGAGGTTGAGGCCGCGGCCGGATTCCTCGTGTTCATCGGCGCGGCGGGGCGCGGGCAGGTGGGGGCTGGCGTCGCTCACTTCGACGGTGAGTTCTGTGGCGGTGCGGCACGCGCGCAGGGAGAGGGGGCCCTGGGCGTGCTGCACGGCGTTGGTCAGGAGTTCGGACAGCAGCAGACGTGCGTCGTCGGCCTGCTCGTGGCAGTCCCAGGACGCGAGGGCTTTGGTGAATAGGGCGCGTCCTTCGGGGACGGCCTCCGGGCGGGCGGGCAGTTGGGCGGTGAGGGAGGCCAGCGGCGGGGCGGGCAGTTGGGCGAGCAGGAGGGTGACGTCGTCGTCGTGGCCTTCGGCGTCGGGTCTGAGCGTGGCCAGGATACGGTCGGCCACCCTCTCCAGGGAGGGCGTCTGGGCGCTGAACAGAGCTGTGCAGGTGGCGGCGAGTTCACCGAGGCGGTCTTCGATGTCGCAGTCGGGGGTTTCGATGAGGCCGTCGGTGTAGAGGACGAGGGTGGCGCCGGGTGGCACGGTGGTAGTGGACTGCTCGTAGAGGATGTCGCCGACGCCGAGCGGGGCGTTGATGGGGGTGGGCAGCGGGCGGGCCTTCTGGCCGGGTGCGGCAACCAGGAGCGGGAGATGGCCGGCGGAGCACATGGTTACCTCTGCTTCGTCGGCGGCGACGACGAGGTAGCAGCAAGTGACCAGTTGGTCGGGGACATTGAGGTCCGTCACACAGGTGTCGAGTGTCTGGATCAGGCGCCGGGGCTGCATGCCGGTCTTGGCCAGGGCATGGGCTGCGGAGCGCAGCTGGCCCATCGCGGCGGCCGCTTCCAGGCCGCGACCCATCACGTCGCCGATCAGGATGCCGACGCGGCCTGCGCCCAGGGGAATCAGATCGAACCAGTCGCCGCCGACGCCGGCCCCTTGGGTGGCGGGCCGGTAGCGGCTGGCCGTGACCAGGCCCGGGACGGCGGGCGGAGTGCCCATGAGGCTGCGCTGCAGGGTGAGGGCGACGTGGCGCTGCTGTTCGTACAGAGCGGTCAGTTCGGCCTCGGCGGCCTTGCGGTCGCTGACGTCACGTACGGCGGCGGAGACCAGCAGCCCGTCGGTGGTCTCCAGAGGGCTCAGGCTGATCTCGACCGGGAACTCACTGCCGTCCTTGCGCAGCCCGTACAACTCCAGCCCGGCCCCCATCGGACGCACCTGACGGCTGCCGGCATAGGCATCGCGGTGCTGACCGTGGTGGCCGCGCAGATGGGTTGGGACGAGTAGTTCCACGGGCTGACCCAGGAGTTCTTCGCGCCGGTGGCCGAACAACGCCTCGGTCTGTGCGTTGACGAGTCGGATGGTTCCGTTGCCGTCCACGATGACCATGGCGTCCGGCGCCGCTTCCAACAGGCCACGGAAGCGCTCCTCGGCTGCCTTGCGGTCGCTGACGTCACGGACGGCGGCGGAGACCAGCAGCCCGTCGGTGGTCTCCAGAGGGCTCAGGCTGATCTCGACCGGGAACTCACTGCCGTCCTTGCGCAGCCCGTACAACTCCAGCCCGGCTCCCATCGGACGCACCTGACCATTGGCCGCGTAGGCATCGCGGTGCAGCGTATGGTGCGCCCGTAATCGCTGCGGCACGAGGATTTCCACGGGCAGCCCCAGGAGTTCGTCGCGCTGGTAGCCGAACAGCGCCTGGGTCTGCGCGTTGACCACTTTGATGGTTCCGGTGTCATCGACGATGACCATGGCATCCGGCGCCGCCTCCAGCAGGCCACGGAAACGTTCCTCGGCGACTTCCGGCGCGACGGGCTGCGCCGAGGCCGCGAAGGCACAGTGGTGTCGCGCCGCCTGCGCAGCGCGAGGCTCGGGCACTGCACTCGTCGTGTCGTTCATGTCCGTCCCCGGCCGCCCTGCGTCAGTGATGCGGGACATCCCAGCGCACGCACCGTCACCCCATCCGCGTTTGTCCCTAACTGGCATTTGTGGGACGGTCCTGGCCCTTCGTCACCCGTTTATGAGCGACTTCGGGTGACTGGCCGCCGCAATGTCAGACCTCCGGCCGCCGAAGCACCCGCGGGGGCAGCGCGGCGCAGCTGCCCGGCCCCGCGCCCCCCCGTTCGGCCTTCGTCTTGCGCACCGGTCCCCCATGCGGGACGCCGACCACGCCCTGCCGACCGCACAGGCTGTGCGCGTCGACCGGTGGCGCCGTTCAGGGGTGAGACGGTGCGGCAATCGGGTGCCGCGCAGGCCCACCGCGGGCTGAACAGCAGACAGTTGCAGCAGCGCAGCGTCCCGGGCCCCGCCGCCACGCCCGACGACGCCCCACACACCGAGACCGATGATCAGCAGCAGCCCGCTGGACTCGATGACGGTGGTGACCCGGTACCGCTGGTCACCGGGCCGGGGCTGCCTTGCCGTATGACCTTGAGGGCCGACAGGCAAACCCGGGCGACGGTCCCGCACCCGCCCGCGTCGCCAATCTCGTCCTGGGCCTGGTCAAAGCGGGGTCACGTACGCAAGGATCGCCGCCGCACCACGCTCGCCACCTCCCCGCCACCCCATCACAGGAGGATTCGTATGGCACGCCGCACATCCCGCGGCCTCGTCGCCGCAGCCGCTGCCACCGTGGCGCTCCTCACCTTGGCCGGCCCGGTCTCGGCCATTCCCTCGGGAGCCGGCACCGCCGCCGGCGGCGCGCTGCCCCAAGCCCGGCTGTTCATGGTCAACCCCGTCCAGTCCTCCGGCGACCAGACGCTGACCGACGGCAAAGACGGCAACGCCGCTGTGCCCGCCTCCGCGTACGCCGTGGCCGCGTTGCGCAATCTGGACGCCAGCGGCTCACTCTCGGGCCGGTGGGCAACCGTACGCTCGGACACCGGCGCCTCGGCGCGGCTGGCGGACGTGGGGACGTACAGCCGCAGGGACGACCAGTTCGAGCAGGTCATGGCGTACTTCTGGGTCAACGAGGCACAGGAGTACCTGCAAAGCCTGGGGTTCGGCAGCGAACTGCCCGGCGCCAACGACCGAGCGCAGCCCGTGCGGATCAACCAGTGGGGTGCAGACAACTCCTTCTTCACCGACAAGAAAGCCGAGATCCGCTTCGGCAAGGGCGGGGTGGACGACGCCGAGGACGCCGAAGTCATCGTCCACGAGTACGGGCACGCCGTGCACAACGCGCAGGTTCCCGGCTTCGGCGCCTCGCCGCAGGCCGGCGCGATCGGCGAGGCGTTCGGCGACTACCTGGCCGTCACGGTCGGCGCGTACGCCGACGCCAAGTACGGCTGGCCGCTCAAGACCGACCTGGCCTGCGTCGCCGACTGGGACTCAGTCGCCTACAGCACGGCTCCGCACTGCCTGCGCCGCATCGACGGGAACAAGGTGTACGCGGACCAGGTCGGGGAGGTCCACGCGGACGGAGAGATCTGGTCCCGGGCGCTGTTCGACATCCGCAAAGCCCTGGGTGCCCGCACGGCCGACCGGATCATCGTGAACGCCCAGTTCGACTTCCGCGCGGACACCAGCTTCCAGGACGCGGCACTGACGACGATCACGACCGCGCAGCGCATGTACGGAGCGAGCGCCGCGGACACGGTACGCGCCGCGTTCAAGGCCCGGGAGGTTCCCGGGGTCTGATGGCGCTGCGGCCGCAGGTAACTTCCCACCCTGCTGGGCCGCTCGGTAGCGCTGGCCGTATGCGGTGCCCTGCCCGGCCGTGACCAGGCAGTGTGCGGCCATCCCGAGGGCGACCTCCTGGTCATCGGGCTCCTCGGGATGCGTCCAGCTCAGCGAGTGGTGCCACAGCTGCTACGTACGGCACCTCGCCGACCTCTCTCTCGGGGGCGACTGTGCGCATCGCCTTGTCCATGCGCCGTTTGTGAGTCCGTCCTCAAACCCGAGATCGGCCTCGGCGGTCGATCTCGTGAACGGCCGGGTGGAGGTTTCGCAAGCGTCGGTGCGAGATCAACCGCCGAGGCCGATCTGAGGGGTGCCGCCTGCTGGCCGGCCCCGGGCGCATGACCCTCAGGTGCCAAGCGCCTGCCGACAAGGGGCCCATCCGAGCCAACGCGGCTGATGGAGAGCCGATGGCGAGTCAAGCGGCGGGGCGCTGCGCCCCCTCCAACCTGTCGGCTCGACGATTCAAGCTTCGGAAGTCGGGGTGAAACGACGATGAACCCGCAGTTCAATCGCGCAGGGGCTGTGCGCCGTGCTTCTTGGTGGTCACGCATAATGAGCTGGGAAATCGGCAGACAGCATGCTCCGGCTCGGCTCACTGGCGATCCAACACACCAGGGAGACAACGATGAGTACGGAAGCCGGTCAGCTCGATGCGGCCGCGACGGTGCAGGTGGCCTACCAGGCGACAGCAGCGGAGTGCCAGGAGGCGATACGCGTCCTGGTGAAAGCCTCCCCCGCCGGTCGGCGCAGCAGGTGGATCTTCACCGGGATGGGGCTGATCTTCCTGGCGCTGGGCCTACGGGTCGACGATCCCGGTGCTGCATGGGACGTGGGGTCGCTGGTGTTCGGCACCGTCACCCTGGTGTTCTTCCTGGCGATCGCGCCGCGTCTGCAGGCACGTCAGGTCTACCGGCAGGGCCAGGCGCGAGGACAGCGTTATATCACCGTGGACAGCTGGGGAGTGACGGCTGCGACGCAGGACGAGCGCCAGTGGTCCTCCTGGGCCATGTTCAGCCGCTACCTGGAGACACCCCACCTCTTCGTCCTGCTGAGTGCCGACCAGAAGTGCATGACCTTCCTGCCCAAGCGGGCGTTTCACACGCCCGACGACACCGACCGGCTGCGGCAGATCCTGGACCGGCACCTTCCCTCTGCTGCCCCCACCACTCCTCGCGGGTGAGCGATCGCACCCGATTCGCGGCATAACCCGCCGCAGTCGGTGTGCTACCTCTTCCCACTCGGCTCCGTCGCGCGCACGGCAGGCCTATCCAGCCACATCCATTGGTCGCTTGGGGTGACGGTGAGGCCAAAGCGGGTCCGTTCGGGCTCGCCTGCCCTCTGCCACCACTCCAGCGCGGCTTCTGCTTCGTCCCACAGACGGCGCGGCCCGTGCTGTGCCACCTCCACATGAACGAGCAGTCACCGATGACCGGCCCGGAGGCGGTGGTGTCGGCATGGACGTCGAGGGCGACCAGGACGCCGTTGTACAGGCCGGTGCCCCAGGGGAGCACGATCCGGCCGCCGGAACGTGTCCGGCTGACGAGTGGGGAGGGCACGCTGTCGAGGGCGCAGGTGACGATGGTCCGGTCTACCGGCTGTAGTTCGGGCACGCGAGCGGTGCCGTCGCCAGTCAGGATGCGGGGATGGTGTCCCGTCTTGGCCAGGTGCTCGCGGGCATCGTCGGCGAGCACGGGGTCGATCTCGATGCTGGTGACCTGCTCACCGCCGAGGCGGTAGGACAGCAGTGCGCTGTTGTAGACGGTGCCGGTGCCGATTTCCAGCACCGTCATCCCCTCGGCTACCTGGAGGGCTTCCAGCATGCCGGCCACCACACGGGGCATGCTGGATGAGCTGGACGGGACGAGCGCGAGTCGATCGTGTTCGTCTTCGACTTGGGTGACCAGCGCGACGTCGTCGTAGACCAGGGAGAGCCACCGGCAGGAACTCCGCCGTAGCCGCGTCCCCGCCAACGCGAGCCGACCCCGCAGACCGGAAGCTCCGTTGCGGAGCCAACAAAGACGGTAACGAGCGGCGTCGCACAGCTGACGTGGAGCGAGACAGCGGGCCCTGCGCCGGCGCATCCTCCCGTCTCTGTCTTTCGGCAGAGACACACATCCCCCGTGCGGCGCATGCCGTCGCGGGTTCCGGTATCGATACTGGTCAGCGTGCCCCACACTCTCGCCTCCCCTGTCGCCCTCAGCCGTTCGCCCGGACCGGGCCGGGCTGCACGCGCGGCGGCGGAGACGGCCGGGGTGGTGCTGGCCGGGTTCGGTGTGTGGCTGGCACTGGAGCGGCTCGGGTTTCTGGACCGCCCGTATCTGGAGGGGTCGGCGCTGGCCGTCGGCGCCGGTCTGTTTCCGCTGCGCCAACGCTTCCCCGTCGCCGTTGCGCTGCTCCTCGCCGCTCTGACCGGGCTCGCGCCCTGCGTCGGCCCCGTCGCGGCGGTGGCCTCGTACACCGTCGCGCGCGGGACCGTCCGGGCGCGGCAGCGCGCGCGGCTGCTGGCCGCGGCGGGCGCCGTGGTCGTGGCGTGCGCGACTGTGTCCGCGCCCTGGCTCGGTCCGGGATCGGTTCCGTACGGGCTGGCGCTCGGCCTCGTCCTCGCGCCGACCGCGGTGATCGTTCCCGGGCTCGTCGGCACGTCGTACGGGCAGCAGCGGCGTCTGGTGCGGGCGCTGCGCGAGCGCGGGGACGCGGCGGAGCGGGCCCGCCGGTTCGCCGACAGCGAGGCCCGCCTCCATGAGCGGTCCCGTATCGCCGCCGAGATGCACGACCTGGTGGGGCATCGGCTCAGCCTCATCTCGCTGCATGCCGGCGGCCTTGAGCTGGCCCTGGACCGGGCCGATCCCGAACTGCGCGAGGAGGCCGTCCTGGTCCGGCGGACCACCCAGGACGCCATGCGCGAGCTGCGTCAGTCCCTCGGGGTGCTCGGGCCACTGGGCCGGGACACCGGAGCGGACGCACTCACTGACGCCACCGGCACCCGCGCCGACATCGAAACCCTGGTGGCGGAGTCCCGCGACGGAGGCATCGCCGTAGGACTGGACTGGACGGGGCCGGACCTGGACACCCGCCCGGCGCGGGTGCGCCGGGCCGTGCACCGGGTGGTACGGGAGTCCCTGACCAACGTGCACCGGTACGCCAGCGCGGCCCACGTCACCGTCACGGTGGTGCACGGCGAGGAGACCGTACGGGTCAGCGTGCGCAACGGCGCCCCGCCCGCGCCCGTGGTCCGCGCCGCACACATCGGCAGCGGCCGCGGACTCACCGGCCTGCGGGAGCGGGTGGAGCTGCTCGGTGGAACCTTCGACGCCGCTCCCCTGCCGTCCGGCGGCTTCCACGTGGACGCGGCCGTACCGGCCGAGCCCGGTGACGCCCCGGCCCCCCAGCGGCCCGGCTCCGGAGCGGAGACAACGGACGGGGTGCCCGGCACCGTCGGTGACCCAGCAGGCGTGGTGCCGGGGCGCCCCACCGCACAGGCACTGACGCTCCTCCTCGGCCTCGGCGCGTTGTGCGTACTGATGGTCCTCGGGACCGCCTTCGTCTACGCCGGCGCACCTCACAAGGA
Organism: Streptomyces sp. TLI_146; assembly: GCF_002846415.1. NCBI lineage: Bacteria > Bacillati > Actinomycetota > Actinomycetes > Kitasatosporales > Streptomycetaceae > Streptomyces > Streptomyces sp. TLI_146. Next base: position 430,037 of record NZ_PJMX01000001.1, read on the forward strand.
CGCCGGACCGCTCCCGCTGCCCCGGGTGGGCATGACCTACCAGGAGGTGACCGGGCTCGGCGTCCTGGACAACCGGGCGGTCCGGGCCGCGGCCACCGGCCACGAACCGCCGCGCCCCGCCGGTGCGGTCGGCTGTGTCTATCCGTTCACCGGCGCCACCGAGTCCCGCCCCGGCGCCCTCACCATCGCCCGCTACTGCTTCGACAGCGCCGAGCGCCTCATCGCCATCGACCGGTTCACCGTTTTGTCGGTCCAAGACGCCTCACCCTGGGAGACCCCGTGACCGAGCCCAACCGGCCGATCCGTGTCCTGCTCGCCGACGACGAGGAGATGATCCGCCATGGAGTACGCCTGATCCTGCGGCACGCCGACGGCATCGAGGTCGTCGCCGACGCCCCCAACGGACAGCAGGCCGTCGAGCTGGCCGCCGCACACCACCCCGACGTGGTGCTGCTCGACATCCGTATGCCGGTGTGCGACGGGCTGGCCGCGATCGCCCCGCTGCTCGCCCTCGACCCCGCGCCGCGCGTGGTGATGCTGACGACCTTCGGCGACGACGACAACGTCGTCCGCGCGCTGCACGAGGGCGCCGCGGGCTTTCTCCTCAAGGACGACGGCCCGCAGGAGCTGATCAGCGCGGTACGGGCGGCCGCCGCCGGAGACGCCGTGCTCTCCCCGGGCGTGACAGGGACGGTGATCTCGCGGATGCTGCGCGCCGGGGCCCCGTACAACGCCGGCGGTGCACTCGTGGACGAGCGCATCGCCCGGCTCACCGGCCGGGAGCGGGAGGTGCTGGCGATGCTCGGCGAGGGGCTGTCCAACCACGACATCGCCGCGCGGCTCGGTATCGGGCTCGGCACGGTCAAGACCCATGTGGGCGCCATCCTGGACAAGACCGGTTCGGCGAGCCGCGTGCAGGCCGCGCTCCTGGCGCATCGCACCGGCCTGGCCTCCTGACGCCCCCACCCGCCAGGGGGATCCACTGCGGCGTGCTGCGAACGGATTCGCCTACCTCACCCCCTGCCCCGACGGTCGCGTGCTCATCGAAAGCATGGACGGGTCGGGCAAGGTGATGTCCGGGCCCGGCCCGTCCGTCCGCCGCTAAAGGTCGAGTTGGTACTGGTGTGTCGTGTGCGTGGGCGTATAGCCGAGGCTGTCGTTGATCTGTCTCATGTGTGTGTTGCTTTCGGCGGTGTCAGTCAGGAGGCTTCCGAGGCCTGGATAGCGCCCACGGGCGTATCGGATCGACTCGGCCTTCATCCATCGGCCGAGGCCGTGTCCACGGTGCTCGGGCAACACGCCGGTGCCGTAATGCTGGCCATCACCTCTGCCATCGCCCGGGACGACCAGTTCGGTGAACCCGGCGATCGAGTCGTCGGAGGCGTCGACGGCAACGACGGTGTGCAGGTGGTCGCCACGCTGTTCGACAGCCTTCGCCGCGGCCCGGACGCGGTCCACGTCCCAGGTCACCGTGCCGTAGTCGGTGTCGTCCATGGGCATGTCGTCCATGGCGCGACGCGAGGCGGCGAACGTCTCGGCGAGGCCGTCGGGCACGGTTCCGTGCCATGACATCAGCCGGTAGCCCGGATACGGACGCTCGATAATGCGGGCGAGGGCGGTGGTGTCCGCGTCGGCGAGCGGCAAGCGGGAGAACCTCAGGGTGAGGACCTTCCTGAAACCGCGCGCCGAAGCGAAGTGGTCGCCTGGCGATCCGGCCTCGGCCTGCGCGATGACGCAGCGTCGGGCATCGGCCCGGGCAGCGGCCACGGCGGCGTCGAGGAGCTGCGAGCCGACGTGCTGGCGTCGTTCCGCGGGGTGGACACCGAGGGTCAGTTCGGCCAGGTGCTCCTGTCCGGGGCTGTTGAACAGGCGCAGAAAGGCGGTTCCGAGGGGGATGGCGTCAGCGTCGGACGCCAGCCATGCAAGACGCCGGCTGTTCGCGCCGTGAGCGGGGTCGGTCAGTGGGGTGATGCGAGACGACAAGGTGTCTCCGTCGTGAGGAAGTGGCCAGGGTCAGTACGCGGACTCAACTGCTGGGCACTCCTGCGCATGTGCTCCACACCTCCTCGTCGACAGCACCGGTCCCGAACAACATCGGACGGCTGGGAGAACCTAGCTGTCCCCTCGTCTCCTCAGCAACGGGTTAACTACACGTCCTGGCGGGCCCTCCCGTACGGCAGGCATCCGTCAGCCGCTCCTCTGCCCTTCGGTAGAGAAAAACCCCGAGCCGCCGGTCTTTCGGCAGAGGTCAACTCCCGCCTTCAGCGCGATGTTTACGCAGTTCAGGGCCGTGAGGATGGACACGTCCCCCGGCCCGCCGAACTCCTGGCGGGCCGCCGCACTGCAGGCGGAGTATCCATGTCACAGACCTTCCCTCCCTCCCGTACCACCCTCACGGAACCGGCCGCCCGCGCTTGCGGCCTGACCAAGACGTACGGGAAGGGCGAGACCCGGGTCACCGCGCTGGACGCGGTGTCCGTCGAGTTCGCGCGCGGCCGGTTCACCGCCGTCATGGGCCCCTCCGGCTCCGGCAAGTCGACGCTGATGCACTGCATGGCCGGTCTGGAGTCCGTCACCTCCGGCTCGGCCCGGATCGGCGGAGTCGAGCTGTCCTCCCTGGACGACCGACAGCTCACCCAGCTGCGGCGCGAGAAGGTCGGATTCGTCTTCCAGGGCTTCAACCTGCTGCCGACCCTCACCGCCCTGGAGAACATGACGCTGCCCCTGCGTCTGGCCGGCCGTCGGCCCGACGCCGCGTGGCTGGACACCGTCGTCACCACCGTCGGCCTCGCGGACCGGCTCGCGCACCGCCCCGCCGAGCTCTCCGGCGGTCAGCAGCAGCGCGTCGCCGTGGCCCGCGCCCTGGTCTCCCGCCCGGAGATCGTCTTCGCCGACGAGCCGACCGGAAACCTCGACTCCCGCTCCGGCGCCGAAGTACTCGGCTTCCTGCGCGACTCGGTACGCGAGCTCGGCCAGAGCGTGGTGATGGTCACCCACGACCCCGTGGCCGCGGCCCACGCCGACCGTGTGGTGTTCCTCGCGGACGGCCGTCTGGTGGACGAACTGCACCAGCCGACCTCGGGGGCCGTGCTGGACCGGATGCTCGCGTTCGAAGCCCACGACCGGGCCCGCTGACCGCGCCCCGCCCGGTCCCCTCTCGTCCACGTATCTCGTCCACGTAGAAGGTCTCCGAAAGCCCACCATGCTGCGAACAGCCCTGCGCAACGTCCTCGCGCACAAGGCCCGTCTGATCATGACCGTCCTCGCGGTCGGTCTCGGGGTCGCGTTCATCTCCGGCTCGCTCGTCTTCGCCGACTCCACCACCTCCGCCTACCGCGCCTCCATGGCGAAGAACTACGCCGGCATCGCGGTCACCGTGGACCCGAAATACCCCCCGGGCACCCCCGCGGACGCCCGCGCGACCGTCCTGGACGACGCGCTCGTACGCAAGCTGGCCACCGTGCCCGGTGTCAGCGCGGTCCGCCCGACGGTCGACGGGTCCGTCACCCTGGCCGCCAAGGACGGCTCGCCGATGCGCGCCGACAACGCCATGGGCAAGCTGGCCGCCGCCTATCTCCCCGGCGCCGACGGCATGGACAGCCGATACCGGCTGACGGCCGGGCGCGCACCGCGCACCGGCGGCGAGGTGGTCCTGGACCAGGGCACCGCGAAGGCCGGCAAGTACGCGCTGGGTGACACCGTCACCCTGGCCACGGACGGCCCCGTGCTGCGGATGCGGCTGGTCGGCACTGTCTCCACCGACGACACCCGGGTCACCTCCGGCGGCACCCTGGCGGTGTTCGACCGGACCACCGCGCAGAAGCTCTTCGCCACCCCGGGCTGTTACACCGGCATCGACGTGTCCGCCGCGCCCGGCACCGACCAGTTCACGCTCGCCCAGCGCATCGGCGCACTGCTGCCGGCCGACCGCGCCGAGGCCACCACCGCCACCGCGAAGGCCAATCAGCAGTCGATGTTCATCGACACCAAGACGCGTAGCTATTCACGGCTGCCCATGATCTTCGCTGTGGTGTCGCTGTTCATCGGTTCGTTCCTCATCATCAACACATTCACCATGCTCATCACGCGGCGCTCCCGCGAGATCGCACTGCTCCGCGCGATCGGCGCCACCCGCCGCCAAGTGGTCCGCTCCGTGCTCGCCGAGGCGGCCCTGGTCGGTCTGGTCGCCTCCGCGGCGGGGTTCGTCCTCGGGCTCGGCGTCGCCACCGTCCTGCCCGGCCTGCTCGGTACCGATGAGGATCTGCTGCCCCGGGGCCCGCTGGTGATCGGGGCCGCCCCGGTGCTCGCCTCCCTCGCCGTCGGCGTCGGCGTCACGGTCCTGGCCGCCTGGCTGCCCACCCGGCGCGCGGCCAGGATCGCCCCCGTCGAGGCGATGCGCACCGCCGAGCAGCCCGCCTCCACGGCGCTGTCCCGCCTACGGGGCGTCGTCGGCACGGCCGTGCTCCTCGTCGGCGCGGGCCTGCTCTTCTCGCTCAACGACGCCAAGGACGCCAAGGACGCGAACCTGCAGACCGCGATGCTCGGCTGCGGCATCCTGGTGACCGGTCTGATCGTGCTGGCGCCGCTGCTCGCGAGCCCGGTGATCCGTCTGTTCGGCCGGCTCACCGCCCGCCTCGGTGTCGTCGGCGACCTCGCGAAGGACAACGCCCTGCGCGATCCCCGCCGTACCGCGGCCACCGCCGCCGCCCTGATGATCAGCACCGCGCTGGTCTCCGGACTCGCCGTCATCGACCACTCCTCCAGCCGGGCCCTGGACAGTCAGGCGGCTGCCGGTCTGAGCGCCGACTACGTCATCAGTACCCGCAACACCACCACCGCCATCGACACGGCCGCCCTCCGACGGGTCGCCGACCTGCCCGGTGTGCGGACCGCTTCGGCCGTCGCGGACTCCACCATCTCCACCGGCGCCTTCGCCCGCCAAGTCTCCGGCGTCGACCCGAAGACCGTGGGCAGCGTCATGAAACTGCACTTCACGAGCGGTTCCGCCACCGACATCGGACCGGGCCGGATCGCCGTCTCCACCGGCTTCGCCCAGGAGAACCGGATCAGCACCGGCCAACAGATCAAGGCGAGCATCGGCCCCGGCGAGGGCGACCGCGAAAAGCCGTACACCGTCGTCGGGATCTACCAGGACAACCCCACCGCGCAGGACGCTCTCGCCTACCGCGGCGACGTGCAACAGCACGGCTATCTGCGGAACTCCGTCCAGCGCATCCTGGTGGCCACCGACCACCACACCTCCTCCCCGGGTATGGAGAAGCGGTTGCGCGGCGCCGTCGACAACAGCCCCCTGCTGAAGGTCCAGACCCGCAGCCAGCTCGTCCAGGAACAGGCCGGTGTCGCCGGCGGCCTGATCACCATGGTCTTCGGACTGCTCGCCATCGGCGTGATCATCTCCGCACTCGGCATGGTCAACACACTCGCCATGTCGGTCGCCGAACGCACCCGGGAGATCGGCGTGCTGCGCGCCATCGGCATGGACCGCACCGGCATCCGCCGCATGATCCGCGTCGAATCCCTCACGGTCGCCGCCTACGGCACGCTACTGGGCCTCACCGGCGGCCTGTTCGGAGCGTGGAAGGTCAGCGGACTGGCCAACGGAGCAATCCCCCAGTACGCCTTCAGCCTCCCGTGGGGCACCCTCGCCCTGGTCGTCGCCCTCTCCCTCGCCGTCGGCGCCGCCGCAGCCGCCCTCCCCGCACGCCGGGCCGCCGCACTGAGCCCCATGCAAGCCGTCAGCGACTCCTGAGGGAGGGCAAAGTGCCGCGCACGGCGGCGTCCTTGACGGCGACGGCAGGTCCGGTCAGCACGACGGGACGCGGGCGCTCGTCGGCGCGGGCGAACTGGACGACGTCGTCGCGGCGGCCGAGGCTGATGTGGGTGAGGAGGTAACCGATCCGTACGGGGCCCCGGTTCGCTGCCCGTCAGCCGGGCCGCCAGGACGTCGGCGAGGCCCTGCCAGAGGACGTACAGGCACGTTCACCTTGGGGATGCACGCCCTTCTGAACTCGGTCTGGGAGGGCGTCCTCGGCTATTCGACGGCGTTCACGGCGATCAACGTGGAGTGGCCGAGTACATGCGCAGCGACCACCGCCACAACTCGGAACAGTGACTGTCAGTGGCGTCGGCTTGGATAGGCGTATGACTGTTCATGACGTAGCCCGTGTGCTGCCGGACGTGGGTGTGCTGCGGGACCTGTGCCGCTCGATGGCCATGGTGGAGGCCGTGCTCAGCCCGGGCGGGGAGCGCCAGTACGCCTTCACCGCGGGCTGGTCGCAAGCCGAGGAGGCGGCCTCGATGCGTAACGGTACGGGCGACGAGTATGACATCGTCTTCGCTCCCGAGGGCGCCTACATCCGGGGGTTCGATCACGAGTCGCCGATGAGCCCCTACCACCGTGACGATGTGCCAGAGCCCTGGCCCGGCGTGGTGGACTGCGTTCCCGAAGAGTTGCGCCGCTTCGTGGACGAGCCGGCCTTCACAGACGAGGACGGCACCCCCGTCGTCACCGTGTGCCTGTGGCGCCTGAACGGAAGCAGCCACTGGCAGACCGGGACGATCGACTTCCCACAAGGCCATCCGGACCCGGACGGCTCCGAGTGGCTGTTCCCCCTGCTCGTCGACCCAACGCCGGAAGGTTCGTGGAGTTCGCCGAGTACTACTACGAGACTCCCGTCGATCCGAATGCGGTGCGGCACGTCTATGACCTGCGGCCGCTCACCCGAGACATCGCTGAGCGCCTGAACGCGCAGGCGTCCCTCGCTGAAATCGCCCGGGCGGCCGCGGAGATCGGCTATCCCGTGGACGGCACGGTGGCCTGAACCCCCCGGTGGTGCGGGATCGGCACCGGTCAGGTCGGCCAGACCACCGGGGCAGATCAGGCCGATGACCCGCTGGTGTGCCTGCCCTTCTCTCCCCTCCCAGGATGCCGCTCACACCCAACGGGGGGTTTTCTGCGCGCAGCGCCCCCTGCGCGTCTCTCGTCACGCGCGGGAGACGGTGTACGGCGCTTCGCCGTAGCGCGCTCCATCGCACGCAACCGTGTGCCCTGTCGTCTGTATGGCCAGATCTGGTCTGTCGGCGGACACTCCCCACACGCGCCGTACCGAGACAAGAGTGCTCCACAACTGGCTGTCTGCAGTAGTCCGGGCGTAGGTGGCCCGGCGCTCTGCTCCACCAATTGCGGTACGCGTCCTGGCTCGCGCGTACGACGCAGGAAGGGGCCCTTCGTACCGGGAGCCGTCAGTGGTGGACTCTGCCTTGTTGGCCTCCACGCGCGTGGTGATTGTCGCGGTTCCGACCGGGACGGTGTCAGTCGGCAACCGCGTCTGTCCGGCCGAGCGCGCACGTGCTGCTCGGGTGAGCGGAGTTGACCGAGGCCGGTTTCCGGCCGCACCCCTGACACGGTGTCAGGCACGGACGCGGCCACGACAACGGCCACGGCAAGGGCACACCTTCCGCATCATCCCCCCTTCGCGTCAGGAGGTCCGTCATGCGACAACTCGCCATGATGGCCAAGGCCGTGGCCGTGGCCGCGGTGATGGTTCTCAGCAGTGCACTGGCCCCTTCGGGAGCGGCGGTTTCGAGCAGCCCGGGATGCTCGGGCCCGATGGCGCCCGGGGGCGACTGGCCGATGTACGGGAAGGACTACGCCAACACGCGCACGCAGCAGGCCGAGAGAGGGCTGCCGCCGGCCAAGGCCGCCACCCTCGCACCGCGGTGGGTCTACGACACCGGCAACCCGTCACAGGTGGTGGGCTATGAGGATCTCGCCGGCACACCGGCCGTCGCACGAGGATGTGTGTACGTGGGTGACGCCGCCGGCGACGTGGCCGCCGTGAACGCGGACACCGGCCGCCGGGTGTGGCGGACGCACATCGATCTGACCATCGCCGAGACCGGCGCCCGGGCAGGCGTCGTGGTCTCCACGATCGCCGTCGACGGGCAGCGGGCATTCGTGGCGGTGAACAAGTCCGGCGGCCCGTACGTACTGGCGCTGGACGCACAGACCGGGGAGCAGGTGTGGCAGAGCCCCCCGCTGGACTCGCAGCCCGGCGCCTACACCCACGCCAGCCCGATCGTGTACCGGGGGGCCGTCGTCGTGGGCTTCTCCGGCCCGGAGGGAGTACCCACCGCCCAGGGTGGTTTCACCGTCCTTCGGGAGTCCGACGGCCAGCTCCTCAAACACACCTACACCATCCCGGCCGCCGACCAGCTGGCCGGTGATGCCGGCGGCGGAATCTGGAGTACTCCGGCCGTGGACACGGCGACCGGATACGCCTATGTCGGCACCGGCAACCCCTTCAGCAAGCAGCACGAGAACGAGCGGTCCAACGCCATCCTCAAGATCGACCTGATGCAGAGGAGGCCGACCTTCGGCACCATCATCGCCTCCTACAAGGGACTGATCGACCAGTACGTCCCCATCGTGCGCGACCTGGCGCGGCCGACCTGCATGCTGCTCCCGGAAAATCCCACGATCCCGCCCTTCCCGCCTTTCCTCCCCCCGTTCGAGGAAGCCCGCGACAGTGTGGGCTGTCTGCAACAGGACCTCGACTTCGGTGCGGCGCCCAACCTGATGCGCGGCCCGGACGGCACACTGCTCGTCGGTGAGCTGCAGAAATCGGGGGTCTACCACGTGGTCCGGGCGGACTCGATGGCGGCCGAGCGCCGGATCCTGCTCGGCGTCAGTTGCCTGGTGTGCAACGGTGCCTCCACCGCCTACGACCCTGTGGCCCGCCGGGTGTACGCCGATGTGTCCCCCGGCACGCTGATGGTCGCCTTCCCGCCCGACGCGAGCACGGCCACCTGGCTCTCGCCCGTCGGGGACGGCATCCACTACCAGCCGGTCGCCGCCGCGGACGGCGTCGTGTACACAGTCGACTCGATCGGCTTCCTCGACGCCTACGACGCACGCACCGGCCTTCAGATCCTCCGCCGGCCCCTGGCCGTCGACGGCGCGATCGACGCCGTCGCCGCGCTCGCCAGCAACGGGGTCTCCGTGGCCAACCACACCGTGTACGTGGCCGCGGGCAGCCGGATCATCGCCTACCGGCCACTCGGCCTCCCGTAACTGCCTCCTGTAACGGCACGGCCTCTGTAACTGGGGCAGGCGAGGAGGAGTTCTGGTGCAAGCCATCGGATGCGGCGACCGGCAAACCGGACCAGATGGTGCGCACGGCGCTGTCCCCGGTGAGGTGTGCGGGCTGGACGTCCCGGCCATGGTGGCTGGCCGGGACGTCCAGCCCGCAGAGTGTCACGGGCAGCGGCGGACACAGTGGATCAACGTGCGGTCATCAGTCGTGTCGGCAGGACGTCGGCACCGGGACCGCCGTAGATCCTCAGCCACACCCGACCTGTCTCGCCCGGCTTGAGCAGGCGGTCTTTCCCGTCCTGGGACTCCGTCAGCGAAGGGGGATTGTTCGGCAGCCCGGTTCTGGGGTGCCGAACAATCCTGATGTCGATGCGGGACGCGCACCGGGAAGCCCCGGGCCAGTTGTTCGTGTCACCACAGGCCGCGAGGCAGCGGTCAACGGCTGGGGCGTACCCGACCGGACCTGCCCGGAGCCGTGACGAGCGGATGCCACCACTGCTCGCCCGCGCCCGCACGCCCGCCGCAGACCTGCTCCCGCCCACCTATTCCCGCGCCACCTTCCGCGCGGCACATAGCAGGCACAGGCCCTCCGCCGACGGCGAGGCGGTCAAGTCCCGGCAACTGGCGCACTGGTCCCGCATCACCCGGCCGTCGTACAGGCACACATCGACTTCGGCATCGGGCCGGGCGGCGATCGGGGTGTTGTTCAGAATAGAGTTGTGGCCGCAGTCGGCGCACCGTTCGGGTTCGTACGCCGGTGCCAACGGGGCGAGCTCCGAGGCCGCGTACTGGGTGGCGAAGCCGAACTCCCGGTCGCACAGGAGGCAATCGATCCTGTCGTCGCCCCCCAGTACGGCGAACTGGCCGCAGTACGGGCAGGGGACGACGGCCTCCTCGTGCGACAGCCACGCGATCGCACGCCGGCGCTCCTCGACGGCCTCGCGGATACGCTCCGTGGCCGCGCGCACCCGCCTCACAGAACGCCGTACGCCACGCGCGTGCTGGCCGAAGACGTCCTGCGCCAGCTGCCCGAGGATGTCGGTCTCCACCAAGGCGAGCGTCAGGTCGAGCACCGGAAGGGCCCGGCACCTGATCGCCGTCAAGCTGTCGCTGTCCTCGTCCGACGACAGCAGAACCCGGTTGCGTACGTGTGCGAAAGCCATCAGGTCGGCGCGCGCCGCCTCGATGTCCGTGTCGCACCAGCTGTCAGCGACCTCTGCCGCCTCGTGCAGCCCGAAGGGCTCGTACTCACCGCGCGTATGCCGGTTGCTGTCCCGCTCCCCGTTGCCGACGGGCCAGACGTCGCCCAACGGGCGCATGGCCATACGCCCTCGCAGGAGGGCTTCCGCCGCCGTGTGGAGATGGAGCACGGGGTACGCGACCTCGTCCCGGTCGGGTTCCCCGGCGAGGGCGACCGCAGCGTGCTCCAGCATGCGCAGCCCGTTGGCGACCAGAGGGTACCGCCTGTTGACGAAGAGTGCCTCCTCTTCGGCCGTCGCATCCCAGAACCGGTCGATCTCGGTGACCATCCCCTCCACGCATGGCCGCACCCGGGCCCTCAACTCCCCGCCCCAGCCCTCCCCGTTGCGACCGTCCCTGCTCCCCCTGTCCATGGCACGCTCCAGGACCGGACGGTGTTCCGGCGCGAGGTGCGCCAGGGCCCAGTCAGCCGCGGCGCTCTTCGACCGGACCTCGCCGGTGGCCAGAAGGCACCAGATGCGGGCCAGGCCCAGTAGGGCGCCGCGAGGATCGCCGTCCAGACCAGCGACCAGACGCGTCACGCACGCCGCACTCGCCTCGACCACGTCCGCATGCGGCACCGGATCCAGGATCAGCTCCGGCCGGGGGCCGGTGAGAGGGCGGGCGCCCGACAGCGCCATCGTGACGTCGAGGGCCACGGCGGGCATCTCCCCCGGCCGCGTCTCCTCGCCCGCCTCGAACTGCGCGCGCAGCCCCTCGCCGTAGTGGAAGTCGCCGTTCGCCGGGTACCGCCAGGGGCGGATTTCGGACTGTACGACGACGGTGAGGCTGATCGGCCGCCGCGCCCCCTCGTCGGCCCCGTCCCTCAGATGCGTCCCGGAGATCGTGAGCAAACCGCGCAGCAGGGCCTGCCGTTCCTCGTCACGCAAGCTGCGCTGAGCGACGACGAGGACGTCCAGCTCACCGGCCGCCTGGAGGCCACCGGACACGGCGGAGCCGTGCAGGTAGCCACCAATGACCTCGGGACCCCATACGTCGTCGAGCAGCTCAACGAGCTCGGCAATCTGTTCCATTTCCCCAGTGTCCACTGCCGAACAGGCCGGTCGCACCAGAGTTTCCGCAGGTCGGACTGGCTAACTGGAGTGGGGGTGGCGCCGGGCCGATTGACCGCTACCGCTCTCGGCGAGACATACTGCCGACTTCCCCGAGTGATTTCCGGGCCTTTTCGTGCCTCTGACAGGCCCCAGCATCCCGAATCCCCTGCATCCCCCAGCAATTGAGAACGGCTGCCCCCCTGCTGACCTGGCCTTAGGACGAACCTAGGACGACCGACGGACGCACGTTCCTAGCATCACCGCAGCGAGGCTCACCGAAGAGCGACCACTTCGGTCGGCGCACCTCCCAGCGGATGCAGCCAGGGCATCGCCAGCGTCAGTCGACGCTGCTTACGTGCACGACGAGCGTGACGGCGTCACGACGGCCGCCACTATCGACACAAGGGGGAAACCAAACCCATGCGCAAGCTCAACAAGGCCAAGCGCGCCATCGCCATGACCGCCGCGACGCTCGCGGCCGCCCTCGGCGCCACCCTCACAGCCTCGGGAAGCGCCAGCGCGACCATCGGCTGCACCGGCGGCGACGGCTGCAGCCACCAGACCACCATCTACATGGATGGCAGGGCGTACTCGCCCACCCATGAGTGGTGGGGGCCGTTCACGGTGCTCAAGATGCAGAGCGACGGCAATCTCGTGCTGTACTGCCAGGGGAAGGGGAGCAGCAAGGCCGTCTGGGCCACGGGCACCGCCTACCACCGCGCCTACCCGTACGTCCTGTTCGAGGGCGGGGCCGGCGGCGGGAGCATGGTCGTCTACGACTCCGTCCTGATCAACACACCCAACGGTTCCTACTTTCAGAACCAGGCCGAGTGGTCCTCGCTCACCAAGCCGCCCACCCACAGCACGAGCGGCACCAGGGCCATCGTCCAGGCCGACGGCAACTTCGTGATCTACGACGCCAACGGCAACGCCCTCTGGCACTCGAACACGTACCACGCCTGCCCCGGCACCGAGGGCTACTGGGGCTGAGGAAGCCGAACGAGGCGCGGCGGGAGGACCCGTCGCGCCACCAGCCTTGATCGCCGTACATCAGCGAGCTCATGCACCAACTCCCACACCCACCCCGCAGGAAGGCATCCCGTAATGCGGATCGGACGCGCACTCACCGGCGCCAGCGCCGCTGCGGCCCTCGCCGCCGCAACCCTCATCAGCCTCAGCCCCTCCGCGCAAGCGGCCGGCGGAACATGCACGCCCCTCACGCGCCTCGCGTACGGCTGGACCGTCCAGGAATGCGTCGAGACCACCGGCTACCGGGGCTACACCAACCAGACGGTCACCGACAGTGGTGCGTCGACCGACGTGCGGTTCTACGACGAACTATGGAGCGACTGCACCGGCGCCTGGAGCGTCGTCGCATCCAACTACCGCACCGGCGGAATCCATGCCGTCCCCAAGCAGGGCCCCTTCCACGCCAGCGACTCGTGGTCCTGCACCCACAACGCGCACTACAAGGCCCACGCATACGAGACCGAGTCCGGCCGCGTGGTCGGCGAAGTGTGGACGGGCATCATCTCGACCTGATGCCCGGGGCGCTGGTGCCCCGGACAGGCCCGTGGACAGGGCAACGGGGCACCGCCTGGACGAGCCCGGCCGCCGCTTCCCGAAGGGGCAGCGGCGGCCGCAGTGCCGGGGGCGGGTCGTGCCCCCGGCACTGTCATCGCAGGCCGGTTCACCGACCTCTGCTGTTCGAGGCACCACGCCCCGAGCCTGTCCGTGAGGGCGCCCGGCGGATGCTGGCCGCTGCGCTGGAAGCCGAAGTCAACGCATACATAGCCGAGTCGGCCCACGAGAAGGACGAGAACGGGCGGCGCCTGGTGGTGCGCAACGGCTTCCACCAGCCTCGGGAGGTCACCACAGCTGCCGGCGTCATCGAGGTCAAGGCCCGGCGCGTGAACGACCAGCACGTCGATGAGGCCACCAGCGAGCGCAAGCGGTTCTCCTCGGCAGCGCGGCCGGCCTGTCGCCGCCCACCGTGATCAGGCTGACCGCCCAGCGGCAGGCCGAGCAGGCCCGGCGCCGCCTATCACCCAGCGCCTCAGGCGCACCCCCTCCATGTGCTCGTCGGCGCTGATGTCGGCGGTCCGGCCCGCCGCGTGGCGAGCGGCCTCCACCGCGACGACGAACAGGACCGGGATCACCGCGTGCATCCGCACGCGCAGCCGGTCAGGCCGCGGCACTGTTGAAGGCGATCGTGGGCGCCGCCAGCTGCCACGGGACGCGTCGGCCGGGCAGACGGCGAACGGCGCGACCCGCGAAAACTATCGGCCCATTTCTCGAATCATGCGAGAAGCATTGACGTCGTTCTCCAGTTCCCTATGATCCTGATTGCTCGATACTTCGATCCTCGTTCGATATCCCGAACACGCTAGAGCCGCCCCACTACCGCGCAGGCGCCTACGAGTCACCGCCCCAGCCAGCCAAGTCACAAGGAGCACTCCGCAGGATGCCGATGTCATGTCCTCATCACCTCCATCGCCGCCTCCCCTTCGCCGCACGTCGACGCGCGGCCCGGTGCCCACCCATCGCTCCGAACCGCACCACATCGACAGTCCGCACAGCCCCTGGCGGGGCCGGCCGGAACCGCTTCTTCAAGGATGACGAGGTCCCCATGCGCAGACGAAGTTCCAGCCGCGGACGCCTGTCCACGGTGCTCGCCGCCGCGGTCACGGTCCTGATCGCGTTAGCGGCCATGCTCGTCGCCAACCCGGCTCAGGCAGCCGCCAGTGGCGCCTTGCGCGGTGTTGCTTCAGGACGGTGTCTGGATGTGCCGGGCGCCAGCCAGACCGACGGCACAGCCCTGCAGATCTGGGACTGCCACGGCGGGATCAATCAGCAGTGGACCTCGACGGACGGCAACCAGCTGACCGTGTACGGCAACAAGTGCCTGGACGTTCCGGGCCACGCCACCTCTGCCGGTACCCGCGTGCAGATCTGGACCTGTAGCGGCGGTGCGAACCAGCAGTGGCGAGTGAACGCCGACGGCACGGTCGTCGGCGTGGAGTCCGGGCTGTGCCTGGACGTTTCGGGCGCCGGTACGGCCAACGGCACGACGGTGCAGATCTGGACGTGCAACGGTAGCAACAACCAGAAATGGACCGGTCTGTCGGGAACGCCCCCGCCCAGCACGTGTTCCCTGCCGTCAACATACCGGTGGACATCGACAGGTGTGTTGGCACAGCCCGCCAACGGATGGGCCTCGCTGAAGGACTTCACCAGCGTGGTGCACAACGGCAAGCACTTGGTCTACGCGTCGAACGTGTCGGGATCGTCCTACGGTTCGATGGCATTCAAGCCCTTCACCAACTGGTCGGACATGGCATCGGCCGGCCAGACCGGGATGAGCCAGGCCGCGGTGGCGCCCACGCTGTTCTACTTCGCGCCCAAGAACATCTGGGTCCTGACGTACCAGTGGGGTGCGTGGCCCTTTATCTACCGCACGTCGAGCGACCCCACCAACCCCAACGGCTGGTCCGCGCCGCAGCCGCTGTTCACCGGGGGCATCCCGGGCGCCGCCCCGATCGACCAGACCCTGATCGCCGACGGCCAGAACATGTACCTGTTCTTCGCCGGTGACAACGGCAGCATCTACCGAGCGAGCATGCCGATCGGGAACTTCCCCGGCAACTTCGGCTCGTCGTACACGACGGTCATGAGCGACACGGTGAAGAACCTTTTCGAGGCGCCGCAGGTCTACAAGGTCCAGGGCCAGAACCAGTACCTCATGATCGTCGAGGCCCGGGGAGCCAATGAGCAGCGCTACTTCCGCTCGTTCACAGCCACCAGCCTGAACGGTACGTGGACACCACAGGCCGCCACCGAGAGCAACCCCTTCGCGGGCAAGGCCAACAGCGGCGCCACCTGGACCAACGACATCAGCCACGGTGACCTGGTCCGCAACAACCCCGACCAGACCATGACCATCGACCCCTGCAACCTGCAGTTCCTCTACCAAGGAAAGAACCCCACCGCGAGCGGCCCCTACGACCAGCTGCCCTGGCGGCCGGGCGTCCTCACCCTGCAGCGCTGACCTGCTGCTCCGCGGACCTCACCATCTGGTGAGGTCCGCGGGCTCGTCGACGCGCGGTGTACGGCGCGCAGGCTTCTCTCCGCGCCGACCGCTACGCACCAGTTGAAGGGCCCCCAGCCGCGCGTCGGCTGGGGGCTCCTGTCGTCGCCCTGATCACCGGGGCCTCAAGCGGCATCGGCCACGCCACTGCGCCAGAGCTCCCCCGGAAGGGTGCCGTTGGGGCCTTGGTCTGCCGCAGCGAGGAACGACTCACAGGGCTCGCCCCGGAGACCTCCGAAGCAAGCGGCCAAACATCGCCCGCGCTACCCCGTCGCACCCCCGCCCGGACCGCCGCCCGTGTCCGCGGGATCGTCGACTGGTCGGCCGTCGTCGCACTGAAGTGCCGGGCGGACAGTGAAGACCGGGTGCAGGCGACGGGTGTGGTCGCACGTGTGGACGGGTCCGGTGAGACGCAGCGGTACGGTGAAGCGGGCGTCGGTGCTGGAGGCGGAGATACGCAGTTCCAGCGCGCCAGGTTCGACGATCCGGTGTCCCTCGCGGCCCGTGAAGGAGGCCAGGTCGGCGGGGAGCTCCAGGTCCACGCGGCACCGGGCGCCCGCGGCCAGTTCGATACGCCGGTAGCCGATCAGCCGCTGCACCGGCTGGACCACGCTCGCTGCCGGGTCGTGGAGGTAGAGCTGTACGGTCTCGCTGCCTGACCGGTCGCTCGTGTTGTGCAGTTCGAAGCCGAGCCGGAACTCGCCGTCGGTGCCGGTCTCGTCGGTCTCGACCGCCAGCGCGGTCCAGGTGAAGTCGCTGTAGCCGAGCCCGTGTCCGAAACCGTAGGCGGGGGTGGGGTCGGTGCTGGAGACAGCGCTCGCCTGGGCGAGGCGTGCGGCGAGGTACGTGGACGGCTGGACGGCGGGGTGGGCGGGGATGCTGACCGGGAGCCGCCCCGACGGGTTGACCCGTCCGCTCAGTACGCCCGCCACCGCGCGCGTGCCTCCCTCGCCGGGGAAGAAGCACTGCACGATCGCCGCCGCCTCGCTCACCGCGCGTCCCAGCGCGTACGGCCGCCCGGCCAGCAGTGCCACCACGAGCGGGGTGCCGCAGTCCAGGACTGCCTCCAGCAGCTCGCCCTGGCGGCCCGGAAGGTCGAGTGAGGCGGCGTCACAGCCCTCACCACTGGTGCCGCGGCCGAACAGGCCCGACCGGTCACCGAGGGCCAGCACCACCACGTCCGCCTCGCGTGCCACCCGGACGGCCTCGGCGATGCCGCTCGCGTCCTCGCCGTCGACGCTCACCCCGGGTAGCGTCCACAGCTCGCTGCCGGCGAACTCCGCCTTCAACGCGTCCTGCAAGGTGGGAAGTTCAATGCCCAGGGGCGTCCCCGGGTGCTGGCCGCCGACGTGGACCGGAAAGGCGTAGCAGCCGAGTACCGCAGTGGGTTCGTCGGCGTTGGGGCCGATCAGTGCGATCCGGGCGGGGTGGCGCAGGGGCAGGAGGCCGTCGTTGCGCAGCAGCACCACGGCCTGTTCGGCGAGTTGGGTGGCGAGGGTCCGGTTGGCGGGCGGGTCGAGGTCGACCGTGCCGCGCAGCGCCTCCGGTTGGCTCAGGTCGCGACCGGCGAGGGCTTCGGGCACGCCGGTCCAGTCCGGGTCGAGGAGTCCGAGCTGGGCCTTCTGGGCGAGCACGCGGCGCAGCGCCCGGTCGATCAGCTCCTCCGATACTGCCCCGGCTTCCACCGCGTCGAGCAGGGGCTGCCCGAAGGTCTTCACGGTCGGGAGCTCAACGTCGACGCCGCTGGTGAGGGCCAGGGCGGCGGCCTGCGCCCAGTCCTCGGCGACACCGTGCAGGCTCTTGAGGAAGGCGATGCCGAAGTAGTCGGCCACGACCGTGCCGGTGAAGCCCCAGGTGCCCCGGAGCAGGCCGGTGAGCAGGGCTTCGTCGGCGGCGCTGGGGATGCCGTCGGTGTCGGTGTAGGCGTGCATGACCGAGCGGGGGCGGCCTTCGCGGATCGCCATCTCGAACGGCGGCAGGATGGCGTCGGCGCGTTCGCGCGGGCCCATGGAGACGGGGGCGAGGTTGCGTCCGGCGCGGGAGGCGGAGTAGCCGGCGAAGTGCTTGAGGGTGGCGACGACACCGGCGGACTCCAGGCCCTGTACGTATGCGGTGGCGATGGTGCCGACGAGGTACGGGTCTTCCCCGATGGTCTCCTCGGTCCTCCCCCAGCGAGCGTCGCGCACGACGTCGAGGACCGGCGCGAGGCCCTGGTGCACTCCGACGGCCCGCATGTCGCGGCCGATCGCGGCGGCCATCCGCCGCACCAGTTCCGGGTCGAAGGAGGCACCCCAGGACAGCGGGACGGGGTAGGCGGTGGCGCCCCAGGCGGCGAACCCGGCGAGGCACTCCTCGTGGGCGAGGGCGGGGATGCCGAAGCGGTTGGCGGCGGCGATCCGGCGCTGGGTGCGCAGCAGCGAGAGTGCGCCGAGCGCCGGGTCGACCGGTGCGGTGCCGAAGGGGCGGGTCAACTGGCCGAGCCCGTGGGGAAGCAGGGCGTCGAGGTCGAGCGGGTCCTCCATTTCGTGCTGGTGCGGGGCGACTTCGCCGCCCTCGTCGCTGGCACCGACCCATACGCCGATCAGCTGGGCGGTCTTCTCCCGCAGGGTCATCGCCGCGATCAGGGCGTCGGCCCGGGCCTCCGGGGTGAGCGTGGGGTCCCGCCAGGCGGGTACGCCGTCCGGCACGCTCGCCGGGGTGGCGTCCGGGGCGGGCATCGCAGTGGCGCTCATTTTCCTCCCACGCCCATCAGCCCCTGGACCAGGGCGCGACGGGCGAACAGGTAGACGACGAAGATGGGGATCATGGACAGGACCACGGCGCTGAGGAGTCCGGGTACGTCTACGCCGTGTTCGGTCTGGAACTCGTACAGGCCGAGGGTGATGACCTTGGTGGAGTCGGACTGGGTGAGGATCAGCGGGAACAGGAAGCCGTTCCACGCCTGGAGCGCGGCGAAGACCACGATGGACGACAGGCCGCCTTTGGACAGCGGCAGGACCAGCTGCCGGAAGGTCCGGGCCGGAGAGGCGCCGTCCATGGCCATCGCCTCGTACAGTTCGGGGCTGATGTCGCGCATCGCACCGGTCAGGATCAGGGTGCAGACCGGGAGGCAGAACGCCGCGGTCGGCAGGATGACACCGATCAGGTGATCGTAGAGGCCGGCCTTGCTGATCAGATAGAACATCGGCACGATCACTGCCTGGGCGGGGATCGCCAGGCCGAGCAGGAACAGCCGGAACACCCAGCCGGTGGCCCGTCTCTGGGATCGTACGATGGCGTACGCGAGCGGCGGGACGACCAGCAGCACGATCCCGACCACGCTGGCGGTGACGGTGAGGGTATTGCGGAAGTCCTCGCCGAAGCCGTTGGACAGGTCGGTGAGGTAGTTCTGCACGGTCCATTGCGCCGGCAGGCTGAGCGGGCCCTCGGTGGAGTAGTCGGAGCGGGTGCGCAGGGTGGCGAGCACCAGGACGTACAGGGGCAGGCCGACGAGCAGCAGCCACACCAACGAGCCGAGCCCGGCGAGGTAGTTGGGGCGGGTGCGCATCACAGGCCCTCCGCCGTACCGTGCATCCGGTCGTAGCCGGAGAACTTGACCACGGCCAGTGAGATCAGGGTGGCGACGACCACCAGGACCAGGGCGATGGCCGAGCCGGCGCCGAAGTCGAAGCTCTTGAAGGCCTTTTGGTACATGTAGAAGGAGCTGACCGTGGAATCGGTGCCGGGGCCGCCCTGGGTGAGGATCAGCACCGTGTCGAAGGTGGTGAGTCCGCCGACCACCATCAGCACCATCGAGGTGATGATGGTGTTGCGCAGGTGCGGCAGGGTGATGTGGAAGAACTGGCGGACGGTGCCCGCCCCGTCCACCGCGGCCGCCTGGTAGAGCACTTGGGGGATGGCGCGGGCGCCGCCCTGGTAGATCAGCGCGTGCAGCGGGGTGAATTGCCACACCCCGACGAAGGTGAGCACCGCGATCGCGCCGCTGCGGCTGCCGAGGAGGTTGCCGTCGCCGAACAGCCAGGTCAGGCGGGACGGCACGCCGAAGTTGGGGTCGAGGACAGCCCGCCACACCACGGAAACGGCGGTCGCCGACAGCAGCAGGGGTACGAAGTAGATCGCCGAGAGCACGGCCCGGTTGCGCTGGTGGCCGGCGGCCCAGACGCCGAGCAGGATGCTGACCGGGGTCTGGGTGACCACACCGAGGCCCGTGAGGAGCAGGGTGGTCCAGATCGACTGGATCATCACCGGGTCGTGGACCAGTGCGGTCCAGTTGTCCAGGCCGTTGAAGTGCGGTTCGGTGATGCCGTCCCAGCTGGTGAAGGAGAGAAGGGCGACCAGGACCAGCGGCACGATCGCGAAGAGCAGGAAGAACACCGCGGCGGGCGCCGCCCAGAGGAAGCCCGGTCGCGTCACCCCCGCGCCGGACTTCGGGGCGGCCCTCATGCGGTGGGCAAGGCCTGCATGGCCTTGACGAAGCCGTCGGCGTCCAGCTTGCCGTCGAAGAACTGCTGGATGGCGGTGTGCATTCGGGTGGACGCGCTCTGCGGGTAGGCCTGGTCCCAGGAGAGCTGGAACGAGGGGGCGGCCTTGACCAGCTTGTACTGGTAGGTGGAGTACTCGGGGTTGGCCGAAGAGCCGAGGTGGTTCACGGTGTTGACGGTGGTCGGCAGGTTGCCGATGGCGAGCTGGGCCTTGACGAACTCTTCGGAGTACATGAGCTTGAGGAACTCGGCGGCGGCCTCCGGGTGCTTGGTCTTCTTGAGCACCGAGTAGAAGTTGTTGGTGTTGCCGACCACGTCGGCCGGGTCGCCCTTGCCGCCGCTCACGGTGGGGAAAGGGGTGTAGCCCAGGTTCGACTTGGCGAAGTCCGGGTTGGCGTCCTGCTGAGTGGAGTAGTACCAGGAGCCCATCAGCTCGAAGGCGGCCTTGCCCTTGGCCACCAGGGCCGGGGAGCCGCCGTCGGTGAACTTGACGGAGTCGAAGTGGCCGCCGAACGCGCCGGAATCCGCAAGCTCCTTGAGGGCGGCGAGCGCCTTGCGGCTGTCCTCGCTCGCCCACGCCTCCTTGTCGCCGCTCACCGCACGCTGGAAGAGGCCGGGCCCGGCGATCCGGTCGTACAGGTACTCGAACCACATCAGTGTGGGCCACTGGTCGGCGCCGCCGAGCGCGATCGGGGTGATGCCCTTGGCCTTCAGTGTCTTGGTGGCGGCGAGCAGCTCCTCCCAGGTCCGCGGCGGCGTCAGTCCGGCGTCGGCCAGCACCTTCTTGTTGTGGAACAGCAGCACCGGCTGGGTGCCGCGCATCGGCACGCCGTACGGTTTGCCGTCCACTACCGAGGAGTTGAAGACCGCCGGCAGGAAGTTGTTCTTCAGTCCTGGGTCCTTGGCGATGAAGTCGTCCAGGGGGAGCAGCAGTCCTGCCTTGGCGAACGGCTGGATGGAGCCGCCGCCCCAGTGGAAGAAGATGTCCGGGGCCTGGCGGGTGTTGATCAAGGTCTGCAGTTTCTGCTGGTAGTCCGCGCCGGGGACGGTGTCGAGCACCACCTTGACCTTGGAGGTCTTGTTGAAGGTGTCGACGATCTGCTTCTCCACCTTGTTGGCGGCGTCACCGTAGACCATCACGTGGATCGTCCCGGATCCCTTGCCGGAGGAGGTACCGCCCGATCCGCACGCTGCGGTCATGCCCAGGACGAGTGCGGTGGCCGCGGCGGTCGCGGCGAATCTCGTGCCCATACCCTGCCCATCATTCGAATGTTTCGGCCATACTTGCGAATGTTGGAGGAAACCTAGGATCGCTCCTGTCCCCCGTCAAGGGTTCCGGCAGGAACCGGTGCCATCGGCCGCCGACATCGGCCGACCGGCTAGCATCCGTGCCGTCGGCCACCCACAGCGGATTTCGCCCCTCGGGGCGGTACAGGAGGGGCTCGTGACCCAAGCGGCGACGCTCGCGGAGATCGCACGGGAGGCGGGGGTCTCGGCCCCCACTGTTTCGAAAGTCCTCAACGGCCGGTCCGATGTCGCCCCGGCCACCCGGGAGCGGGTCGAGGAGCTGCTGCGCCGCCACGGCTACCGGCGGCGGCGCGGCACCCAGGCCAGTCCCCTGCTCGAACTGGTCTTCCACGAGCTGGAGAGCGCCTGGGCGATGGAGGTGATCCGGGGCGTCGAGAACGTGGCGCGCGACGAAGGCCTGAGCATCGTGCTCTCGGAGTCCTCCGGGCGGCTCACCCCGGGGCAGTCGTGGGTGGACGGGGTGCTCGCCCGCCGCCCCACCGGCGTCCTGCTCGTCCTGTCCGGCCTGAACCGCTCCCAGCAGGAGCAACTGGCCGGCCGCGACATCCCGTTCGTGGTGATGGACCCGGCCGGCGACCCCGGCCAGGAAGTGCCCGCCGTGGGGACGACCAACTGGGACGGCGGCCTCGCCGCCACCCGCCACCTCCTCCACCTCGGCCACCGGCGGATCGGGCTCATCGGCGGTCCGGCCGGGATGATGTGCGGCCGGGCCAGGGCAGACGGCTATCGGGCAGCGCTCGACATGGCGGGCATCGCGTACGACCCGGAGCTGGTCCGCGAGGGCGACTTCCACCACGAGGCGGGCCGCCGGTTCGGGCTTGAGCTCCTGGGCATGCCCGACCGGCCCACCGCCGTGTTCGCCGGGAACGACCTCCAGGCCCTCGGGCTCTACGAGGCCGCCCGCGAACGGGGGCTGCGCATCCCCGAGGATCTCAGCGTGGTCGGCTTCGACGACCTGCCGCTGGCCCGCTGGGTCGGTCCTCCGCTGACCACCGTCCGCCAGCCGCTGACCGAGATGGCCGAGGTCGCCGCCCGCATGGTGATCGACCTCGCCCACGGCACCCGGCCGGGCACCCTGCGGGTGGACCTGGCCACCAGCCTGGTCGAGCGGAGCAGCACCGCCCCTCCACGAACCCCTCCCCGGACGGTTGACGGAGCATCAGCCGGGTTCTAACCTCACTCGACAGAATCGGCGGAGACTTCGAAACATTCGACCCGTCTCCGCGCGGTCAGCGTTCCCTGTCCCACCGCACGTCCCTCTCTTCTCCCCCACAGAGAAAGGACCACGCCGGTGTCCGTCCGGACGCTCCGTCTCCCCAGCCCCACACACCCCCGGCGCGCCCTTGGCGCAGCCGCCGCCACCGCCGCCGTAGCCCTGGCCGCCGTCACGCTCCTGCCGACCGGCCAGGCCGGCGCGGCAGGTACCACCCTGCGCTCGCTCGCCGAGGCGAACGGCCTCTACTTCGGTACCGCCATCTCCCAAGGCGACCTCAACAACGCCCCCCTCACCGCCGTCGCCGGCAGCCAGTTCGGCATGCTCACCCCCACCAACGAAATGAAGTGGGACACCATCGAACCCTCCCGGGGCAGCTTCAGCTACGGCCCCGCCGACCGTCTCGTCTCCTTCGCCCAGACCCACTCGATGCGGGTGCGCGGCCACACCCTGGTCTGGCACAGCCAGCTCCCGTCCTGGGTGAACAGCCTCCCCGGCTCGCAGGTGAAAACCGCGATGGAGAACCACATCAACAACGAAGTGACCCACTACAAGGGCAAGCTGTACGCCTGGGACGTGGTGAACGAACCCTTCAACGAGGACGGATCCTTCCGCACCGACGCCTTCTACAACGCGATGGGCAGCGGTTACGTCGCCGACGCGCTACGCACCGCCCGCGCGGCCGACCCGACCGCCAAGCTGTACCTGAACGACTACAACATCGAGGGCCTTAACGCGAAGAGCGACGCCATGTACAACCTGGTGAAGTCGCTCAAGGGCCAGGGCGTCCCCCTGGACGGCGTCGGCTTCCAGGCGCACTTCATCCTCGGCCAGATCCCCTCGTCTTTCAAGGCCAACCTCCAGCGGTTCACCGCACTCGGCGTCAACGTCGCGATCACCGAGCTCGACGACCGTATGCCACTGCCCCCGAGCGCGGACAAGCTCGCCCGACAGGCCGGCGACTACGCGTCCGTGGTCAACACCTGCCTCACCGTCAGCGGCTGTGTGGGCCTCACCCAGTGGGGCGTCGGCGACCCGGACTCCTGGATTCCCGGCACCTTCCCCGGCTACGGCGCCGCCACCCTGTATGACGCCAACTACCAGCCGAAGCCGGCCTACACGGCCTCGGCCAACGCCCTCGGCGGCGGCACCACCAGCCCGACCCCCACCCCCACTCCCACTCCCACTCCCCCGGGCGCCTCCTGCCAGGTCAGCGGCAAAGTCAGCCCCTGGAACACCGGCCTGACCGAGGACATCACGATCACCAACACCGGTTCGACCGCACTCAACGGCTGGGCCCTGACCTACACCCTCCCTGCTGGCCAGACCGTGACCAACAGCTGGAACGCCTCACTCACCCCGGCCACCGGCCGGGTCACCGCCACGAACCTCAGCTACAACGCCACCCTGGCCCCCGGCGCCGCCACCTCGTTCGGCTTCCAGGCCACCCATACCGGCGACACCGCCTTCCCCACCTCGTTCAGCCTCAACGGCACCGCCTGCACAACCTCCTGAAGTGATGCCCGCGACGGCACGTCTGCCTAAACGGTGTGCGTACCTGGCTGCCGTGTCGATCACCGCAACCACCTGCGTCCTACGGGCACACCGCGCCCGGCATCGCCACCAGCCCGGCCCGCGCCACCGCACCAGCCCGGCCCGCCACGCCACCGCTGGCACTGCTCCCTTCAGCGCACGGGCAGCCGGGTGGGATCGGCGATGATCTGCTGGACCATCACCAGTGCCGCACCCCGTACGGGGCCTCGCCTGCCCAGGGTGGAAGGGCACAGCGCCTTGGGAGTCCAGGGCCGAACAGTGACGCGGGCGACCAGTTCGGCGCGTACCGACAACAAAAGCCAGTCGGCGAGTTCGGTGCAGGCGTCGCCGAGGACGGAGGCGTCGGGGTCGATCAGGTGCACCGCCGAGGCGAGGGCGAGGCCCAGGGCTCGCCCTCGCCTCGTCGAGGGCGCGCAAGGTGGGTGCGTCCCCGGCGCTCGCCCGCTCGACCAGCGGAGCGACCAGGTCACCGGCGACCGGGTCACCGGCGCCCGTGTCGGCGAGCCCGGCCACACGGAGCACAGCCGTCCCCCGCGTACAGTTCCAGGCAGCCGCGTGCGCCGCAGGCACAACGGGGCCCTTCCAGGTGGACGGGCAGATGGCCGACTTCGCCCGCGAAACCGTGGGCGCCCCGCAGTAGTTGACCGCTCAGGATCAGTGCGGCCCCTCTTCCGGGCGCGGTCTCCTCGTACTCGCCGCCTCGACGAAGTCGCCTTCACCAGGCCACCGCCCTCCTCGGCCACATCCACGCCTCCGAGGGCTCCACGAACTCCGACCCCAGGCCGGCACCTCGGCCCACCAGGCCGTGGCCGTCCAAAAGGCACCGCGCGCCGACCTGCCCCACGCCCTGACTGCCTGGCCGCTCAGCATCCCGGTCTGCGACGCCCCGTGCCCCCGTGCGCGCCGATGAGCCAGGGCGTCGGCTCCCTCCGCGAAAGGAACTCATCCCATGCCAGGCCAGCAGGCAGTGGACCGCACCGTCACCAACCCCGTGATCCCCGGCTTCCATCCCGACCCCAGCATCTGCCGCGTCGGCGACGACTACTACCTCGTGTGCTCCAGCTTCGAGTACTTCCCCGGCGTGCCCGTCTTCCACAGCCGCGACATGGTGCACTGGACCCAGATCGGCAACGCCCTCGACCGGCCTAGCCAGTTGCGCCTGCCATCAGACTCCCCCTCGTCGGGCGGGATCTACGCACCCACCCTGCGCCACCACGACGGCCGTTTCTGGCTGATCGTCACCAACGTGGCGCACGGCGAGGGCAACTTGCTGTTCACCGCCACCAATCCGGCCGGCCCCTGGTCCGAGCCCATCAGGCTGCCCGGCGTCCACGGCATCGACCCGGACATCGCCTGGGACGAGGACGGCACCTGCTACTGCACCGTCGCCGGGGTGTCCCAGGTCCGCATCGACCCGCTCACCGGCCTGACGTCCGGCCCCTCGCAGCACCTCTGGTCCGGTACGCCCGGCGCCCTGGCCCCCGAAGCGCCGCACCTGTACCGGATCGGCGCCTCCTGGTACCTGCTCATCGCCGAGGGCGGCACCGAGCGCGGACACGGCGTGTCCATCGCCCGCGGCCGTACGCCCTCCGGCCCGTTCGAGCCGTGCCCGGCCAACCCGATCCTGACACACCGCGGCACCAGCCACCCCATCCAGAACACCGGGCACGCCGACCTCGTGCAGGCGCCCGACGGTTCCTGGTGGATGGTGCTGCTCGGCGTGCGCCCGCAAGGCGGCACCCCCGGCTGGCACGTGCTCGGCCGCGAGACTTTCCTCGCCCCGGTCGACTGGGTGGACGGCTGGCCGGTCGTCGGCGAGCTCTCCACCGAGCAACCCGCACCCGGCTGGCCGCTCAAGCCCGGCCCGGACACACCGGTCCGGGACGACTTCGACCACACCGAGCTGCACCCGCGCTGGATATCGGTACGCGAACGGCCCGCACGGCTCTGCACCACCGTGGAGCGGCCGGGCTGGCTGACCCTCCGCGCCGCCGGGAGCTCACTCGACGAACCGGACGCGGTGTTCGTCGGCCGTCGCCAGCAGCACCTGTCCTGCCGGGTGCGCACACTGATCGACCCGGCGCAGGGACGGGGCGGCCTTGCCGTCCGGCTCGACGAGCGGCACCACTACGAGATCGAGGCAGCCGCCGGAGTGGTCAAGGTGTTCGCCCGCATCGGCCCGCTGCGCCCCGAGGCGGCGGCCCTGCGGGTGCCCGACGGGCCGGTGATCCTCGGCGTCGAGATCACGCCGCACCCCCCGCAGGACGCGCGGACCGGTCCCGACCTCCTCTCCTTCGGAGTCGAGGAGGCCGACGGCACGCTCACCGTGCTCGCCACGCTCGAAGGCCGGTACCTGTCCACCGAGGTGGCGGGCGGCTTCACCGGACGGGTCATCGGCATGTACGCCTCGGCCGGGACCGTCCACTTCGACTGGTTCGACTACGAGTCGCATCCGGATTCCTGACGGTCCGTCAGGCCCCCCCACTCACGAAAGGGACGACACGTGAAGGACATAGAACAACCAGCGCACCGCCGCGTCCGGAGCCGCGGCCGCCTGGCCCGCCCTGCTGTCGGCGCTCGCCGTCGTGCCCGGGCTGACCGGCACCACGGCACTCGCCGCGCCCGACAGCACGAGGGAACCGGCACGGGCGACGGCCAGAGTCCCCTCCTCCGCCGT
Organism: Streptomyces sp. TLI_146; assembly: GCF_002846415.1. Lineage (NCBI taxonomy): Bacteria > Bacillati > Actinomycetota > Actinomycetes > Kitasatosporales > Streptomycetaceae > Streptomyces > Streptomyces sp. TLI_146. Next base: position 456,766 of record NZ_PJMX01000001.1, read on the forward strand.
GGACGCCGTCGCCAAGATGCGGCCCAGCCGGAACCTGGGCAACCAACGTCTCGTATTTGAGGGTCCGTCACCTCTCCTGCCTTGCAGGCATCTTGACGCGTACCCCACAAGGCTGGCTTGATGGGATGGGAGCGCTCCCATATCCCCTTCCCGTCCCCACCCCCACCGAGGAAGGCCCCACCCGTGCCTCCTGCCCACACTCGTCGTCGCCTGTCGCACCACGCGGCCGCCGTTCTCGTCGGCCTCGCCCTCGCCGCCGGTGGTCTCACCGCCACCGCGTTTCCGGCGCACTCCGCCGACGCGACCACCGCCGCCCTCGCCCAGTCCGCCGACAGCCCCGTGCGGGTCAACCAGCTCGGCTACCTGCCCGACGGCCCCAAGCAGGCCACTGTGGTCAGCTCCGCGTCCGGACCGCTCGCCTGGCAGCTGCGCAACGGCTCGGGTGCGGTGGCGGCCTCCGGCTCCACGACAGTGCACGGCGCCGACCAGGCGTCCGGCCAGTCCACCCACCTGGTGGACTTCGGCGCGTTCGCCGGCACCGGGACCGGGTTCACTTTGACCGTCGGCGGCCAGGTCAGCCATCCGTTCGACATCTCGGCGTCGCTGTACGACGCGCTGCGCGCCGACAGCATGTCGTTCTTCTACCAGCAGCGCAGCGGCATCGCGATCGACGCCGCCCTCGCGGGCAGCGCCTACGCCCGCCCCGCCGGACACCTGGGCGTCGCCCCGAACAAGGGGGACACCAGCGTCCCGTGTCAGGCGGGCGTGTGCGACTACCGCCTCGACGTGCGCGGCGGCTGGTACGACGCGGGCGACCAGGGAAAGTACGTGGTCAACGGCGGGATATCCGTCTGGGAGATGGTCAATTCCTTTGAGCGCGCCAAGCGTTCGGGCGGTGACGCGGCGGTCGGTGACTCCACCCTGCGGGTGCCGGAGCGCGGCAACGGCATACCGGACGTGCTGGACGAAGCCCGCTGGGAGCTGGACTTCCTGCTGCGGATGCAGGTCCCGGCGGGCAAGCCGATGGCCGGGATGGCCTTCCACAAGGTGCATGACGACCAGTGGACCGCACTGCCGACCCGTCCCGAACTCGATGACGCACAGCGCGAGCTGCACAAGCCGTCGACCGCCGCCACACTCAATCTGGCGGCCACCGCCGCGCAGTGCGCCCGGGTGTACGCGCCCTACGACGCCGGCTTCGCGGCCCGCTGTCTGGACGCGGCCCGCCGCGCCTGGACAGCCGCCAAGGCCAACCCGAACGTGTTCGCCCCCGCGACCGACAACACCGGTGGCGGGGCGTACGAGGACGCCGACGTCAGCGACGAGTTCTACTGGGCGGCGGCCGAACTCCTCGCCACCACCGGCGAGTCGCAGTACCGGGACGCCGTCACCTCCTCCCCGCACCACACCAAGCCGGTCGACGCGTTCTGGTGGGGCGGCACCGCGACGCTGGGCCGGATCACCCTCGCCACCGTGCCCGGCGTGGCCCTGCCCTCCGACGACATCGCCCGGCTGCGCTCTCTCCTGACGTCGGCCGCCGACAGCCACCTGTCCACCATGTCCGGCCAGGGCTACGCGGTACCGCTCGCCACCACCGGGTACGTGTGGGGCTCCAACAGCGCCGTCACCAACAACGCGATGGTGCTGGCCGTCGCGTACGAGCTGACCGGCCAACAGCGCTACCGTTTCGGGGCATTGGAGTCCCTGGACTACCTGCTCGGCCGCAACGCGCTCGACCTCTCCTACCAAGCTATTTCGTTTGGTGTGATCTTGCGGGATGCTGGCTGAGTGGCAAGCCAGATTGTTGAGCGGATGGTGCCGGACGGTTTGTGGGAATTGTTCCAGCGGGTGGTGCCGCCGGCGCCGGTTCGCCCGCAGGGCGGCGGGCGCCGACGCCAGCACGGCGACCGTGAGGTCCTGGCCGCGATCGTCTTCGTGGCCACGTCAGGATGCACATGGAACCAGTTGCCGCCCGGCTTCGGGCCGTCGGGCGTGACCGCGTTCCGGCGGTTCACCGAGTGGTCCGAGGCCCGCGTGTGGGCCAGGCTCCACCGCCTCGTCCTTGACGAACTCGGTGCTCAGGGCGAGCTGGACTGGTCGCGGTGCGCGATCGACTCGGTCAGTGTCCGGGCGACAAAAGGGGGCAGCTGACGGGACCGAATCCGACCGATCGCGGCAAGAACGGCTCGAAGATCCACATGATCGTCGACCGGAACGGACTGCCGATCTCGATCGGCATCTCCGCGGCCAACCTGCACGACAGCCAGGCCTTCGAGGCCTTGGTCCGTGGCATCCCACCCATCCGATCTCGTCGTGGACCCCGTCGGCGACGGCCGGACAAGCTCCACGGCGACAAGGGATACGACTATCCCCACCTGCGACGATGGTTACGCTCGCGAGGCATCACGCCTCGCATCGCACGCCGGGGTGTGGAGAGTTCTGAACGCCTGGGCCGGCACCGGTGGGTGGTGGAGCGGAGCATCGCCTGGTTTGGCGGATGCCGACGACTCCACCGCCGATACGAGCGCAAGCCCGAACACTTCCTCGCCTTCACCGCCCTCGCCGCCACCCTCATCTGCCACCGCAGGCTCCCCAAATGAAATGTCCTTTACGTCACCGGCTACGGAGAGCGCTTCGCGGAGAACCAGCACCACCGCTTCTGGGCGCACCAGAACGACGCCGCGCTGCCGCACCCCCGGCCGGCTCCTTCGCGGGCGGGCCGAACGCGGGCCTTGAGGACCCCGTGGCCAAGGCCAAGCTCCCGGGCTGCGCCCCGGCCGCGTGCTACGTGGACGACATCGGCTCGTACTCGACCAACGAGGTCGCGATCAACTGGAACGCCTCTCTGGCGTGGCTGGCGGCCTTCGCGGCGGAGCGGCGCGGGACCCCGGCGACGCCCTCCGCCCAGGTGACACCGACGGCGGTGACGGTCCCGGAAGGGGGTTCGGCGACGGTGGGGGTACGACTGTCGGGCGCGCCCGCGCAGAACGTCACCGTGACGGCAGCCCGGAGCTCCGGCGACCCTGACCTGGCCGCCGGGTCGGGGAGCACACTCATCTTCACACCGGCCAACTGGGCGACGGAGCAGCGGGTTTCGGTGTCCGCCGCACAGGACGCGGATGCGCTCGCGGGCACCGCGACGTTCACGGTCGGCGGACCAGGGGTGAGAGCGACGACATTCACCGCGACGGAAGCGGACGACGACACAGCACAGCCGGGGCCGTCCTGCTCAGTGACGTACAAGGTCGACAACTCCTGGGGCGACGGATTCACGGCGACGGTGACCGTGAAGAACACCGGGTCGTCGACGGTCTCGGGCTGGACCCTCGGGTGGAACTTCGCGGGCGATCAGCGGATCACCAACGCCTGGAACGCCACGGTGAACCAGACGGGTGCCGCGGTGACGGCCAGGGACTCCGGCTGGAACGGCACGCTGGCGCCCGGGGCCGAGGCGAGTTTCGGATTCCAGGCGACGTACTCGGGTGCGAACCCGGCGCCGACACGGTACTCCCTCAACGGTGCCCTCTGCTCCTGAGTGCCTGAGTATCGGCCCCGCCCGGTGGGCCGTCGCCCGCGTCCATGACGACGCGCGCGGCGGCACCACTGAGCCGACGATGAGCGGCGAGTCGCCCGGACCGGCGAGCAGTTCACAGCCAGCGCGTACAGGCCGTCCGAATGGGCCCAGCTGGCCAAGGACTTGGGCGTCGTCAAGCTTCCGCCCGCACCTCTACGATCCGCTCGAAGATGAACTCGTGCTTGAGAAAGGACACGTCGTACTCGTGCCCTCCGACGGGCGGGATCAGTTGCGCGGCCTGGAGCAGCCGCCAGCCGTCACGCAGAGCCGCCACGCCCGAATCGTAGGGCGGCTCGTCGCTGTCGCCCGTGGTCGGGGAGGTCAGACCGGTCCCGTCGTACTGTGACCAGCCGACGACCCAGGAGTCCAGGGCGGAGGTGGCCAGGTACAGCACCAGCACTTGCTGCCGCAGTACCGAATCGCCTGCGGCCTGCCAGGCGGGGATCGTGGTCTCGACGGTCATACCGCAGCCCCCTCGGGACGGTTGGCGACCCTGGTGACCCAGTAGTCGAGGTCGAAGGCGCTGCCACCGGTCAACTCGCGCCACAGCAGGACGCGGTTGTACTTCTCCAGGCGCCCGGTGGCCTGCCCGTACCACGGCAACAAGCCTTCAGCACCTCTACACCCATCCCACCCCCGCTCAGCGGCGCGCCGCCTGGATGATGGCCTGCTGGGCCCTGGATTGCATTGCCCGCTCCTTCCCCACACGGACTGGGTGCGCTGCACGGTGCCCCACCCCCGCCTGCTTCACCACGTACGCGACCGATGGGGCTGGCAGCACGTGCGCAGCGGACCCGGCCAGGACGGCGGCGACGTGCACTTGCTCCAGCACCGGCCCGAAACCAAACCCGGCCTCCCCGCACTGATCACACCAGCACGCCCACCCCGCCGAGCGAACGCTCGTCAGCTGGCCTTGGCCGCTGCTGTGCCCAGGGGCCCTCACGTGGAGGCCGGTTCGCTCCAGGGCCTGCTCAACCAGATGGGCATCGCCTATGTGGGCTCCGGTGTCCTGGGCAGCTCCCCCGCCGCCCACCAGTACAGCGCCCGCCAGCTCCTTCTTCACACTGGCGTCCGCCTACCCCATCACACGCAGAACAACACGCGCAGTCGGCCGCGCGCCGAAGCCCGCCGCATCTTCGACACCCTGCCCCTGGGCCCCGGTGCGCATCCTGCCCGTCCAGCCACCCACCGCACCCCTGCCCACCGACACCGGGGGCGGTGAGGAGTGGCGGTGCACCGCCGTGGCCCGCAGTCAGGACGCACTCACCGACTTCCTCCTCCGCCACGGCGAAGGAGTAGCGCTGCTGGCCGAAACCGACCCCCCGGCCATGCCCTGCAGGTGGGAATCCTGCCCGAACGCAGCGGACGTGCCCGCGCACTCACCCTTCCCGCACAGGCCCACCCCCTGAGCGAGGACGCCCTTAACCTCGCCCGCGACATGGCCCGCCGCGCGCACGCAACCTGCCAACGAAAGACAACCACACTGACCAGCTCACCGGCGTCAGAGACACCGCCCTGCCCCGCGCCCCCAGTGGGTGCTGCACAGCTCGGATACCGCGCCAAACCGGTTCGTCGTCACCGGCCGCACCAACAACACCGCCTGGTGGTAGCACGGCACCGCCGACGAGAGCCGCCAAGACACACACAAGAAGCGCCTGATCACGGCCCGCTTCACCGGCCTCCGCTGCCACGACTGTGAGCAGGCAGCGGCTTCCCCACCGCAGAGCCGGTGCGCAATCACCGGATCGGGTACCGGCTCCCGGGCGGGTGGTTCGAACATCGCAATTGTGGCGTGCTGGGCCCGCATCGGCGGGGACAGCACGCCACATGGAATATTTGTCCGAGTATTCGCCCGGTCGTCACCGTTACGCGTGGCGGCCCGGCCCAGTTTTCCGAGCACCTGTCCGCACCCGTGCACCGGAGGAGCTCTCATGCCCTTGCAGACCGCCATCGTCGGCGTTCACCTCTTGTTCGAACAGTCCGGCCAGGTACTCCTCCAACTGCGGGCCCCGTCCGCCCCGTTCGCCCCCCATACATGGCATGTCCCCGCAGGCCACCGCGAAAAGGAATCCTCAGTGGCCTGCGCGGTCCGTGAGAGCACGGAAGAGCTCGGCGTGAGTGTCGATCCCCAGGACCTGCGCCTGGTCCACGTCCTCGATCACTACGACGCGGGCTCCGCTGCCCCGCGTATGCAGTTGTTCTTCCGCGTCCTTGCCTACCGGGGCACGCCGAAGGTCTGCGAACCCGACCGGCACACACGGGTGGCCTGGTACCCGTATGCGTCGCTTCCCTCCCCGCTCGTCGACTACACCGCCGTCGCCCTGACCGCGATCGCCGCCGGCCGCCCCTACACCGACATGGGGTGGGGCGCATGAACACCGTCAAGCCTCAGCGCGCGATGGCCACTTCGGCGGCCGCCGCGTTCATCCAGCGCGCCGACGGTCGTGTCCTGCTCGTCCACCATGCCGGGACCCGGCGCTGGGTGATGCCGGGCGGAAAGGCCGACGACGGCCCCCACGGGGGTGAGACTCCGCTTCAGTGCTGCGAACGCGAGGGCCGCGAGGAGACCGGTGTGGCGGTCACCGCGGGCCGTCTGCTGGTGGTGCAGTGGCTGCCCGCGGGCCGCATCGGGGCATACGGGCACCAGCCGTTCGCCTGCCACCTGTTCGTCTTCGCCGCGACCATCCACCCCGACGCCCGCATCCGCGTACCGGCGAGGGAACTGCTCGGATGGGACTGGTGGGATCCGGCCGAGGCCTCGGGCGCGATGTGCGCGACGAACGCGCGGCTTCTGGCGGCGGCCGTCCGCGCGGCCGCCCACACCGGTGCGGCGCCGGTCTACCTGGAAGGGCTGGCGCCGTCCGCACCGGCGGGAGGTGACCGTCCGTGAGGTTCTTCCGGAAACCCGAAACCGTCGACACCGCGGTGGTGTCCGCCTCCGAGGAGGCCCTGTTCGGCGGGTCCCTACGCTACGACCTGGGCTGGAACAAGCATGACGAGGCGTTCCTGGAGCTGAATCTGCGAGCCATGCTCGTGCGGTTGCCGCGGCTCATCGCCCTCACGGTCAAGCTGGCGTGGCAGGCCGACCGCCAGGCGCTGCGCCTGGTCACAGGCGCGGAGGTCGGCCGGGGCATCTGCCAGGCTGTCGGGCTGGTCGCGGTGAACCGGGTCCTGGCGCACATGCTGGCGGGCGGGACCACGGCCCAGCGGCTCTCCGCCGCGGGTACGGCCATCATGGTGGCCGCCGTCGCCGCCGGTGTGGGAGCGGTGCTGCGGGCCGCTTCGACCGCCGGGACGGGGCGGCTGGAGCCGAAGGTGGAGCGGGTGGCCACCGAGCAGTACCTCGCCCACACCGCCACCGTGGAACTGGAGGCCATCGAGGACGACGAGTTCCACCGGCTCCTCGACAGCGCTTCCTACGGGGCCGGATCGGCGCGGCGCCTGGTCAAGTACGTGCAGAACATTGTCACCGGCCTGATGTCGCTCGCCGCGGCCGCCTCCGTGCTCGTGGTCCTGCACCCCCTGTTGATCGTCCTGCTGGTCGCGATGACGGTGCCCAGCTCCTGGTCGGCGCTGACGGTGGCACGGCGCCGTTACGCCTCCTTCCAGACGTGGGTCCAGCACTCCCGGGCCGGGCAGCTGATCAGCCGGCTGCTGATGTCGACTGAGGCCGCCGCCGAGATCAGGGTCCACCACGTGGGGCCGTATCTACTGCACCACTACCGGCAGATGTCGATGGCCCAGGAAGCCGAGCAGCACCGTCTCGCCCGCCTCGCCGCACGTACCGGGCTGATCGCCGCCGCGTGGACGGGACTTGCCACCGCAGCCGCCTACGCCACCCTGGGCGTCTTGCTGTGGAGCGGCGCGATGGCGCTGTCCGTGGGCGGCACGGCCGTCCTGGCCATCCGCTCCGGTTCTGCCAGCCTGTCCAACCTCGTCCTGCAGATCAACTACTGCCACGAGGAGTCCCTGTTCGTCGCGGACCTGAACCAACTGTGCGAGGAAGCCACCGCCCGGGCCATTCCCGACGGGGGCCGTCCCCTGCCATCGGCGCCACGCGAGATCCGTTTCGAGGATGTGGTGTTCAGCTACCCCCGCAAGGCAGGCAGCGCCACCCACAACGGGGCGGGACACAAGCGGGCGCTCGACGGTGCCTCCCTGACCATTCCCACCGGCAAGATCGTCGCCTTGTGCGGGGAGAACGGCAGCGGCAAATCCACCCTGGTCAAACTCCTCGCGGGCCTCTACCAGCCCGAGACCGGACGCATCTGCTGGGACGACGTGGACACCCGCACAGCCGACCGCCAGGAACTCGTCTCCCGCATCGCCATGGTCGGCCAAGACTTCTACCGCTGGCCCTTCACCGCCCAGGTGAACATCTGCATCGGCCGCTCCGACATCCCCGCGAGCACCGAACGGCGTGACCGGGCTGCCCGCTACGCGGGTGCCGAGAAGCTGATCGCCGAGCTGCCCAACGGCTGGAAGACCCTGCTCGCCCGCGGATACAAGGACGGGCACAACCCCTCGGGTGGGGAATGGCAAAGGCTCGGGATCGCCAGGGCCCACTACAGGCGGGGAGAGATCTTGATCGTCGACGAGCCTACCTCTGCCCTCGACGCGAAGGCGGAACAGCGCCTGTTTGACGAGTTCCGCAGCCTCGCCGACGAGGGCCAGACCGTCATCCTCATCACCCACCGCCTCGGCTCCGTACGCGCCGCCGACCTCATCCACGTCCTCGACCACGGCCGCGTCGTCGAAAGCGGCACCTTCGAGGAACTCCTCTCCGACCACACCCCCGGCCCGAAGGCCTTCCGAGCCCTGTACGAACTGCAGGCTGCCCAGTACCAGTCCGCTGTCATCCCGCACCCGCCTGTCCGCACCGTCCCCGCTGAAAAACCAGCCCCGTAAGCGCACCGACCGTCTCAGTGCGGCCCCACTGCTTCCACGGGCATGGGGCCGCCCACTGACGCGCGACTGACTGTCGGGATGTGTGCCCATCGGCTGAATGCGCCGCGGTACGACAGGAGCACGCGTCGGCCTCGGTGGCGGAACCACGACCGGCGGTCTGCTGAGTCATCACTCAGCCCGAGTGCCGCACCGTAGAACGCGAGGGAGGTCATGGCCGGGTGCCTCACCGGATCGGCGCGCTGGCACAGCTGAAGGTGGTGTCCTGGAGGAGTTCGGGTGTGATGCGGACTCCGGTGAGGTGTTCGGCCAGGGCGAATGCTGCCTCCGCGGCCAGGTGTTCTGCGGTGTCGGAGGTCTCGTCCCAGAACTGGAAGCCGCTGCGGTGCATGGCTTCAAGAAGTTCGTCGGGAGTTGTTCCCCAGCGACGGTCGGGCACTGCGGGCTCGACCGTCAGGCGCTCGGTCGTGTCCTCGGCCCACAGGAACGAGTCGAGCCGCTGATGTTGACGAAGTGCGAGACCCGCTGCCGCTCAGCACCACGCCGGTCACGAAGCTCCGACTCGCACCGGGCAAGCCAGAGATCGGCCAACTCTTCGATTAAGGAGCCGAGATGTGCATGCGAGACGCCGCAGAAGGCAGGATGGGTCAAGGCCGCACGAGCCCACTTCTTGGTCACACTCGAAAAAACCGTGCGGTCACTGCCACGTCACGGCTGCCCGCCAATGATCAATCGTGTGGCTCTTCTGCGGGAAACTGTCCGACCTGGGAACTTCCCTGCGTGAGAGCAAACGCGGCCGGCCAAGCACCGGACCGAGCATCAGGGCCTCAGCAGTCCACCCACCCACCAGTCGTGCGGCTGGCCGTCGTTGGCGATGCCGCGATTGCGCAGTGTCCCTTCAGACGGTGAAGCCGAGTTTCTCGGCGACGACACGCGAGGCAGTGTTCCCAGCCATGGCCCACCACTCGATGCGGTGGACGTCGAGGGTGTCCCAGCCCCAGTCACACAGGGCCCGAGCGGCCTCCACCGAGTACCCACCCCAGATCAGCTGCCCCCGAGATGGAGCTACTCCCACCTCAATCAAGCCGTCTTTCCGGGTCGGCAATGCCTCAAAGTGAAGCTACGGGGCGACAATAGCGAGAGCACGATGAGCTGTCTGTACACAAGGAGCTCCTGGGTACTTCGGCAGACCACTGAGTCACATCAACCAGTTGCCGACGCTGCACGGTAACTTCGATCGTGGATCGGAGAACACGATGAATAGGCCACCCGATCCGCAGCCACCACCACATCCGGACCCGGACCGGGGCCATCTGCTGGCGCGCACCGGCGTGCGCTGGACCATCATCGGTGTGCTGATCAGCGCGGTGCTGACGGTGGTCGGCTGGGTGGTCCAGGCGCAACTGAACCACCAGCCTCACACGGGCGGCGGCCCGTCTCCGATCGTCTCCACTGCGAGCAACGTGTCAGGCCCCAGCGAAACCGCGACTCCGCCCGCCGACGGCCTGACGACCGCCGAGCACGAGCTGCGCGACTCCCTCAACAGCGACCAGTGGCAACGGCAGAGTTGTGAGCACGACAAAGCCCCCGGCGCGAAGGCAGCCCTGCTGTGTTCAGTGACCACGGAAGGCGGCACATTGAAGGCAGACATCGTGACGTACCTGTCCAAGGACAAGCTGCAGGAGGTGTACCGGACTTACGCCAGAGGGCTCCCCTTGGGCAACTGCGACGTGAGCCGGAACGTCCACGGCTCCTGGCACGAAAAAGACTCCACCATGCCCACCGGAGACATGGCTTGCTTCACCCTCGCCAACGGGCAATACCTCATCACCTGCACGTACTACGACCGGCCCGCGCTCTTCCAGGTCAGGTACGCCAGCGCTGAGGCGATCACCCGGTGGTGGCAGACCCTGGACCCGGTCTTCCGCACCGGTTGACACTCCCAGATTCCTTTGTCGGCGCGGCCCACACGGCCCTGGACGAGGTCTGGCATGCCTGGTGGCGCTCCGTCCTGCACGGTTATCCCAGTACTTGCCGCATCAGCGAGGTTCTGGAAGTTCTCTCCCTCTCCACCGGCACCCTCACCCCCTGGTCGGCCCTCGGGAGCGCAACCCAGACCGAGACCGCAAACCTCCACCTCAGTCACGCACTTGACGTCTGGCTTCCGAGGATGATCTCGCCGACCTTCAACTCGGCTTCTACGGCGAACTACATGCCACACCACAACCGCTGCCCTGGCTGCTGTCCCTGGAGGCCGCATCGGCCCACCCAACTCAGGGAAGTCGAGCGCATCGCGGTCAGCTGAGCGACCCTGCTGAGGAGATGCGGCCGCCCGATGAGAGGCGTACGGCGAATCGGCTGCGCAGACGGAGCCGACCGGATTCGAACCGGCGTCCTCACGGTTTTGGAGACCGCGCGCGTCGACCTCTGCGCTACGGCCCCGCCTGCCCTCACACCCTATCCGAGCCGCGCTGTCGACTCTTCCCCCGTGCCGGGACCGTGCCTGTACGCGCCCTGTGCAAGGGCGACACAGGCGGCACTTGCTCAACCCCGCCGGGCGAGCTCGTCGGCGTCAACAGCCGTTCATGGCAGGGCGGCTGCCTCGGCGCCCCCCCCCACCGCCGAGACCCGCACCGGCGCCATCTCCGCACACATCGACAACCTCGGCGCCTGGATACAAGACACTGTCCGCCGGCTTGCCGCACAACGCGACATCAACGGCGACGGTCGCAGCGACATCGGCATGATGTACCGATTCGCCGACGGCGCGATCAAGATGTTCATCGGTGCTCGCCGACACGGCCGGACACATTCAGCCCTTCACCAGCAGCTACAGCGTTCCCGCCAGCGCGGGCTGGGACTGGAACGCGATCCGTCTCCCGTAAACCACTGTTCACGTGCGTCCGCCAGTGCACATGCGTCCGCCAGTCAAACGCTATGGCCGTCGCAGCCATCCTACGGATCTGCTCGGGCGACCAGCACAGAGCCGGCTCGGCCTCCACCAGGACGCGCAGAGCGGGCCGTTGAGCAAGGTTGGCCTGCTTGGGCCTACGACCGCGTCCGTAGGAGGCTGCATCGGCGAAGGCGGCTCGGTAGCGGTCCCGGCTACCGTTGCGGGCGATCTCGCGGAAGACAGTCGAAGAGGATCTGCCCAGCCGCTTGGCCAGCTGCCGGGCCGATTCTCCCGCGGCGATGCCGCGGGATGCCTCCTCCCGCTCGCCGCCCCTCAGATGCCGCTCTGACGGCGTCTGCCGGGGGGAGAGGCGGACGCCACCGCCCTGCTTATCGGAGATCGGCCTGGTACATGTCCGGATCAGCCTGAGTGTGTTCGGCGGTTGCTCAACTGCTTGTGTGTCGGGCGGGTGCCGCCTGTGATGTTGGTGCTTGCGTCGGGCGGATGCGGGTCGTGCCGTCTCCTTCCTGGTGGGCCGGGCGCCGGGGCAGTCGCGACGCGGGCAGCAGGCCGAGAGCGGCGAGTGCGGCCAGGATCAGCAGAGTGGAGCTCATGGTTGAAGCAGCTGCGCCAGATGCGCTGGCCGCGACGGCGATGCCGAAGGTCGGCCCGATGTTCATGGCGGTCTGCTTGAGTCCGCTGACGACCCCGGCGTACCCGGGTGGCGCGTCACCGACGACGGTCCCGGTGGCGGTGACCATCACAGTGGCGAACCCGGCACCCATGGCGGCAAAGACCACAGCCATGGCCATCCATGTGCTGGCGGGACCGAGCCGGGACAGCCCCGCGATGCCGACCACGACGAGGACCGTACCGGCCATCGCGGTGCGGCGCGCACCGTACCGGCGCAGTGCGGCGACCGCGGCGGGTGAGCCGAGGACCATGAGCACGGTCAGCGGGAGTACGCGCAGACCGCTGTCGAGCGGGTCAAGTCGAAGTACGTCCTGGAGGTAGAAGGTGGCCCTGAACAGCGCGCCGAACAGGCCGGCAGTGATCACCAGCAGGATCGCCATCGACGCTGTCACCGGTACGGACCGCGCTACGGCAGGTGGAACGATGGGGTGCGTGGTGCGGCGTTCGTGCCAGATGAGCACCGTTGCGACGCCGGTGACGGCGAGGAATGCGAGCAGCGTCGTCGCGGCGGTCCACCCCCGTGCGGGTACGTCGGCCAAGGCGTGGACCAGGATGGCGAGCGCGACTGCCAGCAGGCCGGCGCTGGTCAGGTTGAGCCGTGGAGAGTCGGCACGTTGAGGTGCCGGTGTGCGTACGGCGAGGGCGAGGACGGCGATGACGAACGTGAGCGGCACGTTGACCCAGAAGACGGCGCGCCATCCCAGATGAGCCACGAGAACACCGCCCAGGAGCGGACCGGTTCCTGCCGCCACCGCGATTGCACTGGTGCGGATCGCGATCGGCTTGCCGAGCTGGTCCGCGGGATACGCCAGCCGTAGCAGCGCGAGCGTCGCAGGCTGGAGGAACGCGGCGAACCCGCCCTGCACCGCGCGCAGGAGGATCACCCAGCCGACGGTCGGCGCGAGCGCGATCCCGGCCGAGGCAACCCCGAAACCGAGGAGGCCGACGAACAGCAGGCGCGAGTGCCCATACCGATCCCCGAGGCGCCCGGCGATCACGAGCAACGCGGCCACGGCGACCAGATAGCCGGTGCTCGTCCACTGGATCTGCACCACGCTCGCGCCGAGCTCACGCTGCATCCCGGGCTGCGCCATGAGCAGGATGGTTCCGTCCAGGGCGACGATCGCCGCGCCGACCACGCTGACCAGAAGTGCAATCTGCCGCTGTGCGGGGGCGGTCATGAGGTCACCGGGCCGAGATGGGCGTCCAGAACTGCCGTGATGAGCCGGTCGCGTTGGTCGTCGCCGGGGTCACCGCCCAGCGGTGGGCCGCCGAGGGCGAGTTGCAGGCTGCCCCATGCCCACAGCTGGGCCATGCCGTGCAGGTTCGACCACAGGACGGCGGCGGTCACCTCAGGCCGCGGTCCAGCCTCGTTCGGCCCGTCGGCGCATCGCGCGGCTTCCCTCTCCGATAGGCATCGGGCGACGAGTCCGGTGAAGTGCCTGAACAGCGGGAGGGTCGACTCGCGCAGCCTCGGTTGGTCCGATGCCTGCGCCGCGCCGTCGAGCAGGTCGTGCCGCCACATGAGTTCGAACATGCCGCGGCGTTCCAGCGCATACCCGACGTACGCCCGCGCGAGAGCCTCCAACTGGCCGCGCGGTGTGGTCGGCCCGGCGACCGCGGCCTCGAACATCGCTGCGAGGTCCTCGAAGCCGCGACGGCCGATAGCCGAGAGTAGCGCGTGGTGCGTGGGGAAGTACCGACGCGGCGCACCGTGCGACACCCCTGCTCGACGAGCAATTTCCCGCAGGCCCACGGACGCGGAGCCCTCGGTCAGTACAAGTTCGACCCCGACGTCGATCAACCGCTCCCGAAGGGAGCTCTCATCAGTCATAGACAGTGTCTACCCTGCATACGTAGACACTGTCTACTCGTTGGATGGGCGATCATCCCGCCCAGCAAGAGGCGGGATCCGCCTCGGCTCGCTCACCCACGGCGGCAGCTGACCGGGAAGGGTCACACCCTTGCCCAGTTCAGCGAACAGCCTGCGAAGCGCGTGACTGTGGTCCCGCCCTATGGTCGAGCGAGATGGGCAGTACCGAGATCTGCGCTCGTTCGTCGTACTGCGGGGCGGGCCGCTCCTGGAGACCCGCAACGCCTGGGAGCCGTATCGGCTGCTTGATCCCGCCGGGGTCGTCGAGCCGGTCGCGGTGTACCTGAAGCACTTACCTGACATCGGACGGCCCGCGACGACGCAGCGTTGCGGCCTGTTTGTTCTCTCTCAGGTCGTCGATCCCGTTGGCGGGCAATTAGGCGAGGCGTTCGTGACCGGGACCGGGCTGCACCGCGATGGCGTCCGATTTTAGAACGGCCCCGTCTTCCTGCCCATGTCCAGCGTCCAGTAGTGGGTCCATGGGCCACCTTGGGAATAGCCAAAGCCAGCCTCGCGGGTGTCGTCTGGCGTATACCAGTCATCAAACAGGATGGCATTGCGATGCCCCCAGCCCCACGCCTCGTCATCTTGCATCCAGAAGCGCACGACCTTCTCGGCTGTGTCGAATCCCACGGCTACGTTCTCCGCCCGCCAGGTATGGAACCCCGCCTGCTCAATCGGCTGTCCGACCTCCCAAACCAGTATCCCGTCAGGACCGCGGTGCATGTTGAGATCGTCAACAACCCAGTTCTTGTCCTGGCCTTTCAAGAAGTCGCTGTGGGCGCGCGCTATCTGGGTCAGCGCTCCGGAAAGCATGAAGTCTGGGACGCCGGGCGGCATGGTAGCGCCTGCGGAATTCCCGTGAGGTGGGTAATTTTCCGGATGTGTACGTGCGTCTGTGACGAAGCACTGTAGTTCACATTCCTCGGCAGACATAGCGGTCATCATGAGGTCCCATCGCCAAGGGAGAACATCCACGTCGCGTGGTGCATGGCGATTCTCCTTGCATGCGTAGGGCGTGCACGTACGGCCTGGCTAGCTAGGTACAGGCTTCAGCAACCAGAAAATCGCTGAGATGAGCTCCGTCGCTAACGAAATTTCCAGCCTGATGCGCCTAATTGGCGGGAGTGCAGTCATCACTCATTGCCGCCTCACTCTTCCAGGACATCACCGCCCCAACACCTTCGCAAATTCACAGGAAGGATCGTCAAAGAAGGTGCCCTTCTGGGGACAAGGTGGGGATCTTGCCCAGGGAGTTGCATAACGCCATCAAGTATTTACCCCACCTGCCTCGTTTGGCGGGCGTCGTTCCGTAGCGGCCCAGACGGGACAACCGCCTGGGCATGCAATTCGGGGCATCCGCGGAGGCTGCTCCCGCCCCCGTTCCCGAGGCCGTACACCCAAGGCGTTCATGGCTGCGACCAGCACCGTCGCCCCGTAGCGCACGGCCAACTTGCAGCACCAGTACAGGATGTGGCCGATGGTAGGCGAGGCCGCGGATCGAGCCGTCTGAGCTCTGGGAGGCTCAGAGGAACGAGGCCGGAGGATCCGTTTCGGCTTTCCCCGTGTCGAGTTCGCGGGCCCGCAGAACGGTGAGGGCGGCGTGGGCAGCCCTGGACAGGCGAGTGCGGCACCAATCGCCTCAAAAGACACCCGCCGTGGCTACGAGATACGACGAACTCGCCGTCCACTACGAGGCAACCATCCTCGTCGCAGCCATCAACGAGTGGCTGTGAACGTCGCCTCGGCACGGCCCAGCATGCGCACAGCGTCGGCAGCCGCAGGCGACAGCACCGTGTCATCCTGCACGTCGGCCAGAGGGATCCATGCTGCCGCCTCAGTAGAGCCAGCGACCTCACTCACCGTCGGTACCCCTGCCTTGAGGGCCACAGCGTAGAACAATGCTGTCAGGCTCCAGCTCACGCCGCTTCTCTGGGCTGAGTACGTCCTCGCCTCGAGCAGGTGAGCCTCGGTCAGTTCAAGGCCCGTCTCTTCCAAGAGTTCGCGGGCCAGTGCCTCGACAGGCTGCTCGCCCGGATCGATCCCACCACCAGGCAAATGCCACAGCCCCGGCTGGAAGACGGGCGAAGCATCCGACAACCGAGCCAACAGCAGTCGATCATCTTCCATAGCGATTGCGTACGCCGAAATGCGGGTCCTCACCTGCGACTTCACGAGCTCTGATCCTCCCTGTATCGAACCAAGTCAGACGGAACCTTAACGCCATCAAGATCGACTTTCTCAACAGGCCCTAGCGGCTTGGTGAGGTGAAGCCTCCGGCGACGAGGCGGGGGATGATCAGGTTGTGGAGGGGCTGGATGGCTTTGAAGTACAGGTGCCCGGCTTGGTTGTGGTAGCGGATGACGGTGGTGAACACGCCCTCCAGTCCGCCGGTGGGAGTCGGGCGCACGGCGAAGGAGGCGCGGAAGCCCAGGTGCTTGTCGTCCTCGCCGCCCAGCACTTCTTCCTCGCTGACCGTCCGCACCAGGATCGGGCCCAGCTTCCGTCCGGGCTCGATGCGGATGTCCGGCACGGCGACGCGTGTCTGGGTGTGGAGCCCGAAGGGTGCGGTGATCTTGTCGCGTATGTCCAGGAGCCGGTGCACCCACTCCGGGGTCGCGGCGAGGACCTGGTGGGCGAACTCGGGGGCACTGGTGCCTTCGGGGATGTCCACGGCGACCGCGTCGACGTGGTCGTAGCCGCCCAGACTCGCCACTGCACTGGCCATGACCGGTCGGGCGTTCCTTCGGACGCGGGTGTCAGCCACGGCTCTTCAGCTCCCCGGACAGCGCACGCGCCGACGTATCCCTGATCGAAGACATCACAACGGACTCCCTCTGACGACCCGTGCCGTGCCCTTCAAGATCCTAGCCACCCCCGGATGTCGGGCATCCGGCCGACCCCGCACAGGCCGGGGTGCGGCGGGGCCGGCAACTCCTCAGCCCTGGCGCGCTTACGGTGCCCCGCCGGGCAGATTCGCTCCGTCAGCGGCCGCGGGGCAATGCCTTATGTGCGGACAAAAGCGTGGCTGGTGCACCGGGCAGCTCGCGCGGCCACCGGCGGCCCGTGGTTCGGCATGCCCCTCTACGCCGTCGCCAACGGCGAGGTCATCCCCGAGAAAGCTGAGCCCGACCGGCTCACCGCACGGCCGCCGACGGGCAAGGGCCCGCTGGGCCGTCCTATTGTGGATCACTCCGGGGAGCGGGACGATGGCGCCCATGGTCTCTCAAGAAACGCCCACCCGTCCCGCAAAGGCAGCGCCACCAGCGGCCCGATCAGCCCGCCGGAAGCCTGACCCCGCACCCGGCCCCGCAGGCCGTAGGCCCCTCTGCGCTCGCAGCGAAGCCGACGTTCCGGGGCCGGGGTATGCGGGGTCGAGGTCAGTCCGCGGGCTCAGGTAGCGGAAGCCCTGACGGCACCTTTCCCTCGGTAGTCCGCGGGCTTGGTCTGCGTCTTGTCTTTGTGGGGCTTGCGCTGCCCGTGAGGCGTCGTGGGCGTTGCGGCGGCCCTCTCCTTCTGGTCCCGCAGCTTGTGGGTGCGGTCGGTGACGCAGGTGTCGTATCCCCCACACTCCCTACGGGCCTGCTGATACAGGGGGTCCGCGTTGGACTTCTTCGCCTTCCTCGTTGACTCCGCGATCGCCTTCGCGTTCTGCTGGCGCAGCTTGTGAGTGCGCTCCCTGACGCAGGTGTCGTAACCCCCACACTCCGTACGGGCCTGCTGATACAGGGGGTCCGCGTTGGACTTCTTCGCCTTCCTCGTTGACTCCGCGATCGCCTTCACGTTCTGCTGGCGCAGCTTGTGAGTGCGCTCCCTGACGCAGGTGTCGTAACCCCCACACTCCCTACGAGCCCGCTGATACAGGGGGTCCGCGTTTGACTTGGCGGCGACTGCTTTTGCCGTGTCGAGCGCCTTCTGCTGCTTGATCAGCTCGGGAGCGATCTCGCGGGTGGCGCCCTGGGTGAATCCCTTGTGTTCGAAGGAGCGGAACAGGACCTCGATTTCGTTGTTGTCCTTGATCTCGTTGTAGTCGTCGATGATCCGCTTACGCAGATCTGGGTTGTTGCGTGCCTGCTCCAGCAACTGCTGGTTCCTGCGGTCCAGATAGGCTGCGTAGTCCTGGCTGATGCCGTCGGCGATGACCGCGGCAATGGCGTCAGTCATCTGGTGGGTGCCTGTGCCGCCCCGGAAGCCGGTCCTCGGCACCTTGACACTGCGCCATCCCTTCAAGGACGTCGTGGCCCTCCACGACGCCGAGGGGCCGGTGGCGGTCGTGCTCTTGCTTGCCCTGGTCTGCGTGGTCGCGTTCGCTGTGGTCGAGTTGGTGGTCGGGGTCGACTTGGCGGTCGGGCCCGTGGAGGCTGGTCCCTTCGGGGGCTTCTTGGGGTCGCGCGGTGTGGTGCGCGTCCCTGGGGTGTCGTCGTCATCATCCGGCGGCTCCTGGAGCCGACGACGTTCGGCCTCGGCCTCAGCCAGGTTCACTCGGGCCGTCTTCAGCTGCCGCACCTTCTCCCGGCGGCCCGGACGGGCCTTCTTCGTCTCCTCCTCCAGGCTGCTGACCTTGTCCTTGAGGTCGCTGATCCTCCTGTCGAGGCCTTGGATCTTCGCCTCGGCACTTTCCGCGTCCGGCTGAGTTTCCTTGACCGCGAGGTACTGCTTGAACTTGTACTTGTACGCCTTGCGAGCCGCCTCCAGATCCTTGCCAATCTCTTCCCGTTCAGCGTCAGTCCGGGCCTGCGCGGCTTTCTGGGTCAGATCGTGGATCTCGCCCGCAGCCTTGGTCAGTTGCTTGCGCAGCCCGGGCAGGGTCCCCTGCGACCGATGGTGGTACTCCAGTACGCCCCCCACCAGTTTCGGCGTATCAGAGACCGAGAGGCTGAGGCTGTCGCCTCCCATCTTCTTCAGAACGAGCTGGACGAAGCCCTGCCAGCCCAACTTCGGCTTGTATTTAGGGTCGTGAGGGTCCAGCGCGCCCCCGACCAAGGACTCGTACATGAACCACTTCAG
The DNA here is from genome assembly GCF_002846415.1 of Streptomyces sp. TLI_146. Classification (NCBI taxonomy): domain Bacteria; kingdom Bacillati; phylum Actinomycetota; class Actinomycetes; order Kitasatosporales; family Streptomycetaceae; genus Streptomyces; species Streptomyces sp. TLI_146. The sequence continues at coordinate 475,711 of NZ_PJMX01000001.1, forward strand.
ACCTTGCCAGCGGCTGGGCTCATCGCCGGAGGAGTCCGAGGTGGGATGCGGCGGGCGTGGAGCGGCCGTCGCCGTCGCCATCGGCCCGATGAGAGCGAAGCCGACCACGGCAACGACCGCCACCAGGACCGCCCGCAAGAGCGCGGGCCAGCTACGCGGCTGCCGATGCAGCCCCCAACCGACCGTTCGCTCCCGGTGGGAGCCGGGATTACGCCATGGGATGTTCACGGGATTCCTCCTGATGCGAGTGGATGGGTGCAGGGCGGCCGGATCCGCCGCGGCTTCGACCTGTGGCCTCACTCCGCCGTTCTGGACTGCTGGAGGAAGCCCTCGCCACGCACGCCGTCGAACGGCCCCGCAGCGGTACGAGAAGCCTCCGGGGCCGGCGCCCCGGGCACAACGGATCACGGCGTCCGGGACAGTCCGGGACGCCTCCCGACCAGGTCAGCACCTACATCAGGACACTCCAGGACACCGTCGGCAGGCGCTGCACGGTCCTGCGAAGCAGGGATGTTCCTGATCCGCCCCCGTGTGGGCTGCCGCACCATCGGCACTCGCGCCGCCGCCGGCCGACACTCCCGAGTTGCGGGCCTGGCAGAGCGCCGCCGCGACGTTGCCCCGCACCCCCCTGGGCAGATCCATGCCGGGGCCCGCCACCCCGCGCAGCCGCCTGGCCCCGGCGACCGCGGGCTGCTCTACGGCGGCCCTCACATCGGGCTGCACATCGGCAACCCATGTGCCATCCACTCCCACCAGGCTCGCAACCGCGCTGTCCCAAGCCGCGCCACGCACTTCCCACCGATGGGCTGTCCGCCCGACAGCACGGGCGGGCGCCCTCGCGGACAACCGGCACCGCATCGTCGGGCCGACACAACGATGCTGAAACAGAGTGCTGATGGACGGATCGAATGCCTTTAAGCTCCCTTGCTACTTACGAGATAGGGGAGCGGTGATGGGACAGGGGCCCGATCCGGCAGCGGCACACAGCCCTGCCCAATTCGTTGAGCTGATGCGGCAGTTACGCCGTTGGGCGGACCTCAGTTACCGCCAGCTGGAGCGACACGCAACCGACGTCGGCGACGTCTTGCCGCGTGCGACGATCTCCGCCGCCCTGAGCCGCGACGAACTGCCCCGCGCCGAACTCCTGGCCGCCTACATACGGGCGTGCGGCGGTGACGAAGACTCAGTGACCGCATGGCTGAACGCCCGCAGACGCCTCTCCATATCCGGCTCTACGACCTCTACGACACCACCGCTTAATCCAGCAGGCGAGGACACACAGCGGACCCCCGCCGACAAGAACGACGACACGCAGCAGAAAACGGTGCGGGTTCCGGGGGAATCAGCAGCTGACCAACAGGTTCCGGGCGCCGACCCAGCCAGCGAGCCGACGCCGCACAAAGCGGCTGCCCCGGCCGACGACACCACCCGCCCAGCGAACACTGCGTCCAAGCGGCCCCGACGAGGCCAACTGACCGCGATCACCGCCATCGCCGCGTGCACCGTCGCCGGGGTACTTGCGCTGGTGGCGTTGTGGCCATCCGACGACGGTTCCGATGACCACGCCGGCCGCGCGCCCCAGAGCGCCCGGCCCGGCAACCCCACCGCTACCGGCACCGCATCCAGGCAGCCGCCTGCTCCGGCCACCGAGCGCCGGACGGCCACAGCCGGGCCCACCCTCTCCCCCACCGTCTCACCGGCCGAACAGGAGAAGACGGCAGCTCCCCGTCCCAACCGCAGCTCTGAGTCTGGTTCCGCTCGGCTGCCGGCGGCCGGCTGGACCCTCATGCACCCGGCAGCCTCGGCCTCCCTGTGCCTCACCGAGGGACGCGAACGCAACGGCCGCACCAACCGGGAAATCGCCGTCCAGCACCCCTGCGCAAACGCCCCACTCCCCCGCGTCTACCTCGAAAAGCTGAGCGGGCCCACCTACCGCATCCAGTGGCACAACCCCGACCCCGGCAAGGGCATCGGCTGCCTGGCCGTCGACGGAGCCTCCGCCGCTCCCGGCGCCCTGATCGCACCGCGAGACTGCGCGGACAGCAACAGCCAGAAGTTCCGCCTGGAACCTGCCGACAGCGGCTTCCGGCTCCGCCCCCTCCACAGCGGCCTGTGCGTGGGCTTACTGCCTCCGCTCACCGACGGCGCCGAAGCCATCCAGACCGACTGCACCACAGACACCAGCCAGGCATTCACCTTCACCCGAACCTGACAGCCTGGCTATGGCTCCCGTTGTCCGCCCGGAGACCGGGGCACGGGCCGACGAGCAAGGGCAGGCTCTACCAAGTGCGGTCGCAGGTGCGACCGCACTTCCCGCAGCGGAGTGCAATCAGCCGGTCCGCGACGGTGAAGAATACGTAGGCTCCATGTGCCCCGCCGTCTCGGCCCGTACGCGTTGTCTGCGCTGACCGCAGGAGGCGCTTCCGCCCGACGCCTACGGTCCGCTGCGGATGTACTGACGAACGATGCCGTTGCCCGTCTGCAAGTGAAAACCGTGCCGCTCCAGTAGAGCGTCGGCTTCTTTCTGGGGGAGAAGCCGGAACCGGAGCCGCTGGTGGGACAGGACCTCCTCCTGCCTCTTGATGTGGTAGTCCTTGGTGTACCGGCCCTCGGGATCGACGTCGACATACTGGACGTAGAGCAGGCCACCAGGCAGGGGGCGTTCTGCGAGGACGTGCGGTCCCTGGACGCCGAGGGGAAGCAGTCCGCCGGGTTTGATGGCCGCGGCGAGGTTCTTGAGGCCTGTGGCAGCCGCTTCCCCGTTGTGTGACGTAGGTGAAGCCTGTGCTGCCGAACTCCACGCGCAGGTTTCCCTGTTACCGCGGTCCGCCGCAGCGCTACCATCGACCACTTTGTCCTTCGCCCTCGACACGCTGCGCCCGCCCTGCCCGGCCCAGCCGGCCCGAGCCGCCTTCGTCGAGTGCTGGGACCGGAACGTTCACCCGCCCAGGGCCCGGGGCATCCACCGGATTATGGGACACATGGGGTTTGCTCGTTCGGTTAGGGTGCGTCGAATGGACGACAGCACTTCACTGCAGCACTCAACGGCGACTCGGCCCCTGTACTTCCATCCTGACTATCTCGATGCCGTACGCGCCGGACAGAAGACGACCACCATACGTTTCCGTGACCCGGTGGAGACAGGCCAGGTGAGCCTGGTGTTCGAGTTGGACGACGAGGTGGCACTACCGGGTGTCGTCACGCAGGTCACTGCTAAGACGATGGCTCAGCTGAGCGAGTCGGACGCCCGAGCGGACGGCTTCCGGGACCTCGCCGAGCTTCACGACAGACTGCGGTTTCACTACCCCCAGATCGAGCCGACCGACACCATCTCCATCGTGCACTTCCGGTTGGCGAAATGAGTGAGTGACCTCAGGCATCGACTGGAGCGCCTCCCCGCGGGATCACGCCACTTCGGGACGTGGGCGACCCCAGCTCCGCTGACCATCCCTGCGGATGCGGGCACGTTCATGGCGCTGGGCGGCCACGACGTCGGGGGCAGGCATTGTTGTTGCGCCAGCTCATGTGGGCTTGCAGGACCCGGGTCTGGAACGTACGTTACGCGCGGTCGCGGAGTTCGAGCCGGTACGCATCCACTCGGCCTGGCCGTCCCGCAGAAACCACAGAGCCACCTGACGCGAGCCGTGCCCGAAGGCAGAGCGTCACCCAAGCGCCCCTCCAACTCCTCGCCACCTGCATCCCGCTCCCGTTCGCTCCCCACTCGCAGCCGACCGGTGCAAACCCCGAGCGAAACCACGTCAGCCCCCAAACCGCCGCGACGCGCGCCCAAACCACCAAATGCCGCAGCCCGGGCCACCTGCCTGGCGCATGTTCCCCCTCAGCCGTTGCTGGAACTTCTGTTTTTCCGTGCATGCAGAGGCGGTGTGAGGGAATCCGCTGGCCAGGAGGTTGATATCGATGGTTCCCCTGCTTCTGGTTCTTCTGCTGGCTCTGCTTCTCTTCGGTGCGGGCTTCGCCCTGAAGGCACTGTGGTGGATCGCGGTGATCGTGCTGGCCGTGTGGCTGTTGGGCTTCGTTGCCCGGTCCGTGGACAGCGGCGGCCGTAGGGGCCGCTGGTACCGCTGGTAGGTGGGCAGGCACCCCCTTCGCGATGAGGATCACCGCGGGTGACACGGGCATGAGGTGGGACCCAGCCAAGGACGGCTGGGTCCCACCTCATGCCCGCGATCACTTCTCCTGGGGAGCGTGAGTCGGCCCGGGCGTATCGGGCGCAGGGCTGGGTACGTGCACGGTGCACCGGCCCCGTAAAGGGCGGCAGTTGGAACCCTGCGCCTCCAGCTTTACGGGGCCGGTCCTTTGATCTTGTGGCAAGATCGCGGGATGCTACGACTCACCGACTTCATCATCGACTGCCCGGACACCATGAAGCTGGCAGCCTTCTACTCCGAGGTGACGGGGCTCCCGGTCAAGGAGAGCAGCAACGAGCACTGGGCCGGTATCCAGTTCGGCGAGATCGAACTGGCCTTCATCCAGGTGGAGGACTACCGCGCCCCGCGGTGGCCCGACAACGAACACCCCAAGCAGTTCCACCTCGACTTCGAAGTCGACGACATCGAGGCCGAACAGCACCGCGTCCTCGCCCTCGGCGCAACCCTGCAGCGGGACTGCGTGGGCCCCGAGGGCTACGGCTTCCGCGTCTACACCGACCCCATAGGCCACCCCTTCTGCCTCTGCCGCAACAAGGGTGTCGTCTGGACCGATCAGGGTCCCACCTGGCCCAAGCACGACCACTAGGCCAACGCGTTCCGCCGGTGCGGACCGTGTCCCGGCCGGAGGGATCCGCGGCCGCCGTGAGATCTCCATGATTGAGTGCCCCCTCGGCACACTCCAGGACGATCCACGACCTCCTCCCGCTCGTCCAGCGAGGCAACGTCAGGTAGGAGTCGAGGCGCTGTCGCCTTCTTCATCGTGGTCCGAGTGGGCCGAGCCGGTGGTCGAGCGCGGCACCGACCGCGGGGCAGTTCTGGCGGATGATGTCGAGGAAGGCGTTCAGCGCCGGGGAGCGGTCCCGGGCGTGGAAGGACAGGACCAGATCGGGCAGAGGTGTGTGCGGGGTCACCTCGCAGAACCAGGTGCCCCGTCGTGGGACCGTCAGCATGCGGGAGGGTCCCAGACCGACGCCCATCCCGCAGGCAGCGAGGCCGATGATGGTGTGGATGTCCCTCGCGACGGTCGCGCCGGAGAGCGCCGGGGAGTCCTTGCCCAGCAGGGTCCGCAGGCCGGTGACGACGGCGGGCTCATCCTCGCCCGGCGCCACGATCAGCGGCTGTCGCCGCAGTTGGTCCACGTCCACCGACGACTGCCCCGCGTACGGATGCGTGCTGCCCACCACCGCGACCAGGTGGTCGTGCCCGATCGGGACCGAGACCAACTGCTCGGCCCCGACCCCTCGTGGACGGCCGCGGCCGATCGCCACGTCAAGTTCACCGGCGACCAGCGCGTCCGCGCTGCGGCTGGTCGCCATCTCGTGCAGTTCCAGCCGCACGTCGGGCCGTTCGCGGCCGAACCGGCCGAGGACGTCCGGCAGGGGGTCGAGCAGTGCCGAGGCGATGAACCCCAGGCGCAGCCGTCCCGTCTCGCCGCGCGCTGCCCTCGCCGCGTCGACCGAGGCCGCCGTGATCTCGTCGAGCGCCCTGCGGGCCCGGAGGAGAAAGGCCGCACCCGCGGCTGTCGGGAACACCCCCTGGCGGGTGCGGTCGAACAAGCGGGCGCCAACTTCTCGTTCGAGGTCAGCGATCTGCTTGGACAGCGGAGGCTGCGCGATGCCCAGCGCACCGGCCGCCCGGCCGAAGTGTGCGTGCTCGGCGAGGGTCAGTGCGTATCGCAGGTGCCGCGCCTCCATGCCAGCCCCATTCATATCTCATATGTATCGTGGGGCAGCTTGTCAGATCTTTCGATGGATGATCAGAGTCGGGTCGCGTGGAATGCGGTCATGACTGCTTTTTCCTCCACAGACACCGTCTTCGTCTTCGTGCACGGGGCCTGGCACGGTTCCGGGCAGTGGGCGGCGACGCAGCGCGCACTCGCCGCACTCGGTGCCGCGAGCATGGCCGTCGACCTGCCGGGGCACGGCTTCGACGCGCCGCTGCCCAGCGGATACCTCCAGCCGGGCCAGCCGGGCCTGTTGACCGAGAAGTCCGCGCTCGCCACCGTGACGATGGACGACAGCGCCGAGGCCGTACTGGACACACTGCGCCAGGCTCGCCACCACCGTCGTGTCGTACTCGTCGCGCACAGCGCGGGCGGCGGCCCCGCGTCACTCGCCGCCCAGCGCGCACCCGAACTCGTCGACGAGATCGTCTACCTCTCAGCCTTCGTACCCGCCGGACGACCCCGGTTCTTCGACTATCTCAGCTCGCCCGAGAACGCCACGGCACGAGGCCAGAGTCTGAACCTCGGCGACCCCGAAGAACTGGGCGCCGTACGGATCAACCCGCTCTCGCAGGACCCCGCCTACATCGAGGAACTGCGGCAAACCCACTACCACGACACCCCCCTGGACCGCTTCGGCCGCTGGCGCTCGGCACTGAGCCCCGATCTACCGCTGGCGATCCCCACCACCCCGGTCATCGTGACCCCGGGCCGGTGGGGGCGTATCCCGCGGACCTTCCTGCGCTGCGCGGACGACCGGGCACTGCCGACGGCCGTGCAGGATTTGATGATCGCGGAAGCCGACCGGGCCATGCCCGGCGACCCGTTCACCGTGCGCACCCTCCCGGGCAGCCACAGCCCGTTCGCCGCCCGGCCCCATGAGCTCGCCGCGGCGCTGCTGCCGTGAGCGGCGGACGCCTCGTGCTGCCAGTGGTGCGCAGCGCCGCTCATCGGCTCAGCAGCGGGACGCCACACGGCACTGCCCGTGCCGGCCATCGGCGGAGTCACGTTCGGCGCCTTCACCGCCTCGGTGTTCACCCTGGTCCTGGCTGCGGTGCACCGCCCCGCCGCCAGCTCGATCTCCGGACTGCTGCCCACAGCACAGCAGCTCGGCGGTTGCATCGGAGGGACCTCAGCAGGACTCGCGTATAACGAGTACGGCCACACCCCTTGGCTTCACCAACCCTGATGCCGTACCGGAGGCCCTGCCTTCATACATCCACCCAACCAAGATCACCCGGTCAGGCACCCTCTTCGATCACAACCATCCTCCGCGTGCCCGACCGCGGCCGGGGGCGGGGTCGGGTGACGCGGCGACCACTTCAAGATCATCCGATCAGGAGCCCCGTTCGATTCGCAGCCTCGCCAGTCGGTACGACAACGGCTCCTGAAGCAAGGTGAGATGGCGCGGAACGTCAGGACGGCTCGTCGCGCTGGCCAGGATCCTGTGGCGTCCGGTCCCCAAGACTCCTCCTCTGTATTCGGCGGAGGGGAACGTGCGCCTAATCCAGGCGTTGGCGTGGTTCTTCATCGTGGTCTCAAGGTCGTTCGCGATCAGCACCTGGGCTGCCTCGGTGCACCCGTCACGGACCATGCCTGAAGCTTTGTCCGGGAGATCGGCAAGTTCGATGAAGACCGGGTGGGTGACGAACGTGAGCCTGCGGCTGGCAGCCTCGCTCGACACTGGCGGCAAGGACATGGGGCGCGGCATGTGTAATGGCCAGCCCGTGACCGAAAGGCCACGGGCCTGAGGCTTCTTGCCCGATGCCGGGCAGAGACGGGGATAGCGGTACTGACGGACGAACCGTCCATGCATCTGCCCCCTAGGGGGCCGGTTGTGCGACCACCCCAGTCAGCCACCAGGCGACGATGAGCCCGCCCGGCAGGACGAGCAGCGCCGTGGCGAACATCCAGGTGACCGCCGGAGCGGTGCGTGCAGCCAGCTTGCGGCAGAGGAACAGCGCCAGCACGAAATAGAGGGCGAGAGGAATGAGAAGCAGGCCAAGACCGGCACCCACAGCGTCACGCCCCTTCCATGGCACAGGAGTTGAGGCCGGACCGGGGACTCCGATACGCGGTGGTTTCCCTGACGTCTTGCCCTGACACGAGCCACCCCATTTTTGAACGCGTTCAACTCAGGGGTGGATCATAGCTCTGGGAGCGCAGGCCAGGAAACCTGCATCCGCTGGAAACATCTGGCATCCCCCTCCGCTGCGCCCCGTGCAGGAGATCCGGACACGGCCGCGAGACTGAGCAGATGGGACACAGCGTGAGTCATCCGGCGTAGCTCCAGGTCACCGCGTTACTTCGGGATGCGAGCCGAGAGAACCTACAGATTCAACCTATGCCCTACCTTGCCGCGCGTGTGACGGAGCACGGCAGTTTACGAGGGTTCGTAAGGAGTGCGCTGGTCGCGAGACCAAGCAAGCGCGGTACTCCGTGAGGATGGAGCACGACACGTTTACGAGTCAGGTCCTGGAACCGCCACTGCGGGTATCGGCTCGGAATTTGGTGCCGCGCGATCGGCGGGGGCGTTGCGGATGAGGCTTACGACGTGGTCGGCGAGGACTCCTTGGGCCGGGCTGTGCCGCGAGGCCAGCCTGACGAGCGCTATCTCCATAGAGGTGGCCAGCCAGTGCCCGGCCCCTACCCTGGTTGCTGTCAGCAGTACCGCAGCCGCTCCCAGGTGGCCGGGCCCACCACGCCATCGGCGAGCAGCCCGTGGTCGGCCTGGAAATCCTCGACCAGGGATTCCAGGTGAAGGCCGAAGAAGCCGTCCACGTCCGGCACCGAGTAGCCGCACTGGAGCAGCAAAGCCTGTACCTCGCGGACCGGGTCCCCGATACACCCCCGCCGCACCAGCGCCGTACCCGTGTCGTAGCCGCCCTGATGGGCGATCGGTGCGGGCCTCGCATCAACCCATATCCCGCCCAACTCCAGCGGCCACCGCGCTTCGTTGTCGAGGCCGGTCAAAGGCACCGCCACCAGAAGAGCAGTACCGCAGGCCAGCACCACCCACAGCAACAGATCCCACATCACCAGCCCCCCCCCCCCCGCCCCTTCCACGATCTGTACTGCCAGCACCGTCTTCTCCACACCCAGGGCCATCCCGGCTCCGGTCTCCGTTCGGTGCTCTCGCGTCCTGGACGGACGGCTCGCGCCCAGGACACGACAGCCAGCGGCTGGACATCTTTCGGTCGCACCAGCCCGGGAGGGGTAAGAGAGCCGGCCGGTTCTCCAAATACATCCCTCCTGACTCCTGCCAAGGCCCATGCCCTGACCCCATGAGCAGCCCTCACCGCGCCGCGCCCGGGCTGCGGTGCCCGCGACCGTGTCGCCGACACCGGCCCGCGCGGCCCCGCGCCGCCGGTTCCACGGCCTGAGCGGGGATGCCGGTCACCGACTCCAGCAGGCTCGCCGTTGTTCAGCACTCCGCTCCCCTGCTGGTAAACAACCCCTTGCCACCCACTGCCCGCACCGGCCAGAGGTGGCCGACACCCGCCTTGCCCGCCGCGCCGAGCTGTTTCTAACGTGGGCCGTTGATCACCCACGAGCTCCGATCCGTTACAGGGGGAAGACGGACAGTGGCACGACCCGAAAAGCCCTTGGACCCGGACGCAGGACCCGTCGCGGAGTTCGCCCACGCCCTGCGCCACTTGCGTCGCGACGCGGGCCTGTCCTACCGGGCCATGGCGCAGAAGACCGGCTACTCGGTAACCACGCTCTCCCAGGCCGCAGCAGGTGAGAAACTTCCCACCTTGCCCGTCGCCCTCGCCTACACCGAAGCCTGCGGCGCCGGCCTGGACCGGGCTACATGGGAGCAGCGCTGGCACGAAGCCGAACAGGCGGTGCGGCGCGCGAGCGCGGCCGTCCGCACCGAAAAGGAAGCGGACGGTCCCGCTCCCTACCGGGGACTTGCCCGCTACGAACCATCCGACGCCACCCTGTTCTTCGGCCGCGACACCCTCACCAACGACCTCACCACCCTGGTGGCCCGGGAACGGGTCAGCGTGGTCATCGGCCCGTCCGGCAGCGGCAAATCCTCCCTGCTGCGCGCAGGGCTCATCCCCCGCCTCCAACACCCCGACCCTGATCACACCACCGGGATACCTATCGCAGCCCTGCGGATCTGCACCCCAGGGCCCCACCCCGCCAACACCCACGCGAAACTGTTCACGTCATGCGACACCGCAGCGACCGGCGAGGGCGACGCGGACACCGTGGTGATCGTCGACCAGTTCGAAGAGGTCTTCACCCTCTGCCAGGACGCGGACGAGCGCGAGGCGTTCCTCGATCTCATCCTGACCGCCCGGGAGCCCGGCAGCCGCCTGCGGGTCGTGCTGGGCGTGCGCGCCGACTTCTACAGCCACTGCCTCCACCACGCCCGCCTCGTCGACGTCCTGCGCGAAGCAGCCCTGCCCGTCGGACCCATGAGCCCGGACGAACTGCGCGAGGCGATCACCAAACCCGCCACCGCTCAGGGCCTGATCGTGGAACGCGCCCTCACCACCCGCCTGATCGACGACGTTTGCGCCGAGCCCGGCGCCCTGCCGCTGATGTCGCACGCCCTGCTGGAGACCTGGCGCCACCGCACCGGCCGCACCCTCACCCTCGACGCCTATCAGATAGCCGGCGGCCTCGACGGCGCCGTCGGCCACACCGCCGAAACCCTCTACGCCACCCTCGACCACCACCAAGCCACCCTCACCCGCCAGATCCTGCTCCGCCTCATCACCCCCGGCGACAACGCCCCCGACACCCGCCGCCCCATCGAACGCACCGAACTCGACTTCGACAGCCCCAGCGACACCACCGCCGTCCTGGAGGCACTGGCCCACGCCCGCCTGATCACCCTCGACGACGACCACATCGACCTCGCCCACGAGGCCCTCATCACCGCCTGGCCCCGCCTGCGCACCTGGATCGACGAGGCACGCGCGCGGCTGCGCCTGCACCGCCAGCTCACCGACGCCGCCCGCACCTGGCAGCAGCTCGGCCGAGACGCGGGCGAGGTATGGCGCGGCCCCCGGCTGACCGCAGCCGAAACAGCCTTCCCTGGAGCCGGACAACACGATGAACTCAACGTGCTGGAACGGGAATTCCTGACAGCGAGCCTGGCCGCCCGCACCCAGGCGCAGCATGCAGCGGCCCGCTCACGGCGCCGCACCCGCACCCTGCTCGCCACCCTCGCCGCCCTCGTCACCCTCGCCCTCCTGGCAGGCACCATCGCCTGGCAGCAAAACCGCAGCCGCGCCGAGCAGCACAGGGAGTCAGTCGCCCGCAGCGCCGCCGCACTCGCCGAGAGCCTGCGCCTGACGGATCCGCAGACCGCCATGCACCTGAGCCTGGCAGCCTGGGAGATCGCTCATATTCCGGAATCGCAGGCAGCCCTCTTGACCTCTGCCCACACACTCGACCAAGACGCCTACGATGTCGCCGACGTCGATGAGGGATCCGGCCTCTTCCTCGACCGATACGGGCGCATTCTGATCACCCGTTCCACCACCGGGAGCGTCGTCCGCCGCGACGCGGACAACCGTCGCACGCTTTCCTCAGTCTCTCTGCATGACCGCATCATGGATGTGAGCCCGAACGGCGAAACGCTGCTGGTGTCCAATCAGAACGGCGTCCGGCTCTGGCGCCCCGACACGGTCGAGCGGGCTGCCGTCCCGTTCGCGGCGTCGGCCCTCGCCGTCGGCCGCTTCCAGGCCGACGGACGCGTCGTCGTTCTCACCGACTCCTACAGCACCCCCACTCTCCAAGTATGGAATGTCGCCGACCAGCGGCTGCTGTTCCGCGACACACTCAAGCATCCGCTCGACCCGGCACACACAGCCGTCAGCGACGACGCACGCTACCTCGCCGCCTGCCCGCCGGATGGCACTCTCCAGGTGTGGGACATGGCAGCCAGACGCCGTCTCCAGCCACCGCCCCCTCGCTATGACTGTCCCCGCAATGCGGCATTCCAGCACCTGCACTTCCTTCGTGGAGGGCACAGTCTGGCAGTCGTGGACGACATCGGCATGCGCTCGTGGGACCTCGCCACGGGCCACCAGGAATGGCGGAAGGGCCTGCGTGGCATCAACGACGCCGCGTTCAGCGCGGACGGTAGGTTCCTTGCCACTGCCACACCCAACGAGATCTTCCTCTGGAAGACTTCCGCTTTGTCATCCGCCCTCCTGCGCTACCCGATGGCCCATGAGACTGCCAGGAGTCTGCGACTGGACACCACCAGGGGGTTGCTGCGGTACGTCGACGCCCGTTCCTCGACGACGGTCCGGTCTTTGGACCTCCGAAGCGCACTGCACGCCGCGGAGAGCCAGACACCAGTCGACACAGCCCGGCTCAGCCCTGACGCCAAGGTGCTCGCCACGAGCGTACGGCGAGGGGACAAGGTGTTCTTCCAACTGAGGGACGCAGCCACTGGCCGCGTCAGCACCGATCTTCCGCCCGTAACCTGCCCCAGGAACAGCGCTCAATGCCGCGGACGAATATTCTTCAGCGGCGACAGTCGAACGCTCGCGTACGGCCTGGTAACACAGTGGCCCTCGTACCCCCCTATCCACTTTGCCCTGTTCGACGTCGCACGACGGCGCAACAAGCCCACGCTGGCCCTCACACCAGCCAATACGTCCCCCCGGGGAATCGCCGATGTTGCCCTGACCTCCTCGGGCACCGCCCTGCTCGCGATCCGGCTCGACCAGCCCAGCCAGTACAGCCTGGAGCGTTGGAGCACGCTCGACGGGACGGTGTCTCCCATAGCCGACAACGTCGGGGCAAGCTTCCTGTTGCCTCCGACCGACCATCAGGCCGTCACGAAAGGCGGTCTGGTCACGGACCTTCAGACGGGACGCACCACCGTACATCCACACGCCAACGACCTTCAGGAAACCACGGCGACAACCAACCACGGCATCGCCGCCGGGGATTACCCCAGGATCCTCTTTTGGCCCGACACGACACGACAGGACACGGCCCCCTTCTCAGCCCTCATGCACAGCGGCGATGCCCCCGACACCAGTGACACGAGCAACACGCCAGTCACCGTCTCGGCCATCGCGGTATCCCCCGACGGCCACAGCCTTGCTGCCGCCGCCACCAACCGGACGCTGCAACTGTGGGACGTCCACAGCCGCCGCCCCCTGGGAATCCCCCTCCCCGCCGACGGCGGCTTCATCACCTCGCTCGCCTTCAGCCAGGACGGCCGCACCCTCTACTCCGCAAGCCAGCAGACACCCTGGCACGCCTACCCCCTTGACCCACAGCGCCTGATCGCCGCCGTCTGCACGCGGACACACACTCCTCTCACCAGAACGGAATGGAAACAACTCATCCCCGACACCCCGTACCGAAAGACTTGCTGAGCAGAGTCGGGGAACGGCGCAGTGGCTCATGCTCTGTCTCCACCGCGCCACTTCCAACCAGGCATGCGATTCTCCCGCACTCGGCTTACCGACATCGTTCACGACCGGCATGCCCGGGGACGGACGCGGTGCGCGAGGCGAGACCGAACTGCTGACCGCAGCCGCGAAGGGGAACCGGCGGAAGGTTTTGACGTTCCACAGCCGGGCCGCCGAGGCCGAAACCATGGCCCACGGTGTAGTCGGGGTCGCCGAGCAGCTGGGCGCGCATGAGCCGCGCATGTTCCCGCCGACCGAGCGGGTCTGGGCCGACTAGCTATGCGGCGAACACCCTCCCCTCCACTGGCGGGCGGTGCTGGACACCTTCGCCGACGACCTCATCGAACCAGAAGGCTGATGCCATCACCGAGTCAACGGTGTTGTCTGTTGCCCAGCACGCAGCTGATTCACAGCCGGTTGAGAGCAGGGCCGCCGTCTCGGGCCAGGGGCAGGAGGGGGCTCGCAGGCCACTGTGGACGTACGGCAGGCCCCGCCCCTTGTCGTCAGAGGCGGGCAAGGCGGCTGTCCGCAGGCCCCTTGTGCCCGAGGTACCACCCTTTCCCCCTCCCCGGGATCGCCATGTGGGCGGTCTACTTCCGCTGGACTACTGGGGTGCTGGCGCACAAGTACGCCCAATCCAAAGGACACTTCCGCCATCGGACCCAGGATCCGCCCAGCCGACTGCCTCCCCCCCCAGCCCCCTCATGAGCCGCTAGTCTGACGGTTATGCGTCCGATGACTCACGAGGAACGCGCTGCCTTCCTCGCAGAACCACACGTCGCAGTCCTGAGCGTCACAGCCGAAGCACAACGCGCTCCACTGACCCTCCCGATCTGGTACGAGTACCAGCCAGGCCAGCTCGTCAAAGTGATCACGGCACCCCACCTGCGCAAGACCCGGCTCATCAAGGAAGCCGGCCGGTTCGCGTTGTGCGCGCAGCGCGCCGAAGTCGACGACTACCGGTACGTGTCGGTGGAGGGCCCGGTGACCGAGATCAGGCCGACCTCCAAGCAGGAACGCTTCGACATGGCCGCGCGTTACATGGGACCAGGCCGCGCCACCGACTACATCAACGCAACCGAGGAAACCGCAGCCGCCAACATCGCGATCTACATGCGGCCCGAACGGTGGAACACCTTCGACTTCAGAGTAAATCTCGACAACTAGCAAGTCGCGGTGAACCGGGTCTGCTAACCGGTTAACGCCCGCGCGCGGACCCAATTCCGGCAGCACGGACAGGCGCAGGCATGTCCAGGCCATTTCGGACCCCGGGCACGCGGCAAGCTGATCAGTGCACACCAGCACGATCGGAAGCAACAGCAGCGGAAAGCCCGGCGTTCCCCGCCGTGGCCCCCCCTCAACTGGGTCTCGCAAGATTTTCGATCTTGCGAGACCCCAGAAAATCGCCACGTATGGCCAGCTCGGTTCCCCCTCGGCAGTCACACTCAGTAGCTTCGGTGCCGTCTGGGTTCCAGAGCCGCTGGCCTGGCGATTGCCTCGGACATCGCGGCAGGAGTGGTGTGATACGAGTGGGAGATGGAACGAGCGCGAGGGCGGATCGGCACGGAGTTCGACCGGCGGGCAGCGACGTACGACGCCAGTGCCATGCACCGGTTGCCGGCGCGCGAAGCCGTCCGCCTGGTCCCGCCACGCCCGTACGCATGGGTCCTTGATGTGGCCACGGGAACAGGACTGGCCGCGCGGGAGGACGCCACGCTGTCGGGCGGAGGGGGGTGTACCGGTCACCGCGGTCCGCGTCGCCAAGCGGCCACGGGGTCGCCGCCGCGCCGCTGGAGGGCTACCTCCCGTTGCGTAAGCGCCTCACCATTTCCCACTGACGGGCAGTCAGCGGCGTAGAGATGTGGGCAGGTCCGCTCCTCCTCAACGGGCGGCCCACTCTTCACTGGTGGTGCCTGTCCCCCGAGCGTGCGCCAGCCGGCCACGCAGCCCCTGCGGGATGCTCGGGCGGCACCAGTTCGCGCCCGGAGCGCGGGCGCGCTACCTGGCCAACGAGGTCCCGCGCGTTGGCCAGGTAGCGCGAATGGTCAAGCGGCTGTGGCGAGTGCCCGGGCGGGCTGCGTCTGCTCGTAGGCGTGGCCGACTCGCAGGAGCGTGGGCTCACCGAGGGGCCGGCCGAGCAGCTGCATGCCGATGGGCATGCCCTCCGCGTCATGGCCGACCGGAACGGTCAGGGCGGGTACTCCGGTGATGTTCGCGGGAGCGCAAAGGCGCACGTAGGCGTCGGAGACGCTCTCGGTCGTGCCGTCGGGCCAGGTGACCGTCTCCTGGTCGGCCCCGGCCGCGGGCATCGGGACGCTCGGGGCGGCGATCAGGTCGACCTCCTCCAGCATCCGTGCCCACTCGGCGCGCATGAGCGTGCGGGAGCGTTGAGCGCGTATGTAATCACCGGCGCTCATCAACTCGCTTGCCTCCAGGAGGATGCGGACGTCCTCCTGGTACAGCTCGGGGACCGTGCGCAGGCTGCCTTCGTGGTAGGCACCGGCCTCCGGGACCATCAGGCCCCACTGGGTGGCCTGGATGTAGCGGGTCATCGGGATGTCGACCTCGACGAGATGTGCGCCCAGGGCTTCCAACTGCCCGATGGCGTGCCGGACGGCGGTCGCCACCTGCGGGTGGACGTGGTCGAAGTAGTACGTGCGCGGCAGGCCGATGCGCAGCCCCGTCAGGTCCGTGCCGGTACCGGGCCGGTAGTCCGCGGCGGGCACGGACAGCGAGGCGGGGTCGCGCGGATCGTGTCCGGCCAGCGCGGTCAGGACCAGGGCCGCGTCCTCGACGGTACGGGTGATCGGGCCGACGTGATCCAGCGACCAGGACAGGGAGGTCACGCCGTGACGGGGGACGAGACCGTAGGTCGGCTTGAGGCCGACGACCCCGTTGAGCGCGGCGGGCACCCGGATCGACCCGCCGGTGTCGGTGCCCAGGGCGAAGGTCGCGGTGCCCGACGCGACGGCCACCGCGGAGCCGCCGCTGGAGCCACCGGCGACCCGGCCGCGGTCCCAGGCGTTGCGGGTCTGCGGGGTGGTCAGGCCGAAGGCGAATTCGTGAGTGTGGGTCTTGCCGAGCAGGACCGCACCGGCTGCGCTCAGACGCGCGGCGACCGTACTGTCCGCTGTCGCGCGATGTCCGGCGCGGACCCGGGAGCTGGCCGTGGTGGCCATCCCGCAGACATCGATCAGGTCCTTGAGTCCCATCGGGATGCCGTGCAGCGGACCCCGGTAACGGCCTTGCGCCACTTCGTGTTCGGCGTCGACCGCCACCCGGCGCGCCTGCTCCGCGGCGACCGTGACGTAGGCGCCGAGGTGCGGCTCCGCCTTCTCGATGCGATCGAGGACGGAGTCGACCAGTTCGACGGGGGACAGTCGCCCGGTACGTATCGCGTCCGCGGCGGCGGCAAGGGACAGCTCATACGGCTGCATCGTGCTTCTCCTCTCCGGCGCGGTAGGCGGCGGCGGACGGGACGTCGGCGAAGTCCAGTTCGCGCAGGACCGCGACGACGCTGTGGATGTGGTTGGCGACCGCGGCGACCGCGGTGTGGCGCTCGGCCGGCAGCACAAGTCCGGCGCGGGCGGCCCAGCGGGCGGCCTCCGGAGGTGTGAGTTCGACGGCGGACATGGATGTTCTCCCTCTCGGTGGGGGCTTGGAGCGTCGGAGTAACCGAGGCCCCTAAAGGCCAAAGGCCAAGGATTCGCTTGAGGTAACTGCGGGCGCCGCGGCTGCTCGACGGCCGTGAGGGCCGCCGGTCGAGCGGGGCCGGTCGCGTTGTCAGGCCGCGGTGGCAGGGGTCAGGGCGCGGTGGCCGAGATCTCGCTGCCGTGCTCGGCGAGCAGCCGGTAGCGGCCGTTCTCCCGGCGGACGGTGCCGGCCGTGGGCTGCGGGAAGTGGGTGCCCAGGAGCAGCGTGTCGGTGTCTGCCACGGCGTCGAGCAGCCGGGAACGGGTGCGGACCGCCTGGGCGGGGTCGATGTCGACGCAGCTGCTCACGTGAGGGTGGGACAGCTGCACGGGGTGGTGGATGCTGTCGCCGGTGATCAGCGCGCGGCGGTCGCTGCCGCGCAGTTCCACGGCGACCTGCCCCGGGGTGTGGCCCGGGGCAGGGATCAGGAGGACGCCCGGCGCCACCTCGCGCCCCTGCTCGGGCACGTCCACGAGGTCGTACTGTCCGGCGGCGCGGACGGGGGTGATGGAGTCGCGGAACATCTGGCGGCGGGCCAAGTCCAGGTCGGTGGCGGCCCAGTGGTCCCATTCGGTGCGGCTGGTGAGGTAGCGGGCGTTGGGGAAGGTGGGGACCCAGTCCTCACCGGCGAGGCGGGTGTTCCAGCCGACGTGGTCGGTGTGCAGGTGCGTGGTGATCACCAGGTCCACGGACTCGGGCGGGAAGCCGGCCGCCGCCAGGCGCTGCAGGAAGTCGGTGTCGAGACCGTTCCAGGCCGGGTTGGCGCGCGGCTTGGCGTTGCCGATGCCGGTGTCCACGACGATCCTCAGCCCGCCCGCCTGCACCGCGAAGCTGTGGCTCGCCAGGCGGGGCACGTCGGCGTCGGCGAAGTCGGGGCGCAGCCACGATGCCTCGTCCAGCACTTCCTTGGTGGCGTCCGGCAGCAGCCAGGGTCCGGTCTGGCGCGGCAGTTCGATCTCGTCGACGCGGCGTACGGCGATGTCGCCGAGGCTCCATCCCGTACTGGTGGAGGGGATGGTCTGACGGGGCGTGGCGGTGTTCATCGGTGGGTCCCTTCGGATGGGCGGCGCGGAGTGGGGCTGGGGGTGCGGGAAGGCAGGACTCGGTGCGGAGTGGGGCTGGGGAGGGTGCTGGATGGCAGGACTCGGTGCGGAGTGGGGCTGGGGGTGCCGGAGGCAGGACTCGGTCAGCCGGTGCTCGGCTGCCGCACGGCGCGGGCGAGGCCGGTCAGGGTCAGCAGGACGACCGTCACGGCGTAGAGCGAGAGGGCCGTCTGCAGGCCGTACAGGTTGGTCAGCAGACCGGCGAGGACTGCGGGGACGCTCATGGCCAGGTAGCTGAGGACGTAGTAGGCGGCGAGCGTGCCGGCGCGTTCGTCAGGGGCGGCCGGGGACAGCAGCAGGCGCAGGGCGCCCTGGGTGACGGCCCCGAAGCCGATGCCCGCCAGGGCGGTGCCGGCGAACAGGGCGAGCAGGCTGTGCAGATGGGGCCCGCTCAGGGTCAGCAGGGCCCCCGGGATCAGGACCGCGGTGCCGACGGAGCTCGCGGTGCGGGCGGGCAATCGCCGCGCGGCGTGGACGGCGAGGCCGGCTGCGGCCGTCAGGGTGAAGAAGACCAGGCCGCCGGTGGCCCGGGGCATGTGCGGGGCGATGAGCCGGGCGAGCGAGGGACCGAGGGAGGAGTAGAAGCCGCCCAGCGCCCAGGCGGCGACGACGCCGGGGGCGAGGAACCTCATGGCCGGGCGGGAGGCTGGGGCGACGGCGATGCCGGGGCGCAGGGAGCGCCACGCACCGGAGTGGGGACAGGCGGTCTCGGTGGTGAGAAGCACTGCGGCCGCCTGCGCGGTGAACAGCAGGAGCAGCAGGAGGTAGACGGTGTGGGTGGGAGCGGGGGCGTACTGCGCGAGGGCAGTGGCCGCCAGTACACCGGCGGCCATGCCGGCCACGGGGGTGATTCCGTTGGCGAGCGTCGCCCGTCCCGGGCGGTCGGGGTCCTCGAAGTCGAGCAGCGCGGCTCCGGCGGCGCTGGTGGCCACGCCGGTTGCCAGGCCCTGCAGGATCCGGGCGGCGATCAGCGCCGTCACGCCCTGGGCGGTGGCGAAGACGGCCATCGCCGCGGCCTCCGCGAGCAGCGCACCGGTGAGGACCGGGCGCCGGCCCAGGTGGTCCGAGAGCGTGCCCGCGGTCAGCAGTGCCCCGAGCAGGGCGAGTGCGTAGGCACTGAACACGACGGTGAGCGTCATCGCCGAGAAGTGCCATTCGGCCTGGTAGAGGGCGTAGAGGGGGGTCGGTGCGCTGGAGGCGGCCAACAGGGCGACCAGGACGGAAGCGTGGAGGGGGAATGAGCTGCGGCGGCTCAGCACCGGCAGGCGGCGGGAAGGGGACGACGGGGCTAAGACGCTGAGCATGGAGCACCTCTCACACCTAAAGGCAAACGCTTTGCTTTAGGCAGAGTAGGCCCCGCATCCCCAAAACGCAAACTCTTAGCTTTTAGCGCCCAGGGGAGGCACCTCCCTGGTCGAGCACCGTCGACACGAGGCGGTCGGTGTAGGCCTCCGACAGGTCCGAGGGCCGGAACAGGATGCGGTACACCAGGGGCGCGACGACGACGTCCAGCAGAGTCTCCAGATCGGGCACGGCCTCCCCGCGCCCGGCCGCGCGCACGCCGATGGCCTTCAACTGCTCGGCTGCGTAATCGGAGCAGCGCACCGCATTGCCCTGCTCGGGGTCGCCCAGCAGGGCGTCGCGGATGTACGTGCGGCCCGCCGTCGAAGACATCTCCTCCGCGAACTGCACCGCCCACGCCTCCAGGTCCGCCCGCAGGCTGCCGTGGTCGGCCGGCGCGCCATCAGGGCGCAACCGCTCGACGGCCACGTCGGACAGCAGCTCTCGCAGGTCCCCCCAGCGCCGGTAGACGGTGGACGGCGTCACTCCCGCACGGGCGGCGATCAGCGGCACGGTGAGCCCATCCCGCCCCACCTCCGCCTCCAGATCACGGACGGCCTGATGTACGGACTGCTGGACGCGGGCGCTGCGCCCGCCGGGGCGTGTGGTCGCTCGGGCACTCATGCGCACAGCTTAATGCGAAGAAGTTGCGTCTGGGGCGACCAGACCCCCGGGACCCGTCCGTCGCGGAACATCGCAGAGCCGCAGGAGTTGTTCACACCTCAGATTAGCGTGCGCGACGCACGCTTTTCCTGTACGGTGATAAGCGTGCTTCAGGCACGCATCTCTGATCGGCGTACGGCGGACCGCTCCCGCACCCAACCGAAGGAATCGCCATGAACCGCACCGACATCCGCGCTGCCCTCACCGACCTGCTCCTCACCCCGGGCCTCGACCTCGACGACGCCGCACGGCGAGTTCGCCCCCGACGGACGCTTCCGCCGCATCGAGGAGACCACCCTCATGCTCGAAGGCGCCGACGCCGACCGGAACCTCGGCAGTGCCCGCTGAGCCACCCCGCACACCTGACGCCACGCGGCCGCCGCTGCCGCGGTGCATCGGCGCGCCGCCGTCACGGCGCATCACCCGAAATGTGAGAGGAAGTGGTTGTCGTGCTCGACGTGCTCATCGCCGGGGCCGGCCCGGTGGGGCTCTGGCTCGCCGCGGAGTTGCGCCTGTACGGGGTGGAGGTGACCGTCGTGGAACGCCGGGCGGCACCGGACGGACGGTCGCGCGCGGTCGGCATGCAAGCCGGCACGCTGGACACCTTTGCCACCCGCGGCCTCGCGGAACGGTTCATAGAACGCGGCACCCCAGTGCCGACCGGTCACTTCGGCGCGGCGACCACCCGGCTGGACTTCTCCACCGTCGGGGCGGTACACCCCTTCATGCTGGCCCTCGGTCAGTCCGTCACCGAACAGCTCTTGGAGGAGCACGCGGTCGCCGTGGGCGCCCGGGTGCTGCGCGGGCAGGAGGTCGTCTCGCTCACCCAGGGGCCGGACGCCGTCGAGACGGCGATCCGGGCCGATGGCACCCACCGGACCGTGCTGGCCCGGTGGGTGGTGGGCTGCGACGGCACCCGCAGTGCGGTGCGCCAGGCGGCCGGCATCGACTTCCCCGGTCAGGACACCACCCTGACCGGGTGGCTCGCCGACGTCGAACTCGACGATCCGCCCACCGCGCCGCTCGCCGCCACCGGGCCGGCCGGTTCGTTCCTCGCGGCCCCGATCGGCGACGGCGTCCACCGACTGGCGGGCCTCTCCACGGCCACCATGCACCACGGCACCGGCGATCCGCTGACCCTGGAGGAGGTGCGCGAGCAGACCCGCGCACTGCTGGGACGGGACCTGGGCATCCGCAACCCCCGATGGCTCTCGCGCTACGGCAACGCCACCCGCCAGGCCGCGCGGTACCGGGCCGGACGGGTTCTGGTGGCCGGGGACGCGGCGCACATGTTCTTCCCGGCCGGTGGGCAGGGCATGAACCTCGGCATCCAGGACGCCACCAATCTGGGCTGGAAGCTGGCCGCCACCCTCCAGGGCCGGGCGCCCGACGGACTACTCGACAGCTACGACACGGAGCGCCGGCCGGCCGCCCGCGCCGTCATCGACAACACCCGCGCGCAGCTCGCCCTGTTCGCGGCGGCGAGCCCGGAGCAGATCGCGCTGCGCGAGGTCTGGTCCGCCGCGCTCACCGAACCGCGGACCAACCGCCAGTGGGCCCGCCGAATTGCCGGATTCGACGACCCGCTCCCCGTCGGCACCACACCCTGCGGGCACCCGCTGAACGGCACCCGACTGGCCGGCCTCGCCCTGGACACGGCCGACGTACCCACCGCCCACTCGTTGATGCACCACGGCCGACCACTCCTGCTGGACCTCGACGGGACGCGGACACCGTGCCCCGCCGATGGCCTGGAGCAGCGGACGGGAACCGTCAACGCCGAGGAATCCCACCCGATCTGGCGGGACGTCACCGCCGTTCTCATCCGGCCGGACGCCCGGATCGCCTGGGCCAGCACCGACACCGACGCTCAGCGCCGGGCCGCGGACTGCCTCACCGCCCTGCGCACCTGGTGCCGCTGAACGCCTCGGGGTGAGCCCCCTGCCCCACTCCGTTGGCTCTCTCACGGATCAGGCTGGATCAGCGGGCTCCGCCCCCTGCCTCCGGGCGGGGATACCCTCATCCGTACGTACGTGCATCGCAAGGCTCCGTACATACGTACATCGCAAGGCGGAGAAACTCCGGGCGCCGGGCCGAACCCCGCGACGCTCGGCAGGCGCTTTCGAACGGGCCAAGGGGCTCGGCGGCAACTGCACGTTTCCCTTGGGGGTTCCCGGACTTGGGGAGAGCCAAATCCGAGGCCATGGCCCTCACTCCGGAACCGGCGACGTGCATGCCGTCGACAGCCACAGCAGCCCGGGCACCGCTCCTGAGTGCTGGTGTCGGCTGGTCTGCTGGGAGCGGAGATGGTGTGGGACGGCCGCCGCCCATTCGGGTGACGGCGGCCGTCGTGGCGCGCGAGGAACGAGGCTCCCCCCTCGTCGCTTCCTCGCGCGGCTGTCCTCCACGGGCCCGACGGAAGCGGGAGTATCCGCCGTGTACTCGCCCGGAGGACGGCGGCTGGAGCTGTTGTCGTCGGCATCGCGGCTCCGGCCGACCCTATTCGGCTGTACGGTGCCGGGTTGTCGTCCCGGCGCGAGGGCGGCCGCCGGCGTTCCGGGGCGTCATACCGCCCTCCGCGGCAGGATGATAAAACACGTGCCGCATTGATCGGAACGGCCTCTGAACAGGCAGTTCTTGGGGTTAATGACAGGTGGGGACGCCCGGCCGGGCGTCCCTCGCCGCGGTCCCCTTTTGTGCGCCATGCAGCTGTCTCCGTCGGCGGAGACAGCCTTACAACACGGACGTCGCCCTTCTGATCGCCAACCAACCCGCACGGTCATAAGGCCGCACGTCAGAAGAAGGGACAGCCACCGGGGGCGGCAGTCATATCAGGGCGCGGCGGTCTGTTCAGCTTTGGCCTGGGCCTGGGCGAGGCGGGAGGACTGCGCGTCGCTGCCTACGGCGCGGCGGCATCCCGGCTGTGTTCGCCTGTCTCGCCGGCGGCGATGTCGGCGCAGTAGTCGGCGAAGGCGCGGGCGGCGGTCACGGTGCGTTCGAGGCCGGTGGTGCCGTATGCCTGCCAGTCCTCCCAGGAGCGTGCTTCGGCCTCGGCGAGGACGCGCAGGCCGTGGCGGGGTGCCGTGGCGTAGGCGGGGATGTGCAGGGCACGGGCGTGGGCCTGTTCGGGGGTGTGGTGGCCGTCCAGGACGAGGCGCAGGGCCCAGATGGCGGCGTCGGCCCAGGCGGGGCCGCGTGCGGCCCAGGCCCAGTCGATGAGCCATGCCCGGCCGGGGGCGATCATGACGTTGGTGGCGGTCGGGTCGGTGTGCAGGAGCCGGTCTCCGGTGAGCAGGTCCTGGTCGTCGGGGTCGCAGTAGGGACCCCAGCGGTCCCAGGCGGTCATGAGGGGGATCTCAGGGGCGGGGCGGGTGGCGAGGTCGCTCAGAAGGGCCGCGGTGGGTGCGAGGTGGGCGGAGCCGGGGTGGAAGTCTGCCCACGGGCTCGCGGTGAGGCCCTCGAAGGCCAGCAGGTGCCAGCCGCCGACACGGGCCTGCCACAGCAGGCGGGGTGCGTAGGGCGGCAGGTGGGGGTTGATGGCGGCTTCGCGGTCGAGTTCGCCGGCGCGCTCGTGATCCTGCGGCAGGCCCTTGATGAAGACGCGTTCGCCGCCGTGGGGCGGGGTAAGGAGGGCGGCGACACCGCTGCTGTCACCGCACTCCATATCCGCGACCACGCAGCCCTTGCCGGTCCGCTCAGTGATGGCCGCCCGAGCAGGTTCTGGGAGCTGGGCCAGGGGGCGATGGGCGACGCGCACGCCTCAGCCCCCGGTCAGGGGCGGGTTCGGCGGGAACGGCGGATTCTTGTCCGGCCCGGGACCGCTGGGCGGGCGGCCCGGCGGCGGCTGGGACGGCGGACGGGCCGGGGGCTTGCGCGCGGTCAACAGCATCCGCCAAATCTAGCGGCACCACGCCAACGGGACGCCCATGTGGTCAACTTGCGATGCCGGCACCCGGGTTGCGGCCAGGCCAGTGCGCGGCGGGCAGCCTGTCGCCTTCCCAGAGCTGACCCGCAGGTCGTGAAGCTGGCCGACGCGCTGCGCCTCCCCCTCCACTGTGCCGCCGGCCAGGCGCGGTCCTGCCCACTCGGCGGGCCGACCGTGACAGCAGCCGGTCGTGGCGCCGGTTCACCGCGCACGGACCAGCTCGTCGCGCCGACCGGAACAACCCGAAAGGTGGTGTGCGCGCTCCGCGCAGCGGGTCCGAGGTCCACAGCCCCGGCCGACGCGCCCGACTGTCGCCGCCCGACCCGTCAACTCCGTTCTCTGGATTGCACGTTGACCAGCCGTCGCCCCACGATTTCAAGTCGTTCACGCGAGAATCACTTGATCTTCACATGGTCTGTGCAATATCACATGTCATGTGAGCCACTCGGGATCCGCCCGACGGCCCCTCCTTACAAGGAGATCCACCATGAAGCGTTCGATGTTCCTCACTGCCACGGTCGCGAGCCTGAGCCTCGCCGCCCTCACCCCGGCCATCGCCGTCGCCGCCCCCGCGAGCACCCCCGAGACCGTGGTCTCCTGTGGCAACTCCGGCCTCCAGTCCGGCCTTTCGACCCGCCTGTGCGCCGAAGTCACCGGCAACACCGTCGTGTTCTTCGGCAAGGTCGGCCTCGCCGGCCCGCCCTCCCCGGGCAGCCCGGCCCCCACACCGAAGGAACTCATCACCACCTTCACCGCCATTGCCGACGGCGCTCCGCTGCCGAAGGTCACCAAGGACGCCCTTTTCAACAACACCAACCTGGACGTCCAGGGCCTGAGCGCCAATGTGGCCTGCGGCTCCACCATCCACGCCACCTTCGGTGTCGCCAGCTACCCCTGGACGGCGCGTCCGGTGACCCACGAAGTGACCGTCGCCTGCTGACCCGCTCCCCGTGTGCGCCTGGGCCGACAGGGAGCGATCGACGCAGCATCCTTCGCGAATCGCTTGCGCGCGTGGAGGCCCGGCTTCGACCCGAGGTGGTGAATCACGAGGTCGGCAGCCGATTTCGACACCCCGAACAGCGGGGCCAGCTGTCGCAGCGTGAGGTCGGCCGCCACATACGCACGGCCGGACCGGTTCCCCTCCCCACCGGTCCGGCCGGGTCCTCGGCGACGGGACCCGGGCCCAACTGGTCCGGGTCCTGGGCAACTTGCTTGGACAACGCCCAGCGTCATGCCGTCACCGCGGTCGCCGTGCGGCTCCGCGCCGCAGGCGGCCAGGCCGTCCTCACCTTCACCGATGACGGCTGCGGGGTGCCGGACGCCGAGCCCGAGCGCGTCTTCGAGCGGTTGGTGCGGCCCAAGGCGCCCGCAGCCGGGACGAGGGCGGTGCCGGGGCTCGGACCGGCCGCGCCCGCGACGTCGTGGAGCGGCACGGCGGCACGCTGACGGTGACCGCCGCGAGGGACGCGGGCGCGGCGTTCGAGACCCGGCTGCCGTTAGCGCCGCCGGTTGTCAGCGATGGATCGTGAGGCAGGCCACGTCACGACCTTCTATGGAGCCGCAGACCTTGTTGTTCTGGTTCATGTAGACGTAGTAGTCGAAGCGCCAGGCTCCGCCCTTGCCGAGCCAGGGCCCGTAGTGGGTCTGTCCGTCCCACGTACTGGAAATCACACCTCGGCCCGTGAAGTTGCCCTTTTCGTTGGTGACGACCGCGTAATTCACGTAGAGACCGCTGCCATTGACGTAGAGACAGGTGGTGCCGTGGCATCCGGTCGCACTGAAGGCGCCCGTACTCGCGTCACGGTTGACGGTGACGGTCGTACCGGCGTTGCCCGCCGTCACCTTGACCACGGCCGCGGCCGGAGCCGGTGCCGGGGAGGTTCCGGTGGCGGCGTTGGCCATGGTGGGGGTGAGGGCGGCGCCGACGAGGAAGGCGCCCAGAACGGCCGTGCGCGGCAAGGCTAAACGCATGTCTGACTCCTTTGTTGAAGGCTGCTGTGCCACCGGGTCGGCTCTTGGAATGGCCCGGTTCAAGGAGTGTGCATGGTGAGGTGGCGGTGGGTCTTTGGCTGACAGTGCACGGTTCTTTGGGATTCAGCGCAATCGGATTCGTCTGTTCCAGTCGGCTCCAGTTCGGGTCGCCCCAGGTTCAGGTTCTGGTCGGTTCAGGAGCCGGTCGGTTCAGGAGCCGGTCGGTTCAGGGGCCGGTCGTCCCGCCGATCTGTTCCCTGATCGGATCGGCGCGGCCACGGTTCCGGGCGTACTCCTCGATCATGTGGATGAGGATCCGGCGCAGGGACACGCTTGGCTCACCCAAGACCGCCGCGTTCTGCGCCGAGAGGGTGCCCGGCTCGTCCAGCGTGGCGTCGGCGATGAGTTGACGGCTGAGGGCGACCTCGCCACGCGCCACCGGGTCAGTGCGTCGTCCTTGATCCCCTGGCCGGACGCGAGGGCGAACCAGGGTCCCCTTCCTTGCCCAACGGGAACTTCATGCCCTTCACCTTCGCACGCACCACTGACAACGCACGGTTCCCGGCGACGCGGAAACGCGAGGCCCCCGGCCGACGCCCGTACCAACCCACGTAACCGAGCTGGTCGCTAGCGAGGGGCCGGGCCCTCACCAGACTCCGGCGTCCGTGCCCGGAGCTCGCTCGGCGTGAGGCCATAGGCGCCTCGGAACGCCCGGCTGAAGTCGGCGGGCCGGTGGAAGCCCCACCGGGCGGCGGTCTCGCCGATCGTGCGGTGCCGCAGTCTCGGGTCGGCCAGGTCCCTGCGGCAGCGTTCCAGGCGGCGGCGCCGGATCGTGGCGGCGACGCTCTCCCCCGAGGGTTGGAAGAGCAGGTGCAGTGAGCGCAGCGAGATGTGGTGCTGGGCGGCGACCACGGCCGGGGTCAGACCGGGGTCGGCAAGGTTGCGGTCGATGAAGGCCGTGATGCGCGCCGCCAGTACTTCTCGGCGGGTCTCGGGCGAGAGCCGCCGTGTGGCGTCGACGCGCTGGGCGAGAAAGGCGGAGGCGAGGTCCAGAGTGACGGTTCCCAGGGTGTTCAGGTCCTGGGGCCGGCAGGCGCTGGCCTGACCGAGGACCTCGGTGAGGAAGGCGGCGAGGATGGCGCCCATGCCACGGGTCGCGGGCATGCGCTGGGCGACGAGACGGTCGATCCGGTCGGCCGGGAGAGAGAGGGCCGAGCGCGGCAGATGGACGATGATTGCTTCGGCGTGGTCTCCGCAGACGCCGCCGTCGAACGGCTGCGAGGTGTCCCAGAGCAGCAGGTCTCCCGCCCGGGCGGCGGTGTCGTTGCGGCGCTGCGAGAGCCACATGGGGTCGCCCTTGATCAAGGTGAGTTCATAAACCTCGGGGTCGGACTGGCGGATGAGCGACCGGGTACGCAGAGATCGGATCGGCGCGAAGTGCATCGCCGTCACCTTGACGAGGCCCAGGTCCGCTGTCTCGGCCCCGGCCTGGAACGCGGCGGCGTGATCGCTGGTGATGATGGTGCGGGCGACGTCCTGCCAGACCAGGTCGCACCACCAGTCGAATCGTTCCGCTGCCGGTATCGGGTCCGTGGACACGCTGGCGACCGGCATGGACTCTCCCGTGGTCAGCGGGACGGACGGGCGCGCGACCCCCGGCGTTCCCGCTGCCGTCCGAGGGCGGTGAAGGTGTGTCCCAGTGGGGTGGAGCGGCCCGTTGGGGGCAACGGTAGTGGACCGGGCCTCGCGCATTGGATCCCGTTTTCCGCCAGCTCTGGACGCGTGGCAGGACGCGTGAAAGCCCTGTGGGCGAGGCCGGGCGGGGGGCCGCGTCAGGTCCGCTGTTCGGCCGACCGGGCCCCAGTCCCCGCAGCGATCGCGCCATTGATCGTGTCCCGAGCGGACCGCCGCGTCGAGCGGGGTCGGTTCGTCGTAGCCGACCCAGCCGAGGTCGCCGCGTCGCTCCAGGAGGTAGGCGGCGGTGGGCCGGCTACCGCCATGGCAGGCGCACCAGAGGGCCTCGGAGACTTCGGCGGGGGGCACGGGTGTGGCGTCGGGGGTGAAGTGGGACACGCGGCGGCTATACCACTGCTGGGTGCTCAGGCATCACGTACGAAGGCTGACGGTGTCTGGCCGTTCTGCGCCTGCTGAGCTCGTTCGGCCATCATCCTTGCCAGTACTTCCAGACGTGATGTGGCGAAGGGCTGGCGATCGGTATCGGTGCCCTGGATGGACAGGACGACTGTGCCGACACGTAGAGTGATGAAGCCTCCGCCGGGACCGTCTTGGGTGCCATGTCCGGCTACGGCCCACTGCTCGTCGCCGATCTTCGGCATCGGAACCGTCAAGCCATCTGTCTCCGCCCGGCCGCTGCCATCATGCGATTTCTTCACCGCGTTGAAGAAATCATGTGCTTTTTCCGCATTGCTGCAAGCCGCGGCGAGGAAGGACACTTTGGCTTCCGGATCCCCCATCAGATAGTCGACAGATGCCGCGACGATCAATCCCGGCCCCTGAGCCGCCGTCAGGGTCTCGGCCGGCCTAGGCTGCGTCCACTTCACGGGCAGGCTCCCTTGAGTGGGCAGCACTTGGTGCAGGGAAACGCTGTTGAGGGCCGTGACGGCCTCGTCCCGTCCGGGGCCGCTACCTGTGATCATCCGTGCACCGCCGTAGATGCCGATGGCCACAAGGGCGACGAGAACCAGCGCAGCAGCCAGCAGCGAAAGCCGGTTATTTCGCGTGTTGTTGAACGTCACAGGACCCAAAGAGATCGTGTTCCGGCCGCGTAACGTCGCGTTCTCAAACGTGATGCTGTGCGTCGTGGAGCGGGGAACCTCGGCAGGTCGGGGCCCGGCCATTGCTTCGGATAATCGCCTGGCGAAGTCCGGATCGCTGTCCACCTCGGCTTGGAGCAGTGTACGCAGCTCGCTTATGGCATCCGGGTCCCGTTGCCCGCCAGCGACTGCATGCATCGCGGTGCGCCCGCGGTCTGTTGTGGCGAGTCGCTCCCGCACCACGTCGGAGACCGCCTGCCCTACCCCGGTTCCGGCAGCAACCGCCGTACCATCGGCCATCTGCGTGAAGATCTCAAGCACCCTGTCGATCATGCGCCACCCCCTGTAGCCGACACCACACATCATTGTCACCTCGGGAAGACCCGTACGAAGGGCAGTTGCAGATTCCCGATCACCAGCCACCGATCACCAATCCCGGTATTTCGCCCGCCCGCAGGTGCCGAGACGACCCACCAGGATCTAAACAACCGTCAGTGATACGCACTTCGAGTGTCTGGAGAACCCGGTGGACCCGGGGAACCAGATGCCCGATCCCGAGCCGGATTCGGAGCCGGACGATGGCTAGGGCGGAGAGCACGGCCTCGGAGTTGGCCGCCGAGCTGCGTGCGCAGTGCGCCACTGAAATAGAGACTCGAGGCGAGGGGCATTTCAAACGGGCGGCTACCGGTCGGGCACGTCCTTGATCACACAGGTGGCCGACGGTGCGGTAGGGCCACATGACGGGCAGACGGCCGAGCCATCCACCAGCGCGGTGTGCTGCTCCGCCGTCCCGCAGACATTCCAGGCATCCGACTGACATGAGAGGACCGTCTGGCGGATCAGGCTGTGCGCCTGCGTGCGCTGGTCAGATGAGCGGCTCTTGACTGCTCGTCATGTGGAAACGTCTCACGCGCGCCCTGGCCGTCGTGGCGCTCGTCTTCCCCGGCTCCCTTGCAGCGGCACCGGGCCAGACCGCTCAGGAGACGTGCGACGCGGCGAAGCTCCATCTGGATCGGGGGTCTCTTGACCGGGCGAAGGAGCTCTACGCGTCGGTGAAAGCCGAGGCCGGCAACCAGAGCTGCGCAGCGGAGGGTCTGCGGAACGTAGCCGGGCGGCGCCGTCAGGCAGCAGCGTTCGTCACCGAAGGGCAACTGGCCATTCGCTCCGGGCACCTCGCCGAGGCGAAGAAGAAGTTCCATTGTGCCCTTGAGCGCGATGTGAACAGTGTGGCTGCGGAAACTGGGCTCGCACGGGTTGCCGACCTGGACAGCCGCCCTCTGCCTACGGCGGCATCGAACGGCAGTCGCTTCTATTCCGACTGGGCACTGCCGGTCGGGCGTCTCGCCGTGTTCGCGGTGATCGGGCTGCTCATCCTCTACGCCCTTTCCGGGCTGCTCTCACGGGTACTGGTGAACGTCGATGCGGTGGCCTGGCCCGTGGGGGCCACCCGGGCCGCCCAAGGGCTCGGGCTCCTCCTGCTGTTCGCCGCCGCGGTCATGACACCCCTGCTCGCGATGTTCAAGCCCTTCGCTCCCGGATGGACCCAGTGCTGGATCGGGGCCGCGGTGCTCTTCGGCGTCGGCATGGCGGCGGTGGTCCTGGTGCTGTGGGGCACCAGCCAACAGCATGAGGCGCCTGAGCCCGTAAGCACGGGAACCGCCCAGAAAACCCGGCGCGAGAAGCTGGATCAGTGGATGGTCCGGCAGCGGCGTGGCTGCAGAAGTTGGCCGTTGTTGCTCTCGTCTGTCGTTGCGGTGACGGCCGCCGGGATTCTCTTGGCGCTGGTGGGCCCGCGGCACGCGTACGGTGTGCGGCTGCTACTCGTCCACATCGCCTTGGCTTTGATCGGCGTGCTGCTGACGGCCGTGTCGTTCGGGCTGAAGCTGCATCTGCAGGTGGAGGTCCAAAGGGCCGACGGGTCGGTGAACGCCGCCGCCTCCGACTACCTGCTCGCCCGGATGAAGGGACTGGGCACCGAAACCCCGCGGGTCCTGGGCAAAGCCGCCTCGGCACCCACCAGCACTCCGCTGAGCCGGATTCCCAGCGAGGAACTCAGCGTCCTGCCCGCAGGCAAGGTCGTCGGGGCACTCTCCCAGCTGTTCTTCGCGCTCAGACCCGACCTCACCTGGCGCGCCAGAGTCACCTTCGTCGACGACAACCGGGTCGCCACCGCGCTGTCCCGGAACGGCAAGCATGCCGCGAGCACCGTGTTCAGCCGGGCGGAGCTGGGGCTACCGGACGACGGCGACAAACAGTGCGCCAATGCTCAGATGCTCACCGGGGCCGCCGCGTTCATCCTGGTCCACCTCAGTGAGGTCCACCCCGCGCTGCGAGAGGATCTGTTCGGCGCACAGCGGTGGAAGAGCGTGGCCCTGCAGGTCATCGCCAGAAGCAAGTCGCTGCTAGCCGACAGCCCCGAGCGCATGGCCACGCGAGTGGACCTGCTGGCCAAGGCCGTCAATGAAGATCCGGGCAATGACCTGGCGCGATTCGAGCACGTGTGGGCCGTCTACGGGGCCCAGCCCTACACGCAAATGGACTTTGCCGCCTTCGCCGCGACCCTCGGTGCCGAATACAAGAACCGCCTTCTGTCTCGCGTCGAGGACACAGCGGAGGGCTGGATCCCACTGAAGATCCGGGTCCTCTACAGCATTGCCGCCCAGCGGCTCAACGCCTACATCGCCTCTGATGCACCCGATAGGGACCAGGAGCGGGCCCACGCGCGCGAGGCGGCCGATGAACTCAGGCGGCTCTGCGAGAAGACGGACTGGAAGCGCAAGGAACTGCGCCGCCAGACAGAAACTATGCTCCCCCACGCCCTGAATCTGATCCACTGCCTCAACGCTGTCGATCCCACAGAAGAGACCAGGACAGCAGCCAGAGGGGCGGCTCAACATCCACACCCAGGGCAACCCATTTCCCCCCGGCTGGCCTACGAATACGCCTGCCTGCACATGTTCATCGCCCAGCAGCCCGACCTGGCTGCCTCGCTCCGTGACATCCAGCGCACGTACGCTCTTCAGGACCTCCAGAGCGCCCTTCTGACGGACGCCAACAGAACCGACGCGCTCGGGGACCCGTGCTTCAAGGA
Source organism: Streptomyces sp. TLI_146 (assembly GCF_002846415.1). Taxonomy (NCBI): domain Bacteria; kingdom Bacillati; phylum Actinomycetota; class Actinomycetes; order Kitasatosporales; family Streptomycetaceae; genus Streptomyces; species Streptomyces sp. TLI_146. The sequence goes on from NZ_PJMX01000001.1 coordinate 507,564, forward strand.
GCTGCGAGGGGACGAACGGTTCAAGAAGCTGACCCGTATTACGCAAGCTCCGCCCCCAGGGACGCCTCCCTCTGCGGATGGGTCCGCGCAGTGACGCCCCGCGGAGAGGGCATCGCACCTTCGCTGGCGCCCCTACCGTAGAGCGGGGAGAGTGGCCCTTCCCGGACTCCGGTCCGCGACGGACCCCACACCCCCGGACCCGGACGGCTTTGCCGAGTTCCTCAACCAGGCCGCGGATCTCGCAAGCCAGGCTGTTGAACGCGGATACCGCCTCTACTGCTGGATCTGTGGGCGGCGCCCCTGTTCGCCACCGCCCGCCGGCGCACCGTCGCCGAACTGCTCGCCACGTCACCACCACCTCGTCGTTCTGCGCTGCGGCCGGTGTCCATGCCGAGCAGCGTCCGGAGAACAGTTACGCACGCCTAGTCCTGAGCGTCGGCGCCGCTTTCCGGCGGCGGTGCGCTGGGCGCTGTGAATCCGCGCCCGGCCCGCACAACGCACCGCTCGCATCACTTGCTCCGGTGTGATGCGAGCGGCGTGGCGGGGAGTCACCGCACCTGGACCGCCTTCCTCCGGCGAGAACTGGTGCATGCGCGGAGTGGTCGGGCTCGGCCGATCAGGGCGGGCTGTCACCTCATGAGCCGGGCATGAATGTCGAACCGTACGGGCCGTTCTCGTAATAGCAGATGCCAGCCCTGGCGGCAGGTGCCGCTTGCGGTGCGGCGGTGGAGGTGGCCGGTGCCGCCTTGAGACATGTGACCCGCGCCCCGGCGTGTTCGGCGTACGTGAGCGCACATCCGGGCAGGGACATGGAGGCCAGTTCCTGGGTGATCGCTGCTTTGAGCGCGGGCCCTGGCGCAGTGAGCGACGGGGCGGTCAGTGCGGACTGGGTGGCTCCGGCGGGGCTGCCCCACAGCACCGCGGTCACCAGGGCCGCCGCACCTGCCAGCGGCATAGCAGAACGTTTACGCATGGTGTTCCCATCCCTTCGTCGATCCCGATCGAGCTACATGTCACGAGCCCCCGGCATACTCGGCGCACCCTGTGCCACCATCCTGGTTCCGCTCGACGGCCCAGCGTTTCCAGATGGGGATGAACCTCCTGGTTCCGTGGGTGCGTTCGACGATTTCCAGGTCGATGCTGATAGAACGTCTCTTGCCCCAACTAGTTTGTGATGCAAAGCTGATGGCGTGGCAGACGCATCAGTGCCGTCTTCGGACGCTCCTCACGAAGTCCTTGCCAGCCTCGGCGAGTTGACCCGCCGAGTCCGCGCCGCCCAACGCGGCACCTGGTTCCCTCTACTGCTGCTCGGCGCGCTCACGCTGGGCGGCATCCTGGTCAACCGCTTCACCTTCCACGTCGAGACCCTTCCCTGCCCGGCGACCGACCCCGAGGCAGGCCTCAACTGCACCGGGGAGACGCAGGGTTCGCCGTACTACTGGGACCTCGGACTGGCCCTCGCCTACGTCGCTACGGCGTTCTTCTACATCCGCCGCTCCCGCGACCGCGGAGTCGGCACCCCGGTCCAGCCGTACATCCTTACCGGGATCACCCTGCTCGGCCTGGTGACCGCCACCACGTTCTGGGCCACCCGTCACGGACTCCCGCAGCCCGGCGACCCGGTCGACTTCTGGGGTTGGCACCTCGGCCCCAACTCCGAAGCACCGCCGTTCATCGGCATGCTCGTCGGCAACGTCACAGCCGTCGGACTGCCGCTACTCGTACTGTCCTGGGTGGAGCGCAGCGGGGCCCTGCTGCTGCTCGCCCTGGCGTACCTGGCCCTCATTCTGGTGCCGTTCCTCACCCACTTCCAGCTCGTCCAGTTCATCCCCGTCACCTCTCCCTGGTCCGCCGCGCCCCACCTTGGCCTCCAAGCGGTGCTCCTCCTTCTCGGCGCCCTCGGCTTCGGCCTGGCCGAGCGATCCCGCCGGCGCGACGCCTCATGACCTCCGAGCCCGATCAGCACCCCGTCAACGGCCTGAACGACGTGGTCCACCAGCGCGTCCGCCTCGGCATCCTCACCGTGGCCCACCAGGCACGCCGTGTCGAGTTCGGCTTCCTGCGCACAGCACTCGCCCTCACCGCCGGCAACCTCAGCCAGCATCTCGCGGTCCTGGAGAAGGCCGGACTGGTCGAGATCGAGAAGGGTTACGAGGGCAAGCGCGCCCGCACCTGGCTCTCCCTCACCCCCGCGGGCGAGCGCGCGCTGCGCGACGAGGTCACCCAGCTCAAGCGACTCATCCAGCAGATCGAGACACCCGCCAAGAACGCCGGGGAGGACATGTGACCACCACACCAGTCAGCTTGAAAACGGACCTGACGCGCCGACGCATGCTCACAGCAACGCTGGCCGCCGGCGTCGGAGCCGCCTTACCGCTCGGCTCGGCGGGCCACGCGCGGGCGGCAACGGCTGCCACCGGCCTGGCACGGCTCACGCTGCCCGCCGCCACTGGACCGTACCCGGTAGGCACTGTTCCGCTGCACCTCATCGACGCCTCACGCCCGGACCCCGTGGCCGGTCCCGGGCACTACCGCGAGCTGATGGCCACCGCCTGGTACCCCGCGCGGGACGTCGGGCGGTACCCGGTGGCGCCCTGGATGCCGCCCGGCGCCCTCAAGGCATACCTCACCGACGTCGGGTTCGGCGCACTGGTCCCCCTGGCGCCGCTCACCGCAGGCCACGTCGGCGCACCGGTGCTGCGGTCGGCCCGGCGGCTGCCCGTCCTCGTGTACTCGCACGGCGCGCACAGCCACCAGGGCGACCACACCATCATGGTCCAGGAGCTCGCCAGTCACGGATACGCGGTCGTGACGGTGGCTCACCAGTACGACACGTACACCGAGTTCCCCGATGGCCGCGTCGCCGTCCCGCTGGACGACCGCGATGCGCCGACCCTGCCCGGGGACTTCGCCGCAGACCTGCGCTTCGTCCTCGACAGCGTCGAGCAACTCGCCGCCGGATGCAATCCGGACGCCGACCGGCGGAAGCTACCAGCCGGGCTGCTCGGCTCCCTCGACCCGCGGCACACGGGCGCGTTCGGCTGGTCGAAGGGCGGGACAGCCACCGCCTGCGCCACGCTCGCGGACGAGCGCATCCGGGCCGGCCTGAGCCTCGACGGCCCGATGCAGATGAACCCGCCGCTGACCGGGGACCTGGACCGGCCGTTCATGATGATGTCCGCCGAGTTCACCCGGGCCACGGACCCCGAGGCCGCCGCGTTCTGGTCCCATCTACGGGGCCCGCGGCTGAACATCCAGGCCGTAGGCGCCGCCCACATCTCGTACGGCGACAACGAGGCACTGTTCCCCCAGGTGGCGAAGCTGTTCGGATGGAGCGGACAGCAGCTCCAGGAGGTGATCGGCACCCTCGACCCCGACCAAGCAGTGAAGATCCAGCAGGCGTACCCGCGCGCCTTCTTCGACCGGCATCTACGACACCGCCGGAGCCATCTGCTCGACGGACCCGTCCCGTCCTTCCCCGAGGTGAAGTTCATCCCCTGAGCGAAGAGGAGCGACCCACTGGGGGGCGCTCCCCTTCACACGCAGCGCCCAGCAGCTAGGCAGGTGGCCAATCAAGGCCCTGGTCAAGTGGTCTCGCACCCAGTACCGCACGTAAACTCTAGTTTGCATATGGTGGTTCGGGAACTATAGTTGTCACATGATGGTCTCTGAGATCACCCCGGAAGAGCAGGTAGAACTCCACAAGGCGCTGTACGACGCCTTGAATCCGCTGGCCTCGGCGATTCGCTCCCGACAGACCGGGCTGCCCGCGGACCATATGTGGGAAGCGCATCCCATCGACGTGGCGCTGTCCGTCCTGGCCGCTTGGAAGGTGATGGACGTCGAGGTCAGGCGGTTGACCGCGCACGCGGCAGCAACCGCTGGCTCCTACGGCGCCAGTTACGAGCAGATGGGGGCCGTCTGGGGCATCACCCGGCAGGGTGCCCGCAAGAAATGGCCCGACGCTGTCAGCCGCTCAGCGCCCGCGACAGCGGGCAGAAGTACGCTCGCACTCTTCGGGGGGACTGCCGAACTGGTGCAGACGCCTTCCGGCGACTGGAGTTGGACAGGTGTGGGCGCTGATGGAGCATCCGCCGCGGTCACCGATGGGACGCGCTACGCGACCGCGGAAGAAGCCGCAGCCCATGCGGGCGTTTTCCTCAAAGAACACGCCCTCGACCCAGTCGACCGTTCCTAGAGGTAGGCAACGTTCGCCCTGGGGGTGTGGGCGGCCGCCGACGGTGTCCCACCTGCCCGGCGGGGCACCGTAAGCCCGCCAGGGCTGAGGAGTTGCCGGCCCCGCCGCACCCCGGCCTGTGCGGGGTCGGCCGGATGCCCGACATCCGGGGGTGGCTAGGATCTTGAAGGGCACGGCACGGGTCGTCAGAGGGAGTCCGCTGTGATGTCTTCGATCAGGGATACGTCGGCGCGTGCGCTGTCCGGGGAGCTGAAGAGCCGTGGCTGACACCCGCGTCCGAAGAAACGCCCGACCGGTCATGGCCAGAGCAGTGGCGAGCCTGGGCGGCTACGACCACGTCGACGCGGTGGCCGTGGACATCCCCGAAGGCACCAGCGCCGCCGAGTTCGCCCACCGGGTCCTCGCCGCGACCCCAGGGTGGGTGCACCGGCTCCTGGACATACGCGACATGCCGACGCGATGGAGCGCAGGAGTGATCACGAAGGTGCGCGGAAGCGGTAACAGCACTCCCCTTTATGGCGTGCACGCTACGCCATACGGGGTACCTGCATGGCTGGCGGCCAGATGCGGCGGACAAGCTCAGGTGCCACTGTGGAGGGACCGACGAAAGGGACGATCGCTGTGAGCACTCACAAAGAGAGGGAAGGCGACCCGCGGGTCGACGAGGAGGCACGGGAGCGGTCATCCGAGCAACGGAACATCACCGCACCGACCCCGCCGGACGTACGGGCCAAGGACCACCACGAGGACACGGACGACGACACGGGCGAGGGCAGGGACGGCGGGGGCGATCAGTCAGCGGCCGATCAGGTGCCCTGACTCCCCGACCGCTCCCCCGGATCACGTGATGACGAGACGATCACGACGAGGGCCGCTTCGCACGGGCGGCGGTGGCGGATGAAATAGGGACTGTGGGCCAGGGTGGTCCCGGCGCGAATGGTGTACGGGCCGACCCGCCTATCGGTAGGGGCAACCCGTGTGCGAATCCAGCCGGAGGGACAGGCGCAGCGGTGTTGGTGAACGGCGATGGCGGGATCTTCCACGCCTCCCGCGACACCTCAGACAAGTGGTCAGGGTTCGACAACTCCAGCGGTCAGATACGCCACGGCGTCCCCGGGTCTACGTCTCTCGTACCCGTCCCCGGATGCGCTGCACACCCGAGGGGCGACGGTGTCATTGGCGGCGACCTACGGACAGCGGTGGTCGATGCGATGGGTCACGCGTACACCGGCGACTCCTGGCCTGATTGCGGGACCAGTTCCGGCGCTGCGCGCTGGTCAGTCGACGACCGCTATGGCTTCGACCTCGACAAGGAGGCCGGGTTCAGCCAGGGCGGCAACGCCGATGCCGGTGAGCGGCGCGGTCGGGGTGATCCCGAGCTTCTCCGCAGCCCGCGCGATCCCTTCGGCGAACAGGGGCATCTTCTCGGGCGCCAAATCGACCGCGTAGACCGTCAGCTTCACCACGTCACGGAAGGAAGCACCGACCCCGGCGAGTGCGGCGGCCACGTTGAGATAGCACTGCTCGACCTGGGCGGCCAGGTCGCCCTCGCCGACAAGTGTCCCCTCTGCGTCCCACGCGACCTGCCCGGCGACGAAGACCTGCTTCGTGCCCGTCGCAGTCGCCACCTGCCGGTAGAGGTCGACCTTCACCAGCCCGGCGGGATCCGTCAAGTCGATTGCCACGCCCACTCCTTGTCGTCACGACCCGAAGGCACACCTCCGCTCACACGGATGCCTCGTGGTCCCTTGTGGTTACTGGGTAACCGTAGGAGAGTGTGCAACGACGTGGAAGAACGCACTTTTTGGTAACGGGGGAACCGCATGGTGACCAAGCAGGTCAACGCCTCAGGTGACGATGCGGACCTGCGGCGCGCAGACTCGCTGGCACGCGAGATCTTCTCGGACGTCGCCAACAAGTGGGCACTTTTGATCATCGAGGCGCTTGGGGAACGCACCCTGCGCTTCACTGAATTGCGCAACGAGGTCGAGGGGGTCAGCCACAAGATGCTCACCCAGAACCTGCGCATGCTGGAGCGCAACGGTCTCGTCCATCGCGTGGTGCACCCCACGGTGCCGCCCCGGGTCGATTACTCCCTCACCGAGCCGGGCCAAGCCCTGCGGAAGACCGTCGACGTCATGTGCGACTGGACACACCGCTACCTTCGCCACATCGACGTTTCACGCCAGCGCTTCGACGCCTGACCTCAACGTCCGTGACAGAGGGCAGAACAACAGGCGGCCCGTAGCGATCAGACGGCACTGGAGCGATTGCCACGATCTTCCTGCTGCGGGGTGCAGATTGACCGTGGTTCCCGGTCGGGGGCGGGCAGCGAAGGCGCACCACGATCCGCCCGCCCGGCCGGCACTGCTCCAGCCACGCGGCCGGGACGGTCCGTACGCCGCAGGTGGCGATGGTCCGGTCGTACGGTGCCCCGGAGCGGTATCCGGCAAAGCCGTCCCCGCACACCACGGTGACGTCACCCAGACCATGCCGCTCCAAGGACATGCGGGCGGTGTCGGCAAGCGCCGGGTCCACCTCGACCGTGGTCACCGACCCAGCGCCCAGACGGCGCGCCAAGAGCCCGGCATTCCAACCGGTACCGGTACCCACCTCCAAAACCCGCTGCCCGGGCCGCACATCGAGATCCCTGAGCATCGCGGCGACGACGGACGGAGCGGACGCCACCTGCCCCCGCTCCGCCCCCTGGCGTCTGCCGTCGTCCCACTGAGTCACCAACGGATCATCGGACTCGGCCGCGGCATTCCACCGCGCCGGATCCACAGTCCGGTCCCGGCCCGACCGCGCCCGTGGCCCCGCGGTGCGTTCTGAGCGGTGTCAGTGCCCGACCGCATACTGACGCCATGCAGATCACTGAGGACACAATCAAACGGGCCTGGCGCCAGATAGCCGCGGGCTCTGACCTGCTCGACGACGCCATGCTCCCGCCCATCGGCACCGCACCCGGCCCCTATGCCCAGCACGCAGCCAGCGTGAGCGGTCTCTTCCTCGTTTTGGAGAAGGACGGCACGGTGCGCGGCTACCACGGCCACCGGGAGGTGTTCGCCACCCAGGACCTTGACCAAGTGCTGTACATGGTCGCCGAGGAAGCGGTCGGTCATCTCGCCGAGCACATCGCGGCCCGCTCCCCGGGCCGCGGGCCGGTCACCAACCTCGTGACCGGGCAGGCGCAGTTACTGGAGCAGATCAACCCCGCCTGGGCCCAGAGGTTTCGCGGCGGCCGTCTGGACGATACGCCCCCGGCGCCGCCTTGCGGACGCGACCCATTGGAGCGCCTCGCCTGGATCGCCGATTCCTGGCGCGATCAGGACCCCTACACCAACCTTGTCTTCTTTCGCGGCGTGGGCATCAGTGCCGAGCAGATCGCCCTGCTCCACGGAGCCGATTCCGCACACACCGCCGCCGGAATCTGCCTGGCGGACCTGCGCAGCATGGACGGCAGCGGCCGCGATTACTGGGAAGTCGCCTGGCAGACCTTCTGCTTCGGGCAGGCAGGCGACTGGGTGTTCCTGATGTACCACGAGCTGCCGCCCGGTGTCCGCGTCGACAGCGCGGCGCTTTCCCGGCTCGGCGTCACCGAGACCGTGTGCCTGAGCGCGACCGCCGCGAAGGGCATCTACACCTTCGACTACACACGCGACGGCCGGCGCGTCGACGACGGCTGGGGGGTCCTGGAACTGATCTGGTACCGGCGTGGCCGCGCCCCCTACTACCGGGGCGGCGAGCTCGACTTCCTCAACCAGGCCATCCGCCGCGCCGAGTTGGAACACCCCGAGCTGGTCAGCGAGTTCGAACTGTACTTCCACGCACTGGATGACGCACTCGGCCTGCGCCTGCCCCGACAGGACATCCAGGATGGCACGGTGCGGGCCGCACAGTGGGCACACGACGCCCCGGGGCATGACTGAGAGCGGTGTGTTGCGGTGTCCGGAGCCGCCTTGCTCACTAGTCGCGCCAGGCCTTCTCCGCCAGGACGCGTTTGGGTACGCCACGGTCTCGTTGAGGGTGCGCGGCGCAGGGAGCGGGGCGTGACCGTCGGCGATCCGGTTGTCTGGCGTGGTGGGCGGACGTCCCCGGAGATGACCGGCGACCGGCCGCTGCGGCTTCGTCGGCGCCGAGGCGGAGCCCACGCCGCGGTCGAGCCCACGCCGCGGTGGTCCGGGGGCTGGGAGGCGTCCGAGGCATACCCGAGGCACACCTGAATCTCTTGGAGTGCGCCGCGGTGTGGGTTTTGATGGTGATACGCGAAGAATTCAGCGACGCCTAGCAGGATGCGGGATATTCAGCAGCAATGCATTTCCGCCTACCAGCGAAACCGGCGGGTTACCTTATCCCCTTCCTGAAACCCCTGGAGATGACGCATACCCTCACCCTTTTGCCGATTTCCGGAATTCCAGCCGCCTCTGTTCTCCTTTTGAGCGGCGGCGGGAATCTCCAACGGTGATTCCGGCATGTCGGGACCTGGCCCGTTCCTGCGGGCGGGGGGTGTGCCCAGCGGTGGGCCGCCACGACAGGAGCAGGGCGGACACCGTCGGCAGCAGCCAAGGCTGCCGCTCCGATCGCGACAGATGTCTTCCCGGAAAAGGAGACGGACCCATGCGCTCGGCCATTCGCCCTGTCTGCCGGCACATCCTGAGGTCCTCGCCGATCTATTGCCTTCCCCTCGATCCCGGCTCCGCCGGTGCGGCCCGCGGATATGTGCATGCGTTCCTCGGCGGCGCACGACGTGATGCCCTTGAGGAGGACAGCCTCCTGATCGTTTCCGAACTGGTGACCAATGCTGTCCGCCATGGCGCCGGGCCGGTCTGGTTCTGTCTGCGGCACGTCACCCAGAGCGACGGTGCGGAAGCGCTTCATGTGCTCGTCGGCGATCACGGATCGGGCTGCGATCGTGACGCCGGGGCGACCGTCGAGGCAACCGACTCCACCTCAGGACGAGGGCTGTGCATTGTCGACGCGCTGGCCAGCAGCTGGGGATCCACCCAGGCGCAGGGCCATCACATCATGTGGGCCAGCCTGGAGATCATGCCCTCTTCGGGGGCTTCGTCGCAGCACCGGGAGCCGTGTGGCCCGGTGTCCACGGCACTCGCGGCGGCGTGAGAGGGCCCTCCCGTGAACCCGACGCGCCGTCCTCGCGCAGCGGCCGGGGTGCCCGATGCCACAGGAACCACCGCGGTCGCGGCCAGGCGACAGCCCTCGGCGGTGCCTCACGCCTCGCTCTCCCCCGCCGGTCCCCCGACCATTCGGGTGCCCTCCGTGCCCTTCGGCTGCACGGGTCGTCCACGCACCCACCCGTACCGGCCATGGTGGTGGCGGTACCAAGGAAAGGTGCGGTGGGTGACGAGGAGTTGCGTATGCGATCGGTAGCCCGCACGTCGGGACTTGGTTCAGCGGTGATGGTGATCGCTCTCCTTCTGGCCGGCTGCGGCGGTAGCGGCGGCGATGGCCCGACACACTCGGCTCCTGGGCCTACTTTCCGTTGCCCCGGCGCGTAGAGGTGGTGCAGTTGTTTCTGGCGGTCTTCCAGCACAGCTACCGTTGCGCCGGAGATACGCTGGCCGCGTTCCGCCGGAAGCCACTCGGCTCCCGCGGCACCGTCGAGCCACGCGGCACACAGGTCCGCGATGCCGTCCGTGCAGGACAGGGCCCCGTAACGGTGTTCCGTTGCTCTGGGAGAGGCGTGCGCGATGCGGTTCATGGCTTCGACGGCGGAGCCGTAGGTCCACGGCGCGCTCAGCACCTCGGAGTGGCCGGTGGCGGTGTAGAGCCAGTCCGGCCAGCCGAGCCGCTCCACTTCGGTGCGGGGCACCCCGTGCAGGTGAGCCATGGCCAACTGCGCGCTGGTCTCGGGGGTGATCCGCCCTGACTCCCAGCGTGCGACCTTCTCCCGGCGGGCAGCCATGGTTCCGAAGCCGAGTTCCGCGTGTGTCTGGGCGACGAGCATGGCGTACGCCCCATGGGTCATGCCCTTCTGCTCCCGCAGCAGTGCCAGCGGATGCCGGATCTTCTGCACGTTCATGAAGGCCCCCTGCTGGAGGAATGGGCACGCCCGGTGTTCCGGCGGTCGCACCACGGCCTGTCGTGAACGCTGCCCCCCCCTGCGGTGCGGCCTCCTGCATAGGAAGGAACTTTTCAGCCTTTGCCCGCTCTTCTCATGATAGGCAGGACACACTCCGCACTCAACGCGTCACGGGTCACGGGTCACGGGTCACGGGTCACAGGTCACAGGTCACGGGTCACGGCACAGGGTGTGGCCACTCTGCCTGCGGTGAGCAACCGACAGCGTCCCGCCCGCAGGGCGCAGAGAGTCGCCGCAGCGCTGCTCGGACTCACACGCCCGTGTCGGTGTCACCGTCGGCGAGGACGCTACGGACAGCGCCCAGCAGCCGCGCGCAGCGCCGGGTCATCGCGTCGGGCGACTCGTCGGGGTGGTTGATCCACCAGCGGACCAGTGCGGTACACAGGCCGCGCCAGGCGTATTTGAGGGCGTCCGCGTCGAGCGGGTCACCGGCTCCGGCGGTGTGCAGGAGGTCGGCGGTGCCGAGGGCGGCAAGGTCGTCGATCGCGGCACGATAGGTGGCCGCGCGGTGGGCGGCGTCGCTACCGGGCGGCAGTGACGGGTCGTAGAGGACGAACCATGCCTCGCGCTGGCCGTCCAGGGCAGTGAACAGGGCTTCCAGCACGCGCAGGGGCGTGGGCGGCGCGCCGGCGGCATGGCGTGCCATCGCCTTCTCGATGGCACCGAGCAGACGGTCGCCGACGGGGTCGAGGCAGGCGAGGTAGAGGTCCTGCTTGCCGCCGAAGTACTGGTGCAGGAGCGGCTTGGTGACGCCGACGCGGGTGGCGATGGCGGCCACCGTGGTGGCTTCGTAGCCGTGGCGGCCGAACTCCTCGGTGGCCGCGGCCAGGACCTGCCGTTCGCGCTCGGCCCTCGGTACGCCCTTGGTGCCAGCCCTGGAGGAGAGCGTTGTCATGGGACCAGATCTTACCCTAGGGTAATTTACCGAAGGGTCAATTCCTCGGAACCCGCTGGAGCGCATCCATGCCTGCTGCCGCGACCCACCCCCGCACCTCCCGCAGCCGCTCCTGGTGGGGGTGGGGCTACGCCGACGCCCACCCCGACGATGCCCAATGCGCCGCGCTCGGCGCCCTGTTGCCGGGCACCCTGGCCCGACCGCTGCCCATACCCCGCGTCGCCGACCTCTCCATCGGCCGCCCCGCCGCCACTCCCCCACCTGCCCTGGCGCACCTGGTCACCAGCGACCCGCGGGCACGCGCAGCCCACGCCATGGGCAAGGCCTACCGCGACGTCATCCGCGCCCTGCGCGGCCAACCCGGGCGCATACCCGACCTCGTCGCCCACCCGACCACCGACCACGAGGTGGCCGACCTGCTGGACTGGGCCGGTGACCACGGTGTGGCCGTCATCCCCTTCGGCGGCGGCTCCTCGGTGGTCGGCGGCGTCGAGTACCGCGGCGACACCCACCGCGCCGTCCTCTCGCTCGACCTCACCTCGATGGACCGCGTCCTGGAAATCGACCGCGCCGGCCACTCGGCCCGCATCCAGGCCGGTGCCCTCGGCCCGCTGCTGGAGGACCAGTTGCGGCCGCACGGCCTGACCTTGCGTCACTTCCCGCAGAGCTTCGAGTTCTCCACCCTCGGCGGCTGGCTCGCCACCCGCGCCGGTGGCCACTACGCCACCGTCCACACCCACATCGACGACTTCGTCCAGTCCCTGCGCGTGGTCACACCCTCCGGGGTCAGCACTTCCTGGCGGCTGCCCGCATCCGGCGCTGGCCCGTCGCCCGACCGGCTCTTCCTCGGCTCCGAGGGCACACTCGGTGTCATCACCGAGGCCTGGATGCGCCTACAGGAACGTCCCCGCCACAAGGCCTCCACCTCCGTGACGTTCACCCACTTCCACCAGGCCCTGGACGCCGTGCGCGCCATCGCCCAGTCCGGCCTCGCCCCGGCCAACTGCCGCCTGCTCGACCCCGGCGAGGCTCTGCTGTCCGGCGCCTCCCACGACGGCTCCAGCGTCCTGGTCCTCGGCTTCGAATCCGCCACCACCGCGGTCGAGGACCGCCTCGCGGACGCCCTCGACATCGCCCGCGGCCAGGGCGGCCACGCCCAGCCGTCCACGGACCGTGAAGCCCCCGCCGACCCGGCCGTCAGCGCCTGGCGCTCGGCGTTCCTGCGCATGCCCTACCTGCGCGACGGCCTCGCCCGCATGGGCGCCGTCGTCGAGACCTTCGAGACCGCGGCCACCTGGGACAGGATTCCCGCGCTGATCGACGCCGTACGTACCGAGGTCGCGGCCGCCGCCCTGAAGGCCACCGGACGCCCCGCCACCATCAACTGCCGCCTGACCCACGTCTACCCGGACGGCGCCGCCCCCTACTTCACCGTCGCGGTCGCCGGCCGCCCCGGTGCGGAAGTCGAGATCTGGGACGAGATCAAGGCCGCCGCCACCGACGTCCTGCACCGCCACCGCGCCTCCGTCACCCACCACCACGCCGTCGGCCGCGACCACCGCCCCGGCTACGACCTCCAACGCCCCGAGCCCTTCGCACTGGCCCTGCGCGCCGCGAAGAACGCCCTGGACCCGCACCACATCCTCAACCCGGGCGTCTTGATCGACTGACCGACACCACGCGTTGGACGGGACCTGGGCTCAGCATGCACGGGGTCGCCCCCGCGCTGCGCGGTCGCACTCGTCATCACGCCGGCGTCCCGGATCAACAGCAGGGGCGGGCCGGGTGTCTCTTTCCGCGGGAGTTCATCCCGCGGAAAGAGAGACTCGGTTTACGGGTAGGTGAATACGGCAGTCGCCACCCAGGTGCCATTCTGGGCGTAAGCCGCCACATAGGCATGGCGGCCAGACTGCAGGGAGCCGGACCGATAGGGCTTCTGCGTGAGGTCGAAGGTGACGTCTCCATTGTCGGTGGCCAGCACGAGGGAATCGCTATTGACAGCGGAGATCTTCCCGCTGAAGCCCACGGTCGCGGACCACGCCGAGTCGGCCACACGACTGAGCTGCGCAGCGTGCACTGTCGGAGCCGCCTGCGCCGTCGGGCCGCACACGGCCAGTGCGCCCACCATCCCCACGGCCACAACGGAAATCTTGGCTATCTTCCCGGAATTTCGCATCGCACTTCCCTTTCACATGGGTGCCCAGTCGGACGAGCCGAACCCCGTCAGGTACGGGCCGGATGCCCGGACGCTAACAGCACCCCTTGCACGAATGCGATTTCCTTTCGCATACCTTTCACAATTCCCCGTACGCGGATGAAGTCGTCCACTGGAGAACCGAGTTCAGCACGCGTACGCCTCAAAGGTCGCGCGCACCGCCGCCGTGTCGGCGCCCTGGGCCAGCAGCGCGTGGAGCAGGAGCCGTGCCTGGTACGGGCCGAAGCCCCCCGCACCGATGAGGCCTCGGCCCAGGAGGTCCTTCTCGGAGCCGGGGAAACTGTATGTGCGGGACAGGAGAGGCCCGTTGCCGATGCGGGAGGCGAGAACCACGGGGATGCGGGACGCGAGCTGGGTGAGCGGCTCGACGAGGCGTTCGGGAACGTGGCCGGCACCGAAGGCCGCGACCAGCAGCCCGTCGCAGTGCCCCACCCACACGTCCAGGAGAACGCCGTCGTCGCCGAGTACGACGAGGCAGCCCGCGCCGTGCGGAGCGGGATCGGCCGCGGCCAGGACGGCGGAGTGAATATTGGCCGGGCCATCAGCACCGGGCAGGGTCGGGTTGCGCATCGCACCCGTGACGATCATTGGCTGAGGGTGGTCGTGGTAGAGATCGAGGAAGAAGGCTGCCACATTCCTGACCGATACCGTCATCTCTCGGCTCTTCTGTCCGGATTTGGCCCAGCTCTGTCCCACGAGTGGTGCACGCAGGCTATCGGGCCGACGCCATACGGGTACGCGACTCAACGCCCGCCCCTCCACCCCGTACCAACCTCCGGCCCCATACCCGCGTCCGGTCACCAGAACTGCGCCAGGGCGCCTTCTTTGAACGCGTCCGGCGACACACTGATGTCCCCGGCGAAGGGGTGGTCGAGGACGAGGACGAGCAGCAGGCTGAAGCTCACCAGTGCGGCGACCGAGCCGACGAACAACAGCCGCACCCGCGTGCTCTTGTTGCCGTACAGGAACGTGAGCGGGATGATCACGAATGCGCCTCCGTACGCCAATACCTTGAACAGTTCCGGCAGGGACTGCTGGGCTTTGGTGATCCGGGCACGGCGCTCCGCGACGACCTTGTTGATGTCCCTGATGGTCTCGCCGTAGAAGGCCTTCTCCCGCTCCGTATCCGGCTCGAACGAGTTGAGCGTGGCGAACATCTCCCGTATGGCCGGCTCCGTGGCACCGTACTTGGGGCTGCCCTTGCGCATGAGCGGCCACTGCACGTCCGCCACGGCGTGGACGTAGGCCCCGACGGCGTGCTCCATACGCGCGCGCTGTGCGGGCGGGAAGGCCTGGGAGTCCCGGACCATCTGCGCCAGGGAGGTGGACTCGCTGGCGACGACCGTCTCGGCCTGGTCGGCCCCGGTCCACAGCGTGACGACGACAAAGGCGAGGATGATCCCGTAGATCGCGGCGAACATGCCCAGTCCCGCGCCGATCATGTCGTTGTGCTCCCCCCCGGCGAGCGCGGGGTGCCACCGGTACGTCAGCACACTGCCCGCCAAGGCCAGAACGACGACGGTGCCGACCATGATCAGGGTCAGGGCCAGGGTGGACAGATGGTTCAACAGCCAGAGCTCCATAAGCAGTTGTCCTGCTCGACTGCGACCCCGGCATGCATGGCCCGAGGTCAAACCACCTGGACGGGCGAGCGACCTCGAGGAGGCCGACATGGCTGAGCGCGAGTGGGACACCCAGGGTTACACGGTGCCCCCCGCCAACCCCGAACCGACCGGGAGAGTGGCCCTCACCACGAAGCCACCGGCGCCATCCGGCCCCGCGCTCAAGAAACCCCCCAGCAGATGGACACGCTCGCTCAGGCCGATCAGGCCGTGGCCACCGCTCGGCAGATCCAGGGGCGCGGCGCCTGGCGCAGGTGCGGCATTGCGAATCTCCACCCGCAACTCATTGCCCTCGCAGCGCAGAGAGACGCGGACTTTGGAGCCAGGGGCGTGTTTGCGGACGTTGGTCAACGCCTCCTGCACGATTCGGAAGGCTGCTCTCTCCACGCCCTCCGGACACGATGCGCACGCCTGGTCACAGATGTCCGCGTCCACCTCCAGAGCGCTCTCGGCGATGAGCCGGGGAAGGTCCGAGAGGCGGGGCTGCGGCCGACGCTCCACCGAACCCGCTCCCCCGGCTCTCAGCACACCTACCATGTGGCGCAGTTCGTCCAGGGTTCTGACGGCGAGCGTACGAATCGTGTCTGCGGTCTCTCGCGCCACCGGATCCACGCTGCTCATACGCAACGCTCCGGCCTGCAGGCTGATCAGGCTCACCTGATGGGCCACGACGTCGTGCATCTCGCGGGCCAGCTGCGTGCGCTCGGTGGCAAGCACCTGCTCCGCCAGGAGGCGGTCCTCCCGGCTGCGCCCCTCGGTGAGCTCCCTGAGTCGCACCGCGAGCTCACCGCGCAGCGCGACCGCCCGCCCGAGGGCGACCGCGGCGATGGGAGCGGCCAGGGAGCTCTCCACCCAGGCCCAGTCCGTTGCCCTGTCGTGCAACTCCGCCGCCTCCATGGGATACGGCAGGAACATCACAGCCATCGTGAGCAGAGCACAGGCCGTCAGCAGCAGGCGGCTCGGCTTGAGGCGGCTGACGGTGTACAGGGCGATCAGCCCCGCAAGCCAGGCACTCCCCATGAACTGGCCCGGGAGGGTGAGGAGCAACGTGACGACCGGCATGCGCAGCCGGGCGATCAGCACCACCCCGGCCAACACCGAGAGCGTCCGCTCCAGAGAGTTGAGGCCGGGGGCCCCGATGAAGGTGTCGCCAACCCCCAGGACCACCGGCCCGAGGAGGTACAGCAGACGCCGCTGAGCAGCGGTGAGCGTCATAGCTGATGCCGGGGCTCGTCCGCACGGCCCGCCACCAGCCCGGCCCGCTCCGCGATGACGGCCGCTTGTACGCGGTTGAGTCCGCCCAGCTTCCCGAGCAGCGCGCTCACGTGGTCCTTGACGGTTCCGTGCGCGAGGTGCAGCCCGGCCGCGATCTCCGCGTTGGAGAGCCCCTGCCCGAGCAGTACGAGCACCTCCCGCTCCCGGTCGGTGAGTCCTTCCACCGCCCGCTTCGCCTGCTCGGAGCCACCGGCCCCGTCCACGTATCCACCGATCACCGTGCGGGCCACGCCGGGGTCGAGGGTGCTTCCCCCGGCGGCCAGTACACGGACGGCCTGGGCGAGCTGTTCCGGCTCGGTGTCCTTCAGCAGGAAGCCCGACGCCCCCGCACGCAGCGCGGTGGCGAGGTACTCGTCCGTGTCGAACGTGGTCAGCATGGTGACGGCGGGCAGCCGCTCCCCCAGGGCGGCGGTGAGCTGGCTCAGTACGGTCAGCCCGTCCACGTCCGGCATCCGGATGTCCAGCATCACCACGTCGGGCCGCTGCGCGAGGACGGTGTCCACCGCCTGGCCTCCGGCGCAGTCCGCGACCACCTCGATGTCAGGCGCTGCACCCAAGATCATCCGCAGGCCCGAGCGGACCAGCTGCTCGTCGTCGACGACGACCACGCGGATCGCCCGATCTTCCCGTTCCGATCCCACGCGTCCGACTCTAGGTCCCTTATGTCCACCGCGCCGCGCGGAACGGGGAAGCCCTGACCCCGCCGGGTGGCGGGGGCCGAGGCCGACACCAGGGGGATCCGTCGGCGGCCCCGCGCGGGCCATGGTTGTTCTGTGGCCCCACCTGCGCGCCGTACGCACCCCGTAAGGCGCACTGACCAGCGGCCCACCACCCCAGGCACTCTCCGCCCACCACTCCTCGGGCACACCCTGCCTGGCATCCTCCCGGCAAACGCCTCCCCCCAGGGCAGGCGGAGACCGCCGGCGAGGCCCCACCACCCGATCGGCGCCCCACCCGGCGCACCGACGGGACGGCGAGGAAAGGCATCTCTCGTATGTCGCACACAGGCCGCTGTCCGGCGACCGAGCACCGGCATGAGGCATCCCTCCTGGCAGGACGCGCGCAGGAGCTGCGCGCACTGCGCGAGACCGTCCGCACCTCCGCCGCCGGCCACCCGTCGCTGATCCACCTCGTCGGCGAGTCGGGCATCGGCAAGACCTCGCTGATCCAGGCCCTCACCGGCACGGACTTCGCCACACCCATCCTCGTCGGCAGCGCGTGCGGCGCTCCGCTGGAGCGGGACTTCTCCTTCGGAGTGGTCCGCCGACTGTTCGGCGATCTGCTCGCCAAGATCGACGAGGCTTCCCGCGAGGCGCTGCTGGACCTGGCCGGACGACCGGCGAGGCTGGTGGTGGACGATGCGGGCTTCGACACCCGCCGCACCAGTACGTACGCGACGCATCACGCGCTGTACAAGCTGATTGTCACGCTCTCCGAGCGCGCGCCGCTGCTCCTCGTCGTCGACGACGCCCACGCCGCCGACGCCCCCTCGATGCGCTTCCTCGCCTACGCGGCCCATCGGCTCCACGACCGCCCCGTCACCGTGCTCATCTCCACCACGGACGGCGAGCAGCCCTACGCGGAGGAACCTCTTCTCGCTCTCACCGACCAGGCGCGCGAACTGCGGCTCGCCCCCATCAGCGGTGAGGCCGTGGCCGAGGTCGTCCACCGGTCGGTGGGGGATGCGAGCGCGGACGTGGTCGCGGCCTGCACCGAGGTGACCCGCGGTAACCCCTTCCTGCTGACGGAACTGCTGCGTGTACTGGGGCCGGAGACTCCCCTGGACGACCTCGACGCCGACGAGGTGCGCCTGCTCGGCTCGCCGGCCGTGGCGGCACGTCTGCGCGCACGCTTCCGTGCCCGCCCCGACACCGAGGCCCTGGCCCACGCCGTGGCCGTGCTTGGCGACGGCGCCGAGTTCGACATCGCCGCCGACCTCGCGGACCTGGCACCGGCCCAGGCCGCACGCGCCCTGGACACCCTGGTGGCGATGGCCGTGGTGCCCAACTCCCACCCGCTCGGTTTCACCCACACCTTCGTCCGCAACGCCGTCCTGGACAGCATCCCGGTCGGTGCGCGCCTTACCGCGCACGGGCGGGCAGCGCAGCTGCTGCGCGCCGCGCACGCGCCCTCCGAGCAGGTAGCCGCCCATCTCCTGCGCTCGGGGTCCTCCGCCGCGCCCTGGGCGTGCGAGGAACTGCGCCGCGCGGCCAGGCTCGCGGCGGGCCGCGGTGCCCCGGACGTCGCGGCCACCTATCTGCGCCACGCCCTCAAGCTGCCGTCGTCGCCGGTCGAGCGCAGCGCCGTGCTGTGCGAGCTGGGCAGCGCCGAGCTGTCGTACGCGCCCCACGAGGGCATCGGCCATCTGCGCGCGGCGCTCGCGGCAGCCGCGGACGCCCGCCAGGCGGCGCAGGCGGCGCTCAAGCTAGTGCCCGCGCTGTGCATGCTGGCGGCCCACGAGGAAGCGTCAGAGATCGCCGACACCGTTCTCGCCGAACTCGGCGACCAGGATCCCGACCTCGCCTGGCGACTGGAGGCGGCGGCCATGATGCCGCAGTTCCTGCGAATGTCCACCGTGCCCACTGCCCTGCGCCGCGTGGAGCGCATGGGCCGCCCGGCCCTCGGTGACCTGGCGCTGCGCCGCGCCCAGCAAGGAATGCTCGCCACCATGACGGCCTGGCGCGGGGAGCAGCGCGAGAAGGTGGTGCGCTGTGCCCGTGAGGCGATCCGCAGCGCCGACCAGAACTTCTTCCGGCCGCCGTCCTACTACACGCTGTTCGCCCTGGCCCGCACCGACGCCTCGGCCGCCATCGACGAGGTGTACGCCGTCGCCGACCGGATCGCCGAGGGCAGCCGATGGCCCCGGGCCACCGCCATCATGGCCATGGCCCACGGGCTCAGGGCCCTGCACGCGGGCGACCTGCACGAGGCCGTCCGGCGTTTCGCCTCCGCCCTGACCTCGTTCAAGGACTACGGCATCGATGTGCGCGGCGACCACTGCGCCGTCACTTGCGCCGTCTGGTTCACCGACGTCCTCGTCTCACTCGGGCGGCTCGACCAGGCACGCGACCTCCTCGCTCGCCACATGGACGCGGCCGACGACATGCCGGAGACGCTGGACCACACCTTCCTCCTGTACGCGCGAGGCCGTCTGCGCCTGGCCGAAGGGGATGCCCGGGGTGCGGTGGACGATCTGGAGGAGTGCGGCCGACGGGCGGAGGTGTGGCAGATGCGCAACCCGGCGGTGCTGCCGTGGCGCTCAAGGGCCGTACTGGCCCACCTCGGGCTCGGGCAGCGCGAGCGCGCCCGTGAGTTGGCCGAACAGGAGCTGGAGCTGGCCCTCGCCTGGGGCACCGACGGCGTCGTCGGCGTCGCCCAGCACGCCCTCGCCATGGCGGTGGGCGGCGGCGAGGGGCATGAGCTGCTGACGGCGGCGGTCGCGCGCCTGGCGACCTCCCCCCGCCGCCTCGACCACGCCGCGGCGCTGCTCGACCTGGCGGCGCTGCCGCCCGCGCACGGCACCGGCGACGAGGCCCGTGCAACCCTGCACCAGGCGATCGCCCTGGCCTCCGAGTGCGGCGCCGAGCCGCTGGTGCGGCGCGGTGAGCGGCTCCTCGCACAGATCGGCGGCGGACGGCGCAAGGGGCGGCGTGGCAACGCTCCCCACGGTCTCACCCCGCAGGAGCACCAGATCGCGCTCGCCGCGGCGCGCGGCGCCACGAACCGGCAGATCGCCCAGAACCTGTGCGTGACCGTCCGCAACGTGGAGTTCCACCTCTCCAGCGCCTATCGCAAGCTCGGGGTGAAGCGGCAGGGGCTGGGCGTTCTGCTCCTGGCGGGCACCGCTGCGGAAACACCGAAGGCTCCGGAGGCGCTGGGAGACCCGGAGCCGGCCGGGGCCGGCTGAGAGCCTGTCTCCCCTGACCCCACGGGCACCGCCGGTTCGGCGGTGCCCGCCGTGCGTCAGGCCGGCAGCCGCCGGTCCACCACCGTGCGCAGCTTCCCGCTCGCCGCGCTGCGTTCGAAGGCCCCCGAGCCCACTGCCTCCACCGACAGGTCGAGCAGCCTCTCGGTGGTCACCGCTTCGTGCAGCTCCGGGTAGTGGGCGAGCAGTGTCGCGACGACCGTGGTCGGATCCACCGCGCCGTGCTCCTCCATCCGGACCGTGATCCGTTCCCGGCTCGGAGCCGTCTCCACGACCATCTGGAGCTCACCGCAGTAGCCGAGGTGCTCCGCCACGATGCGGGCGATGCGCCGGTAGTTGATGAAGTACGTTCCCGCGCGGACCACGTCCCCGGTGCGGCCGAGCAGCTCGAAGCGGGGTGTGGTGCGGCCGCACCCGCACGCGCCCTCGACCCACCGGCCCAGGTCACCCTGTTCGTAGCGGGTGATGGCCGGTGCGCTGCGGGTGTGCGGGGTGAACACCAGACGGCCGATCCCGCCCTCGGCAACCGGCCGGTCGGAGTCGACTTCGAGGATCTCCAGCGTGAACAGGTCGCTGAACAGGTGGTGGACGCTGCCTTCGGCGTGCGGGCACTGGTGGCCCATCGTGCCCAGGTCCGTCCCGCCGTACACGAACGAACGGATCAGCTCGATGCCGAAGCGCTCCTTGAGGTGGGCGCGCTGCTCGGCGCTGAAGTGCTCTCCGCCGTAGAAGATCTTCTTTACCCCGCCGTACTCCGCCAGCACGTCACCGGCGTGCCGGAACAGCTGCCAGATGTACGACGGCATCGCGAGCAGGGTGTTGGCGCGGTGGCGCACGATGAGCCGGGCGTCGCGTTCGTAGTCGCTGCCGGCGCAGATGGGCAGTTGGACCGCGTCGATCGCCTCCAGCAGGCCGTGGCCGTACAGGAAGCTGGCGTACATGTCACCGGAGTACAGCAGGTTCGCGACGCGGTCGGTGCGCACGTCCAGGCCCGCCGCCACCAGGCCCTCACCGGCGCGGCGCGTCTGGGTGCGGAAGTCCGCGTACGTGTACAGGGACACCGCCGGGGTGCCGCTGCTACCGCCGCTGGCGAGATGGAGTTGGGCCTTCTCGGGTGAGACGGAGGTGTTGAGCGCTTGGACTTCGGCCTTGCCCAGGACGGGGCGCGCGGGGTCGGGACGCTGCCACAGCGGGGGTACGGGCTCGGTGTCGGCGGGCGGGCGCAGATCGTCGAGGCAGGTGTCGTGGGTGAACCGTTCGTCGAGGCGGACGCTGACGCGGCGGCTGTAGCGCTGCAGGGGGTAGAGGCCGTCGTGCGGTTCACCGGCGTAGCTGTCGAGCATCGAGCCGATCGGGGTGACGCGCAGGGCGCCGGCCGTGAACAGCTGGGCGGCCAGGCCCGGAACGTCGCCACGGGTGGCGGCGAGGCCTGCCGTCTGCAGGAAGCGGCGCATGGGGCGCAGCGTCGCGACGATCCGCTCACGGGGCAGCGGTTTGACCCATACGGTGCGGTACAGCGGGGAGGCCCGCAGCGCGCTGCGGTGGTCGACGAGGATCCGCCAGGCTCCGGTCGGGCTCTCGTGGACGCGGGTCAGGCCCAGGTGCTCCTCCGTCTTGGCGACGAGCACCGTGGTGGTGATCTCCGCCTGTTCGTGCACGGCGGGACCGGCCGACGCGCCCCCACGCCTGTCCAGCGCCTCGCCCAGCCGGTGGGCGAAGGCGGACAGCTCCTCGCGGTCGGCGGTGTCCAAGTAAACGACCTGCGGGCTGGAGCAGGCCTGTTGGTCGAGTCGGCAGACGCTGTCGGCCAGACCGTCCAGCGTCTGCCGGTCGCTCCACAGCTCGGAGGTCACGTACGCGAAGGAGATCTTGTGGCCGAACGTGATGAGCCTGCATCCCGCCGGTACCTGCGCGGCCACTCCGGCCGTCGCCGCCTCGCCGCCCCAGGCCGCCACCGCGTCGGCCGGTGCGCAAATGCGCCGGAGCCAGTCGGTGCGCGAGGAGGGGAACCGCAGGACGATCAGGCGGTCGGGTATGCGGCCGTCCGGGTCGAGTGCGCCCAGGGCATGCAGCAGGTGGTGGGTGAACAGCGAGTCGCCGCCGCTCACCTTGACGACGTTCACGTTGCCTGCGAGCAGCCCCTCGACGGCGCTGAAGATCCCCACGATCGGATCGTTGCTCGCCGTGACGTGCGTCAGCAGGCCCACGGGCTGCCAGGACTCGAAGACGGGCGTGCGGAAGTCGGCGCGCGCCAGGCTCTGCGGCGCGGTGCCGCCGAGCTCTGCCACGACCTTCTTCTCCAGACCGTCGCGGCGCAGGAAGTCCGCGATCTCCGCCAGACTCTGCTCGGCCGATGCGCGGTCCTGCCCCGCTGCCACGAGGTGGCCGGCCAGGGCGGCGTAAGTGGGATGGTCCGGCGTGGTCAGTACGGTGCTCAACCGGTCGCAGGCCGCGATGACCTGACGGGCCGACAGGGACCGGCTCAACTCGTCGGCCACCAGGGCGGAAAGGTCCCCGAGGCGCTTGTCGGCCTCGGCGTCGCCGATCCAGGTGCCCTGCCAGAGGTGGTCGTGCGCGATGTCGTTCACGTGGCTCATCCCGTTCATGACGCTTCCTTGCTGAGCAGCTCGGCCGCGGCAACGGCGCAGCTGCGGTTGGTGCTGGTCCCGGCCCTGCCATGGATCTCGAACCAGGGTGTGGCGAGCCCGCAGCCGCACTCCTCGCCCCGGTGGATCGACACCAGGTCCCCCATCACGACGCTGTGTACGGGTACCGAGGTCATGAACGGGGCCACGCAGTGGAGATACCCCTGCTCCCCGAACGGCAGGGGACGCAGGGTCCGCACGTCGCGGGCGAAGATACGCGACCACACCGGGGCGTGCAGGCGGTGCCGGGCGCATTCGGCGTAGGTGACACCGTGCTCCACCGCCCCGTAGCTGTCCCGGACGCGGTGGTGGGGTATGCCGAGCTGTTCCTCGACACGGTCGTACAGCTCCTGCTTGCCGATCTGGCGTCCGGTGTGGCCCTTCCAGCCGCCTCCCAGGTAGATGAAGGAGTCCGCACGCAGGGTGAGCGGGGGAACGCCCATGGCCCGCATCCGTTCCAGGGTGAACCACAGGAAGGAGGGGAACCCCAACAGCCGTACGGGAAGGTCCTCTTCGGCGTAGCGCAGCAGGGTGTCGACACAGCCGAAGGCGTCGAAGACATGCTCGTCGCCGACCGCGCGCAGGGCGTAGGCACGGCGGTTGACCGGGGCCAGATCGCACAGGAAGTTGTCGGTGAAGGCGGTGCCGAGCTGGAGCCGGTCGGTGGGCTCGTAGCTGTAGAGCAGGTAGTTGTTCGGCTGGTCGGGGGTGACGAATCCGTAGTGGTCGAGCACGAAGGCGGCCATCCGCATCACCGAGCCGATGGACCAGCGGTCGAAGAACATCTGCGACTTCTGTCCGCTGGTGCCCGACGAGGTCAGATGGGCGGCGACGTCCTCCGGTGGTATCGACGTCACCTCGTGGGACTTGAAGAAGTTGGCGTGGATCAGCGGCAGGCCGACGGCGTCGTCCGCGGTGCGCAGCGCCGTCGCGCCCCGGCGCTGGTGCTCCTGCCACACCCGGCCGTAGAACGGGGAGCGTTCGGCGTGCCAGGCGGTGACCTCGTTGACCGCGGCGGCGAACAACTCGTCGACGGCTGGGCCTGTCGCGTACGGCTCGCGCAGATCACCGAGCCGCTGCAACTGCCCGAGTGCCGTCGCGTCCGGTACGGGCAGCGGGTCGAAGTACTTCAGATGCGCGGGTCGCGCGTCCAGAGCCGAGGAGGTGGTCATGGTTCACCCTCGCTTCACGGTGTCGGAAGGATTCGGGCAGGCGGGGGCCCGAACATGGCTGTGCTGTTGCACGTACGGCGAGAACCGCTCGTCAACGTCGAGTGCGTCCGCGTCCACGCGCGCGGTGGTGTGACCGAGCAGCAGGTAGTCGTGCCATATCCCGTCCTCCAGGCGCATCGCGGGATAGAGAGCGGTGGGGGTGAAGCCGTGGGCGAGGTGCTGCTCGATGCGGTTCCTGTCGTGCAGGGGCAGTACCGCCTCGATATAGGCGGCCCCTCGGTCGGCCATCTCCCGCAGGATGTCGCCGAGTGCCTCCTCCGGGTCCTCGGGGGACGGATGGCCGCCCAGGAGCAGACCGTTGCCGGCGACGGCGTCGATGACGGCGTACGCCTCGAAGCGGCCGTCGGGCGTCATGAGCAGTGTGTTCGGCCGGTGCAGCGGCAGGGCGGGTGCCGTGCCGGATGCTGCCCGTGCGAAACGTTTCAGGACGAGCCCGGCGTCGTGACTCACCTCGAGGTCGGTGTCCGTCCGGGTGCGCGCGGCCACCAGCTCCGTCGCCACCTGGAGGTCGTCGAAGTCGACACCGTGGCTGCGCGCCGCTTCGAGCAGGGGCGCCAGTTCCCTGGGAACCGTTCCCGGCGCCCGGCGGCGGGTGGGGATGCCGTCCCGGTAGCGGACCAGCAGGGCAAGGGTCTCCACCTCGCGCAGGGTGACCGCGCCGGGGAGCACACCCAGGGGGTGGAAACCGTGCCGCAGCAGCAGTCGCTGCGGGGCGGGCGAGACGCACCGCGCGGTGGCGTACACCGAGTCCAGACGCCCGTCGGCGCCGAACGCCGAGTCCATCAGCGTCTCCAGCAGCAGCCCGGCGATGCCCGCGCCGCCGTGGTCCGGATGCACGACGATTCCCTCGACCTTGCCGATGCGCAGCGGCATGTCGCTGCGCAGCAGTGCCGATCCGACCAGCTCACCGGTCGCCGTGTCGCGGGCCACCCGCCAGTCCACGGTGGAGTCGTCCATGGCAGTCACCATGGCGACCGGGTCCGTTCCCAGAGGCAGCGGATAGCAGTCGCCGTACACCGCTTGGTACAGGTCCCGCAGCGCGGCCACGTCGTCGGGGACGGCGGTGTCCACCAGGACCCTGGTGTGTGCGGCGGGTCGGGCCAGTGTGGTGGTCATCGTGATTCCTTCTGTGTCGCGGTGTCCGAGCACTGCTCGTGGAGGTCGGGGCGCCCGGTTACGGGATGGGGGCCGAGTGGCCGCGCAGCGCCAGGACGGCGGCGATCGGCAGCAGCCCGGCGGTCTGGACGAGGAAGAGGGCCTGGGTCGGGACCAGGTCGCCGGCCAGGCCGAAGAAGAAGGCGGCGACCGGGAATCCGGCGCCGAGCAGGGCCAGCATCGCCGAGAAGAACGCGGCCTTGGCGGCAGTGGGCACGGCGCGCTGGAAGGCGGCGACGAACACCACGTTGGTCGCGCCCACGGCCCAGCCCGCCACCGCCAGGGCGACCAGCACCACACCGCGCTGGGCGGTGAGCGCCGGTACGGCGACCGCCAGGCCGAACAGTGCCACGCACCCACTTCCGATGAAGGCGGGATGGCCCCGCAGGTGCTTGCCGGTGAACACACCGATCAGCAGCCCCAGCCACAGCGCCCCCTCCAGCATCCCCAGCGTGAGGGCGGGGGCGTGCAGCACGTTCTTCGTGTACAGCGGAAGGATCACGAAGGTGGCCGTGATGAAGAAGTTGGCCGCCGCGAAGCAGATCAGTGCGAGCCTGACGAAGGGAAGGCCGGCCAGCAGGCGCCAGGCGCCGAGGATGCCGGCCTCTACCCCGTCGTCGCCGTCCACCGGCTGTGGCCGGGGGCGGACGGTGGCCACGAAGACGGCCGCGCCCAGGTAGGCGGCCGCGCTGACGAGCACCACACCGGTCAGGCCGATCCAGTCGACCAGGACCGCACCGAACAGGGCCCCGGCCATACCTACCAATGAGTAGCTCGACTGCTCGAAGGCGGTGGCGTCCTCGATGTCGTCGTCCTCGACCAGTTCCGGTATGGCCTTGGTCAGACACGGGTCGAACAACGCCTGGCAGGCGGCCAGTCCGAACATCGCGGGATACACGGCCAGGGTCGGCACGTCGGCCAGGACCCCGTAGGCCGCGAGCACCGCCATCAGCACCGCACCGCCGAGCACCGCGACACCCAGCACGGTGCGGCTGGGGTGGGCCGCTATCGTGCGCGCGACGAGCGGCGCGAAGGCTACGGGTGGGAGCGCCGCACATACCAGGAACAGCCCGGAGGCGAGCCCCCGGTCACCGGTGGCGACCTGCCCCAGGAGCCACCACAGGGCGCCCATCTGGTACATGCGTGTGGCGCTCTGGCTCAGCAGTTGCGCGGCCCAGGCACGGGCGAAAACGGCGTTGCGTGCGATCAGCGGCCTGCGTGGGCGGGTGATGGCAGCACGGGGAGCAGTCAGCTCACGCGTCATGGATGCACTCTTTCGTCGGGGTTCTCGCCGGCCGACTGGCCCAGGGAGCGTGTGCGCTTTCCACACACCACTCTCCGCCTGAAATGAGTCGATTTCATCCGCGCGCCGGCTGCAGTTACCCCGCCGATCGGCGGGGTGCGCAGCCGGGACACCGGCCGCCACGGGAAGCCTGCCGCAGGAAAGACGCGCCGTCCCTACGGTGAGCACCCCAGAAAACCCGACGTCTCCCACCGAAGGGGTAGGCCTTCGGTACCGAAGGCCTACCGCCACGCGGACCGCGGATGTCTGTGGTGGTGACCGTAGGGACACCACGTCCAGGCGCTGCCAGGCTCGAAGACACCAGCTGCCCACCCGTGCGCCAGGACCTCCCGCCGGACAGCCCGTCCCCTCCCCCTCCACGAGATGCGTCTGCCGATGTGCCCTACACACAAGAGCCCGATCACCCACCCGCTCTCCTCGCTGCGCAGGAAGGAAGGACTCTCGCACGCCGCATACGCCCAGCTCATCGCCCGTAAGCACGCGGAACTCGGCTTCGGCACCATGGCCGCCCGCCGGGAGAAGATCGCCCGCTGGGAGTCGGGGAAGGTCACCCCGGAACTGACCGCGCAGTTCACCATCGCCCGCCTCCACGGTGTGCCCCGCGCCGAAGTCCTCCGCCTGGGCTGGCCGCACTGGCTCCACGTCGCCGACGAGCCGTCCGTGCCGCTGTGTGCCCCCTGGACGGCCGAAGAAGCCCTGCGCTCCTTGCGCGCCCTCACCCGCTCCGTGCGGACCCCCGCCCCCGACGACGCCCACTTCACCGTCTGCGCGGGCTCCGTGGACCAACTGCTCACCCACTGGCAGGAGTCCTCCCGTACACAGCCCCCGGCACCGCAACGCGCGGGCAGGCCACCGGCCGAGGACACCGTGACCGCCCTGGAGGCGCGCCACCGCCAGCTGAGGGAGCTGTGCCGCACCGAAGCCCCGTCAACCAGCCGCGTGCTGGCGGACGCCGAGCTGCGCATGGTCACCGAGCTGCTCCACAGCGCTTCCTACGGAACGGAGTTGGGCGCGCGCCTGCTGACGGCCGCCGCCCACGCCGCGTGCCTCACCGGCCTCCTGGCGTACGAACTCGGCGACCAGGCACACGCGCAGGCGGCCTACGTGGCGGCACTGAGAGCCGGCGTACTGGCCCGTGACCCCGAGCCGGGGCTCTGGGCGCTGGTCCTGCTCGCCGCCCAGCAAGCGACCCAGGGAGCCCCGGACAACGCGCTGCGCCTACTCGCCCCGGCCGACCAGCCGCCCCACGGACCCGCACGCGCCGCATCGCCCCTGCCGGCCGTCGTGCACATCACGCGCCAGGCGGCCCGCACCCTGCTCGAGCCGGTGGCACACACCGCGCCGGACGACGACTTCACCGCCACTGAGCTGGACGTTCTCATCCGCCACACGTTCACCTACGATGCCCTGCCCGCCACGGCCATCGCCCCGCAGGCACACCGAGGGCACACCTCACCCTCTGGAATCTCCTCCCGCGAGCGGCTTGTGTGAATCCTGCGCCGCGACCCCTCCGGTCCGGCCTCCCGGGCACACCTCCCGTCCTTAACGGTCCAGCAGATCGCGTCCCCGTTCCAAGGAAGGCAACCGTGACTCTCCCCCTCACCCTCCCCGGCCCTCCCCGCCCCCACCGCCTGCCGCCCCCGGGCCGCCCCTTCCCCGGCACTGCGGCGCGGACCCCGACCACCGCGGTCCACATCCTGCGCTGGCCCGAGCAGTCCCACCAGCTCGACCAGTGCCGGGCCCAGGGCGTTCCCCGCCTGCTCCTCGTCGCACCGACCGCGCCTCCCCCGCACTGCGTCGACCAGCTGGAAGACTGGATCCGCACACCCGCCGACCCCCAGGACCTCCAGGCGCGCCAAGCCGCCCTCCAGATGCGCGCGGCTCCCCGGGACCCGGTCGTCGACCACCACGGGATCCTGCACTTCGCCGACCAGGCAGTGCCGCTCGGGCAGGGCGAAGCGGAGCTGGTCCGTATGCTGCTCGCCTCCTACCGCACCACCGTCAGCCGCGAGGACCTGACACGGCGCATGTGGCCCGAGGGCGAGATGCCCCGCCGCAACGCCCTGGACGTACGCGTCCTGCGGCTGCGCCGACGCCTCGCTCCGCTCGGCCTGGTCATCAAGACGGTGTGGGGCAAGGGCTACATGCTCGACACCCAGCCGGACACCCAGGCCGCCTACCGCCGCACGCCGGGAGGCGAGTGACCACCATGCCCCGCACCCCTTCCACCCTCGCCGACCTCGCACCTCTTGGCGCCGAACGCTGGCCGCAGGCCCCGGCCCTGCGCTGGCGCACTCCGGAGGGAACACCGCGCCACCTCACCTTCGCCGAAGCCCACGAGGCCACCGACGAGATCGCCCGCGGGCTGCTGGCCCTGGGCCTCGCCCCCGGCGACCGGGTGGCCATCCAGAGCCGGCTGCGCCCCGAGTGGACCCTCACCCTCCTGGCCGCCGCCTCCTGCGGCCTGGTCCTGGTCTCGCTGCTGCCCACCACCGTCCCCGAAGAGATCGTCCACGTCATCAACGACTGTGACGCGAAGGCGGTGATCTGCGAGGACGGTGAGCAGCTCGGCAAGATACGCACCGCTCTGCCCCGGCTGCCGGGACTGCGCCACATCATCGTCATCGACGCGGACCCCGGCTCCACCGACCCGCCGACGACACTCGACGAGCTCCGCGGCGCGGGAACCCATGCGGTGCCCGCCGCCGCACTCGCCCGACGCCGTGCCGCGGTCACACCCGACGACCTGCTGGTCATCATCTACACCTCGGGAACCACCGGCCCGAAGAAGGGCTGCGCCCTCTCCCACGGCAACTATGTGGCGGTCCTGCGGGCACACCCCTCGCCACCACGGCGCTCACCGGACACCGCGCACGGCTCCATCTTCGTCGTCACCGGCCCGCACACCATCGCGCTCCTCATGCAACTGCTCAGCTGGTGGTCGGGATACACCTTCACCAGCTTCCAGGGCGCCTCGCCCGACACCATGCCGGCCGAGCTGCGCGCCACGGCACCCGCCATCGTCCCGCTCGTCCCCCTCGCACTGGAGATGATCTACCGGTCGGTCCTCGCCTCCCGCTCCGCCCGCGAGCGCACCGAACTCATCGACGCCGCACGCACCGGCCTGCGCGTGCGGCGGATGCGGGCCGCGGGCGAACCGGTGCCGGCCGAACTCCAGGAGTGGTTCGAGCACACCGACAGCACCCTGTTCGCCGAAGTGCGCGAGCGCTTCGGCGCCAACCTGCGCCGCGCGACCGTCTCAGGAGCACCGGTCTCCGCGGACCTCCTGTCCTTCTTCGTCGGCTGCGGACTTCCCCTGGTCGAGTGCTACGGAATGACCGAGACCGCGGCCGCCGCGACCACCAACACTCCCGAAGACAACCGTCTGGGCACCGTCGGCAAACCCCTGCCCGGTGTCGAGATAGCCATCAGCGACGACGGCGAAGTCCTCATCAAGGGCGACCACGTCTTCCACGGCTACTGGGGCTACGACGAGGGCGAGTTCGGCACCGTCCGCGACGGCTGGCTGCACACCGGCGACCTCGGCGAACTGGACCCGGACGGCTATCTGCACCTGACCGGCCGCAAGAAGGAACTCATCCAGCTCTCCAACGGCATGGCCGTCACCCCCCACCCCCTGGAGCGGGAGCTGCGCACCCACCCCCTCGTCTCCCAGGCCGTGCTCTACGGCGAGGCCAGACCCCACCTGGTCGCGCTGCTCACGCTGGACGCGGAGCGCGCCGCCCAGTGGGCCGCCGAACGCGGTCTGCCCACCGATCCGCGCGCCCTGGCCGCCGAACCGCTCCTGCTGGAGGAGATGGGCCGCGCGGTGGAGGCGGCCAACAGCACCCTCCAGGAGTACTTCCGTGCCAAGGCGTTCCACGTCCTCGACCGCGATCTCAGCATGGCCGACGGAGAACTGACCATCTCCATGAAGGTCGCCCGCCCCGTCGTGCACGCCCGCTTCCGCGAGCTGTACGAGTCCCTCTACCCGTAGAAACCAAGGGCACAAGGAAAGGGCCCCGGTTCGGTCTGGCAGCCGAACCGGGGCCTTCCTCATGCCCACCGCGCCTCTCCTGTCAGCACATCACCAGCTCCGGCTTGTACAGGTCGAGCCAGACGTGCAGGTCGAGGAGCTTCTCCAACACCAGGCGCTGTCCCGGCGCGTTCGCACAGGCCCCCCACGGTGTACTGGCCGCCCGCACGGCGGCCTGGCGGTCCACCAGGGCGAAGACCGCCGCGTCCCGCTCCGCCAGGACGTCCAGGGCCTGCCGCTGCAACGCCTCGATGTAGCGGACGTCCCGCGTCATGGGGTACGGGCTCTTGGTGCGGCGCCGAACCACCTCCGGCACGACGTGGCCGGTGGCCGCGCGCAGAACGCTCTTCTCCCGCCCGTCGAAGACGTGCAGGGGCCAGGGGATGTTGTACGCGTACTCGACGATCCGGTGGTCGCAGAAGGGCACCCGCACCTCCAGGCCGGCGGCCATGCTGAGGCGGTCCTTGCGGTCCAGCATCCCGCCGAGGCTCCGCGTGAGGTGCAGATAGAGCAGTTCACGGGCTCTGCGCCGCTCCGCTCCCTCACCGTCGAGGACGGGGGTCGCCGCGACGGCCTCGCGGTAGCGCTGCTCGGCGAACTCCGGTATGTCCAGCGCCCTTTGGCACTCGGCCCGCAAGAACGTGCGCTCCTGCCGGACGCCGCCGGTGGCGGCGGTCAGCCAGGGAAAGCCCGCGCTCGCACGCAGCGCCGGGTCATGGAACCACCAGTACCCGCCGAACATCTCGTCGGCTCCCTCCCCGGACAGCGCGACGGTCGAGTGCTCGCGCACCGCGCGGAAGAGCAGCAGCAGCGAATGGTCCATGTCGCCGCGCCCGATGGGCAGGTCCCGGGCCGCCACACAGGCGCGCCGCACGTCGAGGTCGGCGAGCGCCGCCGGATCCAGGACCAGGTTGGTGTGGCGGGAGCCCACGTGGTCGGCCACGGCCCGGGCGTAGGCGGTGTCGGGGCTGACGTTGTGTTCGTCGGGGACGAAGTGGTCGCTGTGGCCGACGAAGTCGACGGAGAAGGAGCGCAGCGCATCACCGCCGTAGGCGAGTTCACGGGCGGCCAGCCCCGTGATGGCGCTGGAGTCGAGCCCCCCGGACAGCAGGGTGCACAGCGGCACATCGGCGACCAGTTGCTCCCTGACGGAGCCTTCGAGCAGAGCGCCCAGATGTGCGGCGCTCGCCTCCCGGCCGTCCGTGTGATCGGTGGCTCGCAGCTCCCAGTAGGACCGCTCGCGCAGACCCGAGCGGTCGAGCACGGCGATGTGTGCGGGCGGGAGTTCGCGCATGCCCTTCCAGACGGCCGCGCCGGGGGTCTTGACCCCGAGCATGATCTCGCGCAGTCCGTCGAGGTCCACCACGGGGCGGATGTCCGGGTGGGCCAGCAGCGCCTTGGGCTCGGAGCCGAAGACCACGCCACCAGGTGTGCTCTGGTAGTAGAGGGGTTTGATCCCGAGCCGGTCACGGACCAGGAGCAGTCGTTCGGTGCGCCCGTCCCACACGCCGAAGGCGTACATGCCGGTGAGGTGGTCGACGACGGCCTCGCCCCACTCCAGGTAGCCGCGCAGCACCACCTCGGTGTCGCTGGCGGTGGTGAACCGGTGGCCGCGGGCGCGCAGTTCGCCCCGCAGCTGGCGGAAGTTGTAGACCTCTCCGCTGTAGGTGAGCGCCACCGTGCCGCCGTCGGTGGCGGCGGTCATCGGCTGGGCGCCGCCGGCCAGATCGATGATGGACAGCCTGCGGTGGCCCAGCGCCGCGTGCCGGTCGGACCAGGTGCCTCCGGCGTCCGGTCCGCGTCCGGTCATCGTGGCTGTCATCCGGTCCAGCAGATGACGCCGTCCGGCGAGGCCACCGTCGTACGACACCCATCCAGTGATTCCGCACATCTGTTTTCTCCGATGCGGTTGTGCAACGCGCCGCCGGGGCAGGGGCGGCGTCGGGGCGCGGCCCCTGCCCCGGCGGGCGGTTACGGGGGGGGGAGGGAGCTAGTCGACGAAGATGTGGTCGCCGCGCAGGGTGGTTCCGTCGGGCGTCGCCTCGGCGGGGTCGGAGCCGAGGGAGACGACTTTGTTGTCCGCGTCGACGAAGACGACCTTGGGTTCGACCTTGGTGGCCTCGGAGGCCTCGACCAGCCCGTACGCGATGATGATCACCAGGTCGCCGGGGCTGATGAGCCGGGCCGCGGCCCCGTTGATGCCGACCACGCCGGAGCCGCGCGGGCCTTCGATGAGATAGGTGGAGAGCCGGTTGCCGTTGTTGATGTCGACGATGTCCACCTTCTCGCCCGGCAGCAGGCCGGCGGCGTCCATCAGGTCGGCGCACAGCGTGAGGGAGCCGACGTAGTGGAGGTCGGCCTGGGTGACGGTGGCACGGTGGATCTTGGAAGTGAACATGGTACGGAGCATGGGAACCGTTTCCTGTCAGTACGGGAGGGGTGGGGGGAGAGTTCAGAGCTGGACGGATTTGACTTCGAGGAACTCCTCCAGTCCGAAGACGCCGTGTTCACGGCCGTTTCCGGACTGCCGGTAACCACCGAAGGGAGCGCGGGGGTTGAAGCCCCCGCCGTTCACCTCGACCTGTCCGGCCCGGATGCGCCGGGCCACGGCCAGGGCGCGGTCCGGGTCGGCCGACCACACCGCGGCGGCGAGCCCGTAGGGCGTGGCGTTGGCCAGCGCGACGGCCTCGGCGTCGGCGTCGTCCTCGACGTCGTCCTCGTAGCACTCGATCACCAGCACCGGGCCGAAGACCTCCTCGTGCTGGACGTCCATCGCGGTGGTGACGTCGGACAGGACCGTGGGGCGGACGTAGTAGCCGTACGGCTGGTCCTCGGGGGGCTCCGCGCCGCCGGTGATCAGCGTGGCGCCCTGTCCCAGGGCCCGTCGGACGTGGCGCAGAACCCGGTCGCGCTGTCCGGCGGAGACCAGGGGGCCGAGCTGGGTGCCGGGCAGCAGGGGGTGTCCCACCTGGGTCGACTCGGCGGCCTTCGCCGCGGCCCGTTCGACCTCGCCCTTGCGGCTGCGGGGCACCACCAGACGGGTCAGGGCGCAGCATGTCTGCCCGTTGTTGACGAAGGCGGCGGCCACCGCCCGGGGCACGACGTCGGCGACATCGGCGTCCGCGAGCAGCACCGTGGGGCTCTTGCCGCCCAGTTCCAGGGCGACCCGCTTGACCGTGTCGGCCGCGGCCCGGGTGATCGTCCTGCCCACCGCGGTGGAGCCGGTGAAGGAGACGAAGTCGACGTCCGGGTGGGTGGCGAGGGCCTGACCGGCCACCGGCCCGGTCCCGCTCACCAGATTGACGACCCCGGCGGGCAGCCCGGCTTCGTCCATGATCTCGGCCAGGACGAAGACGCTCAGCGGCGCCGCCTCGCTGGGCTTGATCACCACGGTGTTGCCGACCACGAGGGCATAGGCGGCCTTCGCGGCGACCTGGAACAGGGGGTAGTTCCACGGCGTGATCGCGCCCACGACGCCGAACGGTTCACGGATGAGGAGCGAGGGCCCTTGGGGCTGTTCGTAGGGGTAGGCCTCCCCCACATCCGCGGCGGTGCGGAAGGCCAGGGCCGCGAGGCCGACCTGGGCCAGGCGGGCGAAGCCGATGGGTGTCCCCACCTCGCGGGCGATCAGCTCGGCGAGGTCCGGTGCGCGGCGCTCGATCCCTTCGGCGATGCGTCGCAGATACGCGGCCCTCTCTCCTGCGGGGGTTTCGGCCCAGCCCGCGAACGCCCGCCGTGCGGCGCGTACCGCGGCGTCGACGTCCTCGGGTGTGCCGCCCGGTGCCGAGCCGATCACCTGCTCGGTGGCGGGCTCGACCACGTCGATGACGCATCGCCCGGTGGAGGCGGTCCAAGCGCCGTCGAGGTAGATGTGGCGGTGGTGCATGCCGGTGCCCCTTCCTGTGGGCCGGGTGTGAGTGGTCATGAGGCCGCACCCCGGCATCGCGGGCGGGGGTGGCCCGGCGGCGCGGTCGGGGGGTGGTCGCGCACGGAGCGTTCGATGTGTCTCAGCGCCGTGCGGAAGGCGGTGAGGTGCGGGAGAAGGAAGAAGATGTGCAGCGCTCCCGGCATACGGCGCACCACCGCGGGCACCCCGTCGCGCTCCAGAAGCCGCGCGTACTCCTCCGCCTCGTCGCGCAGCGGGTCGTGCTCGGCGGTCAGGACGAGCGCCGGAGGCAGCCCGGCGAAGTCGTCGGCGAGGAGCGGGGCGGCCAGCGGGTCGCGGGCCGCGTCCGGATCGGGCACGTACAGGTCCCAGAACCGCTCCATCGCCGCACGGGTGTTGAGATAGCCGTCGGCCTTCTCGCGGTAGGAAGGGAAGGGGTTGTCCCGCGCGGGCGCCAGCGGAGGGCAGATGAGGATCTGCAGGGCGGGGCGGGGCCCGCCCTCCCGCAGTGCCCTTCGGCAAGCGGCGGCGGCCAGGTTGGCCCCCGCGCTCTCACCCGCGACGATCAGATGGCCGGGGTCGGCGCCGAGCTCGGCGGCGCGTGCGGCGAGCGCGCACAGGGCCGCGTACGCGTCCTGCGCGGGCCCGGGGAACTGGGTTTCGGGGGCGAGGCGGTACCCGGCGCTGGCGATGACCGCGCCGGTCGCGTTGGCCAGTCGGCGCAGGGACCTGTCGACCAGGTCGACATCGCCCGCGGCCCAGCCGCCGCCGTGGAAGAACACCAGGAGCGGACGCGGCCCCGGACGCGGCTCCGGCTGGTACACCCGGACCGGCAGCAGGCCCGCCGGGCCGGGTACGAACGTGGCCAGGACGCGGGCCACGGGCTCCGGATCCCCTTGCGCCTGCCGCAACCGGCCGACCAGCAGGCGCAGTTCGGGCACGTCGGCGCTCTCCAGCGGCGGGAACCCCTGCTCGCGCAGCGCGTTGAGGATGAACTGCGCGTCCGACTGCGGGTGCGGTGGGGGGTGCGTGGTCATGGCGCTCCTTGCGGTGGGTGAGCCGGGCACGGCGTCACGGCCGGCGCTGGTGGGGCAGGGGGGAACGGAAGTCGGCGAGGTTCAGGCGCGCGGTGCGGCGCCGGTACTCCGCTGTCTGGCCGGGCCAGTTGTTGGTCACGCGGCCCGAGGCATGCCGGTACCAGCTGGTGCAGGTCGCCCACACCGAGCGCCGGGTGCGCCGGGTCATCTCGGCGTCGAAGGCCTCGGCGACCTCGGGCCTCACTTCGAGGTAGGCCAGCTCGCCCTTGGCGAGTTCGAGGACCGCCGCCTTGATGTAGCGGATCTGGCTCTCGATCATGTAGACGGCCGAGCCGGCGCCGATGTTGGTGTGCGGTCCGTAGACGAGGAACAGGTTGGGAAATCCCGGCACCGTCATCCCCAGGTGGGCGCGGGCCCCCTCGCTCCACAGCCGCGAGAGCTCCGCGCCG
The DNA here is from genome assembly GCF_002846415.1 of Streptomyces sp. TLI_146. NCBI lineage: Bacteria > Bacillati > Actinomycetota > Actinomycetes > Kitasatosporales > Streptomycetaceae > Streptomyces > Streptomyces sp. TLI_146. The sequence continues at coordinate 543,537 of NZ_PJMX01000001.1, forward strand.
CGCCGTCCGCGCACCCGCAGCGGGCTGAGGAAGTCGGTGGTGGCGAAGCCGGTCGCGTACACGATCGTGTCGACCTCGTGCCGCAGGCCGTCCGCCGTATGGATCGCCGTCTCGGTCAGCTCCGTGATCGGTTCGGTCACCAGGGTGACATCGGGGCGTTGCAACGCCGGGTAGTAGGTGCTGGAGATACCGACCCGTTTGCATCCCACGGCGGTGGTCGGGGTGAGCCGTGCGCGCAGTACGGGGTCGGTGAGCTGCTTGCTCAACTGCGCCTGGCTGCCGCGGCGGGTCAGCCCGGCCGTGGGCCAGCGCCGGGTCAGCCCGCTCACCAGCGACTCGTTGAAGAGCCACCACCCCAGGCGCGCGGCCTTGTGCCGCAGGTCCCGCACCGGGCGGGGCAGGCGCCGCGAGCTGCGCAGGCGGCGGTCCCACTTGGGGACGACATACGGGGCCGAACGCTGGAAGACGGTCAGGTGGGCCACCTCGTCGGCGATGGCCGGAACGATCTGGAGGGCGCTCGCTCCGGTGCCGACGACGGCCACGCGCCGGCCGCGCAAGTCGTGGCCGTGGTCCCACCGCGCCGAGTGGAAGGCGTGTCCAGTGAAGCGTTCCGCGCCGGGTATGCGGGGGACGACCGGCCGGTTGAGCTGGCCGCAGGCGGCGACGAACACCTCCGCCTCGATCGTCTTCCCGGCCGCGGTGCGCAGCCGCCACAGCAGCCGCTCCTCGTCGAAGACGGCTTCGACGACTTCCTCCCCCAACCGCAGATGGGGGCCGAGACCGTGGGCGGCCACACATGAGCGCAGGTAGTCGAGGATCTCGGCCTGCGGGGCGTACCGCCGTGACCAGGGGTAGCGAGGGCCGAAGGAGTACGAGTAGAGGGAGGCGGGCACGTCGCAGGCCGCGCCGGGGTACGTGTTGTCCCGCCAGACGCCACCGATCCCGGGCGCCTTGTCCAGCACGACGAAGTCGTGGTGGCCGGCCCGCTTGAGGGCGATGGCCACACCCAGGCCGCCGAATCCCGCGCCCACGACGGCGACCCGTACGCGGCGGTCGGCAGCGGTGTTCACCGCTCGTCCTCAGTCGGGGCGGGCGGGATGTTGTGGTTGAAGCGGAGCAGGTTGCCGGGGTCGTACTGGGCCTTGAGCTTGGCGAGGCGCTGCAGGCGGGCGTCGTTCCAGAACGCGTTGACCCGCATGTCGGCCTCGTCCTCGCTGAGCAGGTTGAGGTAGGCGGCGCCGGTGCCGAACGCCCTCAGCTGGGCGCCCGCGTCACGGACCCAGCCCCGGCAGCGGTCGTTGTCGGCCGGATCCGGCCACTGGCCGACGATATGGATCAGCCAGCTCTCCTCGCGGTGGGCGAAGGCGGTGGCGTCGGCGGGCACCCGGGTGGGCTCCGCGTCGAACGGGATCACCTGGAGCACGGTCTGGGGCGAGGGGAGGTTCGCACCGATGCGCGCCACGGTCTCCCGCTCGGCGGGACCGAACCGCGGCAGGAACTCGCTGGTCCAGTACTGCTGGTGGTCGCGCGGGTTGGCCGGGTCCAGCATCGACTGGACGTGGACGAGCGGCATCGGGGCGATGACGTCGACGAGCGGCTCACCGAACTCGCGGAAGCGCCGCACCACGTCCCAGCCGTCCTCCACGTCACCGGCGTAGCGCAGGAAGAAGCCGACGACGGACCGGCCCCGGTGCTCCTCGGGGAAGAACTCCAAGGACGGCACCCGCAGGAAGACGACGTCGGTGCTCAGCTCGTCCGGTGTGTCCGCGATCTGCTGGTGCAGGAACTCCAGGACCGCCGGGGCCTCTTCGACCGGGTAGGCGACGATGCCGGCCAGCATCATCGGCCCCACCGGGTGGGCCCGGTACTCGAACGAGGTGACGACGCCGAAGTTGCCGCCGCCACCGCGCAGGGCCCAGAACAGCTCCGTGTGCTGGTCGGCGCTGGCGGTCACCAGCTCCCCGTTCACCGTGACCATGTCGACCGAGAGCAGGTTGTCGCAGGTCAGCCCGTACTTCCGCTGGAGCATGCCCATGCCTCCGCTCAGCGTGAGGCCCGCGATGCCGGTCTCGGAGACCTGGCCGCTGGGCACGGCCAGGCCGTGGACCTGGGACTCGCGGTCGACATCGCCCAGCGTCGCGCCGGCCTGGGCGCGCACGGTGCGGCGCTCGGGATCGACGTGGACCGCCCGCATCAGGGACATGTCGATGAGCAGCCCGCCGTCGCAGGTGCCGTGGCCGGCGATGCTGTGGCCGCCGCCGCGTACGGCGACGGGCAGGCCTTCCTCGCGGGCGTGGGCCAGGGCCGCGAGGACGTCGGCGGTACCGAGGCAGCGCACGATGAGTGCGGGCCGACGGTCGATCATCGCGTTGAAGACGCGGCGCACGGTGTCGTACTCCGGGTCGTCCGGGGTGATCAACTGTCCTTGCAGTGCGGCTCGCAGCTGCTCGAGGGCGGGTGAGTTCATGCCTTGCCTCCTGGGGGCGTTCGGCGGTGGCGTGAGACGGCGGACGGCACGGGCGGGCCGCCGGTGGTGTCGGGGTGGGGGTCAGGCGTGCGAGGCGGCCGCTTCGGCGCGGCGGCGTTCCATGAACTCCTCGAACTTGTCGTGGAGTTCGTCGGTGGCACGCATCAGCCGGCCGGTGGCCGGATCGACGAGCGAGTGCACCGAGTGGGCTTCCGCCAGGAGACGTCCGCCGTTGGTGCGGTAGATCTCGTAGTGGCACTCGAGATGGCGCCGCGGGGTGACCGCCCAGGTGCGGATGGTCAGGTCGTCCAGGTACTTGGCCGGCTCGTGGAAGCGCGCCCGGAAGTTCGTCGTGGTGATCGTGTAGTTCCAGAAGTCGACGCCCACGGCGAGGGCGAACGCCTCTCGCCCCAGGTCGAACCACGGAACGTAGCTGGCGTAGTAGGCATGGCCCTGCACATCGCATTCGCCCCAGCGGACCCGGGCGGTCGTATCGATGTGGTTCCAGCCCTCGATGGCGGAGACCGTTTCAACCCAGCGCGGCATGACGCCTCTCTTCTCTCACGGGGGTTCAGAAAAGGCACGCCCGGAGGAATCCGAAATTCCTCGACGGGCGCCGAAATGCGGAAACCAGCCGCATCGGCACTTGCAGGCTAGACAGGTACGGATAGAGCCGTCAACAGCCATCCAAAAGCATTACCCAGCGCCTTCCACCATGACGCTGAGCTGTGAAATCTTACACATTTATGTCACCTCTTACAGCCTCACAGAAGAGGGCTTTCACAGCAGGTAAGAGACATGGACAACCATGACAGATCGGTTGACACAAATGCTCGACGGAACCTAACTTCATTTCCGGAAGGGATCACCGGGCAGCACCGGAAACCCGAATTCGCTTTCCGGCCGGACCCTCCCCCATTCCGTTCTTCCGTTTCTCCGGCCATCGCGCAGCGACAGGAGTCGTCGATGGAAATGTCAGAAATTCTTCGCGCCATGCCCCACGACGTTCACGCGGCGGGCATCGACCTCGTCGACCTGTGCCGCTGGGACCTGGCGGTCGCCCGGACCAAGGGGGAGCTCCTGCAGCGCGTCTTCACGCTGGCCGAGCGCCGCACCGCCGAGGACCGCGCCGACGCGGACACACCGTACGAGCGGCTCCTGGGCAAGGCGTTCGGCGTCAAGGAAGGCGTCGTCAAGGCCGTCGGCGGCCTGCCGATGGACACCGCCTTCAAGGACATCGAGGTCGAGGTCGCGCCCGGCGAACCGGTCTGGCCCATCCGCCTGCACGGCGCACTGGAGCGCTGGGCGACCGAGTGCGGGGTGGAGATGGTGGGCGGCGCACACGACCTCGGCGACGACATGGCCGCCGCATGGGCCGCCGCCCACGCACCGGCACGGCCCGAAGGCACCACGCCATGACCGACACCCCGACCGCCTTCGTCTTCCCCGGACAGGGCAGCCAGTTCCCCGGCATGGGCCGCGAGGCCGACCGGTTCGGGGCAGCGGCCACCCAGGTCGTCGCCCGCGCCGAGGAGGTGACGGGCCTGCCGGTCGCGGAGCTGATGTCCACGGCCGACGCCCGCACCCTCACCGACCCCGAGATCGCCCAGGTCCTGGTCTTCGTCTGGTCGGCCGCGGCACTGGCCTGCCTCACCGACCACGGACTGCGGCCCTCCTGCGTCGCCGGGCACAGCCTCGGTGAGTTCACCGCCCTGTACGCCGCCGGGAGCCTGGACCTGGACACCGCGCTGCGGTTGGTCTCCTGCCGGGGCCGGGCCATGCGCGACGCGGCCCGCCTGTCTCCGGGGTCCATGGCCGCGATCGTGGGGCTGCCCCTGGACCTGGTCCGCGCGATATGCCGCGAGGCCTGCCACGGCACGGACCTGGTGACGGTCGCCAACGTCAACTCCCCCCGCCAGGCCGTCGTCTCCGGCAGCACACCGGCGGTACGCCGCGTCGTCGAACGGGCCCAGGCACTGGGGGCGCTGCGAGCCCGGCAACTGGCCGTCGGCGGGGCCTACCACTCCCCCCTGATGGCACCGGCGCTGCCACCCCTGGCCGCCGAACTGGCCCGGGCCCGGCTCCACCCGCCCCGCACCCCCCTCATCTCCAGCACCACCGGCCGCGTGGTCGAGGACATCGAGGAATACCACGACGAACTGCCGTGGCAGATGCTGCGCCCCGTGCAGTGGCGGCGCACCGTCACCACCCTGCGCGACCGGGGCGTCGGCCTCTTCGTGGAGGCCGGACCCGGGCGGGTGCTCACGGGACTGGGGCGCGAGATCGCCCGCGAGGCCACGCACCTGGGCGTGCAGGACGCCCTGCGCACCCCTTCCTCCCCGCCACCGCACCCCAGCGGCGACCCCGTCTTGACCACCGCGACACCGAAGGACAGCTCGTGACCGAACTCGAAGGACGCATCGCGCTCGTCACCGGCGCCACCAAGGGAATCGGACTCGCCGTCGCGACCGACCTGGCCCGGGCCGGCGCCACCGTCCTCCTCAACCACCGCGGCAACCCCGAACAGGCCCAGGCCGCCCTGCGCACCGTGCGCGAGGTGAGGCCGGACGCGGAACTCGTCCAGGCCGACATCTCCCGGCCACAGGACGTGGACCGCATGTACCGGGACATCCGCCGCCAGTACGGCCGCCTCGACGCCCTGGTCAACAACGCCGGCATCACCCAGGACGGCTACGCGGTCATGATGGGCGAGTCCAAGTGGCGCCAGGTCATCGACACCAACCTCACCGGCGCCTTCCTGTGCTGCCGGGCGGCCGGACGGATGATGGCCAGCCGGCGCAGCGGATCCATCGTCACCGTCTGCTCCACGAGCGCCTTCAACCCGCCCGCCGGCCAGGCCAACTACGCGGCCTCCAAAGCGGGGGTCCTGGCCATGGTCAAGTCGATGGCCAAGGAGCTCGGCTCCTACGGCGTACGGGTCAACGCCGTGGTCCCCGGGTTCGTGGACACCGCGATGACCCGCCAGATGCCGCCCGACCGGCTCACCGAGAGCCTCGACGGCGTACCGCTGGGCCGCATCGGCCGCCCCGAGGAGGTGGGTTCCGCCGTGCGGTTCCTGCTCGGCGACACCGCCTCCTACATCACCGGCACCTCACTCGTCGTCGACGGCGGACTCATCAGCTGAACACCGGCCCGCCCGCCGACGCTCCCCACACCCGCACACCCCCATCGCACCTGGAGACACCTCATGGTCATGTCCCTCGAAGAAGCCACCACCCACGCCGCGCGCCGGCACGAGCTCGCCCTGGAGGTCAAGACCCTCCTGGTCGACCGTCTCGCGCTCGACGTCGACCCGGCGTCCATCGGCGACGACCAGCCACTGTTCGGCCGCGGTCTGGAGCTCGACTCGATCGACACCCTCGAACTGGCGATGGCTGTCGAGGACACCTTCGGCGTCACCATCACCGACGACGACACCCACAGCCTGCTCTCGCTCAACCGCCTGCTCGACCACATCCAGACGGAGCAGTCATGAGCGAGCCCCTCACCCCGGGGCGCGGCGCCGTCCTGAGCGCCGACGACATCGCCCGACTGCTGCCCCACCGCCACCCGTTCTTCCTCCTCGACCGGGTCACCGCCCTGGAACCGGGCACCAGCGCCGAGGCGATCAAGAACATCACCTCGTCCGACGCCGTCCTGGCCGGGCACTTCCCCGGCCGCATGATCTACCCCGGCGTCCTGCTCGTGGAGTGCGTGGCCCAGCTCGCCGCCGTCGTCTACGGCACCGCGGGAGCCCTGCGGGCCACCGGCGAGATCGTGGGCGACGTCGCCGACCGCGTCGGCTACCTCGCCGAGATCCGCCAGGCGAAGTTCCTCAAGCCCGTCGTCCCCGGCGACCAGGTGGTCTTCCGCCTCCAGAGCGGCCCGCGCGTCGGCGGCCTCATCTCGGTCACCGGCCAGGCCTCCGTCGGCCGCGACACGGTGCTCACCGTCCGGCTGGCCGTCACCGAACGCGACGCCTGACTCCCCTCCCCCACCCACTCCCCGACTTCCCAGGAGAATCCATGAAGACCGCATACACCCACACCCACGACGAGTACGCCGTACTGCGCGAGTCGTGCGGGCTGCTCGACTACACGGACATCGGCCTGGTACGGGTCTCCGGCCCCGGAGCCGCCGACTTCCTCGGCCAAGTGGCCACTCGCGGCGTCGAGTTCCTCCTGGAGGGCCAGAGCATGACGGCCCTGCTGCTGCGCGCGGACGGCACGCTCCTGTCCGAGATCCTCGTCCACTGCCACACCGGCCACTACCTGGTGGAGATCTGGCCCGCGCAGGCTCCCGAGGCCACCGAGCACCTGCTCACCCGTGGCGCCCTCGCCCCGGACACCACCGTGCAGGACGTGCGCGAGGAGTTCGACGTGCTCGCCGTCGAGGGGCCGGCGTCCTTCCGCATCGCGCAGAAGTACCTGCCCTTCCCGGTGGCCTCCATGGGCTACCGCAGCTTTGTGACCGCCGAGCACGACGGCCGGCCGCTGACCGTCTCCCGCACCGGGGTGACCGGTGAGTACGGCTACAAGTTCTTCGCCCCGGCCGGGGCCGGCGAAGCACTGCGGGCCGAGTTCACCGCGCTCGGCGCCGTGGAGTGCGGCAAGGACGCCGTGGACGTGTGCCGCATGGAGGTCCGCTTCGCCAGCGTGGAGCACGAGGCCGCGGACGGCCGGGCGACCGCCGTCGATCTCGGCCTCCAGTGGATGATCGAACCCGGCAAGGAGCCCGCGGGCACCGGTGACCAGCCGCGCCGGCCCGTCTGCTGGGTCGGCGCCGAGGAGATGACCGAGCGCCCCTCGCACGGCACCGCCGTGACGGCCGGCGACACCACGGTGGGTGTGATCACCCACGCGGTCTGGTCGCCGCGCCTCGCCCGGGTGATCGGCACCGCCCAGGTCGACACGGAAGTGGCCGCCTCCGGCCAGGAGTTCGCCCTGGCCGACGGCACCGCGCTGCGCACCGTCTCCGCCCCCTTCCTCACCGCCACCAGCCTCGACGTCGCGCTGGACTGACGCGGTCCGCGGGGCGGGCAGCGGCCCGCCCCGCCCTCCCCCGGCGCCCCCGCGCGCGAGCACGCCGAGCCCTCGGCACACCACCCTCGGCACGCAAGGAGAAGTCATGAGCCTCAGCAACCACCGCCTCGAAGGCGTGGCCATCACCGGAATAGGCCTGAGCTGTGCGCTCGGCAACGGCGCACAGCACGTCTGGCGCGGTATCCGCGCAGGCGAGAGCGGCATCGCCAAGACACAGCGCCTGGACGTGTCGACACTCAGCTGCCAGTACTCCGGCGAGGCGTCCGCCGCCCCCTCCTCCCACCCCCGGCTGCGCGGACGCGTCGACCGCGCCACCTCGCTGGCCCTCACCGCCGCCCAGGAGGCGGTCGACAGCGCCGCACTGCCCCAGGACAGCCAGGACCCGTACCGCATGGGCATCGCGGTGGGCACCTCCGTGGGCGGTCTCGACCACGGGGAGCAGTTCCACTGGGACCTGCTCCGTGACGGCCCCGAGTCGACCCGCGCCGACCTGCTCTACACCTATCCCCTCTACACCTCCGCGGACGCGCTCAGCATCGCCTTCCGGTTCAAGGGCCCCAAGGTCGTCATCTCCAACGCCTGTGCCGCGGGCTCCAACTCCATCGGCTTCGCCGCCGACGCGATCCGCGAGGGCCGGGCGGACGTGATGATCGCCGGCGGGGTGGACGTCCTCGACATCCTCTCCCTCGCCGGCTTCGACAGCCTCAACGCCCTGGACTCCGAACCCTGCGCGCCCTACTCCCGCAGCACCGGCCTCAACCTCGGTGAGGGCGCGGCCTTCCTGGTCCTCGAATCGGAGTCGTACGCCCGAAAGCGCGGCGCCGACATCCTCAGCCACGTCCTGGGCTACGCCCTGACCAGCGACGCCTACCACGCCACCGCCCCCGACCCGGCGGGCGACGGCGCCAACCGCGCGATGCGCGCCGGACTGGCCCAGGCCGCCCTGGGCCCCGAGCACATCGACTACGTCAACGGGCACGGCACCGGCACCCCCACCAACGACAGCGCCGAGACCAAAGCCGTGGACGCCCTGTTCCAGGGACGCACCGCCGCCCCCATGAGCAGCACCAAGTCGCAGGTGGGCCACATGCTCGGCGCCGCCGGTGCCATGGAAGCCGCCACCTGTGTGATGGCACTGCGCGACGGGGTGCTGCCGCCCACGGTCAACGTCGACGAGAGCCGCGAGCTCACCCGCGACATCGTGCCCAACCGGTCCCGGCCACAGGAGCTGAACGTGGTCGTCTCCAACTCCTTCGCGTTCGGCGGCAACAACTGCTCCCTCGTCCTCGGTAGCCACCCCGCCCCGCCCCGTACTCCCGCCGCCCACCGCGTCGTCATCACCGGCGCCGGTCCGGTGACCGCGCTCGGCAGCGGCCGCCGCGCCTTCCTCGACGCCCTGCGCGAGGGCCGCAGCGGAGTGGGCCCGGCACGGCTGAACGACCTGAGCCGCTCCCGCACCGCCCTGGCCGCCGAGGTCGACACCGCCGAGTGCCGCCGCCACGTCGACCGCGCCTACGCCCGCCGACTGGACCAGATCGGCCTGCTCACCCTCGCCGCCAGCCGACTGGCCCTCGACGACGCCGGGCTGCGCGTCACCAAGGCGGAGGCGGCCCGCATCGGCATGGTGTTCGGTACCTTCAGCGGGCCCGTGGAGACCGTGGAGCAACTGAGCGAGACCATCGGCACCCAGGGCCCCCACCGCGTCAACCCCCGCCTCTTCCCCAACTCGGTGATGAACGCCGCCGCCGGACACGCCTGCCTCGCCCTGCAGATCCGCGGCCCGCTCTCCACCCTCGCCACCGGGTGCGCCTCCGGCCTCAGCGGTCTGGGCTACGCGGCCGACCTGATCCGCCGCGGCGAGGCGGACGTGATGCTCGCCGTCAGCGCCGACGAGCTCACCCCGCTGCTGCACTTCGGCTTCGACCGCGTCGGCCTGCTCGCCGAGGGTGATCCCCGCCCCTACAGCACCACGCCCACCGGCGCCGCTCTCGGCGCGGGCAGCACGGCCCTGGTCGTCGAGTCCCTGGAGCACGCACTCGCCCGGGGCGCGACCATCCTCGCCGAGGTCAAGGGCCACGCCATCACCAGCGACGGCCACCGCGTCGCGGGCAACGACCCCTCGGGCGAGGCCTGGGCGGAGAGCTTCCGCCGGGCTCTGGCCGACGGCGGCGTGGCGGCGTCGGACGTCGGCACGGTCTTCGGCGACGCCCGCGGCACCGCCGCGATCGACCACGCCGAAGCGGCCGCCATCGCCCAGGTGTGGCAGGCGGGCACGATCCGGCTGAGCAACCTCAGCCCGTACACCGGACACGTGCCCAGCACCTCGGCCCTGATGTCGGCCGTCTGCGCCACCGAGACCCTGCGCACCGGCTGGAGTCCCCGCGTCCCCGAGCCCTCCCAGCCGCTCGACGGCCTGCGCCCCTATCTCGACTCCACCGCCCCGAGCGCCGGCAAGGCGTGCGTGGTCACCGCCGCCAACTGGGGCGGCACCTATGTCTCCCTGGTCCTCGCCCCCTGGCACGAGAGCGCCACGGCCAAGGAGGCGGCGTGAACTCCCCCACCACCGCCTGCCCCGCCCTCCGCATCAGCTGGCCGCAGCACTGCCCGCCGCGCGACGACCCCCGCTGGAACGAATGGCTGACCGGCACCGAACGCGCCTACGCGCACTCCCTGGCCCGCGCCGAGGAGCATCTGTCCGCCCGCAAAGCGGCCAAGGAGGCGGCCGCGCAGCTCCTGGGCTGGCCGGGCCCGCCGCCCTGGCAGGACATGGAGATCCGCCGCCGCACGGACCGGGCGCCCGTCCTGACCGTCCGCGGCCCGCTCGCCCGCTGGATGCGCGAGCAGGGACTGGTGACACCCCACGTCTCCCTGACACATGCCCGGGGGTACGCGGCCGCCCTCGCCTGGTACCCCAGCGGCGGGGAGCGGTGATGGGCACGCCACGGCCCTACGACCGGGTGGCGCTGGTGACCGGGGCGCTCGGCGGCATCGGCACGGCCATCACCCGTGCCCTGCTCGACCAGGGCATGGGCGTGGTGGTCACGGACCTGGACGGCGAGGCCTGCCGCACGGCAGCGAACGACCTCAACAGGGGCCCGCTCAGGGGCTGCGCGGCCGGTCACGCACTCGACGTGACCGACCCCGACTCCTGGCAGCGGGTGACCCGGTTCGCCCGCCGCCGCTTCGGCCACCTCGACGTCCTGGTCAACAACGCCGGAACGCTCGGCATCCACGGCCTGGAGAGCTGCACGCCCCAGGAGTGGGACCGTGTGGTGGACACCTGCCAACGCGGTGCCTGGCTGGGGATGCGGGCCGCCGCCCCGTGTCTGAGGTCGGCCGGGGGCGGCTCGATCGTCAACATCAGCTCCATCTACGGCATGGTCGGCTCGGGCGCCTCCTTCGCCTACCACGCCGCCAAGGGCGCCGTACGGGCCATGACCCGCGCCGCGGCCATCGAACTGGCCCCCGCCGGCATCCGGGTCAACACCGTCTCCCCCGGCATGGTCGCCACCCCCATGACCGCGTCCGTCCCCCAGGACTTCGTCAGCGACGTCACCGCACGCACCCCCCTGCGCCGCCCGGCCCACCCCGACGAAGTGGCGGCGGCGGTGCGCTTCCTGGCCTGCGACACGGCCTCCTTCATCACCGGTACCGAACTCGTCGTCGACGGCGGCTTCACCGCCCTGTGACGCCTGGCCCGAGGAGTCGTCATGGAGCAGGACCACAGCCGGGCGCCCTGGGTCGCGCTGAGCGTCCTGTGCACGGGCTTCTTCATGATCGTGCTGGACACCACGATCGTCCACGTGGCCATCCCGGCGATGATGCACGAGATGGCCACGGACGTGGACCACGTCCTCTGGGTCGTCAACGCCTACCTGATCAGCTACGCGGTCTTCATGATCCCTGCCGGGCGGCTCGGCACCCGCTACGGCCCCCGCCGGATCCACCTCGCGGGACTGGTCCTGTTCACCGCCGCCTCGGCCCTGTGCGGCTGCGCCGGCAGTGTCGGCGAACTCCTCGCCTGGCGCGCGCTCCAGGGGCTCGGGGCGGCCCTGGTCACCCCGCAGATCGGCGCCTTCATCGCGGTGCTCTTCCCCGCCCGCCGACGCGGAGCCGCCTTCGGCGCCCTCACCAGCGTCATGGGCCTGTCGATCGTCGCGGGCCCCCTCCTCGGCGGGGTCCTGGTGACCCGCGTCGGCTGGCACTGGATCTTCATGGTCAACGTGCCCGTCGGCATCGCGGTGCTCCTGCTGTCCGCCACCCTGCTGCCCGCACCACCACCGAGCGGCCGCCGCGGCACGGACCTGCTCGGCCTGGCCCTGGTGACCACCGGCCTCACCACCCTCACCTTCGCCCTGCTCGGCAGCGGCCGGCCCCACCGCGGAGCTGCCCTCTGCGCGGGAACCGCCCTCCTGATCCTGTTCTTCGTACAGCAGCGCGCCAACACCCGCTCCCCGCTGTTGCCACACGCGCTCTTCGCCCGGCGCGACTTCGCCGTGGCCAACGGCATCGGCGCCGCCGTGCACTTCGCGGTCATCGGCAGCGCCACTCCCATCGCTCTGCTCCTGCAACAGCAGTTGCACCTCACCGCGCTGCGGTCCGCCCTTCTCATCGCCCCCACCCCGCTCGCCGCCGCGGCGGCGGCGCACATCGCCGGGCGCCTCGCCGACCGCATCGGCGGCAAACCCTTCGTCATCGGCGGTCTGCTGACCTACGCGTACGGACTCGCCCTGCTGGGAGCGCAGGCCCGGCCGGGGATGGACCCCTGGGAGCTCCTCCCGGCGATGCTCCTGGCGGACCTCGGCATCGGCTCGGCCCTGGCCCCCCTCACCAAGATCGCGATGGACGCGGTCGACAGCCGGCACGCGGGCCCCGCATCCGGTGTGCTCAACACCAGCCGCCAGGTGGGCGGCATCCTCGGCGGCGCCGCCGTGGGAGCACTGATGAGCCGTCAGAGCGGGGCGCCCGGACCGAAGTCGCCTCGGCCCACCGGCGGGGCCGGGCCCGCGACGGACTACGCCTCGGCCCTGCACACCACGACCCTCCTCACGTCCGGCGTCCTGTTCCTCGCGGCCCTCGCCGCCGCGACACTCGCCCCGGGCTCACGGCGCCCCCGCCACCCGCGCCGTACGGCGGTCCTGCGGCTGGACACCCTGCCCGCCGTCGTCCGGGAGCAACACGGCTACCAGGCCGTGCAGATCCTCACCGCGATCCGCGTCCCCGCGCGTGGGCGCCACGAGGTCATCGGCTTCGAAGTGGCGGGCGCCGACGGCGCCGCCGCCTGGTCCCGGCTGCTCTTGGGGGTGCACTCCCACGGCCGGGGCCTGGCCTCCGTCCAGTACGTGGTGTGCGACGACGCACCCGGGCTGGCCGCGGCGGTCGGCGCCGAACTCCGCCTGCCGACCCGGCCGGCCAGCGAGACCCGCGGCCCCGCCGCCGAACTGCGCCGCACCCTGCGAGGACACCTGGACACCGACGACCTCGCGCACACGCCCGCGGCCCTGGCCGCCACCGTCGAGCAGGCGATAGCCGCGCAGAACAGGCGGTGGGCCACCGGGCGCCGCCCCCGTCGCAGGACCTGGCGCCCACCTCCCCAATGACCTCCCGATCCTGAGCCACGTAGGCACGGCACAGGAGCGGGATCCCCCGACGAAAACCCCGACCAACTGACCGGAGCACCACCCCACCACCCCGATCAGCCAACCCCCGACCAGACAGAGGAACCCTCATGTCCATCCCCCAGGAACTCTCTTCGCGCAACGCGACCCCAACAGCACACGAAGGGGTCGCGCGCAGGCTCCCCACGCTCACCGGAATGCGCTTCGTCGCCGCGGCGGCCGTCCTGCTGTGCCACTTCTCCCTCTACATCCGCGGCAACCCCGACTTCTGGCGCAACCTCGGCCAGGTGGGCGTCTCGTTCTTCTTCGTCCTCAGCGGCTTCGTCCTCACCTGGTCGGCCAGACCCGGCACGGGGGCACGAGCCGTCTGGCGCACGCGAGCAGCGAAGATCTTCCCCAACCACCTCCTGGTCGCGGCGGCCCACGCGGGTCTCATGCTGCTGACCGGCAAGGCGATCGTCGCCGCACAGATCCTCCCGACGGCGACACTCACCCAGTCGTGGATCCCCGGGTTCGACCTCACGACGGCCATCAGCCCCGTGAGCTGGACCCTCTCCTGCGAAGTTTTCTTCTACCTCGCCTTCCCGCTGCTGCTGACGCAGATCCGCCGCATCCCCCCGAGATACCTGTGGTGGGCGGCCGCCGTCCTGGTAGCCGTCATCTTCACCCTGCCGGTGATCGCCGAACACTTCGTCCCCAACGGGAAGCCGATGTCCCCACTGCTTCCCTATCTCGACAACGACGCCTGGTTCGTGGGCTTCTTCCCCCTCGCGCGTGCCTTCGAGTTCGCCCTCGGCATGGTGCTGGCCCGAATCGTCGCGGCGGACAGGTGGGTCCAGCTCGGCATGGCGCCCGCCGCGGTGCTGTTCGTCCTCGCCTACTGGCTGTCGATGGGATCCGGCCTGTACTCCTTCTCCGCCGCCACGGTCATCCCGATCGGCATGCTGATCTGCGCGGGCGCGGTCGCGGACGTCCAGGGGTGCCCCTCCCCGCTGCGCCACCCCTACTTCGTGCGGCTCGGTGAGATCTCCTTCGCCCTGTACCTGGTGCACAAGCCGGTCATCGACTACGGCACCAAGCTGCTGGGCATACCGCACTTCAGCGGGATGGCCCTGGTGGACCAGGTAGCCGTACTGACTCCGCTGTTCGGCGTGGCACTGCTGCTGGCCTGGCTGCTGTACGTGGGCGTGGAACGCCCGATGATGCGGCACTGGGGCCGGCGGCGCCCCCGCCGCGGCGCGAGCCACCGGGCCGCCTGCCGCGAGTGCCCGGCCCGCACCTGCCCAGGACAGCCGAGCGGCCCGGACCACCTGGACGGGGAGGACCTGACCGGCTCCCCCTCGACACGCTGAGCCTCCCACGACAGTGGACCGCCGCCGAGTTCATCGGCGGCGGTCCACTCCTGTGCGGGGCCGGCGCGCGGCCGCGCCAGCCTCCCTGGCGCACACCGTCAGCGGCGCGCCTCACCGGATCCCTCGTCGAGGCCGATGCGCCGGTGCAGCCGCGCGAGCCAGGCCGGGGCCCACCAGTTGAACCGTCCGGCCAGCCGCATGAAGGCCGGGAGCAGCACCCCGCGTACGACGGTGGCGTCCACGAGCACCGCCAGGGCGAGGCCCAGCCCCAGCGTCTTCATGTACGTGATGCCGGAGGTGAGGAAGGAGAGAAACACCAGGGCGATGAGCGCGGCGGCCGCGGTGACGATCCCCCCGCTCTTTCCCAGCCCGTGGACGACGGACCGGGCAGTGTCGCCCGTGGCGTCGTACTCCTCCTTGATCCGGGAGAGCAGGAACACCTCGTAGTCCATCGAGAGGCCGAAGGCCAGACAGAAGACCATGACCGGCGTGGTGGCGACGATGCCCCCGGTGAGGGCGAAATCGCCGGTGAGCCACCGCATATGCCCCTCCTGGAACACCCACACCAGAGCGCCGAAGGTGGCGGTGAGACTGAGCAGATTGAGCACGATCGCCTTGACGGGCATCACCACGCTGCCGGTGAGCAGGAACAGCAGCAGGAACGTGGTGACCGCGATGAGCAACAGGCAGTAAGGTATGCGGCCGGTCAGGGCGTCCATCGTGTCGCGGAAGGCCGAGGCCGTGCCGGCCGTGGTGACGTCGAAGGGAGCCTTGGCCTGACGAATGTCACGGACCAACGACTGACCCTCCTCGCTGTACGGGTCGACGGAGCCCACCACCGACAGCCAAGTGCCGTCCTGGGCCGCATAGCGCCGGCGCGAGCCGTCTGGCCCGGCGATCCGGTGGCCGTCCGCGTAGGAGCCGGTCCAGGCGTCCACCCGCGCGACGTGGCGCAGCGCCGAGAGCCGCGCGGCGTACGCGTCGATGTCCGCGGCACGGCTCTGCGGTGGACCCGAGTCCCCGGCGACGACCAGGGTCGGATCCGCCTCACGGGCCGGGTAGTCGTGCCGGAGAACGGAGACGACCCTGTGCGCTTCGGCGTCGGCGGGCAAGGACCGCTCGTCGGCGAGATTGAGCCTGACGCCCAGGAACGGCGCCCCGAGCAACAGCAGGACGGCGACCGCGCCCGTGGCCATGGGCACCGGGCGGCGTACGACGAACCCGGCCAGCCGGTACCAGGCGTTGCGCCCCTCGCACGCCGTCCTGCGCCTGGTCCAGGACCAGGTGTTGACGCGTGTGCCGAGGACCGCCAGCAGGGCGGGCAGCAGCACCAGCGCGGACAGCGCGGCGAAGGCGACGACCGCGATGCCCGCGTAGGCGAACGAGCGCAGGAAGTACATCGGGAACAGCAGCAGCGCCGACAGCGACAGGGCGACGGTGACGGCCGAGTACAGCACGGTGCGTCCGGCGGTGCGCACACTGGTGACGATGGCGTCGCCCACCGTGGCACCGGTGGCGAGCTCCTCTCTGTACCGGCTGACGACGAACAGGCTGTAGTCGATGCCCAGGCCCAGACCGAGGCCCGTGGTCAGGTTGATCGCGAACACCGACACATCGGTGAACTGCGTGAGCAGCCCGAGCACGGCGAGAGCGCCGATGACGGCCACGACACCGAGCGCTAGGGGCAGCAGGGCCGCGATCACCCCCCGGAAGACGAACACCAAGAGGATGAGCGTCACAGGGATGATCAGCAACTCCGCGAACATGAGATCTTTCTGGATCTGCTGGTTGAGCTCCCGGGCGACTTCGGCGCGCCCGCCGAACTCCACCGTCAGCCCTTGGAAACCTTGCTCGTACCGCGGGCGAATCTCGTCGAGGTAGCGGCCCACCTGGTTCTCGTCACCCTTCAGATGAGCGAGTACGAGGGCCGAGTCGGATCTCCCGGCGCGCAGCGCGGCGGCCTTGCCTTCGGTCCAGTAGGAGACCGCATCCTGGACACCGGGCTCGGCAGCGAGCCGGCGGGTCAGCTCCACGCCCTCGCGCACGGTATCGGGCCTGTCGACGCCGCCTGGAGCCTTGACGAGCAGAATCAGATTCGGTTCGCCGCTGCCGAAGCGTTCACTGAGGGTGGCGGCGGCCAGGGTGGACTCGGCGCCGGGTACGTCGAATCCGCCCGTGGACAGCTTCGTCGCGGCGGAGGCGCCCAGCGCGCCCGCCACGACGCAGAACAACAGACTCACCCCGAGGACGAGTCTGCGGCGTGCGGTCACCAGTGCGGCCAGCTTGTCGAGCATGAGGTGCCTCTCGGTCGGAGCGGGGCAGCGCGTCACAGCTCCGGTGGCATGCCGGGAGGTCGTCAGGGGGCACCGGGGATCCGGCGGCGTCCCACCGTGACGCGCCTTCGACTGGCCAGGCATGATCGCCCACGGCTGCGGCAGCACGGGAAGGACCGGGCAGCGGCGCGGCCGGTGACATATTCCGGTCACCGGTACATGGGCCAGGCACTCCGAATGAAACCGTCACCCGTCACGACAGGGCAATGGTTCACGGTGTGCCTCGCAGGTGCCTCGTCGTCCGTGGACCGGCCGGCCCTGCTGGCCGCCCTCGCGGGCGCCGCCTGCCGTTCAGCTCTGGAATTAGCGGGTGAAGGCCGTGGCATCGGTGCCGAGCACGTCGCTGAGGGGCGCGTCGAGTTCGCGGATGAGCAGGACGAGGAATGCGATGAGCCCGGAGGTGCTGGACAGCGCCCGCAGGGTGCCGGGGTTCCGGGAGCCGCCACGGCGCAGCGCCGAGGGCGGAACGCCCGCGACTCCGTCGGCGCGGGCCTGCGGTGCGCGGTCCGCCAGCGCCGCGAGCAGCGCGGCAGTGAGGGTGCACACGGCCAGGACCGCTGCTTGCCGGCCGGGCGAACGTCCGTGCCGAAGCCCCATCCTGACCCCCTTCTACCGATGATCGCGCTGAGGTAGGTGGTCACCGGCGGACCGACCACATCGGCCGCAGACGTGCCGTAGTAAGCACATTTTCCGGCCAATACCGCCCTGATGGCTGATCAGCAGGTGCGATCCCGCAGGTTGTCCGGGACCGTCAGGTTGGAATCAGGACCGGTCCCTTCGGACGGGCCTACTCTCAACTCCTCGTCCGTTGTACAGATTCGCGTAGACGTCGCCGGCAAAGCTCATCATCCGGGACTGGAGCGGGCCGGTCGTCGCCGCGTACCGCGCCGCGTCACAAGCCTCGCGCCCGCTGCCGGGCGGGCCGCTGAGCAGCCATTCCTCCACGTCATCGATCAACGCCTGATGGGTCTCGTAGAGGGCATCGGCCAGATCTGTCACCGCGGTCTGCTCCTGGTCGGAGAGCATGAGGCGAAGCACCCACTCGGCTGCCTGCATCTCACGTATCCGCTCGTGCACCGCGGTTCGTTTCTCCTGCAACTCCGCGTCGGTTCCCCGTACGTCGCCGGTCCCACGCAGATGGTCCCGCACGATTCGCATCTGGCGGCGCGCATTGTCCACGGCGAGGATCAACTCCGAGCAGGCGACGCGCTTTTGGGTGATTGTCTCCGCCTCGCGCTGGGCGTCGTGCTGCACCTGGGCCAAATCCAGCTGCGTACGTGCCTGAAGGCGCGTTCCGGCCCAGGACGTAAGCGCCCCGACGATCGCCCCACTGGCGCCCAGCCCCGCACCCATCACCACAGCCCACTGTCCGTCCATGCCCTGACGTTAGGGCGTGTCCGGCGGGGTTGCGGCCGGATCACGGGATCGCCGCACAGATACCACTGATCTTTGACTCGCGGTCCGTGATGGGGTGACGGCCTGGGACGACGGTGTTGTCGCGTTGCGACTGTGTCGCCACCAGACCGTGACCAGCGGCCGATCCGGATCAGCACACCCCAGCACGCAGCAGCGCCCACACCCGGGGACCCGCCTCACCATCCATGGGCAGGCCGTGATCCCTCTGGTAGCGCAGGAGCGCCTGCCCCAGTGCGGAGCCGTAGTAGCCGTCGAGGGGGCCGGTGTAGTAGCCGCAGTACGCGAGCAGGCACTGGAGTTCGCGTACTGCCCTGCCGGTGTCACCTCGCTTGAGCAGAGGAGCGCCCGGGGTGCGCTCGCAGTTGGGACCCGTCAGCACAGATGCGGTGCTGTGCCCCTGCGCGGGGAGCCGGGACGCCGGAGGCGTGTGCCGGGCCGACCGCCAGGCCCGCGATCAGCGCGGCGCCGACGAGGACGGTCGTCACGCGGATGCCCGAGGCGTCCACGGTCGGGCTGGCGCTGTAGAGGGGGAAGGCGGTTTTTGTGCGGAAGACCATGTCCACCGCCCGGGACAACTCACGCTGCGCATAGCGGCTCACGTAGGGGGTACGACGGGCCGCCCGGCAGGGACGGATCCCCAGACCGGCACCGTGGCAGCCAGCGCCCCGTACCCTCATGGCGTGCCGCGCCGACCGACCGTGCCCGGCACCGATGTCAGCAGTGGCGCAGCCGCTCCCAGGTGGCCGGGCCCACCGCGCCGTCCGCACGCAGCCCCTGATCGGTCTGGAATGCCTTCACCAGGGTTTCCAGGGGTGGGCCGAAGACGCCGTCCACGCACGTGACCGGGTAGCCGCACTGCAGAAGCAGGGCCTGCACCTCGCGGACCGCGTCCCCGATACAGCCCCGCCGTAACCGGGCCGTGCCCGTGTAGTAGCCGCCCCGGTAGGGGCACGGCGCCGAGGTGGCGGTGTCCCGGGTCCAGGCCGGCCACTCCGGCCGGACCGTTCCGGTACACGGCGCCACCACCAGCACCGCACACCCCACTGCCAGCGCCACCGCCCACACCAGGGCCCACACCACCGCAATCCCTCCCCCGTCTCTCCCTCGTCCCCCCGGTCGCGTCTGTCCACGAACCCCGTCCCGGCGTCCTCCGGCATGGCCTGGGCGGACGGCTCACGCCCAGGCCACCCCCTTCCGGGTCCCCTCAGTCGGTGACGGCCGGGCCCGGGGGCGCCGCATCGCACCCACGGGCCCGGCCCCCGCCCCCGTGTCTGGCGGACCAACGACGCCGTCAGTCCGCGACGCACAGAGGCAGTCCCCGTGCTGCCCGCTCGGGGATCCCCCCAACTCACCTGCCCTGCGGGCCTGTGGTCTGGGTCGCCCGGGCGATCCGGCTGTATCAGATCCGGACCGCCCGGGCCCGCCGTTCAGCCGCGTGTCCCCCCACGGCCCGCGAGCCACTGGTTCCGCCCGCGGGCCACGCGGCAGCGGGACAGGGTCAGCTGCGCAGAGCGCGCCAGGTGTTGACGCCGACCTGGCCGTCGACAGCCAGTCCGCCGTACCAGCTCTGGAAGGAGCGAACCGCGTTATAGGTGTTGGTTCCGAAGTCACCGTCGACCCCGTCGGGACCGACACTGAAGCCCCACGACAGAAGCAGGCACTGGACCTCCTTGACCCGGTTGCCCGTGTTCCCCTTCACCGTGAGCGCGTTGCCCGAGTAGTAGCCGCAGCCAGTGGCGACGGCGGACACGGAGGGCTGGGCATGGCTGGCGGGAGCCGCGGTGGCGGCCCCGGCCGCACCGACGGACAGACCTGCGGCCAGCACGGTGGCGGCCACTGTGCTGAACAGCTTCCTGCGGTTTAACACGGATTCCTCCTTGAGGGATTGTCCGAATCACGCATCTGTGCTTCGGGGCATCTGGCTGCGCGGGCATCCCGCGCAGCCGCACACCGGGCCCGCCGCACGGGATGCGGTGACGGCCCGCAGCGCCGAGCAGCGGCGCCGGTGAACGAGTCCAGCAGCCCGGAAATTGTTCGGCACCCCGCTCCCGCCAGGGCGAACAACTTTTCTCCCGGCGGGGATACGGCGTACGTCAGGTGGCCGGGGGCGTCTTGAGGGTGGTCGCGGGCCCGGGCGCGGCAACCACCCTGTGCTCCTGCGGCGCCCCCGGGCCCACCACCGGCAGGCGTGTCACAGCTGGATTTCGGCCCAGAGCAGTCGATGGTCGGAGTGGAGGGCGTGGGCGGTGTCGGACCGGTTCACCGTCACCGACGGCGGTACGAAGATGTAGTCGAGTTTGCCCTGGCTGTGCGTGGACTCGCCGGAGCGGCATCAGGTCCAGACGGGCCAGGGAGCCACGATCAAGAAGCCCGGCTTGATGTCGTTCCGGCACGGGCTGCCGACCTCTTTGAACTCGCCATGCGCGCCGCGCCCGTAGCCGAGGGCGTAGAAGTTGTCCGTCGCCCCGGAGAGCGGGTCGTCGTTGAGGTCGCCTCCGAGGAAGTGGGTGTAACCGGCGTACTCGGTGGCGAGGATGCCCTGGGCGACCGAAGCCTCGTGACGGCGGGCCCGCAGATGCTTGCCATCGTTGCCGACGGTCAGATGGGCGGTGCACACGGCGAGTGCGCGCGAAGGTGATCGCAAACACTGCATCTCGCGCTGCTCGAAATCGGGCGGGGACTGGAGGGGGTGGATATCGGGATGATCGGGGTCAGCGAAGCCGAGGTCGTTGCGGACCAGCACGCCGTTGCCGAAGTCGGAGGGGTGGACGCACGTGCTGTTGGGGCCTCCGGCACGCTGCTGGACCGGATGGAATGCCACTGAGTAGTCGGCGAGTTGGCTCTTGAGCCGTGCGACCCAGTCGGCGCACGTCTCCTGGAGGGTCATGAACGCGGGGCGGCGGTCCTTCACGCTGCGGACGAGGGCATCGGCCGCCTCGTCGCCTGTGCCGCCGTGCTCGCTGTTCCCTCCGGCCATGTTGAACTGGCCGATGATCTCGGCGGTTGCGGCGGGACGCGCCGCGCCGGCTGCGGCGACCTGAGGCCAGGCCAGGCCCGTACCGAGCAGCAGGCCGCTCAGTGCCAGTGCGGCTCTATGACGTAATCGCATGGCGATTCACCTTCTGGATTGGGTGTGTTGTTTTCCGGATGCTGTTGCGGCCCGGTGGCTGACTTTCGGAGGTTCTGGACCGGATGCCCGCGAGGGGGCCGGGGCCCGACGAGAGCGGGGCCCCGCCCCCTCGGGCCCCTCTGCCTTGTGAAGACCGGCACGGGCCCCGGGCCCGGTCATCCCGGTCCACCGCCGAGGGCCTGCATCGCCCCCGCAGGCATCTCCCGCCTCGTCCTCGCTGGCTCTTGGCAGCCAAGTCTGGACGGACGTTCCCACCGGCCGAAACCCGTGTGCGCGTGGGCGCAATGTCCCTGGTCAGCAGGCCTTCACTCGGCCGGGAAAGCGAAGCCCAAGAGGGTCTGACGCCTCCGCCCCGTCCCCTCTCCGGGCTCCCGGAGCAGAGGAGGTACGCGATCCTGCGGCGGCGTGCGGGAGGGCCAGGGGATGCCTTGCCGGTCCGGGTACGCCGTCTCTAGCGTGGGGCCGCCCGGCTGCGCCTGCACCGGCAGCTCACCGACGCCGCCCAGGCATGGCGGGAACAAGTCCGGGACCAGGGAGCTCTGCTGCGGGGCGGCCGGCTGGAGGCGGCCCGCGACGCGTTCGCCGCCCCGGATTCGGCCACGCATCTCACGCCCCTGGAGCGGGAGTTCCTCACCACCAGCGGTGCCGCGGTGGCCCGTGAACGCCGGCGGCGCCGGGCGATGGTGGCGTCCCTGGCACTGCTGCTGGCACTGCTGCTGGCACTGCTGCTGGCGCTGGCGCTGGTGGCGGCCCTCCATTTCCTGGCGGCGGCCGACGAATTTTCCGCCGCCGCGACCGGTAGTTGGTGCTTGCGGTCCAGGAACCTCTTGGTCACATGGTGCGGGGGCACCATCTGCCGTTTGAGGGTTCCCGCGACCAGCGGGCCGCCACCAGCCGACCCCAGCCACAGCCGCGCAAGGTGCCATTCGGCGCGCTGGCGCTCATCGGAACAGGCCGGCAGATGGCGGCGGGCGTCGGCGACTGCCTCGGCCACCTCGACCCGGCGGCTGAGCTGCCGGTACAGGCGTTCGGCGAAACGGGTGGCGGCCCGGTCGCTGACCGAGCCGTCCCAGCCCATGACCGCGGGAATCCCGGCGGCCACCAGCCCGGTGGCCATCGAGTGCGCCACCGGCATGCCGGGCTCGGCTGCCGCACCACCACGGTCGCCAGCGCCGGTGGGACCATGCCCGCGGTCACGTCGGGACCAGTGGCGGTCAGGCAAGCCGACACGAACGCCAGCCGCGGCCGCGGAGTCAACAGGCCCACCAGCTCATCCGCGCTCGTCGGACACGCACCCCCGAGATCATCTTCCATCGGCAGGACGGGAGTGGCGGGACTGTCGGGCCCCGGACTCCAGTTGTGCAACCCGTGACACGACAGATGAACCACCGGCATTCCGCCGAGCTCGGACAAACGGAGGCCAAGGTGTTCAGGATTGCCGGAGTCCTCGACGAAGAGATCAAGCCCCGTCTCCCCGACGGCGTTGAGGATGGCCATCTCCTCGGCCTCGAAGTCCAGCTCGTGCTGGCCTCGGGGCGCCGAGGCCATGACCGCCACCCCGAGCCGGTACCCGTCCAAGGGCTGCGCCTGCGCCTGCGCCTGCACCGCGGGGTGACCCAGCCGGCGCGCCACGGCGAACAGCTTCAGCGCCTCGGCGAGAAACCCGCCCTCGGGGCCGGCCAGCAGCTCGTACGGGGCCCGCAGCAGCGCCCACGCCGCTGCGGACGGCTTCGTCGGCGCTCGCACCTCGAACACCAGCGGCGCCGACGCCTCATCCAGCAGACGCGTCAACTGGCCAAGATCGCCGTCGAGCCACCGATACAACTCGCGTCCCACCGCGAGCAACGCCCGGTCCCGGGAACCGTTACGCACGGCATCCACATACTGGCCAGCCACGGCATTGAGCAGGTTGACGTCAGAGGTCTGCAACATCCGACGGGGCCCCACTCGCTGGTCACCAACGACCAGCTCAAACCCAGTGGCGTCCACAACTAACCCGGTAACCATAAGTGATCCTACCGTCGCCGCCCGACACCACTCCTGGTTTCGGCGTACACCGCTATGCGGCCCTGGCGAGACTTTCGTAGGCGAAGATCAGCAGCCGTCGGGCATCACGGCGGACCGCGCAGGCCTTCCGAGGAGGGACGTGGTCCGCCTCACTCGAAGCGCAGACGCAGCGACTCCTCTTCGGCTTCCTCGATCTGCTCGACGGTCAGACCGGGCAGGTTCAGCTGGGCCAGCGTCACCTCGGCGCTGGCGGGCTGGACGTCGGCGGGCACCCACTGCTCCGGCTCCCAGGCGTGGGCGCGCATCAGCGATTTGGGGCAGTGCGGATAGACCTGTTCGACCTGTACGACCAGCGCGGATACGGGAGGTTTACCGACGGGCGTGAGCTGCGCCAGCAGCTCCGGGCGGGCTGAGATGCAGGCGCGGCCGTTGACGCGCAGCGTGGTCGTGCGGCCGGGGATGAGGAAGAGCAGGCCGACGCGTCCGGTCTGCAGCACGTTGTGCATCGTGTCGAGTCGCTTGTTGCCGGTCGCGTCGGGGATCACCAGGGTCCGCTCATCCAGCACGGAGACGAAACCGGCCGGGCCTCCGCGCGGTGTCACGTCCGCCCTGCCGTCGGCATCGGCGCTGGCGATGAACACCAGGGAGGAACAGCCGATCAACGCGCGGGTCTGTTCGGTCAGGTGGTCGATCTCCTTGCGGAGCGCGTGCGGGCTGGGCTGCGCATAGAGCTCGCGCAACTGGTCCTGGCTGGTCAGGGCATCCGCCCGGAGAGCGTCGAAGAGCATGCCGGTCGTCCCCGTTTCGATCATCATGGGGACGACCATAGAAGACGGCCGAGGCAGCGCGCGGGGCGGGTCAGCGTGGATCTCGCCCGCGTTGAACGGTCGCTGCGCCCCGGTGTGCGGCAGGGCGGAGGTCGCCGTACCGGGCCGGATCTCGACGCCCAGGGTTGTGTCAGGGGCACCACGCCGACCACCACGACCTGCGGACGCGGCCCTAGGACCAAGTCAGCTCGCCGGTCAGCACGCGGGCCCGGGTGTCGGCAATGCCCGTCTTCAGCCGTTGCCGACACCCGGGCCCAAGTCGGCTCGGAGCCGCCCCTGTCACGTTGTCCGATCTGGCCCTCAGCCATGACCCGCTCCCCCGCTGCGCAAGGCAGTTGCGCGGGCGGGCGGATCACAACGGTGCTGCCGCGCGGTTGTCACGGTGCTTTCGTGGCCTCGCAGTACTTCTTGATGAGGTCGTACGAGCGCACCCGGGCGTCGATGTCGTAGACAGGTGTGGTCAGCATGAGTTCGTCCGCGCCGGTCTCGGCGGCCAGTTGCGCGAGCCGACCAACGACGGCCTCGGGCGTCCCACATGCCTGCTGGGCACGGAATCCGGCAAGCGCCTGCCGTTCCTCCGCCGTGAACGGATGGGCGGCCGCTTCCGCGGGCGTGGGGAAGGGAATATCGCTGAGGCCTTTGAGGAGGCCGGCCTTGACGACGTCCATGGGCCCGGCTCGCCACGCCGCTTCCCGCTCCGTCTCCGCACAGATCGCCTCCACGCACACCACAACCCGGGGCTGCTCACACCAACGGGACGCGATGAAGTCGGCACGGTAGCGCTCCAGCACCGCGAAGGTGCTGTCGGGCCGGATGTGGTGGGCGACGGCGATCGGCAGGCCCAGTCGCCCAGCCAGGGCGGCGCCCGCGGTACTGGAGCACAACAGCCAAGGCTCCGGCAGAGGGCCGAGTGCCATCTCGTCGACCAGAAAGGACAGGATCGCGGCGACGTCATCGTGGTACTCCGCGTCCGTCGCCGGCCCGGCCCCGCGGCGCAACGCGCGCGCGGTGGCCTCGTCGAAGGTGCCCGGGCCGCGACCGATACCCAGGTCGATGCGGTCCTCGTGCAACGCCGCCAGTGTGGCGAACTGCTCCGCCAGCATGAGGGGCGCATGGTTGGGCGCCAGCACTCCGCCCGACCCGAGCCGGATCGACGAGGTCGAGGCCGCAGCGTGAGCGATCAGGACCACGGGCGGGAACGCGCCGATCGCGGGCGAATGGTGGTGTTCGGCGTACCAGATCCGGTGATACCCCAGCAGTTCCAGCCTGCGAGCGAACACGGCGGTCTCCCGCAGGGTCTCCACGCCACGGGTCCCTGACTCGACCACCGCGACTTCCAGCGCTGATATCGGCACATCGATCATGCCGCCAGCATAAGGAAGGGACCGGTGTCTGCCTCCGGGAGATGCACGACGAATGGATCACCTTCGCCGCGGCTACCTACTCGAGGGCAGCATGGACCAGATCTCCCCCACCGAGCGCACCCATGCACTGCATGACGGTTCATCCGGCACCACCGGGTAGGAGCGACACCACACGCCGACCCGCCACGAAGCTGAGCCCACAACGACGAGCCGACCTCAACGCATTGGGCATGCGCTGGTAGACGCCAGTTCGGGGGACGGGGTGCGGGAACGGGGGTGCAGGCGCCGCAGGGGGCAGAAGCGCACTGTGCGCGAACTGGCGCGCGCTGGTGGAGGCAGGGAGGCCCGTTGATGCCTGGTGCGGCTTCCCTGACGGGGGCGTGCCGTACCGCCGAGCACCAGGGTCACCGCCTGGCCCCCGCCATGGCTGCGGCCCCGCACACAGCGGGACCGCAGCGGAGCTCAGGCGTGATCGTGTGGGTCGGTCAACGTGTGACGACGTTGTGGGCCGGGGTGATCTGCGGTTCGGTGTCGCCGTAACCCAGGTCGGCAAGGATCGGCTGAAGGATCTTCGCGAAGTTCTCCAGAGCTTCCTCGGACTCCCACACATCGACGACTCGCCACCCGCCATCGACGGGACCGGCCACGTGGGAGATCAGCCCGGGGGCGGGGATGTCAGCGAGCGAGGTGAACTCGCCCCCGTCCGTGAGTCGGCTGATGCAGGCGTCGTAGAGCTCCTGCCCGACGCCCGGAATATCGAAGGTGACGATGATGGCCATACCCTCTCCCCTGCTAGCTCACGCTGGTCGGTGACCGCTCGGGCACCACGTTCCGCCCTACCCGGGCGCAGTGCGCACCACGGCCCCGTACGACAGCAGGCAGAAGCATGGGCAGCGCATTGCCAGATCACACGCGCCCCAATCAGCCACCCTGCGCCTCCTTCACACCAGCCGGTCCCGCCAGATTCAGCGAACTGACGCGTCGCTCTTTGCTGCGGCTGATATGCGCGCGCGTCGGTGATACACCTCCGCAAGGCTGGCCGCGTCAGCAAAGCTGGGAGCCAGTCCACACCGGCTCGGAGTGAGTGCCGACCGTCGAGGATCCTCCGACATTCGTGAAGCCTCAGCTGATCGGCTGGCCCGATCGGCCGACCGGGCGCTCGTGACGGCGGTTTGGAGCGTGGTGCCGCCGCCGGTGTCCGACACGTGGGAGACAGTGGGCTCCATGCCAGAAGCCTTCGCCGGGTCAAGGTCGCACCGCCCTCCCCTTCTGACGGCTGCCGCCCTCGCTCCGCTCGTGACGGTCGGCTGCGCCGCGGAAGGTTCGATCCGGCCGACGCGTCGGCCGACGGCCCGGAGCCCGAGACGAAGGACACCTGGGCCATGGCGGTCCGACCTGCACAGAAGCCGCACGTCAGGGGCACCAGCGAGGGCAGGGAGACCCCCGGAATACCGGCCAGCCGTGAACGGCGCCGGGCCGAGGAACTGCCTGGACTCTTCCCGCCCGTTGGCGGCTCGACGCTGCCCCGTCCCGTGCTCGTCCTCGCGACCGGCGGACCGCGCGAAGCCGTCGCCCGCTGCCGCCACACGGTCAAGCCGCTGACCACAGCCCTGCGCACCCGCCTACGCGGTGAGCTCGCCCTCGGCACCGAGAAGACCCTGGCCTGCGCCGCGCTCGCCGCCCCGATGCCCGTCCTGGGCTGCTGGCACCACGCGGCCATCCCTCCCACCTGATCCGGTCCCTTAGCAGCCACCAGGTGCTCGTCATCCGCGCCGCCTGGCCCAACCACGATGAGCTGATGGGGTGTTCACCCGTCGGCAGGGCCGGTTACCTCGAGCCCCGCAGCGCCAGCTGCCAGGGGATGCCCAGCACGTCGAGCATCGTCCGACGTTCTCCAACTCCAACCGGCAGAAGGGCGCAGGAAAATGAACGGTGGCGAGCCGGAGGCGACGGCCCAGCGAAGAGGTCGCATGGCGCTGTGGTGGGGACCGAGGGTCATGTTCGTCGGCGGCGCCGTGCTGCTCGTCGTGGAGTCGAGCCGCGGAGTGCCGCTCTGGGAGCTGCGACTGGCCCTGTACGTCTTCGGTGCCTGCAGTGCCGTCTTCATCGTGCGACAGCTGTGGGCCGGGCACCAGCGAGGGCCGGGCGGAGACACCCCGCGCTGGCTGGTGCGCGCGGCCGCGTTCCTGACCGCCGCCGGAGTACTGGTACTCGTCGCCCACCTGGCGGGTGTCGAAGGGGACGCCCTGCCGCTGGTCGGCTCGGTCCTGCTGCTGCTCGGTCTGGGCTGGTTCGTCGAAGCGTGGCGGGGAGCCAAGCCCGGCCAGCAGAGGCAAGCCCTCCTGTGGTGGGGTGTGTCCCTGTGCGCCCTGACCGTGGTCACGGCGATCGCAGCTGCCTTCCTGCTGCCCAGGACCAAGGGCGGCCTCTTCCTGTCCCTGCTCATCGTCCTCGGCCTGGCCCTCTTCGTGGCCCTGCCGCTCGGGCTGAACGTCCTGTCCGAGTGGGGAGTGCGCCGACTGCGCCGACGGAGCTCTGCCGCGGGAGACGGCGCCGGTGTCGGTCTCGTCGGGTACTTGGGCATCGCCGCGATCGTCCTGTGCGTCCTGGCCGTCGTATGTCTGGGGTATCTGGACTGGGTACTGGCTGCCGTCCTCCTCGCCACGGCGCTGGTGCTGGTGCTGGCCGTCGTCTCCAACACGCACGCAGATGTCGCCCTCGTCCTCGCGGCGCTCTGCCTGCTCGCGGCGGCTCCCCCCGAGCACCCCAAATCACAGGCCCTCCTTCCCGCCGGAGGGCAGCGCGTGCTCGTGGCGATGGGCGACTCCTACATGTCGGGCGAGGGCGCGAGCAGTTACTTCGAGGGGACCGACGACGGCGGCCGCAACGAATGCCGGCGTTCGCCTTCCGCATACGCGGTAGCACTCGCCACAGAGGACCGGCGCTTCGACCGCGCACTGTTCCTCGCGTGCTCCGGGGCGCGGACCTACAACGTCATCGCGAAAGCCGACGCGAACCTCCTCCAAGTAAAGGAGGGAAAGCCCGGCCCCAGGATCGAAGCGCAGGGCGACGAGCCGGGTACCCAGATCGATCAACTCACCAGTCAGGCATCCTCGTTCCGCCCCGCACTCGTCATCGTGGCGCTGGGAGGCAACGACGCAGGCTTCGCCATCCTCGGAGAAGCGTGCATCGCACCCGGCGATTGCGAGGACCAGGAGTCGGCGTTCACAGGCAACCTGCCGAAGGTACGGAAGGCCCTCGCCGCGACGTTCCGGTCGCTCCGGAAGGCCCTGCCCGCCGACGTGCCGATCGTGGCGGTGCCCTACCCGCAGCCGCTCGCCCCAGTCGGCAGATGTACCGGAGTGGCCCTGACGAAGACCGAACGGGACTTCATCCACCGGTTCGTGGACCAGGTCGACAAGACGGTGTCCGACGCCGCGGCCGAGGCCAAAGCGGGCGTCGAGTATCTGGCCGAGATGAAGGACAGCCTCAAGGACCACCAGCTCCAGCTGTGCCAGGCGAGAAAAAGCAAGGCCGGTATCAACTTCGTGGACATCGAATCCGTCAACGGCTTCGCCGCACAGCGCTTCAGCCCGGCCAAATGGATCCACAACAGCCTCCACCCGAACGAGCGCGGCCACAAAGCCATGCGCGACACCTTCACCACCTGGCTCAACAACCACCCCGTACTGCTGCAACACCGCACGCCGGCGCCCACGCCCCACGAGCAGGCCACGAGCCAGGCCCTGCCGACACCCGAGCCCGAATGCAGCATGACCCGCAACGCCGGGAACCCGCACTGCCAGAACCTGATCCGCGCCTGGGAGCTGGAACAGACCCGCGTGCGCTGGCCGTGGCTGGTGCCCATACTGCTCGCACTTGCCGTCCTATGGGTCGCGAGCATCGCCGTCTTCAGCCTGCTCCCCGTAGGGGAACCGCGCCCCAGAGATCCCGCCTCCGTAGCGTGAGTGAGGTAGGGGGCCGTGCGGCTTGCTGCCGTCTGTGCCACCCGCGGGGGCGATCCCAGGACGAGCCGCTGCGGCAGCCGCCACCGCTTCGCCCTGGGCCGATGACACACCGCCCCTTCCACAGCTCGCTCATCCACTGCACGCTGCCCCTGCCCTTCGAAGCCGGGCTTTGCTGGGTGACCAGCCGGAGAACCCGTGCCTTCCGTGAGGCAGTGCACTTGGGCGAGTTCGGCTGCCCCGGAAGGTTCTCAAGGTGCGGGGCTCTGCCGGCGACAAGGCCAGGGCCCCGCACGACGTGCCGACCTCCTGTCGGCACTCAATTCCCCTTCATGGCGCAGGGATACGAGTGGGTTCGTGATCGCCCAGGCCCGGCGGCACTGGACCGGCGTCCCACCGCTCGATTACGCGAGAGCGATGGCATACGCTCGGGCGTTCGTCCGCTCGGAGAGTCCGAGCTCCTGTCGTGTCAGTACCAGCGCTGGAGCTTGTAGTAGCTGACGGCGCTGCCGCCGTCGCAACGAAGAATCCAGCCTGTTCGCATCTCAAGGCTGGTCTTGGCGGCTTCGCATTCCCAGCCCCAGAAGAAGGTGTCGATGGTGTGCCAGCTGGCGGCGGCGATGGGTGACGAGACCGAGGTGGTTCGGATGTCGTTCCCGGCATCGGCTGCCTGTGCGGGCGTGCCGGCAACGCCGACAGCGAGTGCTGCCGTTAGCGCCGCAGTGACCAGAGCGGAACGCATGCGCATCTGTCTTCCTTTCATCGAAAGTGAGAGATCGGTGTCCGACGTCTCTTCAACGCGGACACCGATCACGCTCCCCCTGAGCCGAACCCCCGTGACCGTCCAGCAGTCCGCCGCTGGAGCGTTCTCAGGGTTCGCAACATCGAGTTCAGCGGCTGCCGCATTGTTTGGCAGTGCTGGTCAGGCGCCCAAACAATGGCCGGACGCGTTCTGTCCGGGCCGATGGACGAGTCCGTAGCGTGGCTGGCCCATCTGGTGCGGGAGGCTGGCTGACAGGGGGCGGAGACATGGGGGTGGGGCGTCGTGAGGTGCCGGTGGATCCGGGGGCGGGTCCGGTTCAGCGCTTCGCGTTCGAGTTGCGCAAGCTACGTTCCGACGCGGGCGGCATCACCTACCGGGTGCTGGCGCAGAGGGCCGGATATTCGATCACAGCGCTGTCGCAGGCTGCCGGTGGTGAGCACTTGCCGACACTGCCGGTGGTACTGGCCTACGTTCAGGCGTGCGGCGGCGATCCCGTGGTGTGGGAGGCTCGGTGGAAGCAGGCGGTGGACGAGGCTGCTGCGTCCGGTTCGCAGAACGAGGGGTGCGGGGAGCCGCCGTACCGGGGGTTGGCCCGCTTCGAGCCCGGTGACGCCGACCGGTTCTTCGGCCGTGACAAGCTCACCACCGACATACTGGCGCTCGTGGGCCGGAGACGGTTCAGCGCGGTGACCGGGGCGTCCGGCAGCGGCAAGTCCTCCCTCTTGCGCGCCGGCCTCATCCCCGCCCTGCAAAGAACCCAGGACGTCGCACTGCGCCCCGCCGCCATCCGGATCCTGACCCCGGGCCAGCTCCCGGCCCGCACGCACGCCCAGGCGTTCGACACCGGTCCCGCCACGGATGAGGCTCGGGCCGATGTGTTCGTGATCGTCGATCAGTTCGAGGAGGTCTTCACGCTCTGCCACGACCCGGCCGAACGCACCGCCTTCATCGAGATGCTCCTGACCGCCCGGCAACCAGAGAACCGACTTCGCGTACTCCTTGCCATGCGCGCCGACTTCTACGGCCGCTGCACCGAACACCCCGACCTTTCCGAGGCGTTGAACGACGCCAACCTGCTGGTCGGCCCCATGCGACCGGCGGAACTGCGCGAGGCCATCGTCAAACCAGCCGTAGCCGAGGGACTGACCGTGGAGCGCGCCCTCACCGCACGCCTCCTCGACGACATCGCCGACGCACCCGGC
Source organism: Streptomyces sp. TLI_146 (assembly GCF_002846415.1). Lineage (NCBI taxonomy): Bacteria > Bacillati > Actinomycetota > Actinomycetes > Kitasatosporales > Streptomycetaceae > Streptomyces > Streptomyces sp. TLI_146. The sequence continues at coordinate 575,023 of NZ_PJMX01000001.1, forward strand.
GGGCTGCCGCTGCTGTCGCACGTGCTGCTGGAGACCTGGCGCCGGCGGCGGGGCAAGACACTGACCCTCGCGGGCTACGAGGCGGTCGGCGGCCTGGACGGCGCCATCGCCAAGACCGCCGAGGAGGTCTACGCCGGCTTCACCGAACACCAGGCTCATGCGGCCCGCCTCGTGCTGCTGCGCCTGGTCTCCCCCGGCGATGGCACCCCGGACACCCGAAGGCCTGCCGAACTCACCGAGTTGCAGGACATCGGCGGAGAGGAGACCACCCAGGTCCTTGAGGCCCTCACCCGCGCGCGGCTGCTCACCCTCGACTACAACACCGTCGACCTGGCCCACGAGACTTTGCTGACCGCTTGGCCGAGGCTGCGCGGCTGGCTCGAACAGGACCGTGAACGGCTTCGCGTGCACCGCAACCTCACGGAAGCCGCCCGCTCTTGGGAGGACACGGGCCGCGACGCGGGGGCACTGTATCGCGGCACCCGCCTCGACACCGCTCAGGAACACTTCGGCTCCGGGCACGCCACTGACCTCACCGGCCTGGAAAGCGCCTTCCTCACCACGAGCCTCGAGTTCCGCGATCGAGAACGGCGCTCCACGGCCCGCGCCGCCCGACGCGTACGGCGGCTCAGGGCAGGGCTGTCCGCCCTGGCGGTGCTCGTCCTGCTGGTCGGTGTGATCGCGTGGCGGCAGAGCGAGGCCGAGGAGCAGGAGAGGCTGCGTACCGAGGCTCGTCGTGTAGCGGCCCTGGCTGAGAGTCTGCGGGTGACGGACCCCGCGTCCGCGATGCGGTTGAGCATCGCCGCATGGAACCTCGTCGACCTCCCTGAAACCCGTTCGGCGCTGATGGGTGCCGCGGTACAGAAGGAGCAGGACGCCTTCACCGATCCGAACTCCGATCCCGGGGCGGTCCGGTATCTCTCCGCCGACGGCCGCACGCTGATCAGTGCCGGCGTCGACCAAGTGACGGCGTGGGACGTCCGGACGCACCGGCGTACCGCGTCGTTCCCGGGGCTGGGCAGCCGCCTGACAGAGCTTGGCACGCTCAGTCCTGACGCCCGCGCGGTCACCCTCATACGCGAGGACGGCAGCGTACAGATGTGGGACGTGCGGGCGGGCCGTGCGGCAGGGCCCAGCATGCCGGCCGACGACGGGGGCGAGATCAGTCCCGGTGGCAACATTCTCGTCCTCTATCGCACCGCAGGACCACAGGCGGTGGTCCAGTTACGGGACGTGAGAACGGGGCGGGTTGTACTGGAGCACCGGGAGCAGGATCGTCTGCCCGACGTCCAGCCGGGACAGCTCTCCGACATCCCGGACTTTGTCATGCGACGGCTTCTCCGGCAGCGTCGGATGACGAGCTATCCGCTGCCCGATGTCCAGGTGAGCTCCGATGACAGCCTGATGGCGCTGTGCCTGCCTGGAGCCCGCCTTCAGGTATGGAACATCATCCGGCAGGAGCGGGTGCCGACCACGTGGGCGCCGCCGGCCACCGCCAAGAACTGCGCCGAGGAAGATTTTCAGTTCACTGCCGACAACCAGCGCCTGGTCCTGCGCGGCGCGGCAGGAGTCCGCACCTGGGATATCGCCTCGGGCCGCGAACTGCCCATGATCCGTCATGACGGACTGAGAGACGTCGTATTCAGCCCGGACGGCGCCTTCATGGCCGCCGTGGATGTCGACGAGATCCTGCTGTGGCGAACCAGTTCCCCCAAGGCACCTGTCTTCCGTTACTCCCTCGCCGATGAAGTGGTCAGCGACCTCAGGCTCGACACGGAGGAACGCCGGATCCGCTATTTCGCGGGCCGCTCCCAGACCGTGGTGCGCTCCCTGGCTCTGGAGGGAGTCCTGAACGCCGACTGGCAGAGCCCGACCGCCGTGGCGGCCTCCTTCAGCCCCGACGCCGGCACACTCGCCATCGCCCACCAGGAGACCCGCACCGGCCACGCCCACATCCAGCTTCGCGACAGACGCAGTGGCCGACCGGTGGCGGATCTGCCATCCGCCCCGTGCCCTTCCCGTGACACGGCAGCGCGGGCTCCGATGCCCTGTACGGTGCACATGGCCTTCCGCCCTGACGGGGGCCTTCTCGCCTACGGAGTCAGCGATCCGACGGCATCGATTCCCCCGGAGAAGGTGTTCCTGTGGGATGTCACGGCCCGCCGGGCCGCCGGTTCCGTCACAGTGACGCGCCACGGCTCCAAAATCCCTGGTACTTACGGCAACTCGGTCAACGGAATCGTCTTCCACCCCGATGGCAGAACGCTGCTGACCTCCCGGATACCGGAGGAAGAAGCCATCGAGTACTGGGATACGCGCCGTGGGACAAGGACCCGCGAGATCCCCGCCATCGGCGGTGAAACCCTGGTGATCAAGCCCGATGGACGCCTCCTCGCCACCAGCCACGGTCAGTTCATGGACCTGCAGACTCGCACCGTCACACGCCGCACCCTCACCACCGGCGACACGACCGCTCTCGCCTACAGCCCGGACGGCAGGTACCTGGCATCGGGCGACGAGTCCGGTGGCGTCACCATCTGGGACGGCGACGCCCGCCGCCCCATCGGCGAGCTTCCCCAGCCCCCGGCTCACAACGGCCAGCCCCGGTACGTGTCGGCGCTGGCGTTCTCCCCGGACGGGCGCACCCTGGCCGCTGGAGGCATGGACGGCACACTGCGGCTGTGGGACGTGGGCTCGGGTCGGCAAGTGGGCTCCGCCCTTCCCGTGGGTGATACGGCGGTCCTCGCCCTGGGTTTCAACGCCGACAGCACGACCCTCTATTCATCGGGTGCGAACGTGCCACTCCACACGTACGGCGTCACTGCGGAACATGCGGCAGCCCAGGCCTGCAAGCGCGTCGGGACCGGCCTTGCCCGAGACCAATGGCGCACATATATCCGAGAGGCCTCTTACCGAAAGACCTGCTGAAAACCGTCACAAGCTCCCAGACGGCGCGGCGATCGTCTCCCAGGCCGGGCGAGACTTGGGCGCGAACTGCTCCTCTTCGGGTATCCCGGCAGCCTGGCGCCGCTCGGGACAAGGGCACCAGGAATACTCAGGCAGGCAGAGCCGACGGTCGATCAGTGCCCGCCCCCGGCTGGTTGCGTAGGCGAGGAAGACACCGACCACACGCGCGACGTGACGTGGAACTACGAAGTCACACTCAAGTACTAGCGGCTCGTCCACCAGGCTGCCCCTGTGGCGCTGACTGTTGTGGCCAGTGTGACCAGCCACACCGGTATGCGCTGGATTGTCACGTGCAGTCCCCCGCAGCGGAGTTCGAACTGTGGAGCGTTGGCGCGTACGGGAGCCTGAGACATCGTGGTTCACCTCTCGTTGCGGCATGTGCTGGGCGCGGGTGTCCTACCCGCCTAACGCTACGGATCGTAACTACCCGTACGAACGCATGGATCGGTACACGACCACACGGGGGGCACTATCAGCACAGCGAGAATCAACAGGTCGGGGCGTACCCCGCTCCTTCGAACACTTCGAGACAGGCGCTCGACTTGTCATTCTCGCGCCAAACTCCGCCTAGGACCCGCCAGTTCGGCTCTTGGTTGCCCTTGATGGAACGGTAACAAGAGATCGACTTTTCGCAAATTCGACCCCGTTTGTCAAATGGCTGCGCCGGTTGCCCCACGGAGGGTTTGTCGATGAATTTGGGTGTCATTGGATCACCACCATCCGCATCCCAGGCCGACGACCCCTACGAACTCGTCAGATACCCTCATCGGCTGAGCGAGCCGATGAAGCGGTCCAGCCGAGAGACTACTTGCCGCAGGACCTCGACCGATCCTGCGGCATCGTCCGCAAGCTCCAGGCCATGGTTCGCCGAGGGCACTTCCAGGACGTCGTGTCGCAGGGACGCAGCCATTCGTGAATCCCAGAGCTTGTCGGCGCTTCCGCCGATGAGGAGGGTCGGCTCCATGGCTCGCCGGAGAGCCGCGGCAACGTGGTCGCTGGTCAGGACAGGGGTGAGCCAGGCTGCCGGAATGTTCCTGTCAGCTGTGATGCCGCAGGCGAGGGAGCCCAGGGACTTGCCGACGACGAGCTGACAAGCCCCTGCCTCGGCTTCGATGGCCTCGGTGACCCGCTGCTCCACCCATGCGATCCGGTCGTCCACCGTGAACTGCGCGAACCCATCGGGGATCTGCCACCACAGCTCCTGGACCGTCCAGCCGTGCTGGAGCAGGACGCTCCGGGCGAAGTGCAGCAGCGGCCGGGCAGGCGAGTAGCCGACGCCTGGAACGACAACTGCGACACGGTCTCGGCCTCCGTCGAAACGGGTGGGCACGGCGAAGGGTACGGGATCAGACATGGCCGCAGACTACTAGCGAGTTGATCACGTGTCTCCCGGTGCTCGAACGCCGCCACTGCTGTTCACCGCGGCTCAGTATCGAACGACGACGATCGCGAACTTGGATCGAGGTTTTCGCAGTTCAGTAGTTACGTAGACGGCCTTCGCCTGCTCCTGAGGAGCACTCCTGCCAGGCGGGGCGTCAGCGTCCCAGCTGGGCGTCGAGCCAGGTCTCGACCTCGGGGGTCACCGGGTCGGTGATATCGGCGAACTCCGTATGCTTCTGGAGGAACTTGGCCACGTACGGGCAGACGGGGACGATCCGCATGCCCGAGGCGCGGACGTCGGTCAGGGCCTGCTCGACGAGGATCGCGGCGAGTCCCTGCCCGGCGTACGCGTCGTCGATCTCGGTGTGGAAGAAGACCCGCCGGTCGTCGCGGTCGCGGTACGCGGTCAGGCCCGCGCGCGCCTCGGCGACGAGGATCTCGTAACGGTGACGGGTATCGACGCGACGGACGACGGGGGTGGGGCTCTGCTCGCTCATGAGGGCTCTTTCGGGTGCAGGGGGTTCAGCGGAGTGAGGGGTCCGGGCGGGAAGGGTTCAGCGGCAGGAAGGGGTCACTGGCGGGAAGGGTTCTTGCGAGGGGCGATGACGGCGTTGGGCAGGGCGGGGGCGGGCAACCGGTCGCCCGGGTAGCCGTCGACGCTGCCGAAACGGTCAGAGGAGTGCTCCCACGCCTCCCGTGCTTCGACGATGTCCTGGTGGCTGCGGCCGATGAAGTTCCACCACATCACGATCTCCTCGTCGAAGGGCGGTCCGCCCAGCAGGATCGCGCGAGCCGGGCGGTCGGCGGCGTTGGCCAGTGTCAGCCGGGTACGTCCGGGGCCGGTGTACCCGAGTTCGGCGGGTCGCAGAGGGGAGCCGTCGAGGCGTATGTCGCCCTGGTCGACGAGCAGGCCGTGTTCGAAGTCCGGGTCGACGTCGAGTGTGACGGTGACGCCGGCGTCGAGGACGATCTCGGCGCCGAGCAGCGGGGTGTACGTACGCACCGGTGAGGTGTCGCCCGCGAGCGTGCCGAGGAAGACGCGGATGTCGGCGCCGGCGACGCGCAGGGTCTTGGGCGCGTGGTGCTGGAAGTCGCGTGGGGCGTGGCGGTGTTCGCCGGGAAGCGCAACCCAGAGTTGGACGCCGTGCAGGACCGTGGTGTCGGGGGTCGAGACCTCGGTGTGGGCGATGCCGTGCCCGCCGGTCATGAGGTTGAGCTCACCGGGGCGTACGAAGGCGTGGCTGCCGAGGCTGTCGCGGTGCTCGATTTCGCCGCTGAAGAGCCAGCTGACCGTCTGGAGTCCGGTGTGCGGGTGCGGGGCGACGTCCATACCGCCGGTGTCGGCGACGTGGTCGGGGCCGTAGTGGTCGGCGAAGCACCAGGCGCCTATGAGGGTCCGCGCCCGCTGCGGCAGGGTCCTGCGTACGGTCATCGCTCGCGGTCCGCCCAGCGGCACGTCGCGGGCGGTGAGGACCTCGACGTCCATGTCACTCATCTCCCGACCCCTCTCCTCAATTTTGTTGCGCTTTCAACTATCATGGATGATCATAACCCCGATGGCAACAGGCAAGGAGCGCAAGGTGAGTACAACGGTAGAGGTCACGGCAGTCTCCGGGGCCACCGGTCGGGTCTACCTCGACAAGCAGAGTCCCGCCGCGTACGAGGCGCTGGTGAAGAGCGCTGACGTCGTGCGGACGACGGCGGCCGAGGCGGGCCTCGACCGGATCCTGGTCGAGCTCGTCAACCTCCGCGTCTCCCAGCTCAACGGCTGCGCCTTCTGCCTCGACGTGCACACCCGCGCCGCGCTGCGGGCCGGTGAGACCACCCGGCGTCTGGGTGTACTGGCCGCCTGGCGCGACACCGAGCTCTTCACCGAGCGCGAGCGCGCGGCCCTCGCCCTCGCCGAAGCCACCACTCATCCCGCGGACGCACTCGCCCAGGAGCGCGCGTACGAAGCGGCGCGTGCGGTACTGGACGACGGCGCGATCTCCGCTGTGATCTGGGTGGCCATCACCATCAACGCCTTCAACCGGGTGTCGATCCTGAGCAAGCATCCGGTACGGGAGACCGGCGCCCACTGACCCGCCAGGAGGTCACAGGCCGAATGCGCTGCCGTACGGGCGTACTGGCGGACCCTCCCGGATCGGCGCCGCTCATGTCAGCCCACCCTGCGCCCGGTCGGACCTCAGGGCCTGGGTGCCCGGGACACAGGATTCCTGGAGGGCCGCGAGCTGTGGTGCGGGCAGTCGTCGGGCAGCGCCTCGTCGACTGCTGCCCAGGCGTGCGACGCCGGTGTCGAGCCATCGCGGCAGTGGTTCGACGCCGATGAAGTCCGCCAGGCGGGTCAGCTCCTCTCGGGGTTCGTCGAGGAGGTCCTCGTAGGCGAGGGTGGTCCGCTGGGCTGCGGGCACCTCGTCGAGATGAGCCACGCCCTGCACGATGAGCTCTGACCACAGGGCCCCGAAGCGGGCGACCGGCAGGTCGGAGTCGAGGACCAGGGCGGGATCGAAGCGTTCGGCCAGCAGTGGTGACAACGTGGGTGGCAGGGCGCGGATCTGCTCCTCGGTCAGCTCCTCGATGCGCTCGGCACCGCTGCGGGCGAGGATCTCCCGCAGCAGGAAGATCAGCCGGTAGCCCGTGTGCCGGCTCATGGACAGGGCACAGTCGGGTCCGTCCCTGAACAGGTGGACGAAACGCGCGTGCGGGAAGACCTTGCGGAGCAACGGCACCCGGTGCAGCGAGTAGCCCGATCGCTCGACCACCGCCGTGCGCCCCTCCCGCCCGCCGAGCAGGCCGAACAGAGCGGCGTAGTGCTCTGCGACGGTCCGCCGCGGCCAGCCGCGCACCTGGCCTTCCAGATCGTCGAACAGCTTGTCCGGGTCGTCGGTGAGATGAGGAAGCACCATCAGGGACAGTGCGGGGATGCCCGTGGTGTCGGTCGCGAAGCGTCCGGGACGCCGGGTGTAGAGGAACTCCGGCATCGGGACCCCGTTGCGGATCATCGTCTCGAACTGCGGGTTGGGCTCGGCGAGCAGCCGCCAGAACTCCTCACCGTCCAGCTGACCCGCGGGCAGACCCTGGCTCTGCACCGACGACAGCAGCTCGTTGAGGCTGAGGACATCCGGATGCGCGTGGACGATGCCCGACAGTGCGGTGGACCCACTGCGGCCGGTACCGACAACGAAGGTCAAGGTGCGCATGCCTGAGATCTCCCTCGAAGCCGACTACCGGAATCGCGACCAGACTTCCCCTGCAAGGCGCGCTCTATCCCTCACCGGCCCGACGCGGCGCAGCCGTTCTGGGTCATGTGGGCGAGGGTCTGGGCCGCGCTGTCGGGTGCGAAGGCTCCGGCTATCCCCTCCGCAGCGCCCTCGGCAGCCTCGATGGAGCGGGGCAGCAGGAGGTGTTCGTAGGCGCGGACGGCTTCGTCGATGGCGCCGTGGTTGATCAGGGCGCGGGCGAGGTCGGCGCCGTCGAGCATGGCGAGGTTGGCGCCCATGCCGGAGAACGGCGACATGAGGTGGGCGGCATCGCCCAGAAGGGTCAGGCCGGGAGTGTGCGGCCAGGCGTGGGGAACGGGCAGGGCGTACAGGGGCCGGTTGGTGTAGCCGGTGTCGGTGTCGGTGATGAACCGGAGCAGGTCGGGGCTCCAGCCGGTGAACTCCTTGAGGAGCGCACTGCGGACGGCGTCGGGATCGGCGAGGGCGAGGCCGGTGTTGTGGTGCCAGTTCTCGTCGATGCGCATGCCGATGTAGACGCGTACGTGCTGGCGGCTGTTGCGCTGGGCGATGAAGCCCCGGTTGTTGTCGAGAGCCATCATCGTTCCGTCACCGGTGAGCGCGGCGAGGGCTGGGTGGCGGATGTCCGCCTGGTCGAGGCCGACTTCGACGAAGGTGACGCCGGTGTAGACGGGCGTCGCGTCGGAGAGCAGACGGCGGACCTTCGACCAGGCTCCGTCCGCGCCGACGACGAGGTCCGCCTCGGTGGTGAAGCCGTCGGCGAAGTGCAGTCGGTGGATACCTGCGGCGAGGGGTTCGGCGTGGGTGAGCTTGTGGCTCCAGCGCACGGTGTCGGGCTCGAGTGAGTCCAGCAGGAGGTGACGCAGCTGACCCCGGTCGATTTCGGGGGTGCCGTCTTCGGCGTTGGTCTCGGGCGGGGTGGCGTCGAACAGGACGCGCCCGTCGCGGCTGACCAGCCGCATCTGCTGGCCTTCGGGGCGGGCCGAGGCCAGGAACTCATCCAGTAGTCCGGCTTCCCGCAGGGCGTTCTGGCCGGAGTCGGGGTGCATATCGAGGGTGCCGCCCTGGTCGCGGGCCGTAGCGGAGGCGTCCAGGTCGTAGACGGTGGCGGAGATGCCGTGCCGCTGCAGGATCCGGGCGCAGATCAGTCCGCCGGGACCGGCGCCGATGATCGCGATTCGGGGTGTGGTGGAGGCGGCCATGGTCAGGCTCCGTTCATGGGGGTGCTCAAGAGGAGGTAGGGCCGCGTCCGGGCAGCGCCGTGCGGCTGGCCCCTCCAGAAGAGCACTCCATCCCCAAAAGTGCAACAACTCAACTTTTACAGTTGTTCAACCGAACGCGTAGAGTTGAGGCATGAGCGAGACGACCGCACAGGACGCGTCGATGGGGCGTCGTGAACGCAAGAAGGCCGCAACCCGCCAGGCTCTGGCCGATGCCGCCCTGCGCCTCTTCCTCGAACGCGGCTACGACCAGGTCGGCATCCGGGAGATCGCCGATGCGGCGGACGTGTCCACCACCACCCTGTTCAAGCACTTCCCCGTGAAGGAAGCGCTCGTCTTCGACGAGGACGCCGGGCGGGAAGCCGGGCTCCTGGCCGCCGTGTACGACAGGCCCCAGGGCCAGTCCGTCCTCGCGGCCCTGCGCGAGCACGCCCTCCGCCACCGGGTCGGAACCAGGGACGACGACCCCGCCTTCGCGGACTTCGTCGCCCTCGTGGAAAACACCCCCGCCCTGCGCGACTACGCCCAACAGATGTGGCTGCGACACGAAACCGCACTCGGTCAGGCCATCGCCGAAACGACCGGCCGCCCCGCCGACGATCCGCACTGCGCGGCACTGGCCCACTTCGTCCTGGAAGCACCCCGCACCGCTCGCGGTCGCGCCGACGGCCACGAAGCGGTCAACCGCGCCTTCGACATCCTCGAACAGGGCTGGAACAACATCAGCCCCCAAGCGTGAATGCGCCAGCCTCGTCGCCGAAAGGGCCACCGGGCAGATCCTGGCGGGCCTGATCCGCAGCGGATCTCCTTGTGTTTGCGACTGTCAGCGGGCGACCGTCCATAGGCGGATCTTGTTGTCGGCGCCGGCACTGGCCAGGAGCTTGCCGTCGGTGGTGAAGGCGACCGAGTGAACGGCGCCCGCGTGCCCGACGAGGGGGTGGCCGAGTGGTTGCGGTTCTCCCGGGTCGGTCAGGTCCCAAAGGAGCACCTTCTTGTCGGCACCGGCACTGGCCAGGACTTTGCCGTCGGCGGTGAAGGCAAGGCAGTAGACCGCATCCGTGTGACCAGACAGAGGGGCGCCGATCTGGGTCGGGTTCGCGACGTCGGTCACGTTCCACAGGCGGACCGTCCTGTCCCCGCCTGCGCTGGCCAGGAACTTGCCGTCGGGGCTGAACACCACGCTGTGGACGCGGTTCTTGTGACCGGGGACGGGCGCGCCCGCGGTGGCCGGCGGGGTGGCCACGTTCCACAACAGGATCGAGTTGTCGGCGCTGCCGGTGGCCATGAGGCTCTGGTCGGGACTGAATGCCACGGAGAGGACTGCGTCGGTGTGGCCGGTGCCGGGACGGCCCATCAGTGTCGGCTTTACGGGGTCCGACACATTCCAGAGGCGGAGCGTCCGATCCGCGCTGCCGCTGGCGAGGATGGTGCTGTCGGGATTGAAGGCGACCGAGAAGACGGCGCCCGTGTGGCCGGTGAGGCGGCTGAGCGGTCTCGGTTTCGCGGGATCGGTGGTCATCCACAGCCACACCGCGTTGTCGTTACCGCCGCCGGCCAGGAGGCCACCGTCGGAGCTGAACGTCACCGCGTCGACGTTGTCCGTGGGGGCCGTGAGGGACAGGAGGGGTGCCGCTGTGGCCGGGTCGGTCACCTTCCACAGCCGGATGCTCCGATCGGCACTGCCGCTGGCCAGGATCTCTCCGCCGGGGCGGAACGCCACCGACAGGACGGGGCCCTCGTGAGCGGCGAGGGCTTGCCCGGAAGAGTGGGCACCGGTCACCTTCCTCGCCGGGGAGCCACTCGACGACGCTCCGCTGGCGCCCGATGTGTCGGGATCCGCCCCGCCTTTGAGCAGCCACTCCAGGGCCGCGGCACCGAGGGCCACACCGGCAGTGCAGCCCGCGACCAGAAACCCACGCCGGTTCCACCGGGTCGGCGGCTTCCTCTCGGCGTCGGTCGTACGGCTGGAGTGCGCTGCGGTAGGCGGGCCCTTCACCAGGGTCAGGCCTCCCGCCGTGTTCATCACCCGCCGCTGGGGCAGTGGTAATGACCGGGCGAGGAGGTGGTGGTGCACCGTGTCGTACAACGCGTCGAGGGTGAGCGGATCCGGGCGGCGCAGCGCCGCGAGGAGTGCCTCGGTGAAGGCGGTGTGGGTCGCTCCCCGCAAAGCCAGCGAGGGCTTGGTCGCCGATGACGAGGCGAGGACGTACGTACCGGCGATGTCGATCTGGCCGCTGATCAGCCCTTGCTCACCCCCCATCGGTCCGGCCGCCCGGCCGGAGAAGCAGCAGTCCAGTACGAGCACGCTCACCGCCGCGCGACTGTCGACCATTGCCTCCCGCAGGACGTCGTAGGGGAACGCGGTCACGCTCGTCCGTGCCGGGTCGGTGTGGAACACGGCCAGATGGAGCCTGCCTTGCCCGTCGACGACTCCGTGACCCGCGTAGTAGACGAGCAGGACGTCCGTGGCCTCGTCGGCGGCCTTGGTGACGCGGAGCCCGAAGTCGGTCGGGAGTTGGGGCTCGTCGACCACGAGGCAGTGCTCGTCCGGCAAAGTCCCGTTGACCGGATCCGTGAGGACCGCCCTGAGATCGGCGAGGTTAGCCCGCACCGCCGGGAGCCCGGGCAGTTCGGAGTGCTCGTAGCGGCTCACGCCGATCAGGACGGCCCGCGAAGCAGCCGGGTCCGGGAACCGAGTCACTCCGGCGTCCCCTCCCCGCCCCTGCCTGTCTGCCTTTCCACCAGCAACCGTTCGACGACCTCGACCAGTTCGGAGACGTCGACGCGCTTGCCGTCCACCTCGACGGTGCGTCCGTTCTCGTTGGTGACGGTGATCCGCAGGTCCGCACGGCGATGCTGGAACCAGGTGGCCAGAGCGCCGATCAACGCGCCGACCGCGGCCGCGCCCACGCCGCCGGGACCGAGGGCCACCACCAGGGCGTCCAGCCCTCCACCCATCTCACCCGGCGTGATCGGCGCGTGTTCGACGCGTACGCGTCCGCGCAGCGCGTCCTCGTGTCCCAACCAGTTGAAGAGGGATCTCAGCTCGTCGGGTCCGTCGTGGGTCTCGCCGGACCCGGAGGCGGTACGGATGCGCAACTCTTGAGATGTCGCCGATGTCACCCGCTCATCATCCCGCGCAAGCGCCGGAATCGGGCCGAATCTCAGCACTTCGCCTTCTGCACCGGATGAGCCCCACTCAACGGTGACGAACCGTCGCATTCCTGGAGGGGGGCGGGCGGCTCCTCGCACGTACGTGGTGCTCGAAGCAGCTACCTGCCTCCAGCCGCCCCAGCTCGACAGTCAGCGGGCGATGGAGATCGCGAAGGGGGTGAATCCGGTGGAGCGGATGACGTGCGGTACGAACAGGATCGCGGCCTCTGTGGCGCGGGCGGTCCGGATCCCGCCGAGGTCGGTGATCCAGTCCTTTTGCCAGCCGAGGTCGGTGAGCAGTTCGCGGACGATCTGCTTGGCCTGCGGGTCCTCGCCGGAGAGGAACGCGGTCGGCGTCTGGGAGAGCGTGGCCGGTGAGGTCATCACGGGGAAGAGCATGGTGTTGAGTGTCTTGACGACACGCGTTTCGGGGAGCGCTTCCTGGAGTTGTTCCGCGAGGCTCGAGCCGGGGTAGATCAGATCGGCGGGCAGTCCGTCCGGTCCGTCGGTGGTGGCGTTGGAGACGTCGACGAGGATCTTGTCCCGGAGTTCGTCGCGCAGAGCGGCGAGCCGGTCCAGCGAGCCGGCACCCGGGGTGGCGTTGATGACGATACGGGCAGTGCGGGCGGCATCGGCGGCGGCGCCCGGCGTGCGGTCGGCCACGGTCACCTCGTGTCCTGCCCGGGTGAGGGCTGCGGCGAGGTTGCCGCCGACGCGGCCGTTTCCGAGAACTGCGATCTTGGTCATGATGATCTGGTCCTTCCGTACGTGCGTTGTGGGTTGTGGTGCGCGGTCAGCGCGAGAGCGTGGATACGGCCTCGGCGTGGACACCGGGCGCGGCAGCCACGAAGCTCTGGCTCTGCGGGGTCCAGGGGCGGCCCTCGGCGTCGGAGATCCGTCCGCCGGCCTCAGTGACGAGCAGCGCTCCGGGAAGCAAGTCCGCGCGGGCGCCGGAGTACTGCCAGAAGGCGTCGATCCGGCCGGCGGCCACGTTCAGCAGATGCAGGGTCGCGGGTACGGCGACGCGGACGACGAGCGCGTCGAAGAGCATCGCGGTGATCGAGGAGCCGACGCGCCGCACGACCTTTTCATCCTCGTCCGGCCGGGCCTGGCTGGTGGCCACGATGCTCAGGCCGAGGTCCGCGGTCCGGGAGACGTGCAGCGGCCTGCCGTCGAGGTGGGCGCCCGCGCCGGTAAGCGCGGTGTAGGTCTCGCCGGTCAACGGCAGGTGAACCACGGTGAGCACCGGCTGGTTCTCCCGCACGAGGGTGGCGGTCACCGCCCACTCCGGCAGGGCGTGCAGGTGGTTGACGTTGCCTTCGGCCGGGTCCACGACCCACCATTCGCCGGACGGCAGCGCGCCGCCGTCCAGTTCGTCCTCCACCCAGCCGGCGTCCGGGCGCAGGCGGGTGAGGCGGGGGCGCAGGATGTCGAGGGCCGTGTCGTCGTTGGCGGCGAGCGCGCGCATCAGCTCTTCGCGGGTCTGGTAGCGGACTACCTCACCGAAGCGCTCGCGCAGCGCCGAACCCGCCTCACGCACGGCGATCGCGGTCTCGGCGAGCAGGTCGGCGTCGGAGGCGGCGATGTCAGTGGTCTGAAGCGTTTCGGACATGGTGGTGTTCCCGTCTGAGGAGGGGTGCTGAGGCCGGTGGAGGCCCGAACTGCGCGTTGCTTGTTGCGCTTTCGCCTCAACGGTATGCAGCCCCACAGTTAACTTCAAATGCATGTTAGGCACGGCTAGGATTACTCACATGCAATTGGATTTGAACCTGCTCGCCGCGCTCGACGCACTGCTGGAGGAGGGCAGTGTGGCCGGGGCGGCAGCGCGCCTGCATGTCACCGCCCCCGCGATGAGCCGGAGTCTGGGCCGGATTCGGCGCACCACCGGGGATCAGATCCTGGTGCGCACCGGTCGCACGATGACCCCGACGCCGTATGCGATCGCCGTCCGGGAACAGGTGCATGAGCTGCTGCACCAGGTCCAGGGGGTGCTGGCACCGAGCCGTGAACTCGATCTGGCAACGTTGGAGCGCACGTTCACGCTCCGCTGGCACGATTCCCTGGTCGCGCTGAGCGGCCCCGCACTGCTCGCGGCCGTGCGCGGACAGGCGCCGGGCGTGCGATTGCGCTTCGTCGCGGAATCGAGCATCGACACCCCCGAGTTGCGGCGCGGCGAGGTCGACCTGGAGGCGAACGCCAGCCGCCCGAGCGCACCGGACATCCGTGCCGAGAACGTGGGCGAGACCCGCCTCGTCATCGTCGTGAGGCAGGGGCACCCCCTCACCCGCGCCAGGACCGTCACCGCGAAGCGGTACGCCGCCGCCGAGCACGTCACCGTCTCGCGACGTGGAAATCTCAGCAATGCTATCGACGACGCCCTCGCGCGGCTCGGCCTCACCCGCCGCGTGGTGGCGACGGCGCCCACGGAAGCGGCCGCGCTGGAGTTCGCGCGCGGCTCCGACATCCTGCTCAGCGTCCCCGAAGCCACCACGCGGTCAGCGGCCGCCGACCTCGGCCTGGCCGTACTCCCCCTCCCCCTCGAACTGCCGTCGGCACCGATATACCTGTCGTGGCATCAGCGCTACGACACCGACCACGCCCACGCCTGGCTGCGCGAGCTGGCGCGAACCGCGCTGGCCACGTGAGCAGCGTCGTAGTCGGTGCCGTCCGGCCGGTTCACCCGTACGTCCGCAGTCCACGCGACCCACCACGGCGATCTGCTTGAACGTCAGCAGCGGCTTGTGTGTGCGGGTGCCGGCCGTGGAGCTCCGACACATCAGGCCGGTCCTTGTACCCAGGGGCCGGACGGGCGTTGGCGCCCGCAGGTCACCAGGGGATGACGCCGTCGTCTTCGAAGAACGAACCGGTCGGGCCGTCGTCGGGAAGCGTGGCGAGCCGGATCGCGGTGGCTGCGCCCTGCTCGGGAGTGCGGGATCCGTGGAAGCCGGTGAAGTCGGTCGCGACCAGACCCGGGCAGGCGGCGTTGATCAGGATGTTCGTACCGGCGAACTGCCGGGCGTACTGCACGGTGATGGCGTTGAGGAACGTCTTCGACGGCGCGTAGGCCGCCATGACGGGGCCGATCTCGATGTTCGGGTCCGCCTGCCGGGTCAGGGAGCCAACGCCGCTGGAGACGTTGACGACGCGCGGTGACGTGGAGCGCCGCAGCAGCGGCAGCAGCGCGTTGGTCACGCGGATGACGCCGAGGACGTTGGTCTCCACGACCGTGCGGACCACGTCGAGGTCGAGTGCGGTCGGGTCCTGCACCCACCCCGGGCCGGACTCTCCCGAGATCCCGGCGTTGTTGACCAGGACGTCCAGACGCCCGGCCTGCCGTTCGATCAGTTCCACGGCATCGGTGACACTGCGGTCGCTGGTCACCTCCAGCGGCACCCCGAACGCGTCCACCCCGGCGGCGCGCAGCTTCTCCACGGCCGTCTCGAGCCGGGCCTCGTCCCGGGCTCCCACGCCCACGCGGTATCCGAGGGCACCCAGACCGTTCGCGATCTCGTACCCGATTCCCTTGTTCGCGCCGGTCACCAGCGCAATCTTCGTTTTGCTCATGGCATTGATGCTCACTCACCGACGGCGAATGCGACCAACACCGATACGGCATCCAGTGATACTCGTGGGGTATCACCGGGGAGTACGCTCCGGGCATGGACACCCTGGAGACCCGCGAGCTGAGGTACTTCGTGGCCGTCGCCGAGGAGCTGCACTTCGGCCGCGCCGCAGAGCGGCTCGGCATCGCCCAGCCACCGCTGTCCCGCGCGATCCAGCAGCTCGAACGACGCCTCGGCGTATCGCTGCTGGACCGCAACCGCCGCGGCGTCTCGCTGACCGGCGCCGGAGAGGTCCTGCTGTACGAGGGTCGTGCCGCCCTGCACGCGACCACGGCCGCCGCACGCCGTACCCGTCGCGCCGGTGGCGCCGATCATCCAGGTGGCGCCCGCGATCGCCTGGTGCTCGCGGTCAAGGCCGCCGCGTCCCAAGAACTGCTGCGGAAGCTTCTCGACGCCTACGCGGCCCAGCCCGACGCCGCCGAGATCGAAGTGCTGCCATGCGGTATCGGCGAACAGGAAATACTGCTGCGCGACGGCCGCGCCGACGTGGCCCTCATGCAGACGCCGTTCAACTCCCTCGCCGGGTTCGACAGCGAGGAACTACTGACCGAGGGGCGGATCGCCGTCCTGCCCGCCGGGCACCCTCTCGCCACGCACAAGACCTTGTCCCTGGCAGACGTCACGGACGCCCCTGATCTTCCGCTCGCCCGCTGGCCCCGCGACGGCGCCTACCCTCCCGGCCCCGGCCCCGAGGTCCGCGACCAGACCCAACTGGCCCAGCTGATCGCCCTCGGACGCACCGCGGCCATCTGCCCCGAATCCTCCCGCGCCTGGCTATGGGTCGAACACACTGCCGTCCCCCTCACCGACGCACCCCCTGTCATCACCCACATTGCCTGGCCCCCACACAGCCGCTCCCGCGCCCTGGCCCAGCTGATCCGGACGGCCACCGAGCTATAGCCACCGGGAGCAGACGTCCGTCAGAAGCCACTGCCGCATCTCCCATGGCAGCTCCAGCCCCGTGCGGAGTTCCGATCGGCTGATGGCCGTCAAGCTCCCGGGCCTCTCGTCCGTGATCACCGCCAACTCGCAACATGGCGTCAGCCGGCCGCAGGAACCTCCGGCGTCAGCCTGCCGTTGCGGTAGGTCCAGCTTTCTGTGGCTTGCCCGGACGGGCAGCAGTTGGCGTCGCCTTGCTGGTAGTAGGTGTCGAGAACGATGACTTTCCCAGGAGTCATTTCCTTGACCTCCAGGAAGTTCGGCGGTTCTCCGAGACGGGGCTGACTGCTTGTGAGTGTCCCGAGCAATTCCAACCGGCCCGTTGAACCATCGAAGACCATGACACCCATGGCCCTTTGCCCCGCTGCCGTCGCATTGTGGTTCGCGCACAGGACCGGTAGTGCTGCCTCGTCGTGGCCATCCCCGGTGATGTCGCCATAAGCGATCTTCTCGACGTAGGCGGCCACGTCCTGCGGCATATCCTCCTCCGGGCCGTCGAAGTCGGACGGCACATTGGTAGCCGTGCCGTCGTGCAGGCGAATCGATTTGGGGGACCGGCAGAGAGACCCCGGAATCGTCGAAGACGGCCAGTCCACAGTGTGCAGGTTGACCGAGGACAGCGTCCCAGGCTGTGATGGCTGTGGGTGGGACGTGGTGGGAGTCGTGGTTGCCCTGGCCGGAGATGCATGGGTTCCCTCGTGCAGCCACCTGTAACCGAAGGCTCCGATGACAGCGGCCAGTACCCCCGCCAGGGCGACCAATGAACCACTGCGAACCCGCGCTGAGTTCATTCCGATCACTCCTACTGTCCCTGAGCGTCGATCTCGGCGAAGGGGTCCGTGACCTTCGGCTCCTGTGTGGGCCGCGGCTTCAGATCCTGATTGAGGGTGTACTGCTTCGACGCCGAGCCGGACACGACTTCGAACGGGTCGTCGCCCCGCCCCCCGTCACCGACTTCCAGCTCGCCCGACTCTGCTCCACTCTTCCATTCGATGACGAACTTGAAGCGGTAGTCGTGCTCGTTCGTCATCGGGACAATTACCGCTGTCTCCGGGTCGTCACTGGTGACCTTGTACGGGAAGCTGCTGACGCGCCGTTTTCCGTCGTCATCCTTACCGTCCCTGAACTTGAGCTGTGGCCGCTCAGTATCCAGGTCGACCAGGAAACGGCTCGTATTCGCATCGCCGCATTCTCCAACTGTGCGAAGACGCAACCCCTTAGGGGCATCCTTGACGGATACCGGCTTCACGGTAATGCGTTCGATAACGACCGCCTTCGACGACTTGCCCTGAATCAGCAGATTCACGATCGTATAGTTGGCCGGCTTCGCCTCGTAGCGGGTATCGAAGGTAGACGTCTTCCAGTAGTTGGGATCGCTGCCGCTCCAGCGTTTTCCGAACTCCTGTGTGACCGCCGTCAGGGACGGGGACTTCAGAAACACCTTCCCGCCGCCGCCCACACATACATCCCAAGGGTCCACAACCGTTGCCTCGGCCGTGAACGGAACGCCCTCGTCCACCGCGGGTGAAACGAACCAAGCCTTCACGTGACTCACCATGGAGGAGAAGACGCCCTCAGCCTCACCACTCACGCCTGCTGTCAGTCCAGCTGCGACGGCGGCGGCCACCCAGGTCTTCATCCGCTTGGCATGTCCGGCTTGTGGTGGGTCCTCGCCGCTCTCTCCCTCGGACTGATCCGTTCTGTCCGGTGTCGTCTCTGCCACTTCAACCCCCACTGCTCGCAGAGAAGCACAGTGTGGCGTCAACGGCCCACCCATGTAGGGCTTTTGTAAAAGTGGTCGGCTCCGGGCAGGCGGCGGCAACGGGCACGGCAGGCAGATCAGGAGAAGTGGACCGCGCCGTCATCGGGGTTGCCGGACTCCAGGGCGGCCAGTTCCTCCTCGGACAGGCGCAGAGAGCCGGCCGCCACGTTCTGGGCAAGGTGGTCGAGGTCGCCGGTGCCGGGAATGGGCAGGACGTGCGGGCCGCGGTGCAGCGTCCACGCCAGCCGGACCTCGGCGGTGCTCACCCCGCGAGCGCGGGCGACGGCCCGCACCGTGCTGCTGTCGTCGGCGGGCGCGCCTGCGGTTCGTCCGCTGCCGGCGATCGAGTAGAACGGCACGAAGGCGACGCGTTGTTCACCGCAGAGGCGCAGGAGTTCCTCCTGCTGGGCTGAGCTGCCGATGCCGTACATGTTCTGGACGCAGACAACCGGCGCGATGGCCTGGGCCTCGGCGAGGTGGTGGGGACGGATGTTGGACAGGCCCAGGTGGCGGATGAGTCCGGCGTCGCGCAGTTCGGCGAGCGCGCCGAAGCGTTCGGCGATGGAATCGGTGCCGACGATGCGCAGGTTGACCACATCGAGGTGGTCGCGCCCGAGCTGGCGCAGATTCTCCTCGACCTGGCCGCGCAGTTGTTCGGGGGTGGCGTGCGGCAGCCAAGCACCCGAGGGATCGCGGCCGGGGCCGACCTTGGTGGCGATCACGAGATCGTCCGGGTAGGGCGTCAGAGCACGGTTGATCAGCTCGTTGGCGGAGCGCAGCGACGAGAAGTAGAACGCCGCGGTGTCGATGTGGTTCACGCCGAGCTCGACCGCCCGGCGCAACACCTTGACCGCTTGGTCGCGGTCGCGCGGGACGGCGTCGGGCGCGAACGCCTCGCCGTGCTGGGGCAGGCGCATCGCGCCGAACCCGATCCGGTTGACGGTGCGGTCGCCGAGCTTCCAGGTGCCCGACGCCGCGGCAGTGATCGTCTGTGAAGTCATGGCGTGATGATCGACGCCCAGTACCCTGAGAGGCCATTGATTAACGTATACATGAATCCATTGAGGGGTGGTTGTCGTGGCGGAGCTGGCGTTCTCGGCGAACGATCTCGCGCAGGTGCGGTTCGCCATCTCGCCGATGTGGGAGGTCGCGCCCAGCTTCCGGCTGCTGACGGCGGCCGCCGCGCACCCGGTCCACCGGCCCTGGGTCGAGCAAGTGCGGCCCCGCCTGCTGGCCGCCGGCCTGGACCGCGGATGGCTTGCCGAGCTGGTCGGACCCTCCGGATACGTGCCCGACTTCCTCACCCCGGCCCCCACGGGACCAGCCCCCACGCCGACGGCAGAGTGGGATGCGATCTTGGCCTCTCCCGCCGACCGGGTACGTCACGACCTTGACCACCTCGCCCGCCACCAAGGGCATCTGGGCCCCCGGCTATCGAGCCTTCGCGCCGACCCGGCCTCCCGCCTGGCCAAGGTCACGCAAGAGCTCGAAACGTACTGGGAATTGGCGCTCGCCCCATACTGGGCACGGATCAGGGCCGTACTGGACGCTGACATCTTCCATCGGGCTCGCACAGTCGCCGAACACGGCGCGGGCCACCTCTTCAACGACCTGCATACCTCGGTGAGCTGGGACGACAACACACTCCGACTGCTCCACCGCAAGCGAAACATGCCACGCCACTCCGCCGGCGCGGGACTGCTCCTGATCCCGTCCGCGTTCACCGGACCCGGCCTGCGCACCCAGGTACGGCTGCCGGACCCGCCGCAACTCGCCTATCCGGCACGTGGCGTCGGCACACTCTGGGAGACCCGGCCTGCCAACGGTGTCAGTGCCCTCACCCCCGTCCTCGGCCGCTCACGCACACTGCTGCTGACCGAGTTGGAGACCCCGGCCTCCACCACCGAACTTGCCCACCGAACCGGACTCTCTCCAGCCGGGGTATCCCAATACCTCACCGCACTGCGCAACGCGGGTCTGGTCAGCGCCCACCGCGTTGGCCGTTCCGTTCTCTACGCCCGCACCATTGCCGCGGAGGTGCTCCTTGAAGCCGCCCTGGTCTGAAGGCCCATACGTCAACCTCCGAAGGTCTTACGGAGCCGACTGCTCGGGGGCGAGAAGCCCCGTTCAGGGCAGGTGACTTGGCAGCTGTTGCCTTTCGGGAGGCGGCGGGGTGGTTGATCGGCGGGCGTATCCGACCGGTGCGCGGCGGACGTGACGGGAACGGACCGCCTCTGCGCCCACGACGGCGCCTGGCCCGGCGTGCCGAAGGCACCGGCTCGCCGGTTCACCTGGTCCGATCACGTTCTCACCGGCTCCTCGCTGCCCAGTGTGGACCGGCGCCCCCGCCGACCGGAACCTGTGTGGGCCTGCACGCAATCTCGCCGGTCAGCAGGCCGCCCCCCTGCCGGGAGGTGGAAGCCCAAAAACCATCTGGTGCGGTACGAGCCGGGCACGGCGCGCCGCGCTGCTCGCACGCGGCGGCTGGGAAGCCCTGTTCCACACCCTGCACCACTCAGCGCGCTGGAGCTATCCAGTGCTGGAACTCGACTACCCCGTCGACCAAGAGATGCATCTCCAAGGTCGCGGCCTGGTCCTGCAGCCGTCATTTTTCTGCCGCTACAACGTCACCAGCCTCGCCGACCCGCGACTGCCGCCCGTACTTGTCTACCCCATCGACCACGACCCCGACTGGGCTCTGCCCACCCTCCCCGCGGAACAGACGAGGTCGCTCACCACGCTGCTCGGCACCACCAGGACACAGCTTCTGTACGCGGCGGCGGACGGCATGGCCACCACTCAGCAACTGGCCCACCGCGCCCACACCACACCCCCCAACGCCAGCCGCCACCTCACCGCCCTCCGCGAAGCCACCCTGATCCACAGCCACCGCAACCGCAACACCGTTCTCCACACCATCACCCGCCTCGGCACCGCCTACTCAACGGCCAACAGCCCCCCGTCCCCGTTTGATTGCCACCGCAGACTGCGTGACATCGCGGCGGGTGGGCCGGTGTCGTGATCGAGGTATGTGTGCGCCGTTTCCATCGTGCGAACCCCCTCTGCCTGGCGGTGACGTTCGTCGAGCAGATCGCGGGATTGGCCACCCCGCACAGCCGATACACCCCTCTGCCGCATGGGCTGTTGACACAGATCGGCCGTGCCTGGCGGGCCACCCGGGAGCCCGCCTGCGGGCAAGAGCGACGGAGTCATCTCGTCGGTCTGTGCGTCGGTGGCTCGTCGAGGACACCCCCGCTCGATTTCCCTACCGGGAGCACGAAGTTACCTATCGAGGGTGTTTGTCGGTGGACGGAACAACCAACCTCATCCACCAACCTCTTTGTCTCACAGCCATGGTGTGATCGTGGCGTATCCCGTGAACGCGTCGGCCGACGGTATGAGCCACCTCATATGGCGGGGAACGCCTACGGCTCGCGGTAGCAGGGCTACACCTATACCTCTCCTGGAACTCCACTGCCCCTGAAGAGGGTTGCCGCGGAGCACGAAAATCCGCGCGCCCTTGCCAGCACCGTTCAGGGTTGTTCACCATGTGCGCACACGGTTTCTCTGGACCAACCTCCGTGCATCTGACGAGGTTTGAGTCGAGGCCGTTGTTCATCCACCTCATGCTGGAAGGTACCCCCGTCATGCCTGCTTTCACGTCTGCCCTGACCTGCCTGCCTGCCCGCCTGCGCGTCATGTCCGCAGCCGGCACCGTCGCCATCGCCGCGACGGCGGCACTCACCCTGACCACCGCTTCCCCCGCAACCGCGGCCCCTCGCCCCGCGAGCAAGGCGCAGGTGTCCTCCCCCACCATGGACCAGTGGATCGGCAGGGCTCTGGCCATCATGAAGGCCAAGCACATCCCCGGCTCCTACGCCGGCATCCTGCGAAACATCAAGCGTGAGTCCGGCGGCAACCCCCGGGCCGTCAACAACTGGGACTCCAACGCCCGCGCCGGCACCCCCTCCAAGGGGTTGCTCCAGGTCATCGATCCCACGTTCCGAAGGTTCCACGTCGCGGGCACGGCGTGGGACATCTTCGACCCGGTGGCCAACATCGCCGCCGCCTGCAACTACGCCGCTCACACCTACGGCTCCATCGACAACGTCAACTCCGGGTACTGACCCCTTCGATACGGGCACCACCGCAGAGCCTCTCTGAAGTCGATCGCGCACGTTGCGCCGGTAGTACGACCGTTGCCGGATGGATGAAGCACGTACGGAGACCCATCAGGAGGGTTGCTGCGGTGGTGCCGAGCCAGACGCAGTCGCCGCTTGCCATATCGGGCGGCGACAGCTCGGCGCGTGTGAGCCTGTTGATGGCTCGTTCGACGGTCTTACGTATTCAGCAGGATCATCGCGCCGATCCCGATCGCGAGGTCGCCGACGGGCGTGGCAGGGGCTTGGTCGGCCCAGGCCGCATATGGGTCCGCCCGTCGGCTTCCTCCAGGGCGCGCCGGCAGGGCCCGGCGTCGTCCGCTGATACCGCTCACCCCGCCCAGCGTAGGCCGTCGAAAACTGCTGGGGGCAGACAGCAACTGTGGCCAGTGTCAGTGCAGTCGAGGTGGCGTACGAAGCGCACGGGGGTCCCTCTTTGGTGACCGGCATCGCGGCCAGCCGACGACCCTGGCAACGGCTACCAGCGAGTCGTGTCCCACACCGTGATGTACTGACCGGACGCCAGCGCACGGATCGCACGCGGCCATCACGCGATGCCCAGCAGACCTGTTTCCGACAATAACGTCGCCGCCACCGCCGCCGGGGAACAAACAGGCCCCTGTCCGGTTCAGCGAAGGGTGAGCTGTCCGTGGAACTTCTGGGGCACGGGCGCGAAGCGATACGCCATGGTCACGCGCTCGACGTCGGGCACGAAGAGGTGGTAGCGCGTGCACATCAGGTAGCACAGCGCCATCAGTTGGACGGTGCCGATATCGGCACCGATGCACTTCTTGGGCGCCCAGCCGAAGGGCACATAGCAACCCCTACCGAGGGGGCCGTGCGGGGCGCCGGGCAGGAAACGGTCCGGATCGAAGGCGTCCGCGTCGCGCCAGAACCGGTGATCGCGATGAATCATATGCGGGCTCAGTACATAGCCACGCCCCTCCTCCAGCGTGGTATTGCCGAGGTCGAACGAAGTCCGGGCGTGCCGCATGAGCAGCAGCGGCGGACTCCACATACGCAGCACTTCCTTGACGAAACGGTGGGTGAGCGGCGCTGCCTTCGCCGGGGCGGCGCAGAACTCGTCCGGATCGACCTCCCTGAGTTCGACGGTGAGTTGTTGGGCCCACTTCGGCTGGCGGGCGAGTTCGTACAGCACGCTCGCGGCCGCCGCGCCGGGCGGTCCGCCGATTGCCGTGAGCACCGCGGTGACCACGTCGAGCGCACGGTCCATGCCGAGTACCGGCAGCAGGTCGACGAACGGATCGGCGAGGTCGCACTCCCGTACACGGCGCCCCATGGCACGCTCACGCAGCACCCGCCGTACGACGAGGCCCGCGCGGAACTGCACGGCAGCGAAGTGAAGTTGATGCCTCAGCCCGCTCCCGGGGGAACGGTCTATCAACCGCTTCAGCTTCTGGTCGAGGTCCTGGACGATCGACGCGCTCTCGCGCGCGGTGAGACCCGACAGCGCGACGGGCAGCAGGGCCTGTACGGCGGCATCCTGTGCGAGCAGGACCAGATCGATGTCGTCGCCTAGGTGCCCGTCGATGGTCCGCTGCATCCGAGTGATCAGGCCTGCGTGGTGCTCGGCGGTGGCGAGTGTGTGCAGCTGGGTGCGCCACTCGGCGCGCACGCGGGACCATGGCACCGGCGTGCTGCGGCGGCGCCGGATCATGTCGACGAAGCGGTCGCTCATGAGGAGGCCCTGCCAGTTCGCGGCGCTGACCTTGCGTGCCGCGTCCGGCTCGAAGACGGCGAGCAGGTTGTCGTTGATCCAGAAGACTCCGCCTTCGGCTGCGCTGCGGGTACGCAGGTCGTGCAGGAAGTCGGTGGGATGGTGCGGAGTGGTCACGGTGTCGCCTCTCGCGCCGCGCGGGAAGCCGCCCTCGCAGGCGACCTCCCGCACCCCGATGGATCAGATGTGGTGGTAGAGGTACCAGAAGTGATAGACCCCGCCGTAGCCGGACCGGATGTTGAGGGCCGACTTGGCAGAGCGGTAGAGCTTCCTCATGCTGTTCACCTCCCCCCAGGCGAATCGACGCGGTCACTCAGCTGCGCGGTGAAGCGCGGCGGAGCCAGCGCGGGGCCCAGATGGGGACCGCTCCCCGCTGCTGTGACCGACAGGCGCCAGCTGCGGGTGATGACACGGACCAGGTCTTCCAGCAGTGCCATCGTCACTGTCGCGCCGGCGCAGGTGTGCGGTCCGTATCCGAAGGGCATGAACGCCGGATCGCGCGGGGGCGCCGCCCACCGGCGCGGCACGAACTCGTCGGGACGCTCCCAGTACAGCGGGTGGCGGTGCATCAGATAGGAGCACACGTCCACGTCGTCGTGCGGACTTGCTGCGACCCCGGCCAGATCGTGCGCATCGCTTGCCTTACGGGTGAACAGCCATGCCACCGGCCACAGCCGCATCGCCTCCCGGACGATCCACTCCGGTTCCGCGCTCTCGGTGCCGGGGTGCATACCGACGAGGTAGACCGCCCACCCCAGCGCGAAGCCCACCGAGCCCACCGTGGCGAACAGGAACGACAGATAGACCTCGGCCAGATCGCCCGGCGGCGCCGACGGGCCGCCCCCGGAGACGACCACGTCCAACAGGTCACGTGGATCGCCCGCACGCGCCGCACGGCGCGCCCGGATCTCCAAGGCCAGCACCCGCATGACCCTCCGGCGGAACACGAGCCGCGAGACCGCCGAATGACGCCCGCGCGCGCCCGCGAGCACCGCACGGTCCACCACGTCGTCGACTGCCTGCCGCAGCGGCGCCGGGGCCTCCCGGCACAACAGCACATCCGCCAGGTGCTCGCGGACCAAGAGGTTGCCGGCGTCCGGCCACCTACTGACCGGCGCCAGCCGATCCCTGACCAGGTGGGGCAGCTCGGTCCGAGCGGCATCGAGCCGACGGCGCATCAGCGCGCGTGCGCCGCGCCCGATGTCGACCTGCGCGCCTCGCGGGCCGAAGACCCCGGTACGGGTGTGGAAGAAGTCCGAGGTCTCCACGTACATGCCCTGCCGGTTCCCCATCACGTCACGTGCGGCCTCCGGGCCGACCACACACAGACGCCCGGTCGCGGAGCGCCAGACATCCCGCGTTCCGTCGAACTCCGCACCCAGGTACGCCAGCGGGTCACGGCGCCAGGAGGCCATGCTGCCGCGCTCCGGGGCGGGCTGCTCCTCCCTCGCGCCAGTCGACGACGGCATGACTTCCCTCCTCCACCGTGCGGGGGGAGGTTGCAGACGACAGGACCGCATCCCATCGACGTATCCGCTCCCCCGATGCCGGGCGGCCAGCGTGCTCCGGCGAAGGCCGTCTGTCACTCCCCGCGCCGCTCCCGCCGCACCTCGACCGGCGAACGCACACCGAGCGGACCATGCGACCTCACCGGCCCGAGCCCATGAGCTGCACACCTCACGGAAACGCGATGAACGGCTCACGGCCCCTGCTGTCTGCCCGTTCCCCCGCGCTTGATGACTCGCCTTCGGCCTGGCTGTGTAGAGCAGCCGACCGAGGAGTGACTAGGCAGAGGCCACCAGCAGCCCCGTCCCCTGCCCCACCACACCGCCACACTCCGGGCCGCTCGCGACCGGAAGAGATCGCCACCGGCGTAGACCCTCAGTGACAGGTGTTGACCGATGGGTGGGGCGCAACTGCTGGACACAGAAGCGACGGCTTGTCCGGGGTGGCGGGAGGGGCGCTGCGGGCCATCAGCGGATCAGCCGCTGGGACGGGTCACCCCGGTTCGAGGGCCCCGCTCACGGGCGTACATCCTCCGAGCGCCTCGTCCAGCGTGACCGCTATGAGGAAAGCCTCGGTGAACCCCACAATACGAAGCATCTTCTGGATCAGAGCGTGCGGACAGACGACTGTCAGGAGCCCTCCACGGGCTTCGACACGCCGATGAGCCAGAGACAGCAGCCGCAGCCCGGAGCAGTCGAAGAACTCGACGGGGCTCAGATCGATCACTACCGCCGGGGCCTCGCTGTCCGTCGCCGCGGCCAGTTCCGGAGCGATGTGAAAGGCGGTGGCGATGTCGATCTCACCGTGGAGTTCGACCACCGTGCGCCCCTGGGTGCGGTAGGTGCGGACGAGTGGGGTAGGCGACGAGGTGTCCCTGGGCATGGTGGCATCACCGTGAGTTCAGCGAACTGCCCGCCTCGATCCTGCGGCGGACGACGATTGGGTCCCACGGTCACCGGGAGCACGGGTGACGAAAAAACGGACTGTACGACGAGGATGAGTGTCCTGGGGAACGAAGAAACGGTTCTCGCAAGAGATGTTCACTCTTCAGGCTGATATTCGACCAGATGGCTTGACACAAGCGATGGAGCAAGCAGAGTCAGTGCTTCCTGGCAGGCGGAATCAGGCCGCCCTCATCCGTTCTGGATCGCTGCCGCAAACCCCGCGTCTGTCCGCCCCGCGCTTCGCCTACTCACGCCCTCGTGAACGCTCCGCTAGGCTCCCTCCACGTGACGGCAGAACAGTCTTCCGCAGACCATTACGCCCTCGTCGCCATCGCCTCGTCAGCCGGCGGCATCCAGGGACTCAGCACGGTCCTGGGCGGGCTCGGCCCCGACCTCTCAGTGCCCTTGCTGGTGGTCCAGCACCTCGACCCACGCCACAGGACCGTGATCGCCGACGTCCTCTCCCGCCGCACCGCCCTTCCGGTCAAGCTCGCGGAGGCGGACGAGTACGCGCTTCCCGGAACCGTCTACATCGCCCCTCCCGACCGGCATCTCCTCATCGGCTCCGACGGATCCCTGTCGTTGTCCACCACGGAGCTCGTCCACTTCGTACGCCCCTCCGCCGATCTGCTCTTCGAATCGGCCGCCGGAGCGTACGGACCACAGGTCATCGCCTGCGTGCTCACCGGTACCGGCAGCGACGGTGCCATGGGGGTGGACGCCGTCAAGTCGCGCGGTGGCACTGTGATCGCCCAGGACCCGGTGACAGCGGAGTTCAAGGGGATGCCGCAGGCCGCCGTGGATACGGGAGCAGTCGACTTCGTGCTACCTCTTGACGAGATCCCCGCCGTCATCCGCGGACTTGTCGAGGCTAAGAGGCAGTGATGGAAGAACCGAAGTCGGCTGGAAGCGAAGAGGCGCTGGAGGAACTGCTCGTCTTCATCAGGGAAGCCCGCGGCTTCGACTTCACCGGCTACAAGCGCTCGACCCTGAGCCGCCGCATCCACAAGCGGATGGCCGACGTCGGCATCCACTCCTACAAGGACTACGAGGATCGCCTCGAAACCAGCGCCGATGAATTCGACGCCCTCTTCAACACGATCCTCATCAATGTCACCTCCTTCTTCCGCGACCCGGAAGCCTGGACCTACCTCCAGCGCGAAGTGGTCCCCGAACTGCTCGCGGACACCGCCCCCGACCAGGAGATAAGGGTCTGGAGCGCCGGCTGCTCCAGCGGCGAGGAGGCCTACTCGCTGGCCATCATGTTCGCGGAGGCACTCGGCACCGAGGAGTGCCTGCGCCGCGTCAAGATCTACGCCACGGACATCGACGAGGAGGCACTGCGCCAGGCCCGGTCAGGCCTCTACATGGCGAAGTCCCTGGAGCCGCTCGCCTCGGATCTGCGCGAGAAGTACTTCGAGCAGAACGGCTCACAGTTCAGCTTCCGCTCCGACCTGCGCCGCCGGGTCATCTTCGGACGCCACGACATCACCCGTGACGCCCCGATCTCCCGGCTCGACCTGCTGGTCTGCCGCAACGCCCTGATGTACTTCAACGTGGAGGCACAGAGGCAGATCGTCGACCGCTTCCACTTCGCCCTGCGCCAGGGCGCGTTCCTCTTCCTCGGCAAGGCCGAGATGCTGCTGAACGACACCGACCGGTTCGAAGTGGTCAACATGCGGCAACGGATCTTCCGGCGACGCGCGGGCGACTCCGGGCTCCCGTACCACCCCGCCCCGTTGAAGATCAGAGCTGGGACGGGCGTCGAACTGCACTCGGTGGCGCGCAACCGCCAGCTGCGCGACCTGGTGCTCGACGCGGGCCCGACCCCGTCGATCACCATCGACGGCGATGGAATCGTCGTGGTCATCAACAGTCAGGCGAGGATCCAGTTCACCTTGGCCCCCACCGACGTCGGCCGCCCGTTCCAGGATCTGGAGATCTCCTATCGGCCGGTCGAGCTCCGCTCCCTGATCGATCAGTCCATGCACGAGCGCCGGACCCTTCGGGTCAACAGGGTCGAGCGCAGGGTGGGCGAGGAACTCCAGTACTTCGACATCCTCATCCAGCCGCTGTCCGGCCCCAGCGGTCTGCACGTCGCCACCACCATCTCCTTCACCGACGTGACTGTGGCCACACAGCTGAAGGCCGAGGTCAAGCGGGTGCGCGAGGAGCTGGAAACGGCTTACGAAGAACTCCAGTCGACCAACGAGGAACTGGAAACCACCAACGAGGAACTCCAGTCCAGCATCGAGGAGCTGGAGACGACAAATGAAGAACTCCAGTCCACCAACGAGGAACTGGAGACGACCAACGAAGAACTTCAGTCCGGCAACGAAGAGCTGGAAACCATGAACGAGGAGATGCGCATCCGCACCGAGGAGCTGGACGAGGCCAGGGCATTTCTGCAGGCCGTCCTCACCAGCATCGCCGCGGGTGTGGTGGTCCTGGACAGTGACCTCAAGGTCAAGGGCTGGAACCGGGGCGCCGTCGACATGTGGGGGCTGCGCACGGACGAGGTACTGGACAAGCAGTTCTTCGGGCTGGACTTCGGGCTGCCCACCAGCCTTCTCCAGCCTGTCGTCCAGAGCTGCCTGGACTCCCGTGAGCGTTCCGGACCGGTCGGGGTGCAGGCCCTGAGCCGCATCGGTCGGCCCATCACGTGCGACGTCTTCTGCTCCCCGTTCGACGGCCACAACGGAGGGGTCGTTCTGCTGATGGAGGAAAGCCGAAGCGAGAGCTCGGACTGAGCCCGAGGCGTAGGCTACGAGCATGAACCCGCAGGCTCGCGAAGAACCTGTCGGCCTGGCCATCGTCGCTCGACGTCGCGCCGCCCTGGCGACCGAGCGGGCGGACCGGGCCGATGCGGCGGCCGAGCGCAACGAACTCCTGGCGGCGGAGCCCGGGAACGAATTCCACATGCTGATCGCGGCAACGCAGCGCCGATCAGCCGCGTGCCATCGCTCCTCGGCCAGGCTCCAGGAGGCGTTCGCCCGCCGAGCGGCGGAATGGGACCGAGGAAACGGCACCCGCCCTCTGTTCATGACCGGTGTCGCGGAGGAATGCGGCGCCAGCGGCGTGGCGCTCACCCTCGTCGACGCAGGCCAGAACCAGCTCGCGGTCGCGGTGTCCGACGAATCGGCCCGAGCAGCCCAGGATCTGGAGTACATGCTCGACGAGGGCCCGTCCCGGGATGCGGTGTCGGGCCGTCGCCCGGTGCTCGCCTCGGGGCAGGCGATCGAGACCCGGTGGCCCGCTTACGGCGCCTCCATCACCTCTCTGGGGATCGCCTCGGTGGCCGCAGTTCCCCTGGACACAGCGCACAGCTGTTTCGGGGCACTGGCGGTATTCGACCCGCGGCCCGGCCTCGCCGACCCCGATCGCCTCGCCGAAGTCGCCGACGCCCTCACACGCATCGTTCTCCTCGGTCCCGACGCCGACCCGGAGCTCTACGGCGAAACCGACCACCGAGATGTCGTCCAGCAGGCCGTGGGCGCCCTGTCTGCCAGAACAGGCTGCCGCATCGCCGACGCGCTGGCGCTCATCAAGGCCCAGGCCTACGCCGAGGACATGTCCACCGAGCTGATCGCGCAGGGGATCGTGCGCGGCGACCGAGAACCCCACTGAGGAAAGGTTGTCATGACGCCGGAACAGCGGCTGGCCGACGTGTTCGTAGCCCTGGCGGGCAGCACGACGGACAGCCCACTGGGCATTTCCAGGACCCTCACGATCCTCGCCGCGCGAAGCCCGGCCCTGCTCGGCGCTCGCGCCGCAGCAGTGGTGTACACCCCCGCTGAACACGAACCAGTACAGGTGGCGGGCTCCGAACCCGAGGTGCACCGACTGGAACACGATGCCGCCGGCTGGCGCGAGGGCCCCGGCCACGACTGCCGCCGCGCACGTACGGCGCCCGCTCAGGCACCCCTCGCCGGGCGCCCCGCCACGCAACGCTGGCCGCACTATGCCCCACGGGCCCTGGGGCTCGGCTACCGGAGCGTTGTGGCCCTGCCCCTGCGGGAGCACACCCGGACCATCGGCGCACTGGTCCTCCTGTCAGGTCAGAGCATCGTCTCCGCAGACATGCTGGCGCTCGGGCAGTCGCTGGCGGACTTCACCGCCGTCACTCTGCAGCGCGCGCGTGAAGCCGACCACAGCCGCACCCTCACCTCCCAGCTGGAACTCGCCCTGACCAGCCGCGTGATCATCGAACAGGCGAAGGGTGTCCTCGCGACACGTTTGTCCACGACCATGGACGAGGCGTTCGTCCGGCTGCGCAATCACGCGCGCTCACACCGGCGACTGGTGAGCGACGTGGCGCGCGAGGTAGTCGAGGGACGCGCCGATAACTCGCTCACGGACCCCACCCGCTGACCGACGGACAGCGCAGCGGCGGCCACCCGGACGGGTTCCACGTAAACCTCTCCAGCCGAGCGACCTCCGCGCGATGTGCGGCACGGGTCCGGCGTCACTACATGGGCTACATGTTGCAGAAGTGCTCCGAAAACGCGCCATCGCTGGGTGGGATTCGGTCGCGTTGCAGAACGCCACCGTGGCTGTCCCCGAGTCTGGGTGTTGAACCTCTTCGAGCCATTTTCTCCGGGCTGCTGTCACATGACCTCGTCCGGAGCCTTGAGGCGTTGTCGGTGGCACGGTCAAGACCATGGCCCGATTTCCCCACATGGATGGGAGTGAAGCCCCCGGCCCGCGCGGGAGCGCCGACCAAGGCGCTGCGGCGTCGCCGGCACGGCGGTCGCGAGAGTGGGCGGGCTGCTGCGTCGTGGGGAGTTGACCATGCTCCGGACTTCTCGTTCGACGAGCGCTGGTCCGAGAGTCTCATGCTCCGCCGACTCGTCCGGAAAGCCCTGCTGACGGACAAACCCCCGGCCGATCGACACATCGCCGCCGGTCCAGCCTCCGCAGGGGCCCGGCACTCCCGGCCACCCGGCTCCGCCCGGCCGCTGTCTCAAAGCCCAGAGTGCCGGTGTTCTCACCCTGAGTCTTGTTCTACTCTGCCAGTGAGGGGAGTTGCCCGCCGCCGGCCCCCGCCGGTGGCCGCCCCCTGTGCCTGGCCCCATGACCCCGGGCCTGAGAGACGGCTGGAGCCGCACCACCGGCATGACACGGCTCCAGCCCCGTCCTCTCCGCCTGTTCGAGCCCCGGGACGAACTCCCGCTTCATCCCGGCAGGGCCGGTGAGGACGACTGGTGCGAGGACAGCGTTGGAGGGGAGCCACGCCGCCCTCGCGCTGGCGGCCGCCGCCGGCGAGGCCCATTGCCCCGGCGGCGGCCGTTCAGACCGCCTGCGCAGCACGCGACATGCGTTCAACACCCGCGCCAGGACGCTGCCCTCTTCGCCTTGCCCGCGCGGCCTCGCCATTCCCGCTCCCTCACCCTACGCGCGCAACGGGCCCAGGGCCCCGCGTTAACCGGCCTTTGCAGGTCGTCTCCGCCAACGCGGCAAGCGAACGCCGACCAATCACCCGGCCCCGAATCGCTGCCCCAGCACCAGAAGGGCAGACTCACCGACGACCGTCAGTTCGGCCTGTTCCAGCAACCGCGGCTCCAGCCACCTCCAGTCGCACGAGGCCATGGTCAGCCCCGACGACACACCTGGGCCCTCTCGTCCAGGGGCGGCCGACGTCGCATCGCGGACAGACTCCGTAGCGGAGCACGTGGCCTGTCTGCGGCGGTCGGGAAGACCTGCAAATCGGCTGGACCGAAGCCACCGACATCGACGGCCACTCGGGCCTCTCCCTCACCAACCAGGAAGAGCGGCACCAGTGGAGGCGGCTGCGACCGGCGGCGGGGCGGGATTGGCCCTCCGGTGTATTTCGGGCTGACCCGGCCCAGGGGTGGTGCACCCCCGACGAGCTCCCATCCCCGGTCGCCCCGGAGGCAGCTCGATCAGCTCGTCGCCCGTACGGCATCTCTGATCAGGGCGGCGACCCGTGCGGGCTCGGACAGGACGACGGCATGGGAGGCCTGTGGAAGCTCCACGACGACGGCTCCCGCCCGCGCGGCACCGAAGCGCTGGACCTCGGGGCTGATCGCGCGGTCCGCCCCGGCCACCAGGGCCCAGGACGGTTTCGTGCGCCACGCCGCCGCTGACGCGCCCTCGGTGAACGCGGTTGTGGCGATGGGGCGTTGGGCCGCCGCCAGGATACCGGCCACGTCCTCGGGCACGTCCGCCGCGAAGACGCCGGGATAGGCCACCTCCTCGATGGTGACCTCGACCCCGAAGTCACCGTCCAGGAGCGGGTACGTCCACTTCTTCAGGCTGCCCGTCAGCGGGGACTCGGGGAAGCTGCCCTGGAGTTCGCCCAGGCTCTCGCCCTCGTGGGGCACGTAGGCGGCCACGTAGACGAGCCCCACGACGTTCTCCGCCATCCCGGCCACGGTGATCAGAGCGCCGCCGTACGAGTGGCCGACGAGGAGGGCCGGACCCTCGACCTGCGCCAGGACGGAGGCGAGGTAGGCGGCGTCCGACGTCAGACCCCGCAGCGGGTTCGACGGAGCGATCACCGGGATGCCGCTGCTGCGCAGTTCCGAGATGACGCCTATCCAGCCTGTCGCGTCGGCGAAGGCACCGTGCACAAGAACAACGGTGGGGTGGGTCATGCGAGCTCTCTTCTCCCTGTCGGGCCACCATGTGGGACATCGTCACCACGGCCAGGGCGCGGCCCGGAAACCAGCGAGAAGTCCGTGCGACTGTTACTCACGGTAGAGGCGTGCAAGCGGCACCACTTGACCCTGCACGCAACCGCGCTGTCATGACCGCGCACACGCGTCTCAGCGCCTTCCCCCGTCCTGGGCACCGGCATCGGCCGGTGCGAAGGCAGAGGTCGCCAGCGCCTGCCATTGGCTGGGGCTCATGCCGTAGGCGCCGCGGAACGTACGGCTGAAGTGCGAGGGGCTGCTGAAGCCCCAGCGGTGCGCCACCGCCGCCATGGTGACCCTCCGGTGGGAGCGGCCCAGCTCGAACCGGCAGAATTCGAGCCTGCGCCGGCGTACCCACTGGCTCACCGTGCTGCCGTCGTTCTGGAACAGTTTCTGCAGGTACCGCACGGAGATGTGGTGGGCGCGGGCGATCGACTCCGGTGACAGATCCGGGTCCATCAGGTGTTCTTCGATGTAGGCGTGAATGCGCGACAGCATCTCGTTGCCCGCCCCCGACGCATCGTCGGCCTCGTCCGTCGCGTCCGTTTCCAGGAGCTCCATGACCAGGACGGAGAGCAGGTGGACGGCCGTCCGGGCACGCCGGTCCCCGATGGTGGACCGACGGAACTCCGCCTTGGCGGCGAGCGCGGTCAGGAAGTCGGACGCCAGCGCCCCGATCCCCTCTCCGCCGCGTACGGGTACACCGAGCACCTGCTTCAGTTCCGCCTCCGTCACGCCCAGATAGCAGCGGGGCACTCGGAAGAAGATCATCTGGCAGTCCTCGCCGAACCGCAGCAGGTGCTGCCGGGCCGGGTCGCAGAAGACCAGGTCGTTCGGCTCCAGCAGGGTCGTGG
The DNA here is from genome assembly GCF_002846415.1 of Streptomyces sp. TLI_146. Classification (NCBI taxonomy): domain Bacteria; kingdom Bacillati; phylum Actinomycetota; class Actinomycetes; order Kitasatosporales; family Streptomycetaceae; genus Streptomyces; species Streptomyces sp. TLI_146. The sequence continues at coordinate 609,164 of NZ_PJMX01000001.1, forward strand.
CACGCTCGCGGACGACCGTGACGGACCCACGGACGTGGACGCCGAGGTAGACGTGGCTGTGGTCGTCGGTGTTGCCGTGGTTGTCGGTGGCCGGCATTTCGGAAAGCATCTGGACCAGCCACCCCGAGCGGGAGGAGGGCGAGTTCGCTTCGGATGCCTGTCTGGGCACCCGTTCGGGGGCAGGTGACATCAGGGTGAGAGTCATGGGGATTCCTAGCCTTAGGTTCGTGCGGAGCAAAGGGGGATTCACACCCCCGTCGCCGGTTCCTCGGCCAGGAACTTCTCCACCACCGCGTTGAAGGCCGGTGGATTCTCCAGGAAGGGGAAGTGCGAACTCGCCACGTCGGAGGCGAAGACGTGCAGGCGTGCGCCGGGAATCCGCTCGGCGACGAAACGCTGCGAATCGGGGTGCACATGGCTTCCCTCACAGCCGATCACCAGGGCCGGTACATCGATCCGGGCAAGCACGTCACGCCAGTCCTGCGCGCAGTGGTCGAACAGCAGCGGTACGCCCGCGTAGGCGGGTGTCGACCTGACCTCCTCGGCCACGAAGGCCAGCACCTCGGGGTCGGGTTCGCCGGAGAACATACCGCGCACGAAGTCGGCGAGGACCGTGTCGCCCTCCGGCCCCGCGAGTGCCGCGCCCAGGTACAACAGCCCCGACACGTCGAAGATGGCGCCGCAGTCGCGCTGTTCCCGCTCGGTCATCCAGGGCACGGCGGCGACCGCCGCGGGCTGGTCGACGGCGACGAAGCGCCGGATCCGCCCGGTCCCGTACTGGTCGATGAAGCTCCACCACACCGAGACGCCCATGGACCAGCCCAGTGCGTCGAAACGGGCCAGGCCGAGGTGGTCGACGAGTTCGAGCACATCGCGTGAGAGCCGGGCGATGCGGTAGCCGTGCCGCGGTTTGCCTGACTTCCCGTGGCCGCGGAAGTCGACGGTGACGACGCGACGGCCGGGCGCCAGCCCCTCGATCTGGTGGCGGAACATCGCCTGCGTCTGCCCCCAGCCGTGCAGCATCACCAGCGGAACGCCGTCGCCGCCGGTGTCCTGGTAGGCGAGCCGTGCGCCGTCCGTCGTGATCAGTTCTTTCATGACCTCTCCCCTGGTCAGAGGCGGTATGTCGGTCCCGCCATCCCGGACATCATCGAATGGGGCCCGCCGCCCGCACCACCGCGAGCTGTAGGAATCGGGACGTGGATCCTCCTCGTTTTGTCGAAGCAGGGACGCGCTCAGGCGGCCCTGCCGTCACCCGGGGCGAGGAGTTCCTCGATCCGCAGGCCGAGGTGCAGGGTGAGCCGGTGGGCGCCGTCGTCGAGGTCGAGTCCGGTGATCTCCTGGATCTGGCGCAGGCGGTAGTAGAGCGAGGTGCGATGGATGCCCAGCGTCTCCGCGGTCCTGGGGATCGAGCCCGCGTGTTCGAGGAAGCAACGCAGGGTGTCCCGCAGGCGGTCGCCGCCATGGGCCTCGCTCAGGGTGCGGAGCGACTTCGGTACCAGGGACATGTTCAGGGCGTGCTCGGGGAGTTGCAGCAGGACGGCGAGCTCTCCCAGGAGTTCCCAGTCACCAATGCTGTTCAGGGAGGGCAGTCGGCGGGCGGCGCGGGCCGCCACGAGAGCCTGTTCGTACGATGTCCATGCGTCCTCCAGGCCTGTGTGGCGGCCGCCGACGCCGATCACGGGATCCGCCGACGGGTCCAGGAAGGTGCGCAGTTCGTCGAGGATGCGGGCGGACTGGGCGGCGACCTCGCCCAAGCCCGGCGGACGGTCCCGGAGTTGGAGCAGTATCGCCCGCTCCTTGCCGATGGCGATGAGCCCCTGAGCGGAACGTGTCTGGCGCAACCCCTCCAACGCCGCCCACAACGCGGCCTCGGAGTGCCGCACGAGCTCGGTGGCACAGCTCAGCTGGACGACGGTGACCAGGACGTGCTCCGCCGCCCCGAGCAGCCCGACTTCCTTGCCGCGCCGGCGCGCGGTGGTACGTGCGGCGACATCGGCGCCGACGAGTGCGAGGGCCAGCTCCCGCTCGTCCGTCTTCCGGTTGTCGGCGGCGATGTGCTCTCCGTACATTTGGGCGGCCATGGCATCCGCGGCTTGGGCGATGGCAGCGGTCTCGTGCTCCCGCAGCGTCTTCTCGGGCGCGACCACCACGAGCAGCCCGAGGAGATGCCCGCGCCGGCGCAGCGGCGCGACGTAACGGGGAAGCAGTCCGAGGTCGTCACGGCCGTCGATGAAACCGGGCCTGGACCACTGGGTCACGCCCTGGGCGAGGACGTGGCGGATGGCGGCGTTGTCGGCGCGGCCCTGCAACAGGGTGGTGATGCGTACCGGGTCCTCGTCGCCGAAGTGGCGGCTCGTGCAGATCATACGGACCAACGGGTCGTCGACGGCGACGGACCGGCCGAGCCGCTCCGCGAGCTCGTCGACAAGCGCCTGGAGCTCGGGGCTGCCAGGGCGGGCTCGTTCGAGCCGTGCGGTCATGCGCTGTTCCTCTTTCGACCAAGGGTTTCTGCGGACTTCTCCGTTCCGCAGTTCTTGATCAGTTTGAGGAAGTGGCGACGGCGGCACATCACATGAATCGTGCATTGCCACGGCACCCTCGTGGGATACGAAGCGGCTACTCTCCGCTGTCGCGATGTATGGCCAGCCGGGTCAGCTCCAGGCGCGAGGTGACGTCGAGCTTGGTGAAGGCCCGGCGCAGGTGCGAACTCACCGTGTGCGGTGACAGGGAGAGGTGTTCGGCCGCCTGTCGGTTGGTCAGCCCCCGGGTCACGAGCCGTACGACCCGTATCTCCGCGACCGTCAACTCGGGCCATGCGCCGTCGAGTTCGGCCGTCGAGGGCCGACGGCGGACACCGGCGGCCCGCAGCCGCCGGCGCACACGTGCGACGTCCCGCTCGGCGCCCGCTCGCACATACAGCGTGAGCGCTGTGTCGAAGTACGGCACCGCTTCGGAGCTGCGGGTGGCCGCCAGCTTGCGTCCGGCGTCCTCCAGCGCCGAGGCCCGGGCCAGCACCCGAGGGCAGTCCTCGTACAGCCGCACGGCGCGTACGAGAGGGGCGAGGTCGTTGTCGAGGAGTCCGCGGGCGTGCGCGGCAGTGGCGGCGAGGAAGGTGAGGTCGGGGTTGAGCACCGCGCGCCGCTCGGCCAGGGCGACCGCCTGCGCGGCCCGTTCGTGCGCGCCGGTGCGCAGCGCCAGACGGACGAGCACCGGGGCGTCGGCAGGGTCGATCAAACCGGCGTAGGCGGGCCGGTCCGCGGCGGGCGACGCCATCACCTCGTCGAGTTCGGCCATGGCACGGTCGGGCCGGCCCTCGAAGTCGGCCATCAGTGCCAGCATCCAGGAGCCGAAGTGCCGCACGACGGGTGCGCCGTCGCTGCGCATGCGCCGCGCCTGTGCCGCGTACGCTCGGGCGGTCTGCGGGTCGTTGGTATGGAGGGCGACGCGCATCATCACGTACCGGCCCGTGACGTCGGCGAAGTTGCCCGGGCCGAGATCGTCGGCCGCCTCGGACGCGGCTTCGGCGTCGGCCCGGGCCTCCGTCAGCCGTCCGGCTTCCAGAAGGACGCGGGAGCGGGTCATGAGCCACATACGGGTGGCGGCCGTCCGGCCCTGCTCCCGGGTGATCCGGATGCCCTCCTCCGTGGCGGCGAGCGCCTCCGCGGTGCGTCCGGTGGTGTGCGACAGGAGAGCGTGCCACAAGGCCTCCGGCACCCACAGCGAGGTGCTGACGCCCAGGGCGTCGGCCAGCGCGGCGGACCGCTCGGCCTGCCGGAACGCCTCGGTCAGGTCCATGCGGTGGAAACTGACGGCCGAGCGGACCGTCGTCAGCGTGGCCTCGGCGGTGCGGTCCCCCGCCGCCGCCGCGCTCTCCCACGCCTGGGCGGCGATCTGCTCGGCTGCCGCGTGCTCGCCCGACATCGACAGGCCGACCGCGAGCATGGCGAGCAGCCGTCCCCTCGCGGCCACGGAGATCCCGGGCAGTGCCGCCCCGGCGCGGGCCTGCCGCACCGCCTCGCAGAAGTCGAACGGTACGGCCAGGCGTGCCAGGGCGAGGCGGATGCGTGCCTCGTCCTCGGGCCCCAGACCGCCGGCCGCCAGGGCGGAGGATCCCAGCTCACGCGCCTGGGCGGCCCGGCCCGTCTGCCACAGCAGCGGGATCGTCTCGGCGATGACCCGCGGCCGCTCCGGCGCGTCCGCGGCGGTGAGTTCCAGGGCCTTGAGGCTGCTTTCCGCGGCTCGTCCGGGAGCGGTGGCCGCGAGTTCCGCCGCGGCGGTGCGCAGCCGGTCGGCCTCCGCGGTGTCCGCTGGGCCCGCTGTCCCTGCCGACGGCCCGGGACGGCCGACGGGAAAGGCCGCCCTTTCCGGCGGCAGCCCGGCGGCCTGACGGCGAAGGGCCTGACGCAGGGGCAGAGGGAGCCCGGCTTCGACCGCCTCGCGAATCAGGTCGTGGCGGAATGCGAGGCGATCGCCGCTCTCGGCGAGCAGATCGGCGTCGAGGGATTCCCGTACGGCTGTGATGAGCGCCGCCGAGGACCTGCCGAGCAGTTCGGCCAGCAGCGCGACGGTGACCGGGCCGCCCACGGCCGCCGCCGTCTGCACCAACTCCCGTGCCTCAGCGGACAGTTGGTCGAGGCGGCGCACGACAGAGGGAAGTTCGCGTGGGGCGGGAACTCCGGCCGACAGCCTGGCCGTGCCGTCGTCGATCGTCACCGCCTCCTCCAGTAGCGAGCCGAGCAGCTCGACCAGCAGCTGTGGCACCCCCTCGGCGCGGTGGGCGAGATGGAGGAGGTCCGGGTCAGGAGTAGCGCCCAGGACCTCCTCGGTGATCTGTGCGATCGCCCGGTCCCCCAGCGCTCCGAGGACCAGCTCGTGTGCGCCCGCCTGACGGATCCGGTCCAGGGTCGTGCGCACTCCCGGCGGCACGCTGCCGCCGCGCACGGCGACCAGCCACAGGATCGGGTGGGACGAGAGGCCCGCCGCGAGGGTGTGGAAGGTGAGAAGGGTCAGGTCGTCGCACCACTGGAGGTCGTCGAGGACGACGAGCAGGGGTCCCCTGCGCGCCGCCTCCCGCAGGCCGTCCGCCATCTCCTGAAGCAGCCAGAACCGCTGGCCGGGTGTCGTGGCGAGATCCCGGAGCCGCTGAGCGCCCGACAGCGGTTCCACGTCGGCGAGTACGCCTTCGAGGAGCGGGCCCAGCGGTACGAACTGTTCGTCGGGGTCCGCCGCCCCCTCGAACACCCGCGTCCCGCGCCGCCTCGCGGCCGCCGCGGCCTCGGCGAGGATCCTGGACCTGCCGATGCCGGCGGGGCCCTCGACACGGACGATCCCGCCCTCGCCCCGGTCGAGCGCGTCGAGCCGCGCCTCGATGAACGCCAGTTCGGTGTCCCTGCCGCGCAGGGGTATCCGGGGGCCGTCGGGCTCGTCGCGAGCGGTCCTCGTCGTCACTTGGTTCACGCTCACTCCGCCGGCCTGGGCCGCACGGGACGGCCTCGGTCCTCATGCGGTACGGCGGAACAGTATGAACCATATGAACTGTCCCGCCGTCGCCCGGCCCAGGGCCCGGCTCAGTCGAAGCGCAGGTCGGCGAGTTGCCTTTCGAGGGCGGTGACGTCGTCCTCGGGCTCCTCCGCGACCGGGCGCGCCGCCATGAGCACGGCGAGTTCGGCGCCCGCCCGGCGGATGCGGCCGGGCAGGCCGTCGGTGTACTCGTCCCCGCCCGAGCCCCAGTCCTCGGAGGCCGCGAACACGGCGGTGGGGACGACGACGGCACGGAGATAGGCGAAGAGCGGCCGCACGGCGTGCTCCAGGGCCAGCGAGTGGCGGGCGGTGCCGCCCGTCGCCGCGATCAGGACAGGCTTCCCCGTGACGGCGTCCGGATCGATCACGTCGAAGAAGGACTTGAACAGACCGCTGTAGGAAGCCGCGAACACGGGAGTCACGACGATCAGACCGTCGGCCGCCGTCACCGCCTCGATCGCGGCGCTCAGTGGCGGCGGGGGAAATCCGCTGACGAGGTGGTTGGCGATGTCACCGGCCACCTCGCGCAGCTCCACGACGTGGGTCGACGCCACCTGCCCCCGGGCGGCGAGTTCGTCGCGGGCCGACTCGGCCAGCCGGTCGGCAAGCAGCCGGGTGGAGGAGGGGGTGCTCAGCCCCGCGGACACGACGGTCAGCTTCACGCGGCGGACACCTCGCGGACGGCTCGCAGGGACGCGTGCGTCGGGGCCTGCGGCACGTCGGCCGGGCGCCCCTTCGCGAATTCCCTGCGCAGCACGGGCACGACCTCTTCGCCGAGGATGTCGAGCTGTTCAAGGACGGTCTTCAGCGGCAGGCCCGCATGGTCCATCAGGAACAGCTGACGCTGATAGTCCCCGACACTCTCCCTGAACGACAGAGTCCGCTCGATGACCTGCTGGGGAGAGCCCACCGTCAGCGGGGTCTGCTCGGTGAAGTCCTCCAGCGACGGGCCGTGGCCGTATACCGGCGCGTTGTCGAAGTAGGGGCGGAACTCCCGTACGGCGTCCTGGGAGTTCTTCCGCATGAAGACCTGGCCGCCCAGTCCGACGACGGCATCCTCCGGCCGGCCGTGACCGTGGTGCGCGAACCGGCGCCGGTACAGCTGCACCATGCGCCGGGTGTGGTCGGCCGGCCAGAAGATGTTGTTGTGGAAGAAGCCGTCGCCGTAGAAGGCGGCCTGCTCCGCGATCTCGGGGGACCTGATGGATCCGTGCCACACGAAGGGCGGGATGCCGTCCAGGGGTCGCGGTGTCGAGGTGAAGGCCTGGAGCGGCGTACGGAACGTGCCCTCCCAGTCCACGACGTCCTCGCGCCACAGCCGGCGCAGCAACGCATAGTTCTCCTTGGCGAGGTTGAGGCCCTGGCGGATGTCCTGGCCGAACCACGGATACACCGGGCCGGTGTTGCCGCGCCCCAGCATGAGGTCGACCCGGCCGTCGGCCAGGTGCTGGAGCATCGCGAAGTCCTCTGCGATCTTCACCGGGTCGTTGGTGGTGATCAGCGTCGTGGACGTGGAGAGGATCAGCTTCTCGGTGCGGGCGGCGATGTAGCCGAGCATGGTGGTCGGCGACGACGGTACGAACGGCGGGTTGTGGTGCTCGCCGGTCGCGAAGACGTCCAGGCCGACCTCCTCGGCCTTGAGCGCAATGGCGACCATCGCCTTGATGCGCTCGTTTTCGGTCGGAGTGCGACCGTCGGTGGGGTCGGGGGTCACGTCCCCGACGGTGAAGATGCCGAACTGCATGGGGTGTCTGCTCTCCTGAGCTCGTCCCGGTTCCCTCGCCGGGAACTGGGGGGCGGGGTGACGCCGGAGCTCCGGTGCCACCCCGGCGGTTCGACGGTGCGGGGTCACTTCGCCAGGAAGGCGAGAAGGGCCGCGTTGACCTCTTCGGCGTGGGTCCACAGCAGACCGTGCGGGGCGCCCTCGATCTCGACGTAGTCGGCCGCCGGAAGCGCCGCGTGGAAGGGGCGCGCGGTGCCCTCGGCAGGCAGGATGCGGTCAGCGGTGCCGTGCAGGATCAGGGCCGGCACGTCGACGGCGGGGATGTCGGCGCGGAAGTCGGTGTACCAGGTAGCCGGGGCGGCGGACGCGGCGAAGGAGCCGCCGCGGGCCGCGGTGTTCCAGCTGTGGCGGACGGCCTCCTCGCTGATGCGGGTGCCCAGGTTCTCGTCGAGGTTGTAGAAGTCGTTGAAGAAGGCCGTGTAGTAGGCGTACCGGTCGGCCTTGACGGCGGCGACGACGCCGTCGAAGAACTCCTGCGGGGCGACGCCCTGCGGGTTGTCGTCGCTCTTGAGCAGGCAGGGTTCCAGCGAGGCCAGGAAGGCGGCCTTGGCGACCCGGCCGGAGCCGTACGTGGAGAGGTAGCGGGCGACCTCGCCGGTGCCCATGGAGAAGCCGACCAGGACGGCGTCGTTCAGGTCGAGGGTCTCCATCACGGTGTTCAGGTCGGCCGCGAAGGTGTCGTAGTCGTAGCCGGTGGTCGGCTGCGAGGACTGCCCGAAGCCGCGGCGGTCGTACGTGATCACGCGGTATCCGGCCCCGAGCAGCGCGGCGCTCTGGCGCTCCCAGGAGTGGCCGTCGAGCGGAAAGCCGTGAATGAGGACGACCGGCTGCCCGGCCCCCTGGTCCTCGAAGTACAGCTCGACGGGGTTGGTGTTCTCCTGGCCCACGGTGATGAACGGCATGGGGTGTTTCCTCAGTTCGGGTCGACTGTCCGCGCGTCGGAGCGGCGCGGTATGCCCGTCACGCTAGGACCGGCCCCGCACCTCCTGTTGTCGTCCCGCGCACCACACCTTGCACCGGGGCGCAGAGGTTGCTCAGCCGCCGGTGGCTGTCGCGGTGTCGTCTTCCGCGAGGACGATCCGAGCCAGGTGGACCCTGGAGCGCACCGCGAGCTTGCGGAAGATCGACGCCAGATGGGTGTTGACCGTGTGCGGGGAGACGACGAGGGCCTGCGCGGCCGACCGGTTGGTGTGACCCGCGGCGATCAACCGGGCCACCTTGCGTTCCGAGTCCGTGAGCGCGTCCCAGCCCTGGTCGGCGCGCGGCCGCGGGCCTCTGGTGCGCCGGCCGGGGCTTGTGGCCCGTTCCAGATCGGCCCGGATCCGGTCGGCCTCGGCGTCGGCCCCCGCCTGGGCGTAGATGTCGTACGCCCTGGTCAGGGCAGGTGTCGCAGCGGCGTCGCCCACGGTCAGCAGCGCGCGTCCGAGGTCGGCGGATGCGGCGGCGAGGGGCAGCGGCCGCGGGCCGGTGAGGAGGATGCGCACCGACTCCTCCAGGAGTTGGTGGTCGGCGGTCACCAGGGCGGCCGCGTGGGCGGCCGTCCCCTGGGCGCTCGGCACGGTGGGGTTGCGGGCGGCGTGTTCGCCCGCCTGGGCCGCGAGGTCCTCGGCCAGGTTCCGGTCCCCGCCGCGCAGGGCGATCCGCACGGCCTGGACGAGATGGGGGCGCAGGAGCCGCCACCGCAGGAGGGGGTGGTCCCGCTGCACCGAGCGGACCCGTTCGGCCGCTGCCGTGTGGTCGCCGTCGGCGTCGGCGACCACGGCCTCGAAGTACTGGTGCGCGGCGTGGTTGCCCGTGTTCGGCCGGTCGGCGACGGTCGCCCTCACGACGTCCAGGTGTTCGCGTGCGGCTTCGCGGTCGCCGCGCAGCAGCGCGAGAAGACCGCGGTTGACGCGGATGTTGACCAGGTTGCCGGGCACATCGAGGTCCGCTTCGAGCCGTTCGGCGGTGACGAAGTCGGCGTCCGCGTCGTCGAGTCGGCCGAGCCCCATGTTCAGGGTGGCCTGGGCCCAGATCAGCATCGCGGGGCGCAGGGGTACATCACCCGCCGTCCGCAGCAGTCGCCTTACGGCATCGAAGTCGTCCAGGTGGATCCGGGCGACGGCCTCCTCGGGAAGGAAGGCCGTGTCGAACACGCTCAGCGCCGTGTGGTGTTCGACGGCGGCGGCACAGTCGCCCGCGTTGAGTGCCGTCTCGCCGAGCCCCCACAGGGCGAGGACGCGAGCCTCGCGGTCACCGGCCCGCTCCGCCTCGGCGAGCGCCAGTTCGCCGGTCTCCCGCGCAACCCCGAGGTCGCGGCCGCGGGAGCGGGCCAGGGCCTGCCGGGCGGTGAGCCGCGCGCGGATCACCGGGTCGGTGACGGCTGCCAGCGCCGCCGTCGAGCGGCGGGTCAGCTCGTGGACGTCGTCGAGGTGCCACAGCGTGTCGCCCAGTACGCACTGCAGACGGGCGAAGACGTCCAGGGACGGCTGCCGGGCGAGCAGCCCGTCGCCGGTCCTGCGTGCCTGGGTGTACCGGCCCGCGCGGGTCAGCGCGACGATGGCCCGCTCGCCCACGTCGAACAGCATGGGCGCATGGGGCGGTACGAGTTCCAGGGCCCGGACGGACAGGTCGGCGGCGAGGTCGGGCATCACGGCGATCACGTCCTGGGCGGCCGTGCCGAGCAGTCCGATCGCCTCCATGTCGCCGGGTTCGGCGCTCTTCAGCAGATGCGGGACCGCGTCGGTGGAGCTCCGGCCCGTCGCCACGAGCCGACGCGCGGCCTCCCGGTGCAGCGCCCGGCGTACAGAGGGGGCGAGGTCGGCGTACACGGCCTCCCGGAGCAGGTCGTGGCGGAACAGGAGGCGGTCGCCGTCGTCGTGAAGGACAGCGGCGGCGATCGCCTCGTCCACTTCGGCGCCGAGTGTGGAGGCGGGCCGGGCGCACAGGGCGGCGGCGTCCGCGAGCGAGAACGCGCGGCCGAGTACCGAGCCGATCCGCAGGAAGTGGAGGGTGTCCGGCCGCAGTTCGGCCAGTCGGCCGCGCACGCCGAGGACCAGCCGCTCGGGCGGTTCCGGCCCGTCCGCGCCCGACGCGGCGATGCCCGAGAGCATCTCGGTCGCGAGGAAGGGATTGCCGCCCGCCCCGTCGAGAAGCTCCGCGACCCGCGCCGGCGCCTGCGCGCCCAGGACGTCGTGTGCCAGCTCGGCCAGGGCCGTCTCGGACAGCGGACGCAAAGCAAGGGTCGTCGTCCGCGGCCCCTGCCCGTACAGTTGCGGGTCCTCGCGGCCCGTGAGCAGCCACAGCACCGGGGAGCTGAGCAGCCGTGCCGGCATGACGCCCAGGGCGAACCGGCTCAGCGGGTCGGCCCATTGCACATCGTCGACCGCGATCAGTACGGGCGTGTCCGCCGCACGTTCCTCGATCAGCTGGGCCAGCCGTTCGACGAGCCAGACGCGCTGGTCGTGGTGGTCGGCGAGGTCGGCGAAGTCCGTACGGGCCAGCAGCGGCGGGTCACCGTGCAACAGGCCCGAGGCCAGTGAGGCCAGCGGTGCCAGCTCGTGCAGTTCCTCGGCCCGTCCATGGCTGACGACGAATCCCTGGGCCCTGGCGAGCGAAACGGCCTCCTGCAACAGGACGGTCTTGCCGATCCCGGGCTCGCCCAGCAGGACCGCGACCGCTCCTTCCCCGCCGTCGCGCACCGCCTCGACCAGGGCGCGCAGTTGCTCCAGCTCGGCTTCGCGGCCCCGCAGCCCGGGCCGGCTCACCCCCGCGCCCCCGGGCGCCGCCACGCGTACCGCTTCGGCCCGCTGGGGGCTCATCCCTTGACCGATCCGGCGAGCAGCCCCCGCGCGAAGTGCCGCTGCAGGGCGAAGAAGACGAGCAGTGGGACGAGCGCCGCCACGAAGGCTCCTGCGGTGAGCCGCTGCCACTCGTTGCCGTACGTCCCGGCCAGGCTGGCCAGTTTGACCGTCATCGGCGCGGTCTCGGCCGTGCCTCCCGACAGGGTCAGGGCCACCAGCAGGTCGTTCCACACCCAGATGAACTGGATGATGGCGAAGGTGACCAGGGCCGGGCGGGCCAGTGGCAGCACGATCCGCAGCAGCAGCGTGCCGTGCGAGGCGCCGTCGACCCGGGCGGCCTCGATCAGGTCCCGGGGCAGCGCTGCCAGGAAGTTGTGCAGGAGGAACACCGCGAACGGCAGCGCGAAGACCGTGTGGGCGAACCAGACCTGGCTGAACCGCGCGGGACCGGTGAGGTGCCATGCAGGCAGGAACAGCCAGCCCTGGGAGAAGAGCTTCAGCAGAGGGACGAGCGCCATCTGGAGCGGCACGGCCTGGAGCGCGAAGATGCCGACGACGAGCGCGTCGCGCCCCTTGAAATCGATCCAGGCCAGGGCGTACGCCGCGAAGAAGGCCAGCACGAGCGGGAACAGCACCGAGGGAAGGGCGATGACGATGGAGTTGACGAAGTACTCCGCGAGCCGCCCCGACCCGTTCCCGCCGCCCGAAAGCACCGCGCCGTAGTTGTCGAGCGTGAGGTGCGGCGCACCGAACACGGTCCACCAGCCCGTCGTCTTGATCTCCTTCTCGGGGCGGAACGAGGAGAGCAGCAGAGCCAGGGTCGGTGTCGTCCACAGGACCGCGATCACCACGGCGAGCAGCGTGAAGGCGCGGGAGGCCAGTCGCTCCCGGACGCCGCTCACCCCGCCCTCCGCCGCGCCCGGACCTGGTAGGCCACGAAGGGGGTGACGAGGACGAAGAGGAGTACGGCAAGCACCGCGCCGTGGCCCGTTTCGCCGTAGCGGAAGGCCTGGTTGTACATGTCGTGGGCGATGACGTCCGTGTCGAACTGGCCGCCGGTCATGGTCTTGACGATGTCGAAGGCCTTGAGCGTGCCGATCGCCTGGGCGAGGACCACGACGATCAGCGTCGGTCTGATCGACGGCAGGGTGATCCGCCAGAAGATCTGCCGGGCGGAGGCGCCGTCGAGTCGGGCCGCCTCGATCACCTCACCGGGAACGGCCCTGATCGCACCGGCCAGCAGGACGGCCGCGAAGCCCGCCTGGGTCCACACCATCACCACGATGAGGAACAGAACGTTCCAGGGCGAGTCGGCGAGCCATTGCCGTGGTTCGCCGCCGAACGCGACGACGAGCTGGTTCAGCAGCCCGATCTGCCCGTCCTGCGCGGGTCGGTAGGCGTAGACGAACTTCCAGACGACACCCGCGCCAACGAAGGAGATCGCCATCGGCATCAGGAGGAGGGACAGCGCGAACGCCCTGAACCGCGACCGTACGACGGCCGCCGCGTACAGGAGACCGACCGCGGTGGCCGTCAGCGGTACGAGCACCACCCACGCAACGGTGTTGCGCAGCGCCACCAGCGCCCGGGGGTCGGTGAAAAGCCATTCGTAGTTGTCCAGCCCGGCCCACGCCTCTCCCCCACGGCCGGTGAACGACAGCATCAGGGTGCGCAGAGCGGGCAGGAGCAGACCCACCGTGAGCAGCAACAGCGCGGGAGCCAGCAGGATCAGGGCCGCGGACCTCCTGCGTACCGGCCCCCGGTGCAGCACCAGAAGGATCAAGCAGACCACCGCCGCGAAGGCGGCGACGCCCTGGAGGAGATACAGCAGCTTGGGCCGCTGGGCGACGACATCGAACGACATCAGTGGCTCGGCCAGGACCGTTCGATGGAGTCGGCCACCTGCTGGGTGCCCTTGCCGCCGATCCAGTCGACGGCGCCCTTCCAGAACGTGCCCGCGCCGACCGACGCGGGCATCAGGTCCGAACCGTCGAACCGGAACTGCGCCTGGGGATCCTGGAGCAGCTGGATGGAGAGCCTGTCGACCGGGGTGGCGGCGTTCGCCGGGTCCACACCCCGGTTCGCGGAGACGAAAGGGCCCTTCTTCATGCGTGCGTTCGCGAAGTCCGCGGAGGCCAGATACTCCTGGAACGCCCGCACTTCGGGGCGGTCGGCGAACGCCGCGGTGAACACCCCACCGCCCAGTACGGGGTGGGCGGTCGGCTCGGCCCCGGGCAGCAGGAAGGCGTAGACGTCCTTGTCCGGTCCGATCTGCGTTCCCTTCGGCCACAGATCGGCGTAGAACGAGGCCTGGCGGTGCATCGCGCAGTCGCCGGAGAGGATCGGTGTGCCGGCCTCCTGGTAGGAGATCGACGCCACCGACCGGGCCGGACCGAAACCGCCGTTGGCGTACCGGTCGTTCTTGAGGATGGACCCCACGGTGTCCATGGCCCGGATCACCCGCGGGTCATTGAACGGGATCTTGTGGGTGACCCACTGGTCGTAGACGCCGGGGCCCTGCTGGCGCAGCAGGACGTCCTCGATCCAGTCCGTCACGGGCCAGCCGGTCGCCTCGGCGGACTCCACGCCCGCGCACCACGGCTTGACCCCTGAGGCCGCGACCTTCTCCGTCACCGCCATCAGCTCGGACCACGTGCGGGGAACGCTCAGTCCCCGCTCCCGGAAGAACTTCGGGGAGTACCAGACGAACGACTTCACGTTCGCGACCAACGGCGTGCCGTAGAGGGTGCCGTCGACGGTCGCGTAGCTGTTCCAGTCCGCCGACCAGCCCTTCTTCGCGAGGGCCACGACCCCGGCGCCGGCGGGCTTGAGCTTGCCCGCCCGGGCGAAGCGTTCCAGGAGGCCAGGCTGGGGGAAGAACGCCATGTCGGGCGCGCTCCCGCCGTCGACCCGAAGCTGGATCTGCGCCTCGAACTCCCCGTCCCCCTCGTACTGGACGTCGATGCCCGTGCAGTGCGCGAAGTCCGCCCAGGTCTCTTCGAACAGGTCGGCTTCCCGGTCCCGGTTCTCCCCGTAGACGGTGACCTTGGTGCCGGGGTGCTCGCCGTACCGGGCGTACGGGCCGCAGTCCGCGGTGGAGTGCGACCGCGAAGCGCTGTCCTGGGAAGCACCGCAGGCGGCGCCGAGGGCGGCAACGGCGATGACGGCGAGCGCGGTCCTCACGCCGAACCTCATGGGTGGATCTCCTCCGATCGCCCGCCGAGGCTCTCGGGGGCGATCAGAAGCTACCAGCGCTCGAACAACATCGACTAATCGTTCGAGTCGGCCTGATCGGACCCATCGACGGTGGACCGGATCGCGTCCTGGATCAGCTCCGCCACAGCCTTGGGCCGGGCCAGCATGACCAGGTGGGAGGAGTCGACCTCGACGGTGGTCATACCGGCGCGCTCATAGCCGAAGCGCTCCACATCGGGGTTGATCGTACGGTCGCGGGAGGCCACCAGACCCCACGAAGGCTTGGTCTTCCACGCGGCGACAGGCGCCGCCTCCGTGAAGGCACGCGCGGCCAGGGGACGCTGGGAGACGGCGAGCACCGCGGCGAGGCCGGGCTCGACGTCCGCGGCGAAAAGGGCTGGGAACCGGTCGACCGCCACCGAGACGTCGGTGCCGCTCTCCGTGGAGCCGGCCACCGGGAACGGGGTGTAGACGAGCGCGTCGGCGAGGCCGGAGTCGGGGAAGCGGCCCTGCAGCTCGCCCAGGCTCTCGCCCTCCTCCAGCGCGTATCCCGCCACGTACACCAGTGCACGGACGTTGTCCTGTGTCCCGGCGAGGGTGATGACGGCGCCGCCGTAGGAGTGCCCCACCAGGATCACGGGGCCGTCGACGGCACGGATCACCGAGGCGATGTACGCGGCGTCCTCGACGAGGCTGCGGTTGGGCACCGCCGGGGCCACCACGTCCACGCCGGCGGCGGTCAGTTCGGGAATGACACGGGCGAAGCTGGAGGCGTCGGCGAAGGCGCCGTGGACCAGGACGACGGTGGGACGGGCGTGTTGGGGCATGGGGGAACTCCTCGGGATGGGGAAGGTTTGGGGTTTGCGTCGTGTCTCACAGGCCGAAGCGGGCCCGGTGCCCTCGGGCACCAGGTCGGCGTTGTGCTCCTGCGCGGTCGTGGTGTGAGGTGGTGGCGGGTGCGGTCACAGCGTGCGGCGCACGCCCGCATGGCGTTCCAGGTTGCGCAGCTGGACGGCCAGGCCGCCTTCCATGGCGAGGTGGGCGGGGCCGCTGCGGCCGATCGGCAGGACCTGCTCGCTGCGCATGTCCTCGAGCATCAGGGCGAACGCCGTGTACATCGCGACGAGCGCCACCACGAGGCCGAGCGCACCGGAGGTGCGGGTCAGCCACTCCGTGCCGGTGACCCCCGCGAGGCCGGTGGCCAACCAGCGGGGCAGCGAGGCCGCGAGGACGAACCACAGCGCGCGCTTGGGCCGGGTCACGGCGGTCATCAGCGCCCCGAAGCACAGGAGCGCCAGGTTGAACACGCCCAGGACCTGGAGGCCGTCGTCCGCGCCGGTGAGCATGATGAGCGAGTAAGGCAGCCAGCTGCCGGCGAACACCGCCATCAGCGTCGCCGCGATCACGTCACGGGCGCCGAAGGCCAGGACGCTGACCAGGAGTTGGAGGACGAAGGCCGGCAGCACGGTGAACGCGACGGCGGCGCGGGCCGCCTCGTCGAAGATCCCGAGCTGGAGGCAGCCCGTCATCACGGAAGCGATGGCTATCGTGAAGAAGCCGAGCGGCATGGGTGAGGCGATGGGGCGCAGGGTGATCCGGGTCATCGACCTGAGGTCCGGCTCGAAACGGCGCTCCGGGACGACGTCCGGCTGGGTTGGCGCGGTGTCGCCGTCGTCGGCGGCGGGGGAGGCTGCGGTCATCGGGTGGATCTCACTTTCAGTGATCGAAGCAGGGGTCGACGAAGGACGGCGTCGTCCCGGGAGCGGCGCCGCGCGCGACGCGCCAGTGGCGGTGCTGCTCGGACTCGGCGACGGCCTCGGCCACGCGTGACGCCTGGCGGGCACCCGACTGGTAGCCGCCGAAGTGGGCCACCGGGCTCCACTGGGGGCTCACCGGCGGGACCGCCTCGTCGAGCCCCTCGTACTCCGCGGTCGCGTAGACGATGCGGCCGCCGACGACGGTCAGGACGGACTCGATACCGGGAATGACGTCCTCGGGCACGGTGAGGTAGTCCTCGGAGAGCATGGCGAGATCGCCGTACGAGCCTTCGCGCAAGGTCCCCTTGACGTCCTGCTCACCGGTGAGCCGGGCTCCCCCACGGGTGTAGAGGCCGAGGGCGGTCTCCCGGTCGACCAGGTTCGCGGCCGGGTAGAGGGCCCCGCCGCCTACGGTGCGCCCGGTGACCAGCCAGTGCAGTGCCACCCACGGGTTGTACGAGGAGACGCGGGTGGCGTCGGTTCCGGCCGCGACGGTCAGGCCCCGGTCGAGCATGGCCCGGACCGGCGGGGTGTGGGCGGCTGCCTCGGCGCCGTAGCGGTCCAGGAACGCCGCGCCCTGGAAGGACATCCGGTTCTGCACCGAGACGGCGCCGCCCAAGGCGGCGATCCGGTCGAGGCTGTCGGCCGAGACGGTCTCGGCGTGGTCGAAGAGCCAGCGGTTGCCGCCGGGGAACAGTCCCTCCGCGGCGAGTTTCTCGAAGACGGCCAGGTCGCGACGGATCGTCTCGTCGTAGGTCGCATGGAGCCGGAAGCCCCAGCCGTTCTCCAGGAGGAGCCGGACGGCGCTCTCGAATTCACTCTCGTACCCTGCGGCAAGCTCGGGCCGGGGCTCGGAGAAGTTCTCGAAGTCGGCGGCCGCCCAGGTCAGGTTCTCGCCCGCGCCGTTCAGCCGGAGCCATTCGTCCCCGTCCCCGGGCTTGACCATCTCGGTCCAGCGCTTCAGGTCGGCGAGCTCCTGCCCGGCCGTCTGGGGAAAGAGGTGGTAGGCGATCCGCAGGGTCAACTCCCCCGACCTGGCGAGGTCGACGACCGTGGCGTAGTTGTCGGGGAAGTTCTGGAACCCGCCGGCGGCATCGACCGCGGACGTCAGTCCGAAGCGGTTCAGCTCACGCAGGAAGTGACGCGTCGACGTCCGCTTGTCGGCCTCGGCGAGAGCCGGGGCCTTGGCCAGGGTGGAGTACAGGACCAGAGCGCTCGGAGCGGCGAGCAGGACGCCGTTGGGTTCACCGTCCCGCCCCCGCACGATCTGCCCGCCGCGCGGATCCGGGGTGTCCCGCGTGAATCCGGCTGCCTGCACCGCGGCCCGGTTCATCAGGGCCGACTGGTACAGATGCAGAACGAAGACCGGGGTGTCGGGGGCGGCGGCGTTCAGCTCGGCGACGGTCGGCATCCTGCGCTCGGCGAACTGCTCGGCGGTCCAGCCGCCCACCACCCGGATCCACTGCCCCTTGGGGGTGCGGCCCGCCTGCTCGCGCAGCATCGCCAGGGCGTGCCGCAGGCTTCGAACGCCGTCCCAGCGCAGCTCCAGGACGTAGTTCAGGCCGCCCCGGATGACATGCAGATGCGAGTCGTTCAGGCCGGGGATCACCCGGCGGCCGAGGGCGTCGACGACCCTCGTTTGCGGCCCGACGAGGTGGGCGAGGTCGTGGTCGTCACCGAGGGCCGCGACCCGGCCGTCGCGGATGGCGACGGCACGGGCCTCGGGGCGGTCCGGGTCACCGGTGAACACCTTGGCGTTGCGGACCAGAAGGTCGGCGTGCTCGGGCTGCCTCCGCGCGGCGGGAACGAGGCCCGCCACCGGCATGCTCGTCGACGGCCCGGTCATGCGAAGGCCTTGCGCAGCGTGGCGGTGGCGAGACCGATGGCGAGTTCCGCGCCCTGCGTCTCGCGCAGCGCGTTCAGCATCACGAAGTCGTGGATGACGCCCTGCACGCGCAGGGCGGTGACGGGGACGCCGGCGGCACGGAGCTTCGCCGCGTACGCCTCGCCCTCGTCGCACAGGACATCGGCCTCGGCGGTGATGACCAGGGCCGGCGGCAGTCCGGTGAGCTGCTCGGTGGAGGCGCGCAGCGGGGAGGCGGTGATCTGGGCGCGCTCGGCCTCATCGGTCGTGTACTGGTCCCAGAACCACCTCATGGCCTCGCGGCGCAGGAAGTACCCCTCGCCGAACCGGTGGTAGGAGCCGGTGTCGAAGCCCGCGTCCGTGACCGGGTAGAACAGGACCTGCTGGACGAGCGTGACATCGCCGCGCTGCTTGGCCATGAGGGTGAGGGCGGCGCTCATGTTGCCGCCGACCGAGTCGCCCGCGACGGCGATCCGCGTACCGTCGAGGTCCTTGTGGTGGCCCTCGCGGGCGACCCACTGGGCCACGCTGTAGTTCTGCTCGATCGCGACGGGATAGCGCGCCTCGGGCGAGAGGTCGTACTCGGGGAACACCACGGCCGCACGGCTGCCGACGGCGAGTTCGCGCACGAGCCGGTCGTGGGTGTGGGCGTTGCCGAAGACCCAGCCCGCGCCGTGGATGTAGAGGATGACGGGAAGCGGCCCGGTGGCGCCGCGCGGCCGGACGATCCGGGCGCGGACGTCGCCAGTGGGGCCGCCGTGAACGGTGATCCACTCCTCGTCGACGGCGGGCAGGGGAACACCCTCGCCACTCTGGACGTCGTCCACGGCCTTACGGCCCTCGGCGACGGGGATCTGGTAGAGGTACGGCGGCTGGGCCGTGGCCTCGGCGAACGCCTGGGCGGCGGGTTCGAGGACCGGACGGTTGTTCATGAGGGGTTTCTCCTTCTGGGGATGTTGGGATGGGGCAGGTCGAAGGCTCAGCGGGTCGCCCGTACGGCGTCGAGGATCACGTCGGTGACCACAGCCGGACGGGAGACGGCCACGGCGTGCGACGCGTCCACTTCGGTGATGTGCGAGCCTGCGCGCCGGGCCATCCACCGTTCGGCAACCGGCGGGATGTTCTTGTCGGCGGTCGCGACCAGCGCCCAGGACGGGATCGTCTTCCAAGCCGCTCCCTGGGCCTTCTCCTCCAGCGCGGCGGTGGCGACCGGGCGCTGCGTCGCGGCCATGACGGCGGCCTCGGCGCCGGGAACGTCCGCGGCGAACTGCCGGGGGAACTTGGCCCGCTCGATGACGAGTTCGCTGCCGGTGCCACCTCCCGGCAGCGGGTACGACCGCGGGTTCACGGCGTCACCGAGGGTGGATCCCGGGAACTTGGCGGCGAGCTCGCCCGCGCTCTCGCCCTTGTCCGGGGTGAACGCGGCGATGTAGACGAGGGCCTTCACCCGGCTGTCGCCCACCGCGGCGCCACTGATGACGGCGCCGCCGTAGGAGTGGCCGACCAGGACGACGGGTCCGTCGACGGCGTCCAGCGCACTGCGCAGATAGGCGGTGTCCGCGGCGAGACCACGCAGCGGGTTGGCGGGGGCGAGGACGGGGTAACCGGCGCGCTGCAGCCGCCTGATCGTGCCGTTCCAGCTGGAGGCGTCCGCGAACGCCCCGTGGACCAGGACGATCGTGGGCCGGGAGCCGTGCCGATCGGCGGCGGCGGCCGAGTGACTCACGGGTGCGGCCGCGCCCAGGGCCACCAGCGTCGCGGGCAGGACGGCGGCAAGGGTGAGGGTGCGCCTCGTGGGGTGCATGGAGGTGTCCTTGTCGGGTGGTGAAGGGGGCGCTTGTCGGGTTCCCAAGGGTTCGGGGGTGCGCGGCCGAGCTGGCGCGTGCGGGCGCCGACCGGTCGGGCGGGTGCACGGGCGAGCGGGTACGACGGTCGGCCGCGCGGGTACGGCGGTCGGGCAAGCGGGTGCGACGCTCGGCCGAGCAGGTACGACGGTCGGGCGGGATCTCGCCTCAGCGGCCGTAGGCCTCCAGGAGCCGGAGCCAGACCTCGCTCACCGTCGGGAAGGCGGGCACGGCGTGCCACAGACGCTCCATGGGAACCTCGCCCACGATGGCCACGGTGGCCGTGTGGATGAGTTCGCTCGCCATCGGGCCGGTGAGCGTGCAGCCCACGACCAACCCTCGCGCCTCGTCGACGACGAGCTTGGCCAGGCCGCGGTAGTCGTCCGCGTGGAGCGCGGCGCCGGCGACATCGTCGATGCGGTACTCCACCGTACGTACCGTCAGACCCGCTTCGCGTGCCGCGCGTTCGGTGAGACCGACGCTCGCGACCTCGGGGCGGGTGAAGACGGCCTGGGGGACGGCGACGCGGTCGGCCTCCGCGCTCCACGGCTGGTGGCCGCCGGTGACGGCCGGGCGTCCCGCGGCCCGCTCGGCGATCGCCGCCGCGCAGGCGCGGGCCTGGTACTTGGCCATGTGGGTCAGCGACGCACGGTGGTTCACGTCGCCGACGGCATAGAGCCATTCGCCCTCGGCGGCGGTGACCCGACAGGTGTCGTCGACCGGGAGCCAGTCGCCTGCGGGCAGCCCGACGGAGGCCAGACCGAGGTCCGCGGTACGCGGTCGGCGGCCGACGGCGGCGAGGACCTCGTCACAGTCGAGGACCGTGCCGTCGTCGGTGCTCACGCTCACCGTGCGGGTGTCGGCGTCACGGGCGACCCGGACGGCCGACACCCCGAAGCGGATGCTGACGCCCAGATCGCTCAGTCCCCGGGCGACCTCTTCGCCCGCACAGGGTTCCCAACCGCCCAGCAGGGCCTGGCCGCGGACCAGCACCGTGACGCGGGAGCCCAGCGAGCGCCACGCGGTGGCCATCTCGCAGGCCACCACTCCCCCGCCGATGACGACGAGCCGCTCGGGCACCGCGTCGGCGGTGGTGGCCTCTCGGCTCGTCCACACATCGATCCGGTCGAGCCCCTCGACCGGCGGAAGGGTGGCTTCCGTGCCCGTGCAGAGCACGACCGCACGTCGGGCCCGCAGGGCACGGACCGTGCCGTCGGCCCGGGTCACGTCCACCCGGCGCTCCCCCGCGAGCCGTCCATGTCCGCGTACGAGCGCGATGCCCGCACCTTCGAGCCAGTCGGCCTGGCCGGTGTCGTCGCCGCGCCCGGTGAAGCGGTCACGGCGGGCCAGGACGCGCGCCGGGTCGAGGGCTGCCGTGACCGCCTGCCGTGTTCCCTCCACCGAGCGGGCCGCCGCTCGCGCGGCGCCGGGTCGCAGCAGCGCCTTGCTCGGGACGCAGGCACGGTAGGAGCACTCGCCGCCGACCGCCTCGGCCTCGACGACGACGGCGCTCAGCCCCGACCGGACGGCCCCTTCGGCGACGACCTCGCCGGCCGGTCCGCCGCCGACCACGATGACGTCGTACGTATCCATCAGCCCCGCACCAACGGGGTGTCCACGAGGTGCTCGGCCAGGAACCACACCTGCGCCTCGCCGGTACGGATCACATCCGAGACCAAGAGGTCGGCGCTGCCCTCGTCGCCCTCTCCGGAGAGCCGGGCGGCGGCGTCCCGGGCGTCGATCAGGATCCGCTCGTGCGCATCGAGGAGCCGCGACAGCATGACGGGCACCGGCTCGACGCCGTCCGGCGGACGGGGAATCGCCGTCAGCTCCGCGACGTGGCGAGGGTCCCCGACGGCGACGCCGCCGAGGCTCTGGACCCGCTCGGCCAGCGCGTCCACGATGGCCAGTTGGGCCTCCGCGTGCTTGTCCAGCATCAGATGGAGCGAGTAGAAGGTCGCCCCGCGCATGAGCCAGTGGTGCTTCTTGTAGAGGGAGTGGAGGATCTGCGTGTCGGCCAGGACCCGGTTCAGCCGCTGGCAGCCGTACATGCGGGTGTCGTGGCCGAGGCCGATCGGCAACTGCTTGAGCGTGCCGAACGCCTGGGTCTCGGCGCCCTTCTGGTGCAGCAGCGGCTGACCGCCGCCGTGCGGAGGCGTGAGGGTGTCCATCGAGTGCTCCTGAGGAGGAAGAGAGAGGGAAGGGTCCGGCCACCCGGTCAGGGGTTACGCGGGCGGCCGGACCCGGTCTGCGCGGCTCGCGCCGAGCGCTCAGCGACTGCCGGGGGCAGCGGCGTTCCGTGCCGCCGGGGCGGACCGGTGCAGGACGAGCCGGGTGAGGAGCCCGCTGCCGAGACCGGCCGCGAGCGCGAGGGCGGCCCACCACACCGGGTAGGGCGTGAGGCCGAGGACTGCGTCCAGGGACCAGGCGCCGGGGCCGGTGGCGGCGAGGGCGATGACGGTGCCGATCAGAACGAGCGGATACTCGTACCCGTCATTCTGCACCCAGAGCCCGTGGCGCCATTTCACGGTGAGCGCGACCGTCATGACCCCGGTGGCGCCGGTCGCGGCGAGCGGCGTCAGGAGGCCTGCGGCGAGCAGCAGGCCCGAGCCGATCTGACCGGCGCCCGCCGCCAGCGCGGTGAGGGCGCCACCGCGGAAACCGTCGGCGCGGAACTCCTCGGTGCCGCCCGCCAGTCCCTTGCCGCCCAGGTGCGAGCTGACCTTCTGCACACCGTGGCCGGCGACGAGCAGCCCCACCAGCAGACGCAGGATCAGAATGCCGGTGTCCACAGGGGTCAGCCGGCCGCGTGCGCGCCGATGACGCTCTGCGCGTACACGACACCCAGGCCGTACGCACCGGCGTGGGCCTTGACGATCTCCATGACCGCGCCGTACGACTCCTGCCGCGCCCAGTCGCGCTGCAGCTCCAGAAGGACCTGGACCCAGGTCACGGGCACCGCGCCGGCGGCGATCATCCGCTGCAGGGCGTGCTCGTGGGCGGCCGGGCTGACGCCGCCGGAGGCGTCGCTCACGACGTACACCTCATACCCCTGCTCCAGCGCCGAGAGCGCGGGCAGCACCAGGCAGACCTCGGTCCACAGACCTGACAGGATGATCTTCTTGCGCCCGGTCGCCTTGACCGCCGCGACAAGCGCCTCGTCCTCCCAGGCGTTCATGGTGGTCCGGTCGATGACCTCGTGCTCGGGGAACACCTCGGCGAGCTGCGGCAGCAGGGGCCCGGAGAACGACTCGGCGGCGACCGTGGTCAGAACCGTCGGTACGTCAAAAGCCTGAGCCGCCTTGGCAAGGCCCACGGTGCTGTTGATGATCGCGGCACGGTCGCCGCTGCCGGTGCCGAAGAACATCTGCGGCTGGTGGTCGACGAAGAGCATGACCGCGTTGTCCGGCGTGAGCAGGTCCGAACTGGGGGCAGCCTGCACCTTGTTGATATCAAACATGAGGGGTCCTTTCGCAACCATCGGTAGCGCGCCCGCCGCGTCCGCGGCTCGGCACTTCCTCAAGCTACGAGCTCCCCGACCGGCCTCGTTGACCTCCTGCGCCCAGGAAATGGCACGACAGCGCACAGCCCGCCAGGGACGAAGCTCTTCGCCGAGGGTGTGACGCTCGCCCGCCGCCTGCACGACGACGCCGCACGCCTCGCCCGGGCCCCTCATCGACCGGTCGATGTTCCTCGTCGCGGCACAGGCCTTCCCACCCGCGTATGCCGACTTCGCCGAAGCGGTGGCCCTTCTCCACGACCGCTGATCGCGCCGCCGGGGCCCGCGTCCTCGTGCACGGCACGGGGACACGGGCCCAGCCGGCGTGGTGCCACCAGTACCGGACCCCGACCAGTACGGCGATGTGACTTCGCGGTCTACCCCCTGAGGGGCGGAGACCCGCTGTCACACCAGCGCCGCTCCGCCGTCTATCGCGAGCGTGGTGCCGGTGACGTAGGCGTTGGACAAGGCGAAGAGATAGGCCGCCGCGGCTTCCTCGGCAGTGCCGACACGCCGCGTGAGCAGCTCGGATCCGGCGTCCTGGAGGAAAGCCTCCGGGTCCGGGACACTGCCGTCCCACAACTCGGTGCGGATCACACCGGGCTGGATCACGTTGACGCGCAGAGGGGCGAGTTCGACGGCGAGTGCCCGGGAGAAGGCCTCGATACCGCCGGTGATACCTGCGGTGAGCGCGGTTCCGGACAGCGGGCGGATCGCGAGTACGCCGGAGCTGAAAGTGATCGAGCCGCCCTCACGCAGTCGCGGTGCGGCGTACTTGGCGCAGAGGAACGCGCCCCAGAACCGGCGCTCGAAGACGGCCCTGGCCTCCTGCGGGGTGGTGTCGACCAACGGCTTGATCAGCAGAGATTCGCCCGCGGTGTAGACGAGGTGATCGAACTCCCCCACCTGCTCGAAGAACGCGGCGATGGCGTTGCCGTCGGCGACGTCCAGGCGGCGCCCTTCGGCCGCCTTGCCCAACCGCCTCGTCGCGGCGTCCACGCGGTCCTGATTGCTGGAGGCGACCACGACCTCCGCGCCGGCCGCCGCGGCCTGTCGGGCTACCGCGAAGCCGATGCCGGAGGTTCCGCCGATGATCACGATCTTCTTGCCGGCCAGAGACATGGGATCCATTCCTTCGTCGATGCAGTGCCGGGGTTCGGCGACTGCCGTGGCAAGAACGTACGCCTCCACATCGAGACATTGAATGACTAGAAGTCTCGATTCCCTGTCACATCGTCTCGCCATACAGGCACTAGAGTGGTGCAATGGACATCCTGAGCGACACACTCGAAGTCCTGCGCACGGGACGCCCGATGGTGACTCGCACCGACGCGCACGCCCCATGGGCCCTGAAGTTCCAACCCATCTCAGGAGCCGGATTCCACGTCGTCGTGGAAGGACACTGCTACCTGCTGCCACCGCACGGCCAACCACTCCCGCTCGGACCCGGCGACATCGTGTTCCTCCGGCGCGGCAGCGGACACACCCTGTGTGATGTGCCGGGCCGCGATCCGGTGGACTTCGTACCGGAGCGCGTGGACCGTTCCTCGCCGATCGGCCAGGTCACCATGGACGGGTCTGGGCCGCACACGGTGCTGGTGTGCGGCGCGTACGCCATCGACGTCGATCGCCCGCATCCGCTGTTCAGCGATCTGCCGGAAGTCATCCACCTCCCCGCGGTTCCGGGCCGCCACCCGGTGCTGCGCTCGGCGGTCGATCAGCTGTGCGCCGAGTTCCACTCGCCGCAGCCGGGTTCGGACGCGGTCGTCACGGCGCTCATCGATCTGCTGCTGCTGTACATCCTGCGGTCGTGGTACGCCGAACTGCCGAAGGAGCGGACCCGGGGCTGGACGGCCGCGCTGACCGACCCGGCAGTCGCCCCGGCCCTCAAGGCGATCCACGCCGATCCCGGCCATCCCTGGACCGTGGAGACGCTGGGCGCCCGCGCCGGGCTGTCCCGCGCGGCGTTCGCCCGCCGCTTCGCCTCGGTGGTCGGCGAGCCGCCGTTGACCTACCTGACCAACTGGCGGATGGCCACCGCGGCACGGTTGCTGCACCAATCACCCGCCCCGCTGACCACCATCGCGCAGCACACGGGGTACACGTCGGAGTTCGCCTTCGCCAAAGCGTTTAAACGACACTTCGGATGTCCGCCGGGGGCCTACCGCAAGCAGGTCAGGACGGCAGGTGACGAACGACGTGGAGGCAACTGACGGCGAGGGCAAGGACATCACCGCGGCGGATGGAGAAGCGGCGGTCGCTGCCGAAGCTACATGAAGCACTCCAGGATCAGGGGCAGGTCCTCCAGCCACTCCCGCACCTGGGCCCGCCTGCGAGCGGCGAGCAGGCACCCGTGGGTGGCGCCGTTGTGGAGGCGGACGGTGACCCTGACGTCTTTGGGACCCTCGGGCACGTACTCGACGGTTCTGATCTCGACCCAAGTGCACCGCCGTCTCCCGGCCTCCGAACCCAGGGCGACGCCCACAGCGTCGATCAGGAGGGAGCCAGTCGGGCCGGTCGCCACGAATGCGGGGCCGGCGTCGGCCGACGCCTCACCCACAGGAGCAGGCTCGGTCGGGGCCTGGTGCGACGGGACGGCACTGGGCGGTGCGTAGGAAGGCAGCGGAGGTACCACCACCGTGGGCGAGTACGTTGCGGTGGCCGGCGCGAACAGGCCCGGGAGATACCGAAGTCCAGAACCCGGGGGCCGTCCGAGGCCATGATGATGTTGCCGGGCTTCAGGTCACGGTGCACCAGGCCGCAGCCGTGGATCGCCGCCAGCGCCTCGGCGAGGGCCGCGCCCAGCTGCCGCAACCGCGCCTCGTCCATCGGGCCCTCTGCCTCGAGCAGTGCGGCGAGCGTGGGCCCGGGAAATACGCCGTGGCCAGCCAAGGCGCCGCTGCCGCCGGGTCCGCGTCCACCACGGGGGCCGTATGGAAGCCGCCCACACTCCGCGCGGCTGCGACCTCCGCACGGAACCGCTCCCGAAAGTGGGGATCGGCCGCGAGCTCCGGGCGCGCCACCTTCACGGCCACTGCCCGTCCACCGCGCGAACGCGCGAGATAGACGGTGCCCATCCCACCGGCCCCCAGCTCCCGCTCCACCGTGTACGCGCCGATACTCTCCGGCAGGCCGGCCCCCCGTCCGCCCCATACCCGATGCGCTGTGTACCCCCTGTGCTCCGGCGCCTCAGTATGGCTTACCACCCTGCCTCGCAACGCGCAGGTCCGGGGCCCCAACTCCAGGTATCGCCACCCCCCAAGGTCCGGGCGCCAGGCACTCTTGGGTGAGGTGGCGGTGTTCATGCCGGCCCCTCTGTCCGGAGCCGACCGCCGACCACTACGAGTGCTGCGGTTGACGATAGCCCGGCACGGGGCTGCACTGGAGTAGGGACCCTGCGGCGACCGCGCCTAGGGAGATCAGCAATGACAACTACGGACACGTTCAACCTTCTGCAGCCGTACAAGATCGCCGAGGAGACGTTCGTCATCCCGTGGGCCCTTGAGGCCCCGCCGGTCGGCCACTTTCCGATGAACTCGATGGTGATCCGAGGAGCCGAACCGATCCTCGTGGACACCGGAGCGCCCGCGGTGCGCGCCCAATGGCTGGAGGCAGCCTGGTCCGTCGTGGATCCTCTGGACGTACGGTGGATCTTCCTCACCCACGACGACCGCGACCACGCCGGCAACCTCCTGGCGGTCCTCGCCGAGTGCCCGAACGCGACCCTGCTGACCACGTGGTTCTCCCTCGGTCGCATGGCCGAGGAGTGGGAGACCCCCATCAACCGGTGCCGCTTCATGACAGACGGCGACACGATCGACGCGGGCGATCGCACCTTGGTCGCCAAACGACCACCCCTGTACGACAACCCCACGACCCGCGCTCTCTTCGACCGGAAGACCAACGTCCTGTGGGCCGTCGACACCTTCGCCACGAACGTGCCTACCCCTATACCCGAAACCGCAGCGCTGTCGCCGGACGAGTTCCGCGACGGCCAGTTTTTCGGCGGCAGGCTGGTCTCCCCATGGGTCGCCCTGCTGGACGCCCAAAAGTTCGGGACGGTCGTCGCCGACTTCCAACACCTGAACGCCGAGGTCATCGCCGGTTGCCACTGCCCTGTCCTGCGCGGTCCCCAGATCCCTGAGGCTTACCGACTTCTCCGGCAGCTCCCCGAGATCCCGCCGTGGACAGAGTTCACCCAGGCCGACTTGGACCAGTGGATGGCAGCCGCCGAGAGCTCGGTGCCGCCGGAGCAGCCGCGGCCGTCCGGGACGTGAGCGGGCGCCGCCTGTTCGTGCCAGGCGTCGGGGCGCAGATGGGTTCACAGGCAGGTCCTGAACCTCGCCGGAACTTCAGCAGCCGCCGCCCACCCCTCCCTGCTCAGCGTTCGTCGGCTTCTCTGCGGTACCGCACACTTCCGCCCTCGTACGCAGTCGACCGCGTGCGTCGAGCTTCTCCAGCCGGTGCTGCTCCCTGGCGGCCCAGCGCTCCACACGTGCGGGGTCAAGCGGCCCGCCGTGGCCGACGTGCAGCGTGCTGGGCTTGAGCGCGAGCATGGCGCGCAGGCTGGCCAGGTTGGCGACCGGGTCGTCGTGGAAAGGCGGGTTGGCCGGCCTTCGGCGGGCCATGCCGAGGAACGACGTGGCGATCAAGTCGCCCGCGACGAGGTCGCCTTCGTCGGTGAGCACCGATATCGACCCGGCGGTGTGCCCCGGGGTGGGCATGATCCGGGCGTCGACGCCGTGCTCGTGCAGTGCGGTGGCGCCGTCGATCAGCAGGTCCGGGCGGAACGGCTCCGCCTGCTCGTGGAAGGCGTCCAGGCGGTCCAGGAAGCGGCCGAACCGCCCGGTGGGAAGGTAGGGCTCCCGGATCCGGCCGGTCGTGTAGGGACCGAGATCCGCGATGTGCGCGAGCACCGGGGCGCCGGTGGCCCGGCGCAGTTCCGCGGCGGATCCGAAGTGGTCGATGTGGGCGTGGGTGATGACGATCGCCGAGACGTCGCCAGGACCGATGCCGTGCTCGGCGATCCGCGCAAGGATCTTCGCACCGCTGCCCGGGATACCGGTGTCGACCAGAACGGCGCGGCGTCCCAGCAGCAGGTACGCGTTGACGTTCCGCCTGCCCATGACCGGGACCGGGATGACTGTGGTGTGTGCCATGGCTTCGACGCTATGCCCGCACTGCTGAGCTGTTCCATGCCTGTCCAGCCCATATTCCTAGCTGTTCGTCTCAACGTATGTAGTGTGCGGGTATGGATGTCCTCGCCGACGTGCTGTCCGCGACGAAAATCGGCGGCACCGTCACCGCCAGGGTGCACGCCTCCGGGCCATGGGGGATCGAGTTCCCCCACCTGCCCACTGCCACCTTCCACCACGTCACCCAAGGCACCTGCTGGCTGCGCCGCCCGGGCGCCGAACCACTCCCCCTGATGGCGGGCGATGTCGTCCTGCTCCCGGCCGGGACGGGCCACGCGATGGCCGGTGCCCCGACGGGCCCGACGATCCGGTTCGACGACGTCACCCGGGGGCACCACGGCGGACCGGCCAGCCCCATCGACTTCCCCGGCCCCGGACCCCAGACCCGCGTCGTCTGCGGCGGCTAACCCACGCCTCCCACCCCCTGCTGGCGCTGCCGCCCGTGCTGCTGCTGCGCGCCGACCCCTCGGCGCGTCGGCACGACCTCACCGAGACGCTGCGCATGATGACCGCCGAACTGGCGGACCCGGCACCGGGCTCTCAGACCATCACCGACCGGCTGGTCGACGTTTTGTTCGTCCACATCCTGCGCGAGTGGGCGGCACTGCGCGACACCTCGAACGACGACGGCGCCGCCTGGTGGACGGCCCTGCGCGACCCCGAAGTCGCCGCCGCGGTCTCCCTCATCCACGAGGAACCCGGCCGGGCATGGACCGTGGACAAGCTGGCCCGCGAGGTCGGCGTATCCCGAGCCACCCTGTCCCGCCGCTTCACCCGCCTCGTCGGCGAACCGCCACTGGCATACCTCACACGCTGGCGCCTGGAGATCGCGGCACGAAGGCTCCGTGAGACCAACGACTCCGTCACCCGCATCGCCAACACGGTCGGCTACACCTCGGAATTCGCCTTCTCCCGCACCTTCACCCGGCACCGCGGCACCCCACCCACCCACTACCGGGCCACCCACCGCCCTTGACGATGGCGGGTGCGAGTTGCCGGTTCTCGTGTTGCGTGGAACGCTAAAAGCAGTATCCGAATGCCCGGATCGGAGGATTCCGATGCGTCTCGGACCCTTGACCGGCCTGGTGGCCGTTGTTCTGATCGCCGTCGCTTTCGGTGTGGGTGGCGATACGCCGGACGTCGGTGATTCCGGGCCGCAGGTCAAAATGTTCTTCCAGGAGCACGACACACAGCAGGCGGTTTCCCTCTACCTGTTGGTCTTGGCGGGAGTCTTTCTGGTCTTCTTCGCCGGTAGCCTTCGGCACCACCTCGCCGAGTCCGACCAGCACGGCTGGCTGCCCCAGGTCGCCTTTGCCGGAGGGATATTGTCGGCCAGCGGTTTCTGGGTCGCATCGGGCGTGACGCTCGCGCTGATCGACGCAAGTGATGAGCAGAAAGTCAGCGGTCCGGCCCTCCAGGCCTTGAATGCCATCGGCACAGACCTCTTCATTCCCTTCGTCGCCGGAATCGGCGTCATGGTGCTCGCCGCCGGACTGGACACGGCGCGCAGCGGAACCCCCTTGCCGCGCTGGCTGGGCTGGGCCGGAATCGCCCTCGGCGTGCTGATGTGCATCCCCTGGGTCGGCTTCTTCGCCTTCCTCGTATCGGGGCTGTGGATCATCGTCGCCAGCGTGCTGCTCGCCCGGCGGCCGAATGTCCCGGACGCGACGAGGACCTCGAACACATCGGCCTCCTGACACTCCAGTACCCCATCTGACACTCCAGTACCCCATCCCCGGCCCCACCCGCGGACGTCAACCTGCCGCTCCCCTCCCCCATCCGGGGGAGCAGAGGTGGGACTTGGGCAGGAGGTGGTGGTGCCAGGCCCTGCTGCACGATGGCGGCATGACCGGAACTTCCAGGAGACAGCAGATCTCCGCACTTGCCGCGTGCGCCGGCGCGCTTGCCTACACCGTGAGCAAGGTCGACCTCGCGCGGGACGGTGAGTTGGGCATGCCCGGCTTCCCCGCCCCGCCGAAGGCCTACACCGAAGTCTCCGATGTCGCGGCCGCGCAGCTGGGCAACGCGGGCCTCGGTCTGTTGATGGCATTCGTCGCCCTGCTGCTCGTCCGTCCGCCGACCCTCCGCTCCGTCCGCTGGGCCGCACTCGCCGTTTCCTGGACGGGCATCGCGATGGTCTGGGCGGGCGTCATCGGTTTCGGCGCGCGGGCAGCGGGGGTGGCCCCAGGCTTGGGAGAGACACCACCCCACATGGCGACGGCGGTGGCGGCTCTGGCGGTGGGCGTGCTGTGGGTGGCGGGCTGGGCCGTGGCCGCGGTCGGTGCCGTACGGCCACGCGACCGGAACCGTCACAACAGCACGCTCAGCACCCTCAGTTGAGGCCCCCCGGGTGAATGCCGGCGGCCTCGTCCGGTTCCTATCCCGCCAGTCCCCGGAGCAGGCCCTCCAGATCGCGCTCGCCAGCGGGGGTCTGGGCACCATGGGCCAGTCCGCCTCGGATCAACCGCTCGGCCGCGGGGCGAACGAACTGGCCGGCCCAGGCGTCGTGTTCCCGCAGGAGACCCTCGGCCAGGTCCTCGGGGACAAGGGCGCCCTTGGCCGCCGCGATCACACCCTCGGGCAGCGCGGCGATGTTACGGGCGAGGCGATCGACGAGGTCGTCGAGCTCACCGGCGGGGACGGCCCGGTTGACCCAGCCGTAGCGCTCCGCGGTTTCGGCGTCGTACAAGTCGGCACTCAGCACCACCTCCAGGGCGCGATTGCGGCCGACCCGGCCGGCGAGGTACTGCGTGCCTCCTCCACCGGGGACGATGCCCATGAGCGCCTCGATCTGGCCGATCCCGGCGCGCCCGATCGCCGCGAACGCCATGTCCGCGGCCGCGACGAACTCGGCCCCTCCGCCGCGCGCCGTCCCGGCAAGCTTGACGATGGTCACCTGAGGCTGGTGCCGGAGCAACTCCCCCAGGGCCTGGAAGACGTTGACGCAGTCGGGAAGGTCGGCCGCGAGCTCGTCGAAGGCATCCGGCGTGTCCACGAGCGTCATGTCGACATGGGCGATGAAGAACTCCGGGTTGGCGCTGTCGAACACGATCACCCGGACCGACTCGTCGTTCCTCAACGCGGTCAACAGGTGCCGCAGTTCGCTCATCAGGGCCACGTTCAGGACGTTCACGGGTGTGTTGTCGAGAGTGACGCGGACGATGCCGTCCTCGCGACTCACCCGCAGCGTCGCGTAGGCGTCGTGGTTCATGGGGATCTCCGATCGGTACCTGGTATGCATCTAGGTTCCTGATGCATACTCACAGTGCGTTGGTGGGCGACCGGCGTCAATAACGCACTTTCGGCATCGCAAGGATCACGGAGGATACCGACATGGCCATCTCTCGAACCGGTGCCGACACCGGTGCCGACACCGGCATCGGCACCGTCTACCGGGCCGACTGCCCCAGCCGCCCGATCCTCGACCAGATCGCGGACAAGTGGTCGATGATGGTGATGGCAGTCCTCGACAAACCCACTCGGTTCAACGAGATCAAGCGCCGCCTTGAGGGCGTGACCCAGCGGGTCTTGACCCAGACCCTGCGCCGCCTGGAACGCAACGGCATGATCGTGCGTCGCGTGCTGCCGACCTCGCCGGTCGGGGTCGAGTACTCCCTCACCCCACTCGGCGAATCCCTGCGGGAGCCCTTCGGCCGGTTGTACGACTGGACGGTCAACAACGCGGATGAGATCCGGGCGCACCAACTGGACTACGACCAACGCCTTCAGGGCTGAGAACGCCCGACTCCGATCCCCCAGCTGCATCCAGTGGCGTCAACGCTCTTCAGTGCCGAAGCTTGCGAGCTTCGCCCGCAACTGCAGCACTGACTTCGTATAGATCTGGCTCACCCGGCTCTCGGTCACCCCCAGTACGTTCCCGATCTCAGCCAGCGTGAGCCCCTCGTAGTAGTACAGCGTCACGACAGTCTTCTCCCGCTCGGGCAGCGTATTGATGGCCTGCGCCAGGAACCGCCCCAGTTCGCGGTCCTCGCCGCCCTCCCCCCGGCGTACAGCAGACCCTCCAGCGCCGCCACGTTGGCCAGCGACAACTGGCTGAACACCTTGTGGAGTTCGTCCACCGCGATCCCGAGTTCACCGGCGACCTCCGCCTCCGTCGGCGTCCGCCGCAACCGCGCCTCCAGCGTCGCGTACGCCTGCTCGACACTGCTCGCCTTCTGCCGCACGGACCGCGGGAGCCGGTCCAGCGCCCGCAGTTCGTCGAGCATCGCGCCCCGGATCCGGGTGATCGCGTACGTCTCGAACCTGACCTCGCGGTCGACGTCGTACTTCTCGATCGCGTCGATGAGACCGAAGATCCCGGAGACGACGAAGTCCGCCTGCTCCACGTGCGACGGCAGACCGACGCTCACGCGCCCTGCCACGTACTTGACCAGCGGCGAATAGTGCAGGATCAGCTGCTCGCGCAGCCGCTCGTCCGCCGTCGCCTTGTACGCCCGCCACAGCTCGTCGAGCGTCGAGGAAGCGGGCGGCCGCCCGCTGCCGCCTACAGCCAGTGACGTCGACGACTGCACGCCGAGCGCGGTGGCGCCCAGCACCGCGGTCCGGGCCGTCTGCTGCTGTACGTAGGTCTGAGCGGTCGAGGTGACTGCCGCATCCACGGCAGCGTGGTCCGCAAGAGTCTCAGAAGTTGTCGCCTCATGCCGGAGCCGTTCCTTGAGCGAAGCCAGGGATGCTTCCGTTTCCGCCGGTGACACGGTCTGCGCCAGCGCCGTCTCGGTCGCGCGCAGCATGTCCGGGACCGGGGCATCCTCCGCCGGCTGAGGAGAATCAGATCGCTCCTGCTGCTGCTTCGTCACTGGAGTTCTCCTCCCTCTCCGCCTCCGCCGAACAGACCCAACTGCTTGAGTTCGACCGCGAGCGGTCCGAGTTTCCGCCGTGCCTCGCTCCGGTGCTTGCGCACAGTCGACGCCTCGATCCCCAGCCTCTCGGCGATGTCGGCAGTGGACAAGTCGGCCAAGTAGGAGAGCACCATCACCTCGCGCTGACTACCGGGGAGATCCGCGATCGCTGCGCATACCCGGAGGAAGCCTTCCTTCACATCCATGAGTTCGGCCGGGTCCGGGCCACGCCCCGGCCGCTCGATGTCGTCGACGAGAGCGGTGCCCGAGTGGCGCTCGCACAAGTCGAACGCTTTCCGTACCGCGGTCGTGGTGAGCCACGCACCCCAGCTCCGCACCGGGGCGCCATCGGGGTCGTTCATACGGCACCAGCACGCGATGAATGCTTCTTGCACGGCGTCGTACGCCAAAGCGCGCTGGGCACCACACACCAGGGAGACTCTGGCGAGCAGCCGCGGAAACCACTCTCGGTACACCGCGTCGAACTCCTCCTCGGAAAAATGTCCGGAGATTCAGTCCTGCTCGTTGTCGGGAAGCCGCACGGCCCACGAGACCCCGTCCTGGTCGGTGACCTCAACAGAACCTCCGCCACTGGAGAGTTGGTCCAGCACCACCCTCAGCGTTTCACGCCGGACCACCTCGCGGACCCCATAGGCATAGGCACGTGCCGCGATCCCGGCCGCGGCGCCGGCACCGGTCGCCAGGCACGCCCATCCCCAGAGTGTGAGCACCGTGGTCTCCCCCTCTTCCGTCCCGCTCGTGTCGGGAACCTCCCGACACCGCGTAAGAGGGAAGCGGCCTCAAAACGCGTAGGCGGAGCGTCCGGGAAGCCCAGAAGCCATCCCATCGAGCGGCCATTCGCACACCCGTAAGACACTCAAGGCGCTGTGACCCGGGGCCTGGGTCATGCCGGGACGGGCGCGGCCGTCACTTGCCGGAGGTGCCGCCCGCTCCGCCGAGATCGTCATGGCTCGCGTGC
Organism: Streptomyces sp. TLI_146; assembly: GCF_002846415.1. NCBI lineage: Bacteria > Bacillati > Actinomycetota > Actinomycetes > Kitasatosporales > Streptomycetaceae > Streptomyces > Streptomyces sp. TLI_146. The sequence goes on from NZ_PJMX01000001.1 coordinate 643,444, forward strand.
TCGCCCGGTGTCGCCAACTGGTCGACGGCGTCCGCGGTGACCACCGCGCCGGTGGACCTCTTGCCGCGCCTCAGCCTGCCTTCCAGCCAGCTCGCGAAAGACGTGAGCGCGAAGTTCAGTACGACGAAGACCACCGCGACGACGGTGAAGCTGGCAATGGTGTTCGCACCGTAGTTCGCACTCATCGGGCGGACCGACGCCAGCAGCTCGGAGAAGCCAAGGAGCGCACCGCCCAGCGCGGTGTCCTTCACGATGACCACCAGCTGACTGACGATCGCCGGCAGCATCGCGGTGACCGACTGCGGCAGCAGCACGTGGCGCATGACCTGGTTCTTGCGCATCCCGATCGCCTTGGCCGCGTCGGTCTGGCCCCGAGGGAGGGACACGATTCCCGCTCGTACGATCTCCGCGAGCACGGAGGCGTTGTAGAGGACGAGGCCGGTGACCACGGCGTACAGCGGCCGGGTGTCGGAACTGACATCGGTGTACTCGGAGTACGCCGCGTTCGCGAACAGCATCAGGATCAGCACCGGGATGGCACGGAAGAACTCCACGACGGTGCCGGCCACACCCCGCACCCACCAGTGGTCCGAGAGCCGGGCGATGCCGAACAGCGCTCCGAGCGGCAGCGCGATGACCATGGCGAGCGAGGCGGCGATCAGCGTGTTCTTGAGCCCCGGCAGGAGGTACGTCTGCCAGGCGCGGGAATCCGTGAAGAAGGGCCGCCACTTGACCCATTCGAGCTGGTTCTTGTCGGCGAGACTCCGGGCCACCCACCAGATCAGGGCGGCGAGGGCGATCAGGAACACCACCGTGAGCAGGACGTTGTGCCGTTTGGCACGCGGCCCCGGGGCGTCGTACAGGGGGGACGAGGATCTCATCGCTTGACCGACACCTTCTTGGCCACCCAGCCGAGGAACAGTCCGGTCGGGAGGGTGAGGCAGATGAACCCGAACGCGAAGATGGCGGAAATGAGGATGAGCTGAGCCTCGTTCTCGATCATTTCCCGCATCAGCGCCGCAGCCTCGGCGACACCGATCGCGGCGGCCACCGTGGTGTTCTTGGTCAGGGCGATCAGCACGTTCGCCAGCGGGCCCACCACGGAACGGAAGGCCTGCGGAAGGACGATGAGCCGCAACACCTGGGGAAAGCTCAGGCCGATGGCACGCGCCGCCTCCATCTGGCCGACGGGCACCGTGTTGATGCCGGACCGCAGCGCCTCGCAGACGAACGACGAGGTGTAGGCGATCAGACCGAGCACGGCGAGCCGGAAGTTGATCGTCGTGAAGTCGTCGGCGCCGAGCGTGACGCCGAGCGTCTGGAACAGGCCCAGCGAGGTGAAGACGATGATCACGGTGAGGGGGATGTTCCGGACCACGTTGACGTAGGCGGTGCCGAAACCACGCATCAGGGGCACCGGGCTGACGCGCATGGCAGCCAGCATCGTTCCCCAGATCAGAGCGCCGACGGCGGAGTAGAAGGTGAGCTGCACCGTCACCCAGAAGGCTCCCAGCAGGTCGTAGCCCTCAAGAAAATCGAACACGGTCTCCCGGCCTTCCGCGTGAGTGAAGGGCGAGGCGCGCCGCCGCGAGGGCGGCGCGCCGTCCGTGGGTCACCCGCTTCAGCTGACGACGACGCCGATCTTGGGGGCGGGCCCGCTCTGGAAGTTGGCCGGACCGAAGTTCTTCTGGACGGCCGCGGCCCAGGCGCCGTCCTTGACCATCTTCTCCAGGGCGGTGTTGATCTGCGCCTTGAGGTCGCTGCCCTTCTTGACGCCGATGCCGTAGTTCTCATTGCTCATCTTGAAGCCGCCGAGCTTGAACTTGCCCTTGAACTCGGGCTGCGCGGCATACCCCGCGAGGATCGAGTTGTCGGTGGTCAGGGCGTCGATGACCTTGTTCTCCAGCCCGGTCAGGCATTCCGAGTAGCCGCCGTACTCCTGCAGCTGAGCCTTCGGCGCGATCTTCGTCTTGACGTTCTGCGCCGAGGTCGAGCCGGTGACAGAACAGAGCTTCTTGTTGTTCAGGTCCTCGGGCTTCTTGATGGAGTCGTCGTCCGCCCGGATCAGGACGTCCTGGTGCGCAAGGAGGTAGGGGCCGGCGAAGTCGACCTTCTCCGCGCGCTTGGGGGTGATCGAGTACGAGGCGGCGATGAAGTCCACATCGCCACGCTGGAGCAGCGTCTCGCGGTCGGCGCTCTTGGCTTCCTTCCACACGATGTCGCCCGGCTCGTGGCCGAGCTCCTTGGCGACGTACGTGGCCACGTCGACGTCGAAGCCCGTGTACTTGCCGTCAGGGGTCTTCAGACCGATGCCCGGCTGGTCGAACTTGATCCCGATGGTGACCTTCTTGCCGCCCGAGCTCTTGTCGCCGCCGTCGTCCGAGCTGCAGCCTGCGGCGGTCAGGGACAGCACGAGCGCAGTGGCGGCCGCGACAGTGACCTTCTGAAACTTCATGATGATCATTCCTAGTGCTCAAGGGCCCGGGATCAGTGGTGAAGGATCTTCGACAGGAAATCTTTGGCCCGCTCGCTGCTCGGGTTGCTGAAGAACTGAGTGGGCGTCGTCTCCTCCACGATGCGGCCATCCGCCATGAACACCACGCGGTTGGCGGCCGAACGAGCGAATCCCATCTCGTGGGTGACGACGACCATGGTCATTCCGTCATGGGCGAGCTGCTGCATCACTTCCAGCACCTCGTTGATCATCTCGGGATCGAGCGCAGAGGTCGGCTCGTCGAAGAGCATGATCTTCGGATCCATGGCCAGCGCTCTGGCGATCGCGACGCGCTGCTGCTGGCCACCGGAGAGCTGCGCGGGGTACTTCTCCGCCTGGGAGGCGACACCCACCCGGTCGAGCAGTTGGCGCGCCCTCTCCTCGGCGGCCTTCGTGTCCTTCTTACGCACCTTGACCTGGCCGAGCGTCACGTTGTGCAGCACGGTCTTGTGCGCGAAGAGGTTGAAGGACTGGAAGACCATGCCCACATCGGCCCGCAGCGCGGCCAGCTCGCGGCCTTCGGCGGGCAGGGGTTTCCCATCGATGACGATCTCACCGGAGTCGATGGTCTCCAGGCGGTTGATGGCGCGGCACAGGGTGGACTTCCCGCCCCCGGACGGCCCGATGACCACGACCACCTCACCCCGGGCGATGGTCAGATCGATGTCCTGGAGGACATGCAGGTCGCCGAAGTGTTTGTTGACGTTGCTCAGCACGACCAGATCGCCCGGGGGCGGGGCGGGGTTCTCCTTGATCACGGCTTCTCCGCTCATTGGCTTCATGGTCCGTCTGCCAAAGGGAGGCCGCACGCCGAGAGGGGGGTTTTGCGGCTGTTCGGGACTGCCGGTTTGTTGCCTGGGAGCAGGGGACGGCCCTCACCGCACCGCGGGAAACCCCACAGGCCGTACCGAGTGGGAACCCGCACTGGCCGTCAACGGCCGACGGTCACACGGCCTACGGCTTGCGCAACGGCGCCTGCCACACCAACGCGGTCCCGCCGTCCCGGCCTTCGCCCAGCTCCAGGCGGCCGCCCAACTGCTCGGCCCGCTCCGCCAGGTTGCGCAGGCCACTGCGGCGGCCGCCGGACGGGATACCCACACCGTTGTCGGTGACCGACAGCCGTACCTCCCGCCCATCGGTCACCAGGACGACCTCGGCCAGGGACGCCTGGGCATGGCGGACGATGTTGGTCAGGGATTCGGAGAGCACCGCCACCAGGTGGTCGGCGATCTCCTTGGGGACGTCGGTGTCCAGCAGGCCTTCCATCCGCAGGCTGGGCGCGAAGCCCAGCATCGGCGCCGCCTCCCCCACCACCCGTACGGCGCGCGCCCGCAGCCCCGCCTCGCCCTTGCCGTCGCGGGTGCGCAGGCCGAAGATCGCCGACCTGATCAGCTTGATGGTCTCGTCCAGGTCGTCGACCGCGCGCGCGACCCGCTCGCCCGCCTCACCGTGCTCGATGAAACGGCCGACGCTCTGCAAGGTCATACCGGTGGCGAACAGCCGCTGGATCGCCAGGTCGTGCAGGTCCCGGGCGATACGGTCACGGTCCTTGAGTACCGCCACCTCCTCGGCGTCCCGGCGGCGCTCCGCCAGCTCCATCGCCACGGCGGCCTGCGCGGCGAACGCCTGAAGGGTCCCGGTCTCGTTCGCCGTGAACACCGGCCGACCGGCCTTGCGCGCCAGCAGCACCACGCCTCGCGCACCCGTCTCGCCCGTGCCGATGGGCACGGCGACGGCGGGGCCGAGTCCCCCGAAGCGGGGAGGCTCCGGGGAGATCCGCTCATCCTGACCGATGTCCGTGCTCGTCACCGGCGTGGCGCTGGAGAACGCCAGCCCCATCAGGCTCTTGTCCATGGGCAGGATCAGCCCCCGATGCGCCTCAGCGTCCATCCCCACCGCGATCTCCACCGCCAGCGACCCGCTGTCCTCCATCGGCAGCGCCACCGCCGCGAGCGCCGAACCCGTGATCTCTCCCGCCCGCTCGGCGATCACCACCAGGACCTCGCTGCTCGGATCACCCGACATCAGCCGGTGCGTGATCTCCGCGTTCGCCTGCAGCCAGCGCTCGCGCAGCCGCGACTCCTCGTACAGCCGGGCGTTGTCGATGGCGACGCCCGCCGCGACGGCGAGCGTGAGCGTGACCGACACATCCTCCTCGTCGAACTGGGCACCGCCGCGCTTCTCCGTCAGATACAGATTCCCGAAGATCTGGTCGCGCACCCGGATGGGCACGCCGAGGAAGGTGTTCATCGGCGGGTGGTGGGCCGGGAAGCCGTAGGAGGAGGGGTGCTCGGAGATCTTCGCCAGCCGCAGCGGCTCAGGATGCCGGATCAGCTCACCCAGAATGCCGTGCCCCTCCGGATAGGGGCCGATCCGGGCGATCTGCTCCTCGCTGATCCCCACCGTGTGGAACGCGGACAGACTTCTGCCGTCCGGGCCGATCACACCCAGCGCCGCGTACTCGGCGTCGACGAGCACCGCCGCGGCCTCGACGATCCTGCCCAGCACCTGCTCCAGATCGAGCTCACGGCCCACCGACAGCACTGCCTCCAGCAGGCTGTGCACCCGGTCACGGGTCCCCCGCGCAGCATCGAGGCGGGCCTGCAACTCCTCCAGCAGCTCATCCAGCCTCAGCTGCGGCAGCCGGACCCGGGCCTCCTCGGGGCTTCCCACCTGCGATCCTCCAGGTCCGCTCGACACACAGGCCCCCAGCGTCCTGTCATCTGCCACGGTATCGGCTCGTCGTCCGAGGCAACAGCGAATCTATTCGAGTACCCCCGTCCACGCGTCAATAACGTCCTCTCCTGGCTTTGGGCCGATCGGCCCTGGGGCGGGGACCGACAGCACCTGCGCCCGGGGCCCCCGCGGCCCGACGCTGGAGCTGTACGCAGCCCGAAGCCCACCGAACGACGACGGAGGAGACCGGCGCCATGGTCCGTTACGTGTACGACTTCGCGGAAGGCGGCCGTGACCTGGCCGACCTGCTCGGCGGCAAGGGCGCGAACCTGGCCGAGATGACCCGGCTGGGACTGCCCGTCCCGCCGGGCTTCACCGCGACCACCGAGGCCTGCCGCGCCTTCCTCGCCACCGGCGCCGAGCCCGACGGGCTGGCCCGCGAGATCACCCTGCACCTGGCCGCCCTGGAACGGGCCACGGGGCGGCGCCTGGGGCAGCCCGACGACCCGCTGCTGCTGTCCGTCCGTTCCGGCGCCCGCTTCTCGATGCCCGGGATGATGGACACGATCCTCGACATCGGCCTGAACGACGACTCCGTCCTGGGCCTGATGAAGACATCCGGAAACGAACGCTTCGCCTGGGACTCCTACCGGCGACTCGTGCAGATGTTCGGAAGTACGGTCATGGGGGTCGACGGAGCGCTCTTCGAGAGCACCCTGTCCGCCCTCAAACGGGCCCGGGGCGCCGCGGACGACCTGGGCCTGACCGCGACGGATCTGTCCGGCCTCGTCGGGGCGTTCAAGGACCTGATCCTCCGCGAGACCGGCACGCGCTTCCCGCAGTCCCCCGAGGAGCAGCTGCACCGGGCCGTCCTCGCCGTCTTCGAGAGCTGGAGGGGCGAGCGGGCACGGGTCTACCGCCGCCGCGAGCACATCCCCGACGACCTGGGCACCGCGGTCACCGTGCAGACCATGGTCTTCGGCAACCTCGGCCCCGACTCCGGCAGCGGCGTCGCCTTCACCCGTGACCCGGCCACCGGCCGACCGGGCCCCTACGGCGACTACCTGTCCAACGCACAGGGCGAGGACGTCGTCGCGGGCATCCGCAACACCGTCCCGCTGACCGCCCTCAAGGAGATGGACCCACACGCGTACGAGCAACTGCGCGGGCACATGCGGACGCTGGAAACCCACTACCGGGACCTGTGCGACATCGAGTTCACCATCGAGCGCGGCCACCTGTGGATGCTGCAGACCCGAGTGGGCAAACGCACCGCCGAAGCCGCGTTCACCATCGCCACCGAACTCGTCGAGGAGGACCTCATCACCCGCGACGAAGGCCTGGCCCGGGTCGACGGGAACGGCCTCGCCCGGCTGATGTTCCCCCGGTTCGACGCCGCGGCCGTCGGTGAGCCCCTCGTACACGGCGTCCCGGCGTCACCGGGTGCGGCCGTGGGCGCCGCGGTCTTCGACTCGGCCGAGGCCGTACGCCGCGCCGCCGCCGGCGAGAAGGTCGTCCTCGTACGCCAGGAGACCACCCCGAGGACCTGCCGGGCATGATCGCCGCACAGGCGGTAGTCACCAGTCGCGGTGGCAAGACCAGCCACGCCGCCGTGGTAGCCCGCGGCATGGGCACCGTGTGCGTGTGCGGCGCCGAGCACCTGGGCGTGGACTCCGCCGCACGCCGCTTCACCGTGGGCGACACCGTCGTCGAGGAGGGCACGCTCATCTCCGTCGACGGCTCCGCGGGCGCCGTGTACCTGGGCGCCGCCGCGCTCGTGGACTCCGCGGTGATGCGGTACTTCGAGACGGGCGAGCGGCCCGCCGGAACGGTCGACGCCGTGGCCCGCGCCATGGAGCGCGCCGACGAGGTGCGGCGTCTGGAAGTGCGGGCGAACGCCGACACCCCCGAGGACGCCGCCCGGGCCCGGCGCTTCGGCGCGCAGGGCATCGGGCTGTGCCGCACCGAGCACATGTTCCTCGGCGAACGCCGCAGGCTGGTCGAGGCGATGATCCTGGCCCGCGACGAGACCGAGCGCGAGCAGGCGCTCGGCGCCCTGCTGCCCCTTCAGCGACAGGACTTCATCGGCATCCTGGAGGCGATGGACGGCCTGCCCGTCACCATCCGGCTCATCGACCCGCCCCTGCACGAGTTCCTGCCCGACCGCACCGATCTCGCCGTTCGCATCGCCACCGCCCAGGCCCGGGGCGCGGCACCCGATCCGCACGACACCGCACTGCTCGACGCCGTCAACCGCATGCACGAGGAGAACCCGATGCTCGGCCTGCGCGGTGTCCGCCTGGGCCTGATCGTCCCGGGACTGGTCGCCATGCAGGTGCGTGCCATCGCCGAAGCGGTCGTGCAACGTACCAGGGCCAACGGCACTCCCAGGGCGGAGATCATGGTGCCGCTGGTCGGCGCCGTCGAGGAACTGCGCATCGAACGAGAGGAGGTGGAACGCGTCCTCGCCGAGGTGTCCACGGAGTCCGGCATCCAGGTGCGGTGCCCGGTCGGCACCATGATCGAGCTGCCCCGCGCCGCGCTCACGGCGGGACGGATCGCCGAGGAGGCGCAGTTCTTCTCCTTCGGCACCAACGACCTGACCCAGACCACGTGGGGCTTCTCCCGCGACGACGTCGAGGCCGCGTTCTTCTCCGCCTACCTCGACAAAGGCATCTTCACCACCTCGCCGTTCGAGACGCTCGACCGGGCGGGAGTCGGCCGCCTGGTGCGGATCGCGGTCGACGAGGGCCGTGCCACCCGGCCGGAGCTGAAGATCGGCGTCTGCGGGGAACACGGCGGGGACCCCGACTCCGTGCACTTCTTCCACGCCGCGGGCCTCGACTACGTCTCCTGCTCGCCCTACCGCGTCCCCGTGGCACGCCTGGAGGCCGGACGGGCCGCGCTCGCCGGGACGGCGACGAGCGACACCCGGTAGAGGTGCGACCGGGACCTTGTACCCGCGCCGCGACGGCCGCCCGGCCGTCGCGGCGCGGGCGGGTCGGCCCCCTTCCCAGGACGGCTCGGCCCCTGCCCCGACGAGGGCCGGGGAGGCAGCCTGGAGCCTCGTACCGAGGCCGGACGGGACGCATCCGCCGGACCACAGCTCCGCGGGTCGGGCCGGCCCCGACAGCGGACGAGGAAGGAGTGGGTGACATGGCCCGCATCATCGGTGAGGTGATGACCCGCGAGGTCGTCGAGGCGCACCCCGAGACACCGTTCAAGGACCTGGTACGGCTGCTGGACCGGCATCGCATCAGCGGGCTGCCCGTCGTGGACGAGGACGACAAGGTCGTCGGGGTGATCTCCGAGACGGATCTGATCCACCATCAGGCGGTCCGTTCCACGGACCTGCCGGCACGACGCTTCCGCCTGGCTCCACCGCGCCGTCGCTCCGCCCGTCGCACCGCCGCCCGCACGGCGCAGGAGCTCATGTCGACACCCGCGGTCACCGTGCACCCGGAACAGCGGATCACGGATGCCGCGCGGGTGATGGAACGCCACGGCGTCGAGCGTCTCCCGGTCGTCGACGAGGAGGACCGGCTCATCGGCATCGCCACCCGGCGGGACCTGCTGCGCGTCTTCCTGCGTACGGACGACGAGATCCGCCAGGAGATCCTCGACGCGGTGGCGACCCACGCCCTGGGCCTGCCGACCCACGAGGTGAACGTCTCGGTCCGGGACGGCATGGTCACGCTCCAGGGGTCCGTGGAGCAGCGCGCCGACATCCCGTCGGCGATCCGGCTGGCGTACCGGGTGGACGGGGTGGTCGGCGTCGTCAACGGGCTGAACGTCCACCCGGCCCCGGGGCCACTCGGCCCCTCAGCGGGACCAACGGAACCTGGGGGCGGGCACCACTGACGAGGGAGGCTGCTGGTGGAAGCGGCACCGAGCCCCTTCAGTGCCGCGCCGTTCGCCGCCGCCACCGCGGCGCAGCCCTCTCGATCACGGAGGCCCGCCCTCATGACCCGCCACGACAACCCGACCGCGACCGCCGAGGCCGTCGACGCACCGACCGACATCGCCATCGCGGTGGACCGACTGGTGGCCAACGCGCTCAAGGCGCTCGCCGACTACGAGACGCTCGATCAGGAGCAGGTCGACCACATCGTGAACAAGGCCTCGGTCGCCGCCCTGGACCAGCACACCGCACTCGCGCGGCTCGCGGTGGAGGAGACCGGACGCGGCGTCGTCGAGGACAAGGCCGCCAAGAACATGTTCGCCTGCGAGCACGTCACCCACAGCATGAGCCCGATGAAGACGGTCGGCGTCGTCGCCCGCGACGACATCGAGGACATGATCGAGATCGCCGAGCCCGTCGGTGTGGTCTGCGCGGTCACCCCCGTCACCAACCCCACCTCCACCACCATCTTCAAGGCGCTGATGGCGCTCAAGACCCGCAACCCCATCGTGTTCGCCTTCCACCCCTCCGCGCAGCGCTGCAGCGCACAGGCGGCACGCCTCGTCCGCGACGCGGCGCTCGCCGCGGGCGCGCCCGAGCACTGTGTGCAGTGGATCGAGACCCCCTCCGTCGAGGCGACCGGCGCCCTGATGCGGCACCCCGGCGTCTCCCTCATCCTCGCCACCGGCGGCAACGCCATGGTGAAGGCCGCCTACTCGGCCGGCAAGCCCGCTCTGGGGGTGGGCGCCGGCAACGTCCCCGCGTACGTGCACAAGAGCGCCGAACTGCGCCGGGCCGTCAACGACCTGATGCTGTCCAAGTCGTTCGACAACGGCATGATCTGCGCCTCCGAACAGGCCGTCATCCTCGACAAGGAGATCTACGACGCGGCCCTGGCCGAATTCCGCACCCTGCACGCCCATCTGGCGACCGCCGAGGAGAAGGAGAAACTGGCGGCGTTCCTCTTCCCCGTGGGCGCCACGGGCGCGGGCTGCGCACCCAAGGTCAACTCCGCGGCCGTCGGCCGCAGCCCGGCCTGGATCGCCGAGCAGGCCGGCTTCTCCGTACCCGACGACACCTCACTCATCCTGGTCGAGGCCGACCGCGTCGGCCCCCAGGAGCCACTGACCCGGGAAAAGCTCTGCCCCGTCCTCGCCGTCCTGCGAGCCGACTCCCCGCAGCGTGCCTTCGACCTGGCCGCGGACATGGTCGCCTTCCACGGGGAGGGCCACAGCGCCGTCATCCACACCGAGGACAGCGCGCTCGCCGAGGCGTACGGCAAGCGCATGAAGACCGTCCGGATCATCGTCAACGCCCCCTCCTCCCAAGGCGCGATCGGCGGCATCTACAACAGCCTGATGCCGTCACTGACGCTGGGATGCGGCTCCTGGGGCAGCACATCGGTATCGAACAATGTCTCCGCCGCCCAGCTCCTGAACATCAAGCGCGTCTCGGTGCGCCGCAACAACCTGCAGTGGTTCAAGGTCCCCCCGAAGATCTACTTCGAGCCGCAGGCCATCCGCTACCTCGCCGACATGCCCGACATCCACCGGGTCACCGTCGTCACCGACGCGACGATGACCCGCCTCGGACTCGTCGACCGGGTCCAGCGCGTGCTGCGACAACGCCAGGAGCCGGTCACCATCCAGGTCATCGACAGCGTCGAGCCCGAACCCAGCATCGACTCGGTCCGCCGTGGGGCCCGTCTGATGGGCGACTTCCGCCCGGACACCATCATCGCGCTCGGCGGCGGCTCCCCCATGGACGCGGCCAAGGTGATGTGGCTGCTCTACGAGCAGCAGGCCCAGGGCAAGGACGTCGACTTCGCCGACATGCGGCACAAGTTCTCCGACATCCGCAAGCGCGCCTTCCGCTTCCCCGTCCTGGGCAAGCTCGCGCGGCTCGTGTGTGTGCCCACCACTTCCGGCACCGGTGCGGAGGTGACCCCGTTCGCCGTCATCTCGGACCCCGCCACCGGCAAGAAGTACCCGCTGGCCGACTACGCGCTCACCCCCAGCGTGGCCATCATCGACCCGCTGCTCACCACCGCGCTGCCCCGCGCGCTGGCCGCCGACAGCGGCTTCGACGCCCTGACCCACGCCATCGAGGCGTACGTGTCGGTCTACGCCAACGACTTCACCGACGGCCCGGCCCTGCACGCCATCCGGCTGATCTTCGACAACATCGAGGCGGCGGTGAACGACCGCGCCGCCCGGCCCCGGGCCCGGGAGAAGATGCACAACGCCGGCACCATCGCGGGCATGGCCTTCGGCAACGCCTTCCTCGGCATCGTGCACGCGATGTCCCACACCCTCGGTGCCACCTTCCACATCGCGCACGGGCGCACGAACGCGGTCCTGCTGCCGCACGTCATCCGCTACAACGGCACCGTGCCCGGCAAGGTGACCGGCTGGCCCAAGTACGAGAGCTACCGCGCCCCCGAACGCTTCCAGGACATCGCCCGCACCCTCGCCCTGCCCGCCGCCACACCGGCCCAGGGCGTCGAGTCGCTGGCCTCGGCCGTGGAGCGACTGCGTGACGCCGTGGGCATCGAGCCGACGTTCCAGGCCCTCGGCGTCGACGAGCGCGCCTTCCTCGACGCGCTGCCCCAACAGGCCCTCAACGCCTACGACGACCAGTGCGCGCCCGCCAACCCGCGGATGCCGATGCTCGACGACATGCAGGCACTCATGCGCGCGGCCTACTACGGCCGCACACCGGATCAGCCGGACCGCGAGCAGCCACCGCGCCCGTAGTCCGCCTTCGTCCGCGGTTCCCTCTCACCTCGCGACTCCCCTTCGTCCGCCCCGCTTCCTGGAGGCTCCATGCTGTCCGCGGAATCCACCGCCCTCGTCCGGGCCACCCTGCCCACCGTGGCCGGAGCACTCGACGAGATCACCACCCACTTCTACGCCACGATGTTCCGGGACCGCCCCGAGCTGCTCGACGGCATGTTCAACCGTGGCAACCAGGCCAACGGCGCCCAACGCCGCGCCCTGGCCGGGTCGATCGCCGCCTTCGCCACCGCCCTGCTCGAAAATCCCGACACCCGCCCCGACACCCTGCTCGCCCGGATCGCGCACAAGCACGCCGCCGTCGGCGTCACCGACGACCAGTACACGATCGTGCACAAGTACCTGTTCGGCGCGATCGCGGACGTCCTCGGCGACGCACTCACCCCGGACGTGGCGGCCGCCTGGGACGAGGTCTACTGGCTGATGGCCGGCGCCCTGATCAGCCGGGAAGCCCTCCTCTACCAGGACGCGGGCGTCCGGCCGGGCGAGATCTGGCGGCCCTGAACGGTCGTCGAACGCCGCACCGAGACCGCCGACGTCGTGTCCCTCCTGCTCCGCCCGGCGGACGGCCAACCGGCACCCCGCGCTCGCGCGGGCCAGTACCTGAGCGTCCGCGTGCGCATGGCCGACGGGACCCACCAACTGCGCCAGTACAGCCTGTCCTCGGACCCCGGCCAGGACCTGCGCCGCATCACCGTCAAGCGCGTCACGGGCGACGCCCGCGAGCCGGACGGCGAGGTCTCCACCCTGCTGCACGACCGCGTCAGCCCAGGAGACGAACTGACGCTGTCCGCACCGTTCGGCGACGTCTTCCTCGACGAACCGGCCGACGCCGCCACCCCGCTCGTCCTGGTCTCCGCGGGCATCGGCTGCACCCCCATGACCGGCATACTGGCCCACCTCGCCGCCCTGGGATCGACACGCCCCGTCCTGGTCCTGCACGCCGACCGCTCCCCCGCCGAGCATGCCCTGCGCGCCGAGACCCACGACCTCGTCGGCCAACTGCCCGGAGCCCGCGCCCTCTTCTGGTACGAGCACCCCGACCCGGAGGAACCCGACTCCCGCACCGGCCTGATGAATCTGGAAGGCATGGAACTCCCGGACGACGCCACGGTCTTCCTGTGCGGCCCGCTCCCCTTCATGCGAGCGGTACGCGCACAGCTACGAAGCGCCGGGGTCCCCGCACTCCGCATCCGCTACGAGGTCTTCGGCCCCGACCTGTGGCTGCCCGACACCATTTCCTGAAGCGCACCGAACCCATCCGGCCTCCCGAAGGAGAAACCCCATGACCACCGACCACACCGAACCGGCGACCGCGGTCCGGCTGCGCTCCGACGGCCCCGTGGACGAGCAGACCCTGACGTACGCCCGTACGAAGATCGACGTCCTGGTGAGCAGAGCCGGCCTGCCCGCCGTCACCGGTGAGGTCCGCATCGTACGCGCCACGGCCCACCACGCGGCCCGCCCCTGGTCGGCCACGGCAGACCTCTACGTCGGCGGTCACCAAGTGATCGCCACGGCCGAGGAAGCCACCGGCGCCGAGGTCGTCGACCGGCTCCAGGACCGCCTCCACCGCCGGATCGACAAGACCGTCCACGCTTGGGACAACGGCCACCGCACGAGCACCCCGCCGTGGCGCGGCGCCGGGCGACCCATCCGTCCCGGCGCAGGCTCCCCGAGCACCCCACAGAACCGCCACACGGCATGAACCTGTGGGGCGGCGGCTCGGCACACACGCGCCGGGACGCCGTCCGCAGGATGTGCGAAGCGGAGTTACGCGCACCACCGGTGCCCCACCCTCGGCTCAGGGGACACCCGGCCCCCCGACAGGGACGTTCGGCACCTACGTGGACGGCGCCGCCCGGCCGACACTGACCACAGGAGCGGCGCCGATCCCCCGCGGTGCCCCTCCGGCGCGGTGAGGCCGGATCGGCCCGCCCAGGACGGACAGAGAACGGCGAGTGACCCGACCCTACGGATGCTGCCATGACTGGCTTCTACGACCTGACGAACAGCTCGCAAGGGCACCGAAGCGTCCCACTGGACAGCGACGCGGCGCTGCGGCTCCTGGGCAGCGTGTCCCTGGGCCGGATCGTCTTCACCCAGCACGCGCTGCCGACCGTCCGCCCCGTCAACCACGTCCTGGTCGAGGGCGACATCGTCATCCGCACCCACGGTGACGCCTCGCTGACCCGATACACCCGCCAGACCGGGGACCAAGGGGCGGTCGTCGCCTACGAGGCCGACGACATCGACCCCGACACCCACCTCGGCTGGAGCGTGGTCGTCACCGGCTACGCCCGGCTGGTCACCGACGCACAGGAGGTGGCCCGCTACCGGGCGCTGCTGCGCCCGTGGGGGACACAGCCCATGGACCACGCCGTTCGTATCCACCCCGACCTGATCACCGGAATCCGTCTCACGGCCGACGGACCCAGCCCGTTGCGCTGAACGGCCTCAGCGGTACGGGACCACGGTCACCGGGCAGTTCGCGCGGCGCAGCAGACGGCGCAGGACCGGGCCCCGGCGCACCGGCAGGATCGAACGGCGGCGGGCACCGATGACGACCACGGCGGCCTCCCCGCCGGCCGCCACCAGCGCCTGTGCGGGGGTGCTGCGGACCGTTGACGTCCGCACCACGACATCCGGGTGCCGGTCCCGCAGTCGGGTGAGGAACCGGCGCGCCAACGCCTCCTCCATCCGGGCACCGTGCCCTGGGCTTTCCTGGCTCCCGCCGCGCACAGCCACGGACGAGGCCCGGGAGGTGGCGTGCCGACGGCTCGGCGCGTGCACGACGCACAGCCTGGCACCGCGCCGCTCGGCCTCCTGGAAGGCGTACTCCGCCACCTCCGCGCCCGTCCCCTCCGCCAGCCCCAGCACCACGTCCCGCCCGTCGCCGTACGGGTGGTCCCCCCGTACGAGCAGCAGCGGGCCCTGGGTGAGCCCGGGCAACCTCGTGCTCACCGCGCCGAGTGCCGTGCCGGCCACCGCGCCAAGACCCGCCGTCCCCACCACGGTCACATCCGCGTCGGCGCTCGCACACGCCAGAGCACGCGCCGCACCACTTTCCACGGCGGCTGTCGCCACCGGAAGTCCCGGATGCCGCTGACGCACGCGCCACACGGCGGAGCGCAGGACCGGTGGGGCTTCGTCCCGGTCCGCCACCGCGTACAGCACACGCAGCGAGATGCCACGCCGTACGGCTTCCGCCGCGGCCCAGTCCAGTGCCCTCATGGAC
The DNA here is from genome assembly GCF_002846415.1 of Streptomyces sp. TLI_146. Lineage (NCBI taxonomy): Bacteria > Bacillati > Actinomycetota > Actinomycetes > Kitasatosporales > Streptomycetaceae > Streptomyces > Streptomyces sp. TLI_146. Next base: position 658,548 of record NZ_PJMX01000001.1, read on the forward strand.
ACCAGTGAGCCGTCCACTCCGACGACCACGTGATGGCGGGTCATGGCTGCCTCCCCCTTCTGAAAGAATCGGTTGGGGACGCCGCCGCCCCACACGGGCACCGGCTCCACGGACGATGGTCGTCGTGCGACGCCCCTGTCGGCAGCCGCCAACAGGCCCACCCAGAACGCCGAACGGCCCCTGATGCAGGGCCCGTTCGCTTCCTGACCGGGCCGACCGACGCGACGCCACCGGGCAGTTCGCCCCGTCAGGGCTTCGGGACAGCGACCTCGTCGTGCGACGCCCCGCCGAGCATGCGGTGACGCAGGAGACCAGCACCCGGTCGCCGGGCCGTACGGCCCACATCGCTGCCGGCCTCCACCATCTCGCCGACCGCCTCGTGGCCCAGGGCCGTGTGCCGCCCCCTGGATCCAGCTTCTCCAGTGGGCGTCGGCCGCGCTTGGGCCGTCCGGCCCGCAGACCTGGCCACCGCAGGGGGCACACGGGCCCTGTCGGACCGTCCGGCAGGGACCGAACAGCCCTTCCACGCACCCGCGCGGCCCCGCTTTCCTCTTGTCATGACCAACAGCCCCACGAGGTCCACGCCGTACCGTGCGCAGCGCGTCATCGGCGGGCCGACCCTCGTGACCCTGCAAGGCGAGATCGACATCCTCGCGGCACCGCGGCTCACCGCACGCCTGGACGCACTGACCGAGAGCCCGTATTCCGACCTGCTGCTCGATCTGCGCCCCGTCGCCTTCATCGACTGCGCCGGGCTGAGCGTCCTGTGCCGGGCACGCAACCGCGCGCGGGCCGGTCACGGCCGACTGCGGCTGATCAGCGACAACGCCCTTTTCCTGCGCATCCTGCGCTGCACGGGCCTGGCCGGCCTCTTCGACGTGCTGCCGAGCTGGCCCCCTGACGTGCCCACCGCATCGGTCACAGACCGTCCCGCCTGTACGGCCGGCTCGGGCGGCGCGGCGGGCGATCCCCGGCCCGAGCGGTCCGCCCCGGGGCCCGACCTGCCGCCCGGCGCGGAGTGGCGGGGCCTTCCGGGCCGTACCCGAGGCGCATGAGCAGTTGGGGATGCGCACCGCCGCCGGCGACGCGCAGGGCACCTCTCAGGTCCCGCCACTCCACAGCCTGATGCATCAGGGACATCCGCAAGCCGTACGCCGTCGCGAGAAGCCACACATGCTCCAGCGCCTGTCCGGCGCGCAGCCAGTCGACGCGACGGTCGTGGCCGGTGGCCAGCAGGGCGACGACCGGATCCACCTCGAAGGACCGTGCGGAGAGCCGCTCGGGGCGCCGCTGTGCGGTGAAGTCGCGCAGCGGGAGCCGCCCCCACCGGTCCTGCGGGCCCAGCACGTTCCAGGGCAGGCCCACGTCCGGGACCGGTCCCCGGTCCAGGTGGACCCAGTGGCGGGTCTCGGCCGCCCGGTCCGCGTCGAGCCGGTTGCGATGTTCCGCCTCGGCCGTCAGACGCAGCATCCGGCCCCTTTGCGCACCCTCGCAGAAGGACAGCGCGGCACCTTCCCCACGCGCTGCCGCTTCGAGTTCGGTGCGTACTCCCACGGGCAGCGAAGACCCGGAAAACGGGAATCGGCTGCTGTGGCGGCGCCAGATCGCCTCGTACAGGTCGACGCCGAGCACCTGGCCCTCTCGGGCGGTGGGCCGGGCGGGCCGGACGGTGGCGAGCAGGCCGGGGTCATCGGGGCGGGGCAGCAGGCGGGTGACCGGTACCCAGCCGAAGTGGTCGAGGGCGACCCGCAGGTTGAACACGCAGGCCCCGACCGACAGGAGCAGAGCGCGGCCGGTGGGGTCCACCAGCCGCAGGCCCCGTTCGGGAGCGGCGCGGACCTCGAACGTCACGGTGTCGCAGTCCAGCCGGAAACGCCACGGCTGGGCGTTGTGGATCGAGGGCGCGGACACTGCTGCGGAAAAACAGGTCTCCAGGGCCTCGGCGTCGAACGACGTGCTCTCCATGGTCCCCTCCACGCACCTGGGCGCCGGACAGTTCTTACCGTCCGTCCTCCCGAGCGTGGGCGCCCCGCCCCGCCACCGGCAGGGGTCGAGGGACCCGCGCCATGGCCCGGGCGGTCCCCCGCGCCTCATGGGCCGAACGGCCCTGACCCGGGAGACGGTTGGCCCCCGCGGCACCCCGGCGGCCCCTGCCCCCGGCACGGCCGCGGCTGTCACCTTCGGACACACGACCACGAGGGGGAGGTGCCGACCGATGAGCGGATCCGAGTACGCGAGGCAACGGCTGTGGCGGTGGCGGAACAATCCGCTGCGGCGACGCCACGACATCGTCGAGGCCTGGCTCGTGCTGGCCGTGTGGACGGTGGTGGTCGTGGGCGGCACCGTCGCGGGGCTGACCACGGCCCACGCCGCGGACGCGATGTTCGCGCGACAACGGGCCGAGCGGCGGTCCGTGCGGGCCGTGCTCCTCAGCGACGTCCCACGTGACCCCAGCGCGCCTCGCGGAACCCCCGACCGCCGTATGGCACCGGTGCGCTGGACGGCGCCCGACGGTTCGCCCCGCACCGGCCGGGGCGTCGTGAACGCCGGTCTCACAGCCGGATCCCAGGTCACGCTCTGGCAGGACAGCCGGGGCCGGCTCACCCTCCCGCCGACAAGCTCCACAGCGGCAGCCATCGAGGCGGGATCCTTGGGGACCGCTGCCGCGGCCGTGCTCGGCGGCCTGGTCTTCGGCGCCGGGACGATCGCCCGGTGGCGGCTCGACCGTCGCCGTATGGACGCGTGGGGATGCGAGTGGGAACTCGTGGGACCGCGCTGGGGCAACAAGACCGGCTGAGGGGCTCCTCGCCCCGATCGCTCTGCCCACCTCAAGGGCGGCCTGCACCGACGACGCCGCCCCCGTATCCCCTCTCCGGACCTGCCCGGTCACTCGGCAGGTCCGGAGAGGGCCCGCTCGCGGAGAGCCCGCCCCACGGCGCCGCGAGGTGGCCCTCCCTCTTCAGCGCAGCCGGCGCAGATACGGGTCCTGCGGGTGGCGCGGCAGCAGACGCACCCGCGCGTCCAGGACGGTGACGCCGGCCGGTGCCGCCAGGACCGGGTTGAAGTCGGCTTCGGCGAGCTGCGGCACGTCCGCCGCCAACCGCGACAGCCGAAGGAGCAGCTGCTCCAGTGCTTCCAGGTCGGCGCAGGGGCTGCCGTTCGCGCCCAGCAGCAGGGGGGCGCACCGCGGTGACGTGAGCAGCTCGTGCACGTCGAGGTCGGTGAGCGGGGCCAGGCGGGCCGCGTGGTCGGCCAGTACCTCGGTGGCCGTGCCTCCGAGGCCGAACAGGACGAGCGGGCCGAAGACCTCGTCCTGGACGACGCCCGCGAACAGCTCGGTGCCGCGGTCGGCCAGGGGTTGCAGGACCACGCCGGTCATCAGTCCCGCGAAGCGGGTTTCCAGGTCGCGGAAGGCGGCCCGCACCTGGGAGTCGCCGCGCAGGTCCAGATGGACCGCGTGCTGCTGGGTCTTGTGCAGCAGGCCGGGCCAGTGGGCCTTCATGACGACCCGGCCGTCGAAGCCGCGCAGCCGGTCGGCGGCGAGGACGGCGTCGTCCTCGGTTTCGGCCCAGGCCCACGGAATCTGCGGAATGCCGTAGCAGCCCAGCAGGTCGGCACAGGTACGCGGGTCGAGCCAGCCTCCTTCGGGGTGCGCGGCGAGGTACCGCGCCACGACCGCGCGGGCCTGTGTGGTCTCGATGCCGTCCAGGTCGGGGACGGTGCCCACGGGCTGGGCCAGCCACGCGGCGCGGTCGGCGGCGTGGCCCAGGGCGCGGGCCGCCGCCTGCGGTTCGGCGTAGGAGGGAACCGTGCCGCCGTCCGCAGCGGGCAGCAGCCGTACGGGCAGGTCCTGTTCCAGGCGTACGGCGAGCACGGGCCGCGCCCGGCGTCCGGGGGCACCGGTGAGGGAGCGTACGAGATCGTCACCGGTGGCCTGGGCGACCGCTGTCGGCACGAGGGCCACCACCACGGCGTCGATGCCGGGGCAGCGGGTGAGGCGGTCCACGCACGCCGTCAGCTGTTCCTCGGACACCGCGGCGGTGGCGTCGACGGGGTTGCCGACGGCCGCGCCTTCCGGGAGCACATCCAGCAGTTCGTCGATCGTCGCGGGAGTGAGCGGGGGCAGGGCAAGTCCCGCCTCCGCGCAGGCGTCGGCGGTGAGTACGCCGGCTCCCCCCGCGTTGGTGACGATCACGACCCGGCGCCCTGCCGGCAGGGGCTGGGAGTGCAGCAGGGCCGCGGTTTCCAGGAGTTCACCGACCGAGCGGGTCGCGGTGACACCGGCCTGGGTGAACAGCGCGCCGCGGGTCATGGTGCGGGTCGCGGCGGCCGCGGTGTGGGAGGCGGCCGCGTTGCGGCCCGCCTCGGTACGGCCCGCGTCGACGGTCAGCACGGGGATGCGGCGCGTCACGCGGCGGGCGGTGCGGGAGAAGGCACGCGGGTTGCCGAACGATTCCAGGTGCAGCAGGGCCAGGTCGGTACGGCCGTCGCTCTCCCACCACTGGAGCATGTCGTTGCCGCTGACGTCGTACTTGTCGCCGAGGGAGGCGAAGGAGGAGACGCCGATGCCCAGCCGGGACAGCCCTTCCAGGAGCGCGATGCCGACCCCGCCGGACTGGACCGCGACCCCGGCCGTCCCGGGGCGCGGATGACCGGCGGCGAATGTCGCGTCCAGGCTCAGTCCCGCTTCGGTGTTCGAGATGCCCAGGCAGTTGGGTCCCACCAGCCGCATGCCGTAGGTGCGGCAGGCGGTCCGCAGCGACTGGGCCTGGGTGTGGTCGAGTCCGGCGGTGACGGTGACGAGGGCGCGCACCCCGGCCCGGCCGCACTCCTCGGCGACTGCCGGGACCGCTGCGGCCGGTACGGCCACGACCGCCAGATCCGGGGTCTTGGGCAGGGCCGCGACCGATGGGTAGGACGGCACCGAGAGAACCGAGCTGACGGCGGGATTCACCGCGAACAGGTGGCTGGTGTAGCCCCCGGTGCGCAGGTGGTGGAGGATCGCCCGGCCCACCGACCCGGGCTTGCGGCCGGCACCGACGACGGCGACCACGGAGGGCCGCAGCAGGGGCAGCAGGCTGGCCACATCGGCGGCCCGGCCGCGGGCCTCCACGGCCGACAGGTAGGTGTCGTCCTGGTCGAGGTGGGCGGTCCACCGCACCTCGGGGCCCTCGAAGCGTCGGGAGGTGCGCAGGCCGAGGTCGGCGAACAGGCGCAGCACCTCGTGGTTCTCGCTGAGCGCGTCGGCCGTGAAGGTGGTGATGCCCTCCGCCCGCGCCGCGGAGACCAGGTGCTCGACGAGCAGGGTACCCACGCCCCGGTGGTGCAGACCGTCGGCGACGGCGATGGAGATCTCCGCGGTGTCCTGGTGCCCGTCCGTCTCGTATTCGGCCAGGCCGATCACCCGGCCGTCCACCTCCGCCAGCAGGGCCCGATACCCCGGGCGGGTGGCGGCGCAGGCACGCTCGGCGGCCCTGGCCGCCGAGCTTCGGCTCGTCGTGAAGAACCGCAGGCGCAGGTTCTCCGGGGACATCTCCTCGTACAGCCCTTGCAGTTGGTCGTGGTCACCCGGCAGGGCGGACCGTATGCGCACGGTGGTGCCGTCCGCGAGCAGTGCGTGGACCGGGGGGCGCTCGAGCAGGTCGTCCGTCATCGCAGGTCTCCTCCATCGCTGTCGGTACGTCGATCGTCCGCCGGCACGCAGGGCCCTCACATGGGCCGCATGGAGACCGGCCGGGGCCGGCCGGCTCTCCCCTCGCAGCCGACCGACCCCTCTTCGCTGCGCGGTGGGTCAGTCGTCCGCGACCAGGGCCGTCAGGTCCAGGAGGCGGTTGGTGTAGCCCCATTCGTTGTCGTACCAGCCGAAGACCTTGGCCAGGGTGCCGTTGGCCTGGGTCAGGGCCGGGTCGAACACGCAGGACACCGGGTCGCCGATCACGTCGCGGGACACGATCGGGGCCGTGGAGACGCGCAGGATGCCGTTGAGCGGGCCGTCCGCGGCCGCCTCGAACGCGGCGTTGATCTCATCCGCGGTCGCCTCCCGGCGTAGGACGACGGCGAGGTCGGTGAGCGAGCCGTCCTCCACGGGCACCCGCACCGCGATCCCGTCCAGCGCCCCGGCCAGCTCCGGCACCACCAGGCCCACGGCACGCGCTGCACCGGTGCTGGTGGGGATGATGCTGAGGGCGGCCGAGCGGGCCCGGCGCAGGTCCTTGTGCGGGCCGTCCAGGAGCGACTGGTCGTTGGTGTAGCCGTGGATGGTGGTCATCATTCCGCGCTCGATACCGAAGGCGTCGTCGAGCACCTTCACCATCGGGGCCACGCAGTTGGTGGTGCACGAGGCGGCGGAGATGATCCGGTCACGATCCCGGTCGTAGGTACGGTCGTTGACTCCCATCACGATGGTGGCGTCCACGCCCTTGCCCGGCGCCGACAGCAGCACGGTGTGGGCTCCGCCCTTCAGGTGCAGGGCCGCTGAGTCCCGGTCGCGGAAGCGGCCGGTGGACTCGACGACGACCTCGGCGCCGTAGTCGGACCAGTGCAGCGCGGCCGGGTCGCGCTCGGCGGTGACGATGATGCGGCGCCCGTCGACCGTCAGGGAGCTCTCGTCGTGGCGGACGTCGCGCCCGATGCGCCCGAACGTCGAGTCGTACTCCAGCAGATGGGCGAGGGTGGCGGGCGGGGCGATGTCGTTCACGGCGACCACCTCGACGTCCTGGGTGCCCGCTTCGGCACGGTCCAGGGCGGCGCGCAGATAGGTGCGCCCGATACGACCGAAGCCGTTGATGCCGACGCGTACGGTCATGGCAGGGTGTTCCTTCCGAAAGTGAAGGGAAGATCAGGCGTCGCGGGCCCGTGAACAACCGGGCCCTTCACACCCACCCCCCTCGGAGTAGGTCAGTCGTGGGGGACGACGGCCACGGGAGCGGCACTGTGGTGCAGTACGGCGTGCGCCACATGGCCGATATGGGCGCCGAGCGGGCCGCGCCGGGTGCGCCGGCCCACCACCACCAGGGAGGCCCGCTGCGCCGCGTCCACCAGCAGCTCGGCGGCGCTGCCGTAGCCCGACTCCTCAACGACGTCCACGTCCGGGAACTTGTGCCGCCACGGGCGCAGCACCTCCGCCAGGGCCTGCGATTCCCCCAGACCGAGGGCTTCGTACAGGGGAGGACTCGTGACCATCCCGTACGCGTAGGACGCGGGCGGGAACCAGCCGTGCACGGCGTGCAGGGAGGTGGCACGGCGCCGGGCGGCGTCGAACGCGAACTCGATCAGCGTGTCGTCCGGGCTGCGGGTGTCCAGGCCCAGGACGACGGGCTGGAAGGGCGCCGCGGCGCTGGGCACTCCCGCCGGGTCCATCTCGTGCTCGTCGGCGGCGGACTCCCCCGCCCGGACCAGCACCACGGGCCGCTTCGTGTGGGCGACCACGTTCAGTCCGATGGAGCCGATCAGGAAGCCACCGATTCCGCTCAGACCACGCGAGCCGATCACGAGCAGTTCCGCGGTCTGCGCCGCCTCGCAGAGCACCGCACCGGGGTGTCCGGACAGTTGCTCCCTGCTCACCTCGACGCCGGGGTGGCGCAGCCGGAGCCCCTCGGCGGCTTCGCGCGGGATGCGCTCACTCCAGTGCTGCTGGGTCTCGCCTCCCACCAAGGGCGCCTGGGCCACGGGCTCCGGAACCGGCTCCCACACGTGGATGATCCTCAGTGGCAGGTCACGCAACTTCGCCTCACGGGCCGCCCATTCCGCGGCGGCCAGGCTCTCGGGCGAGCCGTCGAGACCTACGGTGACAGTGCGGAGCATTCTTTCTACCTCCTGTGTGCAAGGGATCCGATATCAGCGTCGTCCGCGCGGCGTTCTCGGGGCAGGGCCCACTGGTCCCCATTCGGGGCCGACGGTCCCTGCGCGCTGGTCAGCAGGCCGCCACACCGTGCTCGCGGAAGCGCGCGCGGACGCGCTCGATCATGGCCGTATCGGGGACCGGCTGATCGCGCAGCGGGAAAGGGATGCCCAGCGCGTCGTACTTCGCGGCGCCGAGCTTGTGGAACGGCAGGACGTCGACCCGCTCGGCCATGCCCAGACCCGCGACGAAGCGGGCCAGGGCGTCCACCCGCCGCAGGTCGTCGGTCCAGCCGGGGACCAGCACGTACCGGATCCACATCGGCACGCCGAGGCGGTCGAGACGGGTGGCGAAGTCCAGGGTGGGGGCGAGCTCGCCGCCGGTCAGCTTCCGGTAGGTGTCGCTATCGAAGGACTTGATGTCCAGCAGCACCAGGTCGGTGTCGGCGAGGAGTTCGTCGGTGGCGCGGGCGCCGAGGAAGCCGGAGGTGTCCAGCGCGGTGTGCAGCCCCGCCTCCTTGCAGCGGCGCAGCACGGCGGCGGTGAACGCGGGCTGGAGCAGGGGCTCTCCGCCGGTGAGGGTGGCGCCGCCGCCGGCCGTGGTGATGAACCCCCGGTACTTGTCGATCTCCTCCATCACCTCGTCGACGGACACCCGGCGCCCGTCCCGCATGTGCCAGGTGTCCGGGTTGGCGCAGTACAGGCAGCGCAGCGGGCAGCCGCTGACGAAGAGGACGAACCGGGTTCCGGGGCCGTCCACGCCGGTGGACAGGTCCCAGGAGTGGATCCGGCCGGTCACGCGGTCGGTGGCGGTGTTCACAGCGCTCCGTGGAAGGTCCGGCTGATCACGTCGAGCTGCTGCTCTCGGGTCAGGCGGACGAAGTTGACGGCGTATCCGGAGACCCGGATGGTCAGGTCCGGGTACTTCTCTGGGTGCTCCATGGCGTCCTGGAGGGTGGCGCGGTCGAGCACGTTCACGTTCATGTGGAAGCCGCCGGCGCTCATATAGGCGTCGAGGATGCCCACCAGGTTGCCCGCACGCTCCTGCGGCACGTGCCCGAGCCCTTCCGGGGTGATGGTCGTGGTCAGCGAGATGCCGTCACGGGCCTGCTCGTAGGGCAGCTTGGCGACCGAGAGCGCGGAAGCGGCCACACCGTGCCGGTCACGGCCGTTCATCGGATTGGCCCCGGGCGCGAAGGGCTGTCCGGCACGGCGCCCGTCGGGGGTGTTGCCGGTGTGCTTGCCGTAGACGACGTTCGAGGTGATCGTCAGCACCGACTGGGTGTGCTCGGCGTCCCGGTGGGCGGGATGCCTGCGGACCTTGGCCATGAAGGACTCGACCAGGCCGACGGCCAGGGCGTCGACGCGGTCGTCGTTGTTGCCGTAGGCGGGGAACTCCCCCTCCACCTCGTAGTCCACGGCCAGCCCCGTGGCGTCCCTGATCACCCGCACGCGTGCGTACTTCGCGGCGGACAGGCTGTCCGCGGCGACCGACAGACCGGCGATGCCGCAGGCCATGAAGCGGTGTACGGGATGGTCGTGCAGCGCCATCTCGATGCGCTCGTAGGCGTACTTGTCGTGCATGTAGTGGATGACGTTGAGGGCGTTCACATAGGTCCGGGCAAGCCAGTCGAGCGTGCGGTCGTACGCCGCCGCAAGCTCGTCGTAGTCGAGCACATCGCCGGTCAACGGCGTTGCTTCTGGGGCGACTTGTTCGCCCGTGAGCTCGTCCCGGCCGCCGTTGACCGCATAGAGCAATGCCTTCGCCAGATTGACCCGGGCGCCGAAGAACTGCATCTGCTTTCCCACCGCCATGGCCGAGACACAGCAGGCGATCGCGGTGTCGTCGCCGGTGCGCGGGCGCATCAGCTCGTCGGACTCGTACTGGATGGAGCTGGTGTCGATGGACACCCGCGCGCAGAACTCCTTGAATCCGGCGGGCAGCCGCGGCGACCACAGCACGGTGAGGTTGGGCTCGGGGGCCGGGCCGAGGTTGTAGAGCGTCTGCAGAAAGCGGAAGGAACTGCGGGTGACCAGCGGGCGGCCGTCGGCGCCGATGCCGCCGATGGACTCCGTCACCCAGGTGGGGTCGCCGGAGAACAGGGCGTCGTACTCGGGGGTGCGCAGGAACCGGACGATCCGCAGCTTGATGACGAAGTCGTCGATCAGCTCCTGGGCGCCGGACTCGTCGAGCAGGCCCTCCTCCAGGTCCCGCTGGAAGTAGACGTCGAGGAAGGTCGACGTGCGGCCCAGCGACATCGCTGCGCCGTTCTGCTCCTTCACCGCGGCGAGATAGCCGAGGTAGAGCCACTGCACGGCCTCGTGCGCGTTGGTCGCGGGACGGGAGATATCGCATCCGTACGTGGCCGCCATCCGGGCGAGCTCACCCAACGCGCGGATCTGCTCGGCCAGTTCCTCCCGGTCACGGATGACGTGCTCGCTGGACGGCCGCTCGTCCAGCAGCGCCTTCTCGGCCCGCTTGGCCTCGATCAGCCGGTCGGTGCCGTACAGCGCCACGCGCCGGTAGTCGCCGATGATCCGGCCCCGGCCATAGGCGTCGGGCAGTCCGGTGATGATCCCGGCCCTGCGCGCGGCGCGCATCTCGGGCGTGTAGGCGTCGAAGACGCCGTCGTTGTGGGTCTTGCGGTGGATCCCGAAGACCTTGGTGACGTACGGGTCCGGTTCGTACCCGTACGCCTTGAGACTGTTCTCCACCATGCGCAGACCGCCGCCCGGCATGATCGCCCGCTTGAGCGGGGCGTCGGTCTGCAGGCCGACGATCAGTTCGCGGTCGCGGTCGATCCAGCCGGGGGCGTGCGAGGTGATCGTGGAAGGCGTGGCGGTGTCGACGTCGAGAACGCCCTTGCGGCGCTCCTCGGGGAAGCGGGCGCTGACCTTTTCCCAGACGGCTCGGGTGCGGTCGGTGGGCCCGCTGAGGAATGAGGCGTCGCCCTCGTACGGGGTGACGTTGGCCTGGATGAAGTCACGCACGTCGATCCGCTCGCGCCAGGTGGTCCCGTCGAAACCTCGCCAGGATCCGGTAACCCGGTCTCCGGCTGTCATGGTGGTGGTCATCGCCATCCCTCTCCACAGTCCTCGCTGGCTCTGCACTTCGCATGCTTGTCGCTCGCGTCTGCCGCAGGGAGTGCCACAGGGGGCGCCCTCCCCAGGCCGTCCGGCCCCGCCTCCGAGGGGCCGAACGGCCTGGGTGTGCCGCCGCCCCTCAGCCGGCCGCGAGATCCGGGCGGACCAGCGTGCCCGACCTGCCGTGCACGATCTCGTACGCCGCGTCGAGCGCCCCGATGGCGGCGATTCCTCCGGTCCGCTCCACGAAACGGGCGGCGGCCTCGGCCTTGGGCCCCATGGAGCCGTCCGGGAAGCCCTCGCGGCGCAGCTCGGCCGGGGTGGCGTCGAGAACGGGCTGTTGAGCGGGGGTCCCGTAGTCCTTGTACACGCACGGCACGTCGGTGAGGACGAGCAGGAAGTCGGCCTTCACCTCCTCGGCGAGCAGGGCGGCGGTGAGGTCCTTGTCGATGACCGCCTCGACGCCCGTCAACGCGCCTGTAGTGGCGTCGGCGGTGACGGGGACGCCACCGCCTCCGGCGCAGATGACCAGCCCCCCGCTGTTGAGCAGCTCATGGACGGTGTCGGTCTCCATGATCCGTTCGGGCGTCGGCGAGGGCACGACCCGGCGCCAGCCCGTGGTGTCCTGCGCGATGTGCCAGCCGCGCTCGCGGGCGAGGGAGCGGGCGGCGTCATGGGGGTAGACCTGACCGACGAACTTCGTGGGCCGTGCGAAGGCCGGGTCGTCGGCCCGGACCAGGGTGTGGGTGACCAGGGCCGTGATGCGGCGGCCGGGAAGGACGTCGTGCAGCGTGCAGGCCAGCAGGGAGCCGATCATTCCCTGGGTCTGCGCTCCGAGCAGATGCAGCGGGTAGGGGGCGCTCAGCGCGGGGTCGGCCGCGCTCTCCACGGCCAGCAGGCCGACCTGGGGGCCGTTGCCGTGGGTGATGACGAGTTCGTGTTCACGGGCGAGGGCGGCCAGTGCGGTGGCGACCCGGTCGATGTTGGCCTGCTGGACCGCCGCGTCGGGGCGTTCACCGCGGTGGAGCAGAGCATTGCCTCCGAGGGCGACGACGATACGCACGATGTCAGTCCTCCAGGGTGGCGACGAGTACGGCCTTGATGGTGTGCAGCCGGTTCTCCGCCTGGTCGAAGACGATGGACTGCGGCGAGGAGAAGACCTCGTCGGTGACTTCCAGGCCGTTGAGGCCGTGCGTGTCGTAGAGGTCGCGGCCGAGGCGGGTGCTGCGGTCGTGCAGGGCCGGCAGGCAGTGCATGAACTTCACGTCCGGGTTGCCGGTGAGGGCGAGGGTCTTCTCGTCCACCTGGTAGGGCAGCAGCAGTTCGATGCGCTCCTGCCAGGTGTCGGCGGGCTCGCCCATGGAGACCCATACGTCGGTGTGCAGGAAGTCGGCGCCGCGTACGGCGGTCTCGACGTCCTCGGTGAGGGTGATACGGGCTCCGCTGCGCTCGGCGAGCGCCCGGCATGTGGCCACCAGTTCCGTGTCCGGCCACAGCTGCCTGGGGGCGGCGATGCGGACGTCCATGCCGAGCAGAGCTCCCATGGACAGCAGGGAGTTGCCCATGTTGTTACGGGCGTCGCCGAGGTAGCAGTAGGCGATGTCCCGCAGGGACTTGGCGCTGTGCTCGCGCATGGTGAGGACATCGCACAGGCTCTGGGTGGGATGGGCGGTGTCGGTGAGGCCGTTGTAGACGGGGACGCCGCTGTGGGCGGCGAGCTCCGTGACGATCGGCTGGCCGCTGCCCCGGTATTCGATCGCGTCGAACATCCGGCCGAGCACGCGGGCGGTGTCGGCGATGGACTCCTTGCCGCCGATGTGGGTTTCGCCGGGGCCGAGGTAGGTGGTGGCGGCTCCCTGGTCGGCGGCGGCCACCTCGAAGGCGCAGCGGGTGCGGGTCGAGGTCTTCTCGAAGATCAGCGCGAGGTGCCGGCCGGTGAGGCGAGGGCGCTCGGTACCGGCGCGTTTGGCGTCCTTGAGGCAAGCCGCGAGGTCGAGGAGGTGGTGGATCTCCGCGGCGGTGAAGTCGAGTTCGCTCAGGTAGGAGCGGCCTCGCAGGGTGACGGTCATGGTGGTGTCCTTTTGCCGGGTCGGGTGGGTCAGGAGGCCGGGTCGCGCTCGATGGGGCAGCTCATGCAGCGCGGGCCGCCGCGCCCGCGGCCGAGTTCGGCGCCGGCGATGGTCACGATCTCGATGCCCTGCTTGCGCAGGTAGGTGTTGGTGGTGACGTTGCGCTCGTAGCCGACGACGACCCCGGGAGCCACGGCCAGGAAGTTGCTCCCGTCGTCCCACTGCTCGCGCTCGGCGCCGCGGTGGTCCTGCGGCGCGGACAGCATCCGCACCTTGTCCAGGTCCAGGGCCTCGGCCAGAGCGGTCGCCAGGTCGGAGTCGGCCCGGACGTCGAAACCGCGCTCATGGGCGGTGCCGGGCAGCAGTGTCCACGAACGCAGGGAGTCGGCAAGACCCGGATAGATGGCGAAGGCATCCCGGTCGACCATGGTCAGGACCGTGTCGAGGTGCATATAGGCGCGCGTGGCGGGCAGTTGGACGGCGATGAGCCGCTGTGCCGTACCGGTGGCGAACAGCCGGGCCGCCAGGTTCTCCACCGCCTGCGCGGTGGTGCGCTCGCCCATGCCGACCATCACCGCACCGTTGCCGAGGACATGGACATCGCCGCCTTCGAGGGTGCCGGCACCGCCATCGAGGAGCGGTGCGGGTGCGACGCCGGCGAACATCGGGTGGAAGCGGTAGACGGCCTCGGCGTGCAGACTCTCGCGGCGGCGGGCGTGCTTGGCCATGGGGTTGACCGACAGACGGTCGTACACCCAGCAGGAGTTGTCGCGCGGGAAGAGGTGGTTGGGCAGCGGGGCGAGCGCGAAGTCATCGGCGTCCAGCGCGTTCCAGACCAGGCTGTGCGGGGTGGCCAGCGGCAGGTCGCTCTTGAGGAGTCCGCCGATCAGGTGCTCGGCCAGGGTCTGCCCGTCCAGCTCGCCGCAGAGTCCGCGCACCGGGTCGATCAGGGCCGGCCCGACGCCGGCGGGGGTGACCACACGATCCAGCAGCCAGTCGCGGGCCTCGGGGATGTCGAGGGTCTGGGCCAGCAGGTCCGCGAAGTAGTGGACGCGGGTGCCGTGGTCGCGCAGCACCTGGGCGAAGGCGTCGTGTTCCTCGCGGGCCCGCTTGGCCCAGAGGATGTCGTCGAAGAGGAGGGCGTCGACGGTGCGGGGGGTGAGACGGGAGAGTTCGAGGCCGGGGCGGTGCAGGATCACCTGACGCAGGCGGCCGACCTCGGAGTCGACGTGGAACGTGTTCATGGCGGTCTTTCCTGTTGAAGAAGGGTGGCGGTCGGGGAGAGGGAAGGTCAGTCCTGGCGGCGGTGGGTGTGGTGTCCGCGCGGACCGCCGACACGGTTGGTGTTCAGCCCCGGGGAGGGCCGCTTGGCCGGGGGCGGTGTCTCGGGCGCCCGCTCCTCGCGCGGGGCGGGGGCGAGCCCCGACGCGTTCGCGTCGCCGTACACGCCCTGCCCCCGCTTCAGCCAGATGTAGACGGGCACACCGAGCAGCAGCACGAACAGCCCGTAGTAGACGGTCTGGTAGCCGCTGCCCTGCACCGACCAGTAGGAGAAGGCCATCGCCACGCAGGCGATGCCCACGTCGCGGACGAGCCGGCGCGGACTCAGGCTTTCGCGTCCGCGCACCAGCAGCCAGTACAGCTGGGCGGCGGCGGAGAACAGATAGGGGATCACCGCGGTGAGCACGCTCAGGAGCACGATCTTCGTGAACACGTCGTCGAAGCGCGTGTAGCTGATCACGGTGATCAGCGAGGCGAGTGCGGTGGAGGCGATGATGCCGAAGGCCGGAACGCCCTTCTCCCCGCGGAGCCTGGCGAAGGCTTCGGGGAAGAGGCCGTCGCGGGCGGCCGCGTACGGCATCTCGGCGCACAGCATGGTCCAGCCGTTGAGCGCGCCGATACCGGAGACGATGGCGGCCACGGCGACGGCGTCACCGGCCCAGCTGCCGCCGACGATGTTGTTGGCCGCGTCGGTGAACGGGGCCGTGGAGGAGCCCAGTTCGGTGTGCGACACGGTACCGAGGACGGCGAGTGTGCCCAGGATGTAGATGACCGCGCAGACGAGCGTGCCGTACACGGTGGCACGCGGCACGTTCCGCTCGGGGTCCCGCACCCGCCCGGCGACCACGGACGCGGCTTCCAGGCCCAGGTAGCTGAACAGGGCGATGGCCCCCGCCGCGGAGATCGCTCCCAGCGCGGAGTGATCGCTGGCGTTGAAGGGTCCGAAGTTGTCCGGGTCGATGAAGAAGATCCCGATACCGGCCATGAAGATCAGCGGGATGAACTTCAGTACGGTCGTGATCACCTGGAACGCGCCGGTGTTGCGTACTCCCGTGAGGTTGATCGCGGCGGGAATCCACAGGCCGGTCAGTGCGAGTGCCACGGAGACCCACGTCTTGTGGCCCGTGTTCACGAAGACCTCGACGTATCCGACCCAGGCCACGACGATCGCCGCGTTCCCGGCCCACGCGGTGATCCAGTAGGACCAGGCGTTCAGGAAGCCCGCGAATTCACCGAAGGCCTCCCGGGCGTAGACATACGGTCCGCCGCTCGCCGGAACACGCTTCGACAGGGAGCCGAAGGTCGCCGCCAGAGCCAGCGCACCCAGGGTCACGGCGACGAAGGCGACCAGGGAGATGGGGCCGTAGGCGGCGAGGGCGGACGGCAGCGCGAAGACGCCGGTACCGATGATGCTGCCGATCACCAACGCGGAGGCGGCGGGCAGGCCGAGAGCCGCCTCGGGCGCCGCACGCTCGCCGCCCGTCGTAGTCCTGGACATGGTTGTGCTCCTTGTACAAGTCGCTGGGATGTGCCGATCCGCCGACGATGCTTCTGTGCCGGGCCGGATCGGGACAGCGGCCGGACGGACCAGCACGGGTCCCGAAGGTCCCGGTCCGCGAGGGGCCGCGCGGCCCGCCGGGGCGACAGCTGCTCGGCACGCGCCCCGGCGAGCGCCCGGCCGCAGGACACGCCGACAACCCGGCCGGATCCCGCGCGCCGCATCCGCCTGCCGGGAGGGTGCGGTGACGCCCCCCCCCCCGCGGGCCTGCTCCCGCCGGTCCGCTCGGTGCGCGGGAACAGGGGCTGCGGAGGAGCGTTGCTCACGAGGCCGATCCCCTGTGCCCGGTCCGCGGGAACAGGGGCTGCCGGCTCGGCGTCTCCGGAGGAGTTGGGCCTGTCGGCCCTAGTACATTCGGTCCCCGCGAGTCATGATCGGCACCAGGGACAGCCCGCAGCCTGTCCTCCACCAGGGAAAGAGGGGCCGCCATGCCAGAGTCAGCCGCACGCACGTTCACCGAGCAGGACCCCATCCGGGTGTTTCTGCTGGACGACCACGAGGTCGTTCGCCGCGGGCTGGCCGATCTCCTCGACGCCGAGCCGGACATCCGCGTCGTCGGTGACGCCGGCAACGTCGACCAGGCGCTCGCGCGAGGCCCCGCGCTGCGCCCCGATGTCGCTGTCCTGGATGTACGGCTGCCGGACGGCAACGGCATCGCGGTCTGCCGCGAGCTGCGCGACCAGATGCCGGAGCTGGCCTGTCTGATGCTGACCTCGTTCGACGACGAGGAGGCCCTGCTCGACGCGATCATGGCAGGCGCGTCCGGGTACGTCCTCAAACAGATCAAGGGATCCGACCTGGTCTCGGCGGTCCGCACGGTGGCCTCGGGCCAGTCGATGCTGGACCCCGCCACCACGGCCCGCCTGATGCGCTCGCTCCGGGCGGACCCCGCGGAGAGCCCCGCCGTGCCGTCCGAGCTGGCGAGCCTGTCGCCGCGGGAGAGAGACATCCTCGCGTTGATCGGCGATGGACTCACCAACCGTGAGATCGGCAAGAAGCTCTACCTGTCGGAGAAGACCGTCAAGAACCACATCTCCCGTCTCCTGGCCAAGCTCGGCGTGCAGCGCCGGGTCCAGGCAGCGGTCCTCGCCTCCCAACTGGAACAGCAGGACAGAAGCGAGCGCCCCGGCGCGTGAGGCGGGGCGGGGCCGTTCCGGGCGGCCGGGCCCCGGACGGGCGGCGGCAGCTGAGCAGCGCGATCGCCCCGCTTCCGGTCGGCTCCCCCCGGGACGGCCGGACGATCCCGTCCCCGGCCCTGGTCCGGCGGCCGGGGACGAATCCCGCTGCCCCGACCCCCTTCACCCCGGCTCCACGCCGCCTCTCGCCCTTCCGGGACCAGGAGCGCCAGGAACATAGGACCACTGGGTACCGGCTGGGCCTCTCGGCCCCTGTCGCGTCGACCCGCCTCGGGCGAGCATGAGGCAACAGGCCGTCCACGGCTGGAGGAGTCATGACAAAGCCCACCACCAAACGCGGCATCGTGGTCGGCGTCGACGGCACCGAGGAGTCGATGGCCGCACTGCGCTGGGCCGCCCAGCAAGCACGTGTGCTGCACACGGATGTGGTGGCCGTGCACGCCTGGGAGCCGATCGGCCCCCTCCACGCCCCCTACGCCCCGGCCTCAGCCCGCCCCACTGCCGCCGAACAGCGCGCCCGAGCCGCCCAGTTGCTCGCCTCGACGCTCCGCACGGCCTTCGGCTCGCGGACGGATGGAACCGTACGCGCCGTCCTGGCAGAAGGGCCGCCCGCACGGATGCTGCTCCACCACGCACACGGCGCCCTGCTGCTCGCACTGGGGCTCAAGTCCCGTGCGGAGTACGGGGCCACGCCGCTCGGGCCCGTCGGCCGCGAGTGTCTGCGCCATGCCGCGATCCCCGTGGTCGCCGTGCCCGTCGCCGAGCGGCCGGCGCGCCCGGACGCATCCGCACGCCACACCGTGGTACGCCCTCTCCTCGTCCGGAGCGACACCGCCCGGCGGACCGAACGCGGCGCCTCCCCTCCCACGGGTCCGTCATCGCCATCCGTGGCCGTGCGGTAACCAGCTCGCGGCTGACTGGCAGCGAGGCCTCCGGGCAGCGGGCGCGGCCACCTCGTCCGCGTGGACGAGGCAGAGGGGGGCGGTGGCGGCGTGCGGCCTCCGCTGCTCCCCGCCGCGCCGCCTGACGGGCCGACAGGGAGCCGTCGACACCGACGAAGACCGAGCTGACCTCCGGGTTACGGCGCCTTCCCTCGTTCCTCCTCGCCGGGGCGGCTGAGCACCTCCCCACGCACGCCGTGGACCGGGCCCCGCCTTCACTCGTGCGGCACCACCGCCACCGGGCACAGCACGTGGTGGATCACGGTGTGGGCGACCGGGCCGAGGCGGTCGGTGCGGCGGCCGATGACCAGCAGACTCGCACGGGTGGAGGCCATCACCAACTGGCGGCCGGCCCGGCCGTGGACCGTGCGCTCCACCACCTCGGTCTCGGGGAACTTCCGCCGCCACCGCGCCAGCGCGGCCGTCAGGGCGCGGGCCTTCTCCGCCGCCGGGTCCACCGCGTCCGCCGACGGCACCAGGGGAACAGCCCAG
This sequence comes from Streptomyces sp. TLI_146, assembly GCF_002846415.1. Taxonomy (NCBI): domain Bacteria; kingdom Bacillati; phylum Actinomycetota; class Actinomycetes; order Kitasatosporales; family Streptomycetaceae; genus Streptomyces; species Streptomyces sp. TLI_146. The sequence goes on from NZ_PJMX01000001.1 coordinate 676,948, forward strand.
GCGTGCCGGACATGGAGCGGCGCCTGGCGGGTGGCCGCCGCATCGAAGGCGTACGCGAACAGCTCGTCGCACGGGTGGTCCAGGTCCAGGCCGAGGACCACGGGCCGGAACGCTCCGGTGCCCGACCCGCCCTGCCGCTCGCCCTCGGGGCACTCCCCCGCCCGTACGAGCACGACCGGGCCGGCGGCCCGCGCGGCCGCCTGCAACGCGACCGAGCCGACGAGGAACGCGGCACAGCCGGTGAAGCCGCGCGAGCCGAGGACCAGCATCTCGGAGGTGGCGGCTGCCTCCAGGATCGTGGCCGTCGGCGGACCGGGCGCGACGACCGGATGGATCTCCAAGCCGGGGTGGCACTGGGCGAGTTGGACAGTCACTCGATCCAGCGCCGTACGCTCACGCGCCCCCGGGACGTCCAGTTCGGGCAGGCCCGTCGGGGGGGTGGGTTCATCGTCCACATGGAGAAGGTGCAGCGGCAGACCACGGCGCACCGCTTCGCGGGCCGCCCAGTCCGCCGCGTCCACGCTCTCGCGCGAACCGTCGACGCCTGCGGTGATGTGGCGTTGCATGATCAACCTCCGGTGATCCGTGGGCGAGCACGCGGGGATCAGCCGTGATGGCGAGTGCGCAGGCGCGACCGGACGGAGTGATACCGGCGGCCCGCCGGACAGGCACCACGACCCCGTCCGCACCATCGCACCGGCACGTCAGCGCAAGGCAGGGGTGAACCGGCCCTGGACCGGGGGCCGTTCGGCCCGGATCATGCCTGATGGATCGTCAGTACGTCCCGCACAGCACGCCGCGGGCTGCGCGCACCCATCGGACCGTAGCCGAGCCTCAGGACCATCTGCACATGCTGCATGGCGGAGATGGGGTCCCGGGCGGCCCACCGCAGCTCCCCGCGTTCCAGGGCCTGACTGCTCAGGCCCGCCGCCAGATCGTGACACGTGGCGAGGAGCAGGACGCGCTGCAGGGCCTGGCCCGAGCGCAGCCAGGCCACCGGGGTGTCGTCCGCGGTGCCCAGCAGGGCGAGCTGGGGAGCGGCCTCGAAGTCGGCGGTGCCCCCGTCCGCCACGATCCGCCCGGCCCAGAAGTCCCGCACCACGGCGCCCCCGACCCGCTGGCGGGGGCCGAAGGCGTACTCGGGCACGCCGTCGACGGGCCTGTCCGAGGTGTCCTTGCCCGGCCGGGTCCACCGCTCCAGCTCGGCGGCGCGGTCGCGGTCCTCCGCGTCGTACCACCGAGCCTCCTCGCTCAGCCCCAGCACCGACTGGACGTGCCACGGTCCGGGCACCACCAGCTCAGCGCCCTCCGCCCGTGCCGCTTCGGTGAGCGCGTCCCAGACCTCCTGCGGAACGCGGGTGTCGGCGAACGGGTGGCGGCTCGTGTGCCTGCGGTGCACGGCCGGGTAGAGGCCGTCCAGATCCGCGTCGGCGTGCGGTGTCCTGAGCATGCGCACCACCGCCAGCAGGCCCGGCCGGGCGGGATCGGGCAGCAGCAACACCTCCGGCTCCCGGCCCCGGTGGGCGATCGCCACCCGCAGCGTGAACAGTGCCGCCCCGCAACTGATGTGCAGCGCCCGCCCGTTCGGGTCCGCGTACGGCAGGTCTCGGCCCGGATCCGCGTGCAGTTCCAGCACGTCGTCCGCCGGGCGGAAGACGAAAGCCCAGGGCTGGGCATTGTGCAGGGAGGGCGCGGTCGTGGCGTCCCTCACGAGAGCCGCCACCGTCCGCGTGTCACATACGGGCTTCACTGTGATCGCCGTCCTCTCCCGTCCGGCAGGCACGCTTGTCGTTGCCTGTGGCTCACGTTCCGCCGCCCGGGGCGTGTGTCCCAGTGCCGAACGGGCACGCATGGAGGCCGGATGGCCCGGACAAGGGCCGAACCGGCCCTGTCGCACGGGCGTCGGCTGCGCGAAGGTCTCAGCAGAGGTCATGCCGTACGAGAGCGGAGAGGCGGTGGCTGCCATGGGCATGCCGTTGGTCGTGGGCGTCGACGGATCCGCGTCGAGCCTGCGTGCACTGGACTGGGCCGCGGACGAGGCGGAGCGCTTGAGGCTGCCCCTGCGGATCGTCCACGCCTCGCTCTGGGAGCGGTACGAGGTCGCCGAGCCGTCCGCACACGGCGTGGCGATCCCCTCGGCCCAGGTGCCGGACGAGACGCTGCCGAGCTCCGCGGTCGCGCGCGTTCGACGCCGCGTTCCCGACCTGGAGGTCCATGCCGAGGAGATGGCCGAGGATCCGGAGACCGCTCTGCTGGAGCAGGCCCGCAACGCCAGTGCGCTGATCACCGGGTCGCGCGGGCGGGGTCCCATCGCCGAGCTTCTCCTGGGGTCCGTGAGCCTCGCCGTGGCGGCCCGTGCGCACTGTCCTGTCATCGTGGTGCGCGGCGGCGAGGACAACTTCAAGGCCCGGCACCACCGCATCGTGCTCGGCATCGGGGACAGTGCCACCACCGGGGCGGCAACGCTGTTCGCCATCCGGGAGGCACAGTCACGCGGCTGCCTGCTGGAAGCCGTACGTGCCTGGCGCTGCCCGGCCAACGAGAGCGTGGACGATCCGCTACTGGCCGCCGGGTCCGCGCACGAGCACCGTGAACGGGCGACCGAGCTGATCGCCGACGCCCTGCGCGACCCCGTCGCCGGCCACCCCGGAGTCGAGGTCGTCCCCGCGGCCTGTGAGGGCCCGGCCCACAAGGTGCTTCGCGACCGGTCGGCCACGGCGGACCTCCTTGTCCTGGGTGCCCGGCGGCGCCACGGCCACCTCGGCCTCCAGTTGAGCCGGGTGTCCCACACCCTGCTTCACCACGCCGGCTGCCCGGTGGCCATCGTCCCCCAGCACGGCTGACGACGGCGTACTCCACTGGACTCAAGTACGAGGGGTACGACGCCGCTCAGGAGCGCCCGCGCGAGTCCTTGCTCCCGCGCACGAGGGCCTCACCAGGGGCCGATGAGCCCTGCGGACCGCCCCCTTCGGCCCTCCCGCCCGCACCGGCCACGTGCCACGCTGACCGGGAGAAGGTCCGGAGGTACGCCATGACCAGCAGGTACACCGTCGCCATGGTGATGACCCAAGCCGTCGTCACCGTGTCGCGCAGCGCGCACTTCAAGGAGATCGTGACCGCGATGCAGCGGTGGAGGGTGACCGGTGTGCCGGTCCTCGAAGAAGACGGCCGGGTGGCCGGGGTCGTCTCGCAGGCGGACCTCCCGGTCAAGGAGGAGTTCCATGGGCACGGCCCCGGCCTGATCGAGCAGGCGGGCCGCCTCGCGGACACCCGCAAGGCCGGTTCCACGCGGGCCGCGGACCTGATGACGTCCCCGGCCGTGACCATCGGCCCCGACGCCACGCTCCCCCAGGCCGCCCGTCTCATGGCCCACAGCCACGTGAAGCGGCTGCCCGTGGTCGACGGTACGGGCCGCCTGGTGGGGATCGTGAGCCGTGCCGATCTGCTCAAGGTGTTCCTGCGCTCCGACGACGAGCTCGCCGCGCAGATCCGTCGCGAGGTCGTCGTCCCGCTCTTCCCCGTCTCGCACCGGGCCATCCGTATCGACGTCGCCCACGGCATCGTCACGCTCCGCGGTGACGCCCGCGACAGCGGCCTGATCCCCACGGCGGCACGCCTCGTCCTTGGCGTCGAAGGCGTGGTGGACGTCAAGTACGAACTGTCGGCCTCACAGCACGCTTGCTGATCGGGCCGGGGAGCGGCTGCTCCTGGGCCGGCGACGACCCGGCACCTGGCGTTCAGCGATGTGCGACCACCGCGACGGGAGTGCGTGCGTGGTGCAGGACCCCGTGCGTCACCGGGCCGATATGGGTGATTCCGCTGCGGATGCGCCGCCCGACCACGAGCAGCGCGGCGTCCTCGGCCGCCTCGACAAGGCGTTCGGCGGGCCGGTCCGCGACACACCGCGTCTCGATGCCCACCGAGGGGAACTTGGCCCGCCACGGCTCCAGTACGTCATCCAGCGCATGCGCCTCCGCGGCGCCCAGATCGACGATGTGCCGGGGGTCGACCGCGGCGGGGTCGTACCCGAAGACGGGCGGCGGCGTCCACGTGTGGACGACCCTCAGGGCAGCACCGCGTGCCGCGGCGGCTTCGACGGCGTAGTCGATCAATGTGTCACAGGGATGGGAGAAGTCGAGTCCGAGCACCACGTCGCCGGACCCCTCCTCCGCCCCGGCCGGCTCGACGGCATCGTCCGGCCGCTTCGGCCGGACGAGGACGACCGGACGCGCTGCACGGGCGAGGACGGCCATCGAGACGGAGCCCGTCAGGAAACCCGTCAGCGCGCTCGGCGCCCGTGACCCCAGGACCAGCACCTCGCCTTCTGCGGCGGCCGCCAGCAGGACATCGACCGCCTGGCCGGGAATGAGCTCCGCGGTGATCTCCACGCCCGGGCAGTGGTCGCGCAGTTGCTCGAACACCTCGTCCAGCATGCGTCGGGCCCGGCGTTCCTCGCCGTCCGGCCCGTCCGGCCCCTCCCACAGCACTGCTGCGGCGCCGAGCGGCGCGTACCCGACGACTGGCTGCCACGCCTGCCAGGCATGTACCAGCGTCAGCGCGAGCCCGCGCCGCTCAGCCTCGCCCGCCGCCCACACGGCAGCGGCTCTCGACTCGGACGAGCCGTCGATCCCGGCGATGACCGAACGTGCCATGACACCCTCCCGTGGGCACGGAGCAATGACGAACGGTTCCACCCTGCTCCCCGTTCCGCGTGGGCCGCGAGGGCCGAACGGCCCCGACCTGTCCCGTACGAAGGACCAACGGCCCCACGGGGTGCCCCGAACGCCCCCACCACAGCGGCCACGTCCGACGCCACATTGTCCATGTCGAACCACTGGGCGTGAACATGAAGAGAGGGCTGAGAACCATGGCCGTACACGGGCACCCGCATCCGCACGCACGCAACCGCTTCTCCTTCCGCCTCAAGAGCAGGGCGGACACCACGGCACGGGCCGCATCGGCCGAGCGTGCCGTGGCCTCGTCGCAGACCCTCGGGCGCACTCTGGCCGGACTGCGGTTCGTGACGGCGTTCACCTTCCTGTGGGCGTTCTTCGACAAGACCTTCGGCTGGGGCTACGCCACGCATTCCGGCAAGGGCTGGATCGACGGCGGCTCCCCCACCAAGGGCTTCCTCAGCGGCGTCGCCGCCGGCCCCATGGAGTCCACCTTCCACGACTGGGCCGGGGACACCTGGGCCGACTGGCTGTTCATGCTGGGGTTGTTCGGCATCGGTCTCGCCCTGGCCGGCGGTGTGGCCCTGCGGCTCGCCGCCGTGGCGGGCACCGCGCTGATGACCCTGATGTGGATCGCAGAATGGCCGCCCGCCCGGCATCTGTCCGACGGTTCCCTCAGCGCGTCCGCCAACCCCCTGGTCGACTACCACGTGGTGTACGCGGCCGTCCTGATCCTCCTCGCCGTCTTCGGCGCCGGACGTACCTGGGGGCTGGGCAGGCTGTGGGAGCGCCTGCCGTTCGTCGGCGACCGGAGCTGGCTCCGGTGAACCGCGAAGCTCCGGTCCCCAGCCCCCTCGGCCGGGTCTCGCGGCTGCCGGGAGCACCGCGGCAGCCCTGGCACGCGACGGGGCCGAACCGCTCCCTGGGATGGGTCGTTCGGCCCCTGGCAGCCCCCCAGGCACGCAGCCAGGCTCGCCATATGGTGAGCCGCTCCCCGGCCACCCACCCGACTCCCACCCGCGATGCCCGAGACAAGGAGGCACCCTCCATGAAACACGCCAAGGTCGGCTCGGTGATGACCAGTGACGTGGTGAGCGCCCGGCCCGGCACCCCGTTCAAGGAGGTTGCCCGACTCCTGGCAGAGCACCGCATCAGCGGGCTTCCGGTCGTGGACGACGACGACAAGGTCCTCGGGGTGCTCTCGGAAACGGACTTGATGGCCCATCAGGCCGAAGCCGAGGATCCCTACGAGCCGCCGCGCCGCCTGCACGCACCCGCGCTGGGACACGCGGCACGCTCGCGGCGCGCCAAGGCACGCGCCCGGACCGCGGGCGAGCTGATGTCCTCCCCCGCCGTCACGGTCCGCGCCGACGACACCATCGCCGGGGCCGCCCGCGTCATGGCCCAGCACCGCGTCGAACGCCTGCCGGTACTGGACACCGAGGACCGGCTGGTCGGCATCGTGACCCGCCGCAGCCTCCTCCAGGTGTTCCTGCGCGCGGACGAGGAGATCCGCGCCGAGGTGATCCGGGACGTACTGGTCGGAACGCTGTGGCTGGAGCACGGTGCGGTCGACATCACGGTCGAGGACGGCGTGGTGACCCTCACCGGACAGCTGGAGCGGCGCAGCGAAGTACCCGTGGCCGTGCGGGTGACAGGCATGGTCGACGGCGTGGTCGACGTGGTCGACAAGCTGGGATACCGGACCGACGACTCCCATCTGCATCCCGACGAGCCTGCCATGCGCGGCATCGCCGACGACTGGATGCGCAAGCTGTGAAAGCAGGTGTCCGTCATGAGCATCAAAGCACTTGTCGCCTATGGCTCCACGAACGGTTCCACCGCACAGATCGCCGAGCGGATCGGCGAGGTGCTGCGCGAGCACGGCCTGGACACCGAGGTGCGCCCGGCCGTGCAGGTAGGTGACGTGGCGCCCTACGACGTCGTGGTGATCGGCGGCGCCGTGTACGCGGGCCGCTGGCACCGGGACGCGCGCCGCTTCGCCCGACGCAACGCCGACCAGCTGTCCCGTAAGGCGGTATGGCTCTTCAGCAGCGGTCCGCTCGACGCGTCCGCCGCACAGCGGTCGATACCGCCGGTGGCCGGCGCGCGGCGTGCGATGGCCCACCTCGACGCGGTGGAACACCGTACGTTCGGCGGCTGTCTGCGCGAGGGCGCGAAAGGCCGCATCGCCCGTTCACTGATCACCTCCGGCCGTGGCGGCGACTTCCGCGACTTCGACAGCGTCACCGCCTGGGCCGAGCGGATCGCCACCCAGTCCTCGGCGCACGCGCCGAGCCCGAACGGGGCGACCTGCGGACCTGACCGGCCCGCCCAGGAGGGCCGTTCGCCCGCTGCCCCGATTGGTCCGGCCCGCCGACGCCGGGAGCACACGCCCGAGCCGTAGGAGCCGAAGGAGGGACCCGATGACCGTCACCACAGTCGCGCCCCTCCTGGGCCGGGCAGGGCTCGGCACCCTGGTCGCGGATCCGGTGGCGGACGGCCCTGGCGTCGGCCGCCACCCCGACCCGGGCTGCCGACACCTTCGCGCCCGCTGGAGCCCGGCCGCCGTCGACACCACCCAGGAAGTCGCCGCCTACCAGACGGAGTCCGCCCCACCCCGAGAGGAAGCACGACCATGACCACCAAACAGGCCAACCGCATGACGATCGCGCTGCCCGGCCCGTACCAGAAGCGGCTCGTGAACATCGCCCGTGAGGTGAGCTTCCCACCGGGTGCCCGCCTCTTTGAGGAGGGCCGCCGGGCCGATCGGTTCTGGGTGGTCCACACCGGCACGGTAGCGCTGGACATGCGCGTCCCCGGACGCCAGGCAGCCGTCATCGACTCGATCGGCGCCGGCGAACTCGTCGGCTGGTCCTGGCTGTTCCCGCCGCACCTCTGGCACTTGGGCGCCGAGGCGGTGACACCCGTGCGCGCCTACGAGTTCGACGCGATCACCGTCCGCCTCATGTGCGACAGCGACCCCCGGCTCGGCTCCTCGGTCGCGCTGTGGGTCGGCCAGGTCCTCACCCACCGACTGCAACAGGCCCGCACCAGGCTGCTCGACCTGTACGCACCGTACGGGAGCGGGGTCCCGCGATGACGTCACACCCGCCCGGCCCTGTGACCCACCCGCGCCACGCACAGAACCCCGCTGTGGCCGCCGCCCCGCGCTCGACCGCCCGGTCCACTGGCGCGGCCGCTACGGATGCCTTCGGTTCCAACGGCCCCTCAACGCGGCCGCGTTCGCCAAGGAGGCCGCGCATCTCCTCCTCGACCCACTTACTCGACCTCACCGTCGACCGTACCTCTGGAGGCACACCATGACCGCGGAGTTCGGGGCTTCGCCCCACACCGTGAGCGACGTGATGACCCACACCGTCGTCTCGATCGGCCGCGACGCCCCGTTCAAGGAAATCGTGGAACTGATGGAGCAGTGGCAGATCAGCGCCCTGCCGGTAGTGGAGGGCGAGGGCCGGGTGATCGGCGTCGTGTCGGAGGCGGACCTGCTGCCCAAGGAGGAGTTCCGCGGTGACCGACCCGACCGTCTGTCCCAGCCGCAACGCCTCTCCGACCTGGCCAAGGCGGGGGCTGTCACCGCCGGTGAGCTCATGAGCACCCCGGCCGTGACCGTGCACCCCGACGCCACTCTCGCCCAGGCAGCCCGGATCATGGCCGTCCGGAAGGTCAAGCGACTGCCCGTCATCGACCAACTGGGCATGCTCCAAGGAGTGGTGAGTCGCAGCGACCTGCTCAAGGTGTTCCTGCGCCCCGACGACGACATCGCCGCCGAAGTGGCTCGCACCGTGATCGCCTACCTCTTCCCACGGCAGACCGTCACCGCCACGGTCGAGCAAGGGACCGTGACCTTCCACGGGCCGATGCCCGACCGGACGCTGGTCCCGATCGCGGCGCGGCTCGCCCAGGCCGTCGAGGGGGTCGTGGACGTCCACATGGACCTCTCCCAACCTGCCGCGCCCGCGCGATGACACCCATCGCGGAGTAGCCGTCAGCCGATCCGGTAGCCGTTGTAGACGTAGCCGCCCTCCAGCTGAAGGTGCCACCACTGGTTGCCCGCGTCGCTGATGCACGACTTGTCGACCGCGCGGTAGTAGTCGTCGAGGTAGCCCGTGACGCTGGAGCTACCCGCAGGCGACGTATGCACGGGAGTGCCCTCCTTGAACAACATGTATGTGCTTGAGATGGATGTGCACGACCAGGTAGCGGTGGCGTTCGCGGTCGCGGGCGCGGCCAGTACGACGGCAGCCAGGGCCGTGGTGATGCCCAACGCTTTGAAAGTGCCCTTCACGTTTCTCTCCCCCTTGGCTTGAGGCACATCACACAGTGGTGTACAAGAGCCAGCCTGACGCGTCAATCTGCGTTCCCCGTAGTGAGGTACCGGCCAAAACGCCCCCGCCTCCGGACACCTCGCCGCCGCTCACACCTGCCCCCAGGTGGTGTGCCCGAGGACCAGGTGGCAAGTACCTGCTGCCGACCTGCGACCTGTCGGCCTGGCCATTGAGTTGCCGTAAGTGACCGCCGGGCCCCATGATGCGGCAGGCGGCTCCCGCCACACACTTCAGCACCGCTGTCATCCCGTGGGGGGATCTGTCCAAATGGGCGCTTCACTGCGCGCCTTGCGCGCTCTCGTCCTGCTCGCCGGCTTCTACCTGCTCGGCGTCTTCCTGCTGGCCGCCCTCGCAGGCGCCGACTACGCCGTCTCCACCTGGTTGCACGGCCCCATCGTCTACGACGTCATCATCGGCTCGGTCGTCCTCGCGATCCCGATCGTGCGCGGCCTGTTCATGCTGCGCACCCCCAAGAGCGATCCGTCGGCCGGCGTCACCGTCAGCGTCACCCAGGCCCAGGAGCCCGCCCTGTGGGAGGCTGTGCGCGACGTCGCCCGGCAGGTCGGCACCCGCGCGCCCGACGAGATCGTGCTGATCGAGAAGGTGAACGCGGCCGTCAGCGAGGAGTCCTCGCTGCTGGGCCTGCGGCCCGGTACCCGTCGCCTCTACCTCGGCCTGCCGCTGATGATGGGCATGGACGAGATGCAGCTGCGTGCCGTGCTCGCCCACGAGATGGGCCACTACGCCAACTTCGACACCCGTCTCACCCCCCTGATCGCCCGCGGCCGCGCCCAACTGATCCGCACCATCGCCCACTTCCACGAGCGCTCCCACACGAAGCTCGCCAAGGAACGCGCGAGGCAGGAGAAGCACGCCGCCAAGCGCAGGGCCAAGGGCAGACGGGCCACGATGATCGACACCCCGGGCCTGGGTGCGACGTACCGAGGCATGGCCAACGTCTACACGGCGTACGGCAACTTCTACCTGCGCACCTCCCTCTCCGCCGCCCGCCGCCAGGAGCTCGCGGCCGACCTCGCCGCGGTCCGGGTCGCCGGGCGCGACTCCACCGCCTCCGCCCTGCGCGAGCTGAACGCCCTCGGCTCGGCACACGACTTCTACATGAGTTCGTACGCCACCCTCGGCATCAGCGCCGGCCTGCTGCCCCGCCCCGGTCAGGTCTTCGGCGGACTGCGCAAGCTGCTCGACGCCCGCGCCACGGACCTGGAGAAGCTGCGCCAAGAGCTCCCGACCGAGCCCACCTCCCCCTACGACTCCCACCCCGCGCTCGCCGAACGCGTCGCCCGCATCGAGGCCCAGCCCGACGACAGCCGCGCCGGAGAGACCGCCCGCCCTGCCGTACAACTCCTGGCCGACGCGGACGCCGCGCTGGCCGCGCTGGAGCAGGCCGTCCTCACCCCGGAGACCCTCGCCCTCAAGCGCGTGGACTGGGAGGACCTCGTCCACGAGTCGATGACGGTGTACGTGGGCCAGGGCGCGGAGGAGATCCGCGAGGCCCTCACCGCCGAGGGCGCAGGACCGGAGCTCGCCGCCCTGCTCGACGCGATCGACGCCGACCCGGCGGTGCGCTGGCGGATCGCCGACCGCCTCCCTAAGCCCGAGCAGGCGGCTGCCGCGACCGGCGACGCCGTCCGCGACTACGCCCGCCCGGTCCTGCGGCGCGCCCTGAACCAGCTGATCACCGTAGAACTGACGGCACGCGGCGCCGCCCGCTGGCAGCTCTCCTGGTCCGACCCGGCCGCCCTGCGCTACCCGACGGACGGCTTCGAGGACCAGCTGGACCTGGCCCTGGACGCGACGGTCGCGGACCTCCCCGACACCGAACTCCTGCGAAAACTGGTGCTGGCCGGGTAATCGTCTGATCGCGCGACCGCGCTCACCACCTGACCACCACCCCGACGGTCACCGTCACGGCACAACAAGCTCGCGGCGACCGGCACGGGATGGGAGCACGCGCGTCTCCTGTCATCCGACGCAGGACCGCCACCGCTCGGAGGAAGAGGCCGACGATGGCCCAACCCGATCGCCCAGGGGCGATGCTTCCTGTGGTTCAGTTCGGAACTCCCGCGTGCCTCGCCGACCTGGTTGTCGTCGCCACCTAGCATCGAAGCATGTGGAGACCCAGCCGGGCGGTCCTGCATCGCCTCTTGGCCAGAGCCCGCTCCGGGCAGCGACGTCCGCGTGGAACGGCAGCGTCGGCGCGGCGCCGGGACTGGCTGGCGTGGGCCGGCGTGGGGACAGCGGTCGTCGCGGCCGTGGGCGCGCTGGTCTTCAACGCACTGTCAGCGGCTTCCACGAGCAGCCAGATCGAGGTCACCCGGCAGGGCCAGGTGACCGAGCGGTTCAGCAAGGCCGTCGAACACCTGGGCTCCGCCGGCATCGATGTCCGCCTGGGCGGGGTATACGCCCTGGGCCGGGTGATGCGTGACTCCCCACCGGACCAGGCGAGCGTCGTGGAAGTACTCTCGGCGTTCGTCCGCAACAAGGCCGGAACGGCCGCGGATTCCGTGGCCGACGCACCGGCCGCCCGCGCCGCCGTCCGGCAGCCGGGCACCGACATGAAGGCAGCCCTGAGCGTGCTCGCGCGCCGCAACCCCAAGCACGACGCACCCGGTCAACGTACCGACCTGACACGCACCAACCTGAGCGGCTTCGACCTGCGCGGCATGGACCTGCACGACGCCGATCTGGGCGGGGCGGACCTGCGCGGCGCGAACCTGCGCGTTGTCAACCTCTCCGGCGCGGATCTCGGTTTCGCGAACCTGACTGGTGCGGACCTGCTCCTCGCTGACCTTCGCGGTGCGCAGGCGTTCGGAGCGAAATTCACCGACGCCAGGCTGGACGACGCACACCTGGAGAATGCGCGCTTGCTCGACCTAACGGGAGCACATGTCAACGAGGGCACGACGGGCCTGCAAGGACGGCGACCTTGAGGATGCCGGTGACACGGCTGGTGCTGCGGCGCCGCTGTCGCAGGGGTCGCCCCGCGTACGCGTGTCATCGGGCGCCTACCCCAGCGATGGGCATTGCGCGCCTTGTTCGTGGCGATGCGATGCCACACAACCACGGCCGCAGCGACCCGCCGTGCGCCTCTGTTCTCTCCCGGGTGCGCCGAGCCTCCAGGAAGGTATCGGACATCACCTCCTCAGCTGCCGACCAGCCGCCCGTCAGCCGGAAAGCATGGTTGTAGACCCCTGGCAGTCAGCCGCGCACCGTGAGATCGTCCGCAGGTGACCGACGCTGCTGGTGAAGCAAAGCCCCTGAGACGGCCGGACGACCGCGCTGCGTCCGCCCTGCGCTTCGCGACGGAACTCGTCGCGTGGGTGGCCACCCTCTGGGCCCTGGCCAGTCACTCATGGCTGCTTGCCGTCCTGTCCGTGCTGACCCTGATCGGCCTTCCGACGTTGTTCTCCACCCCGGGGGACAAGGCCAACGTGATCATCGCGGTGCCCGGCTGGGCCACGATCCTGCTGGTGCTCCTCCAACTCACCGCGGCCGTGGTCTCCTCGTGGCTGGCCTGGCCCGCCTGGGCAGCGGCCCCCGTGACCTTGCTGGCCGCCGCCACCCTCGTCACGGAACGACGACGCTGGCGCTGGCTGGTCTCCACGGACCGACTCGCCAACTGAAGCGCTGCTGGCACCCGGCGGAACAGCCCCCGCCCGTACCGTTCAGCCCGGACGGCGCCAGGGCGTGCGCGGCTCCCGCCTCGCGCAAGGCCGCCCAGCGCGACGATGACCCACGCACTGCTTGCCGGACGCCCACCGGATGGCTCCCAGGGTGGCGCGCACGGCCGCTCCATCCCGCTCGAACCTGGTGGGTCGGCGACTCCGTGCCGGTCGTCGAGGGATGGGCCGCAGTCTGTCGGGGAACGGCGTGGTGGATGAGCGACGAGGGGAGAGGGTCATGGAGGCGGGAACCGTTGCGGTGTTGGTGGCGGGCATGGGGGTGTTGGGCACGTTGCTCGCGCCGTTGGCCACGGCGTGGGTGAGCGCACGATCACGGTCACAGGAGTTCGAGTTGCGCCGGCTGGCCGACGGGGACGCGCGACGCCACGAATCCGTAGCGGCAGACCTGGAGCGCCGACGGGCGACCTACATCGCCCTCAACACCAGCGCCCGCCTGTGGCGGATACGGCTGATGGAGGACCTGAACCGGTTCCCCGACCGCCCCGGTCCGTCCCCGGAGACGAATGAGGCCCGCCTGTCGTTCCAGAACGACTTCGCGCAGGCCCAGATGCTCGTACCGGACGGTGTACTGGACGCCGCCAACCGCGTACGGATCGCTCTGGCCGATGCGTACAAACGGCTCGGGCGGCTCGACGAAGGTTCGCCACCCGAAGATCACACCTGTGAGGAACTGCGTGCGCTCCTGCTGGGGATGTGGGATGAGATCACGCAGATGCAGGCGGTGATGCGCAAGGACCTGGGGGTGGGTTCCGGAGACCCCGTGCCGTCGGAGCGGCCAGGAGCGTACCGGCCGCCGCTGGCCTAGGTGTATGGGCCGCAAGCGTTGCGGCGCCGTCGAGCTCCCCCGCGGGCAGGGTGGGCGGGGCGCTGTCGCGGGGTGCCTGACGCTCACGGACCAGCAGCGCAGCCGCCCCGCCGACGCGTCACCACCACCTTGCCCCCGCAGCCGGCTGCCGTTTTGGCATCGCAAAGATCCACCCGTATCCCCAGTTCACGACGGTCGTTGCCCAGGGCATGAAGAAGATCACTTCTGTCGCCGCGCTGGTCCTTGCCGGCGCCGCTCTCGCCGCCCCCGCCCACGCCGACGGCCCCAACGACCCGAATTCCTCGGGCCCCGTCCACGCGGCCGACAACTGGAACTTCTCTGCCGGTGTCGTCTGCATGCAGGAAACCGCCATCGTTCCGGCCCTCGGCGGCACCCCGGGCTTCGTCGGAGACGTTGACAACAACTGCGCCAACGGGAACGTCATTGATCACTCCTAGCCGTAGCCAGAACGCCACCGCACCCGCCGGTGACAGCCGAAATGCACGGACCCGAACAACCGGTCACACACGGGGAGTAACCATGTTCAGCATCCCTCGCCGCTACACCGCCATGGCCGCCGCAGGCGCACTCGTGGCCCTCGGTCTTGGCACCTCCCTCGCCGCGCAGGCCGACGCGCCCAAGGCCAAGGCCCCCGCCATCGCGATGTCCACCATCCAAGGGTGCAACACCGGCGTCTCGGCGCCGGTAAGCGACCGGCCCGGCCACGTCAGCGCCGGTGCATCCAGCAGCGGCTGCGCGAACAACTGGACCTTCACCGCCCAGTTGCAGAGCTCACGCTGGTGGGGCTGGGCCAACGACGCCGAGGAGCAGTGGATCGGCAGTGCCAGCCGCGGCCTGGGCGCAAGCTGCGCCGGTGTCCACGACCACCGAGTGATCCTGCGTTGGAGCAGCGGTCCGGCCAACGGCACCAAGATCGGCCCCGTCAGCAATCTCAACTGCGGCTAAACCGAGTGCGCTGACGCACGCCGCCCCCACCCCCTTGGCCACGAGGGGGTGGGGCGGGGGGCGGCGTGGGTGAACCGGAGACGGCCTCACCACCTCACCGAGCAGCCGCACCCACCGCCCGTACAGCAGAACCCCGTTGCCCGCTGTCGAGCCCCATGAGAACATCAAGGTTCATCGGTCCGTCTCTTTCGTTTACGCTGCTCAACGCGAATGAAAGGGTGCGGGCCGTTGCCGTGTCCACGGCTTTGAGGGACCCACCCAGATCTGCGAATGACAGGTACCGCTTGATGTCCACAACAGAGCTGTCTGAAGCCCGCATCGAAGATGCGAGCAACACCTTGGTTGCGCCTACGATGTTGCAAGACAATGACTTGATCAGGGACTTCTTCGGGTCCGTCATCACGCCAGAGGACCTTGCTTCCGGTTCGCCCGACCTCGCACAGAAGACCGTCTACCTGTGTGGCGGTATATCAGGGCTGAGTAGCCGCCAACTGCAGGCAGCCGCCCGGGTATTCGTCATCCGCGAGCTGTCACACGGCTACCCCGAGGACACCGACAGCCCGTGGACGCTCATCGACCTCGGCCGGGTTCCCATCCGCGTACAGGGCGTCGGCGTGTACTATCGCCGCTTCTTCCCACTCGACGCCGATCACTTCGGACAGATCAGCGCGGAGCACGCCTTCCAGTCCCTGACAGAGTCCACCAAACCTGGCACAGCCCATCGCAGCGGAATCTATCTGACGCCCGTCACACGCAACGGCGACAAACTGCACTTCCGTCTGCTCCGGTGCTCCACGAACCTCTCAGGGCCGACCGAGAACTTTCGCCAGACCGACACGCGCATCGTCGAGGCTCTGAAGCGCGAGGCCGCCACCCTCTTCCGGAACCACGCACCGCTGAACCACGTCCTCGCCCAGATCTACCACAACACCCTTGCCACAGCCGAGCGCAAGCAGTCCAAGGCCAAGATCTCGGCCCACGCCGACAAGACCAAGGACATGCCCGTCAACGGCATCATGGCCTTCTGCACCTTCTATGACCGGCTCGACAAGCTGCAGCCCCTCGCCGAAGACGCCTTCGACTATGGGGTGAAGGGCGTCAGCGC
Source organism: Streptomyces sp. TLI_146 (assembly GCF_002846415.1). NCBI lineage: Bacteria > Bacillati > Actinomycetota > Actinomycetes > Kitasatosporales > Streptomycetaceae > Streptomyces > Streptomyces sp. TLI_146. Next base: position 692,550 of record NZ_PJMX01000001.1, read on the forward strand.
GCTGACCAAACTCCATTTTCGCCTCAAGGATTCGACCGAAAAGCACGACGGGGTCGCGCTCCCGCCGCAGTTCACCGTGCCCCTTTATCCCGGCTCCGTGTTCTTCATGCCGCTGTCCACCAACCGTCTGTATACACACGAAGTCCGGCCCTCACCATTGGACGCCGACTTGCTCCCGACCCGCCTGGGATACGTGGTGCGCTGTTCGAGCGCCGAAGCCGTTCACAAGGACGGCCAAACGTTTCTCAAGATAGCCGGGGACTTGGCGAAGCTGGAGCCGCCGACACCGGCCGGCATGGACGAACTGCGCGGGCTGTACGCCGAGGAGAACAGAACCTCGTCCTTCATAGACTACGGCGACAAGTTCCTCTTCAGCATGAACACAGGAGACTACCTTGCGCCCCGAGTCTAGGTTCTTGGATGAGATCCTCTCGTGCGAGTTGCCACCAGAGGGAGACCTCTTCGCGGACCTGTCCGCGTCAGTTCACTGGGAAGACGTAGGAAAAGGCCGACGAGGCGCCGTACTTACCAATATAGACGAGGCGAGTGGGGTGCCTCTCGTACGTACCACTACCCAATACAGCAACCCGACGCAGCATTTCCAGGCCGTGCACGAACGGCTGGCGCGACGGGTTCAAGAACGTGCGGCGCTCCCAGTCGGCTTCAACAACGCTCTCATCGAGAGCTACACCAACGCTTACACCACCATGGGCAGCCATTCCGACCAAGCCCTCGATCTGGCCGACGAGTCATTTATCGCCGTCTTCTCCTGTTACCAACACCCCGAAGCGATCCCGCCGAGGAAGCTGATCTTCGAGTCAAAGGGGTCCGATGGCGAGAAATTCGAGATCCCCCTCACCCACAACAGTGTTGTCGTGTTCTCTGTCGACTTGAATCGGCGACTCAGGCACAAAATCGTCTTGGACACGTCCGTCCAGGCGGCGGATAACCAATGGTTGGGTGTCACATTCCGAACATCCAAGACCTTCGTTCGGTTTCACGACGGGCAGGCACACCTCGCGCAGGGTGCGCGCCTCACGTCGGCCGACGACGAGCAGAGGCGCGAGTTCTACCAACTACGGCGCCGTGAGAACAAGGAAACGGACTTCGTCTACCCCCTGCTGACGTACACGGTCAGCGAGAGCGATCTGATGCCGCCCGTCTGATCTTGAGGGGGCGCGCCGTGCCGCAGTCGCTACGGCTTCATGTCGCGGCGCTCCCCCGGGCGTCCCGTAGCGCCGCGGGTGAAGCCCCAGGTCGCCGCGGACCTGGGGCCTCGTTCAGTAGCGGGTGACGCACGTCAGGGCATGGGTCATCCGGGTTCGGTGCTGTGTGGCCTGGTCAGCGGTTGAGGACTTCCTCGATCTTGGCGGCCACGCGCTCGGCCTGGATGTCACGGCCCTTCTCGTTGGGGTGCGCGTACCACGGGATCGGCTGATTGCCGAGTTCGAGCATCGAGTTCTCCAGCAGACCGCCGATGCCCCGGTTGGCACCGTCGCACGCTGTGTTGCTTCCGGTGTGGTTGTAGAGGTCCACGAAGTCGGCGCCGTTTTCGGCAGCGACCTTCTTCATGGCGTCGTCCAGCCGCTTCTGGACCTGGTCCAGGATGGGCAGCGCGTTTTGAGGAATATCGGCGAACGGCAGTTCCGTCTGACTGGGAGCCGCACTCAGGCACTTGCTCGTGTCCTGGGGCACGAGTCGGGGGTAGCCGACCAGGACCCTTTCGGCGTCCGGGGAGAAGTAGCTCGTGCGCTGAAGCATCTCGTCCAGGTCGTATTCGACCTGCTCGAACTTGTAGTCCAGCCATTCCTTTCCGTCGCCCGACGTGAAGAAGTCCCGGCACTCGCCAGCCGGTGAGTCGGCGTCCACTGGCGCTCCGGGCAGCAGGGCCTGATCCCGGAGCTTGGCGGAGCACTGCTTGAGGATGCTGTTGAAGCCCAGCGTGTTGCCACCCATGCCGCCCACGACCAGCCGAGTGTCACCCTTGAGCGCGCCCTGCTGTGCCGGGACCTTCAGGCCGCTACCGGGTTGCAGCAGCTCCTGCTCGTTCCAGAAGTGATGGATGAGTGCGCCTCCGCAGGAGACGTCCGACTGCACGTTGAGCGTGACGCCCTTGTCCGCCAGACGCCGGGTGGCGACGGCGGGATAGTTCTCCGTGGCCTGGAAGCAGAAGGCCCTCTCGCCGTCCTCATGGAAGGGAGCGATGCCGAAGTTGGCGGTGTACGAGTCACCGAAGAAGACAGTCGGTACCGGGTCGGCGGGCGCCGCGTCGGCGGTTCCCGCCGGGGCGGCGAGCGCCAGGCAACTGCCCAACGCGACGGCCGCGGCGGCCAGTCGTCGTGCCCGTGGAGTGGTCGTCGTCTTACGCATGACCGAAGGCATGCCTGTGCCCTTTCGCCGGGACCCACAAGGTGAGCGATCGGATCAGAATGTTCCGTATTCATGCATATGCGGAACGCGATGTTCCAGTGACTGCGGGCCACAACCAGGTGTTTTCGGACAATCCCTCCATGTCTTTCCATCTGGCCTGGCCAGAAGGGTGTATGGCCGACGCGACGGATGTCATCGCCATCCGAAGGGGGCGTGAACCGCACGGCGAGGCTGCGCGGTTCACGGGCCGAGGCGTCTCTCGGCGGGCAACGGCCTCGCACGCGAAGGCGACAACCGAAGAACAGTTCCATGACCGATACGCCCGCCTCCACGTACTCGGCCGGAAGCCTGCCAGCGGTGCATCGATGCGGATGCGGATGCGGAGGAGCTCAGCACCTGCCGGGACTCGTGAACGAGGACAGACGGGAAAAGATTCACGGCGAGCAGCGAAGCCGTCAGGGTGAGCAGGGGTGCGACGAGGTCTTCGCGGCCATACCGGTGTCGTCGTCCTCGTTGAGTAGTCTCGGCCGCAGGCAGCGGTTGGCCGCGAGGCCGGCGAGCAGGGCGATGACGGCGACAACGATGACGAGGAGGCCACCTCCAGGGCGTGGGCAGGCAGGAATACCCTGGACCAGGTGCGTACAGGGCATCGTGATCATGTCGTGCTCATCGGCACACCCTGACCGCGAAACGAGCATCCGCCGCCGAACGGGGATGCCCCATCCGCCAGAAGGGCCCCGGCGACGGCAAGGCAGCCTTCGCCACCGGCATCAACGCATGGCCCGGCGACTCCCGCGCGCGGCCGTATCAGGCGTCCGGCACAGACGTATGGCTCAGCGGCCTCTTCCGCGGCGAGGCCGTGAAGTCCACCTCTGCGGAGGGCAGGACCCGGACACCGCGTTCGGGAAAGTCGATGTGCCGGTAGATCTCGTTGTGATGGGCGATCGCCTGGTCCGGCGGGGCGAAGTCCGTCGGCTGGGAGCGGACCGAGGTGGTGTGGCCATCCGCCACGAGCACCAGGTCGTAGCCGTGGCTGAGGGCCTGACGGGCGGTCGTCTCCACGCAGTTCTCGGTGGCGAAGCCGGTGACCAGGACCTCGGTCACGCCGAGCCTGCTCAGGATCTCGTCGAGACCGGTGCCCAAGAAGGCGTCCGCGCAGGTCTTCGTCACGACCGGATCTCCGCTGTGCGGCGCCAGCGGCGGCAGGACATCGCCGCATCCTCGCTGTTGAACCGTGATGACGGGAATGTTCGCCGCCCGCGCCCGGGCGCTGAGCTGCGCGATGGTCGCGACGATCGTGTCGGGGCGGTGCATGAGGGGCCTCAGGTCGCCCTGCATGTCGATGACGAGGAGCGCGGCGCGGTGCGGCGTTGGTGGCAGCGGTTTGTGTGGCTGCCCCTCGCCCGAAGCCACGGACAGTGTCAAGGCGTCGTTCGGCGCCGCATCCGCTACGCGCGTACGGCCTGCCAGAAAAGCGGCACCCGCGATCGGAAGGATCAGCAGCGCGTACGCTCCGGCGAACGCCGGGAGCCGACTCGCCCATGCCGCCGAGAGTGCGGTGAACAGAGCCGACGTCACGGCCAGGACCAGGGTCTGGCCCAGGCTCTGTGCAGTCTGCATCGCGCCGCTCGCGTAGCCCTGCCGGTCAGCCGGACTGTGCGCGAGGGAGAGCAGGGTCAGTGACGGGGTCGCGAGCCCCATGCCCACGGCGGCGATCGCCATCGAGGACGCCGCTGCGGCCGGGGGCACCGCCGGAAGGGTGCACAGTGCCGCCACCGCCACAGCTATCGCCATGATGGAGGCTCCGACGGCGACCAACCGGTGCCGGGGCACCCGGTTCTGCAGGCGGCCCTGCACCCAGGAGGCTCCGGCCCAGGCAAGGGCCGCCCCCGTAAACGCCAACCCCGTCACCACACCCGGCACATGTCGTGCCGTGCTGAGCATGAGGGGAACGAAGGCTTCCAGCGTGAAGAACGCGCCGGAGGTCAGCGCCCGCAGGAGTACGGTGGCGGGCAGCCCGGATCCTGCTCGCCAGGTGTGCCGTGGCAGAAGCTTCGGGGCACACACCACGAGCAACACCAGTCCGGCCGACGCACACACCGCGTGCCAGACGTTCCAGGCGGACACACCGTATTGGGTGAGAGCCGCTGCGACACTGACCGCCACGGTGGCGGGCAGGGCGGGCCGCCGCACGGAGGTGTCGACCTCCCCCGGTTCTCGCGTTCCTGCCTCTTTCGCTCCTTGCTGTGCCGGTTGTCCGCGAAGGAGCAGTACCGCGGCCGCGGCAGGGATCAGGGTGAACGCGGCGACGCCGAAGAACACCACGCGCCATGACCACGACGCGGCCACCAGCCCGGCGAGCGGCGGGCCGGCCAGGGACGGTACGATCCAGCACGCGCTCATGAGGGACAGAGCGCGGGCGCGCAGCCGGTCCGGGTAGGACTGTCCGATGGCCGCGTTGATGGAGACCGCCACCATGCCCGCCGCGATCCCGTCGGTGAAGCGTCCCAGCGCCAGTTGCCAGATGGTGGTGCTGGTGGCGGAGACGAGGAGCGTGGCGACGGTCAGGACCACTCCGGCGGTCAGCGGCTGCCGGGCCCCGGCGCGGTCCGCCCAGGCCCCGCCGAGCACACCGCCGAGCAGGCTCGCCGCCACGAACGCCCCGGCCACCAGCGGATAGAGACCGACCCCGTCGAGGTCTCGCGCGGCCACCGGCAGCAGCGGCATGACCGCCAGTGCCGCGAACCCGGTCAAGAACATCACCGCGGCGAAACTCGCCGTGACTGCCAGATACGTACGGGAGAAGAGTCCCGGGGCCGGAGAGCTGTCCGACGGTTCACGAGCGTCACTGGTCACCGGCAGCAAGCTACGGCCCTGCCCTGGTCCAGGCCAACGCTTTTCTCCGGGACCGCATCCAGTTCACGGATGCCGGATCGCCGAAAGCGCGCTGAACCAGGGCGCCCCACCCGGCTCACCGCCGGGCGGGCCGGTCAGCCGGAGACGCTCGGGCGGCCGTTCTCGATATGGCCCATCAGGCGCCTGCGGAACGGGCTCCCGCCGTCCACGGTCACTTCGAGGTCGTACCAGCCGTGCGCGTCGGCGGCCGAGTGGACCACCGTGCGGCTGCGGCCCGGCTTGACCTTCACGGAACGCGTCCAGTCACGCAGGTCGGCCTCGTCGGCGTAGCCGAGCGGCCGTACGACGAAGGTGACGGGCCGCTGTCCGCGGTTGCGCAGGGTGAGGTGGACGTCCCTTTCATGGTGGTCCAGGGAGGAGGTCACCTCGGCGACGTCCGCGTCGCCGGCGCCCTCGAACTCGCGCCGGAAGCCGTTCGGCCCGGTGACCGTGAACCGGTAGGCGCCGTTCACCGGCACGGTCCACTGCCCCTTGCCTCGCACGTCCTTGTGCTGCGGCGCGGCGAACTCCTTGGCGTACGGGTAGAGCGCGAAGTGGACGCTGGCCCGCCCGGTGTTGCTCAGCTGCACCTGGAGGGCGCCGCCCGCGACCTTCGCGTACGCGTCCGGCTGGTAGGGCAGCGGGCGGGCAGGCCGGGTGCCCTCCTCCTGCACGGGCATCTGCTGGTGTGCGGGCGGCTCGGGGCGCCAGCGGCCGCTCAGCGGCGGAATGGATCCCGGCCGGTGCACGGAGGGCTGCTGCCTGCCGCGCTTGAAGTCGAAGGCCGAGGTCAAGTCGCCCGTGACGGTGCGCCGCCAGGCGCTGATGTTGGGCTCGCGCACCCCGGTCCAGCGCTCCAGGAGGCGGATGACGGAGGTGTGGTCGAAGACCTCGGAGCAGACGTAGCCGCCGACGCTCCAGGGCGAGACCACGAGCATCGGCACCCGCGCGCCGAGGCCGGTCGGCTTGCCCTGCCACTGCTCGTCGGTCACCTCGGGCGGGGCCACCGGCGGCGGTACGTGGTCGAAGAAGCCGTCGTTCTCGTCGTAGTTGATGAGGACCACGGTGTGCCGCCACACGTCGGGGTGCTTGCCGAGCGCGTCGAGCACCTTGTAGACGATCGTGGCGCTGTGTACGGGCGAGGAGACGCTGGGGTGCTCGGAGTCCAGCGCGGAGGGCACCAGATAGGAGACCTCCGGCAGGGTGCCGGCGGCGACGTCCTTGCCGAACGCGTCGGCGAGCGTACCGGTCGGCACCCGCCTCAGGCCCCGCTCGAACAGGCTGCGTTCGGCCGGGGTGAGCGTGGCCACGCCCTGGTCGAGCAGCCCGAGGAGCCGTTGGCGCTCAGCCTCGTTCGGGGCCTCGCGCACGACGGAGTAGAAGGACTCCATGTACGTGTGCCCACCCGTCCTGGCCAGCGCCTTGCGCGCGATCGCCTTGAACGTGGTGAAGAACTCGATCTGGTTGTCGGTGAAGTTCTCCCACTCGGTGTACGTCTTCCAACTGCGCCCGGCCTTCTCCAGCCGCTCGGCGTAGGTGCCCCAGTCATACCCGGGGTGGGTGCCTTCGTCGTAGGCGTCGTTGCCGACGGCCCGCTGGCCGTTCGGCTCGTATCCGGTCTTCCCGCTCCACAGGTGGTTGCGGTTGGGGCTGGTGGAGCTGTGGATGGAGGAGTGGTAGGCATCACACACGGTGAAGGTGTCGGCGAGCTCGTAGTGCAGCGGGATGTCCTGGCGGTCGTAGTACGCCATGGTCGCCGAGGTCTTGGCGGACACCCAGTTGTCCATCCAACCGCCGTTCCAGGCCTTGGCACCGCCGGACCAGGAGTGGTCGAGGGCGCCTATGTACTGGAGGTCCTTGTGCTGGGTGGCGGCGGCGCCGCGTACGGAGAAGGGCAGGACGGTGCTGCCCAGTGGCCCCGGCTGCTCGAACACGGGCTTTCCGCCCGGGAGTTGAAGGGCATTGCGGTCACCGAAACCGCGGACTCCGCGCAGGGCGCCGAAGTAGTGGTCGAAGGAACGGTTCTCCTGCATGAGGATCACGACGTGCTTGACCGCGCTCAGCCCGCCGGCCGGGGGTCCCGCGGACATCGCGGTCTGCAGCGAGGGCGGCAGCAGGGAGCCGGCCGTGGCCGCACCGAGGGCGCCGCCGCCCAGTGCGAACAGTCGTCGCCGTGACATGCCGCCTGCGTTGTCCGTGGTCAACTGACCCTCCTGAGCCGTGCGAGGTATGTACAGGGAGGAACGCTATCGACCCCGGGTGTCCACCAGAAGACCCCACCTCGCCCTCCGGGTAAACGTCCAACCCTCCACCTGCGAAAGTCCAACAGTCGGGGCGGCACCTTCTCCCGCCTCGTCATGACGGGCCGCCACGCCGGGCAGGTGTGGATCGAGGCCGCGGCCTGCTGGAGTGGACAGTCGTACCAACGAGCCACTGCCGGGTGCGTGAACGTGATGTCCCGGGCGTGCCGCGGTGTCAGCCGATGCCGCGTCCCTTGAGCGCAGCCGCGAAGGCGCCCACCTCGTAGAGGGCGTCGAAGCCGCGGGATACAACTTCGTCATCCCCCACTACTGAGCGCTGATTGTCGGATCTCCCGCCCCGCGGCGCCCCCGGCACCGCGTCGGCTACCTCGGAACCTCCGTCTCTGTCTCCGGTACCGGCAGGTCCCGCAGGGTGCGCAGGGGGCCCTTCAGCAGAAGCAGCGCGCACAGGGCGTTGCCCGCGTACAGGATCCACAGGGCGGCGCGGTCGCCTGCGGCCGTGCCCAGGGCGCCGCCCAGCAGGCTGCCGACCGGGACCGTGCCGTACATCACGAAGCGGATGCCGGAGCTGACCCGGCCGAGCATCTCGGGCGGGCAGTACGCCTGGCGGAAGCTGACGATGACGATGTTCCCGGCAACGATCCCGGCCATCATGCAGAACTCGCCCACCAAGAACGCCAGCAGACCCACGCCGTCGCTGGTCAGGGGGATCAGCAGGCCGAAAGGACCGGCACCGAAGGCGCACAGCAACACCGCGCGGGCGGTGCCGACCCGGCGGGCCAGACGCGGTGAGAGGACCGCGCCCAGTACGCCGCCGAGCCCGGCCAGGGCGATCAGTACGCCGATGACGGTGCCGTCGGCGCCGACCGTGCGGCTGAGGAAGAGGATCACCAGGGACTGGGCACCGGCGAGGAAGAGGTTCATCGCCGCGTCGCACACCAGGATCGTGCGCAGGAACGGGTCACCGGTGAGGAAGGCGACGCCGTCGCGGATCTCACGGAGCAGCGTCTTCTTTCCCGGCGCGCGTTCCTCACCGCCCGGCGGGCTCTCCGGGGTGCGGATCCGGGCCAGCAGGACCGCCGAGATCAGGAAGCTCAGCCCGTCGGTGAGGAAGCCGACGGCCGCGCTTCCGGCCTGGGCCAGCGCGCCGCCCGCGCCCGGGGCGACGACCTCGGCGGCGGACTCGCTGGTCTGCAACCGGGCGTTGCCGTCCGCGAGTTGCCCGGCGGGCAGCAGGGCCGGCAGATACGCGCTGTAGGCGGCCCGGAAGAACACATCGGCCGTGCCCAGCAGGAGGGACACCACCAGGAGTTGGGTGGTCGTCAGGGCGTCCAGCCAGGCCGCGACGGTCAGGGAGAACATCAGGGCCGCCGAGACCGTGTTGCACACGATCATCACGGGCCGCCGTCGCATCCGGTCCGTCCAGGCGCCCACCGGCAGACCGATGAGCAGCCAGGGCAGCCATGCGGCGGCGTTGAGCAGGCCCATGGTGAACGCCCCGGCGCCGAGCGCGTTCACCGCGATCAGCGGCAGCAGGACCCGGGTCGCCGCGCTGCCGAGCTGGCTCACCGACTCCCCCGCCCACAGCAGGCGGAAGTCCCGGTGGCCCAGGGGGCCCGGCGTCTTCTGCGGCCGGGCCGACGTCGCCGCGCTCATCGGCGCACCAGCGCTTCACCGAGCAGCCCATCGGCGGGCAGCGACTCGCCGGGCAGCGCCTGGCGCAGCAGCGCACCGATCTCGGAGGCCGGTTTGGGCGTCATCATCTCGCCGTGGGTGCAGGGCGCCTGATGGTGGGTGATCCGGCCCGTCAGATAGGGCCGCCAGGTCCGCGGATCCGGTGTGCCGGGCTCGTGCGCGGCCGACACCAGGGTGAGGTCCCCGTCGAACACGGCGGGGCGGTGCCCGGCCGCGAGCGTGTCGTGGTGGGCGAACGTCTCGCCCAGCGCCGCGACCGTCTTCTCGTCGAGCGCTGCCAGCGGGCCGTCCTGTGTACGGGCCGTCCGCAGGAAGTCCGGCAGGGACAGCGGGCCGGTGGCGGGCACCGGGCCAGCCGGGTAGCCGAGCGATTCCAGCAGTTCGCGCAGCGGGTCCGCCATCGCCGCCGCCTCCTCCGCGCCGGGGTAGCCGTCGAGGAGCACCGGGGCCGCCACTTCCTGTCCCGCCTCGCGCAGTCGTACCGCGACCGCGTGCGCGACCAGGGCGCCGAAGGACCAGCCGAGGAGGTGGTAGGGGCCGGACGGCTGGACGGTGCGGATGAGGGCCGCGTAGTCCTCGGCCATCTCCGCCACGCTCGCCGGGCGCGCCCCCGCCTCGCTGAGCGCGCGGGCCTGGAGGGCGTGCACGGGACGGTCGGGCCCGAGGTGGTCCAGGAGTTCCCGGTAGACCCAGCCGATCCCCGCACCCGGGTGGACGCAGAACAGCGGCGGCTGTGCGCCGGTGCCGGGCTGGAGGGTGATCAGCGGCGCCGTCGGCTCGTCGTCGGTGCGGCCGGTGGCCGCGCGGGCGGCGAGGCCCGCGACGGTCGGGGCGGCGAACAGGTCCTGGACACCCAGCTCCTCGCCCAGCGTCTCGCGGACGCGGGACATCAGCCGGGCGGCCAGCAGGGAGTGCCCGCCGAGCGCGAAGAAGCCGTCGTACGCGCCGACGCTGCCCCGCGGCAGGTCCAGGACCTCGGCGAACAGGTCCGCCATGGCCTGCTCCCTGGGGGTGCGCGGAGCCGCACCTGCCGTACGGGGGCCCTGGGGGGCGGGCAGCGCGGCCCGGTCGAGCTTGTCATTGGGCGTACGTGGGAACGCCTCCAGCACGACGAACGCCGAGGGCACCATGTGATCCGGGAGTACGGCGCCCAGGTGGGCCCGCAGTTCGTCCGCTTCCACGGCCGCGGCGACGCCCTGCGCCGGGACGGTGTAGGCGACCAGCCGGTCGCCGCCCGGCCCGTCGCGCCGTACGGCGACCGCCGCCTGGGCGACGCCCGGGGCGCTCGCGAGGGCGGCCTCGATCTCACCGAGTTCGATGCGGAATCCACGGATCTTGACCTGGTCGTCGGTGCGTCCGAGGTAGTCCAGGACGCCGTCGGCCGTCCAGCGGACCAGGTCGCCGGTGCGGTACATCCGTGCGCCCGGCTCGAACGGGCAGGCCACGAACCGCTCGGCGGTCAGCCCCGGCCGGCCCAGGTAGCCGCGGGCGAGCCCGGCCCCGGCAAGGTAGAGCTCGCCGCGTACACCCGGGGCCACCGGGCGCAGGGCCTCGTCCAGCACATAGGCGCGGGTGTTGGAGACGGGCTCGCCGACCAGGGGGCGTGCGCTGCGGGAGATCTGCCACCACAGGGCGTCGACGGTGCACTCGGTCGGTCCGTACAGGTTGAAGGCGACCAGGTTGTCGGTGTGGCGCAGCCGGGTCCACAGCTGCTCGTCCGCAGCCTCGCCGCCGATGAGGAGCACGCTCGGCGGGGTGTCGAGCAGTCCCTCCTCGACCAGTTGCGCGGCGTGGGTGGGGGTGACGTCGACGACGTCGAGGGCGGTCGCCGCGATGTGGCGGACGAAGGCGGCCGCGTCGCGGCGGACGCTGTCGCCGATCAGGTGGAGCTCGTGCCCGGCCACCAGCCACATCAGGCCGTCCAGGGACGCGTCGAAGGAGAGCGAGGCGGCGAGCGCCACGCGCAACTGCCGGCCCCCGGTGGCCTGTTCGGCCGTGGTCATGGTGTGGGCGCGGTGGAAGGCGTGGAGGTTGCGCAGGGCCGCGTGGTCGACGACGACGCCCTTGGGGCGGCCGGTGGAGCCGGAGGTGTAGACGAGGTACGCGGCGTCGCCGGGGCGCGGCGCCCGGTCCGGTCCGGCAGTGGAGTGGGCTGCGGTGGCCGGCTCGTCGTCCAGGAGGATCCGGGGCAACCGGGCAGTGCCGTCCAGAGGCAGACGGGCGGCGGTCGCGCTGTCGCTGACCAGGAGTGCCGGGGCGGAGTCGGCCAGCATGTGGGCGATCCGCTCGTCGGGGTAGTCGGTGTCGAGGTGGACGAAGGCGGCGCCCGCCTTGAGGACGGCCAGCAGGGCGGCGACGGAGTCGGCCGAGCGGGGCAGCGCCAGTGCGACCACCCGCTCGGGCCCGGCGCCGGCGGCGATCAGGAGCTGGGCGAGGCGGTTGGCGCGGGCGTCGAGCTCGGCGAAGGTGAGCCGGGTTCCGTCGTGGACGAGCGCGGTGGCCTGCGGGGTGCGGGCGGCCTGCGCCGCGAACAGCTCGGGCACGGTGGCGGCCGGCACGGGCAGCGCGGTGTCGTTCCACCCCGTCAGCAACCGGTGGCGGTCCGCCTCCGTCAGCGGGTCGGCGTCCGCGACGGGCCGGTGCGGCTCGGCCGCCAGCTGCCCGAGCACCCGGGCCAGCCCGGTGGCCACCGTCTCCGCGGTGGCCCGGTCGAAGAGTTCGGCCGCGTACTCCACGTGTCCGGCGATGCCCGCCGGGGCGCCGTCGGCGGTGGAGCGCTGTTGGATGTCCACGGTCAGGTCGAACTGGGCCACGTCGAAGCGGAACGGCTCGGGGCGCACGTCCAGGCCGGCCAGCTCCAGGGCTCCGTCGCTGTCGTCCTGCACTTGGAGCATGACCTGGAAGAGGGGGTGGCGGGCGAGGGAGCGCTCGGGGTTGAGTACCTCCACGACCCGCTCGAAGGGCACGTCCTGGTGCTCGTACGCCTGCAGATCCGCCTCGCGGACGCGGCCGAGGAGGTCGGCGAAGGTGGGGTCGCCCGATACGTCGGTGCGCAGCACCAGCGTGTTGACGAAGAACCCGACCAGGTCGTCCAGGGCCTCCTCACCGCGCCCGGCCACCGGGGTGCCGATCGGGATGTCACTGCCGGCGCCGAGGCGGGACAGGAGCACCGCGAGAGCGGCCTGGACCACCATGAACACGGTGCAGCCGTGCTCGCGGGCCAGTTGGAGCAGGTTCGCGTGGAGGGCGGCGTCCACTTCGATGGGCACGGCCGCGCCGGTGAAGCCCGGCGTGGCCGGGCGCGGCCGGTCGTAGGGCAGCGCCAGCTCTGCCGGGGCATCCGCCAGCGCGCCGCGCCAGAAGGCGAGTTGACGGGCCATCGGCGCGGCCGGGTCGTCCTCCTGGCCCAGCAGTTCGCGCTGCCAGAGCGTGTAGTCGACGTACTGCACCGGCAGCGGAGCGAACTCGGGCGCACGCCCGTCGCGGCGCGCCTCGTACGCCTGGGCCAGATCGTTGAAGAGCGGGCCCCAGGACCAGCCGTCCAGAGCGATGTGGTGCACGACGAGCGCGAGGACGTGCTCGTCGTCGGCCGTGCGGTAGAGCGCCGCGCGCACCGGCGGGCGGGCCGCCAGGTCGAACGGCTCGGCCAGCAGGGCTTCGAGTGCGGCGCCGGGCTCCTCGGGCCCGCACGCGACGAGGTCGGGGCGGACCGTGGCGTCGGCGGCGGGCAGCACCCGCTGGTAGGGCTCGCCGTGTGTTTCGGGGAACACCGTGCGCAGCGCCTCGTGGCGGCCGGTCACATCCGTGAGCGCCGCGGCCAGGGCGTCGGTGTCCAGCGGGCCGCGCAGCCGCAGGGCGAACGGGCAGTGGTAGGCGGCGCCCTGGCCGGCCCGGCTGAGGAACCACAGGCGGCGCTGGGCGGGAGACAGCGGCGGGGCGGCGGGGCGCTCCAGTGCCGGGGCGAGCGCCGGACGCGCCCGGTCAGGGCCGTCCGCGCTGCCGAGGCGAATGGCGAGCCCGGCGACGGTGGGGTGCTGGAAGAGGTCGCGGATGCCGAGCTCGGCGCCGAGCGCCGAACGGACCCGCGAGAGCAGCCGGGTGGCGAGCAGGGAGTGTCCGCCGAGGTCGAAGAAGCTGTCCTCGGCGCCGATCGAGGGCACGCCGAGCACCTGGGCGAACAGGGCCGCCAGGATCTCCTCGCGCAGGCCGCGCGGGGCCCGGGAGGCGCTCTCGGCGCTGAAGTCGGGCGCGGGCAGCGCGGGGCGGTCCAGCTTGCCGTTGCGGTTCATGGGGAAGCTCTCCACGGCCACGAACGCCGAGGGGATCATGTGGTCGGGCAGGTGCTCGGCGAGCTGCTTGCGCAAGGTGGCCGCCTGCACGCTGTGGCCCGCGGCCGCGATGACGTACGCCACCAGGCGCTTGCCGCCCACGCCGCCGTCGCGGGCGATCACCGCGGCCTGGGCGACCTGCGGGCAGCGGCGCAGCGCGGCCTCCACCTCGCCGGGCTCGATGCGGAAGCCGCGGATCTTGACCTGGTCGTCGGCGCGGCCGAGGTAGTCGAGCGCGCCGCCGGCCGTCCAGCGGACCAGGTCGCCGGTGCGGTACATCCGTGCGCCCGGCTCGAACGGGCAGGCCACGAAGCGGCCTGCGGTCAGGGCGGGGCGGCCCAGATAGCCGCGGGCCAGGCCCGAACCCGCCAGGTAGAGCTCGCCCGCGACGCCCGGGCCGACCGGGCGCAGCCGCTCGTCCAGGACATAGGCGCGGGTGTTGGCGAGGGGGAGGCCCACCAGCGGCTCCTGGCTGTCGGCGGCGTCCCACCACAGGGTGTCGACGCTGCACTCGGTGGGGCCGTAGAGGTTGTGGCAGAGCAGGCCCTCGGCGGCGCGGACCCTGCTCCACAGGGCCCGGCCCGCCGCCTCGCCGCCCAGCAGCAGCACGCCCGGGCGGTGGCCGGGCCCGTCCAGCAGGCCTTCCTCGACGAGCTGTTCGGCGTAGGTGGGTGTCACGTCGAGCGCGTCGATACCGGTCGCGGCGATGTGCCGGACCAGGGCGGCGGCGTCGCGGCGGGTGTCGTCGTCGACGAGGTGCAGCTCATGGCCCGCCACCATCCACAGCAGTCCCTCCCAGGAGGTGTCGAAGGAGAGGGCCGCGGTCAGCGCCATGCGCAGCGGGCTGCCGTCGCCCCGCTCCTCGGCGCGGGCGATGACCCCGGCGCGGTGGAAGGCGTAGAGGTTGCGCAGTCCGGCGTGGTCGATCACCACGCCCTTGGGCTCACCGGTGGATCCGGAGGTGTGGATGACGTAGGCGGCGTGGTGCGGGTGGATCGCGCGGCCCAGGTCGCCGGAGGGGAAGTGGCCGGGGGCGTCGACGAGGACGTGGCCTGCGGCCGTGGCCGGCAGGTGGGGTGCGGTGGCGCGGTCGGTGACGACCGTGGTCGAGGTGGCGAGCAGCTTGGCGATGCGCTCGGCCGGGTAGTCGGTGTCGACGGGCACGAACGCGGCTCCGGCCTTGAGCACCGCCAGCAGCGCGATGACCGACTCCGCCGAGCGGGGCAGCGCCAGAGCGACCAGGTCCTCGGGTCCCACGCCGTGCGCGACCAGGCGGTGGGCGAGGGAGTTGGCCCGGCTGTTGAGTTCGGCGAAGCTGAGCGCGGTGTCCCCGAAGACAAGGGCGGTCGCGTCCGGCGTGCGCTGCGCCTGTGCCTCGAACAGCTGGGGCAACATCTGCTCGGGGACCGGGGCCGCGGTGTCGTTCCACCCGCTCAGGACCAGGTGGCGCTGCTCGGCGCTGAGGGGGTCGGCGAGCGCGGCCGGCCGCGCCGGGTCGGCGGCCAGCTGTTCCAGTACGCGGCTCAGCGCGGCGGCGATCGAGGTGGCGCTCTCCCGGTCGAAGAGGTCGGTGGCGTACTCCAGCGCTCCGGTGATTCCGGCCGGCGTGCCGTCCGCGGCCCGCCTTTCGTGGAAGTCCACGGTCAGGTCGAACTTGGCGACGTCCCAGCCGACCGGCTGCTCGGCGCAGGCCACCCCGGGCAGCGCGAACGCCGGGCCCGCGCCGCTCTCCAGGGTCATCATGACCTGGAAGAGGGGGTGGCGGGCGAGGGAGCGCTCGGGGTTGAGCGCCTCCACGACCCGCTCGAAGGGCACGTCCTGGCGCTCGTACGCCTCCAGATCCGCCTCCCGCACCCGCTCCAGGAGCTCGGCGAAGCTGGGGTCGCCCGACACATCGGTGCGCAGCACCAGGGTGTTGACGAAGAACCCGACCAGATCGTCCAGCGCCTCCTCACCCCGCCCGGCCACCACCGTGCCCAGCGGGATGTCCTCCCCCGCCCCCAGCCGCGACAGCAGCACCGCGAGACCGGCCTGGAGGGCCATGAACAGGGTGCAGCCGTGCTCCTGGGCCACCTCGGCCAGGCGCGCGTGCAGGGCGGCGTCCAGCTCCACCGGCACCGAACCGCCCGCGAAGCTCGCCACCGCCGGACGCGGCCGGTCGTACGGCAGCGCCAGCTCCGCCGGAAGCGCGGCCAGCTCCTGGCGCCAGTAGCCGAGCTGCTCGGCGATCACGCTCTGCGGGTCGTCCTCCTCGCCCAGCGTCTCGCGCTGCCATGCGGCGTAGTCGGCGTACTGCACCGGCAGCGGCGCGAACTCGGGCGCACGCCCCTCGCGACGCGCCTCGTACGCCGTGGCGAGGCCGCCCAGGAGCGGGCCCCACGACCAGCCGTCCGTGGCGATGTGGTGGATCACCAGGGACAGGACGAACTCCTCGCCTCCCAGCGCGAACAGAGTGGCCCGTACCGGCAGTTCACCGGTCAGGTCGAAGACGTGGCCCGCCTCGGCGGCGAGGGCGGCCGGCAGGGCGTCCTCGGTCATCTCGACCCTGCGCAGGGTGGGGGTGCGGTCGAGGACCTTCTGTACGGGCTCGCCGTCCACCTCGGGGTAGACGGTCCGCAGCACCTCGTGCCGCAGGGCCACGTCCTCCAGGGCCGCAGCCAGCGCCACCCAGTCGAGCCGGCCGCTCAGGCGGGTGGTCAGGGGGCAGTTGTAGGCCGGGCCGGTCTCGGCCATCCGGTTGAGGAACCACAGCCGTCGCTGGGCGAAGGAAACGGGGTACACGGGATTCTCCTGGAAAGTGCGCGGGGACGACGGGGTGGGTCAGCCGAGACGGCGCGGCGCGGGACGCGCCGCGGGGGCGGTGGCCAGCCGGGCGGCGGTCTTGGCCGGGGTGGGGTGCTGGAACAGGTCGCGGATCTTCAGCTCCAGGCCGAGTTCCGTCCGGACGCGGCTGATCAGGCGGGTCAGCAGCAGGGAGTGGCCGCCGAGGGCGAAGAAGTTGTCGTCCGCGCCGACCTCCTCGCGGTCGAGCACCTCGGCGTACAGCTCGCGCACGCGCCGCTCCAGGTCGTCGGCCGCGTCGGCCCGCTGGGCCGTGCCGGTCGCGGTCGCGCTCTTGTCCTGCGGCACGCGGCGGGAGAGCCCTTCGAGCGCGCTCACCTTGTGCTCCGGGTGGTCCGCGAACTGCCGCAGCGCGGTGAGCAGGTCGTGCGCCAGCCGCTCGGCGCCCGCCGCGTCGAACAGCTCGGTGGCGTAGGTCAGTTCGCCGCTCATGCCGAGCGGGCTGCCGTCCTGCGCCCGGCTCTCGACGACGTCGACACCGAGGTCGAACTTCGAGACCGCCGACTCGATGGGAAGGCCTTCGGCCGCGACGCCCGCCAGCCGTGGCAGGGCGGGAGCCTCGCTCTGCACTTGGAGCAGCACCTGGAACAGGGGGTGGCGGGCGAGGGAGCGCTCGGGGTTGAGTGCCTCCACGACCCGCTCGAAGGGCACGTCCTGGTGGGCGAAGGCAGCCAGGTCGCCCTCCCGGACGCGGCCCAGGAGTTCGGCGAAGGTGGGGTCGCCCGACAGATCGGTGCGCAGCACCAGGGTGTTGACGAAGAAGCCGACGACGCCGTCGAGCGCCTCGTCGGCGCGCCCCGCCACCACCGTGCCGATCGGGATGTCGGCTCCCGCGCCCAGCCGCGACAGCAGCGCGCCCAGGGCCGCCTGCACGACCATGAACACGGTGCAGCCGCCCTCACGGGCCATGGCCGACAGCCGCGCGTGCAAGTCGGCGTCCACCTGCACGGGCACCGATCCGCCCGCGAAGCTCGCCACCGCCGGGCGCGGCCGGTCATATGGCAGGGCCAACTCCGCCGGCATGGCGGTGAGCTCCTTGCGCCAGAAGCCGAGCTGACGGGAGATCAGGCTGCCCGGGTCGCTCTCCGCCCCCAGCGTCTCGCGCTGCCACAGGGTGTGGTCCACGTACCGCACGGGCAGCGGCGTGAACCGCGGCGCGCGGCCGTCGCGGCGCGCCTCGTACGCGGTGGCCAGATCGTCCAGGAGCGGGCCCCACGACCAGCCGTCGGTGGCGATGTGGTGGATCACCAGGACCAGGACGAAGTCCTCGGCGCCGAGCTCGAAGAGGTGGGCGCGTACGGGGAGTTCCTCGGCGAGGTCGAATGCGCGGCCCGCGGCCCGGCGCACGGCCTCGGTCAGACCCGCCTCCTCGATCCGCTCGGGCTCCAGCGCCACCGCCGCGTCCGCGCCGGTGAGCAGGCGCAGCCCCGGCTCGCCGTCGGTCTCGGGGAAGACGGTGCGCAGCACCTCGTGCCGGGCGGTCAGATCGCTCAAGGCCGCGGCCAGCGCCGCCGTGTCCACCGGGCCGCGCAGCCGGTAGGCGAAGGGGACGTTGTAGCTCGCGGAGTTCTCCTCGGCCTGGTGGACGAACCACAGCCGCTGCTGGGCGAAGGAGAGCGGCGGGCGGGCGGGAAGCTCGTGGCGGCGCAGCGGCGGGCGGGCGCCCTCGGCGCCTGAGACGAGCTCCGCGAGGGCCGCGACCGTCTGGGCCCGGAAGACGTCGCGCAGCGACAGTTCGACACCGAGCGCCGTGCGGATGCGGCTGACCAGGCGGGTGGCGAGCAGCGAGTGGCCGCCCAGGTCGAAGAAGCCCGCGTCGGCGGGGACGGTGGGCAGGCCCAGCAGTTCCCCGAACAGGCCCGCCAGGATCTCCTCCCTGGGGGTGCGCGGGGCGCGGCCGGCGGCGGCCGTGAGCGCGGGGGCGGGGAGCGCCCGGTAGTCGACCTTGCCGTTGGGGGTGAGCGGGAGTTCGTCCAGGAGGACGAGGTGGGAGGGGATCATGAAGTCGGGCAGCAGGCCCGCCAGTTGGGTGCGCAGCTCGGCCTCGCCCGCCTCGCCGACCACATGGGCCACCAGGCGCTTGTCGCCGTCGTCGGCGGTGTGCACGGTGACCACGGCCTGGCGCACGCCCGGGCAGCCGGCGAGCGCCGTCTCTACCTCGCCCGGCTCGACCCTGAAGCCCCGGATCTTGACCTGTTCGTCGGCGCGGCCGAGGAACTCCAGCTGGCCGTCCGACCTCCAGCGGGCCAGGTCGCCGGTGCGGTACATACGGGCTCCCGGGGCGCCGTGGGGGTCGGCGACGAACCGCTCGGCGGTGAGCGCCGCCCGGCCCCAGTAGCCGCGGGCGATGCCCGCGCCGGCCAGGTAGAGCTCGCCGGGGGTGCCGGGCGCCACCAGGCGCAGCCGCTGGTCCAGGACGTAGGTGCGGGTGTTGTCGAGGGGACGGCCGATCGGCACCGGGCCGTGGACGTCGTCGGTGACCAGGTGGGAAGTGGCGCACAGGGTCGCCTCGGTCGGTCCGTACAGATGGCGTACGGCGATGCCGGGGCAGGCGGCGCGCACCGCCCGTACGGCGGCCGCAGCCACCACGTCGCCGCCGGTCAGCACCTCCCGTACGGTGGCGAGGATCTCCGGACGCTCCTCTGCGACCACGCGGAAGAGTCCGGCGGTGAGGTGGACGGCGGTGATCCGCTCGTCGTGGATGAGCGCGCCCAGCGCGGCGACCGTCAGGTCGCGTTCGGGGGCGACGACGACCTCCCAGCCCGACAGGAGGGCCACCCAGATCTCGTAGTCGGCGATGTCGAAGGCGTGCGGCGCGTGGAAGAGGACGCGGTGGCTCTCGGCGCTGTGCCAGCCGCGGTCGGCGACGAGGTCGAGCAGGTCCTTGTGGGTGATGGCGACGCCCTTGGGCTCGCCGGTGGAGCCCGAGGTGTGCATGAGGTAGGCGAGCTGCCCCGCCAGGACCCGGGGGCCGGGGGCGGTGCCCGGACGGGCCGGTGCGTCGGTGGCGGTGACCCGGACGGTACGGGCGTGGCCCGCCTCGAACGTCTGGAACTCCTCGTCCACCAGCAGCACCGGGCAGCCGGTGTCGGTGAGGATCCGCCGCATGCGGGCCTCGGGGTAGCCGGTGTGCAGCGGCACATACGCGCCGCCCGCCTTGAGGACGGCCAGCATCGCCACGACGACGTCCGGGGAGCGGCGCATCAGGAGGGCGACGGGGGTCTCGGCGCGCACGCCGAGCGCGGTGAGGCGGTGGGCGAGGGCGTCGGCGCGGGCGTCGAGTTCGCGGTAGGTGAGGTGGGTGGTGCCGAACGTCAGGGCGGTGGCGTGCGGGGTGCGGGACGCCTGGGCCTCGAAGGCCCGGTGCACGGTGTCGGGGGCGTCGTGCGGGCGCGGCGCGGCAGGCAGCCACTCGCCGAGCAGCCGGGCGCGCTCGGCCGGCAGCACGGTCTCCAACTGGGAGATCCGGCCCCGGGGCGCGCGGGCCATGGCCGTCAGGATCGCGCGCAGCCGCTCACCGAGGGCCTCCACGGTGCGGGCGTCGAACAGCTCGGTGCGGTACTTGACCACGGTGTGCAGTCCGCCGGTCCGCTCGGTGAGCTGGAGGGCGAGGTCGAACTCGGCCTCCGTGACGTCGACTTCCTCGGTCCGCGTCTGAAGACCGGCCAGCTCCAGGGCAGCGGCCGTGCCGGCCCGCCGCATGGTCAGGGCGACCTGGAAGAGCGGGTGGCGGGCGAGTGAGCGGCGCGGGTTGACCGCCTCCACCACCTGTTCGAAGGGGACGTCCTGGTGGGCGAAGGCCGCGAGGTCCGCCTCGCGGACGCGGCCCAGGAGTTCGGCGAAGGTGGGGTCGCCCGACACGTCGGTGCGCAGCACCAGGGTGTTGACGAAGAAGCCGACCAGATCGTCCAGCGCCTCCTCGCCGCGCCCGGCCACCACCGTGCCGATCGGGATGTCCTCCCCGGCCCCCAGCCGCGACAGCAGCACCGAGAGCGCGGCCTGCACCACCATGAACACGGTGCAGCCGTGGGCGCGGGCCAGGGCCTCCAGCTCGCGGGTGAGGGCGGCGTCCAGATCGAAGGCGTGGGCGGCGCCCGCCGGGCTCGCCACGGCGGGCCGGGGGCGGTCGGTGGGCAGGGCCAGCTCCTCGGGGAGCTGGGCCAGGGCCGTGCGCCAGTGGGCGAGTTGCTCCTCGCCCTGCTCCCGCAGCAGGTCCTGGTGCCACAGGGTGTAGTCCGCGTACTGGACCGGCAGCGGCGTCCAGTCGGGCCGCTCGCCTTGGGTGCGGGCCCGGTAGGCGCGGGCGAGGTCGCCAAGGAGCGGGCCCCAGGACTCGCCGTCGGTGGCGATGTGGTGCAGGGCGAGGACCAGGGTGTGCTCGTCGGGTCCGGCGGTGAGCAGGACCGCGCGCAGCGGCGCCTCGGCGGCGAGGTCGAAGGGGCGCGCGGCGATCTCGGCGACGTCCGCCAGGCCCGCGTCGCGCATCTCCAGCTCGGGCGCGGCGTCCTGGAGGATCAGCTGACGCGGCTCGCCGTCGGTCTCCGGGTAGAGCGTGCGCAGCGTCTCGTGGCGCGCGGCGACGTCGGCCAGCGCGGCCCGCAGCGCCTCGATGTCGAGCGGGCCGGAAAGGCGGGCGGCGACCACACTGTGGTAGGCGGGGTTCGGCCCGTCCAGGCGGTTGAGGAACCACAGGCGCCGCTGGGCGGCGGAGAGCGGCAGCGTGGCGGGGCGCTCGGCGGGGCGCAGCGCGGGGCGGGCGCGTTGGGCGCCGTCGAGGCGGGATGCCAGCGCCGCGACCGTGGGCGCGCCGAAGATCTCGCGGATGCCCAGCTCCACGCCGAGCGCGCCACGGATCTGCGCGACCAGGCGCATGGCGAGCAGCGAGTGGCCGCCCAGCT
Source organism: Streptomyces sp. TLI_146 (assembly GCF_002846415.1). Lineage (NCBI taxonomy): Bacteria > Bacillati > Actinomycetota > Actinomycetes > Kitasatosporales > Streptomycetaceae > Streptomyces > Streptomyces sp. TLI_146. The sequence continues at coordinate 713,838 of NZ_PJMX01000001.1, forward strand.
CGAAGAAGTCGTCGTCGGCGCCGACCTCGGGCAGGCCCAGGACCGCGGCGAACAGGCCCGCCAGGATCTCCTCGTGGGCCGTGCGCCGGGCGCGGCCGCCCGAGCGGTGGCCGGGGGCGGGCAGGGCGCGCCGGTCGAGCTTGCCGTTGGGCGTCACCGGCAGGGAGTCGAGGAGGACGACGGCCGGGACCATGTGGGCGGGCAGGGTTTCGGCGAGGGCGGCGCGCAGGGCGGCCGGGGAGGGCTCGGCCCCGGCGGCGGGCACCGCGTAGGCCACCAGGCGCGGGTCCCCCGGCCGGTCCTCGCGGACCACGGCGGCGGCCTGGGCGATGCCCGGGCAGGCGGCCACGGCGGTCTGCACCTCGCCGAGTTCGATGCGGAAGCCCCGGATCTTGACCTGGTCGTCGGTGCGGCCGAGGTACTCCAGGACGCCGTCGGCCGTCCACCGCACCAGGTCGCCGGTGCGGTACATCCGCTCCCCCGGCGCGAAGGGGCAGGCCACGAACCGCTCGGCGGTCAGCCCCGGCCGGCCCAGGTAGCCGCGGGCGAGCTGCACACCGGCCAGGTAGAGCTCTCCGGCCACGCCGGGCGCGGTCGGCTCGAGCCGGCTGTCGAGCACGTAGGTACGGGTGTTGGCGGCGGGGCGGCCGATGGGCACGGTGGCGGCGCCGGGGCGGCACGCCCACAGGGTGACGTCGACGGCGGCCTCGGTGGGGCCGTACAGGTTGTGCAGCTCGGCCGTGGGCAGGGTGGCGAAGAACGCGTCCTGGGTGGCCGGGGCGAGCGCCTCGCCGCTGCTGAAGACGCGGCGCAGCGAGCGCGCGTGGATCGCCTGCGGCTCGCGCAGGAAGATGTCCAGCATCGACGGCACGAAGTGGGCGGTGGTGACCGACTCGCGGGCGATGAGGTCGGCGAGGTAGGCCGGGTCCTGGTGTCCGTCGGGCCGGGCCACCACCAAGGTGGCGCCGTGCAGCAGCGGCCAGAAGAACTCCCACACCGACACGTCGAATCCGAACGGGGTCTTCTGCAGCACCCGGTCCTCGGGGGTCAGACGGTACGCGCGCTGCATCCAGGCGAGCCGGTTGACGATGGCGCGGTGGGAGATCAGGGCCCCCTTGGGGCGGCCGGTGGAGCCGGAGGTGAAGATGGCGTAGGCGGGGTGGTCGGGGTCCATAGCCGGGCGGGGCACCGGGGGCGCCTCGGGCAGCGGGGCGTCCAGGCGCAGGGTCTCCACTCCGGGCGCCCGGTAGTCCGTGCCGATCAGCAGGGCGGGCCGGGCGTCGGCGAGGATGTTGTGGTTGCGTGCCTCGGGCTGGCCCAGGTCCACGGGCAGGTAGGCGGCGCCCGCCTTGAGGACGCCGTAGAGGGCGACGACGAGATCGGCGGAGCGCGGCAGCGCGATCGCCACCAGACTCTCGGGGCCGATCCCCCGGGCGGCCAGGACGTCCGCCAGGCGGCCGGCCCGCTCGTCGAGTTCGCGGTAGGTCAGCCGCTCGCCCTCGAAGAGGACGGCGGTGGCGTCGGGGGTGCGGGCCGCCTGGGCCTCGAAGAGCTCGGGCACGGTGGTGGCGGGCAGGTCGGCGGCGGTGTCGTTCCACCGGGTCAGGACGCGGTGGCGCGCGTCGTCGGTGAGGGTGTCGAGGGCGGCGAGGGAGGCTGTCGGATCGGCGCTCCAGCGCTCCAGGATCCTGGCGAGCCGGGATCCGAGGTCGCCGGCGCGGTCCCGGTCGAGGAGGTCGGGGTGGTGGCTGAGCCGCAGGCCGAGCGCGGCGCCCGGCTCGACCACCAGGGTGAGGGGGAAGTGGGTGGTGTCGCGGAAGGAGATCCGCGTGTCCAGGTCGAGGCCGGGCACGTCCAGGCGGTAGTCGCCGAGGGGGAAGTTCTCGAAGACCAGGTTGGTGTCGAAGAGCGCGGCCGGGGAGTCCGCGAGGCGCTGGATCTCGGTGAGGCCGATGTGGTCGTGGTCGAGCAGGTCGGCGCGCTGGCGCTGGAGGAGGCCGCACAGGTCGGTCAGGGAGGCCGTCGCCTCGATGCGGGCGCGCACCGGCACGGTGTTGATGAGCATGCCGATCATGTCGTCGGCGCCGGGCAGTTCGGCGGGGCGGCCGCTGACGGTGCAGCCGAAGACGACGTCGTCCTGGCCGGTGGTACGCGCCAGCAGGGCCGCCCAGGCACCCTGGACGACGGAGGTGAGCAGCAGGCCCTGCTCGCGGGCCCGCGCGGTCAGGGCCGCCGTCCGCTCCTCGCTCAGCCGGAAGGTGACGTCCTGGGGGGTGGCGCCGGGCGGGAGCGGGCCGCCGGGGGCGAGCCGGGTGGGCTGGCCGAGGCCGGCCAGCGCGGTGCGCCAGGCGCTCTCGGCCGCCGCCCGGTCGCGTCCGGCGAGGTGGGTCAGATAGTCGCGGTAGGACCGTACCGGGGGCAGCTCCCCGGTCCCGTACAGCGTGAACAGCTCCTTGAAGAGCAGGGCGAACGACCAACCGTCAAGCAGGATGTGATGGGCCGTCACCAGCAGTCGGTGGCGCTCGGGGCCCAGCCGCAGCAGGGTGAAGCGCAGCAGCGGGGGGCGGCGGCTGTCGACGCCCAGCTGCCAGTCCTGCTCGGTCAGTTCGGCGGCGCGGGCCGTGGCCTCGTCCTCGCCGAGGTGGCCGAGGTCGCTCTCCTGCCAGGCCAGTGGCATGTCGCGGCGGACCACCTGGACGGGGTCGCCGTTCTTGCGGTGGGTGAAGGAGACCCGCAGGTTGGCGTGGCGCCGCAGCAGGGTCTCCGCCGCCTCGCGCAGCCGGGCCGCCTCCAGCGCGCCTTGCAGGTCGACCGAGAACTGGGCGATGTAGAGGTGCCGGGAGTCCTGGTCGTACCCCGAGTGGAAGAGCATGCCCTCCTGGAGCGGGGACAGGGGCAGGATGTCCTCGACCGCCGACTGGCTGGTGTTCATGGTTGGTTCGCTTCCCGGTGGTGGGTCAGAGGGCTTCGAGGGAGGCCGCGAGGTCGTCCAGTTCGTCCTGGTCGATCGCGGCGAGGGTGAGGTCGGCGGCCACGGCGGCGCCGGAGCCGGGCCGTTCGGCGTGGACGACGAGTGCGGCGAGCATCCGGAACCAGGTCTCCGCGAGCGCGCGCAGCTCCGGCTCGTCGAACACCCCTGGCGCCCAGGCCCAGTCGGCGTGCAGGACCGGCCCGCTCGCCGTCTCCAGCACGATGGCGTTGACCTCGACGGGGTGCGCCATGGGCATGCCGGGGCCGGGGGCGTCCAGGCGGGCGCCGTACTCGGGCAGCATCTGCCAGTCGGCGTCGCTGGTCGCCGGGAAGCGGCCCAGGTAGTTGAAGCCGAGCCGCGGGCGGTCGGCGGCGGCCAGCGGCTCTCCGGCCGGATGCAGATGGCGCAGGAGGCCGTATCCGAGGCCCTTGCCGGGGATCCGGCGCAGCTGCTCCTTCACCCGCCGCAGCGCCACACCCGCGGTGGGGCCGCCCGACTCGGCGTCGGGGGCGGCGAGGCCGTCGAGGTGGAAGCGGGTGGGGAACAGGGTGGTGAACCAGCCCACGGTACGGGAGCAGTCGGCCTGTTCGGCGATCTCCTCGCGGCCGTGGCCCTCCAGGTTCACCAGGACGTCGCCCGGCTGCCTGAGCCAGTGGGCCAGGGCCAGCGCCAGGCCGGTCAGCAGGATCTCGTTGGCGTCGGCGCCCAGCCGCTCGGCCGCCTCGGTCAGCAGAGGCCCGGTGGTGACGGCCGGCAGGGTGAGCGTGAGGTGGGCGGCGCGGTCCTCGTGGTCGCGGGCGGGGTCGAGCGCGCGCTTGCCGAGCACCGCCGTGCCCGGGCGCACCGCCTGGCTCCAGTACGGCAGTTCCTCCAGGCGCCGTTCCGCCTCGGCGACCTGCATCTGGGACCAGCGCCGGAAGGAGGTGGGCACAGGGTCGAGGGCGGGCACGCGCCCGTCGGCGACGGCCTGCCAGGCCCGGGCCAGGTCGTCGATGATGATCCGCCAGGAGATACCGTCGATGACCATGTGGTTGACGACCAGGGCCAGGCGTCCTGGCGCGGTGGGTCCGGCGTCGAACCAGACGGCCTGCACCACACGGGCGTCGGCCAGGCTGAGCCGGTCGCGGGCGGCGTGCACCTCCGCCTCGACGGCGTCGGCGGTGTCCGCGACCACCCGGGTCAGGCACTGCTCGGCCCGTACCGCGCCGGCGGGCAGCGTGTGCGGCCCCTCCTCACTCACGCGCAGCCGCAGCATGTCGTGGCGGTCCAACAGCGCCTGGAGCACGGCGCGGGCGCCGTCGAGCGTGAGCTCGGCCGGAGTGCGCACCACCAGGTACTGGTGGTAGCGGTCGGCCGGGCCGCCGCGCTCGCGCAGCCAGTGCATGATCGGCGTGGGCACGACGGGGCCGACGCCGTCCTGTTCGCGGGGGCGGGCGGGCCGGGTCACGGGCTTGGCGGTCGCGGCGAGGTGCGCCACGTCCGGCTGGGAGAGCACGTCGCGGACGGTGATGGCCCAGCCGGCGCGGCGGACGGCGCCGACCACCTGGACGGCGATGATGCTGTCGCCGCCCAGCCGGACGAAGCTGTCCTGGGGGCCGGTGCCGGGCCGGACGAACAAGTCGTCCAGCACGCCGCACAGGATCTGCTCCTGCGGTGTCACTCGCGTTCCCTTCCTTGGATGTTGGTGGAATCTGGGGGTCTCAGACGGTCCGGCCGGCGGCGAACAGCGTGCGCAGCCGGGCCCGGTCGACCTTGTTGTTGGCGGTCACCGGCAGCTCCTCCAGCGCCTGGAAGTGCTTGGGGACCATGTACGCGGGCAGATGGGCCGCGCAGGCCTCGGCGAGCGTTTCGGCGTCGGTGTCGGCGGTCCCGGTCCGTGTGTAGGCGGCGGCCAGCCGGGTGGAGCCCGCGAGCGTCACCGCCACCACCACGGCCCGGCGCACGCCCGCCACGGCGTTGAGGACGGCTTCGACCTCGCCGGGCTCGACCCGGTAGCCGCTGACCTTCAGCTGGTCGTCCGCCCGGGCCACGAAGTGCAGGTCGGTGCCGTCGAAGCGGACCAGGTCGCCGGTGGCGTAGCAGCGGCGCTCGGTGCCGTCCTGGTGCGGCAGGGTGCGGAACTTGGCGTCGGTGAGTTCCTGGTCGCCCAGGTAGCCCAGCCCCACCGGCTCCCCGGCGACGAACAGTTCGCCCTGCTCGCCGGGGGTGAAGGGCCGCAGCACGCCGGCGGACCAGCACAGCAGTTCCGCCGCGGCGACCGCCCGGCCGATGGGCGGGTGGTCGGGCCAGTGGGCCGCGTCCGCGGGCGCCATGCGGTACTCGGTGACGACATGGGTCTCGCTGGGCCCGTACTCGTTGACCAGCGTGACGCCGCCTGCCGCGCAGAACTCCCGTACCTCGGCGTTGACGACCAGCCGCTCGCCGGCCACCGCGATCTCCCGCAGGTCCGGCATCGGGTCGTCCTCGAAGGCGGCGGCCGTGGCCAGTGCGTGCAGCCCCACCACCGGCAGGAACAGCCGGGCAACCCGGTGTTCGCGGATGATCTCCATCAGCGTGAAGGGGTCCTGGCGCTGCTCGTCGTCCACGACCACCAGACGGGCTCCGGCCAGCCAGGTGGCGACGAGTTCCTCGTAGCCGACGTCGAAGCCGATGGAGGACGCCTGCAGGGTGTGCGGCGGGCGGTCGTGGGTCCAGCGGGCGCGGTGCCACTCGCCGAGCGCGGCCAGGACGCGCGGCGGCACGGCCACCGACTTGGGTTCGCCCGTCGAGCCGGAGGTGGGGATGACATAGCCGACCGGTCCCTCCAGCACGTCCTCCAGGGGGGCGGTACGCAGCTCCTTGAGCGTGCACTCGGCCGGGCCCAGGCCGGTGGGCGCGGTGGCGTCGGCGCGGACCACCAGGTCGCTGAAGCGGGCGATCTTCGCGGCGCGGGGGGCCGGCATGGCGGGGTCGACGCTGACCACGCCCGCTCCGGCCCGCCAGGCGCCCAGGACCGCCGCGCAGCGCGCCCAGGAGCGGTGGGCGTGGACGGCGACCACGTGGCCCGGCCCGATGCCCCGGGCGGCGAGCCCGCCCGCGATCTCGGCCGAGAGCCGGTCGAGTTCGGCGTAGGTGTGCTCGGCGCCCTGGTCGACGACGGCGACCGCGGTGTGGTGGCGCCGCAGGGCGGCGACCAGGAGGTGACTGAGCGGCCGGGTCGGGCCGCTCGCGTCGGTGGGCATGGGATGTCCTTCGTTCCGGTTGCGGTGGGGGCGGTCAGGCATGCGGCGCTCCCCCGGTGTGCTCGGTGATCAGGGCGGCGAGGCGATCGAGCCCCGCCTCGATCTGATTAGTGGTCAGATAGCTGCAGGAGAGGCGGAGTTGGTGTGCCGAGCGGGTGTCGTCGCCGAAGTGGCGCATCGGGGTGAAGAGCACGCCGTGCTGTACGGCCGCCTCTTCCAGGAGTGCGTCGGTGACCGGGAACGGCACACTGACCACCACGAAGAATCCGCCCGCGGGGGTGTTCCAGGAGACGCCGGGCAGGTCCGCGAAACGCCGCTCCAGGCCCTTGAGGAGGCAGTCGAGGTTGCGGCGGTAGACGGCGATCGAGCGCGTGTTGGCGCGCAGCAGGCTGCCGCCGTGCTCCAGGAGCATGCCGCCGACCAGGGCCTGGCTCACCGGCGAGGTGTTGACGGTGACCATGCTCTTGGCCCGGGAGAGCTCGTCGGCGAGCAGCCCGCCGCCGGCGACCTTCTGGTCCGCCACGGCGAAACCCACCCGGGCGCCGGGGAAGCAGGTCTTGGCCAGGGACCCCAGGTAAACGACCCGCTGGCCGGTGTCGAGCGCCTTGAGCGTGGGCGGCCGCTCGCCGTCGGCTGCGGTGAAGTAGCCGTAGGGGTTGTCCTCCAGGAGCAGGATGTCCTCCTCCTCGGCGATCTCCAGCAGACGGTGGCGGGTCGCCAGGTCCAGGGAGTGGCCGCTGGGGTTGGAGAAGTCGGGCACCAGGTACAGGGCCCGGGGCCGCTCCCCCGCGGCGCGCACGGCCCGGATCCTCTCGCTCAGGTCCTCGGGCCGCAGCCCGTGGGGGCCCTCGGCGACGGGCCGCACCGGCAGGTCGAGCAACCGGGCAGCGCCCGTCAGGCCGACATAGGCGGGCGTCACCGCGAGCACCACGTCGCCCTCGGCGGCCTTCAGGGCGCGCAGCACCAGCCACAGCGCCTCCTGGGCGCCGACGGTGACGACGATGGCCTCCGGGTCGACGGCGATGCCCTCGTCCAGTTCGAGCTGACGGGCGATCAGCTCGTGGACGACGCCCTTGGTCCGCCCGTACTGGAACAGCTCCCGCCGCACCCGCACCTCGTCGTAGCCCTTGTGCTCGGCGAGGTGGCGGGCATAGGCGTCCAGATAGCGGTGCAGGTCGGCGACGTCGAAGGTCTCCTCGGTGGGCCGGCCCGGCGCGAAGGAGATCGCGTCGGGGTAGCGGCCCGCCACCTCGTTGAGGAAGGTCATCGACACGAGCGCGGGATCGGCGAGCGAGGCGTGCAGATCCGCGCGGTCGAGCAGTACGGGTGAGGTCATCGCCGCGCCCCCCGCACATGCAGGTACCGGGCGTCGGCCGGTGCGGCGCAGCCGGAGAGCGCCAGCGCGGAGCGCAGTTCGCTCTCCACCAGGGCCAGTACCTCGCGTACGCCCTGCTCGCCGTCAGCGGCCAGGCCCCACAGCACGGGACGGCCCAGCAGCACGCCGTCCGCGCCCAGTGCCAGCGCCTTGAGGATGTCGGTGCCGCCGCGGATGCCGCTGTCGAAGAGCACCCGGCAGGCGTCGGGGACGGCTTCGCGCACAGCGGGCAGCAGTTCGGCCGCGGCCGCCGCGCCGTCCAGCTGACGGCCCCCGTGGTTGGAGACCACCACGGCGTCGGCGCCCAGTGCCGCTGCGCGGGCGGCGTCGCGCGGGTCCAGGACGCCCTTGACGATCAGCGGCAGCCCGGTGGCCGCGCGCAGCCGCGCCAGGTCGTCCCAGTCGAGGTCGTCCGCGAACGCCTCGGCGGTGTGCTCGGCCACGGCGGAGCTGCCGGCGCGCCCCTGACGGGTCCGGCCGGTCGCGGCCGGGTCGAGATGGGCGGGCGCCACCTCGGGCGGCAGGGCGAAGCCGTGGCGCAGGTCCCGCAGCCGGCGCCCCATCACGGGGACGTCCACGGTCACCATCAGCGCCGAACAGCCCGCCCGCTCCGCCCTTCGGACCAGTTCGGCGGTGGCCTCGCGGTCGCGCAGGCAGTAGAGCTGGAACCAGGTGTCCGCGCCGACAGCGGTGATCTCCTCGACCGGCACGCTGCTGAGCGTGCTGAGCACGAACGGCACCCCGGCCGCCTTGGCCGCGCGGGCCGTTGCCATCTCGCCGTCGGGGTGGAGCAGGCGCTGGTACGCCATGGGGGCCACGGCCAGCGGCAGGGCCGCCGCCGTGCCGAGCAGGTCGGCCCCGGTGGTGCGGCCCGCCGGTCCGGTCAGCACCCTGGGCACCAGGGTGACGCGGTCGAGGGCGGCGCGGTTGGCGGCCAGGGTCAGCTCCTCGCCGCTGCCGCCGGTGATGAAGTCCCACACGTCCGCGGGCAGGATCCGCTCGGCGCGGTCCGCGAAGTCCTGGGCGGCGACCGGTGCGTGGGCGCTCATCGCAGCGCTTCCTTGGCGTTCAGGCGCTCGGCCTCCACCGCCTCGTACAGGGCCTTGATGTTGCCGTTGCCGAAGGTGCGGGCACCGAACCGCTCGATCACCTCGTGGAAGAGGGTGCGCCTGGGGTGGGTGGAGCGGGTGAAGATCTGGAAGAGCTGGCCGTCGTGGTCCTCGTCGACCAGGACGTGCAGGCCGTGGAGTTCCCCGATGGTGTGCCGGGTCAGCTCCAGGCGGTCGGCGAGCATCGCGTAGTAGGTGTCGGGCACGGAGAGGAACTCCACGCCGCGCTCGCGCAGGGTGCCCACCGCGTGGACCACGTCGCGGGCGGCGAACGCCAGGTGCTGGACACCGGAGCCACCGTGCTCGGCGAGGAAGCGGTCGATCTGGCCGGGCTGGGCGCTGGTGTCGGGCTGGATCAGGGTGAGGGTGACCTCGCCGGTGGCGCTCTGCACCACCTTGGAGTCCATCGCCTGCGCGCCCACCTTGATCAGCTCGCCGAAGATCATCCGGAAGCCGAGCACCCGGGTGTAGAACTCGACCGTGCGCTCCAGCTCCCCGGGAAGCAGGCAGATGGCGAAGTGGTCGAGCTCGTCGAGGAGTTCGCCCTCCGGGGCGGGGGCGTCCGCCAGGGCGGTGAAGCCCGGCGGCAGCCCGTCGCGGCCGGGCTCGACGAGGGTGTGCACCACATCCCCGAAGCCCGCGATGACAGCGGTGCTGCGGCCGTCCTCGTGGCGGCCGGGCACGGCCAGCGGCACCGCTCCCCGGGAGACGGCCTCGTCGAAGGCGGCCGGGACGTCGGCGACGGTGAGCGCGATGTCGGCGACCCCGTCGCCGTGGGCCAGGACGTACTCGGCGCCCCGGTGGCGCGGCGAGCGGGCCTGGGTCAGGACGAGGGTGATACGGCCCTGGCGCAGCGCCAGGGACTCGGCCTCGGCGGAGGCCGCGCGGGCCACCGGGCGGAACCCGTAGGCCTCGGTCAGTTCGGCGGCGGCGGCCGTCAGGTCGGCGACGTAGTGCTCGACATGGCTGATGCCGAACGCGGGTGCATAGGTCATGGTGGTGCCGTTCGTCAGTGGGTGGTGGCGGGAGCGCCGAGTGCGGCGATCCGGGTGGGCAGGGCGTTCCAGAGGGCGGGGGTGTAGAAGTGCCCGCCGGGCAGCACGTCGTGGCGGAACGCGCCGGTGGTCAGACTCGCCCAGCGCGGGCCTAGGTCGTCCCCGATGACCGGGTCGTCCGCGCCCGAGAAGACCTGCAGGGGTACGTCGACGCGGGTGCCGGGGGCGAAGGTGAAGGTGTCGCGGGCCCGGATGTCGGCGCGCATCAGCTCCACGGCCATCTCGGTGAGTTCGGGCTCCTCAAGGACGTGCGCGGGCAGCAGGCCGTGGGTGCGCATCCAGTCGAGGAGTTCACCGTCGTGCTGGCTCTGCGCGGGGAACCGGTCCCGCTCGCTCAGGCCCTGGTCGGGCGCGTTGCAGGCGGAGACCACCAGCGCCTGCGGCACCGGGGTGCCGGCCGCCGCGAGGCGGGCGGTGACCTCGAAGGCCATCCAGCCGCCCATGCTGTGCCCGAACAGGATGTACGGGCCCTCGGCCGCGACCTGGGCGACGGCGTGCGCGGCGTCCGCCGCCAGCTCGTCCCAGCTTTCCGCGCACTCCTCCAGGAAGCGGCCCTCACGCCCCGGGTAGCAGACGGCCACCAGGTCGGTGTCGTCGGGCAGCGCCGGGATCCAGGAGTGGAAAGAGGCCGTGCCGCCGCCGCAGAAGCCCAGGCAGACCAGGGTGCGGGCGGGTCGGGTGCGCTGGGTGAGGCGGACCACGGTGGTGTCCTGGGCGCTCATGAGGCACCGCCCGCCCGGACCGACTCGGCGTGCCGGGCCAGATCGCTCAGCCGGGGAAAGCGGTAGACGTCCTTGGTCGGCAGGACGATCCCGGTGGCCCGTTTGAGCCGGGCGACCACCCGCAGCGCCACCAGCGAGTGGCCGCCGAGCGCGAAGAAGTTCTCGTCCGCGTGGACGCTGCCGCGCCCCAGGACCTCCGCCCACACCTCGGCGATGAGCTGCTCCAGCTCGCCCTGTGGTGCCCGTCCCTCGGGGGTGGCGACTGCCGTGACGTCGGGCAGCGCGGCCGTGTCGACCTTGCCGCCGGGGGTCAGCGGCAGCGCGGGGAGGGTGACGAAGGCCGAGGGCACGACATGGCCGGGCAGCGTGGCCGCGCAGTGCGCACGCAGCTCCTCGTCGCTCACCGACGTGTCCGGCGCGACGACGCAGTACGCCGCCAGCAGGGTGTCCCCGTCCGGGCCGGTGCGCAGCGCGGCGACGGCGGCGGTGACCCGCGGGTGCTCGCGCAGCCGGTCCTCCACCTCGCCCAGCTCCACCCGGAAGCCGCGGACCTTGATCTGCCGGTCCGTACGGCCGAGGAACTCCAGCGTGCCGTCCGGTAGGCGGCGCACCCGGTCGCCGGTGCGGTACATCCGGCCGCCGTCGGCCGCGAAGGGGTCCGCGACGAACCGCTCGGCGGTCGGCCCCGGGCGTCCGGCATAGCCGACGGCCACGGCCGGGCCCGCCAGATACAGCTCACCGGTATCGGCCGGGGCCAGCGTCTCGTCGAGCACATGGGCGCGTATATGGGCCAGGGGCCGGCCTATGTGGGGAACGGACCCGGAGATGGGGGTCACGGTGGCGTCGACGGTGCACTCGGTCGGCCCGTACAGGTTCCAGGCGTCCTCGCCTTCGGCGAGCGACCGCCACATCCGCTGCGGTACGGGTTCGCCGCCCAGCAGCAGCCGCAGCCCGCGCCCGCCCAGCCGGGAGCCGACGAGCTGCCAGTGCGAGGGGGTGAAGTCCACGTCGGTGACGGCGTGTTCGTCGAGCAGCGCCGCGAGGCGCGCCGGGTCGGTGCGGTCGTCGTCGGAGAGGAGCACCAGGGTGTCGCCCCGGCAGACCCGGACCCACTGCTGCACCGAGGCGTCGAAGGACAGGCTGGCGTTCCAGCCGACCACGCGGTGCCCGGCCGGGTAGACGCCGCGCTCCTCCAGACCCGCCACCAGCGCGCTCACCGCACCCCGGGTGACCTCGACGCCCTTGGGGCGGCCGGTGGAGCCCGAGGTGTGGATGACGTACGCCGCGTTGAGCGCGCCCACGGCCAGGTCGTCGAAGCGGTCCTGGCCCGCCTCGTCCGTCCCCTCCGGCCCCAGTACCGGCAGGCCGTCGGCCCACGGCAGGGCGCCGGTGTCCGTCACCACCGCGCGCAGTCGCGCGTCGGCGGCGGTGAAGGCGAGCCGGTCGGCGGGGTAGGCCGGGTCCAGCGGCACATACACGGCCCCCGCCCGCCATACGGCCAGCGGCGCGACGGCCCAGTGCACCCCCCGGCGGGCGCTGACGCCCACCCGGTCACCACGGCCGACGCCCAGCGCCCGCAGCCGCCCGGCAAGACGGGCCGTGCGCTCGCTCAGCTCGGCGAAGGTGAGGGAGGCGTCCGGGGCGTGGATCGCGATCCGGTCCGGGACCGTCGCCGCGGTGGCGAGGAAACGCGCCACCAGGTCCTGCGGCTCAGCCATGGGACACCACCGGGGCGGGGGCGACAGTCGGGGCGCAGTCGCTCACCGCGACCGGGTCGCCCATGGCGACCAGGATGCGGCGCTCGCCCCGGTAGGGGTCGCGGGCGTGCGCGGTCAGGACGTTGTCGACGAGCATCAGGTCGCCCGGCTGCCAGGTGTGGCGCACGGTCGCCCGGTCGTAGGCGGCGTTGACGGCCGCCAGGTCCTCGGCGGTGAGGGGGACGCCGTCGCCGATGGCGGTGGAGAACGGCAGGCCGTCCGGGCCGAGTTCCTCCACCAGGACCTCGCGGATGTCCTCGTCCAACGAGAACGGGCTCCAGAACGCGAGGTGGTTGAACCACACCTCCTCACCGGTGTGCGGATGGCTGATGATGCCGGGCCGCACCTGCCCGGTGCGCAGATGACCGTCCTCGCCCCACTGACAGGAGATCAGGTTCTCGGCGCAGTACCGCTCGACGTCCTCGGCGCGCTCGGCGCCGAACGCGGCCTGCCAGGCGACCGACAGGGTTTCGGAGTAGTTCCGCGTCAGCACCCAGCCGTACGCGCGCATCCGCTCGACCAGCTCGGGCGGCAGCTGGCGCAGCACCTCACGGCAGTCGGCGACCGGAGTGGCTCCGCCCTCCTCGGGCGCGGTCAGGCAGCCGAAGAGCAGCAGCCCGGGGAAGGTCAGGGTGTAGCTGTTCTCGTTGTGCGGCCGGATCGCCTGGGCGGCGGGCAGGTCGGTGGAGGAGAACACGCCGCTGCCGTAGTCGCTGCGCGGGGTGGCCTTCTCCCGGTAGGGGGTCGCGGTCGCAATCAGCTCGTCGCGGACCAGCGCGAAGTCCTCCACGCTGCGGATCGGCAGGCCGCGCAGGTAGACCGCGCCGAAGCGGTGGAGTCCGGCACGCAGCTCCTCCCAGTGGGCGGCGAGCCAGTCACGGGCGGCCGCCGCGTCGGCGAGCTCGGGCGCCTCCACGGTGGCGGGGGTGCCGGGCTCGGTGAGCCACTTCAGTGCGTCGCTCATCGCGCACCGCCCGGCGCCGCCGTGGCGTGACGGAGCTCCAGAGTGCAGCACTTGACGCTGCCGCCGCCCTTCAACAGCTCCGACAGGTCGACACCGATCGGCGTGAAACCACGGCCGGCGAGCCGGTCCGCGAGGTTGCCGGCCGTCTCGGGAAGCAGCACATTGCGCCCGTCCGACACGGCGTTGAGCCCGAACACCTCCGCGTCGGCCTCCTCGGCGAGCAGAGCGTCGGGGTACAGCTCGCGCAGCACCTCGCGGCTCTCGGGCGAGAACGCGCCCGGGTAGTACATGACTTCGTCGTCGTCGAGGACGGCGAGCGCCGTGTCCAGGTGGTAGAAGCGCGGGTCGACCAGGGTGAGGCTCACCACGGGTGCGCCGAGCACCCGCTCGGCCTCGGCGTGCGCGGCCAGGTCGGTACGGAAGCCCGTACCCGCCAGGACGCGGCCCCCGGCGACCAGGTAGTCGCCTTCGCCCTCGTTGGTGTGGCGGGCGGCGTGCACCACCGGGTAGCCGTGCCGCTCGAACCACGCCTGGTAGGCGGGGGCCTCGTCGGTCCGCTCGGCGTGGCGGAAGTTGGCGACCAGGACGCGGTCGTCCAGGACGGTGGCGCCGTTGGCGGAGTACACCATGTCGGGCAGACCGGGCACCGGGTCGATCAGTTCGACGGTGTGGCCGAGCTCTTGGTACAGCGCGTACAGCCGCTCCCACTGCAGTACCGCGAGCGCGGTGTCGGTCGGCTTGGCCGGGTCCATCCAGGGGTTGATCTTGTAGGTGACGGTGAAGTGGCTGGGGCGGCACATCAGGTAGTGCCGGGGCCGGGCGGTGCGCTGGATCGTCATGGCTCAGGCCTCCTTGGTCGCGGCGATCAGGCTGGCCGGGCGCAGATCGGTCCAGGTCGTCTCGATGTGGTCCAGGCACGCCTGGCGAGCGGCCGGGCCGTGGGTGGTGTGCCAGCCGGCGGGTACGGCGAGCGAGGCGGGCCACAGCGAGTGCTGGTTCTCGTCGTTCACCAGGACGAGGTAGACGGCCTCTTCGTCCTCGAAGGGGTTGGTCACGGGTACTCCTCTTGTGTCAGCGAAGGAAGGTCGGGGCAGAGGGGGTCGGTCAGGGGCGGGACGGCGGCGATGCGCCAGCCGCCGCGCAGCGGGGACATCGCCAGGCCTCTGCGGCAGATGGCCAGCGCCGTGGAGCGGGTGCTCCCCGCCCCGGTCGCCGCGATGAACAGCCCGAGGTGGAGGCGGCCCGGCCCGTCGGCCTGGACGCTGATGTGTTCCAGACGTTCGCCGCGGGCCGCCGCCGTCCACAGCAGGTCGACCAGGTGGGCGCTGTCCGCCGCGCTGATCTGCGCGGCATCGGCCGCGTCAAGGGTGATGACGGTCAGCTCCACTGCGGAGCACGTCAGTGCCGGGCCGGGCCGTGACCGGCCACCGCGGAGGTCGTAAGGAGGGCATACGGGCAGGAAGAAGTCATGGAGATGCCTCGGCAGGAAGGGGAGGGAGAGTCTTCGGTGACCGCCCGGCGCTGCGCCGCGGCGATGGCTCCATCCTGATCGGCGCCGCTCCCCGTGGGAACAGGTTTTGGCTGGTCAGAAGCGGACAGGCCGCTTTGTGACACCCCGCCGAGCCCCTCGCATATGCGTGTAGACGCGAGATCTATGGGCTGTAGATGGACGCGTCCCACACTGGTCGCGGATCGCGCGGAACAGCGGGTCCACCGGGGAATCGGCACACGATGGGGGTAGGGGAATGTCCACGACGCTCGGCCTGGAAGCACTGGACCGGACGGTGTACCAGATGATGCTCGACCGGCCTGCCCTGGGCGTGGCCGAGCTCGCCGCCGAGCTGGCTGTCGCCCCGGACCAGATCCATGCCTGTCTCGACCGGCTGTTCGCGCTGCAACTCGTACAGGCGTCGTTCGAAGCGCCCAGCCGGTTCACCGTGGTCGATCCGGTGCTCGGGGTGAAGCGGCTGCTCGACCAGCAGCACGACGAACTGCTGCGGCGCCAGCACCAGATGGCCAGCAGCCATCAGGCGCTGGTCCGCATCCTCGCCGGCTCGGGCGGCCCCGCACAGCGAGCGGACGGGGTCGAACTCCTGGCCGGGCCGGACGCGGTACGGCGACGGTTGGAGCGGCTGGCCCTGGAGGCCCGGCACGAGATCCTCACCTTCCAGACGGACCTCCCCCAGCCGCCGACGGCACTGCGGACCGTCCACGAGAGCCATGCGCACGCCCTGCGGCGCGGGGTGGCGGTCCGTACCGTCGGCCCGGACAGCATCCGCGACGACGCGACGACCGTGGCGCACACCCGCGCGCTGGTCGCCCAGGGCGGCCAAGTCCGCACGGTGGCCACGCTTCCGACCCCACTGGTCGTGGTCGACGGCACGTACGCCCTGGTCCCGGTGGACCCTGCCGACAGCGGCAAGGGCGCGCTCCAGCTCGCCGCCCCCGGCATGATCGCTCCCCTGCTCGCCCTGTTCGAGCAGGTCTGGGGCACGGCCGTCCCGCTGGTCGGCGACCCTGCCGGAGCCGGCCGCGTGCCGAGCGAGCAGGAGCGGGCCCTGCTCACCCTGCTCGCCCAGGGCCACACCGACGAGTCCGCCGCCCTCCAACTCCACATCTCGGCCCGCACCGCCCGCCGGATCATGGCATCGCTCAACGAACGGCTGGGCGCCCGCAGCCGCTTCGAGGCGGGACTGCGGGCGGCACGGCTCGGCTGGGTGTGACCGGGGGTACCGACCCGGCCGGGGCCGGCAAACCAAGGTGTGACCATGGTGGTTGAGTCCCTGCGGCACCTGGGTGGAAGACACCGCGGGTAGCGGTGGATCGGTGGACGGGCTGCGGCGCCGGGACCCGTCATCTTTCCCGGCGTGCCTTCGCCGGTAGTTGCGCCGCCGGCGCATTCACCCTCGCCACCGCAAACGCGACCGGTCGATCGGCTGCGGCGCCGGTCGGCAACGTCAGTGGCCTCCATGCCGCGATCAGCGGCCTCGAGCGCCCCCAAGCCGCCTCCTCCCAGCTGATGGTGAACTGGCTGAAGGGGCACTGGTACGGCACCGCAGGCGCCGCCGACCTCACGAGCGGACGGCCGGCACGAGCGGATGACCGATTCCGTGCGGGGAGCGTGACCAAGGCTTTCGTCGCGACAGTCGTTCCGCAGCTGTGGGCCGAGGGCCGCCTCGATCTCGACGCACCGATCACCCCCGGCCCTTGGTCGACACCGTGACGTACGACTCCCTCAAGTTCACTCCCGGCACCAAACAGGAGTACCGGGGCATCAACTATGTGTTCTTGGCCCTGCTCATCGAAGAGCTGACCGGACAGCGCTATGGCGATGCGATCGCCCACCGCATCCTGCCCCCTCGGGCTGACCCGCACCCTGATCCCGGCAGACGCCCCCGGGGCGCCTTGGGCACCAGCGCGTGAAGCCCCGGCGCGCGGAAGGCTCGCCGCCAGGGCGCCCTGGGTGAGCAGAGCCGTGAAGACCTTCTCCGAGGATCCGAAGGAACAGCCTAGGAGCCCGTACGGGCGGTGGGGTGGAAGTTGATGCGCTCGCGCACCACGGGGAAACCTGCCTTGGTGAAGTTCGCGGCCATGGGGAAGTTGCCCCGGTCCGTGGCTGCGGCGATGGCCTGCGCACCCTGTTCCACCAGGAAGTGGGTGCACTCGGCGAGGAGGTCGTAGGCGTAACCGTGGCCACGGTGTTCCGGCAGGACGCCGATGTAACCGATGATCGGCCCGGAGGGGTTGTGTGCCGGGATATGGATGCCGGCCAGTTCGCCTTCCGGGGTGCGGGCGAGCTGCCACCACTCTCGCGGGGACGGGCACCAGTGGAAGAATTCCAGCTCTTCCCGCGCGGCCTGGTCCAGGCCTCCCTCCTCGATGGCCTTGAGCGCGTGGGCGTCCAGCGTGGATGCGTGAATGCGGCGCAGCGCGGCGAAGAAGACCGCGTCGTCGGGCTCGGGGCCGAAGAGGAGGCGTCCCGGCCGCTCGGGCAGCCCGTGTTCCGGGGTCCAGCGGTACAGGAAACGCTCCACCAGGAGCTCGTAACCGGCGGCCCGGGCGGCCGCGAAGCGCGTTTCGGCGGCCGCGACCAGGGCGGGCCGCTCACGCCAGTCTCCGGGCAGGTTGAGCTCGAGTTCGACCTGCCATGGGGCGGAGCGCAGGAGTTCGGCGCCCGCCTCCACCTCGCCCTCGGCGACGTCGAACCAGTTCAGGTTGACGGGTTCTGCGTCATCGGGGCCGCCCCACCAGGCGCCGCGAGCGACGACGACGCCGTCGCGCAGGGCCACTCGCTTCCAGTGCGGGCGATGCGTGGTCTTCTCGTGCGCGGCACGGGCGTTCAGCGGGTCGGGGTGTGCGTCGAAGAGATGAGCGTCGCTCTCGTCGAGCGTGCGGATGACCGTATCGGTCATGGGTTCCTCCGGGATCGCGTACTAACAGGAGCGCTCCCGGTCGGATCAGAGGTGCCACACCGGGGTAGTGGGGAGGGAGCGCTGGATGACGGTGAACTGCACGGCACTCGCCTCCTTCCATTGGCCTCACGCGGTGTGGTCCGGAGCCAGACGTTACTTGATCACCGACGGTCCCGTCCACGGAAATCACGAACCGTGCCGACGAAGCCCCCCGGCCGTCTCTCCCGGATCGCAGGGGGCCCGGCCGCCCCGGCAACGGCACCTCGCCGCGTCGCCTCGTTGCCGGGACCACGGCGCCGCAAGCGGGTTCGCTGTCAGAGGGCGCAGTAGGCGTTCAGGGCGGCTTCCTGGGTGTGGGCCTGGCCCGGGGTCCCCTGGAGGAGGTGGTTCTCGTTGTTGGGCTCGACCACCTGCTTGGTGCCGTCGTCGCTGGTGAGGTGGAGGCTGAAGTAACCGGGGACCGCGCCGTTGTGGTACCAGGCTGTGCGGCCGCAGGGGGTGTCGATGCGCATGAGGCCCAGACCGTATGCGGCGCCTGTCGTGCCGGTGGGGACGGTGGTCTTGAGTTCGGCCTGCTGCGCGGGAGGCAGCAGGGTGCCGCCGACGAGGGCGCGTTCGAGGGTGCCCAGGTCGTCGAGGGTGGAGACGATGGCACCGGCGGTCTGGGTGGCCTGGACGCTGGTGACCGTCATGTCCAGGATGAGCGGCCCGGCCAGGAAGTAGCCGTGCAGGTAGTTGCCGTAGAGATTGTTGTCCGTGGTGGGCAGGGTGGTGTCGGCCAGGCCGAGGCGGTCGAAGATCCGGGTCTTCATCTCAGCGGCGGGCTCGTTGCCGGTCACAGCACGGATGATCATTCCGGCCAGCACGTAGTTGGTGTTGGCGTACTCCCACTTCTGGCCCGGCTGGGCGTTCGGCGGGCGCTTGCGCAGCGCGCCGTCGACCAGCCGCTGGGGCGTCCAGTTGGGGTTGACGGTGTATCCGTCGATGTTCATGGTGTAGTCCGGCAGGTTCGACGTCTGGTTGAGCAGTTGCCGGATGGTGATCTTCGAGCCGTCGTAGCCGTTGGCGTTGACGGCGTTGGGCAGCCACTTCGCCACCGTGTCGTCGAGGGAGAGCAGGCCGTCGGCCTCCAGCAGCAGGACGGTGGCGGCCGTGAAGGACTTGGTGTTGCTGCCGATGCGGAACTTCGCCTTGGGATCCGCGGGAACGCGGGTGCCGCGGTCACCGACGCCCGCCTGTATGTACTGGGCCCGGCTGCCGTCGCGCACCATGCCGACGATGCCGGGATAACCGTCGGCGATGCCCTTGTCGGCTCCCGACTTGAGGGCCACGGCCGCCTCCGGAACCGCGGCGGCCGCCGGGGTGATACCGGCAGTCAGGCCGAGGCCGCACACCGCGGCAATGACGCTTGCGGGTCTCGGCGCGCCCTGGCGCTGTCGGCGTCGGTGGTGTCGTGATCAGCATCACTCGTCACTAAGGACCGATATAAGCGGTATATGTCGGTAATGGCGTCAAGAGAGCATCAACCTCTCCTTTAATCTCTCCAATTGCTTTGTGATCTCTTGACCAAGGATTGCCATTTCCATGAACATAGCTTCGCCGGCCCGCTGGGCCCGACGAGCACGAAGAGCTACGGGGACGCTGCCGCGCGCAGCGGTAGTCGCACTGTCGCTGACCCTGGTGGGCACGTCCGCCACGGCCGCGCCGCTGCTCCCGTCCAGCCCTCGGCAGACCCCCCGGGCCACGCCCACCCCGTCGCACGCGGCGGACGTCCCGTCCGCCCTGGCCGCGGCCAAGCGCTCGGGGAGCAGGGTGGAGGCGCTGTCCGAGCGCAGCCAGACCTCCACGACCTGGGTCAACCCGGACGGTTCCCTGACCACCGAACTGACCGCGGGCCCCGTCCGCTTCGACCGGAACGGCTCGTGGGTGGCCGTCGACACCGACCTGGCCGAACAGGCCGACGGCACGGTCGCGGCCAAGGCACACCCCGCCGCCCTCACCCTGGCCGGCAAGGGCGGCAGCCGCGCGCGATCCCTGAGCGCCGCCCGCACGGCGCCCGCCCGTGACCTGGTCACCCTCGGCGAGGGCGAACGGCAGGTCACCCTCCAGTGGAAGGGCGGGCTGCCCGAGCCGTCCCTGCGCGGCAACCGAGCCACCTACGCCGACGCCGTGCCCGGCGCCGATGTGATCGTGGAGGCCACCCGGACCGGTTTCGAGCAGTACGTCGAGATCAAGCAGCGCCCGGCCGCCAAGGACTACAGCTATACCCTTCCGCTGCGCGCCAAGGGGCTGCGGGCCACCCAACGGCCCGACGGCAGCGTGCTGTTCACCGACCGCAAGACCGGGCACGAGCGGGCCGTCATGCCCGCGCCGGTCATGTGGGACGCGACCGTCGACGAGCGCTCCGGCGAGCACACACGGCGGGTGCCGGTGCGGATGAAGGTGGAGCAGAAGGGCGCCTCGCTCGACCTCGTCGTCACCCCCGACCCGGCCTTTCTCGCCGACCCCGCCACCCGCTACCCCGTCACGGTCGACCCCTCGACGTCCGCGCTGAGCAACGTCTTCGACACCTACGTCCAGCAGGGCGAGACACGCGACTGGTCCACCGACACCGAACTCGACTTCGGCAACCCCGGTACCAAGAACGCCAACGGCACGCCGCGCATCGCCCAGTCGTACATCACCTGGGGCACCGCTCCCATCGCCGACGCCCTGGTGAGCAGCGCCAAGCTGAGCCTGTGGAACTTCCACTCGGCCAACACCGACTGCAAGGCGCAGCCCTGGCAGGTGTGGGCCGCCGACGCGGCCACCACCGCGAGCCGCTGGACCAACCGGCCCGCGCTGCGCACCAAGTCCGCCACGTCCTCCGAGACCAAGGGCAACCCGTCCTGCGGCGCCGACGGGTGGATCAACGCCGACGTCACCTCGCTCGTGCAGTCCTGGTCCTCGGCCAAGGCGCCGCAGGCGACGATGGGCCTGACCGCGGCCGACGAAGCGTCCGTGGCGCAGTGGAAGCGCGTCAACTCCGCGAACGCCACCAGCAACCCGCCGAAGCTCACGGTCACGTACAACTTCCGGCCGCGCTCGGGCAGCAACCGCCAGGCCGGTCCTCCCTACGTCAAGGACGCCTCGAACACCTGGCAGGTCAACACCACCACCCCGACCCTGCGCGACACCTTCTTCGACAAGGACGGCGACCGCGTCAACGGCACCTTCGAGGTCGTCGACGCCGCCACCGGCAAGCGGGTGGGTGACTACCTCGTGTCGCCGTACGTGGACTCCGGGCGGGCCGCGGCGGTGACGCTCCCGGACGGACTGCTCAAGGACGGCGGCACCTACCGCTTCCGCACCAGCCCGTACGACGGCAGCCACTACAACCTGGCGTGGTCCGACTGGGCGACCTTCACGGTCGACACCTCCCGCAGCCCCGCCAAGCTGCCCGACATGCCGCAGTCACTGGAGGCGGGCGCGACCGACACCCTCACCCCGCTGCTGTCCGGTCTGGTCTCCAACCCGGCACAGGGCCGGGTGCGCGCCGAGTTCGTCCTGCGTGACGCCGACGGCAAGCAGCTTCCGGGCGTGACGGTCCCCGAGGCGTGGGTGGACAGCGGCGGCCGTGCGGCTGCCCGGGTCCCCGCCGGGGCGCTCAAGGACGGCACCGCCTACCTGTGGGCGATGCGTGCGTGCACCGAGGCGGGCTGCTCCGCCTGGTCCTACGAGGAGGAGCTCACCGTATCCGCGGGGCCGGCGCCGCAGCCGCCGACGACCACCTCCGTGACCCTCACCGGTACTGCCGCACTGCAGGACGCCACCGTGGGCATCGGTACGCGGGCCTGCGCCGAGGGCTGTTCGGCCGTGAACGACGCCCGTCTGACCCTGGGCGGCGGCACGGACGCGGAGCGGGCCGTCTGGATCAAGCCGGACCTGACCGCGATACCCGCGGGGGCCCGCGTGACCAAGGCGCGGCTGCAGCTCACTCCCGCCGAGTGCGGCACAGCCACCTGCGCCGCACGGCCGGTCGAGATCTCCCAGCTGGTCGAGCCGTGGGCGGCGCCGTACAGCGGCACCGCGCTGCTCAGCCTGCTGGACGACGCGCCCTTCGCCGAGGCCGCACTGCCCGAGGCCCAGGACCTGGCGCCGATGGTGCAGTCCTGGCTGGAACAGGGCCCGGTCGAGGGCTTCGCGCTGCGGTTGCCCGCTGCCGAGCGCGGTGCGGTCGTGGCCTACCACTCCAGCCGTTCCACGGACGCCGCGAAGCGCCCGCAGCTGGTGATCGAGTACGTGGTGCCGAAGGCGCCGACCGCTCCGGAGGACCTCAAGGTCACCGCCGGTGACGGCGGCCTGCTGGCCACCTGGAACCCGCCGAGCGACCTGGGGTCGGCGTCGGACGGCGCGGAGTACGACGTCGTCGTCACCAAGGCCGACGGCAGCCAGGCCGCGAAGGTCACCACCTCGGAGCCGCGTGCCGTGCTCGCCGGCCTGGCCAACGGCACCGCCCTGCGCGTGGCGGTCAGCGCCCGCACCGCCCATGGCGCGAGCGCTCCGGTCACCTCCGAGGCGAAGACCCCCGCGGCGGTGCCCGGCGGGGCGGCCGCCTACCGGGGCATCGTGCAGCAGTACCTCGACGCGCGCGCCGCGATCCTGCGCGGCACCCAGCCGACGGCGGCAGCCGCGCTGGCAGCCAGCTCCGCCGGGGCCTCCTTCCAGGACCTGCTCAACGGTCAGTCCGCCGACCTGATCGAGACCCGTGAGTCGCTCGCCCGGCACGGCAGCCGCTATACGGAGATGACCAACACCCTCTCCGAGGTCCTGGTCGGCATCGACGACAGCGGCACCGTGTTCCTGCGCGCGCTGATCGACGACAAGGCCGTCCTGAGCAAGGGCGGCACGTCCACGGAACCCGAAGAGGGCCGCCGCGAGCAGCGGTTCACCTTCAGCACCAACAGTGGTGCGCCGCTGCTGCACCTGGAGGCGGACGCATCCGCCGCGGAGAAGGTCCTGTCGAAGTCGGCGGCCGCCGAGAACGGCCTGGAGGTGAGCGCGGACGCCGAAGGTCCGATCAGCGAGGTGCCGGACGTACCCATCGAACTGGACGCCGAGGGCTTCCCCGTCGAGGCACCCCCGGTGAGCGGGATGGGCGTGCTGCGCGCCGCCCAGGTCAGCGGCTCGGGCACGGCCAACTGGGCTTCGCGCAACCTGGGCACCAAGTGGGAGTACGGCCAGGACTGCACGAACTTCGTCTCCAAGGCCCTCTACTACGGGGGTGGGATGAAGACCAGGGGCGGCGGTCGCAAGCACGATCGTGCCTGGTGGCAGCAGTACTATTTCTTCGGCACCGTCAAGAACAAGAGCTACACCTGGTCGGGTGCCGAGAACTTCCGCCGCCACATGATCAACTATCGGGGGGCGCAGTTCATCCACTCGGTGAGCGCACGCCCTGGTGACATCGTGCTCTTCAAGTGGAAGAAGGAGCGGGTGTACAACCACGTCGCCGTGGTCTCGGCCAACCGCCATGGCGTCCAGCTCCTGCAGCACGGTGGCGTGGGACGGACCAGCCTGGCCGCGGCGATCGCCCGCTACCGCAAGAGCAGCAACTACATCGAGCGCGTCATCATCCTCCGACCGAGGTCACGCAGTTGATCATGAAGATGCCGAAGAAGCCCTTCGTCCTCGCCCTGCTCGCGGGCGCCGCCACGACGGCGTGCACCTCGGACGCGGCGAACGACTACCAGAGCGACTACTCCCGCCACGAACCGCTGCGCGTGGTGGGCTACCCCTCGCGGGGCAGCCTGGAGGTGGTGCAGAAGACGGTGTGGCGCCTCAAGGACGGCAAGGCCGAGACCCTGGCCGATCTCGCCGTCGAGGACGGCAAGGCCGCCGACACCACGGCCCGCAACTGGATCGGGGCGTTCGGCAAGGCCGCCGCGGGAAAGGTCACGGCGGACTTCTACGACGAGGGCTCGACCCGGCAGGTCGTCGTGCTGTACTTCGCCGCGACCGGCCAGAAGAAGGCCATCGAGGTACGCATCGGCGGGGACGACACCTGGGGCGTCACCCTCGACGAGACCGACCCCGCCGAAGCGGCCAAGGCACCCGACTGGGCGCCCGCCACCCCCGGCGGCACCGGCTCCCACTCGAGCGGCAACTGAGCACATCCACGCGCCCCGCACCCCTGGCCCCGCGGCCGGGGGCGCGGGGCGCTTCGTCGTTCTCGCCCCCCGTGCAAAAGGGTTTGGCCGAGGTGAGGCCCCGCTGCTACTTTCGCGGTGGACCGTGAATTCGTCGTATGGAGGTGAGCCCCGTGAACACAGTTACCCAAGGGTGCTCCCCTTACCCGTCACGGTCCGGCGGCTGACGTTCGGTGTCGCCAGGAGCGCCTGAGATCAAGGCACTCCTGGAAGGAGACTCCGATGAACACAAAGCCCTTCACCTCTGGCCTGAGCAAGAACGCGGTGACGATCACACGCGTCGCGGACAGGCAATGGCACGCCCTGGATGACGACTTGGTGGTCGGCCGCGGGTATGCGCAGCACCGGCCCGACGGACGTTTGTTCGTCAGTATCGACACCTGGCACGACGCCCCCTTCGACCAGCTTGCCCAGGCGATGCTGGCGGAACTTCCCGCGCCGCTCTGCACGGTGGTCGACGAAGCCGACGTCGAGCTGACGGCCCGCTGGCAGCGGGCCGGATTCACCATCCGGCGCCGCGAGTGGGAGTACGAAGTGCCGACCGACCCACGGGTCACCGGGCTCGGAGCAGTCCTGCCGCCCGCGGGCGTGACGATCGTGCCCGCCGGTCAGGCGGACGAGAGTCTGCTGCGAGCGGTGGACCGAGCGATCCGCGACGAAGTCGAGGCGGGCGTCGGGTGGCAGTCGATGCCCGTGGAGGTCATTCCCCGTACCGAAGGCGACACGATCGTCGACCCGTCGATGTACACGGTCGCCGCGACGCCGGACCGCTACCTGGGGCTGATCCGGGTGGTGAGAGTCAAGCGGCCACGCATCGGGCTGGTCGCGGTCCAGTCCGGCAAGCAGCGCCGCGGCATCGCGCGGGCGCTGCTCGCCCACGCGCTGGGAACGCTGCACCGCTCCGGGTGCGCAGCGGCCTGGGCGGAAGTCGACGAGTCCAACCAAGCAGCCTCGGCTCTGTTCGAGGGCATCGGCGCCCGCCCGATGAACAGCAACCTGGAGCTGGTGCGATGACCAAGCACAAGAACGTCATCGAAGTCGAGGGCAAGGTCGTCGAGTGCCTGCGCAGCGCCATGTTCACTGTGGAGCTCGAGAACGGCCACCAGGTGCTCGCACACATCAGCGGGAAGATCCGCAAGAACTACATCAAGATCATGCTGGAGGACCGGGTGCTGGTGGAGCTCCCGCCGTACGACCTGACGCGCGGCCGGATCGTGTTCCGGTACCGCAACTAGCGGCAGTCATCCCCTGGAACGCGCGCCCAGCGAAGCAGCGTGTGGGAGGGCACTACTGCGGGTGCTTCCCCGTCCCCGGCTCACCGCCGCTCCGCTGACCGCTGCCGGATGGGCCATGCGTACCGCCGGGGTTGCCCCCGGATGTGCCGGTACCGGAGGCTCCGGACTTGTCCGGAGTGCCGTTGCCGGGGCCTGCGGGATGCTGGGCGCGCTTATCCGTGTCGGTCGGTTTGCGGGGGGTGGCCGTCGCACGCGTCAGTTCCTCGGCGCAGTAGGCGGGGACCTTGCTCTTGCCGCCGGCGGCGTCGACGAGCCGCTGCCAGGCCGTCCCCTTGGGCGTTTGGCCGTCCTTCAGCGTCTGTTCATAGGCGCGGCAGCGATCTGCGGTGTCCTCGGCAGGAGAGGGACGGTCCGTCGGGCCGGAGCTGCGGGGTGGCGCCGACAGGGCCGCACCGCCGCGCGCGGTCGGGGTACTTGCCGACGGCCGGGCGGTCGCCCGGTCAGCATCGGTCCCGTCGGAGGGCGAGGTGGCGGAACCGATCGCCGCGACCGCGACACCGCCCAGAGCGAGGCTGGCGAACACCACGCCGAACGTCATTCGCAGCGGGTGCCGGACACCCCGCTCCTCGGGGCGACGCCAGTCGTCACAGCGCCGGGTGCGTGCCGGAGCGGCAGCGCCATGGGCGGCGGCCCGGAAGGCATTCAGGGCACGCCGCTCGGCCTCGGGGTCGAGGTCGTCGGCGCGCAGAGCGGCGGCCAGCACCGCTTCCAGCGCGCCGAAGCCGTGCGCGTCCCCGGGGTCGGATGCAGGGCCGCCAGCGCGTCCATGCCGGTGACGGACCGGAACTCCGTCGCCGCTCAGCCGCTCACCCATGTTCTCTTCCGTTCCCGTATGACCGTTTCAATTCGTTCCCGACGCATGGCCGCATGCGTTCAGATCGATCGATGGTGCCCTTGGCGGTGTTCATGTCGACTTTCCCAGCGCGTGGGAAGCCTCATTCGTCACACCGGCCTCCGCCTCGGAGCCCACGCCCAGCTGGCGGCCCAGGCGCTTGAGCCCCCGGTGGGTGGCTGTGCGTACCGCTCCCGGGCGCTTGCCCAGGGCGCGGGCGGCAGCGGGGCCGTCCAGGCCGACGACGACCCGCAGGAGCACCGCCTCGGCCTGGTCCTGCGGCAGCGTGCGGACCAGCTCCAGGGCCTGTTCGGTGGAGAGGGACTCCAGAGCCTGGTCAACGGTGTTGTGCGGCGCGGGCAGATGCAGGAGGTCCTGTTCGGTCCCGCCGACCCGGGGCCGGGCGCGCTGGCGACGGAGGTGGTCCAGTGCCCGGTGCCGGGCGATCGTGGCGGTCCAGCCGCGAAATCCCGCCCCATCGCCCTTGAAGCGCCCGAGGTCACGGGCTATCTCCAGCCAGGCGTCGGAGGCGACGTCCTCGGCGTCGTTGCCGACGAGAGCACGTAGATAGCCCAGCAGGCCCGGCTGCACGATCCGGTAGGCCACCGCGAAGGCGGCCTCGTCACCTTCCTGGGCCCGCGCGACCGCCGCGCCCAGTTCCCCGTCGTCCGCCCGTATGCGCCGGGATTGCTGTACCTGGCCCAAGACCATCCTCGTTCGCACCGGGTTCCTGGCGAGCCCGTGTCATCCGCCGCGCTCCGGTCACGTCGACGTCCCCATGATGAACAGCGCCAGCGGCGACAGAAGTGTCACCGCGCACCGGCGGCCCCTCACGCCCCGGCACCGCGCACGCGGCGAAATCAGCGGACCGGTGCGGTAGCCGGGGACGACAACAGCGCGTCCGCATCGACCTCTCCACCCACCCCCTGTCCGGATCAACCCTTTCCAGTCGGTTCATCCGCCCTGTGGGAACGGGGGTGTAACACTTCCGGCCACGTTCGCTCTTTCCCCGTGGGCGACCATGCCGGTCGGCCGGGACAAGGAGACACGACGGGTGCGGTGGACAGACGACAGCGGAACGGCGTACGGCGAGAACCCGGACGGCGATGCCGGATACACCTATGTCTACAGCCGCGAATACGGCGGGGGCTTCGTCCCTGACACGTCTGCGCAGCCCTGGGACGCAAGGCAAACCGCGCAGTGGACACCACCACAGGCACACACCTCCTCCGCGTGGGAGCCCGCGTGCACGGACACCCTCACCGCACAGCTGCCGGTACTCGACACTCCCGAGCAATCCCAGCCCCAGCCCCAGCCCCAAACGGATATACCCCCACATGAATCAGGGCAGCCCGTATTCGTCGATGCCTCCGGACGACGCCAACGTCACGTTTTCCGCGCGGCCGGGCTGCTGATGATCCCTGCCGTCGGTTACGTCGCCCTGCTCACCAGCACGATCCTGGGCGGCCCCACCATCAACTCCCCCATCTTCCCGAAGGGGGCACAGGCCCACCCGGCCGCACCCAGCGCGACCGCTCCCGGCTCGCCCACTGCTACCGCCCCCACCTCCAAGACCCCAACGCGCAAGAGCCCCGGAACCACTGTCCGCCGGGTACCCGGCCCCAGCGGCCGCCCGGTCTCCGCCGTCCCCGCACCCGCGGCGCGGCGCACATCCGCACCCACCGCGAGCGCCGCCCCGACCGCGACCGCCGCGCCTGCCCCCTCCCCCAAAGGACGCGCCGTCGGCTCGTCCCACAAGCCCGTGAAGTGACCCAAGGCTCTGACGTGACCGCTCGCCGACACCGCACCGCTCCCGCCGGCCACCACGCCCGCGCCCGTGCCCGCCGCATCACCCCCCGCACCCACTGGGTCCTGCTCTGCGTGCTCGCGGTGACCCTGTCGACGGCCCTGCTGCTGCAGGGCTACACCCACCACATGTTCGGCATCACCCAGGACGACGTGACCCGCTCCCAAGGCCGCGCCGATGCGGTGCCCAGCCAGGTGGTCCACGGCGGCCCCGTGATCGCGGATGCCTCCGGGGCCGCGCGCACCGCCCACGTCCAGGACCGCACCATCGCGCTCACCTTCGACGACGGACCCGACCCTCTCTGGACGCCGCGCATCCTGGACGTCCTGCGCCGCAACCACGTCCACGCGACGTTCTTCGTCGTCGGAACCCAGGTCGCCGCTCACCCGGACGTGGTACGCCGCATCGTCGCCGACGGCCACCAGCTCGGCATCCACACCTTCACCCATCCCGACCTGTCCGAACTCGCCCCCTGGCAGCGCTCCTTGGAGCTGAGGGAGACCCAGCTGGCGGTCGCCGGCGCCGCCGGGGTCACCACCGCGTTGTTCAGGCCGCCGTACTCCTCGAAGTCCGACGCGCTGGACAACGCCGCATGGCCCGTCCTCGAACAGGCCGACCGGGCCGGCTACGTCACGGTCCTGTCCACCCAGGACGCCGAGGACTGGCAGCGCCCCGGCGCGGACCGCATCCTCGCCAACGCGACACCGCGCGGCCGCGCCGGGCAGATCCTGCTGATGCACGAC
The DNA here is from genome assembly GCF_002846415.1 of Streptomyces sp. TLI_146. Taxonomy (NCBI): domain Bacteria; kingdom Bacillati; phylum Actinomycetota; class Actinomycetes; order Kitasatosporales; family Streptomycetaceae; genus Streptomyces; species Streptomyces sp. TLI_146. The sequence continues at coordinate 742,289 of NZ_PJMX01000001.1, forward strand.
GGCGGCGGCGAGCGGTCCCAGACCGTCACCGCGCTGAGCGCCCTGATCCCACGGCTCAAGACGCAGGGCTTCCGCTTCGCGACGGTCGGCGACGCGGTCGGCATGGCCGACCCGGCCCGGCCCGCCGGATGGACCGACCACCTCCAGGGAATGGCCTTCATCAAGGTGCTGCAGGCCGGGGACTGGGCCGTATGGCTGCTGGGCGGACTGATGTACGCGGCCGGAGCGGTCAGCGTGCTGCGCGCGGCGATCCTGCTGATCGCCGCTCGTCGGCACCGGCGCCAGCGTATGAGGCGCCGCGGCCGGTCCTGGGGAGCGCCGGTGACCGAGCCGGTCAGCGTCATCGTTCCCGCGTACAACGAGAGCGCCGGGATCGAGGCGGCGGTGCGCTCCCTGCTCGCCTCGGACCATCCGGTGGAGATCATCGTGGTGGACGACGGTTCCACCGACGGCACCGCCGATCTGGTCGAGTCGCTGGGTCTGCCGGGGGTGCGGGTGATCCGGCAGGAGAACGCGGGCAAACCCGCCGCGCTCAACACCGGACTCACAGCCGCCAGTTGCGAGCTGGTCGTCATGGTCGACGGCGACACGGTCTTCGAAGCTTCCACCGTCCGCACGATCGTGCAGCCCTTCGCCGACCCCCGGGTGGGCGCCGTCTCGGGCAACGCCAAGGTCGTCAACCGCGGCGGTCTGCTCGGCCGCTGGCAGCACATCGAGTACGTGGTCGGCTTCAACCTCGACCGCCGTCTGTTCGACCTCGCCGAGTGCATGCCCACCGTCCCCGGAGCCGTGGGCGCGTTCCGCCGCCGGGCGCTGCTCGCTCTCGGCGGCGTCAGCGACGTCACCCTCGCCGAGGACACCGACCTCACCATGGCGCTGTGCCGCGACGGCTGGCGTGTGGTCTACGAGGAGCGGGCGGTGGCCTGGACCGAGGCACCCGCGTCGCTGAACGCCCTGTGGCGGCAGCGCTACCGCTGGTGCTACGGCACCCTGCAAGCGATGTGGAAGCACCGCGGCGCACTGGTGCAGCGCGGTGCCGCAGGAAAACTGGGCCGCCGCGGTCTGGTCTACCTGCTGCTCTTCCAGGTGCTGCTGCCGCTGCTCGCGCCCGTCGTGGACATCTTCGCCCTCTACGGGCTGCTCTTCCTCGATCCGATCCGGATCATCGGGCTGTGGCTGGCCTTCCTTCTCCTGCAAATGGCGATGGGCCTGTACGCGTTCCGCCTGGACAGAGAGCGCCCCGGCCCCCTGTGGAGCCTGCCGTTGCAGCAGTTCGTCTACCGGCAGCTGATGTACCTGGTGGTCATCCAGTCGGTCTTCACCGCGATGTCCGGCTCCAGACTCAAATGGCAACGCATGGAGCGCTACGGCAGCCTGCGGGCTCCGGGCGTGAAACCCGCGGGTGACGACCGCGCTCCAGTCGTTACCTATCCGAACCCGCACGAGGAAAACTAGGTCCTGCCGGTGGGGTGATACGCGCCTCCGTAGATGCAGATGCAGAAAGACGCTCGGCCGGGAATGTCCCGGCCGAGCGTCTTTCTTGCGTGTGCTGCCGCTGGTGGCTTAGTACCAGTGGTGGGCCTGCCAGAAGTTCCAGGCGCCGACGGGGCTGCCGTAGCGGTCGTTCATGTAGTCCAGGCCCCACTTGATCTGGGTGGCGGGGTTGGTCTTCCAGTCCGCGCCGGCCGAGGCCATCTTCGAGGCGGGCAGGGCCTGGACCAGGCCGTAGGCGCCCGAGGAGGAGTTCGTGGCGGTGTGGTCCCAGCCACTCTCGTGGGAGACGATGTTGCTGAACGCCGCGAACTGCGCCGGGTCCTTGATCATCTGCTGGGCGATCGCCTTGGCGCTCACCGGGGCCGCCTGGGCGGGAACGGTGGCGAGCAGGGAACCGGCGGCACCGAGGGCCACGACGGTACCCGCGAGGGTCTTCTTCGAAGCGGCGATGCGGCGGATGACGGACTGGGACACAGGCAGGCCTTTCACAGGGGACGAGGACGGTCGCGGCATGCCAGGGGCATGCGTGAGCCACTCACGCGAGGGAGAGGGGTTCGTCTGCGGCGGGAGGAAAACACCCGGGCCGCTCGGCGACTCATCCAGTTCTACCGACCCCCGACCGCCCTGGCAACGACCCCTCTTACTAGGCGGCCTCGCAGCCGGGGACCAGCGGCCCCCGCCCGCCCGGGACGGGATCCGTGCAGGTGAGAGCCCGTCCCAGGGACCGCCGTCGGGGCCGTGGGGGGCTACTAGCCTCCTACGTATGTGACGTGGGTCCTATGGGCCGAGTCACCCCCAACCCACCCAAATGTCACGAAAAGTAACCATCTATACCCTTCCGAGATGCCGGTGAGACAGGGCGACCACCTCGGAAACAGAGGAAGACGGCGGACCGGACACACGGCTTCACAGGCCTCCGTCACGCCCCCGGCGGAAGCGGCACCTACCGAGTGTCCACGGCCGTACTCGTCCACGCCGCGCGCAGCGCCTTCTTGTCCACCTTGCCGACCTTGGTCGTCGGCAGCTGGTCGAGCAGGACCGTCTTGCGGGGCGTGTACAGGTCCCCCAGCTCGGCGGTCACCGCGTCCGCGACCGCGTCCGGGTCGACATCGGCGCCCTCGGCCGTGGCCAGGAAGATCTGTACCGCCTCCCCGTAGGCCTCGTCCGGCACACCCAGCGCTGCCGCGTTGCGCACCCCGGGGAGCGTGAGCAGGAAGTCCTCCAGGACCCGGGAGTAGACGTTGTCGCTGGTGCTGCCGGTGACGATGATGTCCTTGGCCCGGTCGACGAGGTAGAGGTATCCCTCGGCGTCGAGGTAGCCCATGTCCCCGGTACGCAGCCAGTCGCCGAAGAACGCCTCTGCGGTGCGCTGCGGGTCCTCGTAGTAACCGAGCATCACGGCCTTGCCCCGGACACACACCTCGCCGACCTGCCCGGCGGGCAGCACCGTCGTGCCGTCTTCGTCGCGGATCTCGATCTGGGTGTCGGATATCGCGCGGCCGCAGCTGCGCCAGAGCTCGGGCCGGCGGGCCACCTGCGAGGCGAGGTCCTCCGCGTCGAAGGCGGCGATGCCGAGCGCCTCCGACTGCCCGTAGCCCTGGCCGATCACGGGCCCGAAGACCTCGACCACCTGCTGGAGGCGGCTGGGCGAGGACGCCGCGCCGCCGACGACGATCCGCCGCAGCGCAGGCAGCGCCCCCACCTCGCACTGCGGGTGGTCGAGCAGCGCGTACAGCATGGGCGGGACGAACATGGTGGCGGTGATCCGCTCCTCGCGCAGTACCGTCAGGGCCGCGCCCGCTTCGAACTCGGGCAGCACGACGAGGGCGCATCCGGTCACCAGTGCCTGAAGCGAGGTGAGGTGGCCGCTGGCGTGTGTGAGCAGCGTGGAGACGAGTACGCGGTCCGTACGCGGGTCCATGGTCGGGAAGAAACCTGTGGAAAGAGCGTCGCGCCCGTCCGCCTCCAGGCCCTCTGTCAGCACGTCGTACAACCGGTGGCTGTGGGCCGCGAGCTTGGGGCGGCCCAGGGTGCCGCCGGTGTAGAGGACGGTGACGGCTTCGTCCGCCGCCGGGGCGGGCACGCCCTCGGGGCGCGTCACGGGGCACCGGGCCGCCACGGCCAGGAGATCCGTACAACCCTGCTCACTGGGGCCGACGCTGAGCAGTACGGGTGCGTGGACGCTGCGCCCGGCCGCGTCGGCGGCGCGCGCCGCGAAGACGGGGTCGGTGACCACGGCGCGTGCCTTGGACTGCTCGACCAGCGCGGCGAGTTCGCCGGGCCCCGGCTCGGGCGGCAGGAACACCACGCGGCAGCCGATGAGATGGACCGCGAGCTGCACCAGGACGGAGTCCACACGGTTGGCCAGGAACAACCCCACACCGTCGCCCGGCGCGAGCCCCTGCCGCCTCAACGCGTGCCCCAGACCGAACAGCCGCTGCCGGGCCTCCCTGCGGGTCAGCCGCTGCGCACCCTGGACGAGCGCCTCGGCGTCCTCGTCCTCCTGCCAGTGCTCCAGGACGTGGTCCAGATACGTCCGCGACCGGGATGTTTCCTGCGCGTTAATGATCATGAACAAATGCAACCACGCCACTCAGGAGCCGCGACTTCATAGGGGACAACTTCAGCCATCTGCAACTGGAGCCCTATGTTCCGGTATGGGATGGTTGCCCGGCTCCCGACAGTCCGGGTCCGCAAGGGGGTGGCACCCCGGAGCCCCGGAACGCCGCCCCGCACTCCCCCACCCCCGACAAGCCGTACGCGACCGATTTTGGCGCCAAAGTACGGCCAAGCCGTGACGAACCCCCTCCGACGCGGGCCGCCACGCGTCTGCGCAGAGACGCCGGGCGTGCCCCGTCAGGATGCTGTGCACATCTTGGCGCCTGCGACCACATGATCCGCCGGACGGGCCGCAGCCCGCCCCTTGGGCAGCCCACCGGGCATACAGGACTCCGGCGTGGCCGGGCGGCATTCGGCGTGTGCAAGTGAAACTGACCTCGGCGAGATCGAGACGGCTCACGCAACCGCCGCGCCCTGGACGGCGACGTCCGCCGCCGCGCGAAGCTGCCACCCACCCCCCCCGTCCCAGCCCTTGCCCAACCTATCGATTTTCGATAGGTTTCCATCGTGATTCGATGGAAGGGCAAGTCATGGGAAAGCTGACCGTGCGTGCGCTGCGCGCCGTGCTCGTGGTGGTCCTCACCGGAACCGCGTTCGTCCAGGCAATGATGATGTGGACATTGATCAGCGGGAACGACCCGGAGGACGGCACGGTCCCGCTGACCGCGCTGCGCGTGATCACGATCGTGGGCATGGTGTCGGTCCAGGTCGCCCTGGTGTGCGTCTGGCGGCTGGTGGCGATGGTGCGACGCGGGACCGTGTTCTCCCACGCCGCCTTCCGGTACGTGGACGGCATCATCGGCGCGATCGTGGCGGCTGCCCTCGTGTGGTTCACGGTCACGGCCGTCAACGCGCCGGGCCAGCGGGACGACCCGGGCGTCACCCTCATCATGGGCGGGATCGGCGTGGCCATCCTGGGAGTCGCGCTCCTCGTGCTCGTACTGCGGATGCTGCTCGCCCAGGCCGTCGCCCGCGACGTCGAAGCGGCCCGGATGCAGGCCGAGCTGGACGAGGTGATCTGATGCCGATCACCGTCGACATCGACGTGATGCTGGCCAAACGCAAGATGTCCGTGGGCGAGCTCGCGGACCGCATAGGGATCACCCCCGCCAACCTGGCAGTACTCAAGAACGGCCGCGCCAAGGCGGTGCGCTTCGCGACGCTCGCCGCGCTCTGCGAGGTACTCAAGTGCCAGCCGGGCGACCTGCTGCGGTGGGAAGCCGAGGAGGCCGCAGGCGAATGAACCCTCAGCGCACGATCTGACACCGCCGTTCCTCGGACCATCTCCGCCTCACGTGAACTCAGAGGCAGGGACAGGGCGCGCCGGATGGCGGCGTTCACCGGTGGGGTCCATGATCGGGGGCGATGGACGCGGCGAAGTACGCCGCAGCACGACTGAAGGACATGAGCATGGCTACAGGCAAGGTCAAGTGGTTCAACGCCGAGAAGGGCTTCGGCTTCATCGAGCAGGACGACGGCGGGCCGGACGTGTTCGTCCACTTCTCCGCCATTCAGACCCAGGGCTTCAAAGAGCTCTACGAGAACGACCGCGTCTCCTTCGACGTCACCCAAGGCCCCAAGGGGCCCCAGGCAGAGAACGTCGTCCGCGAGCAGTAGACCGCACGCGCGGCCTGGCGGCCGCTGCACGGGACCTGGACCTTCGGTCGCGTGCAGCGGCCGCCCGCAACGTGCGCTGCCGGAGCGCTATGTCCGGGCCGACCACCAGTTCAGCGGCTTGGGCGTCATGGGCCGGTTTGCGTCCGGTGTGGCCTGGCGTACGGCGTCGTGGGCGGCCAGCGCCGCCCGCAGGGTCAGCACGTCGGCGCCGCGGGACGCGTCCAGGCCGGTGAGTTCGGTGGCCTTGCGCAGGCGGTAGTCGACCGTGTTCGGGTGCACCTGGAGCCCGGCTGCGGCCCGGCGCCGGTCGAGACCCCGCGCCAGGAAGGCGCGCAGCGTGTCGAGCAGTTCCGGGCGGGAATCCAGCGGGTCGAGCAGTGCGGCCAGCCCCGCCCTGGCCGGGCTCGGACGGCTCAACTGGTACTCCAGCAGGACGTCGTCGAGCAGGTACAGCCCGGGCCCCCGGCCTGACGCCTCCGCCACTGCGCACACCTCCCCGGCCAGCCGGGCGGCCTCCGCGACCCCTTCGGGCGCCGCCACCGTCGCCGCGGCCAACAGCTCGGCGCCGCACATCTGGCCGAGTTGCTCCACGAGGCGGGACAGCCGCTCCCGGTCCGCCGGGCCGAACTCGGCGGGGGGTGTCTCGTACGGGATGAGCGCGAGCCCGCCCTCTCCGGACAGCACCGACAGCGGCACGCCCGTCGTCTGGCGCTGGAGTTCGTTGCGCAGCCGCCGGAGCTTGCGGCGGGCGGCGACCGAGTGATTCACGCCGGGCACCAGCTCGTCCGGGTGCGGCCCCACCGCGATGCTCAGCACCAGATAGCACGGCGGCAGCCGGATGCCGGCCCGGTCCGCCGCGCCCTGCGGATTGCCGCCCTCCAGCAGCCGGGACAGCAGCGTCTGCAGAGCGACCTGCTCGTCGCCGAGCGCCGTCTGCCGCTCCTGTACGTACCCGGCCGCCACCTCGCAGCTCACCAGTCGCAGGTACGCGAGCAGTTGGCGCTGCACCAGCAGTACGTCTGCCAGGTCGCCCGGTTCGGCCGCTGAGAAGACCTGGGCGGCACACTCCTCCGCACCGAGGTGGTAGGCACCGACCACGGCCTCCAGCGGCACGCCCTCGTCGGCACGCCGGGCCGAGGACTCGCGGATGGCCGCCGCCTCGGCCTGGCCGGGCATCTCCCCGGTGGACAGGACCGCCGCGAAGGTCCGTATACCGCGCGTCACTTGTTTGGCGATGTCACCGCCGAGGTGCTCCGCCGGCAGCGTGCCGTACACCGGCAGCTGCTCGACCAGCCTGACCATCACGGCGCGCTCCAACGCACTAGAGGCGTCCTGGAGCCGCTTGTGGACCGGCACACCGCCGAACCGCGGCACCTGCATGCCTTCCGCGGCATTGGATCCGGTCACAATCCACCTCGCACATCTCTGTTCCCCACCCCGGAGACTCGGCCGCGTGTCGGCCCCATGATGTTTCCGGGACATCACCTACTGGTTGGTAACACGACTGGCTGGTGGATGGCCAGATGTGGCAGGACCTCGGCCGCGTCATTCACTGCATTTCCCTGCCGGGGACCGCCGCCCCGGCAGGCCCGAGGTGTCGCGCACCGGCCCCCCTGCCGGCGCGTCGCTCCCCCAGGAATCGAGGACCGCATGTCCAAGGCAGCTGTTCGCCTGATCTCCGTCGCTGTCGCCGCCGCAGCCATGGCGGCCACGCCCGCCGCCAGCGCTGTCGCAGCCACGCCGGCCGCCGCGACGGCCTCGGCAAGCGACCCGTTCTACGCCTACGACGGCAGCGAGCCGCTGTCCGCGTTCGCGCCGGGCACCGTACTGAAGACGCGGACCCTGCAGTACCACGTCCTGGGCATCCCCACCCCCCTCAAGGCGGTCCAGCTGCTGTACCGCACCACCGACGCGCAGGGCCGCCCGGCCGCCAACGTGACCACGGTGGTGCGCAGTCTGACGGGTGACAGCAGCAAGGCCGTCTCCTACCAGTCGTTCTACGATTCGCTCAACCCGGAGGACAGCCCCTCCCGGGCGATCGCCGGCGGCGTCACCCTGGGCGGTGCCATCCCCAACGCGGAGGCTCTCTTCATCGCGCCACTGCTGTTGAAGGGCTACAACGTCGTCATCCCGGACACCGAGGGGCAGCAGGCGAACTTCGCCGCCGGACCGGAGTACGGGACCAACACCCTGGACTCCATCCGCGCCGCGACGAAGGCGGCCGAGACCGGGCTCAACTCCACCACGTCCTTCGGCCTCATCGGCTACTCGGGCGGTGCCATCGCGACCAACTGGGCCGCCGCACTCGCGCCGAGCTACGCGCCGGACGTGAACCGCCGACTGGTCGGCTACGCCGAGGGCGGCCTGCTCGTCGACCCGGCGCACAACCTCAAGTACGTCGACGGATCGCTGGTCTGGACCGGCGTCATCCCCATGGCCGTCATCGGTGTCTCCCGCTCGTACGACATCGACCTGAAGAGCTACCTCAACAGCTACGGTCTGAGCGTCTACAAGGACCTGGAGCGCGGCTCCATCGTCGACGCCCTCGGCCGCTACCCGGGGCTGACCTGGAAGAAGATGGCGAAGCCGGAGTACGCCAACCCCAACTCGATCCCCGCCTTCGTGACGGCGATGAACAAGCTCAACCTCGGCTCCGCCGGCACCCCGTCCGTCCCCGGGTTCATCGGCCAGGGCGACGGAGGCGTCCTCGAGGGGACCTTCAGCAACCGCCCGGGCATCGGCACCGGCGACGGCGTGATGGTCGCCGGCGACGTGCGCTCGCTCGCCCGGCAGTACTGCGCCACCGGCGGCTCCGCGGTCAAGTACAGCCAGTACGAGGTGCTCAGCCACACGGGTGCGACCCTCGCCTGGGCGCCCGTCGCGCTGGGCTGGCTGAACGACCGCTTCGCCGGCCGTACCGCGCCGTCCGACTGCGGCCGGATCTCCGGCGGCAACTCACTCGCCCCGGAGGAGCCCGCTCCGCAGTCGTGATCCGCGGCTGACCTCGGCTGTCCGGCGGCGCGCGGATGGGGTGTTCGCGGCACCCTTCGCGCGTCGCCGGTCGGAGGTGCCTCCGCTCGACCGGCCCTTGCTGGTGGCGCGCTTCAGTCGGTCTTCGCCGACTCGTCGAAGAACCTGACGATCCGGGGCAGAGCCTGTCGCAGCGATCCGCTGTGGTCGTGGTCACCGACGTCGGTCAGCCGGGGGGCAGCGCCGTTCCTCACCAACTGGTCCGCGCAGTACGTCGCGTGACTGAAGTCGACGTCCTTGTCGCCCCGGCCGTGGAAGATCTCCACCGGTACGTTCGGCCGCCAGTCGCACGTGTGGTCCATCGGGCGCAGTTTGTCCTTCAGGACACCGCCCGGCTCGCGGATCTTGTTCAGGAAGTCCTCGGTGAACAGGTCCTTGGAGGCCGCCGGGAGTGTGTCGACGATCTGCTCGGTGGTGTGATAGCCGTCGAAGAGACCCTCCACCTTGTCGGCGTAGTGGGAGTTGAAGACATCACCGGGTGACGTATAGAGGCCGTACATCTTGTTCCAGGCGGTCACGAAGTACGCGAGGTAGATGCCCGATTTTTCGATCTTGTCGTCGGCTGCGGCGGCCTCGAAGGCCGAGAGGTCGTAGGGGCCGCTGACCGGGGCGAGCGCCCCCAGCCGGAAGTAGCGGTCGGCGCCCTCCTGTTGAAGCGCCCGGCCGACCAGCATGGTCGCGGGGCCGCCCTGCGAGAATCCGCTGACCTGCACCTTCCGCTTCAGCTCCCGGCCTTTGCGGTGGGCCAAGGTCCGGGCCGCACGCAGGCCGTCCACCGAGGCCGCGACGGTGGCCCGAGGGTCACCGTAGGGGTGGAAGCCTTCGCCCGATCCGAGGCCCACGTAGTCGGGGGCCGAGACGGCCCGCCCGGTCGAGGCGAACAGCAGGGCGGTGAGCCGGTCGTTCGACTTCGGATCCTCCGAGGCGACGTCCTTGCGGTAGACGGTGGTGCCGTGCAGCCAGGAGACAGTGGACAGGTAGCGCGTCCCGTTCGTGGGCAGGACGACGAGTTGGCTCGCGGTCGTGGGGGCGCCCGCGCTGTCAGTGGTGCGGTAGGTGACCCGATAGGCGGTCACGCCGTAGCGGACCTGGGACGAGTCGAAGGTTCCCCGGAGTTCCCCGGCCACTTCCTGCGCTGTGAGATCGGCGGCTTGCTCGACGGAGACGACGGCCCCACCTCGTGCCGGCTCGCCGTGGGAGTCGGCCACCGCCGAGACGGGAGCCACCAGGGCCGACACACTGCCGAGGACCGCCGCGCCAGCCAGAATCCGGATTCTTGTTCGCCGTGAAGTCATGGATGGATCCTGCCTGTTGGCTGCCGCACCGGGACATGGAGTGACCCCCCGGGCCGCAAGGGGGAAAACCTCCTCGGGGTCCGTAGGGGATGCCCCTCCACGGGACATCCCCGGCCGTCGGCTTCACCCGGGGCCGGACCGAGGTCACAGCAGTCGGTCGACCAGCCCGTCGACGTATTCCGGGGTGAGCGGGCCCATGTCGAACAGGACGCGGATATACATCGGGGCCAGGATGTGGTCCATCACGCCGAACGCGTCGGGGGCGTCCTCGCCGCGCTCGCGGGCGCGATCGAGCATGGACTGCAGCTGCCGGGTGCGTTCGGCGCGGAGTTTGTCACCGGCCTGCAGGCCCTGCTGACCTCTGTTGGACAGGGCGACGGCCAGGCGCAGTACCGCCAGTCCGTCGGGTCCGGTGATCTCGCGGGCCACTTGGGCCGCGTAGGTGCGCAGGTCACCGGCGAGGCTCCCGGTGTCGGGCATCGGTGACCGCGCGTTGAGGCGGGTGAGCGCCACGTCGGTGAGCAGGGTCTCCAGGTTGCCCCACCGGCGGTAGATGCTGCTGTCGGCCACCCCCGCGCGGGCCGCGACGTCGCCGACGGTGAAGTTGCCGTAGCCGCGCTCGCTGATCAGGTCGGTGACGGCCTGGTGCACCTCCGCGGCGACGCGGGCACTGCGCCCGCCGGGCCGCCGGGCTCGCTGTTGCTCGTTCATGCCCCCCACCTTAACGCAGTCGGCACTTGCGTTTGCGAGGCAACCTCCTTACAGTCTCCTAACGCAGTCACCGACTGCTTTAGAGCGCTCAGGTGTATCGCCACCCGTGTCGACCGCAGTCGGGCGCCACCAACGAGGGAGAGGAACCCCATGCCTGCATCGCATGCGGCGGACGTAGGCAGTCGACCGAACCGGGCCGTGCTGCTCGCGGTGACCTGCCTGGGCCAATTCATGGTCCTGCTCGACAACACGATCGTGGGAGCGGCGCTGCCCGATATGCAGCACCGGCTGCACACTCAGCTCACCGGTCTGCAGTGGATCGTCGACGCGTACGTACTGCTGGTCGCCATGCTGCTGCTGTCCGGCGGCATCTTCGCCGACCGGTTCGGCCGCAAGCGGGTGTACCTCACCGGCGTGGCCGTGTTCACCGCCGCGTCGCTGCTGTGCAGCCTCGCGCCCTCGGTCGGCTGGCTGGTCGCCGGCCGGGTGTTGCAGGGCATCGGGGCCGCGGCGCTGAGCCCTGCCTCGCTGGCCCTGCTCGCCGCCGCGTATCCCGTACCGCAGGAACGCGTCAAGGCGATCGGGTTGTGGGCCGGACTCAGCGGGATCGGTCTGGCCGCAGGCCCCGTGGCCGGCGGCGTGCTGACAGATGCCTTCGGCTGGCCCGCCATCTTCCTGGTCAATCTGCCCATCGGCGTGGTCCTGCTGCTGGTCGGTCTGCGCAGCCTTGAAGAGGCCCGCAATCCGAACGCCCCCGCGATCGACATCCCGGGCACGGTGCTGTCCGTACTGGGGGTGGGGGCGATGACCTACGGGCTGATCGAGGGTGGTGCCCGCGGCTGGACCTCACCGGTCATCCTGGGCAGCTTCGCCGCGGCAGCGATCCTCCTCGCCGCCTTCGTCGCCGTCGAAGCGCGGCGCTCCGCTCCGATGCTGCCGCTGCGGCTGTTCCGGCAGCGGCTGTTCACCGTGTCCAACACCGCCATGGTCGTGGTGGGGTTCGCGCTCATGGGCTCGTCGTTCTTCTTCTCCCAGTTCTTCGTGTACGTCCAGGGCAGCTCGATCCTGCGCGCCGGCCTGCAAACCCTCCCCGTCTCCCTTGCCATGGTGATCGTCAGCCCGTACGCGGGCCGGCTCGCCGCCCGGTACGGCTTCCGCATCGTGGTCACCACCGGCCTGGCCCTGGCCGGCCTGGGACTGCTTGCGCTCGGCATGGTGCACGCCGACACCGGTTACGGGAACGTGTGGTGGCGGCTGGGAGTCGTCGGGACCGGCTTCGCTCTGACCCTGTCCCCGCTGACGGGAGCCGCCATCCAAGCGGTCAGCACGCAGGAAGGCGGCCTCGCCTCGGGCATCAGCAGCACCACCCGGCAGATCGGTGCGGTGCTCGGGGTGGCGGTACTCGGAGCCGTCGTCCGCCATCGGCAGTCCGGCGGCGCCTCCTTCGAGACCGGCCTCAACAGCGCCTTCATGGCGGCCGGCGCCATCACCTTGGCCACCGCCGTGTTCACCGGCCTGTGGCTGGCGAGGTCCAAGCCCGCGGAAGACCCTGCGGCGCCGCAGCGTTCCACCGATCCAGTTGCGGTCACCACCTCGAACGAGGCATCCGCGCACAGCCATTGACGGCGACACGGACCTTGGGCGGGAGGCGCCGTCCCCCAGACGAGGTCGCGTTTGGTCTAGGCCAGCAGGGGCAGCGAGGCCAGCCCCCGGACGAGACGGGTACGCCGCCACTCCAGTCGGGCGGGCGGTACGGCGAGGCGGATTCCGGGGAATCGGGTCAGTACCGCTCGCAGGGCGATCTCCACCTCGGCCACGGCCAAGGGGGCGCCGACACAGCGGTGGATGCCGTGACCGAACGCGAGATGAGCGGCCGCGTCCCGGTCCGGGTCGAGGTGGTCCGGCTCCGGGAACCGGGCCGGGTCGCGATTGGCCGCCCCCAGCGCGACCAGCACCGGGACACCGGCCGGGATCTCGGTGCCGCCGAGCGTGACGGCCTCCGTGGTGAACCGGAAGGTGGCCATGCTCACCGCCGAGTCGAATCGGAGCAGTTCGTCCATCGCGGCAGAAACCCTGTCCGGGTTCTCCCGGAGGCGAGCCAGCACGCCCGGATGCTGGAGCAGCGCCAAGAGGGCGTTGCCGAGGGCATTGGTGGTCGTCTCGTGTCCGGCCACGAGCAGCAGCACGGCCAGGGAAACCAGCTCCTCCTCGCTCAGACGGTCCTCTCCGTCCCGGGCCGAGATGAGCCGGTCCAGGAGCGAGCTGCCGGGGTCCAGACGCTTCGCGGCGATGAGGTCCGTCATGTACCCGGCCAACGCGTGTGAAGCCGCGTCGATGACGTCGGGCTCTCCCTCCGCGAACAGTTCCGCGGACCAGCGCTGGACCGCGGGCCGGTCGGCCTGCGGCACTCCGAGCAGTTGGCAGATCACGATGACCGGCAGGGGAACCGCCAGGCGGGCCACGAAATCGAGCGGCCCGCCGACGGGCCACTGGTCCAGCAGTTCGTGGGTGGTCCGGGCGATGAAGGGACGCAGTTGTCTGACGGCCCCGGTCGTCAACTCCTTGGTCACCAGCTTCCGCAGCCGGGTATGCCTGGGCGGGTCACTGGCCAGCATGGTGTGAGCCACCGCCGGATGCAGGCGGCGCCGCGACTCCTTGCCCGCGAAGAAGGCGCTCGTGTCCTTCGACAGACGGGGGTCACTGAGGGCCTCCCGGGCCTCCGCGTAGCCGGTGACGAGGTAGTTGGCACGCCCTCCGGAACCAGCGGGCACGGACTGGACCGGACATGCGGACCGCATGGCCGCATACGTGGCATAGGGGTCCCGGGAGACATCGGGATCCTGGGCTGACTCGGTCATGGCCTCAGACTCCGACAGACCATGGTGGGTTTCGACGGAGCCCTCCCCCGTATCCGCCGCTTCGTCGGCCGTCCGCGGTACGACTCTCTTGGCGCGCTGCCCGCTGAACTGTCTCAGCCTCGACACCCCCTCCGTACGACTTGATCCACCTCCTCACAAAATAGCCGGTCAGCGCGCACTTACTTGTGGATTGAGGTGGGTTGGGGACGGCTCCGGGACCGCTCGGGGTTAGAGACGTAGTGCGTTCGCGGGCAGCTCGGAGGTGTGGGGACGGGAAACGTGCGAGGGTTGCGACTTCTGCCCTGCATGGCCCGGCCGGAAAAGAGGCGCGTCTGGGAGTACCACTCGTTCTGCGTGATCAGCGCACCGACCGTGTTGTCGATCCTGGTCTGCGGCTCGCTGCCCTGCTGCCAGAACGCACAGGGTGTGATGGCGGCCCGAAGTCGCCGTACAGCGGATACCGGGCCTTGTCGCGGATCGCCTCGCGGCGGTACCGCCTGTCGCGAGCGGCGTTGGGGTGCTCTGCCCGGCGCCCCGCAGGTCGAAGCCGACGAGGTCGTAGCGCCGCTTCACTTCCGCTGGGAAATTCGCCTTTCGGGGCCCATGGGCACATCGCGGGAAGGCGGGAGAATTCACTCTCCCGATCGGGGGAGGCGGCCAGCGGGCCGCCCGGTCATACCGAAACGGCTGGTCGCTGCGGGCAGAGAGAGACTGGCCCGGTGAACGGGTGCGTCTGGCATCCTTCACCTCATGAGCACGCCACCAAACGGACTGCCCATCTACCGAGTCTTGACCGGGCCGGACGACGCCACGTTCTGCCACCGTGTGAGCGAAGCGATCGGTCTTGGCTACGAACTGTATGAAGGCCCCGCCATCTCCTTCAACGGCGAGAGAGTCATCGTCGCTCAGGCGCTGCTCTGGCCGACACGGCCGCAGGGACGGTGAATCACACACATCTGCTGATCCAGCGTCACGCCAGGTCCTTGCGCATCAGCGTGCACATCGTCTCGTACCGCTGGAGCGAGCCGTCCTCCGCCTCCACGTCCCAGGAGTCGAGCTCGCGGCCGAAGGCCCGGTAGCCCAGGCGTTCGTAGAGGGCTCGGGCGCGCGGATTGCGCTCCTCGACGCCCAGTTCGGCAGGTCCGCGTCGGTGAGGCCGCGCACCGACAGGTGCAGTCTGATCTCGGTCATCGCCGCATCCCTTCGACTCCGACAGCGGCCGTCTCCCATTTCAGCAAGCCGGTCCCCGAGCCTCCAAGGGGTTTCGGACCGGCCCCGACGTCAGCCGGAAGGGCATGTCGGCCACGGTCGGGGCGGCACCCTGGCCCCGGGCCGCACTACGCCCCCCGACCGCGCGTCAGCTTGAGACGCGGGCCTCGATGCCGTCGAGGAGGAAGTCGAGGCCGGTCCGGAAGGTTTGGTCGGCGTCCAGGTGGGGGCCGTCGTGGACGAAGGAGGCCAGCGCGGGAAATCGGCCGGTGTCGAAGGTCCGCTGGAGATAAGGCCCGAAGGTGGCCTGCCACTGCTCCTGGTCCATCCCGGAGACCCGCTCGGCGCGCCGCTCGGTGATCTCCCGCCGTACCGCGCCGATCACGTACGCATTGACCGCGGCGACCGCCGGTACGACCGTGTCCAGGTCGACACCGCCCATCGCGGCCAGCACGGCCTCTCCGCTGGCCAGCGTGTTCGGCCCGAGCTGGGGCCGCCCGCCGAGCAAATCGGCGAGCCATTCGTGCCGGTGGGCGGCCTGCCGGGTGGTCTCGGCAAGGGAACGCAGCACCTCTCGCCAACTGTCTCCGGCCGGCTGGATCTCCGCGTGGACCGCGTCGACCATCAGGTCGAGCAGCTCCTCCTTGGTGGCGATGTAGCCGTACAGCCGCATCGGGCCGACGTTCAACACCGCGGCGACCTTGCGCAGCGACACCCCGTCCAGGCCGTCCGCATCGGCGAGTTGGATCGCCGCCTGGACGATCCGCTCCCTGCTCAGCGGGGCCGGCATCGGTCGCTCCGGCGGCTCCGGCCGCTCCCACACCAACATGCCGACGACAATACAGCGTTGGGAGCGATACAGTGTATTGAACAATACAGTGAATCGGGGGCAGCTATGACCATCGCCATCGTCGGAGCCGGCCTGGGCGGCCTGGCCCTGGCCCGGGTACTGCACGTGAACGCCATCGACGCGGTGGTGTACGAACGCGAGTCGTCGCGTGATGCGCGCGGTCAGGGCGGCATGCTCGACATCCACTCCGGGCAGCGGGCGCTGCGTGCGGCTGGTCTGATCGACCAGTTCCACGCGATCGCCCGTGGTGAGGGGCAGGACATGCGGCTCCTGGAGCCGGACGGCACCCTGCTGCTACAGGAGGACACTCCCGAGGACGCCCCGCTTGAGCGACCCGAAGTAGACCGTGCCGACCTGCGCAACCTGCTGCTGGACTCCCTTCCTGAGCACGCGGTGCGCTGGGGGCACGCGTTCGAGTCCGCCGACAACGGCGTGCTGCACTTCGCCGACGGCAGCAGTGCGACGTACGACCTGTTGGTCGGCGCCGACGGCGCGAACTCCCGAGTCCGTTCACTGCTCACCGACGCTCGACCGACGCACATCGGCCAGAACGTCGTCGAACTCGGCATACCCGATATCGACCGCACCCACCCCGACCTCGCGGCGATGGTCGGGCGCGGCAACTACTGGGTGCTCGGCGACGGGAAATCCCTGGCAGCACAGCGCAACGGCGACGGCCGCGTTCGCATCGGCCTCAGCTTCTACAACACCGCCGAGGACTGGTTCGCCACCAGCGGGATCACCTTCGACGATCCGGCCGCCGCCCGGGCGCGGCTGATCGAGGAACTCAGCGGCTGGGACTCGCGGTTCACCGCACTGATCGCAGCCTGCGACGACACGGTCCTGCCCCGGTCGATCAACACGCTCCCCGTTGGCCTGACCTGGCCGTCGACGCGGGGCGTCACGCTGATCGGCGATGCCGCGCACCTGATGCCGCCAGTGGGTGAAGGAGCCAACATGGCGCTGCTCGACGGCGCTCTGCTCGGCCTCGCGCTGGCCGCGCACCCGGACGACCATCCCGCCGCCGTCAAAGAATACGAAAGCGAGATGTTCGAACGCACCGGCGCTGCCGCCCGGATGTCCGCGGACCTGCAGGAACTGATGATGTCGCCGGATGCCGCCCAGAAAATGCTCGCGTTCTTCCAACCCGGCTGACGACAACCGCGTACGTACGCCCCGCTGTGTCCCGTCACCGTGAGCGAGCCCAACCTGTGACGGGACCGGCTACCACGCCCGTGGCCACGGTAGCCGTTCGCCAGCAGACGCTCGCTTCCGGGGATCAGCCGACGATGCGGGACCGCAGCTTGAACAAGGTGACCGCATCGAGCCCGAGCCCTTCCGTAAGGAAGGCGCCGAAGCTTCCGTAGTCGGCCACCGTCTGCGCCCTGAACGCCCCCAGGTAGCTGCTGCGCACCTGAAGCAAAGGGTCGAGCAGGTCCGGGTCCTGCATGAACCCCGCGGCCTTGAGCTGGCTCTTCAGTGCGGCGTCCGATGCCGCGCGGAGTTGATTGCTGAGGAGGTAGTCGCCCTCGGACGTGGAGGCCGGAACGCCGACCGCGCGCAGGATCGTGTCCGCGAGGATTCCGGTGCGGTCCTTCCCGGCGGAGCAGTGGAACATCAAGGGCTTGTTCGCGTTCGCCACGGTGCGGATCGCTGTCCCGAGCGCGGCCCGGTTCGCCGGGTTGGTGACGAAAGCACGGTAGAGCGCTTCCATCCTCGCTTCGGCCTTTCCTCCGCCGAGTTGCTGCTGCTGGTACACGGGGTCCTTGCTGCGCACCACCATGCCGATGAACGCGAACAGCGACGTGTCGTCGACCGGCTGGACGATGGAGGTCACACCAGTCGGAAGCCGGTCGACGCCGTCAGCCTGCACCTCGGGCCCGGTACGCAGGTCGATCACGCTGCCCAGCCCCAGGCCGGCGAGCGCGTTCACGCCCTCGGGCGGCAGCTTCGACAGGGTCTCCGAGCGGTACAGCACACCCCAGCGGGTGGTCTTGCCGTCGTACGTGCGGTAGCCGCCGACGTCCCGGGCGTTGACCGTGCCCGGTACCGCCAGCACCCGCGAGCTCGTGACCGTGCTGTCGGCGGGACGGACGTGGTGCGCGGCCGGGGATGCCTGCGCCGTACCGTATGCCAGGGGTATCACCAGGGCCAGGGTGAGCACAGACGTGCTGATGGCGCGTCTCATCGGTGCCACGAGAGGGCTCCTTCCATGGGGGAGCCGGGAACGTAGCGCGTGGATCTTGTGCCTGGAAGGCTCACGCATCAAACAACGGCCCCGCCGTGCGCCGTGACAACCCGTCAGTTCCGTAACGCACAGTTCCGGCTGTGCAGGCAGCGGCGTCAGATACCGGCCGAGGACCTCAAGACGCTAAATGTGATGGCTGGGTGTGACTGGTGTGATGATCCGATTGTTCGCGAGGCGTGAGTACGCGCCTGTGCTTCCCTCCCTTTAGAGCTTTTCGCCTCGATGTGCACGCCGAGGGCCGGAGGTCGCCCGGACACGCGGCCGACGGTCCGGGATCCTCCTCGGGCGTTGCCGGATCCGGGAGGTGACGGTGCGTCAACCGGTGGGGACGCCGGGGGAGGTCAGTCACCCGGGGTTCCCTCCTCGGTCGGCACTCATGGGAAATATCGCGCGTGGTCCGAGTTCCGCACTACTCAGGAGCCGTCTTGCACATACCTAGATACGTCACCGCCATCTGTGCCGCCGCCGCGGCGACGGTCTTGGCCACCTCCACGTCCGCGGCAGCGGAGACCGGCCCGGAGCAGGGCAATTTCCTTCCCGCCATGGTCTATTCGATCCTCCGTCTCGACATCGATCCGCCGGGCGCCAACGACTGGAACTGCCGTCCCAGCGCCGCC
Organism: Streptomyces sp. TLI_146; assembly: GCF_002846415.1. NCBI lineage: Bacteria > Bacillati > Actinomycetota > Actinomycetes > Kitasatosporales > Streptomycetaceae > Streptomyces > Streptomyces sp. TLI_146. The sequence goes on from NZ_PJMX01000001.1 coordinate 760,837, forward strand.
CACCCGCGTCCCGTCGTCCTGGTCCACGGCACCTACGAGAACCGCTACAACAACTGGTCCCGGATGTCCCCCGAGCTGAAGGCCCAGGGCTACTGCGTATACGCCCTCGACTTCGGCGACACCGACGACGCCGGGGTGGCTCTCGCTCCCACCGTCAAGGGCTACGGAGACATCAAGGACTCCTCCAAGGAGCTGGCCTCCTTCGTGGACAAGGTGATCGCCGCCAGCGGCTCCGGCCAGGTGGACCTCGTCGGCCACTCCCAGGGCGGGACCCTGTCCCGCTGGTACCTCAAGGCCGACGGAGGCGCGAACCCGGCCGATCCCTCGAAGAACAAGGTCAAGAAGGTCATCCAACTCGGCGCGACCAATCACGGCACCACCATGAGCGGTATCGAGACCCTCGCCGACAAGCTCCACATACTGAAGTCCGGGGAGAAGCCCCTCGGGAAGGCGGGCGTCCAGCAGTACGTGAAATCCGACTTCATCAAGGAGCTCAACGCCGACGGGGACACCGTTCCCGGGGTCGACTACACCGTGATCGCCACGAAGTACGACGAGATCACCACCCCCTGGCAGAGCACGTTCATGACGGCGGGCCCGGGAGCAACGGTGCAGAACATCACCTTGCAGGAAGGCTGTTTCGTCGACCTCTCCGCCCATCTGAGCATGTCGTACAGCCCGCGTGTGATCGGACTGGTCAAGCAGGCCCTGGACCCCTCAGCGCCGGCGGCTCCCTGCGTGCCGAGGGCGCCCGCCTTCTGATTCCGGCCCAAGGTCCGCCTGGGCCGATCTCGATCGCCAGTCGGCCGCCTGGGGCCAGCCGGTGGGGGTCAACCTGAGGGGTAGCCGCGACGGCGGCTACCCCGGCGGGTGGACGGAGGTGTACGCGGAGGTCCATTGAGGCAGGGACGCGGTCGGCAGCCAGGTGTCCCTGTCGCCACACCTCAACACCCACGCGCGTTCGGCAGCCGGTACCAGATGCCGATCCGTGCTCGCCGTGCTTCCCTGGAAGGGATTGCCGCGGCGCTATCGGTGGCCCTCTGTCACGGCTGGAGTCCGTCAGCCACAGTCGCAGAGCCCTGGAACGGGCCTGCTCGACGAGCCAACGTCTTTCTCACCTCTCTCGTAGAGTCACGAGAGGAGCATCACCATGCGCAAAAACACTCGGACTCGCCGTCTTTTGACGGCCTCGACAGCGCTTGTGGCCGCGGGCATCCTGTTCTGGCCCGATGCTGCGGTTGGCCATCCGGCCTCTCCCGATACCCCGGCAGGGATAACGGGAGATTTCCAGCTCGTCAACGCGGAGACCGGCAAGTGCGCGACAGTCGCGGGCGGTGTCTCCACCGACAACAATGTCAGACTCGTCCAGTTCAACTGCGACACGCACCCCTCACGCCACTGGTTCATCAGCAACAACAACGGCAATGGCAGGCAGTTCGTCAATGGACAGACCCGCAAGTGCGCGACAGTTGCAGGCGGCGTCTCCACGGAGAACAACGTTGAACTCGTCCAGTTCAACTGCGACACGCACCCGTCACGCCGCTGGTACGTCACCAATGGGAACGGCAGCTCATACCAGCTCGTGAACGCGCAGACCCGCAAGTGCATGACCGTCGCGGGAGGCGTCTCCACCGACAACAACGTCCCGCTCGTGCAATTCACCTGCGACACGGACCCCTCGCGCCGCTGGATCCTACGGCGCGTCTCGAGCACGCGCTTCGACGAGTGACGCACCGCTGACCCGCTTCCGCTGCGGCTGGACCACAGCGGAAGCGGGCGACCGCTTGTTTCCTCTACTGGAGCTTCCACTGCATGGAGTCGAGGCCGTCCGCGGTGGTGCAGGAGGGGCCGTCAACTGGCCCTCGCCCGTGGGGGCGTTCAGGCACAGGTCGCCCTGCTTGCTGCGGATGCTGTACCAGCCGGGGCGGTTGGGAGTGGCGCGGAACCGCCAGAGCTGGTTGTCGGACCCGGACCCGCTGCCGTTCACCCTGGTGCGACCGGGCGGTGTCGTTGGAGAAGTTGTAGTCCAGCACCCGGGCGTTGGCTCCGGTGAGACCGCTGCGCTCGGTGTAGCGGTTCTCGATGAGGAAGTAGCCGCCGCCCTGGTCCCACAGATGCCACTGCTGGTTCTCGGTTCCGGTGGAGTGGTAGCCGTAGATGGCAGTGCCGTTGGCGGTGCTGTACTGGTACAGGTCCGCCAGGTTGTTGTTCCAGTTGGTCAGGGTCGTGACCTTGTTGTGGGCAGGCTGGCCGTTGGTGCCCCGCATATTGCTGAAGACGGCGAGGGCGGCGTCGCGCCAGGCCGCGGCGCCGGGGTCGTTGCCGGCGCTCCCGGAGTAGTCGCCGATCTGGATGGGCCCGCTGTGGAGGGTGTCGCCGTTGAGGAGGGGCCGCCGCTCGCGCCGCCGGAAAGGTCGCTGTCGCCGGTGCAGGGGCCGCCGCTGCCCATGATCTGCGGCGGGTTGTCGCAACCCCAGTAGGGCTGCTTGACACGCATGTGGAACTGGTTGCTGCTGCCGGGTATGCCCGCGAACACGACCTGTCGCGGCAGCGAGCCGATGTTGAACTGGTAGCCGGAAGCACCGACGGCGTCCTGGACGTGGGTGCCGTTCTGGGTGTTGAGCGCCAGGAACGCCGTGTCGTCGGTCTGCGGGGCGGGGCCCGTGAGTCTCCCGACGACCCCGAGGCCACGGATGGTCCACTTGCCGTAGGGGGCGTGCTCGCCGTTGGCGTCCACGTAGTAGCCGGGGGTGAACTCGTACTCGGTCTGCGGATTGATGCGCCCCTGGTCGTCGTGGGGAATGCAGTGCCGTGCGGTGGCGACCATGTCCTTGTTGTTGCTGGTGATGACATTGCCGGTGCACGCGAAGATGTCCCACCAGCCGGGTTTCTCCTCGCTGGGCACGGCTATGCGGACGCGGCCGGTGGTGGCCCGCAGTCCAATCGACAGAAGCCAAACGAATGCCGCCCTCACCCGTGCCACCACGCCCTCTCCCTTGACCTGACACGCACACAACTGCTGGCAAGCGGGCGTGAGTCAGTGGGACACCGGCTCAGGTAGAAATACCTGACTGCTGGGACTTTCCGCACGGCTCCCGGTAGCGCCTGCCCGATCGCGGTGGGCGGTCTCGATACGAGCCGGTGATCAGCCCTCTTGCCGTGGTCGTCGCGGACCGCCCGCGAGAGGCACACCGGTGCGCCGGGCCTGCTCGACGGATGCCGTGGAGCGGCTGCTCCGGGCGGCGTCCTGCGGGATCCGCGCGGGCTGCACGGGTTGGTCGGGCGGCGGGACGTATCCGGGCAGGCTCAAGGTGCCCCAGACGTAGGGATCGGCCTGGGCGCTGCCGAACGGGGACCAGGCCAGACGCGTCTGCCCCGTCCGGTCCGCCGTATCGGAGTCATAGAGGAGGATGTTGACCGCCAGCCGTTCAGGATCGGCGGGGGCGGGCAGGGCATCGAGCGGAATCCTGACCTCGACCGCGTACCCCTTGTACGGATCGGTCACGGCGGAGGCGACGGCCAGGTCCGGGGCGGTGCGGCTCGCGGGTCCCTGGCGGTTGTCGGCGTCGCGTTCCGCGCAGGGTCCCCCGCCATCCTTGGTGAAGGGCAGGATGCCTGTCTTGAAAGTGGTCGAGGTGTCGTCGGAGCGGCCTTGCGGGTCGAGGGCGATCTCGACGGCGTCGGTGCGCCAGTGGCGTTTGCAGTCGGCCGCGGCGTCCAGCGCGTACCCCTTGATGTCGTCGGTGACCCGGACGAACACATACAGGTCATCGGCCCGGCGCGAGAAGCGGACGTCCGCCGCGCAGTCCTTCTCGTCGGCACATCGCTGGCCCTCCCAGTGGCTGAGCCGCAGCGCCGGACCGGGGTACTCCCCTGGTCCGGCGACACCATCCACGACCGGAGCCTCGGCCACGGAGGGCGCGCTGGCGGAGGGGTTGGCCGGATACGCGGGCTGGGCGTCGTTGGCGAGCCAAGGCATCCGCATCCGCTGGGCCCAGGCGCGGAAGTCGGCGTACAGCGGGCGCAGGCCCGGCTGTTCGCGTGTGGCGGGAGCCTGTGGTGTACGGCTGTCGGCCAGGACGGTGAACCACTCGCAGGGCAGCTTCGCCCGTGGGGTTTCGACCGTCGGCGGCAGGGCGGCGAAGCCCTGGGTGGCGTACTCGCGGGTGGCGTCCCGCTCGATCTGCGCCCAGGTCTTTCCCGCGTGTCTGCGCGCTGTCGTGCCGGTCCACACACCGATGACGGGGAGCCCGGTGTGCGGGTCCTTGGCCCGGTACTTGCTGCACTTCTCCCCCACGGGCCCCGGGAAACCGCCGTTCGTGGCGAGCAGTCGGGACGGTTTCCAGGCCGCGTACTTCTCCCGTGTGATCTGCCCGGGGAAGGCGGTGGGGTCGCCCGCGAGCCGGAACGCCTCGACAGCCAGCCGTGCCGCCTCCTGGTGTCCGCCGTGCTGGCGGAACGGGCGCGGATCCATGACCACCACTTCGCGCGGGGTGGTCGCCCGGATCAGCCGGACGAGCCGCGAGAGCGTGTCCGTCGCCGGCTGGGACGAGGGGTTCCAGACCGTGGCGGTCAGCGGAGCGGAGAGTGTGTACCAGAAATCCGGCTTGTCCAGATAGAAGACATTGCGGATGCCGGCCCGCCGTACGGCCTTGCGCTCCTCGCCCTCACGGATCAGGCCGAGAGCCGCCCCCTCTTCGGTACCGACCGCGTTCCCACCGCCCTCGCCCCGGGTGATCGTGACGACGCCGGTACTCAGGCCTCGCCGCTCCTGCCACTGGCCGAAGGTGGCCAAGGATGACGACTCGTCATCGGGGTGGGCTCCGACGAACAGGACATCGGTGTGCGCCGGATCCGTCCTCCCCAAGGAGCCGGTCGGCGCCGGAACTGCCCGTGCCGTCTCTGCCGCCAGGGGCAGCACGCTGACGACCATGCCGAGTGCCGTGCACCCCGCCCACAGCATCTGTCGGACCCCGCATCGCAGCAAGGCGGCTCTCCCTCCACGGGCAGTGTGCGACTCACCGGCAGTGTGCGACGAGCGGCGCCTGATGTCATCGGCGCACGCACGTCATCAGGCCAGCCTGCCAGTCAGGGGCTGCATCTGTGTCTCGCCTCGCCTCATCTCGCCTCATCTCGTCTCGTTCGGGCGATTGCTGCGTGACCCGTGCATGGAGGTCGGGTTCATCTGCTGCGCGAAAGATCACCAGGCGTGGGCGGGCGCTGGATGCGGTGCGCTCCGGGGAGCAGCATTCTCGGTAGCGTGGCCACCTGCTGCATGGGGTGTCCATGTGTGCCTGGTTGGTCCGTGTGTGCCTGGTCGGTTCGTGCGCGGGCTTTCGATGAAGCGTGATGAGGCTGCAATGAGTGAACTGACGAAGCCCGCGGTCGACGTTCCGGAGGGTGACGCTCCTACTGAGCTGACCATCCGGGACCTGGTCGTCGGGGAGGGGCCGGAGGTGAAGCCGGGCATGGTGGTCAAGGTCCACTACGTCGGGGTGACCTTCGAGTCCGGGAAGGAGTTCGATGCCTCCTGGGACCGGGGCGAGCCCTTCAAGTTCGCCCTGGGCAGTGGCAGGGTCATCAAGGGCTGGGACCGGGGGGTGAAGGGGATGAAGGTCGGCGGCCGGCGCGAGATCATCGTTCCCCCGCGTCTGGGCTACGGCAATCAGTCGCCCTCGCCGTTGATCCCGGCGGGTTCGACGCTGGTCTTCGTGGTGGATCTGGTCGACTCGTATTCCGGCACCACCGGGTGGAGCAGCGCCCAGTAACCCTGGCCGCTTCTGTACGGGCCATGGTGACGTGCTGGGCTGCCCGAAAGGCTGCCCCGGCGGCACTGTCCGCGCGTATATCCGGCGACTACAACGGTGAGGAAGGGAGCCGCGGCCGAACGCTGACCCCTCACCGCAGTGCTGCCGGTGCTGCCGATCGGCTGCGATTCGGGCGATCAGGATCGGGACATGCCATGCGCGCGCACGATGAAGACCACGGAGAGAGGACCGGGAGCAAGGCACGGCCTTCGCGCTCGGCGGTGTCCGTGCCCGGGAGTGCGGCACGCGTCCCCAGGAGCGCCTCCGAGGTCACAGCACTGAGTGGCCAGGTGGGCAACCGTGTCGTCGCGCGCCTGTTGAAGGAGGAGCGGCACACCCACGGTGCCGGCTGCGGTCACGACGCCGTCGAGGACGGTGCCGCGAAGGCGCAGAGCGCTCTGATCGCCGAGGCGATCAGGTCGGAGAGCAGCCAGATCCCCGATCCGCTGCGCGGCAGCGCCGAGTCCTTCTTCGGCACCGACTTCTCCCGTGGTCGCCTCCATGACGGTCCGGTTGCCCAGCGCGCCATCGAGGCCATGGGCGCCCGGGCCCTCACCATCGACAACCATGTCTTCCTCCCCCCGCCCGGGGCCCGGGACATGGCGCTCATCGGGCACGAGTTCAGTCACCTCAACAAGAATCTCAACGGCGAACCCGAGACGGGCACCGACAACGGCGCCGGGCTCAAGGTCACCGACCCCAACCAGCCCTCCGAGCGGACAGCGGACACGGAGGGCGACGCCTTCGCCGCGGATGTGGCCACGGCCCCCTCGGTCACCGCGCAGCGCTCGGTGGCAGCGGACTCCGGCGCCGAGCCGGTACGGGCCGAGCTCGTGCAGCGCGCCGCGCGACCGGAGAGCGATGCCATGGACGTCGACCACTTCGGGTCCGACGAGGATCTGGACGAAGCGATGACGGATGCGTTCGACCGCCAGGACGCGGTCGATTCGGCAGAGCTGGACCGCCTCAAGAAACTGGGCCAGGTGGGACGGCATCGGGAGTTCCTCCGGCTGTTGCGCGGCCATTTCTCCGCGTCCGGCGGCAAGTGGAAGATCGAGAAATCCACACCCGAGGGCGACTTCGAGGCGGCGACAAGAGAAAGAGGCAAGGCGAAGGCGCACGGTTACGAGGACCAGCCACAGGTCCGACGGCTGCGGTGGATCTCGACCGTCATCAAGGAGTATCTGACGACCGTGAAGCTCCCGCCGATCGAAGTGCAGGCGGCGATCGACGATTCGGGTCGGCTCGTCGTCGCGGCCAATGACAAGAGCGCCAATGAACACCTGGCCGAGCTGGCCGCGAACGGCGGAGCCACGGATTCCCTGGGGCACATGCTCGGCAACGCCGACCGCCCCCAGGCGCGGGCGGGCAGCGCGATGGACGAAAGGGCCAGGATCGACCGGGTCAACCGGCACTTCGACCAGGCGTCGGACATGCACAGCGGCGCGGCGCCGGTGCCCGCTGCTCTGCGGACCGCTCTCGCCCAGGGCATGGTGGTCGCCGCCGGAGGCGAGTCGGGGCAGCACGCGGAGCTTCGTATCCTCGCGAGCAACAACGGCAAGACGCCGCCGTATCTGGGCGGAACCAAGAGGCCGTGTGCCACCTGCTTCGCCACCCTCTACCCCCATGGCTCGCCCAAGGGCGGCGACGGGAAGGAGCTCGTGCGTCCGGGAAGGTTCTATTCCAGGGAGGACGCCAACCGGACGGTCCCGGGATACAAGGACAGCACCACGGTGTCTCCCAAGGACCGGGCGCAGCAGGTGTTCGCCTGGATCGACAAGTCCGTCGCTCAGACCTATGACTCCTTTGCGCGCAACAATGCGCTCCTTCGGGGACAGGGCTCGGATTCGGATACGGACTGACCTGCGAGAAGCGGCCAGCGACACCGCGCGCCGAAGTCGCCACCGGTGACGACAGGAGGGACTTCTCTCGACGCACACAGCGTCGAGAGGTAGCCCACGTGGGGGAGGCGGATCCTCCATGCGGACGACGTACGGTCGTCGCGGCGCGGACCATGATCGAGTCATGTCAGTCATGCATTCCCTGGACGACACCGTGCCTCCCGTGCGGCATCGGACAGTCCGCCTCCGCCTGAGCAACTGGCCTGGATACGCCGCGGCGGCATGGGGGGTCCTGTTCGCGGTACCCAGTTTCGTCTGGGCGACGGGCAATGCCTTCGGCGCGCAGTCGACGGTGGCGCCGTCGTTGGTGAAGCTCGCTCGCGACGGCGTGCCGTGGTTCGTGGCCGTCCTGTTGGTGACCGGCTTCCTGAAGCTCTTCGGGGCACTGATCGGCCTCGGCCTGACGCGACCGCGGGGCTCGCGGATCGGTCGGCTCATGGTGTTCTGCGGCGGCGGCGCGGCGACCCTGCTCACGTGGCATGGCGGCCTCTTCGTCATCCACGGTGTGCTGGTCAAGGCTGGGGTTGTCTCTGTTGAGCCAGATCTGGCTGGGCTGACCGGTTGGTACCTCTACCTGTGGGGCCCGTGGTTCATCATCGGTGGGCTGACCTTCGCATGGGCCACCGCGCTGCATGTCCGCCAAAGCGACGATCGGTGCAAGCTGCGACTCCACGGCGCCGTGGGTGCGCTCGGAGCCCTGGTCCTGTCCTTGGCCTCGACGGTTACCGGGATCGGTTGAGAACTATCCCGTAACCGCTGGTCACGGGTTTGATGCACTTGGTGCAGCTGGTGTGACCACAGCGTTGGCGCCGCCCTGGACACCCCCATCCCAGGTCTGAGTCCACGTCAGTACGGCAAGCTCGTCACCCGCATTGCGACGCGAGGGCGGGGACTCCGGACCCGATCCGGATCAGGTACGCGCACTGCTCGACCGCCCGCCCACCAGGAACGCGCCGCCCGGCTCGCCTCACTCGAGCCGGTCTGTAAGCTGATCTTCTCCGAGAAGGCCGAGTGATCTTGCTGCCGCCGCACCGGACGAAAGGGCCGGTCGGCCGGAGAGGACAAGGCGGTGAGTACTGCGCTGGCGGAGGCTCTGTCCGCCGTTCTCCTTGTGGCCGTACTGGCATGCGCGGTGATGCGCCCGTTCGGCTGGCCGGAGGCGGTCGTCGCCGTCCCGGCCGCCGGTGTCGTCATCGCCACCGGGGCGATTTCGCTTGACCACGCCGCTGACGAGGCCGCCCGGCTGGGGCCGGTGATCGGGTTTCTGGCAGCCGTGCTCATCCTGGCCCAGCTGTGCGACGACGAGGGGCTGTTCCACGCCTGTGGTGCGTGGATGGCCCGCACCGCGGCGGGACGGCCGCGCCGCTTGCTGGCGCAGGTGTTCGCCCTCGCCTCGGTGATCACCGCGGTGCTCAGCCTGGACGCCACCATCGTGCTGCTGACCCCCGTGGTGTTCGCCACCACCGCCCGGCTGGGCGCCCGGTCCAGGCCACACGTGTACGCATGCACCCACCTGTCGAACACCGCGTCGCTGCTGCTGCCGGTCTCCAACCTGACCAACCTGCTGGCGTTCGCGGCCAGCGGGCTGAGCTTCACCCGGTTCGCCGCCCTGATGACACTGCCCTGGCTGGCGGCCATCGGCGCCGAGTACGTCGTCTTTCGCCGGTTCTTCGCCACCGATCTGGACGCCGGCGCCACGGCCCCGGCCACCACCCAGCCACCCGAGGTGCCGGTGTTCGCCCTGGCCACGGTGGCGTGCACCCTCGCCGGCTTCGTGGTCACCTCCGCATTCGACATCAACCCCGCCTGGGCCGCCGGGGCGGGCGCCGCCGTCCTCGCGGTCCGCGCGCTGGCCCAGCGCCGCACCACCCCCACCGCCGTCCTGCGCGCCGGCGCGCTGCCGTTCCTCGCCTTCGTCCTGGCGCTGGGCATCGTGGTGCGCGCAGTCGTCGACAACGGACTCGACACCGCCCTGGGCAAGCTGATCCCCGATGGGACGGGCCTTGCCGCGCTGCTGGGCATCGCCGTGCTGGCCGCGGTGCTGGCCAACGTGATCAACAACCTGCCCGCGGTGCTGGTGCTGCTGCCGCTGACCACCGCGGCCGGGCCCGGCGCCGTCCTCGCGGTGCTCCTCGGAGTGAACATCGGCCCCAACCTCACCTACGCCGGTTCGCTGGCCACCCTGCTGTGGCGGCGCATCGTGCACGCCCACGACGCCGAGGTGGAGCTGAAAGAGTTCACCAGGCTCGGCCTGTACGCCGTACCCGCAAGCCTGGGCGCCGCGGTACTGGCACTGTGGGTCTCACTGACCGCGATCGGAGGAGGCTGAACCCCATGGCCGTGGTGGTCTGGATCGTCGAGGGCACCTGGCCCGCCTGCGTGGACGCCGCCCGCACCCATACCCCCGAGGGCACGGACATCGTCCTGCTCCATGTCACCCCGGCCGACATCCCCGGCGCGGCGCACGGCGCCTTCGCGGGCCTGCTCGGCCGCGGCCACCGCGAACGCGACCCCGGCACAAGGCTGGAGCACCTGGCCACCGCCTCCGCCGACCAGTTCCTCGCCGACGCCGCTCAACGTCTGGGCCGCCCATGCACCAGACAGGAGCACACCGGCCGAGTCGAGCGGGAAGTCGTCGCCGCCTCCGCCGACGCCGACCTGCTCATCCTCGCCCGCGACGGCGACCGCGCCCACCTCGGACCCCGCAGCCTCAGCCCCGCCAGCCGCTTCATCGTCGACCACGCCCCCTGCCCCGTCCTGCTGGTATGGCCCGAAACCGCACCCGGCATCGCCACGATCCCGCCCCCACCACCGCCGCCTCCGCACCACCGGTAGCGCCGATTCCGCCCACGCGAGGTATCCACAACCCCCGCAGCGCGGCCCAGGGAGCGCAGGCGTGCGGAGGCAGCCCTCACTCGGCTTCGGCGGTGATGCGGTCGCTGAAGGCGACCGGCGGTGGCGAGCAAGTTCACCTCGGAGGACAGGGCCCGAGTGGCCGAACTCGGGCCAGACCGACGGCCGTACGGCGACACCTTGGCGAGCCAAGCGGCAGACCCTTACGCCTGTGACAGAACGAGGACATCGTCGAGGACCGCCTGTGACTCGGTGCGAGATACAAATACTTTCGACCATACGCACCGCGTCACTTCAGGGGGAACACCGTGAACTACACCCGCAGCACCGCTCTCATAGCCCTCGGCGTCGCCGCCACCCTCTCGCTCACCGCCTGCGGCAGCGACGACTCCGCGAAGGACTCGTCCTCCAAGGGCTCCTCGTCCGCGTCTCCTTCGTCCGCGAACGGTGGCTCGGAGTCGGAGAGCGGCTCCAGCTCCCAAGGCTCGCAGACCGGTGCCGCGAAGCCGGGCTTAGGCGAGGACACCGCGTCGCGCCCCGGCGCACCGAAGACCGGCGGCAAGGCGACAACCGGCGGCAAGGTCTCGTTCTGCAAGACGGCGAACCTGGCCATCAGCGCCAGCAACGCCGCGCCCGACAAGACCTCCGGCAGGATCGACATCACCATGGTCAACCGGGGCTCGACCACCTGCTCCGCGACGGGCTTCGCGGGCGTCGACATCAAGGACGCCGACCACACCTCGAACCCCATCCAGCGCGGCCACGCCCAGCCGCGTATCACCACCCTCAAGCCCGGCGAGGCCGCTGTCTTCAACCTCGCCTACGACATCGACACCACCGGCCACAGCCTCGCGTCCCCGACCGACATCCTGGTGACGCCGCCGAACGAGACCCACACCGTGAGCCTGAAGTGGCCCACGCGCGCGGGAAAGATCAAGGGCGCCTACACCGACGTCGAGGTCTACCCCACCCACACGACCGAGTAGGGGTGGTGACCGCCGCTTTGCTGCTACGAGTCGTGGGGGCCAGTGCGGGCGACGTGAGCCGGCCGACCACGACTGTGGCCTGTTGACTCCTTTCGGCGCAGGTTCGGGGGCGCCATGCTCGTTGATCTGTGAACGGTATGCAGCGGACTCACCTCAGGATCTCCGCGTGGGCCGTGGCCGAAAGACCACGGGTGGAGAACTGACGAGGACGGAACACCGGGCCGGCGTCCGTTCATGCTTGGGGCAGGAGCGGGCGGTGGGCCATGGCGGCCTGCCGCGTCCAGTCGGCCCGAGGGGGGCCGCCGGGGCAGGGTCGCAGCCCTCCGAAAGGGGACCATCCCCATGTCACACAGACCTCTTCGCACGAGCGAGAGCAGATCCTCGGCAGCGCGGCTGCGCCGAGGCGGCCTGACCAGGCGGCTGACCACACTGGTTCTGCCCGGCACCATGGCGTTCGCGCTCGCCGGCGCCGGTCTGGTCGCACTCGCCCCACCGGCGCTGGCCGCGACCACGGTCACCTTCTCCTACACCGGCGGCGCCCAGTCCTTCACCGTGCCCGACAAGGTCTACTCGATCAGCGTGGACGCCTTCGGCGCCCAGGGCCAGGACGGGCCCGAGGGCGGCAGCGCGGGCGGCCTGGGCGGCGAGGCCCAGAGCCGGCTGGCTGTCACGCCGGGACAGGTCCTCCAGATCAACGTCGGCGGCTCGGGCGGCTACGGCGGCGCGGGCGCCGCAGGTTCGGGCACGGAACCCGCCGCCGACGGCGGCGCCGGAGGAGGCGCCTCGGACGTACGTCAGGGCGCGGGCGGCCTGAGCGACCGGATGGTGGTGGCCGGTGGCGGCGGAGGCGGCGGCAACTGGATAGGCACCGCCGTCAGCGGGGCCGGCGGCAGCGGAGGCGGCGCCGGCGGTACGGCCGGCGGCAACGGGAGCGACGGGGCGGAAGGCGGCGGGGCAGGTACCGCCAGTGCGGGCGGTGCCGGTGGGCTCGGCGCGAACGGTGCCCCCACCGCGGCAGGCGGAGCCCCGGGCCTCGGAGGTACGGGCGGCGCCGGTGCCAGTGGCTCCGGTGGAGGAGGCGGTGGCGGGGGCTGGTTCGGCGGCGGAGGTGGCGGCGGCATCATGAGCAGCCCCTCCGCCACCGTCGGCTCGGGAGGTGGCGGCGGAGGCAGCGGCTACGGTCCGACCGGCACCGTCTTCCACACCGGTGTGCGTTCGGGCGACGGCTCGGTGACCCTCACGTACACCCCGGCCGCTGCGGACATCGACGTACACCTCACCGCCCGGCCGCAGCTGGGCATCCTGGTGCCGTACCTCCGCTACACCTTGACGGCCGACAACACCGGACCGGACGCCGCCGTCTCGGCCACCATCACCGCGTCCCTGCCCCGGGGCACGACCGCGACCGGCCTCTCCGCCGGATGCACCACCAACCCGGGGACCGTCACCTGCACCTACGAGGCCATCGCCAGCGGTGCCGGCACGGCCAAGTCCTTCGACGTGCCCCTGCACCTGCTCTCGCTGGGCCGCGTGTCGGTGACCGCCACACGCACCGCGTCCACTCCCACCGACCCCAACGCCGCCAACGACAGCGCCACGGCCAACTGCACCGTGATCTCCATCCTCCTGGCCACCTGTTCCTGACACCCCGGAGGCCGCGCAGGGTGGGCCCGAGCGGGTGCCGGGCCCACCCCCAAGCATGAATTCCGGCCACCGACGGGAGAGTTCGGGCCTTGGCGCTATGCCTCACGCACACGGGCCGGCAAGCGGATGCCGCCGAGACAGACCCGCCGCCAAGGCCGGACAGGGCGACTTAACAACTTCGCATGCCAATGTCCGGACAACTGTTACATCGCCGATGGGGTATCTACGTGCGCTCTTCGTAGCGTCAGCTCTGCCGCTCACGCCCCAGCACCGCCCAGTCGTGCTCGCTCCCCCGTACGTCCCGCCCGCCCATGCACCCGCGAAAGACCTCCCGTGCCGCCACAGCCCGCCCGCCGCGCCCTCGTCGCCGGTCTCATAGCCCTTTCCGCGGCGATATCGGCCTGCGCTCCCGCCCCGTCGACGGTTGCTTCTGCACCCGTCCACCAGCGCGCCACGGTGCAAGCCGCCCGGGACGGTTCGAACGGTGTCCGGGTCATGCAGATCCTCGCCCACCCGGACGACGACCTGTACTTCATGAACCCCGAGCTCCAGCAGTCCATCGACGCCAACGACCAGCTCGTCAGCGTCTATGTGACCAGCGGTGAAGCCGCGGGCTTCAACAAGATCCCCGGCCGCAAACCCCCCAAGCCCAACGTCGCCAACTACGCCGGTGCCCGCCGCCAGGGCCTGCGCCAGGCGTACGCGTTCATGGCGACCGGCGACACCAAGGCACCCTGGACCAGGCAGGTCACCACCCTGCCCGACGGCACCCCCATAGAAGTGGACTCCCTGAGCCACCACCCCGGCATCCGGCTGGTCTTCCTCGGTGTGTCCCAGCACTCCCCCGCCCACGGCAAAACCCCCAGCCGTGACCTGCGGCACCTCTGGGAGGACCCCCGCACGGTCACGCGGACCCTGGTGGGCACCGGCTCCCCCGTCCGGGCATCGCACCAGGTCACCCGCGCCGGACTGATAGACGCGCTGGTCCACCTCATGGACAGCTACCGGCCCACCCTCGTCCGCACCATGGACCCCGACCCGGACATGCAGGTCCGCGACGCGAAGCACCGCGCCCACCACGACCAGCGGGGCTACTCCGACCACCCCGACCACACGGCTGCCGCGCTGTTCACCTACGCCGCCCTCGACCGCTACCGGTCCCCCCACGCCGTCACCGCCTTCCGCGGCTACTACAACGAGCGCTGGCCGCAGGGCCTCCCCGCGCAAGTCATCCGCGGCAAGGCCAACGTCCTCAACGCCTACGGAGGCTCCCCCAAGGGCTGTGACGACAAGGAGTTCGGCGGCTGCGGTGACTACGACGTCGGCCGGGACCGCTCGTACGGCACCGGCTGGCTCCAGCGCACCTCGCTGCGCTACCCCACCGCCGCCCCGCAGCTGCGGCAGGGCGCCGACGGGCGGCTGACCGCGTTCGCCGTCCTCGGCGGGCAGGCGGCCATGTGGCAGGAGACCGAGCCCGGCGGCGGACAGTGGACCGCTCCGAAGCTGCTGGCCGGCAAGGGGCTGCTGCCGGGCCTGACGGCCTCGCCGACACGGGACGGCCGCTGGCAGCTGTTCGCCGAGCGCGTCGTCTCCCTCGGTGCAAGGGCGAACGACAACCGGCGCGAGATCGTCACGACGGAGCAGACGCAGCAGGGCGGGCCGTTTGGCGCCTGGGTCTCGCTGGGCACCCCCGACCGCGACGCCGAGCACGGCCGCCGGGTCGGCGGGCCCGTCGTGACCCGCGGCGCCGATGGCACCACCTGGCTGTTCGTACGCAACTGGGCCAAGGGGGTCTCCGTCCGCAGCCAGCCAGTCGGCGGCACCTGGAGCGACTGGTCGGACCTGGGCGGCGCCGAGGTCCAGGAGGGACTCAGCGCCGTCACGGACGCCAAGGGGGTTGTCCATGTCTTCGGCGCCGGACACCACACCGTTCGCCACTGGGCGCAGCGGAGCCCGGGGGGACCGTTCGTCCTCGTACCGACCGGGCTGCCCGCCCCAGCCGATCCGCCCACCGCGCTGGCCCGGCCCGACGGCTCGCTTCTTCTCGCCTTCCGCGCGGCCAGGACCGCCCGTGTGCTGGTGAGCACCCTCCCGGCCGGTGGCGGAGCATGGCGCGACGAACGCGTCGACCTGGGCAGCCGTGGCTATGGCGCGCTCGCCCTGCACTCCATACCCGGTGGAGTGCTGCTGGCCGCCCGCAACAACGACGGCGGTACGAGCCTGGTCACGCTGGGCACCGGGCACACCCCACAGTGGAGCACCGTCCCCGGAGCCGTGGTGGGCGCGGCCTCGCTAGCAACCGATGCCGCCAACCGTCCCGTCCTCGCCCTGCTGGCCCCGGATGCGACACTCCGCACCCGCGCCGTATCTCAGGGGAAGTCCGTGGATCAGGCCACGAGTTGGTAGTCGGGCCGGTCGGAGGTGGGGTGGAGCCGTCCGTGCTTCCGGGCGAGGTGACACGTCCAGTACTCGCCGGACGGGCGTCGCGGGTGGCCGCATTCCCGCGGAGCCCTAAACGGCACTCTGCTCAACGAGGTCTGCCGATTCCGGGTGGCCTTGACCGCCGGTGGAGGCAGCGCCACGCAGCGCCGCCTCCACCCGGCGGTTGGTGGTCATGGTCGACGTGACGGCGGTCATGGCGAGGAGAAGGCCGGCGGCGGTGTAGAGCGGGGTGCGTACGTCGTAGGTGGTGGCCAGCCAACCGCCCAGGAAGGCGCCGAACGGGGCGGCGCACATGCCGAGCATGCGGGAGGTGGAGGCGACCCGGCCCATCAGGTGGGCGGGGACGATGGCCTGCCGGAGGGAGGGGGCGAGCACCATCGTGGCGCCCATGCCCGCTCCGCAGACGGCGAGCGCGAGGCCGGCGACGTACGGGTTCGGGGCAGCGGCCAGGCCCAGGATGGCGAGTCCCTCGATTGCGGCCGTGCAGGTCAGCGCGGTGCCGGTGCCGAGGCGTCGGCCTAGGAAGGAGGCGATGCCCGCGCCGAGCAGCCCGCCGGTGGCCTCCGCCGTGAGCAGCAGGCCGAAGCCGAAGGCGCCGATGCCGAGACGGTCGTGCGCGAAGAGGGCGAGTACGGTCTCCAACGCGACGAAGGCGATGTTCCCGACCGCGGGACGCAGCGCGAGCCCCAGCAGCAACCGGTCCCGGAAGACGTACGAGGCGCCGGCCCGCGCCTGTCTCAGCAGCGACTCACGGGCCTGGGGTACAGGCCGGGGTGTGGCGGGCAGCGACCGTACGAGCGCCGCGGAGAGCGCGAACGACACCGCGTCGGCGAGCAGCGGAACCGCCCGGCCGAGCGCGAGCAGGGCACTGCCCGCGGGCGGCCCGGCGAAGCCGGACGCGGCGGTCTGGGCGCCGCGCAGACGGGAGTTGGCGCGCTCCAGGTGCGCGGGGTCGCGGCCGAGCAGATCCGGCAGATAGGCCGTGGCGGCGGTGTCGAAGAAGAGTCCGCCGAGGCCGAGGAGGAAGGCGACGGCCGCGAGCAGGGGAATGCTCAGCACGTCGAGCGCGGCCGCTGCCGCCGGTATCGCGAGCAGCACCGCACGCAGCGCGTCCGTGACCCACATCGTGCGCCGACGGTCCCAGCGGTCCACCAGCGCACCGCCGAGCACCCCGAAGAGCAGCCACGGCAGCGTTCCGGCGGCCGTGACAACGGCGAGCGCCATCGGGTCCCGCGTCAACGTCAAGGCGAGCAGCGGCAGCGCGGCGTGCGAGACCCCATCACCGAGCGAGGACACCGTCTGAGCGGTCCACAGCCGTCCGAACCCGGTCGGCATCTTGCGAATGTCTGTGGTCACTTGGCGTCCCCTTCGGCCTGCACGTGAGAAGTCGGGTGGAACAACGCGAAGACGAGCGACGCGTCGGGAAGCGACGGGTCGGACAGCTCCCGGTACTCGTCCGCCAGCGCCTCCAGCCGCGCCCCCAGCTCGGCGAACTGCTCATCGGTGAGCCGCAGATGCGCCATCCGTACGTGCCGCTGGCCGTCCGCCGGCGCCGCCTCCAGGTCGGCCACCGCATGCCGCATCAGCATGTCCGGACCTCCCTCGCCCGGATCCGGCAGCTCGATCGACCGCGCGGCCATGGCGTAGTACCGCTCGGTGACACCCCGCACCTTCCGCGTCCGCACCACCTTCACCAGGCCGGCCCGCTCCAGCAGTCGTACGTGGTAGCTGGAACTCCCCTTCGCGAGGCCCACTCGCTCGGCGATCTGGGTGATCGTCGCGGGCTCGAAGCGGAGCACGGCCATGATCCGGTGGCGCGTGAGATTGGAGACGGCGCGTAGCTGCTCGTCCGTGGTGACGTGGAACGTCTCGGGAAGATCATCGGTTGGCATGCCCCCAATGGTCAACACTTCTTGACCATTGGGCAAGGGGTTTCCCCGACCTTCCGTGGGATGCGCCTCGGAGAGCGCGGATGACGGGTTGTCAGCCCGGACGCAAGGCGCCCGTCTGCGGCAAGAAGAAGCAGGCCGGAGGCACCCCGGGAGGGGTACCTCCGGCCCGGTACGCGGAGCCGCGAGGCGGGGCTATTCCAGGAGCTCCGCGTACGAGCCCATGGCGAGCGCGATGTCCGCCTGGGCCCAGAACCGGTGATAGGTGAAGACGGGCGCCGCGCCGCCCGCGAGATAGGCCTCGATCTTCGACCAGGCCGGGTCGTTCTTGTAGAAGGACCGCAGGGAGGAGAAGGTCGACTGGGAGTCGATCTTCTCGCCGCCCGGCATGGTGCCGGTCCAGCCGCTGGGCACGTACACCGGGTCGCCGAACCGCTTGTAGTCGGTGCGGGTCTCCGGCACGGCGATGCCGAGCGCGTCCTGGTCGTGGTCCCACATGCCGTCGAGGAGCGCCTTGGCCGTGCTCGCGGCCTTGGTGTCACCGGACTTGGCGGCGTAGTAGGTCAGCGTCTTGGCGTAGGCGGCGGCCACACCGACGTCGTCGGTGTAATCGGTGACGGTGACGTGCAGGCCCGCGTTCGCGCCGGGCGTCGCCGGGTTCCAGGTGTCGGGCTTGCCCGACCACTCCAGTGTGGCCGGGATACGGAAGGTTCCGTCGGGGTTGACGGTCGTCTTGGACAGCGCCCAGCCGACCCACTTGTCGAGGACGGCCTTCGCCTTCGTGTCGCCCGTCTCCTTGTAGTACTCGGCGACGCGCTCCATCGACCACGCCTGGAAGCCGAACCACTGGTTGGACGGCGGGTCGTGGTAGACGGGGGCCTCGTCGTAGTACATGCCGTAGAAGGTGGGTGTACCGGCCGGGGCTGCGGCGTACCGGCCCTGCCAGCTGTTGGTGGCGCCGCCCGCGATGGCGCCGTCGGCGGACTGCAGCCAGCGGTAGAACTCCAGCTGCCGCCCCAGACTGGTGCCCCAGTCGGACGCTCCGGTCGCCGACTTGGGCTTGAGATCGGCGTACGAGCTCAGCGCCCAGGCGGCGAGGGGGTTCTGGTATCCGCCGTGTACGTGGCTCGATCCGATGCGCCAGGCCCAGCCCGCCGACGTGTCGGTCGCGCCGCCCCAGGCGTAATACCAGGACAGCAGGTAGCTCGAACTGTTCTTGCCGCTGCCGGCCGGGCAGACGGTCGGCCCCACGCAGTCGCCGATCTTCTTGAAGTACTTGTCGTACATGGCGTAGCGCAGGTAGTCGCCCATCTTGGCGGCCTTGGACACGGTGTCCGAGACGGCGCCGCCGTTGCCCTGCTGCTTGGCCCACACGTCGGCCCAGTAGGCGGCCTGCACGGCGCGCGCGTCGGCGTCGGGCGCGTCGGTGAACTTCCACTGCTTCGCATAGGAGTTGTCACCGGTGAACAGGTCCAAGTACCCGTTCTTTCCACCGTACTTGAAGGTGTCGCAGGTCGGTTGCGGCACGGTCTCCCAGACGGATTCCTGGGCGCCGCGCTGGAACGTGTTGATGTAGGAGGGCCCGGTCGCGGCCGGACCCGCTTCGCACTTGCCGGGCTCGTTCCCGTACCCGTAGACGTTGTCGACGTCCTGCAGCCAGTGCATTCCGTACACATCGTCCGTGCCGTACGCACTCTTCAGCTCGGCGGCGATCGGGTCGGCCCCGACGGACACACCGGTGTCGAGCTTGGCCGGGTACTGGGAGGGCAGGTCCCACTCCGGCGCGTACGTGGCCGGTTTCGAGGCGCTGTAGAAGGAGTTGGTGGGCTGGTCGGCATGAGTGGGGATCATGTACTTCTCCATGACGCCCCACGCCCCGTTGAACTTGGACCAGTCCCCGGTGACCTTTCCGTACATCGCCTGCAGCCAGATCAGATAGCTGTACGCCTCCGAGGTGCTCTCGTGCCCCTGGTCGGGCGCCTCGACGATCAGCGTCTCGACCGAGTGGTAGGGAATGCCCTCGGGCGAGAAATAGCCGTTCGCGGGGTCGGTGATCTTCACGTAGAGGGAGAGGAAGCGTGCGTTGTACGTCGTCGACGCGGCCAGTTCGGTGACGGTGGCCTCGGCCTTGGCGTGGCCCGGGGCGGTCGCGGCGAAGACGGCGGATCCGGTACCGGTGGCATTGGCGGTGATGGTGGCGTGCTGGACGGTGTTCCAGTTGGACGGGGTGAAGGTCAGACTCGCCCCCTCCGTGACGGAGAGCCCGCTGTTGCCCGACGCACGAGCGACGCTGACCGTCACATTGGCGCTCGGCTTCGTCGACAGCCTCACGTCCAAGGTGCCCGACTTGCCTTGCTGGAGGGCGAGTTGCGTGGGTGTGACGACAACGGCCGGACCCGCCGCGACGTGTATGCCGACTGGGGCGGACTCGGCGGACGCGCCCAGGCTGTCGTAGGCCTTCGCGTAGAGCGAGTAGTCGCCCGCCGCGAGCCCGGTGGCGCCGAGGGTGAAGGGCGCCGTGGTGTCGGAGCCGAGCAGGGTGGTGCCGCTGTAGAACTCGACCTTGCCCACGGTCGCCCCGTCGGCCGCGGCCGCGGTGGCCGCGAGCGGAACGGTGTCGCCGACCGTGTAGGTGGCACCCGCGGCGGGGCTGGTGAGCACGGCGACCGGCGGCTGGTGGGCCCCGGCGCAGGTCGTGCCGTTGACGGCGAAGGCGGTGGGTGCCGTGTTCGTACCGCTGTAGCTGAACTGACCGCCGACGGAGACGGCGGCGCCCGCCGCGACCGTCTTGTTCCAGTCGGCGTTCTTGACGGTGACGGCGGTCCCGGACTGCGACCAGGCGCCGTTCCAGCCGTTGCTGAGCTTCTGGTTGCCGACGTATGAGTACGTCAGGGTCCAGCCGTCCAGCGGGGCGGTGCCCCGGTTGGTGAGGGTGAGATCGGCGGTGAAGCCGGAGCCCCAGTCGTTGGTGTTCTTGTAGTCGACGCTGCACTCGACCGTGGCAGCGCTGGCAGACGGGGGGCCGACTGCGGCGAGGCCCAACGGCAGGGCGATCGCCGCGATCAGCGAGGTCCACAGACGTCGTCCGTGACTGCGCCGCCCCGTGCCGGGGGGTGTTCTCTTTCCAGGTGGCATGCGCGAGCCTCCTTGGCGGCTCGGAGGGTGATATGGGGGTTGTGCACAAGCCTTGAACCCGTGGGAGCGCTCCCAGAATCGTGTCGAGGGGCCTTGGGGTCAAGGTGTTCGACAAGTCGAAGTAAGCCGAAGACCCGGTGGGCGACGGGGGGCGCAGTACGTCGGCGGGCCATGCGGGGCGGCAGCAGGGGCGGGGCCGACCCCTCCGACCAGCGACAGCACGCCGGGTGAGGGGGCGACA
Organism: Streptomyces sp. TLI_146; assembly: GCF_002846415.1. Lineage (NCBI taxonomy): Bacteria > Bacillati > Actinomycetota > Actinomycetes > Kitasatosporales > Streptomycetaceae > Streptomyces > Streptomyces sp. TLI_146. Next base: position 781,735 of record NZ_PJMX01000001.1, read on the forward strand.
GCCGATCTGCGGCTCGGGCCGGTGGAGGAATCTCCCATCGATGGGGCGCGCGATGTGAGGCGTGCCCGATTCCTCGTCCCCTCAACTCTTGACGCGATGGCAAGCACACGATGGGCAGTTCGACTCAGATCGCGCCCGGGCTCAGCACCGGGCGATCCCCACCGGGGGATTTGCCCGACACATGGCTTACCAGCAAGGTGCGCAAACAGGCGGAGCACTAGGGTCGGCCTCGTGCCTCAACCGAGACAGCGGATCTGGCTGCGGGCGGCGATGCTGCTCACGGGCCTCCTCATCGTGCTGATCGCGCTCACGGCTTGCGATGCGGGCTCTGGTGACAGTCCGGGTGATACGGACACGTCCACTGCTTCGGGCGATACGGACACTTCTGGGCGGGATACAGCCGGATCGGAGACTTCTGGCGGTGAGGATAACGGCGGCTCGGAGACTTCCGGCGGTTCAGGCGGTGTGAGCAGGTCAGGCGGATCGGACCAGGTCGTATTCCAGAAGCAAGCCGAGCGGGACAGGGCAGGGCTGTTCGAAGGGCAGTTGGGCTACGACCCGCCGTCGCCTGTGGACGTCAATGACACCTCCGAATTCACGGTGACGCTCAGCGCCCTCGACAGCACGCAGCCCCCACCGGATCACGGTGTGGCACGTCGAAACCTCCTGGTGGGCGGAGCCCAGGGCGCCGAGCTCACCGCTCCGGACGGGGACGTCGACATCGAACTCAACGGCTCGAACCACCAACTCCTCACACGCACCAACTGCGTTGAATGGCAGTGGAGCCTCACTCCGCGGAAACCGGGACACCATCGGCTGAACCTCGTAGTCGAGACCTACCAGGGTGCGTCCATTAGAGACTCCGGACACCAGCACCAGTCCAACAGGCCAGCACCACCTTCATGAGCGAACCGCTCCGAGTCGGGACCACGAAGGTCGATTCCCGTGCAACCGTGAGTTCAGATCAGGCGTCGAAGAGGTCAGTGCGCACCGAGGTACGCACCGCACCTCTTCGTTCCCGAGCGCCTCCAACGGCGGTGAACAAAGCCGTTGTTTCGGGATATTCGGTTGCATAGGGCGTACAACCGTCCAGCCTTCTCACAGGTCTTGGTAGGCGTCGCGTGCCCCGCGGCACCCGCACGCTCTTGCCCGAGGAGGCCCACCTCATGTCACGCGCCCACGTCCGCACACCCCGGCTCCGGCTGACCGCCGCCATCGCCGTCACCCTGGCCGCCACCGCCGCCGGCACGCTCGCAGGCCCGGCCACCGCCGCGACGGCAGCCCCCGCCGGTGCGGCCGCGGTCGCGCGGCAGGGCGCCGGGGACGCGGTCTTCCCGTTCGTCAACAGCGCCCTCGTGACCGCCGGACCCAACGGGTTCCTCGCCCTCCGGACGGACGACGTAGTCTGGACGCGGTACGCCGACGGCTCCACCACCACGTTCCCGAAGAGCCCTGGGGTCACCTACCGGGGCTCTGCCGGAGCCGACATCGTCGTGGCGAGCGAAGGAACCCGCAACACCGTCCACGACATGGCCAACGGCGGCACCCCTGTCGTCATCGACAGCCCCTACGAGCTGCGCGAGGTCAACGGCTCGACGCTCGTGATGGTCGACACGGCCACCAAGGAGCTCCACCTCGTGAGCCGGGCGCCCGGCGGCGAGGTCGTCGACCGCAAGGTGACGGGGATGCCTGCCGGAGTGCCCTGGACGTTCTACGGCTCCGCACCCGGTACGGTCGCCGTGCAGACCTCGGCGCCCAACAGCGGCTTCCACCTCGCCCTGGTCGACGTGGCCACGGCCGCCACCGTCGAAACCTACGACCTCGACCGCTACAGCGGTTTCGCGCAGGTCACGCCCGGCCACGTGCTCTGGGAGCCGGCATACGGCCAGACCAGGATCGTGGACCGGAAGACCAAGCAGGCCCAGACCCTCCCCTACCGGGCGCAGATCGCCCTGGGCGGCGACTGGCTGGCGATCACCGGTGGCGACAAGGTCGTCGTGGACGGGGTCACCTACCCGAACAAGCCGATCGTCCTCAAGTCGCTCAAGGACGGCCGCAAGGTCCCCCTCCTCGACCTCGCGAGCGTCGTGGCCCCGGTCGGCGACGGCACGCTCCTGGTGTCCGGCGGCACCTTCGCGCAGGGCCAAGGCCTCTTCCGTATATCGCTCGACGCGAGCGGCACCCCGGTGTCCACCATGATCGGGGACGGGCAGAACCCCCTGGAAATGATCTTGAAGCAGGTGAACGTTCCGGACGAGTACCGCTTCGACGGCACCGACAAGCGCGTCACCTGGCAGGCCAACCAGCCGGACCTGGGCGTCTCACTGACCCTGACCCACACGGCCACCGGCCGCACGGTGTCGCTCTGGAGCTACTACGACACCTACATCCGCTGGGACGGCAACCTCGACCAGGTGACCGGCGCCTACAACGGCGCGTACACCTGGAAGATGACCGCCTACCCGGGATCCGGTGTCGGCCCTTCCGCCGTGAAGACCGGTACCACCACGGTGAACCGTGGCACCGCGCCACGCGACTTCAACGACAACGCGCACGCGGACGCCCTCGTCCGCGACAGCTCGGGCAACCTCTCCGCGTACGACCTCAGCCAGCTGCGCGCCATGGGCAACAGCTCCGACTGCCATGACGAGGGCTGCCCGCCGGTCGTCCACGACCCGAAGCCGGACGTCCTGGGCACCGGCTGGAACACGTACACGCTGATGGCCTCCCCCGGAAACGTGGCGGGTTCAGTCTCGGACGACGTCGTCGGCCGGGACCGTGACGGTGTGCTGTGGCTCCACCAGAGCGACCACCAAAAGCTCCTGCCCCGCACGAAGATAGGCGGCGGCTGGAACGTCTACACCCAGATCACCGGCGGGTCCGACCTCAACGGCGACGGCCGGGGCGATCTCCTCGCCACCGACAGAGCCGGTGTGCTGTGGTTCTACGCCTCCACCGGCAACGCCGCCGCCCCCTTCAAGACCCGTCAGAAGATCGGCGGCGGCTGGGGCGTCTACAACCTCCTCACCGCCCCGGGCAACATCGCGGGCGCCTCCGGCGGCGACCTCCTCGCCCGCGACAAGGACGGTGTCCTCTGGCTCTACCTGGGCAAGGGCGACGGCACCTTCACCGCCCGTCGCAAGGTCGGCGGCGGCTGGCAGAAGTACACCCACATCATCCCGGCGGGCAGGAACAGCAACGGCGTGGCCGACATCTACGCCATCGGCGCCTCCGGCTCCGCGCTCTACTCCGGCCGCGACAGCACCACCCGCCCCTTCGAACCGGCCCACACCCTGCCGCTGCGCAGCGACTCCACCCGCTTCAGGACCTTCTTCTGATCCCTGTCCTACGCCTTTGCCCCCACACTCCGCGGGCACGGACCGGATCGGCCGGCGCCACCGGCTCGATCCGGTCCCACCTCACATCAGTGATCACTTAGCGGACATCACAGGCGTGGCCGCCTCACGGCGACGATGGTCGCGCCGGCGCTTCCGTCTGGTTCATGTCGCCGATCATCTGCCACAGCCGCTGCGCCCGCCCTCGGTGCTGGTCCGCCAGGCGGTGGTCGCCGTCGGCGGCGTCCAGGTCGCCTATCAGTTGCCAGCACGTGGCCTCGTCCTGGCGGTCGCCGTGCCGGTGGAACAGATCCGCCGCGCGCTCCAGCGCCGGACTCGCCCGGTCCCGGTCGTGTTGACCGGCGTACACGCGGCCGACTTCCAGCAGCGTGTACGCGGCGCACCGTTCGTCGGCCAGTTCCTCGAAAGTGTCCAACGCCTGCCACAGGCAGCGCAGCGCCTGGTCCGGATCGCCGCGCCGGTCGTGCAGCCGACTGAACCGCCGCAGCACCACGGCCACGCGATGCCCGTCGCCCAGCGCCCTGGCCTGGGTCAAGGCCGCGTCGAACCAGAACTCCGCCTCGTCGAGTTCGCCCTGCATGAGCTTCATCACGGCCATGGAGCAGGACAGCTGCGCTTCGATGTGCCGGTCGCCCTCGCCGACCGCGATGGCCAGCGCGCGCTCGACGCGTGCGAGGGCTTCGTCGTCGCGGCCCTGTACCCGGCTGACCGTACTCAGCATGGCCATCGAAAGCGCCTCGCCCCGTTTGTCCCCACCGTCCTGGCACAGCCCGAGGGAGGACTCCAGGGCGCGAGTGGCCCGATCGAACTCGTCCTGGTAGATGTGCAGTTGGCCAAGACCGCGCAGCAGTACCGACGCGCCGCGCGCGTTGCCGGCGGCCTCGGCCACATCCAGCGCGAGCCGGTGGCCGTGCTGCCAGTCCTGATAGAGACACCGGTGGTCGTAGTAGGTCGCCGCGCCGGCCGCCAGCTCCCAGGCCAACTCGTCCAGGCCCCAGTCCGCGGCCAGTTTCACCACGCCGAGCAGGTTGTCGCGTTCGGTGTCGAACCAGCCGACCGGATCGGCCAGCAGCCGGTCCACGATCCCCTCGGGCAGCGACCGGCGCGGTGCCAAGCCGGGAGCGGCGGCCAACAGCCCGCCCGGCAGCCGATCGGTGCCGCGCCCGATCAGGTCAAGCCAGACGGACAGTACCCGGGTGATCGCGTCCCGCTTGTCCGCCATCGGCATCGAGGCCGCGATCTCCACCGCACAGGTCCTGATCAGGTCGTGCAGCCGATAGCGCGGCTCGCCGAGGGCGTCGGTGGCGGTCAGCCGGACCAGGCTGGCGTCGACGAGGGTGTCCAGCACTTCCTCGCCGTCCGAGCGGTCCAGCAGCGGACCGACCACCCAGCCGGGCAGGGTGTACGCGCCGAGCAGACCCAGCAGGCTCAGCGCGCGCACCGCGTCGGCCGACAGCAGCCGCAGGCTCAGCTCGACGCTGGCGCGCACGCTGAGGTCCCCGATCCGCAGCTCGGCCAGCCGCCGTGACTCATCCTCGATACGTTCCCGCAGCACCCGCAGCGACCAGGCCGGGCGGCCCGTGAGTTTGCCGCTGGCGATCCGGATCGCCAGCGGTAAGTTGCCGCAGCAGTCGAGGATCGCGTCGGCCTCCTCCGGTTCCCGCTCGACCCGCTGGCGGCCTACGATTCCGGTGAACAACTCCCGCGCCTCCGCCGGGCTCAGCACGTCCAGGTCGATGTGCCGAGCGCCGGGAAGTTGCGTCAGCAGAGTGCGGCTGGTGATCAACACGGCACAACCGTCGGCCGCGGGCAGCAGGGGCAGCACCTGATCGGCGTGACCGGCATCGTCCAGCACCACCAGCATGCGACGGTCGGCCAGCAACGACCGGTAGAGCGCGGCCCGCTCGGACAGGCCGTTCGGGATCGCGCTGCCGGCGATCGAGAGCGCGCGCAGTGCCTCGGCCAGCATCAGCCCCGGGTCCCGCGGCTCGTCCGACGTCGCCGCGAGGTTGAGGTAGAGCTGGCCGTCGGGGAATGCGGCGCTCGCCAGCCGCGCGGCGTGCGTCACCAGGGAGGACTTGCCGACACCGGGACCGCCCACGATGACGGCCACCCGGGCTCGGTTCGACGCCGACCCGTCGAGCAGTCCGGCGATCTCGGCCAGTGCCTCGGTCCGGCCCACGAAGTCGGAGACGTCAAGCGGCAGTTGGCGCACCGGCATCGCCATGGCCGGCCGGGCGGCTGCCGCGCCAGGGCTCGCCGGTGGTGTGTCCGAGGGCCTGCTTGCCGGGCCCGGAGCCGCCAGGGTGGGATCGGCGGTGAGGATGCGCTGGTGCAGGGCCTGGAGCGGCGGGGTGGGATCGACCCCGAGTTCGTCGGCCAGTGTCCGCCGCAGCCGCTCGTACACCTGCAGCGCCTCGCCTTGTCGCCGGCACCGGTAGAGAGCGACCATCAGGTGTTCGGCGACATACTCGTCGTAGGGGTGCTCGCGGAGCAGAGCGGTCAGCTCCTCGATGACCTCGCGATGACGCCCCAGGTCGAGTTCGATGGACAGGCACTGTTTGTGCGTGGCCGCGCGTTTCTCGTTCAGCCGTGCCGCATCGATCTCCAGGGCCCGGCTGGACACGTCGGCCAGGGCGTTTCCCCGCCAGCAGGCCAGCGCCCGCCGCAGCGCGGCAGCCGTATCGACCGGGGCCGTGTGCTGTTCGGCGAGGTACCGCTCGTGGTCGAACTCCAGCAGGTCGAGCTGGTGCCGTGCCAGGTGGATCTCGTAGCCGCCGCGCCGGGTGCTGATCACGGAGCCGGGCGCTCCGCATGCCACGAGGTTGCGGCGCAGCCCGGAGACAGCGTCCTGGACCTGACGGACCGCAGTGGCGGGCACGTTCTTGTCCCACATCACGTCGACGAGCCGTTCCATGGCGACGACGTTGTTGGCGTCGATCAGGAGCGCTGCCAGCATCTTGGCCTGTCTCGGCCCGTTGAACCGGACCGTGTGTCCGGTGATCTGGGCGTGTAACGGCCCCAGCACGCCGAATCTCATGCATCCCCCGGCACCTGAAGTTTGCGCCGCCCCCTGGCTGACCTCACGTCAGGACGAATCTAGGACGACCGACGGACCCACGTCCATAGCCTCACCGTAGCGGGGCTCACGGCACGGCGGGTGCGCACCTACGTCCGGCCACCGCAATCGGCGGAACAGGCCGCGGCCGCCGCCAGTACAGCTGTGGCGGGCCGGGCGCGACGAACAGGGCGATGTCGGCGGCAGGCCTGTGCGTCACGAGCAGAGGGAATGGGGGCTGTCCAGGGGCCTACCGGAGCGCGGGGCCCCCGGACTCGCCGGTGCGCGGTGTCCGCAGCGGACGCCGACTCAGATGTCGAGGAAGCGGACGTCCTTGGCGTTGCGTTGGATGAACGAGCGCCGTGCCTCGACGTCCTCGCCCATCAGTACCGAGAACAGGTCGTCGGCCTGGGCCGCGTCGTCCAGGGTCACCTGGCCCAGGACGCGGTGCGCCCCACTTGATCTTGTAGAGCGACGGGCGCCACAGGTACAAACTTCTTGTCCCGGGCATACCGGTTGACGACCGCCGTCAGAGCGGTCCGGAAGCCTTCTTCGTGGGTTCCGCCGTCGTGAGTGCGGATCGCGTTCGCGTACGAGTACACGCTCTCGGCGTACTGGCCATTGCATCGCGATCTCCAGTTTCGGCGCGGACGGCACCGGCGTCTTCCACGTCGACGACGAGCACGACGGCCGCAAGGTCAAGGCGCGCTTCATCTGGTCCGGCATCACCGCCGACCGCGCCCACTGGGAGCAGGCGTTCTCCCTCGACGACGGACAGACCTGGATCACCAACTGGCACATGGGCTTCACTCGGCGCGCGGCCACAGACCGCCTCGCATAACCGCGGCGGCGACGTCTACGGGGCCTCCTCGCCATCGTCACGGCGCGACCCGGCCAAACGCCTGAGCGCCGCAGTCGGCGATCCCCGCCGACTGCGGGGCTCAGCCACATCTGGTGCGTCGCGTCGCCATGACACCGGGCCTCGGACGGGTGCCGGGATGTTCCGGCCGCGATGGCCCGCCTTCGGCCGCCGACCGGTCAGGCTCGCGCAGGCACTCTGGCGTCACACCTGCCCACGGCCCTACCGTGGCACGGGGACACATCCGCACCACAGTTCGTACCGTTTGTCATGGACGCGCCATTCCCTGCCCTGTCATTCACCACACCCCGTGACCTTGATGACTCCCGGCAAGAGGTGAGCCATGTTCGTGCACCGCAGACGCCCGCATCGACCCCGTCGACTGCGCCGACCCAGTGTCGTCATCCTGCTCCTCGGATTAGTCGCAGCCGTCGCAGCCGGGCCCGCCCGGGCTACGCCGGATACCGCGCCCTGGGGCGCGCCCCTGGTCCGGCCGCTCGACCCTCAGCACTGGCGCAACCCCGACGACATGACCTGGGCCGAATACCGCTCCGTCCCGGGCACGGACTGGGCCAACCCCAACCGCCAGCCCACTCAGCGCAAGTTCAAAGGCGCCCTCGTCCTGCTGGACTACTCCGACGAGGACTTCTCGGTCACCAAGCCCGCCGGCGCCGCCAAATTCGGCAATCCGCTGCCCAGCGCGGCCGGCATCCCCCGCGCCCAGGTCCCCAAGTTCTACGAGGACTTCCTCAACAAGCCCGGCACGCTCAACCACGGCCACACCATCAACGAGTACTGGATGGAGGATTCCGGCGGCCGCTTCGGAGTTGGCCTGACCGCCTTCGGCGCCTACCGTATGCCGGGCAAGTCCTACCAGTACGGCATCGAGCCCGGCATGAACCCCGACGCCTGCCCCGTGGGCGCGACCTGCGGCAAGGACATCCGCGCCGACGGCAAACGGGCCTGGGTCGCCGACGTGGGCGCCGGCAAGGCCGCCGAGTTCGACTTCGTCTTCTACCTCATGGCCGGGGTGGACGAGTCCTCCGCCTGGCAGGAGTTCGGACAGATGAAGTTCGCCTCCGCCCAGGACGTACCGGCCGCCTGGGGACCCCCCTCCCCCATCGCCTCCGGACTGAACGCGGCACGGACCCGCTATGTGCCGTGGACGTCCTGGCAGGCGGCCGCCCGTATCTGGCCCAACGCCGCAAACGGCTCCTCCACCCAGGCCGAGAGCTCCGGCATGGCCACCTTCGCCCATGAACTCAGCCACATCCTGGGCATCGGCGACAACTACAACAACCCCTACGGGACGCCGCTCAGCCGCTCCTACACCGGCATCTGGGGCATGCTCTCGCGCGGCACGTTCAACGGCCCCGGCGGACCGCACACCCGCTGGCAGATACCCGCCACCGCGGGCGGCTCGATGGGCGCCCAGCACGTCCTGCGCGACAAGCTCAAGCTCGGCATGGTCGACGAGAGGAACGTCCTGCGACTGGACCGCGATGCCCTCAAGAACTCCGGCCCCGTCGTCGCCCGTGTCACCGCCCGCTCCGCCCCGCCCGGAGAGAAAGGGCTGACCGGCGTCAACATCACCATGGCCCGCGACCTGTCCCCGGCCTGCGACCGGGCCACCGACCCGCTGTGCGACGGCGGCGGCTACGACAACTACACCGTCGAGGTCGTCGACCGCATGGGCATGGACTCCTTCACCCCGGACAGCGGCGTCCTCCTCAGCAAGACCAAGAACGCCGACCGCGCGCCGTTCGCCTGGGTGATCGACGCCCACCCCGAAGACATCAACCTGGTGGACTTCATCCGCCCCGACGGCACGCCACAGAAGATCACGATGGGCGACTACCGGCAGCTCAGCGACGCGCTCTTCCACGCGGGGGCCAACTCCGGCAGCTCGTACGAGTACGTCGACCAGGCCAACCGGCTGCACTTCTACGTCCTCAACGTGCGACGCGACACCACCGGCGTGCTCTCGTACGACATCGGCATCAAGTCCCTGGACGGAGTCGGCCCGCAGACCCGCGCGGTCGCCCTCAGCAAGGGCTCCGTCACGAGCGCGCCCGCCCCGGGCCGGGCCGAGTGCACCTTCAGCCTCACCAACACCGGGCAGCCCGACCCGCGCAACCAGCCGCACCTGTCCTCCGACATCTACCGCCTGACCGCCACCACCTCGGCGCGTGGCTGGTCGGCCTGGCTCCCCAACCGCCTCGCCGTCGCGGCCGCCGGCACCTCCGTCCCCGTCGACGTCGCCGTCACCGCCAAGCCGGACGCCGAACGCACGGGCGCCGTCATCCTCACCGCCCGCTCGGAGAGCGACCCGACCAAAACAGCCCAGGCCACCTGCGCACTACCGAAACCGGCCAGGTGACTTCTCCCGCACAGGGGCGTGGGGCGACCGGGCCGGATGCGGCCCGATCCGCCCCACGTCCGCCCACGTCGCCCCAACCGCAAGGGGCCGCAGGCGAGTTGAGGTCCCACGGCTGCGATGTCAGTCCGCTGAAGTATCCTTCCGGCCACCGCACACCGACTGGGAGGATCCAGAGAATTGACCGGCCTGTCTGCTTTCCCGCTGCCCTTTCGCGCATCCCGTTCGCTGTCGTTCGCGACACCTCGAACGCTGCGGGAGCTTCAGATGATGCAGTGCAGCTCACACATCCGGGCGAAGCCGGGTTGGTTCGACAAGATGAACGACGCTGAAATCGTCGCCAGGTGGACGCAGGAAGCTGTTGCCCAAGGCCTCACCGAAGCACAGGTCCGTTACGTCCTTGCCGAACTCGTGCATTACGCCGCGCTCCGGGACGGACGGACAGGCGTCGAGGTGTCCGCCGTCGACGGGGTGTGGCAGTCGGACACCCTGGTCGACGAGAAGCTCAGATCCCGGCTGCGTGAGGCGGTTCAGGTTCTGGAACAGGTCCCCGACGCGGAGAAGGACTGGCATCCCGGATCGGACAGCCAGGTGCTGGATCTGGTCCATCCCTCACTCTTCTGCCTGGTGAGAGAGGCGAGTGGCGCGCCCGAGCGGGCTTGGGAGAACCCGACGGACCACTATTCGCAGCACGAATTCTCGGAGAAGTTCCAATGGCTGCCCACGGAGGTCGACGTCAGTGACGACGGCGATGTCTCCTTCCGTTCGTACGTCAACAACGTGCACCCCGAGCATCACCGTGAACTGGCCGCTGTCCTACCGGATGTGTTCGCACGCCTGCGCCCGCTGCTGGAGAACGTACTCACCGATCTGCGCCATCCGCGGCCCCCGCGGATCGAGGCCGATCCTTACGGATGGTACGACTCGGAGCCGGAGTATCCGGACAAGTCCTCCTACAGTGATGACGAGGCCTACGCGGAGGCCCGTCGTGTGTGGGAACAGGCCCAGGACGACTGGTGGGAGAACCGCCGCCCGCTCATCCCGGACGCCCCGGCCTTCACCCCGCCCGAGGTGCCCGACGCATCCGCCCGCGTCGACCTGCGCGGTCGCCGTCTCCAGGTGATCGTCAAGCTCGCCACCATTCACCTCACCCCGGACAAGCCCGAGTACGCCGGCGGTTCCTGGCACGTCGAGGGGATGCTGAACGAGCGGATCGTCTCGACCGGCATCTACTACTGGGACAGCGAGAACATCACCGAAAGCCGGCTCGGCTTCCGAGCGGCACTCGACGACCCGGACTACGAACAGAACGACGACAACGGCATGCGTGAGGTCTACGGCCTGGAGAACGAGGACGCACTGAATCAGATACTGGGATCGGCATCGACCCCAGCGGGCCGCTGCCTGGCGTTCCCGAACATCCTGCAACACCGCGTCGACTCGTTCCGCCTCACGGACCCCACCCGTCCGGGATATCGCAAGATTCTGGCGTTCTTCCTGGTCGACCCGTCGGAAAGGATCGTCTCGACAGCCGATGTGCCACCGCAACAACCGTGGTCCGACACCTCGACCATGACGCTCGAACAGGCAAAGAACTACCGCGAACAACTCATGCAGGAACGCAAGTTCTTCGTCGACGAACACAACGAGCAGGTCTACGAACGAGAATTCTCCCTCTGCGAGCACTGAACCTCATCCTTCGAGGGCGCGCCCTGCCTGCTCCTGGACTACGTCGGCCAGAGAGCCTGATCTTGTCAGACACCCTTTCCTGCCAGGGCATCCCGACTACGCTTGCCATGATCACGGCCAAGATCGAGCGAGGGGGGACACCCATGCCGTACGAGACCGGCGCGAGAGTGAAGCTGGCCAAGGATGTGCAGGTCACCACACACGACACAGCGTTCAGGGTCGGCTTCCCCGGTCCCCTGTTCCTGGCCGAGGGCCTGGGTGGCGTCGTCACGGGCTCGGCGAAGGAAGCCGGCGGCTTCGCCCAGGAGCAGGCCGCGCTCCTCGATGAGCAAATACGCATTGCTCGGCTCACGAGCAACGCGGCCGGCATGATCGAGCAGATCCGTCAGCAGGTCTTCGGGCCTGGAGCATACGACGCCGGAGCCGGCGCTCAGATCAGATACCGGGTGCGCTTCGAGAACGGGTTTGTTCTCGACGGTCTTGGAGAAGACTCGCTGACCAAAGCCTGAGTATGGTGCCGGCCGGTCGAGCCCCGGGTGGGCGCGCGGGCAAGGGGGCGGGCGCGCGAAGTAGCGCACGGTGGCCGGTGAAGGAACCTCACCGGCCACCGAGCTGGTGCTGCCCTGTTCAGCTCGGGTAGGCGATCGAACCCAGCGGCGGGCAGGGGATGATCACGGTGTCGGCGCCGGGGCGTTCGACGAAAGCCCGGGCCGCGGCGGCCTGCTGGCGGCGGGAGTCCAGGTCGTCTGCGTCCCAGGCGTCGCGTCTGGCACGGGGGTAGTCCCAGGTGTCGTCGATGAGACTGAGGCTGGTATTCCCGGCACTGCGCTGGAACTCCGCCTTTATAACGGCCTGTTGGAGTGCGGTCTGGGTCGCGGCGAGATCGATGCGGGTGATCAGGACTCCGGGGGTGTTCGGTTCGCGGGTCGGCATGGGGGCCTGCGGGAGCGATGACACCCCGGTGTCGAGGCGGCCGAGGTTGTCGACGGCCATCTGCTGGGCGGCCTTCGACATGATCTGCATTTCCTGGTGCAGCCAGAAGAACTCGTCGAGGTCGGCCTGGGTGATGCGCATTCGCTGGTACAGGGCCTGGAAGCGGGGATCGTGATGCAGCGGGCGTATGGGGGCGACGTGGAGCGCCACGCAGTCGTTGAAGCCGAAGGACACCGCGGCCTCGTAGTGGAGGATGGCCTGTTCCATCTGCCCCTGCACGCATGCCAGATCACCGAGGGTCGCCCGGCCCGCGGCGGCGAGCCACGAACCGTCCGGGCCCAGCGCCGTGGCACGCTCGACGACGTCATGGAGGCCCCTGGTACCCGCCACAGCGGGCCCCTTGACCATGAGCTCCACCAGTACTTCATGAAGACGGGTGGCCAGTGAGTTGACGGTGTCGACCATGGATCTCCTCGGACCTCGGTGGTGAAGAGCGCAGGGGCGCTGGGTTTGTGGCAACCCTGTGGAGATGACGGTCGGAGGACGTGAGAGGTTCCCGGATCGGGAACGACGACCCCGCCCCCATCGAACGACAGCTGCGGACAGGCGAAAAGCAGAGGCGAACCCCGCTGGCGCTACTCGGCCACCGGGTGGTCTGCGAGCCAGTCCTGGAGTTCGCGGTGGCGGAACTGGTACGCGGCGCCGGAGACGCGCAAGGGGCCTCCCTCGTAGGCCCAGTGGAGAAAGACGCCCAGTCTCAGGGGCAGTCGGAGCTGGGAGCAGAGGAGAAAGACCAGGTAGCGGCGGCCGGCTCCGGCGACAGGATCAACCCGGCTGCCAGGCCGGTCGCGAATCCGGCCGCGAGCCAGCCCGCCCGCGAACGCGAACGCCACTCCGAGCGTCGGACTTCCTCGGCGAACAAGCCGCTTGGAGAAGCGTGGTTCAGCGCCACGAGCGGGGCGGTGCAGGCAAGGGCGAGGGGAAGGGCCAGCAGGGCGTCGGTGGTGCGGACGCGAACGCTGCCGGCCATGGGCCAGAGCCGCAGCAAGACGATGTCGGTCCCGCATCGGGGAGTGTCGCTGGCGAGGTGCGCTGCGAGGGCGGCGAGCCAGCGGTGGGTCTGGTCGCTCGGGTAGCGGCCGGGGCGGGTGGGGTGCTGACTGGTGGCGGCAGGCAGGTACAGGGCGAGCAGGTGGTCACGGACGGCGGTGGGGCAAGGCGAGGGTGAGCAGCTGGTCGGGGTGGCGGAGGTGGGCGAAGGTGGCGGGGTCGCGTTGCTCGTAGGCGGTGGCGGCCAGGTTCAGCCGCCAGGGTGTGCCCAGGGCGCGGGCCGGCGTGCCGCCCGGGGCGGTGGTGAGGGTGTCGATGACAGTGGCCCAACGGGCGGGGCTGGTGGTACGCGCGGTGAGGTAGGCGGCGGCCTGGACGGGGGTGACAGGGCCCAGTTCGATGCGGGCCGCCTCGCGCATCTGCACGTCCAGGGCGGCGAGTTCGGCGTACTGGGGAGTGCGGCAGGTCAGGACCACGGGTGCGTTGCCTGTGGGGTCCTGGTAGGCGCTGAGCTCCAGGGCGCCGGCGGCACGGCGCCGGGCGGCGGGGGTGGTGGAGGTGTCCATCTCGTCCAGACCGTCGAGGACCGGCAGGACACGGTGTCTTTGGACCAGCTGCCGGGCATCGGCGAATCTGAGCTGGCCGGGGAACTGCTCGTGGATCTGCTGGGCGCGCTGCTGGGCCTCGGCGGCGGCCACCGCGGCGGCCAGAGTCTTGGCCTTGACGTCCATCTTGGCCGCCGCATCGGTCCGGTCCTCGCGGTAGGCGGCCCAGGCCAGGTAGGCGCCAGGGCAACGGCGGTGGCGGCCATCCGCGCCACCTGGAACCGCTTGGACAGCCACAGCGCCACAGCCGCGGCCACGGCCTGCAAAGCGAGGTAGACAACGGCCACCCGGCGCGTGCGTGATGCCCCCATGCGGCACATCTTCCCGCTTCGCCCCCGCGCCACGGGGGCCACTCCTCGTAAATCGCTCCGGGTGATGGCCGCAGAGGACGGAGAGCGGCTCGGCGCCTGCCGGAGCAACTACCGCTCCCCGAGCGACCGGTCCACCTGGGCCGCCCGGTTCCGGCCGTACGCGCGCCCTCACCTGGGCTCGCGGGAGTCACGCCATGCCCAGCCAGCCTTCCAGCACGGCCTCGCGCTCACGGGATCGCAGGACTTCGCCGGGCTGGGCGTCGTTCCACCAGGTCATCAGGGCGGCAGGCGACGACTCGCCGCGCGTGAAACGGGCGAGCAGCCCCAGAGACAGGTCGACTTCTCGCTGGGTGTACGCGATCGCGGCGCCGGAGAACACCGGGCACTCGATGCGCTCCCCTTGCGTCGTGGTGATGGCGGCCGTCATCTCGGCCGGGCTGCCGGGAACCCACGCGTCGAGGGCCGCGGCGGCCACGGACAGTCCGCGGGCCGCCCACCGTACGAGCGTGGATCGGACCGGGACTTCCGTCACTTGGAGATCCATCACAGCCGACCAGCGCCACGCCTGCGGAGCGGGGCCGGTTATCCGCACACCCACTGGTGAGAGCAGCACACCCGGTACCCCTTCTGCGGGAGGTGTGCCCAGGTACACCTTTTCCCCGCTGACCCAGAAGAGGCCCACCGTGCTACCCGTTCGGTCGGCTGCACGGGTAGGCGGTGACGGTTCCACATTCAACTCCATCTCTTGGGCCGCTGCGCGGCGGTCATGCCGAAGCCACCGACCATAGACGCACCATGATCAGGACCCACCGTAATCGCGCCACCAGGGCTTTTGCCAGTCGCTCACCGATGGGGAAGGGGTCCCGCCCGACCGTCGACCGGTCCTCAGCCACGCCACATCGACGGCCGCGGCCTGGCGCTATTCGCCGACCGCGTTCACGACCAGGCGGTGGGCTGTGGTCAGGGTGAGCTCGGGTACGGCCTTGCGCAGAGTGATCACACGTTGGACATGGTCACTTCGGGAATCGACTCCGGCGTCGGCCAGGATGCCTCGCACCCATCGCCCCAGAAGGTCGTCGTCGGTGGCCCGGCAATACGTCTCGATGATGTCGGCAGCCCGTTCCAGCCCGGCCTGCTCCCCGGGCACCGCCTCGGCCAGAGCAGTCCGCACGGCCGCAAGGATGTCGGGCCCGTCGCGCAGCACGACGGGGGACGTCTTCTTCTCAAACAGCATGACTTCTCCTCGTAGGGACCGGGACGGCGCGGTGCCCGGGGGTGGTCGGGTCGGTCCCGATGCCGGGGTGCCGCAAGAACGGCGAAGCATGTGGCACCCTCCCCTCAGGTTCGAGCAACTTCGTCCGGGAAGAGGGCGGTGCCGCATATTCCGTTGCCCCGCCACCACTTGCGTCAGTGCCGTCGTACGGACGTCCCTGGGCGCCACAGCAGGGTGACGCCGTGATCGCATGATGCTGTGTCAACACGTCCGGGGCCTAGGGAGTTGAGCCAGATCAGAGCTTCAGACCTCCCATCGGCCGGAAACCTCCGCGCGGTCGGCCAGGCACCCTGGCCGGGACACGATGCCATGGAGCGCGGTCCGGCACAGGGGCAGCTTTCGCAACACGCCCTGGCTTGCCTCTGGGCGCCTACAGCCCTCGCCCCAGGCCCGACCAGAACGATCGCGACCACCCGCAGTCACACCGCCCCATTGGCCAGGGCCCTGGCGATGCACCCCGGCGGCTCGCAGCAGCCGGTCTGCCGCGACCTGCTGGTGGCGCGGGCGGGGCCCAGCGCGGCTTCGCGTATCCGGCCGTCGCCAGGCCAGTTCACGTACCCCGACGTCCACACCGATCCAGGGCTGCGCCCGCGTTCGGGGCTGCCTCGGATGAGCTGGGCATCGGCGAGCCCACCTCCCTGTAAAGGAGACGCTTCGGCTGTGCAGGTTCAACTCCTGCCTCAGCCACCGACCGCACAGACCGCACAGACCTGTGGGCCCTCCGACGCGGCCGGCAGCTCGGCGTCGCCTCGATGCCGCCGCCCGCGGCGGAGGGTACGTGGGTCAGGCGGTCTTCGACGCGGCTGCCGTCAGCTTCGTCGCGGCCTTGGCCAGGGCCTTGCCGAACGCTTCCTTGCCCCGGTCCCCGTGGTCGCTGTAGTTGTTCAGGACCGTCGTGATCGCCCCGTGGCTGCGTACCGTACCGAGGTCGAAGTCCATCTGCATGTCGCCGGAGACGACGGTGACGGCGTAAGCGATCGACTCGTCGCCGTACGTCGGCTGCTGGGCGGCCTTCTTCACCTTCACCGTGGCCTTCTTGCCGCTCTCCTTCGCGGTGAAGACGGCGCATTTCTCGACCGCCGCCCGCAGCCCGGCCATGGCCTTCTGAGCCTCCGCCCGCGGGTAGCCGCTGACGTCCTGGGCGACCGTCGTCTGATCGCCCTTCTTCGTGAAGACGACCTCGGCGTTGGCCTTGTGGTCCTCCACCAGCCGCCCCGTGTTGAGGATCATCGTGATCGGCGCACACTCGGGCTTGGAAGGGCTGTTGATCTGGTCCTCCCCGCCCTCCGACTTGTCCAGGCCCGTGTTCGGCTCCAGCTTCCAGCCGGACGGCAGGTCGCCGAGGCCTACGAGCGCCTGCTGGGCCTGGTCGGCCGTGATGTAGGCGGGAACGGAGGGCGCGCCCTTGTCCTTCTTGGCACCGGAACCCGAGGGCTTGTCCGGACCGGAGGCGGAGTCGGAGCCACCGCCGCAGGCGGTCAGCAGCAGCGAAGAGGTGGCCAGAGCCACGAGAGCGGTCCAGCGGGGGCGAACGTGCACGGGGGTTTCCTTTGAAAATCGTTCGAGAGGCCAAAAGGCCGAACGTAAGTATGCATGTGCGCCTGTGGCACCCCCCTTCGGGCACTCTCATGCGTGGCGCCGGTATCGGAAGCGCCCACAGGTCGGGCTCCCGTAGCGGCTCGGCTTCTCCACCGGCCCCCTACCCGTATCGCATCGGCGCCCGTGCCGGGTCGGTGCCCGTGCCGGTCCGGTTCCGGACCCTCATGCATAATGGCGCCTCGCACATCTCCTTTCGGAGCATTTCAGACACCGTCCGCGAAACCGGCATCATTCGGGACTACGGGCAGCATCAACGGGGCGGGAAACAACTTGAGCACGAGCAGGACAGCGCTGGCCATGGCCGCGCTGTGCATAGCGGCCGGGGCATCCGTGACGGGCTGCGGCACGAACGACGAATCCCCTTCCCCGGCGAAGTCGGCCTCCCCCGCCCGGACAGCAACCCCCAAGGACCGGTCCCCCTCGGGCGGACTGCGCCAGGAGCGGGACGAGGTCGACGCGGATCTGGACGCGGCCGCAGCGCAGGCCCAGCTCACCGGGCTCTCCCCGGATCCCTACCCGAATGCCACCTCGCCCACCGAGCGCAAGCTGGCCGATTGCAGCGCGCTCTGGTCGGGCACCACGGGCCGGGCCCTGGCCGAGACCACGGGCGGCAAACCGTTCGCCACCGCCATAGGCGCACTGGAGAAACGCGGCTGAAAGCTCACCTCCCGCCAGCAGGACGGTGCCGTCACCCAGACCGTCCTCGCCAAGGGTGAGTGGACCGTCAAGGGCAAGCTCTCCGAGAGCGACCGGATCGACCTGATCTCCTTCGTCGGCTACCACTCCAGCTGCGCTAAGGACATCGCCGCGCTCCCCGCCCCCGGGGCGAAGACATGAGGACCATCCCACCCGGCTGAAGGGCGCCATCGAGGACACGGTCACCGGGTTCGCGACGGACGGCGGGGGCGGCCACTGCACCGTGAGCGCCACCAGCGGAGGCATCTACCACCTGACCGCGGGCGCCCTGTCCACCGACGCCATCTGCCCGGACGGCCTTTACGGCGTGGAAGAGGCAGGCTTCTCCATCGCCGCGCCCGACCTCTGGTCCTTACTGGACCACTTGCGCACCAAGCTCGGCGAGGCCGTCGGCATCCAGGCATCGTGGGTAGCCCGCCAGCCGCGCTCCGCGTCGGAGTGAGCATCGACCGGCCTGCCCGCTGCGCCACGCCGCTCAAGTGGCCTGGCAGGAAAGCCAGTTCGAGGTCAGCTCCGGCGGCATTGGGTGCGGGCCTGGTGACCGTTGCGAGCCACCCCTGTTCAAAGGCGGCGCCAGCGCGCCGACGCGAAGGAGAACACGCCGAAGAGGATCAACCCGACCGCGACGGCGACCAGCAGCCACGGGCCGGCCGGGGTGTGAGCGAAGCTGCGGAGCGTGGCATCCACCCCCTTGGCCTCGTTGGCGTCGAAGCGGACGGCCGCGCTGAGTATGAAGATGCCGGCCGCGGCGAACACCAAACCGCGCGCCACGCCTCCACCCACCCCCAGGCCGGTCACGACCTGCCGGGTGCGGTGGCTCATCGCGCCGAGATCGAGCCGTCGCAGGAACTTGCGCATCGCCGCCCGTATCGCGAGCACCGCACCGATGCCGATCAGGAGGCAGCCCGCGGCTCCCACCAGGACTTGGCCGTACGACAGCTTGAGCACGGTCGCCGTCCAGTCCTGCGACTTCGCGTTTCCGCTGGAACCCTGGCCGCCACCGGCGGCGAACTCGGCGGTTCCCCAGCAGACCGAGGCGTAGAAGATCGCCCGGCCACCGTCGAGGAGTCGTGAGGCCGCCTTCCGCTGCGGCCCCTTGCCCAGGACTGCGCGGGAGCCGCGCCACAGGGCCATGCAGCCGAAGCCGACGACCAAAGCCCACAACATCACCTTGCCGAACGGCTGCGCCGCGACCTGGTGCAGCGCACCCTCACGGTCGGCCGACTGCCCGCCGCCGCCGAGGGCGATCCGCATCGCCAGGGCGCCGATGAGCACGTACACGACTCCCCGTGCGACGAATCCCGCCCGCCCCGCGGCGGTCAGCGTCTCCTTTTCCGCAGACCGGCTCGCGGAGCCTGCCGTTCCCCGGCCTCTTCTCGGTGCGTAAGACGACGTCACGAACTCCTCCCTACAGCATGGGCACGAGGCACCTACTGGCCATCGAGTGCCCCGATACAGGAACTCGACACCAGTCGGCCGTGGTGCGGCCCCCACCCGCCGCACCACGGGCATCCGCATGCGCTCACCGCGGAGAAGCCCCTCACTGCCCCGTCGACACCGTCACCGTCGCGTCCACGATCCGGTGGTTGGAGCAGGGGATGTACACGCCGTTGCGGTTGGTGCAGCGGTCGGTGGCGATGGGGTGGGTGTCCTCGTCGTAGGAGACCAGCCGGCTCGCGGGTACGAAGACGTGGTCCACCTTGGCCTTCTGGCCGCACTTGCCGAGGAGCGCGCCCTCGGTGCTCTGCTCGCCCCAGCCGGGGCATACGGTGTCGAGGTCGTCGAGCTCATGGAACGCACCCGTGTTGCCGCCGTTGTCGGGGGTGGCGACGCTCGGCGCGTACCAGCTGTCGAGCAGCGGGTCATGGGGCTGGGTGTTGAAGTCACCCGCCGTGATCACGGTGCCGCCGGCTGCCGTGAACTCGTTCATCTTCGCGCGCACCGCGTCGAGCTGCGCCGCCTTGGCCTCGGCTTTGAAGGTGATGTGCGTGCCGCAGAACCGCAGTCCGCCGGGCTGCGAGGCCACCGGCACGCACAGCAGCTTGCGTGCCTTGTCACCGTCGGCGGGCAGGGTGATCCGGTCGGTACCGCTCGGGGCGAACTTGCTGAACACGGCGACCCCGTACGGCTCCACCGCGCCACCGGTGTCCGTGTGGCACCCGGTGTTGTCCACGTCGGGCATCGGCTCGAACCGCGCGAAGTTGGTCGGGCTGTGCGGCCAGCCCGCGTCCTGCAGGCCCTTGAGGATGGCGCGGTACTGAGCGGGGCAGACCTCGTTGAGGGAGACGAAGTCGGGGTCGCGGAACTTGACCGAGCCGAGGATCGCGTCGACCAGACCGTTGGTGGTGGACCCGAAATTCGACTCGTCACCGGCCACGTTCCAGTGCCAGACCTTGTACGTCGTGGTGCTCGCGACACCCACCGCAGCGCCCGGCTCCTCCGCCACCGCTCCTGCGGGCGCAGCCCCTACCGTGAGACCCACCGCGCCGACGAGCGTGAGCAGGATGGTACGAAGTCTGCGCATGTTTCCCCCACCAGGTTCCGGATTTGCCGGGGAGATTGTCTGCGGGAGTGATCAAGGCGTCAAGGCAGGGCAGTACGACGTCCAGGCGAGGAACTCCGGTGATATCGCGGTGTGGAGACGCACCGTCCGCTGTGATGCCGCCCGCCTCCAAGAACCACACGCTCACTCAGCAGCGGGCGAGCGAGCCGCTCTTCAGCGTGGACTTCTCACTGAACAGCCAGCCTTCGGTGTTCGTGCCCTGGATACGGGCGTAGATCCACTTGTTGCCCTGGGCGTTGGTGACGTAGCAGTGGTAGTAGACCTTCACTCCGGTCTTGAGCACGGTCACGTAGGAGCACACCGCGTACGGCCCGGTGTAGAGATGGGTGGTTTCGGACGCGTAACCGTAGCCGTCGCTGCGGTTCGAGTGGGCCCAGCCGGTGCACGACGTCGAGACCGGGACGGGCTCCTTCACCGTGGGACTGGGCTTGGCCTTCGGTGAGCCGGACGGGTTCGCGGACGGCTTGCCGGCGCTGTTGCCGGGCTTCGGCGTGGGCCCTGTCTCCTGGTCCCCGCCCTTCTTCGAGGGCGTCCCGGACGACGTCTCACCGGGGCCCATGGACGTCAGGTCTCCCGAGGACGGCGGGCCGTCGCTCGTGCCGCCCGTGGCCCCGTCGGCGGGAGTACTCGCCGTGGAGTGCGCTGTGTTCGCCCCGCCGCCGTCCCCGTCTCCCTGCATGTCCACCAAGGCGTACGCGGCTCCGCCGCAGGCGAGGACCGTGGCGGCCGCCGCCGCGACGACGGTCCGGGTGCGGCGGCGCCGCGCGCGGACAACCGTGGTATCGGTGTCGGGACGGTTGCCGTGACCGGCGGGTATGCCCGGCGTCATGCCCTGCTGCGGGTGGGCACCGTAGACGTCGGTCGGCGTGTAGGCGGCGACCGGCTCGGGGGCGGGCGGGGAGAACGGCGTGGCGGGACCGAAGCCCGGCGGAGTGACGGGCTGGACGGGTGCCGGAGCGGGGTCCGCCGTCCTGCCCGCGGCGACCGCCTCCAGCATCTCGCGTGCCTGGCCGGCGTCGGGCCGGTGCAGCGGGTCCTTGGCCATCAGCGCCCGCAGGACCGGGGTGAGCGGTCCGGCGCGCCGGGGCTCCGGCAGCGGTTCGCCGACGATCGCCGCCAGCGTGGACCACACCGACGTACGGCGGAAGGGCGAGGAGCCCTCCACAGCCGCGTAGAGCGTCATGCCGAGCGCCCAGATGTCCGACGCGGCACCCGGTTCCCGGCCCTGTGCGCGCTCCGGCGGCAGATAGTCGAGGGAGCCGACGATCTGCCCGCTCTGGGTCAGCTTGGCCAGGGCCTCCTCGCCGGAGGTATCCATGCTGGCGATACCGAAGTCGGTGAGCACGACCCGGCCGCTGCGCTCCAGCAGTACGTTGCCGGGCTTGACGTCGCGGTGCAGGACCCCGGCCCGGTGTGCCGCGTCGAGCGCGTCCATCAGCTTGGCGCCGATCGCGGCCGCTTCGCGCGGGTCGAGGTGGCCGCGCTCCGCCAGCACGTCGTCGAGGGAGGGTCCGTCGACCAGCTCCATGACGATGACCGGCAGCCCCTGCTCCTCGACCACGTCGTGCACGGTGACGACACCGCTGTGCCGGATACGGGCGGCGGCCTGGGCCTCCCGCTGCATCCGGACGCGCAGATCGGCCAGTTCGGCCGGGGAGGCGTCGGTGTAGGCCCGTACGACCTTGACGGCGACCTCGCGGTTCAGCAGCTGGTCCACCGCCCGGGCGACCACACCCATGCCACCGCGCCCGATCATCGCGGTCACCCGGTATCGCCCGCCCAGAACCACTCCGACCAGCTCCGCGCCGTTCGCCCCCGTCACCTGTCACGCTCCTTCGTCGCCCTGCCCAAGATCCACCGTCTGGCGGGAACCAGCCTAGGGGTAGGCGTGTGGCTGGTTCGAACGGCCCCGCCCTGGGCGCACAGGCGGGTCTCCCCTCCACCGACCTCGGATGCGACCACGCGGTCCGGAGCCAAGGTCCCGCCCCCGTCTCCCCGCGTGTTCGCCCGTCTGCCCCGCTCCGCACGACAGTGGCCCCGAGCTGGGGCAGCGTCGTGAGGAGTGCACGGAAGTCCCCCCGGAAGAGGCTCGCATGGACGAGGTCGCACAGTACGAGCGCTACGCCGGCGGCAGCCCGGAAGCCGAGCGGCTGGTCTTCGAGCGGCTGGCGCGTGAGCTCCTGCGGGTTCAGCTCAAGGTGAAGAAGCGCGGCGGCGCCGCCTCTGTCGACCGGGCCTTCCACGCCAAGGCGGTCCTCGGGGTGGAGAACGCCCGGCTCACGTTCCGCGACGATCTTCCCGAGACCCTGCGGGCGGGTTTCGCCAGGCCCGGAGCCGAATACCCGGTCACGGTCCGGCTGTCCAACGCGAGCGGGGCCCGTCAGCCCGACTTCGCGCCCGATCTGCGCGGGGCGGCACTGCGCGTCGAGGTGGGCCCCGGTGAGACCCACGATCTGCTGATGACGAGCTTCCCGGTCTCCCACGCCCGCGACGCGGTGGAATTCGTCGCCTTTGCCAAGGCCATGGCAGGTGCCGACTCGCGGCTGCGCAAGGGGTACGCCCTGTTCCTCAAGCTGCCGTTGGCGGTCGGCTGGTCGACGGCGGCCCGTATGCGGCGCAACGTCGTCGCGGGAACCAGGCGTACGGTACGCAGCCTGGCTCTGGAGACGTACTGGAGCCGCGGCGCGATCCTGTGGGGCGATCGTGGACCGGTGCGCTATCAGCTGCGGCCCGTCGCGGACGCCCCGGCGGCTCCGGCGGCGTCGCGCACCGATCCCGACTACCTGCGGCGCGAGCTCTCCCAGCGGCTGCGGCAGGCGGACGTCGTCTTCGAGCTGTGCGTGCAGCGTTACGTGGACGCCCGGAGCACCCCCGTCGAGAACGGCGCGGCCGAGTGGACGGAGGAGGCAGCGCCCGTAGTGCCGGTGGCCACGCTGACCATCCCGCGTCAGGACATCCACACCGCCGAAGCCCGCGCCTGCGCGTCGCGGGTCGACCTGCTGGCGTTCAACCCGTGGCACACCTCGGAGGGCTTCCGGCCGCTGGGCAATCTCAACCGGGCCCGCAAGGCCGCCTACGAGGCCAGCAGCGCACACCGCCTGGGCCGGCGCTTCCTGACCGTCGAGCCACGGCGCAACACTCTGCTCGGGGCGCCGCTGCGGGCCTTCTTCCGCACCGTCAACCGCTTCGTCCCGTGGCACCGCTTGCCCACCCCGCTCGGTCTGCTCAACCTCATGGCCTTCCGGCAGACGCTGCGCCGGCACAACCTCATCGACACCGAGGCCCACGAGGCTCCGCCCGAAGCCGAGCCGGTGGACGGTCCGATCGATGAGGAGCTGCTGGTCAGACGCAGTTACGACGGCACGTACAACGATCTGTCGGCCCCGGGGATGGGTGCGGTCGGCGCGACGTTCGGGCGCACCATGCCGCCCGTCCACCGCCCGGACCGGTTCGACACGCCCAATCCGGTGACCGTCAGCAGGGAACTGCTCCAGCGTCACGCGTTCATCCCCGCGACGTCTCTGAACATCATCGCCGCGGCGTGGATCCAGTTCCAGGTGCACGACTGGGTCAAGCACAGGAGGCTTCCGACCGGTGTCAAGAGCGTGGAGGTGCCGCTGCCGCCCGGTGAGACCTGGCAGAACACCCCGGGCGGACCTCGGGAGAAGGTGATGCGCTTCGGTGCGGACGAAGCGGTGAGCGCACCCGGCGGCGAGCAGTCACCGATCGTGTTCGCGAGCGACGTCTCGCACTGGTGGGACGGTTCGGAGATCTACGGCGGTGACGAGAGCGCCGCGAAGTCGCTCCGGGAGCCCGGTGGCGGCGCCGCCCTCCGGCTGGAGGACGGGCACCTGCCGAACGGCTCCAGCAGCGGCCCGCTCACCGGATTCACCGACAACTGGTGGCTCGGCCTCAGCTCCATGCACACCCTGTTCGCCCGCGAGCACAACACCGTGTGCGAAGCCCTGCGACGCGAATACCCGCGGATGGACGAGGACCGGGTCTACCACACGGCCCGGCTGATCGTCTCCGCGCTCATCGCGAAGATCCACACGGTCGAGTGGACCCCCGCGATCCTCGCCACCAAGACGCTCGACATCGGCATGAAGACCAACTGGCAGGGACCGCCGAAGAACTGGCTCGACCAGCTGGGCGTCTGGCTGCTGGAGACGAACGGACGGCAGGGCATCCCCAAGACTCTCCCCGACCACCACGGTGCCCCGTACTCCCTCACGGAGGAGTTCGTCACCGTCTACCGGATGCACCCGCTGATCCCCGACGACTACGAGCTCGTCGACCACCGGGGCGGCCGCCGGATCGACACCCTGGGCTTCACCGACCTCCAGGGCGCGGCCGCCGAGCCCCTCATCCGCAAGACCGGGCTTGTGAACACCCTGTACTCGCTGGGCATCGCCCACCCCGGAGCGATCACCCTGCACAACTTCCCGCGCGCCCTGCAGGCGTTCCAGCGGGACGGGGAGGTGATCGACCTCTCGGTGGTCGACCTGGTGCGCACCCGGCGCCGCGGGGTCCCGCGCTACAACGACTTCCGGGCCGGGCTGCACAAGCCGCGGATCCGGCGGTTCGAGGACCTCTCCTCCGATCCGGAGACGGTCGCACGGCTGCGTGACGTCTACCGCTCGGTGGACGACATCGACACCGTGGTCGGGCTCTTCGCGGAGAATCCGCCCACGGGCTTCGGCTTCAGCGACACGGCCTTCCGGGTGTTCATCCTGATGGCCAGCAGACGGTTGCAGAGCGACCGCTTCCTCACGGTCGACTTCCGGCCGGAGGTCTACACACCCCTCGGCATGGACTGGATCGAACGCAACGGCATGACGAGCGTCATCCTGCGGCACTGCCCCGAGCTGGCGGGCGTCCTGCCGCGCGGGGCCAGTGCCTTCGCGCCCTGGCGCCCGGTCCAGCCGGTCCGCAACGGCAGCGGCCGCGGCTGAGCGGGAGAGGACCATGACCGCATCGGAGAACGCGGGCCACCCCGGCCTGGAGGACCTGCTGTCCCGTCCCCTGTGGCAGACGCTCTTCGAGCGGCGCACCCACCGGGTCAGCAGGGGCGCGTCCGTGCCGGCCGGGTCGATGAGCTACGACTCCCCGCACAAGCCCCAGCCGCTGGGCGAGCTCGAAGAGGCGGTGCTCATCGCCCTCACCGGCTCCTCGGGACTCACCATGCCCGACCGGCCCTTCGAGGACCCCCGCGACCACCAGCCGATCATGGCCAAGCCCAACCTGAACATGACGGGCCGGACCGCGGGCAGCCCCGACAACGCGCAGGCCACCCACTTCTTCATGATCAACGACACGGGCACCTACTACCTGAGGAAGTTGCCGCCCTCCCCCGTCCGCGCCTTCGACCCCGACACACTCATCGAACGCGCACGGCAGTCGAAGGTGCGGGTCCTGGACCACCGCCTGGACGTCGCTGCGGGGATGCGGGACTTCCCGGCCTACCTCGACTCCAACCGGTTCCTGTCCAACCTCCCGGGCACCACGCTCTTCCTGCCGGTGGTCGACCTCTCCCACCAGTACATCAACGCGCTGATGTACCTGCTCACCCAGCCCGAGGGGGCCCGTCCCACCCTCGTCGACGACCGCAACTTCTACCGCCCGGCCGGGGTACGGAAGTGGGTGCGCAGCGGCTTCCTCAACCCCGACGTCAAGCTGCCCCTCGGTTCCCTGGGGCCGATGCGCACCCAGATCGAAGCCGACCTCCTGCTGCAGAACATGATGCTGACCGCGGACGCCATGGGACTCGGCGCCTGGATCCACGCCTCGATCAGCCCTCAGATCCTGCTGGGCGACCCGAAGTTCTCCCGCGCCTACGGCCGCATGCTGGGCTTCGACTTCGCCACGCCCAGGTTCCGCCCCGCCGACATCCTGCGCTGGCAGGTGCCGCTGCCGAAGTACACCAAGCTGCGTTCCCATCCGGTGGGGCTGCGGGCCGGCGGCGAACACCTCATCAAGAGCGCCTGCCCGCCCAACTACCCCTCGATGCACGAGGCCGTGGACGCCGTCGTCCGCTCCAAGTTCGGCGAGCGGGGCATCTACACCGACAAGGACCTCTTCGCCCGTATCTACAAGGACGACTACGCGCAGCGGTACCTCACCGAGGCCAGTGAGTACGACCGCCAGGTGATCGCATGCGCGCGGGACATCTGCGTGTACATCCACGAGACCCACGGGCGGTTCCCGGCACACACCGACGCCATCCACGTGCCCGGCATCTGGTTGCAGGCCCACCACGTCGAGTCCGAATACTACGAGCGCTTCTTCCGGCACGGCCTGACCGACGCCCACCGTCGGCACGCCGCGCACTGGGACGGATGAGGCGATGAGGGAGATCCGGTGAAAGTCTACGAGGCCATCGTCAAGGGGCTGGAGGGCATCGGCGTACAGGCGGCCTTCGGCGGTGCCGGGGAGAACGCGGCGGGTCTGATGCTGGCGCTGAAGCATTCCCAGCGCATCAGGCCGATCATCACCCGGCACGAGCAGGCCGCGTCCTTCATGGCCTGCGGATACGCCATGTACACCAACCGGCTGGGCTTCTGCTTCGCGACCGCCGGGCCGGGCGCGTTCAACCTGTTCTCGGGGCTGGCCGTGGCCATGTCCGACTCCTACCCGGTCCTCGCGGTCTCGGGGTACGCGAACATGGAGTGGCGCGGATGGGGCTCGCTCAACGAGACGTCGGGACTGAACCGCACGCCCGACTCCCAGGCCATGTTCGCGGCCACGACCAAGAAGTCCTTCCTGCTCACCGACATCGCCGACACCTGCGACGTCCTTGAGGAAGCGGTCAACACCGCGTTCGAGGGAAGGCCCGGGCCCGTACACATCCACGTGCCCGAGAACCTGACCCACCGCGGTGTGGAGGTGACCGGCTTCCGCCCGATCGGACTCGACGTACGACCGGTCCTGCCGGACCCGGCGCGGGTGGCGGAGATCGCGGCGGTACTGGCGGACGCCCTGGCACAGCGCAAGCGCATCGTGGCGCTCGTCGGCTTCGGTGCGGTGCGCAGCGGGGCGGGCCCGGAGATCCAGCGGCTGATCGAGCGGTTCCAGATCCCGCTGCTCACCACCTTGGACGGCAAGGGCATCGTGTCCGAGGGGCACCCGCTCGCGGTGGGCGTCTTCGCCGACAGCGGCCATTCCAGTGCGTGGAAGGCCTTCCGCGAGGCCGACGTCGTGCTGTGCGTGGGTAATTCCCTCAACCAGCACGCCACGTTCAACTACCGCGAGGACCTGTTCGAGGACAAGCTGCTCATCCATGTGAACATCTCCGAGGGCGAGTTCCACAAGGCCTACCGCCCCGACCACACCCTGTTGTCCGACGCGCGTCCCGCCGTGGCCGCCCTGGCCGACGCACTGGAGCGACTGGTCGGCGAGGTACCGGCGGTCGAGGTCGAGGGCCAGGACTACGAGGCGCGCAGGATCCACCATCTGCCGGGGAAGATCCACCCCGGTGAACTCGCGCAGTCGATCGGCCGCATGCTGCCGCCCGGGGGTGTGCTGCTCGCGGACGCGGGCGCCCATCTCGCGTGGCTCGGGTACTACGTGGAGCTCGAACAGGGGCAGAACTTCCGCAAGGCGGGCTCCTTCGGGCCGATGGCCGGGCACGTCAACGGAGC
Source organism: Streptomyces sp. TLI_146 (assembly GCF_002846415.1). NCBI lineage: Bacteria > Bacillati > Actinomycetota > Actinomycetes > Kitasatosporales > Streptomycetaceae > Streptomyces > Streptomyces sp. TLI_146. The sequence continues at coordinate 809,744 of NZ_PJMX01000001.1, forward strand.
CATCGGCCTCAAGGTCGCCCACCCGGACCGCACCGTCGTCGTCGGCTGCGGCGACGGATGCTACTCGCTGTCCGGGTTCGAGCTGATGACCGCCGTCGAGCACGAGATCCCTGTCATCTGGGTCATCTTCAACGACGGGGAGTTCAAGCTGATCAAACTCTTCCAGCTGGTCACGTACGCCGAATCCGGTCTGGTCGAGTTCCGGAACCCGGACTTCGCCGCGTACGCCCGCGCGTGCGGCGCGGACGGGTACCAGGTGGAGACGCTGGAGGAGTTCGAGGACGCGTTCCGCGCGGCCCTGGCCTCCGGCCGCCCCTCGCTCATCGACGCCAGGATCACACGCTGGGCCGTGCCGCACTACAGCCCGTCGCCGGACGGCGTGATCGACAGCCTCGTCGAGACCGTCGAGGCACGCTTCCGGGACTGACGGCCCGAGTCCGCGAGACTAGGTCTGCCACATGAGCCAGGGGTCGTCACGGCAGTCCTCCTGGAGCACCGGCTCGTTGTCCCGCGAACCCGCCCTGGAACCCGCGCACTTGCCGCTGTGGACGTTGACCAGCTGCCAGGCCCGGAAGGCGCTGCGGTAGCGCAGCGTCCAGAACTGGTCGGGGAACAGTCCCTGCCGGTCGCCGCACAGATAGTGGGTGACGGAGACGTCGTTCTCGACCCTGGCGCCCTGGACGGACAGACAAAGGCCGCTCAACCGGTTGCGGACGGAATAGACGGCGGGTGGACCGGCCGTCTCCCGGGTGAGGTGCCACTGCTGCGCGGGGTTCTCACCGCAGCCGCTCTGGACCATCCCGTCCGCAGGGGCCGGGGTTCCCGCCGGAACGGCCAGGCACAGGTGGCTTCCGGCGTTCGCCAGCCGGAACAGGCCGTTGGGGGCGTCCGGCGCCTCCGGCGTGGACGTGGGTGCCGGCGTGGGGCCGGTCGCGGCAGGCTTGGCCGCAGCGGGCGGCGAGGGCGGCGCAACGAACCCGCCTCCCTGTGCGGGCGCCGTCGTGGCCGCGGGCCGGGTCGCGGTCGGCGGGGGCGCAGCCACGGAGGTAGGGCTGCCGGGCGGGGTGGTGAGCGGAGTCGCGGATCGGCCGGTGTCGGCGGAAGGCGACTGGTACTGCAGCAGGTACGGCTGGACCTCCCGGGAGGCGGGCGCGGGCGCGGCGGGCCGCTCCCGTTCCACGACGACCACGGCCGTCGCCGCGGACACGGCGACCGCCAGGACCGTGAACACCGCGAGGACGGCGGTCACGGCCAGCGACGAGCGGACCCGGCCGCCGCGCGGGGCGGCGACGACGAGCTGCCCGGCCGCATCTGCCGGTACCGGCGCCGGGGGCGTGATGTCGTACGGCAGCGGCGGCAAAGGCGTCTGCGCGATGACCGGCGCCGCGGAAGGACGGTCGGTCCGCTCCAGGACGACACCTTGCAGGGGCGGGCCCTCTGCCGCCCGGTGCTCCCGCCAGAGGCACTCCACTTCGTGCCCGGTGTCGGCCAGCGCATCGGCCGTTCGCGCCAGCGCCAGCACCAGGTCGGTGCCGGCTGCCACCGAAGCCGTGGACCCGGCGGGCAGTGCGGCCCGGCTCTCGGCCCGCGCCTGCCCGAGGATGTGCCGGGCACCGCGGCGCAGGGACCGTACGGCCTCCAACTGCCGCAGGGCCCGGTCCACGAGGCCGTCCGCCGTCGCCTCGGAGCCCTCCTCCGCGTCCGGCGCCGACGTGTCGGCCGCCTCGGGCGCGCCGCGCCGCTGCTCCGGCTCCGGCGCACCGGCCCGCAGGTCCTCCTTGTCCCCGAGCAGTCTGCCCACCAGGGAGAGCAGGCTCCGTACGAGCCCTTCGGCCTCGGCGAGATCGGCCTCGGCACGCCGTAGCGCCTCGTCGAGTTTGAGGCCGGGACCCGCCTCCGCCTCGGCGACGAGCGCCGCTTCGTGCAGTCGGTGTGCCCGCTGGAGCAGCGCCTGGCGGCCGCGGCCGTCGCGTACCCGGTCCCGTACGACGGAGTTGAGCCTGCCGAGGGGAATGATCCGGGCGCCGCTGCGGTAGTCGCTCCACATCGTCTTGCCGCCGCCGTACCGCTGGGCGAGCTCACGGACCGTCAGCTCGGCGGTGAGATCCCCCAAGAATCCGGCCAAGGCATCCGCCGCTCGCGTCGCCCCCTTCGGTGCCCCTTGCGGTCGCCCTGTTCTACGCATGTCGATCCCCCAGTTGTCCGCGGACAACCCCGCTTGTCCGCCCCCTTCCCCCCGGCTGACCTGCGCGGATCACGTCGGGGCCGCGCGGCCAACTCCGTCGCCCGGCAGAGTCGGGCCATGGAACGCCACCAGGGAACACCCGTTCCATGGTGCCGTCCACCGCATGGCCTGCCGTTGGCTGGATCGCATCGGTCAAACGGCGCGCGTGCGACCCATTGGTCACCGATCCGGCGACCCACCACACCTATCAGGGGGATGCATGAAGAACCGCGGGCGTACACGCGCCGCTCTGGTCGCGCTCGGCGTGGCCGCCTCCAGTCTCACCTTCTCCGCCATCGGCGCGACCGAGGCCCAGGCCTGCGGCACCCACATGCTCGGGCCGTCGCACACCATCTGGGGCGGGAGCCGGAGCATCGGCACCTACTACCTCGGGTGGAACGACTGCGACAAGACCGTATACACCGAGGCGCACATCTGGAACACGAACTGGACGCACTCCTCCGGCCAGATCCTCGTCCACAACTCCGGCAGTTGGAGCCTGGGCCCCGACAAGCCGGTCGTGGTCTTCGACGGCACGGCCTGGTGGACCACCACGCCGCTGTCCATCTACAGCAACCCGAGCAGTGATCGTCGCTACAAGGGCTCGGTGCAGATCAACAACTCGAACGGCACCGCCCGCTGTGTCGGCACCACGCCGACGTGGGACTTCAGCGGCGCCGGCGTCGTCGATCCGGGCTCCGGCGACATGCACTGCTAGCCACAGACTGCCGTGGCCGGGCACGCCGTGATCTTCCCGCGGCACGAGAACGCACCGGCCCCGGCGGAACCAGAAGGTCAACTCAACCGAACCAACCCACGGAGGAATCATGATCGCGCTCTTCGGACGCTACTTCCGCTACGCGGCCAGCACGATGACCGCCGCTGTCTTCACCAGCGGCTGACGGTCCGCGCGTTGATCGCCACTGACTGAACCCGAGCGGGTGGCCGGTGCCTCACCGGCCACCCGCGCCATGAGGAAGGAGGTCGGGCACGTGTTCGGGACCATGATCCGGCAGATCCAGTACGGCGCGCAGATGCTGCGCGGCGGACGCCTGACCGTGAGCGGCCTGGAGGGTACCGTGGCCGATCTGCGGGCGACGATCGAGGAGTTCGGCGAGCCCGGCGAGGAAGCCGCCGTGATGCTGCCGGGCGGCACGGAGCCGGATCCGCAGATCCAGCGGACGATGGCCGACCGCAGGCTGAAACTGACGGTACGGCAAGCTGCCGCTCACGTTCCCTACTACCGCCGCCTCTTCGCCGAACTGGGCCTGAGCCCCCATGACCTCTCCCTCGACACCCTCGCGCTGCTGCCGCCCACGCCGAAGTCGGCGCTGCGCGCCGCGTCGTCGGCCTTCGTCTCCGAGCGCTCCGAACCGGTCCTGCTGGCCCAGACCACCGGGACGACCGGCACGCCGACGAGTGTGTGGTTCTCGCGGTACGAACTCGAACTCGCCGCCGCGCTGTCGGCCATGTCGTTCCTGATGGGTTCCGCCCTGCGCAGCAGACACATCGTCCTGAGCACGATCAGCTCCCGGGCGACCCTGGCCAAACTCACCGTCCAGCGCGCGCTGGCGATGGTCGGCGCCGGATTCCTCGCCATGGGGACCGTGGACCCCCGGATCATCATCGACCGACTCGCCACCCCCATGCGGCTGCCGGGCAAGGAACCCCAGGTCACCCACCTCATCGTCACCGCATCCGCCCTCGGCGGCCTCGTCCAGACCGCGGAACGCGACGGCTGGCACCCCGCCGACTTCGGTCTGCGGCAGATCCTCGTCGGCGGCGAGGTGCTCAGCGACCCGCTGCGCAGCCGCGCCGAGGAGGCGTTCGGGGCGCGGGTCACCGACACGTACTCGATGACCGAGACCCTGCCGACCGCCGGGCTGGCCTGCGAGGAGGGCCACCTCCACCTCTCGGCCGAACAGGCCCACATCGAGGTGCTCGACCCCCTGACCCACGCCCCGGCCGGGCCCGGCGAGACCGGCACCCTGGTCGTGACCCCGTACACGCAGTACCGCGACACCACGCTCCTGCTGCGCTACGACACCGGCGACCTCGTCCGCCGCCTGCCCGGCGCCGAACCCCCGACCTGCTCCCTGCACGGCATGCCCGCCACCTCGCGGATCCTCGGGCGGCACAGCAACGGCCCCGCGGAGCTCACCCCACGTGCCGTCCTCGACCGCCTCCAGGCCGAACGGCGGCTTCCGCTGCCGACCCGGTACGCGGTGTCGCCAGGTCCGGACGGCCCCCGGCTGTATGTGGTCGCGGACCGCCCGTCGGCGGCGCTGCTGGCCCGGGTCGAGGAACGGGTCGACGACCTCCCGTTGAGCGGCGTCATACTGCTGGAGGATCCCGACGAACTCCCCGAACCCTGCCGCGTCAGAGCCGATCTGACCGAGCACAGCTTCGAGCTGCCCTCCCCACGTCACCAGCCGGCACGGAGTGCCCCATGAGCCGACTCGCCCAGGCCCTCACCCTGCTGACCGCGCTGGCGGTGCTCATCGCACTCGCCGCGCTCTACCTGCGACACGTCCGCATGCCGCGTCCACCGGTGGGCCGCTTCGTCCGCTCGGACATCGCGGTGATGACCGTCACCCTGGTGTCGATGCCCCCGATCTACCTGCATCTGCCGCGGGCTCTGACGGCCTGTGCGTTCGGCGCGGTCTTCCTGGGCGCCTGTTCCATGGGCCTCGCCCCGGTCGTGGGCGGCCGGCGCGGCGCGGCCGGGACGCTGGCCCTCGGTGCGTTCATCCTCTGCGCGCATCTGGCGGGATGGGTGCCCGTGCGGATCGCCGCGGGGGATCTGCTGCTGGCTCTCGCGGTGATCGGGGTCAGCAACCTGTGGGCGCAGACCGGTATGACCGCCGGGCAGGTCGCGGCGCTGGCCGGTCTCCTGGCACCGTACGACCTGCTGGCCACGGGGCTGACCTCGGTCACCGCCGACCTCGTGCACCACTTCGCGGGTATGCCGCTCGGACCGATGCTCGCCGTCGACGACGGCACCTCACCCATCGGGGCAGGGCTCGGTGACTGCCTGTTGCTGGCCCTGTGGCCGCTCGTCGCCGCCAAGGCCTTCGGGCGGGTGGCCGGCTGGTGCGGCGCGGTCATCGGACTGTGCGTGGTGTCCGTGGTGCTCGCGGGAGCCGTCGCGGGCTGGGTTGACGGCGGTGTACCGCTCCTGACCGGGCTCGGCCCGTGCATCGTCGCGCAGTACGCCTACTGGCGCACACGGCGAGGACCCGAGCGCCGCACCGTCGACTGGCGCGGCACCGCCGTCGAGCCGTCCGCCGACCCCTTCCACGGGCAGGACGCGGCCGTCGCCCTGGCGATCGCCGACCAGCACCGCGACGCAGGATGGCTGGCCGTGACCGAGGGCCGTGCGGTCGGCCACGCCCCCTCCCCCGGCGGCGCCCGCCGCGCGGCCCGCGAGGCCGGGCATACCGCGATTCCGGTGGTCGTCGCAGTGCGGCCACGCGGTACGGCAGCGGAAGCGCAAGCCCTCCCTGCGGTCGATCCTCCCCGAACTGGGGCCGGGCAGGCTGCACTTCCCCGAACTGGGCCTGGGCGGGCCGCACTTCCCCGACCAGTCGGTGGCGGTGACGACGCGGAACGGATCGCGCGAGTACGACCGCCTCATGCGGGCTCGGGCGAGATCGCAGCAGCAACCTCAGCAGACGAATGGCCCGGAAATCTCGGTTGAGATCGGCCCAACTATCCGGGACATTGCGTCGTTAGGTTGGAGGCACGACGAGGACCCGAGCCGACTTCGACCCGGGCCCCGCCCGCACCTTCGCCTGCATCACCGCACAGTCACCGAACAGGAGCCACCCATGGCCGACACGCCGCAGACCACCCCCGACGCCCATGTCGAGGACCGGACCGGGCAGGACCGCCCGGATCACCCCGCGGCCTTCGACGACGCGGCCATACACCAGGCCCGCAACTCCGCCGCGCTCTGGGCCGCAACCGGAAAGTCCCGCGGCCACGAGGTGGTCCGCCGACGCGGCTTCCTGGCCGTGCTCGGCGACCAGCGCGCCGGAACGCGATTCCTGCTCCAGGAATCCGACCTCGACCCGCACGAGCTCGCCGAGTTGACCGAGCTGGCCGCCCGATCGGCCGGACCGGTGGATGCCGAGGATCCGTTCAGCTCGACCGACCTGAGCCATCTGGGCATGCGGAACTGGCAGATGCCGATCATGGTGCGCCCGCCCAGCCCGGTCCCCGCCCCCTCGATGGAGGTGATCCGGGTCCAGGGGACGCAAGAGCTGGAGGCCGCCGAGCGCATCGTGATCGATGGCTTCGAGCTGACCAGATTCACCCCCTACCGCCCCGGTGAGTTGTTCCCCGCGACGCTGACCGAGCGGCCGGGCGTGGACGTGTTCCTCGCCGTCCTCGACGGCGAGACGGTCGGAGCCGGTGTCACCGTCGTCCACGAGGGGTTCGGCAGCCACTACTGGGTCGGCACACCCTCGGCACACCGCTCCCGCGGCGCCGGGCGGGCCGTCATGCTCGGCTCGCTCGCGCCCATCGCGGACCTGCCGGTGACACTCACCGCCTCACGGCTCGGCCGTCCACTGTACGAGTCGCTGGGCTACACCGCCGTCACCGCGTCGACCTGGTGGTCCTCACAGTGACCGTCGCCGAGGCCTGACTGGGCGGAGCCGTGGTCGTCGTCATCGGTCCGTCTCCTCGATGGCCGCGGAGCCGGGGTCCGCGTGGGGGTCGAGCCGGACGGTTCGGGTGGGGCCTTCGCCGGACGGGTGCGGTTCGGTCAGGTCGGCGGTTGCGGGGGCCGGGCGGAGAGTCGCGCGGACGTGGCCGCGCACCCAGCGCGGGCCTCGGTGCAGCCGACCGAAGTAGGCGGCTGCGGCGATGGCCAGGAGCAGTGCCGCACCGAGGGAAGCGGGGCCGACGACCCACCCGACGGCAACACTCTGGTCGCCACCGCCACCGCCACCGCCAGTACCGCCGTTGTCCGTTCCCCCGTTGTCGGTACTGCCGTTGTCCGTGCCGCCATTATCGGTGCCGCCATTGTCCGTACCACCGTTGTCCGTTCCACCATTGTCGGTACCGCCGTTGTCGGTGCCGCCATTGTCAGTACCGCCGTTGTCGGTGCCATCGTTGGCCGTGACCGTGAACGCGGAATCGTCGTACTGTTCGGGATAAGCCGCGCAGACGGCCCGCACCATGTGTTTGCCCGGCTGCGCGTCGGCCGGGACCGTGATCTCCGTGGTGAAGCTGTCCGGCTCCTTGACGGCGGCGGAAGCGAACGGCGACTCGCCGCCGTCCCACAGGAAGTCGACGTTCGGGCACCTGAACCCGGTGCCGGTCGCCTTCAGGGTTGCGTTTGTTTCGCCCTGCTCCGGGTCAAGGGAGAGGACAGGGTTCGCGGGGCTCTCGACGACGAGGTAGGCGTCCGCGTAGACGTCCGGTTCACCCGTGCATGCGGCCCGGAAGGTGTACGTATCCGGGGGCGTCGGGTCCGGGACGACCTCCTTGTACGAGAAATCGCCGTTCTCCGTCACGGGGATCGCGGATGCGATGGCGGGCCCGTTGAGCACGTAGAGGTCGACGGTCTTGGCGGAACACTGCGCGAACCCCTTGCCCTGGACGTTGACGGGGGTTCCGACCGATCCATGGTCGGGGTCGAGCGTCAGCGTCTGGTGCTCGTCGGTCGTGGTGCCGCCACCGCTGGTCACGGTGAACTCATCATCCGCCTGATAGGCGTTGCCGGAGTCGCAGGCCGCCTCGATCGTGTGGTGCGGCCCGACCGTGGCGTCCTGTGGGACCTTGATCGTGCCGGAAATCTTAGGGATATGCACCTCCGCGGGTGTCGCGTGTTGGCCGTCGAAGGTGAGCGTCGCCTGGCCGCAGACATCGAATCCGGTGCCGGTGACCGAGACAAGTGTTCCGGGCGGTCCCTCATGGGTGGAGAGGGTGAGTTCCTCCACCCTCAGCCGCGTACCGACCGCCGCCAGGGACGTGGAAACGAGGGGTCCCACGCTCATCGCGGCGCTCAGAAGTACCGCAATCAACGATCGACGCACCAGCCGCACAGTGGAGAACATGGGGGAAGGTGGGGGTGGGGGGACCACCTCCCATTGTCCTCCCGCGCCGGTCAGGGCACCAGCCAGCGCGGGTCCGGCACCGCAGTGCCCGTGAAGCCGGATGCCGGTTGCCGGATCCCGGATGGCAACGCGCCGCTTTACGCTTCGTCAGGCGGTGTCTCGCTCGCACCCAACCTCACGTTGCCGTCGCGGTTCTGGATCGTCGCGGCCGCATGGTGGAGTTCGTTGAGCACCATCCGTACGGCTCGCCGTGCGGAACGTTCGGGCCGGTGCAGCACATCGATGTGGCGTCGGGTGTGCACACCGCTGAGCGGCCGGAAAACCAGCGCGGGATGCGGACGAGTGGTCCAGCGTGGCATCAGAGCCAGGCCGCCTCCGGCAGCCACCACTTCGGCGACCACGGCGAATTCGTTGATGCGATGGACGATGTTGAGCCGCCGGTTCGCGGCGGTGGCGATGGCGTCGATGGTCGCCATCAGGGGAAAGCCGTCGTGGACCGTGATCCAGGGTTGATCGGCGACGTCGTGCGGGGTGAGGCGTCGTTTGGCGGCAAGGGGGTGGTCGGCAGGCAGGGCGATGTCGAGCGGTTCGCGCAGCAACGTGCCGGCGGCGACCCAGGCCGGCCAGGGTGGAGCGTGGTCGAGACGGTGGGCGAGTACGAGATCGTAGTCCCGGGTCAGCGGCGGGAAGTGGTCCTGCGCGACGTCCTCGTCGGCGAGCGAGAGCTGCGGGCGCTCCGAGCCGCCGCTGCCGCGCAGCAGCAGCGGGAAGAACGCGGCGGCCGCGCTGTGGAAAGCCGCCACCGACACCCCCAGGTCCGGCCGGGCGATGAACTCCTCGATGGTGTGCCGTGCCCTGGCCAGCGCACTCTCCACCTCGATGGCCGCTCCGGCCAGGGCCTCCCCGGCGTCGGTGAGCACCAGCCGCCGTCCGGCACGCTCGGTGAGCGGGACGGGGATCGAGCGTTGCAGCAGTCGCAGCTGCTGGGAGACCGCCGAGGGAGTCATCATCAGCGCCTCGGCGGTCGCGGTGACGCTTCCCAGTTCGCCGAGCTCCCGCAAGATCTGCAACTGTCGTTCGTTCACCCTCTCAGTGTAGTGATACTTCAAGATCTCTTAAGAGTCTCGTCCTTGGCTTCAGAGTGGAAGCGATGCAGCGTAGGGGGGTGTTCCACGCCCGCCGCACTGACGCAGTGCTTCTGCTCGTCGCCATCGTCTGGGGCTCCAGCTACCTGGCCGCGAAGACAGCCACCCACGCCCTGCCCGTCCTCGTCGTGCTGTTCGCGCGGTATGCGATCTCCGGGATCGCCTGCCTCGCCCTCGTCGCCCTCCGGCAAGAAGAGCGCTGCACGCGAGATGAGATACGTATCGGCTCCCTCCTGGGGGTCACCCAGGCCGCGGTCCTGGTTCTCGAGACGTACGGCGTCGCGCACACCAGCGCCGCCAACGCCGGCCTGATCATCAGCCTCACCATCGTGCTCACCCCGCTGCTGGACCGCACGGCGGGCAACGGCCGACTGCCCCCGCACTTCTTCGCCGCCACAGGCGTGTGCCTGCTGGCCGTGACACTGCTCATGGCCGGCAGCGGCTTCCACGCTCCCCGCACCGGCGACCTGCTGATGCTCGCCGCCGCAGGGGTGCGCGCGGTGCATGTCGCGCTCGTGGGGCGGTTGACGCAGGGCCGCGCTGTCCGGCCCTTGCAGCTCACGGCCGTCCAGACGGTTCTCGGCTCGGTGCTGTTCGCCGTGCCGGCCTCCAGCGGCCTGCCGAGGCTGAGTGAGGTCGATGCCGCAGTCTGGGGCCAGCTCTTCTATCTGGCCCTGCTCTGCAGCGTGTTCGCCTTCCTCGCCCAGACCTGGGCGGTACAGAACACCTCCGCGAGCCGGGCCAGTCTGCTCCTGGGCACCGAACCCGTCTGGGCCGTCGCGGCCGGGATCGGCCTCGGCGGCGAAAAGGTCACCGTCCTGGCCGCCCTCGGAGCAACGCTCATGGTCACCGGAACGTACTGGGGACAGAGCATCGAACGTACCCACCGCACCGCCCGCAAAGAGGAGTTCCCATGTCCGGCAACGACACCTACGAGCGTCTGATCCACCTGCTCGACAGCACGTCAACCCCGTACAAACTCATCGACCACGAACCGGAAGGCACCACCGAAACCGTCAGCGCACTGCGCGGACACCCGGTGTCGGAAGCAGCGAAATGCCTCGTCCTCATCGTCAAGATCGACCGGCGGGTCACTCGTTACGTGCTCGCGGTCGTCCCCGGCGACCGGCGTGTGGACCTCAACGCCATCCGCGCACTGTTCGCAGCCCGCTACGTCGGTTTCTGCGACGCGGCGACGGCCGAGCGGCTGGCCCATGCCGTCCCCGGCACCGTGCTGCCCTTCAGCTTCGACCCCGAACTCGAACTCGTCGCCGACCCGGACGTCATCGCCCAGCCCTGCCTCTACTTCAACGCCGCCCGCCTCGACCGCTCGCTGGCCATCTCCGGGGCGGACTACACCAGAGTCGCCGAGCCGCGCGTCGAACACATCGCCAGTCCCGTAGGGAACTGACACTTCGCGCTTGACGCCGCGTCAGGCTCCGCCGCCCGCACCCGTTGCGAGCCGCTCCCTCAGTCCGCCAGGGCCAGCTCCACCGCCGACGCCACGTCGGCCCTGGTGGGCGGGCCGGAGGCACGGCGCACGACGCGACCGGCGCGATCGAGGACGAGCACCGTGGGCGTGCGCAGCACCTCGACGCGACGGACCAGGTCAAGCCGCGCCTCGGCGTCGATCTCCACATGGCGCACGCCGGGCGTCCGGGCGGCCACGTCGGCCAGCAGGCGCCGGGTGCCGGGGCAGCTCGCGCAGAGGGCCGTCGAGAACTGCACCAGCGTCGCCCGCTCGCCGAGCGCCGCACCCAGCTCGTCGGAGGACAGCTGCAGCGCGTCGCCCCGGCCGCCGTCGCGCAGCCTGCCGTCGCGGCGGGCGCGGGCCAGCCCGAAGACGGTCGCGGCCGCCAGTACGACGGCGGCCACGATCAGCCCGGTCGGATCGCTCACGGCTGCCTCACCCCTGGCTCAGCCGGGCCCGGCCGCGGACGCCGAGCAGGTAGAGCTCGCAGCCCAGGCAGTAGCCGAAGGCGGCGTTCAAGAAGGCCGCCGCGAGTGCCGCGGCGCTCGCGGCGATGCCGAGCCAGGTGGCGCCGGACAGGTAAGCGGCCGCCCCGACAACTGCGAAGCCCAGGCCGACCGCCTGCGCGAACCGCGGCGGCCGCTCGTCTTCCAGCTCCCGCGGCGGCCCGAGACGGGGACGGACCAGCCGACGGTAGAGCCAGCCGTACGGGGACCAGCGCAATCCCAGAATCGCCCCGAGGGCGAAGACGACGGCCTGCGCGACAAGCAGCACGCCGCTGCCGGTGGCCAGGACCAGAAGGAGGACGAGGGTCGTGAGCCCGGCGGCGAAGCGCGGCCCGCGCGGGTCGATTCGGACGGGCACACCGGGGGTGGGTTCGGGCATGACGTACTCCGGGACGATACGGACGGATCCAGATGAATCGGGCGCGCAGAGTCAGCGACACCCGGCGGACCACACCCGGCCGAAGTCGATGTGGGCCCTGATGACCAGGAACGTCGCGGAGAACATACCGCCATTGCAGCAGCGACCCCCGCCGCGGTCAATCACCGCTCACCTGCTGGGCATACGGGCCACCTCTCGCGGGGAGGTACGTGAATATCCTCCCGTAATGCCCTGTATACCTCTTTGATCCTTCCTGTGATTCAACCCACCATGGCGCGGCGGCCTCCCCCCTCCTCGGCAGGGCCCCGCGCGCCGCCCGGAGCAACTCCCGCCCGCCGCCCGCCCACTGACCTCTCGGCAGGAAACCGCCTGTCCCCCGGCCACCGGGAGCCCCTCGTGCGGCGCACCGGCGGCCCGGTGAGCACTGGATAAGTTGTGCCGGTGCACGGACCGGACAGCTGGCTGAGGCGGGCCTCCAAGGGCCTGCTCTGCGCTTCCGTGTGCCTGCTACTGGGCGCGGTCGGTCACGTCGCCGCCGGCGGCCGGCTGCCCGGGCCCGGTGGGCTGGGTCTCGTCTTCGCCGCTCTGACCGTTGTGGGCACCGTCCTCTTCGGTGGTCGTCGACGGCGCTTCGACGTGACCACGCTCGCGCTGGGCGCGACGCAGTTCGGCCTCCACCTGGCGTTCCACCACCTGTCGATGCCGGACGGCAGCCCCTCGCCCGCGATGACCGCCATGCCCGCGATGCCTGGCAGCGCCAGCCAGCAGCACGCGATGCCCGGCCACGCACCGGGCGCACATGTGGGCATGGACATGGCGGGCATGGCCCACGCCGGCTCCGGACATGTGATGACCGCCGGGATGACACTGGCGCATGCCGTTGCCACGCTCGGGACGGCGCTGTGCGTCATCTACGGGGAACGGATGCTGCGGCGCCTGGCCGCCCTGGTCCTGCCGCGTCTGCGCTTCGCCACCCCGCCATCGCTCCCCGTACCGCCAAAGCGGCAGCTGCCACCGCCTCCCGCGACCGGCCACGTCCGCCTCGGCGTCCTGTTCACCCGCTGCCGCCCCCGGCGAGGCCCTCCCCCGGTGATTCCCGCCTGATCGCTCGTACGCGATCACGACACCCGCCGCTCTCGCGGCGGCTCCCATCACCTATCGGCTTCGCTGTACGCGCCGCCCGCAACGGGCCTCGCGTACCCCTTTGGGGAACACGCATGTCTTCAACCATCATTGATCAAGATCAGCAGAGATCTGTTTCACCGGCCGAGCCGGCGCCTCCGAGGCGCTCCCGGCAGGCCGTACGGGCCCTGCTGGTACGGCTGCACTTCTACGCCGGGGTGTTCGTCGCCCCCTTCCTGCTCGTCGCCGCGCTCACCGGCCTGATCTACACGTTCGCGCCGCAGCTCGACCAGCTCGTCTACGGCGACCAGCTGCGCGTCGAACGGGTCGGCGAGCAGGCGCGTCCGCTGTCGGAGCAGATCGCCGCGGCACGTGCCGCGCATCCGGAGGGCAGCCTCGCCTCCGTCGTCACCCCGGCCGAGCCGGATGACACCACGCGCGTGGTGCTGTCCGTGCCCGAGCTGGGTGAGAAACAGCGCACGGTCTTCGTCGACCCGTACACCGCGAAGGTGCAGGGTGAACTCACCACGTCGTGGGGATCGACGCCGTTGACGTCCTGGCTCGGTGACCTCCACAAGAACCTCCACCTGGGCGAGACCGGACGCCTCTACTCCGAGGTCGCCGCGAGCTGGCTCTGGGTGATCGTCGCGGGTGGTCTCGTGCTGTGGATCGGCCGCGCCCGCGGGCGGCGCGCGAAGTCCGCACGGGGCGTCCTGCTGCCCGACCGCGCCGCCCGCGGTGTACGGCGGACCCGGAGCTTCCACGCGGCGACGGGCGTCTGGCTCGCGCTCGGCCTGTTCTTCCTGAGCGCCACCGGTCTGACCTGGTCCCACTACTCCGGCGACCGCTTCGGACAGCTGCTCGACGCGGCCAAGGGCCACGCGCCGGAGCTCGACACCCTGCTGCCGGGCGCCCAGCCCGCGGCCGAGGCAGCGGGCGGCGAGCACGCGGGCCACGGCGGCCACGGCGGTGCCGCTAAGAGCGCCGACCCGGATCCGGCCGCCTTCGACGCGGCCCTCGCCACTGCCCGCAAGAGCGGACTGGGCGGCACGGTCCAGGTGACGCCCGCCGCCGACGCCTCCAGCGCCTGGACCGTCGCGCAGAAGGACAACGTCTGGCCGGTCCATTACGACCAGGTCGCCGTCGACACCGCCAAGGGCGAGGTCACGGCGCGCACCCGGTGGGCGGACCACCCGCTCCTCGCCAAGCTCAGCAAGCTGGGTGTGCAGGGGCACATGGGTGTGCTCTTCGGCGTCGTCAACCAGATCGTGCTGGCCGTCGTGGCACTCGGCCTGGTTCTCGTGACTTTCTGGGGCTACCGGATGTGGTGGCAGCGCCGCCCGACGCGTGAGGACCGTGCCGCCCGCCTGGGCCAGGCGCCCGCTCGCGGCGCGTGGCGCGGCCTGCCGCTGCCCGTCCTCGTCCTGGGTGTCCCGGCGCTGGCCGCGCTGGGCTGGGCACTGCCGGTCCTGGGCGTGACCCTGCTCGCCTTCCTGGTGCTGGACGTGACCATCGGTCTCGTACGCCGGGCCCGGTCGGCCTAGCGGACCGGGGAGGGCCTGCCCGGCGGGCCCTCCCCGGATCGGGCCCGGCGTCACTCGCCCGGATACGGCAGCAGCTCCTTGTCCGTCCGCTCCCACGCCGCCTTCAACTCGCCAAGGAGCTTCGGCTCGTCCACGGCGCGGTCGGCCTGCTCCCGCCGGTCCTCGGCCAGGTTGAACAGCTGGTCCTGACCGCCCTTGCCCCGGTAGTACTTCCAGTCCCCGCGCCGCAGCGCCCGCTCCCCACGCACACGCCAGAACAGCTCGCGCTCGGCGAGTCGCTCGCCCTTCAGGAGATAGGGGGCGAGGCTCGTCCCGTCCAGCTTGTACGCCGGATGCGGCCGTGCCCCGCCGATCTCCAGGAGCGTCGCCGTCCAGTCCGGGGTGAAGACCGGCTCATGGCTGACCTGCCCGCCATCAAGCCGCGCGGGCCACCGCACGATGGTCGGCACGCGGATGCCGCCCTCCCGGAGCGAGGACTTGTTGCCCGACAGGGGCCAGTTGTACGAGAAGCGCTCACCGCCGTTGTCCGACGCGAAGAACACGAGGGTGTCCCGCTCCTGCCCGGACTTCTTCAAGGCGCGCAGCACCTCACCGATCGACCGGTCCAGGTCCTGCACCATCTCCGCGTACTTCTCGACGGAGCCGCCGTCCTGGTGCCAGAGTGCCCCCTTCTGGCCCGCCTTGATCCTGCGTACGATCTCGGCGCTCTGCTCCTCGTCCCCGTCCGCGATCCACGGCCAGTGCGGGGTGGTGAAGTTGAGGTTGAGCAGCCACGGCTGATCGCCGTGGTCGCGCTGGACGTACTCACTCGCGCGCTCGGTCAGGATGCGCGTGTAGTAGCGCAGATCCTTGTACTCGGCATCCCCTTCCCGTACGTCTCCCTCGTACAGGTCGTACTCTCCGCCGAGCCCCAGCTTCGAGTAGTACTCCAGAGCGCCGCCGAAGTTCCCGAAGAACTCGTCCCAGCCCGACTTCGTGGGCGAGTAGTCCGGCAGGTACCCGCAGTGCCACTTGCCGATGAGGGCAGTCGCGTAGCCCGCGTCGCGCAGCAGCGAGGCCAGTGTGGGATGCGTCGGTTCGAGCCCGACGGACCTGTCCGCGATCGGCTCCGCGAGACCGCCCTTCGTACGTCCGGGGAAGCGTCCGGTGTACAGGCTGAACCGTGTCGGCGAGCAGGTCGCGGACCCGGAGTAGGCATCCGTGAACCGCACCCCCTGCCGCGCGAGCCGGTCCAGGTTGGGGGTCTTGATGTGCGGGGCGCCGTAGGAGGAGAGATCGGCCCAGCCGAGGTCGTCGCCAAGGATGAAGAGGATGTTGGGCCGACGGGCGCCCCGGTGCGGCGCGGCCTTGAACGGCCTTTCCTCCGGCGGGGTCTGTGCCTGGGCATCGGCGGCGGACAGGCCGACGGCGGCGGCGCCCGCCGCGACGGCACCGCCGAAGGCGCGCCGGGACAGCTTGGATTCGTACGAGGACACAGTGCGCTCCTGAGCAGGGCACGGCGCACCACGGCGTCACGTACCCGAGAGATCCGAAAGGGAGTCGGTTCAGGCAGCGCGACGACAGATGGCGCTCGCGACACGGACCAGGTCGACGTGGCGGCGCTCCACAAGCGTGACCGTCGGGTCACCGGGCAGCTGCATGAGCCAGGAGCCTCGCCGAGGGCCTGTATACCTGTCAACGAAAGGGCCCGCCTGTTAACAAGGGCTTCGCACTCCGGGCACCGCAACGGGCACAGAGTCGAGAGTCGTTGAGCCTCGCCGCGGGGACCCGGGCCGCGGCGAGGAGGTGCGTTCCGGCAACGCTCAGCTTCCGGTGAGGGTAATGGCCAGGTCCGTGATGTTCAGGGGGAACTGGCCCACGGAGGTGGCTTCACCGGTGAGGAGGTTGATGTTGTAGAGCGACGGCATGTTCGAGCCGTACGGAGTGAGTGAGGCGAAGGCGATGTTCGAGGTCGTCTTGCCGTTGGTGAGGTTGCTGAAGATGTCCAGGCCCGCGTTGGGACCGGCGTCGATGGTGAGGGATCCGGTCGGGGACAGGGTGCCGTTGTTGGCCGGTGCCTGGATGACGACGTGGTCCGCTTTGGTGTCGATGTCGAACAGCGTTGCCGCGGTGGCCCCGTTGAGGTCGTTGTTCGTGTAGGCGGCCGCGGTGACTCCCCTGGCCGGGCCGGTGGCCGGAGGGGTGGTCAGGATGGTGTCCTCGACCGTGGTGTGGTCGTAGAGGTTGTGCCGCAGGTTCTGACCGTTGTCGCTGATCAGGCGCAGCCGGTCGGCCGCCGGATTGAAGTCGATGTCGAAGTTGGTTCCGTACAGCGCGACCTGAAGCTGGGAGACCTTGGTGACGACCACGTCCGAGGTGGCCGGAGGGGTCTTGATCGTGTAGATGCCGCCCTGGTCGCCGACTCCGTACATCAGGCCGTCCTGGGGCCGGTAGTCGATCCCGATCAGCTTCTGGTCGCCGACGAGGCCGGTGACGGCTCTGACCCAGTCGAGCACGGTGGGCCGGTCGGTGGTGAAGGTGGCCATCAGGGTGCCGTCGCCGGTGATCCCGAACGCCCGCAGGCCGGCGGCGGCGCCCGAGGCGCTGCTCGGCATGCTCAGCGTGAGCGTGGTGGATACGGACACGACCGCGACGGCCGCGGCGATTCCCCGTCTGACCCCGGTGCTGACTCTTGTTTTCATTCCTGCCTTCACTGGTGTCTCCCTTCAGTTGGAGCTCAAGCCCGCACATGGCGGGCGTACGCATGCGAAAAGGGGAAGTGCTTCAAAGAGTGATTCGCCGACTGATTCGCGGAGTGCGGTATGGGCGATCTCCGCGACGCTTCCCCGTGCGGGGTTATGTGGTTCCCATTAAGCCCACGCCGCCACGGGCCTACAAGCAGATAGGGCGTCAAGAACGTCACCTCACGGGAAGTTTGCGCCCTTTGACAAACCCGTCGCCGATACACCCGTCATCGATTTACGCGGAGTGATGAACGTCGTCCGGTTTTCGACTGCCGAAGGTTCACCGCGACGGACATGCTCCCGTCCATGGGGAGTCTCTTCGCGGAGCTGGCCCGGCAGGCGTCTGCCAACGCGCGCCGGGAGGTCGAGGCGTACGTACGCGAGATTCCGGAGCTCGGGCTCCTGGACGCGTCCCCCCGGGACAGGGCCGAGACGCTGGAGTACGCGCTGTGGCTCCGGCGCCGCACGAACGAACTCGCCCCGAGCAGCGGCATGTTGACCGAGGACGACCTCGCCTACATCGCCTCGATGGGCGAGACACGGGCCGATGCGGGAATGTCGCTGGAGTCACGGCAGCAGGTTCTGCGACTGCATACCGCACTCATGCTGCGCGAGATCAACGAGGCGACCGATGCCCAGCGCGGCGGCGGTGTCGACGAACTCATGCAGATGATGGGCTGGTTCGCCCCGCAGGGCGTGCGCGGCATCGGCGCCTACTGCCAGGGCTTCGTGAGGGTGCTGCGCCGCCGTCTGCCGTACGTCGAGCAGGTCGCTCTGCTGGCCAGGTCGTTGCTGACCGCGGACCCCATGGCGGCGGAACTCGCTCTGGCCGTGGGCATGGAGCTGCCCGAGCACTGCGCGGTGACGGTGATCCGGGTGCCGGACCGCCTCGGCGGCGATCGTGACCTGGAAGGCGAGATCGAGGCACTGGTGAAGACGCACCAGGTGCCGGTCGTTTGGTGCCCGCAAGGCGCAGGTAAGGGCGGTGAGCTGATCGCGTTGGTACCCGTGGTGCCCGGCACCGCCGAGCCCGTACGGCGGCACGCCGCACCCGACCACCTCGTGTCCGACCGCGTCTCCGATCTCGTACGGGACTTCGCCGAGGCCCTCGGCCGCCCCTGTGCCGCCGGCACCGCCACCGCACCGGCGTCCGAGCTCGCCGACGCGCTCGACCGGGCCCGGCGGATCAGCCGGGCGGCCCCGCTGCGGCGGGCGTCCGCGCGGCTGCGGCCGCACACCCTGGCGGACGTCTTCGTCGAACTCGCCGTCGCGGACGTACCGTTCGCCGACGACTGGCTCCAGACGGTGGCCCGGCGCCTGGCCTCCGGCCCGGACCTCCTGGTCACGCTGGACGCTTACTACGGCTACGACATGAGCCGCGGGCCCGCGGCGGCGGCACTGAACGTCCACCCGCGTACCCTGGACTACCGCCTGCGCCGGGTACAGGAGCTCACCGGCATCGACCCGGGCTCGACACACGGCGTGCGGATCCTCAGCTCAGTCGTCGCGCGACGCCTGTCGGGAGCATGGCGCTGAACCGGACGCGCGCCCCCGGGAACCAGGAGAACTTCCGTGCCACGGAGGCGCACTCGGCCGGTCGCTCCGGCTCGGTGCGCCCGCCAGGAGCCGCCGGCGCACCGGTCACGGGCTGTCAGTTTTGCAAATCCGCCAGCTTCCTCTTGGCTTCGGCGTCGGCCGCACGCCGACGCCTTCGTCCCGTCAGCCGAGCTTCTTCACCTGCGCGTCGATCACAGCCTTCGGCTGCTCCGCCTTGCCGGCGAGGCTCTGGGCGTAGAAGGTGGCGAGCGTGGAGCCCTTGCGGACGGCCACCAGGTGGGCCGTGCCGGTCTCGCCGTCCAGGTCCGCGGTGAGGGTGAAGGCGACCGCCTCGTCACCCGCGGTGTAGGAGGCCGGGGCAACCTTGGTGAAGGAGGTCTTGTCGCCTCCGGCGATCAGGGCGAAGCCGCCCGCGCAGTCCGTGCCCGCCTTCTTCAGGGCCGCCAGGGCATCGGCCGCACCCTGGCCGTTGTAGGAGGCCACGGTGTCGGCGGTGATCGTGGCACCCAGGGCGTTGAGGCCGGCCTTCGCCTTCTCCTCGGCCGAAGCGTTCGCGCCCGGCGCCTTGGGCACGGCCATGACCTTGCGGGTGGCGGTCGCACCGGGCTTACCGGCACCGCGCAGCGCCATCACGTCGACCAGCGGCGTGCACGCGGCCTTGTCGGTGGTGACGGTCTTGGCCGTGGCGAAGTCCGCCTCGGTGGCCTTGGTGACCTTGTGGTCCTTCAGGTCGGCCTCGGCCAGTACGAGGTTGTCCACCTCGGCCTGCGACAGGGCCTTGCCCGCCGGGGCCGCGGACGTGCTCGCCGAGGTCTTGCCCTTCGGCTCGTCCTTGGCCGCCTTCCCGTCCGAGCCGCAGGCGCTGACGAGCAGGGCCAGCGAGAGGGTGGAGACGGTGACAGCGGTACGGCGGACGGTGGTGCGGCGCATGATGGGATCAGCTCTCTCTGGATCAGGGGACGACGACGCCTGCACACGGGCCCACCATGCCGTGGACCTGCGGAAACGTCGTGTGCAGATCAATTTATGCGCCGTCGCATCAGGGAAGGCCGCCCCGGTGGGCCGGCGCCCCCGATCGTGATGACGGCGCAACCTCACCTGCATCCGATCGAGATGGAGATCCGTACAACCTTCCCGCCTGCTGCCACGGGCACCGCCAAGGAGCGGGCCGACGCACATGTCCCGCGCCCCAACGAATGCGGCGCGGGACAAAGAGCGAGGGTAAGGGACCGACTGCCGCCGCCCGGGCTCGGGGCGGACCAACGGCGTTACGGGAAGGGTGTGATCGGTACCCCGACGACGACCGGGACCGTTTCCGTGTGGCCGTTGGCGTCCAGGGCGTCCGTCAGGCCGTTGTCTGCGGTTGGTCGCCGAGGGAGATCAGCAAAGTGCGCAGGAGCCGCTCGAGTTGTGTGCGCTCGGTGGGGGCCAGCCCGCCCAGGAGGCGTTCCTCGTTGGCCAAGTGGTGTTGCACGAGGACCTCGATGGCGCGGATGCCCGCGTCCGTCAGGGAGATGAGGACGCGGCGCCGGTGAGTGGGGTCGAGCTCGCGGTCGACGAGGTCCTTGTCGACGAGCCGGTCGATGCGGTTGGTGAGCGCCGCCGAGCTGACCATCGCGGCCGTACTGAGCTCTCCCGCGCTGACGGTGTACGGCGGGCCCGAGCGGTAGAGCGTCGCGAGGACGTCGAACTCCCACGGCTCGACGCCGTACTGCGCGAAGTGCTCTTTCAAGGCCCGCTCAAGCAGGCGGGAGGCACGCGACAAGCGGCCGATGACGGCCATCGGCGAGCAGTCGAGGTCGGGCCGGACCTCCTGCCACTGCCGGATGATCGCGTCCACGCCGTCGCCGGGTGGGGTTGCCGCCATGTGTCCTCCCTTGGGGCTTGCCGCCTCGCGCCGACGGCACGCCGAACCGATTTCACCCCGAGCTTAACACTTCGACGTCGAAGTGTTTGACGTCAGCCAGACCCCGTGGTTAATATTTCGACATCGAAATTTTCGACCTGGCGTCCAGCAGGGCGCTCGGCTTCCGCGAAAGGTGATCCCCGTGAAGGTCCTTCTCATCGGCGCCTCCGGCTACATCGGCTCCGCAGTCTCCGCGCACCTGGCCGACGCCGGTCACCAAGTGGTCGCGCTGGTACGCGCCGACCGCCCGGACGCCGGACACGAGCAGCGCGTCGGAGATTTGACCGACCCCGCCTCCCTCACCCGCGCCGTCACCTCCGACATCGACGCCGTCATCAACCTCGCGCCCCCGACCGGCGACGCCGCGGTGGACGCCGCGGCGATCACCGCGCTGACCGACCCGCTGCGCGGCACCGGGCGCGCGTTCGTCTACGCGAGCGGCGTATGGGTCCTCGGCGCCACCGGCCCGGCCGCCGCCGACGAGAACGCCCCGGTCAACCCGCTGCCGATCGTCGGATACCGCCCGGCCATCGAGCGCCAGGTCCTCGACACCGCCGACGCCGGTGTGCGGGCGACGGTGATCCGCCCCGGCATCGTGCACGGAAACGGCGGCGGTATACCCGCGCTGCTCGTCGACCTCGCCCGCAAGCACGGGGCCCCGAGGTATGTCGGTGCGGAGGCCGTGCACTGGCCGATGGTGCACGTCGACGACCTGGCCGACCTGTTCGTCGCCACCGTCGAGAAGGCGCCCGCCGGCAGCCTGTGGCACGGTGTCTCCGAATCCGCGGTCCCGGTACGCGACCTGGCGGCAGCGGCCGGAGCGGCGGCCGGGGTCGACGGCGAGCCGCAGTCGTGGCCCCTGGAGGACGCCCGCGCGGAGCTCGGCGCACCGTTCGCCGACGCGCTCGCCCTCGACCAGACCGTCAGCGGGGACGCGGCGCGTGAAGGCCTCGGCTGGTTGCCTCGGCACGCGGGAGCGCTCGCCGATGTACGCGAGGTCTCGTACCCGCGGGTGGACACGGACGGCATCGAGGTGTTCGGTGCGGCCGACGGGCAGCAGGCCGACGTCGAGGCCATCGTCCGCTTCGTGGCAGGCGTCCAGTACGCGCAGCAGAACGAGCTCGTCGACGCGTTCATGAGCAACTTCCGCAAGCAGCACCCGGTGTGGACGACCGCACACGGCAAGCGGCTGTCCGGCTGGGACGAGATCGACGGCTTCACGCGCCAGGTGCTGCCCGGCGCGATGAAGGAGTCGACGGCCACCTACGAGGTCGTGCGGATCCTGTTCGTCCGCCCGGACGTCGCCGCGGTCAACGTCCGCCAGCGGCCGGTCACCCTCGACGGGCAGCCCATCGGGGACCAGCCGGAAGGCCGCCCGATGTACGTCCTCGCCAAGGACAACGGCCGCTGGCGGATCGCGGCCGCGCAGAACACCCGGGTCCTCACCGGCTGACGCGCCGGGCGCCCGCCCCTCGCGGCTCGACTCCGACGGCACCCCGTCGGAGTCGGCCCGGCCCATCCGGCCGGAACCTGTTCTGTAACGAAGAGCACCCGGCGGGACATCGTGGTTCTCGTCCGCGCCGGGCGACACCTCGGCCCGGGTCCCCCTCGGAGGCACCCGCGCGGGAGGGCTCAGACGCGGC
This sequence comes from Streptomyces sp. TLI_146, assembly GCF_002846415.1. Taxonomy (NCBI): domain Bacteria; kingdom Bacillati; phylum Actinomycetota; class Actinomycetes; order Kitasatosporales; family Streptomycetaceae; genus Streptomyces; species Streptomyces sp. TLI_146. The sequence continues at coordinate 832,032 of NZ_PJMX01000001.1, forward strand.
TCCTGGCCGCGGCCAGCGCCTCCTTGACCTCCCGCGCCACACGGGCCGCGTCCTCCGGGTTGTTCACCACGTCGGTGTGGTTCATGTCGACGACGAGGACGTCGCTGGCCGAGTAGTGCCGGTGCACCCAGTCGTCGTAGCCGGACCACAGAGTGCGGTAGTACTCGACCAGCGCGTCGTCCTGCTCGAAATCGCGGCCCCGCAGCCCGATGCGGTGCAGCACCGTCTCGAAGTCCGCCTTCAGGTAGACCATGAGGTCGGGTGCCTTGCGGTACGGCAGGCCGTCGATCTCACGCATCATCTCGGCGAGCAGTCCCTCGTACACCCCCATCTCGAGGGAGCTGATCCGGCCCAGATCGTGGTTGACCTTGGCGAAATACCAGTCCTCGTAGATGGACCGGTCCAGGACGTTGTCGCCCTGCTTGTACGCCTCCTTGATCGAGGCGAACCGCGTCTGCAGGAAGTACAGCTGGAGCAGGAACGGGTAGCGCTTCGCCTGGATCTCCTCGGGGCTCGCCGTGTAGAACAGCGGAAGGATCGGATTGTCGTCCACGCTCTCGTAGAAGACCGTGCTCCCCAGCTCCTTGGCGAGCACCTCGGCCACGCTCGTCTTGCCGATCCCGATCATGCCTCCGACGCAGATCACTGCCATACCTCACTTCTCCCCGGGGTCATCTGTGCGCGGGCGGGAGGCCCACATCGCCGAGACGCATGCCAACGGGGTCACCCACTCCCCCACGGCCTTCGTGCTCAGCATCATGTGGTCCTCGTCCAGGCCAGAGCCCCGGCGCAAGCCGGGGCTCTGGAACAGCCGGACCGGCCGTTGCGCACCTGCCGCGACGCGCCCACCCTGTCGCGGCCACCCTGAAGAATAAACGGCCACGCGCCCCCCACCTGCCAGAGCGCCACCGCCCGCCCCATCGGCACGGCTCGGATCAGCAGAACCCGTCGTAGCCGAAGGACCTCACCCCCGAGGGCGCGACGGGCCGACGGCCCGGCCTCACTTCAGGTGCCGGGTGAAGAACCGGGCCGCGGCGTCTCCCGCGAACTGGGGGACGCCGGTGTGGCCGCCCATGTTGGCGTGCAGCGTCTTCTCCTTCGAACCGAAGGCGTCGAACAGGTCCAGGGCCGCCTGCCGGTCGTTGCCCTCGTCGTCCCACTGCAAAAGGACGTGCAGCGGAACGGTGACCTGTCGGGCCTCCTCGAACATGACGCGAGGCACGAGGCTCCCGGCGAACAGAACGGCGGCCGAGACGCGCGGCTCGACCGCTGCCAGCCGGGTCCCGATGGAGATCACTCCCCCCGAGTACCCGACCGGGCCGCCGATCTCGGGCAGCGGCAGGAGGGCGTCCAGAGCGGTCTGCCACTCCGGGACCGCCTGGTCGACCAGCGGGAGGACGAGCCGGTCCACGATCTCCTCGCCGACCGGCCCGCCGGCCTCCATCGCCCGGCGCAGGTCGGCCCGGGCCTCTTCGGCGGCGGCCCAGCGGGGCCGCTCCCCGCTTCCGGGGAGCTCGATGGTGGCCGCGGCGAAGCCGTCCGCCGCGGCCTGCCGGGCCCGGGCCACCAGCCGGGAGTACATCTTGTGCAGGCCGAGCGGGGGGTGGCCGAGCAGGATCAGCGGCACCGGTGCGGACGCGGACGCCGATGCGGGCGTCCACAGGATGCCGGGGATCTCGCCGAGGGTGAATCCGCGCTCGAGGACGCCGTCGTCGAGACGCTGTTCAGAAGTGAAGTGCATGGTCGTGCCTTTCGGGAGTGCACAGAACGGCGCTCCCGGACGACCTATCGCCCGACCGTGACCCTGGAGGGGAGCACCCATGTCGATACTGCGTTCACGGGTACCACCTCCTCGTTCTCTCGCACGGCCTCCGGAAAGGTAGCAGCGGCCTCCGTGGCCCGCCAACGGGTTTTCGCGGAGGCTCCGCACGGCCGCCCTCGGTCGGGCGTCAGCCGGTGGATGCGACGCGGGCCATCTGCTGGTCGGCCAGGGCACGCTGGGCGCGGAAGTTCTCGCGGTAGGCGTCGTGCACCGCCGCGTCGTCGTACTTGAGCAGCGCCTCGTCGTTCGTCGTCAACGCGCTCTTCGTGTACGGGTGGCTGCCAGTGAAGACGATCTTCTGGTCGGCCTTGCCGAGGTATGTCCCGTCGATCAGAAGGAACTTGGAGTGCGTCGCCATCGCGTTGCTCGTCTTCGGGTCGCCGTCGCCGTCGTCCGCGTCGTCCAGTCGGTGCAGGGCGATCCCGCCGAACCTGGTCGGCTTGGACAGTTGGTCGGCGATCGCCGTACCGCCCCCTTCCACGTCGAGGTAGCGGTAGACGATGTCGACGTAGCAGCCCGCGTCGTCGAGCTCCCACAGCTTCTGGGCGACCTCGGGCCGGGTGATCTGGTGCATCGCGACCCGGATGACGGTGCGGCCGTCCTCGGTGCCGTGGCCCGGGGAGTTCCCGTAGCAGGCGGGCTGCCCGTTCACCGGGTTGTCGACGGTGTTGAGGATGTTGAGGATCGGGTCGGAGGCGGCCCGGGGAAAGAAGTACGCCTTCGCGTTGCCCGCCGGATACTCCGTCGGGTAGTCGGCGACCTGCGCCTTCGTCCCGGCCTGGGCGGCCGCGAGGTCGTTGAAGTAGCCGGTGTACGCGGTGTACAGCGCGGTGTTGCCGACCACGGTCAGCGCGTCGTTGAAGGCGTGCTGCCGGTCCCACGGGGTCTGGTTGGCGGACGTCTGTACGACCACGTCGTCGACCGGGACCGTGCCGGTGCCGCTGCCGGTGGTGCGGGAGAAGAGCACGAACTTGTTGTGGTTGACGCCGTGGAAGGAGTCGCCCGGGTTCGGGTCCTTGGCAAGGCACGCCTGGTTCGCCGCGCACACCCGCACCCATGAAGTGCCGGAGCCCGTCGCGGGCTTGAGGCCTTCGACGAGCTTCGGGTACGTGACCTTGCCCGCCCAGTGCAGCAGGCTCTCGTTGTCCAGGACGACCTGGACGTTCACGCCGCGCTGGTGCGCCGCGGTCAGCCGGGCCGCGAGGTAGTCCGAACCGAGCACGTACATCGACATCTTGATGTCCGAGCCCTTCTGGGCCCCGTCGACGAGCCGGGCTATGTGGCCGAACACCGCGTCCTGGGCGGCCGTGTCCCCCGTCGGGTCGTTGAACACCGCGCCGGTGGTGACGAGCGGCACCGGAGCGGCAGCGGCGGGGGCGGGAGCGGCCGCGAACAGGCCGGACGCCCCCAGCGCCAGGGCGAGCAGAGATCGGGTCTTCTTCATGGCGCACACTGTAACCAGCCGTATACCCAAGCCCGGGCACCCCCATCTTGCCCGGAACAGCAGGTCAACGCCCCGTCGCGGGTTGCGGGGTGGGCTCACATGCGGTGTGCCCACCCGCCCCGCTGCGCTTGCTTCGGCCGCGGGGCAGGGCTGCGTTCCGAAGGGGCGATCAGGCGACGCGCTTGAGCGTCCAGGCGTTGTTGTTGAAGCCGGAGTTCGGGAAGGCGACGCAGGAGCCGCTGTAGTACGAGGCCGTCTGGACCCAGCCGGCGGGGTAGTACGCGGATCCGCAGGCCTGGACGACGGTGCCTATGGGCAGGCCGGTGAGCTGCTTGATCTGCTTGATGTTCGGCGCGAAGTTCTGGCCGCCGCAGGCGTTGCTGTAACCCCAGTTGACGTCGACGTACCCAGCCGGCGTGGCGGTGCTCGCGCAGGTGGTCGTCACGTCGCCCGGAGCCGCCTGGGCGGGTGCGGCCGTGAGGGCGAACACCGCGGCAGCACCGGCGAGGGCGATGGTGGTGGTGCGCAGACGGGTCATAGGGGGCTCCTTGGATCGGGAAGCGACCGACACGAAATCGACACACTGTTTTTACGGTCTGCCCACAATCTTCAACAGTCGGTTTCCGGCCTCAAAGATCACGCCAACACACCTGGACATGGACGAGGAGCGGGCGAAGCCGCTACGGGGTGAGTCACGGCCCGCCGACCGCGACACAGGGAGCGCAATCGCGTTGATCAACACTGGCTCCACGGCACCGAATCCAGGCAAAATGGCTGGATGACATCTACCTTCATGGTTCCGGGCGCCAACATTCAGGTGGCCGCCTCCGTCGTACGTACCGAACTCGCCTGGAAGACGGCGGACGGCGGCCCCGACGCCGACGCCTCCGCGCTGCTGCTCACTCAGGACGGACGGGTCCGTGACGACAACGACCTCGTGTTCTACAACCAGCCGCGCCATGCGTCCGGCGCCGTACGGCACTTGGGCAAGCGCGACGACGCGGACGCTGTCACGGACACGGTCGAGGTGGATCTCACCGCGTTGGAACCGGATGTCGCGCGAGTCTCCCTGTGCGCGTCTGCCGACGGCGGAACGTTCGGTGAGCTCAGGGAGCTGCGGATGCGGCTGCTGGACGTCGGGACCGGTGCGGAAATCGCCCGCTTCGACATGGCGGCGACGACCGAAACCGCGTTCATCGGCGGGGAGCTCTACCGCCGCGGCGAGGAATGGAAGTTCCGGGCCGTGGGGCAGGGATACGCATCCGGGCTGGCCGGACTGGCGACGGACTTCGGCATATCGGTGGCCGAAGAGCCGGAACCCGAGCCGGCGGTGACCTCCAGACCGGCGTCCATACCGTCGCAGGCGGAGCCGCGAGGCGAGGAGAGTCTCCCCGTCGACATGCGCAAGCGTCTGGATCTGCGCAAGCAGCAGGTTGCCGTATGCCTCACCAAGCACGGTGCGCAGGGCGCCAGAGCACGAGTGGTGCTGGTCCTCGACGCCTCAGGATCGATGACCTCTCTCTACAGCGACGGCGTGGTCGCCGATGTGGTGGAGCGGATGGCCGCGGTGGCCGCCCAACTGGAGGACGACGGCACACTGCAGGTCTGGGCGTTCGCCACGGAATCGACCCCGCTGCCCGACCTGCGGATCAGTGAACTGCCCGACTGGCTCCAGGCCCACGTTCCGTCCGGGCAGGGCCCGCGGTACCACCGGCTCGTGAAGTACCGGGGATTCTTCGGCCGCAAGGGCCGCGAGGAGTTGCAGGACATCGGGTGGCAGAACGACGAGCAGAAGGCCATCGCCCAAGTCCGCGCCCACGTCCGGGAGAACCCGGCAGCGGTGCCCACCCTGGTGCTCTTCTTCTCCGACGGCGGGGTGTACAAGGACGCGCAGATCGAGCGGGAGTTGCGCGAGGCCGCCAAGGAGCCGATCTTCTGGCAGTTCGTGGGGCTGGGGCAATCCAACTACGGCGTGCTGGAACGATTCGACACACTGACGGGCCGTCACGTCGACAACACCGGCTTCTTCGCGGTCGACGACATCGCGCAGCTCTCCGACGAGGAGCTGTACGACCGGCTGCTGTCGCAGTTCCCCTCCTGGCTAACGGCAGCCCGCGCGGCGGGCGTTCTGCCCGCGTAGCCGGTGAGGACTCTGACCCGAACGTGGGAGGAGTCCCATCCAGGTCGCGTATCGCCGGCACCCTTGAAGTGCCTTCCCTGTCCGGCCGCTGATCCGCCGCCCACCGGTGTGGGTCGGCGGATCAAGCCGGGAGGGGAGCAGGGTTGACTGCGCCGAGACCGTTCAGGGCTTGGCGCGGGTCAGGTTGCAGCTCCCTTCCGTGCACGACCGGCGCAGCCGCCCGGCCGAGACGGTCTCCACGAGGCCGATCGCCCAGCACATCGGGCAGCCGCGCAGCGCGATCAGGCCGACCGGGGCGAGCAGCAGGCTCGCCAGGCCCACGACCGGCAGCAGGGCCAGGGATCCGGCGAGCGCGCCGAAACCGACGGCGCCGCGGGCCAGATGGCGCGGGACGGTGCCGCTGGCGAAACCGCCGCGCGTCGGCGCGGCGCGTACATCGGCGGAACCGGGCGCGGCGGTGCGTGTCATCGTGATCGAGTCGTGCGTCATCGTCGGTTCTCCTCGTCGCGGACCGATTCGCCGCCCAGCGCCTCGCGTACCGCCGAACGGGCCCGGTGCAGGCGGGACTTCATCGCGGCGGTGCTCAGCCCGAGCCGGTCGGCGACCGTGCGGCCGGGCAGGCCCTGGATGTCTCGCATGACCAGCACCTGCCGCTGGTCGTCGGGCAGAGCGGCGACGGCGGCCGCGACGCGTTCGGCCTCCAGGCGCAGCAGTACGTCCTCCTCCGCGGATCTCGTGGCGCCGCCGAACGCGTCGAACCGGCCCGACGCACCGAGTTGGTCGGGCTCCTCGGCCGGTCCGCGGCGGAGCAGTGCGCGGCTGCGGCGCAGGCACTCGTTGCGGACGATACGGAACATCCACGATGCCAGCGCCCCGGAGGCGCGCAGCATGCCGATCTTGCGGTAGAGGATGATCAGCGCTTCCTGGGCGGCATCCTCGGCGTCCTGGGGTGTGGAACACAGTGTGTGCGCGAAGCGGTGTACGTGCGGGTAGGAGCCGTCCACGAGTGCGGTGAGGGCTTCGACGTCGCCGCGTTGCGCCGCGGCGACCATGCTCCCGCCGGGCCAGATGTGCTCAGCCACGCTGACGCCTCCGGCGGCGCAGCAGCGTGACGGTGCACGCGCACAGCAGCAGCGCGGCGGCCGCGGCGGCGATGACGACGGTGGTCATGAGGTCCTCCTGGTGGAGTGCGGGGCGGACACGGTCGTCCGCTCGCCCATAAGAGACGCGGCGCGCACGAAAGGATTCACCCCTGTCCACGGGCGACCGTGGCCGGCGGCGGGGGTCAGCTGACCCCCGCCGCCAGTGTGACGTCGACACCCCGCCCGAGCGGTCAGGTCGGGTCAGCGGACCTGGATCGTGATGTACGAGATGTTCTGCCGGTACGGCGCCGCACACGAGGCCTTCGAGGTCTGGTACCACTGCACCCACGAACCGTAGAACGTGTACCTCTCCCCGTTGACACCATCCAGGCAGGTGATCACCACACGCTGTTGACCAGGTCCGTAGTGGCAGGTGGAACTCGCAGTGGCGTGGTCCAGCTTCGTCGACTGGCAGCCGTGCGGGGCAGCGCTCGCCGGGGTGGCGAGCGCGACAGGCGCCGCGACGGACACCCCTGCGAGGAGCAGCGGTGCGGTGAGCAGAAGGGGCGTTTTCTTGCGGCGGCGCATGGGATTCCCTCCGGTCGGTTCCTTTCACGGTGACGCATGTCACTTCAGGCTAGAAGGCAAGAGCGGTCGCATGAGGCGCCAAGTGCCCGATGGCTCAAAGTAGACCTTCTTCCGCAACCCCCGTGACCGCCAGGACCGCCCGCCGGGCCGGCCCCGTGTCGCCGGACATCAACACGCCGTGTCGTACGGGTACCGGCACGGCTCGCCGTCCTCGTCGTGGGCGAGGCCGACGAGTGTGGAGTAGCGCTGGGTGGCGCGGTATTCGCTGGGGGACATCCCGGTGGCCGTGCGGAAGGCGCGGGAGAAGCCGTCGGGTTGGGGGTAGCCCCAACGTGCCGCGATGGCGTGGATCGTGAGGTGCTGCAGGGCCGGGTCGGCCAGGTCTTTGCGGCAGCGGTCGAGTCGTTGCTGTCGGATGAGGGCCCTGGGTGTGGTGCCGTTGTCCTGGAAGACGCGGTGCAGGTACCGCAGGGACAGGTGGTGGGCCGCGGCGATGGTTTCCGGCCCCAGGGCGGGGTCCGGCAGATGCTCGGCGATGAAAGCACTCATCCGCAGGAACAGCGCCCGCTGACCGGACGCCCCGGATACGGCAGGGCCGCCGGATGAAGCGTCGTGGTCGAGATGGTGCGCCAGTACCGTCGACAGCAGATCGAGCGCGGTCGACTCCAGACGGCTGGCGTCCTGCGGTGTGTACTGGGCGTACTCGTCGGCAAGTCCGGTCAGGAACTGGCCGAACAGTCGGCCGACGCCCTGTGTCCATGGCAGGGACAGCCCGTACAGCCGGGTGAACTGCTCGCGCGGGAGGCGCAGCAGCTTCTTCGGGAACTGGAAGATGAGATGCCTGGCGGGGTTGTCACCGGCGCGGATCTCGATGGGCTGGGAGCTGTCGCCGAAGCCCATCTCTCCACGTGTGAGCAGGGTCCGCTGCCGGCACTGCTCGATGCCCACCGCTCCTGACGTGGCAAGGATGACCCGGAGCATCTCCGGGTCGGACTGCCGTACGTGCCGGGGTGTCCGTTGCGCGATCACGGAGGCGTAGGAGGAGACGACGGAGACCTGCCCGGCGCCCAGGGGCATCATCTCGATCCGCGCTTTGAAGGTTCCCGCCTTGAGAGAGGTGACGCGCTGGGGCACCTGCGCCATGGCCATGGCCCCGGCCCACGCACCCGGCCGCTCGCTGACGGGAAACTCGGCGGTGTCGACGACTGTTGAACGCATCCCTACCTCACACACTCTGGCAACAGTGATCCAAAACAGCCAGCAAAGTGCAGACCGGTCGAGGACCGACAGAGCGTTCCACGCCAACAACCATGCGCTGGGAGCCAACGACGTCCTCAAACCCCCCGGCCAGAATGAGGTGTCTTCGTAAAGACAGCGGTCCCTCCCCCACGACCGGGTCACCGCGCCCAGCCGACTGCTCCAGGGCGCTGCCCGGATCCGCCCGCCTCATGCCCCGGAACGCCAACCCCCCACGTGTTGAGGAAGGTCGTCCATGACAGACGTGCTGCGCGCGCCCAATGCGGCGCCCCAGCGGGACAGGAAATGGCTGCCCGCGACCCGTCCCACCCGGCTGCCCTCACTGACCGGACTGCGGTTCCCCGCCGCGCTCCTGGTCTTCGTCAGCCATGCCGCCGCGAACGTCCCCCAGGTGCGCATGGTCCAGGACAACAGCCTGGCCATGGACCTCAGCAAGGCCACAGAAAACGCCGGTCCGCTGGGCGTCGCCTTCTTCTTCGTGCTCAGCGGCTTCGTACTGACCTGGTCCGCCCGCCCCGACGACACCGCCCGGGCCTTCTGGCGCCGCCGGTTCGCCAAGATCTACCCGAACTACGTGGTCACCTGGGGCCTGGCGATGCTCCTCTTCGCCTCCGCCTACACCCCGACCCGGGTGGCGCTCGCCAACCTCTTCATGGTCCATACGTGGGTACCGGACCTCCAGTACCTTCTGAGCGTGAACATGGCGAGCTGGTCGCTGGGTTGCGAGCTCTTCTTCTACGCCTCGTTCCCGCTGCTGCACCGCCTGTTCCTGCGTATCGACCCGGCGCGCCTGAAGTACTGGATCGGCGGAGTGCTCGCGGCGATCATCCTCACGCCCCTGTTCGCCTACCAGATGGTGCCCGACTCGCCCGCGATCCAGTTCAGCCCCACGGCGTCGGCGGACGCCTCGGTGAAGCAGCTGTGGTTCGCGTACAACCTCCCGCCGGTGCGCCTGCTCGATTTCGCACTCGGCATGCTGGTGGCGCACGCGGTACTGAACGGCCGCTGGCGCAACATCGGCCTCGCCTGGTCGAGCCTGCTTCTGGCGGGCAGCTACTGGCTCGCCCAGGAGTCGGACATGCTCTACGCCCAGCGCGCCACCTCGATCATCCCGATCACCCTGCTGATCGCGGCGGCCGCGATGGCCGATGCCGAGGGTAAGTTCACCCTCTTCCGCACCCGCACCATGGTCTGGCTCGGCGAAATATCGTTCGCCTTCTATCTTCTGCACTCCATCGTGCTCATCTACGGGCGCAAAGTCCTGGGACACGACCTCTACTCGACACCCGTGGCCATGGCACTGACGGCCGGGCTGCTCGCGGTATGCGTCCTGACATCCTGGGCCTTGTACGCACTGGTCGAGCGGCCGATCACCCGCCGCTGGTCGACATCCCGGCGGGTCAGGGCCTTGTCGGCCTGAGCGGGTTCATCAGCGGGCGGTGCGAACAACGAGCCGGACTGCCTGCTGATGAACCGGTACTTGGCACTCACTCTCCGAACGCATCTGATACCAGGGCAAGTTGGACGAGCGGCTGGGTGGTGGGACGCGGCGAGCCGCCCTCCGGTTCATCGGTCACCGCCAAGGCCCTGCTCCCGACAGCCAGTCCGGTGACCACGACCGGCTGTTCGCCGTGCAGCAGTCCGGCCGAGCGCGGTGCCGTGTCCCGACCGGCCATCACCCACAGTTGCCGGACGCGTCCTTCGGGGGGTGCGCCGAGTCCGGACACGGTCACCACGGCGCGGTGCAGACCGGGCGCGGTGACCGCGCTGATACCGCGGCCGCGCCCGTCCCGCTCCGTACTGGTGCGCGCGTCGGGAGCCGCGAGCACCTCGCCGATCGACCGCGACCGGGCCCGTTCGGCATCGAGCCGGTCCTGGGTGCGGTGCAGCTGCACCCCGAGCAGCACGGCACCGATCAGCGCGAGCGCGGCGGTCCCGGCCGTGGCGAGTACCAGCGGGCGGCGCACGGCGGGCGTGCGCGGCGACGGCGCGGGCGACGGCCGCTCCTGCTCTGTCGCACGTACGTCCCTGAGCACCCGCTCCCGCAGCGCGTCCGGGGCCGGGCGCGCGGTGGCGCGGCCCAGGCGCTCGGTCCCGGCGGCGAGCTCGCGTACCTCCGCGGCGCAGGCGGCGCAGTGGGCCAGATGGCGTTCGAAACGGCGCAGCTCGCGCGGCTCCAGGGCGTTGAGGGCGTAAGGGGCCGCGAGGGAATGGACACGTCTGATCCTGCTCAGCGGGCTGAAGGGGCTCATACGGCGCTCTCCAGACATTCGCGCAGCCGCAGCAGACCGTCCCGCATCCGCGTCTTGACCGTGCCGAGCGGGACGGACAGCCGCTGGGCGACCTCCCGGTAGGTGTAGCCGTCGTAGTACGCGAGCGTGACCGACTGGCGCTGGAGGGCGGTGAGCCGGTCGAGGCAGCGGCGGACCCAGTCGCGTTCAAGACCGCTCTCCACCTCCTCGACGACCTGGTCGAAGGCGGGCACCTCGGAGCGCCGGGCGGCCTTCTCCTCCCGCTCGCCCGCCGCCCGCGCCGAACGCACCCGGTCCACGGCCCTGCGGTGCGCGAGGGTGAGCACCCAGGACAGGGCGGTGCCGCGCCCCGGGTCGAAACGGGCGGCGCAGCGCCACAGTTCGAGGAGCACCTCCTGGGCGACCTCCTCGGACTGGGCGGGATCCCGCAGCACCCGGCGCACCAGTCCGTAGACCGGCCCGGACACGAGGGAGTACAGCTCCTCGAACGCCTTCTGGTCCCCGCCGGCCACCAGGACCAGCAGCCTGTCGGCCTCCACCGGCTCCCCTCTCTCCGCGGGCGCCATTGTCCCGTCGCGGGTCCTTCGGAGCGAGAGGCGCACATGGATTGCCCGCGCCCCCAATCCGCTGCGAGCCGGGCTCCGAATGGCTTCTCGTCAAGCACTTCACCGCACGTACGAGAAGGACGGAAGCGATGACACCGAACACCAGGAAGAGGCCGGCACGCTCCATCGCCGTACTGGCCGCTGGTGCGCTGGCCGCCGGGGGGCTCGCGGCCGCCGCCATCCCCGCACTGCGGCCGGGGGCGGCCACCGCCTCCAGCCACCGGGAGGCCCCGCTGATCTCCGGGCAGCCCCAGTACGACAACACCGATGTGTACGCCTTCGTCAGCCCGGACCGGCCGGACACGACGACGCTCATCGCCAACTGGACCCCGTTCGAGGAACCGGCGGGCGGCCCCAACTTCTATCCGTTCGCCGACGACGCCCAGCACGACATCCACATCGACAGCGACGGAGACGGACAGGGCGACCTGCTGTACCGCTGGACGTTCAGGAACCACACCAAGAACGGCAACACGTTCCTCTACAACACGGGCCCGGTGACCTCCCTGGACGACCCCGACCTCAACTTCACCCAGACGTACGACATCGAACTGCTCAAGCTGAAGGACCAGAAGGTCGTCTCCACCACCAAGCTCGCGCAGGGCCTGCCGGTGGCGCCGTCCCACGTCGGCAAGGCGTCCATGCCGGACTACGGCGTGCTGCGCTCGCAGGCGGTGCGCCAACTGCCAGGCGGGACGACCGCGTTCGCGGGCCAGGCGGACGACCCGTTCTTCCTCGACCTGCGGGTCTTCGACCTGCTCTACGGCGGGAACCTGTCCGAGGTCGGCAAGGACACGCTCAAGGGCTACAACGTCAACACCATCGCCCTCCAGGTGCCGACCGCCCAGCTGCGGCAGTCGAAGCAGCAGCCGGTCATCGGAATCTGGTCGACGACCCAGCGCAAGAACGCCTCGGGCGGCTGGAGCCAGGTGTCCCGGCTCGGGATGCCGCTGGTCAACGAGGTCGTGGTACCGCTCAAGGACAAGGACAAGTTCAACGCGTCCGCGCCGTGGAACGACGCCGACTTCCTTCCGTACGTCACCCAGCCGGAACTGCCGGGGCTGATCGAGTCGATCTACAAGATCAAGGCTCCGGCGCAGCCGCGCAACGACCTGGTGTCGGCGTTCCTGACCGGGGTGAAGGACCTCAACCAGCCGCCGAACGTCCGCCCGGCGGAGATGATCCGGCTCAACACCGCCATAGCGCCGAGCAGCTCGCCCAAGCGACTGGGCGTCCTGGACGGCGACACGGCGGGCTACCCCAACGGCCGTCGGCTCACCGACGACGTGGTGGACATCTCGCTCCAGGTGGTGGAGGGCGAACTGACCGGCGCCAAGAACGACTTGGGCGACGCGGTCAACGCCAACGACGCGGCGTTCGGCAAGAGCTTCCCGTACGTGGCGCTGCCGGCCTCCGGTTCACGGGGCCCACTCACGCGCAAGGGCGGCCAGAACACCGCCGAGGGGAGCGACGGGACGCGCACGCAGCTCACCGGCGGGGCGCGCCCCAGTTCGTCCGGCGGCGGTGACGACACGCTCCTGATCGCCTCGGCGGCGGGCGGCGCGGCGGGCGCCGCGCTGATCGGCACGGGGCTCGTGTGGTGGCGGCTGCGGCGGCGGGAGGTCAGCGCGTAACGGTCGTCCAGTGGGAGCCCTGGCCGCGCCGGGGACGGCCCGGGCCCCACGTGCTGACCCGCCTCGCCGGTAGCCCTCGCGGTGGTCCCTGGCCCCGGCCGCACGGCGGAGTCCAGCCCCGGGCTCCGGCCGCACGGCGAAGTCCAGCTCCTGGCCCCGCCGTGCGGTCGGCCGCCTCCCGCGCCCCTGCGGGGCGCGATGGAGACCGCCCTCTCGCACCGCTTCTTCCGCCTGCCGAAAGGATCCGACATGACCAGCACCCAGGCCGTGCCCCCGTCCCGGGGGCGCGGGACGGTCCTGCGCCGGAGCGCCGTCGCCCTGGCGCTCGCCGCCGGGCTCAGCGTCGGGGCACTCGCCCTCGACGGCCGGGACGCACCGCGCGCTCCCGCCACGGCCGCCGCCCCCGCCGGCCGCCTCGACCCGGCCGACCTGCCGGGCGGCATCACCGCTCTCCAGGCCCATCTCAAGGCGCAGCCCAAGGACGCCACCGCGTGGGCCTCGCTGGGCGCCGCCTACGTCGAACAGGCGCGGACCAACGGCGACCCCACCCGCTACGCGCAGGCCGAACGGGCTGTGGAGCACTCGCTCGCACTGCGGCCCACCGACAACGACGGCGCACTCGCGGGGCGCGCCGCGCTGGCCGCCGCCCGTCACGACTTCACCGGCGCCCTCACCGCCGCCGACGCCGCGCTCGCCGTCAACGGCTACGACGAACTCGCCCTCGCGCTGCGCGTCGACGCCCTGGTCGAACTCGGCCGCTACGACGAGGCATTGGCGGCGGCCCGCACCGCCGACGCCCGCAGGCCCGGCATCCCCGTCTTCACCCGGCTCGCGTACGTCCACGAACTGCGCGGCGACACCGACGCCGCCCGCCGGATCCTCACGCAGGCCCTCGACTCGGCCACCGGCCCCGGCGACCGCGCCTATGTGGCCACGGCACTGGCCCAACTCGCCTTCAACACGGGCCAGTTCACAGAAGCTGGCCAGCGTGTCGACACGGCACTACGGGCCGCCCCCGACTACCTGCCCGCCCTGGAGACCCGTGCCCGCGTCCAGTACGCGCGGGGCGACCTGCGGGCGGCCACCCTCGGTATGGAACAGGTCGTCGCCCGCTATCCGCTGCCGGGCCAGCTCGTCGCACTGGGCGAGCTGTACGAGGCGGCGGGGCGGGGCGCGGACGCCCGGACCCAGTACCGCCTGGTCACCGCCTGGACCGCGCTGGCCCACGCGCACGGCGTCGACACCGACCTGGACACCGCCCTGGCCGAGGCGGACCACGGGGACCCGGCGGACGCGCTGCGCGCGGCCCGCGCCGAGTGGGCCAAGCGCCAGACCGTACACACGGCGGATGCCCTCGCCTGGGCGCTGCACGTCAACGGACGCGACGCCGAGGCCCTCCCGTACGCCGAACGGGCCACCGCACCCGGCTACCGCAACGCCGCTTTCCTCTACCACCGAGGCGTCATCGAGCGCGCCGCCGGAAACACCGCCGCGGCCCGCCGCGACCTCGCCGCCGCGCTGGCCCTCAACCCGGCCTTTTCGCCCACCGGTTCACAGCTGGCCCGCCAGGCCATGGCCGCCCAGAGGGGGACGTCATGAACCGGCCCCGGCCCCTTCGGCGACTCCGGGTCGGCACGGTCGTGGGAGGAGCGGTACTCGCCGTCACCGCCCTCGTCGGCCCCCTCCTGACGTCCACCGCGTCGGCCGCCGCCCCCGCGCATCCCCTGGGCAACTTCACCGTCAACCACTACGAGGGCCTGGTGGTCGCCCCCGGCAGGCTCACCATCGACCACGTCGAGGACCTCGCGGAGATCCCCGCCACCCAGGCGCGGGCCGCCGAGATGACCGCGGACGAGCGGTCCACCTGGGCGGCCGAGCGGTGCCGGGCCGCCGCTCGGGGCAGCACGGTCACCGCCGCCGGACAGCCCGCCGCCCTCACCGTGCAGAGCGGCTCCGCGCAGGTCCGGCCCGGCCAGGCCGGGCTGGTCACGCTTCGGCTCGAATGCCTCCTCGCCGCTCCCCTGCCCGACACGGCGGAACTGACCGTGGACTTCCGCGCGCCCGCCCGGCACGGCCCCGGCTGGCGCGAGATCACCGCACGGGCCGATCGCATGACCCTCAAGGCCGCCTCGGCGCCCACCCGTTCGGTCTCCGACCGGCTCACACGCTATCCCGCCGACCTGCTGTCCTCACCGCCCGACCGGACCTCGGCCGAGCTGCGCGCCGTGCCCGGCGGACCGCCGCTGGCCACCGACTCCCCCGGCCCCGCCGCCACCGGAGTGCTGCCGCGCGGCGCCGACCGCTGGACCCGGGCGCTGACCGGCCTGGTGGCACGACACGACCTCACCGCCGGCTTCGCCGCCCTCGCCCTCGGCACGGCGCTGCTGCTCGGCGCGCTCCACGCGCTCGCCCCCGGACACGGCAAGACGATGATGGCGGCCGCCGCGGCCGCGGGCGGACGCGGCTCGCTGCGGCAGGTGCTGACGCTCGGCGCCTCGGTGACCCTGACCCACACCCTGGGGGTGTTCGCGCTCGGCGGCCTGATCACCGCGGGCTCGGCAGCGGCACCCTCGGTGGTGTCCTGGCTGGGCGTGGTCAGCGGCGCGCTGGTGACGGGCGCCGGGACCGTGCTCGTACGCAGGGCCTGGCGCAACCGGCGCCAACAGAAGGAACACCCGCACGCACACGGGCACGGACACGGACACGGGAACAACTCGCGGCACACACACGGCCATTCACACCTGCACAACGACCACCACCATCACGATCACCCCAGGTCCGGCGGCCTGCGCGGAACCGTCCTGCTCGGATTCGCGGGCGGGCTCGTGCCCAGCCCCTCGGCCGTCGTGGTGCTCGTCGGGGCGGCGGCGCTCGGGCAGGCGTGGTTCGGGGCGCTGCTCGTCCTCGCGTACGGCGCCGGGCTCGCCCTCACCCTGACGGCCGCCGGGTACGCGGCGATCCGGATCGGGGAACGCCTCGTCCGGCTGGGGCGGACACGGGCGCACGGACGGCTCGTCGCGACAGCCAACCGGTTCGCACCGCTCGGCACCGCGTTCGTGGTGTTCTTCCTGGGCTGCGGGCTGGTACTCAAGGGGGCGGCAGCCGCCCTGGGCTGAGCCGCTGCTCGGGAATGGCCCCTCTTCCCTTCGACGGCTCCACAGCCGGATCGACGGCTGCACAGCCGGACCCGACACGAGCCCGTGACCTGGATCACACCCATAATCACTGCGCGACGCAGCGAATCCGATTATTCTTCTGCGTAGCGCAGCCAATGCGTCTCGCAGACATAAAACCCCTTGGAGAATCATGCTCACCGTCGCCGTCACCGGAGCCACCGGCGCCCAGGGCGGAGCCACCGCCCGCGCCCTGCTGTCCGCCGGCCACCGGGTCCGCGCCCTCACCCGGCGGCCCGACTCGCCCGCCGCCGACGCTCTGCGCAGCCTGGGTGCCGAGATACGTCACGCCGACTTCGACGACCGCCCCTCGCTGGACGCCGCCCTCGTCGGAGCGGATTCCCTGTTCGCGGTCACCACCCCGTTCGGCACCGACATCGCCACCGAAGTCCAGCAGGGGATGGCGCTCATCGACGCCGCGGCCGAGGCCCAGGTCGAGCACATCGTGTTCACCTCCGCCGCCCACGCCGACCGCGATACCGGGGTCCCGCACTACGACAGCAAGCAGCTCATCGAGGAGCACCTGCGTGCGGCCGGAGTGCCATGGACGGTGATCGCCCCGGCCGCTTTCATGGACAACTACGCCGGCGGCTGGACCCTCGACGGGCTGCGCGACGGCACCTTCGCCTGGCCGATGCCCGCCGACCAGCCCTTCACGCTCATCTCGGCCGCCGACATCGGCGCCTTCGCCGCGCTGACCCTCCAGCGCCGTCACGAGTTCACCGGCCGCCGCATCGACATCGCCTCCGACGAACTCACCCCCGCGCAGATCGCGGAGATCCTCGCGACGGCCACCGGCGTCGCGATCGCCCACCAGCAGGTGCCCCTGGCCTACGTCCGGACCCACTCGGAGGACCTGGCAGCCATGTTCGCGTACTTCACCGCCGTCGGCCTCGACGTCGACGTCACCGGACTGCGCCGCGACTACCCCGAAGTCGGCTGGCACACCTTCACCGACTGGGCCGTCACCCAGGACTGGCCCACCCTCCTGTCCCAGGCGCCCGCACCCCACTGACGCCCCTGCCTGCCGCTGGAGCGCATGACCCGCAACCTCGAAATGACGACGGCCGCGGCCTTTGACCAAGTCGCCGTCAACAGGGACACGGGCAACGAGAATTCACCCGTCCACCTTGCCATTACCGCAAGATTCCGTGCCAGGCCGTGGTGCGCCTGCCCACACTGGGCACCCACCGACGCGAGGAGTCCTGATGCGCACCACCGATGCGGTCACGTTCTGGGACCGCCACTACGCGGCCCGGCCGGCGGTCGACAAAGCGCACGGCCGCCCATGCCCTGCACCCGGGCGGACGGCTGCTCGTCGTCGACCACGGCTCGGCCGCGCGCTGGTCCTGGGGCCAGGACCCCGACACCCACTACCCCAACCCGCGCGAGGTCGCCGCCGGACCGCGACCGGGCCGGACGGGCGCACCGCCGAGGTCACCGACCACGTCCTCCTCGTCCGCCACGCCGTCTGACACGGGGCCCTGCACCGCCGACGACGAAAGAAGGCGATCCCCGATGCCCAACGCCACCGGCGGAAACCGCCGTCGCGACACCCCACCACCCCGGACCGGAAGCAGCGAAACCGAGGTGCTGCGCGGATTCCTCGACTACCTCCGGACCTCCATCGCCGCGAAGGTCGACGGCGCACCCGAGCCCCAGGCGCGTACGGCCGCAGTGCCCTCGGGCACCAACCTCCTCGGCTTGCTCAACCACCTGACGTACGTCGAGCGCTCGCTGTTCCTCGGCGGCGACGTGACCGACTGGCAGGCCACCTTCCAGGCCGCCCCGACGGACAGCGTGGCCGATGTCGTGGCCCGCTACCGGGACACCGTCGAGCGCGCGAACGACGTGCTCGACGGGTGCGCCGACCTCAGCGCACCCGTCCCTCGACGACGGCCGGGGCGCGCCGGTCCCAGCGTCCGCTGGGCCTTGACGCACATGATCGAGGAGACCGGCCGTCACGCGGGCCACGCGGACATCCTCCGCGAACTCATCGACGGCTCCACCGGCCGCTGACGCGCCTTCGGCGCGAGCGCGGTGGTCGAGCCGGTGCGGTGGTTCAGTGGGCCGGTGCGGGGTCGGTCCTCTTGCGGGCGCGGTACGCGGCGGCCTTGATCTTGTTGCCGCACGACTCCATCCCGCACCACTGCCGGCGCATACCCCGTGAACGGTCGATGTACGTGCGGGTGCACTCCGGGTTGCCGCACTCCTTGAGCAGGGGGACGTCCGGCCCGCTCAGGAGCTCCACCGCAAGGCGGGCCACCAGGGAGAGCGCTTCCTCCGGTGTTGCCTGCGTCCATCGCCCCGACGGGGTCAGCTGGGGCACCGCGGAGGGTTTGCGTGCGGCGTTGTTGAGTACGGTCAGTGCCGCCCTGTCGTAGTCTTCCGCGAGTCGACGGGCGGTGACCAGCCGGTACATGGCTTCCCGTACGGTCGTCGCCTCCTCGACGTCGGCCTCCCGGCTCGGGGAGACCGCGTCGACGATGCCCGACTCCACGTACCACGCGTTCAGTCTGTCCGGCGTCGCGAACATCTCGAAGCGCAGCGAACGGCGTGCTCGGAGCGTGGCGACGAAGTCGAGCGCCGGGTTTCCGCAGACGAAGACATGGTCGAGGTTCACATCACCATTCTGGCAGGTGACGGTATACCCGGCAAGCTCCGCCACCTGCCGGAGCGGGACCCACTCACAGCCCCAGGTCGACGGCGAGGCAGGAGAAGGACCTCCATGAGCCCTCGGGGTCGTGGGCGTACCGTGCGGGGTCGCTCGGTACGGCCACCTTCTCCTCGACCATGTCCTCTTGGCGGATGCGCTCCGGCAGGCTGCCGAACCGCGCTCGTCGCGCCGCCGCGCCACTGTCCGTTATCTGCACGCTTTCCATGACTGGACTCCGTTCGGTCGCTGACTGGACTGGCGGAACAAGCTCACGTACGTCACCTGACCCACAGGTGACGCGGGGATTCACATGCGGCTCACATCGACGACGGCCTGCGCGAAGGCGGCGGGCGCCTCCTGCGGCAGGTTGTGGCCGATTCCCTTCAGGCTCCTGTGCTCGTACGCGCCGGTGAACCTGTCCCGGTACGAGGAGCCGTTGCCCGGAGCGGTGAAGGGGTCCCGTTCGGGGTCGAGGGTGATGGTGGGAACCCCGATGACCGGCCGCGTGGCGAGCCGCTTCTCCAGTGCGTCGTAGCGGCGTTCCCCGTCGGCGAGGCCCAGCCGCCAGCGGTAGTTGTGGATGACGACGGCGGCGTAGTCGGGGTTGTCGAAGGCCGCGGCCGTGCGGTCGAAGGTGGCGTCGTCGAAGTCCCACGTCGGGGAGACGGTGCTCCAGACGAGCCTGGTCAGATCACGGCGCAGGGTCTTGTCCTCCATGGCGAGCCTGCCTCGCTCGGTGGCGAAGTAGTACTGGTACCACCAGGTGTGTTCGGCGCCGGCGGACAGTGGTTTCAGGTTGGCCTCAAGGTTGGTGATGAGGTATCCGCTCACCGAGACGAGGGCCTTGCAGCGGTCGGGCCAGAGCGCGGCGATGATGTCGGCGGTGCGCGAGCCCCAGTCGAAACCGGCCAGAACCGCCTTCTCGATCTTCAGGGCGTCCATCAGGGCGATGATGTCGAGTGCGATGGCGGACTGCTGGGCGTTGCGGACCGTCCGCCCGGAGAGGAAGCGCGTCGTGCCGTGACCGCGCAGGTACGGGACGACCACTCGGTAGCCCGCCTCGGCCAGCATCGGGGCGACGTCGACGTAGCTGTGGATGTCGTACGGCCAGCCGTGCAGGCAGATGACGGCGGGGCCGTGGGCGGGGCCCAGTTCGGCGTAGCCGACGTCCAGCAGCCCGGCCCTGATCTGCTTCAGATGCGGAAAGGCGGCGTGCGCCGCAGGGGCCGCCGTCGATGCCGTGGACGCCTGCCGCGGGGCGGCGGACGCGGCCCGCGCCCCCTGCACACCCGTCAGCGACACAGCAGCCGCACCCGTACCCAGTCCCACAGCCGTACTGAACCCACGCCTGTTGATCATGTGACGCCCCTCGTTCGCTCACGTGTACCGGCGGTGCGCGCACTCCGACTGTCGCATGAAAGCCGTCACCGGTCAAACCGGTGACGCAGCGATTTCATGCCTCAACGATCTCGGACACCAGCTGGAAGGGGGCAAGTCCTACCGTGTCGGACGGTCCCTTCGTGCCGTTCAGTCCGCCGAGATCGCGTCCAGCTGGGCCCGCAGGTAGGTGTGGGAGTCGATGCCCCGGACGTCCGTGCCGGGGTCGCATTCGTAGAAGTACACCAGCGACATCAGTTCCTCCGCCGGGATATCGGCGGGCGGTGGAAGCACCCGGTGGCGGCCCGGCTTCCAGCGGCCGTCGGACCAACGGGCCATCAGGTCACCGATGTTGACGGTCAGCGCGGCGGGGTCGTACGGCGCGTCCTGCCAGCCGTGTTCGTCCGTGAACACCTGAAGTCCGCCCTTGCCGTGCTGCCGGTCCAGGACCGTGACCGTGCCGAAGTCGGTGTGCGGCCCGATCCGGAACTGGCCCGGCTGCGCGGCGCCGACGGTGTCCGCCCCGGGGTACCAGTTGATGTTGAACCCCCAGGTGGGGTGACCGGTGTGCCGCGTGAAGAAGTCCTCGGGACGGACGAGGGCCACGGCCAGGAGCTCCAGGAGGCGGTCGGAGAGCGCCCGCATCCCGGTGAGGTAGTCGTCCAGCAGCGGCTTGAGGGCCGGGACCTCGGCGGGCCAGACGTTGGGCGCGAACCACTCGGCGTCGACGGCGGCCTTGCCGGTGGGGTGCTCGGCGGCGAAGGACAGCGACTCCTTCAGGTCCGGCGGGCTCTCGGTGCCCTCGGCATAGCTGTTGGCCTCGGCTCCCGGGCCCAGCCAGCCCCGTCCGCCGACCTTCACGGCGTACGGCTGCTTGGTGGGGGCGGGGAGGTGGAAGAAGGCACGGGCGTGCTCGCGGATGGTGGCGGGCAGGGACGGATCAATGCCGTGGCCCGTGACCAGGAGGAAGCCGGCGTTCTGGAGAGCGCGGTCGATCCGGGCGGGGTCAGGGGCGGTCAGATCGATGGTGGGGATGAGGTCCACGGGGGAGATCTCCCCCGGCGTGCCCCTTCCCCAAACTCGGGGCCCCGCCGGGCAGGGGCGCCTGCCTCTGCCCGGGAAAGGGGTTGGGCGCCGCCCCCTCCAGACGAACGGCGAATAGGGTGTTGGGATGGGGCGGTGACGGCGCACGGCAGGAACGGGGGCCGCGATGGGTGACGTACCGGACGCACGTGAGGAGCTGGACCGGCTGGGACGCGCCCTGCGTGCGCAGTTGGTCGAGCTGATCACCGACCTGACCCCTGGCAGCGACCTCGGCCTGCTGTTCCTCGACGAGCCGACGGTCGCCGACTGGCACGACCCGCTCCGCCACCACTACGCGGCCCTGTTCCGCGGGGAGCGTCCTGCGAGCGTCGGCGCCGCCGACCTCACGTCCCGCGCAGCCGCCCTGCTCGACTCGGCGGGCTGGCAGGTCACCGCGTCGCAGGACGGTGACGGCCCGAGGCGTTGGAGCGTGCTCACCGGTCGCCATGACTTCGGCAGCATCGAGATCCGTGTGGCTCACCACATCTCCGCCGTGATGTTCAGCGGGCAGACACCGGCGCTGGCCCTGCGCACGCCGGAGGAGTTCACGTGGCCGGAGCCGCTGCGCACACCCGAGACGCTCACGCCCGGATACCTGCTCTGCTACGAGTGCGACGGCCTGGGCGCGTGCCCCGGATGCGGGGGACGCGGCTGGTGGCCCGACGAGGTGCACGGACGGACCAACTGCCGCGAATGCCGCAGACAACGCGTCTGCGCGATCTGCCGGGGCGCGGGGCAGCTCGCCGCCTCCCTGCTGAGCCCGTACCAGAGGCGTTATTACTCCGGATCGGGATAGGGCCTGCCGGCCTGCCTGGGCCACCGCCGACCTCGCTACCCTCGGGCGGCCCCCATCGCGTCGGCGCCGGAGACGGCGGCGGCATCCGTTGCGACCGAGGCCGTGGCGATGACTTCGTCCAGGACGTCGCGGGAGCGGATCAGGTCGGTGATCATTCGGTTGATACGGTCCCGTTCCGCGGCGAGTTCGTCGACCAGCCGTGGCGTGGCGATCTCGCTCGGGGCGCCGTCCGTGTCCCGCATACAGGGGAGCAACTGCGCGATCTTCTTGCTGTTCAACCCCGCGGCGTAGAGCGCCTGGATGCGGATGACCCGGTCGACCGCCCACTCGCCGTACTGCCGTTGGCCACCCGGCGTACGCTCGGACCGCAGCAGCTCCTGCATCTCGTAATAGCGCAGCGAACGCTCGCTCACCCCGCTGCGCCGGGCCAGTTCACCGATCCGCATTCCCCACCTCGCATGTCGACCCAGGACTGAAGGACTTGAACCTGACACTGATGTCAAGTTCTACGGTACCGGCATGACGAACACAGCAGTTGACTCCCGCCTCTTCGAACCCGCCCGCCTCGGCTCCCTGCACCTGCCCAACCGCCTGGTGATGGCGCCGATGACGCGCAACCGCGCCGGAGCCGACGGTGTCCCGCAGCCGATCATGGCCACCTACTATGCCCAGCGTGCCTCCGCGGGGCTGATCATCGCCGAGGCCTCCACGCCGAACGCCGTGGGACAGACCTACCCCAACATCACCGCGATCCACAACGAGGCGCATGTCGCCGGGTGGCGAGGTGTCACCGATGCCGTACGCGCCGCGGGCGGCCGGATGTTCCTGCAATTGCAGCACGGTGGCCGGGTCGGCCACCCCGACACCAGCGGACTGACACCGGTCGCGCCCTCGCCGATCCCGCTCCCGGAGACGATCTTCACCCCCGGCGGGCACCAGCCCTCCGTCGTGCCGCGTGAGATGACCGTCGAGGAGATCCACGCCACCGTGGCCGACTTCGCGGCCGCCGCCCGCAACGCCATCGACGCGGGCTTCGCCGGAGTGGAGGTGCACGGTGCCAACGGCTACCTCCTGCACCAGTTCATGGCGCGGGGAACCAACCACCGCACCGACGCCTACGGCGGCTCGGTGGCCGGACGTATCCGGTTCACGGTCGAGGTGGTCAAGGCCGTCGCCGACGCGATCGGCCCGGAGCGGGTAGGTCTGCGGATCGCGCCCGGAGTCACCGTCAACGGCATCGACGAGGGCGACACCGAGGACATCTACCCGGCGCTCATCGCCGCCCTGGCCGATGCCGGCCTTGCCTACCTGCACGTCGTCTTCGCGGATCCGGACCAGCCCCTCTTCCAGGAGATCCGGCAGACCTGGCCGGGCACGCTGATCGCCAACCCGGTCCTCGGGTGGGGGAAGCCGTTGCCGGCCGACGGCGGAAAGCACGAGGGCGAGCGGCTGCTCGCCGCGGGAGCCGACCTGATCTCCTTCGGCCGCCCGTTCCTCGCCAACCCCGACCTGGTCGAACGCCTGCGCGTCGGCGCACCGCTCAACCCGGTCCGGGACCGGGGCCTGATGTACACGGGCGGTGAGGCCGGGTACACCGACTATCCGGTGCTGGCCGCCGTCGAACACCCGGCCGGGACGCCCGAACTCGTCGGAGCATGACCCTCGCGCCCCAGGGGCCGCCTACAGAGCCCTGGTCACCCGTCGCGGGTTTCCGGCAGGCCCGCGGCCCGGACGGTGGGGAACCGGCCGTCCGTGCGGACCGCCGGTTCCTGACCGTCAACTCACCGGCACGTCCCTCTCGGTGGCAGCAGTCCGATCGTGAGGTCCACCACGCTCCCCGGGACGGCCAAGGTGCCGGCGCCCGGAGTCTGATCGGCGACGGTGTGGTCGTGATTGCACGTCTGGTCGACGAAGCTGGTCACCCTGCCGACGACGAAGCCCGCGGAGTTCAGGATCGACTTGGCCACGGTCTGGGTCTCCTCGCGCACGTCCGGCACCCGCGCCAGGTTGAGCTTCTGCCAGGTCGAGCCGTTGGACCACCTGATGATGTTCGGCGCCTGCAGCTTCGCGCTGTAGGTGGCATCGTCGGGGAAGGTGACCAGGATGGTGTCACTGTTGATCACGACACCGCTGGCGGTCGGACGGTGCTGGGAGGACATGTCCACCGTCAGGATGTCGTTGACGTCCGAGATCACCGGCCGCGCGGATCCCCCGTCGGTGAACGTGCCGTTGACGTCAAACAGCAGCGGTGTGGCCGCCGCGACGGGTCTGATGGGCGCGGAGGGGAACTGGGCGGCGTGGCCGGCTCCTGCTCCCGCCACGTTCAGGGCCGTGGCCAGGGCCGCCGCGAGCAACCCTCCGAAGATCTTGTTGCGGATTCGCATGATGCCTTCCCCCTCGGGGCCGGTTCGGATGTGAGCGGGTACCGGCCCTGCTCCCCCGCGTCAGGGCCGGTCGCGCTCAGCATGGGCGGCCCCACAGCCCGGCTGCCATACGAGGCTCTGCGTATGCCGCGGACCACGCCGCGCCGGTAACCTGAGACCGGCCTTCGGGCGAAGGGGGACCTGATGGGACGCTCGTCATCGGTCAGCGACCGGGATCTGCGCACACTGGCGGGGATCGTCTCCGAGAAACGCACCGACGAGCCGTCGCGGGGACTGCCGCCGTCTCTGCTCTGTGACCTGATGGGCCAGATCCGCTGCGACGAACTGACCTTCGCGGGCTTCGACAGTCACCGGGAGGCGTGGTGGCTGACGCAGGTCGGCCCCGATGGCGACGAGACGCCCGACGAGGCCGCCGACTCGACGCACTGGGAACACTACTGGGACTGCCGGCCCTGCAGTTACCCCGACCGCAGCGGCGACCTGCGCAGTGTCGTGACGATCGCGGACTTCTACTCGGCCAGGCAATGGCACAGCACCGGCATGTACACCGACTACTACCGGCCGCTGGGGGTCGAGCACGAGCTCATGCTCTGCATGCCCGCCGGAGCACCCGGGACCGACGGCCGCGGCCGGACGTTGCGGATGTTCCTATTCCGCGGGCCCGGCCCGGACTTCTCCGAGCGTGACCGCGCGCTGCTCACGTTGCTGCGGCCGCACCTGTACGAGGCATACCTGGACGCCGAACGGCGCCGGCACCCCACTCCCCGGCTCACGCCCCGGCAGTGGCAACTGCTGCACCTGCTCGCCGCGGGACACACCAACGTCCAGATCGCCCGTCGGCTGGGCGTGTCCGAAGGAACCGTGCGCAAGCACCTGGAGAACGTCTACCGGCGGCTACAGGTCTCCAACCGCATGGCCGCGGTCACCCGCGCGTTCCCGGAAGGAGTGGCCGGCCCGCGCCCGCACTCCGAGGTACCGCACGAGCGGGGTTGACCGGACCCCGGCCGCCCCACCAAGCGAGCGGGCCCCCGATCACGATCGGGAGCCCGCTTGGTCCCTACCGTACCTCTGCCCGCTGTTCACGCCCGGCGCAGCGCGGAGCGGCCCGCGAAGCGCGCCGAGTCGCCCAGCTCCTCCTCGATCCGGATCAGTTGGTTGTACTTCGCCGTGCGGTCGGAGCGGGAGAGCGAGCCGGTCTTGATCTGGCCGCAGCCGGTCGCCACCGCCAGGTCCGCGATGGTGGTGTCCTCCGTCTCGCCCGAGCGGTGCGACATGACGGCCGTCCAGCCCGCCTGGTGGGCCGTGGCCACCGCGCCCAGCGCCTCCGTCAGGGTCCCGATCTGGTTGACCTTGACCAGGATCGAGTTGCCGACGCCGGTGCGGATGCCCTCGCGCAGCAGTGTCTCGTTGGTGCAGAACACGTCGTCGCCGGTGAGCTGACAGCGGTCGCCGACGCGCGCGGTCAGCTCGCGCCAGCCGTCGAGGTCGTTCTCCGCCATCGGGTCCTCGATGGAGACGATGGGGTAGGTGTCGATGAGCTTGGCCAGGTAGTCGGCGTTCTCGGAGGGGGTGCGGCGCACCCCCTCCCCCGCGTAGTCGTACACGCCGTCGCGGAAGAACTCCGACGACGCCGGGTCCATGATCAGGCCGATGTCCGTGCCGGGGCGGTAGCCGGTGCGCTCGATGGCTGCCATCACGAAGTCGAGCGCCTCCTCGGCGGTGCGCAGCGCGGGTGCGAAGCCGCCCTCGTCACCGACGCCCGTGGAGTGCCCGGCGGCCAGCAGGTCGCGGCGCAGGGTGTGGAAGACCTCGCTGCCCATGCGGACGGCCTCGGCGAAGGTGTCCGCGCCCACGGGCGCGATCATGAACTCCTGGAAGTCCAGCGGATTGTCGGCGTGGGCGCCGCCGTTGACGATGTTCATCATCGGCAGCGGCAGGAGGTGGGCGTCGGCGCCGCCGAGGTAGCGGTAGAGGGGCTGACGGTGGGCCGCCGCGGCGGCCTTGGCGGTGGCGAGGGAGACGCCGAGGATCGCGTTGGCGCCGAGCCGGGACTTCGTGGCGGTGCCGTCGAGGGCGACCAGCGCGGCGTCGAGCCCCGCCTGGTCCGACCCGTCCCGGCCGCGTACGGCTGCCGCGATCTCCCCGTTGACGTGGGCCACCGCGCGGTCGACGCCCTTGCCGTGCCAGCGCGCGGCGTCACCGTCGCGCAGTTCCACGGCCTCCCGTGCACCGGTGGAGGCACCGGAGGGGACAGCCGCGCGCCCCAGGGATCCGTCCGCCAGGACGACGTCGACCTCGACCGTGGGATTGCCTCGGCTGTCGATGATCCGGCGGGCGGTGACGGTCTCGATGGCGGCGTTGATGGTTCCGCCTGTCTTCGCGGACATGGGAGGTCCTTCCCGTTGTCGTGTGCCGTGGCCCCGGCTGCGACAACGCTGGCGCTGAGCCCGACAAGACCAAACCATACAGCAATGCTGCACAGTTTTGCTGTACAGCATTGCTGTGCAGGTCAGGTCCCCAGCCTTTGCTGACCAACGGGGTAAAGTGCCCTATGCCCACCTCGGAAGCCGCCGCCATCGCCGTCGAACTGCGCACCGCGATGGGCAAACTCACCCGACGCGTCAAGGACGAGGACCGCATCCCGCTGGGCCAGGCCGCGGTGCTCGGCGCACTCGACCGCAACGGCGCCATGACCACCAGCGACCTCGCCGCCGACCAGCGCGTACGCCCCCAGTCCATGGCACGCTCGGTGGGGCTCCTCATGGAACAGAACCTGATCACGCGCCGCGCGCACCCCACCGACGGCCGCAAGTCGCTGGTCGAGCTGTCGGACGCGGGCCGGGCCGCGCTCGAAGCGGAGCGCGGCCGCAGGGCCGGTTGGCTCGCGCAGGCCATCGAGGCCGAACTCACGGATGAGGAGCGGGCGTTGCTGGCCCGGAGCGCCGCCCTGCTGGAGCGGCTCGCCACCCGCTGAGCCCCTGCGGCGCGGGACAGCGTCCCT
The DNA here is from genome assembly GCF_002846415.1 of Streptomyces sp. TLI_146. NCBI lineage: Bacteria > Bacillati > Actinomycetota > Actinomycetes > Kitasatosporales > Streptomycetaceae > Streptomyces > Streptomyces sp. TLI_146. Next base: position 859,326 of record NZ_PJMX01000001.1, read on the forward strand.
TGAGCGAACAGGCCCTAGCCCACACGGGCGGTGCCTGTCATTCCGTAACCTTCCGGGTTCTCCGCGCGCCGAGCACATCACTACCCTCCGAAGCGCCTGTCACACAGCGGTCGGTCCCACCGTCGCCGCGCTTCCCCCAGGAGGTCACGTTGACCGCGCACCACCCCACCCGCAGGAGCATCCTCAAGTCCGCCGGCGGGCTCACCGCCGCCATGGCCCTCGGCGCCGGAGGCGTGCTCGCGGCAGCGACGACGGCAGCGGCGGCCGACGACGGCTTCGGCCTGCACATCGTGGACCGCAACGAGAGCGACCCGAGGATGTGGTACTACCGGTTCCAGACCGACGCGATCGGCTGGAACCCCGGGGTCAACGTGCTGCTGCCCGACGACTACCACTGGAGCGGCCGCACCTACCCCGTCCTCTACCTCTTCCACGGCGGCGGCACGGACCAGGACTTCATCACCTTCGACCGCGAGGGCATCCGCCAGTGGACCGCCGGAAAGCCGATCATCGTGGTCATGCCCGACGGCGGCCACGCCGGCTGGTACTCCAACCCCGTCAGCTCCAACGCCGGGCCCCGCAACTGGGAGCACTTCCACATCGGCCAGCTGCTTCCCTGGGTGGAGGCCAACTTCCGCACCTTCGCCGAGTACGACGGACGGGCCGTGGCCGGGTTCTCCATGGGCGGGTTCGGCGCGCTCAAGTACGCCGCCAAGTACTACGGCCACTTCGCGTCCGTCAGCGCCCACTCCGGCCCGGCCAGCCTGCGCCGTGACAGCGGCCTCGTCGTGCACTGGGCCAACGCCTCCGCCGCGGTCCTCGACCTGAACGGCGGCACCATCTACGGCGCGCCGCTGTGGGACGAGGCCCGGGTGAGCGCCGACAATCCCGTCCAGCGGATCGAGAGCTACCGCAACAAGCGGGTCTTCCTCGTCGCCGGTACCAGTCCCGACCCGGTCAACTGGTTCGACACCGTCAACGAGACCCAGGTGCTCGCCGGGCAGCGGGAGTTCCGCGGTCTGCTCGACCGGGCCGGGATCCCGCACGAGTCGTACGAGGTACCCGGCGGCCACTTCATCCGCCACGACCTGATGCAACGCGACATCGACGGCATCATCGACCGCCTGCGCAAGGCGTGACGGGAGGACGCCCCATGTCGTTCACCACGTCGCCGCGGCACGCGCTGCGCCTGGGGCTGGTGGCGGTCGCGGCCCTGCTGCTCGGCCTGCTGGTCACCGCTCCTCCGGCGAGCGCCGCCCGGGCCGCCGGCTTCGTCGGCGCCTGCCCGACCACCGGTTTCATCTCCCAGTACTACAGCGCCGAACACAACGGCATCGACATCGCCAACGACCGCGGCACCCCGATCTACGCCGTCGGCGACGGCGAAGTGACGATCTCCGGGTACGAACCCGGCTACGGCCAGTGGATCCGCGTCCTGCACCCCGACGGGACCATCACCGAGTACGGCCACATGTACGAGCGGGACGTCCAGGTCGGCGACCGCGTCGTGGCCGGTCAGCAGATCGCCCTGATGGGCAGCGAGGGCCAGGCCACCGGCCCGCACCTGCATCTGCGGGTGTGGGCGGACCCGGGTGCGAGCGTGCGTACCGACCCCATCCCGTATCTGGCGGAACGCGGCATCGACATGCCGTGTATGCCCGGTACCGGCCCGCACCCCAAGCCGTTGGAGTATCCGGCGGAGTCGGGACGGGTGGTGTCGGCCCGTTCGGCGGACGGCCGTCTGGAGGTCTTCGCGGCCGGAGCCGACGGCGTGCACCACGCCTGGCAGCTGGGGGTCAACGGCGGCTGGTCCGAGTGGGAGCCGCTGGGCGGACCGGGCGGCGCGGAACTGGCGATCGGCCCGAACGCCGACGGCCGCCTGGAGGTCTTCGCCATCAACGGCGATGTATTCCAGCACCGCTACCAGCTCTCACCTTCCGGTGCCTGGTCCGGCTGGGAGAACTTCGGCGGCGGCGGACGCGACATCGCCGTCGGCGCCAACGGCGACGGACGCCTGGAAGTCTTCGCCTCCGGACCCGTGGGTGTCTTCCACAAATACCAGAGCGCGCCGAACGGCGGCTGGTCCGAGTGGCAGCCCACCGGCGGCGGTCCCGCCAACAGCCGCATCGAGATGGAGAAGTCACCCGACGGGCGCCTCGAAGCCTTCGCGATCAACGGTGACGTCTTCCAGCACCAGTACCAGTCCGCGGTCAACGGCGGCTGGTCGGCGTGGGAGAACTTCGGCGGCGGCGGACACGACCTGACCGTGGACCACAACCAGGACGGACGCCTGGAGGTCTTCGCCTCCGGACCCGCCGGAGTCTTCCACAAGTACCATACCAACAGCACCAGTTGGTCCGGCTGGGAGTCGACCGGTGGTCCTGCCGACTCGCAGCTGACCAGTCAGCGGACCGCGGACGGCCGGGTGGAGGTCTTCGCCCTGAACGGGACGGTCGCCCAGCACTTGTGGCAGACCGGCGTGAACGCCCCGTACGGCCAGTGGGACACCTTCGGCGGCGGCGGTACGGAGGTCACCGCGGTGGCCAACGCGGACGGCCGTATCGAGGTCTTCGGCACCAGTCGCGCGGGCGTCCACCACAAGTGGCAGACGGGCTTCGCGACCTGGTCCGAGTGGGCCTGGCTCAACAACACCTCCGGCCCCGCCGTCAATTGAGGAGACAGCAGGTGACAACTGTGCAGCAGGCTCGCCGAGCGCCCCATCGCGTCATCCTGGCGACACTCGCCTCGTTATCGCTGGGGGCGGGCGTCCTGGTCGGCGCCTCACCGGCGTACGCCGCGCCGAGCGATCTGTGCGCCCAGACCGGCTACCAGGCCGGTTTCCGGGGCGAGAGCCTGGTGACGGCCGTCGCGGTCGCCCTCGCGGAATCCAGCTGCGACCCGACGGCGACCAACGTCCAGAACAACACGCCTCCCTCCACCGACCGCGGCCTGTGGCAGATCAACAGTTACTGGCACCCGGAGGTGAACGACGCCTGCGCCTTCGACCCCCAGTGCAACGCAAACGCGGCCTTCACCATCTCCTCCGGCGGCACCAACTGGCAGCCCTGGTCCACCTACAACGCGGGCGCCCACCGGCGGCACATGGACGAGGCACGGGCCGCGGTGGACCGCCTGGGCCACCACGAGCCCGGGCCCGCCCCGCTGGTGTATCCGGCGGAGTCGGGGCGGGTGGTGTCAGCCCGTTCGGCCGACGGCCGCCTGGAGGTCTTCGCCGCCGGAGCCGACGGCGTGCACCACGCCTGGCAGGTGGGCGTCAACGGGAGCTGGTCGGACTGGGAGCCGCTGGGCGGACCGGGCGGCGCGGAGCTGGCGATCGGCCCGAACGCCGACGGCCGCCTCGAAATGTTCGCGATCAACGCCAACGTGTTCCAGCACCGCTACCAGCTCTCACCCTCGGGCGCCTGGTCCGGCTGGGAGAACTTCGGCGGCGGCGGACGCGACATCGCGGTCGGCGCCAACGGCGACGGACGCCTGGAGGTCTTCGCCTCCGGGCCGACCGGAGTGTTCCACAAGTACCAGAGCGCGCCGAACAGCGGCTGGTCGGAGTGGGAGTCCGCGGGAGGCGGCCCGGCCAACAGCCGCATCGAGATGGAGAAGTCGTCCGACGGGCGCCTCGAAGTCTTCGCGATCAACGGCGATGTCTTCCAGCACCAGTACCAGACGGCCGTCAACGGCGGCTGGTCCGGCTGGGAGAACTTCGGCGGCGGTGGCCACGACCTGACCGTGGACCACAACCAGGACGGACGCCTGGAGGTCTTCGCCTCCGGACCCGCCGGAGTGTTCCACAAGTACCAGACGGACCGGGCCAGTTGGTCCGGCTGGGAACCCACTGGCGGCCCCGCCGACTCGCAGGTCAGCAGCGAACGCTCGCCCGACGGCCGGGTGGAGGTCTTCGCGATCAACGGCACTGTCGCCCAGCACTTGTGGCAGACCGGCGTGAACGCCCCGTACGGCCAGTGGGACACCTTCGGCGGCGGCGGTACGGAGGTCACCGCGGCCACCAACGCCGACGGCCGCATAGAGGTCTTCGGCACGAGCAGCGCCGGCGTCCACCACAAGTGGCAGACCGGGATCTCGACCTGGTCCGAGTGGGCCTGGCTCAACAACACCTCCGGCCCCGCCGTCAACTGATCCCCTGAGCGGTCCATCCGGAGAAGAGCACATGCATCCGATCAGCAGGCGTCACCTGCTGCGGACGGCCGGGGCGGGAGCACTCGTGCTCCCGCTCGCGGCCCGTACCGCCGCCCGTGCCGCTGCCGCCCCCACCGACGTCCCGCCCCACCAGTGGGTCGACGCCGGCCCCTTCACACCCGTCCACGACCCGTCCACCCCCGACCGCCGCCGCTACCTCAACGACCACACCCTGCTCCGGACGAACGGCCGCTGGCACCTGTTCGGCATCGTCGGCGACAGCGCCGCGCCCGGTCAGGCCCCGGACAGCAGCGCCGAGACCGCCTTCGCGCACGCCTCCGCGCCCACCCCGTACGGCCCGTGGACAACCCATCCCGACGCGCTGACCGTCGATCCCGCGTACTACGGCGAACAGCACCTGTGGGCCCCGCATGTGATCGAGGCCGCGGGCACCTACTGGATGTTCTACGCCGCGGGCGGCAGCGCCGGGGCCGCCATCAATTTGGCCAGCTCCACCGACCTGTTCACCTGGACCCGCGTTCCGTCCGGACCGCTCTTCCGGGGGCGGGCGGCGCGCGACCCCATGGTGGTGCGGATCGGCACCGACTGGGTCATGTACTACACCGAACTCTCCGCCGACGGCCACCACCTCGTCTGCTGGCGCCGCTCCCCCGACCTGCTGCGCTGGAGCGCGCCCGGCACCGCGTTCACCGACGACAGCACCGCCGCCATGGGAGTGTCGGTCACCGAGTCGCCGTACATCGTCGAACGGGACGGCTGGTTCTATCTGTTCATCGGGCCGCGCGGCGGCTACGACGGCACCGACGTGCTGGCCTCCCGCGACCCGTTCCGCTTCACCCTCGACGGATACGCGGGCCATGTCCCCGGCCACGCCGTCGAAGCGGTCACCGACGGGCAGGACTGGTACGCGAGCGCCGCCGGATGGTTCTCGCACGGACTCCGCCTCGCACCACTGACCTGGCAGGACGCGCCGCCGGTATGGCGGAGCCCGGACAACCCCGTGGCCGCCCTGGACGTCCACGGACGCCTGACCGTCTTCGCACTCGACGCCGCCGACCGCTCGATGCTGCGGCGCGTCCAGCTCGACCCGGACGCCGACACCTGGTCGGACTGGGAGCCGTTCGGCGGACCGGCCGGCGCGGTGCCCACGCTCGGCCGCGACACCGACGGCCGCCTGGAGGTGTTCTCGCTCGCCCCGCGAGGCGCCAACCTGCACCACAGGGTGCAGCGCCCGGACGGCGGCTGGGACGACTGGGAGGAGTTCGGCGGTCCGGCCGCGGCCGCGCCCGCCGTCGCCCGCGACGCCGACGGCAGACTGGAGGTCTTCGCCCTCAGCCCGGGCGGCACCCTGATCGCCCGCCGCCGCCAGTCCACGCCCGGCTCCCCGGCCTGGGACCCGTGGGACGCGGGATTCGGCGGACCCGCCGGAGCACCGCCGGTCGTCGGCGTCAACGCGGACGGACGCCTTGAGGTGTTCGCCCTCACCCGCGGCGGTACCGCCGTCCTGCACCGCTGGCAGCAGACACCGGGCGGCGCCTGGTCCCCGTGGGAGCGCTTCGGTACGGCGGCCGGTGCGGCCCCGCGCCTGGCCCGCGACGGAAGCGGACGGCTCACCGTCGCCGCGATCGCCCCCTCCGGCGTGGCGGCCTTCCACCGGCGCCAGTCGGTACCGAGCGGCGGCTGGGACGACTGGCAGCCGCTGTTCGGCTGGTCGGCCACGGCCCCGCTGCTCGTCCCCGGCGCCGACGGCCGCCTCGAAGGCTTCGCCCTCGCCCCCGGCGGCGAGCGGCTCGCCCACCGCTGGCAGGTCTCCCCCGGCGACGCCTGGGACCCCGGCGAGGACATCACCGAGTCCGGCGTCGCGCTCGCCACCACCCCCTCGGCGGCGGCCGACGCGACCGGCCGACTGCACCTGTTCGCGGTCACCGCGGACGGCCGGATACGCACCCGCGTACAGGAGCGGCCCAGCGGCGGCTGGCGTCCCTGGACCGCCTTCGGCACCCGCGCCGTCGCCCCCTGACCGGGGCCACTCCCCGCCTTTCCGCGTACGCACAGCCCCCGTTTCGGCCGTCACGGCCGCGCGCCGAAGTGGCGGATGCCACGCGGTGAAACAGCGGAGGCAGGCGGTAACGTTCCCTCTGTCGGACAACGGGGACGGTCGGCACGCGGGACGGGGGAGCGGTGAGCGGAATTGTCATCCACCTGCCGGAGGGGAACGGCGGCGACGCGGCGACGCTGCGGCTGGGCCCCGGCGAGCGCGTCCGTTTCGGCCGGGGTTCGGCCCGCACACCCGTCGAACTGCGCCTGGACGACGAGTCTGTGTCCCGCCTCGCCGGGGAGATCCGGGCGACGGACGACCACTGGCAGCTGAGCAATCTCAGCACCACCCACGGCTATCTCGTGGAGAATCCGGAAGGGGCCGGAGAGTATCTGCGCGTCCCGCCGCGCCGCGTCGGCGCGCCCATCCCGTTCGAGTTCTCCCGGGTGGTGCTGCCCTCCCGCCGCGAAACCCCGCTCTCCTTCCAGGTGTTCGCGCCCGACCACGTCTATCTGGACCCGCACGCGCCCGGCGGCGGATCCTGGGAGAGCCGCACTCTCACCGCGTACTCCCTGGACGAGACCGCCACGTACTTCCTGGTACTCGTGGCGCTCTGCGAGCCGTGGCTGCGCGACAGTTCACCGGTCGCCGTGCCGACCACCCCGCAGGTCGTCGAGCGGCTCAGCGGCTCTGGCTCCAGCCCGGGGCTGACGGCTCGCGCGGTCAGTTCGCACATCGACTACCTCGCCGACGAGAAGCTGCGCATCGGCGTCCCGACGGCCACGGACGGCCCCGAACGCGCGGCCCGCCGCAACGGCAAGCGCGAGGCCGTCGTCGCCCTCGCCCTGAAGTTCGGGATCGTACGGGAGGAGCACCTCACGCTGTTACCCCCGCGCACCGAGCCCGCCGAGCACGGACGGTAGGACGCGGTCATGGTGCACAGGGGCGCGGATCCGGCGGACAGCGGCGAGGCGGAACTCCTGCCCGTGGGCCACCGGATCGGCTCCTGGGTCGTCGGCGAACCGATCGGGGCGGGCGGCTGGGCGACGGTCTACGCCGGCCGGCCGGACCACGACGAACCGAACGATCTGGACGAGCACGACGTCGCCCTGAAGGTGATGCCGACCGCCGGACTCGCACCGCGCCAGGCACGCAACGTGGCCGAGGCCGCCCGCCGCGAACTCGAACTGGGCCGCGGGGCGGGCCACCCGAGACTCGTCCGGCTCCTCGACTCCCTGGTCCTGAGCGCGCCGGACCGGCCGTTGCTGGACGGCGCGATCGTCCTCGTCATGGAGCGGGCCCGGTGCAGCCTGCGTGAGCTGCTCGCGGCACCGGTGACCGAGGCCGAGGCCGCCCGGCTCGTCACCGGCATCTGCGAGGGCCTGGACCATATGCACCGCAGCGGCTGGGTGCACGCCGACCTCAAGCCCGAGAACATCCTCATCGGCCAGGACGGCGAAGTGCGCCTGTCGGACTTCGGCTTCGCCATCGAGCTGACCGGCACCCACGGCTGGACGGCCCCGATGGGCACCCTGGACTACCTGCCGCCCGAGCGGTGGCGGGAACCGCTCGGCGAGCGCGGCGTCCGGATACGGCCCAGCGCCGACATCTGGGCGCTCGGCATCATCATCCACGAGGTGTACGCCCAGGGCGCCTACCCCTTCCCCGGCGCCACGCCTACCGCGCGCGGCGCGGCCGTACAGGAGTACTCCGAGGGCCGAGCGGCGTTACGGATGGACGGCGCCGTCCCGGAGTTCTGGCGGGCCCTCGCCGCCGAATGCCTCGCCCCCACGCACACGGCCCGCGCCCCTCACACGGCTGAAAGCCTCCTCGAACGCATCCGGGCCCACACCGCCGAAGGCGGCACCGGGCGTTCCCGCCGCCGACTCCCCCGCGTTCGGCGCCGCCCGCTCTTCGCCGCCCTGCTCGCCGTCCTCGGGTGCGCGGCGGCAGGCGTCGCGCTCTGGGCGTATGCGGGAGGCGGCAACGACCAAGAGACCGGCCGGATCAGGGTGTTCAACGCCGAGCGGGGCTGCCAGGACCGAGCGGACCGCGAACCGCAGTGCAGCCTGGGCCTCGCGATCGATCCGCGGCGGCCGTACACCGCCGACAACGTCGTGGGTACGCGGGTGTGGCACGGCGACATCCTCGACGCGGAGTGCCAGCTGCCGCAGGGCCAGCCCATCATCGACGAGGAGGACCTGCGCTCCACCGTCTGGTTCCGGGTCCGCGTGCCGCGCGACGGCGCCGCCGCGACGCGCCCCGACAAGGCCTGGCTGCCCGCGGTCCGTACGAAGGACCGCCCGTCGCTCCCGCACTGCTCCGCGCGGTGAGCCCCACGACGGTATCCGGCTATCGGGCACGTGGTCCGGACGTCCATGCCGTACCGGGCGGTGGGGGCGGCGGAGGGGGAGGTGGTGGCTCGTTGTGGAGCAGTGGGAGCGGGGCGTGCAGACGCCAGATGCCCGGGAGGTTCAGTCGGCCCTGTCGTTTCGCCAGCAGGATCTGCTGGACGGAGAGAGACCCCTGCAGCACGCACTCCCCGCTGCGTACGGCGACCAGCTGGGCCGCGCGTACGACAGCGACAAGCCCGGTGATCCGGAAAGTCAGGTCGAGCCCCACGTCCAGGGTGCCGATCTTCACCCCGTCCATGAGCACGTCGACGTACGGGCGGTGGCGAGAGGTGATCGCGTGTGTCGCGAGCGCGACCACCTCCTCGCTGCCCGGGGCGGCGCGGGTGCGGCGCGCGGCATCGGTGAGGGCGGCGTGCTTGCGCCAGCCGCCCGCTGCCACGTCGAAGAGGTCCATGCCCAGGAAGGAATCGATGACGGTCGCCATTTCGCGCTGGACGGCCTCATCGGCTGCGGCTGTCAGGCGGCGGGTCGTTCCACTGAGGAGCTGCCTGGCCGCCCCGCTGCCGTCAAGCGGGCCGACGAGGGCTTCGACCGAGCCGGGCTGGTCCTGGCCGAACAGGAAAGCACGGACCGTGAACGGCCCTGTCGCCGTGGTAGTCGTGGTCATGACTTCACCTCGGCAGAGGCTGGGAGGGGTGACGGCATCACGTCACCCGGGCACCGGCCCCTCGGGCACCGCCACACCCCAATTCTCCTCCCTCTCGCCGCTCCTCGCTCGTCGTCAGCGGCGCATTCCCCGGCGGACGCCGCTCAATGGACGGCCGGGCCCGCCGACGGCAGATAGCGCGGTGCGCGCCAGGCCCGCAGCCTCTGCTCCACGGCCGCACCCAACGACAGCAGACCGGCGTCCTCACGATCGCCCGCCATCAGCAGCAGACCGACCGGGAGTTCACCCACGGATCCGGCGGGCACCGACAGCGACGGGTAGCCGGCGACGGCTGCGGGAGTGGAGGACGGAATCACGTCGTTGTCACCGCGGGCGCAGTCGGTCGTCCAGGCCGGCGGGTTCGTCGGCGCGGCGATGGCGTCCAGATCATGGGCGGCCAGCGTCTCGTCCAGCGAGCGCCGGGCCAGGTCCGTCAGCTCCGTACGTAGGGCGCGGTACTTCGGATCGGTGGTGGGTGGCGCGGCGAGGGCCTGCTCGAACAGTTCCTGCCCGGCGAAGCAGGCCTGTTCCTGCGGGTGGGTGCGGTTGAACGCGATCAGCTCGGCCAGATCGCGGGGCCCTTGACGCGTACCGAGATAGGCATCGATGTCCCGGTGGAACTCGCTGAGCAGCGCGGGGAATTCGAGCTCGGCCAGTCGGGCCTGGTACGGGGGCGTCACCTCGACGACCTCCGCCCCGGCGCCGCGCAGCTTCGCCGCCGTACGGGTCATCAGGGCGTCGACCTCCGGGCCGAGCGAAGGCAGTCGCCACAGCCCGATGCGCTTGCCCCGCAATCCCCCCTGACGTGATCCCCTTTCCTCCGGCGCGGCGAGAGCCGCCGCCCGCCCGGTGGGTCCCGCGGAGCCATCGCCGGTGAGCACGGACAGCGTGAGCGCGGTGTCGATGACGTTACGGGCCATGGGCCCGGCGGTGTCCTGCTCGGCGGAGATCGGCACCACTCCCCTCTGGCTCACCAGGCCGAGGCTCGGCTTGAGGCCGACCACTCCGTTCATCCCGGCCGGGCAGACGATGGATCCGTCGGTCTCGGTGCCGATCGCCACCTGGGCCAGGGACGCGGCGAGCGCGGCGGCCGACCCGGCGGAGGATCCGCACGGATTGCGGTCGAGGACGTACGGGTTGCGGGTCTGACCGCCCACGGCCGACCACCCCGACGTCGGCTTCGCCGCCCGGAAGTTCGCCCACTCCGACAGATTGGTCTTGCCCAGGATCACCGCACCCGCCTGCCGCAGCCGCGTCACCAGGACGGCGTCGGCGCCGGGCGGCTCGCCTGCCAGCGCGAGCGACCCGGCCGTGGTCGGCATGTCCCGGGTGTCGACGTTGTCCTTGAGCAGCACCGGGATGCCGTCGAGCGGTCCGCGCAGCCGGCCGCCGCGATGCCGGGCGTCGCTGGCCGCGGCCTGCCGCAGAGCCGACGGGTCGGTATGGAGCACCGCGTTGATCTTCGGGTCGACGGTCTCGATCCGCCGCAGGTACGCCCGGGTCAGCGCCGACGACGTCAGGGATCCCTTGTCCCTGTGCGCCTGTAGTTCTGGGATCGTCACCGTGTCGAGGTCGATCCCCTTGAGGGACGACGCTCCGGGCGACGGCGTGTCCGCGGCGCCTACGCCCTGCGCGTTCGACCCCGGCGCGGCCGCCAGCAGCGACCCGGCGACCAGGGCAGTGATCAGTGCACCAACTCCACTCATTCTCATGGGAGTCAGCGCACTACACGCGTACCGTCCGGCGCAAGAGTCGTCCCGGCCCAGAACCCACGACAGGGTCAGGTCATCGCTGCCGGGACGGGGCCTCGGCCAGAACCAGACGGGCGGCGGCCGCCCAGGTGACGGAGGCGGCGAGGCGGTCGCGCACGCTGTGCATCCGTTCGAACTCCTCGTCGCGGGCGCTCAGGCACTTCTCGATCCGCGCGGCCCATACCCTGGTGTCCTCCGCGAAGTCGCCCGTGACCGGAACGATCAAGTGGTCGGCCTCGGAGCGGAGTTCCTCGCGCAGCAGCTGCGCCAGCCCGCTCTGGTCGCTGACGAGCACGGGCACACCGCGCAGGATGGCTTCCTGGCCGACCAGGCCGAACGCCTCCGAGCGGGACGGCATCACCACCAGCCCGGCGCGCAGCATGTCGGACTCCAGTTTGCGCGGGTCGGCGGAGTAGGGGCGTACCACCACACGCAGCCCGGGACAGCCCGACCAGTCCCGAATGAGCTGCTGCTGCTCGTCGGCCTTCTCCGGCGGTGCGCCTCGGGCGAACAGCTCGATCGGCTCTCCCGCCGTTCTGCTCCGCAGTTCGTGCACGATTCCACAGGCCCGCGCGGCAAGGTCGACTCCCTTGAGCCGGACGTCCTCGGTGCGGCCGACGAACAGCACCTTGTGCAGCCCGTCCGGTGGAGGCCTGCGGCGCGCGAACACGTTCGGCACACCCCTCGCAGCCGGTCCGGTGGACGCGGGCGCATCGAAGCCCGGATCCAGACGCAGCGGTTCGGGAACTCCGGCGTCCCAGAGCTCGTTGGTGAAACGGCGTTTCAGCGCCGGGCCGACCGCGACCACCCGGTGCGCCGTCAGCCCCAGCTCGCGCTCGATCTCGGTACGTTCCTCCGCCAGCCGGGAGCGGTCGACACCGTCACCCAGCTTGTGCCATTCGATCTCGTCCGGCGCCATGTGGACGAAGTGCAGCCGGCGGGCGTGCGGGAAGAAGTCCTCCTTGAGGTGGGCGGCGGCCGGTCCGGTGACGCGGGCGTGTCCGATGACCAGGTCCGGCTGCGTACCGTACGGAAGGGCGGGGCGGCGGGTGAGCCGACCGTAGTCCGGGGCTCCCGGCGCGCCGGGGTGGGTGAGCAGGGTGACGCCCTTGTCCTTGGCGTCGGTCACCTCGGAGGCGTCGGCGTCCAGCACGACGCAGAAGACCTGGGCGCCCGCGGCCGCCATCGCCACACACAGGTGCCGGTTGAAGGTGCTCAACCCGCCGCGGCCCGAGGACCACTCGGTGGCGACGACCAGGACGCAGGTCCGCTCCGACAGGACCTGGAGGATGGCCCGTTCGGCGGCGGTCGCCCGATCGAAGTCGTCGAGGCCGGTCTCCTCGGCCGCGTCGACGTCCGCGGCCAGGTCCTCGTCCGTGGTCATGATCGCGTCGACGTCAGCGCCCACGTCCTCTTCGGCGGGAACACGGGACTCCTCGGCCTCGGGAGCCGCGAGCCCTGCGTCGATGGCGCCGCTGTCGGCCAGCGCCCGCAGCAGTGGCTCCGGCGCCGCATGGCTCAGATAGGCGCTGTCCCGCACGACTTCGCCGAGGATCCGGCCGGCCGCGGCGTGGGTGGCGAGGTGTTCGAGGATGTACGGGTCCGCCGCGGCCCAGTCGCTTCGTCCGTCGGTCGTGCGCGGGGCCAGGCGGGCCAGTCCCCGGGCCATGCGCCGCTGCTGCTCGCGCTCGTCGGCGGACGCCCGCAGGAACTCGGCGAGGGTGACGTGGAAGAGCCGGTGGACCGTGGTGCCGTCGGGCCTGGTGCTGTCGACCACGAGCGAGCCCGCCCGGTCGTGGAACCGCCGAAGCTCCTCGGGCGTACACACCTCGCCGGTGAGGGCCTCGACCAGTGGCGCCCACAGTCCGATGGGCAGGCCCGCTCCCTGCGCGTACGCGAGTGGCGACAGCAGGCGCTCCGAGCGCGCCTCGTCGGGACCGAGGGGTTGGATCAGGTCCCGGAACAGCGAGGTGAGGTTGTCCCCGTTCGCCACTAGCTCGTCAGCCGTCAGCGCACCCGCCGCCAGCAGGTGCACCATCAGGAAGGAGCGGTCCACCCGGCGGGTGATGTCACGCTCAAGGTCCCCCAATATCGCGGAGGCCTGGCCGGGATCCCGGGCCAGCCGCTGGGCGACCTGACGCAGGGCGTCCTCGTCCCGGTACTCGGGCGAGTCGAGGTCGAGAACCTCGACGTCCGGTCCCAGTGACCCCAGTTGGCTCGCACGGGTCGCGACGAGGAGCCGCACCGCGGGAATGCCGCCGAGCGAGCGGACGAAGTGGGCGAGCCCTTCGTCGTACGCGAACGGGGTGATCTCGTCGAGGCCGTCGAGGACGATGACGACAGGGTCGGTCCGTCCGCTCAGCGCGGCGAGCACGGCTCCCGGGCCCGAGCCCGGGGGCAGGCCGAGCGCAGAGGCTAGGTCGGCGATCAGGGACCGCGGCCCGTTGATGCCTCGGCCACTGAGCGGAACGACGGCCAGCCCCGGCGGCGGCAGCGTCTGGGGCTCGGTGTTCATCCTGGCCGGGTTGTCGGGGTCGGTCAGTGCCAGGAAGCGGCCGAGGAGGGCGGACTTGCCGGAGCCCGGCGCGCCGGTGACCGCCAGCGGTGGCACCGCGACGCCGGGCTCCGCCCGCACCCAGGAGGCGATCCGGGCCAGGGCATTCGTCCGGCCCACGAAGAAGTCACCCTGCTCGGCGGCGTGCGCGACGCCCCGGCTGCGCGGCTCGAAGTGGTCGCGGTGCTCGTGCCGCAGCCGGGCCACGCCCACGGGGTCGAGGGTGTCGGGCGGCAGGTCCGGCGCGTATCGGGGGTTCGGGAAGAAGACCTCCGTCTCCTCCGTACGGTGTCCGATGTAGAAGGCGCGAGTCGCCCGCTCCCCGAGGTGGCGGTGTATGCCCTGGAGCACGTCGGCGATGGGGAGGTGGCGTTGCCGCGGCCCGGCGTACGAATGAGTGAGCGCGTACGTCCAGGCGTCCACCAGGGACGCGGCGTCGTCGGCGGAGTCCCTGTTGAACGTGACCAGGTGGTACTCGCTGACCTGGGGCCGCGGGTGAATGTGGGGCGCGGCCCATCCGGCTGCCGCGCTGTGACCGGCTTCGGCCGTGCACACGTCGAGAACTGTCAGGGTGCTTCCCACACCGCTGACCGCGATCGTGGCAGCGAGGTCGTCGGCGGTCAGTGACGTGCGCGCGCGGCCCGGTTCGCTGTCCGAAGCGAACAGATACAGCCGCGACTCGTCGGCGAACCCGTGGCCGGCGTAGTACACGACCAGCACGTCGTCCGGCCCGAGCCTGGCTTCCTTGGTCCAGCGCACCACACCGGACGTCAGCTGCTCGACGGTGGGAGAGGTGCCGAGTTCGGAGAGGACACGTTCGTATCCGAAGCCCGCGAGCAGACCGGCCATCCGTTCCGCGTCCGACCCGGCGCCGGGAAGGTCCGGCAGGTGCGGTGAGTCGTACCGGGAGACACCGACGGACACCAGGAATCGCCGCCCCGCGCCCGTACTACGACGCCCCGCTTCGCCTCCGTTCACGCCCCTCCCCGACGTCCGCGCCCGCTCCCCGTGGGGCTGAAGGCCACCGCTGTAGGCAGGTCCGACCCTATGGCAAGCGGCCTGCCCGCCGCGACGCTTCTCCGGGAACTCGCCCTGCGGGCGGGGTTCTTGGCTGTGCATGGCGGGGGAGCGGAGCCGCGCCAACGGCTCCGCCCGGTGGAGCATGCGCATCGGACCGTCCGCCCGGCGCAGGAGCGGGGATTCTTCAAGGTTCCGCCCCTCGCGGTGAGTATGCCGCCTCACGGACTTGTTCATCGCCCCGGCTTCTTCAGAGTCCCAACTGTGGCCGTGACCAGGATGGGAGCGGGCAACACAGGCATTGTTCAGGCCAGGCGGCCGGGCTGCGGCATTGTTCAGCGGCAGGGGCATTCCGCTGATACGGGGGCGAAGGGTGCGTCTCGCACAAGGGTGTCCAGTGGGCCCTGCCGGGGGCATGGTGAGGGAGTCGGTCGTCACCCGTTTCGCCGCCCCGGCGGCAGCGTGAGCGGGCCGCAGCGCCAACTGCGGCCACCACGAGGCGGCGACCGATGCACTCTCACGGACCGTCAAACCTCAGCAGGAGTCACCATGTTGATCTCCGGTTCCCCTTCCCGATCCCCCTTCCCCTTCGGCACACCCGTCCGGACCGTCGTCATCGTCATCATCGTCGCCGTGCTGACGGCGCTGCTGACGCATGGCGGTTACAGCCCGAGCGCCGCCCTCTCCCTCATCGCCATGGTCACGGCCACGCTGGAGCCCGCCCGTCAGCTCACCGCCGCTTCGCGGAAGCGGCGGTAGCCGCCGTGGGCACGGGGCGGCGCGGGCGCCCGGAGCGCCCGCTCGACACCACCGTCCCGGCCCTGGCGGAGCTCGCGCACCACCTGCGCGGGCTCCGCCGCACGGCCGGGCTGACCCTCGACGAGATGTCCCGCGCGACGAACTGGAGCAAGGGCGCACTCAGCGCGGCGACCACCGGCCGCGACCTGCCACGTCCGGAACTCGTCGAGGCGTGGGTGCGTACGTGTGCACCCGGAGCCAACCGGGACCTGTGGCACGCCCGTTACGTCCGGGCCGCCGAGGCCTACCACCAGGCCCGCCCCGGGCAGCCCGGTACTGCCGTCCCGTCGCCCGCGACCGCGTCCCCGGCACCCGGCGCGCCCTCGGCCCGGCCCCCGAGTCCCCGCCCGACCGCGTCCATGGCGCCACCGCCCAGGGACGAGCAGACATGGCAACGGGAAGCCCAGCGCACCCTCGTCGGCGACGAGCGGCCCTGGGGGCCGAGGGCCCATCCGGCGCCGATCCCGCTGCGCTACACCACCGTCGGCGGGGACCTCACCGACCCCGGTCCGGCCGATCCCGATCTGAGCGGCACGTACGAAGACATCGGCGAGGTCTTCGCCCTGGTCGGCTCAGGCCGTCTGGTCATCCTGGGCGACAAGGGCAGCGGAAAGACCGAACTGGCCCGCCACTTGGGCGCCCGGCTCCTCGCCGACGCGGAGAGCGTTCCGGATGCCGACCCCGCCACTGACGGCTTCGGCCCAGACGTCACCGACACGGGCGCCGCCTTGCCGGTGATGGTCTCGCTCAGCGACTGGACGGCCGAGGACGAGCCGTACGGCATCGCGGGCTGGCTGGCCCGTCGGCTGACCGGCACCTCCCCCGACGACGTACGCGAACTCCTGGAGCAGCGCCGACTGCTGCCCGTGCTGGACGACTTCGACAAACTCTCCCCGCAGGGGCGCGGCCACCTCCTGCATGCGCTCAACCAACTGCCGGAGCGAGCCTCGTTCGTGCTGGTGAGCGGCTGGGCGGAGTTCACCGAGACCGTGGAGCGGACCGACACCGTGATCGCCCGAAGCTCCGGGATCCTGATCCGCCGCCTGAACGTCGCCGACCTGGACGGCTGGATACAGCGGACCTCCCGTGCCGTACCCAAGGCCGCCGCCTGGTCCCAGGTGCTGGAGGCGCTCCGCACCGACGCGGACGCTCCGGCCCGGGAGCTGCTGAGCGACCCCTTCTTCGCGGCGGCTGCCCGGCTGTTGTACAGCGAAGGCCGCGCCGACCCGGGCGAGCTGGTCCGGGACGGCGTGAGCGCGGTCGCCCTGGAGGCCCGTCTCGTCGACCGGCTGCTGGGCGCGGCCGCGCCGCCGCCGCGCCGCACGGGCGATGAACGGATCAAGGACGCCCAGGTCGACAAGGCACTACGGCTGGCGGCACGCGCCACGGCCCGCTCGGGCGACCCCGTCCGCGATCTGCGCACCTTGTACGTGGGGCCGAGGCAGGGCCGCCTGTCCGCCGCCGCGTACAGCGCGGCCCTGTTCATCGTGTGCTTCACCTTCGGCCAGGCGTTCTACGGGATGACGGCGGCGGCGGGCGGCTACCTGTATCTGCGTCACGACCTGGAGCGGCACCGTCCCGGCCGTCGGCGGCTCCGCATTCCCCCTTACATGAAGCTCAGCGCACTCGCTGGATCTCTCCTCGCTGTCCTCTTCTCCGCATTGCTGAGAATGCCCGGCGCGGATGCGACGCAATGGGCGGGGGTCGCGGCGGTCGTCGTGGCGCTCGGGGGCTGCTGTCTGCTGCTGGGCACTCTGGAAGGGGCGTACACACGGGCGTGCGTCGGCTCGCTCCTGCGGCTGCGCGACCTCGACCCGCCATGCCTCAAGGAGGCTCTGGCCGTCGCACAGCGCCGCGGCCTCTTGCAGCGGACCTCTCAGGGCATCGGCTTCACGCATCCGGCGGTGGCCCGGTGGTACAACGGGCAGTCCCTCCGCGGCACCGGCCCCACCCTGCCCAGGGCCGCGACGCGGAAGGGTGGGGCTGCGACGGCCACGGACCACTCCGCCTCGGACGCGAAATCCTCCACGAAGTAGCGGCTCACCGTGCCGTCCGCTCGATCCCTTCCAGGAACGGGACGATCGCGTCGATGAAGTGCTCGTTCCGGTCGCCTGCCACCATGTGCCCCGCGTCGGCCACATCGATGCGCCGCGCGTGGGGGACCGCGTCACAGAACTCCTCGGCGATGTCTTCGCGCACGACGTCGCTGATGCCGCCGCGGACGAGCAGGATCGGCACGTCGGCGCGGCGGGCGGCGTCGAGGAGGCGCTCCGCCATGCCGGGCGGGTCCGTCCGGCCCTCGAAGCTGTCCAGCATCCGGGGGTCCCAGTGCCAGACCCAGCGATCGCCCTGGCGTCGCAGGTTCTTCCGTATGCTCTCGGGGTCGTCCGGAGACGGGCGATGCGGAAGGGAGGCGGACACCGCCGCGGCGGCTTCCTCCACGCCCGCGAATCCGTCCGGCCAGCGGCGCATGAACTCGACGATCCGACGCACCCCGCGGGGATCGGGGCGGTGGGCGACGTCGACGAGCACCAGGGCGCGAATCGCCGCCCTGGGTACCTCTCCGGCAGCGAGCAGCGAACTCAGGCCGCCGAGCGAGGCGCCGACGAGTACCGGCCGCTCGCCGAGTTCGGCGACGAGCGCCCGGACGTCGTCGGCGAACAGGTCGAGGTTGTAGTCACCATCGGCCGACCATCCGCTGGCGCCGTGCCCCCGCAGGTCCGGGGCGGTGACCCGCCACCCCGACGCGGCCAGTCGAGGGCCGGTCCGATCCCAGGTGTGTCGCGTCTGGCCGCCGCCGTGCAGCAGGACGAGTGGCGGCGAGGACGCCGCGCCCCACACGTCGGCCGCGATCCGGATCCCTCCACGGCCCACGAAGCCGCGCGGCTGTGGCAGTGCGTCGGCCGTCATACCGTGCCTCTCTTCCGTAGCGGCGCCAGCAGGTGGTCGCGGTGGGGATCCGCGGCCGCCGCGGCGAGTACGACGTCGAGCGCGAACAGGGCGCGCGCGAGGAACCGGTCGTCGTCGATCAGGGCGGCGACCCACTGGTGCAGCGCGCCCACGCAGGACGTGGCGACCACGGCGGCCAAGGCGTCGGTGTCGATGTCGGCGCGCAGGAGGCCCCGGGTCCGTGCATCCGCCATCGCCCGGCGGAGTTGGCCGAGCGGACTGCGGTCGAGTACGAGGCCGCTCGCCTCCCACTCACGGACCATACGGCGCGAGACGACCGGGTCGTCCACGAACAGCAGGACGGTCGCCCTGACGACCTCCCTCGGGTCACCGGCTCCCCGCGCCGCCAGGCGGCGCTCGAGTTCGTCCATGAACCCGGCGGCGAGCGCCTCCCAGATCTTGTCGCGCGGTCCGATCAGGTTGTACACGGTGGCCGGGGAGACCTCCGCCCGCTCGGCGATCCGCTCGGTACTGATCACCGACTCCGGGCTCTCCCGCAGGAGTTCACGCGTCGCGTCGAGAATCCGGTTCCGCCGCCGGGCCTTGTGCTGCTCACGCAGGCCCCCTTCTACCGGCTGCATACGCGGACACCCCTTCGGGAAATTTAGAGAGTTATCTAAATTTAGAGGTGCCTCTGGATCGGAGCAAGGGTCGGGAGAGTCCCGTGCCCGCGATGTTCCAGGGGAGAGCCACCCACTGGGGCTCAGGCGCCGAGCCCGGAGTCGACGATGTGCTCGGCGAGTTCACGCGACGCAGCCACAGACCGACTGCCGGGGCGGGTCGCACCGGCGGCGAGGAGTCCGTCGACGAGGATGAGCAACTGATCGGCGGCGAACTCCGGTCGCGCGTGCCCGAGGGCGACGAACTCGTCGGCGAACAGGCCGTGCAAGGTGCGTCGGTAGGCCCGGGTGACCTCGTGTGCGGGGTGGTCCGGGTCGGAGAGGGCTAGATCGGCGGCGAGGTATCGGCAGCCGGGGAAGTCCGGGTCGGACACGATTCGGCCGAGCCGGTCGACCACCGCGAGGAGCCGGACGCGGGGGTCGTCGCCCGCTGCCGCCATCGTCGCACGGTACCGCTCCTCGTCCTCCGCGGTGCTGCGGCGCAGCATCTCGGCGATCAGTCCGTCCTTGCCGCCGAAGTGCTCGTACAGCGAACGCCGGGCGACGCCGGCCGCCTTGAGCAGGGCGTCCACGCCGACACCGACGCCCTGGGTGTACGTCAACTCCTGGGCAGCACGCAACAGTCGTTCGCGGGGGCCCGGCTTGGCGGAGATGGTCATGACGTGATTGTGCCAGCCCTTGACTCAATAGAACAACCGGTCTATCTATAGGAGTTGCCAGAAGTAGACCGGTTGGTCTATCTCTCCTCAGGAGGATTCGTGTCCGTACGCAGCACCGCCCGCGTCATCGAGCTCTTCAACCGCGCGTTCACCGACCACGAGGCCGGCCTCCTGGCCGACTTGGTCGCCGAGGAATGCGTCATGGAGAGCGTCCAGCCCGCGCCGACCGGCGAGCGAGTCGTCGGTCGCGAGGCGTGTACGTCATGGTGGGCCGCGCTCGCAGACGACCGCACCTCGCAGTTCATGCCGCAGGAGGTGATCGTGGCGGGCGATCGCGCCACGATCTTGTGGAACTACCGGTTCGGGGACGGCCCCCACGACTGGGTGAGCGGCGTCAACGTCATGCGCGTCGTGGACGGCCGCATCGTCGAGGCCCTCGGCTTCAGCAAGACCGTGGGAGAGGTCCCGCTGGCTTCGGAGTCCGACGCCGCATGACGCCCGGGGCCGACACCCACGCACCCCCCAACGAGCGCTTCCACCCACGTCGTACGACACGAAGGGCATGACCCCGATGCGGAGCTACCACCTGTCCCACAGCGGGGCCGGGCTGTCCGGCCTGGCCGTCCGCGAGCACGACACCCCCGTACCCGGCCCCGGCCAGGCGCTGGTGGCGGTGCGCGCGACATCCCTGAGTTTCCGTGAACTCATGGTGCTCGACGGGACGTACGTCCTGCCGGTCAAACCCGATGTCGTCCCCGTCTCGGACGGCGCGGGCGAGGTGGTCGCGGTCGGCGCGGGCGTCGACGCCGTGCGCGTCGGCGACCGCGTCGCGGCAACCCTCTTCCCCTCGTGGCAGGACGGACCGTTCGGCGCCGAGCACCTCGCGCAGCGCGGTGGCTCGCTGGACGGCATGCTCACCGAGTTCGCTCTGGTCGACGCGGATTCCCTCGTGGCCGTTCCCGCACACCTGACGTACGAGGAAGCCGCGACACTGCCCTGTGTGGCGGTCACCGCCTGGAACGCGCTCACCGGTGACGGAGCCGGCGTCCGACCCGGCAGCACCGTCGTGGTGCAGGGCTCCGGCGGTGTCTCCCTCTTCGCGCTGCAATTCGCCAAGGTGCTGGGAGCGCGCGTGATCGCCACGACCAGCGGCCCCGCCAAGGCCGCACGTCTGCGCGCACTCGGCGCCGACGCGGTCATCGACTACTCAGCCACACCCGACTGGCCGGGCGGGGTCCGCGCCCTCACCGACGGCCGGGGCGCCGACCGCATCGTCGACGTCGCCGGGCTGCTCGACGACTCCGTCCGCGCCATCGCGCTGTCCGGCACCATCGCGTGCGTCGGTTTCATCGGCAATGCCGCCCCACCGCTCGACTCCCGTGCCGTCTTCGCCTCCGGCGCGACCATCCGCAGCGTGGCGGTCGGCAGCCGCGCCCAGTTCGTCGCGATGAACGCGGTCATCGAGGCGCACGGGCTCCGGCCTGTCATCGACAGCGTGATCCCCTTCGACCAGGCCGCGGACGCCTACCTTCGTTACGCCGGCGGCGATGCGTTCGGCAAGGTGGTCATCAGTCACTCCTGAACCTGACGTGGCGGGTGAGCACGGGGATTGCCGCCCCTTACCGACGGGCCGCGTGCCAGCACGGCCGTCTCACGTCCGCAGATACGACGCCCCGTTGAGGTCCAGGACCGTCCCCGAGGCCCATTCCGCCGCCGGCGAGGCCAGCCACAGTACGGCCGCCGCGATCTCCTCCGGCGACGCCACCCGGCCGAACGGGCTCTGGGTGCGGATCGCCTCGCCCTCCGCGCCGCTGAGCCGGTGCGCGACCCGCTCCGTCTCGAAGAACCCGGGGGCGACGGAGGCGACCGCGATTCCGTACGGGGCGAGGTGCACGGCGAGGGACTGGCCCAGCGCGTGCACCGCCGCCTTGGTCGCCCCGTACGCCGGGTGGTCCGGTTCGCCGCGGAAGGCCCCGCGCGAGCCGACGTTGACGATCCGGCCGCCGCCGCCCTGCTCGATCATCCGGCGGGCCGCGAGGTGGCTGAGGTTGGCCGTCCCGAGGAGGTTGACGGACACGTGGGTCTGCCAGGCGGCCGCCCAGTCCTCGTACGCGGTGGTGGCGAGCGGGTGCGGGAGGTTCACGGCGGCGTTGCTGACGAGCACGTCAAGACCGCCGAGCCCTTGGGCCGCCGCCTCGGCGACGGCGTGCGCACCCACCGGGTCGGACAGGTCGCCTCCGGCGAGCACGTGCCCCGTACCGGCGAGGGAGCCGAGGGTCGCCTCGGCCTCCTCGCGCCGCGAGCCGAAGTGGACGGCCACCCGGTCGCCGTTGGCGGCGAACGCCTGGGCGAGCGCCCGGCCGAGCCCGCGCGAGGCGCCGCTGACGAGCACGCGGCGGCCGGTGGAAGGGAAGGCACGGGCCGAGGGGGTGGTGCCGGTGGAAGGGAAGGGCGCTGGGGAAGTCATGTGGATCATGATGCCCCTCACCCCGCGCGGCCGGGTCGGCCCCCGACCGCGCCGGTACCGCGTGGCCGTCCCGGACGAAGCTCCCCCTCACCGGCCGTGCGCGGCAGTGCCGTTACTCCCATTCCCACCGCATGGCCTGGAAGCCCGGCCCGGGGTCCTCGACGGTGAAGGCGGCGCGGCCGGAGGCGCTGATCCAGACCTGTTCGGCGGGGTCCATGGGGCCACCGGCGGTGGTGCCGGAGTAGCGGTGGCACCGGACGGGGACGGCGTCGGGGTGGAACTGGACTTCCAGGGTGTAGAGCCGGGCGGGGGCGCGGAAGCCGGTGCCGACCTCGCTGGTGCGGGCACCGGTGGTCCCGAAGGCGTAGGTGTACTCGATCACGTCGGTCTCGCCCTTGGTCAGGATCCGGTCCAGGAGCAGTTCCGAGACGGACAGCGGCACCGAGGTGTCGGAACGTACCCGCCCTTTACGGGCATTACGGATACCCGTGAGCTCGGGCAGTTCGCGCTGCGGGTCGTCGCCGCGGCTGATGAGCACCAGCCGGTCCACCCGCTCGTGCTCGGCGCGCAGCACCATGGTGACGGTCAGCCGCCGCTCGGCGCCGTTCTCGTCGATCTCGTACCGGTCGTGCACGGCGAGCCGGGTCAGCCCGTCGTCGTTGGAGCCCATCGCGTCGAGCAGGCCGGGCAGGCTCTTGTACTGCTGCCACAGATCCTCGGTCTCCAGCACCCGGGGTGCGCGGTTGACCCAGCGTCCGCGCGGGCGCTGGGGACCGAGCAGGGAGACCAGGGAGTCGGTGGGCAGCCCGAGCAGTTCCTCCAGCAGCCGGACGGCCTGGCGGGACTGGGGGCGTTCGGGGCGGCTGCGGCCGCGCCGCCAGTAGCTGAGAGTGGTCACGCTAACGGCGACCCCGCGAGCGGCCAGCCGGTGCTGGATGCGTTCCAGGCTGAGGCCGCTGGCGCGCACGGCGCAGTCGAGCGCGACCTCGAACGGGCCGTGGCGCAGGGCGTCGGCCAGGTCTGGCAGCGGGGTTTGTGGGGGCACAGGTGATCCGTCCTGCGTGCCGTGCGGGGGACCACATGCTAGCGACATCCAGCCAAACGGCAGGTGACACACGTCACGATCTGAACAGTCTTGGCCAGGGCCCTGATTGCGCGGGTGCAGGCACCGACCGTTCGTTCTGCTCCGCACACGCGCGCCCATCAGGGCAGGAAACAACGGGGACACACACCCGTTACTTGTCATGATCGTTTCACAGGGGTCCTTATTAAACAGAATTGGCAACTCATTGCCCCGGAGACGTAAATCCCGCCATTCTCCGGCCCCATGAAACGATCTCTGTTCGTCGGCACACTGTCCCTCGCGGTCAGCGGCCTTCTGATAGCCGGCGCGGGCACCCCCGCCTCCGCCGCCAAGGGTCCCCGCGCCGTCTCGCCCAAGCCGAGCAAGGCCCAGGCCGTGCGGGACGCCGCCGCCGAGGTGGCCGCGAGACCCAACACGGTCCGGGCGGGCGCCCACGACACCTTCCTGTCACACGACGTGACGGTCGACAAGGACGGCACCCGCCATGTCCACCTGGACCGCCGCTACCAGGGCCTGCCCGTCCTGGGCGGTGACGTCATCGTGCACTCGGCCCCCAACGGCGAGCTGCGCTCGACCTCGCTGACCCTCAAGGCCCCGCTGTCCCTCTCGGTGACCCCGAAGGTCAGCAAGCAGCGCGCCGTGGCCGTGGCCGCCGCGACGTTCAAGGGCACCAGGAAGGGCAGCAAGGCCGATCTCGTCGTCGACGCGACGGCGGCCACGCCGACGCTCGCCTGGCAGGTCGTCGTCGACGGCACCGCCCCCGACGGCTCGCCCAGCCACGTCCACACGCTGGTCGACGCGACGACCGGCAAGGCCGGGAAGTCCTGGAACACCTTCCACAGCACGGTCGTCCCGGGCACCACCGTCAACGCGCCGCAGACCACGGCCGTCGCCGGTGCCGCCGCCTCGGGAACCGGCCACGGCTACCAGGTCGGCGACGTCACGCTGGGCACCAGCAGCATCTCCGGCGGTTTCGAGCTCAAGG
The DNA here is from genome assembly GCF_002846415.1 of Streptomyces sp. TLI_146. Taxonomy (NCBI): domain Bacteria; kingdom Bacillati; phylum Actinomycetota; class Actinomycetes; order Kitasatosporales; family Streptomycetaceae; genus Streptomyces; species Streptomyces sp. TLI_146. The sequence continues at coordinate 883,481 of NZ_PJMX01000001.1, forward strand.
ATCCGACCCGCGGTAACGGGGAGACGCGGGACGCCCAGAACAAGACCGTCACCAACGACTCGCCGCCGGCCGGCTGGGGCGTCGCCTTCACCGACACGGACAACGTGTGGGGCAACGGAGCCCTCACCGACCGTGCCACCGTCGCCGTGGACGCCCACTACGGCATCCAGGCCACGTGGGACTACTACAAGAACGTCCACGGCCGCAACGGCATCAAGAACGACGGCGTCGGCGCCCGTTCCTTCGTCCACTACGGCGTCAACTACGCCAACGCGGGCTGGGACGACGACAGCTTCAGCATGATCTACGGCGACGGCGCCTCCGGCCAGAAGCCGTTCACCGAGCTGGACGTGGCCGGCCACGAGATGAGCCACGGCGTCACCGCGGCCACCGCGGGCCTGAACTACTTCGGTGACGCGGGCGGCATGAACGAGTCCACCTCGGACATCTTCGGCACCCTGGTCGAGTTCAACGCCAACAGCCCGGCGGACAAGCCCGACTACCTCATCGGCGAGAAGATCAGCTCCACGCCGCTGCGGTACATGGACGACCCGAAGAAGGACGGCGTCTCGCAGAGCTGCTGGACCACCGGCACGAAGAACCTGGACCCGCACTACTCGTCCGGTGTCGGCAACCACTGGTTCTACCTGATGGCGGTCGGCTCCGGCTCGTCCAGCTACGGCAACAGCCCCACCTGCGACGGCGGTACGGTCACCGGCCTCGGCAACGACGCCGCCGGCAAGATCTGGTACCGCGCGCTCACCACGTACCTGACGGCCGCCTCCACGTACGCGGACGCCCGTACCGCGACCATCAAGGCCGCGACCGACCTGTACGGCGCCAGCAGCACCCAGTGCACCACCGTCGAGAAGGCCTGGAGCGGCGTCGCCGTCGCCCCGACCGCGACCACCTGCGGTGGCACCACCACCCAGCCGCCGAGCGGCTCCAACCTGCTGTCGAACCCCGGCTTCGAGTCGGGCGCGACCACCTGGTCCGCGTCCTCCGGCGCCATCACCAACGACACCGGCGCCACCGCCCACACCGGCTCGTACTACGCCTGGCTGGACGGCTACGGCTCCACCCACACCGACACCCTGTCCCAGTCGGTGACCATCCCGGCGACGGCCGCGGCCCCGAAGCTGTCCTTCTGGCTCGCGATCGACACCAAGGAGACCGGCACCACCGCGTACGACACCCTCAAGGCGCAGGTCGTCTCCGGCACCACGACGACCACCCTGGCGACGTACTCCAACGCCACGCCGAGCGGCTACGTCCAGCGCACCCTCGACCTGTCCGCCTTCAAGGGCAAGACGGTCACCATCAAGTTCACCGGCGCCGAGGACTCCTCGCTGGCAACCAGCTTCCTGATCGACGACACCTCGGTCACCACCGGCTGATCCGGCGCACCACGCTGCACCGGCCTTGACGAACGGCCCGGACGGGATGCCCCCAACACCCCGTCCGGGCCGTTCCCTGCTCGGCCGAAGACACACCCGTACCTCCCGGGAAACACCTCCGCTCGGCGCTTGCGCCGAGATCGAGATGGCGGTCCAATGCTGAAGATGACTGCCGTTGGTGGACAAGGCTCCTCGGACGCCGTGACCGAAGGGTGTCCGAACCCTCTTGAGGCGCTCTCCCTCGACCAGCTCCGTCGGCGCAGGAGCATGAAGTGGCGTACGTATCCGGCGGATGTCCTGCCCCTGTGGGTGGCGGAGATGGACGTCCCGCTCGCGCCGCCGATCGTCGACGCCCTGCGCGAGGCCGTCGATGCCGGTGACACCGGATATCCCGCCGGATGTGAGTTCGCCGAGTCGCTGGCCGGCTTCGCCGCGCGCCGCTGGAAGTGGGACGGTGTGGCGGTCGACCGCACCGCCATGATCCCGGACGTGATGACGGGCGCGGTCCAGGTGCTGCGGCTGATCACCGGCCCCGGCGACCCCGTCGTCGTCAACTCCCCCGTGTACGCGCCCTTCTACGCCTTCATCGCCCATGACGACCGCCGGATCGTGGAGGCACCGCTCGGGCAGGATCTCCGCATCGACCTGGACGTGCTGGAGGAGACCTTCCGGCGTACCCGGCAGCAGAGCGGACGGGGAAGGATCGCCTATCTGCTCAGCAGTCCGCACAACCCCACCGGCACGGTCCACACCGGCCAGGAGCTCGCCGACGTGGCCGAGTTGGCCCGCCGGTACGGAATCCGTGTCGTCGCCGACGAGATCCACGCCCCGCTCGTGCTGCCCGGCGCCGGCTTCACGCCCTACCTCGGCGTTCCCGGGGCCGAGGACGCCTTCTCGCTCATGTCGGCGACCAAGGGCTGGAACCTCGCCGGAATCAAGGCGGCACTCGCCGTCGCCGGACCCGAGGCCGCCGCCGATCTGCGCCGACTGCCCGAGGAGGTCCACCACGGCGCCAGCCTCCTGGGCGTCATCGCCCATACGGCGGCCTACCGCCACGGCGACCAGTGGCTCGACGCGCTGCTCGCCGGACTGGACGCGAACCGCGCGCTGCTGGGCCACCTCCTCGCGGAACACCTGCCCGGCATCGGCTACACCAGGCCCGAGGGAACCTACCTGGCCTGGCTCGACTGCCGGTCCCTCGGCCTCGCCCCGGAGGAAGACCCCACGGACCTCGCGGTCGTCACCGACCTGGCCGGCCCCGCCCAGCTGTTCCTGGAGGACGCCAGGGTGGCACTCTCCGCCGGTCACATCTTCGGAACGGGAGGAGCCGGGCACGTACGCCTGAACTTCGCCACGTCCCGGTCCATCCTCACCGAGGCGATCACCCGGATGGGCCGCACCGTGGCCCGCCACCTGCGCTAGGGCCGGTGGCGAGGCCGTAGGGTTCTTCCTCGTGCCCGTGCTTGAGATATCCGACCTGATCACAGCGGTGGACCCGCGGAGCGGCCACCGGCTCCCGGTGTCCCGTGCCGAGGTCATCCGTCTGCTCGACGAGGCCGGTGACGCCCGGGCCGCCCGCATCGTGGCCGGCCTGCCCACCGACCGGGACGGGCTGCTCGACCCGGACGCCGTGGACCGACTGCTGATCAGCGTCCATGCCGAGCTTCAGCGTCTCAGCGAGGAGCTGCGGATCGGCGAACGCCTCGTCCATCTGCTCGGCCCGCTCCTCCAGGCGATCCGGGCGACGAACGGGCCCGGCCGGTACCGCCTGGTCGACGTCGGCTGCGGCCTGGGCTACGCGGTCCGCTGGCTGGCCGCGACCAACGCGCTCGGCCCCGACGTCGAGCTCGTCGGAGTCGACCTCGACGCCGCGCTGGTGGCCGAAGCCGGCCGCCTGGCCCGCGCCGAAGGACTCGACTGCCACTTCGTCCATGGAAACGCCTTCGCCCTGCCGGAGGCGGCGACCGTCTACATCTCCACCGGTGTGCTGCACCACTTCCGCGGCCCCGCCCTGACCGAGTTCTTCCGGTCCCAGGCCGCCTCCCCCGCGCAGGCCTTCTGCCACTTCGACATCGCCGCCACCCGCCTCGCACCCGTCGGCGCCTGGATCTTCCATCTCGCCCGGATGCGCCACCCGCTCGGCCGCCATGACGGCGTCGCCTCCGCCCGGCGCGCCCACAGCGACGAAACGCTGCTTCGCGCCGCCGACGTCCCCGGAATCACACCCCTGCTGTACGAGCCCCGTGGCGCGGCCAACCCCTTCTGCACCACACTGCGCCCGATCATCGGTGTGCGCCCGCACCTGGAGGACCCGTTCCGCCGGTCGCTCGGGCGTGCCGCCCGCCGCCTGGTCGGCCCCGACTACCTGATCGAGCCCACCCGATGACCCCCGCCGTACCGCTCGTGCTCCTCGGCCTCGTCGACGCGGCATTCAGCGGCTTCCGCGCGTACGCGGGCCGCGACGCCCGCATCCGCAAGCGCCGGGCCAACGCCCGGGCCTCCCTGCGCGGCCTGGCCACCGGGGCCGCCTTGCTGCTCGCGCCCGCGCTGGCCGCGGCCCTCCTGCTGCTGGCGGCGCCGGACCGGTCCGGTATGTACGACTCCCTGACGGCAGGCGGGTTCGGCTACCTCCTCCCCCTCGCCCTCTACGCCACCGCCGTCCTGCTCTCCCTCGCCGCCTACTTCCTCCTGCCGTTTCGCGCCAGCACACTCGCGATGGTCATCGGCCTCGGCCCGCTGACACTCCTGCGCCCGGCGGTCATCGTCGCCGCCTGCCTCGGCGCGCTCCTCAACGGCGGCGGCTGGCCCGCCCTGCTGATCGGCACGATCGCGGGCGCGGCCGCGCTGGGAGTCGAACCCGCGGTGCACCGCCGCTGGTACGGCGACGTGCTCAGGCCGTAGTCAGCCGGGCCGAGGCGGAGTGAGACGTACGCGGCGCACCGCCGCTGCCTAATTCACCGTCAGCTCCGCGACGCCCGGATGCTTCTTGGCCTCCGCGTCGCCCAGCACCGTGACCCGTACATACCGCGCGAGTCGTGCCTCGCCCGCCGCCGCGCGCTGCCAGTGCCGCCCGTCGAGGGAGAGCTCGATGGTGTAGGTGGTGGGTTTGGTGTCGGTCCAGGTGGGGGTGACCTTCGTGACGCGGACGGGCCTGGCGAGCTCCGCCGTCAGCTCGCCCCGTGCACCGTCCGGGACCCAGGCCGTGGCCGTGTTGCCGTCGACCGCGGCGCCCGCGTACATGCCGGGCTGTTCGGACGAGGCCGTGGCCGTGGTGCAACGGGCCGCGTTGGTGGTGGGGTCGAGGTCGGGGCGGCGGGTCTTGAGGACGGCCGGGGCGTCCTTGCTGACGGTCTGCTCGCCCTGGGGTGTGTCGAGCGTCATCGGCGCACCGTCGGTGAGGCGCACGGTCGTGTGGTGGGCGCCGAGTTCGAGGTCGTAGGTGCGTCCCTGCCAGGTCAGGCCGCGCAGGGTGACGCCCCGGTCGAGCTGCGGCGGCAGCATCGGGTCAAGGTGCAGGCGGTTCTCGCGCATCCGCATCCCGGTCAGGCCGTTGGTGAAGACCTGCAGGAAGCCGCCCTTGCCGGTGAGGAAGTCGTGGGCGGGCGAGCCCGCCAGGGGATCCTGGGCGCCCGCCTTGTCCCCGCGGGCCTCCGAGAACTGCGCGAAGGGGCCGCGGACGAACGGCTTGATGGACCGCTCCAGATACGTGTACGTGGAGCAGCCCGGCTCGCCGATCCCGGCGGCGTCGATGGCGTGCACCGAGTCCGTCATGGCCGGGCCGTCCGGGTCGGTGCGCTGGGCGTAGTAGTCGAGGGTGGCGGCGTCGGCGCCCTTGGGCATCGGCCACTCCAGCGGGTACATCAGCAGGACCGTGTCGGCCTGCTTGATGGTGCTGCCGCCGTAGCCGTCGTACTGCTGGAAGACCTTGTTCCGCGCGTCGTACGGGATCCGGATGCGGTCGGCGATCGCCTTCCACTCGGCGGGGGCCCGCTGGCCGAGGAGTTCGGCGGCGCGAGTGGCGTGGCGCAGCGCCGTGGCGGCGCCGGCGTTGGTGAAGACCGCGTCGTCGACACCGTTGCTGTACTCGTCGGGCCCGGCCGTGTCCTTGATCGAGTAGCTGCCGTCCGGGTTGCGGCTGACACGTCCCGCCCAGAACTCGGCGATGCCCCGCAGCACCGGCCAGCCGCGCTCGCGCAGCCACCGCGTGTCCTTGGTGGCCAGGTAGTACTGCCAGGTGGCCAGGGAGATGTCGGACTGGAGGTGGATCTGGGTGCGGCAGTGCGGCGGGTCGACGCTGTGGCACTCCTGGGCCAGATTCCCCGAACTCCCGCTGTTCCAGGGGTAGAAGAGCCCTTGATAGCCGAGCTTGCGGGCGTTCTCGCGCGCCCCGGCACGGGTCCGGTAGCGGTAGTCGACGACGGTCCTGGCAAGGTCGGGCCGGGTGGCGAGGAGGCCAGGGTACATCCACGTCTCGGCGTCCCAGAAGACGAGGCCCGCGTAGTTGTCACTGGTCAGACCCGCCGGAGCGATGCTGTTGGCCGCGCCCTCACGGGTGTTGGAGAGCAGTCCGTACTGTGCGGACCGCACCCACGACTGCATCTCGCGCTGCCCGGGGACCTCGATGTCGCTGCGCCACAGCCGCGCCCAGGCGGCGGTGTGCGTGCGCAAGATGGCGTCCCAGCCGCGGTCGGCGGCCCGCTGCGAGGCCGCAGTGGCGTCGCGGCGCGGTGCGTGCGAGGTCAGAGCGGTGTCGACGCCGACGTACTTGGTGAAGTCGTACGACCGCCCGCTCCGGACCGGGAGAGTGATGCCCTGACTTACCGTCATGCGCTGTGCCGCCTTGGCCTGTTGGGGCTTGGCGGTGTGTACTCCGCGCCCCGCGCGCAGGGTGGACGCGACGGCTCCGTCGACGTCGGTGCCGTCCGTACGGAACGCCACGTCCATCGTCGACGCGGACCGGCCGCCGTCGCGCCCGCCGGTCCGGTCACCGCCTCCGGTCTGCCGCATACGGCGCGCGCCGCGGCCGTCCAGCAGGTCGGTGACGGTCGCCTCGCCGCTCCAGTGCGGCGTCATGGTCAGGCGTACGGCGCCGACGTGCGCGTTGACGCGGTCGGCGAGCACCTCGTACACGAGGTCGGTGCGGCGGCCGTCGGCGGCGGTCCAGGTCAGCGACGTCCGCACCAGGCCGCAGTGAAGGAAGAGTGTCTGACTGTAGTGGGAGATGCGACCGGGCGATGTCGAAGAGTTGAAGGTATCGCCCTGCGCTCCCCCGGTACTGACAGCGAGCGAGGTCCAGGTGGGCAGTGCCGCGACGGCCTGCCGGTCCCCGGCGGTCTGCTGGTTGTGCGCGTACAGGCCGGACACGAAGGAGCCGTCGTAGCGGGGGGTGAACAGCGGCCAGCCGGTCTTGGCCCTGCCCTCCGCGTAACCGGCGCCGTTGGGCGGCACGCGCTGCCCCAGATAGCCGTTGCCGACGAAGGCATGGTGGTCGTCGGCCGCATCCACCTTGGTGGAGCCGAGCGTCCAGCCGTCGCTGTCGCGGCAGGTCGTGGTCGTGGCGGCGGTCTTCCGCACTGTCTGCGAGGCCGCCGACGGCGCTGAGGTGACCAGCGCTCCGGCCAGCAGCACCGCGGTCAGCCGGGCGGCACGCGGCCGCACACCGAGGGAGTACGTCATTGTTCTCCGTCACTCTGGTTCGCCTGCGAGGTCCTGGGACCATAAATTTCCTGAACGATCGACGTCAATAGCTGTGCGTTATTCATCAAGTTCCGAATCCATGAGGGCTGCGGGCGCTGCGGGCGTCCGGCACACCGAACCGGTCGCCCGTTTGGTCCGTCGTACTGATCCTGGAGTTCACCGGCGCCCAGCCGGCCCTGGTCGTCCCGGTGTTGCCGGCCGTGGTGGGCGCGACGGCCACCGAGCGGGCCTGCGGGCTGCGCACCACAGGCGGCGTCCGAGAGCGAGCGGGCCCCGGAGAATCCCGGCACGGGCAGCAGAATGCCCCGCCAGAACCGGTCTGACGGGGCATTCTTACGTCGGCGAAGCCCTGTACGTCGCTATCGCCTCCGGCGACGGAGGAGGCTCCTTGCGCACGCGGAGCCCCCTCCCGAGGCCACTGCGATCAGCGGGCGTCCGGCCCCGATTCAGGACCGACGTAGATCTCCACGCCCTCGGCATCCCACGCCCTGGTATAGCCACCGGTGGGAGCGGTCACGACAAAGTCATCGGCTTCCATGGACACCATGCCGTCATCGCCTCCCTCGGGCCATTCCACGACGATCTGCCTACCCGGCGCCAGTGCGTACTCGGCCGCGGTCGGCTCGAAAGCCACCGTGATGTCCCTGTCCGCACGGATGATGAATCGCATCGTCACTCCCCGAGGTGATCCATGTAGTACTGGAACAGATCCGCCCTCGACCCGGCACTCGGGTTGACCTTTTCCGGATTGTCGGGGAACTTCGCCACTGACTTGTTGTGAATGTTCTGGTAGAAGTTCCGCCAGTACTGGGCGTCGCTGCGGCTCATGCCGATCTCCTTCATTTTCGCCACCTGCTCCGGGGTCTTGAGCTTGGTCGCGTCTGCGAGGCTTCGCCCGCCCCACGCCGCCTGACCGAAGGCATTCCGGTCCGCGAACCCCATCCGCGTCACCGTCGAATCGAGGTCCTGAACACTCGGAGCGGTGTAGTCGCAGGGGTCGAGGGAATTGTGTACCAGTATCGGCGTTGCACCTGCCAGCACATAGTACGTGTGCAGGTCGTCGACCGTGAGGTTGTAGACCTTGCGCACCTCGGTCCAGGCGCGCGTGTTGACGACCTTCTTCAGCTCGCCCTGAGGCGTGCGGAGCCGGTCACCCGCCCGAAGGTCCTCGGCGTCGAGCCAGCGACGCTGGTTGTCCGTCCAGAACGGGTGCCCCGCAGTGGCCGTGAGCGTGCCGGTGGCGCTCCCGGCGTCGCCATCGGTGTCAACGGTGATCTCGACGAGGTCCTTCGATCCCTCACCGACGATCACACCGGTCACAGGCTTGGCCTCGGCCCTGCCGCTGTCAGGGTTCGTGGCCATGACCCGCTGCCCGATCCTGACATCCTTGATCGCCTCATGTGTCCCATCGGCCATCAGGACCCGGGTTTCCGCCGTGAAGCTATTGCCGGGCTTCGCGTTCTTTCGACACAGAGCGACCTTCTCAAGGACTTTCTCCGTCGTCTTGACGAGCTTCTTCGCCGCAGCCGCCTCTTCGAGAGCCTTGCCGAGGCCGGCCAGACGCTGGATGGTCTTGACGATCAGCGGGAAGTCCGAAATGGCCTTCAGGGCCTTACCCCAGGGAAGGTTGTTCACCAGCCCCCAGAAGCAAGCCTTGATGTTCCCCTCACTGAAGCACTTCTTGATGTTGTCGAAATCGAAGTACGACTTGAGGAATTCGCCACCGAGCTCCACCAGCAGGTCGGCGAAGTCCTTACCCGCAAGCGCTCGGGCCTTCTCGTAGTCCTCGCGGGAGATGCCCGCCTGTTCGAGAAGCTTCAGGTCCTCGTCACTGAGCTGGGGGGCGTCGACCTTGCCGGAGTTCGCGGCTGCTTCCTGGGCCTCCTTGTCCCTCTTCCGTTGGTCCTCTTCGGCCTTCTTCGCCACTTCGTCGGCTTGCTTGGCCCAATCGAGAGCGTGATCGGCGGCTTCCTTCGCCGACTTGGCGTGGGTTTCGGCCGAATCAGCGAACTTGCCGGCGTCCTCAGCATCCTTCGCGGCCTGGTCGGCCGCGCCCTGGGCAACGCCGGCCTCGTGCTCTGCCAGGCTGGCCGCGCTACCAGCGGCTGCCGCCTGCTGTTCCGCTTCCGCGGCGGCGCCGCGGGCGCGGGCGGCTTCGGCCTCGGCTTGATTGGCGGCCTGCCGGGCCGCAGCCGCGTCGGCGGCGGCCTGATTGGCAGCCTGCCGGGCGAGCCGGGCGTCTTCGCGGGCCTGGGCCTCGGCCTTGTCGGCACTGGCCGCGGCTGCGCGGGCCTTGGCGCCGTCTTCGGCGGCCGCGGCCGCGGACTTCATCGCCGCCGCGGCGGAACGCGCGGCGGCGGCCGAAGACCTGGCAGCATCCGCGGCAGCCCTGAAGGCCGGGGCGACCTGGGCGTTGGCGCGCTTGGCCGCGGCCTCGGCGTCCTCCGCGGCCTTGACCGCCTCAGCGGCCTTGGCCTCGGCGGCAGCAACCTGCTCCTGCCCCATTTTCTCCGCGGCCTTGGCGACCTCGGCCGCGAAGTCGGCGTCGACGTCCGAACCGGAGAACGGAGCGGTCAGCGCGATCGCGGTGTTCGCCGGGTCGGCGATACCGGCAGCGGTCGTCCGGGCAGCACCGGCGGCCTGGACAGCGATGCCCGCCTGGAGCCGGGCCATGGCGGCCTCACGGACCGCGCCCTCGGCTTCGTCCTTGGTGCGGTTGGCCGCCTGGAAGGACAGCTTCGCCTCGGCAGCGGCCTCCCCGGCGAGGCGAGCGGCCTCGTGAGCGGCGAGACCGGCACGAGCCTCCTGTGCGGTGGCCTCGGCAGCCTTCTGGTTGGCACGCTGAGCAGCGGCGCGGGTGGCCTGGTACTCGGCCTCGGCACGGTTGGCCGCGGCGTTGGCACGAGCGGCGGCAGCCTCGGCACGGTTGGCCGCGGCGTTCGCACGAGCGGCGTGGGCGGTGGCCTCAGCCGCCGCCGCACGTGCGCGGGCGGCAGCACCAGCGGCCTCGGTGGCGGCGGAGCGAGCACGCACCGCCGCACCGCTCGCGGTGTCAGCGGCGCCCTGGGCCTGGTCGGCGGCGGCGGCAGCGGTATCGGCGTCCGAACGGGCCGCCACGGCAGCGGCCTTGGCCTCCGTGGAATGAACGGTGCCCCGAGCCGCCGCCTCCATCGACTCGGTGGCCCGTGCCCGTGCCGCCTCGGCATCCTTGTGCTGCCTGGCCTCGAACGCCGCGTTCCGTGCGGTGCGAGCCTTGGACTCCTCACCGCGCGCGTTCTCGTCCGCCTTGGCCGCGATGCCTTCCTGCTTCTCGGCATCCGCCCGGGCCGAAGCCGCGGTGGCCGCGGCCGCCTGCGCGTCCGCCCGCGCCGCGGACGCGGTGCGCGCCTCGGCCTCGGCTCGCGCACGGGCCGCGGCGGCGATGTCCCGTTCCTTTTCGGCACGGGCGCGTGCCTGGGCGGCGAGGTCGCGCTCGCGCTCGGCAATCGCCCGCTGCTCGGCGGCGATCTTCGCCTGGCGCTGTGCCTCGACCCGCGCCTCGCGGGTCTTCTTGGCGTGCTCCCAGGCCTCCTTCTCGGCCTTCTCGGCCTCGACCCGGGCCGTCTTGGCACGGGCTGCCGCATCGGCTGCGATCTTGGCCTGCTTGGCGGCGGCATCGGCCAGCGAAGCGGCGGCCGCGGCGTGCTGCTCGGCGTTGGCGCGCCACTGCTTGGCCTGCTGCTCGTGCAGTTCGGCCTGGTTCTTGGCGTTGAGGCCCTTGGCGTCGGCCTCGGTGGCGTCGATGGCGTGCTGCGCGGTCTGGCTCGCCTTGACCGCCGCGTCCGCGGCCGCGGCGATGCCCGCGGCGACTTCGGACCACTGTGTGCCGTAGGTCAGACCGGTCTCGACGAGCACATCCGCCTGGACCTTGGCCTGCCCGGCCGCGACCTGGGCCGCCTTGGCGGCGCCGGAGGCGATGGTGACCTGGCGGGCGGCCTCGGTCTTGACGCTGTCGTACGAGGACAGGGTCTTGCCCGCGCGGTCGGCGGACAGCATGCGGTCCGCCTGGCGTGCCTGCCCGGCCGCGGAAGTCATCGCGTTGGACGCTTCCTTGAGGGCCTTGACCGCGTTGCCGTGGGCGGTGATGAGCTTGGTACGGGCCTCGGCGGCGCGGGCGGCCTTCTCGGCCAGCTCGCGGAGCTTGTCCGCGGCCTCCTGGGCCTCCTTGAGCGCCTTCTCGTGGGCGGCCCGGTCGTCCGCGTCCTTCTGGGACGCGATCTGGTAGCCCTTTTCGAGGAAGGCGGCGATGACCTTGTCGTCGTTCGTGGCCAGGGCGGCCGCGGCGGCCTTCTTGACCTCGGGGCCGCCGGTGGCCACCAGCATCTCGACGCGCTTGCGCAGCTCCGCCGCGCGCTCCTTGGCGCTCTGCTCGTTCTTCTTGTCCTGTGTGCGGGCGATGTCCGCGCCGAACGCCAGGAAGTCGGCACGGGCCTTGGCGTCGGACTTCAGGACCCGCTCGACCTCGGCGTTGAACACCGGGCCACCGGTGCCCCGCAGCGCCTCGATCTGCTGGCGGTTCTTGACGTCCGTGCCGTCACGCTTGTCCTTGGCGCGCTGGCGCGCCTCGGCCTCGCCGTGCTCCAGGAAGTCCTTGACCGCGTTCGGGTCGCTGCTCTCCAGCGCCTTCTTCGCGGCCTCGCGGACCTCGTCCTCCTCGTCGAACTCGGCGTAGTCCTCGACGAGTTGGCGGTCGCGCTCGGCACTGAGCCGGTCCAGCTCGGAGCGCGGAGCAGGCGGTGTGGCGCCGCCCTTCGGCAGGGCGGCGGCAGCGCGGTCCAGCGCCGCCAGGGCCCGGGTGTACGACGCCTGCTCGGCGCGGGCGGTGGTCGTGGCGGCGGTGGCTTCGCCGGTCGAGCCGCCCAGGATCGCCAGGACCAGCGTCGCGGACAGGGTCCCCGACGCGGCCGCGGCCGCACGGCCTCGTATCCTTCCGGCCTTCGGCCAGAATCTGCCCATCATGGAATAAATCCCCCTCAATTAGAGAAACGAAAACACCCCCTGCGCCAGGCGTCACCGCACTGAGGAGCAGGGAGGAAAGGAAAAACGCAGAGAACGAAAGGAGACGCCCGGGAAGGGAAGCGCGGCGCGCGATCCAGGGAAGCCACGGGGCGTCCCCGGGTGCCGGCCGGGCGGTCAGGCCGGCCGGCACCCGGGACGGATCCGGAGATCAGCCCTTGACGCGGCTCTCCGCCTCCTGGGCCCGCTCGAACATGTCCTTCCAGAAGCCGGCCGACGCGGCCGCTCCCGCCTGTTCCTCGGCCCAGGACGTCTGGTTGGCCTCAGCCGGATCGCCGATGCCCTTCCAGAGCCCGTTCGCGGACTCCTTGGCGGCCTTGGCGACGCTCCGCCAGTTCTCCGCCTGCGCGGCCGCGGCCTCCTGCTCCGCCAGCCACGCCTTCTGCGCGGAACCGGCGTGCTCGGACACCGCCTTCCAGGCGGCCTCCGCCTCGGCACGGGCCTTCGCGGCGTCGGCTGCGCCCTTGACCGCCTCCTCGGCGACCGCCGCCTTCGTGATCAGCTGCGACAGTGCGGCACGCCGGGCCGTCTCGGCGTCGGACACGTGCAGCCGGTACGCCTCCAGGTCCAGCGACCCCCCGGTGGCCCAGCCGTACCCGTAGAACTCGGTGATGTCCGCATCCGCGGCACCCGGCCGCAGCGCCCACTGCGCCGCCACCCGGACCTGCTCGCCCGGGGCGTTCCGGGCGAGCGCGGCGACGAACTCCCGGTCCGAGGACGCGACTTCCAGGCGATGCCGGACATCGGCCTCACGGCTGTCCCGGTCTCGCTTCTGGGCCTGCGCGTAGCCGGACTTCACGAAGGCGGCGCGGTCGGCGTCCGAGCCTTTCAGTGCCTTTTCGGCAGCCGCGCGCACCGCCGGGGAGAACTGCGTGGTGTGCGTGGCCACCACCCGCTCGCAGAAACTCCGGTTCTGCGCGCGCGAGTCCTTCAGACGCTGCTTGGCGTACGCGTAACCGCCGCCGGGAGCCATCCATTCGGCGATCGCCTCGTCCCCGCGGGTGCTGCGCAGCGCGTTCCACGCGGAGACGCGCAGCTCGGCCGGCAGCTTCGAGACGGCGATCGAGTGGACGTAGTCGCGCGCGCTCTGTGCGGCGGCGGCCTTCAACGCCGCCGCCGGGTCGGCCGACTGCTCCGTCGCGGCGGCGGACAGCGGTGCGTCCGCCCACGCGGGTGCCGCCCCCGCCGCCAGTACGCCCCCGCCGGTCAGCAGGGCGACCGTCGTGGCCTGCGCGACCCACCACTGACGCCTCACTGCCGACCTCACTTGACCTTGACCGGCTTGATCTGCCACAGCTGGGCATCGGACTGGTTGCAGTACCACGACTGGGCCTTGACGCCGTTCTCCGCCTTGGCACTGACGATGTCCAGGCAGCGGTTCTCGGTGTGGGCGGGGCGCAACTGGAAGAGCTTCCTCGCCGGGTCGACGAGCACGGCCTGCCAGCGCATCTGCGCTCCGCCTGTGCACGTCCACTGCTGAACGGCCGCGCCGGCCTTGGTGCCGCTGTTCTCGACCTCAAGGCACTTGTTGCCGGTCACGGTCCGCAGCTCGTACGAGGCGCCGCCCTTGGGAACCATGCGCCACTGCTGGGCGGTGTTGTCGGGGTTGCAGGCCCACTGCTGGGCCGGCAGGCCGTCGTTGATCGCGCCGTTGTTGATTTCCAGGCATTTGCCGCTGGAGGCGACCTGGAGCTGGACGGTCGCCTCGGGCAGCTTCGCCCGCGCGGCGGCCTCGTCGGCGCTCGCGCGCGCCGTGTTGGCCGCTTCCCTGGCGGTCTTCGCCGCCTTGGCGGCCGCGTCTTCGGCCGCGTCGGCGTGGACGGCGGTCGCGGTGCCGGCCAGGGCGGCGACACTGGCGGTGAGGGCCAGCGCGGCACGGATGATCCGGGACATGGGGTGTTCGTTTTCCTCTCGAAGGTGGGGGGTGCTCAGGCCCGTGCGAAAGCCGGTGCCGGGGCCGGTGTTCAGGCCTCGACGGGCTTGATCTGCCACTGCTGGGCCGCGCTGCCGTTGCAGTACCACAGCTGGGCGTTCGCGCCCTCGGTGACGGCGCCGCCCTTGATGTCGAGGCAGCGGGGCACGGTCGTGTGCGCGGGGCGCAGCTCGTACAGGTCCTTGACGACGTCCACGAGGAACGGGCGCCACCGCATCTGGCCGCCGCCGTTGCACCACCACTGCTGGACGTTCGAGCCGCCCTCGGTGCCGCTGTTCTCCACTTCGAGGCACTTGCCGCTGTGCTTGGGCCGCAGCTCAAGGGTGCCGTCGCCGGTGGGGGCCAGCTCGAAGAGCTGGCTGTCGAGGCCGTCGGCGCACGGGGTCTGCACCGCGTTGGCGCCGTTGCGCAGGCTGCCCTTGTCGATGGTCAGGCACTGACCGCTGTGCGTTGCCTGCAACTGCACGGTGGCCGGCTCGGGGGCGGCGCCGCTCGTGGTGGTGTCGGCCGCGTGGACGGCGGTGACGGTGCCGGCCAGGGCGGCCAGGCCGGCGGTGACCGCCAGCGCGCCTCGGATGATCCGGGACATCGGGTGTTCCGTTCTGTTCATTTCCGCGAAGGAGAGTCTGCGAAGGAGTGGGGCCGGTCGGGCCGGATCAGGACGCGAGCGGGGTGGCCGGCTTCCAGCTGGCGTCCTGGGCGAAGTCCTTGCCGCCGTCGAAGCGGTTCTTGCCGTCCTTGGCGGCCGCGTAGACGTCGCCGTCGAAGTGCCGCAGCCAGCGGTCCGGCTGACTCGCCGACTCGAACGACTTGCCCGAGCCGGCGAGGCCCGGGCGGGCGCACCAGGTGGCGGCCCTGGCCGAGCCGTCGCTTCCGTCGTGCGCGGCGGCGACGACCCGCTGGCCCTTCAGCGTCAGGAAGGAGCCGCGGTCGCGGGCCGACTCGAAGGAGTAGCAGTCGGCCTTCTTGGCCAGGGAGGGCACCACGACCCAGGTGGCGTCCTCGCGGTCGGCCTGCTTGCCCTTGGCGGCGACGGGCGCGAGGAAGGCCTCACCGGCGTCCACCTTCGACTGCCGGACGAAGAAACCGCCCGGCTTGCCGGTGGCGGGCTGCAGCGACTGGCGCATCGCGCGGTACTGGTTCTCCTCCTTGAGGAAGTCGACGACCTGCTCGTCCGTGCCGGTCAGCGCCTTGTTGGCCTTGGTGACGAACCAGGGGTTGACGCCGGTCTTCGCCAGGGCGGCCGCTATCTGCTTCAGACGCAGCTTGTTGGCCTCGGCGATCTGCTTGCGCCGGTTCTCCGCGTCGGTCTTGTACGCCTTCTCCGCGCCCGTGTGGATGAACTCGCGCCAGGCGGCCGCGTCCGGGCTCAGCGCTGCCTTCTGGGCGGCGGCGTACAGCTCGGGGCCGTTGGCGGCGACGGCCTGGCGCAGCAGCTCGCGGATGAAGTTGTCGTCACTGAGCCCGAGCATGGCCTCGGAGGGCGTGAGGTTGAACAGCGCGGCGGTGGCCCTGCGCGCGGCCAGCTCCTGCCGGCGCCGCGCCTCCTCGCGGTTCTTCTCCTCAAGCTCCTTGAGCTCGGCCGCCACATCGCGCTGGTGGGCCTCGCGGGCGCCGTTGGTGATGAACTCGCGCCAGGCGGCCGCGTCACCGGCGAGCGCGGCTGCCGCCGCGGCCTTGACCTGCGGACCGGCGGCCTGGTGCTTCATGACGGCGCGTACGAAGTTGTCGTCGCTCAGCGCCAGCAGGTCGGGGCTGTTGGGGATGCCCACCGCGATCAGCGCCTGCGACTTGGCGAGCCGGTCGGCACGGGCCGCGGCCTCGCGTTCCTGCTCGCGCTTCTTGTCGGTCGCGTACGCCTCGTGGATGCCGCTGGCGATGAACCGTACGTGGGCCTCCGCGTCGGGGTCGAGCATGGCCTCCTCGGCCGCCATCCGCACCGCTTCGTACTTCTCGCCGCCCTCGCGGGCCTTGCGCCACAGCTCCTGGATGAAGTCCAGGTCGCCGCGCTGGAGCACGTCCCAGGTGGCGTCCAGGCCGACGACCGCGGCCGCCTCCACGCGCTGCTTCTCGTCGGTGCCGACGGCGGCGGCCGCGGCCACGGCCTGCGCGGGCCTGGCGATGGCGATGCCCGGCGCGGCCGCACCGGCCACGGCGGCCAGAGCGGTGGTGGTGACGACGCCGCGGGTGATGACCCGGCGCATACGCGCAGGGGTGATGTCTTGCTTGTCCATGCTGGTTTGGGTTGCCCTCTTCATCACGTAATGCCCCCGTAAGTAAAGGGGAGATGAGGCCGAAGTCTTGAAGAGTCACCCAATAGGAGTCAAACCGGACTAGAGGGATATGATCTTGTCCAGCACACCCAAAAATTGATTTGCTTTTGCAATTTTATGGGGTGCAAGTGACCTGCCCTTTACCTGAGGAGTCGGAGCCGAGCTACCTGTTGGCCGCGGCGACCGCTTCGATGACGTCCTTCGCCGCTGACGTCGCATCCCTCATCGTGCTCGCGGAGTCGGGCGGGAGCGCGTCCGCGAAGCCCGTGCCGCTGTCGTAGACCCTGACCACGACATTCCCCGTACGGACCACGACCGTCGCGTCCTTGTAGTTGTGGTTGTTCGTCTTCGAGTCGGAGCTGATGGCGGTCACCTGATCGCCGATGCCGGACACGGGCTCGGTCCTGATGTTCCAGGCGTCGGTGCTGGTCCGGACGTCGGAGACTGCGTCCGTGTAGGTGTCCTCGGCGTGCTGCTGGCCGCTCCGCGTGTCGGAGTCGTGGCGCCACACGGCAACGGAGAGGAAGCGGAAGTGGTCGGTGCTGTCCTTACCGCTCCAGTAACAGGTGGTGTGGTCGGCCGTATTGCTCGATCCGGCCTCGCCGTTCGTGTCCGTCACGCCGGGCAGCAGCTGCTCAAGCTCCCCTGTGGTGAGGGCCTTGCAGGCCTCCGGTGCCCTGGCGAACCTCGCGGCGCCGACCTCCGGGCTCTCTGCCGTGCTCGGCGAGTACTTGGAGTGCGAGAGCCCCGTGTCCTCGGAAGGATCGTCGCCCTGGCCTTTGGAACCCGTCTCCCCCAGAAAGACCGCGAGTACCGCAATCGCCGAAACCGCCAGGGCCACCCCCAACGCGGCCATCAGCGGCGGTATACGGCGGCGGTGCCGCTCCGGCCTCGGCGTCGGAGGGTCGAGGAGCTCCGCATCGGCCGGAGAGGCCAGGACGGGGCTGGACGGTGCCCCGGTCTCGGTAGGCGCGTGGTGCAGCGCGGGCGGCGGTGCGGGAGCGGGAGTGTTGGGGGGTGCCGAAGGTTTGTCCGGCACAACCGGGGGTGGCGTGTGAGGCAGGGATGCATCGGTGTGTTCCCGTACGAGCCGGGCGATCCGATCGGGCATCCAACCGGGCTCGGTGAGCAGCACCGTGACGTCGGCCGTCTCTTCCCCCTTGCCGCACCCGCCCATGGTGGTCAGCCGGTCGAGCAGGGCAGCCACGGTGGGGCGCTCGTCGGGCTCCTTGGCCAGGCACGCGGCGACCACAGGGCGCAGCTCGGGTGAGAGGGTGTCCAGGCTGGGCTGTTCGTATACGGCACGGAAGTGCAGGGCGTGCGGAGTGCCGCTGCCGAACGGGCCGACTCCGGTGGCGGTATAGGCCAACAACGCGCCCAGGGCGAAGACGTCGCTGGCCGGTCCGACCGCCCGGCCCGTGAGTTGTTCGGGCGACATGAACCCGGGGGTACCGATCGTCATGCCGGTATGGGTCAGCGCGCTGTCCTCACCGGCCAGCGAGATGCCGAAGTCGATCACCCTCGGGCCGTCGGCGGCGAGGAGCACGTTGGAGGGTTTGAGGTCCCGGTGGACGACCCCGGCCGCGTGGATCGCCTCCAGGGCCTCGGCCAGACCCGCGCCCAGGGCGAGTACCGGCCGCACCGGCCAAGGTCCGTGCGCGGAGATCGCCTCACCCAGGGAGACACCCGGTACGTAGACGACGGCCAGCCAGGCGGGGGAACCGTCCGGGTCGGCGTCGACCACGCCCGCGGTGAAGGCGCCGCTGACCCGCCGGGCGGCGGTCACCTCGCGGGCGAAGCGGCGCCGGAACTCGGCGTCCCTGGCCAGCTCCGGGCGTACCACCTTCACCGCGACCAGACGCCCGGCGGGTGAACGCGCCAGGTACACCTGGCCCATGCCCCCGGAGCCGAGTCGTGCCACGATCCGGTAGCGCCCCGCCTGCCGGGGGTCCTGCGGCTCCAAGGTCTCCAGCGCTGCCACCCCGTGCCCCCTGTCCCGCGGCCCATGGGCCGCTGTCACGATGCCGAACTCTTCGCGAAATGCCAGCTCTTGCCTCAACGCGACGCCTTCACGGGCGGCGGTGGGCGCCTTGACGACGAGGGCACTGTCGAGTTCGCGGCAGCGGACGGGCCCGACGCGCCCCGACACTGCCCCGTGTCGAGGTCACCGGCGCCCCCTCCCCCGCCCTCGCCGCCCGGAACGCTTACCAGCATCGCGCCGCCTGTTCGGTGGAGCCATAGCCGACGATGATCGAACGTGGCTCGAACTGTCGCGCTCCGGCGCGTGCGCCCCCGGCACACAACTGCCCTGCCGCTCAATGGTTTTCCGAGCCCGAGCCGACCGGCGGACGGCCTGGGACCACCCGACCTGCGCCGCGTCGCCCCGGACGCGAGACGTCGCCTCCCGAATCGGATGCCGCCATGCGCCAAGTGCGCCTGCGTTCGAGCTGACCGAATACTTTCGACGCCCGGAACAAACGTCATACGGGGCAAGACCACTGCATCGAGGTAACAACAACCGATCTTGGCCTGCGCCGGGCGCACCGGCCCTTTACTGGTCCTCGGGAGCTGACGGGCGCGCTGAGGTCTGCCCTCGTTTCGCCTGCACCGGTTGGCCCGCGTACCAACGAACCACCCCCTCGCGAAGGAGAGCCCGGCCGATGACCATCGAGACCAGCCCGGAAGCGGAGCTGGAGCCGGCTCGGCAGCAGAGCCTGGGCACCGCGGCTGCCCGCAACCTCGCCACCACGACCAAGTCCGCACCGCAGATGCAGGAGATCACCTCCCGCTGGCTGCTGCGGATGCTCCCCTGGGTGGAAGCCAAGGGCGGCACCTACCGGGTGAACCGACGGCTGAGCTACACCGTGGCCGATGGGTACATCGCGTTCGTCCAGGACGGTCCCGATATCCGGGTCATTCCCCAAGAGCTCGGCGAACTGGCCCTGTTGCGCGGCTTCGAGGACGTCGACGTACTGACCGCGATCGCCGACCGGTGCGTCCGGCGCGACTTCCGCGCCGGCGAAGTGCTGGCCGAGCGCGGCGCCCCCGTCGAGGGGCTCAACCTGATCGTCCACGGCCGCGTCCGCCAGACCTCCGTCGGTCAGTACGGTGACGAAGTGGGCGTCGGCCTGCTCGCCGACGGCCACCACTTCGGTGAGCAGGCGCTTGTGGGCGCCGGTGCCACCTGGGACAGCACCGCCACCGCCGAGACCGCCGGTACGCTGCTCACCCTCTCCCGTGCCGACTTCGACGCCGTGCTGTCCAGGGCCCCGAGCCTGCGGGCCCACATCGAGCAGTCCACGTCGCTGCCCCGCCAGCGGCAGAACCGTCACGGCGAGGCCGAGATCGGTATGTCGGCCGGTCACAAGGGCGAGGCCAGACTGCCGGGCGCCTTCGTCGACTACGAGCTCCACCCGCGCGAGTACGAACTCTCCGTCGCACAGACGATCCTGCGGGTCCACACGAGGGTGGCGGACCTCTACAACGGGCCGATGAACCAGACCGAGGAGCAGCTCAGGCTGACCATCGAGGCGCTGCGCGAGCGCCAGGAGCACGAGCTGATCAACAACCGGGAGTTCGGTCTGCTCCACAACGCCGACTTCAAGCAGCGGATCCAGCCCCACTCCGGCCCGCCCACCCCGGACGACCTCGATGAACTGCTCTGCCGCCGCCGGGGCACCAAGTTGTTCCTCGCCCACCCCAGGACGATCGCGGCGATCGGGCGCGAGTTCAACGCCCGCGGGATCTATCCGGGCCATGTCGACCTCGGCGGGCAGCTGGTCCGGGCGTGGCGGGACGTGCCGATCCTGCCCTGCGACAAGATCCCCATCAGCAAGGAGAGCACCAGCTCGATCCTCGCCATGCGCCTCGGCGAGGACAACCAGGGCGTCATCGGGCTGCACCAGACCGGCCTGCCCGACGAGTACGAGCCGGGTCTGTCGGTGCGCCGCACGGGCATCAACGAGCAGGCGATCATCTCGTACCTGGTCAGTACCTACTACTCCGCCGCCATCCTGGTGCCCAACGCGCTCGGTGTGCTGGAGAACGTGCAGATCGGCCGCTGGGGCGACTAGGGAAGCCGTCCAGCGTCCCCACGGCCCGGACCTCCCCCCCCGGCCGCTGGTCGAACATGCCCGGGACCCGGGCACCGCCTCACCCCATCAAGGAGCTACGGATGCCCGATCCCGATGCTGCCCCTGTGCAGTCGAGCCTGCCGGCGGCTGCGGCCCGTTTCGGGGAGCACACTGTCGCCGCCTGCGTGGAAGCCGGTGGGGAAGCCAGTGCCCGGCCCCGTCTGCCAGGGCCGCCCCCCGTTCCCGTACCTGCCCTCAAAACCGCTCCTCCGGTCCCGGAAACCGCCGGTCCGGACGAGTCCGCACTCGGCGACGCCCCGGGCGGCGACCTGGTGGCGCAGCAGGTGCGGGACGGTGCCGCCGCCGAGGTGAGGCAGCTGAGCTCGGTTCTGGAGCAGGTCCTGCGGGGTCCCACCGGTCTGGGTACGGCAGGCCTTCGGCTGAGCCTGTGCGAGCACTCCCCGGACCCGGTGACACCGGTGGAGGGCACCCCGATCCCGGGCCTCTACCACCATCCGGTGCTGCCGCCCGACCCGGCGCGGGTGGAGGAGGTCAGCCGCAGGATCAAGGCATGGGCGGTGGACGAGGTCCAGGCGTACCCCCCGGAGTGGGAGGACCAGTTCGACGGCTTCTCCGTCGCCCGCTACATGGTGGCCTGCCATCCGGACGCCCCCACCATCGACCACCTGATGGTCGCCGCACGGCTGATGGTCGCCGAGAACGCGGTCGACGACTGCTACTGCGAGGACCACGGGGGCTCGCCCATCGGTCTCGGCAGCCGCCTTCTGCTGGCACATACGGCCCTCGACCCGCTGCACACCACGAAGGAGTACGAGCCGGAGTGGGCCGCCTCGCTCCAGTCGGACGCACCCCGGCGTGCCTACCGCTCCGCCATGGAATACCTCCTCCAACTCGCCACCGACTCACAGGCCGACCGGTTCCGGCACGACATGGCCCGGCTGCACCTGGGATACCTCGCCGAGGCCGCGTGGGCCGAGACGGACACCGTTCCCGAGGTGTGGGAGTACCTGGCGATGCGCCAGTTCAACAACTTCCGCCCCTGTCCCACCATCACCGACACCGTCGGCGGGTACGAACTGCCGGCCGACCTGCACGCGCGGCCCGACGTGCAGCGCGTCATCGCACTCGCCGGCAACGCCACGACCATCGTCAACGACCTGTACTCGTACACCAAGGAACTCGAAAGCCCCGGCCGTCACCTGAACCTGCCGGTGGTGATCGCCGAACGTGAAGGCATGTCCGACCGGGACGCCTATCTCAAGGCGGTCGAGGTCCACAACCAGCTCATGCACGACTTCGAGACCGAAGCCGCCGCAGTGGCTGCCGCCTGCCCCGTACCCAGCCTGCTGCGCTTCCTGCGCGGCGTGGCGGCGTGGCTCGACGGCAACCACTACTGGCACCAGACCAACACCTACCGATACAGCCTGCCCGATTTCTGGTAAGGAGTGGACATTCCCGTGACCACCGAGCTCACCGCCAACACCTCCGCCTTCATCCCCGCCCCGGCATCGCCCTACCAGGGGGACATCGCCCGCTACTGGGACCAGGAGGCCAGGCCCGTCAATTTGCGTCTCGGCGACGTCGACGGGCTCTACCACCACCACTACGGCATCGGCGACGTCGACCATGCCGCCCTCGGGGACCCCGCCGACAGCGAGTACGAGAAGAAGCTGATCGCCGAGCTTCACCGTCTGGAGTCGGCACAGGCCGAAGTCCTGCTGGACCACCTCGGCACCATCGGCCGTGCCGACACGCTCGTGGACGCCGGCTGCGGGCGGGGCGGGTCGATGGTCATGGCCCACCAGCGGTTCGGATGCAGCGTCGAGGGCGTCACCCTGTCCGCCAAGCAGGCCGACTTCGCCAACCGGCGCGCCCATGAACTCGGCATCGAGGACCACGTCCGCGCCCGCGTGTGCAACATGCTCGACATGCCCTTCGAGACCGGCCAGGCCGCCGCCTCCTGGAACAACGAGTCGAGCATGTACGTCGACCTGGAGGACCTCTTCGCCGAACACTCCCGCATCCTGCGCGTCGGCGGCCGCTATGTGACCATCACCGGCTGCTGGAACCCGCGTTACGGCCAGCCCTCCAAGTGGGTCTCCCAGATCAACGCCCACTTCGAATGCAACATCCACTCCCGCAGGGAGTACCTGCGGGCCATGGCCGACAACCGCCTCGTGCCGCAAGCCGTCATCGACCTGACGGCCGCGACCACGCCCTACTGGCAGCTGCGGGCCACGTCCTCCCTGGTCACCGGCATCGAAGAGGCCTTCCTCAAGTCGTACGAGGACGGCTCCTTCCAGTACCTCCTGATCGCCGCCGACCGCGTCTGACCGACCACTGCCCGCAAGGGCCGGGTCCGCTACCCGGCCCTTGCGGCTCAGGGTCCCGAGAGGGGTTTCACCGGGGCCTGCGTGCTGTCGGTCCACAGACGGGGACCCCCGTGGTCGCGCAGGCGGCGCAGAAAGGACAGCACGCCCGCGCTGCCGGTGGCCCACCCCGGTCCCGAAGCGGCCAGGGTGTTGTCGGGGAACACCGGCCGCCGCGGAGTACCACCGCTGCGGGACAGGATCAGGCCCGCCATGTCCTCGGCGGCGCGGTGCAGTTGGCCGTCGCCGGTGACGGCCGCGGCGTCGATGAGCAACTCGCCGACCCCGGCCAGCCCGCAGCACTGGGACACCGGGCTCATCCGGGGCGCGAGGTCGCGGCACGCCCAGGCGCACCGCACCCCCAGGTCCGTCAGGCGCGAGGCCCGCTCGTACCCACCCGCCTCGATCAACAGGGCTCCGATCCCGGCGAGTCCACGGCACCAGGACCCGTAGCGCCGGTGGGCCTCGGGGCGGGCTGCCAGCGCCAGCAGGCGCGGTGTGTGCACGGCGAGTTCGTCCAGCCCGGAGCGGGCGGCCGCGCCGACGGCCGGGTCACCGGTGAAGCGGTGGTAGGCGTGCAGGAAGTGGACGACGCCCGCCCGGCCGTGGGCGAAGCCGAACGGGAACGCCGCCTCGGACGCCGCCGCCGAACGCTGCGGCTCCGGATGCTCCCGCCCACCCTCCATGGCCAGGAGGTCGCGGACACACTCCCCCGCTGCGGCCAACCGCGCGTCGGCCTCCTCGTTCCGCCCCGCCGCGTACGCACGGCAGGCCAGCGCCAACAGCCCGCTCCCGGCGCCCGCCGCACCGCCGATCTGGTCACCGGTGTCGTCGTAGGGCCGCAAGCCCGGTGGGGGGGCGAACTTCTCGGCCGTGCCAATCCGTTCGGCGGCGACGTCGAGGAAGAGGTCGACGCCGGTACGGCCGGTGTACAGCGCGTTGGTCAGGGTCGGCAGGGCGGTGTGGCGGGCAGTGCGATGGGCGAGGTCGGCCACGGCCTGGCGGACGCCTGGGTGTTCCAAGTGGTGCAGCAGTTCCAGACCCACGCCGGCCGCACCGTCGTAGAGGGTCAGCCCGAAGTGAAGTTGCCCGTGCCGGGGCTGCGGTCCTGCGGGCAGTTCGGTGGCGGCGGTCGCACAGATCGTGACGGTATGTGCGATCAGGTCGTCCAGGAGGCCGCGGGTGACTCTCGGCGGTGACGGAAGTCGGCGCCCGGTGGCCAGGGGTGCCGGGCGGCCGCGCCACCGCCGTGCGCAGGCGGCACGCTGTACAGGATCGGGGTCCAGGAGCCCTGCGACGAGTTCGCGTGCCGACCGGTGCGGCGCGCCCGGGAGCACGGCGGCAAGACACGCGAGGGTGCGGTCCCGGTTGACCGCCGCATCTCGGTCGACGACCACCGGGTCCATGCCGGTCAGCGCGAAGTACAGGGTCGCACCGAGCGCATACAGGTCGTCGGCCGGTCCGGGCGGCTCGCCCTCGCGGTACACCGGCATCGAGTAGCCCGGCGTCGCCCCGGCGGGCCGGTCGCCGTGGAGCGCGCTGACGCCGAAGTCGACGAGGTACGCGGTGTCGTCCTCACCGAGCACCACGTTGGACGGTTTGAGGTCGCCCACCACGACGCCACGCGCGTGCACCGCGTCGAGCACGGCCAGCAGACGCCGTGCCAGCGCGGCCATTTCGCGGTTGTTCGCCTTCACACCCCCTGCCCCGGCGCCTACGGACGTGGGTTCGGCGGCGGGTGCGTACGGGCCGTGGCCGAGCACATCGCGGCGCAGGTCACGGGGCCCGCAGTCGGTGGTGATCAGGTACTCGTCGTCGCCGTGACGGAGGTGGTCGCGAACCTGGGGGACGCCTTCGACGCCCGCCAGGGCGCGCAGAACGGTGTGCTCGTGCCGCAGACGGCCGCAGGCATCGACACCGTCGGGGCCCTCACCGACGTAGGCCCTGGCCTGCTTGACGATCACGCGCTCGCCGGAGGCGGTGTCCACGGCACGGTAGACATCGCCGTGGGGGGAACGGGCGATGCCCGTGGTGAGCCGGTACCGCCCGCCGACCAGACGGGCAGGGCGGCCCGAGGCCGGTTTGGCGGACCGGAACGGATCGGCGGCCCACGGTGGTTGGCGGTATCGCGTGCCCGCGCGCCCACTCCAGCGCGTCCCGTCGGGGCCCGTCATGACAAGGGCGGCATCGTCGGTGCCGGTGGCCCGGAACGGGCCGTACCGGTAGTAGACGGGGGCGTCGGAGCGGATCTGCCGGTCGCTGAGCACCCGGGGGCCGGGCCAACCGGCCAGCAGAGCGGCGAGTTCTGCGCCCAGCACCGTCACATCCTGCGGTCGCGGGTAGAGGGTGACCGCCTTCCCGACGAGCGCGGCATCGAGGGCGCCACTGTTCATCAGGCCCAACACCGTCGCGTCGCGGGCGAATTTGGCGTCGCAGACATAGCGCAGCAGCACAGGGACGATCAGGTCGGCGACCCGTTCAAGATCCTCCGGGCGGGTGGATACGTGCAGTTTCCAACCATGGCTGGGGAGTTCACTCGCCCGCGGGTGGGGAGCGAACAGGTAGAGCCACTGTTCGTCGGCGACGAGACGCCGCTCGCGGCCCGCGAGCAGGTTCCCGACTCTCTCGTCGAGGCCGCGTTCCGGGCCCGGCGCGCGGGAGCCCGTGCGGTGCGGTGTTCCGGGCGGCGGTGGCGTCGGCACCTCGCCAGTGGCGGCCGTCCCGGACCTGTCCTCACCGGCCCAGGCCGGTCCGGCCGTCACTCGCGCCCCTTGCCTAGTCGCAGGCGAAGCGGGTCGTCGCGGTCACCCAGGGGTCCGCCAGACACGCCTGGAGACCACGGCTGGGGTCGGCCTGTTCCTCGAAGGGGATCTCTTCTTCCTCCACGGCCACGTCGAGCGGGCCGGCGTCGCGGATCTGCAGTGCCACAGGGCTCATGACGGTCCTTTCTGTGTGCATAACGAGAAGGTTCGGTGGAGAGTTTGTCAAGCGCATGCCAGTTTCATCGAAGTCGAACGAACCGGCAAGAGGGGCGACCGCAGAGATCTCCAACCCAACACCGTTCGATGTACGGCCACTTGGCGCACGGTGCGCATGCGAACGGCGGGGGTTCGCCCGGCTTCGGCCTACGAGCCGGCGGCGAGCCGGGGGCTCCGATGGGCGGTGCGGCCGCAGAATGACCGGCCCACGACCACTGGGACCGCCCGGGCCCCAACCCTCGCCCTCCGTGCCGGTTCCCCGCCCGTTTCGTACGCTGGCTGTATGCGCATGCGCCCCACGCTCAGCTGGACCCCCGACACGAGCCTGCCGCCCGGCACCACGGATCCGGGGCCGGTCGCCGATGTGCTGAGCAGCGGCGGTGTGGTGGTGCTCAGCGGAGCCGGTCTCTCCACGGAGTCGGGCATCCCCGACTACCGGGGCGAGGGCGGAAGCCTCAGTCGGCACACGCCGATGACGTACCAGGAGTTCACCTCCAGCCCCCGGGCCCGGCGCCGGTACTGGGCGCGCAGTCACCTCGGCTGGCGCACCTTCGGCCGCGCCCGGCCCAACGCCGGGCACCGGGCCGTGGCCGCGTTCGGGCGGCACGGCCTGCTCAGCGGTGTGATCACCCAGAACGTCGACGGTCTGCACCAGGCCGCGGGCAGCGACGGAGTGGTGGAGCTCCACGGAAGCCTGGAGCGGGTCGTCTGCCTCTCCTGCGGCGACTTCAGCCGGCGCCGTGAGCTCGCCCGGCGGCTGGAGGAGGCCAACGCGGGCTTCGCGCCGGTGGCCGCCGCGATCAACCCCGACGGCGACGCCGACCTCACCGACGAACAGGTCGGGGACTTCCACGTGGTGCCCTGCACCGTCTGCGGTGGCGTCCTCAAGCCGGACGTGGTGTTCTTCGGCGAAGCGGTTCCGCCCCAGCGGGTGGCGCACTGCCGCACGCTGGTGGGCGCGGCGACCTCCCTGCTGGTCCTGGGTTCCTCGCTCACGGTGATGTCCGGGCTGCGTTTCGTACGCCAGGCCGCCCAGGCCGGGACCCCGGTGGTGATCGTCAACAGGGACCCGACCCGGGGCGACCAGCACGCCGTCACCCGGGTCGCGCTCCCTCTGGGAACGACCCTTACCACCGTCGCCGAGCACCTGGGCCTGCCACTGGACGACCCGGCGACAGCCTGATCGAAGCGGTCGCCTTCGTCAGCCGCGTGAGGTCGACGAGCGCCCGGTCAGAACCAGTGCAGGCAGTGCGGGGCGCGCTCGGCGCGGAAGAGGGCGTCGGCGAGGGCGGCCGCGCCCGGGCGGTGGGCCCGGATGTGTCCGGCCCGTACGAGCGTGCTCGGTGCGGTGCCGCCGAGGTAGATCGAGCCGAGGTCGCTCACGTCCAGGGACAGGTCGGGCTCCCGGTCCGTCGGGACACACTCGGCCTTGCTGTCCCGGACGGTCAGCAGGTACCGGCCGTGCTCGCCGAGGAACGGGTCGTCGACGTCGAGGACGAGCTCGCCGTCCATGAACCAGCCGCGCGCGGTCAGCGCACGCGGGACGTCCAGCAGCCGCACCCAGAGCCAGTCGGTGTCGTTGCTCACCTGCCCCGCACGGAAGTCCGTGAGCTGCCAGCGCAGCGGGTGCTCGGGCGGGACGTGCTTGAACACGACCTCATTGACCAGGTCGTGTCCGAGGACGAACCGGGCCAGGGCGGTGAAGACGGCGTCGTCCGCGGCGATGGTCTCGTCGACCGTCAGGGTGCTGGAATCGTCGATCGAATAGCTGGCGTACCCGTCGGGGACGCCGTGGGCGTCACGGTGGACGGCGACATAGCGCGGCGCCCGCGAGATCGGCGGCTGCCCGGCGCCCATGGCCCACCAGCGGTGCGGTCGGGACAGCGCGCCGGGCTGGGCGCGGCGGTACCGGTCGTAGACCTCTTCCAGGACCTCCCCGCAGTCGGCACGCCGCAGCACTTCGACCGAGCCGGTGTCCGAGCGGGCCTCGCCGCGCGCCCGAGGCGGGGCGAAGGCGCCCTTGTGGTGTGCAACCGTCAGTCGCTGGGTGTAGGTCGCCGGCCCGTACCCGAACCGGCGATAGATCAGCGCCTCGGACGCCAGCAGCACGGAGAGGAACTCGCCTCGGGCCCGCAGCTCGGTGAGTTGGTGCCGCATCATCGCGCTGAGCACGCCCTGACGCCGGTGCGAGGGCACGACACCGACGGCGGTCACCCCGGCGGCCGGGGCGAGGATCTCGCCGGGCAGGGTGAGCTCGAAGGAGTACGCGCCGGCCGTACCGACAGGGCGCCCCTGCGGCGTCATCGCGAACAGCCCGCGGTCCATTTCGAGCGCCGACCACCACGCCCCGCTGCCGTGGGCCCAAGTGTCCGGGAAGCGCCCGAACGCGGCATGGAGGGTGTCGACGAAGACATCCAGGTCCTGGTCGGTGGTGGAACGGATCTCCATGGCTGCGACTGCCTCCCCGCGATACCGGCACCACCGGTCGTGGTGTCCCGCCACAGTGCAGCGTTGCCCCATGACCAGGTCAAGCGAATTACCGCCGGACCCGGCTCGCCACGGGCTGAGGGGCCGTGCGCGCGGGCCGTGTGCGGGCCCGCGCGCGACGGGAGGTCAGCGCACGGTCACGTTGAACACCGGCGAGGCGGTGCTCCCGCTCACGATCCGCAGGTCGTTCTTGCCCTTCAGGCCCAACTTGACGCCGAGGGAGTAGGTGCCCTTGGAGCCGAGCGGCGTCACGGCGGGCAGGCTGACCCACTTGGCGCCCTGCTTCTGCTGGAGGACCATCTTGCTGCCCGCCTTCAGCCCGGTCGCGGTGCCGGTGACCCGGAACAGCTGCCACGCCTTGACCGAGGTCACCGACGGCTTGGCGGTGATACCGGCCTTGGCGGCGGGCGCCTGCGGGGCGGAGGCGGCGGCCGGGGTGGCGGCCGAGGCAACGGTTCCCGCGAGAACGACGGACGCCGCGCTGACGACGCCCACGGCAGCGATACGCAGGGAGTGCCGCTTGGTGATGGCCATGAATATCCCTCTCGGTCGAAAAGCACCGGATCTCGCGCTTCAGCGAGTTGGTGCCCTTTGCTCGCTTCTTGCCTGAAGAGATATCCCTTGCCTCGAATGCGTTGCCCCGCCTTTGTCACCGTCCTGCAACAGCGGCCACTGGCCTCCCTCGCGCCTTCAGGGGGTGTACACGGCGTCGCTTCCGTACAGCTGCCGGGTGAAGGCGGTCACGTAGGTGTGCCGGTCGGAGCCGTCCAGGTTGTAGGTCAGGTAGACGCCGTAGCCCTCGCTGACGGTCCGCCTGGCCAGGCTCGCCGCGGTGGTCGAGGACGTCGATCCGAAGTCGATGGCCGCCGGTGAGAGGTTCGCCTTCGGCAGAGCGATGCCGGGCACACCCCAGGTGCCGTAGTACGGGTTCCAGGCGTAGGTGAACTTCGACGAGACGTTCACTCCGCCGTAGGACAGCCTCGTCGCCGACGGGCCGATGTTGTAGAGCGACATCAGCTTGTCCGGCATGTTGGCGCGCAGCGCGGAGACCAGGTAGACGAACGAGCTGTCGTTGGGCTGGCCGGTGCCGTTCCTGCCGTACTCGGCGTACTCGTCGTCGAAGTCGATGCCGTCGAGGCCGTACGTGCTCACGGCGTCGGACAGTTGCTTCGCGAAGGCCGAAGCGGCCGCCTTGGAGGGGAAGTTGGCGAACCCGGCGCCTTGGTGGTTGCCGAGCACCGACAGCATCACCTTGATGCCCTTCGCCTGCAGCGGGCGGATCTGGGTCGCCGCGTTGTCGAGGACGCGCTGCACGTTGGGGTTGAAGTACAGGTACGCCGACTTCTTGGCGGTGTCGTAGTTGATGTTCGCGGCGAACACCACGGCGATGTCGAAGACGTTGCCGCCGCCGTTGGCCAGCTTGTACTTGCCGACGTTGAGCATGCTGTTGCTGTTCACCTCGATGTAGGCCACCGAGGTCGGCCCCTGCTTCTTCACCGCGGGTGCCCCCGCCGCGGAGGTGGTCGCCGTCGCGCCGACCGCGAGTGCCGCGGCGGCCACCAGGGCCAGTGCCGTCGTCCGTGCTGTGCTCCGGCGTGATGTGCGCATTGCCGATCAGCCTCCCGTCGCATGGCTCGTGCGGTGTGGCCGCCGGCGGCAAAGCACGCTTCGCTCCTGCCGCGCGGAAGCGGACGGCTGATGCCCTACGGTCCGCCTGCTCCGGCCGGACCGGAGCCTGCCATACCGCAGGGCGGCCTGGATAGGGTGCCTCGGGCACGCGCTGCCGCGCCTCGGGTCCCTCGCGTGTGACAGCCATGTCCGCACCACGTCACAGGGCTCGTATTGCTCGGTGACCTTTCTTCCCCAGGAGCCCCGTCGGTGGGATGTTTACGGGCCGAAGCGGGCGGCAGCAGGCCGCACGGAGGGATCGGGGTGGACACCTTGACACACCATCAGCAGAGCACAGGGAACGGCGGAACCGCCGTGAGGGAGCGAAGACTCGGCAGGACCGGCAACGGCACCGCGCGGCGCCGGGCGGCGGTCGCCGCCATGGCGATGGCCATGGCAGCGCCACTGACTCTCGGCGCGGCAGGAGACGCGGGGGCGGCCGGAGGCCACCGGATCGTCTTCGCCCGGTACACGGCGGCAGCGCCCACGGAAGACCTCTACGCGATCTCCCCCAGCGGCGGCACGCCCGTCCCGCTGACCCACACCGCCACCGTCAGCGAGGTGATGCCCAGTTGGTCGCCGGACGGCAAGCGGGTGGCCTTCGTCCGCTATGGATCCGGTGGCGCCATCGACGGCATCTGGACGATGAAGACCACGGGCGGCGACCTGAAGGCCGTCCCGGGCACCAAGGGCGCCTCCGACCCGGCCTGGTCCCCCGACGGCAAGCGGATCGCCTACGCCAAGCCGGTGGGCACCCAGCGCGAGATCTATGTGGCCGACATCGACGGCACGCCCGCCACCCGGCTCACCCACACCGCGGCGGACGACCTCCACCCGACGTGGTCCCCGGACGGCAAGTACCTGGCGTTCAACCGCACGGACGCGGCCGGACACAGCAGGCTGATGCGGATCCGGCTGTCCACCCTGGCTGAGACCGCGGTGACCGGTCCCGGCTCCCACGACTGGACGCCCGACTGGTCGCACGGCAACCGCATCGCCTTCAGCCGCGTGGACGCCTCCGGGTTCGCCCACCTCTACTTCGTCCGTCCCGACGGCACCGGACTCCACCGCATCACCGCGGCCCGCTTCAACGACAAGAACCCTTCCTGGTCCCCCGACGGCAGCCGCCTCGTCTTCACCAGAGGCGGCACCGACGACACGGACCCCGAACACCTCTGCCTGGTACGGGCCGACGGCACCGCACTGGCCCTGCTCACCAAGACCGACTCCCATGACCTGGAGGCCGACTGGCGCCCGTAGACGCAGGTCAGCGGTCGATGACTGCCCGGGTTCGGCGAACGGGGTGCCGGCCCGGGCGAGTCACGCCGCAGACGGCCGACGCCGAGCAGTCCATACGCGAGGCCTCTACTCAACCGGACCAGCGAGCGTTTCGATGGGCTGGAGCGGCCATTTCGGCTCCTTCCGCGTCAGGCGCGCCAGCTCTTCCGGTGGTTCGGCACCGTCCCGAACGCTCGTGACGTAGGCCTTCGCCTCCTGAAGGCTCAGTCGCGGAGCCTCTCGGCGCAGGTGAACCATCGCGGCCACGCCCCCGGCGGAGTGCACGAGCGCGCGAACAGTGGCAGCCAGTGGATCAGGCCGCCTGATGCCTTTGACCTCCAGGAGGTACTGCTCCTCCCAGCCCTCCTCCTCTCCCCGGACGGCGGGCACGTAGTGGATGCTCCCGTCGAGCCGGTCCACCAAGTAGTGGCCGCCGACGAAGCTGCCGCGCATGTCACGGGCGCGGGCCTGCTCCGCCGAGCGCCAGAAGACGAGCCAGCCGACCGCGCGTTCCTCCACGTGGTAGATGTCCGGCGTGGGGGCGGGTCCCTCCCATCGCCACGTCGGCAGCTCCGTGGCCAGGAAGGACTCGATGAGCTCGACGGCGCGTTCCTTGGAGATCACGATCTCATCTTTCACCACGGGACACCCCACGCCGGGCCGGTGGGACCGTCAGCTCAACTGCCGTACGGACATGAGCAGATGCTGGTGCTCGTCGCGCTCGGTGTGGTCCGACCCCGGTACGCCGGTGAGCAGCGCCCGCTGGCCGGGGCCCAGCAGTTCGAAACGCACCCGCGCGGCGCTGAAGGAGTTGAGGGCCTCCAACAGATATGCCGGGTTGAAGGCGACCGCCATGTCCTCGGCGGCCGTCAGGGCGGCAGGAAGCTGCTGGGCGGCGATGTCGTCCTCGTAACCCGCCTGGAGGAGGACCGATCCCTCGGTGGAGAAGTCCAGGCGGATCGGGCTGTTGGGTTCCGCGACGATCGCGACGCGGCGGACCGCGTCGGCGAGCGGCTCCCGCTCGACGACCGCGACGGCCGGGCTGTCCAGGGTGAACAGCTTGTCGTAGCGCGGCAGTCGGCCTTCCAGCAGCCGCACCGTCGT
This sequence comes from Streptomyces sp. TLI_146, assembly GCF_002846415.1. Classification (NCBI taxonomy): domain Bacteria; kingdom Bacillati; phylum Actinomycetota; class Actinomycetes; order Kitasatosporales; family Streptomycetaceae; genus Streptomyces; species Streptomyces sp. TLI_146. The sequence goes on from NZ_PJMX01000001.1 coordinate 915,814, forward strand.
GTGCATCCCGGCTCCCTCGAAACCGATGAGACCGCTACCCGGGCTGCCCGGGCCACTCAGTCCGATACGGATCAGGCCTGACTTCGCCAGCGAGCGGGCGATTTCGGTCAGCCTGCGACCGGGAACCACCACCTCCACGGCTTCAGAGTCCACCGCGTCGGGGTTCCACGTCACCGTACGCACGGCATAGCGGTAGCGGTCCGAGGCCGCCAGCGTCATCGACTCGCCGTCCAGCCGGAGCCCGATGCCGGTGAGGACCGGAAGGGCATCGTCACGCCCCGCGGCGATCACGACCTGAGCCACCGCCGCCGCGAACTCCCCGGCGTCCACCACACCGCGCAACTCCGGCAGCCCGGGCAGCCGCGGATACTCCTCCCGAGGCAGCGTCGAGAGTCCGAACCGCGTACCACCGCCTTCCACGGTGAAACGCGCGCCATCCAGCGCGCACTCCACCACGGCGTCGGGCAGCACCTTGCAGATGTCGAGCAGGCGGCGCCCCAGGACGAGGACCTGGCCGGCTTCCACCGTCTCGGCCGGCACCTCGATGTTCGCGGACACCTCGTAGTCAAAGCCGGAGATACGGAGCAGGCCCTCCTCGGCGGTCAGCAGGAGGCCGCCCAGTACCGGCACGGGCGACCGCGTGGGCAGCGACCGGGCAGCCCACGCCACAGCCTCCGCGAAAGCGCTTCTCTCGATTCGGAATTCCATCCGTACTCTCCCCGGTCCAGTCCTGCCAGTTGACCCGCGCACGCTATACGCCGCCACTGACAACGGCGCCTGGAGCCGGAGCGCGACTACTGGCGGGAGAGGGTTGTCGCGACCGCGCGCGGTTCCGCTCCCGCCAGTAGTCCTCACGCCGAGGACTCAGGGGTTGGTCAGGAGACCGTCGCCGGGGTGTCCCTCAGAGTGACGTTGGCGTGGCTCTCCTGGAAGCTCTGGTCCGATACGAGGGTCAGCCGGGCCGTGGACTGGAATTCCGGCAGGGTGTTGGAGCCGCAGGAGACCATCGTGGTCTTGAGCTTGGCGACGGTCAGGGCGAGCCCTTCGTTGAGGTCGCCCGCGTAGGGGACGTAGCCGTCCACGCCTTCCTCGAAGACCAGCCCCTGACCTCCCTGGCCGTAGCGCTGCCAGTTGCGGGCCCGGTTGGAGCCCTCGCCCCAGTACTCCTTCACGAAGCCGTCGCGGGTGGGCAGCTTCGCGCCGGCCGCCTGGTCGAAGCGGGCGAAGTAACGCCCCATCATGACGAAGTCGGCCCCCATCGCCAGCGCCAGGGCCACGTGGTAGTCGTGCACCAACCCACCGTCGGAACAGATCGGTACGTACTCACCGGTGCGTTCGCGGTACGCGTCCCGGGCCGCCGCGACGTCCAGCACCGCGCTGGCCTGGCCGCGGCCGATACCCTTCTGGTCCCGGGTGATGCAGATGGAACCGCCGCCCACCCCGACCTTGACGAAGTCCGCTCCCGCCTCGGCGAGGAAGGTGAACGCCTCCCCGTCGACCACGTTGCCGCCGCCGACCGGGATCTCCGGATGGTGCTTCTTCACCCAGGACAGCGCCTGCGCCTGCCAGTCGCTGTAACCGTCGGACGAGTCGAAGCACAGCGCGTCCGCACCGGCCTCCAGCAGGGCCGGGACGCGCTCCTGATAGTCGTGGGTGTTGATACCCGCGCCCACACGCAGACGCTTGGCGGCGTCCACGACCTGGTTCGGGAAGCGCTTGTTGTCCGCGTAGTCGGAACGGAACACCAGGTGCTGCAGATGGCCCTCGGTGTCGAGCACCGGGAGGCAGTCCAGCCGTTCGTCCCACAGCCGCGCGTTGGCTTCGGAAAGCGTGATGTCGGCCCCGGCATGGGCCAGTTCGGCGACGGGGGTCATCCGGCCGCTGACCGGTCCGTCCAGGTCATGACGCTGGGGGTGGAAGTCCCGGGAGGTCACCAGGCCGAGCAGACGGCCGGTGGCGGTCCCGTCGTGGGTGACCGCGGCGGTGCTGTGACCGGTGCGGCGCATGACCTCGACCAGGAGGCCCAGGGTGTCGTCGGGGCGGACGTTGGTGTCGCTGGTGACGAACCCGGCCTTGAAGTTCTTCACCTGGCGGACCGCCGCGGCCTGGTCCTCGATCGGCTGGTTGTGGTGGACGAAGCTCAGACCACCGCTTCGCGCGAGCGCGATCGCGAGCTCGGGTGTACTGACGGCCTGCATGATCGCGGACGTGAACGGGGACTGCAGCTCGATCGCCGACGCCTCGCCCGCGACGTGCCGCACCAGCGGCGTACGCAAGTCGACCGTCGCAGCCGAACAGTCGGTCCGCGTCCGGTTCGGCAAGAGCAGAAACTCGTTGAACGTCCGCGAGACCTCGGCGATGACCTGTGCCACTCGTTCCTCCTGACCCGTCGGCCGGGGCCTGCTGCCCCGCCGTGAGGACCGCCCCTCCCCATCCCGGGATCCGAGGCAGGCAGAGGTCGGCCCAGCAGCCGTGGAGGTGCCACCAACTACGGCAGAGCCCTGACCGGCCCGCGGATCGAACGGGGGTACGGTCGTGACCAGGCACCTTATCGATCACGCGGCCAATGCACGAATCGGCATCGCCGCAGGCACCCGTGGCCGTGCGCGCCATGGCGAGGACTCTTCCGTACTATGGCGACGCGCAGTTGAGCCTTCCGCCTCGGGATGGTGTGGTCTTCGGCGGATCCGCAACGTGACCGGGAGGTCCTGACATGACCAGTAAGTTCACCGAGCTGGCGATCGACTGTGCGGATCCCCAGGGTCTCGCCCGGTTCTGGTGCGCGGTTCTGGATTACGAGGTGCAGGAGGAAGAGGACGGATTCGTAGCCATCGGCTCCCCTCTGGTGCCTGAAGGCAAGGACCGCCTCGGCCCGGTGCCACCGTCGTTGACCTTCGCGCGCGTACCCGAGGGCAAGACCGTCAAGAACCGGCTCCACATCGACGTCAACCCCACCGACAGGGAGCAGGACGAAGAGGTCCGTCGTCTGCTCGACCTGGGTGCACGACATGCAGATGTCGGGCAGACCGGTGAGGAGAGCTGGGTGACCCTGGCCGACCCGGAGGGGAACGAGTTCTGTGTCCTCGCGGGACGCCGCCCCTGACCCGGAGGCCTCATCTCGGGCGGGAAGCGCCGGTTGGGCCCGCTCGGCCGGAGTCAGCAGAATCGCGGCCGGGCGGGCCAGGTGGGGCACATCAATTCTCGCTGGCGCGGGCGAGGGCGTCCGTGATCAGACGGGTGGCGAAGTCGGTGTCGTCGGTGATGCGGTTGATGTGCTCCGCGAGCAGAAAGGCGGTGACTTCGAGGGGAGTCATCTCCTCCTCGGTCCAGTCCCCGTACTGTTGGCGCCACAGGCTCGGGCTCAGGCCGGTGCCCGCGGCGATGACCAGGCCCGCCATGGTGGGAATGGCCTCGGGACTCACACTCCTGGGCATCATCCGCATCGCGGCCACCAGGTTGGGCACCACGTGCTCGATGACGTCCTTCTCGTGCTCCTCGTGGGCCTTCCGTAGCCACGTCATGAACATATAGATCAGCGTGCAGGCGCCGTCCAGCAGGTCACTGGCCCCCTCCGGGCCCAGTGACGCGATGAACTGCTCGACCAGCGCCTCTTGTTCCGGGTCGCTCTCGGTCTTGCCGCCGTAGACCTGCTTGAGCCGGGAGTCGATCACCATCAGAGCCGCGCTCACATCGCCGGCGGGGGCATGCTGGGGACCATAGCGCGATAACAACAGGTTCCTCCTCAGGTGGCCGCAATGGGCAGTACGCCGTATCCGCACCCTAGAGGACCCGGGAGCCGGGGGTCCGGCAATCCCGTGAAAAGCCCCGCGACGGCGTACCTCTAACTCGGCTATTCCCTCCTGCTGTTGAGAGTGCTGCCGGTCAGTCCTCGGCGGTGTCGGAGGCCTCGTCGACGGGTCTGTCGACGCGGTAGACGTAGTGGGCGCGGTCGTCGTCCGGGTTGTCCGGGGCGAGGTCGGCGGTGCCGATTCTGCGCAGCCCGGCCTTCTCCAGCGCGCGCCACGAAGCGCGGTTGGCCATGTGGACCGGGACGATGACGGCGGGCGCGTCCGGGTGATCGGCCCAGGTGGCTTCGACGATCGCCCGGATGATGCGCGGCCCCAGGCCCTGCCCTACCCGGGCGGGGTCTCCGATCAGGTAGTCGATCGTGACCGCCGCATCCGGGAGCTCGATCTGGCCGTCCAGTTCCGCGCCGTAGTCGGGGTAATCGGCGAACCGGCACCGCTGCACCAGGGCTACCGGCGTGCCTTCCACCAGCACCAGGAAGTCCTCGGAGGGCTCCTCTCCGCGCGCCGCCGGGCCGAAGTCCCGTGCGACCGCCTCCGCGGAGGTGTCGTGGTGCCACCACCGGGCCACGTGCGGCTGCGCGAGCCAGTGCCGCAGCAAGCCGAAGTCGGCCTCGGCCACTCGCCGCCACGTGATCATCACGCCTCCCGAGAACCGCGTCGCTGTCGCTCCTGAGGATGATCCCCTACCGGAGTCCCCGAGGGACAGGGCCCCGTGGTCCAGTCGCCTGCCAGCCACGCGGAGCGGTTCGGCGTCTACGGGTGGTGGAGGTCGCGTGCACGGGCCAGGTCGACGGGCCCGTCCTTGCCAAGGTGGAGGAAGTAGTCCACCTGCCATACCTGAGTGCTGCCCGCCTGCCGGTTGGTCGTGGTGACCCAGGGCGGATAGACACGGAACCCCCGCTTCCCACCGACGCCGTTGCGCGAGACGATGCCGCGCTCGCTCAGCACCTCGCGCGGGAAGATGAACTGCCCGAAGCCGTCGTCATCCCGGCTGCTGATGACGAAGAGATCCACGCCGTCGGCCGCGTCGAAGGGCCGGATCGGGCCCTCTTCGGACCGCTGCCACACGGTGACGAACTGACCCACCTTCGTCGGGGTTGTCTTCGCCACGCGGAACCGGACCGCGAGGCCGTCGAGCGTGTACGCGTGCGCCGCGTACTCGCCGCTCTCCGGTTCGGCCACCGGCAGTGAGCAGGAAAAACCGCAGGGGTCGTACACCAACGTCTTCGCCGCCAGCAGATCACCGTGAAACCCCGTCCACGGTTGATTCGTCACCATGCGGTCATCCTGCCAGGCCGACCGCCGAGCCCGCACACGCGTCCGGTGGCCGGCCCTCCGCCCCGTACACCGCACGACGAGCCCATCCTGGCAGGTCAGACGGCCTGGCCAAGGATCAGGGTGACAACGACCGGGGCGAGATACAGGACGGGGAAGGCTACGGTCTTGTAGGAGCGTGCCCGCAGTACGGCAACGACCGCGCCGAGGAAGTACAGCACCAGCGCGATCCCGGCCGCGATGCCGATCCCTGGGACCGCCAGACCGACCAGCAGTCCTGCCGCGCCGGCGGCCTTGGCCAGCCCCAGCAGCGTCCACCAGGAACGCGGGACGCCGTACTCGACGAGCGGCTGCGTCACGAAGTCGGCCCGGCGCAGCAGGGAAAACCCGGAGAAGCCGACCCAGGCGGCGGTGAGAACGGCGACGATGACATAGGCGTTGGACATCGGAAACTCCCGTACGTGTGGATGCAGCGGACGATCTGGAGCAAAGGGCCCGGCATCGCTGCGCGAACCCCCTGCACCACGCTGAACCGCGAGAGTCCTGATGTGTGACACCGTCGGCATGGAAACTTGAAAACTACTTTTGCCCGGCGCACGCCACCCGGCCGCGTCAGCCCTGGTCCGCCACGAAGGACGCCATCCGGGTCAGGGCCGAGTTCCAGTTGACGGTGTGTTCGTTCGTCGACCAGGACTGGATGTCGTCGATGTAGCAGAACTGACCGACGCAGCCCTGGAGTTTGCTCTGCGCGAAGGGGTCCTGGATGCCTGAGTTCGGGCCCCCGGCCAGGGTGCCGTCGGGTGGGTTCGGCTGGCTCGGGTCGAGCTGGTGGGCGTACCACCGTGCGTGCTGGTTGTGGGAATGAGCCTCGCCGTAACCCGTCACGTACGACATGTTCAGTGCGTTGCGGCCGAGGATGTAGTCCATGCTCTGCACGGCGCCGTCCCGGTATCCGGATGCGCCGGTGAGGTCGTAGGCGGTCGCGATGACGACGGCGTTGTGCAGGATCTGGTGGTTGGAGCCCCAGTCGTATTGGTTGCCGTCGGGGGCGTACGGGATGCCGTACGGGTGTGCCGTGAGCGTCGCCAGGTAGCGGTCGGCGCCCTTGATGACAGAACGGCGCACCGTGTCCCGGCCGGGCAGGTTGTTCGGCACGGTTGCCAGGTCCAGCCGGGCCGCGGCCGCCGTCCTGGACCAGTCGTAGCCGAGGGGGCCGAAGATGTCGGCCTGATGGAGCGGGGAGTGCAGGACGTATTCCTTGAACGTCCGCTCTCCTGTGGTGAGATACAGCTCGGCGGCCGCCCAGTAGAACTCGTCGCTGACGTTGTCGTCGGCGTAGGTGCCTCCTCCGGTGCCGTCACTGGCGGAGGCGTACATCCCCGGGTGCGCGAGGGCCGCCGTCCATGCCTTGCGGGCGGCCCGCAGTGCCTTGGCGGCGAAGGCGTGGTCGTAGGGCCGGTACAGGCGGGCCGCCTGCGCGGCCGTCGCCGCCAGGTTGAGGGTCGCCGCGGTGGACGGCGGGTGCAGTTCACGGTTTTGCGGGTCGTCGCTGGGCAGCAGCGGCAGGCCCGTCCACTTCTCGTCGTGGATCTTGTGGTGGGCCATACCGGCCAAGGGTTGCCCCTCGGGCACCTGCATCTTGAGCAGGAAGTCCAGCTCCCAGCGGACCTCGTCGAGGATGTCCGGCACCCCGTTGCCGCTCTCCGGGATGGCGAGAGTGTGGTCACCCAGCTTGGCCGGGTGCCCGGTGCGGGCGTGCAGGGAGCGTTCGTAGGTGCTCAGCAGCTCCCAGGTGGTGATGCCGCCGTTGACGACGTATTTGCCCTGGTCGCCCGCGTCGTACCAGCCGCCGGTGACGTCGAGGGTGTAGTCGCAGACGCCCGGCTGGCAGGGCACCGCGCCGTCGCCCCGGTTGGGTGCGACGTCGACGTGACCGGCGGGGCGGGCGTATCCGGGCCGCAGGTCGTCGCGTATCGCGATACCGCTGCGCTGCGTGTAGTAGTACTTCGCGGCATCGAGGCGCAGTTTCCGGTAGGCGGCCGTACCGATGTCGAAGGGACGGCTGGTCTGCCCGTCAGCGACGAGGGTGTAGCCCTGTCCCGGTGTGCGGTAGGCGCTGAAGTCGATGGAGTGGACGTTCTGTGCGGACGAGCCGTCGATGCCTCGCGGGACCGTCCAGCCCCAGGCGACCGCGTCGCCGTGGGCGTTCTTCAGCTGCCACGGGAGTTTCGTGGTCGCGTCGGTGACGAGCGTGGCCTTCTTCGGGCCGGTGGGGAGGTAGGCGACTTGGTTGACGCGCACACGTGGCCCGGTGTCCGGTTCGTACTTCTCGGGTGGTACGCCTGCCAGCAGCGACGCGTCGTCCACGCAGAAGCGCCAGGGGTCCGCACTGCCGCCGAGCTGGAAGGCGACCTGGCCCTGCGGGGTGTCGACGGGCGAGGTGAAGGTGTACGTGTAGGCGTTGCCAGAGACGCTCAGCTGCGGCGTCACCTCGAAATACGTGTCGTACGGTGACGAGGACAGGCCGACGATCGCCCGTATCCTGTGGCCCTCGGGGGCGCCGTCGGCGTAGAAGGAGAAGCGGTAGTTCTCCCCCTTGACCAGGGCGATGTCGTTCTGGCCTATGCCCGCCTCCCAGGGGTTGGCGGTGCCGCCGGGCACCTGCGCGCAGAGCCGGCCGCCGGACAGGTCCGCGGTGAGGTTGCCGGTCGTCCACCAGGGGTCGCTGGTGGTGTCGAAGGTGCTGTTCTTGAGCTGCTCGGACTCGTCCGCGCCCGCCGCGGCGGGCGGGAACGCGGCGAGACCCGCCGCCAGGAGCGCGGCCAGGGACAGCAGCGTGGTTCCGCGTCGTTTCACGCGTGGGCTCCTCTCAGAGGATTCGGGTGCGACCAGAGCTGGTTGGCGGTGGCCCAGCAGTCCCAGATCTGCGGCAGGGATCCGTTGGTGGAACCTGCCGCCGTCCACCGCTGGTTCCAGTCGCCGGAGCAGTCCCACAGCTGGGCCGGGGTGCCGTCCGCGCTGCCCCATTCGCTGAGGTCCAGGCAGCATCCGCTCTGCCGTCCGACGATCGCGCCGCCCGTCGCGGCGCTCCCGTCGGGCGTGTAGGAGAAGTTCTTCACGCCCAGGCCGGGGCCGCCGACCCACGGCTCGAATCCGGCTTGCACGCTGGTCATGTACCAGGAAGGTTGCAGATAGCCCCGCGCCTTGGAGTCGTTGGTGAAGTCCTTGATGTTCACCGTCAGGGAGTGGACCGGCTGCTGCCTCACGTACGAGACGGTGTTCCACGTGACGGTGACACCGCCGTTGGTGCTGCTCTGCGGGCCGTACCACACGTCCCAGTTGGCGCCCTCCAGCCAGACGGTGCCGACTTGGCGGCCGTACGGTGTCGGGGGGCCCGCGTGGTCGGCCCAGATCATCAGCTCCGCGCCGTTGTTCTGCCCGGTGGGGTGCGGGGCGGTGTCGAACCAGATGTCGTAGGCGGCGTCCCACTGGCCGTCGCCGGTGGTGGTGAAGTCCACGTGGGACTGCGGGTTGGTGAAGGACGACACCTGCTGCGGCAGTCCGTTGCCGCTGGAGCAGTTGCCCCAGTGGCAGCCCGCGTAGATCGACGGATACCCCGCCGGTGCGGGACTGCCGGACAGGTTGTGATACCCCGAGGTGTACGTGAAGCCGCCGTCGAAGGCGTTGATGCACTGCCCGATCGTGTCGCCCCACTCGTTGTTCTGGACGATGTACGTGCCGCCCGACACGGGTGCGCTGCCGTACTGGTCGCAGAGGGGGCCGGTTGCCGACGCCGACGGCGCTGTCACCAGTGACAGCGCGCCTAGGAGCAGGGTGGCCAGCAGACCCGCTGTGGTCGCGGCTCCGTGCCGTAGCCACCTGGGTAAGTCACGCATGGCGGTTTCCTCTCGGTCACCCGGGTGCGTCCCGCCGCACCCGGTGGGTCCCAGTCCGCTTCCAGCAGGCCGAGTTCGCACTTCTGCAACAGCACCGCCGCGCCGCCCGATCCGCCAACTCCTCGGTGGTCAGGCCCCGTTCGACCGCCGCGACGAGCTCGGTGTCGTGCGCGTGCACGGCCCGAGATGCCATCGAGGCCTTCCAATGCCGAAACTTTCAGCATGTTTCGCTGCATCGTTCCGGGCAACGTAGGGCACCCGCACAGCAGCGTCAACGGATATTTCGGGCAGGCCGCAGAGAGTCGACAGGGGTCCGCCATCGATCCCGGTAGGTGCAAAAGTTGCCGAAACACCCGGAGTTATGGCGCGTATGCTGGCCCCGACGCACCGACACAGAGACGAGGTCGCCCATGACCGGCCGACGGAGCAGCAGTGCAACGGCGGTCACGTCCGGGGCCGCCGCTCCCGCCTCCCGAGTCACCATCGCCGAGATCGCCCGTGAGGCCGGCGTGTCGGCGCCGACCGTCTCCAAGGTCCTCAACGGCCACGACCAGGTGGCGCCGGAGACCCGGGCCCGCGTCGAAGAACTGTTGCGGCGGCACAACTACCTGCGCCGCCGCGCCCGTCCGAAGAAGACGGTCGGGCTCATCGACCTGGTCATCCGCGAGGTGGACAGCCTGTGGGCGGGCGAGGTGCTGCAGGGCGTGCAGGGCGCCGCGGCCGAGCACGGCACCGAGGTGGTGGTGACCGCGACCCACGGAACCACCGCACACACCCTGCGCTGGCTGGACAACGTCTCCAAGCGCGGCTCCGACGGAATCATCCTCGCCGTCACCGACCTCACCCCGGCGCAGCGCAAGCAGGTCAACTCCCTGGACATCCCGTTGGCCGTGGTCGACCCGGTCGGCAGTCCCGACGCCGGAGTGCCGACGGTCGGCGCGACGAACTGGCAGGGCGGTATGGCCGCGACCCAGCACCTGCTCGACCTGGGACACCGCAGGATCGGCATCCTGCAGGGCCTGGAGGAAGCCCTGTGCGCGCGGGCGCGCCTCGACGGATACCGCGCGGCGCTCGAGGGGGCGGGCATCGCGGTCGACCCGGCACTCCAGCAGCCCGGCGACTTCTACTACACCACCGGGTACTCCGGCATGCGCAACCTGCTCGCCCTCCCGAAACCGCCCACCGCCGTCTTCGCGAGCAGCGACCTGATGGCCCTGGGCGCGTACGAGGCGATCCGGCAGGCCGGGCTGCGGGTCGCGACCGACGTGAGCATCGTCGGCTTCGACGACGTCCCGAACGCCGCCTGGGCCTCGCCGCCGCTGACCACGGTCCGCCAGCCGTTGCGCGAGATGTCGGCCCTCGCCGCCCGGATCGTGCTGCAGGGCGCGGAAGCGGTACTGCCCGGCCCCACACTGCGGATGGAGCTGGCGACGCATCTGGTCGTCCGGGAGAGCACCGGCGCCGCGCCCGGCGGCAGGTCCGCCGGCTGAGCCCGCCTCCCGACCTCGTCGCGCTGCCGCGCGGGGACGCGGGACGGCGCCAAGGCGGCTGCAGAGCGCTTCGAAACTTTCGGGCCGAGCATTCCATCGTCAAGTCTGCCCGGCCCAATTGAAGTTGAGGGTGCGCAGTGTGTTGACGCCAGAGGAGGGTGCTCCTATGGTCCCTCACGCAAGTCGGGAATGATTCCGAAACTTTCGGACAGCGGAGTACCCGCCTTGACCGGGTGCACCGCCGGACCCTGCCCACCCCCCACCCTGAAGAAGGGGACGAGATGGCATCCCGCACGACCATCGACCCACCTCCTCAACGTCGGCCCCGACGCTCGCGCACCCGCGCCGCACTCGTCATCGGCACAGTCGCCCTGCTCGCCGCGGCCGGCGCTCCCGCCCTCGCCGGGACCACCCAGGCCGCCGGCACCCTCGGCGCCGCGGCCGCCGAGCAGGGGCGCTACTTCGGCGCCGCCGTCGCCGTGAACCACCTGGGCGAAGCCCCGTACGCCTCGACGCTCGACACCGAGTTCAGCTCCGTGACGCCGGAGAACGAGATGAAGTGGGACGCCACCGAGCCCAGCCGCGGCACCTTCACCTTCGGCTCCGCCGACCAGATCGTGAACCACGCCCGGAGCAGGGGCATGAAGGTCCGCGGCCACACCCTGGTGTGGTACTCGCAGTTGCCCGGCTGGGTCGGCAACCTCGGCCCGGCCGACCTCAGATCGGCGATGAACAACCACATCACCCAGGTCATGCGGCACTACCAGGGCAAGATCCACTCCTGGGACGTCGCCAACGAGGCCTTCCAGGACGGCGGCAGCGGCGCCCGGCGCAGCTCACCCTTCCAGGACAAGCTCGGCGACGGCTACATGGAGGAGGCGTTCCGCACTGCCCGTGCCGCCGACCCTGCCGCCAAACTCTGCTACAACGACTACAACATCGACGGCATCAACGCGAAGAGCAACGCCGTCTACAACATGGTCAGGGACTTCAAGGCACGCGGGGTGCCGATCGACTGCGTCGGCTTCCAGTCCCACTTCAACAGCGCCTCCCCGGTCCCGTACAACTACAGGGAGAACCTGCAGCGCTTCGCCGACCTGGGCGTCGACGTACAGATCACCGAGCTGGACATCGAGGGCTCGGGCACGGCGCAGGCCGACAACTACCGCAACGTCGTGCGAGCCTGTCTGGCGGTCTCACGCTGCACCGGCATCACCGTCTGGGGAGTCACCGACAAGTACTCCTGGCGTGCAGGCGGAACACCGCTGCTCTTCGACGGCAACTACAACAAGAAGCCCGCGTACAGCGCGGTGCTGGCCGCGCTCGGCGGCGGCGGCAGTTCCGGCGCCGCCTCCTGCACGGCCACCTACAGCCAAGCCGAGGAATGGAGTGACCGCTTCAACGGCAAGGTGACCATCACCGCGGGCAGTTCGGCGATCAGCAACTGGACCACGACCGTCACCGTCACACCGCCGCAGAAGATCTCCGCAACCTGGAACGGCACACCCACCTGGGACAGCAGCGGCAACGTCATGACGATGCGGCCGAACGGCAACGGCAGCCTGGCCGCCGGAGCATCGACGAGCTTCGGCTTCACGGTCATGCGGAACGGCATCAGCACACCCCCGGTGCTCGGCTCCTGCACCGCGTCCTGACAGCCCGCCACCAACTCCCACCGACTCTCCCGGTACGTGTCCGGTGCGAGGCCCACGCCGCCCGCGCCGGACACTGCCGAGGGGTCTGTTTCTCAGAGGCGCAGCCCCGGCAAACCCCCGCCCATCTACCAGGGCACCACGTTCCCTTCGTAATCAAGAAAGCGCAGACCGCGCTTCCCCTCGTGACGCTCCATGGTCTCCACCACCCCGGGCACGCTCTCCTCCACGCTGAGTTCGGCCTCGGCTCCGCCGAGTTCGGTGCGGACCCAGCCCGGGTCCATGAGCAGCAGTGTCCGTGTGTTCTCGGCGTCGCGGGCGGCGTAGCTGCGCATCAGCTGGTTCAGCGCGGACTTGCTGGCCCGGTACAGGTCCTGTCCGCCTTCGGTGTTCAAAGCGATGCTGCCCTGGTCGGAGGACATGATGCCGATGGTCCCGGTCGGGGCGACCAGCGGGCCGAGGGTCTCCACGACGCGCATCGGGCTGAGGGCGTTGGTGATCATGACCTCGGTGAACATGTCCGTCGGGACCTCACCGATCGGCAGATCGCCGCGTGTGATGGCGGCGTTGACGAAGAGCAGGTCGAGCGTGCGCTGTGACAGCCGGTCGCGCAGAGCCGATATCTGCTCGGGGTCGGTCATCTCCAGCGACTCGATGGTGAGCCGGCCCTCGGACGTTTCGGCGAGGTCGTGGAGGCCGGTGCGTCGGCTGCCGCGGACCGTGCCGATGACGTCCCAGCCGCGACGGAGGTACTCGTCGGCGAGCCCGAGGCCCAAGGTGCGTGAAGCCCCGATGATGACTGCGGTCTTGCGGATGTCGTTCATGTGATCCTCTGGTCTGGTGGGTCAGGGCACCTGGCCGTCGCGAAGCGGCGTTCACGGCGGTCGTTGGTCGACGACTGCTCGCCGTGGAGGGCCGTCTCGGGGAGCAACGCGGCAGTCCCGTGGTGTGGCCGAGGTGCCTGGCGTCATCGTGTGAGCCGGTCACGACCAGCCGCGGAGCACGGGAGTTGACTGCCCGCGCCGACTGCCGGAGTGGTCGCGCCGATCACGCTGACAAGTTTCCGAGCTGCCCGACCGGGCGTCCAATACCCTTACCAACCGCATTGATACCGTGACGGCATGGATCTGGATCTGCGCAAGCTCCGCTATTTCATGGCGGTGGCCGAGCATCGGCACTTCGGCCGGGCGGCACAGGCACTGTTCATCGCGCAGCCGGTTCTGAGCCGGCAGATCCGCGCGTTCGAGCAGGAGTTGGGATGCCTCCTGTTCACGCGGACCACGCGCAGCGTCGAACTGACGCCTGCGGGGCAGCAGTTGTACGACGAGGCGTCGAGGATCACCACGGTGGTGGACATGGCGCTGCGGCGCGTGCACGAGGCCCAGCGGGGTGAACAGCGGCTCGTCGTCGCCTTCTCCGGCGGGCTGCACGTCTCGGAGGCGATCCGGGCGTTCACGCTGAGCCATCCGAACGTCGAGGTCGATGTCCTTCCGCTGCCCTGGTCGGAACGGGACGCGCCGCTCCGCGACGGCCGCGCGCACGTGGGATACCTCCGGCGCCCCTTCGACGACTCAGGGCTGCACACCATCCCCATCGGTCACGACACCAAGGTCGCGTGTCTGCCCGTGACACATCCGCTGGCCGACCGCCACACGCTCACCTCGGCCGATCTCGACGGTGAACCGATCCTCGACGGCCGTACGCGGCGGACGTCCTCCCTGGATGAGAAGTTCGAGCTCATCGCCTCCGGGCAGGGCATCGCGCTGGTCCCCGTCAGTATCGCCGCCTCGTACTCACGCCCTGACCTCGTCTATCTGACCGTGACCGACGCCCTGCCCGTCGAGACCTGCCTGGCGGTACCGGAGAGCAACCGCACGGGCCCCGTACGGAACTTCCTGGACATCGCCACCGCGATACTGCGCCAGAACTCCGGCGACTGAGAGAGGCTGGACGAGGCCAACTCAGGTTGCGTCGGGTGGTGTTACTTCCACGAGGCGGACGGAGGAGAAGCACCAGCGGAGCCACAGGACGGATTCGATGTCCCAGTAGGGAGGGGCCGTCAGCCCGTCCTTGACGGCGAACCTGAAGCCTTGGGTGGCGAGGATCGCGCGGAGGGTGACGTGCACCCCGGCGTAGTCATGGGCGGCCTTGTCCCAGTCGGGAAAGACGGCGCCGTCGTGCACGCGTGCGTATCGCTCGACGAAGGCCGCCCATTCACCGGCTCCCGTGATCTCAAGGACTTCCGCCGCGGGGTCGGTGACCTGGAGTTCCCAGGTGTGCCAGGGCCGTGGATGGAGGTTCGATCCCTGGTCCAGGTACATGCGCCACATACCCGGACCGTCGCGTTGCGCCGTGGAGGTGTACAGACCGAAGTGGAACGGTTTCGTGCTGGGGGAAGCCGGTTCCCCGCGAGGGGTGGTGAACCGTGTGCGGGCCAGCGTGGGCTGCCTTGACGGCATCAGCTCGTGGGGGCCGGTGCCGATCCAGTGCTGGCGCGTACGGTCCAAGGGGCCTCGTACGAGGCTCGGCTCGTCGCGTGAGAGGTGGCGCAACAGTACGCAGCTGTCGGCCACCTCGTCCGCGTCGGCGGCTTCGACGACAGTTCGGCCCCCGGTCCGGGCGGCCGTCTCGGGCTCGGTCCACAGCGACATGACCGCGGTGAAATGGCGCAGCCCCACATCGGCGGGGGCGTCCGGATCCGTCGACGCGTCGAGGTCCGCCGCCCTGCGAGCCAGGATCCGGATCGGTGGGGGGTGCACGCCAGGTCTCCTTCCCGGCGGCACCCCCCGTGCACATGTGGCCGCCTTCCGGTAGCGGCGGATCAGCAGGAGATGGGGACTTCCAGGCCGAGGCCGTTGGCGGACCTGGTGGGCGGCTGGTAGCCGGGCGGGAAGACGACCTTGAAGTACATCCAGCCGCGGTAGTTGCCGGGGCTGCACCGGACGGCCGCGTTGTTCTGCGCCGCACGGGTGTTCCTCTGAGTGCGCAGCGCCGACTGGTTGACGAGCTGTCCGTTCTTGTACAGGGCCGCCCGTGTGGTGATCTCCGGAACCGGCGCCGAGCACGAGACGGTGACCACGACGTTGACCGTGCCGGGTACGTGAGTGGAGTTGTGCGGACGCTGCACCTGCCCCTCACACCGGATGACGGCGGCCGCGTCCGCGTCGGACCCGCTTCTGCCGGCGTCGACGGCTCCCGCGGCGGGGGCCTTTCCCACGGGGACGGTAGTCGGCGCGGACGGATCCCCCGCCGTGGGCCCCGCGGCGGCGAGAGACGTCCCGGCGAGGAGCCCGACCATCGCCATCGACGCGGCCGCAGCCGACATCCTCCGCTTACGCATGTATCTCCTTGAGGGAAGAACAGTGCGACGCGCGGCCCGGCATCCGAGAACCGCACCGGCCTCGCGTGAACGCACGGCAGCCTACCCAACGTATCCAATGCGCTACACAGAGTGGCACAACAGGTCACCCCTGCGCGCTACAGCCGACTCCTCACGACGGCGTAGCGTGATGGCCGCTGAGGTGGATCGGCTGTCACTTCGCACACAGGGCCGTGTCGACGAACCGCTGGACGTTGTCGGTCTCCTTTCCGTTGGGCGGGCTGAGGGCGGTGACGGCGGCGCTGGCGGCGCGGCCGCCGTCGGTGACGGCCGCGATCGTGGAGTAGCCGGGGATGCCGCCCCTGTGGCCCCAGCTCAGCCCGCCGCAGCTCAGCGGCGTGCTCACCAGCCCGAGGCCGAACCGGATGCCGGAGCCCGGCTCGAAGTCGTCGGGGACCGCGACGGTGGTACGCATCTGGGCCAGCTGAGCGGGCTTGAGGAGCTCCTCGCCGCCGATCAGGGCGGAGAAGAAGCGGTTCAGGTCGCTGGGGGTGGAGATCATCTGCCCGGCGGCCCAGCCCCAGGAGGGATCCAGCTCCGTGACGTCGTCCAGCGGCGCTCCGGGTTTCGCCGCGTGGTACCCCTTGGGGTGTGCTTCTCGGATCCGCTCATCGCCCACACCGGGGAAGTAGGTGTGCCGCAGCCCGAGCCGGTCGATGACCCGCTCGGTGATCTCCTCGGCGACCGGGCGCCCGGTGACCTTCTCGACGAGGAGGCCGGCCAGGACGTAGTTGGTGTTGCTGTAGGACCAGCCGGTGCCGGGGTCGAAGAGCGCCTTGTGGGCCAGCGCCATGTCGAGCAGCGTGCGGGGCTGGTAGTAGGTGTGGCGGCCCTTGCCGTAGAGGTCGTCGTCGGCCATGAACTCGGTGTAGTCGGGCAGTCCGCTGGTGTGCTGGAGCAGCTGGCGCACGGTGATGTCACGCCCGTCGATGCCGTCGCCGCGCACCAGGTTGGGCAGATACTCCTCGATGGGGGTGTCCAGCGCGACCCTGCCCTCGCCGACGAGCTGGAGGACGACCGTGGCGGTGAACGTCTTGGTGTTGCTCCCCACCCTGACCTGCCCGTCGACCGGCACCTTCGCCCCGGTCCTCACGTCCCCGACACCGGCGGTGTAGTTACGGGTGCGCCCGTCGCGGTCGACGGTGGCGGCCAGGGCGGCGGGGTACTGGTCCTCGGCCACCAGTCGCTCCAACCCCTTGCGTACGACATCGCGGGAGGTGTGGGACCCCGCCGCCGCGGGTAGCGTGCTGACTGCGGTCAGTGCGGCGGCGACCACGGCCACCACTGCGGCTGCCCGCCCCGGCCTGCGCGGAGATGTGATGTGAACACGCCGACAGGGCTTCTGAGAATGGTCGGACATGGGTGAACTCCCTTGTGCGGCTTGCTGGTTGCATTGGATGACCGGACGCGTCCAGCCTGCGCGACCAAGATCCACTGAACCAACCGGGCAGCAGGACCATGCGATGTAGGGACAACCCCCCTACAGCCCCCGCACCCCACCAG
Source organism: Streptomyces sp. TLI_146 (assembly GCF_002846415.1). Taxonomy (NCBI): domain Bacteria; kingdom Bacillati; phylum Actinomycetota; class Actinomycetes; order Kitasatosporales; family Streptomycetaceae; genus Streptomyces; species Streptomyces sp. TLI_146. Next base: position 932,818 of record NZ_PJMX01000001.1, read on the forward strand.
ACCCCCTGTGGCCAAATCGCAACATTGCGTCGTTAGGGTGGCGGAAGCAGGGCAGAACGGCCGGGAGATCCGGGGCTGGGACGAGGAGTGCGGGCAGTGTGGGACGGTGCGGCGGCCGATGGGCCCGGACGGCTGATCGCGGGGCGCTACCGGCTCCTGGAGCAGATCGGCCGCGGCGGTATGGGCACCGTGTGGCGGGTCGAGGACGAGCTGCTCGGCCGCCACGTCGCACTGAAGAAGGTGCACTTCCCACCGCACCTGGGCGAGGACGAGCGCGCCACGCTGCATGAGCGCACCCGCCGCGAGGCGCGCAGCGCGGCCCGGATCACGCATCCCAGCGTCGTAGTGGTGCACGACGTCGTGGAGGATGCCGGGCTGCCGTGCGTCGTCATGGAGTACGTGCCGTCCCGCACGCTCGGTGACGTACTGAAGAACGATGGTCCGGTGGATCCCGGGGAGGCCGCCCGGATCGGCCGGGCCATGATCGCCGCCCTGCGGGCCGCGCACGCCGCCGGGGTCCTGCACCGCGACGTCAAACCCGCCAATGTGCTGCTCGGGCCCGACGGACGGGTGGTCCTGACGGACTTCGGCATCGCGATCGCCTCCGGCACGTCCACGCTCACGCGCACCGGCGAGCTGGTCGGCTCCATCGACTACTGCGCCCCGGAGCGGGTCAAGGGCGCGCCGCCCGGCCCGGCCGGGGACCTGTGGGCGCTGGGCGCCACGCTCTACCAGGCGGTCGAGGGGCGGCCCCCGTTCCGTCGGAGCACGCCGATAGAGACGGCGTACGCGATCGTCGCCGACCCGCTGGAGCCGCCGCGTCACGGCGGTCCGCTGACCCCGCTGATCATGCAGTTGCTGGCCAAGGAGCCCGAGGACCGCCCGACGGCCGAGGCCGTCCAGGCACGGCTCCGGGATTCGGCGCGGCCGCACACTCCGGCGCCCGCTCCTGCGGGCCGCGCGGTCCGGACGGAGTCCGCCGCCCCAGGGCCCGACCGCCCGGGCACGGCGGCGACGGCACTCCTCTCCCCCGATGCGGGAGAGTCCCCTTATGCGAGAGAGGACACCTCCGCCCGTGGCCGCACCGGCCGCCGGACGGCCGCCTGGGCGGCGGTCGCGGCGATCCTGGCCGCGGCGGCGCTCGGCGGCACCTACCTGGCCCTGCACGATACGGGCCGCACCGCCGCGAGCGGCGCACCTACTCCGAGCACCTCCGCCTCTCGGACCCCTGGGCCCTCGTCGGCGCCGAAGGGCTACCGGCTGGTCGAGGAGAAGGCGTTCGGCCTCGCCTTCCCGGTTCCCGACGGCTGGACCCGCAAGAAGCTCGACGACGACGCCGAGGGGGTCGCGTACATCGACCCGACCGGGATGGCGAGCCTGCGGATCGCCGCGCTCGACTTCGCGAGCACCGACCCCCTCCAGCGCTGGAAGGACGACGAGGCACGGTCCATCAAGCAGGGCAAACTGCCCGGCTACCGTCAGCTGCGGATGCAGAACACCACCTACCAGCAGCGTCCGGCGGCGATCTGGGAGTTCTCCTGGCAGGGCCGGGCACGCCAGTGGCGCGCGGTGGACCTCGGGTTCGGGAACCCGGGCGGCACGGAGTACGCGATCTACCTCTCGGCACCGGCTGCCGACTGGGACCGGTACAAGCCGGTCTTCGACCACGTACGCGACGGCTTCCGCCTGCCCGGCCAGGCGCGGTAACGGGCAGCGGGTGCGCCGAGCCGTGCCGCCTCGCTGGTCAGCGCTCCAGGCCCGGCCGGCCGGGCCGGTCAGGCACGGCAGCGCAGCATCGCCAGCGGCGGGTGCGCCAGCAGGTCCGCCCAGAAGTCCTCGCCGAACTCTCGGATGCCGGCTTCGGACACCGCCAGCGGAACCCACTCGATCTCACTGAACCCGGTCGCCCGCAGACACTCCTCGTAGACCTCGCGGCGCGGGGCACTGCTGACGATACTGATCGGCTGCGGGTCGAGGAGAGCCGTGACCCGCACCCGCGTACCCGTCTCGATCTCCTCCCCGGTCGGCTCGCAGAGGAACCCGTACTTGTCCAGGGACGGACAGTCGAACCGGTAGTCGGGGTTCTGGGCGAGCACGAAGAACTCCCCACCCGGCGCCAGGTTACGGTGGATCTTGCGGCACATCTGCTCCATCGCCGCGATGTCCTCGGCGTAGTTGAGGCACTGCACCCCCAGCGCGACGTCGAAGTGCCGGTCGAGAGAGCGCAGTTCGGCTACGTCCCCGACCTCGTAGCGCACACCCAGCGGGTCACGCTGCTCGATCTCCCGCGCGGCGGCGATCATCTCGACGGAGATGTCGACCCCGAAGACATCCGCGGCGCCGCGCCGCTTGAACTCCCTGCTGTAGAAACCGGTGCCGCACGCCAGGTCGAGAACCGACTTGCCACTCACGTCCCCGACCAGACTCAGGAAGCTCGGCACCTCCCCGAAACGCATCAACGGCAGGGACTTGAACCCCTCGAACGCCTCGCCGATCTGGTCATACTGCTGCACGCTCATGTGCCGTCCCCTCGTGTGCTTCATCCTGTACGCGGCCACGACAGCGCTGCGGACCAGAAGGCCCGCCGGATCGCGGCTGTGGCAGGAAGTCTCCTCCGCGCCTGACCGACCGCCGTACTGGCAGATGACACAAAGAAGTTGACCGATGGCCCTCGTATCACCCAACCATGCGGTCCGGACGCGGGAGTTGCACCGCCACCGCCATCTGGGCTGACGCCGTCGCACGACCGGGACCGTGTGGTCGAGGGGCAGGGTGAAGGCAGGGGTCTTCGTGCCGGACCACGTCGATGGTGTGTACCAGCCGCGTACGAGCCGTCCGCCCTGGCCGCGAAGGGCACCCTTGATCATCACAGCAACTCCGCGGGCAGGCTGCACACCCCCGTGCGCCGCCGCGCCTACCGGGGGTTGTCCCGGAGCCAGTTCAGGACCTGCCCGGCGTGCTCGTTCGGCGGGAAGATCGGATAGAAGACGTGCTCGATCACCCCGTCCCGGACGATCAGGGTCAGCCGCTTGTAGAGCGTCAGCCTGTTGGTCCGGAACGTGGGCAGACCGAGTTCCTGTGCGAGGCTGCGCGCCGGGTCGGAGAGCATCTCGAACGGCAGGTGGAGCCGCTCGACGACCTCACGCTGGTAGTCGGTGTCCTGGCTCGACAGGCCGAACACGCCGTCCGCACCGGCGGCGAGCAGGTCCTGATAGTGGTCGCGGAAGCCGCAGGCCTCGGGGGTGCAGCCGCGCGCCCCGGGTATCGAGTTCCAGCCGTCGGGCAGGTCGGTGTCCGGGCGGCCGGTGAGCGGGTACACGTATATCACCGTGCGGCCCGTGCCAAGCGCCCCGAGGCGGATCGGCTTGCCCCCGGTGCCCGGAAGCTCCAGGTGCGGCACCTTCATACCGGGCAGATGCGCGGCCGCGCCGTCGTCCTCGGGGACGGGCAGGCCGGCCGGCAGACTCATGTGATCAGTCATCAGATCCTCTCCTTCGTTGACCGGTGGGACAGCGAGATGGCGATGGGCGGCCTCGTGCAGGTGCGCGACCAGTACGGCCCGGCGCGCGCTGAGTCCCTCGATGCGCTGGGTGAGGTCGTCGATCGCGTCCCGGTACCCCGCCAGCGAGGACGGGCAGTCGTCGGCGTGCCGATGGCCGGCCGCGAGGCAGTCCAGGAACGGCCGGGTGCGCTCGACCGGGATTCCCAGCCCGGCCAGCGCCCGGATCTCCTGGGTGATCCGTACGTCGTGCTCGTCGTAGTCCCGGTAGCCGTTGGCGAGTCGCACGGGCACGAGCAACCCCAGCGATTCGTAGTAGCGCACCGCTTTGGTCGTCACGCCCGCCCGCCGGGCCAATTCGCCGATCTGCATGTCCCTCACCCCCGAAAGAACGCTAAACCTTACCCTCGGGGGCAAGGTCAAGCCGGGATGAGGAGGATGGACGGCCCGGCACGAGCGTGCGATCCTCCCGACGCCGTCCGGTTCAGCCCTCCACTCCCGTGGAGGTGTGCGCGGCCCCGACGGGCTTGGACTCCGGGGATCCGCGCTGGCGCAGGTATACGGAGAGGATGGCCATGGCTGCCACGGCAAGCAGTTCGGACTGCCAGTTCTGCAGGGAGCGGTTCCAGAAGTCGGCGGATGCCAGGTAGGCGCCCCAGGAGACGGGCGGCTGGAGTTGACGCAGTTGCTGTTCGTTGTAGGCCGCCGTACCGGCGATGGACTGTGCGAGCCAGGACAGGAGGAACAGCAGGGCCATCACGCTCCCCAGGGAGCGCGAATAGAGTCTCTGCCGCCAGTCCTTGGTGCGGGCCCAGCGGGGTGAGTCGGCTTCGGCGTGGTCGCCGACGCGCTGTTCCCGGTCGCTTTCCGGACCTGCCTTGTGGAGTTTCTTGGACTCGGGGGAGCCGCGCTGAAGGAGCCAGACGGTGCCGAAGATGTAGAGGAAGAACTGCAGGAACTCCGACTGCCAGTTCTCGGTGACGTCGACGGCGAAGTCCGAGGACATCAGGTACTCGCCGAGGGTCAGCTGCTGCAGCCCGTCGGTGGCGAGCTCTTCGTTGAAGCCCGCATGCCCGGCGAATGCCTGGCCTGCCAGAACGAGCAGGAACGCGCCCCCGAACGCGAGGGTCAGGCTGTTGTCCCGCCAGAAACCGCCCCTGCGGCGCCCGCCGTTCACCGGTACAACGCTCCGATCGTGATGAAGTAGGCCAGCCCGCCCACGATCGTCAGCAGGCAGGCAATGAACAGCAAGCGCACGTCGTCAGCCGCCTTTCAGCGAGCAGCGGTAGGGTTTGTCGCCCTGTGGGACACAGCCCGCGGTGACCACCTTCCAACCATCCTTGAACTGCGACAGGAACAGCGTGTCCTTCCGCAGACGCAGCAGGGCCTGGCGTCCGTAGACCTGCGTGCCGTACACCTCACCGGCCGCCGCCAGGTCCTGCCCGCGCAGCGCGGAGCCGCACGGCTGGTGCTCGTCCTCTTCGAGCTGCTGCCGGGTCCGCGGCGCCAGCAGGGCGCAGGCCCGTGGGTAGTCGGCGGCGCCGAGGGCCTGCTCGAAGGCTCGCCCGGCCTGCCGTGCGCCTTCGAGCCGGGCCGCCGGTGCACCGCACCCGCACAGCACCATCGCGACGGCTCCCGCCACCATCACCGCCGACCCACGGTGCCGCGCGCCGCGCCGGACCCGGTTTCCGACGACGGTCGGTTGGTCCCCACGCAGCAGCACGATCGCGTCCATGGCCGTCTCCTCCGCCGGGGCATACGCACACCGGTGCCTGGCCGGGCACCAGCCACACCATCGCCCCGCAGCCGTGAGGACCCCTGCTTTGCGCGCTGGACACGCCGTAGACCGCCCGCCCGGACCAGCGTTTCCCGCCTCGCACGCCAACGACTTGAACCTGACACCAGGCGCTTGAGGTGGCCAGGGAGATCGAGGCCGAAAGTGGCAGGGCTGTCGTCATCCAGGCCGACCTGACCCGTCCGACGGCCGCGGCGGAGGCAGTGGGGCAGACGGTGAAGGAGTTGGGCCGCCTCGACATCCTGGTGAACAACGCAGGCTTCCTCACCTACGGACCGCTGGAAGAGGTGTCCGCCGAGGAACTGGACCGGGTGCTCGCCGTGGACGTCCGGTCGGTGTTCCTGGCCGCCCGGGCAGCCGCCCGGCACATGGGCGACGGCGGGCGGATCATCAACATCGGGTCGCGCTTCAACGGACGTGTTCCCGGCGCGAACTTCGTCCTGCAGGCGATGGCCAAATCCGCGCTCATCGGGCTGACCAAGGGGCTTGCCCGCGAGCTGGGGCTACATCACCGGCACCGCCCTGGCCATGGACGGCGGCTACACCGCCTGACCACACCTCAGTGACCGCGTCCCACTCACCCAAGGGTGATGGCTGCGCGTTGGGTGCGGTTCACCCTGACGTCTCATCACGTTCGACCGAACCGGTCAGCTTGGCCACTGTCACACGACCTTTCGGCCAGGAGGCCCCCGATGGCATCGCACGCCCACAAGCAGCGCACCGTACGACGTTCCCTGGCCGCGGCCATGCCCATCGCCCTGCTCGCGGCGATCGGCGTGGCCGGGACCGCGGCCGGTGCGCCGGGCCCCGAAGACGGCGGGGCGCGGGGTGCGTATGTCGAGGGCAAGGCCACCCTCGCGGACACTCCGCTCGGTGCGTTCAGCAACAGCCTCCTGCCCGGTTCGGTCGCGGACGACCGAGGCATCGACCTCGGCGGGATCGGCAGCGACCTCTATCCGGCAGGCCGCAAGGGCGAGTTCTGGACGGTGACCGACCGGGGTCCCAACGGCCAGATCAAGGTCGACGGCAAGAAGCGCCGCACCTTCCCGGTGCCCGGTTTCGATCCGGCGATCGTCAAGGTCCGGGTGTCCGGCGGCCGCGTGCAGGTGCTCAAGGCGATCGCGATCACCACGCGGTCCGGCAGGCCCGTCACGGGGCTGCCCAACCAGGCCTCGCGTGACGAGGCCCCGTACACGTACGACGCGAAGACCCCGCTCCCGTACGACCCGAACGGTCTGGACACCGAGGGCATCGTGCGGGCGGCGGACGGCACCTTCTGGCTCGCCGACGAGTACGGGCCCTCCCTCGTGCACGTCTCGGCGCGGGGAGAGGTGCTCACGCGGTACGTCCCCAAGGGGCTGAACCTCAAGGGGGCCGACTATCCCGTGGTGGAGTCGCTGCCCGCCATTCTGCTCAAGCGCAAGACCAACCGGGGCTTCGAGGGTCTGGCCCAGCTCCCGGGCGGCGACCTGGTCCTGGCGGTGCAGAGCCCGCTGTCCGTGCCGGACACGGCCGCCGGTGAGAAGTCCCGCAACGCGCGGCTGCTGCGCTTCTCGCCGAAGAAGCGCGCGGTGACGGCCGAGTACGCCTACCGCTTCGACGCGGTGGACGTGGTCGATCCGGGCGAGGACGACCCCTCCGAGCTCAAGATCTCCGCGCTGGTGGCGATCGGCGGTGACCGGCTGCTGGTGCAGGAGCGCACCGACAAGGCCTCCCGGATCCACCGGGTCACCCTGCCGCGCGGCCGGGGCATGCTGGGCAGCGCCTGGGACGACCCGACGACCTCTCCTTCGTACGAGCAAACGGAGGACCCGGTCACGGCCGGTGTGCCGGTGCTGCGCAAGACGCTCGTGGTCGACTTCACCAAGGTCGTGGGCGTACCCGGCAAGGTCGAGGGCATCGCGCTGACCGGCCGGGACACCCTCGCGCTCATCAACGACAACGACTTCGGCATGACGGACGGCCCCGGAGCCTTCGACACCCATGGCCGACTGGTGGACAGCGGCATTGATACGACGGTGACGTACGTGCGTCTGCCCAGGCCCCTGCGCGGCTGAACTCAGGCACGGCAGGCCGTCAGCCCGCCTCCCAGCGCTTCAGGGAGGCGGGCGTGCGGCCGGTGAAGTCCCGTGCCGTACGGGTGAGATGGGCCTGGTCGGCGAAGCCCGCGCCGGCTGCGGCCAGAGCGGCCGTCGAGTCCGGCAGGCCCGCGATCGCGGTCCGCAGCCGGCCCCATCGGCGCAGGTGGGCAAGGGAGATACCCACGTCCTGGCGGACCAGGGCGCGCAACCGCGGCGCCGACAGTCCGACCTCGGCGGCGATGGAGGCGATGGGCAGGTCCGGATCGCGCAACGTACACAGGTCGACGGCGTGGGCGACTCTCGGATCGAGCGGGGACGGGCGCCCGGCGAGTGTCCGCAGCCCGGCGTATCCGGCGCCCAGGTCCGCGCCGACGCCGGGGCCGTCGGAATCGGTGGTGCCGAGCGCGGCGAGCAGGCGGCGGACCTCGCCGCCATCGAGCTGTACCGGCCCCGGGCACGGCGGCAGCAGCCAGGAGTCGATGAACAGGGCGAGGTAGGGCGAGGTCGCCGCGCAGGCATGGACGAGCTGCGGCGGCACGATCAACCCCGGCGCCGCCACCAAGGGCCGCCCCGGCTGGAGGAGTTCGGCGTGGCCGCCGATCGGCAGCACGGCTTTCCAGGCGGGCAGGCGGTGTCGGGCGACGTGGAACGGGCGGGACTCGGCGAACATCGTCGCCTCGGGGCCGGTCGCGAAGACGGTGCGGCGATCGTTTTGTTCAAGTGCCCAGGCACGAGGTGAACGGATCATCGTGCCATGCACGCTATCGCTTCCGTCGTCTTGGCGGTGTTCCTGGTCGTCACGGGGGTCATGCACTTCCTGTCCCCCGGCTACTTCCGCACGCTGATACCCGCATGGCTCGGCCGGGAGCGGCTCCTGGTGGCCGGTAGCGGGGCGGCCGAGGTCGTGGCGGGTGTGCTGGTGCTGGTCCCGGGCGGCAGGCAGGCCGGGGGTTGGGCCGCCGCCGCCCTGATCACCTGTTACCTGGTGTCCCACGGGGACGCGCTGCGACGGGCGCGGCCGGATCGGCCCCGGCTGCTGGAGCGGCCGGTCGGAGCGGTGGCTCGGCTGGTAGTGAACGCCCTGTACATCGCCTGGGCGGTGGCGGTGGCCCGCTCCGCGCCGTGATCGCGAGGCGCGGCGACCGACCGTCCGAGGCGGTGCGGAAGCCGCCCGTAGCCACACCCGTAGTCACCGTCGTCATCACAGAGGAAGTCATGCCATGAGTCATCGCCTCGTCGTCGTGGGAGCCGGTTACGCCGGTCTGTCGGCGGCCAAACTCCTCGCCCGCAAGCTGCGCCGCGACAATGTCACGATCACGCTGGTCAACGCCTCGGACCGGTTCGTGGAACGGGTCCGGCTCCATCAACTGGCCGCCGGACAACGCCTCGTGACGCTGCCCTTGCGCCAGCGCCTCGCCGGTACATCGGTCCGGCTGGTCGTCGCGCGCGTGACCGCGATCGATGCCACTGCCCGAAGCGTGAGTCTTGACGTCGCTCCCGGAGCGATCGGCTACGACACCCTGGTGTACGCGGCGGGCAGCCGGGCGTGGTTCGACGGTGTCCCGGGTGCGGCCGAGCACGCGTACACCGTCGCCGACCTTGAACAGGCGACGCGGTTGCGGCGCAGGGTCGCCGCGATGGCGTCGGGCGACACCGTCGCGGTGGTGGGGGCAGGGCTGACCGGGCTGGAGACCGCCTCGGAACTGGCGGCGAGCCACCCCGAGTTGCGGGTCCGGCTGGTCACGGGGGCCGATGATGTGGGGTCCGGGCTCGTGCCGCGGGCCCGGACCCATGTGCGACGCACTCTGGACCGGCTGGATGTCTCGGTTCACCCGGGGACGGTGGTCGCCGCGGTGCGTCAGGACGGCCTGGACACTCTTGACGGCACGTCGTTCGCCGCTGACGCCGTGGTGTGGACCACCGGGTTCCGTGCGCCGGAGCTGGCGCGGGCGGCAGGATTCGCCACGGATGAGAACGGCCGGATGCTCGTCGACGCCACCTTGCGCTCGGTCTCGCACCCCGAGGTGTACGCCGTGGGTGACGCGGCCGCCGGGATCTGCGTGGGCGGGGCGCCGAGCCGTATGTCCTGCCAGGCGGCCCTGCCCATGGGCCGGGGCGTGGCCGAGGTCGTCGCGGCGCGGCTGTCCGGCCGGGAACCCGGACCCGTACGGATCGGATACGTCTTCACCAACATCAGCCTCGGCCGACGCGACGGTGTCGTCCAGTTCACCCGCCCCGACGACCGCCCGCGCAGGTTCGCCCTGACGGGACGCGTCGCGGCGGCCCACAAGGAGGCTGTCGTGCGAAGCACGGTGGGGTTCGGAGCGTGGGGTGCGTCGAGCACGTACGAGCAGGATTCCTGACGATTACGCATAGTGATGAGAGACTCGCGGATCCGGGGGATTTACTTGAAGTCTCACATTGTTTTATGGTCGCAAGCGAGGCCACCGCCTCACCCTTCGCCGCCCTGGGAGAACTCCATGCCTGTACGCCGCCTCAACCACGCGGTGCTCTACGTGCGTGACGTCGCACGAGCCGTCGAGTTCTACACCGACGTCTTCGGCTTCAAGCTCGACGTCGACATCCCCGGCCGCGCCGCGTTCCTCAGCGCCGAGGACACGCTCAACGACCACGACCTCGGCCTCTTCTCCGTCGGACCGGACGCACCCGGGCCCGAGCAGGGCCGCGTCGGCCTCTACCACCTGGCCTGGGAAGTGGGCACCCTCGGCGAGCTGGTCGCCGTCGCCGACAAGATCAACAAGCGTGGCGCCATGGTCGGCTCCACGAACCACGGCGTGTCGAAGTCCCTGTACGCCAAGGACCCCGACGGCAACGAGTTCGAGATCATGTGGCGGGTCCCCCGCGAGGACTGGCCGACCGGGGCCGAAGAAACCCGCCCCGGCCCGCTCGACCTCGAGGAGTCACTCAAGCGCTGGGGCCCCGACCGCAAGACCGGCGCCGCGGCCGGATCCGCCACCTGAGCGACGATCCGTCGTCACGTACACCGTCGAAACCCTGTGACGGGTTGGACGGGTTGACGGACCAGCTTCCCGGAAGGGGCATTCTGACCGACTGCCCCTTCCCGGAGACCGCCGATTCTCAGGCGCTCATCGGGCTTCCCGTGGCGTGACCGCACGATGGAGCGAGTCCAGCAACCAGGCGTGTGCCGCCCCGACGGTGACGTCCTCGCCCGTGATGTCCCCGACGAGCTCCCAGTACCGGTGCAGGCCAGGACTCCGGTCGGCGGCCCCGGTGCGTGCCAGGGCGTGCCGGAACGCGGGGCTGTCGCGGGTGCCTCGTGTGGCCGCGTGCACGTCGACGAACCGGTCGAGCAAGGGCCCGGGGCCCGGCTGCCGACCCGCCCGTACGAGTGGGCGTGCGAGCTCGCACACTTCGCCGACTCCACCTTCGACCAGAGCGTTCCGATACGCGAGGAACTCCTCGCCCGTACGGGTGCGTGCCCAGAACCGCTGCCGCAGCCGCTGGTCCTGCACTATCGCGACCAGCGTGGCGTAGGCAACCATCTGCTCGGGGGCGGGGTCGTCCGGCAGCTCGGGAACGCTGACCGAGATGACCATGGCGGCGCCGTCTTCGGGCAACGAGGGCAGGGCCACGCGGCTCCAGAACGCCTCCAGGGCGTGCCGGGCCGCCCCGCCGTCGGCGACCGCGGCCAGCAGTTCCAGCCTCGGTTCCCGCTCGGCCGGTGGAGCCTGCTCGACCGCGCGCAGCGAGGCACGGCGCCAGGCCAGTGCCGCCAACTCGACGTCGATCTTCTCGCGTTCGCGCGCGGCCGCTTCGGCGACGGATCCCCGACCACTCAGTACGGTGTCGATCGCCGCCAGTCCGAGTCCGAGTGCGCGCAGCCGACGCAACAGCGTCAACCGCCGGACCGCCTCCGCCCGGAAGCGGCGGTGTCCACCCGTGCTGCGCACCGGATCGAGGAAGCCCTCGTCGCAGTAGAAGCGGATCGTGCGTACGGGCACGCCGGTTCGCTGGGAGAGCTCGCCGATGGACAGGGTCTCCTCGCGCACTTGAACCTCCACCGGGGTGGAGTTCCTACCCTACGCCGCATGACGCAGCCTCATATCGACCGGCTGGCCTCGGGCCTGCTCGCACAGACCGCGGCGTTCGCGGACGCCGTGGACGGCACGGACTGGGACGCCTTCGTACCGACCTGCCCGCGGTGGCGGCTTCGGGTCCTGGTCGGACACCTCGGACAGGCGCCGCGCTGGGCGGCGGGAATCGTACGCGGAGACCCGCCCGGCGCCGTCCCCGACCCGCACGAAGCGCGGCCTCCGCAGGACTGGCGGGCCTGGCTCCTCACGGGCGCCTCGGAGCTGGTCACGGCCGTACGGGAGACCGGCCCCGACGCGCCGGTCTGGACGGTGGCGGGGCCGGCACCGGCGTCGTTCTGGCTACGGCAGGTCACCCACGACACCGCGGTGCACACGGCCGATGCCGCGTTCCTGGCGGGCGTGCCGTACACCGTCGAACCCGACCTGGCGGCCGACGCCGTGACCCAGCTCCTGGAGCTGCTGTCCGCACCCGTCATGGCGACCCTGAAGCCCGCGGTGGCTTCGCTGCGGGGAAGGGGCTCGATCGGGCTGCGGGCTCGCGAGGAGTCGGTCGAAGGGTGGGTGATCACACGCACGCCGACGGGGGTGTCATGGCGGCGGGGCGCGGGACCGGCGGACGTCACCGTGACGGGTCCGATGCGGGACCTGATGTTGGTACTGATGCGGCGCCTGCCGCCACAGCGCCTGACGATCGACGGGGACAGGCCGCTGTTCGACCACTGGCTGGCCCACTCCGCCTTGTAGGCACGCGCCGGTGACGGCAATCCTCCGGTGGCCGCCATCCGGGCTGACGAAATTCCAGTACGGCCTGGGCCACGCAACCCCACAGGGGTGCTAGACGGTCAGGACGATCTTTCCTCGCGTGCGGCCCGCCTGGCTCAGGCGCCACGCTTCGGCGGTCTCGGCCAGCGGCAGCGCGTGTTCCACGGGCACCGTCAGCTTGCCCGCGTCCGCGAGCGCGGCGAGCGCCGCCAGACCGTCGGCATCGGGACGCACCCAGACATAGTGGCCGCCCGTGGCCGTGGCCTCCCCGTCGGTGATGGACGCGACCCGGTCGCGCTCGCGGAGCAGCTGCTGGGAGACGCCGACCGCGCCCTCGCCGATGAAGTCGAGGGCCGCGTCGACGCCGTCGGGTGCCAGGTTCCGTACGCGGTCGGCGAGCCCGTCCCCGTAGGTGACCGGTTCCGCGCCGAGCTCGCGGAGGAAGTCGTGGTTGCGTTCACTGGCCGTGCCGATCACCCGGGCGCCGAGCGCGACGGCGATCTGCACGCCGAGCGAGCCGACGCCGCCGGCCGCGGCGTGGATCAGCACGGTCTCGCCCTTGGCCAGACCGACCCGCTTGATCGTCTGGTAGGCGGTGAGCCCCGCGAGCGGCGCTCCGGCGGCCTGCTCCCAGCTCAGCGCGGCGGGCTTCTTGGCCAGGGTGCGCACGGGCGCGGCGACGAGCTCCGCGTACGTGCCGTTCTGCGCCCAGTCCTTGCGTACGTAGCCGAAGACCTCGTCGCCCACCGCGAACTCGGTCGCGTCCAGGCCGACCCGTTCCACCACACCGGCCATGTCCCAGCCGGAGATCAGCGGGAAACGAACCTCCATGATCGGGTCCAGGTAACCGGCGGCGAGTTTCCAGTCGACGGGATTGACCGCGGCCGCCTTCACCCGGACGAGGACCTCACCGGGCGCGACCTTGGGATCGGGCAGCTCGACCAGTCGCAGGTCGTCGGCGGATCCGTACGATTCGAGCGCGATTGCCTTCATGGTCCAGAACCGCTTTCCGGCCGGTCGCTGCCTTCCGGCCCAGTCGATGGGGCTTTCCCTCTGCTGTGTCCAGGATTCACACGGGCGGGCGACGCAGGCAACTCCAGCCGGCGACGCCGGCGGCCTACCAGGGCGGCCGCACAAAGCTGCCGGTCAGCCGCCGAAGCGGCGTACGTAACGGCGCTGCCAGGGCGTCTCGACGGCATGGCGGTCGTAGTTCCGCCGTACGAAGTCCACGGCCTCCTCGGCAGCCACCCCGTCAAGGACGGCGAGACAGGCCAGGGCGGTGCCGGTACGCCCCCGGCCGCCGCCGCACGCGACCTCGACGCGCTCGCGTTCCGCACGCTCCCACGCCTCGCGGAGCACCTTCGCCGCCTGGCCTCGGTCACTGGGCAGCCAGAAGTCCGGCCAGGGCAGCCACTCGAACTGCCAGGGGACGTCTGGCGGCGGCTTGCCGAGCAGATAGACGGCGTACGAGGGTGTGGGGCCTTCCGGAAGCGGCCGCCGCAGACCCCGGCCTCGTACCAGCCGCCCGGACGGGAGGCGCAGAACGCCTGCCCCGGTCGGCTCCCAGGATTCACGGCTCGCGGTCACGGGGCCACCGTAGCGTCGTCGAACGGTCGATCAGCATCGTCGAACGGTGGATCTCACCCGGCGGCTCGCCGCTGCCCCCCCTGCGCCCATGTCAGTGGGCAGCAGCACCACCACGCATCGCCTCCCAAGGGCCGCCCCACGCACCCCCATTGACGTCCCCGACCACCATTTCGCTGATCCCTCCGATGACATACGCTGCCGAATGACTAGATGATCCACATGGTGAACCGAGAGGTCGAGGGCGCGGGAGTCGATGACACACCGACGTGACGCCGGTCTGCCGGGGGTCGCTGCCGATGGGGCGGCAATGCCCCGGGGCGACGGCACCTGGGACTCGGCGCTGTCGTCCGAGGAGTTCGCCGCGATCAAAGGCGCCGGGTTCGAGCCGGTCGGGCAGGTGCTCGGCACGGCCGTCTTCACCATCGGGTCCACCGGCGTCTGGGGGTGCCCGGGGGCGTGGTCGGTCGAGGACGGCAGGAAGGTGCCGCCGTCCTCGGCGTGGACGTCGTCGTTCTCGCAGTTGGTGCGGGCGATGTACACCGGGCGAAGGCTGGCGCTGGACCGCGCGGTGGCCGAGTGCCGCGCGCTCGGCGGCGACGGGATCGTCGGGGTGAAGCTGCGGGCCCACTCGCCCGGCTGCGGAGGGTGTGCCCGAGGATGCGATGCGGCGGCTCGCGCAGCTCCAGCCGGGGGAAAAGGGCTCGCTCTTCACCTCGGATCTGACGGTGAACGAGTTCCTGCTGGTGCGTGAGGTCGGCTTCCGCCCGCTCGGCCTGGTCCTCGGCTCCTCCGTCTACCACGTCGGCCTCCAGCTCGGCCGGTAGTCGAAGAACCAGGAGCTGACCAAACTGTCCCAGGCCATGTACCACGCGCGTGAGCTCGCGATGAGCCGGATGGAAGCGGAGGCGAGCACTCTGGGGGCGGACGGGATCGTGGGGGTGCGGCTGGACATCGAGTTCAAGGAGTTCGGCTCGGACATCGCCGAGTTCATCGCGATCGGCACGGCGGTGAAGGCGGACGGCGCGGATCCGGGGCCGGGCGGGACCTGACTCAACAACAAGGGCAAGCCGTTCACCTCCGACCTGTCCGGCCAGGACTTCTGGACGCTCATCCGGGCCGGATACGCGCCGCTGGACATGGTCATGGGCTCGTGTGTCTACCACGTTGCCCACCAGCGCTTCGCCCAAGTGCTGAGCAACACGGGCCGCAACGTCGAGATCGAACCCTTCACCCAGGCACTCTACGAAGCACGCGAGCTGGCGATGAGCCGTATGCAGGCCGAGGGAAACGCCCTGGAGGCCGAGGGGATCGTGGCTGTCCAGCTGAGGCAGCACACCCATAACTGGGGCACGCACACCACCGAGTTCTTCGCCATCGGAACAGCCGTGCGCCCGCTTCGCGACGACCACGTCATCGAGCGGCCGACCATGGTGCTGAGCCTCGATGCCTGACGCGACCCCGGAAAGGGAAGTGGAGCTGCTGGCCGCGGCGCTGCGCCGGGACAGCGCGGACCTGAACCTGTACGCCAAGGTGCTGTCGGCGAGCCTGGCGGACTCGCTGCCGCCCGGCGCCGTACGGGTCAAGCGCAGGCGTTCCGTCGCGGAACGGGTGGCCGGGCGCGAGGGCTCGGTCGCCGAACTGGACGTCGCCCTCGGGGAGCAGCGGCTCTCGCTGCGGATGGATCAGGGCCGGGTGGCCGGGGAGATCCGCCACGAGGTGCGGGGCATCGTGCTGTCGCGGCGCCGCGTGGGCCTGGACGAGTGGATCGACGCGCTGGCCCGGTGTCTGGCCGACGCCGCGGCCTCGAATGCCCGAGCCCGCGAGGCCGTCGAACGCTTCCTGGGCTGACTTCCGCCGGACTCCGTGGCGCGGCGTCACACACCTGCGCGGAGCGTCTCCAAGAGGCGGACCGCGATGGCGGGTATCAGGCTCTGGTATCCGAGACGTGACGCCCCTGGGCCGAGAGCGTTAGGGATGTCGTGCGCTCCTGTCGTACGCGGCATCCCCCCTCTCAGCCCGAGCAACGCGATCCCCGGAGGCCCGAAACCGTGGAGTCCGAGTCCCCTCTCCCCCCGCGCAATCGGCGTCGCGTCCTGCTGGCCACCTGGGGTACCACCGGTGACATCGCCCCCTACACAGGACTGGCCACTGGTCTGAAGAACGCGGGGCACGATGTCACCGTCGTGACATCCAACCGCTATGTGGACGCCTTCCGTCAGCATGGTCTGGGCGTCCGTGCAATGCCGCTCGACCAGTACGAGGCGGCGATCGGCCAGTTGCCGACGCGGCGCGCGCGCATCGGCAACGCCCGGGAGATGGCGACGGTGGCGGCGCGGTGCCTGCTGGAGGCCGCGAGCGAGGGGACCGATGTGCTGCTCACTCATCCTCTCCTGCACCCCCAAGCCGCCCTCATCGGCCACGGACTGGGAGTGGCCTGTATCGGTACGTACACCGTCTCCCACGCGATGATGCTGCCTCGGCTGCTGGCAGGAAACCCCCGCCATCGCTATCGCCTCGCCGACACGGTGGTCAGGATGATCCTCAGCCCGATCTACAAGCCGGGCACCGCCTATCTGCGACGGGAACTCGGCCTCGCGTCCAGCGCCGTCGAAGACATGGCGCTGCCCAGCTCCCGGCACACCGTCCGCTACGGATTCAGCACACCGCTGTTGCCCCGTCGGCTGCGGTTCCCCGCCTCCCACCGGGTGGTCGGCGCCTGGAGCCCGGTGCGTCCGGCGGGCTGGCAGCCGGATGCCCGGCTTCAGGACTTCCTCGACTCCGGCCCCGCCCCGGTCTACTTCGGGTTCGGGAGCATGCGCGGCATCGACCACGACCACCTCGCCCACGCCATCACCGGGGTCGTCCAACGCCTCGGGATCCGCGCCGTCGTTCAGGGCGGCTGGGCCGAGTTGCAGAGCCACGGTGACGACGTCCTCAACATCCGGGACTGCCCGCACGACTGGCTCTTCCCCCGTATGCGGGCCGCGGTCCACCACGCGGGACCGGGTACGACCCACGCCTGCCTCCAAGCCGCCACGCCCGTCCTGCCCGTCCCCGTCGCCCTGGACCAGCCCTTCTGGGCCGCCCGGCTCCACGCCCTGGGCCTCGCTCCCACCGTGATCCCCCAGCAGCGGCTCACCGGCGCGAACCTCACCCGCGCCCTCGAACAGCTCCTCACCGACGACCGCTACCGGCTGCGGACCGATCGCATCAGCCGAGCCGTCCGGCAGCAGGACGGCACCGCGGCCATCCTCGACGACCTCGCCCGGCCCCTGGGAAGCGGACACCTCACGGGATGATCTCGGCGGTGCAGTCCGGCAGATCGTCCAGGGGCGCGCCGTGCAGGAAACGCGTGAGGGCGGCGGCGAAGTCGGCGTCGCGTTCCAGGTGCAGCAGATGGTCGGCGTTCCTCATCACGAGGAAGGTGGCGCCGGGGATGGTGGCGGCGACGGCACGGTTGTCCTCGACGGTGGTGGCGGTGTCGTGTTCGCCGACGCCTACCAGGGCGGGGACGCCGGAGATCCCCCCTGCGGGAAGCGGGTCGCGCAGCAGCAGGAAGCCGCGGTCGAAGACGTAACGCACCAGGGGGTCGTGAGGGGACGCCGTGAGTTGGTCGAGCATCACGCGCGCGGCGGCCTTGATGAGCAGGTGGTGTTCGGCGGCCCGGGTGTTGGTCAGGACATCGACCAGTTCGGCCGCGGTGCGTCGGCGGGCCGCGGGAGAGTCGGCAGGTGTGGGCGCGGCTTCGCGGCGCAGGCCTTCATGGATGAGCGCGGTGAGTCGGGGGCTGGGGTGCGGGGCGGCGCCGAAGAGCATCAGCCGGGTGACGCGGTCGGGGTGCCGTTGGGCGAGCCGGTAGCCGATGGGGTAGCCGGAGGAGACGGCGAGGACGGCGAAGCGGGGGACGGACAGCTGGTCGACCGCGCTCAGGGCGGCGGCGGTGAGGTCGTCCCAGGAGAGGCTGGCACGGGCTTGTCCGGGTGAGCGGGCGGGCGGCAGGTCGGGGATCAGGACGGTGCGGTGGGGGGCGAGGTGGCGTTCCAGCCGTGCCCAGGAGTGCCGATTCTGCAGGCCGCCGCCGAGTACGAGCAGGGGTTCGCCGGTCGTCGCACGCGGGGTGACAACCCGGCAGGGGTAGGAGGCCGAGGGCCAGGCGATCTCGTGGTCGCGGATGCCGGTCTCGGTGAAGGTGTCGGCGTCGACATCGGTGGCGTGCATCGCCGGTCCTGCCGCGAGGTGGGTCACGCGTTGGCCGCCTGGTGACGCTCGATGAAGGCTGCCAGGTCAGCGATGGTGGAGTTGCCGGAGAGGTCTGTTTCGGTGATCACCACTCCGTGGTCGTCCTCGAGGACCATGGCCAGGACGGCGATGGCCATGGAGTCCACGCCCGCCTGAGTGAGGGTGGCCGAAGGTGTGACCGGGGCGGCAGGCAGTCCGGCTTTCTGCGTCAGGGTGTCGATGACGATCCGCAGCATGGGGCTCATGGCTTCTCCGTGAACGTAACGAACGGTCGGGGGCGGTCAGTTGGGCGAAGGGGCGGCTGGTGCGGCCTCAGCGGTTCCGGCGGTCGGCTCATCGGTTTCACAGACACGGCGTGACATCCCGGGGCCAGATGGTGGTGGTCGCGGCCCAGGACAGGCCGCTGCCGAAGGCCACCATCACCACGCGCTGGCCCTCTTTGACCGTCCCGTCCCCGGCTGCCTGCGCGAGCAGGATCGGCACGGAGGCCGCGGCGGTGTTTCCGATCGTCTCGATGTTGGAGGGCATCCGGGCAAGGGGAAAGGGCAGCGCCGCCGCCAGCGCGGTGGCGATCGCGGCGTTGGCCTGGTGGGCGATGAGCACATCGACGTCCGACAGGTCCCAGCCGACGGCCGCCGCCGCCCCGGTCGCGGCCGCCTTCATCCGGCGCACCGCGTTGCGCAGCACTTCGGCGCCGCGCAGGTGCAGATAGAGGTCGTGACCGTCGGAGGAGGGGGACCCGGCGCGCTGCCGGGAGCCGCCCGCGGGAATGGCGATGGCGTCGGCGAGGGTGCCGTCGCTGCCCCAGACGGTGGGCCCGAAGGTGGACACCTGGCCGGGGCGTGCTCCGCGCAGCACGGCGGCGCCCGCACCATCGCCGAAGATGGGGGCGGTACTGGAGTCCGCGGGGTTGACCATCGTGGACGTGCTCTCGGCGGCGATCACCAGGACGGACGCGGCGGTGCCGGTCGCGATCAGCCCTTTGGCCAGCTCACAGGCGTAGAGGAAGCCGGAACAGCCGGCGTTGATGTCGAAGGCGGCGATCCCGGTCATGCCCAGTCGGCTTGCCACCTCGGGGGCGCCCGCGGGGCAGAGCCGGTCGGGTGTGGTGGTGGCCAGGATCAGCGCGTCCACGCCTTCGGTGTGGGCGGAGGCGAGGGCGCGGGCGCCCGCTTCGGTGGCCAGATGGACGGTGGCGGCTCCGTCGCTGATGCGGTGCCGTTGCGCGATGCCGATGCGCCGCCGTACGAAGGCGTCCATCTCGGGGGCCATCAGATCCGCGTTGGTCACGATGGTGGGCGGCAGCCAGCACCCGAGACCGGCCACGGTGGTGTGGGTCATTTTTGCCCCGATCGTCTTCCTGGGTGGTGCGGTGCCGTACGGCCCTGTCCGGCCGGGGCCGCCGCGGTGCCCCGTGGTGCGGCGGCCACTCAGTTGCGTACGCCAGCGGCAGCGGCGGTTCCGACGGCGGCCGCCGGTTCCACGAGGTAGTCGCGGTCCTCCAGCGGCTGGTCGGTGAAGAAGCGCATCACCAAGTCGCTCGCCTCGTCGCGGCGTTGCATGAACACCCAGTGATCCGACTCCGCGATCGCGGCGAAGGTGCAGTTCTCGATGGTCTGCGCGAACTCGCGCTGTTCCGCCAGGGAACTGATGGTGTCGTGCTCGCCGCAGAAGACGAGGGTCGGAACGTCCCGGAGGCCGCCTTCAGGGTCGAGGTTTTCCAGGACCGACCGCTCCATCGTCGTGAATCCGTGGGCGTTGGCGGTGACGCCGCGCAGCGTCATCCGCGTCACCAACTGGCGTACGATATCGCGGTTCCTGATCGTGGCCCGCGAGTCGGCGCACAGGAACATCTCCGTCAGCACGTTGACGAAGCCCTTCGCGTCCCCACTCGCCATCCGCTGTGCTCCGCGGTTCCACAGGTCGACGAGCTTGTCGCTGATACGGACGGGGACGCCACCGAGCGCCAGCTTGGCCAGCCGTTCCGGCCGGCGCTGCGCGCAGCGGTAGGCGACGGCGGAGCCGAAGGAATACCCCAGGAAGTTGACCCGCTCCAGGCCCAGGTCGTCGATGATGACCTCGGTGACCCGGCACATCGTCTCCAGGCCCTGCTCGGGCCGAAGCGGCGTGGACTGGCCCGCGCCGGGCAGGTCCACCGAGATGAGGTCGGCGTGCGGCAGGACGTGGCGCTCCATGATGGACCAGCCGTGCATACCCTGCAGGACGCCTCCGATGACGAGGACAGGGTCGATCCGGGGGTTCTCGGCGGGCACCACCTGGTAGGAGAAGGACAGTCCGTCCAGGGACAGCGTGCGGGTGATCGCCTCGGTCACGGCTCTCCAACAGTCGTACGAAAGGGGTGAGCATCGGGTGTGGGGGCTCAGGAACGTGGGGTCCGGCAGCGGGCCGGGCCGTGGTGGTCAGCCCTGCGGCACGGCGCTGTCGCTGTCCTGGCGTTGCCGGCCGATGCCCTCCAGTGCCTCGGTGATGAGCTCGGCTGTCTGACGCAGCGTCATCTCCCCGTTGGCGAGCGAGTCGTCCAGGTGGATGCCGTAGTGGTCGGAGAGCGTCACGAACATCTC
Source organism: Streptomyces sp. TLI_146 (assembly GCF_002846415.1). Lineage (NCBI taxonomy): Bacteria > Bacillati > Actinomycetota > Actinomycetes > Kitasatosporales > Streptomycetaceae > Streptomyces > Streptomyces sp. TLI_146. The sequence goes on from NZ_PJMX01000001.1 coordinate 953,439, forward strand.
CACCTGGGCGATGGAGTCCAGTTCCAGGCTCTCGAAGGTGCGGTCGGCGGTGAGTTCACCCGCGGGGATATCGAACGCGGAGGCCAGGTAGGTGCGGACGTGGTCGAGGTGCTGCTGGGCGGGCTGGCTCATGGTGGTGGGCTCCTTCACGGCGTGGGTTTGATGTCGGGCCAGGTCAGTCCGACCGCGCCCCACACCGCGCCGCCGCCGAACGCGGTGAGCAGTGTCCTGCTCCCGCGGGGGACGGCGTCGGTCCTGATCAGGTCGTCCATGACCAGGGGAATCGAGGCGGAGGAGGTGTTGCCGACCTCGCGGATGTTGGCGAAGCGGCTGGCGGGCGGCACGCCCACCAAGTCGGCGACCTTGTCCAGGATGCGCTGGTTGGCCTGGTGCCCGATGAACGCGCCGACCGAGTCGACCGGCCATTCCAGCCGTTCGAGCAGCAGCCTGGACACCTCGGTCATACGGCGTACCGCGTGGGCGAACATGTCGGGGCCGCGCATCCGCAGGCAGCGGTCCGCCAGTTCGGCGGCGCCTTCGGGGTCGGGGCGGCGCGAGCCGCCCGCGTCGACGACGGCGAGGTCCTTCTGCGTGCCGTCACTGCCGAGGCAGACGGCCTGGACGGCACCGGGTTCGTCCGAGCCGCCGCTGCGCAGGACCGCCGCGCCGGCGCCGTCGGCGAAGACCACGGCGGTCCCCCGGTCGGCGGGGTCGGTGATCGTCGACAGCGTCTCGGCCGCCAGGACCAGCACGCAGTCCGCCGACCCCGACCGGATCCAGGCGTCGCCCACGGCCAGGCCGTAGGTGAATCCGGAGCAGGCGGCGGCGATGTCGAATGCCGGGACAGTGCCGAGGCCCAGTCGTGCAGCAACCCAGGGGGCCGTTCCCGGCGAATGGTGATCGGGTGTCGTGGTGGTCAACACCACCAGATCCACCACCGGGTCGCCCGCGCTGCGCAGAGCGGCCCGGCCCGCCTCCACCGCCAAGTCCCCGGTGCTGGTGCCCGGGTCCACCCAGTGTCTGCGCTCGATGCCCGTCCGGCTGCGGATCCACTCCGCGGTGGTGTCCAGCTCCGACAGCGGTGGATCGCCGTTCGCGATGATGCGCGGAGGCAGGAAGGACCCGATGCCGCAAACGACAGAAGCCAGGCTGGACGCCATCTGAATCCTCAATAATCGGCAGCGGCTGCGCTGGTCATTCGACATCCGTGCGCACATTTCCGGGCCCGCATGCAGTGCAACCGGGCCGCATTCTAGGAATGCCGGAACACCACTGTCAAAGACGGGAAATCCGCCCCGAATAACGGGTGATGCTCTTTTCCGGGAATAGGATTTCCCGCTTTTCCGACCCTCGCGGCGTGGCCTGTGGACACTGCTCGGCGATGATCATCGTCCGTTAATCGCTCCCGGTCCGGGCAGACGGGTCGCTACGGTGACCGTATGACCACTGACTCCGTCTCAGGCGATGACATCTCCTCGCTGCCCCGCGCCGGGTTCGCCTTCCCGGGCCCGCTGCGTGACCAACTCGTTGCGGCCATCCTCGATGGCTCCAAGACCTCCACCACCGGACTCGTGATCGATTACGAGCATGCAGGGGATCCGCTGCCGTCCATCGGGAGCCGCTCGGTGGTCGTCGATTCGGACGACCATCCGGTCGCGGTCATCGAAGTCACCGGCGTGCGTGTCGTGCCGCTCGCGGAGGTGGATTTCGCTCATGTGGTGGATGAGGGGGAAGGCGACACCAGCATCGCCGGGTGGCGGGCGAACCACGAAGGGTTCTGGCACAGCGACGAAATGCGCGCAGCCTTGGCAGACCCGGAATTCACCGTGGACGACACGACCTTGGTGGTACTGGAACGCTTCCGTCTCGTGACCGACCTTCGCGCGGCTGGCTGACCCTCCGCACGGGCCGCGCGTCTATACGGGTACGGCGTACAGTCGCTCGAAGGTGCTGACGTAGACCAGGCCGTTCGCCACGGCTGGCGTGGACGCGGCCTCGTGGGTGGGGAACCTCCACCGCTGTTCGCCGGTCGCGGCATCCACCGCGTACAGGTACTTGTCGTCGCTGGCGGTGGCGACATACACCGCCCCGTCGCCGCCGACCGCCGGTGAGGAGGGGGCGCCGCCGACCGGGAAGACCCACCGCTGGTTTCCCGTGGCAGCGTCCAACGCGTGCAGCATCTTGCCACTGCCGCAGTAGTAGACCAACCCGCCGGACACCGCCACCGAGCGACCGCCGCCGCCGGGGAATTCCCACTTCCGCTTGCCGTTGGCGGCATCCACCGCGAAGAGGCTTCCACCGGAGGTGGTGCAGTACACCACGCCGTCACCGACTACAGGCCGCTCCGAGGACACGATTCCGACGTCGGATCTCCACCGCTGCTCACCGGTGGCGGCGTCCAGCGCGTACAGCATCCCGTCACTGATCTTGCCGACGTACACCACCCCGTCAGCCACCGCCGGAGCGGCCCGGAAGGCCGTGGCGTCGGTACGGAACCTCCACCGCTGTCTGCCGTCGGTGGCGTCCACCGCGTACAGGTAGGTGTCGCCGCTGACGTAGGCCAGTCCGTCGGTCGCCCCCGGCGAATGCGCCTCCCCGCCGGTCGGGAAACTCCACCGCCGCTTGCCGGTGGCCGTGTCCACCGCGTACAACCGCTTGCCGCCGCAGACGTACACCAGCCCGCCGGACATGGCCAGTGACGAAGGCGCTTCGGCGTCCTCGACGGTGTCGAACTTCCACCGCTGCCTGCCCGTGGCGGCGTCCAGCGCGTACAGAAATGTTTCGCTGCCGCTCACGTACACCACGCCGCCGGACACCAGCGGTGTCGCGTAGATGGAGGCGCCGTCGGCGGATGTCCACCTGGGTTTGCGTCCGTCGCTCTTCACGAAGTACCAACCTGCGACGCTGAGTCCGCCTGCTGTGACGGTCCCGGCGAGGCCGAGCAGGGCCCGTCGGCGGGACACTCCGGTGGGCCCGGCGGGTACAGCCGTGTTGGGCTGGGGCGCCCGGCGGGGAGAGTGCGCGTATGCGCGGGGGCCGACGACAGGAGCGGTCTCGGGGGACGTATCAGGCGGCTGAGCAGTGGTAGCCGGAGACGTGTGGCGCGGCTGGGCATCCGTGCGGTCCTGCTCGGCGATGGTCCGCGCGGGCGGCACCGCGTCGGTGGCGGGTGGGGTGGCGCTCCGCGGTTCCGGGTCGGAGGTCCGCGCCGGTGTGGGGCGGGGTGGTGGCGAGGGTGCGGTGGTCCGCAACTGTACGGTCCGGGCGACGGCCTCCGGCATCCAATCGGCCTCGGTGGGGGCGACGGGGACGGCCCGGTCGCCTCCGGCCGACTCGGCCAGCTGGTGCAGCAGTTCGGCCGGGCTGGGCCGCCCTCCGGGGTCCTTCGTCAGACACCGTGCCACTATCGCTCGCACGGCCGCGGGCAGCCCGGTCAGGTCGGGTTCTTCGTAGACGGTACGGAAGTTCACGGCGTGCGCCGAGCCGGTGCCGAACGGCGCCGCGCCGGTGGCGGTGAACGTCAGCACCGCGCCCAGGGCGAACACGTCACAGGCCGGCCCCACCGGCCGGGCGGTCAGTTGTTCAGGGGACATGAAGCCGGGGGTACCGGGCATCACGCCGGTCCGGGTCAGCACGCTCGCCTCGCCGGCCAGCGAGATCCCGAAGTCGATCACCCTGGGCCCGTCGGCGGCCAGGAGCACGTTCGACGGCTTGAGGTCCCGGTGGACCACCCCGGCCGCGTGGATGACCTCCAGCCCTTCGGCCAAACCTGCCGCCAGCGCCAGGACGGGCTCCAGCGGCCACGGCCCGTGCGCGGCCACCGCCTCCCCCAGCGACAGCCCCGGCACGTACACCGTGGCCAGCCACGCAGGCGCCCCCTCCGGATCGGCGTCCACCACTCCTGCCGTGAAAGCCCCGTTCACCCGCCTGGCCGCAGCCACCTCACGGGCGAACCTGCGCCGGAACTCCGCGTCCTCCGCGAGCTCGGGACGCACCACCTTCACGGCCACCGCACGCCCGCCGGGCGTGCGGCCCAGGTACACCCGCCCCATCCCGCCCGCGCCCAGTCGCGCCACGATCCGGTAGCGCCCCACCTGACGCGGGTCCCCCGCTTCCAGCGCCTCGAACACCCTTACCCCACAACCCCTTTGGCCTGCCGACGGGCCGACCCTCCGGCCCGGACGGAGAGAACCCACATGATGCCCGAATCCCCACCGGCGTGAAGACGGCCCCGCGCATTGCGTAGCACGAGCGGGACACGAGGGCGACACCCCGGAGACCGACGCCTCGGCCCGCCCACGGACAAGCCGCCGCATTGAGCAGCCTCAGTGATAATCTGCTGCACTGTCGACCTGCTCAGAGCTCTTCCCAACACGCGGAGGTACGAGCGCAGATGACGGATTCGGCGGAGTTCTGGGACCGTCGGTACACCCACGGCGACCTCGGCTGGACGCTCGTACCCCATCCGCTGGCGGTCGCGGAGCTCGCGCTCGTACCGCCGGACACGTCCGCCGGGCCGAACGCGCCGGGATGCCAGGCCCTCGACCTCGGCGCGGGCGCCGGGCGCCATTCACTGTGGCTCGCCCGCCGCGGTTGGCGGGTGACGGCCGTGGACTTCTCCGCGACGGCTCTGGAGCGCACCCGGCGGCAGGCCACGGCCGAGGACCTGGAGGTGACGACCGTCCTCGCGGATCTGGCTTCCTACGAACCGCGGCAGAACGCCTTCGGCCTCGTCCTCGTCACCTACGTACACCCCGAACCGCCGCAACGGGCCGCGCTGTTGGCCCGTGCGGCCAAGGCGCTGGCTCCCGGCGGGCGGCTGGTCGTCGTCGGGCACCATCTCGACAACCTCGGCAGGGGCCTCGAAGGCCCGTCCGACCCGGAGCGGATGTTCACTCCGGAGCGCCTCTGCGCCGAGCTGCCGGATCTGCGCGTCGAACGGGCCGAGCGGGTGATCCACACCGTCACCACCGCGTCGGGCGAGCGCGAGGCGTACGCCACCGTGATCCGGGCCGATCGCGCCACCGCCGACCGCCCGGGCCGGCCCGGGTCAGAGACCGGGCTGCCGCACCACGAGCCGTACCAGGAGATTCCGTAGGGCCTCACGCTCCTCGGCGGACAGGGGGCCGAGGAACTCCTGATGGACCTCGGCCAGCACCTCCTGCGCCTCCAGCAGGCGCGCGATGCCCTGTTCGGTCAGGTGCAGGGCCGACGTCCGGCGGTCGGGGCCGCGTCTGCGCTCCATCAGCCCCGTCCCCTCCAGCTTGTCGACCAGGGCGACGATGGTCGTGCGGTCGATCCGGAGCTTGTTGCCCACAGCCCGCTGGTTCAGTCCCGGTTCGGCCGCGACGACACTCAGGACACCGAATTGACGCATCGTCACTTGAAGGGCGCACAGGTTCCGTTCGGCACATTCCGTGACCGCCTGGGCGGCCTTGCGCAGCAGGAAGCCGTGCCACTGCTGAAGCCCTTCGAACAAAGGCCGGTCCCCAACGCCGAGTTCTCCGCTCACCGTCAATTTTTCCGGCCCCCTCGGATCCGACAGCGACACTGGCTGTCTTTCAGACAGAACATCAACGCTGCCGCGGCCCGTCAAGCCTTCAACAGAGGGCACATATCCGTGACGAGCCGGACAAGTCGCCCGTAGCCTCAACTGGGTTTCCCACCAGAGCAGTTGGTTCTCGCGAGAGCCTCCCCCGCGTTGACGATTCCTCCTGCCGGTCCCATACTGACCCATCAGGGTCTCTGACTATCAGCTTCATTGATGAATCGGCCTTCGGGGACAGTCATGGAGGCAAGAGCGTGCGCAGCCGCGCCCGTCAGCAGGCCACCGGGCCGGAGGGAACACGATGAACAAGCACGCCAACCACGCCCAGGACATGCGGCTGGTCTACGCCGGGTCCTTCCTCGGCAACTTCGACCGGATCGTGATCACACCACTGCTGCTGCCCGCGTCCAAGGGGCTGGGCGTCAGCGTCTCCCACGTCACGATCGCGCTCACGGTCTATCTGCTGCTGTTCGGCCTGATGCAGCCTGTGCACGGCCTCATCTCCGACGTATACGGGCGCGTACGGGTCATGCGGGCCGCCCTGTTCGCCATGTGCGTCGCCGACCTGGTGTCCGCGCTCGCCCCCAACCTGGGCGTGCTCATCCTCGGACGCGCGCTCGCGGGCGCGTCGGCGGCCGCCCTGCTGCCCGTCATGGTGGCGTACGTGGGCGACCGGCTGCCCTTCGCCCAGCGGCAGCGGACCGTGGCGAGCGTGCTGGCGGCCGGGGCGGTCGGCACGGCCGCCGCGACCGTGGTCGCCGGTGTGTTCACCCACCTGTGGAGCTGGCGCGCGGCGATCCTGCTGGTCGCGATCTGCTCGCCGCTGCTCGCCCTCGCCTTCGGCCGTCTGCCGGAGGCCTCTGCCCCGGCGCCCAGCGGCACGAGCGTCAGGACCCGGCTCGGCATGGTCTTCCGTATCGGCTGGTTCCGGTTCCTCGTGGTGTTCGCGGTCTTCGAAGGCGCGGCCATGCTGGGCTTCTTCAACTTCTTCAACACAGCACTGCAGTCGGGCGGACACAGCGTCGTGTACGCCGGTCTCGTCACCGGCAGCTACGGACTGGCCGCGGTGGCGGGCGGCGTGGCGGTGCGCACCCTGGGCAACCGGGTGTCGGCGGCGACCCATTTCGCCGTCGGCAGCGTCCTGCTCGGCGTGGGCTATCTGGTCTGCGTGCCCGCCCAGTCGATGGTGACCGTGCTGGCGGGCAGTGTGCTGTCCGGGCTCGCCTTCGCGCTGGTCCAGTCGACCGTGCAGACCTGGGGAACCGAGGTCGCGCCGCCCCAAGTACGCGGCATCGCCACCTCGTTGGTGGCGTGCGCGGTGTACACCGGGGCCGCGCTCAGTACGTATCTGGTGAGCGGGCTGGCGGACGACGAGCACTTCGGCACGCTCTTCGCGATCGCCGCCGCCGTCACCCTGCCCGTCGCCCTCGTCGGCCCGGTAGCCCGCGCGCGGTTCTCGGCCGCGCTGGTGGGGCGCCGCGAGCAGCCGCCCCACCCGGCCGAGGCGCCGCCGGCCCGTCCCGCCGGCCAGAACCCGTAGCGGCCCGGCCGGGGTTCGGGGCCGTCACGCGGCCACGGTGTCCCACGTCATCTGCGACGAAGGGCGGCGGGGGCGCTGAGGTGCGCGCTCGGCGAGCGTCGCCATCCAGGCGCCGATCTCCCGCAGCTCCTTGCGCCCGAGGGCGGCCCGTACGCGCGGGAACCAGCGGTGGTCCTCGGCGTCCATATGCCGTTCGACGATGTCCATCAGCAGCCGGGCCTTGGCATCGAAGCCGACGGCGTCGGGACGCATGTCGTACAGCTCGGCGGCCAGCACGTCGGCGATGTGGTGTTCCTCCGTGAAATCCAGGATGTCCGGCTCGGTCTCCGGGACGAGGATGCCGACGCGCGGATACATGCCCTCCCGCTCGATGTACGTGTACACGGTCAGCGCACGGAGGAAGGGCCCTATCAGCGAGGCGTCCCGCTCGGCTCGATAGGAGTGGATCAGCCGCCTGATCTCCTTGTGGCCTTCCCTCAGCATCACGATCGCGTCGGTGGACATGGGCAGCTCCCTGAGGCACAGGACTCACTTCCGTCCAGCCCCATACCCGGCGAACCGGATGATCACGCACCGCTTTTCGGGGCGGCTCGCACATGTCCCGCCCGCGCGTCCCGTCACTTGCCGCCGAGTGCGCGCTTGAGCTGGGCCTTGTTCATGTCGGAGCGGCCGTGGATGTTGCGGCGCTGGGCCTCGGCGTAGAGCTGGTCGTACGTCGGTCCCTCGGAGCCGCTGTGCGAGCGCTGGCCCCCGCGCTTGGAGGACGACATGTCCTGCGTGGAGCTCTTACTGGCGGTCTTGGACTCGCCGGAGCGGGCGCGCTCCTTGTTGACGGTCCTGGCGGCGATCTCCTTGGCGCGCTTGGTGCTCTCGCCGCGCTGCTCGGCGCTCTCCTTGATGTGCTCGTACTGGCGTTCCCGCTTGGGGCTGGATCCACGAGGCATGACGACTCCTCGACTACTCAGGGTGATGTGTCGCGTACGTACTCTCACCTTGTACTGGTGCGGTCGGCTCCGCAATCGGGCGCGGGCCGACGAGATTCGGCCGCCGGGACCGGGCCGGGGGTGGCTGGGTGGCCGACTCCCGGAGGATGTCTCCCTCGCGGTCGAACGTACGGTTCATGGTCACCGGGTGCCCCGCTGACGCCGGACGATGCGTCCGCCAGCTATCCAGCAGGGAGCCGCCCCTTCTTCTCCACGGCCGGTGGCACCGCGGTCTAGGGGCGCCCCATTGCCCGCAGGCTCCGGCTGGCGGTCGTGAGTGAACGGGGGCGTGGTGGGTTGCGCCACGGGTTGTCCTTGAGCAGGTCCTCGGCCGTGCCGATGGTCCAGCGGCGCGCGGTGAGGTCCGGGTCCGTGACGTCGGTCCAGGCCAGGGGCGCGGCGATCGGGGCTCCGGGAAGGGCCCGGACCGCGTAGGGGGCGACCGCGGTCTGCGCGTACGCGTTGCGCTGGACGTCCAGGTAGAGCCGGCCCCGGCGGGCCTTCTTCCTCGGCTCGGTGGTGAGTTCGTCGGGGTGGCGGGAGGCGAGCAGTTCGGCGGCGTCGTGGGCGAAGCCGCGTACCTCGTCGAAGGGCGCCCGGCGGTCGAGGGCCACGACGACGTGGAGGCCGCGCGAGCCCGTCGTCATCACGAGCGAGGGCAGATCCAGCTCCTCCAGCAGCTCGCGCAGGCCCAGTGCGGCCGTGCGGACCGGTTCGAAGTCGTCGCCCGAAGGGTCGAGGTCGAACACGAGCCGGTCCGGATGGTCGGGCCGGTCCGCCTTCGACAGGAAACGGTGCGGGGTGACGCACGCCTGGCCGGCGAGGTAGAGCAGGGTGGCGGTGTCGTCGCAGACGGCATAGGTGACGGTGCCGTCCTCCTTGGGCAACTCGGCGCGGTGGATCCAGTCGGGGAAGTGGTCGGACACGGCCTTCTGCATGAAGGCGGGGCCGTCGATTCCGTCGGGGTGGCGTTCCAGCATGAGCGGACGGCCGCGCAGGTGGGGCAGCATGCGCTGGGCCACCGTGCGGTAGTACGCGGCCAGATCGGCCTTGGTGATGCCGTCCCCGGGGAAGAGGACCTTCTCCGGCCGGCTCACCTCCACGGTGTGTCCGCCCACCCGGAAGGTCTTCGTCGTGGTCATCGTGTCCTCCCGGGTGGTCGGCTGTTCACGACCGCTCCCCGTCCTGGTGCGCGGCTTCCGTCTCCACCTGCCCCAGCGTCCGGCCGGTACGAGCCGACCGGGCCCGCCTGGGGTCGGGCGTCCCGTCGGCGCGGGCATGTCCGTCGGTGTGCTTGACCAGCAGCCACGCCTCGCGCTCCCCGTCCTGCTCGGTGCGGAAGCGGGTGAGCGAGTAGCCGCCGTGCAGCTTGCGGCCGTGCAGGCTGAACGAGGCGTGGCCCTGTTCCAGCGCCCGGGTCAGGGGGATCTCCCGGCCGTCGCGGCCGGAGGAGAGGTTGCGGTAGGTGCCCTCGTCCCACACGATCACCGTGCCGCCACCGTATTCACCCTTGGGGATGACGCCCTCGAAGTCGCGGTACTCCAGCGGGTGATCCTCGGTCGGGGTCGCGAACCGCTTGTCGTGGGGGTCCTTCGACGGCCCTTTGGGAACGGCGAAGGACTTCAGGACCCCGTCGGCCTCCAGCCGGAAGTCGAAGTGCATGCTGCGCGCGTCGTGGATCTGCACGACGAACGAGGGCTGCTCGGCGGGCTGCCGGGCCGCTCGTCCCCGGGGTTCGGCGGTCTTGGCGAAGTCGCGCCGCTGCTGGTAGCGCGCCAGCGCCTTCTTGGCCGACATGGCAACCTCCTCACGCGCAGCCCCCTACGGGCGACCGCCGACGGGCCGGGCCGCGGTGTCAGGGCAGACCGGACGCCCCGGCTTCAAGTGTCGCTGCTCTACGGCGCGGCTTCCCGCCGCCGGGCTGTTTACGCGCACCACACTCGCCCGACCCGGCGAGGACGGGGCGTTCGCCCGCCCCTCACCCCAGGGCCTGGCCGAACGGGCCGTCCTCGAACTCACGCCATTTCGGGCTGCGGCTGCAATTCCGGTTGCCGTGCGGTCGCGGCCTGCGGTTCCCACATTTTGGTGGTCCGCGCATAGCTGTAGACGACCGAGCTCAGCGCCAGGATGAGAAGCGGTCCGAACACCCACGGGTGCTTGGCCATTTCCATCGGCAGATAGCGGTACGACACCAAGAGCGCGGAGAAGACCGCTGTGCCATAAGCGACCAGCTGAATTGCCGACCGGTCCCAGCCTCGGTTGAACGAGCGCATCGCCGCCTCGATCGTCAGCGCGAACACGACACCCGCGATGAGATCCGCGCCGTAGTGGTAGCCGAATCCCAGCGTCGCGCTGAGCGTGGCGACCAGCCAGAACGTGCCCGCGTATCGCACTCCCCGTGAACCCTTGCGGGAATGAATGAAGATCGTCGTGGCCCATGCCGTGTGCAGGCTGGGCATGCAGTTGCGCGGGGTGATCTCGTCGTACGGCATCGGGTGCGGGTTCAGCGGCGGCGGCGTGTTCGGCCAGAGCTGGGCCAGCGCCCAGTGCCCGCCGCCGGTACCGAAGGCGCCGTCGCCGTAGGCGAAGACCGGTCCGACCACCGGGAAGATCATGTAGATGGCAGGCCCGAGCAGCCCGATGACCAGGAAGGTGCGCACCAGATGGTGTTCCGGGAAGCGGCGCTCGACCGCCACTTTGCGCAGCTGGTAAAGGGCGACAAGAGCCGCCGCCAGCGGAAGCTGACTGTAGACGAAGTGCAGGAGGTGGGAGCCGAAGGGGCCGCTGGCCTCCACGACCTGGCCCGCCAGCCACGACGGATTGCCCAGCGCGTGGTCGGCGGTCGCCACGTACTGGTCGAGCACCATCGGCCGGGTCTTCGACGTGATGAGCAGCCAGGTGTCGCCCGTCTTGTGCCCGGCCACCAGCAGCAGGCCGAGACCGACGCCCTTCAGCAGCAGCGCACGCTCACGACCGGTGCGACGTGTAAGGGCGATGACCGCAATGCCCAGGATCACCCACAACGCGCCATTGCCGAAGGCCAGCTTGGCATCGAGCGCCCAGCGCAGCAGCAGGACAACGGCGTCGATGCCGACCGCGACACCGATCGCGATGAAGCGCTGCCGCCAGGTGAGCACCACCATCGTCAACGCCATACCGGCATACAACAGCGGCCCCGATTTGGGGGCGAATATCACCTCCTGCGCCTGATTGGCGATCGGACCCGGCAGGCCATAGTGACGCGCCGTGATCTCCAGGCCGATGAGGAATCCGAGGGTTACCACGCCCGCCGTGGCCCACAGAATCGCGCGCGGCTGACGCAACGCGGCGAAGTCAATTCTGCGGGTTATTCGCGAAAGCACCCGCGTTGTTATAGAAGTCAATTGTATGGCCGATTTGTTAGATTTATTTGTTTAGGTCATTTTCCGTGCCGGACAGTATAAATCCCGGTTAAGGGCGGGCGACGGGGAGGCGACCACCGTTCGATCATGCTATCCGAGCGATGCGGGTGGCTTTGGCGGGTCTCTTACGCCTCGGAAGTCCTCGGGGCGGCGGCTTCCAGGTCGTCGATGCTGCCCGACATGATCGTCCGTATGTGTTCGGTGATGTGCTCGGCCGGCCAGTCCCACCAGGCCACGGCCAGCAGCCGGGCGATGTCCTCGTCGCTGTAACGGGTGCGGATGAGGCGGGCGGGATTGCCGCCGACGATCCCGTAGTCGGGTACGTCCGAGGTGACCACGGCCCCCGAGCCGATGATCGCGCCGTGCCCGATCCGCACTCCGGCCATCACGGTGGTCCCGTATCCGAACCAGACGTCGTTGCCGACGACGGTGTCCCCCCGGTTCGGCAGGCCGGTGAGCAGGTCGAAGTGCTCGGACCACGAGCCGCCCATGGTGGGAAAGGGGAAAGTCGAGGGGCCGTCCATACGGTGGTTGGCTCCGTTCATGAGGAACCGCACCCCCGTGCCCAGCGCGCAGAACCTGCCGATGATCAGCTTCTCGGGCCCGTAGTGGTAGAGCACGTTCCGCGTCTCGAACGCCGTCGCGTCGTCCGGGTCGTCGTAGTAGGAGTACTCCCCGACCTCGATCAGCGGTGACTTCACCAGCGGCTTGAGCAGCACCACCCGCGGCTGCTCGGGCATCGGATGGAGGACCGTCGGGTCGGCGGGGACAGGCATGGCGAGTGATTCCTTCCGAGCCGGGTGGTCGTATCCGGCTTCGCTCCATGATCGCCGTACCGCGCCGGCCAGGAAACCGCTTTGTGTGTATGAGGACAGGATCAGCTGATCGGTTCCACCATCGGTGCGGGCCTGTCGAACATGGCGCACATCGCCGCGCTCTGGAGCGTCTTGGCCGCTTGGGTGAGTACGGGGAAGGCTTTCGGGTGCTCGGCGAAGGCCTCCGTCGCGACGAGGACAGTCGCCGTGCGCCTGCCAGTGGGGTCGGTGACGTGGGTGCTGAGGTAGCCGGGAATGCCGCCGTCGTGCGCCCACACCCTGCCGCACGGGGTCGCGGCGGTCTGGATGCCCAGCCCGTAGCCGGGCCCACCCGGATCATTCGGATCCATGGGCACGGTGGTGCGCATCTGGGCCAGCTGGGCGGCGGGCAGCAGCTTGCCGGACATCAGCGCGGTGTAGAACCGCGCCCAGTCGTGCGCCGTGGACACCATGGCCCCGGCTGCCCCGCCCCACGAGGGGTTGTTGCGGGAGACGTCCACCTGACCGTCGTGGTGCGCCCCGGCGAAGTCCCTGGCCTCGGCGGGCACACCCGGCGGCATGTGGGCCGCGTCGGGTTCGTAACCCCGGGCGTGCGGGCCGCGCCAGGCGGAGTCCGTGGCGTAGTAGGTGTGCTCCAGGTGGAGCGGACGGGCGATCCGGTCACGGACCAGGTCAGCCAGACTCGTGCCCGTGGCCCTCTCCAGGACGGCGCCGATCGCCGCGTAGTTGGTGTTGCTGTACGACCACTGGGTGCCCGGCGGGAACAGCGGATCGTGCCGCACGCCGAGTGCGAGCAGTTGCTCCGATGTCCATCGCCTCGCGTCCTTGCCCATGGCGGAGGGCAGGATCGCGGGGTCTTCGGTGTAGTCGGACAGGCCGCTGGTGTGGTTCAGCAGCATGCGCAATGTGATCGCGCGGCCGTTGGGCACCTGGCCCGGCAGCCAGGTCTCCACCGGGTCGGTCAGGGCGAGCTTGCCCTCACCGACCAGTTGCAGCACGAGCGTGGCCATCATGGTCTTGGTGTTGGAGCCCATCCGGAACTCGTCTTCCGCCCGGAGCTGGTGATCCTTCCTGGTCCAGGGGGCCTGCTCGGTGATCTCGACGGGGCGGCCGTGGCCGTCGTCCACCCGCACGATCACTGCGGGCGCTCCGGCTGCCACCAATTTCCGTGCCAGGCGCTCCAGTTGGGAGTGGTGGGGCGACTCGGCCGCGGAGGCGGGAGTGGCATGCGCGGTCGGCGGAGTCGCGGTCGTACGGGCGGCCGCGTGGCCTTCGTAACCGAGCGTGCCGACCAGGCCGGTCACCGCCAGGAGGGATACCGCGACCATGAGGCGCTCACGACGTCGGCGGGCGGCGGATCGAGGCCGGGACTGTTCGTGCGCGCTGGTGTTGCGCGAGCCTGTCGTCATGCTGTTCACCCTTACCCACCCGGGGACGGCGGGTCACTGCGGCACGCCACCCACTTGAGGGTGGTGCCTGCCCCCCTCCCCGGCAACTCCCGTCCAACCAGGCCGAGTCCACGGCGGCGTCACCGTCACGCGACCGTACGCACGCCGTCCCCCACGCCCCCTCGGTTCCTTGTTCGGAAGCAATGCGGATGGAAATATCACTGGTTGCTCAGAGCTGCGACGCCGTTCCGCATTCCGTTCCCTCAACTGAGGGATCCATCAGCTTACGGAGACCGCTCATGCCCGATGCCAACAGCCCCTACCAGCCCGGTACTCCCTGCTGGGTCGACCTCATGGTCCCCGACCAGCAGGCGGCGCTCGACTTCTACTGCGGCCTGTTCGGCTGGGAGGGGGAGGTGGGGCCGCCGGAGACCGGTGGGTACGCCGTCTGCACACTCAACGGCAAACCGGTGGCGGGCATAGCGACCGCGATGTTGCCCGACGGCGGGCCCACCCGGCCGACCGTGTGGACCACCTATCTCGCCACCTCCGACGCTGACGCCGACGAGAAGAGCGTCGTCGGCAACGGCGGCACCGTGATCATGCCCGGGGTGGACGTCCTCACGCTCGGACGTATGTCGCTCGCCGCCGACCCCACGGGCGCGGTGTTCGGTCTGTGGCAGGCCCACGACTTCCTCGGCGCGCAGGTCGTCAACGAGCCCGGCGCGTTCATCTGGAGCGAGCTGAACACCGGCGACCCGGATGCCGCAGCACTCTTCTACGCCGACGTCCTGGGCATCACGAGGGCCCCGATGGACGGCGAGGACGGCTACTTCGCCCTCCGAGTGGACAAGCGGACCGTCGCCGGGATGCAGGGGCTCGACAAGATGCCGCCGGGCACGCCCTCGCACTGGCTGACGTACTTCGCCGTCGACGACACCGACAGCACCATCGAGGCCCTGATCCGCGCGGGCGGCAACGTCCTCAGGCCGCCGTTCGACATGACCGCGGGGCGGATGGCCGTGGTGCAGGACCCGCAGGGCGGCAAATTCGCCATCATCACCCCTTCCTCCACCGAATCCCGCTGACCCCGGCCGCACCAGGCACACAGACGCGGGCCAGGCTCTCGGCGCCCGGATCGGCCCGTCCGCCGACATGGCGGGCGGGCCGGACGTCGGTGGCCCGCTCCAGGAGCCCGGCCACCGGCGATGAGTTTCGCCGTGGGTTCCGGTCTCTATCGGCAGACACGATCAACCGCACTCAAGGAGAGCGTCATGTCCGCCACCTACACGTTCGACGTCTTTTCCAGCCTCGACGGCTTCGGCGGCGCCGGCGGCGACTGGACCGGCTACTGGGGCAAGCAGGGCCCCGAGCTCCTGGACCGCCGCCTCGCCCTGTACGACGAGGAGCAGCGGATGGTCTTCGGGGCCAACACGTATCGCGCGTTCGCGCAGATGCTGGCCGCGAGCACCGAGGAGTCCGATGTACGTGACCCCTGGGTCACACGGATGAGGAGCCTGCCGGCCACGGTGGTGTCGACCACGCTGGAGGAGCCCCTCGACTGGCCGGACGCGAACGTCGTGAGCGGCGACGCCGTCGATGTCGTCGCCCGGCTCAAGCAGGAGTCCGCGGTACCGCTGCGCTCGCACGGCAGTCTGTCGATGAACCGGGCTCTCATGGCGGCCGGGCTGGTCGACCGCGTCCAGGTGACGCTCTTCCCCGTGATCACGGGGAAGACGGGGCTGGACCCGATCTTCCAGGGTGCGGCCGACTTCGACCTCGAACTGATCGAGCACCGGACGCTCGACGGCCATATCCAGGAGCTCATCTACCGGCCCACCCTGCACGCCTGAGTCCATCGACGTAATCGACCCCGCCGATCAGCCGAACCTGAACCTGACCCTGAACCTGACGGAGGCTCCCGCCGACCGACATACCGACGACTGCGGGGTGCTGTGACCACTGTGCGGACGGTCACCTTGACGACCATCGACGCTTAGGCCAGCCTTACCTTCGCTCACCGATTGCTGGTGCGAGCGTGCCTGCAGAAGATCCCTGGAGCAACCATGTCCGCCGCCGACGCCCCCGCGACCCCCCACAGACCCGGACGGGAAGCAGAACTGCTCCAGCTTCCCCACTGGTGTCGGACCGCGGCGGCGTCCCTCGCGGTATGCGCCGGCTGGGCGGCCACGACGTGGATCGCCTTGCACCTGCAAGCCGACGCCACGCTTCACACCGCGGCCCTTTTCGTCCACCTCGCTTGCCTGGTCCTGGGCTTCGGTGCGGTCCTCGCCGTCGATTACTACGGTGCCCTGTGGCTCACGGGCCGCAAGACGCTCCGCGAGGTACTCGACTTCACGGGGCCCTTGCACGTCCCGGTGTGGGCAGGTCTCGGCGGCCTGCTCTTCAGCGGTGCCTTCCTGCATCCCGATCTCGGTTCACCGCTCACGTGCGTCAAGCTCGGCCTTGTTCTTCTGCTCGCGCTCAACGGTGTCCAGGCGTCGGCCCTGCACCGCCGCCTGACCGCCGTCGACGGCGACCCGGTCGGCCCCTCGCTGTTGGTCCGCAGCGCTGTGACAGCAGCCGTTTCCCAGGGGGCCTGGTGGGGCGCGGTGACGATCGGCTTCCTGAACAGCCAGCGCTGAGCGGTTCGGGCGCGGCGGTACGGCGCTGCGCGCCCGGGAGCCAGGACTCGATCATGCGCGTGGGCCCTCCACATACGCATGCGAGCGTGCGCGTTCGTCCTGCCTGATGAGTGGCTCACACGAGAAGGGCCTCGCCCCATACCCTGTGAAGTGACTTGCTGCGCGGAGATGAAAGGCATGGCCGTGTCATCTGATGCAACTCCGGACCCGTACGTCGACCCTTTGAAGTTCGGCCAGAGAATGCAGATCCTCCGCGAGCGTCGAGGCATGAGCCGAACTGTTCTGGCCGGTCTCGTCGGCATGTCGGCTTCCTGGGTGAAGCGGATCGAGAACGGCCAACTTCAGGCGCCGGGCCTGGAAATGGTCATGCTCATCGCCGAAGCCCTCCGAGTCCGGGACCTCGCCGACCTCTCCGGGCGCCCGGACAGGCACGTGAACCTGTTCATCGGCCCCGGACATCCACGCCTCGCCGCGGTCCGGGCCGCGATCGACTCGTATCCTCTGAGCACAAGCCGGGAGGCCCCGCCCGCCGAACACCTCCGCGCTCGCCTCGAACGCGCCTGGGCGGAACGGCACTCGGCCCCGAACCACCGCGAAGTCATCGGCGAGCTGCTACCGAGCCTCATCGAAGACGCTCAGCTCAGGGTGCGCCAGGCACAGCAGTCCGCCGAGTGGCGCGCTGCCCAGGCGGTGCTGGCCGAGGTCTACTCGCTGGCTCAGTTCTTCGTGGCTTACCAGCCCGACAGCAGCCTGCTGTGGCGCATCGCCGAGCGCGGCATGGTCGCAGCCCAACAGAGCGACAACCCCCATGCGGTGGGCGTCGCAGCCTGGCTGATGGCACAGGCTCACCGCGACTCCGGGCCGGGGCACTACGACGCGGCTGACGCGGTCACCCTCGAAGCCCTGCGGTACTTGGCACCTCAGCTGCCGGACGCGGCTGATCCTGTCCTGGCCATCGCTGGAGCCCTCACGTTCGAGGCCGGGTATACGGCGGCGCGCCGGGGCGACACGGGGACGGCGTGGCGATACTGGGACACGGCGCGGGACATGGCCGGACGGCTACCGGGCGACTACTTCCACCCCGTGACCAGTTTTTCGCAGGCCATCATGGGTGCGCATGCCGTGACAGTGGCGGTCGAGCTGCACGCGGGCCCGGAGTCGGTGAGGCAAGCCGCGCGCGCGGACACCACCACGATCCCGTCGCGGCCGCGCAGGGCCCGGCATCGGATCGAGGAGGCTCGGGGCTTCCGGCTCGACGGACAGCCGGACGTGGCGATCGCGACGCTGGACAAGGCGTACGAAGCGGCGCCGGAGACGATCCGGTACAACGGCTACGCGAAGTCGATCATTCTTGAGGAGACGGAGTCGAAGGTCAGTGCCCGCCGGCGCCGAGCGTCCGAACTCGCACTGAAGATCGGCCTGCTCGCCGCGTGAGCAAGGGGACACAATCAGTGTCCTCAACTTCACTGACCCGCCCCTACGTTCGTCATCGACCAGACCACCGACGACGACAGGGACTCACCGTGTTCGCTATTCCCATCGGAACCGGCAGAGGCGACAGCCGCGTGAGCGTCGCCTTGTACGCCTGTGTCCCAGACGGTACCGAACCCGACGCGACGCTGGACGAACTGCGCGAGTACGCCACGTCTCGGGCGTGGACGGTGACGGCCGCTCTGCACGACGTCGGGCCGCAGGATCGCCCCGTGGGACAGCGGCCCGGCCTGCGGCGCGTGCTGAGGCTCATGGAGGACGCGCGGGTCCAGGGTGTGGTGACGCCGTCGGCAGCTCACCTCACCGTGGCGCTGCCTCTCCGCAGTCGCGCTGCCGCCGCGTTCCTCTGCTACCCCCAGCCCACTGAGGTGACGCGGTGAAGAGCCGAGCCAGCAAGGCAATCACTGACTGGCTCGCCTCCGCGCACCGCCTGCCGTCGCAGGCCCGGCGCGAGTTCGACGTGGGTATCGTTCTCTTGCCGACCGGCGAGAAATTCGACGCGATCCGGCTGCCCGCCGAGGTCGTCCACGCGGCGGCAGGTGGTGATGCCCCGGAGGCCGTCGGCGCGTTCCTCGCCGAAACCCTGGAGAACGGGGCGGTCATCCACGACGCCTACGGCGTCGGCGTCTGCTACTACGCCCTCGTCCCGCCTGGTACAGGCGACAACTGGCGGACGGGCAGGACAGGCTGCGACAGAAGACCAGGACCGAGCAGACGCTGCTCCCCGACTGCGTCGGCCAAGCCGACCGACGAGGAGCTCGCCGCCCTCGGCCTCGCGGAGCGGGAACGCACGCTGCAGGCGTGGAGCCGCGAGAAGCAGGGGGCGAGGACGAACAAGGATCCAGGGAAACAAGCGCGTAACGCTCCCTGGCTATGGTCGCCCGATGACCAGCGAGGTGGAAGGGGCAAGCGTGAGTGCGCGGATTCGGGCCGGTGGTGAGGACGACCTGGAAGAGTTGACCCGTATCTACAACCATTACGTCGTCTCGACCCCGATCACCTTCGACATCGAGCCGTTCACCGCCGAGCAGCGTCGCCCCTGGCTCGCGTCCCACCCCGATCACGGCCGGCACCGGCTTCTCGTGGCCGAGGAGGGGGGAAAGGTCCTCGGCTACGCGACCAGCAGCCCGTTCCGCCCGAAGCAGGCGTACGAGACCTCCGTCGAGACCAGCGTGTACGTGGCGCCCGAGCAAGTGGGGCGCGGCGTGGGCGGTCTGCTGTACGCCTCGCTCTTCGAGGTGCTCGCGCACGAGGACGTACGCCAGGCCCTCGCCGGTATAGCCCTGCCCAACGAGGCGTCGCAGCGGCTCCATCTGCGCTTCGGGTTCCATCCCGTGGGGGTGTACCGGGAAGTCGGGCGGAAGTTCAGGAAGTTCTGGGACGTGGCCTGGTTCCAGCGGTCGCTGGCGCCAGACCCCGCCACACCCTGATCCTTTCCGTCAGATGCTGTTCGAGCTGGAGCGGCCGAAGAACTCGACTTCCGCGACGGCGACCTGCTTGTCGCCCGAGGCCGCGTAGGCCGACTCGATGGTGAAGCGGACCTTGACGGCCTCGCCGACGCGGAAGGAGCGGCGCTGGCCGCCCGCGCCCTGGTCGAGGGTGATGTCGCGGGTCGTGGTCTTCCCGTCCTTCAACGTCACCGTCGCCTTGATGCGGTGCGGCAGCGCCGACGCGCCCAGTTTGTCGGCGCGGGCCGAAACGCCGGGGGTGATGATCACGTCCAGGAGGCGGGTGGGCTCGGCGAAGGTGGCTTCGAGCCACTCGCCCTGGCCGGACTGCGACACACCGGGCCCCCACCAGGTGTTGCTCCGCTTGTCGAAGGCGAGCGTCGGCTGGTGCCCGGGGTAGGAGTGGGAGGCCCGGAAGCCGTCCGGGGCGACCGGGGCGCGCTTGGCGAAGTGGTCGCGCCCGGCCTGGACGCCGTCGGGGACGAAGATGACGGCGAGGACGACGAGGGTCAGGGCGACCGCGGCGGCCACCCAGGTGCCGATGCGGTCGAACACGCGGCGCAGCGGCGGCCGTTCACCGGCCCAGGGGGTGTCCCGCTGCCGGTCGAAGAGGCGGCGCCACCAGGGACGGCGGCCCGGGGGCTGCGCGGCGGCGTCCTCGCCCGCGAGCGGCATCGCGCAGCGGACGCAGAAGTGCCGGTCGGTGCGGTTGGGGGTGGCGCACCAGCGGCACGGCGGGCCGTTGCCGATGTCCTCGCTGAAGCCGGGGCCACGGACCTGCGGACGGTCGGCGTCGGGGCGGCCGGGCAGCACGGGCACGACGGCGGGCGGCGGGGCAGCGCTGGAAGTGTCCGGGTCGGCGACAGGGACGAGCAGGGAGCGGGCGCGGTCGCTCTCCGGGGAACTGTCCCGTGAACGTTCCCGTGAATAGTCCCGTGAACTGTCCGGCGAGCTGCCCGGTGAGTTGTCCGGCGCGTCCACGCCGGTGCCCGATGCCGGGACGGGAGCCACCGGGACGGTGGGCGCGGTGTCACCCGCGCCGGGAGCGGGTGGTGTGTTCCCGACGGTGGCGGGGCGGTTGCCTCCGTCCGCCGTCGCGTCGGTGGCGGGGCGGTCGCGCCCATCCACGGTCGCGTCGGTGGCGGGTGCCGAGTCCGGCATCCCCCGTCGGGCGGGCGCCGAGCCACCGGCGGCGCGCGGGCCGGAGTGGTCCGCGGCCTCCCGGGGGACGGCGGCGGCCGCGGGGCTGGACGTCCGGGCGCCTGCCCGGTCCCAGCCGAGTACGGCGCCGCAGGAGTCGCAGAAGGACTGGCCCGGTTCCGCGCGGGTTCCGCACTCGGCGCAGTGCTGCGTGGTCATCGCTGCGGTGTCCTTTCAGCGGTGGTTACTTCGACGGTGTACGGCATGTGGGCGGGGCGGGCCGCGGCGACGAGGGTGTCCAGGCGGTGGATGTCGGCCGGGACGGGGGCGGGCAGCCGGAGCGTGACGTGGAGGTGCGGGCGCGAGGTGCCGGGGAACGGGCCCAGAGGGCGCGCGTTCCAGTTGGCGCCGCCGCTCTCGGTGATGTCGGGCGTCACGCCGAACACGAGTCGTATCGCCTCTTCGAGGCCCCGCCGGGTGCCGCGTACCCGGTGCAGAGCGGCGGCCGCGGCGACGGCGGCGCGCAGCCGCGGCTCGGGCTCGGTGCCGTCGGTCTCGGCGCCGACCCAGGTGCCGAGCCACTGGGCGAAGTCGGCGGGGGTCAGGGCGGGGTCGAAGTAGGTGTCGAGGCAGTCGAGGACGTTGAGGATGGGGGCGAGGACGTCGTCGAGCCCGGCGACGAAGCGCTGGGCGAGGTCGTCGTCGGCGAACACGGCCGGGAGCATGGCACCGATGGGCGCGGAGGAACCCAGGCCGTCGACGGAGCCCCTGCCGCCGCTCATGCTCCGTCCCCGATGACACGCACACGGTGGTCGTAGGAGAAGACGAGGGACGGGGCGTCGAGGTCGATGCGGTCGGTGGGGTCGCCGCGTTTGCCGGTGAGGGGGTCGGCGGGGTGCAGGACGACCTCGTCGACGAGTTCGACACCGGGGACGCGTTGCAGGACGGCGAAGACCTCGCCGGACTGCACCGGGCGGCCGAAGGGCCAGCCGCGGCCGTCCGCGCCGCCGGTGAGCGGGTCGAGGTGGCGGTAGAGGGCGTCGTGGGCCTGGCGGCGTACGCGGTCGGTGTCGGTACCCCGGAAGGCGTGCACGGTGGCGACGACCGTGACGCCTTGGTAGTAGGGCGGGCCGACGGCCAGGCGCGTGCCGATGAGGCGGCGTTCGTCGAGGTGGCGGGTGATGCGGCCGAGCAGGTCGTCGCCGGGCACGAGCTGCTCGAAGCGGAGGCGGCCGCCGGGGTCGGGGACGGCCTGCGGGACGACCACGACTCGTACCGCGTAGGCGCCGTGTTCGCCCTCCTCGCCCTCCAGGCAGGTGATGCGGGCGGTCTCGGGGGCGGCGCGGCGGGCGAGTTCCTCGTAGTCGCGCAAGGTGACGGCCCGGTCCTGGGCGCGCAGGGTGATGGGCGCCCGGAGCTTGGCCTCCTCGACCGTCTCGCCGTCGACGCCGCCGCGGGCCGCCTCGCGGTTGACGACTTCGGCGACGTACGGGATGGAGGTGCGCAGCACCTGGACGGCGCCGCGGGCCACGTTGCCGGACCGGCCGCCGCCGGTGCGGTAGCGGCGGGCGCGGACCACGGCGCCCTTGGCGGCGACGGCTCCGTACTGACGCAGGCTGCCGTCGGGTTCGCGGACGGCGGGGCCGAAGGCGATCTCGCCGGTGGCGGCGTCCAGGGTGATGTGCCGGTCGTCGGGGCGGGAGGCGGCGAAGTGGGGGACGACCTTCCAGTCCTGCCAGCCGTCGTGCGCGGCGGTCTGGAGCAGCAGGGGCGGGTCGTCGGCGACGACGGGGGTGTGGGCCAGGCGCAGGCGCTGGCCGGGCAGGCCGGTGGATTCGCCGAGGGCCTCGTCGTACACCGTTTCGGCGTGCACGGCCCGGGTGGTGGCGCCGATGGTGTACGCCTCGGCGGAGCGGACGGTGGGCGTGGTGGTGTAGAAGGGCTGGCCGGGCCGGGGGTCGGTGACGCGGCAGCGCACCCAGCCGGCCTCCTGGCCGCCGGTGCGGGACAGGACGTGGCCGCCGGGGACGTGGAGGACGATGTCGCCGGGCCGGTTGAGGCCGCCGGTGCCGTCGCGGTCGACCTCGCAGGGCCGCCAGCCGTCCTCGGTCCACGCCTCCCACACCAGCGGCGGCTGACGGGGATCGACGCCGACGCCGTCCACGCGGCTGTCGAGTTCGAGCGCGAGGGCGCAGTGCGGGACGGCGGCGGTGAGACCCAGGAGCAGACAGTCGCCGGGCCGGGGCGACTCGGCGAAGCACGCCAGGTCCCGGCCCTCGACGAGGTCGGCGGTGCGGTCGGCGACGGGCTCGCCGTGGTGCTGGACCACCAGGCGGTCCAGCGCGCACGGGACGACGGTCAGATCGCGCTCGGTGGCGAAGACGACGGCCTCGTCGCGTTCGGTGCGCGTGGTGGAGACCTCGGTGCCCATCGGCACGGAGATGGGCTCCTCCTGCGGTGCGGACAGCCAGAAGGTGACGTCGGTACGGGCCGCGCCCGGCGGGAACAAGGTGATGCCGACCAGGTCGAGGAAGGCGAGGTGGTTCTTCTCCGGGACCCGGTTGAGGCGGTAGACGATCTGGTCGGCCATGTGCGCGACCGTCTCGATGAGGGTGACGCCAGGGTCCGAGACGTTGTGGTCGGTCCACTCGGGGGCGCGCTGCTGGATGTAGCGCTTGGCGTCGTCGACGAACTGCTGGAAGCGGCGGTCGTCGAGGTTGGGAGAGGGCAGGGACATCAGTGTTCGCTTTCGGGGAGGGTGCCGGGGCCGGCCGGTCCGCCGGGACCGTCCGAGGGACCCGGCACTCCGGGCTCCTCGTGGGAGGGGATGACGTAGAACGGGAAGACGAGGCTGCGCGGGTTGTTGGTGCCGCGGATCGAGTAGCGGACGTCGATGTACAGCACGCTCTGCTCGGCGCCGGCGGTGACCTCCACGTCATGGACCTCGATGCGCGGCTCCCAGCGGTCGAGGCTGATCAGGACCTCGTGCTGGATGCGGCCCGCGGTCTGCTCGTTGACCGGCGCGAAGACCAGGTCGTGGATGGCGCAGCCGAACTCGGGGCGCATCGGCCGCTCCCCCGGCGAGGTGGCCAGCACCAGCCGGATGGCCTCCTCCACCTCGCGCTCGCCGCTGACCAGGGCGATGCCGCCGGTGGGCCCGATGCGCAGGGGGAACGCCCAGCCGGACCCGACGAACTGTTCGGCCATCAGGGAATCGCCCTCTCTTTCCTGGGAACTGCCCGAGTCGCTGTCACGACGGCAGGGGGTAGGGCTTGCCGTTCACCATCACCGCGCCCTGGAGCAGGAGCGTGGCGGCCCGGATGCCGACGTTGGCGGTGGAGTTGATCATCAATCCGGCGCCGGCGGTGAACATGGCGGCGGCGCCCGCCTTGACGTCGACGAGGCCCGACGCCGAGATGCCGACCGCGCCGCCGAGGGATCTGACGCTGACCAGGCCGCTGCCCTGCATGCTGAGCGCTCCGCCGCTTCTGATGGTCACGTTGCGCCGGGCGCTCAGCGTCAGGTCGGTGCCCGCCCGCACCGACACCGAACGGCCGCCCTTGATGGTGACGGCACCCGCACTGTCCACGGTGATCTCGGTCTCGGTGCGGTCGAGGTTGATGGTCAGCTTGTCGTCGCCGGTGGCGACCAGCACACCCTGCTTGCGTCCGCCGCTCTGCTGGCTGAGCAGGTCGACACGGTTGCCCTTCCGGTCGGACAGGGTGTGCCGGGTGGCCTGCTTCTTCAGCCCGTGGTGCAGGGGCACGTCGTTCGCCGTCGGTTTGTCGCGGCCGTTGTAGAGCCCGCCGATCACGAACGGGTGGTCCAGGGCGCCCCGGTCGAAGGCGACGAGCACCTCGTCGCCCACGTCCATGGGGAAGACACCCCCGCCGCCCTTGCCCCCCAACTGCACGCTGCGCGCCCAGTCGCTGACGTACGAGTCGTCCAGCCACGGGAAGGTGAGCTTGACCCTGCCCTGCTCAAGGGGGTCCTGTACGTCGGTGACGACGGCGTTGACGACACCGGGCAGCCGCGCCCCCGAAGCCTCCGCGCCCGTCCCGCCGGACGCCAGTCCGTACAGGGAACGCCACTGGCGTCCACTGACGGTCACCCAGGACTCGTAGTGCTTGCCGTCGCCGAAGACGTGCCGGACCGAGGTCGCGGTGTACTTGCCCTCGAAGGGCCTGCCGACCCGGGAGAGCGCCACCGGCACGCCGGGCCGCAGCTTGGGGTTGCCCCGGACGGCCACCTCCAGTTCGGCGAACGACGAGGTGACGTCGGAGGCGAGGGCGTCGGCGGCGTGCCGGACCTCGGCCTGCTTGTCGTAGGGCACACCGGTCTCGACGCGCCGGGTGGCCTTGAACCTCTTCGCGATCCGGCCCGGGGTGGTGCCGATGGTGATGCCCGTGTCGGTGCTGACGTTCTGGGTCTCCTTGATCCTCTTCTTGGTGGTGACGTTCCAGCCGCGCGACTCGACCTTGCCCACCTGGTCGGCGGCGGTGACCGCGGCCCGCAGCCGCAGGATGTCGCGTTTGGCCCGCAGGACGAACGGGCTCGTGTCGCTGTCGGCCCGGGGCGAGGGCGCCCCGGAGGACGCCTTCGGCTTGACGAACTGGAAACGCCCCTCGGCATCCAGCGACATCACCATCTGGTTCTCGTCGGCGAGCCGGGCGAGGAAGTCCCAGTCGGTGACGTTGGGCTGGCTGATGAACTCGTACAGCGTGTCCGTCGACTGGATCTTGCCGATCCGCACCCCGTCCTGGACGGCGAGCGTGCGGGCGATGTCGGACGCCAGCTGGTTGCGGTAGGCGACGACCCGGCGCTGGCGCATCAGACGGTGGCCGTAGTCGTAGCCGCGGACGACCGTGTACGTGCCGGTGCCCTCGAAGTCGGCCTCCAGGCCGGTCACTTCTCCTGTCAGGAGCGGGTCGCCCTTGCCCCGGCCGTCGGCGATGGGCGTCAGCACCACCTCGGTGCCGAACTGCACCTTCAGCTTGTCCAGGACCAGCCGGCCGGGGTCGCGGAAGGTGAGCCGGAACGCGGCGGGCACCCCGGCCCCCTGGTCGACCCAGCCGTCGACGAGCAACGGGGCGACGTCCGGGGGCAGTTCCTTGCCGCCGATGGTGACATGGATGAGAGTGGAGAACGCGGGCTGCACCATCAGACGCGCACCTCCTCGGCGGCCGGCAGGACGAGTTCGGTGCCGGACCCGAGCCGGGACGGGTCGTCGATGCCGTTCGCCTCGGCGATCGCACGCCAAACGGTGGCGTCTCCGTATTCGCGCCAGGCCAGCGACGGCAGCGTGTCCCCGGCGACGACCCGGTGCACCCGCCGCGCGGTGAGCGCGCCCGAGGTCGGGTTCTGCCGCTTCGTCTTGGAGGGGATCTCGTGCAGCCGCATCTGGCAGGTGGCGCGGATGGGAACACCCGTGGTGCCGAACAGCGTGTACGAGGCCTCGACGGAGGAGACGTACGCGGTGAACCGGGCCGTGGAGAACGACCCCCACTCGAAGACCACCCAGGGCGGTGACGGCTGGTCGGCGAAGATGCTCGTGTCCGTGGTCTCGCAGCAGCTCAGCAGCGTCTCCACCTTCTTCAGGACCGTGTCGCCGGTCGGCTCGTCGGAGGAGTCGAGGAAGATCTCCAAGCTCATCTCGCGGGCCTCCGGGCCCAGGAACTCCGGTTTGGAACCGTCCCGTACGGCGGGGGCCACCGTGACGTGCCACTGGGCGCGGCGGCTGAGGGAGAGCTGCGCGGGGTTGAAGTCGAAGTCGAACGTCTCGATCAGCCCGCCGGGCGTGGTGCTGGTACCGAGCGGGGGCTCGTGGATGGCGAGGGTGGCGCGTACCAGGCTCTTGCCCGCGCCCTTGCCGCCCGCGCTCTTGCTGCTCTTGGCCATGCTCTCTTCCTCTGCGGTCCTGCGTCCTGTGGGCCCTCGGGCCGCCGTCAGTCGGTGAAGCCGTGGTGGGCGATCTCCAACACCTCCGTGGCGACGGCCGGACTCGCCGGGTCGAGCGTCGGTCCCTGCCAGCTGACGGGCAGGACGTCGATCAGCCCCCAGCGGGCGACCTGCGACCCGTCCGCCCGCAGCGCCGTGATCTGGGCGGTGGGTCGCTTGATCCCGGTCTGTACGGAGGAGATCCACTTGGCGACCTTGGTGGTGTCCGGGGTGAGGGGGCGGGTCAGCCGGATGGTGGAGAAAGTGACGCGGGTGGGCAGCGCCCACACGAAGCCGTTGTTGCCGCCCTCCTGCCGGTGCTCGATCTCCACCTGGGACGACAGGCCCTGGCACCCGTTGAAGTAGCCGAGGCTCTCGCCGTCGATGGCGAGGGTGAACCAGATGGTGGAGCCCGGGTCCTGACGGGGCATCGGGGTGAGCCTTTCTGTTCTGTCGTGGCCGAGGCCGTTTCTTTCGTGTTGCTTCGGGGCCGAGGCCGTTTCGCTGGTGCGGTCTGACCGGTCAGGGGCGGGGATCGCGGAGCCGGCCGATCCGCTCCCGGTCCATACGCAGTTCGGTACGGATCAGGCGGGTGATCCGCCCGATGATCCGGTGCACCAGCGCGTCGAGCTGGAACTCGGAGAGCGCGCGCGGGTCGAACCCGCCCGCGGGCACGGCTGCGTACCCGGGTGGCGGGTCAGCCGCCGCCGAAGACGCGGTGGCGGCTGCGTAGGAGGGCAGGCCGTCATCCGGTGTCGCGCTGTACGACGGCAGAGGGTCGGCCGACGGGGCGTGGCCGGTCGAGGAGCCGTGCAGGTGGCTCAGCGAGTCCGCCACGGTGGCCGCCGTGGCGGCGGCGAGCGCGCCGATGCTGTGGCCGGTACTCCGGCCACTACTCCGGCCGAACAGACGCTGGACCGTCGGCGCCGAGCTGCTGCCTGCGGGCGCCCCCGAGTCCGGTGCCGGTACGGGGGCGGAGTGGAGCGGGTGAGGTGGTGCCTGCGCGGGCGGAGTGAGGCCGGTGACGGGCAACGGGGTCCCGGTACCGACGGCACCGGGCGCGGATGGGCGACGAAGCGGCACGGTTTTCACGGTTTTTGGGAGTACGGGGCGGGCGCCGGGGGCGCGTTGGACCGGGGGGAGGTTGCCGCTGGAAGCGAGCGGGGCTGCCGGGGGCGTGGCAGGGGCGGGGTGGACGGGCGGCGGGGGCGACATGGGCAGGGAAGGGGCGATGCCGGGTGCGGGGGGCGGCGGCACCGCACCGCGGGTGGTGGGTGCGGCGGCTCGCTGGACCGGCGCGGGTGGACCGCCGTTGGCGTTACGGGTGCCGGGGCCCGGTGACGTACGCCGCCCGGCAAGCGGTGCGGTGTCGGCGGGCGGGGCGGAGAGGGGGGCGCCGAGGGGGGAGCGACGGGCCGGGGTGGAGCTGAGGGGAGCCGGAGGGGTGGCGGCCGGTCCTGGGGCGGGAGTCGGGGCCGGGTTCGCGGGCGGGGTGGCGGGGCGGGCCGCGCTCGGGGTGGTGGCGGCCGACCTCGACACTACGGGGGCGCCGAGGCCCGCACGGGCTGCCGACGTGCTGCGCTGGACCTGGCGTACGGAAGTGGAGTGGCGGGGGGCGGAGTTGCCGGTCGTCGGTCCCGGCTGGGAGCTGGGGGTGGACGGGGTGGCGCCCGGGAGCGACGACGGAACCGAAGGGGCTGGGGAGGCGACGGGGCCTGCGGGCGGGCGCGTCGTGGAGCGCTGAACCGGAGGGGTCGCGGGGCCCGGGGGGCGGGCGGGAGTGTCGGTGTGCGGAGCCGTACCGGAAGTCGCCGGATCCGGGGCGGAGGGCGCGCGGCGCGTCTGTGACGTCCGCGCCTTTTGCTCCAGGGAGGGCTGCGTCGGCTCCGGTCGGCGGCCGGGGGATTCTGCCTGTCGCTGCACGGTGTCCTTCAGGCCGCCGGTCGCGCGGGGCGAACGGCCGCGGGCCGACGGCTTGTTCGACGCAGACGGCTGCACCGGCCCTTCGACCCTGGTGCCCAGCGGCGCAGGGTCGGACGCGGGAGCGGACTGGCTCCGGGGGCCGACAGGGTGGGCTGACGAAGGCCCGGTGCCCGACGGCCGGTCGGTGCCGGACGCCCCTCCCCCGCCGGAGCTCGGCGCAGCCGTCTGCGGGGACACCGCCCGCTGGACCGGCGCGGGCGGCATCGGTGCACGCGGCGCGTCGGGACCCGCACCGGCCGAGCCACTGGCGTCACGCGCCCCACGTCCCCCAGTAGGGGAGTCGGCGTCGCCGCCCCCGCTCCCGGCGGACTTCCCGGGGGCGGCGGGGCGGTCGGCCTTACGGCCGGCACGGGGCGCAGGCGCCGGGCGGTCGGCGGCGAGACCGTCGTCGGGCAGCACGCCGTCAAGGTCGGCCATGGGCGCGGGCGTCGGCGTACGCCGGGGCGCCGGAGAGGGGCGGGAGTCGGACGGCTCGGCAGGCCCGGTCGGGGAGGTCGATGCGGGGCTCTGCGCCGAAGACGACCGCTGTACGGCCGGGTTGCCCGTCGCCGTATAAGAGTTGGGGGCAGACGCCGAGCCGCCGCCGGACGGGTTCGCGGGGCGTATCGGGGCAGGGCGAGCGCCGGGTCCGGTCGGCGCGGTCCCGCGTGCGGGCACCGAACGCTGCACCGGGGCGCCCGGTGAAGTACCCAACCCGGGGCCGGGCGCGGCGGTCTGGCCGTCGGGCGTACGCGCGCCGGATCCCGCATCGGGACGCGGACCACCCGCAGTCGGCGCGGGGCCACGCGCGGGCACACCGCCCTCAACCTGGGCCCCCGGCGACGCACCTAACCCGGAGCCAGGCGCAGCACTCCCGCCGCCGGACGTACGCACGCCAGATCCCGCATCGCGGCGCGCACCGCGCACGGTCGGCGCGGGCACCCCGCCCTCAACCTGGGCCCCCGGCGACGCACCCAGCCCGGAGCCAGGCGCAGCACTCCCGCCGCCCGACGTACGCACGCCGGGCCCCCCATCGGGACGCGAGCCACCCGCAGTCGGCGCGGGACCAGGCGCGGGCACCCCACCCTCGCCCCGGCCGCCCCGCTCCCCTACCTCACGCACACCCCGGCCGCCGGACGGATTCACCACAGGTACCGGATCAGCACCAGCCGTCGCGGCGGTCCCGGACCCCTGCTCGGGCACCGCTCGCTGCACCGGCCGACCGGCCTCCGCCGGGACACCCGCGGGCGCGGACGAACCCGTCGCGGGCTCGACGGGGACAGGCCTCGGCGAGGCCGGGGCCGTTCGGTCGTCGTCGGTGGTGGGCTGTGCCGCTGCGGAAGGTCCGGGCTCGGCAACCGTGGTCCGCCGGGTGGCGGGCAGGGCGCGGCGCTGTACGGCCGCTGCCTCCGTCGGAGCCTTGGTCAGGGTGGGCCGGGGCGTGGGCAAAACAGTGGGCGCGGGTGTCGCTCGAATGCCTCCGGTGGCCCGGGGCCGTGTGTTCGCCGGTGCCGTGGGGGAACCTGTCCGTGTCGCACGCTGGACCGACCGGGGCATGGGTGCGGCGGCCGCGCCCGGCCCCACCGCCGTGGGTGCGGAGGGCGTGCTCGCCGCCGGTACCGACCGCAGCGGCGCGACCGGCATCCGCTGCGCCACCGGACCACTGCCCGGTGAGCCCAACAGGCCACCCAGCGTGGGCTGTTCGGGCTCCGCCGGGGTCCCTGCCGCGCCGGTGAACGCGCGCGAGAGCAGGCTGCTGCCCGCCGCCGGGTCCAGCACCGCCGGGGACGGCGCACCGGTGAACGACGGGTTCTGCCACGTCGGCAGCCGCCCGCCGAACCCGGCGTCCGCGACCCCCGCCCGCGTACCACCCACCGCGCGCTGGATCTGCGGCATGTGGGGCCAGGCCGCGACGGCCGTGGGCGCGTCCGAGCCCGCCGGGCCACTGACCGGCTCCGGGCCGGGGCCCGTCGCCGCGACCGCGCCCGCGACCGCATGCACCACCCCACCGGAACCGCCGGCACCCTCCCCGCGCTCGTCGCGACGGCCCCGCAGCCGGTCCAGGAATCCCACCGCTCAGCCCTCCGCCGCGCCGCGCGTCACCAGGGACGCGATCTGCTCCGTATACCTGCGGCGGTCGTGGTGCTCCAGGTCCAGGATCGCCTCCAGACTCCAGTGGAAGTGGTAGGCGACGTACGCGACCTCCTCGTGCAGCCGGTCGGTCGCGTACGTCACGATTCCCCCAGGCGGCTCCCGCCGAGTTCCACCTCGAACGGTTCCGAGCAGTGCGGGCACCGGACGGCCGCGCGGGTGTGGCCCTCGGCGTTGATCTGGCGGTAGAAGTCCTGCAGGAACGCCAGATCGGAGGCGAACATGTTCTCCACGATCCCGTCGTGCACCATCGCCAGCGTGCCGAGCCGGGTGATGACCCGGCCGAGCAGCACCACCGACAGGTACGCCGGGTTCTCCTGGACGCGCACGTCGCGCAACGGGACGAGTTCGTCCCGTGCCGTGGACAGGCGCATCACCCCGTCCCGGTGCACCGTGCCGGAGTCGTCGACGTACCCGCGCGGCAACTCGAAAGGGAACTCGGTGCGCAGCTGGTCCCGCTGAGCCGTCTCGGCCGGTTGCTGCTCGGGGGAGCGACGGCGGGAGCCGACTGGGGGTAGACCTCTCCCGCCGCCGCGCTCATGGGAGCGGCGCCCGGCGCTGTGGCCGTGGCCGTCGTACGCCGCATTACTCGATGACCAGTTCTTCGAAGACGATCGTGACGGTCTCGGTCAGCGCGGCCGCCTCGCCCGCCTTCACCGAACTGGCGTCGATCTTGCTGCACCAGGCGTTGCGCAGGTTGTACCGCTTCACCGGGTTGTCCTCGAAGTCCATCAGGATGATGGAGGCGTTCTTGCGGGCCGTGGACATCCGGCCGTTGATGGAGTCGTTGATCCACTGGGTGAACGAGGACGACTGGGTCATACCGCGCACGACGGTGCACTGGCCGTCCTTCTGCGTGCCCGGCAGCAGGGCGATCTCGCTCTTGCCGGTCGCGCCGTTGTTCTGCGGGTACTTGATGACGTCCTGTTCGAGGCTGAGGCCGCTGACCTCGGCGAGGTACTCGACCATCACCCCGTCGATCTGGAGCCCGAAATTGTGTGAGGTGAGGGAGTCACCCGGCTGGAGAGACATCTGTTCGCTATCCTTCTAAAGGAAAGGGGAAGGGGGAGGACCGACGGTCGCGGGGGCACCGGGATCCGGTGCCGCGAGGCCTACTCCTCCAGCTCCCCGCTGCCGCTGGAGAACTGGGCAAGGCGGAAGATCACGAATTCGGCGGGCTTGACCGGCGCGATGCCGATCTCGCACACCACCCGGCCGAGGTCGACCGACTCCGGCGGGTTCGTCTCCTCGTCGCACTTGACGTAGTACGCCTCCGAGGGGCTCTGCCCGAAGAGCGCTCCGCCGCGCCACTCGTTGACCAGGAACGCCGAGATGTTGCGGCGGATGCGGGCCCAGAGGTTGTGGTCGTTCGGCTCGAACACCACCCACTGGGTGCCGATCAGGATGGACTCCTCCAGGTAGTTGAAGTACCGGCGGATGTTCAGGTAGCGCCAGGCCGGGTCGGAGGAGAGCGTGCGGGCACCCCACACACGGATCCCGCGACCGGGGAAGGCCCGGATGCAGTTGACGCCGATGGGGTTGAGGAGGTCCTGCTCGCCCCGGGTGATCTGGAGTTCCAGGTCCACGGCGCCGCGTACGACCTCGTTGGCGGGGGCCTTGTGCACACCGCGCTCGGAGTCGTTGCGGGCCCAGATGCCGGCGACGTGGCCGCTCGGCGGGATGAGGCGGGACTGCCCGGAGGCCGGGTCGAAGGACTTGATCCAGGGGTAGTACAGCGCCGCGTACTTCGAGTCGTAACCGGCCGTCTCCTGGCGCCATACGCGGATCTGGCGGGCGTTCTGCCCGGGCGGCGGGTCGATGATCGCGACCCGGTCCCCCATCAGCTCGCAGTGGGCGATGAGGCCGAGCTGGACGGCCTTGACGCCCTCCAGGTCGATCGCACCGCGCTGGTAGGCCGCCATCAGGTCGGGCACCGCGACCATGGAGATCTCGTCGATGGCCTCCAGGCCGCCGAAGCCGGTGCGGTCGGCGGAGTCGCCGAGGTAGTGGGCGGGGCCGGGGTGTGCGGCCTCGTCCGGCCCGGGGTCACGGGCCACGACGGGAGCGGGAGCGGGCGGCGCGGGCAGGGTCACCGTCTGGTTCTCGGGCCGGGCCAGCTGCGCCGAGGGCGCCGTCTCCGTCACGGTGATCAGCCGGGACTGCTCCTTGACCTGCGTGACGACGTAGGAGCGGTTGCCCTTCTTGGCGCTCACGTCGAAGGTCTCGACCTGCTTGCCGCCGTCCTTGACGATCAGCCGGAACCGCTCGGCGGGGCCCTCCCCCTCGGGGTCGGCGACCTCGACGGTCAGCGGGCCGTTGGCGCCGGCGGCGGTGGCCGTCACGGCGAACGTGCCGAGCTGCGCGGGCTCGGCGGCGGGCAGGGCGGCCGGGGCGGACGTGCCCGCCACCGCGGCCGGACCCGACGCCGCGCCCCGGCCGTTCCCGGCGGCGCCGTCGGCCGAGCCGCCGACCCGTACCACGTACGCGGCGGAACCGCCGTTGTTGAAGAACCCGTACACGGAGTGCGCGAGGTAGTAGCCGTCGGAGAAGTCGCCGAAGGCCGCCACGTACTGGGTCCAGTTGGTCACCAGGGTCGGTTCGTTGAGCGGTCCGGTCGGGGCGAGGCCGACGAAGGCCGCCACCGACGTGCCCACGCCCTCGATGGGGCGCGAACCACTGGCCACCTCCTCGACGTAGACGCCGGGCGACAGATAGGACGGCATGCTCTGCACTCCTCGGGGTACGCGACAGGACTCCCCTCACTCTCACTTGCGCGCCGCCCCCACCGAAACGGCCTCAGGGGCCGGTGCGGGGGCAGTGCCGTTGCCCCTGGCGGTGCCCGTACGGCATCCGCGTGGGCCGCGAGGGCAAGCCGGCGGGTGGTACCGGGCAACCCACCCTGTCCCAACGGCTCCTGACACCACGAAAGGAGCCCCCTAGCGTCGTCGTGTGAGCCTATGGACCTCCCTGGAACCCGCGTCCGCGACCGTCGACCCCGGCAGCACCACCCAGGTGCGGCTACGGGTGCGCAACACCGGTGACGTGGTGGACGAATACCGCTTCGAGCCCGTCGGCGGACCCGCGCCCTGGACCACGGTGGAGCCGCAGACCCTGCGCCTCTACCCGGGTACGACCGGGACGGTGGAGCTGACGTTCGCCCCGCCGCGCACCCCTGACGCCACCGCCGGGCCGAACCCGTACGCGGTGCGGATCACCCCGACCGAACACCCACAGGCCGTGACGGTCCCCGAGGGAAACCTCACCGTCACGCCGTTCAGCGAGGTGCGGGCGGAGCTCGTACCGGTGACGGTCAAGGGGAGGTTTCGCGGACGGCCCCGACTCGCGGTCGACAACCTCGGCAACACCAAGGTGACCGCGTCGGTCAGCGGCAGCGACACCGGCGAGCACCTCACGTACGAGATCCGACCGGCCGCCGTGCAGATCGAGCCGGGGCGGGCGGCGTTCGTGGACACGGCGCTCAGGCCCCGGCGGATCATCTGGTTCGGCTCGAAGGAGGAACGGCCGTTCACCCTGGCCGTACGCCGCTCCGGAGCCGAGCCCACCCAGGTGCAGGGCACCTATGTGCAGCGCGGCTTCCTGCCCCGCTGGCTGGCGACCTCCCTCGGCCTCGTCACCGCCCTCGCGATCACCTTCGTGATGCTGTGGATCGCCTACAAACCGCAGGTACGCACCAGCGCCACCGAGCAGACCCAGCAGGCGGGCAACACCCTTCCGCCCAGCGCCGCCCCCAAACCCCTGGCCTCCCCCACTGCCGCCGAGCCGCCCGCGAAACAACAGCCGCCCGCCGGGGGCTCCACGGGCGGTGGCGGCTCGGCACCGTCCCAGAAGCCGGCCGGCCCGCCGCCCGTGGTGCCTGCCACCAACATCCTGCTGCGCAACACCACCACCAAGATGTGCGCCGAACTCCCCGGGCGGGACAAGGGGCAGCTCAACGGCCCGGTCCAGCAGGCGACCTGCCACGAGACCGGTGACAACCAGAACTGGGACCTCGACGTGACGGACCCCAAGGGGGGACCGGGCGGAGCGCCGCTGTTCCTGATCCGCAACGTCAAGGACCAGCTGTGCATGGACCTGCCCTACTACGGGGCCCAGCCCGTCCGCACCGGCGTCACCGAGTTCACCTGCGACGGCACGACCGCCGACAACCAGCTGTGGTGGATCCAGAAGCAGGACAGCGGTGCCTACTGGATCCGTAACTTCGCCAGCAACAACAAGTGCCTGGACGTCGGGGGCTACAGCGACGGCGGTGTCGGCGCCAGGCTGACGCTCTTCGACTGCAGCAACACCGACGACCAGGAGTGGCAGATCATCCACCCCGCGAAGGGCTGAGAGCCTGCCGGGCGTCGGGGCGCGGGCGGCGGTTCGAAGACAGGCTCTGCATCACCAGCCGCCCTCCCCCGGCACCAGGCGGCCCGCCTTGCGGTATTCGCGGCGGGCCCCCTCCAGGAGGTCGGCGGCGGTCACCTCGTCGCCGCGCCCGGCGGCCAGATACGCGGCGGAGACCACCGCGCTGCGGATCGAGCCGCCGGCCATCTCGAAGTCCCGTGCCAGCGGCGCCAGGTCGATCCCGTCGGTGGAGGGGACGTGCGCCAGGCCGTGCCGCCACAGGGCCAGGCGCTGCCCGGCGTCCGGGAACGGGAAGTCGACCACCAGGTCAAGGCGCCGGGTGAACGCCTCGTCGATGTTGGCGCGCAGGTTGGTGGTGAGCAGCGCGATCCCGTCGAAGGACTCCAGCCGCTGGAGCAGATAGGCGCTCTCCATGTTGGCGTACCGGTCGTGTGCGTCCTTCACCTCGGACCGCTTGCCGAAGACGGCGTCGGCCTCGTCGAAGAGGAGGACGGCGTCGGTGCGGTCGGCCTCCGTGAAGATCCGCTCCAGGTTCTTCTCAGTCTCGCCGACGTACTTGTCGACGATCGACGACAGCTGGACGACATAGAGGTCGAGGCCCAGGTCGGCGGCGACCACCTCCGCCGACAGCGTCTTGCCGGTGCCGGACTCGCCCGCGAACAGACCGAGGACACCCCGGCCGCGGCCGCCGCCCGCACTGAGCCGCCAGTCGCCGAGTACGCGGTCGCGGTGGCGGGCGCGCAGGGCGAGTTCGCGCAGTTGGGTGAGGGGGCCTTCGGGCAGGACGAGGTCGTTCCAGTCCACGGCGGGCCGGATCCGCCGGGCGTGCCGTTCCAGCCCCGAGGCCGACTGGCGGCGGGCGGCGAGGCGGACGTGGGCGGCGGTCACCGGCGTACCGTCGAAGGCCGCGAGGGCGCGGGCGGCCTGCGCGGCGCGCTGGACGCGGTCGCCGCCCAGGCGGTAGGGGGCGACCGTGGCGGCCAGGTCCAGGCCGTCGGCGTCCGCGCCGAGAGCGGCCTGCCAGGCGGGCGCGCCACCGGCCCCGCGGCTCGGGGCTTCGAGGACCAGCGGGTCGTGCGGGGACCAGTGCGGGTCGTAGGGGCGGGGGTCCGTCAGCAGTACGGTCACGTCCGCCGCCTCGCTCAAGGCCCGTACCAGCGGGGCGGGGTGCTCGGGCAGCCCCGGCACGACGACCGCCCGCCCGCTGAGGCGGGCCTCGCGCAGCAGCTCGGGGACGTGGTCCGCCGGGTCCGGGCAGCGCAGTGCGTCGAGGCCTGCGGCGCGCAGGGCGGTGGCGAGGGCGGCCAGGCCGTCCCCCTCGCGGGGTTCGCGCAGATAGGCGATGACCGGGCCGGTGCGCAGCCGGGCGGCCAGCCGAGCCGTGAAGTCCTCGGCGCCGGGGGCCGGAGGCATCGGCTCGGGCATCGGGTGCAGCCGGCCGAGGAGGGCGGCGTCCGGGGTGTCGTCGCCCAGGAGATGGCCGATCAGCCGGTCGGGCACGCGCAACGCGCGGCTGAGGAAGGGGCGTTCGGGCTCCTGCTCCTCCAGCAGGCCGAGGGCCCGCAGCGGCGCCGACGCGTGGAGTCGGGCGCGGGCCTGTGCCGAGGACGCGGGCAGCCCGCACAGATCGAGGGCCAGGCCCACGCTGGCGCGGCGCCGGCTCACGTCGTCGTTGAGGTAGCCGTACAGCGCCTCGAAGGTGCGGTCGACGTCCGGGGCGAGGGCGATGAGCAGGACGGTGGCGTCCCACCCGGTCAGCCCCATCCGCTCGGCCAGCCGCGCCAGCCGGTCGGCGCGTCCCCTCGCCTCGACGGCGACGGGCATGACAACCCCGGGCGCGCTGTCGCCCTCGGCGGGCGACCAGGTGTGCAGCAGGTGGTGCACCGCCTCGTCGGACAGGAAGAGGCCGCGCAGCGGGTCCTCGGCCGTGGGGTCGGCGGCGGCGCGGTGCCCGGCCAGCGCGGCCACCCGTTCCCGCAGTGCCGCGAGGTGGGCGAGCAGCGCCCGCGCGGGGTCGTCGTACGGGCCGGGCACCGGCGCGCCGGGGGCGGCGGCCGGTGTCTCGGCGTACCGGGCGCTCATCGCGGGTCCGGGCGGTCGGGCGCGGTGGCCTCGCGGGCGGCACGGGCGGTGGCCACCTGGTGCGGCCGGTGGGAGCGCTCGGAGGACTGCGGTGGGCCGTCCTCCGGGCCGCGCAGCCGGACCGTCGCCCCCTCGGTGACGGCGGGCCCGGCGTCGTACTCGGGGTAGGCGGGGAAGGGCACGGTCACCACCAGGTCGAGGGACGGCCTGAGTTCGCCGCCCAGGGCGGACCAGATCTCGGCGAGGGAGCGGGACTCCGTCCGGGTACCGGCCACCGTCACCGGCACCGAAAGCCCCAGCGCCGCGAGGGCGCCGGGGAGTTCGGCGGGCGGCACCAGCTCCCGTGTCAGCAGGGTCGCCAGTACGGCCGACAGCAGCCGGTGTTCGTCCTGCGGGGTCTTGGTCCAGGCCGTCACCAGGTACGACAGCCGGAACCAGCGCGGCGGCCTGCGGCGCCGCACCACGATGTCCCGCTCGTCGCGCACCGGCAGGTGGCCGCGCTGGCGCCGGTCCACGTCCTCCCGGATGTCGTAGAGGTAGGTGTTGACCACGGGGGCGTTGCGGCGGGCCGCCCAGTCGCGGGTGGGGGCGTCGAAGGACACGTCGATGCCGGAGCCGGCCAGCGCTCCGCCGCCGAGGAGGCGTTTGAGTACCTCGTCCACCTCGTGGATCACGTTCGCGCTCCCGCCATGCCGGTCCGCCGGCTCCCTCGTCCGTCGCCTTCCGCCACCGATCGTGCCGCGCGCGCCGCCTCGCCCGCAGGCGCGGCGGGACCGACGGCCGGGCAGACGTCCCTGCCCGTACGGCCCGAAGGGAGCGCCGGGGCCTGCCCGTTCGGTCAGATGTAGCCCTCGCGCAGGGCGTAGGCCACGGCATGCGCGCGGTTGCGCAGATGCAGCCGGGTGGTGAGGCCGTGGATCACGTTCTTCACCGTGCGCTCGGAGTAGGACAGCTTGGAGGCGATCTCCCCGGTGTCGAGCCCCTCGGCGACCAGCCGCAGTACGTCCACCTCGCGGGGCTGGAGGCCCAGCGAGGGGGCGCCGACGCGGCCCGCCGCGCCCCGGTGCAGGGTGCCCACCTGGCTGATGAGCCGTCCGAGCAGGTCCGCGGGCAGGTCCCCGTCGCCGCGGGCGGCGGCGAGGACGGCCTGCACGAGCCGGTGGGCGGTGGCTTCGTGCCGCCAGACAATGGCGCCGATGCCGCACCCGACGAGGTCCAGCAGCTCCGTCTCACGGATCGCGTCGACCACGACGACGGCCCGCGCGCCCTCGCTGCGCACGATCCGGCGCAGCCGGGTGAGCGCCGCATCGTCGAGCGTGTTCTCGATGAGCAGGGCGACCGTGTCGGGGCCGGGCTGCTCCCGCAGCTCTATCTCCGGATGCCGGCGTAACTGGCTGACCGCTCCCTCCCGGCTGATCGGGTCCGGGGCGGTGACCGCCACCGGGACGCGACGCCGGGCGGCGGTCCTGTCCGCGGCATCGGGCACGGCGGTGGTCCTGAGTGAGTTGAGCACCCGTCTCCCCCTGTTCACGAGCGTGCCGTACGGATTTGTCCGGCACTGGATGTCTCTTCACCCTTTGGGGCAGCGGCGGTGTGCGCAATCGTGGAGCACCACGAGGCACACCACGAGACCACGACGTCCGGCCCCGCAAACAGCGCGCCGCTCCCCCTCGCGTGAGCGATGTCACCCTCACCTCCGCCCGCTTTTGCCTGTCTTATCGAGGGGGATCGCCTTACCGAACGTCAGGAGACAGCGATGAGCGGACCGTTCCGCGCACGCGAGCACGACGGCGCCCACGCGCTGGTCGCGGCGGAGGTCGAGCGCGCCCGGTCCGGCGCGGGCGGCCTCGTCGTGCTGCGCGGCGCCACCGGTACCGGCCGCACCGCCGTACTGGAGGCCGCGGCCGGGCACGCCGCGGAACAGGGTCTGCGGGTGCTGCGCGTGCGCTGCTCCTCCGAGGACACCGCGGTGCCCTTCGCCGCGGTGCGGCATCTGCTGGACCCGGTACCGGAGTTCACGGACGTCGCACCCGGCGCGGACGGCCGCGCCGACGCGGCCCGGCTGTGGCGGCTGCTGTGCTCGTACGCGGCCGAACGCCCGCTGCTGCTGGCCGTGGACGACGTCCACCTGGCCGACGACGCGTCACGTCACTGGATGCGTGAGGCGGCCCGGCACATCGACCGGTTACCCGTCCTGGTGGTGGCCACCGAGCGCAGCCAGTACGACATCGAGCCGCGCTCCGCCGGACTCACCCAGTCGCTGTCGCCCTCCCTCGTACGCACGCACACCCTCGGCCCGCTCGGCGACCGGGCGGCGGCCGAACTGGTCCGGGCGGCTTTCCCCACGGCCGGGCCGGGGTGGACGGCGGCCTGTGTGCGCGCCGCCGCGGGCAGTCCGCTGCTGCTGCACGCCCTCCTCGACGACCTGGGCGGCGCCCCGCAGGACGGCCTCTCCGCGAGGGGCGAGCCGCCGCTGCCCGAGACCTGCGCCGCTCTGTATCCCGGGTCCTATCCGGCGGCCGTCTCCTGGTGGCTGCACAGCGCCGGTCCCGCCACGGCCGACGTGGCCCGCTGCCTGGCGGCGCTGGAGCAGGCATGGCCGACGGACCCGGCCGACCCCACCGTGGGAGGCCCGGCCGACCGGGGCGCGAGCGATCCGGTCCACCTGCTCGCCGAGGCCACCGGCGCCGACCCCGTCCGGATCGCCGGGTGGCTCGCCGCGATGACCCGGCTCGGCCTGCTGCGTCCCGACGCGGTCGGCCGTCCCCGCTACGCGCATCCGCTGCTGCACGACGCGGTGCTCACCGGCTGGCCCGAGACGAGCCGGCAGGCCGCGCACCGGGCGGCGGCGCAGGCGATGCTGCGCCGGGGCGAACGGGCCGAGTCCATCGCCCGGCACCTGCTGCGGGTGCCGGGCGGCGAGCCGCCCTGGGCGCTGCGCGTCCTGCGGGACGCGGTGACGGTCGCCGTGCACGACGCCCGGCCCGACGACGCCGTCGGCTATCTGCGCCGCGCGCTGGACGAGCCGCTCCCCGACGCGCTGCGCCAGCGGCTGCTGACCGAACTGGGCTCCCTGCACTACGCCTCGGCCGACGCCCCGGCGGCCATCGCGCGGCTGGCCGAGGCACAGCACCTGGCGGCCGAGCCCCGAAGCCGGGTGCGTACGGCGGTGGCCCTGGGCACCGCGCTGGTGGACCGGGGCGAAGTCCGGACGGCCCTAGAGGTCCTGCGCCGTACGGAGGGGCAGCTCTCCGGCCACCCGGACCTGGCCCGTACGGTCCAGACCGCCGCCGCCCTGCTCTCCGACGGGGACCCGGCGACCCGGCAGCAGGTCTACCGGTGGCTGTGCGAGGCGGCGGACACTTCTCCGGACCTGGTGGGCACCGCCGGACAGGCCCTGCTCGTACGGTTTGAGTCCACGGCCGCGCTGATCTCGGCCCAAGAGGCGATGGGCCGGATACGGGACCTGCTCGCCCGGCCCACCGACTCGCTCGCCGAGCCCTTCTTGCTGGGCACGGCCGCCGCCGTGGCGCAGTGGGCCGACGAACTCGACGAGGCGGACCGGCTCGTCGATCTGGGGCTGGCCGGGCAGCGGGCCGTGCTGCTGCACCCGATGCGGCACGCACTCCTCAACACCCGCGCCGACATCGCCGCGGCCCGTGGCGACGCCGCCGCTCTGTTGGCCGCTCATTTCGGCACCGATCCGGTAGGCGGTCCGGTGGAGTCGCTCCCCGGCCCGTCCAACCGGGACGCCACCGCCCTGCTGGCGCTCGTCCACGCGGGCCGGATCGAGGACGCGCAGCGCTACGCCGCCGGGTTCGACCTGCGCGGGACGGCGGAGAACTTCGAGCTGAACCGCTTCCTCTACGCGCGGGGCGTGCTGCGGGTCACCGCCGGCGACCCGGCGGGGGCGCTGCACGACTTCCTGGAGTGCGGGCGGCGCCAGTCCGCCCGCGACGTGGTCAGCCCCGTCGTCACCCCATGGCGGACGGCGGCGGCACAGTGCCGCCTCGCGCTCGGCGGCGGGCCGGACGCGGTGACGCTGGCGGCGGAGGAGCTGCGGTTG
Organism: Streptomyces sp. TLI_146; assembly: GCF_002846415.1. Lineage (NCBI taxonomy): Bacteria > Bacillati > Actinomycetota > Actinomycetes > Kitasatosporales > Streptomycetaceae > Streptomyces > Streptomyces sp. TLI_146. Next base: position 994,404 of record NZ_PJMX01000001.1, read on the forward strand.
GCGCGGGTGTGGAACACGCCGCGCACGGTGGGCCGCGCCCTGCGCGTACTGGGCGCCGCCACCGGGGGGCGGCGCGGCCTCGAACTGGCCGAGGAGGCCGTGGCGACCCTGCGGCCGGCCTCCGCCGCCACCGGCATGGAGCTGGTGCGGGCGCTGCTGGCACAGGGCCGGCAGCTCGCCGCCGCCGGAGAACGCGGCCGGGCCCGCGACTGCCTGCGCGAGGCCGCCGAACTGGCCGACGGCAAGGGCGCCGTGGGCATGGTCAACCTGGCGGGACAGGCCCTGCGCCAGAGCGGCGCCCGTAGCCCTGTCGTGGACCGCACCGGCCCCGGGGCGCTGACCGGCAGCGAGCGCCGCATCGCCGAACTGGCCGCCGACGGTCTGACCAACACGGAGATCGCCGATCTGCTGCATCTGGCGCGCCGCACCGTGGAGACCCATCTGACCAGTACGTACCGGAAGTTGCGGATACGACGCAGAACGGCACTGGCCGAGGCGCTGGACGGGGACCGGCCCGGGGACACCAGCGGCACCGCTCGTCCGACGGCTCCGTCCGGTCGGTGACGCCCGTGCCACATCGGGCTCACACCAGCTCGGGCTGCGGTTCCGGTTGGCGTGCCGGTGCGGCCTTCGGCTCCCACTGTTTCGTGGTTCGTATATAGCCGTAGATCACTGAGGTCATCGCCAGAACGACCAGTGGTCCGAACAGCCACGGGTGTTCCGCCATCTCCACGGACAGATAGCGATACGACACCAAGAGGGCGACGAAGACCGTCGCACCGTGAGCGACGAGCTGAATTGCCGACCGGTCCCACCCGCGGTCGAGCGAGCGCATCGCCGCCTCGATCGTGACGGTGAACACCACACCCGCAACGATGTCCGCGCCGTAGTGGTAACCGAATCCCAGCGTCGCGCCGAGCGTGGCGATCAGCCAGAACGCGCCGCCGAATTGCAGAATTCGTGGACCCTTGCGGGAATGGATGAATATCGCGGTCGCCCACGCCGTGTGCAGGCTGGGCATGCAGTTGCGCGGGGTGATCCCGTCGAACGGCATATGGGCCGGGGAGGCGATCGACGGCGGCGTGTCCGGCCACAGGTCGGCCACCGCCCAGTGCCCGCCGTCGGCGCCGAAGGCGAAGATCGGTCCGACCACCGGGAAGATCATGTAGACGGCCGGCCCGAGGAGGCCGACGGCCAGGAAGGTGCGCACCAGGTGGTGGCCGGGGAAGCGGCGCTCGACGGCCACGTTGCGCAGTTGGTACAGCGTGACGGCGACCGCGGCCACGGCGAGCTGGATGTAGACCCAGTCCAGGACATGGGCCCCGATAGGGCCGGTCGCCTCGACGATCCGTCCCGCCACCCACGACGGGTCGCCCAGCGCGTGATCGGCGGTCGCCACGTACTGGTCGAGCACCGTCGGGCGGGTCTTCCACGTGATGAGCAGCCAGGTGTCGCCGGTCTTGCGGCCCGCCACCAGCAGCAGGCCGAGACCGACGCCCTTCAGCAGCAGGGCGCGTTCCCGGCCGGTGCGTCGCGTCACCGCGATGACCGCGCAGCCGAGGAGCACCCACAGCGCACCGTTGCCGAACATCATCTTGGCGTCGAGCGCCCACCGCACGGCAAAGAAGACGATGTCGATGGCGATGGCGGCGCCGAACGCGATGAACCGTTGCCGCCAGGTGAGCACCACCGTCATCAGGGCCATGCTGGCGTAGAGCAGAGGCCCTGATTTGGGGGCGAATATCACCTCTCGCACCTGATTGGTGATCGGCCCCCGTACGCCGTAGTGGCGCGCGGCTATCTCCAGGGCGACGAGGAATCCGAGAGCCACCGCGCCTGCCGCGGCCCACAGCATCACCCGCGGCTGACGCCACGCGGCGACGTTCGTCCTGGTGCCTATTCGTGAAATCACCCGCAAGGTTTTACATCTCAATCGCTCGGCCGATTTGTTCGATGCCCTCACCCTTTACGCGGAAAAGCGTGGTTTCCGGTGCAGGGCGCGATGAAGGTGATCACCGCGAGCTCGAACATGTTAGCGGAGCGGTACGGGTGGGTTTCGCTGGTCAACGGGAGGGCAAAGGCCGGCCGGCCGTGGCGGCGGACGACGCCCCGAGGCACGCACGTCCACGCCAGGCCGTCGGCCTGCCGGACGGCTCAGCAGGTGTTGCCGACGCCGTCGATCCGGCCGCCGAAGTCACTGCGGTAGTCGATCCTGTTGTCGCCGTTGCGCACCACCCGGGTCTCCTTGGGGTTCCAGTTGATGAAGCAGCCGTCGACGTTCGCCACGAACGATCCGACGTTGTCGTGGAAGGCGGCGGGCATGTCGTGGTACCCGTCCTTGGCGACCCACTCCCAGCTCCGCCCGTCGTAGCGGGATCCGGTGTAGAAGCAGATCGATCCGCCCGTACAGGACGGCACAACGGCGGCCGACGGGGCCGCCAGCGCGTCCGAGGCGGGCACGAGCGCGGCGGTCAGCGAGAGGACGGCGGCCAGGGACCAGGAACGCAGCTTCATGGGAATCTCCTAGATCAGCCCGTGGGCGGGGACCGGTGACGGATGTCACTCCGTCGCGGGTCCGGCGCCGTGCGCCGGACCCGACGGGACGAGCCTCGTCCCCGGCGCCGGTGGGAGTCGACGGGTTTCCCGTCGCCCTTGCCAACGGGAAACGGGGAAACGCCCGGTCGCCGGCGCCCTGCGGGCGAGCGCCGGGTCAGTCGCCGGGGAGCAGCCGGGTCTCGGCAGCCGGTACGCCCTTGGTCCACCAGTGGTCGTAGCGGGCGTAGGCCCGGGGATCGCGGGCGGCGAGGAAGGCGGCGAGCGACCGGGCCTCGGCCGCCAACTCCTCCCAGACGGGTTCCGGCAGGGGGTGGAAGGCACCGGCTTCGACGCCGCCTTCGGTGACGCGCCAGACACCGGCCACCTGGCCGTCGACCAGCAGGGTGGGCAGCACGTCGCCGTTCACGCGGGTCACGTGCTTGCGGTAGGCGGGCGGGATGACCCGGCTGCGGTCGGCGTAGGCCAGCAGGACGCTGTCCCACATCGCCATCAGCCGGGGCGGCGCGGGCGTGCCCTCCTCGGGCCGGGGCGCATCGGGAAGGTCGTACAGCACGGTGCCGTCGTCCCCCCGCAGCTCCTCCAGTCCGTCCGCGAGTGCCTGCACGGCCGCGCGGACCCGGGGCCGCTGGACCAGCGCGAACTGCGCCATGTCGGCCACCGAGGCCGGTCCGAAGCCCGCCAGATAGCGAAGCAGCAGGACCCGCAGACCCGCGTCGGGCGCCTGGGGGTCGGCCAGGGCGGGCCGCTCCTTCGCCGCGACGTACGAGAGCCGGTTGGTGAACGTCCAGGGTCCGCCCGTGGGCGCGTGCCACAGCGGCGCGTACTGCCGCAGCATCCGCTGGGCCCCGACCTCCAGCGGCCGACCGAGGCGCCTCTCGAACCAGTCCCCCAACTCGGCGCTGCCGCGCGGCTTCCGGGTGTACCTCCGCAGGCCCGCGACCAGGGCATCGGCGTCCTCACCGGTGAGCCCCGACGAGCGGAAACGCGCGTCGCCGAGCCGGGAGGAGCGCAGCGTCGGCTCCATGGCCTCGCGAAAGCTCCGGTAGTCCTCGACGTGGACCGCGTGCAGGGTGAGCCGCATGAGGGTCGCCTTCACGATGCTGCCCTCGGCCAGCGCCGTGTCGAGTTCGGCAGGATCGAAGCCGCGCAGCCGGTTCCACAGCGCGATGTACGGCGAGGCGGGCTGCTGCGCCTGGAGGGCGACCACACGTCGCAGCGCCTCCTCGACGTCGAGCGACTCGCGGCCGAGCAGCAACTGCCGGGCGAGCGTGGCACGGTTGAGGGCACGCGCGGAGATCACCATGCCCCGATTCTCCCGCGCCCGCACCCGCCGCAGAAACCCGACCCGTAGGGCTCCCAGGCTCCCCCGGCCCCACCCCGACTAGGCTTGAGTGTGTCCTTTTCCATTCCCCGGCGGGAGTGCATCGGTCGGCGGTGTCGGCCGTCGCCGCGTGACGTAGGAGAGTGAACCGGTGACAGAGCGCAAACCTGCGGGTGTGAGCTTCGAGTCGTGGGTGGACCGGCAGATCCGCGAGGCGCAGGAGCGCGGCGAGTTCGCCGAGCTGCCGGGTTTCGGCAAGCCCCTGCCCGATGCCGCGCAGCCGTACGACGAGATGTGGTGGATCCGTCAGAAGATGGCCCGTGAGGGCGTCACCGCGATGCTGCCCCCGGCCCTGGCGCTGCGCAAGGAGATCGAGGACGCCCTGGCCGCGGCGGCCGACGCCCCGTCGGAGCGGGCCGTGCGGGCGCTCCTGGAACCGGTCAACGAGAAGATCGCCGCCATGCTCAGGCAGCCGCCTCCGGGGCCACTGCTGGGGCGCGAGCCGATCGACATCGACGAAGTCGTACGGGAGTGGCGCGAGGCACGCCGACAGGCGTGACGGTGGAGTGACGTATTCCAGCGCACCGTCACACAGCCCGCCGCCCTGCCCGACATACGATCGCCGCTGTCGGCCGCAAGGCCACCGTCCACTCGACAGCCTCCCCATGGCGCAAAAGTTACGCCCCAAAACGGCTTCCACGAACGGGAGTTGGTGCATACGGTCGCCTCTGTCAGTCGTGACGACAACGTTCAGGGAGGGACAGCATGAACCCCAACATAAGAGCGGCAGCCGCCACCGCGGCGCTCCTCACCGGGCTTCTCGCGGCCGCCGGCACCGCCAACGCGGCCGAACGCATCGACGCGCAGCACCTGGCCGCACACCTCGACAAGGCGATCGCCGCCGAGCAGGCCAACGGAGAGACCACGGGCGGGCCCATCTTGGGTGTCGTCGCGACCAGCCCCGACGGCGCCGACACCGTCACCTCCTGAGCGAGGGCGGGCGCGCGCCGTGGACAACCCGAGGGAAGACGGCAAAACCGGGGGCGACCACGTCAGTTGGTGCCCCAGCGGGGAAGCCCATCGGCCGGAATCCGTCGTTCTGGGCGTCAGATCGGGGGACAACGGCCAGGTCGTCTATCTGGCCGAGCCGGTACCGGCGGCACAGGTCCTGCCCGGCATCCCCGAGGGCATCGCGCCCCACCGGGTGCTGCGATTCGCCTCGCACTGCGTGTCCGAGTGCGCGAACCGGGTCGGCGACGCCTGCGGTCTGATCGAGCGCATCCAGACCCTGCCGTCAGCCGACGCCACGGGGGCCGTGCCACGGTGCCATCTGCGGCCCCACTGCAAGTGGTGGACCCAGGCGGGGGTGGACGCCTGTCACCGCTGTCCCGCCATCCCCACGCTCAACTCCCCCGACGACCAGCTCGCCGTACTCGTCGCGGATCCCTCCACCACCACCGAGCAGTTGCAGGACTGGATCGCCGCGGCCGAGTGACACACACCGGTAGCACCCGTACCAAAAGTGCCGGTCGCGAGGTGGCCCACGCGCCCTCGCGACCGGCACTGCCGGGCCGCACGGCGCGCGCTCGACGCGCTTCAGCCGATCAAGTCGTGGGCTGGCTCCCCCTGTACGAGCATGGAAGGAGTGCCGGTTCCTGAGGTCCTTCAGGAACCCTCAACTGCCATGCGCCGTACGGCATCGTGTGGGCATGCGCATACTGGTGGTCGAGGACGACGAACGGTTGGCGGAACTGCTGCGCCGGGGACTTTCCGGTGACGGGTTCGCGGTGGATGTGGCCCACGACGGGCTGCGCGGACTGGACTGCGCGCTCGGCAACGACTACGACGTGATCGTGCTGGACGTCCTGCTGCCGGGGCTGAATGGTTTCCGCCTCTGCGCCCGGCTGCGGGACGCCGACGTGTGGACGCCGGTGCTGATGCTGACCGCCAAGGACGGCGAGTACGACGAGGCCGAGGGGCTGGACACCGGCGCGGACGACTACGTCACCAAGCCCTTCTCCTACATCGCCCTCGTCGCCCGGCTGCGCGCCCTGGTCCGGCGCGGCCGACGGGAGCGCCCCGCCGTCATCCACGTCGGCGACCTGGAGATCGACCCGGCCGCCCGCCGGTGCCGACGCGGCGAGACCGTACTGGACCTGACCGCAAGGGAGTTCGCGGTGCTGGAATACCTCGCCCTGCACCACGGGGAGGTCGTGACCAAGACGGAGGTGCTGGAACACGTGTGGGACCACGCCTTCGACGGAGACGTCAACATCGTCGAGGTGTACGTCTCCGCCCTGCGGCGCAAGATCGACACCCCGTTCGGCCGCCACACCATCCACACCGTCCGCGGGGCCGGATACCGCCTCGAAAACGGCAGGACGCCCGCATGACCCACCTGGACCCGGCCCGTCTGCTGCGACCCACCACCGTACGCGCCCGGCTCACCCGGCGCGCGGCGGCCATCGCCGCGCTCGGCACAGTCGTCGCCCTGGGTCTGGTGGCCCTCCTCACCACCGGCACCGCCGTGATGACCAATTCGGACGCCAAGGGGGCGGCAGACCAAGGCGGTGCGGACTCCCGAGTCCTGGACCTGTGCCGGAGCCTCGGGCTGATGCACACCGACAGCACACAGCCGCATCCGGCCGTCTCCGGCTGGACGTGGCTGTGGGCGGTCTCCGCGGTCACCGTCGTGGCGGCCGGAACCTGCTGGTTCGCCCTCGGCAGCGTGTTGCGGCCCGTGGAAGAGGCCCGCAGTCACTTCTCCCTGCTCGCCTCGGACGCCTCCAAGCACCGCGTCCCCCTCCCCCGCGACGGCGACGAGATCACCAACCTGGTCCAGACGATGAACTCCGGCCTGAACCGGCTCCACACGACCGTCGAGCAGCAACGGCGCTTCGTCGCCGACGCCTCCCACGAACTGCGCAGCCCCCTGGCGGCGCTCCAGGCCGAACTCGAAATCGCCCTGTCCCGCCCGGAGCGTGCCGACTGGCCCGACGTGGTACGCGCCGCCCTCGGCGACACCCGCCGGTTGCAGCACCTCACCGAGGACCTGCTGCTCCTGGCCCGCCTCGACCTCGACAAACCCGGTGAGCAACACCGTATGGAGAAGGTGGACCTGACCGACCTGGTCCGGGAGGAGACCGCCCGCCGCCACCCGCCCACCCACGTGGACCTCCGCCTCGACATCGTCCCCGATCCGCTGGTCGTCAAGGGGCATCCCGCCCTGCTCGCCCGCGTCCTCGGCAACCTCCTCGACAACGCGGAACGCCACGCGAGCAGCAGCGTCACCGTCCGCCTCCGCCACGACGCCGAACAACGGCAGGCCGTCCTGGACGTCGTCGACGACGGTCCCGGCATCCCACCCGCCGACCGCGCCCGCGTCTTCGAACGCTTCACGCGTCTCGACACCGCCCGCACCCGCCACACCGGCGGCACCGGCCTCGGCCTCGCCATCGCCCGCCGCGTCACCGCACTTCACCACGGCACCCTCACCATCACTCCAGCCCCCCGCGGGGCACACCTCACCGCACGCCTCCCCGCCCAAGGACACGCCCGAACTCCGCCGTGAGGACGCCCGCGAACCCGACCGGGGACACACCGCACCCCGGGTCCAGGTGCGTTCAGCGGCACCCGCCCCACGCAACCGCCATGGCGTTAGGCACACTTTGTGTGTTGTAGTCCCCCTTACCAAGACCCGCACCAGCAGAATGAGCCACGCATGATCACGCTGACGAAGGAATCCGGCCCGGCGGACCTGGACGGAGTGACCCATCTGTCCATCGGTGTGTCCTGGGACCCCACGGCGGGCAGCAGCGGTGGAGTCGTAGGTCTGCTCCGCCGCAAGAGCGGCACCGACCTCGACCTGATCGCCGTCGCGATGCAGGGCGGGGACCCGGTGCGCCTTGCGGGTCTTGACTCGCTGGACCCCATGGGCAACGGCTCCCTGGTGCACAGTGGCGACAACCAGACCGGGCGCGGGGACGGTGACGACGAGACCGTCACGGTCGAGTTCGCGCGTATCCCCGAGCAGATCACGTCGGTCGTGTTCGTCGCCGCCGCGTTCAAGAAGGGCAGTTCCTTCCAGAAGGCGCGCAACATCAGCTTCAAGGTGTACGACGCGACCGGGGGCAGCGCCCAGCAGGTCGCCGACATCTGGCCCAGCCTGCTCACGCAGGACAACGGCTGCGCGGTGGCCAAGGCCATGCGGGTCGGCAACTCCTGGAAGCTCGAAGTGATCAACGTGACGGGGAAGATAAAGCAGGGCGACGAGCACGCCCTGATGCGCTTCGCCATCAGCAAGTAGCCCGTTTCCCCCACTTGTACCGGGCCCGATCGGGCCCGCGGGGCATCGCACGCACCTCCGGCTGCCGCCGATGCACGGCATCAGCGGCAGCCGAGGGCATGCCCCGAAGCGGGAATCGCCTGCGGGCCCCGCGTGTCACAGCCAGCGGCGGCGGCCCGGTCCCGTCGGGTGGGTGCCGGTGACGCCCATGACCAGCGAGTAGAGGCTGGTCTCCGCGGCGATGAAGAGGCGGTTGCGCTTGGCGCCGCCCCAGGAGATGTTGGCGACCGCCTCGGGGACGTTGAGCCGCCCGATGAGGGTGCCGTCGGGGTCGTAGCAGTGCACGCCGTCACCCATCGCGGCGGCCCACAGCCGACCGCCGTCGTCGAAGCGGAGGTTGTCGAAGCGAGCCTCCTTCCGCGTCCGCGCCTCGGCGAAGACCTTGCCGTCGGACAGGGTGCCGTCGTCGCGCACGTCGAAGACCCGGATGCAGCCCGCGCGGGTGTCGGAGACGAAGAGCTGCCGCTCGTCGTGCGAGAAGACCAGCCCGTTCGGCGCGCCGAAGCCGTCTGCGACCAGGCGTACTTCGGCGGTGACGGGATCGACGCGGTAGACGTTGTTGGCCCCGATCTCGCTCTGCGCGCGATGGCCCTCGTAGTCGCTGGTGATGCCGAAGTCCGGGTCGGAGAACCAGATCGAGCCGTCGGACTTGACGGCCGCGTCGTTCGGGCTGTTCAGACGCTTGCCCTGCCACCGGTCCGCCAGCACCGTGACGGTGCCGTCGTGTTCGGTGCGGGTCACACGGCGGTTGCCCTGCTCACAGGTGATCAGCCGGCCCTCGCGGTCGAGGGTGTTGCCGTTGGTGTTCCCGGCGGAGCGGCGGAAGACGCTGACGGCACCCGTCTCCTCGTCCCAGCGCAGCATCCGGTCGTTGGGAATGTCGCTCCAGATCACCTGTCGCCAGGCGGGCAGGTAGATCGGCCCCTCGGCCCAGCGGCATCCGGTGTACAGGACCTCCAGAGCTTCGTCTCCGTTCATGCAACGTCCGGTGCGGAACCGGTCGTCGAGCATCTCGTACAGCCCGGGGCGCTCGCTGGTCATGGGGCCCTACCTCTCCTACAGACGCCACACACCGAACCTGCTTCGGCACGTTCCGAAGATTGCAGGATGAGTTATGGTCAACACAAGACCATGCCGAATGGAGAGTTGTGGATCACATCGACCGCGTCCTGCTGGCGCAGCTCCAGCAGGACGCCACCCAGTCCTACGCCGCGCTGGGTCAGGCCGCCGGCCTGTCCGCCGGTGCCGCCCATGAGCGCGTGCGCAAACTGCGGGAGCGCGGCGTCATCCGGCGCACCACCATCGAGGTGGATCCGGCCGCGGTGGGCAGCGCCGTCCTGGCCTACGTCCTGGTCGACTCGACCTCGTGGATGGGCGATTCGACGGACGCCTTCGCCGCGCTCCCCGAGGTCCTGGAGGCGCACATCATCGCGGGCAGCGCCTCGGTGCTGCTGAAGGTCAGGACCGCGACCACCGAGCAGCTCCAGGACGTACTGCGCCGGATCTATGCGATTGAGGGAGTCAGCGGAACCCAGGCCACCGTGGTACTGGAGACGTTCTTCGAGCGTCCGCTCTCCCCGCAGGCCGCCGAGCGGACCTGAGACCGGTCACCCGGGAGGTCGGACCCCACAGCCGTCCGGTCGTCTCACCGAGAGGCGACGGCCTGCTCCAACAGGCCGTGCAGCACCCGCTGCTCCTGCGGGTCGAGGCCGGACAGCGGGGAGTCCACGGCGAGGAGTTCGAGGAGACGTGCGCGCAGCGCGGTGCCTTCGGCGGTGAGGACGAGGTGCTTGGCGCGGCGGTCGGTGGGGTGCGGGTGGCGCTCGACCAGGCCCTGCTTCTCCAGCTTGTCGACGACGAAGGTGGTGTTGGAGGGCTCGCAGCTCATGCGCTCGGCGAGCTCCCGCATGGTCATCGGCCCGCTCATCTCCCGCAGCGCGGTCGCCTGGGGCGCGGTGAGGCCCAGGGTGGCCGCGCGCTCCCGTACGTGCTCGGCGATCCGCTGGGCCAGCCCGTTCACCAGACCGCACAGCTGTCGCTCGGCGATGGCCTGCCGCTCCGGGGATGTCGTCACGCCCCCCACCCTACCAACTCCATCAAGCCACCATATTTACAGCTTGAATGATTCAAGCTTGATGCTTATGGTGGGCCTCGCCGCCGCAGGAGCGCGGCGGCACCCACGACCTGACGGCAACTCACAGGGGAGCATCCATGTCCGACTTGATGGTGGACCAGACCGTACGACTGCGCCGCCCGGCGGGAATCCGCTCGATCCAGCTGGGTGACACGAAGGTGTCGTACGTTCCGGACGGCGATGTACGCCTGCGGCCGCTGCAACTGCTGAAGGACAGCACCGACGAGGTGTGGGCCGCGCACCCGGAGTACCTGGACGCCACGGGCCACCTCGTGGGGAGCGTCGGCGCCCTGCTGGTCGAGCACGGTGGCCGCGCGCTGCTGATCGACACGGGCTTCGGCCCTCAGACACACGAGGAGCCGGAAGGCCCCCTCGGCGCCATCCAGGGCGGCGCGCTCGTGCGCAGTCTGGCCGAACTCGGCCGCAGCCCCGAGGACATCGAAGCGGTGGCCTTCACCCACCTCCACGCCGACCACATCGGCTGGGCCTGCCACCTGGCCCCCGGCGGTGACCAGCCCGTATTCGCCCGCGCCGACTACCTGATCTCCGAGCCGGAGTGGGACCGGCGCGACCTCCTGGAGGCCCAGGGCATGACCGCCCAGGTCGCCGCCCTAGCAGCTCGCGTACGGACGATCGCGGACGGGCAGGAGATCTTCCCCGGCGTCCGCGTACGGATCACCCCCGGCCACACCGTCGGGCACGCCGAGTACGTCATCACCGGGGGCGGACGTCGGCTGATCGCCTTCGGTGACGCCGTGCACTCGCCGGTCCAGATCGACCACCCCGACTGGTCCTCGGGCTTCGACCACGACCTCGCCGCCACCGCCGACCACCGCCACCGCCTCGTCGCGGAACTGTCGGAGCCCGGCACGATCGGCTTCGGCGTCCACTTCGCCGACGTGGTGTTCGGCCGCGTCCAGCAGGACGGGGACGGCCCGGCTTGGCGGCCCGTGGACGCCTGATCGGATCCGATGGGTGAGTCAGTCCTGCGCCGAGAGGCGGACGTGGACACCCCTGTCGGCCGCTGCCGCCGAGCCGGGGCGGTCACCCGGCTGTGGGCGGGGGGTGCGATTGAGGGGGCCTCGCACTGCTGCGGTGCAGCAGGAAGGCGAGGTCTAGCTCAGTTGTGTGCAGTAGTTGCCTACGTAGGTGTTTCCTTCTTCTACCCGCAGCTCACGGGCGAGGTTCGTGGCGGGGCTGACGAAGAAGTACACCGGCGGGTCGTTCAGGCACCGCCAGGTTTCGACGGTGTAGCGGTCGAGCAGGGTGACTGTGGTGGCCTGGTCGGAAGGAATTTGACGGTTGCAGTGGATGCCGACCGTCGTGAACGTACCACCTCGGCCAATCATGCAGGTCACGTGCGGCGTCGCGTTCGCGGGGGCCGCAGCGCTGAGGGTGAGACCGGCCACGGACAGGGTGGCAATGCCGAGGGAACCTAATAGGCGGGCTGCCTTCATGACGTACCCAACTCCTTCTTCTCTCTCGTTGGTCGGAGGCACGATGGCCTATCGCGCACTCTGTCAGGCGGTAGTCCACGACCGCCACCGCAAGGTGCTCCTCGGGTGGCATATCGGCCAGCAGATCTTGGCGCAGATGGTTTCCGGGGTGCGCCGTTCCCGTAGAGCGCGGAAATGGTTGAAATCCGTGCTCCGCCCTGGCGGTGACCGTATCGGCACGTCCGCGAGCTACTCGGCGATCTCGGTGCGATAGGTCCACTGGTAGACCTTCAGCTGTCCCTCAGCGGTGTCTTTGAGCCGTTCCGTGGGATCGAAGTGTTCGTAACCTCCTCTGAACGGCACCTTCACCTGGGCGTCGGGTTCGGTGAGGGTGACGATGCGCTCCGGCAGCTCCTCCGGCCCGCCTTCGAGTACGGCCTTCGCGGCGTTTGACACAGTCAACTCCTTACGTGTGTCTGTATGGCGAACTCATTCTCTACCCGGTCACGCACGGAACGAATGCCCGGCACTCCCGAACCCCTCCAGTGGAGGAATGCCGCGATCGTATTGCGGACGAGTCCGTCGTGCTCTCCGGAAGGCCGTCGAAGGTCGGCGTACTGGCGTCCGGGTGACCTGTCGAACAACTTCGCCCGTCCGCACGGCTCTCGCGGCGAGGCTGTGGCGCCTACTCCCCGGGCACATTTCCCTGGCCCGTGCGGCCGCACCTGATGGGTCGTCATCTGCGCTTCCGCCCGTTCGGCGGGCCCGCGATCGGGTTCGAGGAACTCACCGGGTATCTGCGCAAGAGCGGTGTCCGGCACGCGAGCATGTACGGCATCGGGCAGATGCTGCCCGTGAACTCCCCCCTGTACCTATTACCTGAACTGCCCGGCACTCCCGTGGTGCCGAGCATGAAGAACGACTTCGCCAACGCCGAGAACTATCTGGCGTCGAAGCCCAAGGATCCCGAACTCGCGGTCTCCATGACCTTTATAGACCTCAACCACCCCGAGACGATGCCGCCCGGCATCGACCTGTACGACAAGGAATTCCCGGGAGCGTTCCAAGAACTGAGCGCCGTTCATGAAGGTGCTGCGGGAGCGTCGGATTCCCATCACCATCATGAAGAGACTGCTGGACAAGCGTCCGAATCTCACACTGGACCTCAGCCGGCGGGTCCTGGAAGACAGCCATTTCAGCGAGCCGAGAGTGCGGCAGAAGTACGCCGCGTTCGACCGGTATCCCACCAGGGCCATTCCCGGCACCGGCTTCGTCGCCTCCCGCGACAAGGACTACCACACCTACGCGCAGGAACTCGAAGTCACCAGCCACATCAACAAGGCATTGAACGACCGGGCCTTCCGTGACATCGCCCTCGGGGAGAACTACTTCCGGCTGCTCGACCTCAAGAAGAGCGCGCCGCGCGTATGCACGGCAGGGTGACATGAGGGGACTGGCCCGGCCTTCGGCAGCACGTGCGTGAACGACGGCCAGGGCTCGGCGAAACCGGTCGGGCGACACCATGTCGCCCGACCGGTTTCGCCGTTGTCCGGAAGGGGTGGGGTGCCCCCAGCCGCCAAGTCCCAAACCGGCGCACCCTAGCCAACCTCGCGCATGTTCCGCTGGAAAATGCCGGAAATTCCCCTCATGGGCAACACGCTGCGTAACCTCTCGTCACCTCAGCCGCGTTCGAGCACCACGCGCGGAGCCCGTTCGCGGCGCCAGGGGAGGAAGTCGCGCGTGCTTGGAATCGATGAGTGTCTGCTGGAGTCCATGGGGTTGCCCGGCGTGCGCGGCGCCGCGGTGGTCGACTGGACCAGCGGGCTGGCCCTGGGAACCATCGGCGACTCACCCTGCGGTGACCACGAGACGACGGCCGCCGAGGCCGCCGAATTCGCCCGGACGGCGGCCGAACACCCCGCCTTCGTGGCGGACGAGGCGGATCCGGCGGGGCTCCTGCCGGTCGAGGACGTGCTCGTCACCGCCCGTACCGGCTACCACCTGCTGCGTTTCGTCGAGACGACCTTCGACAGCAGCCTCTTCCTCTATCTGTGGCTCGACCGCGAGCAGGGCAACCTCGCCATGGCCCGGCTGCGCCTGCGCGACCTGGCACAACGGCTGGTTCTCGGATGACGCTCACCGAAGATCCCTGCGACGCGGTGCTCGTGTCGCCCATGCTGGTACGGCTCGTGGCCGAGCGGGCCACCGGCGCGCTGCTGCGCGACACGGGCACGCTCTATCTCGTCGACGGACAGGTGGTCCACGCCGAGAGCCCCGCCGCACCCGGCCTTGAGGTGCTGCTCACCGCGAGCGGCCGGGTGCGCCCGGAGGGTTGGCAGCGCGCCGTGGACCAGGCGGGCGGGCGCGGGACGGTCGGCCGCTTCCTCGTCGAGAGCGGCCAAGTCGCGTGCGGAGAGCTTGAGTTGTGCCATCTCGGCGCACTCCACGACGCCGCCTTCTTCGCGCTGGCACCCGGCAAAGGACCCACCCGGTTCCGGTACGGTGCCGTGCACTGGATCGGCGCGGTGCGACCCGTCACCGCCCACGCGCTGGCCCGGGAAGCCACCCGCCGCAGGGAACTGCTCGACCGGATCTGGCCCCACCCCGAGGTCGACACCGCGCCCGTCGTCCCGGTGACGGACCGCCCGGGCCTGCCGGTCACCGTCCGCCAGCGCGCCCTGCTCGCGGCTGTGGACGGCGTCCGCACCCCGGGCACCATCGCCCGGCTGCTGGGCCGCCCCGCCTTTCACACCATGGTCGACGTGCGCAGGCTCGCTGCGGTCGGCGCGGTCGAGACCCCCCTCGCGCCCGCCCCGGCCGAGACCGTGCCCGACTGGGTCGCGCGCGCCTGCGCGGAGTCGGCCCAGCCCTCGGACGAAGCCCTGCTCCGCAGGCTGCGGGACGCCCTGGAGGCCATGCCGTGATCCGCGCCCTGCGCCAACGCGCCGAAAGGAGACAGCTGATGACGGCCGAGGCCGAGATCCTCGCCGAACTACGCCGCCTGCGCACCCGCCTGCCTCAGGTCACCGGCGCCCTGACCGCCAGCGTCGACGGCCTCGTCCTCGCCCAGGACGCCATCGACGACGCCGAGTCCGTCGCCGCGCTGACCGCCGCGGCCCTCGGCGTCGCCCAGCGGCTCACCCACACCACCGGCCGCGGCGCCTTCCGCGAGCTCCTCGTCCAAGGCGAGGACGGCTACGCCGCCACCTACGCGGCGGGCTCCGCCGCGGTGCTCACCCTGCTCGCCCTGCCGCGCACCAACGTCGGCCGTCTCCATCTGGAGGCCCGCCGGGCCGGAGCCCGGATCGGCGAACTGGTCGACGGCGCGCTCGAACGGCTGGAGACCTCATGACCAGCACCGGACCCCGGGCCGCTCGGCCCCGGAACACGTCACACAGCACCCACCGGAAAGGAAGTGCGAACCCCATGGGCAACACCGAAACCGCGCTCAAGGAAGCGATGACCTCCATCGAGGGCACGATCGGCGTGGCACTCGTCGACTACAGCAGCGGCATGGCCCTCGGCACCCTGGGCGGCGGCAAGGACCTGGACCTGTCGGTGGCCGCCGCCGGAAACACCGACGTGGTCCGCGCGAAGGTGCGGACCATGGAACTGCTGGGCCTCAAGGACGAGATCGAGGACATCCTCATCACCCTCGGCAGTCAGTACCACCTGATCAGGCTGCTCAAGAGCCGTGGCCACACCGGTCTGTTCCTCTACCTGGCCCTCGACAAGAGCCGGGCGAACCTGGCGATGGCCCGCCATCAACTGCGGCGGGTGGAGGACATGCTGGAAGTGTGAGGCTGCTTCCGTACGGGCAAGACGTGCCGGGGCCGAGGCCGGACCCGGCACGTCCACGTCCTCTCCCTAAGGGCGCTCAGCACACCCCGTCACTGATGTGGATCGTGCCGAGGTCCTGCGCCGTCTGAACGAAGGCCCGCAGCCGGGCGCTCTCGCTCGCGGTGGACCACACGAGCGCCCACTCCGTGAGCGGAGCGTCGTGGACCGGCAGGAAGGCGATGCCGGGAGGTGTGTAGTACCGCCCGACATGGCCGTTGACCGGGCAGGCGAGGTGACCGCCGGCCACCAGGGCGAGCAACTCGTGAAACGTCCGGGCGACCGGCCCGCGCGCGATCCGGCGCCCGGACGGTGTGTACGTGGGAACCATGGCCTCGAACCAGTACGCGGGCGCCTCGGAACCGGGGTCGAGCAGGCGCAGCCCGCCGAGGTCCTCCAGCGACACGGACTCCCGCCCGGCCAGGGGCGAGGCTGTGGTGACCGCGAGGACGCGGCCCTCGGTGAGCACGGTGGGGCCGACGCTGAGGTCGGGTTCGTGGACGGGCCGCCACAGCAGCTCCACGTCGGTGCGGCCGGTGCGCAGCGGTGTGAACGGGTCGCTGAAGTGGATCTCGACGAGCTCGACGTCGCAGTCGGGGTACTGGGCCCCGAACGCTTCGATCAGGGGTCGCAGTTCGTGGGCGAGGACGCCCAGGACACCCAGCCTGATCGTCCCCCGCACGCCCAGCGCCGCCTCGCTCGCGCGGGCGAGCCCGCCCTGGATCAGGTCGTAGGCCTGCTGGAGCTCGACGCGCAGGGCCTTGCCGACCGGGGTCAGAGTCACCGAGCGGCTGGTGCGGTCGAACAGCGGGGCGCCGATGCGCCGTTCCTGTTTCTTGATCGCCTGGCTCACCCGCGCCTGCGAGATCCGGAGCCGTTCGGCGGTCCGGCCGAAGTGCAACTCCTCCGCCAAGGCCAGGAAGATCTCTATGTCACGCAGTTCCATCGTCGCCCCCGCACCGCGATAACCGCAGCGTTATCGATCACCGCGCGAAGTCTACGTTGATCCGGACGCGCCGCCGCCGGAAGCTGGAGGCACCCGGGAGACACGCCGCCACCAGCGGCGATCCCATGGCCGTCGCATGGAGACACCCCCACGTGAACGACAGACTCGACATGACCGTGATGCACGCGATGCACGACGCGCTGCGCCGGGAGCTGCGGCACATCGCCCGTATCACCGCCCGGTACGACCCCGATCCCCGGCATGTCCTGCGGGGCGCCGCCGGCTGGGAGATGTTCAGACGGGCCCTGCGCGCCCACCACCGCGCCGAGGACGACGCCCTGTGGCCCGCACTGCGCCGCGCCCTGGACGGCCGACCGTACGACCTCACGCGGCTGGAGGCGATCGAGGTCGAGCACGCCGTGCTCGCCCGTCTCGTCGCCACCGTCGACGAGGCCCTGGCCGACCCGGGCACCGACCCGGTCCTCCTCAGCGAGCTCGCCCACTCGCTGATCACCGGTCTCGCCGGGCATCTCGCCCACGAGGAGGACGCCGTGTTTCCGCTGGTCCAGGCCGTCGTGGACGAGCAGGAGTGGGAGCACTTCGGATGCGTCCACGCCCAGCGGATCGCTCCCCACGCGGCGCAGCTCCTGCCCTGGCTCCTGGAAGGCGCCGACGAGCACACCACCACCGTCGTACTGGCCCAGCTGCCGACACATGTGCGCCGCGCGTACACGTATCAGTGGCAACCCGAGTACGCGCTGCTGGACCGGTGGAGGATCCAGGTGCCCTCCTCCCGCTACCCGCTGCCCACGGCCGCGTCCACGGCCATGGACGCGCAACCAGTCAAGGAGTTGACATGACGACTGTCGAGCCCATCGAGGAACCCGGCTCCCGCTTCCCTGCCGATACGGATCCCGAACCGGCGGCAGCCGTATCGCTGGAACGATGGCTCGCCCTGGTGGCCGTGGCCACCGGCACATACTCCGCCGGGTCGGCGCGGTCGGCGGACTGACCGCCACCGTCAACGCCGGTCCACCCGCTCGGGGGTGTCGTCGAGGAAGCCGCCCGACTGGTGCTGCCACAGCTTCGCGTAGGCGCCGCCCGAGGCGAGCAGCTTGTGGTGCGTGCCCTGTTCGACGATCCGTCCGCGGTCGAGGACGACCAGCTGGTCCATGGTGGCGACCGTGCTCAGCCGGTGCGCCACCACGAGCGCCGTACGCCCGTCCATCAACCGCCACAGTGCGTCCTGGACGAGGATCTCGCTCTCGGAGTCCAGCGCACTGGTCGCCTCGTCGAGCAGCAGGATCGGGGCGTCGCGCAGGATGGCCCTGGCGAGGGCCACACGCTGGCGCTGGCCGCCGGACAGCTTCACCCCGCGCTCGCCCACCATGGTGTCGAAGCCGTCGGGAAGCGCGTCGGCGAACTCCGTGACGTGCGCCGCCTCGGCCGCGCGGCGGATCTCCTCGTCGGTGGCGGTCGGCCGGGCGAACGCGATGTTCTCCCGCAGCGTCCGGTGGAACATCGCCGGGTCCTGCGGCACGTAGGCGATCAGGCTGCGCAGTTCGCCCTGCCGCAGCCTGCTGATGTCCCGCCCGCCGATCAGGATCCGCCCGCCGTCGATGTCCGTCATCCGCAGCAGGAGCCGGGTCAGCGTGGTCTTGCCGCCGCCCGACCGGCCGACGAGACCGATCCTCGTCCCGGTGGGCACCGCCAGGTCGAGCCCCTCGAAGAGGGGCCGCCCACCCGCGTGGGCGAAGGTCACCCCTTCGAAGCGCACCTCGCCCGCCCGGACCGGCAGCGGCTCCGGGACCGCCGGGTCCAGCACGGTCGGCGGTTCGAGCAGCAGCTCGGTGAACTGCGAGGCCTCCGTCATCGAGCTTTCCAGACGGCGGTAGATCTGGTTGAACTCGAACATGATCCGCGTCGCGTTGGCGTAATACGTGAAGGCGACGATGACCGCTTCGACGCCGTGCTCTCCGCCACCGAGCCCGATGGCGAGCAGCAGGCCCAGCACATTGGTCAGGACGGACATGGGTGCGACCAGTGTGTCGATGCGCAGGTTGCCGTAGTCCCACGAGCGCAGGGTGAGCCGGCGCGACTCCGCGACCCGCGAGCGGTGTTCGGCGGCCTCGCGCTCCTCGGCGGCGAACGACCGGACCGTGTCCATGTTCATCAGGCTGTCGGCGACATGGCCCGACACCCGGGCGATCGCCTGCTCGCGCTCGGCGACCAGCGCCTGACGGCGCCGGATCAGGGGTGTCACGCAGGCCGCTGTGAGCCCGATCAGCACCAGCAACCCCACCACGAGCAGTGGGTCGTACTGCCACAGCACCACCGACGCGAACACCAGCGGCACGAAGCTGCCGACGACGTTGAACGTCAGTGTGTCGACGCAGTCCTCGAAGCGGGTGGCGAAGCTCAGTACCCGCTTGGTCAGCGACCCGGCGAAGTTGTCGTGGAAGAAGGCGGCGTCCTTGGCGAACAGCTCGTCCATCCCGATGACATACAAGTGCTCGACACCACGGGCATCGAGGCGGTTCAGGCAGTGCAGCCCGACGCGCCACAATGCCTCCGACAACAGCAGCACCCCGGCGAAGCCGAGGACGTAGGGCAGCATCGGGCCCATGCCGACGCTGCCTCCGTCCCCGGCGATCCGGGCTACGAGCTTGGCCACGACCAGCGGCGCGATGTACTGGATGCCGATGTTGCCGACCGCCGGCAACAGCATCGCCGGCGCGGTCAGCCGCCGCAGCCGGGCCAGTTCGCGCCCGTAGTAACGAAGTGCGAGGAGCACCGAGCCCCTGCTCGGTAAGCCCTCGCGCGATTCACGCGACTCAGGTGATCCCATCCCAACCCTGTGCTCTCGGACCGGCAGGTGAACACATGAGTGTCCCGCGTCGGCAGGCGCACGGTCCACGGGTTTTCGCCCGACCGGCTCTCGCACATACGCTCCGTCCACCGTCTTGAGGGTCGCCCCGCACATGTCCGGACCCTACGGAATCCCCGTTACGGATGGTTGGTGATGGCCCCGGTCTGAGCCGCTGTGCTTCCGCCCTGCGGAGCACCTCACTGGGCGCTGGCGGCCGGGCGCAGCACGATCTCGTTCACATCGGCCTCCGGCGGCTGGGCGACGGCGTACGCGATGGCCTCGGCGATCGCCGCGGCGGGCAGGGCGACGGCACGATACGTCTGCATGATCCGGCGTGCCTCGGCGTCCGCGAGATGGTCGACCAGCTCTGACTCGGTGACGCCCGGCGACACGACGGTGACGCGGATGCTCCCGTCCGACTCCTGCCGCAATCCCTCGGAGATCGCCCGCACCGCGTACTTGGTGGCGCAGTACACGACCGCCGTGGGCGACACCTCGTAGGCGCCGACGGAGGCGATGTTCACGATGTGGCCGCCGCCCTGCGCCCGCATCACGGGCAGCGTCGCGGCGATGCCGTGCAGCACACCCCGCAGGTTCACGTCGATCATGCGGTCCCACTCGTCGGTCCGCACCGCGTCGAGGCGGGACAGCGGCATGACCCCCGCGTTGTTCACCAGGACGTCGATGCGGCCGAGTTCGGCCCGAGCGGCCTCGGCGAAGGCGTGGACGTCGACGGCGTCCGTCACGTCCAGGCGGCGGAACGCCGCACTGCCGCCCGCCGCGGCGATCTCACCGGCCAGCGCCGCCAGGCGATCGGCGCGCCGGGCCCCGAGGTAGACCCGGTGGCCGTCGGCCGCCAGCCGGCGCGCGGCCGCCGCGCCGATGCCACTGCTGGCCCCGGTGATCAGCACCGCCTTGGCGATCCTCGTCATGATGCGCTCCTTCTCCGTCGACTCGGCCCGCTGCACGAGTGGATGAGGCAACGGTCGGCGACGCTGCACGCTCCGGCCAGGACGGCTTCTGCCTGGGTACGGCGCACCCAGGCACCGCGACGGCGGCGGCCGTAGGCTGACGCGGTGACGAGCAGTGAACTGGGTAGTTTCCTACGGGCCCACCGAGCCCGGCTGCACCCTGACGACGTGCGCCTGGTGTCGTACGGGCGGCGCCGGGTGGCCGGGTTGCGCCGGGAGGAGGTGGCCGTACTCGCGGGCATGAACGCCGACTACTACGCCCGCCTGGAACAGGGCCGCGAACGCCGCCCCTCCCCGCAGATCCTCGACTCGCTCTGCCGGGCGCTCCACCTGGACGACGACGCCCGCGCTCACCTCTACCGCCTCGCGGGCAGCATGCCGGACGGCGGCGGCCCGCAGCCGCACGAGAGCGCAAGTCCCGCACTGCGGAAGCTCCTTGACGCCTTCCCCGACACTCCGGCGTTCGTGATCGACCCGGCCATGGACCTCCTGGCCGCCAACTCCCTCACCGACGAGCTGTTCTCCCCCTTCCAACGGGCCGACAACCTCGCCCGTATGACCTTCCGCGATCCCGCCGCACGCCGGTTCTTCGTCCACTGGTACCGGGTGGCCGAGGCGACCGTCGCCGCCCTGCGCCAGGCCACCGGCCTCTCCCCGGACTACCCGCGTCTGCGCGCGGTCGTCACCGACCTGACCGCCGCCAGCGAGGAGTTCAGCTCGCTGTGGCGCGCCCAGACCGTCCACGGCAAGACGCGCAGCGCGAAGGAACTCGTCCACCCCGAGGTGGGCCCCTTGTCACTGACGTACCAGAGCTTCGACGTACGCGGCGCACCCGGCCAGCAGCTGCTGATCTACCACGCGGAGCCGGGAAGTCCCAGCGCGGGCGCTCTCACCCTGCTGGGCACACTCGCCGCCACACGCCGACGGGCACGGTCCGGCACCGGCTGACCGCTTCATGTCCGCTGGCCTCACGCCCCCGCCCGGACGTACGCCTCCAGCAGGTCGGCCAGCTCCTTCGGGTGGCTCAGCGCCGCCAGATGACCGCCGGGCACCTCATCGGGTGTGATGCCGAGGCGGTCCTGTGCCACTTGGCGTTGGAAGGCTGCGGGGAAGAGCCGGTCGTCGCGGGCGGTCACGACTCGGGTCGGTACCTTCGGCCACGCGTCGAGGGTGAACGGTGTCGCGAAGACCGCGTCGGACTCCTCCGCCGCGTGCTCCCCCGAGGCGTCGATCTCGGCCTGCGGCAGGTCGTGCAGGAAGTACGTCGCCACGTCGAAGGGCGCGTCCGGGTCACGGCCCTCGCGCACGTCCTGCGCGCGGCGTGCCGCTTCCTGGCCGGTGTTGGCCCACCACTCCCCCGCTGTCTCGCCGGGGCGCGGGATCATCCCGTTGACCAGCACGAGGAGCGACACGGGCAGTCGCGCGCACACCAGAGGCGCTGTGAACGCGCCGAGGGACTGGGCGACCACCACCAGATCCCCGCGCCCACCGACCGCCTCGACGACCGTGTCCACGTACTCCGGCAGCCCCGCCCCGGCGTCCGCTCCCGGCAGGTCCACGGCCACCACGTCCCGCCCCCGGCGGCGCAGTTCGTCCGTGACGCCGTGCCAGTACCAGGAGGAGCCGCCGGCTCCGGGAATCAACACGTACGTGGTCATGGGTGCACCTTCCGCGCGGGGACGTGGCCTTCTTCCCCTTGTGACTGTCGGTCCTCGCCGAACTCATCGGGCGGTGGGCGCGCCGCTGGGCGGAGTGCTCGTCGGTGACGACGGTGAGGTGGTCCTGGCGGGCCGACACCGTGAGGCGGCCGAGCTCGTCCAGGGGGAAGACATCGGGGCCGGCGACATTGAGGCTGCCGTTGCGCGGGGGCGCGGTGGCGACGTCAGCGAGGGCTTCGACGACATCTGCCGCCGCGATGGGCTGAACCGGGGTGGAGGGCAGCCGGACGGTCCTCGGTGCTCCACGACATGACCGCGTCCATGAACTCGAAGAACTGGGTGGCACGCACGATCGAGTACGCGGTGGGTCCCTGCCGCAGGAGCTCCTCCTGGAGAGTCTTCGCACGGTAGTCCAGTCGCGGCACCCGGTCGACTCCGACGATGGAGAGGATCACCTGGTGGCGTACGCCCGCGCGCTCGCCCGCGGCCAGCAGGTGGCCCAGGGTGGTGCGGAAGAAGTCCGGGGAGGCTTCGTCGAACGTCGGGGAGTTCGTCACGTTCACGACCGTGTCCGCGCCCGCCGGCGCCGGGTCGAGCCCCTCACCGGTGAGCAGGTCGACTCCGGCCGACAGGGATGCGGCGACCACCTCGTGTCCGGCCCCGCGGAGCAGGTCGACGAGCTGGGAACCGATCAGTCCGGTGCCTCCGATGACCGTGATCTTCATGATCAGTCCAAAAGACCGGCGGATACGTACTGACCAGGGCGGCCTCCGACATCACCGTTCTGGACGTGGTGCAGGCGGTCGACGGTGCGAATCCGGCGTTCGTGTGCGCCGAGATCCGGCAGCGGGCCCCCTGGGGACACCGCCCGAGGAGTGCACGAGGCCGTGCCCCATCGCCCGTGCGATGGCGGCCGCCGACGCCGCCTGGCGGGCGTCACTGCGGGGTGTCTCCGTGGCGGACCTAGTCGGCTCGGTGGAGCGGGACAGCGGACCCGAGGCCCTGCCGGGCATCGGCGCGTGGCTCGACTCGGCGCACGCCTCCGACGGCTGAAGGCTCACGGTGCCGCCGGCGCACGGACGGATCGCCCGTCGGCGCCGGCTCCGAACCGGACGACGGGACTTGCCTGCCGGTGACCGGAGTCATCCGTCAGTCTGCGGGCTATGCTGCCAGACAGACGCCCAAGCCCCCGGCGGCACATGTCGAATGACCACGATGCCCGCCGGAGTGGACCCCGGTCCTCTCGGCAGGCGCACCCTTCGAGGAGTGACCCCGGAACTCCGGGCCAGGATCCAAACCCGGCACCGAAGCCACTCGTCCGCCTCCGCGCGCACCGAAACCCGCACCGCGACATGCGGGACCGAGGCGCCGACTCCGGCATCGCTGTACCGCATCGCGCGGCGGGCCACATGAACCGAGGCACCATGCCCCTCCCCCAGCTCAACGTCTACCGTCACGACCGCAAGGCCCGGGCCCTCATCACCCTGGCCGGTGAGATCGACCTCGCCACCGCACCACTGCTGCAGGAGACGCTGGCGCGGTGCCTGCACGACGGGATACGGACTGTGGACGTCGATCTGACCCCTGTCACCTTCTGCGACTGCAGCGGCCTCAACACCTTCCTCGACGCGGCAGACCGCACGACGGCCGCGGGAGGCACCCTGCGACTGCACTACCCGTCATCCGCCCTGCACCGGCTCCTCGAACTCACCGGCTCCACCTTCCTGCTTCGTCCGCTCCCCACCCCGTCGACTCCGCCACTCTCCGGCCACGGCGCGGTGTCGCCACAGCCCGTTACGGGCGCGAGCGCGGGCGGTGCGCGATGACGGCCTGGCCCGGGCGCGAGCGGCAGCAGAGGCATCCCGGTGCGGGCGAAGCCCCCATGGAGGGGATGCGTCTTCGGCAGCTGAGCCGCCGGCAGGCCGAGGACCTGCGGGAAGACCTGGCGGATCTGTACGTGGAGTCCTATCTGTACATGGTGGATCCCGGCTGCCCGTTCGCTGCGGAGCACCCCGGCCGACAGGGCTTCCTGCGCCGCCTCGCGGCCAGTGTCCGACAGCCGGCGTTCGCCATGCTGATCGCGGAGACGACGGCACTGGCCGGATGCACCTTCGGCTATCCCGTACGACCGGACGGAATCCGGTGGCTCGGCTTCGAGGGAGCACTGCCCCGGAGAGTCGACCGCCTCACCGCGTCCGGGCGTGTCCTCGCGGTCACCGAGATCGTGGCCCATCCGCGCGAACAGGACCACGGCCTCGCCCAGCAGTTGCAGGAGCAGTTGCTCGCCGCCCGCCACGCCTCGCTCGGGGTGGCCCTGGTGAACCCGGCAGACCGTACGACCCACGCCGCGTTCCGGTCCTGGGGATGGGAGGACGTCGGTGAAATACGGCGGCCGTCCAGCCGGACCGTACGGCGGGTCCTGGTCCTTCCTCGCGACGGCAGCCCGGCTGCCGCTCGTGCGCCACGCCGGGGGTCTGCCGCGTTTCACCTCTAGGGCACGGCCCGCATCGGTGCCTGTGGGGCACCGAGTTGCCGAACGGTCACCTCATGCCCGGGTCCAATCCGTCCGCTTCGCGGGGTCGCTCCGTCTCCGGGTTGTGGGCCAGGCCGTCCGGTTTCGAGGGTGTCCATTCGCCGAGGCGAAGAACCAGCACCCGCAGCAGTGCGGGACCGGGCTGTCGGCGGATGATCCCTCCGATGTCCTGCCAGCCCCAGGACCGGAACGCGTCGTACACCGCATGGTTGGTCTGGTCCACCAGCGTGGCGCCCAGGGACGCCTGGTGGTCGGCGAGCAACCGTTCTTGCAGATGGCGCGCGAGGCCACGATCACGCTCGTGCGGATGGACCATGACCTCGGTGATCGCGAAGACGTGACCGGATGCGGTGAGTTGCTCGATGCGTTGCGGAAGCGCCCCGAGGAACCCGCGCCACCAGGTACCGTCGCGCCGCACGGGGAAGCCGAAGGCACACCCCACCAGGACGGAGGCCTCGCCCGGCACCGTGGCCTCCGCGGCCGTCATGTCGAAGCCGGGCCGCCGCACATCGACGGCGAACCGGCGCAGGAAACCCTCTCTGCTGCGGTACTCCTCACCGGACACCGCGCCGGTGGACTCCACGTACAGGTCCGCGAGGTCTTCCCGCTGGGACTCGGCCTGCCAGCGGCTCAGCCCCCGCAGGTACACCGCGCCGCCCGTGGACGGCTCGTAGCCTGCCAGCCTCTGCGCCTGCCCGGGGCTGGAGCCGGCCATCACGGGGCACCTGCCCGGCGGCCGGGCCGGGGCGAGCGGCCGACGGTACGGGCGCGGACCGGCGCCTCGTTCTTGCTGCCGCGCCGGTGGGCGGTCGACTTCAGGATGCGCATGGCGGTGCTCCGGGTCGGATGGACGCACGGTAAGACGGAGCGACAGACGGTCCGGCGGCCCGAGTTCAGGTGCCGTACCCGGTTCGGTCCATCAGGGGGATGCGCCGGAGACCGGACGGAGGCCCGTTTCCAGCGGCATCGCAGCCAACTCGCGTTGCGGCGCCGGGGTCTGGGACGTCCTCTCAGCAGCATAGCCCCGGATCGCACAGGTGGCGGCCGACCGTGATCCGGCCGACCGCCACCTCGGAAGCCCCGTACTATCGGGGCATGTTGCGCGGGGTCTGGTAGTACGCGCCGAGGCTCTGGTGGTAGTCCTCATCACCCAGGTGCTTCTCCTTGTCGAACTCGGGGGCGTTCTTGATCTCGTCCTTCGTCCGGGACACGTACACCTTTCGCGCGGACACGTCGACGCTCTTGACCGTGCCGGCCGGCAACAGCACGTGCTTGCCGAAGATCCATACGCCGGTATCGACCACGATGTACGCGGAGCCGACCTCGTCGGAATGCTTGTCGACCTTGCCGATGGTGCCGTCGGTGGCCTCCACCTTGTAGCCGGTCAGGTCATTTCCCGCCTGATATCCGGCGGTCTGCGGGTAGCCCCACATGTCAGTCATGAATGCCTCTCCATTTGATTTTCAGGAGAGCAGAGGAGGCGATTCCCCTCCGCTCGACTGCCGCTGTCCGGGTCCCCTCATCCGGCTTCACCAAACATCCGAATAAAATTCGGAGAACCAGGCACTGGCCGGAAATGAGTAAACATAGGCGCCAGTACGGGAAATATCCGCGCCCGCTCCTCAAGAGCTTCGGCGCTTCGCCGAGTGACGTCTTGTGCACTGCGTACGCCCCGGACTCGGTCACCAGTGACGCTCGCGGTCGCGGCGGTCTTCGCGGTCCTGGCGGTTCCACCGGCCCCGGCGCTGACGGCTGTAGCGGCGATCCCAGCGGTCCACGCGGTCCCGGTAGTCGCGGTAGTTCCGGAATCCGGAATCGTCACCGCGGCCCCAGCCGTCCCGCCCGTACCGGAAGCCGGCGAACACCACCACGGCTGCGGCCACCCACCAGATGCCGTTCAGGAAACCGAGCCCGAACAGGACCATGACGAGAAGAGTGAGCAGGACGATCATGGCGGGCCTCCGGGCGCGGATCAGGTCATCGCAACCGGGGACTGGGGCCTCACTCGACAGCGTAGTCCCGTGGGAGGGCGGCGAAAACTCTCCGCCGGGCACCTTCCGTAACGAAGTGCGCAGATGGCGCCTTGACGACTGTTCGGAGTGCGCCGACCGCACTAGCGTGCGCGGAGCGTGCCCAGGACCCCGGCAGCGCCGAGCAGTTACCGCGCCCCCTCGGGAGCGCCCCCCGGCGCATCGGTGCCACGTCCGCGCACCGCGACCCTGACCGGACGGCCTCGGTGCTCCCTACATCGGGCAGCTCAGGCATGGTCCCACCGCCTCTCTGCCCCACGTCCAGACAACAGGCGGTACCACATGTACGCGCTACTGTTCCCCACTCTCACCCCCTTCGTCCTGCTCGCCATGGTCATGGGCCTGGCCTGGTGGGAGGACCGCGTTCTGCCGCGGACCGAGCCCGATCGGCCTCCGGCCGCCGCGCCCACCGCGTCCGGAGCAGAGGCCGCTGAAGCTCCGTTCGCCACGGGGAACCCGGCTCCGCTCCCCCGACTCACCGTGGCGTTGACACGGGAGTTCGCCGGGAGTTGACTGCCAGGTACGGCGTAGGGCCATGCCGCTCCGGATCGTTCGGGCCGGGCATCCTCTTCCCGTTTCGCCCGGACCCCGCGGAATCCAGGAACTCTCCTTCCGACCCGGAGGCCCGGCCATGGTGTGGATTCTGCTGCCCCTACTCGTCCTGATCCTGCTCGGTCTCGTCCTGATCCTGCTCGGTTTCGGCTTCACCATGCAGATCCTCTGGCTGGGTCGCCGCCGTCCTCCTCGTCTTGTGGACCGTCAGCTTCACCATGGGTGGACGCGACGGCCGACGGTTCAGCCGCAGCCGCCGGTAGTCCGAGAGGGAAAGCCATGAGGGTGGGGAACAAGATCAGGAACACGGCACAGACGATCTCCGGGAAAATCAAAGGAGGCGTCGGCCGGGCCACCGGAAACAGGCGCCTGAAGCGGGAGGGCAGAGCCAACAGTCACGCCGGCAGCCTCAAGCAGTCCGGCGAGCACATCAAGGACACCTTCAAGCACTGATCCGGCCGGCGGCTGCCCCGGCTCCGACGTCGCCGCACGATTCGAGCACCACCCATCGGACGGACGGCATGCTTCATGACAACGGGTAACCGGTCGGCGCGGATCCGGAGCCAGGTGGCGCGGCAGGCGGCGCTGCGCGGTGCCCGGCTCGCCGTGGTGGATGTGTGCACCGCAGCCGTGGCGGCGCTGCCGGTCGACGGAGCGGGAGTGTCGGCGATGTTCCGGAACACGGCCAGCCATCCGCTGTGCAGCACCGACGACATCAGCGAGCGGCTCGAAGAACTGCAACTCATGCTGGGCGAAGGGCCGTGCGTCGATGCCTTCGCTCAGGGCGCCGCCGTCCTGACACCGGATCTTCTGACGCGGAGGCTGCAGGACTGTTGGCCGGTGTTCTCCGACGCCGCCCTGGAAGCCGGAGTACGCGCGGTCTTCGCGCTCCCCCTGCAGGTCGGGGCGATCAGCCCGGGGGTCCTGGATCTGTACTCCAGCGTGCCCGTCGAGTTGAACGCCGAGGAGCTGGCCGATGCCCTGGCCTTCGCCGACTTCACGACACTGGTTCTCCTCGACGCACAGATCGACGAATCGGGAGACCGTTCGGCCGACCTGCCGGGGGACGGACGGAGGGAGGACCTGGGCAGGTACCGGGCCGAGATCGACCAGGCCACCGGCATCCTCACGGTCCAGCTCGGCGTCGGCATCGACGCCGCCTTCGTCCGGCTCCGTGCCCACGCGTACGCCACGGGCCTCCGGCTCGCCGAGGTGGCCGCCGACGTGGTGGCCCACCGGCTCCGCTTCTCCCCCGATTCCGATTCCGATTCCGGCTCCGGCTCCGGCTCCGGCTCCGGCGCCGGCGAGGATCCTTGCGATGACGAGGAGTGACGTGTCGGCAGGTATCCAACTGCGCCGCCCGGTCGGCCGCCTCATTCCGGTGGAACCACTCCCAGCAAAGGGCGTTGCCATGCATGAACAGCTCCTGGCCAAGACGTTCGTCGAGCTGGCGGACAATCTGGTCGCCGACTTCGACCTGATCGACTTCCTGCGCCTGCTGACGGACCGGTGCGCCGCTCTGCTCGCGGCGAGTGCCGTCGGCGTGCTGCTCGCGGACCGCGACGGCGAACTCCGTGTCATGGCTGCCTCCGACGAACGCGTACGCCTACTGGAGCTCTTCCAGCTCCAGAACGACGAGGGTCCCTGCCTGGAGTGCTTCCGCACCGGCGCCCCCGTGGACATCCCCGACCTCAGCCAGGAGGTGGCCCGCTGGCCGCGTTTCACCGCGTTGGCCAGGCAGAGCGGCTTCTCGGCCGTCCAGGCCCTGCCGATGCGCCTGCGCGACGACGTCGTGGGCGCGCTCAACCTCTTCCGTACCGCCCCCGGTCCCTTCGACCCTTCGGCCACCCACATCGCCCAGGCGCTGGCCGACGTGGCCACCATCAGCCTCCTCCAGCACCGCACCACCCAGCGCAGCACGGTCCTCAACGAGCAATTGCAAACCGCACTGAACAGCCGGGTGCTGATCGAACAGGCCAAGGGCAAACTCGCCGAACGCCAGGGCATCGACATGGAACAGGCCTTCACCGCCCTGCGCGGCTACGCCCGCGCCCACAACCGCCGTCTGTCCGACCTCGCACGTGCGTTCATCGACGATGCGGAACCACTCACCGGCCTTGGCACCTGACACCGGCCCCCGAAGCAGCAAGCGGGTGCCGGCGCGGCGCGTTCTCGCGCGCCCAAGGAGGAGCCCCCCTGCCCGGCATCCACTGTGCGGCGAAGCCCTGTCTACGCCGCCTGCCCGAAATCCGGGGCAGGCGCGGCGAATACGGTCCCGGTCGCTGTGCCGAGGTCGGAACGGACGTGGAGGAGCCGGGTCAGCCCCGCGGCGCCCAAAGCCGCGGTGGCGCTGGGACTCGGTGCGAGGAGGCACAGCCCGCCGCCGAAGGAGCGGGCCCGGCGTGCGGTGGCGACGAGCAGTCCCAAGGCGAGGGCGTCGCAGGAGGTCACGCCCGACAGGTCGAGGACCAAGGGGTTTGCGGGACCGTGGGACACCCGCACAAGGCGTTCGCGCAGCCGGGGAAGAGTGGTGAGGCCCAGACGTCCACGGACGGTGATGACCACGCATCCTTCGGTGCCCCGGGCGGCGGGCGGCGGCCGACTGCCCGGGACGGTGGGCGCGGGCGGTGACCCGCGCCCCTGTGCGGACGTACGGGCGCCCTGCCCAGGGTGCAGACACAGTGCACCGGCGGGCGAAGAAGTGGTTCGGGGAATCGTCGACACCCTGGGCCTCCTCGGAGCGGATCGGCACGCTGCCGGGGGCTGGGGCGCAGCCCTCACCCTAGTCCTGCCCCTCAGCCACGACCAGCCCCGCGCGGCGCACGGGCTGGGCGCCCCGGCCCTGGCGCGGCTCATGGGCCGCCCGGCCACGGGCGGGCTGCTGTTCCGTCTCGCCGCGCCGGCCGTCGGAACGGCCTCAGCCGGGAGTGGTCGCTATGAGGATCTGTGCGGCTTCGGAGATGTTGTCGGCGTGCACGGCCCGGGCCATCGCGGTGCGCGCGGCGTCGGCGGTCGTGTCCGGAGGGACCACGAGCAGCGAGAAATGGTCGTTGTCACCGCGGGTGACGAGGACGGTGTCGTCACCGACCGGGAAGGAGTCGAGGTGCACGACACGGTCGTCGATCACCAGCCGTGTCGGGATTCCCCGCCAGGCGGTGGCATCGAGCCCGACCCGCGTGATGGGGCCGAGGTGCTCGGTCAGCGCGGTGATCAGCGCGGGCAGTTCCTCCGCGATGTCACGGGAGCGCGGCCACCACGCGCCGTCGAGAACCCCTTCACGGGACCGGACCGTCTCCAGTCGCAGGAGCGCCGTTCCGGGCTTCACCGCTCGGTGAACGGCGTCCGGAAGGAGTCTCGCCGGGGTGGGGGTGTCGGATTCCGCCATGGTGGTTCGCCTGCCTGCGGGTGTGCCGACACGTCGCCATGCGCCGGTACGGACATCCCTGTGGTGGTTGAGCGGCGAGACGACGCCGCTGTTTCACGGTACTCCGGGTGGCCGCGGCGCCGCTCGCCGCCGACGGTGCGGCGCGGCGGTCCTCCGGGCCGACCGGCGGAGGATTGGCCCGGCTCACACGTGCCGGGCGGACCCCGGGGCCCCTCCGTCCGACGCCGCCCCCACGACGCCACCAGCCGAATCTCCCTCCCCGGCACTCCCCTCATCGCCCCTACCAAGGAGTACGCTGGAGTTACCGAGAGCACTTCGTACCCCGACCTCCGCGTCGGCGTCGTTCTCGGCGAGCGAAGACACCAGGCCGCTGTCCACGGACGGCGACCTGGAGACGGGTTCGCGCGATGTCCGCGACCATTGACCTTCCGGGACCGCGGTACGAGAGCCCCGCAGACCCGGCACCGACCGCACGCCTCGCGCTCAAAGCCGACGACGCCGCCCGTGGACTTCTGGACGGAGCCTGGTGGCCCCGCTCCCGCGACCTGCTGAGCGAACTTCCCGCTCTGATCGACGTGCTGGACCCGACCTGGGCCCGGATCACCCGTATCGCGGTCAATCCTCAGCACTGGCCCGTCATCCCGCGCAAGATCCCCGTACACGGACACGTGGTGAAAGCCGGCTGGTTCACACCCGAGCTGGATCCGCACAAACTGCTTCTGCTGTCCTACAACGTCGGCCGCTGGGACCTCCTGGTGATCCCACCGCAGACCGATGAGGCCACCGCCGCACGGCTGATGGCCGCAGCGACCACGGTCACCGGGCCGCCGCTGACCGCGAGCGCGCTCATCGCGGCCGAGGGCGGCCCCGGCGCACCCTCTACCGCGAGCCGGGCGCAGGACGCGGACAAGTCGGAAGAGGCATGGGAGTACGAGGGCGGCGCGCCGACGATCCGCCTTGACGTGCCGGCCCGACCGAGCCGCCTCCTGGTAGGAATGTGACCGCCGTGACCACAGCCCTGACCGTCCTCGTCATGGTCTTCCTGATCGTCGGTGCGGCAGGCCTGATCCACCGCCTCAACGGCCAGCACGCCGAGCGGATCATCCTGCACCGCTACAGCCGGCTCGCACCCGGCCGCCGGGACGACCGCGCCGACGCCACCCAGCCGGTCCCCGGGAAGCCGGAGCAGCTCGCCGTCCCCGCCCGCCGCGACCAACGGGACGGGGGCCGAGGGCGTCTGCGCCCCCGACGCCGGATCCGGCACATGCCCCGGCACTGACCCACCGGCACCGATCCCGGCACCGACACCCGAGCCGGTCGACCTCGCCCAGACCGGCCGCGCGGTACGCACCGGATCTGCAGCCGGACGGCGACATCCGCGCGATCTCCCGTCTCTTCCCGGCGCTGTGCGTGCTCACACCGGCCCTGTACGCCTTCTCGAACACCTCGGCCGGGTACGCGACGTGCGCTGGCCGACCGCGGACCGCATCACGGCCCGCCGTGCGCGAGGTGCCATCGGGGCGGGACCGTGAGCCGTACGGGAAGCACCGCCCGAACCGGGGTGCCAAATGCGACGTCGATGACGCGGTCAGCGGCGGGCCACCGCAGCGTTGGCCTTTGTCAGTAGCGGGATGAGGACATACGCGGCGACGGGGACGACTATCACAGTGAGGATCAGCGTCCGCACCATGAGCGGCAGGTCGGCGGTGGTCGGGCCGAGCAGGCCGAGTACGGCGGTGATGGTCGGGTAGACGGCCAGCCAGGTGATCACGGCGCGGCGGTGGATGGACGGGGCGGCGGGCGTGGGCGTGGACATGGACATCTCCTGGTCAGGGTGGCTGGAGGCTCGATCTCCAACCGTCGGGTTGGATTCTGACATCCACTCACCTTCATGTCCAACCGCCCGGTTGGGAATGGGTTAAAGTCGTGGCATGGCCTGGGACACAGCACGCACGCGGCAGCTCCTGCTCGACGCGGCGGTCGAGGAGTTCGCCGAGCACGGCCCGCAAGGGGCTCGTGTCGCCCGCGTCGCGACACGTGCGGGCGTCAACAAGGAGCGGATCTACCAGTACTTCGGCAGCAAGGAGAAGCTGTTCGTCGCGGTACTGGAGTCCGAGCTGCAAAAGCTCGCCGCGGCGGTGCCGCTGACCGCTGAACAGGCAGCCGACCTGGGCGACTACGCGGGCCGGGTCTTCGACTACCACCACACGCACCCGCACTTCGTACGGCTGCTGGCGTGGGAGGGCCTGCTCTGCCAGGACCGGGTGGCGGCGGAGTGCGAACGCACCGACCATTACGCCGAGAAGATCGCCACGCTGACCAACGCCCAGCGGAACGGGACGCTGACCGACGCGGTCGACCCGGGCGAGCTGATGCGCGCGGTGATCGCCCTGACCACGTCCTGGTTCACCCTGCCTCAGCTCACCCGCATGCTGATGACTCCCGCCGCCAAGGGCAGTCCCGAGCAGCAGCGCGAGGCGCTGGTCACCCTGGTCCGTCGGCTTACCGCCTGACCCGTACCCCCGGCCGGACCGCCGACCGACCACCACCGGTCACTGATGCACCCGGCCAGCTCGATCCGGCGGCAGCGCGAGGATCCTGAACCGCCCCCGCGCGGCCTCCTGCGATACGGCCAGCACCTTGTCCGCGACGCCCGCCGGCCACATCGTCTCTCGCGTCCACACCACTCCCCGGAGAAGCGACAGGGCGGGGAGGCGGGCACCGGTCAGGTCGGCCCCTTCGAAACCGGCGCCGCGGCAGTCCGCGTCGGTCAGGTCGGCCCCACGAAGCCGGGCGTGGGAGAAGTCCGCCGCTTCCAGGTGTGCTCCCGTCAGATCGGCGCCCGACAGATCCGCGCGGGCGCCGTGACAGGCGACCAGGTCGGCTCGCCTCGCCGATGCGTTCCTGAGCACCGCATCCTCGAAGACGGCAGCGTGGGCGCAGCAGCGGTCCAGGTCGGCGCCCGTGAGGTCCGCCCCGGTCAGATCGGCGCCGCCGAGGTCGGCGCCCGGCAAACTGGCACCCGAGAGGTCGGCGCGTACCAGCGTGGCTGCCGACAGATCCGCGTCCGCGAGAACGGCTCCCGCCAGTTGACGGCTTGTCAGGTCTGCTGCCGTGAGGCTGAGCGCACGCTGGGAGTACTCCCTCGGGACACCTCCGTCGAGCACCAACCGCGTGAGTTCACGCATCCTGACGTTGACCGCCGAGTCGGGGGCGTCCTCACCCTCGCTGTCGGGCGCACAAGGTGCGCCACCCGGGTCACGCTCCGGCTTGTTCATACGCATGACCCTACGCAACGCAAATCCACTGATCCCAGTGAATATCCTCGGGCGCGGTCCGCTGAGCGGAACCTTGCTTGTGTCCCCACCACGCCCCCGCGCAGGCTGTCCGGGACTCCCGTACCACGGGAGGTCGCCGAGCCAACCTCAAGGAGGTGCCCAATGACGTCACGTCCTGGACGCGGTACTCGTACGCAGCGCCTGACAAAAGCGCTGGCCGCTGCCGCCGTACCGGTGGCCGTCCTGGCACTGTCGACTCCCGCACACGCCGGGGCGCAAACGCTGCTGTACACGAACGGATTCGAGGGCAACCAGCTCAACACGTGGGACCACCCCACCGGTGGCGACGCCCAAGCCGGTTTCGAAGTCAACACCGGAACGGCCGACACCGGCCAGAACAACGGATGGCTCCGCGCCCGCCAGGGCTGGGCGCGTGAAGGGACGTGGGCCGGAATCGACGGCATCACGAGGAATTCGAACTGCACGGCCAGGATGTGGGTACGTCCGCTGGACAACACCGTGGAATTCGCCCTGCGGGTGTGGGACTCGAAGGGCAACAAGCTCGGCGAGACGGTCCCCCGGCTCTACCCCAGTACCTACTACCAGTCAGTTGCGACCCCGGCGTTTTCGCCCCAGGGAAACACCAACGTGTTCGTCGAGGCCGTCATCAGCTCGTACGACGGAACATACCGGACCGTGCGGATCGACGGCCTGGCCGTGGACTGCACCACCTGATCTCTGCGGCCCGTTGAGCCCGGTCAAGGTGCCGGAGCACGTGACGTGTGTCCGCCGAGCGAAAGGCCATGGGACGACAGGGTCCCCGTGCCTGGTCTCGGCGGACACACGTCACCGGCGGCACGAGCCGGGCCCGCGACCATCTCGACGGAATACGCAAGGTACTCCCCACCATTCGGCTGGCACATGCGATGTCGGCCCTTCACGCATAAATCCCGTCCGTTAACGTCGGCCGTGAAGGCAGGTCAAAGAAGTGCCTGCCGCATCGCATCCGATCGTGTGAGGCGTGTTTCCATGAGCGTGTCCCGTAACCAGATCCCCGGCACCGTCACCGCTGTCACCACGGGCGAGACCATGGCGTCGGCGAAGGTACGACTGGTCGGCGGGGGCCGGTGAACGTCTCCGTCATACTCACTGCCGCCGCGACGCCGACCGCTCCCGCGCTCGTCCTTCGTCCCTGGTGCTCGGACGACATTCCCGAGCTCATCGAGGCGTACAAGGATCCCGCTCTGCGCCGCGGGGCACGCTCCCCGCTGGACAGCGAGGACGACGTGCGGGGGTGGATGCGGATGCAGGAGCAGGGGTGGGAGGCGGGCGACCGCTTCGGCTTCGCCGTCCTCGAAGCCGCCCAGGACGCGGCGCCGCCACGGTTGGTGGGCAATGTGGCGCTCAAGGACGTCGGCGCCGGGGAGCCCCGCGGCGAGGTCGGCTACTGGACGGCAGCGGCGGCGCGTGGGCGCGGTGTGGCTCCGCGCGCCCTGGAGGCTCTCACGACCTGGGCGTTCGACACCTTCGCAGCCGGTGGTCTGGAGCGCCTCGAACTCCTGCATCAGATGGACAACCCGGCGTCGTGCCGCGTGGCGGAGAAGTGCGGGTACGCCTTCGACCGGATCCTGCCGTCGTGGCCGCCCACGTACCCGCTCGACGGACACCTGCACGTCAAGACCGCACCGACGCACGGCACTTCGGGTGAAGTACGAGCCGAATGACGGCGGTCCGGTCTCGACGGACGTACGAGTACCCGTATCGCTCCCCCGTCCGCCCCCTATCCGCGCAGGAAGCCGTCACCATGGGCGGCGATGTGGGTCTCCAGGGCGCTGAGCGCCTGCTGTGTCGCGTCGGGGGTGCCTGAGCCGCGCCGCTCCGCGTAGTAGGCCGCCCCGAGCTGCTTCAGCAGTTCGTTGCCCGCGCGTTGCTGTTGGACCTCGTCCACCTTCTGCTTCCCCTGGTTGAGGGCGGACTGGGCCTGTTCCTTGGCCCGGTCGAGGAATCCCGGCATGACAACCTCCGCGTTTGGTGTGGGCCCATTCTGCTTGCTGGGACGAGCCGCCCGCAGCAGGGCGCGCCGCTGTACCTGCTCATGGGCTTCGCCGTGGGCGGTCCCGATCGGCGCCCGGACCTGTCGGCGTGAGGGGACGGCCCTTCGTCCGTATCCTCGTGCGAAAGCCGGATCCGAGGAGGCTTCAGATGGGTTTCGACGACTTCACCGCACTGGTGGACTCTCCCGTGTACGTGGTGACCGCCTCGGCGGACGGGCGGCGGGCCGGGTGCCTGGTGGGATTCGCCGGGCAGTGCTCCTTGCGACCCGAGCGGTTCATCGCGTGGCTCTCCAAAGCCAACCACACCTTCCTGGTGGCCGAGCGGGCAACGGTCCTGGCGGTGCATCTCCTGCCCCAGGACCACGGCCTGGCCGTGCGGTTCGGCGCCCTGTGCGGGGCCGAAGTGGACAAGTTCGACGGCCTGGAGTGGACCGAAGGCCCGGACGGAACGCCGCTGTTGGCCGATGCCGTGGCCTGGTTCACCGGGCGGATCCTTGAGCGTTTCGACGGAGGCGACCACGTCGGCTTCCTCCTGGAGCCGCTGACCGTCGACAAGGCACACGACGGCAGACCGCTGTCCCTGCACCAGACGCTCGACATCACCGCCGGGCATCCCGCCTAGTGGACGAACCCCCGGTGACGCCCGATGCGCGAGCCGTCGGGGGTTAACCCCACCTGGCGTCGGGCGGTAGCAGGATCGTTCGAGGCGGCCGCTTCCGGAGAAGCTGGGACTCGGCACACACCGCCGTTTCCCGACGATTCCCCAGGAGTTGACTCGTGCGCGAGCAGGCATGGCAGAGGTTCCGTTCTTCCGGGCGGCAGCAAGGCGGTCGGCCCATAGCCGTGCCGGCCGCGGTCGCGGTGGCCGTGGGTGTCCTGACGATGGGTGCGCTGGCGCCGCCCGCGGCATCCGCCGCCGCCAGGCCGGACACCGTCCAGCAGGGCCTCGACGCCCTGGTGCGGTCCGATGGCCTGCCCGCGGCCCTGGCGAGCGTCAAGGACCTAGACGGGCACACCCGTACGTACACCGCGGGCGTCGGCGACGTGGCCACCGGGTCGAAGGTGCCTCGGGACGGTCAGGTGCGGATCGGCAGCAACACCAAGACGTTCACCGCGGTGGTCGTGCTGCAACTGGTCGCTGAGGGGAAGATCAGTCTCGACGCCTCGGTCGACACCTACCTGCCGGGCGTCGTACGCGGGGACGGGATCGACGGAAGCCGCATCACCGTCCGTGACATCCTGCGGCAGACCAGCGGACTTCCCAGCTACCTCGAGTACCTCGACGAGGAGATCCGGTACTACGAGCCCCGCGAGCTCCTCGACCTCGCGCTCCAGCACAAGGCGCACTTCGACCCCGGGAAGAAATGGGAATACAGCAACACGAACTACGTGCTGGCGGGCCTGATCGTCGAGAAGGTCACCCACCGCCCGCTCGCCGAGGAGATGGACCGGCGCATCATCCAGCGCATCGGGCTGCGCCACACCTACTTCCCCGCCCCGGGTGACGCGACCATCCGAGAACCCCACCCCCATGGCTACTACCGGGGTTCAGCGGACCAGCCTCTGCAGGACATGACGGAGATGGACCCCTCCTGGGCGTGGGCGGCGGGCCAGATCATCTCCACCAACTCCGACCTCAACCGGTTCTTCACGGCGCTGCTCGTCGACGGCCGCCTCCTCCCGAAAGCCCAACTGGCCGAGATGCGCACCACCGTTCGCGCCGGAGCCCCCTTCGCCGACGGGGCCCGATACGGGCTGGGGCTCGTGAGCACGCCGTTGTCGTGCGGCGGTGTCTACTGGGGTCACGGCGGCAGCATCCCCGGATACGAGACCCGGGGCGGAGTCACCGACAGGGGCCGCGCCGCCAACGTCGCGGTGACCGTCCAGCAGGACGACAAGACACCCATGAAGCATGTGGAGCGCGTCGTGGACACGGCCCTGTGCCGCTGAGCCACCCGGTGCCGGGCGGTGGAGGGGGCCCGCGGTAGAACCGCAGGCCCCCTGCTCCGACCTTGTGAGGGTGCCCCTGCGGACGGCACCCACCGTCACTCCGTGTCGAAGTCCGTCCCCCTGGAAACCTTCTCCCACTCCGCCAGTTCGGCCCGCACGGAGTCCAGGTGTGCCGTCAGGAAGTCGACCGCGTCGGCACCCAGGGCGAGGCGGAGTGGGGGGTTCTCGGCGGCCAGGGCCAGGCGGATGGCCGCTGCGGCCTTCGCCGGATCGCCGGGCTGGTCGCCATTGCCGCCCTGGACCATCTGCCGGGTCACGCCGACCTTCTCGGCGTACGCCGGGTTCTCCTCGGAGAAGTACGCCGCGCCCTTGCCGAACAGGTTGGTGCGGAACGCGCCCGGCTCCACGATCAGCACCTTGATGCCGAACGGTGTCACCTCGTCGGCCAGGGCCTCCGACAGTTGCTCCAGCGCCGCCTTGGTCGCGCTGTAGGCGGAGAACCCGGCGAAGGACAGCTGCCCGCCGAAGCTGCTGATGTTCACGATCGAGCCGCTGCCCCGCTCCCGCATCTGCGGCAGCAGCGCCCGGGTCAGCCGGGCCGGGCCGAACACATGCAGCTCAAACAGGTCGCGCAGCTCCTGGTCGGTGGTTTCCTCGAACGCCCCCACCTGGGTGCGGCCGGCGTTGTTCACCAGCACGTCCACCCTGCCGTAACGGGCCAGGACGTCGGCGGCCACCGCGTCGATCCGTTCGCCGTCGGTGACGTCCAGGCTGATCGCCTCGACGCGGTCGGGGTGCGCGGCGACCAGGTCGTCCAGCGCCTGCGTCCGCCGGGCCGTGCCGATCACCGTGTCGCCGGCGGATACCGCGGCCTCGGCGATGGCCCGCCCGAAGCCGCTGCTCGCACCGGTGACCAGCCAGACCTTGGCGCCGTTGCTCATCTTCCGCTCCCTCGTCAACTGCCGTTCGGGGCTACCCCGTCGACAGCCCTCATCCTTCGCCAGGAACGGGAGATGCGTCCAAGACCCGTTGTGATAGCCATGAGTTATGGATGTCCATGGACGCGATCTGCGCTACTTCACCGCCGTCGCCGAGGAGCTGAGCTTCACCCGGGCCGCCGAGAGGCTGTTCGTCTCCCAGCCCGCGCTGAGCAAGCAGATACGTATGCTTGAGAGACAACTCGGCGCGGAACTGTTCCAACGCGACAGACGCACCGTGCGGTTGACTGCGGTGGGGCAGGCCCTGCTGCCGCACGCCCACGAAGTACTGGCCCTTTGGCGCACCGCGCAGGCAGCGGTGGAGGAGGCGAAGAGCGCCGGGCGGTGCGACCTGGTGATCGGCATGTCCACCAGCCCGGGCCGCGGATTGCTGCCCGCCCTGCGGGCCCGTCTCCTCTCCCGGCATCCGGACGTACGCCCCGTACTGCGGCAGGTCAACTGGGCCGATCCGAGCGCAGGGTTGGCGGACGGGTCCAGCGATGTCGCCTTCGTCTGGCTGCCGCTGCCGGACGGGGACCGTTACCAGCACGCGGTGGTGGCCCGCGAGCCACGACTGGTCGCCCTGCCCGACGGGCACCCCCTGGCGGCGCGCGCAGCCGCCGACCCCGAGGGAGAAGTGGACTTCACCGACCTGCTGGACGAGCCCTTCCTCGCCCTCCCCCCGCAGGCCGGCCCGCTGCGGGACTACTGGCTCGCCCTTGACGCGCGCGACGGCCGCGAGCCACGGATCGGCGCGGTGGTGGCCAGTGCCGAGGAGACCCACGAAGGCGTCGCAGGCGGCCAGGGCGTCGCACTGCTGGCTGCCGGAAACGCCCCGCTGGTCGCCCGGGACGAGGTGATCGCCGTGCCGGTCCGGGGCATCTCGCCGTCCCAACTGGCGGTGGCCGCCCG
Source organism: Streptomyces sp. TLI_146 (assembly GCF_002846415.1). NCBI lineage: Bacteria > Bacillati > Actinomycetota > Actinomycetes > Kitasatosporales > Streptomycetaceae > Streptomyces > Streptomyces sp. TLI_146. The sequence goes on from NZ_PJMX01000001.1 coordinate 1,034,148, forward strand.
CAAGGACGACAAACGGCCGCTGGTTGTCAGCTATCTGGCCGCCGCACGGGAGGTGGGGGCCGCAGCCGCCTCTTGATCCCCACGGCGTGGCCCCCCGGCCCGCACATCAGAGCTCGCTCGCGAATGGTCAGGCGGCCAGCGCCGCAAGCTCCGCGTCGGCCCGCTCGGCGACCAGGGCCAGGACACGCCCGGCGGCGGCCAGGTCCTCGGGGTCCATCCCGCCCCAGATCCGGGCGGTGAAGGGGGCGGCCTCCGCAGCGGCAACGGAGATCAACTCGCGCCCCGCGGCCGTGGGGCGGAGGTGCGCGCCGTCCGCGACGAGCAGGTGCTTGGCCAGCAGTTCGTCGAGAGTGGTGCGGATGTCGGTGGGATCGGCCTTGAGGGAGCCCTGCACCTGGACGACGAGATCGTCCGGCGTCGGCGGGGTGTCGGCGGTGACAGCGGCGCGCAGGGCGATCTGCTCCTGGAACGTGACGCCGTGCCGGGCGAGGACGCGCTCCAGGACGCCACGGGCGGCGTAGTGGGCCAGAGCGAGGACACGGGGGTCGGCGACGGGTGCGGTGACGGACGCGGCGGTGGCTGCTGTGGCGGTCATGGGGTTGTCTCCCGGGTGCTCTCGTCGTTCGGTACGGACGGGCCGAGTGGTGCGTCGAGCAGGGTTCTCAGTTCGTCGGTGAACGCACGCGTTCGCGGAGCGTCCAGGCCGCCGAGCGGCTCCAGCAACCGCTGGTGCAGTTCCTGGACCAGCGCGATGGCCTCCCGCGTGACGGCCCGGCCCTGCTCGGTGAGGGCGAGCTGTACGGCGCGCGGGTCGCGGGGATCACGGGTGCGCTCGATCAGACCGGCCGACTCCAGGGCACGCGCCAGCTTCGAGACGTACAGCGCTTCCAGACCGGTGTGGTCGGCGAGCCGGCGCTGACTGGGCCGCTCACCGGCACGGTGCATGCCGTGCAGCGACGCGACCACCGAGTACTGCGCGTGGGTGAGCCCCAGCGGAGCCACCGCGCGATCGACCGCGACGCGCCACTTGTTGGCGAGTCGCCATACGAGGAAACCGGGCGTGGGGCCCGGCGAACCGTTGCTCATGACACATAGAGTACATGGCTACTATGTCCATGACTACTATTTTCTGACGGAGTACGAGCGGCTCTACGGCTCGTTCGGCTCACGCCGTAGTGCGTCTGCCGCAATCGCCCGATGGCCGAGCACGACAGGGATCGCACCGAGGCCCTGCGCCGGATGGTCCAGGCGCTGCGGCCCGGCAGCCGGCTGCTCCTGGAGGACGCCGACACCACCTTGCAACCACTGCTGTGCCCGGACGAGTCGGGGCCCGAACAGCGGCGCGCCTCCGCTTGGGGACGCCGCCCGTAGCGGCGATCCGGAGCGGTGGCTACGCGGACACGTGGCGCACCATGAACACGTCGACCGGATCCTCGCTCTCGGCCACGAACCCGTGCCGCTCGTACAACCGCCGGGCCGCGCTGCCCCGCAACACGTTCAAACGCACCGGGAATCCGCCGCGGTCGCACCGCTCCAGCAGTTCGCGCAGCACGCCCGAGCCGATGCCGGTGCCCTGGAGGTGCGGGGCCAGGTAGAAGTGCTCCAGCCAGTGGCCGTCCTCGGCCGGTCGCAGCGCCACACAGCCGGCGAACGTATCGGCCACCTCGATCACCCAGGTGTGGGCCGGGTCGAAGCGGTCCCGCAGCCGCTGCCGCACCCGGTGCTCGTCGTACCGGCCGAGCCGTTCCAGGTCCGGTCGCATCACGACCGCCCGCAGCTCGACCGCGGCCTCGACGTCTGCCGGCGAGGCCGCCCGTATGTTCCAGTCCGCCATGATCGCCACGCTACCGCCACGGGGTTGCACCGTCGTCGGGGCGGTCAGGAGGCCGTCGGCTCTCAGGCCGTGAACCAGCGCTCGATTGCCGACCGCAGGGCGGCCAGCTCGACCGGGTCCGGGGCGGGCGAGCCGCAGGCCCAGGCCACATAGCCGTCGGGGCGGATCAGCAGGCCGGTGAGGTCGGCCGGGCCGCCGTGCGCGAGGACGAGGTCGACGGGCGCGTCCTGGCCCTTCGGCAATACGGCTGCCAGCGACTGCCCCTCGGTGAGATCCACCAGCAACGGCCGGGCGCTGCGCGCCAGTTCGGCGATCCGGACCTTCTCCGTCCCGGTGATCAGCTCCAGCTCCGGTGCGAAGTAGCCGACCGCGGGATGGGGGTCGGTGACGCCCATGTCGTAGCGCACGTCCGTGCCCGCGGTGAGGTCGGCGAGGTGCTGGACGACTTCCTTACGGGTGAGCAGCTCGGTGAAGAGTTCGCGCAGGGCGGTGATGTCGCTCCCCGGTGCGGTGAGTGCGGACTGCGCCTCGGCGTTGAGCACCATGCGCCGGGCCGCCTGGCGGCGCTCGCTGTCGTAACTGTCGAGCAGGCCGGGCGGGGCGGCGCCCCGGAGCTCGGCGGCGAGCTTCCAGCCGAGGTTGGCGGCGTCCTGCAGACCGAGGTTCAGCCCGGGGCCGCCGCCGGCGGTGTAGACGTGGGCGGCGTCGCCGACCAGGAGGATCCGACGGTCGCGGAACCGGTCGGCGACACGGGTGTTGCCGCCGTCGAGGCGCCGCAGCACATGTGGGCCCGTGCCGTCCGGCGCACCCAGTGGCAGGTCGACGCCCAGGACCCGGCGGATGCTCGCCTCCATCTCGGCCAGGGTCATCGGCTCGTCCGTCGCGGGCTGGTCCCACTCGGTGGTGCTGACCAGCGGCGGATGGCCGGGGAACGGCGCGTAGGTGAAGCCGCCGCGGTCGGTGCGGTGGGGCAGGAAGGGCAGGGCCGGACCATGGCCGGGAATCGTGAGGGCGCCGTTGACGGGGTCGATCCAGTCGGCCGGGACGGTGGCGTGGGCGGTGCGGTTGGTGCGGCGGTCGTAGCTGACGCCGGGGAACCCGATCCCCGAGAGTTTGCGGACCACGCTGTGCGCGCCGTCCGCCCCGACCACGTAACGCGCCCGCAGCCGCTGATCGCCGTCGGGGCCGGTGACGTCGAGGGTGACGGCGTCGTCGTCCTGGGCGACGGCGCCGACCCGGTGTCCGCGCCGGACGTCGACGCCGAGTGCGCGGGCGCGCTCCTCCAGGACCTCGACGATGCGGTGCTGCGGAACGGCCAGCCCGAAGACCGGACTGGCGTCCAGCAGGGCGAGGTTGAGGCCCATGGCCGCGAACATGAAGTACGCGGAGTTCGGCCGCGGGGGCTCGGGGCTGCCGCTGAGCGGTTCGTACAGGCCCCGGTGGTCGGCCAGGCGCACCACCTGCCCGAGCAGGCCGTTGGCCTTAGGTTCGGTGCTGGGCCGCGGAAGTTGCTCCAGTACGGTCGGCCGGATGCCGGCCAGAGCGAGCTCGCAGGCCAGCATCAGCCCGTTCGGGCCGCCTCCCACGATGATCACGTCGTCGACTGTCACGATCACGCCTCCTCGGGCGGCGAGCGGGAACAGGAAAGGGGTACACCCACGCCGAAGGCGTGGCCGCCGCTCCTCGTCAGGGGACGGGCAGACCGGCGGCGAGCTGCTCGAAGACCTGTGTCAGGGCCGCGCCGAGCGGCACGGCCTCCTCGGCGCGCAGACTGTGCTCGACGGCCACCGCGCTGCCGGCGGCGACCACCGCCGCGACCAGCTTCGGGTACACCTCGCGTTCGGCGTCGCTTCCGGTGCGCCGTGCGACGGCCTCGGCCAGTTCCTGCTGGGCGGCGGCGTTGGCCTTGACGATCTCCCCGGCCAGCGCGGGTTCGGCCAGCATCAGCCGCACGCCCTCGCGCCACCGCTCGTCCTGCGGCGCGGAGTTGCCCTGCGGTGCGAACTGCCCCAGGACGGCGTGGCGCAGCGAGTCCCAGAGCGGTTCGCCGGGCGGGCGGGTGAGCAGGTCGCCGGCGACGCGGTGCATCCGTTCCAGGTGACTGGCGGCGATCGCCTCGGCCTTGCCGGCGAAGTAGTTGCGGAAGGTGCGGACGGAGACGTTGGCCTCGGCGGCGATCTGATCCATCGTCACATTCGCCCAGCCGTGCAGGACGCACAGCCGGATCGCCGCCTGGCTCAGCGCGACCCGGGTCTCGCGCTTCTTGCGCTCGCGGAGTCCAGGCCGGTCGGCCGGGCGGGCCTCGTCTGCGGGTGTCATGGGAGGACCGTACGGCAAATCTTGCCGCCACGGCAAGTTTTCCAGAATGGCAATTATTTTTCGGAGGCCTCCCCGCTCGGCGACCTCACGGAGATGCGATGCGGCCGTGGGCGGCGCACGATGAAGAGGACGTCTGACCACGAGCGTGGAACGAGCTCGACAGGCAGCCCGGCAGGGCGTCGGGCGGGGGCGGGGCCGACTGTCCGGGCGGGTGCACGGACGTCCTCCTTTCAGATCGTGAACGGCTGCGGCGCGGGAATTCCGGCGCGCCCCGAGGGCCGACCGCACGCGTCCAAGTGCGAGGAAATGGGGAGAATCATGAGGAAGTCCCTGGTGGCCGCGCTTGCCACTGCCACGTCCGCGACGGCCGCCCTGCTGGCCGGGCCCGCCATCCCCGCGAACGCCGCCACGTCGTACTGCAACAGCACCACACCGAGCAGCTCGATCCTGTTCTACCGGGCCGACAACGGCGAGGCCGGCACCGGCACCCTCTCCGGCGGCCACTGGCGATACAGAGGCGGTTTCAGCCTGCCGACCGGCTACACCCACGCGGCGGCGAGCCGCGACTCGCTGGTGCTGTACAACGCGGACACCGGAGCCGGGGAGGTCGGCACCTTCAAGAACGGCACCTACTCCCGCACCCAGACCTACGACGACTTCTCGACGGGCTGGACCTTCGTCGAGGCGTCCGGCGACTCCGTGCTGTTCTACAACGGGGACACCGGCGACGGCGTCACCGGCACCCTCAAGAACGGCAGGTACCAGGAGGTGCGCACGTACGACAACTTCAGTACGGGCTGGGGCACCATGGCCAGTTCCTGCGACACCCTGATCTCCGCGGCCCGGCACGGCTCCGGCGACTTCCCGTGGAGCAACGTCGGTTACGGGACCCTCAAGAACGGCGTCTACTCGGACAAGGGCGCCATCCCGAGGGACGACTTCCTGGGTGAGCTGACCGCGACCAAGGACTCCGTGCTGGCCTTGTCGAAGAGCGGCGGCGAGCTCCAGTTCCGGGTGAGCAACGCGACCAACGGCACGGGCATCAACTTCCGTGAGATCGGCACGTCGGGTATCTGGGACACCGTCGGCCGGACCTCGGACAGCCTGTTCTTCTACAAGACCGACGGGACGGCCTGGATCTCGACGCTCTCCGGCGGCCACTACCGAAACGTCGGCGCGCTCCCCCACGTCTCCTCGGGCTGGTCCCTCATCGTGGGCGGTGTGTGACCACCGTCTGAACGCCTGCCCCTGCCGCGGTGTGCCGCGGCAGGGTTTGTCCGTCCGGAGGAAACGAAAAAGGCAAGGAGGTATATCCGCTCCTTGCCACTCTCAACTTATAGCGCACCGGGGGGCTTGCCGCAAGGCCCCGGGGGTGGGGCAGAATCGCCGACCTCAGTCAGAAGCCGCAGTACAAGGGGGATTCAGGAAGTGCGTGTTCTGTCGTCGGTCCCATCGGTTCACAGGTCTGCGTTCGACCTTCCCGAGCGCCTTTCCCACAAGGCCGACCCGGCGTTGATCGACGGTGACGAGCGGCACTTCGCGGCGATCGCGGAGAGCCTGGAGCGGTCGACCGCCGAACTGTCCGAGCGTCTGGAGGCCGCGCGCCGGGCACCCGGCGGCATCGGCCGGGAGGCGATGGACCGGGACACCGAGATCCACCGGCTGACCGGCCGCCTGCGCACCCTGCGCCGCTTCGGCCTGGACCTGTGCCTGGGGCACTTCGTCCCCGCGGACGACGCCGAGCCCGTGTACATCGGGCGTCTCGGTCTCACCGACAGCACCGGCCACCGGCTGCTCGTCGACTGGCGCTCCCCCGCGGCCGAGCCGTTCTTCGCGGCCACCCACGCCAACCCGATGGGCCTGACGAGCCGCCGCAGGTACCGCTGGGCCCAAGGCCGGATCAACGACTACTGGGACGAGGTGTTCACGGCCGAGGGGCTGGAGGGGCGCGCCGCACTCGACGACCAGTCCGCGTTCATCGCCAGCCTGGGCGGCAACCGCTCGGCCCGGATGCGCGACGTGCTGTCCACCATCCAGTCCGACCAGGACGCCATCATCCGCGCGGGTTCCCGTGGCGCGCTCGTCGTCGACGGCGGTCCGGGTACGGGCAAGACGGTCGTCGCCCTGCACCGCGCCGCCCATCTGCTCTACTCGGACCCGCGCCTGGGTCACCGCCGGGGCGGTGTGCTGTTCGTCGGCCCGCACCGGCCCTACCTGGACTACGTCGCCGACGTCCTGCCCAGCCTCGGCGAAGAGGGCGTACAGACCTGCCTCGTACGGGACATGGTCACCGAGGGAGCCACGGCGGTGGCCGAGACCGACCCGGAGGCGGCCCGGCTGAAGTCGTCCGCGGAGATGGTGAAGGCGATCGAGCCGGCCGTGGGCCTCTACGAGGAGCCGCCCACCAAGGGCATGACGGTCTCGACCCACTGGTCCGACGTCTGGCTGAGCGCCGACGACTGGGCGGCGGCGTTCGCGGCCGTGGAGCCCGGCACTCCGCACAACGAGGCGCGCGACCAGATCCGCGAGGAGCTGCTCACGATCCTGATGGACAAGCACGCGGACGAGTACGAGGACGACGACGAGGTGTCGCCCCAGCTGCTGCGGAGGTCGCTGCTGCAGAACCGGGAGCTGATCGGGACCCTGAACCGGGCGTGGCCGATGCTGGAGGCGACCGACCTCGTCGGCGACCTGTGGACGGTGCCCGCGTATCTGCGCAAGTGCGCTCCGTGGCTGAGCGCCGACGACGTACGCACGCTCCAGCGCGCGGAGGCACAGGCCTGGACGGTGTCCGACCTGCCGCTCCTGGACGCGGCACGGCAGCGGCTCGGCGACGCGGAGGCGTCCGTGCGCAGGCGTCGCCACGAGGCCGCCGCCGAGGCCGAACGCGCGCGGCGGGCCGACGTCATGGACAGCCTGCTGCAGAACGTCGAGCTCGACGAGAGCGAAGGCGCGCTCGGCATGCTGCACGGGCGGGACCTGCAGGACACCCTGATCGACGAGAGCGCGCTGCCCACCGCCGAACCGGACCTGCTCGCCGGTCCGTTCGCCCACATCATCGTGGACGAGGCGCAGGAGCTGACCGACGCCGAGTGGCAGATGCTGCTGCTGCGCTGCCCGTCGCGGAGCTTCACCATCGTGGGCGACCGCGCCCAGGCCCGGCACGGGTTCACCGAGTCGTGGCGGGAGCGGCTGGAGCGGATCGGCCTCGACCGCATCGAGGTGGCCTCCCTGAGCGTCAATTACCGCACGCCCGAGGAGGTCATGGCGGAAGCCGCGCCGGTCATCCGGGCCGTGCTCCCGGACGCCAACGTGCCGACCTCGATCCGCAGCAGCGGTATCCCCGTGGTCCACGGACCGGTCGCGGAGCTGGAGGGGATCCTCGACGACTGGCTCGCGGCGCATGACGAGGGGGTGGCCTGTGTCATCGGTGATCCCCGGTTCCGGGAGAGGCCGCGTGTGCGGTCGCTCACGCCGACGCTGTCGAAGGGCCTTGAGTTCGACCTGGTCGTTCTCGTCGACCCGGATACGTACGGCGACGGCATCGAAGGAGCTGTCGACCGGTATGTCGCGATGACCCGCGCGACCCAGCGACTGGTCATCCTCACCAGTGCCTGACGCCAGCGGCCCCCGCCACACGTGAGGCGTGTGGCGGGGGCGGCCGGTGGTGTGAGCGCGCCCACACGAAAACCTGTCGCTTCGCCCGCGCCGCGTCGTCGACCATGTCGGCATGACCATCAGCGCACCGTCCGCCACCGGAGTCCGTACCGAATGGGACCAGGTTCCCGAGCACGTCAGGCGCGGGCTGGAGGCGCGGCTGGGCGCACCGGTCGTCGAAGCGGTGACCCAGCACGGCGGTTTCTCTCCCGGGGTGGCCGCGCGTGTGCGGTTGGCGGATGGGAGGCGTGCGTTCGTGAAGGCGGTGAGCGCCGAGGCCAACCCCGCCAGCCCGGTGCTCCACCGGGCCGAGGCCCGTGTCTCCGCCGCCCTGCCGCCCGAAGTCCCCGCACCGCGGTTGCTGGCCGGCCACGACGACGCGACCTGGGTGGCCCTGGCCTTCGAGGACGTCGACGGACGGCAGCCCCAGGTGCCGTGGCGGCCGGACGAGTTGGCGCGGGTCCTGCGCGCGGTGGGCGACCTCGCGCACACCCTCACCCCCGCACCCCTCGACGTACCGACCGTCGTGGAGAGCGAGGCCGAGTCGTTCCGGGGGTGGGAGGAGCTCCTCGACGGCGACGAAAGCACACGGGACCGCCTCGATCCCTGGGTGCGGCGCAACCTGGCCGCTCTCGCCGACCTCGCCGCGCCCTGGGGCGAGTTCGCCTCGGGCGACACCCTCGCCCACGGCGACCTGCGCGCCGACAACCTCTTGCTGACCGCCGACGGCCGTGTCGTCTTCGTCGACTGGCCGCACGCGGTACGGGCAGCGCCCTGGTTCGACCTGCTCCTGATGCTGCCCTGCGTGCGTGCACAAGGAGGCCCCGACCCCGACGAGGTGTTCACCGCGCACCCGGTGGGCCGGGACGCCGAGCCCGAAGGGGTGACCGCCACCCTCGCCGCGCTGGCCGGCTATTTCGTACGCCAGTCGCTGCGGAGCGCGCCGCCCGGGCTGCCGACCGTACGTGCCTTCCAGGCCGCGCAGGGGGCCGCCGCGATCGAGTGGCTCAGGACCCGCCTGGGCTCGCGGCTCCCCTAGCGGCGACGCCGACCGGATCTCACGCGGCACTCAAGCGAAATGCCACGTGCCGGACGTAGGCTGGAGCGCCGCTGCTGGATCATACGTACATTCCATGCACTCTTGTTCACACGAGAGTTGAGAGAGGGGACCTCACCGATGGCAGGCGCTCGCCCGGAAGCCACAGGAGTTTCGCAGACGTCCGGCACCCCGCACGGCCCGGAGGCCGGACAACCCCTCGGCTCACCCGCCGCCCCGGACGAGGTGACGGGCGAGTTACTCGAACTCTCCCTGGGCTACCTCTACTCGGCGGCCCTGCACACCGCCGCACGCTTCGGCATCGCCGACCACCTGGCGGGCGGCCCGCGCAGCGCCGACGAACTCGCCAAGGCCGCGGAGGTCGACGGCCCCCACCTCCACCGGCTCCTGCGGTTCCTCGCCACCAAGGGCGTCTTCCGTGAGGACGAGGAGGGCCGCTTCCACCTCACCCCGCTCGCGCAGCCGCTGCGCTCTGACACCGAGCGTTCGCTGCGCGACTACATCCTGGTGCGCGGCGAGCCGGTCTTCTGGCAGTCGGCGGCCCAGCTCCACGAGGCCGTCCGCACGGGAAGCACCGCCTTCGAGAACGTGTACGGCGTCCCCTTCTACGACCACGTGGCCGCCGACCCGGAACTCGGCAGGGCCTTCAACTCCAGTATGGCGGCGTTCTCCGAGACGCTGAGCAACGACGTCGTCGAGGCCGTCGACTTCTCCGGGGCCACGAGCGCCGTCGACGTGGGCGGCGGGCGCGGCGGTCTGCTGCGCGCGATCCTGCGCCGCAACCCGCACCTGACGGGCACCCTGGTCGACCTGGAGCCGGTGGTGGCCGGGCACGTTCTCGACACCCCGGAGCTGGCCGGGCGGTGGCGTGCGCAGGCCGGGGACTTCTTCGCCTCCGTGCCCTCCGGCGCCGACGTCTACCTCCTCAAGCACGTATTGGCCAGCTGGCCGGACGAGGAGTGCGTACGCATCCTGCGGACGTGTCGTGAGGCCATGCCCGCGCACGGACGCCTCCTGGTCATCAACGCGATGATCCCGGCGGGCAACGACCCGCACCCGGGCAAGACCATCGACATACTGATGATGACGGTCCTGAACGGCAGGGGCCGCACCCGCGCGGAGTACGAGGCGCTGCTGGCCACGGCGGGATTCTCTGTCGTACGGGTTCTGGACCCCTCGCCGCACGCGTCGGTCATCGAGGCGGTCGTGGCCGACTGAGGTTCCGCCCGAGGTGAGCGAGCGGGGGCCGGGTCGGCGCATGCCCTGTGGGTGGGGCGCGCCGACCCGGCCCGCCGTCACGGCTGGAGCCTGCTGATCCTCCAGCCGTCGCCGGTGCGGTCGTAGCGCAGCCTCTCGTGCAGACGGTCGGTGCCGTCGGCCCAGAACTCCACGCTGTCGGGTGCGAGTCGGTAGGCGGTGAACGTCGTGGGGCGCGGTAAGGGCCGCTGCGGCTCCCCCAGCTCCCGCGCCCTGTCGCGCAGTTCGGCCACCCGGTCGAGACCGTCCATCGGCTGACTCTGCCGGGAGGCGGTGCTCATGGCGTGGGTGAAGACGGGCCGCGCGAACCACATACTGTCCGCCTCGGCGTCGGGCAGCCGGTCCACCGGGCCCGCCAGTGTGATCTGCTGGCTCGTCTCCCTCCAGTAGAGGACGCCGGACGCCCAGGGGTTCTCCTCCAGTTCACGGCCCTTCTGGCTGCTGGAGTGGCTGAGGAAGACGATTCCGGCGTCCGTCATCGAGGTGAGCACCACGATGCGGGAGGACGTACGGCCCCGGGTGTCGGCGGTGGCCAGGGCCAGCGCCCGGGGCTCGCGCACCCCCCGCGCGACGCTGCTCTCCAGCCACGAGGCCAGCAGTCCCATCGGTTCGGGGGGTGGCGTGCGGAACTCGGGGAATTCCACGTCGATGCTGCCGGTGAGTGTCTCGGAACGGCGGGTTCCCGTACGGCCGTTGGCGGCGTTGACGGGAGATCCGTTCGACTGGGACAGGTCAGGCATGAAGAATCCTTTCGATCGTCGAAACATCATGTCCCGCGACCTCCACGGCGTCGACGGTGCCTCAGCGGGCGCTGCCCAGATTCCGGTCGGCGTCGGAGCCCTGAAGCATCAGGGTGGTCTCCTCGATGCGGTGGAAGCGTCCGTCGGGCGCGAGGTCGGCGAAGACGTACACCTCCATGCTCACCGTCGAGCCGTCCTTCTTGGTGACGTCGACGGTGTGCCGGTCGGCGTACTTGCCGCCGTCGTACAGCTCCTCGTGGACCGTGACACTGCCGTCGGCGACGACGGTGCGCAGATGGGAGATGTGCTCGACGAACCCGGCGCGGTCGGCCCACTCCCCGTCGGTGCGCTGGCGGTACTGCGCGGTGAAGTGGCGGTCGGCCGCCTCCTCCACGGTGATGTCGCTGTTGAACAGCAGGTCGTTGAGGGCGGCGCTGATACGGGTGGGGTTCATGGTGGTTCCCTTCGCAAGCCATAGTGCGTGCGCGGCGCACGCATTGATGACACCGTAACAGGTACACGTGCGCCGCGCACGCTATTCTTCGGGGGTGGACAACGAAGTAGGGCAAGAGATCGCGGACGCGCTGGGGATCCTGCTGCGCCGCACCACTCGCGCGCAGCTGCACAAGCAGCTCACCACCGGTATGGGCGAGGGAGTGGACGAGGTGACATACCCGGTGCTCAGCGCACTGGCGCGGACAGGGCCGCGCAGCGCGGCCGACCTGGCACCCGAGGTCGGAATCGACCGCTCCGGCGTCACCCGCCGCGCCTCCCGACTGGAGGCCGCCGGGCTCGTCCGCCGCGAGGCGGACCCCCACGACCGCCGGGCACACCTGCTCATCCTCACCGAGCAGGGCCGACTCGCCGTGACGGAGCTGCGCAGGCGGCTGGCCGCCCACATCACGGCCAGCCTCTCCTCCTGGCCGCCGGGCGAGGCGGAGGCGTTCGCGCACCAGCTGCGGCGCTTCACGGCCGAGGGCCCGTTCGCCTAGCGGGCGCCCAAACGCACCATGGCCCACCGGCGGCGGTCGCGCCGGTGGGCCATGGCAGATGGGCAGGTTGGCTCAGTGCGTCACTGCGCCATCTCGTACGCCCCGGACAGCGCCTCGACGCGCTCCCAGACCCGCGCCGAGCGGGCCTCGTCCACGACCGGGCGCCGGACCGCGCCGAGCGCCCAGGTCTGCTGCTGCTCGGTGGCGGAGTCCTTGCCGTGCAGCTCGACGGCGTGCGCGGAGAAGTCCCGTACGAGCACGGCGAACAGCTCGTCCAGCACGTCCTCGTCCAGACCCGTCAGACGCGCCTGCTCCAGGATCAGCTGGCCGTGGACGACGAGCGCGAACAGCTGGCCGACGGCGAGCAGGAGGTCGAGGTCGCGGCTCTGCTGCTCGTCGGGTGCGGCGGTGGTGACGAACTCGCACAGCGCGTCGGCCTGTTCGCGGAAGCGGGCCACGTTGGGCACGGTCGCGTACGCGTCGAAGGCGGGGCGCCAGTCGTGGAAGCGCACGGAGCCCAGGCCCCGGGCCGGGCCCTGCCGGAAGAGGAAGTCGTCGTCGGCCGCGTCCAGGCGCGTCGGGACGGCGGGGTAGTCCACCGGGTCGAGCAGGTGGTTGCGCATGAACTTCAGGATCAGCGCGAGGTTGACGTGGACCGTGCCCTCCAGCTTGGGCAGTCCGCGGATCTCGACGGCCGCCTGGGCGAAGTAGTTGTCCTTCTCGAAACCCTTGGCGGCGATGACGTCCCACATCAGGTCGATGACCTTCTCGCCCTCCGTGGTCACCTTCATCTTCGTCATCGGGTTGAAGAGGAGGTAGCGGCGGTCGTCGGGCCCGGCGGAGCGGAAGTAGTCGACGGCGCGGTCGCTGAACAGCTTCATCCCGACGAGACGGACGTACGCGTCGGCCAGCTCGCGGCGCACGTGCGGGAAAGCGGTGACCGGGCGGCCGTAGAGGATGCGGTTGTGCGCGTGGGTGACGGCCTCGTACATCGCGTGCTCGCAGATGCCGATCGAGGCGGTGCACAGGTTGAACTTGCCGACGTTTACCGTGTTGAGGGCGGCGTCGAAGGCGGCGCGGCCGGTGTGCAGGACGTCGTCCGGGCCGACCGGGTAGCCCTCCAGGCGGAACTCGCTGACGTACTTGGAGGAGTCCACGACGTTCTTGACGAGGTGGTACGAGGTGTGGCGGCTGTCGGCCGCGAAGAAGACGTAGCCGTCGGGGCCCTCGACGTCGGTGCGCCGGCCGAAGACCGACACCAGTCCGGCGGCGTTGCCGTTGCCGATGTAGTACTTGGAACCGGTGGCCCGGAAGCCGCCGTTGCCGTCCGGCTCAAGGAGCATGTCGGTGGAGTAGATGTCGGCGCCGTGCGTCTTCTCCGACAGGCCGAAGGCGAACACCTCGCCCTGGGAGAGCAGTTCGGCCGCGCGGGCGCGGGCGGCGGCGTTGTCGCTCTGCCACACGGGGCCGAGGCCGAGGATGGTGACCTGCCAGGCGTACCAGTAGTCGAGGCCGTAGAACCCGAAGATCTCGTTGAGGGCCGCGATACGGGCCGTGTCCCAGCGCTGCTCCTCGTTCCCGGCGTCCGCGGCCGGGGTGAGGAAGGTGGCGAACAGGCCTTCCTTGGCGGAGAAGGCGAGGAAGTCCGCGAGCCAGGCGCGGGAGCGGTAGTCCTCGATCAGCTTGCGCTTGCCGCGCGCCTCGAACCAGTCGACGGTGGCGCGCAGCAGCCTGCGGGTCTCGGGGTCGAAGTGCGCCGGGTCGTAGGTACGCGGGTTGAACAGCAGGGCGTCGGCCATGAAGGGTCGCCTTTCGCGGAGGGGTCGGAGTCGACGGTCAGTGGTCATCGGTGGTCGGTGAGCCGGTGGACAGCCGGTGGATGGTGGCGAGGACGTCGTCGAGCCAGGCGATCGTCATCCGCTCGTACGCGATGCCGCCGCGCAGCACGACGTGCTGGAGCTCCTGGCCGGTGTCGAGCGGGGCCGGGGCGGCGGGCCCGGTGAAGTCGCGCAGCTCTCCGGCGAGGTAGTGCGCGAGGCGGTCGCTGTGCACCCTGCGGTGCCGCTCGACCTCGTGGAGCACCGCGGCCGGGTCGTCGAAGGCCGCACCGCGGATCTTCACGGCGAGGTCGTGGCGCAGGCTCTCGGGTTCGATCGGCTCGTGCAGCCACTGGGAGAGGGCGGCCCGGCCGGGGCCCGCGACGGAGTACTCCTTCTTGTCCGGCCGGCCCTCCTGGGCCACCTCGCGGACGGCGAGCAGGCCGTCGCTCTCCATGCGCTTGAGGACGCGGTAGATCTGCTGGTGCGTCGCCGTCCAGAAGTAGCCGATGGACCGCTCGAACCGCCGGGCCAGCTCATAGCCTGAGCCCGGCTTCTCCAGCAGGGAGACGAGGATCGCGTGTTCGAGCGCCATACCGCCGATCCTTCTATGCAACTCGTTGCATAGCCAGCGCCGCCGCCCGAGTGAGACCCGGATCACCCGGGGCTGGGGGCGGTGCGGGGCGCCCGCGCCCGGGGAATATACGAGCTTGGTCGAGCGGCCCGCCCTGGCTGTGACCGCCGTATATGAAACATAGATGCCCCGCTGTGACACTCGGGCGCAGAACACCCCGCAGGCCAGGTCGCAGCCGTAGGCCTCCTCGAAAGACAGGGAATCCCGTGCACAACCTGAACTCCGGCGCCCGCCGTATGACCGTTCTCGTCCCGGCCCTCCTCGCCGCCCTCATCGCCGTCTCGGGACCGGTCCTGTCCGCGGCCCACTCCGGTGACACCGCACGGACCTCCCTGGCCGACGGCCCCCGCCACGGGAAGGACCCCGAGGAGTTCAACACCAAGGCGTGACGGCCGCTGCCACCGGGGTCATGCCGGTGTAGGGCGGACCCCCCTGCCCTGCACCGCCATGACCCCGGTGGCCTCGATGAGCAGCCGCGCCTGTGCGGCCTCGGGCAGACCGGCCCGGGTGAAGACCTCCAGCGCCTCCCGGGAGCGGGCCAGCGCCTCCTCGTGGTGGCCGGCGTCGGCGGAGATCCGGGCGTGGATCAGCAGCGCGTAGCCCCGGTCCCGGTTCCGGTCGGGGACGGTCCGGAAGTAGGCCACCGCACCGGCGGCCGCGTCCAGTGCCGACTCGACGCGGCCCAGGACGCGCAGGGTCTCGGCGCAGCGGTACAGGGCCTGCGCCCGCTGGCCCGGAATCCTCTCCGCCTCGCAGACCTCCAGACACCGCTCGTAGTCGGCCAGCGCCTCCGGCAGCCGGTCCAGTTCGTGCAGCGCCTGGCCGCGTACGCACAGCGCGTGCGCGATGCCGTGGGGGTCCGCCATCTCGCGCAGGGCGCTCAGCGCCTCGTCGCAGGCGGGCAGCGCCTCGTCGGCCCTGCCCCCGCGGATCCGGGCCAGCGCGGCGTTGAGGGTGGTGGTCAGTCCGCCCGAGCGGTGCCCCAGCTCCCGGGCCAGGGCGAGCGCTTGGTCGAAGTGCTCGGCCGCGTCGTCGTAGCGCTGCTCGAACTGGGCGATGACACCCAGGTCGTTGTACGCCTGTTGCAGGATGGAGCGGTCCCCGGCCCGGCTGCACGCCTCGGCGGCCAGCTGGGAGTCGGCCCGGGCCTGCGCCAGCTGGGTCGCCTGGAGTGCCGCGTTGCCGCAGATGAAGTGGGCGCGCCCGGCCGCGTGGTGGTTGCCGTGCTGCGCCGAGACGCGGGCCAGCGTCCTCGCCGTGAGCGCCATCCGCCCGTACGGGATGTCCTGGCCGAACGAGCTGAGGGCCACCAGCAGGTCCGCCGCCACCGTCAGCAGGTCCGGTTCGGCACTGTCCCCGCGTGCGACCAGGAGCTGGACTGCGTGGACGGCGCAGTCGAACTCCGCCACCACCCAGGCCCGCGCCTGCGCCAGGGTCGTGAGCCGGTGCTCTCCAGGCTCCGCGGTGACGACCGGGATCGTGCTGTGCGCCGGGTCTCCCGGCACCATCCGGTGGAACGCGTCGGCGGCCATCCGCAGCAGATGGTGGAGCAGTCGGCGCTCCACCGCGAAGTCCGCCTCGCCCGCGGCGGTGTCGGGCCGCGGCAGGTGCAGCGCGAAGTCCCGGCCGAGCTCGTGGTAGCGGTACCGTCCCGCTTCCGGCGATTCGAGCAGCGCGGCATCCACCAGCGCCTCCAGGAGGGACTCCGTCTCCGACTCGCCGAGGCCCAGTGCCGCCGCCGCGGCGGACAGGCCGATGCTCGGCCAGGCCACCGGGGCCAGCGAGCGGAACACCATCGCCTGACTCGCGGTCAGCTGGCGGTAGCCGAGCTCGAAGACGGCGGAGACGGCCAGGTCGTCGGCCCGCAGTTCGCTCAGCCGCCGTCGTTCGTCGGCCAGCCGGGCCAGCAGGTACGCCACCGTCCAGCCCGGCCGGGCCGCCAGCCGGGCGGCCACGATGCGCACCGCAAGCGGCAGATGGGCGCAGGCGGCGACCAGGGCGACCGCGGCTGCCTCCTCCTGGTCAATCCGGTGTGCGCCGACGACGTGCCGCAGCAGGGAGAGGGCTTCGGCCGGGCTGAACTCGGCGAGCTGGACATGGGTGCCGGACGGCACACCGGAGAGGTGGGCCCGGCTGGTCACCACGACCGCGCAGTGGACGGCGCCCGGCAGCAGCGGCTTGACCTGTGCGGTGTCGCGGGCGTCGTCGAGCAGCAGGAGAACCCTGCGGCCGTCCAGGACCGTACGGAACAGCCGGGCGCGGTCCTCCACGGAGCCGGGCACCTCCTGCCTCGGCACACCCAGCGCCGCCAGGAAGCTGGCCAGTACCGCACCGGGGTCGGCCGGCTCCGCACCGGTGCCGCGCAGGTCCGCGTAGAGCTGGCCGTCGGGGAACTCCTCCTTGACGCGATGGGCCACCCGCAGGGCCAGCGCGCTCTTGCCGATGCCGCCCATACCGCTCACGGTGGCGACGGCCAGCGCGGTGCGGTCCTGATCGGCGAGCGCCCCGCACAGCGCGGCGAGCGTGGCGGCCCGGCCGCTGAAGTCGGCGATGTCGGCGGGGAGCTGCGCCGGGCGCGGAAGGGACGCCGGGCCCGCACCCCCGGCTTCGGCGGGCTCCTCGGTGGTGGACGGCGACGCGGGGGGAGTCTGGGCCGGCGCGACCAGGTCGGCGTCTCCGGCCAGGATCCGCTGGTGCAGCGTGCGCAGCTCCGGCCCCGGATCCAGCCCCAGCTCCGCCGCGAGCACCTCGCGCGCCGTCCCGAACACGGCCAGCGCGTCGCCCTGGCGCCCGGCGGCGTACAGCGCCCGCATCAGGAACCCGTAGGGCCGCTCACGCAGCGGCTGTTCGGCGATGAACGCGGTCAGCTCCGGGACGACCTGGGTGTGCCGCCCCAGCAGGAGGTCGAGGGCGAACCGTTCCTCCAGCAGCTGCCGGCGCAGTTCGGACAGCCGGGAGCGCTGCTGCTCGGCGAACGGCCCCGGCACCCCCGCCAGCGGCTCCCCACGCCACAGTCCCACGGCCTCGGCCAGCAGCGCGGCCGCCTCGTCGTGGCGTCCGGCCTCGCGGGCGCGCGCCGCGTCCGCGGCCAGCCGCTCGGCGCGGAACGCGTCCACCGACTCGGGTGGCACGGCGAGCCGGTAGCCGTCGTTGACGGAGGCCAGGACCTGCGGATCGCAGCCGCCGCTCTCCAGGATCTTGCGCAGCCGCCATACGTAGGTCCGCAGGATCATCACCGCGGAGCCGGGTGCCGCCTCGCCCCATACGGCGCCCATCAGCTCGTGCAGGGGGACGACGTGGCCGGAGCGCAGCGCCAGCGCGGCGAGCGTCGCCTGCTGCTGGGGCGGACCTCCGGGCACGACGCTCTCGCCGAGCTGAATGCCCAAGGATCCGAGCACGAAGAATTCCACAGTTCCCCCGGCGCACGCGCAACAATTTCACCGGCTGCTGGTCTCCAGCGGTCTGGCGCGAGCCGGTAAACGGAGGATCATCTTACGGTGTTGGGGATGGCGACCAGGTGCGCTGCGATGGCGTCCGGCTTCAGCCCGATGGACGCCACGTCGGCCAGCGGCACCCACACCAGCCGGTACTGGTTGTCGCCGGACTCCCGCTCGCTCTCCGGACCGCCCAGACGCGGCGTCCCCGCGGCCGGTCCCATCACGAAGTAGTGCTCGGTGCGGCCCGCGTTGTCGAAGGTGTGCAGAAGAAACTCCACGGCGGCGCGCAGCCCGGTCTCCTCGGCCAGTTCGCGTACGCACGCCTGCTCGGGCGTCTCCCCCTCCTCGACGCCTCCGCCCGGCAGGGTGTAGTACTCCGCGCCGCCCTTGCGGCGATGGATCAGCAGCACGGCGTCGCCCTCGCGGACGATCGCCACGGCCCGGGACTTCATCGGGTCCTCCCATGATCGACAAGTGTGCGCAGGACGTTACCGAGGTCGTCGCGCTCGTTCCAGAAACGCAGTACCAGAGTGGTGCACGCGGCCCGGTCGGCGGGGTCGAGGGTGTCCAGGTCGAGCACCCCGACCGCCCGCATGACCAGGTACGGGGCCAGGGCCCGGTCGAAGAGCTCAGGCCCGAAGGCGTCGGCGAAGACGTCCAGCAGACGGCCGAGCAGATCGGCCCGCGCGGGCGAGAGCCGGTGTGCGAAGTCGATGTGGAGCGTCGCCGTACGGGGCTCCAGGCGTGCCCGGCACAGCGGCGCCGCGTCGGCGAACGGGGCCTCCCGCCACCGGTAGGCGGCCGGATGGTACTTGGGGAACAGGTATCCGCCGCCGAGGAAGAGCGACCAGAAGGCGGTCGCCAACTCCCCGCGCACATCGTTGTGTCCGGCGTTGCTCAGATCGACGAAGACCGCTCCCCTGCCCACGTTGGTCTCGCTGAAGTCGCCCTGGGACAGCATGCATGCGCGTACGCCGAGGTTTTCGAAGAAGGCCGCGGTGCCCTCCAACGCGTCCCGCATCGTCACACCCTGCGGCACCGAGTTGACCACCACCCGCTGGTCCAGCCACGGCCGTTGGCGCGCGAAGTACCAGGGGACGAGCCGCTCGGTGACACGGCGGCCGAAGAAGGCGTCGATGGGCGAGGACGAACTCACCGTACGGTAGCCGCAGTTCGCCCGGATCCGGTCGAGCAGCGGCCCCACCTCCCGCTCCGGCAGCAGTGTCCCGGCCCGCTCGGCCCGGCACAGCAGGTCGAACAGGGTGCCCCGCCCCAACCCCATCGAGGGGAGGTACTCGTACACCATGACCGTCCCCGCCTCCGTACGCAGCAAGGACAGCAGGGCCGGCACCCGGTTGCCCGCGGCGCCGAACTCCAGATACCCGGCGAGTTCGGCGACGGCGCTGTGGGCGCGGACGTATTTGAAGAAGTACGGCCGTCCGTCCCGCTGGACGAAACCGCAGGTCGAGTTCTTCAGCTCGCTCACGTCGGTGACGCGGTAGCCCCGGGACGCCAGCGCGTGCCGCCAGACGGCCGCACGCGAGCCGGAGGCCGACGGCACGGGAGCGAGCACCTCGACACCGCTGAGCGCCTCCACCCCGGCCCAGTCCCGCGCGTCGGCCCGGTCGGCCAGCAGTTGCCGCACAGAGGCCGCGGTGGTCGGCGCGGTCACGGGGACCCGGCCAGACCGGCGCGCACCCAGTCCGCCGCCCGGGCCGCCGTCGTCTCCCGCTCGGCTCGCGGCAGGCCGAGTGCGTCGGTGTCCTTCAGGAGGTCCTCGACGATGTCCTGGACGCGCTGCTGGTAGGCGATGAAGCTGTCCCGGTAGGCCTCCTTGGGCCCGGCGAACCGCAGCCCGTCGTCGCCGTGCACGTCCACCCCGCACTCCCAGTACGAGAAGGTCGTCGACAGCGCGGCCTTGCGGTCGAAGCACTCCGCGACGGGCGTGCGCAGATGCAGGGTGCGGTGCGGCAGGGTGGCCGGAGCGAGGAGGTCCGTCAGCCACTGCCGGTCGCAGCCACGGGCCTCCGAGCGGCCCATGACGGAGTAGAGGTAGCGGTCCATGATGACCACACCGCCCGAGGCGAGGTGCGGAAGCACCTCCCGGTTGACGAGGTCGACCAGCGAGGAGGCGTACATCAGCGCCATGGTGTACGGATCCCAGTTGTCGTACTTGCCGCGCGCCTTGGAATGCCAGATGAGCGGGTTCCTGATGAACGCGCACACCCTCACGTCCCAGCCGTCGGCGGTGAGCGCCGCCTTCAGCAGCTCGATCTGCGTGGTCTTGCCGGCCCCGTCGGACCCCTCCACCGCGATGAGCCGGTACGGCGACACGGCCGCGGCGGCCGCGGCGCCGATATTGCGCACCGGAGCCAGCCGGGGGTAGGGCCGGATGACCTCGCCCGGGTCGGGAACGTCGTCGTCGATCTTCACAGTGCGGTACTCCTACGAATCATGCGGTGTTCCTACGGGTCAGACGGCGGTCAGGGGCGCCAGGTCGGCGACTGTCGGCGCGGGGGCGGAGGCCAGGTACTCCTCGAACCAGTGCAGGACGGACGACGCGAGCGCCGCGATCTCGTCGAGCCCCGACTCCCGGTACTCGTCCCGGTCGGGGATGCGGATCCTGCCCTGCGCCGGAAACATCCGCTCGAACTCGGCGGAGATGGCGGCCGGGTCGGTCTCCTCGACACCGGCGAGCCGGAGCAGCATCTTGGCGGCGTTCAGCACCGACTTGTACAGGCGGTAGCGGCTCGTCTCCACGCCGAGCAGGGGGCGCCGGATCTCGTGCAGGGTCCGGGCCAGGTACTCGATGGTCCGCTGGTGGCGCTGCGTTCCGGTGAAGGCCGGAAGTTCCAGGTCCGCGCCGACGTACTGGCAGGCGATCCGGCCCTGCCCCAGCGAGTACAGCGCACTGTACGTACGCGAGTCGCAGCGCTGCAGCAGCAGCTCGTGGCGGGTCAGCACGGTGATGCCTAGTTTGACGTCCGACTCGCCGCGCAACCTGGCCAGTTCGGCGGCCAGGTCGGTGGTGCAGCCGGACTCGACGACCAGCAGGACGTCGAGATCGCTGAGTTCGGGGTCGGCGGTGCCGAATCCGACGCTGCCGGCCACGGCGAACAGCAGCAGCCGCTCGCCCAGCGCGGTCCGGATCCCGTGCAGGGCGGTGGCGGCGGCGTGCCGCAGCGCGGTCGGCGCCGCCAGCTCCAGTGGATCGGTCACCCGCAGGGACTCGGCGGCCGGGCGTGCGGTGGCGCCGGTCATCAGCCGGTCAAGGACGACCTCCAGATCGGGCCGGGGTCCGCTGTTGTCGACGAGCAGGTCGCAGGTCGCGGCGATCCGGTCGGCTCCCCTCGCCCGCTTCACCTCGTCGTTGCGGGCCAGGGCCGCCGGGTCGACGAGCGAGCGCCGGGCCCGTACCTGCGGGGAGGCGTCCAGGTAGACCACGTCCAGACGCTTGCCGAGCAGGCGCTTCAGCTCCGAGGTGATGTCCGGGCGGTGCAGGCTCTCGATGGTGTAGTCGAGCAGGTAGTAGTGGGCGTGGGCGTACCGGTCCAGTTCGTCGACGACCAGCTCGGCGAGGAGCCGGGGCTCTTCGCCGTAGGGATCCGTGAGCCCGTTGCGGGCCGCCGCCAGCTCGATCAGATAGCCCAGCTTCAGCCGGGTGGTGCCGAACCGGCGGCGCAGATACTCTCCGGCACTGCTCTTGCCGCTCTCCGACATACCACCGAGGCCGATGACCCGCCGGACACCGCCCAGCAACGGCCTTACCTGGAGGCCGACTTGGGAGAGATGGGACCGGAACTGGTTCTGCACATCGACGATGTCGGCCCGGTCCGCTTCGATGACCGCGCTGTGGCGGCTCCGCCGGGTTTGCAGGGCGGTGTGCAGCAGGTACTGGTACCGGGCGTACCGCTCGTCCGCGCCTCGCTCCCGTCCGACGCTCAGCGCGGCCCCCTCGACCGCCGGGCCCAGACCCAGCAGAACGCTGTACGGCTCGGGGGCCGACTCGCCCAGGACCTCGGCGCGCACCCCGGCGACCATGGCCTCGGCGTCCCGCGCCGAGCAGTCGTCCTTGAGCATGACGGAGGCGACACAGCTCGCCTCGACCGTGGCCAGGCCGCGGTCCAGGACCACCCAGCCCGGCCGGTCGGTGAGCGCGTCCAGCCGTCTGCGGTAGCCGTCCAGGAGCAGCGTCACGAGCTCTTCGCTGCGCGAGCCGGTGAACCACCAGTGGGCCAGCTCGGCGCCGGAGAGCTCGGGCCATCGGGGCTGGTAGTGGTGGACGCTCCCGCCGATGCGCACCTCGTCCCCGGTCGCCCGCCGCAGCAGCCTGAGCTGGGTGGTCTTCCCCGAGTTGTCGGCCCCGTCGAGGGCTATGACGTTCATGAGGCCCACTCGTGCTGGAAGTCGGTGTGCAGGCTGAGGCCGCCGTCGATGAGCACCGACTGGCCGGTGATGTAGCGCGCGGCGTCGGAGAGCAGGAAGAGGGCGAGGCCGGCCACCTCGTCGGGCTGTCCGATCCGGCCCAGCGGGATGCGCGCTTCGCCCCGGGCCTTCTTGTCCCGGTCGGACACCCAGTCCTGGTTCATGTCCGTGTCGATGGCGCCCGGGGCGATGGCGTTGACCCGGATCCCGTGCTTCGCGTACTCCAGTGCCAGGGTGGCGGTGAGCATCCGCAGCGCCGCCTTGCTGGCCGCGTAGCTGGCGAACCCGGGCTTGGGGACGGTCTCGTGGACGCTCGTGATGTTCAGGACCGCGCCGCGGACGCCGGTGCGCACGAAGTGGTCGAGCGCTGTTCGGGCGCACAGGAACGCACCGACCAGATTGGTGTCGAGGACGCGGGAGAAATCCGCCAGAGAATGCAGATGAGTGGCCGAGGGAAGCTGTTCACCGGCGTTGTTCACCAGAAAGTCGAGGGAGTTCGTCCCGCTCAGCGCGAGCTGGTACATGTCCTTCACCTCGCCTTCCGACGAGACATCCGCCTCGATGAGCTGGTAGTCGGCTCCCAGGCCGTCCAGGTATTCCCGGGTCTCCTTTTCCCGGCGGCGGCCATCCGTACTGCTCCAGTCCCGGTCGTTCAGCACCACGCGGGCGCCTGACCGGGCCAGGCCCCAGGCTATCGATCGGCCGATTCCGGAACCCGCACCGGTTATCAGGGCGCTTTTGCCTGCCATCGGCAACTGGTCGGTCATGGCTGGCCGAACCCCTCTCATCTGCTGGTGAGCACCCGATCCTGGCAAGCATCCATATATCTCTGATCTACGCCGAAGTAGCCCCGCATATACAGCTCATCAACGAATTATCTATGGGCGAGAAAAACGAATCAGACCTTCAAACCGGGCTTGACGTCGCGTTTCCGATGCTCATATGTTTCTGGGGCACCCCCGACGGACCGAGAAACGAAGGGAGGAAACCACAATGCGAGCTCACAAGGTGTCGCTCCGTCCGCGTCTGGACAAGACGTCGACGAAGCAGCGGTAATTTCCGCTCATAAAAGCAGGGCGGAGCACTTGCTCCGCCCTGCTTTGTCTCTCCGTACCAACCGTCCGAGAAAACCAGGGAAAGGCCGAGATGCCAAGCTCGCCCACCGTCGTCGAACCTTCCGCGCTGCCGACGATCGCGCTACTGGACGAGCGGTTGCGCACGACCAGCATCTGCCTCGCCGTCCGCTACGGCTCACGCGACGACCCAGCGGAGCACGGCGGCCTCGCCCACCTGCTGGAGCACACGTTGATGTCGGCCCCGCTGGACGGGAATCCCTCGTTCTGCGAGCAGGTGGAACGGCTCGGCGGCCACGCCAACGCCGAGACCGGTCTCGACATCATGCTCTTCTACGCC
This sequence comes from Streptomyces sp. TLI_146, assembly GCF_002846415.1. Lineage (NCBI taxonomy): Bacteria > Bacillati > Actinomycetota > Actinomycetes > Kitasatosporales > Streptomycetaceae > Streptomyces > Streptomyces sp. TLI_146. Next base: position 1,057,730 of record NZ_PJMX01000001.1, read on the forward strand.
CAGGTGCACGCCGACGACGCCGATACGGTGGCGCGACTGCTGCACCAGGCCGTGCTGCGGCCCGAGTTGACCGACGCGGTCCTCGACACCGAGCGCGACGCGGTCCTTCAGGAGCTCGCCGCGGCGCAGGCCGACCCGGGCGACGTCGTACAGGACGCCTTCCTGGCCCGGCTGTTCCCCGGTCACCCGCTGGGCCGGCCGGTCGGCGGCGACGTCGAGCAGATCCGCCGGACCACCCTCCCCGACGTCCTGGCCGGACACCGCACCAGGTTCCTCACCAGCGCCATGACGCTGGTCGTGATCGGGCCCCGGCTGCCGCGACTCGACGGCCTCGGGCGGACCGTCCCGGCCGCCGCCGTCCCGCCGCCCGCCCAGGCGCTTCCCCCTCTGGCCGAGCCCACGGACGCCGCCGTGACCTGGCCCGACGAGTACGGCTGGGTCTGCGTCGGCGCCCGCTCCAGCGCGGCCGACGACGCCGGGCGCCGCCGCTTCGCGATCCTGGCGCAACTCCTCGGCGACAGCCCCTCGTCCCCGCTCTACCGCAAACTGCGCAACGAGGCCGGACTGGCCTACTCGTTCGCCTGCTGGGACCGCGGCTACCAGGAAGCGGGCGCATGGCGGGTCCTGGTCGGTGTCGAGCCCGGCAACGGCGAGACGGTCGTGGCCGTCGTGCGCGAGATCCTGGCCGAGCTGGCCTCCGCCGGCCCCGCCCCGGACGATCTGGCGGCCGCCCGCCGACAGGCCGGCATGCGGCTGATCCTGGACAGCGAGTCGCCCCTCGACCAGCTGCGGATGGTCGCCCAGCGCACCCGCGCCGGAACCGCCGACTGGTCGCTGGCCGGGGAGTTGGCGGCCCTGGACGCCGTCGACGCGGAGCAGGTCCGCGCCGCGGCGGCCGAGGTACTGAGCCAGCTGACCGTCGTCGTACGACCGGAGGCGTCATGAGCACCCCCACCACCGTCTCCCCCGCCTACCTCGACTGGGCCCACGAGCAGCGGATACGGGCCGAAATCGCCAACCACGTCTACGTGGCGGGAGCCCAGACCGACCCCGTCACCCAGGAGCTGAGCTGTCTGGTGGAGTACGCCGCACCGGAGCTGCTGGCCGCACCCAGCGCCCTGGCCGAGCTGGAACAGCGGCTCGCCGCCGTCCACCCCGGGGCCACGGCGCTGCTGCTGCGCGCACCCGGCGACACCCCACTGCCCGCACCCTGGCGGCCGTCCGTCAGCTATGTCCGCTACACCGGCGCCGTACCGCGAGCCCCGCGCCCGTCGGACGGCCTCGCCGTCACACCGGCCGGACCCGAGCACGACACGCTCATCCTGGACTGGCTGGCCCGTGCGATCACCGACGGCTACGGGCCCGAGAACATACCGGCCGCGGAGCTCATCGACGCCGCCGCCGCGAACGTACTCGACGCGCCCGACCGGGTCTCCTTCCTGCTGACCCGCGACGGCCGTCCCGTCGGTCACGCCTCCGTGCTGACCGAGGCCCACGACGAGGTCACCGGCACCGAGTTCATCGACCTGTTCGACCTGCTGGTCGAGGAGAGCGACGTCGTACGGCCCGGCACCGCGGCACTGGTCGCCGCGTGCGCCGCCTTCGCCGCCGAGCGGGAACTGCCGCTGTTCGGCAACGTCGTGCACGACGGCACCGGCCCCGACAGCGGCGCCCGGGTCGTGGCGTCCCTGCTGGAGCGCGGCTGGAGCCTCGACCACCGGTTCTGGCGCCGCCCCCGCCCCGACGAGGAGACCTCCGTATGAGCACCCGCGCCCGCGCCGACTCCGTCGATCTGCCGCTGCTGTACCGGTTGTTCGACCTCTCCCCCGACGACGACCTGCGCTTCCTGGTCCGCCGGGCCCGGGCCACCCGGGAAACGCTCGTCCAGCTGGTCCTCTCGGTCGCCGAGCGGGCCGGGCACCGGCTCGGCACCGGATCCGCCGACGAACTGCGCCGCGCCCGCACCCGCGCCGCCGGCTACCACCGCCTGCACACCGCGGTCTCGGCCGCCCACGCCGTAGGCGTACTCAAGGGCCCCGCGATCGCCCAGTACTACCCCGAGGGCGTGCTGCGGCCGACGGGCGACCTCGATCTGGTCGTCTCCGGCGAGCGGGAACTCTGGAGCGTCGTCCGGGTGGTGCTCGACCACCAGGCCGTCGACACGATCGACTACTCCCTGGTCGACGGCGAGCAGCGGCACATGATGGCCACCCTGTCCTGGGCGCCGCTGGACCCCCTGCTCGACCGCGACGCCAAGATCGACGTGGGTACGGCCGCCTACTTCGGGGACGGCGAGGTGCTGCCCGTACGCTCCCGGCCCCCGGCGGACTCCGTGCTCACCAGCCTCCTCGCGATCGCCGAGGAGAAGTTCCAGCGCGCGTTCCACGCCGTCGACGCGATCGACGTGATCGTCCTGTCCCAGGTCGGCCCGGACTCGGTCGCGCAAGCCGAGGCGACCGTCCGCGAGTTCCGGCTGGCCCCGGAGGTGACGGAACTCCTCGCCCACGCCGGACGGTGCGCGCCGCTCGGCCCGTTCGAGGAGCTCCGCCGACGGCTGGAACCGGCCGCCGAACAGGAGCGCGAGCTGCGCGCCGCCGCCACCCCGGAGACCGCGCCGACCACCCGGGTCCGCTACGGCATGGAGCTGCGCCGGGCGCAACGCCCCGACTGGCGGCGCGCGGTGGAGCACCACGCGGGCGGCGACACCCTGATGCTGACCCCGGTCGGCGACTACCTCCTCGTCGAGTCCGAGCTGGTCGCGCCGGCCCGCTACGAGGCGGCGCTCGCCGCCCTCCCCCATCTGCCCGAAGGACCCCGATGAGTGCCATCGAGATACGCGCGCTGTGCCGCGACTACGGCGTGGGCCGGGCCGGCGGCAAACGCACCCAGGCCCTCAGCGACGTGGACCTGACCGTCGAACTCGGCGAGGTGCGCGGCCTGGTCGGCCCCAACGGCGCGGGCAAGACCACCCTGTGCAAGATCCTTTCGACCGTCCTCGAAGCCACCTCCGGCAGCGCCAAGGTGCTGGGCCACGACGCCGCCACGGACGCGGCGGCCGTCCGCCGCCACATCGGGATCGTCTTCGGCGGCGACCGGGGTCTGTACGGGCGGCTCAACGCCCGGCAGAACCTGCGGTTCTGGGCCGCGATGTACGGACTGCACGGCGCCCCGCTGCGGCTGCGGGTCGACGAGCTGCTGGAGCGGCTCGGCCTGGCCGACCGCGCGGGCGACCGCGTCGACACCTTCTCGCGCGGGATGAAGCAGCGGCTGCATCTGGCCCGCGGGCTGGTCGGCGATCCGCGCGTGCTGCTCCTCGACGAACCCACCGTGGGCATGGACCCGGTGGCCGCCCGCGACTTCCGTTCGCTCGTCGGCGAGATGCGCGCGGAGCGCAGGACCGTGCTGATCACCACGCACGACATGGCCGAGGCCGAGGCGGTCTGCGACCTGGTGACCATGATCGACCAGGGGCGCGTGCTCCTCACCGACACCCCCTCCGCCATCGGCGAGGTGGTGCCCCGTCACGAACGCGTGGTGGCGGGCGCGGTACCGGCACGGACGCGGGAGGCGCTCGCCGCGCTGCCGGGCGTCGTCTCGGTCGAGCAGGAGCCGTCCGGCCGGCTCCGGGTGGAGACCGCCGACTCGTCGGTGACCCGTACCGTACTGCGACTCCTGGTGGAGGCGGGGGTGTCCGACCTGTCCACCCAGCGGCCGAACCTGGAGGACGCCTATCTCCACCTCATCGGCGACCGCGGGATGGCGGTCGGCTGATGCGGATCTTCCTCACCGGCTTCCGGTTCCAGCTCAGGGTCGCCTGGGGCTCCCCGGACACCTTGCAGATCTGTGTCACCGCCCCGCTGTTCACGCTGGTCTTCATGGCCATCGCGGAGCACGCGGAGCGGCCCGACCTCGCCCCGTTCGCCATCGTCTCCCCGACCCTCATGTCGCTGTGGACGCTGGCCCTGTTCATCGCGGGCGAGCTGATCGGCGACGAGCGCAGGTCGGGCACCCTGGAAGCGCTGATCGCCGTACCGGCGCGGCTCTCCACCCTGGTGATCGGGCGGATCTGCGCGGTGACCACCCTCGGTCTGCTGTCCTTCGCGGAGGCGTGGCTGGTCGCCGGGCTCGTCTTCGACCGGTGGCTGGCGGTGCGCCACCCGCTGCCGTTCGTGCTGTGCCTGGTGGTGACCGCGCTGGCGATGGCCGCCACCGCGACCATCTTCTCGCCGCTGTTCATCCTGATGCCCTCGGCCCGCACCGTCCAGAACACCCTCACCTACCCGTTCTACCTGCTCAGCGGTGTCCTCATCCCGGTGGCGATGCTGCCGTTCTGGCTCCGGCCGGCATCCCATCTGATCTTCCTGTCCTGGAGCGGCGACCTGCTGCGCGACAGCCTGGCCGCACCGGCCCCGCACGACGTCGCCGCCCGCCTCGCCGCTGTCCTGGCGCTGGGCGCCGTGAGCCATCTGATCGGAATGGCGCTGCTGCACCGCGTGCTGCGTCGAGTCCGCCGACTAGGAACGTTGTCCCACTCATGAGCCTCACCGCGTCGATCACCGCGCCCGCGCGCATCATCCGCTACAGCGCCGCCAACGCGCTGGCCGACATGCGCCATATGTACACCTGGAAGACCTGGACGTTCGGCTGGCTGGGCCGGATGCTGGCCCAGGTCACCTTCTTCGCCTTCTTCGGCCACGTCATCGGCTCCGCCGACCAGACGCGCTATCTGCTCGTCGGCAACGCGGTCATGACCTGCGTCATCGAGTCGATGATGGTCATCGTCTCCACCACCTGGGAACGCCGGGTCGGCACCCTGACCCTGCTGACCGCGGCACCGGCCCCGCTGTCCTGGGTGTTCATCGGCCGCAGCCTGCAGTGGCCGGTCAGCGGGACGCTCACCTCACTGGCCGCGCTGTTCGGCCTGGGACCGGCGTTCGGCGTGCACTGGCGGGCCGGGCAGATCCTGCCCGTCACCGCGCTGGTCGTCCTCACCTCGGCGACCACCTACTGCTTCGGCCTGTTCGTCGCCGCGGTGGCCTTCAACGCCGACGGCGCCCGCAACATCATCTCCAACGCCACCTATCTGCTGATGATGGCGGTGTGCGGAGTCCAGGTGCCGACCTCGTACTGGCCCGACTGGGTACGGGCCGTGGCACAGGCGATCCCCCTCACCCAGACCCTCAAGGCGATACGTTCCGTCAGCGGCGGCACCGGCCCCGCCCTGGTTCCGGCCTGCTGGGCCGTGCTGCTCGGTATCGGCTGGCTCGTCGCGGCCTCCTGGGTGTTCCGCCTGATGGCCCGTCGGGGCCGCCGCTCGGGCTCGATGGGAACGGGTGCCTGACGTGATCCGTACCCGCACCACCCGCGTACCGCCCACCGACGCCGTGGTCCTGGACTGCGACGGCACCCTCGTCGACACCCAGGCGCACTGGGACCGCGCCTGCGCGGCCGTCTGCGCCCGGCACGGAGTGTCGCTGGCCGACGCGGACCGGCAGGCCCTGGTCGGACTGCACCTCACCGAGCTGGGCCGGGCCCTGGGCCGACTGCTCGGGCGACCGACCGAGCACGAGGAGCTCGCCGGACAGGTCCGCGGACTTGTCTCCGCCAATCTCGACGAAGGCGTCACCGCCATGCCCGGCGCGGCCGAGTTCGTCGCCCGGCTGGCCACGACCCGCCCGCTCGCGGTGGTCTCCAACTCGCCGCGCCGCGCCGTCGTCCGGCACCTCGAACGCGTCGGCCTGGCCGACGCGTTCGAGCTCGTCCTCGGCAGCGACGACGTCGACCGCCCCAAACCGGCGCCCGACCTCTACCGCACCGCCTGCGAACGGCTCCGGGTCGCACCCGGCCATGCGGTGGCCGTGGAGGACTCGGCGATCGGCGTCCGCTCCGCCCGGACGGCGGGCCTGTACGTGGTCGCCGTGCCCTCCTCGCCCGGCCCGGCCCTGGGCGGCGACGCGCTCTACACCACCCTGGCCGAGCCGGAACTGCTGCGGAGCCTGCTCCCGGTCAGCTGACCGCGGCCGCGAACATGCCGACCTCGTAGGAACCCCCCTTCTGACGCAACGGCACGGCGAGCCGGTTGGCCGCGTTGATCAGGGCCACCAGCGAGACCAGCGCGGCGGTCTGGTCGTCGTCGTAGTGCTCGCGCACCTGGGCCCAGGTCTCGTCGGACACGCCCTGGTGGACGTCGGCGAGCCGGGTGCTCTCCTCGGTGAAGGCCAGCGCGGCCCGCTCGGCCTCGGTGAACACGGTGGACTCGCGCCAGGCGGCGACCAGGTTGAGCCGTACGGCGCTCTCACCGGCCGCCGCGGCCTCCTTGGTGTGCAGGTCGATGCACCAGCCGCAGCCGTTGATCTGGCTGGCGCGCAGCGACACCAGCTCCTGCGTGGACGCCGCCAGCGACGACTGCTGGACCAGCAGTCCGGCGTTGGCGAACCGCTTGGCGAACTTGGAGCCGAACTCGTTCTCGAACAGGTTGAACCGGGGGTCGGTGTCCATGACTTCGTCCTCACTCGTGGTCGGTGCGTGTACGAACACCAGATGCCGGTGGCGCGCTCCTTGTGACGCGGCGGTGCTGTGACGAGCGCCACCGCCCGGACGTGTCACGAAACGGTGGGCTCCGGTGTCTTGTGCGCGTGCCACCGTCGAGAGCGAACAGGCAGGAGCAGCTGGTGAAGACCGAGCATGTGGAGCGGACCGAGGACACGGCGGAGCTCGCCGAGGGCGGACGCGCGGACGCCGCCACCGAGGCGTTCGTCGCCCATCGCAACCTGCTGTTCACCGTCGCCTACGAGATGCTCGGCTCGGCCGCCGACGCGGAGGACGTCCTGCAGGAGACCTGGCTGCGGTGGGCGGGCGTCGATCTCGCCGCCGTGCGGGAGCCGCGGGCGTACCTGGTCCGGATCACCACGCGCCAGGCGCTGATCCGGCTGCGCACACTCGGCCGCCGCAAGGAGTCCTACGTCGGCACCTGGCTGCCCGAACCGCTGCTCACCGCGCCCGACGTGGCCGAGGACGTCGAACTGGCCGACAGCGTCTCGATGGCGATGATGCTGGTCCTGGAGACGCTCACACCGACCGAGCGGGCGGTGTTCGTGCTGCGCGAGGTGTTCGCCGTCGAGTACGACGAGATCGCCGAGGCCGTCGGCAAGAGCCCGGCGGCGGTCCGCCAGATCGCCCACCGGGCACGCGCCCACGTCACGGCGCGCCGACCGCGCGGGACCGTGACCCGCACCCAGACCCAGAGCGCCCTCGACGCCTTCCAACGGGCGGCGGCGACGGGCGACATACAGGGCCTGCTCGACATCCTCGCGCCGGACGTCGTCTTCCTCGGCGACGGTGGCGGCGTCAAGCAGGCCGTCCCGCAGCCCGTCACGGGGGCCGACAAGGTGGCCCGCCTGCTGGCCGCCGGGCTCGGCCGAATGAGTGCGTCGGCGCTGCGCCCGGCCCAGGTCAACGCCTACCCCGCGCTGGTCCTGCGGCTCGACGGCGAGGTCGACACCGTCGTGGCGCTGCGCATGGACGACGGCCTCATCACCGGCCTCTACGCGGTGCGCAATCCCGCGAAACTCTCGCACATGCGGCGGGAGACCACCCTGCGCCGATAGCCGATCAGGGGCATCGCAAGTCACCTCATACGAAGAGGAGTTGAGGCCTGTTCCCCCGCACTGGGCTTGGCTAGCCTCGGATCATGGCGCCCGAGGCCCCCGTATTCGTCAATGTCCGTGACTTCAACGCCATTCCCGGCCCCGCCGGCCGCTCGACGCGTTCCAGAACGCGGTGGACGCGCTGGACGAGAACGCGGGCGGGGTCGTCTTCGTCCCCGCCGACCCCCAGCCCTATGAATTCCTGCGCTCCGTCCTCGTCGACCGCAACAGGGTCCGTATCGTCGGTGAAGGAGGACGGACGAGCGCGCTCCGGGCCATCGGGGCGACGCCTCCGCTGACTTTCGGGCTGCGCCGGGTCACCCATGACCGGCCGCTCAGTGACGGCCACTGGGCGGATCTGAGCGGGATGCTCGACGCCTCGGTCACCGGCCGGCGGTGGGGCTGCCGCACCCGCGTCCCCTCCCCGGCCGGTGGGCCGACGAGCGAGGCCACGGTGACCCTGCCCTGCTCGCCTTTCCAGTTCGGCCCGACGGACGGCGACTACTGGTCGGACGTGCGTCAGCTGACCGTGGATCTCATCGTCCGCAACGACGTCATGCCCTGGTCCGTACAGTCGCTCTTCGGCATGGTCGACGCCTTCCACATGTCCCGCTCGGCCGAGTCGGACAACGACTGGGCGGTGTACACCGTCCGCTGCACCGCGGGTGCGGCCCGCAGGCTCCAGACGTACACCAACGGGTACCCGTACGAGCTGCGCAGGGACGACCGCGTCCGTACCGTCGGCTGGTCCACGCCGGTCCTGGGCTACCGCCCCGACCACGGCCAGGTGCTCCAGGGGCTGGTGGCCTCCGCGGTCGTCTGCGACGCGGCGCTGAGCGACCAGCAGGTGGCCGACACCTGCCGCTACCTGGTGAATCGCTACCAGATCCCGATGTAGCGGGGACGCGCGCGTCAGGCAGGTATCGGCGAGCGGGGCCACGCCGGAGATCGGTAATCTCCCCTCATGCCCACTACCCCGGTTCGTGTTCGCTTCGCTCCCTCCCCGACAGGAATGTTCCACGTCGGCGGAGCCCGGTCCGCTCTCTACAACTGGGCCGTCGCGCGACAGTCCGGCGGTACGTTCGTCCTGCGCATCGAGGACACCGACGCCGCGCGCAACAAGCCCGAGTGGACGCGCGGGATCATCGACGCGCTCGCGTCGATCGGGATCTCCGAGGCCGACCCCGCCTTCGAGGGACCGTACTTCCAGTCGCACAACGCCGACCGGCACCGCGAGGCCGCGCGGCGGTTGTACGCGACCGGACGCGCCTACTACTGCGACTGCACCCGCGAGCAGATCCAGCAGCGGACCGGTTCGCAGCAGCTCGGGTACGACGGCTTCTGCCGGGAGCGCGGTCTGGAGTACGCGGAGGGGCGGGCGCTGCGGTTCCGTACCCCCGACGAGGGCGCGACCGTCGTCGTGGACCTGGTCCGGGGCGAGCCGGCCTTCCCGAACTCCGCCATCGAGGACTTCGTCGTGGCTCGCGGCGACGGCTCGCCCGTCTTCCTGCTGGCCAACGTGGTGGACGACCTGGCCGAGGGGATCACCCAGGTCATCCGGGGCGAGGAGCACCTGTCGAACACGCCGAAGCAGCAGCTTCTGTGGGAGGCGCTCGGGGCGGCGCCGCCGGTGTGGGCGCATCTGCCGGTGATCGTGAACGAGAAGCGGCAGAAGCTGTCCAAGCGGCGCGACAAGGTCGCGCTGGAGGACTACCTCGCCGAGGGCTATCTGCCGAAGGCGATGGTCAACTATCTGATGCTGCTGGGCTGGGGCCCCGGCGGCGACATGGAGATCCGGCCGCCGCAGGAGCTGGAGCGGCTGTTCCGGGTCAAGGACGTCAACGGCTCGTCGGCGTTCTTCGACGTGAAGAAGCTGTCCGCCTTCAACGGCGCGTATGTACGCGATCTGTCGCCCGAGGAGTTCATCGAGGCGTGCGGTCCATGGCTGACCGAGCCGTACGCGACCTGGGCACCCGAGTCCTTCGACGCCCCCGCCTTCGCGACCCTGGCCCCGCTGGCCCAGACGCGCATCACCGTGCTCAGCGAGATCACCAAGTACGTCGACTGGCTGTTCCTCGCCGAGCCGGTGGACGACGAGGCGTCGTGGACGAAGGCGATGAAGCCGGGCGCCGACGCGATCGTCAAGGACACCCGGGAGCGTTACGCCACCACGCCGTGGGACGCCGAGTCCCTCAAGACGGCTCTGGAAGAGGTCGCCGCGGCCCACGGCCTCAAACTGGGCAAGGCCCAGGCGCCCGTGCGCGTCGCGGTGACCGGCAGGACGGTGGGCCTGCCGCTCTTCGAGTCCTTGGAGGTCCTGGGGCGCGAGAGGACACTGGCGCGCCTGGATGCCGCGCTGGCGAAGCTCGCGAAGTAGCCGTCAGGCCCCGTCGTCCGCGTCCTCCCGCAACCCCGCCCGGTCGTGGAGGCGGCGCAGCGGCGCCGGGGCCCACCAGTTGGCGCGGCCCGCCAGCCGCATGAAGGAGGGGACCAGTACGGCGCGGACCAGGGTCGCGTCCAGGATCACCGCCAGGGCCAGGCCGACGCCGAGCAGCTTGAGCAGCGTCACCCCGGAGACCGCGAAGACGAACAGGACCACGGCCACCAGGACCGCCGCGGCCGTGATGATGCGGCCGGTGTGCTGGAGGCCGAAGGCCACCGACTCCGTGTTGTCGCCGGTGAGCAGGTAGCGCTCGCGGATACGGGACAACAGGAACACCTCGTAGTCCATGGAGAGGCCGAAGGCCACGCAGAACGTCAGGATCGGGATGGTGGCGTCCAGGGTGCCGGTGTGCAGCGGGCTGCCCACCAGGGACGACAGATGGCCCTCCTGGAAGACGAACACCATCGCCCCGAACGTGGCGCTGAGGCTGAGGGTGTTGAGCACCAGCGCCTTCAGCGGCATCAGAACGCTCCCGGTGAACAGGAACAGCAGCACCAGGGAGAAACCCACCACGATGCCGATCGCCGCCGGGGTGGCCCGGGTGATGGCCGCGGTGCTGTCCTTCACCTCGGCGGCCCGGCCGCCCACCCACACCCCCTCGGTGCCGTCGGGCGGCTCCACGTTCCGTAACCGGCCCACGAGTCGGGTCCCGGCGGAGGAGTCCTGCTCCACCGAGGAGACCACCGAGAGCAGCGCGGTGTCGCCGTCCACGAGGGCGGCGGAACCCGGACCGGGCTCCTGTGCCCGGCGGCCGCCCGCGTAGGCGCCGGTGGACGCGGTCACCTGGCGTACGCCGTGCACGGTGGACAGGGTGCGGGCGTAGGAGTCCAGGCCGGGCCCCGCGCCTTGGACCACCACCGGCACCGTGCCCAGCACGCCCGCGTCGAAGCGGTCGCGCAGCAGTTGCGTGGCGCGGTGCACCTGGGAGTCGGCGGGCAGCGAGCGGTCGTCGAAGAGGCCGGAGGAGACCCGGGTGAACGGGGAGGCGAGGACGAGCAGCAGCACGATCACGGCGCCTCCGTAGAGGGCCGGGCGGCGCATCACCGCCATCGCGAAGCGGTACCAGCGTCCGTTCTCGGGGGCGGTGGGCGGCGCGGCACCGCGCCACCGGGCGAAGACGTCGTAGCGGTTGACCCGGTGGCCCAGGACGGCGAGCAGCGCGGGCAGCACGAAGACCGCACCCGCGGCGGCGGTGAGGACCACCGCGATCCCGCCGTAGGCGAAGGACCGCAGGAAGAACTGGGGGAAGACCAGCAGGGCGACGAGGGACAGCGCCACGGTGAGAGCGGAGAACGCGACCGTCCGCCCGGCCCTGCGCACGGTCGGCACCAGGGCCTCGCGCACCGTGGCGCCGGTGCGCAGCTCCTCACGGAAGCGGGCGAGGATGAACAGGCTGTAGTCGATGGCGAGTCCGAGGCCCAGCGCGGTGGTGGAGTTCATCGAGTACACCGAGATCGACACGGTGCCCGCCAGCGCGTTGAGCATCGCCCGGCTCACCAGGATCGACAGCACCGCGATGACCAGCGGCAGAGCGGCGGCCACAGCGCTGCCGAAGATCAGCAGGAGGAGGACGAGGGTGATCGGTGTGGCTATCGCCTCGGCGAGCAGAAGGTCGTGCGCGGTCTGCTTGCCGACCTCCGACTGCACCTGCGCGGACCCGGCCGCCATCACCGTCAGCCCCCGCGCGTGCCGTCGCACGTCCGGCACCAGCCGCTCGGCGGTCTTCGCCCGGTCGTCCTCGTCGCCGCGCAGGGAGAGGGTGACGAGCCCGATGGAGCCGTCCCGGGAGCGCAGCGAGGGGGCGCGCCCGGCTCTCCAGTACGAGGTGGCCGCCCGCACGCCGGGGGTCCGCTCCGCCCGCCGGGTCAGTTCCGTACCCAGCGAGACCGACTGCGCCGAATCGACCGGACCGGCGCCGCTCAGCAGCAGCACCAGGTCGTCGTCGGTGCCCGGGAAGTGCTCGGCCACCAGGCGCTCGGCATGGGAGGACTGCGCCCCGGGATCCGCGAACCCGCCGTGGACCAGCCGGTTCTCCACCCCCAGGCCGCCGATTCCGGCCAGTACGACGACAACCGCGCTCACCCACAGCACGGCCGCGCGTCGCCGGTACAGCAACGCGCTGACGCGGTCGAACATGGGGGGTCCTCCGATCGTGGAGCGGGCGTTGCTCCGACGTACCGCACGGACCGGTGTCCTGTCTGCGGCACAACTCGGCCAGCTTTCCGGCCTGTTCGCTTGATGGGCCGGACCGGCCTGGCGATACTGGCTGGCGCACCGCGACGCCGAGGTGAGTGGGGCTCATGGACCAGGAACGCGCACTCCTCGACCTGCTCGGGCTGCTCGAACTGGACCCCGTGCCCGACCGGGGCGAGGGCGAGCACTTCCTCGGGCCGGCTCCGCTGGAGCCCTCCTCCCCCGTGTACGGAGGCCATCTGGCCGCCCAGGCGCTGGCCGCCGCCGGCCGTACGGTCCCCGACGGGCTCGACACGCACTCGGTGCACGCGTCCTTCACCCGGCCCGCCGTGCCGGACACGCCCTTCGAGCACCGGGTCGAACGGGTCAAGGACAGCACGTCCTTCGCCGCCCGACGGGTGTATACGAGCCAGCGCGGCCGGGAGGTGTTCGCGCTGGCCGCCTCCTTCCACCGGCCCGAGCCGGGCCTCGCCCACCAGGACCCCATGCCGTCGGTCCCGGCGCCGGAGGACCTGCCCACGTACGAGGAGCGGCTGACCAAGGCGTTCGGCGCGCAGGTGTCGCCGCTGGGCAAGCCCTACGACCAGCGGTTCGTGGGGCCGTTGAGCTTCGACGTGGAGAAGGATCCGTCGCTGGCGTCCGCCCGGACCCAGGTGTGGCTGCGTGCCAGGGGCGAGCTGCCGGCCGGGACGGGCGGCGACCGCGAACGGCTGCTCCACGCCTGCCTCCTGGTCTACATCTGCGACGTCACCATGCTGGAGACCGTGCTGGTGCGGCACGGCGTCTCGTGGTTCCACGCCAACGGCCGCAGCATCGACTACACGGTGTGGATCCACCACCCCTTCCGCGCGGACGACTGGCTGCTCTGCGCCCACGAGACGCCCGTGGCCGCCGGTGGGCGCGGCCTCGTCCTCGGCCGGGTCTTCACCCGTGACGGAATCCTGGCCGCCACTCTCGCCCAGGAGGGACTCCTGCGCGTGAGCGGCGGCCATGGGCAGACCGTTTGAGCCATCCCCGTACCGATGTGTACGGCCCCTATACGACCAGGCCGCCGGAGATCTCGATGGCCTGCCCGGTGATGTAGCGGGCCCGGTCGGAGGCGAGGAAGCACACCAGGTGCGCCACGTCCTGCGGGGTGCCGAAGGCGTGGCCGGGGATGAGGGATTGGAGGAACTCGGTCTTGTCGGGCGGTATCGCGGCTGTCATGTCGGTCTCGATGAGTCCCGGGGCGACCGCGTTGACGGTGACGCCCCGGGCCCCGATCTCCTTGGCCAGGGCCTTGGTGAAGCCGATCACCCCGGCCTTGGCGGCGGAGTAGGCCGTCTGACTGGGGATGCCGTGCAGCCCGGAGGACGAGGCGATGTTGATGATGGCGCCGCTGCGCTGTTTCACCAGCGGCATCAGCAGGGGTTTGGTGACGGTGTACATGCTGTCGAGGTTGGTGCCGATGACCTCGCGCCACTGCTGCGGGGTCATCCGGGCGAACAGGGTGTCCCGGGTGACGCCCGCGTTGTTGACGAGGACGTCGAACCGGTCGAGGTGGCCGAGCGCCGCGACGGCGAAGCGCTCGGCCTCGTCGGTGTCGGCGACATGGGCGTACAGCGGGACGCACCGCTGGTCGGGATGGGCCGCGTTCAGTTCGTCGGCGAGGGTGCGGGCGCGGTCCTTGTCGCTGTGGTAGCCGAAGACGACATCGGCGCCCTGCGCCAGTGCGAGACGCACCACCGCGGCGCCGATGCCGCGCGACCCGCCGGTGACGACGCAGCCGCGCCCCGCCAGGGGGAGGTCGTCCGTCACTGTCCGCTCCGGGACGCGGCCGCGGGCCGGACGGAGTCCTTCTTGCGCCGCGCCGCCTCCTCGCGCAGCTCGCGGTAGCGCTCCTCGGCGACCAGGGCGGAGAACATCGGCGCGTAGAACGGGCCGTCGCCGGTCAGAGTGATCCGCTCCGGTGTGATCCGCGCGTAGCCGCGCTCGGCCAGCGCGTCCCAGACGGTGGCGAACTTGTCGTAGATGTCGAGGCCGAAGGCGGCCGCGTACTGGGTGCGGTCGATCTCCGTGCTGATCAGGCTGCGGAAGAGCAGCATCATCAGCCAGTCCTCGGCGGTGTGCCGGTAGCCCCGTTCGACGGGGAACCGGCCGTTGTCGACGGCGGCCTTGTACTGGGCCAGGTTGCGTTGGTTGATGAACGACCAGGAGCGGCCCGAGGGGAGCGCGGGATTGCCGAAGAAGGTGATCGCCGCGTAGCCGAGTCCCAGGGTGTCCAGGTGGTCGAAGCGGGTCGTGTAGCCCTCGCGGAAGTCATGGGCCGCGGGGTCGCCGGGGCGGCGGAAGTTGTACGTGGACAGCTGCCGGTAGCCGCGGTCGAGCAGGAAGTCGCGCCCCGCCCGGTACATCTCCAGGTTGGCCAGGGTGCTGGGCAGTTCGTGGAAGCGGTTGAGGGCGAAGTCGGTGGGACCGCCGACGTTCAGCTCGTAGTGGGTGATGTCGTAGACGTCCCACGAGACCAGGGTCTCCAGGTCCTCCAGCATCGTGTCGACGGTCTGCTGCGGCCAGCCGAAGATCAGGTCGACGTTGGCGGACAGACCCAGTTCACGCGCCCACTCCAGGCTCTGGATGACGTGCTTGGTGGTCTGTTTGCGGCCGCTGAAGCTGTTGAGGCGTTCGTTGACCTGCTGCACGCCCATGCTGATGCGGTTCATCCCGGAGTCGCTGATGGCCTGCATCTTCTCCCGGGAGAACAGCTGGGGGATGCCTTCCAGGGTGAGGTCCGCCTGCTCCGAGATCTCCGGGAAGAGGCGGCGCACCATGTCCATCAGGCGGTGGTAGACGGGGCCTTTGTAGAGGTTGGAGGTGCCTCCGCCGAAATACGCTCCGGCGAGGACGGAGCCCTGCATCTGCTCCCGGTACATCTCCGCTTCCCGCTCCACGTATCCGTAGTAGTTCTCCAGGGCCGCGTTGCCCTGGAACTCCTCCACGGGGAAGAGGCAGTACCCGCACTTTCCGGGGTCGGTCTGGATGCAGTACGGGACGCCGACGTACAGGAACACGGGTGAGGTGCCGTGCGCTTCGCGCAGCTTGATCCGGTCCTCGGCGATCTCGTCGAGCGGCACGGACGTCTCGTTCCAGAAGCGCGGCGACGGGAAGCCGTGCTGGATCTTGTTGACCTGGCGTTCACCGAGGTGGCTGTCGAGGTAGTTGTTGACGAAGTCGGGGCTCAACACGATTGCTGGCACTTCCCCTCTGGTGGGATCTGCCGGATGTGGTCTGCCGAAGGCGGCGGAGGGCCGGGCTCAGGAGTGCGCCGGAGCTTCGGCACCGGCCGGGTCGGCCAGGATCACCTGGTGGAGGAGGTACTCCGCCAGTTCGTCGATGCTCTGGTACTCCAGGGCCTCCATGGCCTTGAAACGGAAGTCGAGCTTCTCCTGGATGCGCCGCTGGAGTTCGGTGATGGTCAGCGAGTCGAGGCCGATCTCAAGGAGGGCGAGCGACGGGTCGAGATCGCTCATGTCGATCTCCAGCTCCGTCGACATCCGGCCCAGCGTGTCGACGATCTCGACCATGAGCCAGTCGATGACCGCCTGCCGGCGCTCCCCTGCCGCCAGGGGCTCCACGTGTGCGCGCAGTTCGCGCCGCGACTCGCCGCTCTCACGCGAGCGACTGCCGCCGGGCCCGGCCGGGGCCGCGTCCGGGTCGGTCAGGGAGCCCACGCGCCGGAACTCGATGGCGTCGAGGTCCGCGACAAGGCGCCCGGTGTCGTCCAGGACGCGCAGCCGCGCCGTGAACGCGGTGTCGGTGGCGTCGGCCAGCCGGACATGGCCCCAGATCTGGTCGGGCAGGGGCCCGTGCAGCACCATCCGGCCGATTCCCACCGGGAGGTAGGTGCCCCTGGCCGCGCCGTCGCGGGCCGCGGCCGCGGCCAGGTGCAGACAGCCGTCGAGCATGGTCGCGAACCGGTGCGGATGCCCGGCCCGGGCCGCGCCGTCGGGAGCGGCGGTGATCCGGCCCAGCGCCTGGCCGCCCGCCTCGTCGGTCCACAGCTCGCGGACGGTGGAGAAGCTGGCGCCGTACTCCAGGCCGTCCTCCCGCAGCAGCCCGTACAAACGCCCGGGCGCGAGCGAGGTGGACATCTGTGCGCGCAGATCGTCCAGGCGCTCGGCGAATTCGCCGGGTCGCTCGCCGACGGGCCCGACCGTCCCGTGGCAGTACCGGGGCGCGTCGTCGCCGTCGCCTCCCGCCACGGTGAACCGGAAGCGGCCGTCGGCCGGGGCGCCCTCGCCCGCCAGGTCCACCCGTACGCTGCTGGGCCTGGCCGGGGCCAGGACGAGCGGCCGCACGAAGCTGACGTCGGTGAGCTCGACCGGTGTGGAGCCGTGGCCGTCGGCCGAGGCGCGGGCGTCGACGGCCAGCTCCAGATAGCCGGTGGCCGGGAAGACGGTCGCACCGAGGATGCGGTGGTCCACCCAGGGGGTGCCGGGCCGCAGGTCCTGCCGGTGGACGCGGTGCGCGGCCGGTCGCGGCTCGGGGGCTGCCTGCCGTGGCGGAGCCACCGGTGCCGTCGCCGCGCGGCCGGTGTCCTCGGGCGTCACCCAGTACCGGTCCCTGCGGAAGGGGTACTGCGGGGCGTCGGAGGTACGGCGGTGGCGGGGGCCGCGGTAGAGCGCGGGCAGATCGACGGCGGCACCCGCCGTGAACAGGGCGCCCGCGGCGGCGAGGAGGTTGCGTACGTCCCGCCCGTCCTGCTGGAGCGTGGAGATCACCGTCACGTCGGCCTTGCCGAACGCCTCCGCCACATACGTCCGCAGCGCGGGGTGGGGACCGATCTCGACGACCGCCGTGCAACCGCCGGCGGCCACCGCACGCAGGGCGTCGTGGAACCGGACCGGCCGCCGGGCCTGCTGGCTCCAGTACTCGGGTCCCTCCTCACCGGTCAGTGCCTCGCCCGTGGCTCCGGAGAACACCGGGACGGCCGGGGCGACAGGACTCAGCGTGGCGGCTGCCTTGTCCAGCTCGGGCAGGACCGGGTCCATCAGTGGCGAGTGGAAGGCGTGGGAGGTGCGCAGCCGGGTGGTGCGGACGCCCTGCTCTCCGGCGAGGCGCGCCACTTCGTCCACGGCTTCGGCCCGCCCGGAGACGACCACGGCGCGCGGCCCGTTGACCGCGGCCAGACTGACGTCGGCCTCCCGTCCGGACAGCCAGCCCTCGATGGTTCCGGGGTCGGCGGCGACGGCCAGCATCACGCCGTCGCGCGGCAGTTCACCCATGAGTCGGCCGCGTACCGCGCTGAAGCGGGCGGCATCCTCCAGGGTGAGCATCCCGGCGACGCACGCGGCGACGACTTCGCCGATGCTGTGCCCCACCACCGCGTCCGGCACCGCTCCCCAGGAGCGCAGCAGGGAGGCGAGCGCGTACTCGACGGCGAACAGCGCCGGCTGCGCGAGCCGTGTGTCGTCGAGCGCTTGCGGTGACTGCTCGTCGAAGAGGAGCTGCCGCAGCGGTACGGGCAGTTCGCCGTCCAGCACCTCGGCGCACCGGTCGATCGCGGCGGCGAACTCCGGCTCGTGGTCGTACAGTTCGCGGCCCATGCCCGGGTACTGGACGCCCTGGCCGGTGAAGACGAAGGCCGTCTTCGCGGCCTTGACCGGGTGGCCGCCGGTCACTGACGGGGGTGTGCGCCGGGTCCGCCACAGCCGCAGGTCGTTGGCGATCTCGGTGCCGCCCCGTCCGGTCACCGCGAGGCGGTGGCGGTGGGCGGCCCGCCCGGCGGCGGCGGTGTAGACAGCGGCGGGCAGGCTGTCCCGGTCGGTGCGCGAGAGGTACCGCGCCCAGCGGTCGGCCAGCGCGTCCAGGCTCGTGGACGACTTGGCGGACAGCACGAGCAGCTCGGCGGGGCGCCGCCGTACCGCATCGGTGCGGCGGCGCGGGCTCGGGGCTTCGCGCAGCAGCACATGGGCGTTGGTGCCGCTGTAGCCGAAGGAGTTGACGGCGGCCAGACGCGGCGCGGCGCCCCGGGGCCACGGCACCGGCTCGGTGGGGATCTCCACCGCGGCACCCCTGAGATCGATCTTGGGGTTGAGGCGGTCGAGGTGGACGCTGGGGTAGATGGTCTCGCGGTGCAGGGAGAGGGCGGCCTTGAGGACGCCGAGGAGTCCCGCCGCGGCTTCGGTGTGTCCGAAGTTGCTCTTCGCCGAGCCGACGTACAGCGGCCGCCCGGCGGTGCGCGGCCGCCCGTACGCGTTGGCGATGGCGCCCATCTCGATGGGGTCGCCGACCGGGGTCCCGGTGCCGTGCGCCTCGACGTAGTCGACCTGCGCCGGGTCGATGCCGCTGCGGGTGAGGACCGCGCGCATCACCTCCTCCTGGGTCCGCCCGTTGGGGGCGGTCAGCGCGGGGGTGCGTCCGTCGTGGTTGATGGCGGTGCCGACGATGTGGGCGAGGACGGGATCGCCGCGTTCCTCGGCGAGCGACTGACGGCGCAGCAGCGCGGCCACACAGCCCTCGCTGCGGACGTATCCGTCCGCCTTCGCGTCGAACGACCGGCACTGCCCGCTGGGCGAGAACAGGCCGAGTTTGCAGAACGCGATGTGGACCTGCGGGTTGAGGATCAGATTGACCCCGGCCACGATGGCCGAGTCGCACTCGCCGGTGAGGATGGACTGCCGGGCCAGGTGCATGGCGACCAGCGAGCCGGAACAGGCCGTGTCCACCGTGAGACACGGGCCCTTCAGGTCCAGGAAGTGGGCGACGCGACCGGCGCTGATGCTCATCGAGTCGCTCATCGAGTCGTATGCCGTGATGCCGTTGAGGCCCAGGGCCTCGTGCTTGAGGATGAAGTAGCTGTTGCTGTTCATGAGAGCCAGGAAGACACCGGTGTTGCTGCCCCTGATCTCGTCGGCGTTCTGCCCGGCGTGCTCCAGGGCGTGCCACAC
Source organism: Streptomyces sp. TLI_146 (assembly GCF_002846415.1). Classification (NCBI taxonomy): domain Bacteria; kingdom Bacillati; phylum Actinomycetota; class Actinomycetes; order Kitasatosporales; family Streptomycetaceae; genus Streptomyces; species Streptomyces sp. TLI_146. The sequence continues at coordinate 1,076,938 of NZ_PJMX01000001.1, forward strand.
GGTCTGCAGGAGCAGGCGCTGCTGCGGGTCCATGCGGGTCGCCTCGGCGTCCGAGATGCCGAAGAACGTCGCGTCGAAGAGGTCGACGTCGTCGACGAATCCGCCGTGCCGGGTATAGGTCTTGCCCAGGGCCAGGGGATCGGGATCGTAGAACTCGTCCACGTCCCAGCGGCTGGACGGTATTTCCTCGACGCAGTCCCGTCCTTCCGACAGGACGGTGTGCATATCGTCCAGCCCGTGGACCTTACCGGGCAGTGTGCATCCGATCCCTACTAACGCAATGGGCTCAGCGTCCATGCCGATCTCCTTCGGCTGGGGGTGACGGCGCTGTCGTCGTGGCGGGGCCCACACGGGGTGACGGCCCAGGACGGCCACAGGGGGTGAAGTGTCAAAGCACGTTCACTTGCCGGCTTCCAGGGTTTCGGCGAACCGCCGGTCCACGCATGAGTCAGCCGAAATGCCCTTTAGCGCACCTTTGCAAGGCTAGGTGCGGGGCGGCGGCGGGGTCAAGCGCTCCCTCGGCGGGCACGGCGGTGCGTCCGGGGGTGTGCCACGGCGCGGCGGCGCGGCATGGGGCGGGCGTCCAACTCGGCGCGCGCTCACAGGAGTTGAGCGTGTGACGACTGCACCTTCACGGGGCGGCGCGGACCTCCGTTCGCGACGGGAACCAGTCAGTCCGACCCGCTGTCATACCGCCATACGGTCACAGTGACGCGATGAGCCACTGTTGGCTGAAATCCCCTGTGTAGGTTTGTTCGACGATCTTCGCGCCGTCGGCGGTCGCGCTCCCGGCCACCCCGAGCACCTTGCCGGTGCTGACGCTGACGAGTTTCACGTACCCGTCACTGGTGGGCACCGGCCGCCACCGCTGATTGGCGCCACCGTTGGCGGGCCACTGGATGACCGGTGTGCCGTCAGCGGACGCGTTTGCCTGTATGTCGACGAGCTGGCCCGAGTGCACATTCGCCCACGTGCAGGTCCCGTCGGCGGCCGTGGTGCGGCGCCACTGCTGGTTGGCGCCGCCGTTGCCGCCCCACTGGTTCAGCTGCACACCATAAGCGGTTGACCAGTCCGGTACGTCGAGGAGTTTGCCGCTGCGCCGGTTGGTGAGAGTGCAGGGGGTTTCGACGAGGGTCGCCCGGAACGGGACGGGCTGCGGGCGCAGTTGGTGCAGGTCGAGGACGAGGATCTCGTTCTGTCCGACGGTGAGCCATGGGGCGGGGCAGTACAGGCGCTGCTGCGGTCCGATGGACCAGTACCGGCCGAGGTTGTGTCCGTTCACCCAGACGACGCCCTTGGTCCAGCCGGACATGTCGAGGTAGGTGTCGCCGGTCTCGGCGAGGGTGACCGCGGCGCGGAAGAAGAGGCCCGCGCGGCCGGGGTCGCTGATCATCGGACGCAGGTGTGCGACGAACGCCTCGTCGACCGGGAGGGCATACGTCTGCCAGTCGCTCACCGTGCCGTCGAGCGGCCCCGCACCGGAGAGGGAGACCTGCTGGGTGATGCCCTTGCGGTCGACCAGGCCGTGGCCGAAATTGGTCCGCCCCATACCCTCGACGAGAATGTCCAACGTGGGCCTTGCGCCCGCAGAGCCGAGTGCGAGACGCGAGCCCGTGGTCACCTTCAGCGGCGTCGCGTACGCGGAGGGCACCGCCGGGCGGGAGATACCTCCCTGGTAGACACCGTCGAGGAAGACGGTGGCGTAGTCATGGACGGAGGTGACGTCGAGCGTGCCTCCCGCGTACCCGGAGAGGACCTTGCGGTAGAGCATGAACCCGGAGTTCTGCCCGTAGTTCTCCATGGGCTGCGGCGCGACCGTCTGCGCGGGCGGCAGAGCGGCGGGCAGGTTGTCCCACAGCGACGCGTAGGCGCTCGGGACCGGCGCGTCGTTTCCGCTACGCGTAATGGTGGGGATCGGTTCCGGTACGGGTGGCAGTGAGACACCCGGATAGCCGCCGATGAGCGAGCGGTACGCGGCGTACTTCGGCGCGGGCCGCCCCTGTTCGGTGATCGGCGCCCCGTAGTCGTAGGTCGTGATGTCGGCGGTGTAGCCGCTTCCGTCGTCGTTCGCGTTGGCACCGGCCCAGTAACCGAAGTTGGTGCCGCCGTGCACCACGTAGACGTTGAACGACTGCCCTGCGTCCATCAGCTCCCGCAGCGCCCCGGAGAGGTCGGTGTCCTGCCCGGCGAAGGCACCCTCGCCCCAGTGCGTGAGCCATCCCGGGTAGAGCTCCCCCGACATCGCCGGAACCCGCGGGTACGCCGTGCGGCACGCCCTGATGTCCGAGGAGGTCCCGCCGCTGAGACCGATCGCCCCGCCGGTGACGTTGGTGTGGTTCGCCACGACCTGGCCGAGCCCGTCCTGGGTGTAGAACGGCCCCTCCACCCCTGCCCCGAGCCACAGTTGGCGCAGCTGCTCCAGGTACGTGCCGTCGCTGCCGTACGAGCCGTACTCGTTCTCGATCTGCACCATCAGGATCGGGCCGCCGTTGACGGCCATCAGCGGCCGGACGGCCGGGGCGATCGCGTTCACGTACCGGGCCACGGCCGCCATGTAGTCCGGGTCCTGGCCCGCGTTCACCCGCAGCCGCACGGACGGCTTCTTCAGGAGGTACGAGGGCAGGCCGCCCAGGTCCCATTCGCCGCAGACGTACGGGCCCGGGCGCAGCAGCACGTACATGCCCTCCTGCGCGCAGAGCCGGATGAAGGCGGCGAAGTCACGCCGGTCGGTGGTGAGGTCGAAGACGCCGGGCCGCTCTTCGAGGTAGTTCCACATCACGTACAGCGCGATGGTGTTGAGCCCCATCGCCTTGGCCATCCGGATGCGGTGGCGCCAGTACTGCACGGGGATGCGGGCGGGGTGCATCTCGCCGCTGCGGATCTGGAACACGGCGCCGTCGAGGACGAACCGGGATCCGTCGGCGGAGAAGCCGAAGGTGTGCCCGGCGGCGGAGGCGCGCCTGCCGGAGACGGCCAGCGCGGCGGCCGGGCTCAGGGCGGCGGCGACCAGCAGGGTGCGTCGGTGCATGCGTACTCCCCGGTGCGGCAGGCGAACTGCGGGCGGGTCATGAGGCGTTCGGCGGCACGTGAGGCGGGCGGAAGGACACGCGCCTCTCCGCTGTGCTGCGCCGCAACGTAATTAATCGATCAAGAAGCGTCAAGAGTGCACGTAATCAAACACAACACCTTCAGGGCGCGCGCTTCGGAACCTCCTCGCACCCCTGGCCGCGATCAACTCAAGCTGTCTGCACGGTGATTGAAGGTGCTTCAAACCCCGCGCTACGATGCACCATCAATCACGCCAGGCCGCACGTCCCCTTCTCACGACAGAGGAGCTCCCCGTGCCACGCCCCCCACGTTCACCCCGTAGACGCACCGCCCTGACCGCGGCCGCCGCCGCCCTGCTGTGCCTGCCGCTCGCCACGGCGACCGCCGCGCACGCGTCGCCCGAGACCGCTCCCGTGGCGGCTCAAGTACCGGCCCCCACCCCGCCGATGGGCTGGAACGACTGGGCCCACTACCAGTGCGGCGTCACCGAGCAGACCGTCACCGCCAACGCCGACGCGCTCGTCTCGACCGGCCTCGCCGCCAAGGGATACACCACGGTGACCGTGGACGACTGCTGGACGACCCGGTCGCGGGACGCCGACGGGAACCTCGTCGCCGACCCGGTCAAGTTCCCGCACGGCATGGCCTGGCTCGGCCAGTACCTCCACGCCCGCGGGCTCCGGTTCGGGATCTACGAGGACGCGGGCTCGTCGACCTGCGGCGGCTACCCCGGCAGCGGACGGCCCCAGGGCGGCGGCGCGGACCACTTCGCCAAGGACGCCGCCGCCTTCGCCTCCTGGGGCGTGGACTACCTCAAACTCGACGGCTGCAATGTGTACGTGGCTCCGGGCCAGACGCAGGAGCAGGCCTACCGGCAGGCGTACGACGCCCAGGCGACGGCGCTGCGCGGCTCGGGCCGCGAGATCGTGTTCTCCGAGTCCGCGCCCGCCTACTTCCAGAGCGGCGAATGGGGCAACCCCACCTGGTTCGACGTACTGTCCTGGGTCGGCTCGGACGGCCAGCTCTGGCGCGAGGGCTGGGACATCGCCACCTACGATCCCGCGCGGCCTAACACGAGCCGCTGGTCCAGCGTGCTCGCCAACTACGGCTACAACCGCTGGATCGGCCGCTACGCCCACCCGGGCAACTGGAACGACCCGGACTTCCTGATCGCGGGCGCGGGCGGGCTCACCGACGACGAGTCCCGCAGCCAGGTCGCGCTGTGGTCGATGATGGCCGCGCCACTCATCCTCTCCTCGGACGTCTCCAAGCTCACCCCGGCCGCCCGGTCCGCGCTGGGCAACACCGAGCTGATCAAGGTGGACCAGGACGGCCTCGGCCGGCAGGCGGGCGTGGTGTCCACGGACGGCAGCACCGACGTCCTGGCCCGGCCGCTCGCCGACGGGGACCGCGCGGTCGCCGTCCTCAACCGGAGTGCGACCGCCCGTACCCTCTCCACCGCGCTCGCCGACGTCGGCCTGCCGGGCTGCACGGTGACCGCCAAGGACCTGTGGACCGGCGCCACCTCGACGGTCGGCGGCAGTCTGACCGCGACCGTTCCCGCCCACGGCACGGCGGTCTGGCGCCTCACCCCCGGCAGCGGCTGCGGTACCGCCGTCCCCACCGGCCAGCTCACCGGCAACGGCGCCAAGTGCGCGGACGTCACCGGCAGCGGCACGGCCGACGGCACCCAGGTGATCCTCTACACCTGCACCGGCAACCCCAACCAACGCTGGACCACCGGCACCGACCGCACCCTGCGCTCACTCGGCAAGTGCCTGACCGCGAGCGGCACCACCGCCGGCGGCTCCGTCACCCTGTCCACGTGCACGGGCACCACCGCCCAGCAGTGGAACGCGAACCCCGACGGCACAGTCCGCAGTGCCGCGAGCGGGCTGTGCCTCGATGTGTACGGGGGCGGTACGGCCGACGCGACCAAGCTCGACACCTGGACGTGCGGCCACCTCCAGGCCAACCAGGTCTGGGCGATGCCCAACTGACAAGGCGGCCTGTTCGGCCCGGCACTGTCAGCCGAAGCGGACGCTGGAGAAGCGCAGCCCCTTCGGACCCTGCTTGCCGGCGGCGATCTTCGTGGCCTTGCCCTTGCACTGCTTACCGGCGAAGACCGTCGCCGACGAGCCCGTCCCGTTGTGCGGGCTGGACGCCGCCTGGGACATCGTGAAGCACTTGCCGTCCGGCAGGTTCTCCACGAAGTACGGCCGGCCCGCGCTCTGGAACGTGAACGGGCCCTTCGCGGCGACGGCCGTCCCTACCGGGACGGTCAGGGCGAAGCTCAGCCCGACGAGAGCGACGGCGAACGGACGGATAAGACGCATTATTGATCCCCTGTTGGACAACGAAACGGCGAAGCGGAAGTGCTTCACTCACACAACGACACTCAGCGGCAGGCGACACGAGCGGGGCGCTTCGTCGGATCTTCGGACGAGGGCTGGACAGACCCCGGTCCGCCGCCCGGCAAACCCCAGGAGCCGAAAGCCGGTTGACTTGGAGTGCACTCCAGCACCTAGCGTCCTGAACAGATCGTTTCCAGTTCAGGAGGCAGCAACATGACCACCGTTCCCACCCGTTACCTGGGCAGCCTGGCGGTTTCGGCGCAGGGCCTGGGGTGCATGGGCATGAGCCACGGCTACGGCGCCACGGACGACACCCAGTCCATCGCCACCCTGCACCACGCCCTCGACCTCGGGGTGACCTTGCTGGACACCTCCGACTACTACGGCTCCGGCCACAACGAGGAGCTGATCGGACGGGCGCTCGTCGGGCGGCCCCGTGACGAGGTGGTGCTGGCCACCAAGTTCGGCTTCGCCAACAGCCTGGGCGAGCCCACCCTCATCCGCGGGGACGCCGCCTATGTACGGCAGGCGTGCGAGGCGTCGCTGCGGCGCCTCGGGGTCGACCACATCGACCTCTACTACCAGCACCGGGTCGACCCGTCGGTGCCGATCGAGGAGACCGTGGGCGCCATGGCCGAGCTGGTCCAGGAGGGGAAGGTGCGCCACCTCGGGCTGTCCGAGGCCGGTGCCCAGACCATCCGGCGGGCGCACGCGGTGCACCCCATCGCGGCGCTGCAGAGCGAGTGGTCGCTGTGGACCCGTGACCTGGAGGCGGAGATCGCCCCGGTCTGCCGTGAACTCGGCATCGGTCTCGTCCCGTTCTCGCCGCTCGGCCGGGGCTTCCTGACCGGCCAGTACAGCTCGGTCGACAAGCTGGAGGCCACCGACATACGGCGCACCCAGCCGCGCTTCGCCGACGGCAACCTGGAACGGAACCTGGCGATCGTGGCGAAGCTCAACGAGCTGGCCACGGCCAAGGGCGTCACCGCGGGGCAGCTCGCCCTGGCCTGGGTGCAGCACCGGGGCCAGGACGTGGTGCCGATCCCCGGCACCCGGCGTCAGCGCTACCTGGAGGAGAACCTCGCGGCCCTGACCGTCGAGCTGTCCCCGGAGGACCTCGCCGCCATCGAGGCCGCCGCCCCGTCCGAGCAGATCGCCGGCACCCGCTACGACTCCACCAGCCTCACCTTCGTCGACAACTGAGCCGCCGAGGAATCGGCCCGGGCAGCGGCCGGGCCGATCCGGGCCTCGCGGAACGCCGCCCTCGACCCGTACGTGAACGGGGCGAGTCCGACGACGTGGTTGTGCCCGTGGTCGAACTGACCGCCACGCCCTGAGAACGCCTGCGGACCGCAACCTCACCCGGCCGGTGAGCGCGGCACGGCCACAGCGTCGGCAGCGCTACTGCCCGGTGGGGGCAATGTGGGCCTTGGCGTCCTCGTACGTGCCCTCGGGCTTCTGGTCGGCCGGGCCGTAGACCAGGTTCAGCACTCCCGTCTGGAAGGCCTCCGAAGAGATCAGCTTCAGCGGGACCGAGGGCTCGCCCTCGTCGAACAGGCGCATGCCCTTGCGTACGGCGAGCGGGTGCACCAGCAGGTGCAGCTCGTCCAGGAGTCCAGCCGCCAGCAGCTGGCGGATGACCGAGATCGAGCCGCTCAGGGCGATGTCGCCGCCCGGCTCGTTCTTCAGGGCGGTGACGGCGTCGACGAGGTCGCCCTCCAGCTGCTCGGAGTTCCGCCAGGTGAAGTCCAGCTTCCGGCTCGACGCCACGATCTTGCGCGCGTCACCCAGCATCTTGGCGAAGCCCGCGTCCTCGCCGCCCGCCGCCTCGCGCTCCGGCCACGCCCCGGCGAAGCTCTCGTAGGTCTTGCGGCCGAACAGCACGGTGTCGGCATCGGCGAGCATCGCGCCGACCGCCGCGCCCATCTCGTCGTTGAAGTACGGGAAGTGCCACTGGTCGGGCGCCTCCACCACACCGTCGAGCGAGATGAAGACGCCAGCCGTGATCTTCCTCATGATGTTCCTCCCAGATACCTCGCGGTCGCGGTCTGCTCCAGTAAGACGGCGCGAGTGCGGGGAACTCATCGGTGTCCGCGCGCTCTTTTCCCCTCCCGCGCGCCACGACTACGCCGCCGGTTGGCTTGTTCGCGCTCTGTGACGGCGGCGGTGAGTACGTTGAGGTGGTCCCCGAACAGCACGCACAGAACCGCACCCGCACCTGGCACAAGGAGTACGACCCATGCCGTACGACCGCGCATCGAGTTCCGAGCAGGCGACCCGCAGCTACTACGACACCGCCGACGTCGACGCGTTCTACGAAGCCGTGTGGGGCGGCGAGGACATCCACACCGGGATCTACACCCATGACCAGGAGTCGATCGCGACGGCCTCGCGCCGTACGGTCGAGCAGGCCGCGGACAAGGTGAGCGGTCTGCTCACCGCGGACAGCACGGTGCTGGACCTCGGGTCGGGCTACGGCGGCGCCACCCGCTATCTGGCCGGACGCTTCGGGTGCCGAGTCGTCGCCCTCAACCTCAGCGAGTCCCAGAACGCGCGCCATCGCGCCACGAACGCCGAGCGCGGCCTCGACGCCCTGATCGAGGTCGTCACCGGGTCCTTCCACGACATCCCCTTCCCGGACCGCAGCTTCGACGTCGTCTGGTCCCAGGAGGCGTTCTGCCACAGCGGCGACCGCACCCGGCTGCTCAGCGAAGCCGTGCGCGTGCTCAAGCCGGAAGGGGCGCTCGTCTTCACCGATCTGATGGCCGCCGAGGACGTCCCCGTCCGCACCCTGCGCCCCGCCGTGTCCCGCCTGGGCGTGGACGCCCTGGCCACCCCGAACCTGTACCGCCAGACGCTCGCCGGACTCGGCCTGACCCGCACCGACTTCGACGACCGCAGCGGCGAGATCCTCACCCACTACGAACGCCTCACCGCCGAGACCAGCCGACGGGAGCACGAACTGCGCCAGATCATCAGCCCGGCGTACGTCGACGGTCTGCTCGCCAATCTGCCGCTGTGGGTGGACGCGGCCCACCGAGGACACCTGCGCTGGGGCATCTTCACCGCCCGGCGCGCCTGAACCTCAGTCCCGCCCGCCGCGCGCGGGCGGTTCGGGCAGCCAGTCGTGCGCCGGGTCGTACTCCAGCCATCGGCTCCGCGCCGCCTCCGCCGCGCAGGCGGCGGTGAGGCCGTCAAGGCCCGGGTGTCCGCTGCCGGTGCGCCACAGCAGTGACCAGGCGTAGAGCGGTGTGGGTCCGACCAGGGGAACGGAGCACAGCCCGGGGACCGGCGGCAGGGGCACGTCGGCGGGCAGGAGCGAGAAGCGCCGCGGGTCGTCGGCCACCTCCGTGAGGAAGTGGCCGACGCCCAGGTTGACGCCGGCGGCCCGGTCCGGGATGTCGAACCGCTCGGCGAACTGGTGGAGGAAGTCGAGCCGGTCCAGCGCACCGGGCGCCCACAGCACGCTGCCGCGCAGCTGCTCCGGCCGTAGCTCCGGTTCGGCGGCGAGGGGGTGGCGCGTACTCAGCACGGCGTCCACCGGTTCGAGGCGGACGAGACGGTGGGCGAGGCCCGCGTGCAGCGGAGGGTGGACCCGGCCGAAGGCGGCGTCGATGTCGCCGCGCAGCAGCGCCGCCGTCACCGACGGCAGATCGCGGCCGTGCCCGAGCACCAACTCCCCGGCCCGTCCGGCGACTTGGGCCAGCGTCCGCATCGGCGCGTAGAGGTGCCCCCAGACATCCACCCGCAGCGGGCGGTCCTTCCCGACCGCCGTCGCCACTGCCGCGTCGGCGGCGGCCAGCGCCTGCCTGGCCGGTGAAAGGAAACGCTGTCCGGCCTCGGTGAGGCGTACGCCGTTGCCGTCGCGCCGGAACAGCTCGGTGCCGAGCAGGGACTCCAGCCGCGCGATCCTCTTGGAGAGCGCCTGCTGCGAGAGGGCGAGCGTCGCGGCCGCCCGTCCGAAGTGCATTTCCTCGGCGGCGCGTACAAAGGCACGTACCTGCGCCATGTCGAGATCCACGGCTCCCACCATAGGTGACAACCAAAGGTTGTCGGTCTTGCCTGTTCGTTGTTGGATCACGGGGTGGCCGCCGAGGTTGCATGCTCGGCATGCAGAGACTGATTCCCACCGGGGAAGCCGCGCGCCCGGTCGCCTTCGCCGAAGTCCCCCAGCCCGTACCGGCGCCCGATGAGGTTCTGATCAAGGTCGAGGCGTTCGCGCCGAACCGGGGCGAGACGTTCCTCCTCGAACACCCCCGGCCGGGGCTGCTGCCCGGCAAGGACGTCGCGGGGCTCGTCGTGCAGGCCGCGGCCGACGGCTCCGGCCCCGGTATCGGCGCCCGGGTGGTCGGGCATCCGGCGCTGGGCGGCTGGGCCGAGTACGCCGCCGTGCCCACCCACTCCCTCGCGGTCCTCCCCGACAGCGTCGACAGCGTACGGGCGGCGGCCCTGCCCCTGGCCGGGATCACCGCCCTGCGGCTGCTGCGCACGGCGGGTTCCCTGGCCGGGCGACGGGTGCTGCTGACCGGCGCCTCGGGCGGCGTCGGCCACTACGTCACCGAACTGGCCGTGGGCGCCGGGGCCGAGCTGACCGCCGTGACGGCCACGCCGGTGCGCGGCGAGCGCCTCGCGGAGCTGGGCGCGCGGGTGGTGCACGAGGTCGCGGCGGCCCAGGGGCCGTTCGACGTCGTGCTGGAGTCGACGGGCGGGCCGGATCTGCCGATCGCCCTGTCGAAGGTGCGCCCGGGCGGCCTGCTCGTCTGGTTCGGGCAGGCGAGCCGGAGCCCGGTGACCCTCGACTTCTTCGAGCTCTTCAAGGGGCCCGAGCGTGTCACCATCCAGCACTTCCACTACGCGGGCGCCCCTTACGGCTCCGACCTCGCGGCCCTGGTGCGCCTGGTGGAACAGGGCCTGCTGCACCCGGAGATCGGCCGGATCGCCGACTGGACGAAGACGGCCGACACCTTGGTCGACCTGCGCGAACGCCGGATACGCGGCAAGGCCGTCCTGGTGACGGGCGGAGCACGATGAGCGCCACGCGCCCCCTCGCCACGCGATCCCCCGCCGCACAATCCCCCACCTCGGAGACCGCCGCCTTCGCCGCCGCCCAGTGGACGCGCGCCACCGGCGCGGGCGTCGACCCCCACGAGTACCGGCGCGTCACCGAGGCCCTCGCCTCCGTCGCCGACTGGGGCCCGTCCTTCGTGCGCACCGCACAGGCCCATCTGGACCGCGCGGAACGCGCGGCATCGTCCGTGTCGGCGGGCGAGTTCCTGCTGACGGCGGCCCGATGGTTCCACCTCGCCACACTGGCGCCGTACGCGGAGGCCGACCGTGCGGCCGCCGAGGCGGACCACGCCTTGGGCCGGGCGCTGACGGTGCTGGAGCCCGGCGCCCGGCGCGTGAGCGGCGAGGGGTTCACCGGCTGGCTGCGCGGCCCGCTCGACGCGCCGGGCACCGTGGTCGTCGTCCCCGGCCTGGACTCGGCCAAGGAGGAGTTCCTCGGTCTGGTGTCGGCGCTGCTGGCCCGGGGGCTGGCCGTGTTCGCGATGGACGGCCCGGGACAGGGCGCGCTCGCGGCCACGACGACCCTCACGCCGGAGTACGAGCAGGTGGTGGGCCGGGTCGTCGACGCCCTGGGCGTCGCCCGCATCGGGCTCGTCGGCATGAGCCTGGGCGGCTACTTCGCGGCCCGGACCGCGGCGCTGGAGCCGCGCGTGGCGGTCGCCGCGACCGTCAGCGGCCCCTTCCGCCTCGACTGGGACCAACTTCCGACGCCCGTACGGGACATCATGGCCCGCCGCACCGGCGGACCCGACGCGGCCCGTGCGTTCGCCCGCCAGGTGGACCTCGCCCCTCTGGCGCCCCGTATCGCGGCCCCGCTCCTGGTCGTGGACGGCGGCCAGGACGTCATCCCCGGGGTGGCGAACGGCGAGTCACTGGCCCGACTGGCGCCACGCGGGAGCTACTTGTCCGTCCCCCACGGCGACCATCTCCTTGGCAATGCCCGGCCCGACTGGCTGCCCCGCCTTGGCGACCACATCGGGCGCGCGCTGACGGAAGCCGGATAGGCCGGCCCGCCGTACCGCTTCACGCCGCGTGCAACGCCACCGTCGGATGCAGGCGCGAGGCGCGGATCGCCGGATAGAGGCCCGCGAGCACGCCGATCAGGAGGGTGGCGGCCAGCGCGTCCGAGGGCCGGGAGACCTTGATGCCCGCCTGGCTGCCGAAGTTGATACTGCGGGCGAGCACCGCCCGTACGTCCTCCACGTGGCGGGGGACGCCGTGCCGGTGCGGTATCTGCCGGAGCGTCCCGACCGGGCGATGGCGGCGGAGGCCACGCCCGGATTGGGTGTCGTCTCCTGCCTCTTCGGCGGGGTGATGGTGATCCTGACGTGCGTCCCGCCACCCACGCGCCTCACCGTTGCCGGATCCCCGCAGCCAACCCGAACAACTGCTTGAGCGCCGTGAACGCCGCCTCCCGGTCCACCAGGCCGTCGAGGTTGTGCAGGGTGTGCAGACCGATGCCGGTGCCGAAGACGATCGACGCCAGGCTCTTCGCGTCGGGGAGGCCGGGGGTGTCCTGGATGATGCGTTCCAGGTAGCCGATCCATACCTGCCGCGTGCGTTCGTACCCCTCGATGTAGGCGTCCCGCAGCGGGCCCTCGTCCCGTAGGACCTCCGGCAGGACGGTCGCGAACACCCGCCCGCAGGGGGCGTCGACCACGGCCAGGTGCGCGTCCACGAGGGCGTCGAACGACAGGGGGCCGGAGTGCGGCAGCCGTCGGCCGTACTCCTCCTCGGCCGTGCGGAAGGCGAGTTCGATCACCTCGACGATCAGGCCGTCCTTCGAGCCGAAGTGCCAGGCGACCGAACCCCGGCTGATTCCCGCCCGGTCGGCGACCGCCTGCACGGACGCGGCCCTCGGGCCGGCCTCGGCCACCAGTTCCGTCGCCGCCCGCAGCAGACGGCGGCGGCTCTCCCGCGCGGACTCCTCCCGACGACCGGTCATGCGGCGGATTGTTCCACAAGGGGCGCGGCCTCCCCAGGCCCTCTGCCCGACGCCCTCGCCGGACACCGATCATGTGAGGAGTCTTGACGGCCTGTGTCGGGCGTTCAACGATTGGACGGCTGTCCAGTATGCGCGGGTGAGCCGCCCCGCCGATCGCGTTCTCGCCGTACTCGTTCCGAACCACCGACCGCACGATGGGAGACGTCATGCGCCTGGTCACGTTCGTGAAGAAGAACCAGAGGAAGAACCAGACGGAACAGCCGCAACCGAAGGAGCAACCGGGCCCGGGGTCCGTCGGGGTGCTGCTGGACGGGGACACGACCGTCCTCGACCTCGCCGCCGCCGCTCCCGGAGAGGCGGCCTTCGCCTCCATGCTCGCCCTGATCGAGTCCGGTGACGAAGGGCTCCGAAGGGCGCGGGAGCTCTGCCAACTCCGTCACGGGCCCGCCGTGTTGGCCATGGAGGACATCGCGCTGCGGGCACCCTTGCCGCGCCCGGCCCGGCTGCGCGACTGCGGCCTTTTCATCGCCCATCTGGAGTCGGGGCTCAGGGAGTTGGCCCGGCGCCAGTCGGCCCGCGCCGAGGACCCCGACGCCGAGTTCCAACGGCTCATGGCCAGTGGCCGGTTCGACCTCAATCCGCTCTTCCGCGAGCGGGTCATGTACTACACCGCCGACCATCTGTCGGTGAGCGGGCCCGAGGACGTGATCACCGCGCCCACCGGGGCGAAAGAGCTCGACTTCGAGCTGGAGTTCGCCGCCGTGGTGGGCCGGACCGGCCGCGAGGTGAAGCCCGGCGCGGCCCACGAGCACATCTTCGGCTACACCGTGTTCAACGACTGGAGCGCCCGCGACCTCCAGATGCAGCTGATGCCGGCGGGCGTGGGCCCCTGCGAGGGCAAGGACTTCGCCGGGTCCAACACGCTCGGGCCCTGCATCGTCACCCGCGACGAGCTCACCGACCCGTACGCGCTCACCATGACCGCCCGGGTCAACGGCCAGGAGTGGTCGCGCGGCGGCACCGACGGCATGCACCACACCTTCGAGGACGCGATCGTCCACCTCAGCCGGGACCGGGCGGTGCACCCCGGCGACGTCATCGGCTCCGGCACGGTCCCCACCGGCACCGGGTTCGACCTGGCGCGGTCGCTCAAGGACGGGGACGTGGTCGAGCTGGAGGTCGAGGGGATCGGCGTCCTGCGCAACACCGTCCATGTGCCCGCGCTCCCCGCGACCGGCTCATGACCGACGCGTACGTCCTCGCCGTGGGCCGCACCCCGTACGGCAGGTTCCCCGAGCTCAGTGTCGGCGCGCTGGCCCGCGAGGCTGTCGCCCTGTGCCTCGCCGACGCCGCGGCCGGATCCTCGGTGGTCGACGGGGTGTTCTTCTCCAATGCCACTCAAGGAGCCTTGGAACAGCAGCATTTGATACGGGGTCAGGTCGCGCTGCGCGGCTCCGCCCTCGAAGGTGTACCGGTCTTCAACATCGAGAACGCCTGCGCCAGTGGAGCCACGGCCTTCCACCTCGCCGCCACCGCCGTACGGGCCGGCGAGATGGACGTCGCCCTCGCGCTCGGCGCCGAGAAGATGTACGGGGCCGACGAGACGCGCACCACCGAGGCCTTCCACGGCGGACTGGACGTCGCCCGCTGGGAGGCCGAGCTCAAGGCGCTGCGGGAGGCCGCCGGGGCCGAGACCGCGCCGCCCGGTCGGCGTTCGGTGTTCATGGACGTCTACGCAGCGCTCGCCGCCCACTACCGGCGCCGCTTCCCCGACTGCACACCCCGTCGGCTCGCCGCCGTCACCGCCAAGAACCGGCGGCACGGCTCACTCAACCGCGACGCCGCCCACCGCACCCCGCTCACCGTCGACGACGTACTGGCCGCACGCGAGATCGCGGCGCCGCTGACACTCCCCATGTGCGCGCCCATCGGCGACGGCGCGGCGGCCGCCCTGGTCTGCTCACCTGCGGCGGCGCGCCGGATCGGCGTCCGGCGTGCCGCGCGGATCCGGGCGAGCGTGGTCGCCTCCGGCTCGGGCCGGGCCCTGGACGACGAGGAACGGCAGATCACCCGCCGCGCCTGCGCCACCGCCTACGAGCGCGCGGGGATCGCTCCCGCCGACGTGTCGCTCGCGGAGGTCCACGACGCGACGGCGATCGGTGAGGTGCTCCAGCTCGAAGCCCTCCGGCTGGTCGGTCCCGGTGAGGGCGCGCTCGCGGCCGAGCGCGGCGAGACGGCGCTCGGCGGGCGCCTCCCGGTCAACACCTCGGGCGGTCTGGAGTGCAACGGCCATCCCGTCGGGGCCACCGGGATCGGGCAGATCGCCGAACTGACCACGCAGTTGCGCGGCGAGGCCGGTGCGCGCCAGGTGCCCGGCGCGCGGATCGGGCTCGCCGAGAACGGCGGCGGGTTCCTGGGCTTCGAGGAGGCGGCCGCGGCGGTCGTCGTCCTGGAAGCGCCGTTACGGGTGGGGAGGCTGCCGTGAACCAGGCCCTGGAACCGACGTCCACTGCCCCGGCGAACATCGCGGATCTGCTGCACCGGGCGGCCGCCGCGACCCCGGACGCGCCCGCGGTGTGCGAGGGCGCGACCGTACTGCGCAACTACCGTCGGCTGGCCGAGCGGGCGCGGGCGATCGGGGCCGCGCTGGTGGGCGACTACGGTCTGCTTCCCGGCGACCGGGTCGCACTGGCGATGCGCAACACTCCGTACTATCCGGAGATCCTGTTCGGTATCTGGTGGGCCGGGCTGGTGGCGACGCCCATGAACGCGCGGCTGCACCCCAAGGAGTTCGCCCAGCAGATCGAGGACTGCGCGGCCCGGCTGTGCGTCGCCACGGACGAGCTGGCCGGTGCGCTGCGCGAACACGGCCTGGGGAGGACGGTGTTGGCCGAGGCCGGTGAGCTGGCGCGTACGGCGCCGCCTGACGGGTCCGGGCCTCCGGCGTCCGTGCGCCCCGACGATCCGGCGTGGCTGTTCTACACGAGCGGCACGACCGGCCAGCCCAAGGGCGCGACGCTCACCCACCGCAATGTGCTGGCGGCGACCGAGAGCGCGCTCGTCGACATCGGCCCGGGCCTGGACGCGGCCCTGCTCCACCTGGCGCCGCTGTCGCACGCGGGCGGTCTCTTCGGTCTGGCCGCCGTCGCCCGCTCCCGTCCGCAGGTGTTCCTGCGGGGCAGTGGGGTGGACGCGCCGGGCCTGGGCGAGTCGCTGCGCGCCTTCGGGCCCGCGGTGTTCTTCGCGGTGCCGACCATCCTGCGCCGGCTGCTGGACCCGGCGCTGCTGCCGGACGAGCTGGTCGGCCAGGTCCACCACATCCTCTACGGCGGCGCCCCGATGTACGCCGAGGACCTTCGGCGGGTCATCGCCCGCTTCGGGCCCGAACGGCTGTGGCAGGGGTACGGCCAGGGCGAGTCCCCCGCCACGATCACCCATCTGCGGCCCGGGGACCACCGGGGCGACGACGCCGAGGCGCTCGGGCGCCGGCTGGCGAGCGTCGGCCGCGCGCGCACCGGCGTCGAGGTACGGGTGGTGGACGCGGCGGGGCGGGAGGTGCCGCCCGGGACCAACGGCGAGGTGGCCGTCCGGGGCGAGACCGTGATGGCGGGCTACTGGAACAACCCCGAGGCCACCGCCCGTACGCTGCGCGGCGGCTGGCTGCACACCGGCGACCTCGGGCGGTTCGACGCGGACGGCTTCCTCACCCTCGTCGACCGGGCCAAGGACCTGATCATCGCCGGGGGTTCCAACATCTATCCGCGCGAGGTGGAGGAGGCACTCCTGCGCCATCCCGCGGTCGCCGAGACGGCCGTGGTGGGGGCGCCGGACCCGGAGTGGGGCGAACTGCCCGTCGCCTTCGTCGTCCTCGCCCCCGGCCGTACGGCGACGGCCGACGAGCTCGACCGCCACTGCCTCGCGCACATCGCGCGGTTCAAGCGGCCGCGCGGTTTCCGCTTCGTGGCCGCCCTGCCCAAGAACTCCTACGGAAAGGTCCTCAAGACCGAACTCAGGGGACTGATCGCCGGATCCCCGGACGCCGAACACGGAAGAGGCTGAGCTGAGATGAGCCGCATCGTCGACCTGACCTCCCCGCTCGACCCCCACGACCTCGATCTCGTCCCCCCCGACATGCCCGATCTGGCGCTGGTGATCGCACCCAAGATCGACTATCACACCCATGACGCCTGGGGCCGTGAGTTCATGGTCGCGTCCTTCGGCTGCGACCCCGACGACCTCCCCGCCCGCGAGGGACCGGCGGGCGAGGTCATGCACGAGATCAGCACGCACTGCGGTACGCACGTGGACGCGCCCCTGCACAGCGGGCGCCTGTGCGAGGGCCGCCCCTCGCGCACCATCAGCGACATCGCGCTCGACGAGCTGTACCGCCCGGGCATGGTGCTCGATGTGCGCCCCTGGGCCAGGCCGGGCGAGGCCATCCCCGTCGAGGCGCTGGAGCAGGCCGTCAAGGCCAACGGGCGGGACATCCAGGACGGCGACGCCATCCTGATCCGCACCGGCCAGGAGCGCTACCGCCTGGGCGAGCCGGAGTACTTCGACTACCCCGGCATGTCGGGCGCCGGCACCCGCTATCTCACCGGCAGGGGAGCGACGATCCTGGGCACGGACGCGATCGGCTGGGACCGTCCGATCCCGAGGATGCGCCAGGCGTTCCAGGAGACCGGTGACGCCGGGCACATCTGGGACGGGCACTACGCGATCCAGGACAAGGAAGCGCTGATCGTCCAGCAGCTGGTGAACCTGGGCGCGCTCCCGCCGACCGGTTTCATGGTCGGCTTCTTCCCGCTCAAACTCACCGGTACCAGCGCCTCGCCCACCCGGGCCGTCGCGTTCCTCCCCGAATAGCGCGACCGCGGCCGTGCGGACCACATCCGCACGGCCGCTTTTCCATACCGGTTGACCCGCCGGATTTTCGGACCACGCAAAAAGCGTCACATCCGAACCCTCTCGCATGACCCCACGAGTGCCCGCCGCTCACCGGCAGCCGGGAATTACCGGGCCCGCGGGGCCGAATGTGGTCCCGGTCACCTGGCCGGATGTCAACTCTCCCGCCCCGGTGACGCGTTGACTGTGTTCCGCTACGAACTGTAGCGTTACTTATCGGTAGGGTAGTGAACGCAGAAAGGCGTGAGTTTCCAGGGCACGAAAGAGTGGGCTCCGCGCATCACTGCCCGGCTTTTCTGTCACACCCTCGACGGTTGCGCGCAGCTGCCTTTCCACAGGAATCAGCAACTCGATGAGGCGTGCATGAGCAATCCCAACTCCCTTTGCGACGAAGTGCTGTCGCAGATTCGGCCGCTGATCGAATCCGCCGTCAGCGACGTCCGGATCCGCGCGCTGGAGGATTCGACTCTCGCCGTCATACGCGACAGAAATGTCGCGGCCACCACACTCGACACCCTGGTGGAACGCGCGGAGTTGTCGGTGAACATGCTCGTGCCGCATTCCCCCGACGCGTTGCCGGTGGCGGACACGGCGTTACGGGGCCTGGCCGCACGGCGCCCGGGCGGGGCCCGGGTGCAGATCCTCGCGGCGCCGGAAGTGGCCGCGGACCAGCGGCTGGCGCGGCTCGGCGGCCTCACCGAGCGCGTCGAGGTCCGGCTGGCCGCCGATGTGCGGCACGCCGCCGTGGTGGTGGACGGGCAGGTGGCGCTGGTGCGCTCGCCCGGTGCGGTCACGGCCGGCGCCGAGGCCTCCGTCGTCCGGGCGCCCGGCGTGGTGAAGGCCCTCGACGACATCATGATGACCGCGTGGCACCGGGCCGCCCCGCTGGTGAAGTACCAACAGCTCCAGGAATACCTCAGCGGGGACTGCGGGGCGCGAATCCTGCACCTGCTCGGCGACGGCTGCACGGACGAGGCGGCGGCCCGCGAACTCGACATGTCCGTACGGACCTATCGCAGAAGAGTCGCCGACATCATGCGACTCCTCGGCGCGCGCTCACGATTCCAGGCCGGGGTCCATGCATCCAGCATGGGGTTGTTACAGCCGTAAGTCACAGACGTATCAGGAAGTGCCTGTGCAGGCAGCAACATGTCAGGCCGAACAGGAAATCGCCGCAGCGAATGGCAATTTGCTGACCTGCCGTTGAACAGAGCCGCCCTTTCTGGCGAGACTCGAAGTCGAGCCCGCGCAGCCGACTGCCGCGCGGCCTTCCCGAATTAAGGAAGTCACGTACACCATGGGTGAAGAAACCCCGGTGCGGCCCGCACCGATCGCGATCGTCGGAATGGCCTGCCGGGTTCCCGGCGCCGACGGGCCGGACGCTTTCTGGCAGCTCCTGATGGACGAGGTCTGCTCGGTCGAGGACGTCCCGCCGACCCGGTTCGGGCGGCCGTACGAGATTCCCGGGGCGCGCGTGCGGTCGGGGCTCCTGGAGGACGTGGACCGCTTCGACGCGGAGCACTTCGGGATCTCCCCGAGGGAGGCGGCGGGCATGGACCCGCAGCAGCGCCTCTTCATGGAGACCGTCTGGGAGGCCCTGGAGGACGCGGGCCAGGACCCCGCGCGGCTCGCGGGGACCCGCACCGGTGTCTACGTGGGCACCACCAACGTCCACTACTGGGACCTCCAGCAGAGCGTCGACTTCCCCGACATCCACGCCTCGCTCGGCGCGGGCTCGCGCTCCACCACGACCGGCCGGGTCTCCTTCGCCCTCGGTATCACCGGGCCCGGGCTCTCCGTGGACACCGCCTGCTCCTCCTCGCTGACCGCCATCGCGCTCGCCTGCCAGAGCCTGCGGGCGGGCGAGTCCACGCTGGCCATCGCGGGCGGTTCGCAGCTGCTGCTCGCCAACACCGAGAACCACGGCTTCGTCGACGCGGGCGTGTTCGGGACCGACTGCCGCTTCGGCGACGCCTCCGCCGACGGCTTCGTCTTCAGCGAGGGCGTCGGCGTGGTCCTGCTCAAGCCGCTCGACCGGGCCGTCGCCGACGGTGACCCGATCCGGGCCGTCATCCGCGGCTGGGGCATGAACAACGACGGCGCGGGCAGCGACACGATGATCAACCCCGCGCTGAGCGGCCAGCGGCAGATGCTCCAGCTCGCCTACGAGCACGCTGGGATCCCCGTGTCCGACGTCGACTACATCGAGACCCACGGCACCGGCACCCGCGCGGGCGACCCGGTCGAACTCGGCGCCATCGCCGCCGTCCTGGGCGGGCGCGACAAGGACCGGCCGCCGCTGCTCGTCGGCTCCGTGAAGAGCAACATCGGCCACACCGGCTCCGCCGCGGGCGTGCTCGGGCTGATCAAGACCGTACTGGCCCTCCAGCACCGCACCGCCCCGCGCAGCCTCCACGTCACCGAGCGCACCCCGGCGATCGACTGGGACGCCACGGGCCTGGACATCCCGCACCGCTCGGCCGTACCGCTCGAAGCGGAGGGGCGGCCGCTCACCGCCGGTGTGAGCGGGTTCGGCGTCTCCGGCACCAACGTGCACCTCGTGGTCACCGAAGCCGATGCCGAAACCTCGTCCCACCGCACCGGGAACCGCCCGCCCGCGTCCCCCGAGAGCGGCACCACGCACATCCTTCCCCTCTCGGCCGCCTCACCCCAGGCCCTGCGCCAGCGGCTCCAGGACATGGTCCACCACCTCTCCCCCGGTGGCGCCGGACGCGGCGCCGCGATCGCGGACATCTGCCACACCGCCGCGACCCGCCGCGCCCACTACGACTGCCGCGTCACCGTCGTCGGCGACAGCCACGACGCCCTGGCCGAGCGGCTGCGGGACGTACTGGCCGAGGACGGCGTCAGGCCCTATGCGGGCCGCCCGCAGGTCGCGTTCGTATTCTCCGGCCACGGCTCGCAGTGGATCGGGATGGCGCGTGAACTGATGGACACCTCAACGGCGTTCAGCGCGGCGCTGATCCGCTGCGACGACGTCGTACGCAACGAGACCGGCTGGTCCGTCATCGACCGGCTCACCGACGGCAGCGACCTGGTGGGCGAGACCGTCGCCGTCGTACATCCGGTGCTCTGGGCGGTCCAGGTCTCCCTCGCCGAGACCTGGCGGGCCTGGGGCGTCGAGCCGGACGTGGTCATCGGGCACAGCATGGGCGAATCGGCGGCCGCCTGCGTGGCAGGCGCCCTGAGCCTGGCCGACGCGGCGGCCGTGGTCTGCCGTCGCGCCCGGCTGATCCGCGACCGCGTCGCCGGTCGCGGCACCATGTCGGTGGCCGCGCTGCCCGCCGCCGACGCGGAAGCGCTCATCGCGGAGCTCGCGGTGAACGTGTCGGTCGCGGCCAGCAACGGCCCGCGCACCACGGTGCTCGCCGGCGAGATCGAGGGCATCGAGAAGATCAAGGCCGAACTGGACGCCCGCGACGTGTTCTGCCGCGTCATGAAGGCCGAAGCCGCTTCTCACTGCGCCCAGATGGACCCGCTGCTCGACGAACTCGGCGCGGAACTACGGGAGATAGCCCCCAGGGCCGGCCGCATACCGATGCGCTCCACCGTCACCGGCGAGCTGGAGGACGGCAGCGGGCTCGACGCCTCGTACTGGACCCGCAACATCCGCGGCCGCGTCCACTTCCACGAGGCCGTGCTCAGCACCGCCCTGGCCGCCGAGACCGTGTTCATCGAGATCAGCCCGCACCCGATCCTGTCGAGCGCCGTACAGGACTCCCTCCAGGACGCGGCCCTTCCCGGCACCGCCGTCGGCTCCCTCATCCGCGACGAGCCGGACCGCCAGACCCTGCTGACACAGCTCGGCAGGGTGTACGAGAGCGGCGCCCGCGTCGACTGGGACGGCCTCTACGGCGGCGGCCGCCTCGTCCCGCTGCCTACCTACCCCTGGCAGCGCGAGAGCTACTGGGTGGAGGACCTCGAAGCCCTCCCCCAGTCCCACACGTTCCCCCTGGCCGCGTCGGACTCACCGTTCCTCGCGGACGCCCCGGCACACGGCCCCGCCCTGCTGCACGGCCCGGCGTTCGCCGAAGCCGCCCGGGTCGCGGCCGCCAGGACCGCCCGGACCGACGCGGTGCTGCTCACCGACGTGACCGTCGAGGACGCCCTCGCGGTGCACCCCGGGTCCGCCCCCGCGCTGCGCGTCACCCTCACCCCCGGGGAGACGGACGGCAGTTGGGGCTTCTCGGTCACCGGGGGGCGGGACGGCCGGGAGAACGAGCACGCCCGCGGCACGGCGACCGTGGCACCCGGCCTCGCCGCCGCCGTGCACGAGCCCCTCGCCCGCACGCTGGAGCGCTGCCCGCAGCGCCTGGACGGCGCGGCCTTCTACGCCCGGATGGCCGGGACCAAGGAGCTCTTCCAGGTCGTGGACGAGCTCTGGCTCGGGCAGGGCGAGGCCGTCGGCCGACTGCGCCGCCCCGCCGGGTTGGCACCGCATCCCGACCACCCGGTGCACCCGGCCCTGCTGGCCGCGGCCGCCCAGCCCGCGCTCGCCCTCCTGCCGGACATGGCGTACCTCACCGAGCACGTCGGCCGCGTCACCGTGCTCGGGCCCCAGACGGACGTGATGTGGAGCAAGTGCTGGATCTCGGAAGTCACCCCCGACGGGTTGCTCTTCCTGGACATGGCCCTCCTGGACGAGGCCGAGAACGTGGTGGTCGAGGCCACCCGGATGCGGATGCGCAGGCAGGGCGGCGGTACGGAAGCCGGCACCGGTGCCGAGGCGAGCGCGGAGGACGAGATCATGAGCACCGAGCCCGAACCCGTCCACGAACGGGGAGCGGTCACCGGTCAGAGCGTGGACGGCGGGATCGAGCTGACCGGCGAGCTGCGGCTGACCGACCCGTCCAGCGGCTTCGTCGTCGAACTCCGCGGCAGCCTGCGGATCTCGCAGGCCGGTGCGGCGAGCCCTTCCCCCGCGGGCACCGCACCCGCTCGTACGACCGCGCCCGTCGCACAGCCCACAACCGCCCCGGCACCCGTCGTCGCGGTGAGCCCCGCGGCCGTGGCGAGGCCCACCGCGGACCGGCCCGCCGAGGACGCCCCGGCCGCCGACCGCCCGGTCGTCGACCGGGTGGCGGCGCACGTCGCCGCGGTGCTCAAGATGCGCGTCGCCCGGCTCGACGTGAACAAGCGCTTCAACCAGCTCGGCATGGACTCGCTCATGGCGACCGAGCTGCGCAAGCGGCTGGAGAAGGAGCTGGGCGTCGACCTGCCCCTGACCCGGCTGGTGCGCGAGACCACGACCGCCTCCCTGGCCCGGGAGCTGGAGGCGGAGATCACCGGCTGACCGGCGCGCGGCCGGACCGGACCACAAGGCACCAGCAGCACCACAAGGTGGAGGAAGAGTTGAGCAAGGACCTGTACGACATCGGCCAGCTGCCCCCGTTGGGCGAGGTACCCGCGCGTATGCACGCGTCGGTCATCCGCCCGGAGCGCTACGGTCCGCCGGAGCAGGGCTTCGCCATGGAGGTCGTGGACGTACCGCGCGTCGGGCGCGGCCAGGTCCTCGTCTACGTCATGGCGGCGGGCATCAACTACAACAACGTCTGGGCCTCGCTCGGCTACCCGTACGACGTCATCGCCGGACGGCAGAAGCGCGGCGAGCCCGAGGACTTCCACATCGGCGGCTCCGAGGGGTCCGGCATCGTCTGGGCGGTGGGCGACGGCGTCACCTCCGTCAAGGTGGGCGACGAGGTGATGCTCTCGGGCTGCACCTGGGACGAGACCGCCCACGACATCCGCCTGGGCGCCGACCCGATGACCTCGGTCACCCAGAACGCCTGGGGCTATGAGACCAACTACGGCTCCTTCGCGCAGTACGCGCTCGTCGACGACTACCAGTGCCACCCCAAGCCGGCCAACCTCTCCTGGGAGGAGGCGGCCTGCTTCCTGCTGACGGGCGCGACCGCCTACCGGCAGCTGTGCGGCTGGGCCCCGCACACGGTGGAGCCCGGGGACCCGGTGCTGATCTGGGGCGGCGCGGGCGGCCTCGGCTCGATGGCGATCCAGATCACCCGCATCCGTGGCGGTATCCCCATCGCCGTGGTCTCGGACGAGGAGCGCGGCAAGCACTGCCTCGACCTCGGTGCGGAGGGGTTCATCAACCGCAACGAGTTCGACCACTGGGGGCGGCTGCCGGACACCACGGACGAGGCGGCCATGGCCAAGTGGGTCAAGGGCGCGCGTGCCTTCGGCACCAAGTTCTGGGACATCCTCGGCGAGCGCCGGGCACCCAAGATCGTACTGGAGCACAGCGGCCAGAACACCATCCCCACCTCGATGTACGTGTGCGACACGGCGGGCATGGTGGTGATCTGCGGCGGCACCAGCGGCTACAACGGCGATGTGGACCTGCGCTTCCTGTGGATGCGTCAGAAGCGGCTCCAGGGCTCGCACTTCGCGAACATCCGCCAGTGCCGCCAGGTCATCGAGCTCGCGGCGAGCAAGAAGCTCGACCCGTGTCTGTCCTGGACCGGTGACTTCGAGGAGACCGGTCTCGCCCACCAGTTGATGTACGAGAACAAGCACCCGTCCGGCAACATGGCCGTCCGCGTCAACGCGGTGAGCGGCTGACCGTACGGCGAACGCGTCGGGCGGACCGCGTGGGCCGACTGTGCGGCGGTGGCGGCTGAAGAAGCCGTCGCCGCCGCACGGCGGTTCACCGGTTCACGGGATGTGCTCAGACCAGCGCGGTGATGCAGAACGGGTGGCCAGCGGGGTCCAGCAGGACCCGCCAGCGGTCGGGTTGCGGCTGGGCCTCGGGCTTGACGGCGCCGAGGGCGAGCAGTTCGGCTTCGGCCGCGTCCAGGTCGTCGACGCCCACTTCTATGTGGGCCTGCTTCTCCTGGGCACCGTCCGGCCAAGTCGGACGGCGGTAGTCGGCCAGCCGGTTGAACCCCAGACCCGCGGCGCCGTCCTGACCGAGCAGGACGAAGTCGTCGGTGGAGTGGACGATGGGCAGGCCGAAGACCTCGCCGTAGAATCGGGCCAGCTCGGCGGGGTCGGGGCAGTCGAAGGTGACGGCGGCGAAGCGGAACGGCCGCGCGGAGGCGTGTGCGGAACTCATGACCCGGACGATAGACGGGAATGAGGACAGATCCGGTCCTACTTCGGAAGTGGATGACCGGTCACCTGCCGGCCCGCGTACCGCCCCCGGCACAGCGAAGTCCGTGGCGCACCAGACGTCGTCGGATGCGCCACGGACTCGTCTCAGCGGCTGGTCACTTGTTGATGCACTTGCTGCCGCCGGCCGGGTTGAGCAGGCCGATGATGTTGATGGAGTTGCCGCAGACGTTCACCGGAATGTGGATGGGCACCTGGATCACGTTGCCCGAGAGGAAGCCCGGAGAATGGCTGGCGTGCCCCTCGGCGTGGGCGTCGGCGACGGCGACGCCGGCGCCCGCGAAGGCTGCCACCACGGCCAGGCTGGTGGCGGCGAAAGCTGTCCGGATACAAATACGCATGTCTCTCCCCAGATCGACTGAGCGTCGTGATGTGCCACAACGGCGAGCCGCAGCACATCACATCGACGGGCATATCCGGACGAAATGGTCGTTCCTTCCGATGAAAGGCCACCCGGTCGGGTCAAGATGTCACTCAGTTGGGTGCGTTGGCTCGCCGGGCGCCCCGCCTCCCGCCCCGCCCCCGCCTCGATGCTCAAGATCATCGAGAGGCAGAATGACCCGTATGTCGATAGCGAACATGCCGCAGGCAGCAACGATCGACGACGCTGCCTTCATCAGCCGCACCATGGCGCGCGCCTTCGAGGACGACCCGATGATGCGCTGGTTCTTCCCCGACGACGCCCGGCGCGAGGCGGGGCTGAGCCGCTACTACACCACGCTCTTCACCCGGCAGTACGTCCACCACGGCGTGTGCGAGCGCACCGGCGCCGCGGCCGCCTTCTGGGTGGCGCCGGAGGCGCAGGCCAAGGCGGTTCCCGACGCGGAGACCATCGGCGAGCTGGAGGACATCCTCGGCGACCGGGCCGGGTTGTTCCGGAAGGCCGTCGAGGCGGTCGCCGGGCACGGGCCCCAGGAACCGCACTGGTACCTGGCGGCGATCGGCGCCGACCCGGCCGGTCGGGGCCAGGGGCACGGGTCCGCTCTGCTGCGCTCGGGCCTGGCGAAGGCCGACGCGGCGGGTCTGCCCGTCCACCTGGAGTCCTCCAAGCCGTCCAACCTGCCCGTCTACGAGCACTTCGGCTTCACCGTCCTCGAAGAGGTACGACTGCCGGGGAACGGGCCGACGCTGTGGACGATGCGGCGCGCACCGCGCAAACACCCCTGCCGGTGACTTCGTGCCGCGCGACTTCGCCGCCCCCCAGGGCCTGTCCGGCGACGGCTTCCGTCTGGAGCCGCTGGGGGCGCGGCACAACGAGGCCGATCACGCCGCCTGGATGTCGAGCATCGAGCACATCCGGTCCACGCCCGGCTTCCTGGGTTCCTGGTCGCCGTCATCCGGCATGAGCCTGGAGGAGAACCTCCGGGACCTGACCCGGCACGCGGACGACTTCGCCGAGCGGAAGGGCTTCACCTACTCCGTCCTCGACGGCGAGGACCAGGTGATCGGCTGCGTGTACATCTACCCGCCGCGCGCGAACCCCGAAGTCACCCAGGTGAGTTCATGGGTGCGGGCCGACCGCGCGGAGCTGGACGGGCCGCTGCGCGACGCGGTGCCCCAGTGGCTCTCCTCGGCGTGGCCCTTCCAACGGATCGACTACCGCTCGGGGACGTAACCGCACCGGGCCTCGGCTCGTACGACGAGAAGGGCCCAACTCCCGTAAGAGTTGGACCCTTCGGTCAACCGCTACTGCCTACGGGCTGCCGACTGCCGCTCAGAACAGGATGCGGTACGTGTTCCAGCCGCCCTTTACGCGTCAACGACTTTCCGGCCATGGGTGGACCAATGCCGCCAGGTAGTCGTCGAGCAGCTCGGCCTGGCGAAGGGGTGGGAACGCCTCGGGAGCGAAGAGGGCCTGTACCACCAGGCCGAGGACGAATGACTGGGCGCCGGCCGCGATGCGCGCCGGGTCGCCGGGCGGCAGTTCGCCGAGGTCCTGGGCCGCGGCGACCAGGTCGCGCAACTTGTCGCGGCTCCGTCCGTACTTGCGGGCGTACTCGCCGCTCAGCTCGGGGTCGGCGAGGGCCGCGTCCCAGGAGGACACCCAGATCCGGTTGGTGGCGGTGGCCTCGGGGGTCAGGGGCAGGACGTCGAGCAGGGCGGCCCGCACGGCGGCCAGGCCCGGGCCGGCGGCGCGCCGGGGGCGGGCGGCGGTGTGCTGGTCGAGCAGTTCGAGGGCGTGCGCCACCAGGTCGCGCTTGGCGGGGAAGTAGTGGGTCAGCAGGCCGGTGGTCGCCCCGAGCTCGGTGGCGACGGCGCGCAGGGTCAGGCCGCCGAAGCCCTGCGCGGCGAGCACCCGCCAGACCGCTTCGGAGACATCGCGACGACGGGCTTCATGGTCGCCCTTGGTACGTGGCATGCTGCTACCGTACATAACCGTAACGCTTGTTATGTGAATGGGGTCATCCATGTTCTCCCTTCCGCTGCGGGACAACGCCCACCTGCGTCCGCTGGAGCTGTGGCACGCCGAGGAGTTCGCCGCCCATATGGACCGGGCCCGCGAGCACATCCGGCCCTGGGTCGGGGCCGGGTTCGTCACCGAGGACGTCGACGGAGCACGCGGCACCCTGCGCCGCTACGCCGAGCGCCAGGCCGCGGACGGCGCCCGCCTCTACGGCATATGGCTCGACGGCACGCTGGTCGGCGGCGTGATGTTCACCGACTTCAGCACCGCGTCGGGCTCCTGCGAGGTCGGCTGCTGGCTGGAGCCGGCCGCCGAGGGCCACGGTGTGGTCACCGAGGCCTGCCAGACGTTGCTGGACTGGGCGTTCGTCACGCGCGGGCTGCACCGGGCGGAGTGGCACTGCCGGGCCGACAACGAGCGGAGCGCGGCCGTGGCCAAGCGGCTCGGTATGACCCTGGAGGGTGTGCGGCGCGAGTACTGGCCCTACGGCGGCACCCGCTACGACAAGCAGATCTGGGCGGTCCTGGCGCCCGAGTGGCACGCACGCCGCCGGTGACGGCCGCTCACCCCGCCTCGGCCCGGCTCCGGGTGTGCCACTTGGACAGTTTGGCCAGCAGGAACACCAAGGCGGCCGCGCAGGCCACCGCGCCCCACGCGGGCAGCAGCAGGGCGGCGGGCAGCAGTATGCCCGGGGTGAGGACCAGACAGGGCACGTACCAGCGCAGCACGTTGCGCAGCCCGTCGCCGTACCGCGTGGAGATGGCCGCGTTCGCGCTGTAGAAGGCGAGGACACCCCCGCACAGGGCCCATCGGGCGCCGGTGGGCAGTACGTGGTGGGGCTCGGCGACCGCGGTGCCGAGCGCGGCCGCGATCACCGTGATGCCGCAGACAAGCACGAACGGCAGATACATCACGGTGTCCCGCATGACCTGCGTGGCCCGGCCCGACTGGGCCCGGCTCAGGCCCCGCTCGGCGTTGCCCGTCCCCCACACGAAGAAGATCATGGCGAGTTCGGCGGCGACCACGAAGGAGAACAGCGCGGTCACACCGGAGGCGGCGGTGAAGTGCTCCTCGAAGGTGGCGACCACCGTGAAGACGCTCTCGCCGAGCACGATCACCACGAACAGGCCGATCCGTTCGACCACGTGCTCCACCGACATCCGCTCGTACGGCGCGGTGCCGAGGCCCGCCCGGATCGCGAGCAGCGCCATCTCCAGGGCGATCGCCACCCCCCACACCACGAACCGCCAGGCTCCCGGCAGCGCGGCCGACACCGCCCACAGGGCCGCGGGCACCAGGCAGTACAGCAGGGGCCGCCACAGCGGCAGCGGGCTGTCCGGGCGGCGGGCGTGCCGGAACCAGATCAGGAACAGCGCCAGCCGCACCCAGGCCGCCCCGAGCGCGTACGCCCAGGCCCGCTCCGCCGTGCCCGCCGGGGACGCCGCCGCCATCAGCCCGAGCGCGGGCATCGCGGCGAGCAGCATCCCCTGGACGCGCGCCGAGGCCGAGCCGAAGAGGTTGACGGTGAGCGTCAGGTTCACCCAGGCCCACCAGGCCGGGAAGAACAGCACCAGGAACTTTCCGAAGTCGGCCGGGCCGGGGTTCCCGTGCAACCCGTGCGCGAGCACGCTGACCGTCACCACGAAGACCAGGTCGAAGAACAGCTCGAACCAGCCCGCGCGGTGTTCCTCGGCCCCGCTGCCCGTGCCGTCGGCCGCCCCGGCGTCTGTCATGTCGCTCACCCGCCCACTGTGGAAGCGACACCCGGCGGCCGGAGCCGGGCGCGCCGGGGCGGGCGGGTGAGCCGCCCGGGCGGGCCAGTGCCCGGCCGTGTCCCCACCCTCGGAAAGACGAGTCCCGGACAAGATCAGGTCCTCGCGGGCCGGGGATATGACACCCCCTTATGGCTCTCACACAGCTCCGTTCGCCATACTTCGCGCCGTGGACCAGCAAACAGATGACCAGCACGCCGCCCTCAACGCCGCCGCGCTCAACCCGGCGCACATCCCCGGGCTGATGCCCGCCCCTGCGCTCGCGCCCGATACGTCGGCGCGGGGGCGGAAGGCAGACGAGCGGAAGGAGGCCGAGCCCGGGCCGGAGGCCGAGGCGGATGACGTGACGGCCGATGAGCCCGAACCCGCCGTCGCGCCGACGGCGGACGCCGAGGACGCGGCCGACGAACCCGTCCTCGAACGCCCCGCGCCCGGCGCGGCCGAGGACGGGCCCACCCTCTCCGCGTCCGACCGGCGGGGATCCATCACCGCCGACCACGCGGGCATCCGGCTGTGCCTCGACGGCGAAGAGGCCGACTTCGGTTGGGACGAGCTCAGCGCCGTCGAGTACGCGACCTCCCGCTGGAACCGGCGGTTCGCGGTCACGGTGCATCTGCCCCGGCCCCGCTGGTTCCGCATGGACGTCCAGGCCGAGGACCGGGCGAGCCTCGCCCAGTGGTCCGAGCAGCTCGAAGAAGTGCTGAACGCCTACTTCGAGGAGTAGGCCCAACCGCCCGACAGACGGACGACGGCGCCCGCACCGCGCCGGGTCACAGCCCCGTGACCTCGGCGCGGACGTCGTCGTACCCCCGTGGCTGGTTCCGCACTGCTCTGCCGTCATCTCCCCCGCAGGGCAAGGCAAACTCAAGCGGAAACTGACATGAACAACACCGATGCGAAGGATCGGTCGAATCCCGGAACCGGGGCCGAGGGGGAGAAACATGCTCGCACTGTCGTGGCTCAGGCCGACGTTCCCACCAGCCTCCCCAGCCACCGTGCGCACGTGCGCGTCGGCGGTCGCTGCGGACGGTGCTCGATGACCACCCTCGATGAACGCGGCCCGGAACAAGGCGAAGAACACAGCGAGGAACACGGCATCCAACCCGACGCGGCCATCGCCCTGGACCGGCCCGCCGCCCAACTGCCGCTGTCCGCGGGCTCCAAAGCCGCCAACCTGGCCCGTGCGGCGGCCGCCGGGCTGCCGGTCCTGCCCGGCTTCGTCATCCCGCACGGCGCCGGTGCCGACGCCCGGGCCCTGCGGCGGGCCTGGCGCGAGCTCTCCCAGGACGGCGCGGTCCCACTGGTCGTACGCTCCTCGTCCCCGCAGGAGGACACCGAGGAGTCCTCCCTGGCAGGGCAGTTCGCCTCCGTGCTCGACGTACGCGACTGGCCCGGCTTCCGCGCGGCGGTGCGCACGGTCCTCGACTCCGCACACCGGCCCGACGGCACCCGCGCCCCGATGGCCGTCCTCGTCCAGCCCATGCTCGCCGCGCGCGTGGGCGGGGTGCTCTTCGGCGCCGACCCCGTCGAAGGCCGGCTGGACCGGATGCTGGTCAGCGCCGTGCGCGGCGGGCCCGACACCCTGGTCAGCGGTGAACAGGACGGCACCAGCTACCACTTGACCCGCTCGGGCCGACGGCTGCGCCCCACCACCCCGTACACCGACGGCGAGCAGCTGCTGACCCGTGCCGAGCTCCACCGCCTCGCCCGGCTGGCCCGGCGGGTGGAGAAGATCTTCGGCGGGCCGCAGGACATGGAGTTCGGCTTCGACGGGACAGGACACCTGTGGCTGTTCCAGGCCCGTCCCATCACGGCCATGACCGCGCGGCCCGCCCGCGGCGCACGGCTGCTCGGCCCCGGCCCGGTCGCGGAAACCCTTCCCGGCACACTGCAACCGCTGGAGGAGGACCTGTGGGTGGCGCCGATGGCCCGGGGTATCTGCTCCGCGCTCGACATCGGCGGCAGCGCCCCGCGCCGTCTGCTGCGCGCCCACCCCGTGGTGACCACGGTCGCCGGACGTGCCGCGGCGGACCTGCGTCTGCTGGGCATCGCACCACCCCGCCACCGACTGCTGGCCAGGCTCAACCCCCTGCCGGGCGCCCGGCGTCTGGCGGCCGCGTGGCGCACCGGTCGGCTGACCCGCGCCCTGCCCGACCTCGCCCTCGACCTCACGGCCGACATCGACCGACGGCTGGCCGAGACCCCGGCACCGGCCGAGCTCTCCCGCGCCGACCTGGCCGATCTGCTGCGCTGGACCCGCTCCGCCCTGGCGGCCCTGCACGCGCAGGAGGCGCTGGCGGGCGCGCTGCTGCGTGAGAGCAGCACCCGTACGGCCGCGAGCGCGGCGCTCGCCGCACTGGCCGAAGGCCGAGGCCAGGGGCGCACCGACACCGAGATAGTGGCGGGCACACCGGTGGTCCTGGCGCTCACCCCGCCGAGTCTCACCGCTGCCCTGCGACTGCCTCCGACCGAAGACGACGGTCACACACCTACGGTCACGTCGACGGATCCACGTCACCTCACCCTGCCGACCCGCGAGTCACTGCGGCTGCGTATCCGCTGGATCCACCAACTCCAGGTACACCTCGTCCACGACGCCGCCCGCCGTATCACCCTCTCGCACCGGGCCGTCGCGCAGTTGCGGTGGCACGAGTTACTGAGCACGGTGGACGGCGCCCCCTTACCGGCCGATGTGGCACAGCGCCTCCCCCGTCCCGACAGCCCACCGCTGCCCGACACCTTCCGGCTGGCGGACGACTCGGTGGTGGTCGCCGAACGCCCGCGCGACGGCGCCGCCCAGGGTGTCTCCGGCGGCCGCGCCACCGGAACCGCCTGGGACGGCCGGGGTGAGCGCCCCCAGGACGCCGTACTGGTCGTGCGCACCCTCGACCCGGCCCTCGCGCCTCTGCTGCCGCAAGTGACCGCTCTGGTCGCCCAGACCGGCAGCCCGCTGTCCCATCTGGCCGTGCTGGCAAGGGAGTTCAAGGTGCCCGCAGTGGTCGGCGCCGCCGATGCCGTACAACGCTTCACTCCGGGGACCCGCCTGGCCGTCGACGGCACGAGCGGCGACGTACGCCTGGAAGACACCCGTACGCGAGAGGCGGCCGACCGGTGAAGCGACTGGCACACCTCTTCGCGGGCGCGGCCGGGCTCGGCGCGGGCTCGTACGTCGTCATCTACCTCTACCGCTGGCAGTGGCAGCGCGCGATCATGTGCGGGGTTCTGCTGCTCGTCGCCGAAGTGCTGCTGCTCGGCCTGATCCTGCTGGGCCGCCTCAGCCGTATCGAGCAGCGCATCAGCGAGGGCGACCGGCGCCACGCCGACGTCCTGGCCCGGCTGGAACAACCCCGCGCGGAGGATCCCGCCACGCGCTTCCGGTGGCTGGACGACATCCGGGTGGAGCGCACCCACGTCTTCGTTCCCGTCCTGATGGCCGCGGGTGCCGTGCTCTCGGGACTCGCGCGGCTCGTCCAGAAGATCGCCCAGAGCACGGTCCGCCCCGCCGCCGAGCGCCGGGTCGCGGGCCGTCTCGCGGTTCTCGCCGCCCCACCGCTCGGCGCCGACCTCGACGCCCTGCCCGCGACCGGCCCGGACCGGCGCCGCAGACGACACCAGATCACCAGTGCCGTCGCCGGAACCACCGCACTGGCCGCACTCGTCCTCGGCCTCGGCGAACTGACCGAAACCCGCCCCGAACAGCGCGCCCCGGACACCGTCGCGACCTCCGTGGTGGTCCGCCTCGCCACCCGGGGCGTATCCGGCCAGGAGTACCAGGCGCTGCTGGCCCACGAGATCTGGAACCGCTGCCGCCACTCCACCGCGGTCCCGCTGTATGACGCCCCGCTCGGCAGCCTCGGCGACGGCCTCTACGCGGGCGTCGTCCACCCCGCCCTCGCCGACCACGACCGGATGCGGCTGCGCGGCTGTCTGGAGGACACCGCGACCGACCGCGCGTACTTCAAGGTCGTCGGCATGGACCAGACCAGGAGGGAGAACCACTGACACAGGGGTGGAAGTGAGCCGCAATACGACGCGAGGCGGTTGGCCCGGGCCGGGAGGGTATCCGCAGGGGGAGGAAGTACGGTCCCACCTCCCGTCAGGAGGCCGCCTGTGGCTACCACTTCGACGCCCCGTCGCTCGCCGCCCCCGGATTACGGGACGGTCCGTCCCCGGCGCTCCGCGTGGTCGGGGGTGCTCATCGGGGTCGGGATCGCCGCGTTCGTCGACGAGACGGTGTTCCACCAGCTCCTGCACTGGCACCACTTCTACGACAAGTCCACTCCGGGCGTGGGACTGGTGTCCGACGGTCTCTTCCACGCCTTCGGCTGGTTCGCCGTGGTCATCGGCCTGGTCCTGGTGGCGGACCTGCGGAGGCGCGCCGCGCTGAGCGGCCGGGGCCTGACCGGCGGAATCCTGCTGGGCGCGGGCTTCTTCCAGCTCTACGACGGAACGATCCAGCACAAGCTCCTGAAGCTGCACCAGATCCGCTACCACGTCGACCTGGTCCCCTACGACTGGACGTGGAACGTGCTGGCGGTGATCTTCCTGATCGTCGGTGCGGTGCTGGTCAGGCGTTCCCTCGCAACGCGCCGGACCGACACGGCGGTGGGCCGGGAGCCGGGCTGATGGCGCCGATGCCCATGCCCACCGGTCAGGCCACCGGCGTCCCGGCGGGGGTGGCCGCCGTACTCGCCCTCAGTGCCGCGGTCGGCTATCTGCTGGCGGCGCGACGGCTGCGGCGCCGCGGGGACGCATGGCCACGGTTGCGGGATGCCTCCTTCACTGCCGGGCAGGTGTGCCTGGCCGTGGTGGCCCTTGCGCCCCTGCCGGGCGGGGAGTTCACCGCCCATATGCTCCAGCACCTGGTCATCGGCATGGCCGCCCCGCTGCTGCTGGTCCTGGGCCGCCCGGTGACGCTGGCCCTGCGCGCCCTCCCTGCCGGACCCGCCCGGCGCGGCCTGCGGGCCACCCTCCGCTCCCGCCCGGTCGGTTGGCTGCTCCTGCCTCCGGTGGCCGCGGTGCTCGACGTGGGCGGTCTGTGGGTGCTCTATCGCACCCGGCTGTTCGCCCACCTCCACGACCAACCCTGGCTGCACGCCGCCGTCTACACCCATGTCCTGGCAGCCGGTCTGCTGTTCGCCTTCGCCCTCTGCCAGCTCGAACCCGTACGCCACCGCTACGGCCTGCCGCTGCGTGCCGCCACCCTGGTCGCCGCCGCCACCGCCCACTCGGTGCTGGCCAAGTCCCTCTACAGCGCCTCCCCGCCCGGCACCGCTTTCACCGGCCACGACCTGGCCCGGGCCGCGGAGGCGATGTACTACGGCGGTGATCTGGTGGAGATCGCCCTTGCCGCCGTCCTGGCCCGGCAGTGGTACACCGTCACGGGCCGCCGCCTCTCCCCCGCCCGGCGCGGCCTCCAGGCAGGGTGAGAGCCTACGCGTCCCGGCTCAGCGGCCCGCGACCACGGAACGCCTGCCGTCCGGTGTCAGCGGCACGGTGAGCGGCTGGGCGCCCACACCGCGTGCGGCGCGGCCGTCCAACGACTTCTGCACGGTGTTGATGCTCAGCGAGACACCCTGGCCGCCGCTGAACGTGCCGGTCGCGAACGCGTTCACCGTCGCGTCGGCCGTCACCTCGTAACCGGTGGTGTCCACGATGCCGTGGGCCCGGCAGTCGCGGAAGACGTCCTCGATGGGGACGAACCACAGCCAGTGCAGGTCCGAGCCGCCGTTGAGGTCGACCTTCTCGTTGAACCAGACGGCCACCATCCCGGACATCGACACCGTGGCCGTCCAGTCGACGACGTACCGCTGTGTCCCCACCACCAACGACGCCTCGACGGCGGACTTCGGCGGGATCCGCAGCGGCAGGTCGACGCTCCAGGTCTGCGTCTCCTTGTGCGCGAACTCCTGGGTCGAGGAGAGGCTCGCTTCGATGGAGGTGGTCTCGCTCACCTTGGCGACGGCCGGGATCTCCGCCGACACCTCCATCGTCACACCGATCTTCAGCGACTCGGTCACCGAGATCCGCAGATCCTGCTCCGTCGTCTTGCTCTGCTTGTACGTGACGGTCTGCTCGACCGACGTGCCGTTGCGGTAGTTCGTGGTGACCGAGCTGACCTGGCCGGGGACCGGCGAGGGCGCGTTCGGGTCGTAGGTGATGCCCGAGTACTTCGTGCGGACCTGATGGCGGTGGTAGTCGGCGAGGAGACTCTGCTTCCCGTAGTCCGTGGAGGCGGTGAACCGGCAGCCCCGGGAGGAGGGATGACGCTCACGGGCCATCCACCCGCCCCAGGCGTCGGTGATCTCCTGAAGGGAGCGACTGGCCCCCTTCTTGGGCGGTGCGGCCTGCGCGGGCGTCGCGGCGGCGAGGGTGACCGGAATCGTGGCGGCGACTCCGGCGGCGGGCGCGAGGGCCAGAAGGCGCCGTCGGGAGACACCGGGTATCTGGGACATGGAGGATCCAAGACCTTTCTGCGGCACGGGCGTACGGGACGGAATTCCTGGTACGCCATGCAAGCCCCGATCCCGGTGGCGGCCCAGGGACTTAAGTCCTTGCCGGTCCGCCCCGGCCAACCTTGGCCGAAAACCTCACAGGAAACATCGGCGGCCCGGCGCCACTACCCGTGTCGCGCCGCAACGGGACAGACTGTGCGCGTGGACCACTACCGCCCGGCGCACCACGAGCGCGCGCCCGAATCGTACGGACGCCTGCGCGTGTGCGGCACCGGTCTCGAAGCCGCCCACTGGCTCACCGAACGCGCCCCAGGACACGGGGAGTTCGGCACCGCGGCGGGCGTCGCCGCGCCCGGATTCGCCGCGTACGCCCGGGTGCTGCATCCGGCGTCCCTGGAGGAACAACCGGTGCGGTGGGCGGCGGTGGCTGCCGCGTACGGACGCGAAGTGGCGCCGAACACCCCCTGGCACGAGCTGATCGGGGCGGACCGAGACTACCAGAACGCCGATGTGTACGGTCTGGCCGGTGTCTGGAACGAGCACCCGGCCGAGGGGCCGACCCCGCCCGGCGTCGCCGAGGCGCTCATCCCGGTACTGGCCCGGCACACCCGGACCGTGGAGCACTGCTGGTTCGGCCTGTGGCACGGCTACGGCCGATGGGACTTCGACCACGTTCCCACCTTCGAAACCCCCCACCGCGAGGAGGTGCTGCTCGCCGGGACCCTGGCCGACGCGGTCTCGCCCGCGTCGCTCGACGAGTTCGCCGAGCTGCCCGATCTGTGGTGGCCCCAGGACCGCGCCTGGTGCCTGGGCGGTGACGTGGACCTGGTCAGTACATACGTCGGCGGGTCGCCCGCGCTGATCGCCGAACTGCTGGCCGCGCCGGAACTGGAGGCACACCCGGTGGCACCGGGCGACGCGGTGAGCTGACCCCCTACTGCATGCCCTAAGCCACCGGCCCCTGCGAGGTCGGCCGTGCGACGGTGGCCCAGAAGGCGCACTGGTGGGCCGTGTCGAAGTCGGTCCGGAGGGTGACCGCGTCCGGGGCCAGGGAGAGCTGGCGGTAGGGGGCCGGGACGGTGGCCGGCCACATCGCGGGGTCCGGGGCGGACGTTGCGGCGAAACGCGACCAGAGCGAGGTCATGGTCTGGGACAGCCGCCTCTGGGCCGGGGTCAGCCGGACGTCCGCCGCCGGGAGGTAGGTGAACAGGTACGGGATCTCGGCGCCGTGGTAGGCGCCCAGCGGGAAACTCGCGGGCGAGTGGTAGAGGTTGGGCGCGGAGCGGTCGGCGAACTCGTAGGCGAAGACACGGCCCGGGGTCGCGGTCGCGAGCTGCCGTGCCGCCTCCCGGGTGGGGCAGGCGACGAGGTAGTCGCCGAACGCGGCCCCGAAGGCCAGGCGGTAGTCGTTGCCGTAGCGCGAGGCCGGGTAGTGCGCGGCGACGCGCGGGCCGTCGAGTTTGAAGAGGCCGGTCAGCACGACGGGGTAGGTCACCGCGTTGAGGCGCGTCCCGCCGGACTCGACGATGAGGGCGCCAATGCTGCCCTCGTCCAGCGTGTTGCCGATCAGCACCGGCACCCTCGCGTGGTTCCCCGCCTCGATGGCCTGCCCGGGCGGTACGGGCAGGACGGGCGTCCCCGACACCGGCCACCACGGGGCCGCGCCGCTCGTCGGCGCCTTCAGCAGCGCGGCGGCCGTCTTACCGCGCAGGCACTCCACGACCACGGCCGGGGCTCTGCCCAGGCACCCCGCGCCCGCGGCGAAGGCCGAACCCGCCGAGGTGGCCTCGGCCAGCGGCCGGGACGCCACACCGCACGGCGCGCTCTGGATGACGGCCCGCGCGAACAGGCCGCGCGAGCCGGGCGCCGCCAGGTGCCCGCACACGCTCAGGCCGCCCGACGACTGCCCGGCCGCCGTGACCTGGGCGGGATCGCCGCCGAAGGCCGCCGCGTTCGCCCGGGTCCAGCGGAGCACGGCCTGCTGGTCCATGAGGCCGTAGTTGCCGGATCCGGAGTCCGGGGCCTCGGCCGTCAGCCCCCGGTGGGCCAGGAACCCGAAGGCGCCGAGCCGGTAGTTGGCCGTGACCACGACCAGGTCCCCCGTACGGGCGAGGGCGGACGGGTCGTAGTGGGCGGCGGTCCCGGAGACGAACGAGCCGCCGTGGAACCACACCAGGACGGGTTTGCCTCCCCCGCCGCCCGGTGGGGTGAAGACGTTGAGGTAGAGGCAGTCCTCGTTGGTGACCTCGGAGGTGCCCAGAACCGGCCGGGCCTGCTGGGCACACGCGTCGGCGAAGTGGGTGGCGTCCCGGACGCCGGACCACGCGGCGACGGGCTGGGGCGGCCGCCACCGGCGCTCCCCCACCGGCGGCGCGGCGAACGGCACGCCGAGGAAGGCACGGCCGCCGTCGGTGACCACACCGCGCACGCTCCCCGCGTCCGTGGCGACCACGGCAGGATCTTCCGGTGCCGCCGCGCCCGCCCGTGCCGGGGCCGCGGCGGCCAGGCAGACGAGAGCGAGGAAGGAGACGAACAGGCTGCGTGTGGTGGCCATGAGGGGTGTCTACCCGTGGGCGGCAAGGGTTTCCTTCGCCCGAAAGGGGCACACCTGAACGAACATGCACCCTGGCCCGTCATCGCATGCACCCCGGCGCCGTCATCACGTCCGCCCGGCCGCCCTCATACCGGAAACGGGCCCGCCACCGGCGGGAACGACGCCCTGACGACCGTGCCGCGGTCCGGGCCCCGGGCGAGGGTGAACTGCCCGCCCAGCTCGGTCGCCCGCTCCCGCATGGACCGGATGCCCACCCCGTCGCCCGAACGGTGTCCGGCGAGCCCGTGCCCGTCGTCGCTGACCTCGATCGTCACCTCGTCCGGCACCACGTGCACGCGCAGCACGGCCCCGGTGGCCCCCGAGTGCCGTACGACGTTGTTCAGCGCCTCGCCGCCGATGAGGTAGACGGCCACCTCCACGGCGGCCGGCAGCCCCGGCAGCGGGTCGGGCGTGAAGCACACGTCCACCAGGAGCCGCTGGCCGAACCGGTCGGCGAGTTGCCGCAGCGCGCCGTCGAGCCCGTTGCGGTCCAGAGCGGCCGGTGCGAGCCCGGCGGAGATCTGGCGGAGCTCGGCGATGGCCTGCCCGATGCCCTCGGAGGCGGTCTCCAGCGGCCGGGCGGCCGCCGAGCCGTCCGGTACAGCGAAGCGTGCGGTGTCGATCTGCAGTCGCGCCCCCGAGAGGGCGGGCCCCAGACTGTCGTGCAGGTCGTGCCGCAGGGCGCGGCGGGCCTCCTCCCGCGTCACCACCATGCGTTCGCGGGCCGCCCGCAGGTCCTCGTAGAGCCGTACGGAGGCGAGCGCGGGGGACGCCTGGTCGGCGAGGGAGCGCAGGACCTCCTGGTCCTGGCGGTCGAGGGCCCGTTGGCCCGCCCTCGGGGCAACGTGCAGATGGCCGACCACATTGCCCTCGTACGTCAGGGGGAAGCCGTAGGAGTCGGGCACCGGCTCCCCGGCGGCGGCCAGGGTACGCGGGCCGCCACGGGTGTCGACCACCACTTCGGCCCCGGGCAGGTTCAGGGTGCTCACGACCGTGTCGCACAGCAGGCGTGGGGCCTGCGCGGGCGCGGCGGCCTGGCTGAGCCGCCGTGAGAGGGCGCGGACGACCTGGTACGGGCGGGCGCGGTCGCCGTAGTAGATGCGGTCCACCACCCGTACGGCCAGACGTGCGCAGGGATAGAGCAGGGCCCCGGAAGCCAGGCCCACCGCGCCCGACACGAGGGCCTGCGTGCTCAGACCGCCGGGCAGGGCGCGCAGGACCAGCAGCGAGACGACGGTGTACACGGCGATCAGGGCGGCCGTGAGCAGGAGGGAGGCCAGGATCTTGCGGGTGGCCCGGTCGAGTTGGCCCGAGCGGTCGCGGCTGATGCCGTAGATCGCGCAGAACGGCCAGAGGAAGGCCACCGCGTACGCGTAGGACCAGAAGGCGCCCGTCGGCGGGGCGATGCGGTTGACGTAGAGGAACGCCAGCCACAGCACGTACGGCAGGACCGGGATGATCTGCCGCCGGTCAGGGGTGCGCCACCAGCGCACGGCCATCACGGTCAGACCGGTGAGCAGGAAGACGGTCGTCACGGGGACGACGGCGACGTGGTCGAGCAGGGCGGCCCGCAGGCGCTGCCAGGCGCCCCGCTCGAACGGGTCGGGCACGGTGTACGGGACCGGGTCGGTGTAGGCGGGCAGCAGACTCCACGCGGCGACGAGGACGAGGTAGGCCCGCCACAGCCGGTGGCGGGGCAGTTCTCCGCTCGGCAGGTACAGCGGCAGCGCGTAGAAGGTGAAGGCGGCCAGGGCGTAGGAGAGCCGGGAGACGAGGGCCATGGTGAGGCCGATGCCGTGGGGGGCGTCGGTGACGTCCACGGCGATCAGGCCCGCGTCCGAGAAGACGTTGGCCGTTCCGGTCGCGACGAGGAGCGGGCCCAGGACGCTGCGGGGCCGATGGGCCGTCATGAAGGCGCCGAGCAGGACGACTCCGGTGGCGGCCACCACGGGCACACCGCGCGGAAGGATGTACGGGGCGAGCCGCGGGTCGTCCAGGTGGGCGAGGGCGAGGACGGCCCAGATCACGGCGGAGGCGAGGGTCAGCCCGTACGCGGCGAAGGTCGGCGCCGACCGCCCGCCCCGTGCGGATGCCGTCTCGTCCACCGGAGCCAGCTCCTTCAGCCGTCGTCCCCCAGGCCCGCGTCCCGCGCCCTGGCCACGGCCTCGGCGCGGGTGGTCACCTGGAGCTTGTCGAAGATGTGCGTGACGTGGTTGCGGACCGTCTTCTCGGAGAGCACCAGTTGCCGG
This sequence comes from Streptomyces sp. TLI_146, assembly GCF_002846415.1. NCBI lineage: Bacteria > Bacillati > Actinomycetota > Actinomycetes > Kitasatosporales > Streptomycetaceae > Streptomyces > Streptomyces sp. TLI_146. Next base: position 1,116,879 of record NZ_PJMX01000001.1, read on the forward strand.
GCGATGCGGTGGTTGTCCAGGCCGCGGGCGATGAGGTCCAGCACCTCGGCCTCGCGCGCCGTGAGCGCCGGGAACAGCTGCCCGGCGTCGTGTCGGCGGCCCTCGCGCAGCAGCGCGGTGAGGCGCTCCGCGGTCTGCGGGCCGAACACCGCGCCGCCGGCGGCCACCGTGCGTACCGCGTGCAGGACCTCTCCCGCACCCGCGCCCTTGACCAGATAGCCGCGGGCACCCGCCTGGAGGGCGGCCAGCAGGCTGCCGTCGTCGTCCGACATGGTCAGCATCAGCACCGGCAGACCGGGGTGGAGTGCGGTGAGCTGCCGGGTGACGTCGATGCCGGAGGCGTCGGGCAGGGCCAGGTCCATGACGACGACGTCGGGGGTCTGCCGCGCCACGGCCTCCAGCGCCTCGGCGGCGGTGGCGGCCTCGGCGACGACGTCGGTGCCGCCGGTGCTCTCCAGCGCGGCCTTCAGACCGCTGCGGAACAACGGGTGGTCGTCGACGATCAGGACTCGGGGCACGGCGGCGTCCTCGTCTTCTTGGCTCACAGGGTGACGTTAACGGCCGCCCCTGGCGATCTCTCGTTTTGTTGCTCGCCCCGGCGCCGTCGGACACGGCGCCGCGCGGGGCGGGCGTCAGGCCGTGTGGGTGCCGGTCATCAGCGCGGCCATGTCCTCCGGCGCGATCCACGAGGGCGGGGGCGGCTGCCCCCAGCTGAAGAAGCTCTCGTTGACGTCGAAGACCTCCGGATCCCACAGCTGGTCGTCGACGATGCAGTCCATGTCGGAGTAGTACTCCGTGAAGTTGCCCGCCGGGTCCTTGAGGTACCAGAAGAAGTTGGAGCCGATGAAGTGGCGGCCGAAGCCCCAGATGTGGCGCTCGGGGTGGTCCTCCAGCATGGCCATGGCGCCGCGCCCGATGTCGTCGACGTCGTCGACCTGCCAGGAGGTGTGGTGCAGGAAGGCCACGGGCGCCTTCAGGACCAGGATGTTGTGGTGGTCGGTGGTGCAGCGCAGGAAGCAGCCCGCGTCGCCCAGCGAGTCGCTCACCTTGAAGCCGAGGCCGTCGCCGAAGAAGGCCGCCGTCGCCCTCGGGTCGGGCGTGCCCAGGACGGCGTGCCCCAGCTTGCTCGGCCGCACCCGGTCGGGGCGCATCACGCCCGGAGCCCGGCCGGCGGTGCGCTCGGTGCGGCCCGGCCCGTTGTACGGGGTGGGGGGCGTCGGGGGCGGGGTGGGGCGCGGTTCCACCTGGAGCACGGCACGGGCGCCGGTGACGGGGTCGGCCGCGGTCAGGCTCGGACCGGCGCCCCGGACGGCGGCGATGCCCATACGGCGCAGCCGGGCGGCGGCCGCGTCGAGGTCGTCGCTGTCGTCGACGCCGACGCGCATCTCGATCAGCCGGCGCGTGGGCGCCGACACGATCCGCAGCTGGCGGCCGCCGTCGCGGGTGGCGAACCAGCCGTCGTCCTGTGCTCGCAGGCCGAGTTCGGTGTAGTACGGGGCGGTCGCCGCGGGGTCGGGAACCCCGATGGTGACGGAGGACAGGCGGTGCAGTGACATGGTGGATTTCCTTCGCGGGATCAGGGGTGTGTGGGGGCAGGGGATTGGCGTGTCGGGCCTTGGGCGGGTCAGGGCAGGATCGCGGCGCTTCTGCCCGCGCGCAGGGCCTGCGCGACGATGGTCAGGGTCGGGTTGACCGCCGCGGAGGAGGGGAAGAAACCGCCGTCGACGACGAACAGGTTGCTCACCTCGTGGCTGCGGCACCAGGGGTCGAGCACCGAGCGGGCGGGGTCGTGACCGGCGAGGGTCGTGCCGCACTGGTGGCCGGTGTGCTCGACGCCCATGCGGTGGGTGAGGACGAGCGGGTAACCGGCCCGGCGCATCATCCGCGCCCCTTCGCGCACCAGACGCCGGTGGGCCCGGGCGTTGACGGGGTGCCAGTCGAGGGTGACTGCGCCCCCGGGCCCGAGCAGCACCCGGTTGTCCGGGCGGGGCAGGTCCTCCGAGATCAGCCACCAGTCGACACTGTGGGCCGCGAGCTCGCCCAGGACGCGGCGGGGCACGCGCGGGTGCGCGGTCGCCATGGCGGCGGGGTGGACCTTGCCCATCAGCTGGAGGTTGCCCAGCGGGTGGGGGGTGTGGGCGCCGGCCCGGTAGAAGTCGTTGACGGCGAGGGTCTTCTGGAAGACCGCCGGGTTGCGGTGCCGCGGGTCGACGGCCATCAGCATGCTGTTGTGGTGCAGCATCAGGTTGCGCCCCACCAGACCGCTGCCGTTGGCCAGCCCCGCCGGGTGGGCGCTGTTCGCCGAACGCAGCAGCAGCGCAGCGGAGTTGACGGCCCCGCAGGAGATGATGACGGTCCCGGCGGTGAGGGTGACCCGGTGCCCGTTCCTGGTGGCCTCGACGGTGGTGACCGTGCGCCCGGCCGGGTCGGTGCGCAGCCGGGAGACATACGTATGGGTGAGCAGCCGGACCGACGGGGTGCGCAGGGCCGGGCGCAGCGCGCGGGTCTCCGCGTCGCTCTTGGCCCCGACGCGGCACGGGAAACCGTCGCAGGTGCCGCAGCGCAGGCACGTCCCGCCGTCGGCCAGGTCGACGCCGAGCTCCAGCGGATGGGGATGGAGCCCCTGGGCGCGCAGCCGCTGCTCCAGCTCCGCGATGCGGGGCGCGTGGGCGACCGGCGGGTGGGGGTACGGGCCGGAGCGCGCCGGTTCCGTGGGGTCGTGGCCGTCCTGGCCGTGCACCCGGTACAGGCGCTCGGCCTCGGCGTAGAACGGCTCCAGCTCGGCGTACTCGAAGGGCCAGGCCGGGGAGGTGCCGTCCAGGTGCTCCACCGCGTCGAAGTCGCTCTCGCGCAGGCGGGGCAGGCTCGCCCCGTACACCTTGGTGGTGCCGCCGACGTAGTAGTGGGCGGCGGGGGTGAACGCCTTGCCGCCGGTGGTGTGCCAGGTCTCGGCGTTGCGGTAGCGGCCGTCGCCGAAGACGGCCTGCGGCGACCAGTTGGCCTCTTCGCGGGGCAGGAAGCCGCCGCGTTCGACGACGAGGACGCGGGCGCCGGTCCCGGCGAGGGCCCAGGCCACGGTCGCTCCCCCGGCACCCGAACCGATCACGATGACGTCGGCGTCGTACCGGGTGGCGTCGTGCCGGACCACCGGCGGGCTGCCCGGTCCCCAGATGCCGGTCATGTCCCTCTCCCTTCGTGCGGCGCCCCGGGTTGGTAGAGGCGTACGGCGGTGTGGTCCTGGTAGGGCTGGTGGTCCGGGGCGTGGACGAGTTCGAGGTGCAGGCCCCACGGGGTGGTGAGGTACACCCACCGCGTGCCGCGGATGGGGCCTTCACCCACTTCTTCCGGCTCGCCGAGCATCCGTACGCCCGGTGTGGCGGTGAGGTGCCGTACGGAGGCGTCGAAGTCGTCCGTCCACAGGGCCAGGTGGTGACCGCCCACATCGCTGTTGCGGGGCATCTGCCGGCGTCGGCCCGGCCCGGTGTACTCGAAGAGTTCGAGGTTGAGCGTGGGCCCGAGGCGCAGCATGGCGATGTGGACGGTGGCCCGGGGGTCGACGCCCAGCTGCCGGTGCATCCAGTCGTCGTCGGCGGCGATCGGCCCGGTGCGGTAGGCCTCCTCGGCGCCCAGCACCTCGGTGAAGAAGGCGACCGCCTCGTCGAGGCCGGGGACGGTGAAGGCGATGTGGTGGACGGCCCGCAGGCCTGGGGTGAGCGAAGTGGTCGCTGTGGCCGGGGTGTTGGTGGTCATGTCCGGTCCTTGGTCAGGTCGGGGGTACGGGGCGGGAGGCGGTGGGTGACGGCCGCGGGTGTGACCGTCAGGCACAGGAGTTCGGCGCCCTCCGGTCCGGCCCGCAGGGTGACGTCGTCCGCCGCGCGGGCCAGGAGCAGATCGTCCTCGTCGAGCTCCGTGCCGGTGGGCGGCCCGCTGGTCCAGCGGGCGGTGAGCGGGCCGCGCAGGACGTACCAGGCCACTTCGGCGTCGGCCCGGCCCACGAGGTCGTAGTGCGCGTGGGGCGCCAGGCTCACCCGGTCGACGGCCTCGCACTCGCTGTGCAGCATGCCGCGCCGGGCCAGACAGCGGATGCGGATGGTTTCCCGGCCGCCGGTGTGGACGGCGGCCGACCGGTGGCTCGCGTTGATGATCACTGGTGCTCCTCTCCGGCGGGGACGTCCAGGACGGCGTGGAAGTACTCCAGGCCGTCGGCGCCCGCCAGGACGCGGGCCCCGGTGCCCAGGGGCAGGGTCACCGAGACGCCGGGGGCGAGGGCCACGGTCGTGGTTCCCGCCTCCACGGTGCCGACGCCGTCGGTGACGTACACGGTGTGTTCGACGTCCCGCGCGGCCAGCTCGGCCGTCCCCTGCGGGAGCAGCCGGGTCACGCGCACGGTGCGCAGGGGGCCCGTGAGGACGGTGGCCGCGTCGACGGGCCCGCTCCTGCGCAGGTCGGCGACGACGGCGTGGCTGACGTGAGGTGAGTCGTACATGGTGGTGCCCTTCGTGAAGGTATGGCTTCCCGCGTCGGCGGGGATCTCGATGACGAGCCAGGACAGCGGCCGTCGGCCGGTGTTGCGCAGGCCGTGGCGACGGCCGAGGCCGGTCAGGACGGTCGTGCCCGGGCGGACGGGGTACGGTCGGCCGTCGAGCGTGATCTCGCCCCGCCCGTCGAGCACGAAGTACAACTCCTCGGTGCGCGAGTGCCGGTGTTCCCCGCTGACGCCACCCGGCGGCAGCCAGGCCCACTCGACCGCTTCCCAACGGCCGTGCAGCCCGGTGCGCCGGGCCAGACACGTCCAGCGCGAGTGGCCCTCGGCGGCGTGCACACCGTGCACGTCGGCCGGGTCGTGGACATCGGCGACGACGACCGCCTCACTCATGGCCGGCCTCCCCGAACGTATGGCCCGCCTCCCCGACCGCCGCGTGATACACCCTCAGGCGCTGCGCCGCGCGGGCCAGTTCGCCGGGTGTCACGTCGTCGACGAAGACGGCGTCGCCGATGCCGACGGGCAGCGGCAGCCGCTGGCTGCCGTCGCGGTGGCGGACCGTGTCGGCCAGCGCCTCGCCCAGCACGCCCGGCTCGCACAGCCGGTGCCAGACAGGCAGGGCGAGCCCGCGCATCACGTCCAGGATCCTTCGGCGCTCCACCGGCCGGACCAGGCCGCGCCGTTCGGCGATCAGCGTGGTCAGCGCCATGTCGAGGCAGACCGCCTCGCCGTGCAGCAGCTCGGGCAGGGCGCGCATCTCCAGCGTGGGGCTGAAGGAGTGGCCGTAGTCGACGACGCGCTCCAGCTCGCTCTCCCACAGGTTGCCCTGCAGCTCCTCCAGCATGCCGTGCACGGCCCGGCCGAGGACCTGCCGTACGACAGGGCCGAGACTGCGCCCGCCCTGGAAGCTCTCGCCGACCAGTCGGTTCCCATGGGCCTCCAGCAGAGCGAACAACTCACGGTCCTTGATCAGGGCGATCTTCAGGATCTCGGCCATGCCGTTGCTGAGGTGCCGCCGGTCGAGGGTGGCCAGGAACCGCGGGTCCAGGAGGGTCTGGGCGGCGGGGTGGTAGGTGCCGAGCCGGTTCTTGTGCGGCCCGAAGTTCACCCCGGTCTTCGCCCCGACGCCCGCGTCGACCAGCCCGATGAGGGTCGTGGGCACGCGTACGTACGGGGTGCTGCGGCGGTAGAGGCTGCACGCCAGGCCGACGACGTCCATCAGCACACCGCCGCCGAGGGCGACGACCGGCTCGCTGCGCCGGGCGATGCCGAACCGGTCCATCGCCCGCGCCACCGAGAACACGGCGTCCATCGTCTTCAGCTGCTCGTGGGCGGTGAGCACATGGATCTGGAAGTCCAGGCCGCGGGCGGCACCGTAGGCGCGGAGGCGGTCGCCGTACAGCTCGTCGACCGTGGTCTCCACGACGAGGAGCCGTCGGGGCGGGGCGGGGCCGTCGCCGGGGACCCCCGCCCCGCGAGCGCGGGGTTGCGCGGGTCCAGGACGTCCGGGGTGAAGCCGACCTCGTAGCGGACGGGCTTGGCGGTGCTCACGGTCCAGGAGCGGACGGGCTCGCCCGAGGTGAACAGGCCGTGGGCGGAACGGGGGGCCAGGGTGGTCACGAGGGGTCTCCTCACAGGAGATGGGGGGGAGGTGGTGTGTCGAGGCCGGAACGGAACCTCCTTCACCACGCTGCGGGTCCCGGCGCCCCGGGCACATGAGACGTGGGTCCCGACCGTGTCCCGGCCGGATCCCGGTCGCCGGGGCGCGACACCAGGGCGTCCGGCGCCACCGCGACCGCCTCCAGGCCGGCCCGCAGGGAGTCCCGGCCGACCGCGGCGACGGTGTGGCCACCGAACACATGGGGCTGTCCCAGGGTGTCGAGGAGCACCATGCCGACGGTGCTGTCCGGGCCGCCCACGAGCTCCTGGGCTCCGCTGGCGGTCGTCAGGACCTCCAGCACGTCCTGCGTGGTGACGGGGGCGGGAAGGACGTCGGGAGCGCCCCAGCGCGCGAGCAGCTCCCGGTGTGCGGCCTCCCCCTCCGCGTCGAGCAGTCCCAGGCTGCGGGCGCACCGGGCGGCCACCAGCAGGCCCAAGGCGACGGCATCGCCGTAGCGCAGGGCGCCGACACCGAGGACGCGCAGCGCGTCGGCCACCGCGTGCCCGTACCGGAACGCCCCGGCCGGGCCGTCCTCCAACGGGTCGTAGCAGGTGAGCGCGGCCCGGGCGTCGGCGCACAGGGCGATGAAGGAGGCCAGCGCGGTCCTGTCGTACCTGCCGTCCGGGCGCAGCCGGGCGCAGACCTGGTCGTACGAGGCGGGGCACACCGACAGCACGTTCCTGACCAGGGCGTACAACCCCGGCCTGACGGCACCGGGTGCCAGTGTGTCGAGGAACTCCAGCTGCGCCCGGACCAGCACCGGCAGCCGGCGCGGCCCGCCGGGGCCGACCAGCGACAGCGCCGTGTCGAGCATGGCGGGCAGCGTGGTCGGCAGCAGGAGCGGGCCCCGGCGGGTGTGCGCGGCCCGCTCGGCGACGGCGTCGAGCACGCTCGTACCGCCGAGGCCGACGATCACGGCCCCGGGAGGGACGTCATCCGTGCCGGACGCCCGCACCAGGTCGGCGGGAGCGGCCGCGCCGAGGTGGCGCAGCACGCGGTGGGCGTGGGCCGCCGGGACGCCGGGGTCGGAGACGACCACGAACCGGTCGGCGGCCAGCCGCCGGGCGATGCCGGTCAGCTCGTCCCAGGAGGCGGCTCCGGCCCGTATCTGCAAGGGAAACCGGGCGAGGCCGGAGCCGATGCTCCGGTCGAGGGCTACGGGTGAACGGGAGGAGAGCATGAGTGACTCACAGACCGGGCGCTGCCCGAGATCGGTAGATGCCCTCATACCGTCGGCGCCCCCGGGCCCCGGACACATGAGGCTGCGGCCCTGTCGTGGCCCCGACGTCCGGTCCCAGGGACTCCCGGGCGCGGCGGCAGGTGTCCTGGCCTTCGCCCAGCCGGTGGGTCCTCACCGCCGGAGCGCGGGGCGCGCCGCCCTGACCGGGGTGTTTCCTGATAGGCAGTCGCGGTGAGCAACCCCGTATCCGCGCGCGAAGCGGACGACGCCGGCCCCGGCACGGACGGGCGGGGCTGGCCCTTCGCCGTGGCCGCCTACGCGTTCGTCGTCGCGATGTGCGGCACGACGCTTCCCACCCCTCTGTACCGCATGTACCAGCGGGAGTTGGGGTTCTCCTCGTTCCTGGTGACGGTGATCTTCGCGGTGTACGCGGTCGGGGTCATCGTGGCGCTTCTCCTGCTGGGGCAGTTGTCGGACTCCGTGGGCCGACGGCCGGTTCTGCTGGCGGGGCTGGTGTTGTCGGCGCTGAGCGCGGTGTCGTTCCTCTTCGAGCGCGGGCTGCCGGAGCTCTTCGCGGGCCGGGTGCTGTCGGGGCTGTCCGCGGGCCTGTTCACGGGAACCGCGACCGCTGCCGTGGTGGAGCTCGCCCCTCGGCGGTGGGCCGGGTCCGCCACGCTGATCGCGACCGCGGCCAACATGGGCGGTCTGGGCAGCGGACCGCTGCTGGCGGGCCTGATCGCGCAGTACGCGTCGGATCCGCTCCACCAGGTGTTCATCGTGGACCTGACCCTCGTGGCGGCGGCCGTCGTCGGCGTCCTGCTGATCCCGGAGACGGTACGGGTCCGCGGCGGCGTATCGCGCCGCCCCCGAAGGTTGCACGTGCCGCCGTCGGTGCGCCCGGCCTTCGTCCCGGCGGCCATGGCGGGCTTCGCCGGGTTCGCCACCCTGGGCCTGTTCACCTCGGTGGCACCGAGCTTCCTCAGCGAGGTGGTGGGAGTGAGCGAACCCGCGGTCTCCGGCACGGTGGTCTTCACGGTCTTCGCCGCCTCGACGGCCGGTCAGCTGCTGATGGGACGTGTCGGTGTGCGCCGGGCGCTGCCGTGGGGCTGCGTGATCCTCGTCGCGGGCATGGCGCTGATCGCCTCCGCGCTGCTGACGGCCTCCCTGCCGCTGCTGGTGGTGGGGGCGCTCACCGCGGGCGCGGGCCAGGGCCTGTCGTTCCGGGCCGGGGTCACCGACGTGAGCATGCACAGCCCGCCGGAACGCCGCGCGGAGATCACCTCCGCGCTGTTCGTGGTGCTGTACGTGGCGATCTCGATCCCCGTGGTCGGCGTGGGAATCATGGCCGTCACGCTGGGCCTGCGGCAGTCGGGCCTGATCTTCAGCGGCTGCGTCGCGCTGCTGGCGGCCACCACGGCGGTGCTGTTGTGGGCGCGGCCGGTGGGGCGGGACGCCTGAGCGCCGGGCATCGGGGCGAAGACCGGCTCTCGGGACTCGCTACGGCCCCAGCTGTCGCCCGCAGGCCTCCCGGGCCGCGCGGGAGAGCAGGCCGCCCGAGCGGGTGAACAGCCGGTGGAGCTGGGCGCCATGGCGCTCGGCGAGTTCGGCGTTGTGGGCCATCACATCGAGCTCGTTGGCGGCGGTGATCTCCAGGAACGCGCGCAAGTCGGTCTCGTCCGGCGTGTGTTCCGCGCCGGTGAAGCGATCCCGGAAGACCACCGGCTCGCCGCCGCCGAGCCGCGGGTACACCGCCCCGCGGTCGCAACTGGCGTACAGGTAGACGAGCGCCTCGGCCCTCTCACCGATCAGCTCGGCGAGCACGGCTCGTTCGGTGACCGGCAGCAGCGGCTCGTCGAAGCCGTCGGTTCCGTACGTCGCGTGGCACAGCCCCGCCGCCTGGATCCGGGAATCGGCTCCCCACTCGGCCAACAGGCCGCGTACCCGGGCGAGGTGCTCCAGGAGCGTGCCGCCCGGGTGGGGGATCCGCGCCGCGCCCCGGCCGCGCAGGAAGGCTTCTGCTCGTGACCACGAGGATGCGGTTCCAGGGCCGTCGGTCATGGTCACGAGTCTGGCACGTCGGTACCGGGATGCGGGCGTGCCCGGCACCCCGGTGACCCGCTCAACTCACCATCCCCGGCGTGAAGTAGTCGCGCAGATGAGCGATCTTCCCGTCGCGGACGCGGTAGATCTGGACCAGGGAGACGGTCTCGTCCGCCCCGTCCCCGTCCCCGTCCCCATCCCCGTCGAAGACCGTGTCGATCTCGGCGATGAACACCTCGGGATCGTCGGTGATGTGCAGCACGTACCGGGACTTCTCGATGTTCGGCACTCCCCCGTCACTCGACTGCCGCTCGTAGTACGCCGCCATCGTCCTGCGGATCTCCTGCCGCCCCTCCGTCCGCCTCGGGAAAGCCGCGTCCACGGGCACGAGCGGTGCCTCCAGGACTCCGTCCTCGGTAAACAGTTCGGCAAAGGCGTCGGCGTTACGCGTCAGCGCACCGGCGTACACGCACTTCTGGAAGATTTCCTGTGGAGAAGCGGACACAGCAGGCTCCCGGGAGAGTAGAACGGACAGCAAGTCCACCTCATCACAGGGGTGTTCAGCAGAGAGCGATTTCTGTCAGTGTTCGCCCGTGCGACCCCCGTGGAACCCCAGGAGGTGACGGGAGGCTCAGCCGGTGGTGTGGCCGCCCCGGGGCGGGAGGCGTCCGCGTTCGACTGCGGACGGGTGCCCGCAGACGAACAGGCCCGGTGTGGGGTAGATCAGAACTCAAGCCATTATCAAGCGGAAAGAGAAGCCCTCTTATGACGCACATCGTCCTCCCCGGCCAGCGCCCCGAAGGCCGCCGCGGATTCGAGATCGTCCTCTCCAGCAAGATGACCGGCCAAGCGGCCTCCTGGGTGGAAACCCGCCAGGGCCCGGCCTGGTCGGGCCCTCCGCTGCACACCCACGCCGAGTCGACGGAGACCTACTACGTCGTGTCCGGCACCCTCTTGGTCCAGGTCGACGACGAGGTCGTGGAGCTGCGCCCGCGCGCCCTCGCCCACATCACCAGTGGCACGCGCCACACCTGGGCCACCCCGCCCGGTGAGGGCTGCCACTTCCTCACCCTTCACATGCCCGGCGGTTACGAGGACTACCACCCGACCGCCCTCCAGGCCGAGAAGGACAACGGCGGGCCCCTCACCCAGGAAGACCTTTTCAAGATCGCCGCCCGCTTCGACTGGCGCCCGGCGGGCGACACGCCGATGCGTCTCACCCCCGACGGCCGTCTCGTCCCCGCCTCCCAGGCCGACGACGAGGCCTCCCGTCTGCGCGCGGAATGGCTGGCCGCGCAGGGCGAGAAGGCCGAGATCACCCCCATCCACGACCCGGGCTTCTACGTCACCAACCAGCCCGCGTAACCCGCGGCGCACCGCAGACGCCAGGGGCCTTCCCCGCTGGGCGCCGCTGCCGGGCGGGTGCGACGGTGCTGGAGACCGTCGCCCTCTGCCCAGCAGCCACAGCCCGGCTTGCTCGATCGTCCCCCGCGTCGCGGGGTGTCCGCAGCACGCGCCGTCCCGGCTCGGCTTCTCTCCCGGGCGGCGCTAGCCGCGCGGCGCCGCCAGTGAGCTCTCTCGCCGTGCGGCGGAGGTTGCGGGTGCCGTACCCCGCCGATCGCCACGCCGCATCCGTACGACATCCGGTATCAGCGTGACGAGCGCGAGCACCGCCGTCCCCGCTCCCAGCCACAGCGGCGCCCGGAGGCCCTGGACCGCGATCGCCGCTCCGCCGAGCCCGGAGCCGAGCACCACGCCCAGCGTGATGAAGGACGAGTGGACGGTGTTGACGAGGGGGCGCGCGTTCGCCGTGCGCTGCACTCGGCTGATCATCGCCGGGTTGAGGGTGACGCCCACGAGCCCGATGCCCGTCATGGCGAGGACCGCGGGGACCTTGTGCTCCGCGAGCAGGGCGAAGGCGGTCAGGAACACGATGTTCAGGGCGAGCCCTGTCACCAGCACCGCGATGGTGCGGGAGTCGGCGAGTCGGGCGACGACCGCGTTGCCGGCCACCGTGGCGGCGCCGTACACGAGCAGGAGCAGCGGGACCGCGCCGTGCGAGAAGCCGGTGAGGTCGGTGAGGATCGGCGTGAAGTAGGAGAAGGCGGAGAAGGTCGCGCCGATGATGAGCGTCGAGGTCGACAGGACCAGCCAGAGCCTCGCGTTGCGGAAGACCGCGAGCTCCTCGCGGAACTCGCCCGCCCCGTCGGCGTGTTCGAGGGAGGGCACGGCGAGCGCCGTGGCCACGGCGGCGGCGACGGTGACCACGCCGACGCCGACGAACCCGGCACGCCAGCCCCACTGCTGGCCGACGAGCGTGGAGAGGGGCAGCCCGAGGAGGGTGCCGACCATGAGGCCCTGCATGGCGACGCCGATGGCACGGCCGCGTACGTCCGGCGAGGTGATCTGGGCGACGACGGAGAGCGCGACGCCGAAGAAGGCGGCGGAGGCCGTGCCCGTGATGAGGCGGGCGGCGAGCATCACGCCGTAGCTCCTGGCGGTCGCGGCCAGGACGTTTCCGGCGAGGAAGACGGCGAACAGCGCCATGAGCGCCGTTTTGGGCCGCAGCCTGAGCACGGCGACGGTGGCGAAGGGCCCGCCGATGGCCATGGCGAGGGCGAAAGCCGTGATCAGATAGCCGACTTGGGCGATGCTGACGTGCAGGTCATCGGCGATCTGCGGCATGAGGCCGCCGACCAGGAACTCGCTGGTGACCATGGCGAAGATGCCGAACGCCATGAGGTGGACGGACTTGGGCATGGAAAACAGCCCCCCTGTTCTGTATTGATCAGTCCAAAATTCGGGCATGGTGAAGGGCATGGCACATACCGACCGCGTACGAGGAGTGCGCCCCCGGCGGGAACGGCAGTGGGCGGTCAGCGGGCGAGCGCGTCGGCCCCGGCCACCATGATCTGCTCCAGCGCGGTGCGGTCGGCACCCGCCTGGGAGGCGATCCGCATTCCGGCGATCACCGAGGTGAGATACCAGGCGAGCCCGGCCGGGTCGCGCGAGGAGCCGATGGACCCGTCCCGCTGCCCCTCCTCGATCACGGCACGGAAGGCGCCCAACCGCCGCTCCAGGTCCTTGGCGAGGAGCCGGGCGACCTCGGGATCGGTCTCCGAGACCGGCTCGGTGTAGGTGTTGACCGTGAAGCAGCCGACGGCCCGTCCGAGTTCGCGGTTCTCCATCTCCCCTTCGAGGAGCATCGCGAACAGGGCCCGGATCCGCTCCAGGCCACTGCTCCCCGCCTCGTCGAGGACGGCGACCTGACGGTCCGTCATGGTGTCGATGTAGTGGGTCAGCGCGCGCCGGAAGAGGTGGTCCTTCGAGGTGAAGGTGTTGTAGATGCTGCTCCGGCCCAGGCCGGTGGCCTCGCACAGGTCCTGTGTGGAAGTGGCTTCGTAGCCCTTCGCCCAGAAGGCCTGGCAGGCCGCAGCCACCGCCTGCCGCTCGTCGAACTGCCGTGGTCGCCCCATGAACAGGACACTAACACGTTTTGGAACGAGCAGATCAAAACAGGGGACGCCAATCGTCCGCCCCGGGCCGTGCTCGGTACTGCCCGGGGCGGACGGCTCGGGTCCTGCCGTCAGATGCGGTGGACCGTGTGCAGCTTCTTGGCGTACGTGCCCGTGCCGTCCAGCAGCGAGGCGCCGCCGAGGTCCGACATGGTGGGGCCGTTGCCCGTCTTGCGGCTGGACAGGAAGCGGCGCTTGCCGTCCGCGTCCGCGCCCAGGTAGATGCCGACGTGGTCCACCGTCACGGTCGGGTTGTCGTCGCCCGAGTCGGCGTTGAACAGCACCAGGTCACCGGGCTGGAGCAGCGTCGCCGCGGGCGGGTTGGTCCCGTCGGTCTGGTCGATGCGCACACCGGGCGCGTAGTCGACCATGTGCCGGGACTTGCGCGGGATGCGCGTACGGGAGGTGTCCTCGCCCGCCGCCATCGGTACGCCCATGTGGTAGCCGTACACCATGCGCGTATAGCCGGAGCAGTCGAGGTTGCCGACCTGCTTGCTGGACGGGCCGGTGTAGGTGCCGTCGGGGAAGGTCCAGCCGGTGTTCATGTACTCGTGGAAGTCGGCGCCCTCGTAGCGGTAGCCCTGCGGGTCGAGGTAGCCGTACCCGGCCTGGCCCAGGACCTGCTTGTCCTTGGTGGGGGCGGAACCGCTGACCACGGCGGGTGCGTCGGCGAGGAACATCGCCGCGTACGCGAGGACGTCCGGGGCCGTCGAGCCCGCCCAGGCGCGGATGGTCTTCTCCAGCTCCGGCGTCCAGTTCCCGTCGAAGGGCTCGGGCAGCACCCGCACCCAGTCGCCGTGGGTGACGCTCGGCGGCGCGGCCCAGGTGGACTGGTCCACCTGGAAGCGGCTGACGACGAGCTTGACCGGCAGGTTGGTGCAGCCGTCGTTGGCCAGCGCGCGCAGGCCGACCCGGCCCTTGCCGAAGGTGGAGTCGCTGACGTCGACGGTCCAGGCGGCCGGTTCCGTGGAGCTGGTGCGCCAGGCCTTGACCTGGATGCGGGTGCCCTCGCGGCGCACCCGGATCGTCCAGTCGGTGCCCGCGGTCACGCCCGTGGCCAGGGTGACGGCGGACGTGCCCGGCAGCAGGTCGACCTTGTCGGCGACCTCCTTCTCGACGCGCAGTTCGACCGCGCCGGTCGTCAGGAAGGACAGCCGGGCCCGGTAGTTGTTGCTGGTGTCCTGGTAGCCGAAGGACAGCGCGTAGGAGCACGCCTGGCCGGTGGGCACCTTGTCGAAGTGCGCCACCGACCGCACGTCGAAGTCCGTGATCTCACCGTCGCGCAGGGTGGCGTGACGGCTGGCGAAGTCGGTGGTGAGGCTGATGACACCGGCGCCGGGCACGACCGAGTAGTCGGTGTCGGCGGGCCCGAGCGTCGACCAGCTGCCGCCGCCCGGGGAGGTGCCCCAGTACGAGCGCTCGGCCACGGGCAGCGACAGGTCCGGCAGGGTGCGGCCGAAGTCGTCCACGAAGGGCTTCTTGTTCTCCGTGAACGTGCGCTGCGGGCCGGGCAGCACGACGGTACGGGCGCCGGTGGTCAGCAGGGCGACGCGCTTGCCGCCGGAGGTGACCTCGGTACGGGACGGGGTGCCCGACAGCACCGCGGTGGTGAGCGGGGTGTTCAGCGTCAGCTGGCTGAAGTACGAGGCGTTCAGCGGCGGCAGCGTGACGGAGGAGCGCGGCGAGGTCAGACCGGCGGGCGCCGCGAGGGACCCGGAGGAACCGGCGGAGACGGCGGCACGCGCCGGGGCGGCGGCCAGGCCGCTGAGCGGGACGGTGGCAGCCGAGGCCGCGAAGACGGCGAGCAGGCTGCGCCTGGAGGTGTGGGACATGCGGGTCATCATGAGGCAGCGCACGGTGACAGCTGACACCGGGCCCCACCGGCGTCCGATGTGACCGGCTCGTGGGTTTGTGTGCACCCTGTGGAGGTCGAGGGCGGGGCCGCGGCTACTCCCCCGTCGAAGGCGACGGGCGGCCGGGCCTGCCCCCGCCGAGGCTGTCGGTCGGCGTCGGGCGGGCGGCCTGGTCCTTCGTCCAGGGGCCGACACCCAGCCTTCCCGTGGTGCCGAGGTCGAGCTCCGGGGTCACGATGGCGGTCGGGGAGCCGGGTTTCACCGTCACCCTTACGTACGGGATGTTCACGGGTGTGCCGGATTCGGTGGTGTTGCGCCACATCAGCGAGGCGGACGCCGTTTCGCCCGGCCGCAGGGTCACCGGCCGCGGCGGTGTCTCGGGGCCACCGGCAGGGGAGATCGCCCCGGTGCCGTCGAGGATCCGTACGCCGGTCACCGGGCGCCGCCCCTCGTCGAGGAGCTGGAGGCGCGGGTAGCCGTCGGTTCGGACGACTCCCGTCCCGCAGTTGGTCAGGTGCATTCCCACGACGCGGAGGCCCATCGCGGCATCGCCCTCGTCCGTCGTGACGCGCATCCCCGAAGGCGGGCACTTCGCCGAGGTCTCGGAGGCCTCGTCCGCCGGGATCGCCCGCACCTTGCCGATGCGCACGCGCGCACCGGCGTCGGGGACATCTCCCAGCGGGACGGTGTCCTGGACGGTCCGGCCCGGTGGCACGGACGCGACCGTCCGGCGCGGGTTGGAGACGACTTCCCCGGCACCGTTCAGAACCTGGAAGGAGACCGTGTACGAGAACGGCTCGGTCTCCGCGTTGGTGATCTGGAACTTCGTCCGCGCACCGGCGGACGGCCCGCAGTCCTGGCCGAGGATCGTCACACCGTCCCGCTTCAGCTCGGCGGGTTCACCGACGGGCGGACGGGAGGCACACGTCGGCGAACCGGACGCGGCGCGGGAGCCGGAGGCGGCGTCCTGCGATCCGCATCCGGCGACCAGGACAGTGCTCGCGGCGAGGGCGCAGACGGCGAGGAGAGTGGCGGGACGCATGCGCTCACTCCATCAGGGAGCCGATCACCCGGCAATGAGGAAGGCCACATGCTTGGTCACACTCCTGATACAGCGTCACCCCGCCGCGGCGAGGTGGCCGCGCACATCGTCAGTGGCCGGTGACCACCTTCACCATCACCACGCCCAGGCCGATGGCCGCTTCCGCCACTCCCGCGATCGCGCGGCAGGGGCCACGACACCCCGCACCGCTCAGGCCGTCCGCACCTCCAGGACCGTGACCGAGTACGGCGCGAAGGTCGCCGTGAAGGCGGGTGCGATGCCGCTGACGGACCCGCTGCGCGGAACCACCGCCTCAGGGTTCGCGAGCGTGTTGGTGGCCTTCCGGTCCGCTGCCGCCAGGACCGTGACGGTGCCGGTCGAGGCCGTGCGGGCCACCCCCTGGAGGGAGACGGCCGTCTTGCGGGCCGTGCCGGTCGTGTTGACCACCGCGAGGTAGATGCGGTGGCCGGCCGGGTCGTGGGTGGTGACGACGTTGAGGCCGGGCAGCGCCCGCACCCCGGTGGGCAGCACCACCGTGCCCCGGCGGGTGCGCAGCATCTGCTGTGCGTAGTAGCTGGGCGAGTTGTAGCTGGTCAGCCCAGAGTACGCGATGAGGTTGGTGGCCCAGGTGTTGTCGTTGACATGGCTGAACAGCGGGGCGTACGACTCCATGAGGACCTGGTCGGAGTTGCGGATGAGCCCGGTCACCCAGGAGGCGTCGCCGAGCGCCGCGTCCAGGTTGGGCGTGGGGCGGCCCTCCTGCGCGGCCCACTCCCCGACGAACACCTTGGGGCTGCGCCGGTCCCGGCCGTCGTATTTGTGCGAGCCCGCCTGGAAGGCGGACGGCGACTGGTAGTAGTGCTCGTCGATCAGGTCGTACGGGCGGGACGCGACCGGCGTCGTGGCGATCAGCTTCAGGGCCGGATAGCGGGCCTTGATGGCGTCGTGGAAGGCGGCATAACGCTCCTCGTACGAGCCGGACTTGTCGAACCAGTCCTCGTTGCCGATCTCCACGTAGGTGAGGGGGTAGGGCGCCGGGTGCCCGTCGGCCGCGCGGCGGGCGCCCCAGGTGGAGGTGGTGGGCCCGGTGATGTACTCGATCTGGTCGAGGGCGTCCCGCACGAAGGGTGTGAGGGCGTCGCCGGTGACGTGGGCGCCCTGCAGGGAGTATCCGGCGTACACGCACAGCAGCGGGGCGCACCCCAGGTCCTCGGTCATCTGGAGGTATTCGGGCAGTCCCAGGCCGTCGGTGGACCAGTATCCCCAGGCGGAGTTGCGGTGTCCGGGCCGCTGTTCGACCGGGCCGATGGTCTTCTTCCAGTCGAAGCGGTCGGCGATGACGTTGCCTTCGAGGTAGTTGCCGCCGGGGAAGCGCAGGAACGCGGGCCGCAGGGCGGCGAGCTTCTCCATCAGGTCCACGCGCAGACCGTTGCGCCGGCCCTTGTACGTCGGTGGGAAGAGCGAGACCTGGCTCAGCCAGAGGGTGCCGGGAGCCGGGGCGGTGACGACCAGGCGGGCGTTGAGGGTGGTGGGGGCGCCGGGGCCGGTGCGCAGGGTCAGCTCGTGCTTGCGCCACGAGCCGGTGAGCGCCTCCGTGGTCGCGGTGGCGTGGACCGTGCCGTCCGTACCGACGATCGAGACCGTCAACTTGCCGGTGATGGAGGGTGACTTGACGTGGAGGGACGCGCGGTAGGTGGTGGAGGGGCGGACCGGGATGCCCCAGAAACCCTCGTTCGCGACGCCGTCTCCGGCGGCGGTGACCGTGACGCGCAGCGACTGGGTCAGGGCCTGGTTGAGCGGTTGGCCGGTGTCCACGGCGAAGGCGGCGCGGCCCACGGTGGACCAGTGCAGCGGTGTGGCCGCGGCCATGAAGCTGCGGTTGTTGACGAGTTCGGCGTACAGGCCGCCCTCGCCGCTGTGGTTGATGTCCTCGAAGAAGATACCGCCGAGTTCCGGGCTGACCACCGGGCCCGGCCGGGTGGCGTCGACGGTCAGCAGCGGCCTGGTGGAGTCCACCGGCACGCCCGCGAGGGCGGCGGCCTGCTCGGCGGTGAGGGCGGCGTCGAAGACCTGGACGTCGTCGATGAGGCCGTGCGCCTGGTCGACCTCGCCGCCCCCGAAGAGGCCGCGCCCGACGGCGGTGGCGCCGGTGGCGCGCCACCCGGCGGTGTAAGGTACCTCGCCCTCCAGGACGCCGTTGACGTAGAGCCGGACGACTCCGGCCGCCGTGTCGTCGACCCCGAGGAGGTGGTACCAGACGCCGGTCACGGGGGCGAAGGAGGCACCGGCGAGGGCCGCGGAGGCGTTCGCCGAGGTGGCGTCGGACGGCAGCCGGGTGAACGCGAACGCGCCGGTGTCGTCGCGCAGTTGCAGGAAGAAGCCGCTGACCTGGGCGCCGTCCACGGAGACGAAGGTCTGGTAGCCGGTGGTGGCCGAGAGTCGCACCCAGGCGGAGACGCTGAAGCTCTTCGTGGTGTCCACGACGGGCCCGCGGGCGGTGGCGTTGCCGCCCGCCGAGACATCGAGACTGGAGGCCCCGGACTTCGCCGCGCCCCAGCGCGCACCCGCGTTGAGGGTGAGGGTGCGGCCGCCCGCGCTGTCGGCGGCGGCGGTTCCGGCCGCCTCGTCGAAGGCCCAGTGCGCCACGGGCGCGGGGAGCGCGTCGGCCGCCCGCGCCGGGGCGGCCGCCAACGCCGGGCCGATCGCTCCGGCCAGCGGCAAGGCGCCGAGCGCCGTGACGATCGCCCTGCGACTGGGCCCGGAGTCGGGTTGCTCGGTCGGTCCGGTGGGGGTGCGTGAGGTCATGCTGAACTCCTCAGCTCTCGGTGCGGGTTCGAGATTTCGGACGACGTTCTGCATTTCGTCGCTACTGCGCCGCCGGGAGCATTCCGCTTCTCCCGCCACCACGTCAACACCCGAGGCGGTGCCGGGACGTTGCGGACGGCGGTGGCCGCCGCCGGATCCGGAACGGTTCCCGCGCGACCCATTGACACCCGCGACCGCACGTCATTACCGTCACGCCAGCATTTCGAACGTGTGACGAAATATCGAACGGCATGGGCCGCAGCCTCGGGGAGCAACTGCCTTGCGAATCACGGGAATCAGCACACACGTCGTCGGGACCCCCTGGCGCAACCTCACCTACGTCCAGGTCCACACCGACGAGGGCCTCACCGGAGTTGGCGAGACCCGGATGCTCGGCCACACCGACGCGCTCCTCGGCTATCTGCGCGAGGCCGAGGCCAACCACATCGCCGGTTCCGACCCGTTCGCGATCGAGGACCTGGTGCGCCGGATGAAGTACGGCGACTACGGGCGGGCCGGTGAGATCGTGATGTCCGGCATCGCGGTCGTCGAGATGGCGTGCTGGGACATCAAGGGCAAGGCGCTCGGCGTCCCGGTCTGGCAGCTGCTCGGCGGGAAGGTGACCGACCGGGTCAAGGCATACGCCAACGGCTGGTACACCACCGAGCGCACCCCGGAGGCGTATCACAAGGCGGCCCGGGCGGTCGTCGAACGCGGCTACCGGGCACTGAAGATCGACCCGTTCGGCACCGGCCACTTCGAGCTCGACCACCAGCAGACCCGGTACGCGGTGTCGCTGATCGAGGCGGTGCGGGACGCGATCGGCCCCGAAGCGGAGCTGATGCTGGAGATGCACGGGCGGTTCTCGCCGTCCACGGCCGTGCGCCTGGCCCGCGATCTCGCACCGTTCGCCCCCGCCTGGCTGGAGGAGCCGGTGCCGCCGGAGAACCTCAAGGCCCTGGAGAAGGTCGCCGCCAAGGTGGACATCCCGGTCGCGACCGGCGAACGCATCCACGACCGCATCGAGTTCAGGGAGCTCTTCGAGTCGCAGGCCGCCGACATCATCCAGCCCGACGTGGGCCACATCGGCGGCATCCTGGAGACCCGCAAGCTCGCCGCGACCGCCGAAGCGCACTACGTGCTGGTCGCGCCGCACAACGTGGGCGGCCCGGTGCTCACCGCGGCCAGCCTCCAAGTGGCGGGCTGCACCCCGAACTTCAAGATCCTTGAGCACTTCAACGACTTCGCGGACGCGGAGATCAAGAAGGTCGTCAAGGGCGCCCCCCAGGTGGTCGACGGCTACTTCGAACTGCCGCAGGCCCCGGGCCTCGGCGTCGAGCTCGACGTGGACGCGGCGGCCGAGTTCCCCCAGCAGCAGGCCCGGTTCGACCTGTGGGCGGAGGGCTGGGAGAAGCGCGCCCCGAAGGCCTCGGGGGCGGCGGGATGAGCGGGGGCGCGAGCGAGGACCCCGGGGGCGGGACGGCGACCGGCCGCGTACGTGAGGCCTCCGGGGGCGGGATGGCGATCGCCCGCGAGAGTGAGGACTTCGAGGTCGGACCCATGGGCGGCGACACGGCCGACCGCCCCGGCGACGCCCCGGCGACCAGCCGCGCGATCGTCGTCGACGCGCCCGGCACCCACCGCCTGGTCACCCGGCCGCGCCCGAAGCCCGGCCCCGGCGAGGTGCTCGTCGAGGTCGCCGCCGCGGGGATCTGTCTGAGCGACCGGGAGGTGTACGACGGCAACCGCGCCCCCGGCTATGTGCGCTACCCCATCACCCCCGGCCACGAGTGGTCGGGAACCGTCGTGGCGGCCGGGCCCGGTGTCGATCCCGCGCTGGTGGGGCGCAAGACGGTCGCCGAGGGGTTCCGCTCCTGCGGGACCTGCGAGCGGTGCCGGGCCGGGGACACCTCCCTGTGCTCCGCCGCGTACGCGGAGACCGGCTTCACCCATCCCGGCGCCTTCGCCGACCACCTGGTGGTGCCCGCCCGGCTGCTGCACCCGCTGCCGGACGACGCGGACCTGCGCGGCGCGGCTCTGCTGGAGCCCGCCGCCGTGGTGGCCGCCGCCGTACGGGCCGCCGCGCCGGAGCCGGGCGAACGGGTCGCGGTGGTGGGCGCGGGAACGCTCGGGCTGCTCGCGGTCCAGTTCCTGGCCGCCGTCTCCCCCGGCGAGCTGGCCGTCGTCGACCCCCGGCACGAACGGGCCGAACTGGCCTGCCGCATGGGCGCGACGCATGCCCGCGCCCCCGCCCAGTCCCCCGAGGTGCACGGCCGCTACGACCTCGTCGTGGAGACGGCCGGCGCCCGTACCACCGCCGCGGCCGCCTGCCTGCTCGCCCGGCGCGGCGGCCGGGTCGTCCTCACCGGGATGTTCGCCGAAGGCGCGGTGGGCATCGACCCGGTGCACCTCTCGGTGAGCCAGCTCACCGTGCGGAGCGTGTTCGGCGCCCCGTCCGCCGCCTGGTCGTACGCCGTACGGGCCTACAGCTCGGGCCTCATCGACCCGGCGTCACTGATCACCGACGAGTTCCCCCTGGAGCGGTACGCCGACGCCCTCGCGCTGGTCGGAGGCGGTGACCCGAAGACCGGAAAGGTGCTGCTGCGCCCCTGACGTCCCGTCTCCCGCCCCCAGCCGTACATCCGCACACCCAACGATCCGAACCTCGTTCGACATATCGAACGTCCTGGTATCCGGACTCTCTCGCACAAGGAATCCGCCTGTGACCGACGCACCAGCCACACCTCCCGTCCCGGGCCCCGACAGCCCCCGCCGCCCCGGGGAACCGGCCCTGGAGACACTGGGTCTGGCCGCCCCGAGCGACAACCCCGCCGACTCCTCCCCGCACGCGTTCCCCGACGGAGGCGCCTGGCGCACCGAGATTCCCTCCGTCGAGGGTCCGGAGGCACTCTCGGTCGTACTGAAGGAGGCGTCCCGCCTCGACGTGCCCGTCCACCGCGTCAGCCAGGGCAGCGGCGTCTGGATGCTCTCCGACGCCGAGATCACCGAGATGGTGGAGGGGTGCGCCGAGCGCGACATCGAGCTGTGCCTGTTCACCGGGCCGCGCGGCACCTGGGACACCGGGGCCTCCGCGCGCAGCGACTCGGGCGGCGCGGGACTGCGCGCCCGTGGCCATGACGCGCTCGCCGGATGCGTCGAAGACGCCCTGCGGGCGGCCGAGTTGGGGGTGCGCTGTCTGCTCGTCGCGGACGAGGGCGTGCTGTGGAGCCTGCACCGGATGCGCGAGCGGGGCCTGCTGCCCGCCGACACCACCCTCAAGGTCTCCGCGCTGATCGGCCCGGTCAACCCGGCTTCGGTGGCCGTGTACGAGCAGCTGGGGGCCGACTCCGTCAACGTGCCCTCCGATCTGACGCCCGCCCACTTCACCGAGATCCGGCGGGTGTCGGGGGTCCCGCTCGACCTCTACATCGAGGCGCCCGACGACCTCGGCGGCTATGTACGCATGTACGAGGCGCCCGACCTGATCCGCCGCGCCGCCCCGCTCTACCTCAAGTTCGGCCTCTCCCGGGCGCCCGGCATCTACCCCTACGGCGCCCATCTGCGCGACACCGCCCTGGACACCGCCCGCGAGCGGGTGCGCCGGGGCCGGCTCGTCCTCGATCTGCTCGCCCGCCTCGGCGCCGACGGCGGCATGTCCCCGCTCGGCTCCCGCCTCCCCGGCCCCCTGCACCGCTTCCCCGCGAACCCCAAGGACTGATGACCATGCGCCGCATCCGACCAGCCGCACTCGTGCTCACCCTCGCCACCGCCCTCGCCCTGACCGCCTGCGGGCAGGACAGTGAGGGAGGCGGCAAGGCGACGCCCAAGGGCGGCAAGGGATCCACGATCGGCATAGCGATGCCGACCAAGTCGTCCGAGCGCTGGATCGCCGACGGGAACAACATGGCCCAGCAGTTCCGGGCGCTCGGCTACAAGACCGACCTCCAGTACGGCGAGGACAGCGTCGACCAGCAGGTCGCCCAGATCGAGAACATGATCACTAAAGGCGTGGACGCCCTGGTGATCGCGGCGATCGACGGACGGGCGCTCGGCGACGTCCTCAAGCAGGCCGCCGACCAGCACATCAAGGTGATCTCCTACGACCGTCTGATCCTCGGCTCCCCGAACGTCGACTACTACGCGTCGTTCGACAACGAGAAGGTCGGCGTGCTCCAGGCCACCTACCTCGTCGACAAGCTCGGCCTCAAGAACGGCGGCAAGCAGGGCCCCTTCAACATCGAGCTGTTCGCCGGATCGCCCGACGACAACAACACCCGGTACTTCTTCCAGGGCGCACTCAAGACGCTCCAGCCCTACATCGACAAGAAGCAGCTGGTGGTGCGCAGCGGCCAGACCCGCCTCAACCAGGTGACCACGCTGCGCTGGGACGGCGCCACCGCGCAGAAGCGCATGGACGACCTGCTGACGAAGGCGTACTCCACCGACCGCGTCGACGCCGTCCTCTCCCCGTACGACGGGATCTCGATCGGCATCCTGTCCGCCCTGCGCTCCGGCGGCTATGGAACGGCCGCCAAGCCGTATCCGCTCGTCACCGGGCAGGACGCCGAGGTGGCGTCCGTGAAGTCGATCATCGCGGGCGTCCAGGCCCAGACCGTCTACAAGGACACCCGCGCCCTGGCCAAGCAGGCCGTGCAGATGGCCGACGCGGTGCTCACCGGGAAGACGCCCCAGGTCAACGACACCAAGACGTACGACAACGAGAAGAAGGTGGTGCCCGCCTTCCTGCTCAACCCGGTCAGCGTCGACAAGTCCAACTACCGGGCGACGCTGGTCGATTCGGGCTACATCAAGGCGAGTGACCTGAAGTGAGCACCCCGGACATGGGGGCGCCCCTTCTTGAGATGCGCTCCATCGTCAAGACGTTCCCCGGCGTCCGGGCGCTCTCCGACGTGTCCCTCTCCGTCGCCCCCGGCGAGGTGCACGCGGTATGCGGCGAGAACGGTGCGGGCAAGTCCACCCTGATGAAGGTCCTCAGCGGCGTCCACCCGCACGGGAGCTACGAGGGCGACATCCTCTTCCAGGGCGAGCCCTGCGCGTTCAAGGACATGCGGGCCAGCGAGGCGCGCGGCATCGTCATCATCCACCAGGAGCTGGCGCTCGTCCCCTACCTCTCCATCGCCGAGAACATCTTCCTCGGCAACGAGCACGCCAGGCGCGGGATCGTGAGCTGGGGCGAGACGCTCAAGCACGCGGCGCGGCTGATGAAGAGGGTGGGCCTGCGCGAGCATCCGCAGACCAGGGTCGCGGACATCGGGGTCGGCAAACAGCAGCTCGTGGAGATCGCCAAGGCCCTCTCCAAGGAGGTGCGGCTGCTCATCCTGGACGAGCCGACCGCGGCGCTCAACGACGAGGACAGCGCCCACCTCCTCGGCCTCATCCTGGAGCTGAAGGCCCAGGGCATCGCCTCGATCATCATCTCGCACAAGCTCAACGAGATCGCGGCGGTCGCCGACTCGGTCACCGTCCTGAGGGACGGCAGGACCATCGAGACCCTGGACGTGAAGTCCCCGGACACCTCCGAGGAGCGCATCATCCGGGCCATGGTCGGCCGCGACCTCGACCACCGCTTTCCCGAACGCACCCCCTACGCGGGCGATCCGGGTGCCCACCCCGCTCTGGAGGTGCGGGACTGGACCGTGCACCACCCCATCGACCAGCAGCGCAAGGTCGTCGACGACGTCAGCCTGCACGTCCGGCGCGGCGAGATCGTGGGCGTCGCCGGGCTGATGGGGGCGGGCCGCACCGAGCTGGCCATGAGCGTCTTCGGCCGCTCCTACGGCCGGGGCATCAGCGGCACGGTGTGGAAGGACGGCCAGCGCATCCGTACAAGGACCGTCCCCGAGGCGGTGGGCCACGGCATCGCCTACGTCACCGAGGACCGCAAGCACTACGGCCTCAACCTCATCGACACCATCAGCCGCAACATCACCCTGGGCGCCCTGGACAAGGTGTCCCGGCGCGGAATCGTCGACGAGCACGAGGAGCGGCGCGTCGCCGAGTCGTACCGCACCTCCATGGGCATCAAGGCGCCGACCGTCTTCGAGCCGGTCGGACGGCTGTCCGGCGGCAACCAGCAGAAGGTCGTCCTCAGCAAGTGGATCTTCGCGGGTCCCGATGTGCTGATCCTCGACGAGCCCACGCGCGGTATCGACGTGGGCGCCAAGTACGAGATCTACACCGTGATCGACCGGCTCGCGGCCCAGGGCAAGGCCGTCGTCTTCATCTCCTCCGAACTGCCCGAACTCCTCGGCATGTGCGACCGCATCTACACCATGGCGGCCGGCCGCCTCACCGGCGAGACCGCCCGGGCGGACGCCACCCAGGAAGTGCTGATGCGCCTCATGACCACGCACGACATGACCACGAACAAGAGGTAGCCGCTATGGGTCCGGTCACCACCGACGCCGCACCGAGCACCCCGAGGACGCCCGAGCCCCCGCGCTCCCCGGCCGGGGCGCTGCTCCTGGACGCGGCTCGCCGCAACATGCGCCAGTACGGGATGCTGGTCGCGCTCGGACTGATCGTCGTGCTGTTCCAGATATGGACCGACGGCGTCCTGCTCAAACCGAACAACGTCACCAACCTGGTCCTCCAGAACAGCTACATCCTGGTCCTCGCCATCGGCATGGTGATCGTCATCATCGCCGGTCACATCGACCTGTCCGTGGGCTCGCTGGCGGCCTTCGTCTCGGCCGCGTGCGCCGTGATGATGGTGGAGCACCATGTGCCCTGGGTGCTCGCACTGGTCGTGGCGCTCGCCATCGGCGCGGTCGCGGGCGCCTGGCAGGGCTTCTGGATCGCCTACGTCGGCATCCCGTCCTTCATCGTCACACTAGCCGGGATGCTGCTCTTCCGGGGCGGCACCCAGATCCTGCTCGGCTCCCGCTCACTCGGCCCGTTCCCCGAGGGCTTCCAGAAGATCTCCACCGGATACCTCCCCGAGTTCGGCCCCGACACCAACTACCACAACCTCACCCTCCTGTTGGGGCTGGCCCTGATCGCCGTCGTCCTGATCCAGGAGGTGCGCTCCCGGCGGCGCGAGCAGGCGTACGAACTCGATGTACTCCCCCGCGGCCTGTTCCTCACCAAGTGCGCGGCGATGGCCGCCGCCGTCCTCGCCTTCACCCTCACCCTGGCCAGCTACCGGGGCGTGCCGGTGGTGCTGCTCCTGCTCGCCGCCCTGCTCATCGGGCTCGGCTTCGTGATGCGCAACGCGGTGGTGGGACGGCATGTGTACGCGCTCGGCGGCAACCAGGCGGCGGCGAAGCTCTCCGGCGTCAAGGACAAGCGGGTCACCTTCCTGGTCTTCGTGAACATGGGGGTGCTCGCCGCCCTCGCCGGTGTCGTCTTCGCGGCCCGCCTCAACGCGGGCACGCCCAACGCGGGCGTCAACTTCGAGCTGGAGGCCATCGCGGCCGCCTTCATCGGCGGCGCCTCGATGAGCGGCGGCGTGGGAACGGTCCTCGGCGCGATCATCGGCGGCCTGGTGCTCGGCGTACTCAACAACGGTATGTCGCTGGTCGGCGTCGGCACCGACTACCAGCAGGTCATCAAGGGGCTCGTCCTGCTGGCCGCGGTGGGCTTCGACGTCTGGAACAAACGCAAGGTCGGCTCATGACACACCATCACCTACCCATAGGAGCAGTGGACATGAACACCAGCAGACGTACGGTGATGGCGGCGGGCCTCGCCACCGGCCTGACCACCGGTCTGGCCGCGGCGGGCCCGGGCACAGCGCATGCCACGCCGGGCCGTACCCCCACCAGAACCCTGTTCGGCACCCTGGACGACGGCACCCCCGTACACCTGTGGACCGTCGCCAACGGCGGCATCCGGCTGGGGGTCCTCTCGTACGGCGGGATCGTGCACCGCCTCGACGTGCCCGACCGGCACGGCCGTCGGGCGAACATCGCGCTCGGCTTCGACAACCTCGCCGACTACGTCGCCAAGTCCCCGTACTTCGGCGGTCTGATCGGCCGCTTCGGCAACCGCATCGCGGCGGGCAGGTTCACCCTCGACGGCCACACCTACCAACTGCCGCTCAACGACAGCGCGAACAGCCTGCACGGCGGCACCAAGGGCTTCGACAAGCAGATGTGGCACGTGGAGCCCTTCACCCGCCGCTCCGGCACCGGTCTCGTGCTCTCCCGGGTCTCACCGGACGGCGAGATGGGCTACCCCGGCACGTTGAAGGTCCAGGTCACCTACACCCTCACGGCACGCGGGGAATGGCGCATCGACTACTCGGCGACCACCGACCGGGCGACCGTCGTCAACCTCACCAGCCACACCTACTTCAACCTCGCGGGAGAGGGCAGCGGCCCGGTCCACGACCACACCCTCGAACTGGCCGCCGCCCGTTACACCCCGGTCGACGCGGGCCTCATCCCGACCGGCGAACTGGCCCGGGTGTCCGGCACCCCCTTCGACTTCCGGCGTACTAAGCGGATCGGCCAGGACCTCCGCCAGGGCCACCAGCAGCTCCTGTACGGCAAGGGGTTCGACCACAACTGGGTCCTGGACAAGGGGAGCACACCGGACCCCGCGTACGCGCTCACGCTCGCCGAGCCGCACTCCGGGCGGGTGATGAGGATGTACACCACCGAGCCGGGCATGCAGTTCTACAGCGGCAACTTCCTGGACGGCACCCTGGTCGGCACCTCGGGCCGCACCTACCGCCAGGGCGACGCCCTCTGCCTGGAGTCCCAGCACTTCCCGGACTCCCCCAACCATCCCGCCTTCCCGTCCACGGTGCTGCGCCCGGGCGAGACGTACCGGACGTCGACCGTGCACGCCTTCTCGACGCGCTGAGGGGTGCGGATCCGGGTACCGCCTTCCGCTCACCCGGCGAAGGCGGTGCCCGGCATTCCGCGGCCCATACCCGGCAGCACCAGGAGTGACCCGGAGAGCGGATGCGGCTGCCGCAGACCCGTCCGGGCGGTGGTGATGTACAGGTCGGTGAGGTCCGGGCCGCCGAAGGCGCAGGCGGTGGGGCGGCGCACGGGCAGCTCGACGACCAGGCCCAGCGTGCCGTCCGGGTCGTAACGGCGCACCGCGGCCCCGTCCCAGAGCGCCACCCAGATGCCGCCGTCGGCGTCGACGGTGAGCCCGTCGGGGAAGCCGGAGCCGCTCTCGATGACGGCGAACGGCCGCCGCTCGTGGGCGAGTTGGCCGTCGTAGTCGAAGACATCGATGCGCCGGGTCGGGCTGTCGACGTAGTACATGAGCCTGCCGTCCGGGCTCCAGGCCGTTCCGTTGCTCACCGACACCGGGCCGGGCAGCGCGGTGGTCGCGCCGTCGCCCGCGATCCGGGTGAGGGAGCCGCCGCCCGGCGTCTCGTCGTAGCGCATGGTGCCCGCCCAGAGGGCGCCGTCCGGTGCGACCGCCGCGTCGTTGCCGCGCCGCCCGGGCACGGGATCCCGCAGCAGCCACGAGAAGGCGCCGTCCGGGCCGTACAGCCCGACGCCGTCACGGAGGTTGACGACGAGGCCGCCGCCCGCGCGCGGCTTGGCGGCGCCGACGTGCTGCTCGGTCGCCATGACCGTACGGCGTCCGCTGCCCGGCTCGTACGTGTGGATCCGCGACGCCAGGATGTCGACCCAGATCAGCCGTCCGGTCGCCGGGTCCCAGGTGGGCCCTTCGCCGAGCTCGGCCGAGGCCCGCACGGCCACGTCCGGGTTCATCGCGCGGCCCGGTGGCCGAGCCGCAGGGACAGGTCGCCCGCGCCCTTCAGCGCCAGCTCGGCGAGCTCTGTCTCGCGCGCCTCGGTCCACCGGATCATCGGTACGGAGATGGACAGCGCGGCGACGACCCGGCCCGCGCTGTCGCGCACCGGGGCGGCCACGCAGCTGACGTCCGGATTGGATTCGCGGTGCTCGAACGCGGTGCCCCGGGCCCGTATCTCGCTGAGCGCGGTGCGCAGCACATCGGGGTCGGTGATGCTGTCGGGGGTCATGGCGACGAGCTCGGCGCCGCCGATCCTGGCGTCGAGCTCGGCTTCCGGGAGCGAGGCGAGCAGCATCTTGCCGACGGAGGTGCAGTGGGCGGGGAGGCGGCGGCCGGCGGCCGAGACCATGCGGACGGCGTGGGTGGAGTCCACTTTGGCGATGTAGATGACGTCGGTGTCCTCCAGGATCGCCACATGGACGGTCTCGTCACAGGTCTCGGCGACCTCGCGGGCCACCTGCTGCCCCTCGGCGGCCAGGTCCAGCTGCTCGGCGTACCGGCTGCCGAGTTGATACGTGCGCACGCCGAGCCGGTAGCGCCCCGGCTGCTCGGGCACCGCGACCAGGTAGGAGCGGGCGGCCAGTGTGGTGACCAGCTCGTGGACCGTCGTACGCGGAAGCCCGAGCCTGCGCATGACGTCCGGCGCGGAGAGCGGCGCCTCGCTCTCCAGGAAGAGCTCCAGCACGTCCAGCGCTCTGGCCACCGCCGGCACGAGTCGCCCCATGGCCCGCCACCCACTCTCCGTGTTCGAAACTCCGGTCAACGGCCGGAATGACGAACACAGGCTAGCGACAGGGTGGTTCGGGGGGCAATGGGCGGGTGCTCAGCGCCTGCGTCGGGCGGCCGTCGACGCGGTGAGGATCCCATGGGCGGTGACGAGGCGGGCGCTGCCTTCGGCGAGTTGGTAGGCCAGCCCGACGACTCCGGTGTGGCCGGCGGCGACCTGGTCGGCGAGAACGCGGGAGCGGTCCAGGAGGAGGTCCACGGTGTGCAGTATGTGCGTGTCGATGAGGTCGCTGTCCGAGGTGAGACCGGCGGCGCGGGCGGCCAGCACACTGGGGGTGACGCGCTCGACGACGTCCCGGACGTACCCGGCGGCGGGCAGCCCGTCCTCGACCGCGGCGCGGGCGGCCGCCACGGCGCCGCAGGAGTCGTGCCCGAGGACCACGACGAGGCGGCAGTCCAGCACGCTCGTGCCGTACTCGATGCTGCCCAGGACCTCCGGCCCCAGGACGTGCCCGGCGGTGCGCACCACGAACAGGTCGCCGAGACCCTGGTCGAAGATGATCTCGGCGGCCAGCCTGGAGTCGGAGCACCCCAGCAGCACCGCGAAGGGCTTGTGCGCCGGAGCGAGCTCGGCGCGCCGTGCGGCGTCCTGGTTCGGATGCCGCGGCGCCCCGGCCACGAAGCGCCGGTTCCCGGCGAGCAGGGCGTCGAGGGCGTCGGCGGGAGAGACGGGAGTGGATGCCATGCCGGCAGACTCTACGAGGCGGGCGGGGGCGCGCGCACGGGCCGGAAGCCGCACTTGCGCGCCCAGGTTGACGCCTCTCAGCGGCTCCCAGGCTCAAGCGGGCCGGTTGGCGTTCGGCTCCCTCCGTACGGTCGAAGGTGACCGGCGCATCAGGGCAGTACGACCTCGCAGGCGTTCAGCGCACCGCTGCCGTCCGTGCCGGTCCAGAACACGGCCAGGCGGTGGTTGCCGTGATCCCAGTCCATCTGGGGGACGAGGGCGGGGGCGGCGATACTGGTCTCCGGCAGGGTGTACACCGCGCCGATGGGGTCGGTCCCGGCCTTGACCGCCGCGAGGTCGACCGGCGCCACATTGAGGTGGCCGGCGCCGTCGGTGCCGGTCCAGGCGATATAGACGGAGTCGCGGAACGGTGTGAAGGCCGCCGGCTCGCAGATGGCCCACTGCGCCGATCTCACCACCACCGGGGTGTCCGTCGCCGGTACGGCCGAGTCGGTGAACGCGAAGGACAGGGCCCCGTCGGAGGCCGTCCACATCCACACGGTGCCTTCCCAGCCCAGGCCGATGTTACGGACCGGGCCGCGCGGGGTGCCGAAGAAGGGCAGAGGGATCGTCTCACCGAAGCTGATCCCGTTGGCCTGGGCGAGGACGACCCGGCCGTACTGGTCGACCACGTTGACCCGGTACCGCTGGAGCACCGACATGTCGGGGCCGCTCGTCCCGCCGATCTGCCCGTAGCCCACCAGGCCGTGCTGGGTCATACCGCCGGTCAGCTTCCAGTCCCCCGACGTCAGGGCGAAGTCGGCGACCTTGACCGCGCGTCCGTAGTCGATGCCCGTCCAGGCGAGCCGGGCGTCGTACGCACTCGTCACCCCCGGCAGGAACGACGGCGCGTAGTCGGAGGCGTCGGCCAGGATCGTCTTCTCCAGGGTCGAACCGGCGAACTGGCGCGGCGGGCCGATGACATTGGCGAGGGTGATGTTCCGGCTGTTGCGGTTGCCGCGCCACGCGAGGAGCGGGGTGTTGCCCGGCTGGGTCGCGGCGGGCGCGGCCGTGGTCGTCGCCTCCCACCAGGTCATCTTGTCCCGTACGCCCGCCGCGGCCGACCGCACGTGGCCCCGGCGCGACGGAGACGGCGAGGACCCTGAGGGCGAAGGGGCCGGAGAGGGGGCCGCGGCGGCGGGAGCGGCCGCGGCCAGTGGGCCTGCGACCAGTGCGGCCGCCCCGGCACCCTTCAGCAGGGATCGGCGGGAGGGTAAGTGGTGCGTCACGAGAATCACCCCTGGTTTCGGCAAACGTCGGGTGCAGCATCGCCACCGGCGGAACGGCCGCACAAGCACACGGTCCGCTCAGCGGACCGCGTACGTGTGCGGCACCCCGCACTCATCCCCGCAACGGCACCGTGCCTTTTCGGTCTCAGACCGGGCGCGGGATGTACGCCAGGCCGTGGGCGCCGGGCTCGCCCGCCTTGGCGATGTCCAGCCGGTTCAGCTCGCGCAGCGTCTCCAGGTCGACGATGTGCACCGTGGACGAGACGACGCAGGACACGTACGCGATCCGGCCGTCCGGCGACGAGGTGATGGTCAGCGGGAAGAGCCCCACCTCGAGCTCGCCCAGCCGCTTGCGGGAGTCTGCGGAGAACACCGTGAGGCGGCCCGGCGCCTGGCGGCCGAGCTGGGACGCCGGGTCGGGTTCCATGCGCAGTTCGCCGACGAGCAGCTTGCCCGTCGAGGTGAGGTGGACCGGCAGGACGACGCCGTCGGTGGGCAGTGTGTCGACCACGGACGCCGTCCGGGCGTCGATGACCTTGATGCCCGTCTCCGGCCGGTTCTCGGCGGCGGAGAGGAAGGAACCGGCGTACGGCGAGGCGACGTAGGCGTGGGCGCCGTCGGCCGAGACGGCCAGGCCCTCGCTGCCCGGCACCTCGACCTTCGCGGTGAGGACGCCCCGTTCGAGGTCGACTACCGACACGAACGGCGCTTCCTTGTTGGTGGCGTAGCCCGTCCTCCCCGCGGGGTCGATGGCGAACCAGTGCGGGCCGGGCGCGTCCGTGTCGATCCTGCCCAGCGGCCGACGGGTCTCCGTGTCGATCACCACGACACCGCCGGGCCGGTCCGCCGAGCCCTCGACGCTGACGTAGAGGCGACGGCGTTCCGTGTCCAACGCCAGCCCGTGCGGGCCGTGTTCGGGGGCAAGGTCGATGACCTCGACGATGCGGCGCGTATCGGGATCGATGACGGTCAGCTCGGTGCGTCGGCCGCTGTTCGCGTGGTAATAGCCCGAGTGGTACGAGGTGGTGCACCACAGCAGGCGCTGCGTCGGGTCGAAGCACACCTCGTGGGGCTCGGCGATGATGTCGATCGTGTCGATGTGCCGGTCGGAGACGGTGTCGAAGAACGAGATGGCCGGCCCGCTCTGACTGACCACGGCCAGAACGTCGCCGTCCCGACCGGCGCGGGGGGACTGGTGCTCGGAGGCCATAGAAGGCGCAGAGGACACGGAGGGCTCCTTGAGAGGGGCGAAAGGGAGGTCGGTCGTCACGCGGTGCGTTTCGCGGACGTCTCCACTCTCGCCACGGCTGGGGCCGCCGACAATGCAAGAATGAGCACCTAATCCTTGCCCCAAGCGTAAACATGCAGCTCAGGAGCATCATTGGATCTCAATCTGCTGCGCGTCCTGGACGCCCTGCTCCAGGAGAACAGCGTGACGCGCGCCGCCGAGCGGCTCGGCACGTCACCGGCGGCCGTCAGCCGTACGCTGGCCCGGCTGCGGCGTGCCGTCGGCGACCCGCTCCTGGTCCGCGCGGGGCAGAGGATGGTCCCGACCCCGCGCGCCCTGGAACTCCGGGACGAGGTGGGCGCGTTGCTGCGCGGCTGCGACAACGTCCTGCGGCCCGGGGCCGGTTTCGACGCCGTGCACCTCCAGCGGACGTTCACCGTGCAGGCCACCGACCTGCTCCTGACAGGGCTGGCCGGGGCCTTGACCGAACGGATCCACGCGGAGGCGCCGCACGTGGACGTGGTGTTCCTGCCTGAGGCGATCGAGGGCGGCCCCGCCCTGCGGCAGGGGCTGGTGGACGTGGAACTGGGAGTCCTCGGACACCTGGATCCGGAGATCCGCACCCGACAGCTCACGGAGCTGCCCCTGGTGGGCATCGCCCGCGGCGGGCACTCCCTGTTCGACGGGCGCATCACCGCCCGCCGTTTCGCCGCTGCCGACCACATCGGCATCTCCCGGCTCGGCAAACGCCTGGGCCCCATCGACAGCGCACTGGCGGAACGCGGGTTGCGGCGCCGTATCTCGGTCGTCGTCCCCAGCCATACGAGCGCGATGATGCTCGCCCGCACCACCGACCTCGTCGCGCTCACCCTGGACGGCTGGCTCACGGACACCATCTCCGCGCTGGGGCTGCGCACGTTCCCCGTCCCCCTGGACCTGGCACCCCTCGAACTGGGGATGGCCTGGCACCCCCGGAACTCGACCGACCCGGGGCACCGGTGGTTCCGCGACCACCTGGCGGCCGCGGTGCTGGCCCCGTTCGGGACGGAGTCCGACGGGTCCTAGCACCACACCCCCAGGCGGTGACGGTCAATCAGCCAATGACCAGGCAGAACGGATGCCCGGCCGGATCGGTGAAGACCCGCCACCTCTCCCCGCCCGGCTGCTGATCCGGCTTGCCCGCACCCAGCTCAAGGAGCCGGGCCTCGGCCTCGTCGAGATCGTCGACCTCGAAGTCGAGGTGGCTCTGCTGGGGAACGGTCTGGTCGGGCCAGTTGGGGGCTCGGTAGTCGTCGACCCGCTGAAAGCCGATGAAGAGCCCGTCCGGGCTGTTGAGTCCGGCGAACTCGGCGTCCGACTTCGGGTGGGGTTCGAGGCCGGTGGCCTGCTGGTAGAACGCCGCCAGGGCCAGCGGATCCGGGCAGTCCAGTGTGATGGCGGTCAACTTCATCTTCAGCGGCATGGCAACTCCGGGCCGATCGGCGGACTCTCGCATGCCCCACCTTAGAAGGGCGCCCGGGGACCGGGTCTGCCGGTGCGCTTGATGCGCTGCCCCCTCTCTTGAGCTGTTCACCTATACGGATCGAGTGCGTGAACCATTGACGGGAACTTGGCGCCGGGGCTACTTTGCCTCAGCCCAGCAGTCCCCATATCTGGTTCATGTTCATATACATAACCCGTGGGGTGCATACGATGCCGACTCCGACGTGAGGACACGCGATGTCGCTTGATCGCCGAGATGTCTTGCGATGCGGGGCAACCGCCGCCGTGGCGGCCGCTGTTCCGCTCCAGTCGGCCGTGCCCGCGGCGGCGGCGCCCGGGGATGGGGCAGGCGCAACGGACCACGCCAAGATCGTGGCTGCCTATCGGGAGCTCCAGATCGGCAACAACCTCAGCTCCCCCAGGAGAAACCGGGCAGTGGCGGCCCTGGACCAGGTCGCGGTCGGCTACGACGCGGCCATGAACGTCGCCGCCGACCAGCTCTGGCCGGACCTGCCGGTGGGCCCCGGCAGCACCTACTTCCCCTCCATGTACTACCGGCTGCGGACCATCGCCGTGGACTGGGCCACCCCCGGATCCGCCCTCTCGGCCCGGCCGGAGATGCCCGAGCGCATCACCACCGCGCTCGACACCCTCTACCGCACCCAGTACAACGAGAACACCACCGAGCTCGGCAACTGGTACTCGTACGAGATAGGTGTGCCCTACTGGCTGCTCCAGACCGTCGTCGCGCTCGGCGACCGGCTGCCCGCCCCCGACCGCGAACGCGTCCTGCGCCCCGTCCTGCGCTTCGTCGCCGACCCCAACCGCCGCACCAGCAATCCCGCCACGGTGGAGACGGGCGCCAACCGCGCGGACAAGGCGCTCATCACCGTGGTGTCCGGCGCGCTCGCCGGCGACTCCGCCCGGGTCGCCACCGGGATCGCGGCGGTCACCGACACCGCCGGCGGTGGCGCGGCGGACCTGACCAGGCGCACCACCCGGGGCGACGGCTACCACCCCGACGGCTCGTTCATCCAGCACGACGTGGTGCCCTACCCCGGCCACTACGGCCTGGTCCTGCTCAGTGCGATCGCCGCCCTGACGTATGTCACCCAGGACACCGCGACCCGGCTCGCGCCCGCCGTGCGGGAGAAGTTCGAGCAGGTCGTCACGGATGTGCACGCGCCGTTCCTGTTCGCCGGGTCGATGATGGAGCCGGTGCGCGGCCGGATGCTGTCCCGCCAGGGCGAGACCGGGCACGACGCGGGCCACCAGTTCATCGCCTCGGTGGTGCTGCTGGCGAGGACCGCGACGGGCACGGCACGGACCCGGCTGTCCCGGCTTGCGGCGCGCTGGATCGCCGAGGGCACCTGGGCGCCGTACCTCGACGTGTCGAACGTGGGCCGGTTCGCGGGCGGTCTCCAGCCCGTCGGGGTGCCCGAGGTCGAATTCGCCGAGCAACTGCCGCGCGTACCCACCGACTTCGACGACACGCCTCTGCACCGGACGTTTCCGCAGATGGACCGGATGGTGCACGTCACCCGCCGGTGGTCGGCCTCGCTCGGCACGGGATCGACGCGCGTCTGCCGCTACGAGTCCATCAACGGCATGAACCTGCACGGCTGGTACACCGGCGACGGCGTGCTCTACACCTTCCTTCCCGAGCAGCAGGGCCACTACAGCGACGCCTACTGGCCAACGGTCGACGCCACGCTCCTGCCCGGCACCACCGTGAAGGACGCGGCCCCGCCGCCGCTGCCGGCCGACCCGCCGCGCACCACCCGCTCGTTCGCGGGCGGCGCGCGCTTCGACGGCCAACACGGCGTCCAGGCACTCGACTTCGTGTCGCAGGACGGCACCCTGTCCGCCAAGAAGGCGTGGTTCTTCACCCCCGACGCGGTCATCTGCCTGGGCGCGGCCATCACCGACTCCTCCGGCGCCCCCGTACGTACGGCGATCGAGAACCGCGGCCTGGGCGAGGAGGGCACCGCCGACCTGCTCGTCGACGGCGTCCGTGACACCTCACCGCTCGGCCGCACCACCGTCGTGGCCAGCGCGCGCTGGCTGCACCTTGAGGGGACGGGCGGCTATGTACTCCTCGACGGTTACGACCAGAAGCCGCTCACGCTGCTGCGCGAGGACCGCACCGGCACCTGGCTGGGCATCGACACCGGCGCCAACACCCACGGCACCGCCGACCCGTACACCCGCCGCTACCAGAAGATCGTGCTCGACCACGGGGTCCGGCCCACCGGGGCGAGCTACGCCTACGCCGTACTGCCGGGCGCCTCGGCCGCCCAGACCCGCCGCGCCACCGGACGCTGGAAGGTGCTGGCCAACTCGGGCCAGGTGCAGGCGGTCCGCCTCGACGGACAGCTCACCGGCGCGTCGTTCTTCACCGCGGGCGCCGTCGACCGGGTGCAGGTGTCCGGCCCCGCCACCGCGATGTGGGGCCGCACCCGCGAGGGCTGGACCTGCTCCCTGGCGGACCCGACCCAGACGGGCGACACCGTACGCGTCACGGTCGATTCCGCCGGTCACCGTGTCGTACGCGCGGATCCCACCGTCACCGTGGTGGCCAGCCGCCCGAAGCTGGTGGTGGACATCAAGGTCGCCGGGTCGTTCGGCGCGACCCACTCCTTCACCGTCCGCTGACACCCCATTCGTCACAGCGGTTCAGCGATTCAGGTGATCTTCCGGCTCGGGCAGTGCGTCACGGGTGCGTGGGGCGTTCACCACTACGTCCGTCATCTGTCCATGGAGGTAACCGTGAAAGCCGTGAAGTACGCGACCGGGCTGGCGCTGGGGCTGGCCGTGACCGCGACGATGGTCACCGGCACCGTTTCCGCCGCGCCGCACACCGCGTCCGCCCGTGCGACGATCCCGCTCACGAATGCCGACGACGGCCGTACCGTGACCGTGCACGCCGGGGACGAGATCAGGGTCCGGCTGACCGCCTACCGCGAGCAGGGCGTCATGTGGGTGTGGAGCGAGCCGCAGGCCAGTGTGCCCGCCACCTTGCGGCGGACCGGCGGCAACACGTCACCCGGCGGGGACGCGACCGCGGTCTTCGAAGTCACGGGGAGCGGCACCAGCGAGATCACCTCCCTGCGCAGGTGTGTCGCCCCGCAGGGACAGGTGTGCTCGCACGCCGTTCCGCAGTGGAAGGCCACCATCAACGTCCAGTGACGAAGGGGGCCCAGCCGTGAGGCCACGGACCCTCCTACTTGTCCGCGGCCCCCGGCGCGGGTATGGCACGTTCGGCGGCCCGGCTGACATCCTCCCAAGCGGCCCAGGTGTCCATCCGCTTGCGGGAGACGTCGAAGGCCAGGTCGTAGACCATGCTCCCCAGCAGCAGGCGCAGCGGCGGCTCGTCGCTGTCGACGAGCTTGAGCAGTGCCTCGGCGGCGAGTTCCGGGGCACTGTCGATCGACCCCTCGGCGAACTGCTTCTCCAGCTCCGCCCGCAGCGGGGCGTACTCCTCGCGGGCGTTGGTGGTGTGCATCGCGCTGTAGAGGTCGGTCCAGTAGCCACCGGGCTGGACGATGCTCACCTTCACCCCGAAACCGGCCGCCTCCATGGCCAGCGCCTCGCTCATGCCTTCAAGCGCGAACTTGCTGGCACCGTAGAGGCCGCTGCTGGGGAAACCGGCCAGCGCGCCGATGCTGGAGATCTGGACGAGGTGTCCGGAACCCTGCTCGCGCAGCGTGGGCATCACCGCCTGGCTCACCCACAGCGCACCGAAGAAGTTGACGTCCAGCTGGGCCCGGGCCTCGGCTTCGGTGAACTCCTCGACCATGCCCATCGACAGCATCCCCGCGTTGTTGACGACGATGTCGAGCCGCCCGAAGTGCGCGACCGCCTCGGCGACGGCGGTGAACGCCGCCTCCCGGTCGGTCACGTCCACCGTGAGCGGCAGGACCCGGCCGGGGTGGGCAGCCGCCAGCTCCTCCAGCGGACCGGCACTGCGCGCGGCCGCCGCGACGCGGTCGCCCGCCGCCAGCGCCGCCTCGGCGAAGGCGCGACCGAGGCCGCGGCTGGCGCCCGTGATGAACCAGACGCGGTCGGTCTTACCGGCTGACGTGCGCATATCCGTTGCTCCTCACAAGAGACGAGACGGTACGTCTCGTTTGATGCGGCAACTATGCCTCCACCCGGCGCCCCCGTCAAGACGGATCGTCTCGTCTAGTTCGCGTGCCTCACACCGTCCTGATGCCGCCGCCCTCGACGACGTGGTCCGCGCCCGTGATACCGGCCGCGCGGTCCGAGGCGAGGAAGGCGACGACGGCCGCGACCTCGTCGGGTTCGACCCTGCGGCCGTTGGTCATGCCCATCGCCGCGGACACCGCGGACACGAACTCCTGGTGCCCGACGCCGTTCGCCTCGGCGAGGAGGGCGCCGAAGCTGTCGTCGGCCTCCCATATGGCGGTACGCGTCGGGCCGGGCGAGACCGTGTTCACGCGCACGGCCCGCGGCCCGAACTCCTCGGACAGCGCCTTGCCGAACGCCCGGTCCACGTCGAGGACCTGACCGCCGCCACGCTCCCGTACTGGTACTGGCGCCTGCGCAAGCAGGCCGAGCACCTGGCCACCGGCATCGAGGACGCGTTCCTGACCGCGTACGAGAACGGCAGCTTCCAGTACCTGCTCATCGCGGCGGACCGCGTCTGAACCGGCCGGGCGCCAGATCCCACGGTGTCAGCCCGCGAGCTCGCGCAGGTCGCACCAGGCCACGGCCTCCTCCCGCAGACTGCCCAGGGCCAGCCGGCCCCCGTACTGGGCCACGCCCGTCACCATCCGGTACCCGCGCCCCCGCAGCTCGCGCACCACCCGGCCGTACGCGTCCACCTCGACCACGCGGGCGCCGCCCAGGGCAGGCGGGGGCGGCAGCCGCCGGGTCGTGGCCGCCACCGCCCGGCGCACCCGGGGCGCGGCCCGGTGCAGCCACTCCAGCGGGGGCATGCGCGGCCCGGCGAGCGCGACCCGGAATCCACCGCCGGGGCCGCGGGACATGTTGTCGGGGAAGCCCGGCAGGTCGTCGGCCAGGGTGTCGTGGCGGCCCGCGGCGGGGCCGGTCAGCCACAGCCGGGTCAGCCGTCGGGCACCGGTCTCGGCCACCGCGAGGAACGACTCGTCGGCGGCCAGCGCCACGCCGTTGGCGAACTGGAGCCCGTCGAGGACCACTTCGGGCTCGCCTCCGGGTGCCAGCCGCGCCAGCAGGCCCGTGGGCCGGTGCTCGACGATGTCGGACAGCCAGTCGTCGAGGCCGTGACGGCGGCTGGACACCGTGAAGTACACCGTGCCGTCCGACGCGGCCACGGCGTTGCTGCAGAACCGCAGGGGCGCCCCCGCCACCGAGTCGGCCAGCACCTCGACGTCCGCCGTGCCGTCCGGATCGAGCCGCAGCAGGCCGCGCCGCGCGTCGCACACCAACAGCCGCCCGTCGGGCAGGACTTCGAGGCCGAGGGGCCGCCCGCCCGTGCGCCCGACCTCCCTGACCTCGGCGGGGCGGTCGGGCCCGCCCGGCTCGGGGAGGCCGATCCGCAGGACGCGGCCGTCCGCGACACCGGTCAGCAGGCGCCCGGCCCCGTCGAAGACGACATCCTCGGGGCCCACGCCGCCCAGCTCGACGAGGCGGAGCGGCGGTAACGCGGTGGGTGCGGGGGCAGTGGGCATGGGATCCCTTCTCGGCGTGACACCCCGTCGCGATCTTCCTCGTACGGGATCGGCCTCCTCCCAGGTGCCCGGCCGCGACGCCCGAAAAACACGCGGGCGCCGATCGCGCCCGCGCCCGGGGTGGCGGGCCGCGAGCGTGGCGCCGGTTCACCCGGTCCGCACGGGGTACTCGCAAGCCATGATCACGTTTGGGGTCGAAGAAGAGTATTTGCTGCTGGACCCCGCGACCGGGCACCCGGTCCCCCGCGCGGAAGAGGTGCGCGCCGCCGCCGGGCTCGGGCCCACCGTCGAGGCGCGGGAGGTGCAGTCCGAGCTGCTCCAGGCGCAGGTGGAGGTGGCGACACCGGTCTGTGTGGCGCTGGAGGAGGCGGGCGGCCATCTGCTGCGGCTGCGGCACGCCGTCGGGGCCGCCGCCGAGGAGCTGGGCTGTCGGCTGGCGGCCGTCGCGGCCGCTCCCGTGACGGGCGCGGCCCCCATGCCCGTCACCGACCGCCCGCGCTATCTGGCGATGCAGACGAGCGCGGGGCAACTGGTCGACGAACAGCTGATCAACGGTATGCACGTCCACGTCGGGGTGCCCGACCGCGAGGTGGGCGTCGCCGTGCTCAACCGCATCCGGGTGTGGCTGCCCACCCTGCTCGCGCTCTCGGTCAACTCGCCGCTGTGGGACGGCCGCGAAACGGGCTTCGCCAGCTGGCGCACGCTGGTCTTCAGCCGCTGGCCGGTCAGCGGGCCCCCGCCGCGCTTCGCCGACCTCGACGACTACGAGAGCCGCGCGAAGGCGCTGATGGCCGCCGGGGCGGTGCTCGACAGCGGCCAGCTGTACTGGCACGCGCGCCTGTCCGAGCGCTACCCGACCGTCGAAGTGCGCTGCCCGGATGTGCAGTTGCGGGCGGATGACGCGGTGATGCTCGCCGGGATCGTCCGCGCGCTCGTCGCCACGGCGATCCGCGAGCAGAAGGACGGCAAGCCCGCACCCGAGTGCCCGGACGAACTGCTCCACGCCGCGACCTGGCGCGCCGCCCGCGACGGGCTGACCGGCATGCTGGTCGACCCCGCCGGGCAACTGCGCGCCTGCGGCGACATCCTGTCCGACCTGACCCTGCACATCGGCCCCGCCTTGGAGGCGAACGGCGACACCCGTGAGGTGAACTCCCTCCTCCACCGGCTTCTGCGCCAGGGAACCGGAGCGGACCGGCAGCTCCAGGCATTCGCGGAGGGCGGCATTCCCGCGGCGCTCGACCTGATCACGAGCCAGAGCCTGCTGGCCTGACGCGCGGAGCCGAACGGCGGGACGGTGGAGCCCCGTGGTCAGGCCGAACGGTCCGCCGTGACGAGCCATGACGTGCTGAGCAGCCGGACCGTGCCGTCGGGCGTCTCGTGGGCGCGCAGCCGGTCCTCCAGCGTCCGGCGGGCGCGGGCCCGCGTCGCCTCGTCCACCTGCCGCATCAAGTGGCTGCCGGGACCCGTGCCCAGCAGGAAGTCCGCCGCGTCCGCCGCCCCGCTCCCCCAGGTCCCGTACGCCTGCGACTCAGTGACGGTGACGGCGGTGAACCCGGCCCCGGTGAGGACTTCGCGGATGCGGGCCGGGTCGGCCAGCGAGAACATGCCCGGCAGACCCGGCCGTGCCAGATCGCCCAGGGGCAGCAGACCGCTCAGCGACGAGAGCGCCTCCACCCAGCCGTTGCGTCCGGCGGCCGCCGGGCACACGAACGCCAGCCGCCCGCCCGGTCGCAGCGCCCGCCCGATGTTGCCGAAGGCGGCGACGGGGTCGGCGAAGAACATCACCCCGTAGCGGCTCAGCGCCGAGTCGTGGGCGCCCGGCTCGAAGGGGTGGACCTGGGCGTCGCCCTGCTCGAAAGCGATGGTGGACAACCCGTCGCGCGCCGCCCGGGCGCGGGCCTCGGCCAGCATCGGGCCGGACAGGTCGAGGCCGAGCACGTGCCCACGGGGCGCCCTGAGCGCGGCGAGCCGGGTGGTCTGGCCGGATCCGCAGCCGATGTCGAGGACCCGGCTTTCCTCGGTGAGGGCGGCGGCGTCGAGCAGCGGCTCGTTGAAGCCTTCGTTCACGGCGTTCCAGCGGTCCTGGTTGCGGGCCCAGTGGGCGCCTTCGGCCCCGTTCCAGGCCTGCGCCTGCTCGGTGTTGACGATGTCGGGCACGAGAGCCTCCTGCAGAGCGACGGAGAATGGGCGAACGCCCAAACAGTATGGGCGCGTGCCCATACTGGCAACCCCGGCTAGGATCCGGCGTACGGGGAACGCGCTCGCCGACCCGCCTCAGCGATACGGGAGAAGGTCCATGTCACCGCGCGGAGTGGCGACGCCAGATGTCCGGGAGCGGCTGTTCGCGGCCGCCGAGCGGGTCCTCGAAAAGGGCGGGCCCGGCGCTCTGACCAGCCGTGCCGTCACCACCGAGGCGGGGTGCGCCAAGGGGCTGCTGCACACGCACTTCGCGGGCCTGGACGAGTTCGTCGCGGAGCTCTGCCTCGACCGGTTCGCCCGTACGGCCACGAAGGCCCAGGCGCTGTCGGGGCTCATCGGGCACGGCTCGGTGGCGGGGAACGTGGAGGGCGTCGCCCTGGCGCTGCTCGACTCGGGCGGCCCGGCCGTCGCGGGGCTGGCCATGACACGCCCCGCCGCCGCGCTGCGCATCCGCGAGGCACTGGAGGCCGGGGCGCCCGGTTTCGCCGCGATCCAGGAGGCCATCGCGGAGTACCTGCTGGCCGAACGCGAGCTGACGCGAGTGGCACGGACCGTCGACCCGGCGGCCACGGCCCTGGCCCTGGTCGGCAGCGCCCATCACCTCCTGCTCACCAGTTGGCCGGGCACCCCCGACCCACGGGCGCAGTTGACGCGCCTGGTGGGGGCCCTGGTGGGCGAGTAGGGCCGCTGCGGGCGGCCGGGGCAACGCCCGCACGGTCACTCATTTGCCGACACCGTCCGCGTACCCGAAGGGATAGCGGGTACCGGTAAGCGCACCAAGCCCCGGCGGTCGGCGTGACAATCAGCCTCGATCAGCCGAGGTGATCAATCGACCCATGAGGAAACCGGTATGGCCATCGCAACCTACTGTCTCGTGGCCCTGGACTGCCCGGACCCACGGGCGCTCGCGGAGTTCTACGCGGAGGTCCTCGGCGGAGAGGTGACCAAGGACAGCGACGAGGACTGGTACGACCTCCACGCTCCCGGCGGCCACCGCATCGCCTTCCAGCTCGCCCCCGGCCACACCCCGCCGAAGTGGCCGCGCGCCGACGACAACTCGCAGCAGATGCATCTGGACTTCCACGTCCGCGACCTGGACGCGGCCGAGCGGCAGGTGCTGGCCCTGGGAGCCACGCCGCTCGACCTGGACGACCGGAACGGCGAACGCGGCTTCCGTGTCTACGCGGACCCGGCGGGCCACCCCTTCTGTCTCTGCCGGGAGTGACGTCGCCCGGCACGGGCGCGACGGCCGATCACCTCGCGGGTCATGCCGTCACCGCCGTGCCCGCCGCCTGCCGCGCCGCCGCATCCGCGCCCGCTCCTCCTCCGTCAGGCCGCCCCACACCCCCGTGACCTGCCCGGAGGCGGAAGCGTACTCAAGACACTGCTGGGCTACGGGGCAGCTTCGGCAGATGCGTTGAGCGGCGGCTCGATCCTCGATCGCCGGACCGGTGTGGCCGACCGGGAAGAACAGTTCCGGGTCGACGCCGACGCAGGCCGCTTCACGCATCCATTCTTGGTCATTGAGCCACTCCATGCAGCCGCGAGTGCCCTGGGACACCATGACCAAACAGCCGCCACTCGTGTGAGGGACGCCTGGGGACGGAAAGCGGAATATCCGCTACCGCCATGCGGTGCAAGGCGTCCCGACGGCCGCCCGGATCCGGTACGGTGCGCGTCCAGACCCGTCAGCGTCCGCCAGCGCCGTCAGGAGAGACCGTTGCACGCCCCAGTCGAGACGTCCCGAGTACTGGTAGCCGTCCATGAGGCCGTCGCCGCGGCCGAGGAGGGACAGGGGGGCGCGTTGTGGCGGCTGGCCGAGCGGGGCCGACAGCTCGACGCCAACTTGGTGCGGCTGTCCGCGGGCGCGGCCGTGGCCGAGCACGTCGAGTCCGAGCTGGATGTACTGGTGGTCGTGGTCGAAGGGGACGGCCACCTCGACAACGGGGTGGAACG
Source organism: Streptomyces sp. TLI_146 (assembly GCF_002846415.1). NCBI lineage: Bacteria > Bacillati > Actinomycetota > Actinomycetes > Kitasatosporales > Streptomycetaceae > Streptomyces > Streptomyces sp. TLI_146. The sequence continues at coordinate 1,160,486 of NZ_PJMX01000001.1, forward strand.
GCTGGCGATGGAGCCGGGGTCCGTGGCCTGGCTCCCGAGAACGGCACGGCGGGCCCTGCTCGCGGGGCCGAACGGCCTCGCGTACCTCTCCGTGCACCAGCGACGCCCCGGACTGCGGATCGGCTCCCGTACCGCGGGCACCGAGGCGGACGAGGGCGGTGAGGCGCCCTGCTCGCTGGACCGCGTCTGCGCGGCATGCGGGCGCCTGGCCACAGAGGCCGACGCCCGCTACTGCGCTCGCTGCGGCGAGGAACTCCCGGGCCGAGCGGCGCTCTGAACCGCGGCTTCCCCCTTGACGGGGGCGAGGCCGGCGGCGCCGGCGGCTGTTGGTCCCAACCTGTCCGGCGCCTACGTCCTCCGTACGAAGGAACCGCTCTACCGGACTACCTCGTACACCGCGGTGAAAACCTCAGAACGCGGACCGGCGTACGACCGGCGGCGGCTACGGTCGCTCACCACCGGCGCGGCGGTCGACGCCCTCCCTGGTGAGCTTGGCGATCGCCGCCGAGAGCTGCTTCTGAACCGGCTGGGGCAGCGCGGTGCCTCCGGCGGAGTCGACCACCTGCTGGGCCACCAGGTGCAGTTTGGTGTTGGTGTTCTGGGACGTCATGACCAGCGCGCTCCAGGCAGTCTCCGGGCTGATGGCGAAGGCGGCCATGAGGACACCCCGGGCCAGGTCGATCGTTCCCCGGCTCTCCATCGCCCGCCGCAGCTGGTCGAGTTCAAGACCGGGATCCGTCGCGGGAGCGGGACGGCCGTGGGAGACATCCGGGACTGCCGGGACGACAGCGACGACTTCGGGCGGGCACGGCGCCGACTCGCCGATGTCCAGCCCGCCAATGGGGCGTGTGGGCACCGCGCAGGTGTCGACCGAGCCCATGTCGTCGGTCTCCGCAGACTGTGACGGCTGCGCCATGGCCATCTCCCGGTGTGCTCTGGATGGTCGGGTCCTTCCTCCGTGCACAGCGTCGCCTTCGAGCGGGAGACACGTCAAGTGATACATGAAGTCAGATTCGCCTGTTCCTATACACGAAGCCCAGGGCGTACGATTCGAACCATGGGTGAAGTGCTGGAATCGCACACGGGATGGACGTTCATCACCAGTCACGCACGCGTGCTCGCCACCATCGCGGAGAATCAGAGCGTGCGGATCCGCGACATCGCCTCGCGCTGCAGACTCACGGAGCGCGCGGTCCAGAAGATCATCGCCGATCTGGAGCAGGCCGGATTCCTCTCCCACACGCGTGCGGGGCGCGGCAACACCTACCGGATCGAGCCGAGCAAGGTCCTGCGCCACCCGGCCGAGGCCGCGGCGGGCCTCACCGTCGCCTCCCTCCTCGCCCTGCTCGCCCACGACGAGGTCCACCGCGGCGACCGCGAGTCCGCTTCTCAGTGACTCAGTGACCGCCGCTGGGGCGGTCGCAGCCCGAGTGGTCGGGATAGCCGCCGAAAGCTTCCGCCCTGGTCGACTGGCGGTCCATGGTGCCCTCCACGCACAGCGGGAACGCGTCGATCAGGAAGCCGACCCCGGTGGGGCCGTTCTGGTACGAGCTGACCCGCCCGGCCGGATAGCCGAGGCCGGTGAGCGCGGTGCGGGTGCTCTCGGGGGCGAAGTCACGGCGCTTGCGCAGCGGTTCGAGCGCCCGCTCGACGCGTCCGACGGCCTGGAGCCCTTCGCAGCGCCGCTTGCCGTGCAGCGGGAGGGGAACCATGAACCCGTGGTTCTCGGCGTAGTGGTCGGCGGGCGGCACGGCCGGGGTCGTGCCGGCCGTCGCAGGCGCCGACGTGGGGCTCTCGCTCGGACACGGGGAGTCCACCGGCGTGCTGGGCGTCGCCACCGGGGTCCGCGAGGGCGTCCGGTCCGCACCGGCGCCGCTCCCCGCCCGCTCGGTGCCGCACCCCGTCAGCAGCAGGGCCAGCACCGCCATCGGCAGCATCCCGGCCCGTATCCGCCCCGTGCTGATCATCGTCATGACGCGATTCTCCCCCGCGCGGTCGAGGCCGAGGTCACCACACCCGCCAAATAGGCTTGTTCGCCGTTCCGGCGCCGCACTACCTTGCTCAGGTGGATCTCTTCTCACGCTCGTGGACGGCGTTGCGCACGGCGGTCGCCGACCTCCCGGACGAGGACTTCGAGCGGCCGTCCGGCTGCACCGGCTGGCTCGTACGGGATCTCGTCTGCCACCTGGTCATCGACGCGCAGGACGTCCTGATCACCCTCGCCACCCCCGCCGACGGGGAACCGACCGTCGACGCGGTGACGTACTGGACCGTCGAGGACCGGCCGCCGACCGGCGAGGACCCGCTCGACGCGCTGACCGTACGGCTGGCCGCCGCATATCAGGAACCGCGTCTGCTCACGTTCCACCTCGACGACGTCGGCTCCGCCGCCGGCCGCGCCGCCCGGCTCGCGGATCCCACCGCCCGGGTGAGCACCCGCGACGAGGTGCTGACCGTGGCCGACTACCTCTCCGCGTACGTCCTGGAGTGGACGCTGCACCACCTCGACCTGATCGCGCACCTACCGGAGGTGCCCGGGCCGCCCACCGAGGGCCTGGCCCGGACCCGCGCGATGCTGGAGGAGATCGCCGGTGCGGCGTTCCCCGCGTCGTTCACCGACACCGACGCGCTCCTGATCGGCACCGGCCGCCGGGCTCCGACGGCGGCCGAGAAGGCCGAACTCGGCGCGCTGGCCGCGCGGTTGCCGTTCGTCCTGGGCTGACCGGGCCCCGAGGCCCGGGGCTCACGCCGTGGATGGTGTGCGGGTGTAGAGGTCGGCGAGGGTACGGACGTGGCAGCACAGCGCCCACGGGTCGAGGGGCTTGAGGAGGATCCCGGCGGCGCCGAGCTTGAACGCGAGCTGGGCGAGCCGGTTGTCGCGGCTGGTGCCGGTGACCAGCAGGACGGGCAGGTCGCGGGTCTGGTCCAGGCGATGGAGGTAGTCCAGCGTCTGCAGGCCGTCGATGTGCGGCATCACGACGTCCATCACCACGGCGGCCACGGGCTCGCGCAGCACCGTTTTCAGGGCCTGTTCGCCGCTGGTGGCCCGCAGGACCGGGCGGCCCAGCGGAGTGAGGGCGTGCTCCAGGGCGAACAGGTTGTCCTCGTGGTCGTCGACCAGCAGAAGCGCCTGCCCGGGTTCCGGCGGCGAACCGCTTCCGGACACACGGGAAGAAGGAGGTGGTACGGGCACAGACGGCTCCCACTGATCGGCTGCATGGCGATGAGCAGGGCAGCCGCTTCCTGACCACTCCGGAACCGAGCATATCCAGATCCGGCGGGCCGGTGCCACCGGGTCCGGGTCCCTCACGAGTGCCCTCACCATTGCCCTCGGCGGCAAGGGAGTTCAGCTCGTGCCGGACCCGGATCCAGTCACTGCTCGGCGAGGAGGTACGGCAGTTTGCGCATGTCGTGGAAGACGACGGTGTCCGGGCCTTCGAGCCGCTCGGCCGGAGTCAGCCCTCCGGCATAGCCGAAGGCGCGCATCCCGGCGGCCCGGGCGGCCTCGACGCCGGGACGGCTGTCCTCGACCACCACACACGCGGCCGGGTCGACACCCATCCGCCGGGCCGCGTACAGGAACAGGTCCGGCGCCGGCTTGCCGCGCGCGACTTCGGTGGCACTGTGGATACGCCCCTCGAAGCGCTCGTACAGACCGGTGCGGCCGAGGGTGTGGCGCATCTTGTCGTGGGAACCGCTGGAGGCGACACACGTCGGCAGGGTGATCGCGTCGAGCGCCTCGGGCAGCCCGTCGACGGGCAACAGCCCCGCGTCCACCGCCTCCCGGTGGAGCACCTCGAACCGCTCCCGCCAGACGAGCGCTGTCTCCGCGCCCAGCCGGGCGGTGATCTGCTCGCCTATCGAGGCGTTGGAGCGCCCGATGAAACGGTCGATGACCTCGTCCTCGGTGAGCGGCCACCCCAGCTCCGCGCCGAGGGCGACCTGTACGCGCACGGCGATGCGTTCACTGTCGACCAGCACACCGTCGCAGTCGAATATCACGAGTTCAATCGGCTTGATCATCGTCGCAGCATAGAGCCGATCACGAATCCGAACGCGTGCCCGTATCGGTATCCGCGTCCGTGTCTCTCGACCCGCCCAGGGCGTGCAGGTGCTCCAACGCGTCCATTACGACGGTGCGTTCGTGCCAGGCAAGCCAGCGCCCGACCTGGTGACCGGTGGCGACGAGGGCCTTCTCCTGGGCCGGGTGCAGATCCTTCGTGGGGCGCTCCAGGTGCGCGGACACCATGCCCAGGCACGCGCCCGACTCGCCGACCAGCGGAACGCTGTGGCAGGCGCGGCTGCCCGCCACGAGGATGGTGTGTCGTGCCTCTTCGGTGAACACCGGGTCGGCGGCCACATCGTGCACGGTGGTCAACGCCACGTCTCTGGCCGCCTTCGCACACGACGTACCGTCCTCGCCCACGAAGGCGAAGAACTCCACGAAGTGCTCGCTGAGGCCGGTGTGGTGTTCCATGCGCAGCCCGTTGGCGGCGCGGTCGGCGATCTGTACGTTGCCCATGTCGGTGCCCGTCACGGCCAGGGTCTGCGACAGGACCGCGCCGAGCACCGCGCTCCGGTTGGCCCGGCCCGGGTCGTCCACACCGACCGTGTCCAGGAGCGGCGGCTTTCGGCGCACCCGTCCCGGGAACCACAACTCCTGCGGGTCGTCGGGTCTTTGGGTACGCACCACGGCCTCGGCCAGCACGCGCAGTTTCACGTTGAAACGTTGCGAAGACTGGCGCAGCAGCGCGAACGCGCTCTCGGCGTCGGGCAGTCGGTAGCGCTCCTGCAGGATGCCCTGGGCGTGCGAGATCAGGGGGCGGCTGCGGACCTGGGCCCGGAGATTGCGCACCTCCTCGCGCAGCCGCGCCACCTCCTCGCCCTCGCCTCCTCCATACCGCCCGTCACCCTTGCCCATGTCCCCCATCCCGTCTCCTTCCGGGGACCCGTTCACGCGCTCAGCACGGAGTCGTCGAAGGTGCGCGCACCGGGCAGCCGGTGACGTGCGGCGATCACGGCCGCGTCGACGTCCCGCGTCCCCGTCGACACACACAGGGTGTAGGAGACGTCCTCAAGCCGCCGACGGGTGGCCTCGCCCCCCTCGGCGGCGTTCAGCGCGCACAGCGCGTCGTATTCGGCGAGCAGATCACGCAGCACTGCCGGGTGAGCCATCAACATGAGGGACCCCTCCACTCGATACGGTCACGATACGTTTCCGACTGCCCCGGCTCCTCACCCGTACACACTTCTACAACGTCGTGCGCGTCACTTGGGCACGGAGGCCGCGCGGTGGCAACGAGCGTCCGGGGAAGGCCTGTTCGGACAACCGGGTCCGGTGCCCGCTATGTGCCGCCCAACCGGCGTAGTGTCAGAGGGAATCCGTAGATGCCTACACCGGCACGAACACCGTTCTGATGCCGGCATGCGGCGGCCCCGTCGAGGGGAGGCGCCATGCCGCCCGCGGACACCCGCCCGGTCCTGTGCGGCCGGTCGTCAGCCCCGCCGCGCGACGGGCCCGGCTGCCGCACCGCCGTGGACAGCCGCGGCGGACACCAGGTGCGGCCTCCGCGAGGTCATCGCGGTGCGGGCAGGGAAGAGGCCGCTCGTGCACCCCCCTCTGTACACCGACGCGCTGCTGCGGATCTGGGGCACCGCCGACCCTCCTGGCCTGCGGCTCGCCGGTCAGGTCGACGTGACCAACCAGACCGCGCTTGTGAGCCATCTGCTCGCCATGGACCAGGCCCCCGCGGACGTCACGCTGGACCTCAACGAGGTCACGTTCCTGAACTTCGCCTCACTTCACGTACTGGTGACCTTCGCCGAGCTGCTGGAACCCGGCCGCCGCCTGATCGTGCACACCCGGACCGGTGCCGTCGCCCAGATGCTCCGCGCCTGCGGCTGGGACCGGCCCGAGGTGCCGCTGACCCTGCTTGAGGAGATCCCCGATGAGTAGTCCGCGCGCGCCGTCCCGGCCGGAGCCGGCTCCCCACGCGCACCATCTCCTGCTCTACAGCGACGACGAGCAGTTCCTGGCCGCCGCGCTCCCCTTCACCCACGACGGCGTCGCCGCCGGGGAGCCCGTCTTCGTCGCCACCACACGGCACAACACCGCACTGCTGCGCCACCGGCTGGGGCCGTGGGCCGAGAACGTCGCCTTCGCACCCGCCCACTGGTACCGCACCCCCGCCCAGGCCCTGCTCGCTTTCCACGACAGGGCTCATGCCACGCCCGGCCCGTCCCGGGTACTGGGCGAGACCCCCTGGATCGGGCTCACCCCCGACCAGGCCCGCGAGTGGAACCGCTACGAATCGCTGCTCACCCTCGCCCTGGCCTCGACCGGTGCCTGGCACCTGTGCCCGTACGACACCCGCACCCTGCCCGCCCACGTCCTGCACACCGCCCAGCTCACCCATCCCACTCTCACCACCGGAGCCGCCCACCGCCCCAACCCCGCCCACGTCACGCCCGAGCGGTTCAGTGCGGCCTGCGACAGTGTGCCGCTGCCCGAACCACCGGTCGGCTGCGCCGAGTTCCGATTCGACGGGCCCCGGCAGATCGCCGATCTACGGGCGTTCACCGAACGGCTCGCGCACCGCGCGTCGCTGCCCGCCGACCGGATCGACAGTCTGCTGATCTGTGTCGACGAGGCCGCCGCGAACGCCGTACGACACGGTGGCGGAACCGGCCGCTGCCGGATGTGGACCACGGTCGCCGAGGTGTTCTGCGAGATCAGCGACCCCAAGGGCACGCTGGACACCGCCCTGGCCGGATACCTCCCACCCGACATCTCCCATCTGGACGGCCGAGGGCTGTGGATCATCCGGCAGCTCAGCGACGCCGCCGACATGCGCACCACCCACCACGGCACGACCATCCGCATCCGGATCAGCCGCCGCCGGTGACAACGACGTGGTGGTGCGCCCCTGCCCCTGCGGGTGGGTTACCGCACCGCCGACGACCCGGCCCGCTCACCGGGCTCGGCACCGGCCGGAACCTCGTAGATCCTGCCGTTGACGCCCGACCGGTAGAGCTTGCCCGCCGAGAACCCGCGGGCGCCGTTCCCATAGGTGATCTGGGTGGAGAGGTACAGGCCCGACTCCACCGCGCAGAGGCTCTCTCCTTCGACGCGCCAGATCTGCCCTGCCGTGTGGGTGGCGATCAGCGGGCGTCCCCGGCCGTCCAGGGTGAGCCCGTCGGGGAAGGCGAGGGCGTCGGACGGGGCCGCGGAGATCCAGCGCCGGGAGTGTGCCGGGTCATCGGCCGGGATGCGGTAGAGGCCGGGGGCGACGGTGGTCTGGATGACGTAGACCTGCGTTCCGTCGGGGGAGACGGCGATCCCGTTGGGCTGCCGCACCTGGGCCCAGGAGGGGTCGACACGCCCGTCCGGCGTGACGCGGCCGATGCTGCGGCCGCCCAGGGTCGTGGTGTACACGGTGCCGTCGGGCGCCAGGGCGACGCCGTCGATGCCGCCGAGCCCCGACGCGTACGTGCTGACCTGGCCGGATTCCGGATCCACCAGCAGCAGTTTCGACAGCGGAAGAGCGTCCCCGGTGAGCGAGTGCAGGACGTCGTTCCCGGTGCCGACGAGGAGACGGCCGTCCTCGCGGACGACGATCCCGCCGTTGGCGCCGATGTTCCCGGTGAGGGGCACGGGGGTGCTGCCCGGCGCGTCGATGCGGTAGACGCGGCCCGTGAAGTAGGCGGTGGCGAACATCCGGCCCCGCTTGTCCACCGCGATCGACTCGACCCAGTCGGATAGGTGCGCCACTTCGACCGGCGGCGCCGATCGTCGGGCGTCACAGGCGGGTGCCGCGTGGGCGGGGGCGGGGGTCAACACCGCTGCGGCTGCCGCCAGTACGAGCGCGGGAGCGAGGGCGCGGCGCCGCCCGCGTAAGGCGGCGCCGCGCATCCTGTTCGGCTTCACTTTCCTCTTCATCGATACCCCTCCAAGGTCAAGTTGCCCTGCCCGCCGAAGTATCGACCCGAGGATCTTCCCGCGCTACCCCCCGGTAACCTGCCCGGTGGTGCCGGTCAGCGCGGCAGTTCGACCGTCACGTGCGGGGCCAGCGCGCGGAGGAAGTCCGCCGCGTCGAACATCGCCCCGGCCGAGGCCACGCCCGTCGTGCGGGTGCGCCCGGCCAGGATGCGCTGGACGGCCTCCACCGCCAGGGGTGCGGTGACCGCGTAGATGTCCTGGCCATGGGCCGTGGCGCGGCGCTCGGTACCGCCCGCGCGGACCAGGACGTCGACGACGAAGGTCTGCTCCGAGCGCCCCAGGGCGTCGACGGACCGCGGCTCAGGCGTGCTCTCCTCGGCCAGGTCCCTCGCCGCCTCCACGGCCATGTAGGTGCGCACTTCACGCACATCCACATGGCTGGGAACCGTCACGACGTCGGCCATGGTGAACTCGGCGATCACCGCTCGCCGTCCCAGCGGCTCCGGGAAGTCCCAGTCCTGCTCCCACACGTCGTCGTCGTGGTACTGCAACGCGCCGTCGGCGAACCGCACCCGTCGGCCCCCACGACGCTCGTGGGACACCTGGCCCGCCGCCCGGGTACCCGCCGTGGGGTGCCAGCTGCTCAGTCCGTACGCGACGTGCACCTCGTCCGCGGCGGTCAACTCCCCCATCGCCGCGGTCACCAGCAGGTCGCCAAGACCCCCGTAGAAGGCCATCGCCGGAACCACGGGGACCTCGGCCTTGCCCGCCGCCTCCGCGTGGTCGGCGAACATCGACACGTTCGCTTCGAGCTCCGCGGCGACGTCGAGGTACGGGATCCCCGCACGCAGGGCCGCCTCGGCGACGGGGCCACCGGTCAGCGCGAACGGTCCGGCGCAGTTGATGACGGCGACGGCGCCCGCGAGCGCCCGGTCCAGCGAGGCCGGGTCGTCCACGGTGGCCGGCCTCACCTCCACGTCCGCCCACTCGGCGGCCAGCGCCTCCAACTGGGCGGCGTTGCGGCCGGAGGCGACGGTCGCGAGGCCGCGCCTTCGCAGTTCGGCGACGACGAAACGACCCGTGTGGCCGTTGGCCCCGTAGACGACGACCGCACCTGCTGTACTCATGGTTCCCCCGCATCTCGATGTGCTGATGCGACCAGTCTCGCTGCGGACGGAACCCGACCGTGATGGTCCGGAACGACATCATGCGAACACTTTCGGACGCCGGGGGCCTCCTTCCTCTTCCTGGTGCCATGCACGGCCCTCCGGGACGGGCTCGGAGGGCGATGTGGGGGTTGTGCACAAGTCTTGAACCAGTGGGAGCGCTCCCAGCATGGAGTTGGACGGGCCCGCGGTCAAGATGTTTGAGGAGTCGAAGTCAATCGAGCTCTCGTACGGTCAACTCTTCGCTATTCCAGGGCACTTGAGGACCCGTGGACCCCGCGCGCGTGCACCCGCAGGTTCCCCTTGCCGGGGGCGGCGACGCTCAGGGTGCCGTCGCCGACGACTTTCACGTCGCCGGTGACGGCGTCGGTGTAGCGGCGTTTGAAGGCCATGTCGCCGGAGATGCCCTCCGTCGAGTGCTGGCCCAGTTGCAGCGCGGGGACGGCGCGGCGGATCCGGTTGAGCCGCTGCACGTGCTTGACCAGGGGCTGGGCGAGCGTCGTGGCGACGGGTCCGGAGGCACGGGCGACCGTGCCGAAGCCGGAGGGCTCGACCACGAGGCCGTCGTACTCGAATCCGTCCCGCCTCTGGTCGTGGTACCAGCTCCACTGGGAGTCGCGGACGCCATGGACAGTGGGCGTGAACAGGCCCTTCGCTCCCCAGCGGGAGCTGTGGTCGTAGACGACGTCCTGGTAGATCTTCATGCCCTTGGCGTGGGCCGCGTTGATGAGGTCCTGGTAGGAGGCGCCCGCCGACTCCAGGCGCGGGTCGACCTTGTAGAAGTCGTAGCCGTGGTAGCCGTGGTAGTCGTAGTCGGAGCGGTTGAGGACCACCGGGGTGATCCAGACCGCCGAGAAGCCGAGGCCCTTCACGTAGTCGAGTTTCTCGACGAGCCCCTTGAAGTCACCCCGGAACATGGGGGCGTTGTCGTCGGCGTTGCCGGACTTCACGTGCTGGCTGCCGCCCCGGTCGTTGGCGCTGTCACCGTCGTAGAAGCGGGCGGTGAGGACGAAGTGGATGGGATCCTCGCGCGGGTCCCCGCCGAGCGGCTGCCCCGCCTCGGTGTCGGGCGCGGCGGCGGCGCACGGGTCGTCGGCGGACGCGGTGACGGTCTTGTTTCTGACCGTGGAAATGCCGTCCTTCAGCTGGTAGTTGGCGCCGTTGTTGTTGTCCCAGACGCCGTTGCCGTTGTTGAAGGTGGCCTGCCAGGTGGTCGCGATCCGGCCGGGGTCGGCCCGCGGCGCTGCCAGGACCAGGCCGCCGAGCAGCCCGAGCGCGGTCACGAACGCCGCGAAGGGGCGCCGGGCGCGTGGGTTCCGTATACGACGGGGTGTGCGTCTCATGCGCGGCTCCAGTGTGGGGGCTGCCGCTATGAAGGGGGATGCGGCAGCCAGGCATGTGTGCACGCAAGAACTGGCGGAAATTTCCAGCAGGTTACTGCAGTGCGGAAGCTACCGGCGCGTGACCCCGACGCAAAGAGTCCGACTCCCTTGCCATGCACACCCCGAGCCCCTACCGTGATGCCCCACCAGTGGGAGCGCTTCCATCCGTCGGACGCCGGGCATCTGCCGTCGTCCCGGCCGTGAAGGATCCGCTCATGCGACACCCCCCGCACTTGGCCTTACCCTTCGCCGCGGCGGCGCTCGTGCTCGCGAGCGCCGTGGTCGTCCCTCGCGTCACGGCATCCGGAGCCGAGCCGTCCTGCTCGGTGGCGTACACCGTCACGAACGAATGGGGCAGTGGCTTCCAGGGCTCCGTCACGCTCACCAACAACGCGTCCGCGCTGTCCAGTTGGAGCCTGGGCTTCGCGTTCACCGGCGACCAGAAGGTGACCCAGGGCTGGAACGCCAAGTGGTCCCAGTCCGGCGCCACCGTCACCGCCGCCAACGAGAGCTGGAACGGTTCGCTCGCCCACGGCGCGAGCACCACCGTCGGCTTCCTCGCCTCCCTGACCGGCGCCAACACACCACCCCGCGCATTCACCCTCAACGGCGAGCCGTGCGCCACCACAGGCGGCGGCGACCCCACACCCACCCCCACCTCACCCACCCCCACCTCACCGACCCCCGGCACCGGCGCGCCCGTGCTCCACGTCTCGGGGAACAAGCTGGTCGACGCGGGCGGCGCCACCCGCAGGCTGCTCGGCGTCAACCGGTCCGGCGGCGAGTTCATGTGCGTCCAGGGACGCGGCATCTTCGACGGCCCGGTGGACGACGCCTCGGTGGCCGCCATCGCCTCCTGGCACGCGGGCGCCGTCCGCATCCCCCTCAACGAGGAGTGCTGGCTGGGCCTGGACAACATCGACCCCGCGTACGGGGGCGCCCGTTACATCAGCGCCGTCCAGGATCTCGTCCACCGCGTCGAGGCCCACGGCATGACACCGATCGTCGAACTCCACTGGTCGTACGGGCAGTACACCGGCAACTCCGCGGGCTGCTCCGACGTCCACGCGAGCTGCCAGAAACCGATGCCCGACGCCCAGTACGCGCCCGCGTTCTGGTCCTCGGTCGCCACCACCTTCAAGAGCGACCCTGCGGTCGTCTTCGACCTGTTCAACGAGCCGTATCCGGACCGGGCCACCTCCACCGCCGACCAGGCGTGGAGCTGCTGGCGGGACGGCGGGCACTGCCCCGGCATCGGGTACGAGGTGGCCGGGATGCAGGACCTGCTGGACGCGGTACGGGGCGCGGGCGCCCGCAACCCCGTGCTGGCCGGCGGCATCGCCTACGCCAACGACCTCAGCCAGTGGCTCGCCCGCGCTCCCGCCGACCCGGCGGGCAACCTGGCCGCCGCCTACCACGGCTACAACTTCAACAGCTGCGCGAGCGAGTCGTGCTGGGACTCCACCCTCGCCCCCGTCGCCGCCCGGGTCCCGCTCGTCGCGGGCGAGCTGGGCGAGAACACCTGCGCGCACTCCTTCGTCGACCGCGCCATGAAGTGGTTCGACGACCGGGGGATCTCCTATCTGGGCTGGACCTGGAACACCTGGGACTGCTCCTCGGGCCCCTCGCTGATCACGGACTACGACGGCACCCCCACCGCGTACGGCACCGGTCTGCGCGACCACCTGCGCACCGTCAACTGATCCCACTTCGTCAACTGACCCCACTCCATCGACCGACCGCGCTCCACCGACCGAAAGGGCATGGCCACACCATGAGCCGCACACCCGTCCGACCCTCCAGAAAACGAACGGCGCTGCTCGCCGCCGGTGTTCTCGCCGGAGCCGCTACCGGCACCGCCGGTGTCGTCGGCGCCGCGGGCACCGCCTCGGCGGCGTCCGCCTGCACCGTCGCCTATCAGGTGCAGAACCAGTGGTCCACCGGCTTCACCGCCTCCGTCAAGGTCACCAACAACGGTCCCGCCGTGAGCAGTTGGAACGTGAAGTGGACCTACGCCGGCAACCAGCAGGTCACCCAGGGCTGGAACGCGAAGGTGGCGCAGTCCGGCACGGCGGTCACCGCCGCCAACGAGAGCTACAACGGCACGCTGGCGACCGGCGGCTCGGCCGACTTCGGCTTCAACGCCTCCTACAGCGGCACCAACGCCCTCCCCGCCTCGTTCACCCTCAACGGCGTGGCCTGCAATGGCGGCGACACCCCCACCGACCCGCCGACCACCCCGCCCACCACTCCCCCGGCGGGCAACCGGGTGGACAACCCGTACGCCGGGGCCAAGGTGTATGTGAACCCGGAGTGGTCCGCGAAGGCGGCCGCCGAGCCCGGCGGCACCCGGGTCTCCCAGCAGCCGACCGGTGTCTGGCTCGACCGGATCGCCGTCGTCGCCGGGACGAGCGGGGGGATGGGCCTGCGCGCCCACCTAGACGAGGCCCTCAAGCAGAAGGGCAGCGGCGAGATGGTGGTCCAACTGGTCGTCTACGACCTGCCGGGCCGCGACTGCTCCGCGCTCTCGTCCAACGGCGAGCTCGGCCCCACCGAGATCGACAAGTACAAGACGCAGTTCATCGACCCGATCGCCGCGATCCTCTCCGACGCCAAGTACGCCGCTCTGCGGATCGTCACCACCGTCGAGATCGACTCACTGCCCAACCTCGTCACCAACACCGGTGGCCGCCCGACGGCCACCCCGCAGTGCGACACCATGCTGGCCAACGGCAACTACATCAAGGGAGTCGGATACGCACTGCACAAGCTGGGCGCCATCCCCAACGTGTACAACTACGTCGACGCCGGACACCACGGCTGGATCGGCTGGGACGACAACTTCGGTGCCTCCGCCGACATGTTCAAGCGGGCCGCGACCGCCGAGGGCGCCACACCCGCGGACGTCCACGGCTTCATCACCAACACGGCCAACTACAGCGCCCTGAAGGAGGACAACTTCACCGTCGACGACTCCGTCAACGGCGTCTCGGTCCGCCAGTCCAAGTGGGTGGACTGGAACCGGTACGTCGACGAGCTCTCCTACGCCCAGGCGTTCCGCGCCAAGCTGGTGTCGGTCGGCTTCGACCCCGGGATCGGCATGCTGATCGACACCTCGCGCAACGGCTGGGGCGGCACCGCCAGGCCCACCGGACCCGGCGCCAAGACAAGTGTCGACACGTATGTGGAGGGCGGCCGCTACGACCGCCGCATCCACATCGGCAACTGGTGCAACCAGGCGGGCGCGGGCCTCGGCGAGCGCCCGAAGGCCGCCCCGGCCGCCGGGATCGACGCGTACGTGTGGATGAAGCCGCCGGGCGAGTCCGACGGCTCCAGCACCGCGATCCCCAATGACGAGGGCAAGGGCTTCGACGGGATGTGCGACCCGTCGTACACCGGCAACCCCCGCAACGGCAACCACCTCTCGGGCGCGCTGCCGAACGCCCCGCTCTCCGGCCACTGGTTCTCCGCCCAGTTCCAGGAGCTCATGAAGAACGCGTACCCGGCGCTGTAGGCCACCGGGCGGGAGGGCGGTGGGCGGTGAGGAGGCGGACTCCTCACCGCCCACCGTCGATCGGTCGGCCGGCGCCGGCGCACGACCGGGCCGACGGCGCGGCACCTGGGCTCAGCCGTCCCACAGTGATCGTCATCCTCGTACCCGCTCACGGCGAACCGTGGACAGATGGCCGGAAAGCGGCGAGCGACTTACGCTCGCCGCCACAGGCGCACCACACTGGAGCCTCACGACCGAGGAACAGCACGGACGAGGAGTTGGTGAGATGTCCACGCAGCCCACCGAGGGCGCCGCGAAGGCCACCCGAGCTGCGATCGACGCCTATCTGGCCCGGCTCTCGCAGCGGGATCTGGACGGCGCTGTGCAGGTCTTCGCCGAGTCGGCGGAATTCGACGCTCCGGGATCCTCGGCGGTGCCGTGGTCGGGGCTCCGGCACGGGCGGGAGGGGGTCATGACGTTCTTCACGACCCTTCATGAGTACCTGAAGCCCGAGGAGTTCACGGTGACGCACATCGTGGTCGACGGTGAACAGGGGGTGATCATCGGCCATCTCCGGGACACCGTCAAAGCCACCGGCAAGCCCCTGGTGACCCCGTTCGCCGCCCACGTCACGGTCGTGGACGGGAAGATCGCGCGCTACCACCTCTTCGAGGACACCCACGCCCTCCACCGTGCCGTGACCGACAGCTGAGCGTCCGCCCGCCGCCCCCCACCCCGCAGAGAGGCACCAGAGATGACTCCCCCCGGCATGCCCTCCCACCCGGTCGTACGCGCCTTCGTCGACGCGGTCAACGCCCAGGACCAGCAGGCCCTGTGGACCGTCCTCGCCAAGGACGCCACGGTGGTCGACGTCGGCACCGAACGCGATCTCGACGCCTGGGTGGAGCGCGAGCTCTTCTCCTCGCACGCCCGGATGGAGGTGGTACGGGAGTCGCCCGACGGTCTTTCGGTGACGGCGCGTTTCCACAACGACATCTGGGGGGACATCGACACCGCATGGGAGTTCTCCGTCTCCGGCCCGGTCATCCGGGGCTTCGTCACCGGCCCCGGCTGAGCGTTCCGGCGCCGGGCGGGAACGAGGTACGAAGAACGGGCAGCGGGAACAGGAAAGCAGAGGCAATGGTGTGAGCCGCACCTCGGGGCCCGGGGCGGAACCGGCACCGAAGGAGTCGGTGCGGATCCGCCTCCTGGGCCCGGTGAGTGTGGAGGTCCAGGGCCGGCAGATCGGCCTCGGGCCGCAGCAGCGCGCACTCCTGGCTGCCCTCGCGCTCGCCCGCGGCCGTCCGGTCAGCACCTCCCGGCTCTCCGAGCTGCTGTGGGAGGGCGACGCCCCGGACGGTGCGGTCAGCGCCCTGCGCACCCACGTCATGCATCTGCGGCGCATCCTGGAACCGGGACGAAGGGCCACCTCCGGCTTCGAGCTCCTGCTCAGCGCGGGCGCCCGCAGCAACACCAGCTACACCCTCCAGGTGGCCGACGAGCAGGTCGACGCCCTGCACTTCGTCCACCTGACCGACCAGGCCCGCAAGGCCGCGGCCGACGACGACGCCCGGGCCGCGGTCGCCCTGCTCGACCAGGCGCTCGCCCTGTGGAGCGGGCCCGCGCTCGAAGGCGTCAGCGACCGCAGCTTCGCGCTGGCCGAGGCCGACCGCCTCGAAGAGCTGCGGCTGGTGGCCCGGGAGGACCGGCTGGACGCGCTGGTCGAGCTGGGCCGCTTCGAGGAGTCGGTGCCCGAACTCACCACGCTGGTGGCCCAGTTCCCGCTGCGCGAGCGGCTGCGCTGCCAGCTGATGCTGGCGCTGTACCGCTCGGGGCGGCAGGCCGACGCGCTCGCCTCGTACCGCGACTACTACCAGCTCCTCGACGACGAGCTGGGCATCGAGCCGGGCCGCCCGCTCAAGGAGCTGCACCAGCGCGTCCTGGTGGGCGACCCCGGCCTCGCCGCCGAGCCCGTCCCCGAGCCCCCGCCCCCGCAGCCGCCCGCCGCGCTCCCCGTCCCCCGTCAACTGCCGCCCGACGTGGGCAGTTTCACCGGCCGTACCGGCTATCTGCGCGAGCTCGACGCCCTGCTGTCCCAGTACGCCACGGGCCCGGGGCAGACGTTGGTGATCTCCTCGCTCTCCGGCATGGCGGGCGTCGGCAAGACCGCCCTGGCCGTGCACTGGATGCACCGGGCCGCCGACCGCTTCCCCGACGGGCAGCTGTACGCGAACCTGCGCGGCCACGCCGACGAGGCCCCCACCACCGCCGACGACGCCCTGGGCCAGCTCCTGCGGGCCCTCGGGGTCGGCGCCGGGCACCTGCCGGAGAACACCGACGAGAAGGCCGCCCTGTACCGCTCGCTCCTCGCGGGCAAGCGGATGCTGATCCTCCTGGACGACGCGGCCGGTCTCGAACAGGTGCGCCCGCTGCTGCCCGGCTCACCGACCTGCTTCGTCGTCGTCACCAGCCGCAACGACCTGCGGGGCCTGACCGCGTTCCACGACGCCCACCGGGTGAACGTGGCCGTCTTCAACGACGAGGAGGGGCTCGCGCTGCTCGCCCGCGTCATCGGCGCCGACCGCGTACGCGGCGAACCCGAGGCCGCCGCCGAAGCCGTCCGCCTGTGCGGCGGCCTTCCCTTGGCCGTACGGATCGTCGCGGCCCATCTCATCGGCGACCAGCACGTGCCCCTGGCGGAGGTCGTGGAGACCCTGCGCGGCGACGACCGCCTGGACGACCTCACGCTCGACCAGGAGCAGCACACCGGCGTGCGCAGCGCCCTCGCCCTGTCCTACCGCTCGCTGCCCGCGCCGGAGCAGCAGCTCCTGCGCCTGCTCGCCCTCACGCCCGGCGCCGAGGTCTCCACGCCGGCCGTCGCGGCGCTGGCCGGGGCTCCGCTGAACGCCACGGCCCGCCTCCTGGACCAGCTGGTCTCGCGCAGCCTGCTGGAGACGCACCGGCCCGGCCGGTTCCATCTGCACGCCCTGGTCCGCCTGTTCGCCCGCGAGCGGGCCCGGCAGGAGGACACCGCCGCCGTACGCGAGGAAGCGCTCGACCGGCTGCTCACCTGGTACCTGGGGACCGCCGAGCAGGCCGGCCATCTGCTCTACGGGACCTTCTACTCCTGGTACGCCGCCGCCCCGCCGGAACCGGACGGCTCCCCGACCGCGCCCCTGACCTTCAGCGGCCCGTCCGCCGCGTCCTCCTGGCTGGAGGACGAGCGGGCCGCCCTGCTGGCCTGCGCGCAGCACGCCCTGGGCCACGGGCCGCGTCCGTTCGCCTGGAAGTCCGCCCTGGCCACCCACGGTCATCTGATGGAGCACGGCCAGCGCACCGACTGGCTGCGCGCCGCGGAGACCGGGCTGCGGGCCGCCGAGGCCGAGCACGACGACCACGCGCGCGCGGTGATGCACTGGAGCCTGTGCTACGTCCTGTGGGAGCTGGCCCGGCACGACGAGGCACTGCAGCACAGCGCCCGCGCCGACTCCCTGTTCGGGCGGGCCGGGCTGCCGGTGGAACGGGCCGGTGCCGTGCTCGGGCTCGCCGCCTCGCACCGCGAGCTGGGCGCCCTCGACCATGCCGCGCGCCACGCCGAGCACACCCTCGCCCTCTACCGCGACGGCGGAGAGCCCGCCGGGGAGGCGTGGGCGCTGTTCCTGCTCGGCTCCGTCCGCCTGGACCGGGGCCAACTGGACGCGGCGCTGCCGTACTTCACCGAGGCCCGGGAGCGCGCCGAGGTGTCGGGCGACGAGCACACCGTGATGCTGGCCCTGTGGGGGCTCGGCGCCCTCCACCACGCGCTGGGCGCCCTGGAGGAGGCGCAGCGCCTGCTCACCCGGGCGCTGGCGGCCCACGGCAGGCTGCTGTCCACCTACGCGGCGGAGGGCGCGCTCAACGCGCTCGCGGCGGTGTGCCGCGACAGCGGCGATCCCCGGCTCGCGCTCAAGTACGGGATGGACGCCCTCAGCATCACCCACCGCACGCACCGCCGGCTGGTCGAGCCGGACGCGCTCAACACCATCGGCACCGTACTGCTGCACCTGGACGACGCGCCCGGCGCCCTGGACCACCACCAGCGCGCACTGGAGGCGGCCCGGGCGACGGGCTGTCTGCGGGCGGACGCGGCGGCCTGTGTGGGCCTGGCCGCGGCCCACCGGCACCTGGGCGAGAACCGCGAGGCCCTCGCGTTCACCCGGCGGGCGCTGAGCACCGCGGGGCAGGCCGGGCTCCGGCTCGTCGAGGGCGAGGCGCGGACCGAACTCGCCCGGGTGCACCTGGCGCTCGGCCACCGCACCAAGGCGGCGCAGGCCGTGGAGCGGTCCCTGCGGCTGCACCGGGCCGCCGGGCACGAACCCGGGCTCGCGCGGGCCCTGGAGGTCGCCGCCGCCCTGCGGGGCGAGGACCACGGCCTCAGCTGAGCGCGCGTACCAGCGCGGTGACCACCGCCGCCACCAGGACGACGAGCGGCACGGGCGCCTTGAGCCGCCAGGCCACCAGGGCTCCGGCGAACCCGGCGAGGCGGGCGTCGAAGGTCATGCCGTGCGCGCCCGCCGAGCCCACCAGCTGGGTGACGACCAGGACGGCGAGCAGCGCGGGCGTCAGATACTCCACGAACCGGGGGAACCAGCCCGGCAGTTCACGGTCGCCCATCACCAGCGAGCCCGCGCCCTTGATGAGGAACGTGGTCACCACCAGGGCGCCGACGACGATCCACGGGTCGTTGCTCAACGGGCCCCCTCCATTGGCGCTGCACGGCTCATCGGGACTTGGCCGTCCATGCGACGGCGATCAGACAGGCCACGGCGATGGCCGCGTCGGGGAGCCCGGCCGCGGTGAGGGCCGCGGCGCACACGGCCGCGGTCGCGGCGGCCGTCCGCTTGCGGGCGGTACCCAGGTGGGGCGCGAGCAGAAGGAAGAAGAGGACCGGCGAGACGGCGTCCAGCCCGTAGTTGAGGACGTCGACCGCCTTGAACGGGCCGGTCGCCCCCAGCAGGGTGCCCAGGACCCAGCCGAGCCAGAGCACCACGCCCGAGGAGAGCAGCCGGATCCGGTCGAAGCGCCCGTCCGCGTCGCTCGCGATCGCCCAGGACTCCTCGATGACCAGCTGCGACTCGACCGCGCGGCGGGCCCGGCCGCCGCGCAGCGCGGGCAGGATGGCGAAGCCCATCACCAGATAGCGCAGGTTCAGCAGAGTGCCCGCCACGGCCGCGGCCGCCCAGCCGCCGCCGTTGGCGATCACGGAGACGGCGGCGAACTGCGAGGAGCCGACGAAGACCAGGCCGGACATCGAGGTCGCGCCGATCGCGCCGAAGCCCGCGCCCTTGGCGAGCACGCCGAAGGAGATGCCGAACGCGAAGATCGCCACGGTGAACGGCACCGCGGCTCGGGCGCCCGCGGCCCATGCCTCGCGCCGCCCGGTGGGCGGGGCCGGACGGGTGGGCTCGGATTCGGTGCCGGTCATCCGCTCTCGCTCGCCACGGCCGGGGCCGCCTCGTCCGTCGGGGCAGGGCGGGGTTCCCGCACGGTCCGCGCGTACGCCTCCACCAGCGTGCTCGTCACCTCGCCGATCGGGTACTCCCATGCGTCGACGGCGGTGACCGGCTGGACCTCGTACGCCGTGCCGGTCAGGAACACCTCCTCCGCGCGGGCCAGTTCGGCCGGATCCAGGTGTCGTTCGACGACGGTGAGGCCGAGCTCGTGGGCGAGCGCGATGACGGTACGGCGGGTGATGCCGTCCAGTACGCACTCCGGCGGCGGGGTGTGCAGGGCGCCGTCGATCACCAGGAACAGATTGGCGCCGGTGGCCTCGGCGAGGCGGCCCCGGTGGTCCAGGAGCAGCGCGTCGTCGCTTCCGGCCTCCTCCGCCTCCTGTCCGGCGAGGGAGCCGAGGGCGTACAGGGCCGCGGTCTTGGCCCGGATCGGTGCGGTGTCGGGCGCGGGGCGCCGCCAGCGCGAGGTGCGCAGCCGGATGCCGCGCGGCCCGGAGGCGAAGATCTGCGGCCAGGGCCACGCGGCGATCGCCACATGGACCGAACTGCCCGGCGCGACCAGGCGCAGGGTGTCGCTGCCGCGCCAGGCGACCGGGCGGACATAGCCCTCGGCCAGGCCCGCGACGGCCACCACCTCGCGGGTCGCGGCGTCCAGCTCCTCGGCGTCCCAGGGCAGGGCGAAGCCCATCTCGCGGGCCGAGGCGACCAGGCGGAGGCTGTGCTCGTGGAGCTTGAAGACCCGGCCGCCGTAGACGCGTTCGCCCTCGAAGACGCTGCCGCCGTAGTGCAGCCCGTGGCTGAGGACGTGCAGCCGGGCCTCGCGCCAGGGCACGAGCCGTCCGTCGAGCCAGATGGTGCCGTCCCGGTCGTCGAGCGGGGGCGGGACGGGCGCGCGGTTCGCGTCGCTCACGTGGCGAAGCCCCGTTCCGCGTAGGGGAAGCCCTCCAGTTCGTTGACCGGGACGGTGTCGTCGCGCCGGGAGGCGTAGTAGATGCGGACCTCGTCGATCAGGCCCGAGGCGTCGAAGCGGTAGACCTCCGCGCCGCGCAGCACCTTGCCCAGGCGCGGCTTGAAGGCGGTCCACTCGCAGACGGCGGTGCGGCGGTGCGCATCCGCGTAGACGGCGTCCACGGCCCAGTGGGAGTCGTTGGCGCGGACATCGGCGCCCCAGCGCTCCACGACCGGGTCGATGCCGGCGATGGGGCCGGACATCCCCCCGGCGAGGTAGTGCACGACGTCCTCGGAGAGGCACTGGGCGAACAGGTCGCGGTCGACCTTGTTGCACGCCTCGAAATACAGCCGTACCGCGGCTTCCATGGCTGCCCGGTCCAGCGCCCGGCCGTCGTCGCGGCCCTCGCCCCCCGTGGCGTGGGTGTCCATGTCGCTCGTCTCCTCAGCTCTCGATGGCTTGCTCACACCTCGGCGGGCGCGAAGTGCAGGGGTGGCAGGGCCGCCAGCCGGTCCCGTGCGCGCACGAGCGTCAGCTGGTCGTCCGTGAACGCGTAGCGGTCGCCCTCGGCGCCCTCGCGCAGCTGCGTTCGTACCAGTTCCCTGGCCGCCGCGCGGTACTCCTCGGGCGTGGCGACCGCGGCTTCCATCGCCTCGATCGTGTCCACCAGTTCGCGCAGTCCGTCCAGGACGCGTTCGTACGCCAGCGACAGCCGCCCGCCGTGGTCGGCGAGGGCACCGCGTTCGCGCAGCCACGAGTAGAGGAACACCCCGGTGCCCGCGTCGAAGTTGCGGACCGCCCGGGCATCGAGCGGGTAGCGGAACATCCGCTCCAGGAGGATCATCGCGATCTGCTCGTCGGCGTACGGAACGGCGTCGTCGTGGCAGGCGAGCACGGTCTTGGCGTCGACCTTCAGCTCTTCGAGCAGGCCGATGAACCAGTTCATCTTGAGTTTGATGTGCCGGTCGAGCGGCCACTGCCCCTGGTGGTGGAAGTAGTCGTGCAGATAGCCCCAGAGGGAGCGCGCCTGATAACACACCTCCGGGTCCATTCCGATCGAGGCCTGCGGAACGGAATCCGGGGTGAGGACGGCCCGCGCGGACGGCACCGCGTACGTCTCGTGAATGCGGCGGAATTTACTGAAGAAGAAGATCGCGTAAGCCTGTTCGGTCACTTTGTCGTGGGCCGCGACGTTCTCCGGGAAGAAGACGATGCAGTTGCCCTTGGTCAGGCCTTCGCTGCCCGCGAGCAGAACGGTGGCCTGGCAGTTGTTCTTGGGGTGCGGATAGCGCACGGCCAGCTCGGGCAGCGCGTCGGGCTCCTTGCGGCGGACCAGGAAGAACTCCAGCCGCCTGCCGACCGGCGGAGCGCTGTTAGTGGTCTGCACGGGGGCGAGGAACGCCGCCCAGTCGCCGTCGGCCGGGGCGGTCAGGGCGTCGCGGCTGCGGGCGAAGTGCGGTGGCGTGTCGAGTCCCGCGGCCAGCCAGCCGTCGATGTCGGCGGCCAGCGCGCCGGCCTGGTTCGCCCTGCCGTGCCCGGTGAACCAGTCGACGGCCTCGTCCTTGATGGCCAGCAGGCCGCGCCGGTCCTCCTCCCTGGGCTCCGGGACCGTACCGTCGTCGCGCTGGCGTACGCGGAAGGCGTCGATGCGCAGCAGGAGCGTCCGGCCGAGCCGGTCCGCCTCGCCGAGCATGTCGTCCTGGAGGCGGTGCGGGTGGGGCGTCGCGGTCACGGAGCGGCCTCCCGCACGTGGTGCACGGTGTAGACCATCGGCACCTCGCCGAAGCTGCGCAGCACCCGCAGGCCGTGGGCCTTCGCCGCGACGACCGTGGTGACGCACCCTTCGGTCTTGCCGTCGGCGCAGTCGATGGCCGCCTGCGCGTTGCTGGTCACCAACTGCCGTTCGCTCGCCGGTGGTACGAGGCCGACCGGCGCCGGGTGGGTGGCCACGGTGCGCGGCTCGGCGCTCCCGCCCGGCGCGACGGCGAGCACCATTTCATGGGTGGGCCACACGAAGGAGTCCACCATGCGGCAAACCCGCAAGTTGCCGAATACGAGCGTGTGCAGCTCCGGATAGACGGCACAGGCGACGAGGGCGTGCTCGCCGTTCCTGGGCACGGTCTCCATCGCGTATTCGAGGGTCGCGTGCAGGGTCACCCGCCCCTCGCCCTCAAGTCCTCGCCGCCGGAACCACTCATGGGCCGCGGCCTCCAGATTGGTGCCGGTCGGGCCCAGGGTGTGCAGATGCCGTATCTCGCCGATGGGCGAAGGCGATAAATCATTGACGCATAAGCGCTCCCGCGTCACCATTCCCACTCCCCCACTTTTCCCCCGCGGTTCTCCCGTTGCCCTCGGGCAACACGCGGGCCGTGCGTCGGTGCGCGGTCCGCGTCGGTGATCCTAAGCGGCCCCGCCCGACGGCGGCCACCACGCCGTTCGCGCACCGAATGATTTCCCACACTGTGGCCACTTCCCGTCCGTCCAACGTTCCGGAAATCCGGCGACAAATGCCGTCGGGGCGGGTGACATTCGCGTCGCTTTCCTCCACCGACCCGGTCGATCGCCGTACGGATCGCGTCATTCCGGATGCCGCGCGGGGGCACACACCGGCGCAACACGCGTGCCCCGGGCGCCGTCAGCCCCATCCGGGGCGGCCGGAAGCCGACGGGGGTCCCCGGCCCCGAGGACGGCGGCCTGCCGGCGACGCCCGCCGGTCAGACCTCCGTCACCTTCGCGGCGAACGCGGCGAGGTTCGCCACGGTCCGCTCGATCTTCTCCTCCAGGGTGATCGTCTCGTGGAGCCGCGCGCCGGCGCCCGCGTCCCTCTTGCCCCGTACGTACAGCGAACACGCGAGGTCGCTGCAGAGGTAGATGCCCACCGAGTTCCCCTGCTGTCCCGCCTTGCCCGCCTTGGGCGCGACCATCAGGGACACGCCGCCGTCGTGGGTCGTCAGGCATATCGAGCACATGCTGCGGCGGGCCTGCCCGGAGGTGTGGCCGGGGCTGCGCAGGACGAGGGCCCTGACGGTGCCCTCCAGCTCGGCGACCAGATAGACACGGCCGGGGGCCTGGGGATCTCGCCAGCCGAAGTAGTCCAGGTCGTCCCAGGGGTGCTCGGCCAGGTCACGTGGTACGGACAGGCGCTTGGCCTCGCCCTTGGTGCAGTTCACGAAGGCGGCACGGATCTCTTTCTCAGTCAGCTGCTTCATAAGAGTGAGGCTAGTTTGCCTAAAGGTGTTAGGCAAACGCATAATCGGTTCAGGCGAGCGAGAGGGAGACCATGGGACGCGTAGGGCTGAGCACGGAACGCCTGACCCGGGCCGGGGCGGAACTGGCCGACGAGGTCGGCTTCGAGCAGGTGACCGTCTCGGCGCTGGCCCGGCAGTTCGACGTCAAGGTCGCGAGCCTGTACTCGCACGTCAAGAACTCCCAGGACCTCAAGACGCGGATCGCGCTCCTCGCGCTGGAGGAGCTCGCCGACCGGGGCGCCGACGCGCTGGCCGGGCGGGCGGGGAAGGACGCCCTGGCCGCGCTGGCCAACGTCTACCGGGACTACGCGCGCGAACACCCCGGCCGCTACGCCGCCGCCCAGCTGAGGCTCACCCCGGAGGCGGCGGCCGCCAGCGCGGGCGGCAGACACGCCCAGATGATCCGGGCCATCCTGCGCGGCTACGACCTGAGCGAACCCGACCAGACGCACGCGGTCCGGCTGCTCGGCAGCGTCTTCCACGGCTACATCACTCTGGAGCTCGGCGGCGGCTTCAGCCACAGCGCCCCCGACACCCAGCAGACCTGGACGCGGATCCTGGACGCCCTGGACGCCCTGCTCCGGAACTGGCCCGCGCGGTGACCCCGCCCCGCACGCCCGCGCCGCGCACTCCCGAACCGACCAGCCCAGCCACTCCGAAGACCAAGTAGGGGCCATGCACACCCAGGACGCCTGGACCACCACCCCCGTCACCGCCGGCCTCCTGCGCGGCGCCCTCGACGTGGAGCGCACCGAGCACGGCGTACTGCCGCACCGGCTCCCCGCCCGGGCCCGGGCGCAGAACACGGACGGGCAACTGGCGATGGCCGAGTCCCAGCCCTCCGGCGTACGTCTGGTCTTCCGCACCCGAGCCACCGCGATCGAACTGGACACCCTGCCCACCAAGCGGGTCTACGTGGGCGCCCCGCCCCGCCCGGACGGCGTGTACGACCTGGTCGTCGACGGCGTGCTCGCCGGACAGGCCCGTGCGACGGGCGGCAGCACCCTGACCATCGACATGGCTTCCGGCTCGGTCGAGCACCGGCCCGGAGAGCCCGGCACCCTCCGCTTCACGGGCCTGCCCGACGCCCCCAAGGACGTCGAGATCTGGCTGCCGCACAACGAGACCACCGAGCTCGTCGCCCTGCGCACCGACGCCCCCCTGGCCCCCGCCCCGGACCGGGGCCGCAAGGTGTGGCTGCACCACGGCAGTTCGATCAGCCACGGCTCCGACGCCGCCAGTCCCTCGACCACCTGGCCCGCGCTCGCCGCCTCGCTCGGCGGTGTCGAGCTGATCAACCTGGGCCTGGGCGGCAGCGCCCTGCTCGACCCGTTCACCGCCCGCGCCCTGCGGGACACCCCGGCCGACTTGATCAGCGTCAAGATCGGCCTCAATGTGGTCAACACCGACCTGATGCGCCTGCGCGCCTTCGGACCGGCCGTGCACGGCTTCCTGGACACCATCCGCGAAGGCCACCCGGACGCACCGCTGCTGGTCGTCTCGCCCATCCTGTGCCCCATCCACGAGGACACCCCCGGCCCCAGCGCCCTGGACGTCACGACCCTCGGCGCCGGGCAGCTGCGGTTCAAGGCCATGGGCGACCCGGCCGAGCGCGCGAGCGGGAAGCTGACCCTGGGCGTCATCCGGGACGAGCTGGCCCGGATCGTCAAGCAGCGTACGGCCGAGGACCCGCACCTGCACCACCTCGACGGCCGCGCCCTGTACGGCGAGGCCGACGCCGTCCGCCTCCCGCTGCCCGACGAACTCCACCCGGACGCGGCCACCCACCGCCAGCTCGGCGAACGCTTCGCCGAGCTGGCGTTCACGGCCGACGGTGCGTTCGGGAGCGACGTGCGCGTCTGATGTACGTGGACGGGTGCGGCTGAACTACGTGGGCGTGCTCGGCTCAGCAACGTGGGCGTGCACGTCTGAAAACACGTGGATACGTGGCCCTGGCCTCAGCCGGGAAAAGCCCCTGACGGCTCCTCAGGGGAGCATTCGGGCAGACTCAGGGTCCTCCCCGATGATCGGGGCCCGGCCGGCCGCCAGGCTCGCGGTATGAAGACGAACAGTACGAAGTCCGCCGCCCGCAACCGTCGAACGGGCCGTGCCGCGGCGGGAGTCGGCACGGTCGTCGCCGCCGTCGCCCTCCTCGCCACGGCCGGGCAGGCCCCGGCGCTCGCCCAGGGCGCCGCCGACCCCACCGACCCCGCCTCGGACGTGTTCTCGCACGTCGACTACGGCGACTGCCCCACCCACCTCCCCGTCGGCGTCGACCGGGCCAAGTGGCGCTGCGAAGTGACCGTCGGCTACTCGCACTTCAAGCTCGGCGGGATCGCCGTCCCGGACATGAAGCCGATCACCCTCACCCACGCCGAGGGGCCGCTGCCGGACGGCACGTCCGGGCAGGTCTTCGGGACGCTGCGGGCCGACGCGACCCCGGTGCCCGGCGGTCTGCTGGGCCGGACCGCGGACCCGGCCGGCCGCAACCCGCTCCTCGGCCTTGCCATCCAGCCCGAGTACGGCGGTTACGCCGACTTCCTGGGCACCGGCACCGACAAGGGCGCCCTGGACATGAAGTTCCGGCTCGTCTCGCCGCTGCTCGGCGAGCGGTGCACCGTCGGCACGGACGCCCACCCGGTCGCGCTCCACCTCAGCAAGGACGGCCCCAGCACCTGGCTGTCCAAGAACCCGCCGCTGGTCCGCTTCAGCGCGTACGACCGGACCCTGACCGTCCCGGCCGCGACCGACTGCGGCCCGCTCACCCACATGGTGAACCACCGCTTCGGCCTGCCCGCCAAGACCGGCGAGAGCGGGATCACGTACACGGCGTACTACACCTTCAAGACGTACGACCAGCTCCCGGCGGCCTGAGCACGCTTCCCCGCACACCGTGACGAGCACTTCGTACGGGGGTGGGGACGGGCGCCCGCCGCCATCAGCGGGCGCCCGTCCCCCATACAGGTCACGTCAGATCAGATACGGGTGTCCTCCACGGCGGGGATCCAGCGGCCGCCGTCCCTGTCCGCGTTGCCGTTCCCGGTGATCGAGCTGCGCGGCGCGGGCGCGGTGGGTGCCTTGCCGCAGAACGCGGGCTCCAAGGTGTTCGTCAAACCGCTGGTGATCGCGCCGTTGTTGGAGGCGTTCGCGAAGAGGACGACCGTGCGCTTGCCGTCCGGGGTGGAGAACGTCTGCGTCTGGTAGCCCTGGACGATTCCGCCGTGGCCGAGCACCTTGCCGCAGGAGAGCGCGATCTCCCGGACCCCCAAGCCGTAGCTGATCTTCGCCGTGCCGGTGGGGAGCACGCTCGTCATCTGCCGCAGCGACTCGTCGGAGACCAGCCCGCCGGAGCTCCCGGCGAGCAGGGCGGTCATGAAACGGTCGAGGTCGCGCGCCGAGGAGACCACGCCGCCCGCGCTCCAGACCCAGGAGGCGGTCTGCTCGGTCGAGTCGAGGAGCGGCTTGCTGCGGTCGTCGTTGGTGAGGTAGCCGGTGACGTGCCGGCCCGCGATGGTCTTCTGGGGCACGGTGAAGGACGTCTGACGCAGCTTCAGCGGCTCGAAGATCTGCTCGCGCAGCAGCTCGGCGTAGGGGCGCCCGGTGAGGTGCTCGGCCGCGAGACCCATCAGCACGAAGTCGGTGTTCGAGTACGAGTACGCCGTCCCCGGGGTGTACTGGAGGCCGTGCTTCACCGACATCGCCACGAGGTCCCTGGGCTCGTAGACGTTGTTCCGGATGCGCTTCTCGAAGGCCGCCGTGGTCTCCTCCCCGCTCTGCTCCAGGAGGTCGTTGGTGTGGTCGTACACACCGGCGCGGTGCTCCATGACCTGGCGCCCGGTGATCGACCAGCTCTCGGGAAGCGTCCCGGCGGGCAGGTAGTCGCGCAGCGGCTTGTCCAGGTCGATGCGGCCCTGCTCGGCGAGGCGCATCACCAGGACCGAGGTGAACATCTTGGAGTTGCTGCCCACCCGGAAGCGCAGGCCCGCGTCCATGGGCGTGCCGTCGAGATTCGCCTTGCCCAGCGCCACCGTCCGGCCGCGCTCGGCCTTGCCGTGGTCGCGGATGACCGCGAACGCGCCCGGCGCCCCCGCGTCCACCACGCGCTGCAGCGCGGCACGCACCCCCGACACGTCCGGCTCGGCCTGGCCCTGCGCGGCGGACGCGCCCACGGCGCTCCCGGCCAGCAGCGCGGCGGTGGCCGCGAGCGTGGTCACCGAACGCGCGATCGTGATTCCAGCCATATGAGAAGTACCCCTGTTCCCCGGCGACTTGGTCAGTGCCCCGGCCTTCATAGCACTAGTACAGCCAAGATCGTATAGGTCTCGACGGCATCGGCGGACCGCTCCGCCCCGTCGCGCGGGGCTTGCCGGGACACCTGCCGCAGGCGCAGCACCCTCTGCCAAACCCCGGCCGCAGGCCCAGCACCCTCCGGCAACCGCTCACGGGCGGCGATGGTCCTTTGCGGTGGTCTTCGCCCGCGACACCCGCCGGGTCGTCCGGCGGTGACCGGGGGTGTGTGAGCCTGGCCTTGAGGGGGGATCATCCCACTTTCGAGGAGCTGGTTGTTCCGGTGTTCCGTCTCTCCCTGGCCCACCCCGGCGCGAGATCCCTCAGACCGCTGCTGACCGCGGCCGTGCTGTCCGTGGCAGCCCTCCCCGCGACGGCGACCGCCCTGCCCGGCGGGCAGGCGTCCCTGGAAGCAGCACTGGCCGCCGCGCCGCTGCCCGGCGGGCTCGGCCCGTGCGTGCCGGGCCACTGTCCGCCCGACGGCTATCCGCCCATCCACAACGGGCCCATCCGGTTCCGCGACAACGGCATCAACGTATACGTCGGCGGTGACTTCCAGGTACGGGAGAAGGCCGCCGAAGCCGAGGGCCGGGTCGTCGTGCTCGGCAGCTTCGACCAGCACAAGGCCGCGGGTGTCAGCGGCATCTACAACGTCGGCGAGGCCGGGGTCGGCTCCCGGGTCGCGCCGCCGGTCGGCGCGGACTGGCTGACCACCGGCGGCAACGTCACCGTCGCGACGGGGCAGCGCCTCCTCGCCGAGCAGGGCGTCGTACGCCACGCGGGCACCGCCACCGGGACCATCGCGTCCCAGCGCACCGTCCACGACCCGGACGCGGCCAAGCCGTACACCGCGCTGCGAGGACAGCTCACCGACGCCAGCAAGTGCTACGCGCACCCCGGCGGCGGCACCCGTACGCCCACCGGGACGGCCGTGCACGCGAACGGGGAGACCCTGTTCACCGGTGACAACACCTCCATGCTCCAGGTGTTCAACGTCGACTTCGACATGCAGAGCGCGAACGGCGGCCAGGAGGGCATCCGGTTCGCACGCATCCCCGCCGGGGCGACCGTGCTGGTCAACGTGCTCGGCACCAGCCGGACCATCACCACCTACAGCGGCACGATCGACGACTCCAGCCCGTTCAACCAGCTGCGCAGCCGACTGCTGTGGAACTTCCCCGACGCGACCTCCGTCGGTTTCAAGGGCACCGGCCAGTTCCAGGGCAGCGTGCTGATCGGCAACCAGGCCTCCCTGGCGACGGTGAGTCTGCCCGGCATCAACGGGCGCTTCTTCACCACCGGTTCGCTCACCCACACCAGCCCGCCGTCGGGCGGTGGCGGCCAGGAGTTCCACAACTACGCCTTCGACGGCAACCTGCCCGACTGCGGCACAGCGCCGCCCACCGAGGGCGAGGTGAAGGTCCTCAAGACGGACCACGCCACCGGCAGGCCGCTCGCCGGGGCGGTGTTCGAGCTGTGGGAGGAGACCAACGGAACCGCCGGACTCCAGACCTCGGGCAGCACCCCGGACACCCGCCGGGGCACGCCGTGCACGACCGACGGCTCCGGGGCCTGCGCACGGACCGTGCCGCCGGGCACGTACTACTGGGTGGAGACCAGGGCACCGGAGGGCTACGACCTGCCCTCCCCCGCGCGCTTCGGGCCCCTCGTCCTCACCGACTCCAACGCCTCCCGGGGCGTCTCGGTGACCGTGGCCGACCACCGGCACGTCGTGCCGAAGGGAAGCCTCACCGTCGACAAGACGGACGCCGAGACCGGCAGTCCGCTCGCGGGCGCGGTGTTCCGGCTGTGGCACGAGACCAACGGGACCCCCGGGCTCCAGACCACGGGCTCCACGCCCGACACCCCGGTCGGCCCCGGCTGCGCGACCGGGAGCTCCGGCCGGTGCGTCTTCGCGGACCTGTCCCTCGGCTCGTACTACATCCAGGAGACGGCCGTGCCCGAGGGGTACGTCCTGCCGCGGAACCGGGTCAGCGGCCCCCACGAGGTGACCGCCGCCAACGCGTCCAGGGGCGTCACCGTCAAGCTCACCAACAAGCGCGGGGAGCCCGACAAGGGAGGCAAGGGCAAGGGAGGCAAGGGCGGACCTCGCTGACGCCCGCGACCAGTTGACAGGGTGACCGGCCGGACCGGTCCCCGCCAGGGCGGCCGTGCTGTCGTATGCCCTACGACGGCACGGCCGCTCTGGTCGTTGCCGGGTGTGGCACATGCGTACGATCTCGGTCGGTGGGGCCGGATCGCGCCCCACAGAAGGGGAATCCATGGCCATTACCGATATAAACGGGATCAACCTGTCCGGAGTGACCGGCAAGCTCATCCAGACCGTGCCGCTGACGAAGAATCCCGCTCCGCAGGCGATCGCTTCCGACCCGGCCAACGGGCACGTCTTCGTGCTCCAGATGGAGAGCGCCGCCAAGACGCCCCTCGGGAACATGTACCTCAACCGCATCGACCGGACCACCGGGCGGCTGACGGGCAGCATGTACCTCACGGGCTTCGGGCACGGGATCTCGATGGGGGCCGAGCCGGTCGGGACCGACACCTATCTGTGGACCGAGGTCGGACCGGTCTACCCCAACGACGGGGTCAGCAACGCCTTCGGTACGGCCGTCACCCGGTTCCGCTTCGTCGACGGGGCCACCCTCGACCAGGCCGACGTGCCCGCCGCGCAGAAGTTCTGCCCGCCGGGCGGACGGAGCACCGGCCCGTCGGTGGACCTCGTCAACAACACCCTGACCATCGTCTACTTCAAGGGCAGTGTGCGGTGCTTCACCCGCTACGACCTGGCCAAGGCGGCGCAGGGCGAGTGGGTGGAGATCGGCAGCACCTTCGAGCTGCCGGCGGGCGCGGAGACGGGACTCACCTTCCAGGGGTACACCGCCCTCAACGGTGTCCTGTACGTCTACCAGTGGAAGAAGGACCCGGTCACGACCTACCCCGGGACCGCATACATCACGTCGTACTCCCTGGACTCGAAGACGAAGCTCGACTCGCAGGTGGTCACCGGCGCCGACGGCCTGGAGCGGCGCGAGCCGGAGGGGCTGGCCGTCGAGGTGGACCCGGCGACCGGCGAGACCCGGCTGCTGTTCGGCTTCAGCGACACCGTCCCCGGCACCACCGGGCGCCGCAACGTCACCATCGGCTGGTACCCGACCCAGCCGGCGGTCGACGGAGTGAAGGTGCTGTCCGACTGGGAGAACCTCACCCTCGCCACCGGCGTCAAGGCGGGCGCCGAGGCTCCGCGCGGCCGCCTGGTCGCCCTCGCGGACACCACGTATCTCCAGCTGCGCGGCACCCTCACCTGCAACCTCACCGGTGACGCCCTGATCGCGACGCTGCCGCAGCGGCTCTGGCCCACGCGGCCCGTGCGGCAGAACACCCCGCGCAACATGTACTACGGGGTGGGAGTGTGCCGGGTCGAGGCGAACAAGCTCGGCGAGCTGTGGGCGTTCGGCGCCGGCGCGGACAACGCCATCTCCTGGATCGACCTCGACTGCGTCTCGGCCGCCTGGCGATGACGGCGCCCGACCTCGGACACCCCCACCACCTCTCGCGATCCGGAGGATCGACCATGCCCTCGCGCACCACCAGCCGCCGCTCCCTGCTCGCCACGGCCCTCGCGGTACCCACCGCGGCCGTCGGTGTGCCGCTGCTCACCGCCTCGCCCGCCGCCGCTGCCCCGACCGGGGTGCAGGTCGTCGTGGACTGGACGGCCATCGCGCTGGCCGCGGGCGTCTCCGCGGGCGCGGACACACCCGCGCAGGCCCGTGTGGTGAGCATCGCGGGCACCGAGTTCCTCCAGCTGCGCGGCACGCTCACCTGCAACTTCTCCGGCGACTCGCAGCTGGGCACCCTCCCGGCGGCCATCCGCCCGCCGAAGACGACCCGCGGTGTCTGCCCGCGCAACAACCACCTCGGCGTCAACGCCACCCGTGTGGAGGCCGACACGGCGGGCCGCGTCATGGTGTACGGCCCGCAGACCACGGACCCGGTCACCTGGATCCAGCTCGACAACTTCTCGTCGGTGCTGCGCTGACGTATACGGGGTGGGGCAGACGGCTCGCCCCACCCCGCCCGGGGAACACCGTGTCCCGAGGCGGTCGAGCAGTTCGCGCGCGACGGCCGACACGGCTTCCCCGCCCCGCAGTCGAGGGCGTCCGCGGCTCAGCGCTCCGCGAGCACCGCCCGGATCACATGCCGGGCGTTGTTCGCCATCGCCGGGTTGGTCGTCCGGTAGTAGGGCAGCGCGATCAGCGCCTGTGAGAGGGTCCGTCCCCGGCCGCGGATCCAGGTGGCGTCGTCCACGCCGAGCGCCTCGCGGAAGACGTTCCGTGCGTCGGCGGGCAGCAGGTTCCAGGCGGGGAAGAGGTCGCAGGCGGGGTCGCCCACCCCCGTGCAACCGAAGTCGATCACCGAGGTCAGCCTGCCGCCGTCCACGAGGAGGTTGCCCGGCATCAGGTCGGCGTGCAGCCACACCGGCGGCCCGTCCCAGGCCGGGGCCCGCAGCGCGTCCTCCCACACGGCGAGCACGGCATCGCAGTCGATGCCCTCCTGCGGGATCCCGCGCAGTTCGTCGATCGCCGCGCGGGTCGACGCGTCGAGCGCGGCGACGGGCCCGCCCCGGTAGGCGGGCGGCGCGTCCGGCAGGGTGAGACCGCGCATCGCCGTCACGAACCCGGCCAAGTCCTCGGCCAGCGCGACCGGTTCGCTCAGCGCTCCCGCCTCGGGGTTCTCCCCCGCCAGCCACCGGTACACCGACCAGACCCACGGATACCCCTCGGCCGGCTCCCCCGCTCCGAGCACCTCGGGGACCGGCGTGGACAGCACCGAGGCGAGGCGGGGCAGCCACTCCCGCTCCATCGACACGTCCGCGGCTCCGCCCGGCAGCAGCGGCAGCCGTACGACCATGCTGTCGCCCAGCCGGTACATGGCGTTGACCGTCCCACCGGACGGAAAGCGCACCACCGGCAGCCCCGCCCACTGGGGGAACTGCCCGGCGACCAACCGCCGTACGAGCGCGTCGTCGATGGGGTGCTGGTCGGTGTGCAACTGCCCGGTGCTCATGGGCGACCATCCGACCGCCGGACGGCGGCGGGCGTCAAACGCTTTTCCCCGGCGCTTTCCTCACGCCGGGACGAGCGAGCGCGTGCCTGCCGCGTTCGGGCGCGCCGCACCCACCCGCTGTTCCAGGTGTTCCCGGACGCGTGGCCACTCCTCGTCGAGGATCGAGTAGAAGGCCGTACCGCGGACCATGCCGTCCAGGCCACGGGAGTGTGCCCGGTGTACGCCGTCGAGGGTCGCGCCGAGGCGTTCGATCGCGGTGCGCGAGCGCAGGTTGCGGGCGTCGGCGCGCAGGGACACGCGCCGCACGCCCCAGGTCTCGAAGGCGTGCCGCAGCATCAACAGCTTGGCCTCGGTGTTGATGCCGGTGCCCTGGGCGCACGCGGAGAGCCAGGTGCCACCGATCTCCGCCGCGTCGGGGATCGCCGTTGGTACGGGACCCAGCGGGCCGCGCGGGGCCGGAGGCCAGGGCACCGGCCCCTGCCAGTAGTCCAGCTCGCAGAAGCGCGTCGAGCCCACCACCCGGCCGTCGGCGATCCGCACCGTGGCGAACGGCAGCGCGCGTCCCGCGGCCCGGGCCGCCAGCGCGTCGGCGACATACCGCTCCGTCGCCTCCGCCCCGCAGGGCACGGGCGTGAAGGCATAGCTGCCGCGATCCTCGGCGGCGGCTCGCGCCAGGGCCTCGACGTGATGTTCGGCGAGCGGCTCGAGCCGGAGGGTGCGGCCGCGGAGGGTGACGGTTTCGGGCACGGGCCTTGCGTCCTTGAGCGAAGGGGCGGGGTGGGTGACGAGCCCCGGTCGATGGCACGGCGGACGGATCGTCGTCACCGTTGCGCGCGGGATGTGGATCAGTGTGAGCCCCGGGTGGCGCCGCGCGGGGGGCCGACACGTTAAGGATTGCCGACGTCGGGGTGAAAGGGGGGTGGTGGGGCGCGGGACTTCGAGGAGTGGGTGGAGCGGATCGTCCACTCGCGCGAGATCGGCGTCCCGGGGGTGGCGCGGGAGCGGCGGCAACGGCGCCCGTGGCGCCCGTTAGGGTGATGTTGATCAACCCTTCAAGAAAGGCCCCGCACCCCAAAGTGACCGCCTCACGCCCTCACGCCCTCTTCTCCTTCGGCACGCTGATGGACGAGCGGGTCCAGACCGCCCTCTTCGGCCAGGCCGTGCCCACCGCTCCGGCGTCGCTCTCCGGCTACACGACCAGGCCCCTCGCGATAACCGACGAGTCCGTGATCGCCACCAGCGGTCTGGACGTACACCTGACGCTGGAGCGCGAGTACGGGGCGGTGGTCGAAGGCGCCGTGCTGCGCCTCACCGACCAGGACCTCGCCGCGGCCGACGCGTACGAAGTCGACGACTACATCCGTCGGCGGGTGCTCCTCTCCTCCGGCGAGAGCGCCTGGGCCTACCTGGACGCGAAGCCACTGCGCCCGGCGGCGCGCATCGTGATCGTGGGCGACAGCATCGCGTACGGGCGCTGCGACCCCCAGGGAGGATGGGCGGCCCGCCTCGCGGCCACCCACATCGGCGGGAACGAGGCCGAGCACCGGGTCTTCAACCTGGCCATCCCGGGCAGCACGCTGGCCCAGGCCGCCGAGCAGACACCGGCGCTGCTGGGCCCCCGTCTGCCCGACACCCTTCTCGTCGCCGCCGGGATCAACGACTCCGCCGTGCCCCTGTCCGCCCCGGAGGACCATCACGACGGACTCGCGCGCATCGCGGACAGCCTCGGCTCACTCGCCGCCACCGCCCTCGCGCACAACGCGCGCCTCGTCGTCGTGGGCCCGATCTGGCTCGACGAGGAGCGCACCCGGGACTACGGAGGCCTGCGCTTCACCAAGGAGCGGGCGCTGGCCCTGCGCGAGTCCCTGCGGACCTGGTGCCAGGAGAACCACATCGACTTCCTCGACATGTGGGAGCCCCTGTACGAGAAGACCGACCTGCTCGTCGACGGCCTGCACCCGGCGGCCGACGGGCACGAGGCGCTCTACCAGCACCTCATCACTGTCGGCGGCTGAGCCCGGCGGACCGGGCGCACATACGGAATCACGCCTTCCTGCGATGTGATCAGGACAGCATTCGCCCGGCCGGGGCGCAGGCGACAACTCGCTGCCGGTTCCTCCTGTTGGGTCTCTCGTCAGAGACCGTCCGCCGCCCCGGGGCTCCCCTCCGGGCGGCGGACGGTCGCCGCCGAGAGAGGAACACCAGGCACCGATGAACATCAGTCGTACCGTCTCGCGGGCCGCGACCGCCGCCGCCCTGGCCGCGGCGCTGAGCGCGGGCGCGATCCAGAGCGCGGCCGCAGCTCCCCCGGTCGAGCGCGCGGGCGCGGCCCGTACGGTCAACGCCCCCGTCCTCACCCCCGTATTCACCCCCGTCTTCAAAGAGCCGCTGGACGACGGCGGTTGGACGGGTGACGGGCTGTCGCTGAACGCCGCCGACAACGCCAGGGTCGACGCCTTCATCGACCGGGCCAAGAAGGCCGAGCGCACCATCAGCCCCCAGGTGAGGACAGCCGCGCTGATCAGCGGCGCCGAGCTCATCGGGTTCGACCACCGCCTCAAGTCGGCGGACTCGCTCAAGCGCAAGGTCGCCACCTCCTTGCTGGAACACCCCGAGCGGGACGTGAACGACGCGCTGGCCGGCATCGGCGACTCGGTGCGCTACACGCTCCAGTGGCCGGACGGCCGCTACACCGAGGGCGTCGCGCTCGCCGCCTCCGTGCTGTCCGGGTGGGGCAACGACAACACGAAGTGGTCCAACACCTGGGGCCGCGCCAGGGGCTACAAGGCCATCAACTCCGCTTGGCGGGCCCCTCGTTCGGAGCACCTCTTCGAGGTGCAGTTCCACACCCCGGCGAGCAAGTACGCCCAGGAGGCCACGCACAAGTTGTACGAGGAGCAGCGCCTCCCCGGTACGAGCCCCGAGCGCGTCAAGGAGCTCCAGGCACAGCAGGACGCGATCTTCGCCGCGGTCCCGGTGCCGCCGGGAGCCGACGGCCTGACCGCTCCGGAGCCTCGCGTGCCCCGGCTGCCCCAGCCGTCCCTGCGGCCGCAGCCCGTCGGCTGAGGTAGGCGTCGACTGATCTCGCCGACGGCCGTTGTCAGTGGCTGCGGCAATACTCGAAGCCGAGGAGCCCTCCGGGTTCCGCAGACGAAAGGACAGCCATGGCCGAGGTATTGCTGTTCCACCACGCGCAGGGCCTGACCTCCGGCGTCCGCGCCTTCGCAAAGACGCTGAGAGCGGCGGGCCACACCGTCCATGTCCCGGATCTGTACGAGGGACGGGTCTTCGACGACCTGGCGGACGGGGTGGCCCACGTACAGGAGACGGGGTTCGGCACGATCGTCGAGCGCGGGCGGGCGGTCGCCGAAGGGCTGCCCGCCGAGCTCGTCTACGCGGGCTTCTCCCTCGGCGTGCTGCCCGCGCAGTCCCTCGCCCAGACCCGGCCGGGGGCGAAGGGCGCGCTGCTGTTCCACTCCTGTGTGCCGGTCACGGAGTTCGGTGAGGCGTGGCCGCAGGGGGTTCCGGTCCAGATCCACGGGATGGACGGGGACGAGTACTTCGTGGACGAGGGGGACATCGAGGCGGCCCGGGCCCTGGTGGAGTCGACGCCGGACGCCGAGCTGTTCGTCTACCCCGGCAAGCAGCACCTGTTCGCCGACGACAGCCTGCCCTCATACACCGAGGAGGCGGCCGCGCTGCTCACCCGGCGCGTGCTCGCCTTCCTCGACGCCGTCGGCTAGGGCCGGTCCGAGAGACCGGGCGGCCACGGCCGGCCCGTGTTCACCCGCCGTCCCGTCGTGAAGGACGTCGGGCGGTCGCGGGTGGGGCGTTCCGGCAGGGGGTCGGGTGCGCGGCCGGACGGTGTGCGGGGCGCGCCCGCGGTGGCCGCGTGGGTGGTCAGGGCCGTGATGTGGTCGGTGAAGTCCGGGTCGGGCAGGGGGAGGTCGAGGTCGTCGTCGACGTAGGAGAGCGCGGCCGGTATGTAGTCGAGGACGGCGTGGACCAGGTCGGGCACCGGGAGCGGGCCGGTGCGCAGGGCGCGCAGGATGCGCAGCGTGGTGGTCAGGTCCACGTTCGCGGCGGTCGCGCCGTGGGCGCTGAGGGTGTCGGTCTGGGTGTGCCACCACTCCGCCTCGGGGTGTTCGCCCAGGGCGCGGTGGTGCAGGCCGAGGCAGAACGTGGCGGCCGCGTCGCCCGCCCCGGCCGCGTACTGCCACCAGAAGCGGGCCGATTCGGGGCGGCCGGTCAGATGCAGCATGCAGCCCAGGATGCGGGCACCGGCCGGCTCGGGCAGCGCACGGGCGAAGAAGGGCTGGAGGTCGTCGAGCGCGTCGGGGTGGATGACGAACATCTCGCAGACGACGGTGAGGTCCTGGGCGGCGCACACCTCGTCCAGCGGCGGTCCCGGCTCGGACAGGAGCGCCCGCCAGGCGGCCAGCGGGAAGCGGCCCGTCCGGGCCGGAACAGGGGGCGGCGGAGCGGCGACCCGGGCGGCGAGGCGCTGTTCGGCGGCGTCGACGTCGGCCTCGGTGCAGGGCCGGTGCGCCAGGCGGGCGCGGGCGAGCACGCCGTCAATGGGCGATGTCATCAGCGTGCCCCTCCTCGGTCTGCTCGGCCGCGAGACCGAGGGTGTGGCGCAGCCGGCGCTTGGCGTGGCGGGCGGTGGAGCGGACGGCGGCCGCGGTGATGCCGAGGTGGTCGCCGACCTGTGCGGGGGTCAGGCCGTGCAGGTGGAGCAGGAGCATGACGTCCATCTGGCGCGGCGGGAGCTGGCGTACCGCGTGGAAGAGGGCCAGGCTCTCCTCCAGCTGGCCGATGGGATCGGCGGTCCGGGTCAGGGCGACGGTCTCGAAGGCGGCTGCCTCCAGCAGTGCGGGGCGCCGTTTGCGGGCGCGGGCCAGGTCGAGGGTGCGACTGCGCAGCACGCTCCAGGCGTACGCGGCGGGGTTCTCCTTCGACAGGACGGCGGTCCAGATCATCAGGAGCTGTTCGAAGGCGGCGTCGACGGCTTCCTCGGCGTCCGCGCGGTGGTTGAGGATGGTCTGCGCCCAGCGCAGATAGACGGGCCGGTGCATGTGGTGGAACGCGCTGAAGTCCACCGGAAGTTGCTGGTTGGTCATCGCGGGTCTGCCCGGCGCGCGGTGCGGGAAGTCCTGGCTCACCGGTCTCCCTCTCCGTCCGTACGGAGCAACTCGCTCACACCCGTCCGTACGCCCGCGGCGGCCGCGCGCCGCAGTAACAGGGCCGCGTCGCGGCCGAACACCCGCACCGCGAGAACTGCCAGGACCACATCGCCTACCCGATCGATCGTCACGAGACTTCCGGCTCCTTAGTGGTGCACGACTGGGGCCGCCCGTCCCGCCCCCCGACGGCCCCGGAAGGCGCTGGTGCGCGCCTTCGAACAGATGACGCGCGGCGGCACCGGAATGTGCAACCGCGGAGCTGTGAAAGGTCACCGGGCACTTGCGTTCCAGTGGCGAACATACATTTGCAGCGCCGCGCTCGACCCCCGTCCTCGCTGGTGGTGTAGACCCATCTCGCCCGACGCCGGGGGTCTCACCTGCTGTTCGAGCGAGCGGCGCGTTGCGTCGGCGCAAGATTGCGCAAACCGTAAGCAACGTGACGCCCGAGCCTCATGTGACGTAAGACACAGGCCATATGAGGCAACCGATTTCCCCGGGCGCCGTCAGGGAGCCGCGCCTGGGGGGCTATCGTGCACCTGCCCACAGCAGGAACGATCTTTGCCCACCACCTTGCCCACCGCCTTTGCCCACGACTTTCGCCGACGACCTTTTGTCAAGGAGTGAGAGACATCAGACGTATATGTGCCGCGGCGTTGCTCGCCGGGTCCCTCCTGGCCGCGCTGCTCGTCCCGTCCCCGGCCGCCGTGGCGGACCCGGCGCCGATGCCCACGACGGGCGCGGTCTTCAACGACCCGCAGGGCACCGTGGCCGAGCAGAACGCGATCAAGGACCATATCGTCGGGGCGATCGACAACACCCAGAGCGGCCGTACGCTGCGCGCCGCCATGTACGCCCTGACCGACACCGGCTACAGCGACGCGCTGATCCGCGCCCATGACCGGGGCGTACAGGTACGGGTCGTCCTCGACTACGCGTTCTCCACCTCCACGGCCGCCACACAGCTGGCGGCCGCGCTCGGCCAGGACATGGCCCAGCCGTCCTGGCTCCACGTGTGCCCGAAGGACCGGGCGTGCATCGCGGACACCACGCTCGACCCGAGCAAGAACCACATCAACCACAACAAGTTCTTCCTCTTCTCCCGGGTGGGAGACGCGGGCGTCGCCGAGGACGTGGTGATCCAGACGTCCGCCAACCAGACCCCGGCGAACACCTCCCGGTTCTGGAACAACGCGTACACCTCGGTCGGCAACACCGACCTCTACACCGCGTACACGGCGTACTTCAACGACCTCGCCGCGGAGAAGCGCAACGCCGACTACTACCGGCAGGGCACCACGTCCGGGGGCGAGAAGTACTACTTCTTCCCGCAGCAGACCGGTGATCTCATGGTCGACGTACTGAACAACGTGTCGTGCACGGGCAACACGACGGTCGGATCCGCCTCCCACAAGACGGTCATCCGCGTCGCGGCCTACGCCTTCACCCGCACCGAGGTCGCGAACAAGCTACGGCAGCTGGCCGACCAGGAGTGCTGGATCGAGGTCGTCTACAACACGACGAGCCAGCTCGCGGCCCTCGGCAACCACGCGCGCATCAAGCCGTACCAGCTCCACCTCGACAACGGCACGCCCGACAGCGACGCGGACGACCTGTTCGTGCACTCCAAGTACCTGCTGGTCGAGGGCAACTACGCGGGGCACCCGGACACCAAGTGGACCTTCACCGGCTCCCACAACCTCGACGTCTCCTCCCTGCGGGAGAACGACGAGGCGCTGCTGCGCGTCGAGGGTGCCCCGACCCACGACGCCTACCGGAGCAACTTCCTCGCGATGCGCTCCAAGGCCACCCTGACCGGCTGACAGAAGAGCGGCCGGAGCCGGATCGGCGCACCACGGGTCCCGTCAAGGGAACGTCCGTGCGAAACTGTCGCCGTTCCGATCACGGCAGCACCGAAACGTGTATGAAGGAGCGGCGTCGTTGAGCGTCACCATTGAAGGACAGATAGACCTCGCGGGACCGGTGGGCAAGCTGCTGCACCGGCGCCCGCTCAAGAACAGCACTGTGATGCAGTCGTTCAGCACCGAGCCGGTGTCGGGCGACCTCTTCGTGCTCCAGCTGATGCAGGGCGGCCTGACCCTCAGCGGCGAGTCCGGGCCGGTCGACTACGACACCCGCAACGCGCACGGCGACATGTGTCTGACCCGCCTCAACCGGTCGGGCGCCATCACCGGCTACATGTATCTGCGGGGCTTCGGACACGGCGTCAACCTCGGCATCGAGAACCGGGGCGGCGTCATCCGCCTGTGGACCGAGACGGCGTCGCAGCCCAACAGCAAGAACGAGGGCTTCGGCACCTCCATCACCAACTTCGACTTCCGGTCGGGGACGGTCCTGGACTACGGCTCCTCGCTGCACGCCAAGCCGTACCGCCCCACGCCGAACGCGCTCTTCGCCACCCCCACCATCGACCGCAGCGCCAACGAGCTGGTGGTGCGGTTCTACGACGGCGGGACGCACGTCGAGCGGTACGACCTGGCCAAGGCCTCGGCGGGTGTCTTCGAGCCGCTCCAGCGCATCACGCTGCCCACGGACCTGGGCGTGTTCCAGGGGTACGCCTCCCACAAGGGCGTGCTGTACTGCCTCAACGGCGAGTCCAGCACCGCGACCAGGAACCCTCCGCCGGGCAACACCTACATCACCGCGATCGAGTGGGCCACCGGGAACGTCCTGGACCACCACTTCATCACCGCCGCGCCGGGCCTTGAGTGGCGCGAGCCCGAGGGTATGCACGTGGACGTGCGGGACGGCGTGACCAACCTGCACTTCGGCTTCGCCTGCGAGGACCCCGGACCGCGCACCTGCACCATCGTGACGCTCCCGGACACCCAGGAGGTCGACGGCGTCAAGGTGATCACCGACTGGCAGCCGATCGAGCTCGCCTCGGGCGTCACCGCCGACCAGAACCCGCCGCAGGGCCGCCTCATCAGCATCGCCGGTACCACGACGCTCCAGCTCAGCGGCGGCGTCAAGGGAACCTTCGACGGCGACGCGGTCATCGGCACCCTGCCCGACACGCTGACCCCCAGCGTGCCGACGCGCGCCAACGTGCCGCGCAACAACAACGGCGGCTACTGCGTCGCCCGGGTCGAGGCCGGTACGGACCGCGCACTGCGGCTGTTCGGCGGACGCGACACCAACGCCATCACCTGGGCCCAGCTCGACAGCTTCAGCGCCGCCTGGCGCTGACCGCGCCCGCAGACCTCTCCGTCATTTCGCACAAGGCCTCGTCAAGGAGACCAACCACCATGTCCTACAACCGCCGCAGCATCCTCGGTGCCGCCTTCGCCGTGCCCGCCGCCGTGGCCGTCGCCAACCTCGCCGCCGCCTCCCCCGCGGCCGCCGCCGGTGTGGAGGCCGGCGAGTGGGCCGACCTGGTCCTGGAGCCCGGCATCACCGCGCAGACCGGGTCGACCCCGCAGGTCCGCCTCGTCACCATCGCGGGCACCACGTTCCTCCAGGCCCGTGGCATCATCACCGGCAACTTCACCGCCGACACCAAGGTGGCGACGCTGCCAGCCGCCATGGCCCGGCCCACCTCGTACATCCGCGCCACCGCGCCCCGCAACAACAGCCAGGGCATCAACGCCTGCCGCTTCGAGGTGAACACCGCCGGTTCCGTGACGGTCTTCGGTGCCAACACCGGCAACCCGATCACCTGGGTGCAGTTCGACTCGGTCCAGACGATCTGGCACTGAGACGGGCCCGTGCACCGGGACGCTCGCTGAGGGTTCCGGTGCACTCCCCGCTCAGGCCCCGGCCCCGGCCTCTGTACGAGTGGTGCGGCGCCGGGGCCGTCCCCGGTTGCGGCCGCGGCGCGTACGGCGCCGGCTGGCCCCGAGCCACGCCTCGGCCTCCGGGTCCCGCGCGGCCAGCTCCGCGAGCGCCGGGTGCGGCACCATCGACGCCAGCCGTTCGGCGAAGGGGTCCGGCAGGTCGGCCGGGGTGCGATAGCCGTCGAGCCCGGCGATCTGGGCGCACAGCGCCAGGCCGGTGACGACGGCGGCGGCCCACTGGAGCGGTCCGTGGGGCCTCATGCCGAACAGCCCGGCGGCGGCGAACCCGAACTGCCCCAGGATCAGCAGCCACCCGGTGCAGCCCAGACAGCCCATGTCGCGCGGGGACGGCGGCCGCTGCGGCCGCAGGCGGGCGTCGCGGTCGGCGTGGAACCGCGTCCGGACGTCGCCGAACACGGTGTCGCGGAGCAACACGCTGCCGAGGGTGGCGGGTGCGGTGCGGCGGCGCAGCGCGGTGAGCAGGGCGTCCGGAAGCGGGTGCCCCGCGGTGCTCGCGGGATCGGCACCGGCCTCGGTGAGGCTCATGTTGCCGCGGTGGTTGACGGTGACCAGCCCGTCGAGCACCAGCCGGGCGGCCGCCGCCTGGATGTCGTCCTCGGACCACCACGCGTCGCGCACGGCGTAGTACGGATCGATCTCGATCGCGGCGCAGTGCGCGACCGCCTCCCGGTACCACCGCCGCTCGCGCAGGCGGCGCATACCGAGCACCCCGTACTGCACGGCGGTGACGGGAAGTACGACGCAGGCGAGGATGACGTGGTCCACGCGCCGAGCGTAGGGGCGCGGCGCGGGAGGGGTACATCCATTATCCGACGGCTCCCCTGCCTGCCCCAAACGCCCTCGCATGCCCCAAGTGCCGGGCGGGGCGGGGAACTCGTGCTCAGAGTGCGGGTACGGGCTGTGGCGCGGGCGGGCCCGCGTAGTGGGCCGCCGGGCGGATGATCTTCGAGTCCTCCGCCTGCTCCAGGATGTTGGCGCTCCAGCCGACCACGCGGGCCGCGCAGAACGTCGGGGTGAACATCTCGCGCGGCACCCCGCACAGCTCCATGACCACGCCCGCGTAGAACTCCACGTTGGTGTGCAGTTCCCGGCCGGGCTTCAGCTCGGCGAGGATCGCCTCGACCTGCCGCTCGACCTCGACGGCGAACGTGACCAGTGGGCCGCCGATGTCCTCGGCGATGCCGCGCAGCATCCGCGAACGCGGGTCCTCGGTGCGGTAGACGGGGTGGCCGAAGCCCATGATCCGGTCGCCCGCGAGCACCCGCTCGCGCACCCACGCGTCGATGCGGTCCGGGGAGCCGATGGCGTCGAGGGTGTCCAGGGCGCGGCTGGGGGCCCCGCCGTGCAGCGGGCCGGAGAGCGCGCCGACGGCCGCGACCAGGGACGCCGCCATGTCCGCGCCGGTGGAGGCGACGACGCGTGCGGTGAACGTGGAGGCGTTGAAGCCGTGGTCGACGGTGGAGATGAGGTACCGCTCGATCGCCCGGACGCGGTCGGGCGTGGGCTGTGAACCGGTCATCATGTAGAGGTAGTTGGCGGCGTACGACAGGTCGTCGCGCGGCTCGACGGGATCGAGCCCCTGGCCGAGGCGGTACAGCGCGGTCAGCAGGGTCGGGACGGCGGCGCAGGCCGTGAGGGCGTCCTCGCGGCGCCGGTCGGCGTCGAGGTCGTAGACCGGCCGGAACCCCTGGGCGGCGCCGAGCAGGGAGAGGGCGGTGCGCAGCCCGGCGAGCGGTCCGGAAGCCACGCCCGCCGCGGCGATGCCGGGCAGCGCGTCGGCGACTGCCCGGGGCAGGTGGCGCAGGGCCGCGGTGCGGGCGGTGAAGTCCGCGCGGGCGGCGGCGTCGGGCAGTTCGCCGTGGAACATCAGATGCCACACGTCCTCGAAGCCGCGGGTCTGCGCGAGCTCGACGGCCGAGTACTGGCGGTAGTGGTAGAAGCCCTCGCGGCCTCGGACGTCCCCGAGTGCGGTGTCCGTGACGACGACGCCCGCGAGCCCGCGGGGCACAGCCGTGGTGGTGGTCGGCATGTCTCTTCCCTTCCTCAACATTGATTCGACTGTCTATGATTGACGAGATTGCTGTCAATATTGATTGAATCAACATTGATCGACTTTGGATA
Organism: Streptomyces sp. TLI_146; assembly: GCF_002846415.1. NCBI lineage: Bacteria > Bacillati > Actinomycetota > Actinomycetes > Kitasatosporales > Streptomycetaceae > Streptomyces > Streptomyces sp. TLI_146. The sequence continues at coordinate 1,204,649 of NZ_PJMX01000001.1, forward strand.
CGGTGACCTCATGACGGATCAGTCGCGACTCACCACCTGCGAAGCGGCCGAACGGCTCGGCGTGAAACCGGAGACGGTGTACGCGTATGTCAGCCGCGGCCAGTTGAGCAGTGAGCGGGCGCCCGGTGGGCGCGGCTCGACCTTCGACGCCAAGGAGGTCGACGCGCTGGCCCGGCGCAGCGCCCGCCGCGAACCCGCCGCGCGCGCCGGCGAGCTGACCTTCCGTACCGGACTCACCCTCATCGACAAGGACCGCTACTACTTCCGCGGGGTCGACGCGGTGGAGCTCGCCAGGGCGTACGGCTTCGAGGAGGTCGCGGAGTGGGTGTGGACCGGCACGCTGCCGCGCGGCGCCCGGTTCACCGCGCCCCAGCAGTTCCTCGACGCGGCGCGGCTGGCGGTCGGCGCGCTGCCCGCGCACAGCGGCGCCATGGACCGGTTGCGGGCCGCCGCGGTCGCCGTCTCGGCCGCCGACCCGCTCCGCTTCGACCTGGAACCGGCGGCGGTGCTCGGCTGTGCCCGGATGCTGATCCCGACCCTGGTCGGGGCGCTGCCCCCGGCGGGCAAGCGGCACCGGGGCGCGGAGCGGCTCGCCTGGCAGCTGTGGCACCGCCTCACGCCCAGGCTCCCCGACGAGGCGTCGGTCAACGTACTGGACACGGCCCTGGCCCTGTTGATCGACCATGACCTGGCCGCGTCCACACTCGCCGCCCGGATCGCGGCCTCGGCACGCGCCCATCCGTACGCGGTCGTCTCGGCGGGGCTCGGCGCGCTGGACGGGCCGCTGCACGGAGCCGCCAGCGGGCTCGCGCACCAGATGCTCGTGGAGGTCCTGGAGCGCGGCGGCGCGGCCCCCGTGGTCGCCGCCCATCTGCGCTCGGGCCGCCGGGTGCCCGGCCTCGGCCACCGCCTCTACCCGGGCGAGGACCCGCGCGCCCAGGCCCTGTTCGAGCTGCTCGCGGAGCTTCCGCAGGCCGAGGAGGCGCTCGCGGCGGCCCACGACGTGGTCGCCACGACGGCCCGGCACACCGAGCTGCGCGCCAACGTCGATCTCGCGCTCGCCGTGTTCAGCGTGGCCTGCGGTATGCCCGTCGAGGCGGGCGAGACGGTGTTCGCGGTGGCCCGCACGGCGGGCTGGATCGCGCACGCCCTGGAGGAGTACGAGGAGCACCCGCTCCGGATGCGCCCCAGTGCCCACTACACAGGCCCTCGCCCGCCACAGCCGCTGCCGTGACGGGCGAGGACGCGTGCGGACGGGGCGTCAGCCGTCGATGCGGTGCTGGGTCCAGAACGACGTCAGGTCCGTGGTCGTGGCGGCCTGCGCGGCGGCCTTGAACTCGGCCGTCGTCGAGACGCCGTACCAGTGCGAAGTGGCGTAGTCCTTCAGGAGCTTGGCCATGGCGGTGTCACCGAGGACGCGCCGCAGGTCGTGCAGGGCGCACTTGCCGTAGCCGTAGACGACGGTGGAGTAGCGCGAGGAGTGGGCGTCCCAGTAGGCCATCGAATTGGTGATCTTCTCAGCCGAGGACGCCCAGGAGACGCTGTTCCAGCAGCCGCTGCCGGTCTTGTTGAGCGCCAGGTCGGTGGCGTAGTCGGTGAACGACTCGTCCAGCCAGGGGCTGTTGTACTCGTCGTCGCCGACGATGCCGTAGAACCACTGGTGGCCGATCTCGTGGGTGAGCGCGGTGGTGCTGACCAGGTCGAGGACGAAGCCGGGGTACTCCATGCCGCCGAACCAGTAGTTGTTGTCGATCACGGCGTCCAGCTCGCCGTACGGGTAGGCGCCGAAGCGGGCCGCGTGGGCGTCGACGGCGGACTTGGCGGTGCTCAGCATCGACTGGGCGTCGGAGGAGCTGATGCCCGAGACGGAGTAGATGTTGATCGCCGTCCCGGCCGGTGAGGTGCCGGAGATCTTGGTGAAGGGGCCCGCCGCCCAGGCGAAGTCACGGACCTTGGTGGCGGTGGCGGTGGTGACGGTGCGGCCGCTGGAGCCGGGGGTGTCGACCGAGGTGCCGGTGGCGGGCACCAGCAGGGAGGTGGGGTGGTCGAGGGTCACCTTGAAGTCGGCGGCCAGGGAGTAGAACGACTCGCCGTTGTTGGTGTACGGGTCCAGGTGCCAGCCGGAGCCGTCCTTGACCGCGAGGACGGGCAGGGCGTTGCCGATGTTGTTGAAGGCCCCGTCGTGGCCGAACCGGTCGGCGCCGCTGGGGACGGTGATGCCCAGGTCGAAGCCGATCGTGGCGCTCTGGCCCTGCGCGAGCGGGGCGGGCAGGGCGATCTGGAGGGCGGTGCAGCCGACCGACAGGGAGCCCGCGGTGCCGCCGGTGACGTTGGTGACCGTGATCGGCATCGCGGAGCAGGTGCCGTGGTAGTTGTCCCACAGCCTCAGATACACCTCGCTGAGCGGGGTGGCGGAGGCGTTGGTGAAGGTCGCGCTCTCGTGGCCGGTCCAGACGGTGCCGCTGGTGTTGCTGCTGAGGTTGACGGTGTACGAGGGCGAGGTCGGCGTACGGGTCGAGTCGCCCGGCGGGGTGGTGTCGCCGGAGGTGTTGAGGGCGACGTCGTCGACGACGAAGCTCGTCTGGAGGCTGGAGTCCTCGGTCCCGGTGAAGGAGAGGTTGACGGTCTGCCCGGCGAAGGCCGACACGTCGAGCGACTTCTGTATGTACCCGGTGTTCTTGTTCAGGTTCGAGTACGTCGCCAGGGTCGTACTGCCGATCTTCGCCGTCAGCTTGTCGTACGCGGTGGACGACGTGGTTTCGGCGGTGTCGATGTGCAGCCAGAAGGTGAGCGTGGCGGTGCCGCACCCGGAGGGGATCGTGACGCTCTGGGAGAGGGTGTCGGTATGGGTGCTGCCGACGCCGTCCAGCCAGGCGAAGGTGGTGCCGCCGTGGGCGCTCTGACCGGTGCGGCTGGTGATCACGCTGGTCTGCGACTGGCTCCAGGGCGAAGTCCCGCTCTCGAAGCCGCCGTTGGCGACCACCTGGGCCGGGGTGCAGGCAGCGGCCTTGGTCTGCGGTGCGGCTGCCGCCGCGGTGCCCGGGAGCGAGAAACCGGCCAGCGCGACGACGAGCGCGCTCGCCGCGAGGGCCTTGTGGGGGGTCGGTCTCACACGTAACTCCTTTGACGCGGCCGGGATTCCGGCCTGCTCGGTGGCCGCCCGACGGCTTGGGTGCGCCGGAGGGCGGCCGCGGACTGCGCGCATCGCTCGCGCGATCGCCGCGGTGAGATTTCTGTCGCGCCGCCCCGGGGCGGTCCGGGGCGGCGACTGCCGGAAAGCCTGGCAGATTTGACCAGGGCATGCCATCAGGGCCGGGTAAAACTGTGGCCTGCCCTGTGTTCGGGGGCGAAGTCCACCTAGGTCGTCCGGGGTCGACGCCTCGGGGCCAAAGCCTTTCGGTGCAGGGCGGATAAGCCCATTTGGCCCCAATAGGAGCCGCAACCTGCGCCCTTCGGCCGCCACCTCGCCCTCATGTCCTTCAATAGCGCTCCATGAACCCAAGGAATCCGGAGCCCCGATCGGACTCCTCTCATGTCGAGTCCATCCGGAACATTCTCGGGCTGCTTCTCGCGGGTTTCGTGGGCACGCTCAACGTCCTGGGGCTCAAGAGCCATGAACTGACCACCGTCCTGCGCAACGAAACCGGATTCGCCAACCTGGTGGCCATGCTCCTCCTGGCCGCCTTGGTCAGCGCCGTCGGCAGTGTGCTGATCCGCAGAAGACACGGCGTGAACAGTTGGACGGCCGCCGGGATCCTGGCACTCGTCCTGGCGACGGTGCCGTTCACGACGGTCGTGGCGTTGACGATTCCGGCGGGTGCCCGCACCTGGTCGTGGCGGGCGGGGTTAGTCCTGTCGTGCGTGCTGGCGGCGGCCGGCCTGGCACTCCTCGTACGCGGTGCGAGCCGCCGCCCCGGTCGGCGAGTGCCCTGGCAGAGCGTGCTGCTGGCCTGCTCAGCGGTCCTGTGCTCCAGCGCCACGTACACCGCGGTCCGACTGGAGAGCAAGAGTCAGCTTGACACCACTCGACCGCAGATGTCCGCCGCCGTGGCGCACACCGGGGGCGCCGGCGTGATCACGATGACGGTCTCCGCCTCGAAGCTGCGCAAGAAGGAGAGGGTGGGTGTACTGGTTCGCGGCTTCCCCCGTGGTGGCGACAGAGGATGCAAGCCGAGCGAGTACATGGCGACTTGTGTCATCAAGGCCTGTCCTCCGCGGATCAACAAGTGCGCCCACCTCTTCAGTGGAACGCTCGACCCCGACTCGTCCGGAGTCATCGACAAGCAGGTGGTGAGCACCGTGTTCCCTCCCGACAAGTACGAACTGCTGGATCTGCGCGCCACGATCTGCGAACAGCTCGACACCAGGGGCGCGGAACAGTGCCGATACGGGCACAAGGAGGCATCGCTCCTCGTCGAAGTCACGCTCCCGAGCCTGCCCGTGCAGACGGCGGGCAGGACCAGCGGCCCGGGCTGACCTTGGCCCGCGCGTCCGGAAGTCAGGCAACCGGGCGGATCCGGCCGCCCGTCCGTTCCTGGAGCGCGGCCCGCAGGCGGTCGCGGGCCGCCGTCTGGGTGGCGATGCGTTCGTCGAGGACCGCCAGCCGCTCCAGGGCGATCCGCAGGCCCCGGTCCGAGGGCGGTGCGGCGGTCACGTCGCCGTCCAGGCAGGGCAGGAAGACCTGTACGTCGTCCAGGGTGAGTCCGGCGGCCAGCAGGTGGCGGATGTTGCGGACCCGTACCACCGTACGGTCGTCGAAGACGCGGTAGCCGTTGGCGGCGCGCTCCGAGGCGATCAGCCCGGCCTGTTCGTAGTGCCGCAAGGCGCGCGCCGTCGTCCCGGTCGCCTTCGCCAACTCACCGATCCGCACCCGTCGCACCTCCCGCATCACTCTTATCACGCCACCACCGCGCCTCCGTCGACCGGGAGGATTACCCCGGTGATGAACGACGCGGCCGGTGCGGCGAGATGGGTGATCGCCTGGGCAACGTCCTCCGGTCGGCCGATCCGGCCCAGCGGGGTGTGCGCCAGCTGCCACTCGCGCAGCGCGGCCAGCCGCTCCGGCGTGAGTCCCTGGTGCTCGCCGATCGGTGTGTCGATCGCTCCGGGGGCGACGGCCGCCACCCGGATGCCCCGGGGCGCCAACTCGACGGCCCAGCTGCGGGTCAGGGTTTCCAGCGCGGTCTTGGTCGCCGCGTAGAGCGAGTTACCGGGCCAGCCACGCTGCCCGACCGAGGTGCTGACGTTGACGATCACCCCGCCGGACGCTTCGAGGGCGGGCAGCGCGGCCCTGGCCAGCAGCGCGGGTGCGATCAGGTTGGTGGCGATCTGCGGTGCGATCTGTTCCGGAGCGAGGGTGTCGAGCGCACCGCCGCGTACGATGCCGGCGTTGTTGACCAGCACGTCCAGACGCCCGTGCAGCTCCAGCGCGGTCGCGACGATCCGCGCGGGCTCGCCCTCGGCGGTGATGTCGGCGACCAGCGGCGTGATCCGCCCCCGGTCGGCGGCGGTCTCGTGCAGCGGTTCGGCCCGCCGCCCGACGATCAGCACGTGGGCGCCCTCGTCGGCGAAAGCGCGAGCGGTGGCCCGGCCTATGCCGGTACCGGCCCCGGTGACGACGACGGTCCTGCGGTGGGTGTGGGTGTTCATACCGTCATCGTTCGACCCTGCCGCCAGTGGCAAGGTCAAGAGACGGGTCCGGGGGTCGGAGGAGGGCGACCGCGGCGGCGAGGAAGTCGATCACGGCCCAGGTGTACAGGTGCAGGCCGAACAGGGCGCCCGCATACCCGGGATCCGGCGGCACGATGTGTATCAGGACCTGGGTGGACACATGGGGCAGGGGTGGGGCCTACGGGTCGATGGACCCATAGGCCCGCTCCATGAGTGCGGGTGGCACCGCGTCACGGCGTGCCGGGCCCCTCGCCGTCGTACGCCTTCGCGACCGTGTCCGGGCTCCACGCGTAGGCGAACGGCACGAGGTCCGTGATCCCCACGCTTGCCACGACGCCCCCGGCCGTGGGGAGGATCACGCGGATGGCCGGGTGGTAGTCGAAGAGGACCTGGCGGTCCCTGCCGCAGGGGCCGACGACGCCGCGGCCCAGGTTGCCGACGGCGACGATCGTGGAGAGCTCGCGGGCGCCGGAGGCGCGCGCGTGGCCGAGGGCGACGAGTTCCGCGCAGGGGCCGCCGGTGAAGTGGTAGAGGTTGATGCCGCCGTACATCGTGCCGTCGGCCGCGCGGACGGCGGCGCCCATGGTGTGGACGCCGTCCTCGCCGTCGGTGTTCGCGTCGACGATGTCACGCGCGAAGTCGATGAGTTCGCGGTCGGCCGCGGTCAGTTCATGGGTCGGGATGTGCATGTGCGCAGGTTACGGAGGCACGGCCCGGGGCGCGAACGTATTGGTGTCAGTCCTCGCTGCCCGGCCGGGTCCACATCGGCAGGGACATCGGCTTGCCCGACTCCACATAGGTCTTGAGGTTGGACAGCACCGCCGACCAGCCGCCCGCGGCCTCGCGGCGCTCCTTGTCATCGCGCAGGTTCTCGTGGGTGACGGTGAGCTGGACCGTACCGCCGAGCGGCTTGAGCTCGAACGTGACGGTGGCGGGGCCGTCGGGGCGGTCCTCGTCGGGGCCGGCCCAGGTGAAGACCAGGCGCCTGGGCGGGTCGGCCTCGACGACGGTGCCCACGACGTCGGCGACGCCGGAGCCGTCGGTGCGGCGGTGCTCCCAGGAGGAGCCCGGCCGCCAGTCCGAGACGTTGCTGTGGCCCCAGTACGCGGCGGTCGCCTCGGGGTCGGTCAGGGCCTCCCAGACCTTCTCCGGGGTGGCCTCGATGTAGGTGGTGTAGACGAATTCCGGCTTGGCGGACATGGCGGACTCGGCTTTCCGTTTGAGTGCGCTCAGCGCCTGGAGGCGCGGGCGTTCGAACTTCTGGATCCAGCGCTCCTGGATCTCGTGGAGCGGCACGGGGTTGAGGTAGTGGAGCTTCTCGCGGCCCCTGCGGACCGTGCTGACGAGATGCGCGGCCTCCAGCAGGCCCAGGTGCTGGGTGGCCGCCTGGCGGGACATCGCCAGACCGTCGCACAGCTCACCGAGGCTCTGGCCGTTGTTCTCGAAGAGCCGGTCGAGCAGACGTCTGCGGGTCGGGTCGGCGAGGGCCTTGAAGACCTTGTCCATCTCATCGCTCACCCCTCCATCATGCAAGCATTTACTTGCATGTCAAGTTGCGGAAGCCCGCCCGGAGCCCGATCAGCGGCGATTCCCGTACCGCCGCACAGTTCTGGCCAAAACACGGGAAATTACTTGATCGCGCCATCGTGATGAAGTCCTAATGGCCGCGGGGGGTCCTGTCGTGGTGACGAAGAATGCAGCCGGAGAACTCAAGAGCAGGTCAGCGGTCCCGCTTCCGCTCCGCCGGGCGATCCGCCGGCCACGGCCCACCCCCGGGCGCCGTGCGTCCTTCCGCCGGGCGACGGACCGGCGGAGACTGGACACCCCCCATCACCCCCAATTGCTCTGCCGCGTCGGCGCAACCCCTCGGCGGAGCGTCCCCCTGTGCACAGTACGGAGTGAGATGTCCGAAGACACGGCCACCCTGAGCGGTGCCGTCACCTATCTGGAACTCCTGGCGATGCGGGCCTCCCGCGGAGCCTTCAGTCAACCGGCGCTGCAGGCGCGGCGGGGAGGCGCTCCGCCCCACGTCGTGGACGACCTCGAACGGGCCGAGCAACTGGCCCTCGGGGTCGAGCAGCAGATGGCCGACCTGGAGCGGCGCAAGAACGAGCTCGCCCTGCTGATGGACACGACCCGGGCCCTGGCCGAGCAGGAGGACCTCGACTCGCTGCTCACCACCCTGGTGCGCCGCACCCGGCTCCTGCTCCACGTCGACATGGCCTGGGTGCTGCTCCTCGACGGCGAGGACGGGTCGTGCATCCGCGCCGCCGACGGCGCGATTTCCGTGCTCGGCGGGGTCGCCCGCGTGCCCGTCCGGCAGGGTCTCAACGCGATCCACGCGGTGGGGCAGTCGCCGGTGTGGACCTCCGACTGCCACCGGGGCGACACGATCCCGCGCTCGGACCACATCGAGGCCGTCGTGGTCGAGGAGGGCCTGACAGCGCTGGTCGCGGTGCCGCTGCGCAGCGCGGGCCAGGTGGTCGGCGTGCTCTTCGGCGGCGACCGGGTCGCCCGCTCGTACACGGCGGACGAGGTCGCCACGATGTCCACCGTCGCCAACTACGCCACCGCCGCCGTGAAATCGGTCCAGGCCCTGGAGAACGCCCGGGGCCGGGTCGCCGAGCTGAGCGCCGAGGTCGACCGGCTGCGCGCCCGGGAGCGGACGCAGCGGGAGACGGCGCGCAGCGGCGGACGGCTCGTCGAACTCGCCCTCGGCGGGGCCGATGTGAAGGCGTTCGCCGCCGCCGCGGGCCAGGAGCTCGACGGTTCGGTCTGGCTGCGCGACGAGAACGACGACACGATGGCCCGCACCGGCGGCGAGTGGGACGACGAGGAGGAGCTGGCCGCCGCGACCTTCACCGCGCGCGCCGAGCAGCGCGTCGTCCACCTGGACGACGGCACGGCGGTGGTGCCCGTCCGGGCCGGCGAGGAGGACCGGGGCGCGTTCGTCCTGCGCCGCCCGGCGGGCCGCGCGCCCGACCTGGACCTGGTGCGGTACGCGGTCCAGGCCGCGGCGATCCTGCTCACGCTCAACCGCGGCACCGAGTCCGCCGACCGCAAGTTCCGCGATGAGGCGCTGGACCGGCTGCTCAACGGCGTCCCGTTCAGCCGCCGTTGCCAGCGCCGCCTCAAGGGGCTCGGGCTCGATCTGAGCCGTCGGCACGCCGTGATCGTCACCCAGCTCCCGGTCGGCGGCGGGCACGCCCTGTCGACCTGGACGTCGACCTTCGTCTGGCTCCGCGGGGGCGCCAGAACGGTCCACAACGGCCATCTGGTGATCCTGCTGCCGCACTCCGACGCGCGCGAGGCCGCCCGCGACGTCAAGCAGCGCCTGGCCAAGACGCTCGGCCGGCCGGTCGCGGTGGGCGCGGCCTCGGCCTGCGGCGGCCCCGAGGAGCTCCGCGCCGCGTACCAGGAGGCCGCCGCCTGTCTGGACGTCCTGACGATCCTCGGCAAGGAGGACGCGGACACTCCGGCGATGGCCGACGAACTCGGCTTCGTCGGCATGCTGCTGGGCGGCAGCCGGGACATCGGCGCGTTCATCGAGCAGACGCTCGGCCCGATCCTCACCTACGACGAGCGGCGCTCGACCAATCTCGCCGCCACCCTGGAGGCGTACTTCGCGGCGGGCGCCAGTCCCACGTACGCGGCCGAGGCGCTGCGGGTGCACACCAACACGGTGGCCAGGCGCCTGGAGCGCGTCTCGCAGCTGCTCGGCCCCGAGTGGCAGCAGCCGGGCCCGGCCCTGGAGATCCAGCTGGCGCTGCGCCTGTCCAAGGTCAGCGCGTCGCTGCGGGGCCAGGCGGTGGCCGGGCAGGCCGTGCGCTGACCCGTTCCAGGAGGCTCCCCCGCCCGCCCCGGTGCCGCTACCGGGGCGGGTTCCGGTTCAGGCCGGGGCATGCGCCGCGAGGAAGTCGTCGACCACGCGCTCGATGTACTCGGCGGTGACCTCGCGCCCGGCGAGCAGGCGGCGGTACATCAGCGGGCCCGCCAGCTGGTCGACGGCCAGGTCCGCGTCGAGGTCCGCGGCCAGTTCGCCGCGGGCCTTCGCCGCGTCGAGCACGGTACGGAAGACGCGGGAGCCCTCGCGGTAGAGCGCCTCCTTGAGCCGGGCGAAGACCGGGTCGACCCCGGCGCGTTCGATGACCGCGCGCAGCCCCCGGTCGCTCACCGGGTCGTGCAGCAGGCGCCGCAGCCCGTCGAGTTCACGGATGAGGTCGTCGCGCAGGACGCCGGTGGGCGGGGTGTGCGCGGTGGAGATCCGCTCGGCGATGACGTCCCGGACCAGGCCCGAGGCGTCGGGCCAGTGGCGGTAGAGCGTGGTACGGCCCACACCGCTGCGGGCGGCGACGGCGACATGGGTGACGGCCGACCAGCCCTGCTCGATGAGCAGGTCCCGAGCGGCGGCCAGGGCGGCGGCCCGGCTGCGCTCGGCGCGCGGGTCGGGTCCGCGGCCCGGCGCGTCGGAGGTGCGGCTCGGCTCGGTGGGCGCGGACATCCGGCTCCGTCCTGTCGTCGTGGTGGCACGAGTGTAAGGGGCGCGGCCCAGGTCGGCGTGTCTCCCTCCGGTGGCGTATGCGCAGGTCACGTGTATCGCGGAGGTGGCTCGCCCCGCCGTGCACCCCACTGGCGGACCTTCCTCCCGGCAAAGCTTTATGGAACAGCTTGCCCCACACCTCGCTGTGGGGCAAGCTGTTCCATAGGTTCGGAACAACATGCACCGTTCAGTGCCGGCCCCGGCGTCTTCCGCACCGCCGCAACGACCGCAGCGACACCCGACCCGCTTGTGAGAGGACCCCTGCCATGACCGCCACCGAGGGCCGCGCCCAGCCCGATCTGACGCTGATGTACGCGACCCACGACGCCTTCCGGCGCGACCTGGGCCTGCTGGCCGCGGCCGCCCGGGACCACGGCACCGCGCCCGGCTCGGCCTTCCGGACCGGGTGGGAGACCTTCCAGACGTTCCTGACGATCCACCACACCGCCGAGGACAAGGTGCTGTGGCCGCTGATGCGCGCCAAGCTCGCCGACGACCCGGCGCGGCTGCGGATGCTCGACGAGATGGACGCCGAGCACGACGCCCTGGACCCGCTCCTTGAGGCCGTCGAGGACGTACTGGCCCAGCAGCAGCAGGAGCGGCTGCCCGCCCTGATCTCCACGGTCGCCGACAAGCTGGCTTACCACCTCGAACACGAGGAGCGGGCGGCCCTGCCCGTCGTCCTGTCGGTCCTCAGCGCCCAGGAGTACGACACGTTCGGCGCCGAGCAGCGGCGGATGCTGGGTGTCAAGGGCGGCGCCCTGTACTTCCCCTGGGTGCTCGACGGCGCCTCCGAGGAGACACAGCGCACCGCACTCGCGGTCGTGCCGCCGCCGGTGCGCTTCCTCTACCGGGCCGTGTGGCGCCCGCGCTACCAGAAGCGCACCCGGGCCTTCGCCCAGGCCGCCGCCTGACACCCCCTCCGGCGAGCACGACGGTGCCCGGCGTCCATACGAAGGACGCCGGGCACCTATCCGTGACGGGCCTGCCGGTCGGCCGGGCGGGACCGCGGCTCAGGCGAAGTCGGCCGTGTGCGCCTCGGCCCAGTCCCGGAAGCTGCGCGCCGGGCGGCCGAGCACCGACTGGACGTCCGGGAACAGCCGCCCGCGGAAGTCGTCGCCCGATTCGAGTGCCTTGCGCAGCGCCGCCACCACGCCGTCGGCGGTCGCCTCCCCGTACAGCCCCGCCATGACCGCGCGGTGCTCCTCGATCGAGATCTGCTCGAAGCGGAGCTTCCGGCCGAGCACCGACCCGAGCACCGCCACCTGCTCACGGGCCGTCAGCGCCTCGGGACCGGTGAGCGCGTAGGTGCGGCCCTCGTGGCCCGGCTCGGTCAGCGCGCGCACCGCCACGTCGGCGATGTCCTGCGGGTCCACCAGCGCCTCGGGCAGATCGGCGACAGGGCTGCGCACCACGCCGTCCCCGCGCGCCGCGTCCGCCCAGCCGAGGGCGACCGTCATGAAGCCGTTGGGGCGCAGGATCGTCCAGGCCAGGCCCGACTCGGTGAGCGCCTTCTCGGCCTGGCGGTGCCACAGGCCCAGCGGGGTGTCGTTCTCCTCCTCGACCTCCGCGACGCCGAGCGTGGACAGCTGCACGATGTGCTCGACGCCCGTCTTGCGCGCCACGGCCACCAGATTCGCGTCGTGGGTGCGCTTGTTGTGGCCGAGCGACATGAGGAAGACCTTCTGTACGCCGTCGAGCGCGTCCGGCAGCGTGTCGGGCAGGCCCAGGTCGGCGCCCACCACCTCGATCCCGGCGGGCAGCCCGGCGCGGGCGGGGTCGCGGGTCAGGGCCCGTACGGCATGGCCCGCCGCGTGCAGGCGCGCCAGCACCTTGCCGCCGATGTTGCCGGTCGCCCCGGTCACCAAAATGGTCATGGGTCTCTCCGATTCAGCTGGTTGGGAAGGTGCGGTGGTCAGATGGCGGGGCGGTCCAGGACCGTGCGCAGGGCGTCTTCCAGGCCCGCCGTCCCGGAGTCGTCCGCCGCGCGCCAGGCGATGAAGCGGTCGGGGCGCACCAGGGACGCGCCCGTGGGCGTCACGCCGTAGCTCTTCTCCCAGCCGCTCGCCCGGTGCACGGCGATCTCGATGCCGAGGCGCCCGGCCGCGGTCTTCGCGGCCTGCTCCCACCCGGTGGCGTCGGCCCCGGCGAGCAGGACGAAGGAGCGGCCGAACAGGGCGGTGGTGGAGCCGCCGCCGTCGAGCTGTACGTACGGGGCCCGTGAGCCGGGGCGCCCGGTGGGAGCCGTCGGGTCCTCCAGGAGCTCGCCCTCGTCGCCCGGCTCCAGGACCACGGCGCCCTGGGCGCAGCGGTAGCCGAAGACCTGGACGACGGGGTGGATGACCTCGGCCGCAGTGCCGTCGTCGAGGTCGGGGCCCAGGCGCTCCACCGTATTGGCGAACTGCTGCTCCGCGATCATGTCGGAGACCGGCCTGCGCTCCGCGTCGTGGCTGGCGAGCAGCCCGGGGCCGGCCTGCCCCCGGACGGTCATGGCCAGCTTCCAGGCGAGGTAGAAGCCGTCCATGATGGCCGTGTTGCCGCCGAGCCCGCCCGGCGCCGGCACCACCTTCGCCGCGTCGCCCACCAGGTGCACCCGCCCGACGGAGAACCGGTCCGCGACCTCGCACACGATCTCGGTCCGGCCCGAGCCCGCCACCGTCAGCTCCAGGTCGGGCATGCCAAGACCGGTGCGTACGAGGGCGGCGCACTGCTCCTCGGTCCAGTCGCGGAAGTCGGGCTGGTCCTTGGTCATGCCGTGGATGTAGCCGTACCGACCGGGGATGTCCGTGGTGTAGAAGACGCCCGGCACCGGTTGCAGGAGGTGGAACAGGGCGAACCTGCGGGCCTCGGTCACCCCGCCCGCCAGCCCCTTGAGTGGGCCGCTCATGTCCGCGTCGAAGAACACCCGGAAGACCTCTCCGAGCCGTCCGCGCCCGTGGATGCCGACGCCCAGGGCCCGGCGGGCCGGGCTCTTGCGGCCGTCCGCCGCCACCATGTGAGCGGCGCGCACGGTGCGTTCGGCGCCGGTGGCCACGTCGCGCAGGAGGGCGGTGACCCCGTCGGCGTCCTGGGTGAAGGAGACCAGCTCGGTGCCGAAGGCGAGCTCGGCGCCGAGCTCGCGGGCGCGCTCGGCGAGGATGACCTCGGTGTGCTCCTGGCTGGCCATCGCCCAGTCCTCGGGCGAGACATGGCCCATGCTCATCTCGCCCTGCGTCATGATGCCGCGCAGCACCGGGCCGGAGAGGGTCTCGGCGAGCGCCATGTAGAAGTCGCCGGTGCCGCCCGGCGAGGCGGCGGTGATCCGGTCGGCCACGCCGCCGATGCGCAGCGCCTCCATCGTGTGCGGGTACTGCCCGCGCGCCTTCATCACGACGGAGGTGCCGGGGTGTTTCTCGACCAGCAGCGGCCGGACGCCGTGCAGGCCGAGGAAGAGCGCGGTGGACAGGCCTGACAGACCGCCGCCGGCGATGAGAACGGGCACGGATGCCTCGGACACGGACACTCCCGGGTTCGGTGGACAAGACGGTGCCTTCAGCATCGGCAGCCGGGACGGTGACCGGATCGGGGCGCGATGCCGACGGGCTGGGGGCCCGGTCGTGACGTACGGCCGCCGCCGTCCTCCAACGAGTCACCAACCAGGCATCAGCGGCGGGGCGGAGTGTGGAGAGCGCCCCCGGGGCCACCACCCCACGGGCCGGAGCCGTCCGGCCCGCGCCGGTGGCCGGGTGTCACCGTTCGCCCTAACGAGGAGTCTTCGTGGTCGTCTTCGTCAACAAGCTGACGCTCATCGGCAAGCCCGAGGAGCTGGAGCGGATCTACGCGCACGTCGCCGAGTTCATGGAGGTGCAGCCCGGTCTGATCCGCTACCAGCTGATCCGCTCCCAGAAGGAGCCGGGCACCTACTTCAACGTGGCCGAGTGGGACAGCAAGGAGTCCTTCGACACGGCGCTGGCCGAGCCCGAGTTCCGGGCCCGCCTCAAGGCGCTGGGCACCGTCATCAAGGGCGAGCCGCACCTGAGCGACGTCGTGGTCGAGGGTGTCGCCCGCGAGGCCGGAGCGGCCCGATGACCCCCGACGTCGCCGCGGTCATGGCGTCCGCCGGCACCCATGTGCCCGCCGTCTCGGCCGATACGTACGCCCAGATCCTCCAGTTCTACGCCCGCCATATGCAGCTGCTCGACGCGGGCGAGGCGGAGGAGTGGGCGCAGGGCTTCACCGAGGACGGGGTGTTCGCGCAGAACGTCAAGCCCGAGCCGTGGAGGGGCCGTTCGCACATCGCCACCTCCATGCGGCGCGGTGTGGACCGGCTCGCGGGACGGGGCGTCCAGCGCCGGCACTGGTTCTCCATGGTGGTCGCGACCCCGGAGAGCGCCGAGGCGGGGGACGAGGAGGCGGTCCGCACCCAGTACTACGCGGTCGTCTTCGAGACCCCGCACGGCGGCAAGGCCTCGGTGTATCTGAGCACCACCGGCGAGGACGTGCTGGTCCGGCGGGCCGGCCGGTGGCTGATCAAGCACCGCGACATCAACCACGACGGGTCCTGACCCGATGGCGCCCCCGCTCCTGGACATCGCGGACGGCCGCCTCTACGACGAGATCCAGCGGTTCTACGCCCGCCAGGTGCGCCTCCTCGGCGAGGGCGACGTGGACCGCTGGGCGCTCACCTTCACCGAGGACGCCGTCTTCGAGCAGGAGGCCCCGGCGGACAAGGTCTTCGCCGGGAACGCCCCGCCCGTACGCACCGGGCGCGCCGCCATCGCGGCGGCGGCCCGCGGGGCGGTCGGCGAGCGCCGGGCGGACGGGCGGGTACGGCGGTATCTCATCGGGATGCTGACCGTGCGCCCCGCCGCGGACGGCGCCGTGCACACCCGCTATGACGCGGTGCTCGTACAGACCCCGCGAGGCGGTCCCTGCGAGCTCCATCTGAGCACCACCGGGCGGGACGAGCTGGTCCGTCGAGGCGACGGCTGGCTCGTCCGGCACCGGGTCAACTCCCATGACAGCGTGGCCGGTTCGCACACCGGCACCGAGCAGGAGGAACACCATGGCCGATCTGACACGTGAGCGGGTGGAGGCTGCCTACGCGGCCCTCATGACCGGCGACCGGAACAAGATCACCGAATACTGGTCCGAGGACCTGCGCTTCCAGATGCCCGGCAACCACCAGTTCGCCGGCTGGTTCAACGGCCTGGACGACTACCTCCAGAAGATGGGGAAGCTGGGCGAGGCGTGCGGCGGCCGCATCGAGGCCGAGACGCAGCACATCCTGATCAACGAGGCGGAGGGCGTCTCCGTCGACATCTACCGCCTCGACGGCTACCGCGCGCACGCCGAGGAGGGCACCGTCTCCCCGTACGAGCGGCTCCAGGTCGAGGGCGTGCACATGCTGCGCTGGGAGAACGGCAAGATCGTCGAGGGCCGCAGCGCCCTGTTCGCCGACGGTGTCACGCGCGGCAACCTGTGGTGGTCGCCGGTCGGCACCGACGGAGAGCGCACGGAGCTGTGACCGGCCCGGCCACGGGCGCGGACACGGGCCTGGCCGGGCGGTGCGTCGTCGTCACCGGGGCCGGCACCGGCATCGGGCGGGCGGTGGCGCACGCCTTCGCCGACGAGGGCGCCCGGGTCCTGGTGGTGGGGCGCGGGGCCGCCCGGCTGGCCGAGACGGCGGCCGGGCGCCCCGGGATCCACCCGTTCGCCGCCGACGTCTCGACGCCGGACGGGCCGCGGCTCGTCGTGGAGGCGGCCGTCCGCGAACTGGGCGGCCTCGACGTCCTGGTGAACAACGCCGTGACCATGCGCTCCGCCCCGCTCGGCACCATCGAGGCGGACGACACCCACCGCCAGGTCGCCACCAACCTGCTCGCGCCGCTCTTCCTCACCCAGGAGGCGCTCCCCCACCTGGAAGCGGCCAAGGGCACCGTCCTCAACGTCACCACCGCCGGCAACCAGCGCGGCTGGCCCGGCCATTCCGTCTACGGCGCCACCAAGGCGGCGCTCGACTTCCTCACCCGCACGTGGGCGCTCGAACTCGCGCCGCGCGGCATCCGGGTCGCCGCCGTGGCTCCCGGGCCCGTGGAGACCCCGATCGGCGAGCACGCCGGTCTTGACGCCGCGGGCATCGAGCGGATGCGCGAGCGCCAGCGCGCCCGGGTGCCGCTCGGCCGGGTCGGGCAGCCCGAGGAGATCGCCTGGTGGCTGGTCCACCTGGCGCGCCCCGAGGCGTCCTTCGCCACCGGCCTCGTGCTGCCGGTGGACGGCGGCGCCGGAGTCGTGTTCTGACCGCACCGCGCAACGACATACCAGACCCACACGTCTGCAACGACACGGAGTAGCAATGGAATTCGGTATCAATTTCTTCCCCACCGTCGGTCCGGAGGAGAAGCCCGCCGACGTGTACTTCGACGAGGCCCTGCGGCTCGTGGAGCTGGCCGAGGAGCTCGGCTACGACCACATCAAGACCGTGGAGCACTACTTCTTCAAGTACGGCGGCTACAGCCCGGACCCGGTGACGTTCCTGGCCGCCGCGGCCGCCAGGACCAGCCGGATCAAGCTGGTGACCGGCGCGGTGATCCCGGCCTTCACGCACCCGCTGAAGCTGGCGGGCAAGCTCGCCATGCTGGACAACATCTCCAAGGGCCGCCTCCAGGTGGGCTTCGGCCGGGCCTTCCTGCCCGACGAGTTCGACGCCTTCGAGCTGGCCATGGACGAGAGCCGGCCCCGGTTCCTGGACGGCCTGCGCGCCTGCCAGAAGCTGTGGTCCGAGGAGAACGTGGTCTGGGACAGCGAGTTCTACAAGTTCGGCCCGGTCACCCTGCTCCCCCGCCCCTACCAGCGCCCGCACCCGAGGATCCTGGTGGCCGCGGCCATCACGCCCTCGTCCTGCGAGCAGGCCGGCCACGACGGCCACGGGCTGCTGCTCGTGCCGTCCATCTCCAAGCGCGAGAAGGTCCAGGAGATGCTCACCCTGTACCGCAAGGCGTACGCCGACGCGGGCCACGCGCCGGGCGGCGACGAGGTGCACCTGAGCTACGGCTGCTACCTCAGCGAGGACTCCGCCGAGGCGAGGGCCAAGGGCCGTGAGTACTCGCAGCGCACCAACGCCGTGATGGTCGACGCCGTCGCCGCCTGGGGCACCCGCCGCAGCGAGGGCTACGCCGGGTACGAGGCCATCGTCGACAAGATCAAGAAGTCCGACTTCGACAAGTCGGTGGCGGAGAACAAGACGCTCGTCGGCACCCCCGCCGAGGTCACCGAGCGGCTGCGCACCATCCGCGAGTGGTACGGCGACGTCACCATCAGCCTCCAGATGATCTCCGGCAACCCGCCCTACGAGGAGACGGTCCGCACCGCCCGGCTCTTCGCCGAGCAGGTCATCCCGAACTTCCGGTAGGCACACGGCACTTCGCGTCACACGCGCGGGCACGAGGAAGGGGCTCCCCCGAAACCATCGGGGGAGCCCCTCTCGTATGCCGGCTCACGGACGAGGGAACATCAGGCGCGCGTCACCGAGGCCACCAGCAGCGACGCCACACGCGCGGCGACCGCCGAGATGGTCAGCGCGGGCGGCACGGCGCCGGACGAGCCGTGCAGCAGCGAGCTGTCGACGACGTACAGGTTGCGCGCGCCGCGCACACTGCCGTCGGCGGCGGTGGCCAGGCCCAGCGGCACACCGCCCACCACGTTCCCGCCGGTGGTGCCGATGCGGTTGAAGGCCGTCCTGCTGCCCGGGGTGGCCGCGTTGAGCCGGTCCAGGGTGTGCTTGACCGCGTGGGTGGCGCGCACCGCGCGCGGGTCCTCGACGGGCCAGTTGAGGACGACGTCGCCCTTGGCGGCGTCGTACCGGAAGGAGCCCAGCGGTTCGGTCGGCGAGGCGCCGATGGTGGTGATCCACCCCTCGTCGGACGGGGCGTCCACCCAGGGGAAGTTGAGGAGGGTCACCGGGGCGTGCGGGTTGTCCTGCCAGTCCTTGACGATGACCGAGCACGGGCCGCCCTGCGCCGGGTTGTTGGGGGCCATCCCCGTCCGGGCGGTGATCACCTCGCTGTTGCCGACCCGGGTGCCCACCGACGCGTCCAGGCCGGGCAGGTGTCCGGCGGCCTTGGCGCGCAGCAGCAGCCGGGTGGTGCCCAGGGTCCCCGCCGCCAGGACCAGGTGCGCGGTGTGCACCTCGTGCCGGGCGACGAGCCTGCCGCGCTCGTCGAGTTCGTCGTACGAGACGAGGTGGCCGTCGCCCTGCGGACGGATCCCGGTGACCACGCTGAGCGGGCGCACCTCGACGCGGCCCGTGGCCTCGGCGCGGGCGAGGACGGTGACGTCCATGCTGCGCTGGGCGCCGCTGTTGACACCGAAGACGTTGAGGCCGGCGATGTGCGAGGCGGTACGGCGGCCCGCCATCTCCTCGCGGATCGCGTCCCAGTCGACAGCCAGGTCGACCAGGTCGTAGGGGATGCCCGCCCGCTCCAGCTGGTCCATGAAGTCGCGCGAGGAGCGGTAGAAGTCCGAGTCGAGGACGTCCTTCGGTATCGGGGAGCAGCCGATCAGCTCCCTGGCCTGCGGGTACCAGACGTCGTGCATCTCCCGCTGGTCGAGGAAGTCCCCGAAGGCCCGGCGGAACAGCTCGGGCGAGGGCTCGACCATCGTGCCGTTGCTGAGCAGCGAGGCGCCGCCGACGCCCGCCGCGGCGATCATCGTCAGGCCCTCGCCCTCCAGGGATTCCAGGACGCCCGGGTAGATGTCGAGCGTCCGGTCGGTGAGCGGGGACTTGGGGCTCAGCCAGGAAGCGCGGCCGTCCGGCCGGTGCTGGGTGGCGAAGGTGTCGCCGTCGGCGCCGACCTGCCAGCGGCGGCCGCGCTCCAGGACGATCGTGGCGACCCCGGCTTCGGCGAGCCGCAGGGCCGCGATCGATCCGGCGTAACCACTGCCGACGACCAGGGCGTCGGTGCGGTGCTGATGGGTTTCCATGGGACGGCCTCTCTGAACGGGTCGGAACATACGTAAGGTTGGGGCGAGTTGAGCATGAGGTGCGGGCTCAGGCCAGCGGTTCCAGGGTGCGGGCTCAGGCCAGCGGCTTCAGGGTGCGGGCCAGCAGGTTGGCGGCGTTGCGCGCCAGCGGGACGTCGGCCTCGGCGGCGACCAGGCCGTGCTCCACCAGGAGCCGGCCCACCCGGGAGGCGATCAGGGCGAACCGGAAGCCCGCGAACACCTCGTACCAGTCCATGTGCGCCGCGACGGGCCGCCCCGCCAGCTCCTCGTAGCGCCGGATCGTCTCGGCGCGCCCGGGAAGCCCGGGCAGCCGGGGTGCGCCGACGCCCTCGCTGAGGTGCCGGTCGAGGTAGAGGTACCAGCCGAGGTCGGCCTCGCCAGGGCCCAGGAAGGTCATCTCCCAGTCCAGTACGGCCACCGGGGCCACCCCGGAGAACATCAGGTTGCCCAGGCGCGCGTCGCCCCACAGCAGGCTCGGCCGCTCCGGCTCGGGCGGCAGCCCGTCCCGCAGCAGCGCCAGCGCCTCGCGGACCGGGACGCTGTCCGCGCCGCCGAAGTGGTCCATGTGGGCTTCATAGTAGTCGAGTTGGGCGCCGAGGCCGTACGGGCCGTGGGCCGAGAGGCGCAGGGCGCCGAGGCCGAGCGCGTCGGCGTCGAGCCGGTGGATACGGTGCAGCGCCTCCACACCGCCCCACCACACCGCCGCGCGCCCGCCCTCGTCGAGCGCGGACACCGGTCCACCGTCGCGGTGGTACGAGGGCAGGTCCGGCGGGACCCAGCCCTCGACGCGGTCCATGGCGTAGAAGGGCGCGCCGAGCAGCCCGGGGTCGGCCTCGAAGCCGACGACGCCGGGTACGGGCACATCGGTGTCCCGCAGGGCGTCGAGGACGCGGTACTCCTCGTCGAGCCGGGAGCCCGGCATCACCCGGTAGCGGGTGGGGGCGACCCGGACGACCAGACGGCGGTGCTCCTCGGCGCCCTCCCGCCCCCACTTGGTGTCCACGAGCAGCGTCTCGTTGGAGAATCCGAGGCCCTCGGGCACCTCGACTCGGACGCGCAGGTCCGCCGCCTCGGGCAGCCGTTCGGCGAGCCAGGTCGTCAGGTGTTTGCGGGTGAGTTCGGGATCACGTTGCTGGGGCACGGGCATGGCCGGCTCCTCCATCCATATACGGGTGCCCCCCATGGTCGACGCGGCCGATGGGGGCCGGATGGAGGATGAACGGCGACGCCGGGGGCGGCCCGACGCGCTCATCGGCGGCTCTGCATCCGCCTCCGACCGGTTCCCCAACCGCCTCCCCCAGCATGGCTGTTGACCGGAGAACACCTTTGAGGAGGTCGACATGTCCTGGGCACCGCCTGTGGGTGCGTTCGTGGAGCCGCAGCTGTTCCGGCACATACTCGGCCACGTCCCGAGCCCCGTCACCGTGGTCACCGCGGCGACGGCGGCCGGGCCCGCCGGACTTGTGGTGGGGTCGTTCGTGTCGGTGTCGCTCGAACCGCCCCTCGTAGGGATCTTCATCGACGAGAAGTCGGTGAGCTGGCCGCCGATGAGCGAGGCGGGGTCCTTCACCGTCAACATCCTCGCCCACGACCAGCAGGAGCTGTGCGCGCGCTTCGCCAAGAGCGGCGGACCGGGTGACACCGCGAGCAAGTTCGCCGGTCTGACGTGGTGGGAGTCGCCGCACGGCAACCCGGTGCTGCCGGGCACCACCGCCTGGCTGGACTGTCTGGTGCGCCAGGTCCAGCGGCTCGGCGACCACTTCTTCGCCGTCGCCGAGGTGGTGGGTCTCGGGGTGGACGCCGCCCGCCCGCCGCTGGTGTTCCACCGGGGCGCCCTGCACACCGTCGCGCCCTCCTCCGAGGGGTCTGCCGAGCGCGCCTAGCACGTGCACCACACGTGGCGTCGCCCCGCCGGTTCGACCGGCGGGGCGACGCCATGCGTGGTGCGCTCAGGCCAGACAGGCCAGCGCCCGGCCGCCGTTGAGGCGGGCCATCTCGCCCATCACCGGTGCCGAGCGGATCTGCGTGTCCAGCGGGTTGCCGAGCGCCTCGGAGCAGGCGCGGTGCAGATTGGCCACCAGCCGCTCCGGGTCGCGCAGCTCCGCGTACGCGCCGAGCGGGGTGTCGCGGGCCGTCTCGAACGGGGTGAGTCCCGCGTCGATCCCCTGGGTGGCGACCTTCTGCAACCAGCGCAGATACCCCTCCGCCTCGTCGAGGGCCTCGGGCCCGGCCACCGGACCGTGCCCGCCCACGACGACACGGGGCCCAAGCGCCCGCAGCCGCGCGATCGCCTCCAGGGAGCCGACGATCGACCCCGCGAGGAGGAACGGCGTACAACCGGGCATCAGGACGTCGCCCGCGAACAGCACCCGGTGCTCGGGCACCCACACCACCACGTCGTTGCTGGAGTGCGCCGGGCCCACGTACAGCAGCTCGACCGCCAGCTCGTCCACGTACACCGTCAGCCGGTCCTCGAAGGTCACCGTCGGCAGGGAGCGGCGGAGGTCACCGAGGTCGCCCCAGGGGGTGTCGGGCCACACGTGTTTGAGGCCCTCGCCCTTCTCGGCCATCTCGGCGCGGGTGTGCGTGTGCGCGACGACGGTGGCGTGCGGGGCGGCGACGGCGTTGCCGAAGGTGTGGTCGCCGTGGTGATGGGTGTTCAGGACGGTCCGCGGCTCGGCGCCGCCGAGTTCCAGCGCGGCGGCGCGCAGGGCGCGGGCCCTGGCCTCGGTGGCCGCGGTGTCGACGAGCGCCACCGAGTGGGGGCCGGCCAGGATCCCGGCGTTGTTCAGACACCAGCCCCCGTCGGGCTGGACGTACGCGAAGATCCGGTCGGCCACCTCCTCCACTCGGGGCGGCGGCACCTGGGAGACATGACTGTCGGCGGGCGTTGTGGATGGCAGGCTCATGCGTTCCACGGTGGCCGCACCTCCTGGAGGACAGGAGGTGCGCCGGTGACCGGCGGCTGGAGAGGTCCCGGCCGCGGCACGGCAGGGGTGGGGCCCGGCGGTCCGCACAAACCGCCGGGCCCCGGGGAGGAAGGTCTCAGAGGGTGAGGACGACCTTGCCGTTGGCCTGCCGCTGCCGCAGCGCGTCGAGCGCGGGCTCAGGATCGCTCCAGGACCCGACCGCCGCGACCTCGGGTGTGAGCCGCCCCTCGGCCACCAGGCGCACCAGCGAGGCCAGGTCGCGGGCGACACTGCGGCGGGTCACCTCGTCGAAGAGGTGGAGATAGCCGATCCGCAGTCCGGGGCGCGCATGGCCCCAGTCCAGCGGCAGCCGCAGTTCCTCGCGCACGGTGTTGCCGTAGCAGACGACCGTGCCGCCCGGCCGTACCCGCCCGAAGGCACCGGTGAGCACCCGCCCGCCGACGCTGTCGACGAGGACGTCCACCTGACCTCCGGAGGCGCCCTCCTCGTACGTCTCGACGGTGTGGGCGCCGAGAGACCGCAGGCCCTCCGCCCGGGCCGGGGAGCCGACCTGGGCGATCACCTCGGCGCCCGCCGCGGCGGCGAGCTGCACCAGCATCCGGCCCACTCCGCCGCCCGCACCGGTGATCACCACGGACCTGCCGAGCAGCGGTCCCGCGTACTCCAGTGCGTACAGCGCGGTCAGTCCGGCCACCGGCAGGGCCGCGGCGGCGGGCCAGTCCATACCGTCGGGCACGGGCGTGAGCCGGGTGGGCGACAGGGCTATCCGCTCGGCCCAGCCGTCGCGTTCGGCGAGGGCGGTGACGCGGGTGCCGGCCGCGGGTCCGCTCCCGTCGGCGGCGGCGCACAGGACCGTACCCGCCACGTCCCAGCCGAGCCGGGACCCCGGGGGGAGCTGCCCCATCAGTGCGAGCTCACCGCGGTTGACGGCGATCGCGTGCACCTCCACGAGTGCCTGGTCGGGGCGCGGCTCGGGCTCGGCGACCGAGTCGAGGCGCAGTCCGGGGTCACCGGACACCAGTGCCTTCACGAGGCCTCCGCCCAAGTCGCTTTGGTCCATGGGGACATGGCTGTCGATCTCCTTGTCTGACGGTTTTTCAGGAATTACGAGGGTTGCCGGTCGGCGGCGCCCAGGAGGTCCGGGCCGAGGTGGTCGTCGGTCACCACCTCAGCCCGCCGTTGACCTCCAGGACATGGCCGTTGACGTAGTCGGAGCCGTCGTCGGCCAGGAAGAGGGCGGCGTCGGCGACCTCCTCGGCCCGTCCGGCGCGACCGGCCGCGATCTTGCCGCGGTAGTAGTCCCAGACGGTTTCGTTGCGGGCCAGCTGGCGTCCCATCCCCTCGTCGATGAAGCCCGGGCTCAGGCAGTTCACCGTGATGGGCTGTCCCGCCAGCTCGACGGCGACGACCCGGGTGAGCATCTCGATCCCGGCCTTCGACGCCGCGTACGCCGACGAGCCCGGGGCCACCCGGGTCGCCAGCGCCGACGACAGGGTGATGACGCGGCCACCGCCGTCGCGCAAGAGGTACGGAACCGCTGAACGCACGGACAGAAACGTACCGTTGAGGTTGGTGGAGATGACGTCCGCCCAGTGCGCGGCGTCCAGCCCCCGGGCCGGTCCGGCCCGGCTGACGCCCGCACCGGCCACCAGGACGTCCAGGCGGCCGTATGCCTCGTACGTGCCGCGCATCAGTGCTTCCACCGAGTCCGGGTCGCGGACGTCGACGGGGTGGTAGGCGAGGTCGCCCTGGCCCACCGGCGGCAGTTCGCGCCCCTCGTCGGGCTCGCGGGCGGCGCAGACGACGCGGCACCCTTCCTTGGCGTATGCCTGGGCGATCGCGTACCCCAGGCCTTTGGTGCCACCGGTGACGATGGCGACCTTCCCTGCGAGTCGCACGTGTGCCTCCTCGGGGATCGTGTCGACGGAGGCCGACGTTACGGAATCCCGAGGGAGGCTGACTGAACTCCCGATGGGGGGCCGCGATGGAGCGAGTTGACGGATCCTGAACTCTCCTGGGAGAGCCGACCGGCCCCCGGGGATAGTCTCGCTGAACAACGGCGCCGCCGGTCGTCACCGGTTTCGTCAATTCGGGGAAACAAGCGAGAGGTCGTCATGGAATTCTCGGTGCTCGGTTCGCTGCGGGTGCGTGAAAACGGTCACGATTACGCCCCCACGGCACCCAAACAGCGTCAGCTCCTCGCGCTGCTCGTCTTCAACGCCAATCAAGTCGTCACCGTGGGCACCTGTATCGAGGAACTGTGGGGAGAAAGTCCCCCGGATACCGGGCTTTCCACGCTCCAGTCGTACGTTCTGCAGCTCAGGCGCATCCTGAAGCGGGTGCCGCGCATCGGCAGCCTCAAGGCGGCGCGCGAATTGCTGCAGACCAGGGACGGTGGATATCTGCTCGCGGTCCGCCCCGAGGAACTCGACGTCAATCTCTTCCACGATCTCGTACGCCAGGGCCGGGCGGAACTCGGAAAGAACGACGCCGCCGCTTCCGAACTCCTGTCCGCCGCACTGGGTTTGTGGGAGGGATCGGCGCTCTCCGACGTCCAGGCGGGGCCCGTTCTGCGTATTCATCTGGCGGGTCTGGAGGAAACCCGGATCAGTGTCCAGGAACAGCGCATCGACGCCGATCTCCGGCTCGGCAGGCACCATGACCTACTCGGTGAACTGAGCGCGCTGTGCGCGCTGTATCCCACCCATGAGAATCTGCACGCCCAGTTCATGCTGGCGCTGAGCCGTTCGGGCCGGCGCACCCAGGCGCTGGAGGTCGTCCAGCGCCTGCGCAGGATGCTGGGCGACGAGCTCGGGCTCGAACCGTCCCCCCGGATGAACCGCCTCCACCAGGCGGTGCTCGCCTGCGACCCGGTGATCGACGCACCCACCAGGACCGCCCCGCTGCTCTCGCTCGACCTGCTCGCCCACAGCGGAGCCCGCTCGGCCTGAGCCACGGCCCGCCGCCCGCCGCCACGCCCGGCCGCGAAGACCTCCACGGTCTTCGCGGCCGGGCGTTTCTGTGTATGCAGCAGGGTGTTTCCGGCCGAGGGGCGGGCATACGCTGAGGGCCGGCGCCGTACCGCCGGTAGCAGAGTGCCCCGCCCGATCCGGCGTCCGTCACAGTGCGTCGTGTGTGGCCGGACCACATGTCCGCCGCCTTTGAATACGACCAAGGCAGCGCTCTGACCAGCGGATTCACCGGAACAAACCGGTCCGCCGCCTTGCCCTTTGCCGAACCATGCCGTTTCGCGTGGTGTCCGCCACCACCTCGGATCCCCACGTGTGATGGTTGTCTCCGGCAAGAAGTCGGGGCCGGAAGATTGGAAGCGGTGGGAGGGAGGTTACCCCTCTCCTCGGGGCGGTCAGAGGGTGCCCCCTCTACCTTGGCACGCGAGTGTGCGCCGAGCATCGTTGGATCCGGAATCAAGTGGCTCGCCGGACTGGGCGAGCCCTTCCTCCCACTCATTCCAAGGTCCACGGGGGACTCATGAACGCCGTTGCCCAGATACTGGAGAACTGCCCGTCCGACGACGACTCCCACCGATCCGGCACATCCGCGACCTGGGACGAGCGGGTGCTCACCGAGGTGAGCACGGTGCTGTTCGCCTCCCTGCGGCGCAGCGACCAGCGGCTGCGGGGCGTCGCGTACCTGCGAGGTCTGCTCGGGGCGAAGGGGCGCCGCTCGATACGCAACATGGCGGCCCTGCTGGGTGGTTCGGCCACCGAGCAGAGCCTCCACCACTTCGTCAGCGACTCGACCTGGGACTGGGTTCCGGTGCGCCGTTCCCTCGCCCGTCACATCACCCAGCTGGACCCGCCGTTGGCGTACGTGGTGCGGCCCATGGTCATTCCGAAGACCGGCGAGAACTCGGTGGGCGTGGACCGGCAGTTCGTCTCCGAGCTGGGCCAGCTCGTCAACGCCCAGCAGGCGGTGGGTATCTGGTCCGCCACCGAGAGGATGAGTGTGCCCCTCAACTGGCGGCTGCACCTGTCGTCCTCCTGGCTCAACGACCGCATCCGGCGCCGCCAGGCGTCCATCCCCGACGACCTCGGCGACCGCACCCTGGGCGACTGGGCGGTCGAGGCGGCCGTGGAGACGGCGAGCGACTGGGGGCTGCCGCGCCGGCCGGTCGTGCTGGACGCCCGGCACATGGACCTGGCCTCCACCATCGCGTCCTTCCGGGCCGCCGGGGTGCCCTTCCTCGCCCGGATCAACGGCGCGGTCCAGCTCACCGTGACCGACCCGGCCTTGCAGGGGCGGACGCCGGAGGTCCAGCAGGCCCTCCAGATCATGACCGCCGCCCGTGACCGGATGCGCCCGGCGCCGCTGCCGGGGCGCGGTCCCGGCAGCGGGCGGCCGATGCATCTGACCACCAAGATCCGCGTCCGCCCCTCGCCCGCCGTACGGCAGTTGGCGGGGCCGGGCGAACTGGCCCTGCTGGGCGTGGCGGAGAGCCGCCGCCAGGGGCCGATGGAACTGTGGCTCACCGATATGACCGAGACCCGGCTGCCCACCCTGATGCGGCTGAGCCGCCTCGTCCGCCGCGCCGACCATGACTTCCGCGAGACCACCGACCGCCTCGGCATCCGGGACTTCACCGGACGCTCCTACGCGGGCTGGCACCGCCATGTGACGCTGGCCTCGGCGGCCCACGCCGTGTCCGTACTGGACGCGGACGAGCCGGGGGCGAAGGGAACGGGCGAGCGCCGGGGCTGACCTGCGACAGCCGGACCTGACTACCTGTCAGCGCTCATCCCCGCTGCCGACTTCCGGTAGGCCGCCACCGCCGCGTCGGCGTCGGCGGCCACCAGGTCCGCGTTCATCGCCGCCGCGGCCCGCACCCCTGCGGCCGCGGCGGCCGGCACGCCCGCCATGAGGTCGGTGACGTTGCCCGCCACCCACACCCCGGGCACATGGGTGAGTCCGCTGTCGTCCGCTTCCACATACGTCCCCACACCCATGGGGTGTTCCACGGCGGTGAGCCCCAGGCCCGACAGCACACCTCCCCGGGCGACGAAGCGCGGGGCGACCGCCAGCGCCCGCACCGGCACCCGTACACCCGAGGACAGCCGTACCGCCGCCAGCCGGTCGTCCTCGACGTCGAGAGCGGCCACCTCCCCGTCGGCCACGGCGATCCCGAGCGCCGCCAACCGCTCCGACTGCTCCGGGTCGGGTCCGGGCCCGGTGTGCGGGAAGTACGTCACCCGGGGCGACAACTGCCGGAACAGCAGCGCCTGGTGCATCGAGGCGGGACCGGTGGCCAGCACCCCGATGGGCAGGTCGCGCACCTCCCAGCCGTGGCAGTACGGGCAGTGCAGCACATCCCGCCCCCACCGCTCCCGCAGTCCGCCGATCGCGGGCAGCTCGTCGGCCAACCCCGTCGTCACGAGCAACCGCCGGGCGGTGAAACCGTGCCCGCCCTCGGTCTCGACGACGAAGCCACCGTCCACCTTCCGCGCGGCCACCGCCCGGTCGGCGACGATCCGTCCGCCGTAGCCCGCCACCTCCTCACGGCCCGCCTTCAGCAGTTCGAGGGGCGGTATGCCGTCGCGGGACAGCAGTCCGTGGGCGGCGGCCGCGGGTGCGTTGCGCGGTTCGCCGGAGTCGACGACCACCACCGAGCGGCGCGACCGCACCAGCGTCAGCGCGCCCGACAGCCCGGCGACACCGCCTCCGACCACCACGACATCCAGTTCACTGGGGTTCTTCTCCATCGCGTTCATACGTGCACCGTGCGACCGGCCGACGCATCGGGCAACTCTTCTTGCCGTTTCGGCAAGCTCCCGGTCCGGCGGTCGGGTATCCGCCACCGGGCCGGGTTCCGGCCATGCTCACGCGCGCCGCGCACCACGGGGCAACCCCCGCCCGCCAGTTGCCGTCCTCCGGACAACGAAGGGCCCTCGGCGCCGCCCGGGGCACTCCGACGAGAACGACGACGAGGACGACCACTTTGATACGTGTGAAACGCATCGTGACCGCCACGCTGGCGGTGCTCACGCTGGCGGCGGTGACACCGGAACTCGCACAGGCGCAGCCGTCCGCCCGGCCGTGGGCGAACCCCCTGTCCAAGGCCGCCGACGACGACCAGTTGCCGCCGGGCTGGCGTATCACCGGCACCGGCGCCGCCCGGCAGCTGACCTGGACTTCCCCCGACCCGGTGCCGATGGGCGACGCCCGGGTGGAGTTCCGCGCCGGGGACCGCCTCCTCGGGCTGCCGGTGCCCGCGCGGGACAGGCGCTCCTTCCACCTGGCAGTCGACGGCGCCCGGATCGGGTCGGCCGCCGAGCTGAAGGTGCTGGCCGGCGGCCGGCGCCTCGACGCGGCCGGGGCCGGACGCACCACACCCCCGCCGACCGGACTCGCACCTGCCGCCCCGCAGGCGCAAGTCCCGCTCCCCGCGAACGAGGTGGATCCCGGAGTGCCGGGTCCGTACCGCACAGCTCGGGGCGCGTACACCCTCGCCTCGGTGCGGCTGCCCGGCCTCAAGGCCCCGGTGGAGATGCGCGGCACCGTGGTGGGGCCCACGAACGCGCCCGGCGGGCGTCCGCTGGCGCTGTTCCTGCACGGCCGCCACTACACCTGCTTCACCACCACCGGTGAGGACGGCGGCGAGTGGCCGTGCAAGCCCGGTGCGCTGCCGGTGCCGAGCCAGGACGGGTATCTGCGCGCCCAGCAGCTGTTGGCCTCGCAGGGCTATGTGACGGTGTCGATCGCCGCCAACGGCATCAACGGGCAGGACGCCGTGCTCGACGACGGCGGCGCCCAGGCCCGTTCGTCCCTGGTCCGGCTGCATCTGGCCCGCTGGGCGCAGTGGGCCGCGAAGCGGTCCGGCGCACCGGCCGCCGTGCGTGCCGTCGCCCCGGCGGACCCGTCCCGGGTGCTGCTCGTCGGGCACTCCCGGGGCGGCGAGGGCGTCAACCGGGCCGCGCTCGACAGCCTCTACGCACCGCCCGCCGACCAGGACGGCCACCACGGCCCGGTCCGCTGGAACATCCGCGGCACCGTCCTGATCGGCCCGACGGTCTTCGGCCAGAACCCCGCCCCCGACGTGCCCTCGCTGACCGTCCTGCCGGGCTGCGACGGCGATGTGTCCGATCTGCAGGGCGAGATATACGTCGACGGCACGCGCGGAGTGAGCCGCGGCGCCGCACTGCACAGCGCGGTGTACATGGTCGGCGCCAACCACAACTTCTTCAACAGCGAGTGGACTCCCGGCCAGTCGAAGGCGCCCGCGGACGACGACTTCGCCTCCGACGACACCCCCGACCGGGTCTGCGCCCCCGGCACCAGGACCCGGCTGACCGCGACCCCGCAGCAGACCGCCGGAGCCACCTACATCGCGGCGGCGGCCCGGCTGTTCGTCGCGGGCGACGACCGGGTGCGCCCGCTCCTGGACGGCTCCGGGCGCCGCGCGCCCTCGGCGGACCCCGCCCGGGTGCTGTCCCACGCCGTCGGCGCCCACCGCACCCCGGCGTTCCTGCCGGGCCCCGGGCTCGCCGTGTCCGGCGGCCGGGTGTGCGCCCAGGTCGACCCCGATCCGGCCCGCGCCTGTCTGCCGCCCGCCACCGCGGGGGCGTCGCCGCACTTCGCCGCGTGGGAGGCGGCGCGGGAGCCCGGCCGCGACGCGGTGGCCATGCGCTGGTCGCGGGCGGGCTCGCCGGTCGCCGTGCGGCCCGCGCGTCCGGTCTCCCTGGCGGGCAGCGACGCGCTGGCGCTACGGGTGATCGTCCCGCCCAACACCACGGGCACCCAGGTGGACGTCGCCCTCGTCGACACCTCGGGCCGCCGCGCGAACCTGGGCAGGGCACGCGTCGACGGGCTGCCGGGCACCGGGCGCACCGCCTCGTACTGGGCGCACGAGCTCCGTATGCCGCTGTCCGCCGCCACCCGGGCCGGACTCGACCTGAAGCGGGTCACGGCCCTGGAGCTGACGCCGCGCACCAAGAACGGCCAGGCGTGGCTGCTGGACGCCTCGGGCTGGAAGCCCGGCACACCGGCCGTGCACGCGCCCGCGCTGCCCCGCGTCGACATCGGCCGGCTGACGGTCGAGGAAGGCGACTCCGGTACGCGTACCTACCGCGTCCCGGTACGGGTCTCCGGCCACGGCAGCGGCCAGGTCCGGCTGTTCGTGCCCCAGCCGGGCACGGAGGACGTCACCGTCCGCACCGTCACGGTCCGCCCGGGCGGCCATGACATCGACGTGCCGGTGGTGGTGCGCGGCAACACCCGCTACGGCTACGACCTCGCGCGGGACGCGTTCGTCAAGGCGGTGCGCGGCACAGTGGTCGGCTCGCACCGCGGTGGTGTCACCGTGCGGAACGACGACCCGATGCCCACGGTCACGATGACACCCGTGGCCGACCATGTGGTCGAGGGCCAGTCGCTGACCTGGCGGGTTGCCCTGTCGGCGGCGGCCGACGCGGACATCACGGCCGAGTTCGCCCTGCTGCCGGTCGGCAAGGGCGCGGAGCTGTCCACCCCGGACGTCGCCCCGCAGTGGCTCAAGGACACCTTCGACGCGTCCCCCACCCCGGCCCGGCCGCTCTCCAAGGTGGTGGACGGCCCCTCCCTCGTGGTCACCGTGCCCGCGGGCCGGTTGAGCACCGACGTGGCCGTGCCCACGGTCAAGGACGGACTGAAGGAGCCGGTGGAGTCGCTGCGAGGACGTCTGATCACGTACGACACGTCCTGGGAACCGCACCCGGGCCCGGAGTTCACCGGGACCGTACGGGACGCCACGTAAGTCCGACGGGACCCCGGCGCCCGGAAGGGGGCCGGGGTCCTCTCCTCAGCGGCCCCGCTCCCCCAGCCACCCCACCGCCCGGTCGAACGCCGCATCCCGGTCGTGGGCGAACTCCGCGTCCGTGAAGACCGGTTCGGGCAGCAGGGGCGGCACACCGACTCCGTCGAACGTCGTCTTTCCGTCGCGGGTCAGGAACTCCTCGTTGGGCACGCCGAACCACCACTCACCGTGGCCCTCGCCCGGCAGCGTGCGCTCCATCACGTCCGAGAACACGCCCTGTGTGGGCTCCCCGATCCGCGTCGTCGGCGCGGGCCGCTCCATCATGGCCTGGGTGAACGTCTCCCCCGCGCTGAACGTCGACCCTCCGGTGAGCAGCGCGACCGGCCCGCTGTAGCGCGTGGCGGCGGCCGGGCGGACGTACTGGGGCTGGGGGGCGGTGTGGCGGGTGCGCTTGGCGTAGGCGAAGTACGGGCGGTCGGTGAGGCGGGCGGCGAGGTCGAGGCCGAGGCTGTCGGAACCGCCGCCGTTGACGCGTACGTCGAGGATCAGCCCGCGCAGCCGGTGCACCCGGTCGGGGGTGAGGATCGCGTCGAGGGCGCGGTCGAGCTCGGCGCGGTTGGCCGCGTAGGTGTTCGCCTCGCTGTAGCCGCTGAACGCGGACAGCCGCAGATAGCCGTAGCTTCCGCCGCCCGGCGCAGGCACGTCGGCGTACCCGATACGGCCGTTGGCGTAGGGGTGCAGCGACTGCCCCTTCAGGTCGCGGCGCTCCACGAACGCCCTGACCTTGGCGTCGAGGCCGGGGCCGGGGACAACGGTCCCGGGGCGGGTCATGCCGAAGAAGCCGGTCTCGCCGGCGGAGACGACGATATGGGCGTCATGCAGCGGCGCGACCATCTCGGCGAGGATGCCGTAGAGCTCGGCGTCGGTGCGCGCCGCCTCGGCGCGGGGCCGGTAGCGGTCGCGCACCTCCTGCCAGTCGATCCCCTTGGCGGCGAAGAAGGGGTAATTCTCCTGGAAGGTCTGCCAGAAGACGTCGAACGCGCCGGGCTGCGGTGCGCGGCAGGTGGCGGGCAGCGCGGCGAGCCGCCGCAGGGAGCGGTCGCCCGGCGACCCGTCGATGTGCAGCTTCGCCCGAGCCCCGGTGCGGAGGGTGTACATGTCGCCGTCCGCCATGGCGTACCGCGCGGGTGTGTTCTTCTCGCGGGTGCCCGTGACGCCCTTCAGGCAGCTGAGGGAGGTCACCTGATAGGTGTCGAGGACCCCGCCGTGTACGGCGAGCACGGTGCCGTAGTCGTCGACCTGCCAGATGCCTTCTGGGCCGGGCCGTTCCGCGGCGCCCGCCGCGCCGGTGGTGGTGAGCGCGCCGAGCGCGCACAGTCCGGCGACGAGCGCCGCGGTCTTCCTGAACTGCGTGATCATGCAGTCATGGTGGCCGTCCCGCGCCGACCGGGAACATCCGGCGAGCTGGTCGGTCGCGGTGGGGATATCCCCACCTCAGCGGCGCGGCGGCGAGTCGGTGTGCGCCCGCCCGTGGTGCCTGTGACCGGGAGTCTTCAGGACCGGCGGGCTCGGAGAGGCATACGGAACGCCCCGCCGCTCAAGGCCCGGTCGGCTCGTGTGCCGCCGCGTCCAGCGCCTCGCGCGCCGCGTCGAGTGCGGCGGCCCGGTCGGCGGGCACCAGGCCGACGCGGGTGCGGCGGTCGAGGAGGTCGGACTCGTCGAGCGCGCCCTCGTGCCTGACCGCCCACCACAGTTCGGCCCGGGTGGTCTCCACCCCTTCGGCCACCGGTTCGCGCAGCCGGGGGTCGGCCTCGCCGAGCGCGTGCAGCGCGGTGGCCTCGGTGCCGTAACGGGCGAGCAGCCTGCGCGGTACGGGCAGGGCGGCGAGCTGCGCGGGCGCGGCGGCGCCGACCAGCGGCAGGCGTGCGGTGCGGCAGGGCGCCGCCGTCATGCCCCGGGCGGCCAGCGCGGCGTCGAGGGCGTCCTGGGCCATCCGCCGGTAGGTGGTCAGCTTGCCGCCGACGATGGTCACGACGCCCTCGCTCGACGTCAGCACCGCGTGCCGCCGCGAGATGTCGGAGGTGCGGCTGCCCGTACCGTCGTCCGGGGCGTCGTCGAGCAGCGGCCGCAGCCCGGCGAAGGCGCCCACCACGTCGTCGCGGTGGACCGGTGTGTCCAGGACCGTGTTGAGGACGTCGAGCAGGAAGCCGATGTCGGACTCGGGGGGCGTGGGCTCGTCCTGGAGCGGCCCGTCGACGGGCTCGTCGGTGAGCCCCACGTACACCCGGCCGTCTCCTTGCGGCAGGACCAGGACGAAGCGGTTGGTCTCGCCGGGTACGGGGATGTGCAGTCCGGCGGTGAGGCCGGGCAGGGTGCTGCCGCGCAGCACCAGGTGGGTGCCGCGCGAAGGGCGCAGTTTTACGCCGTCGACCAGCTGGTCCGCCCAGACGCCGGTGGCGTTGACGACCGCGCGGGCCCGGATGGTCAGCTCCTGCCCGGTCAGCTCGTCGCGTACGAGGGCGCCGGAGCCGGTGACGGACAGGGCGCGGGTCCGGGTCAGGACGCGCGCGCCGTGTCCGGCGGCGGTGCGGGCGATGGCGGTCACCAGGCGGGCGTCGTCGGCCAGTTGGCCGTCCCAGGAGAGCAACCCGCCGTAGAGGCCGTGCGGGCGGAGTCCGGGCGCGGAGCGCAGGGTCTCGACGGCCGAGAGGCGGCGCGGGCCGGGCAGGGTGCGCCGTGCGGTGCCCGCCGAGACGCGCAGCAGGTCGCCCGCGCGCAGCCCGGCCTGCGCGAGTGCCGCGTTGCGCCGGGAGGTCAGCGAGGTGAGGGGCAGCACGAACGGCTGGGCGCGCACCAGATGGGGGGCGGTGCGCTCCATCAGCACCCCGCGCTCCACCGCGCTCTCGTGCGCGACGCCGAGCTGCCCGGAGGCCAGGTAGCGCAGTCCGCCGTGGATGAGCTTGGAGCTCCAGCGGGAGGTGCCGAAGGCCAGGTCGTACGCGTCGATCGCGGCCACCGACAGGCCGCGCGAGGCGGCGTCCAGGGCGGCTCCGGCGCCGGTCGCGCCGAGCCCGACGACCAGGACGTCGACGGTCGTCCCGGCGGCCAGTTCGTCCAGTTCGCGGGCGCGGCGGGCGGCGGTGAGGGAGAAGTCCGAGCGGGGTTCGGTACGGCTCATGGGGCGAGGGTCCTCTCGAGGATGTGCCGGAGCTCGTCGTAGAACACTTCGTCGGCGAGTTCGGGGTCCGCCGCGTCGCTCATGGTCTGCAGCGAGAGCGCGAAGGACTGGATCACCAGGAAGAGCGATCTGGCCTGGCGCGTGGGGTGGTCGGCGCGTACGGAGCCGTCCTTGTGCCCCTGCTCAAGCGCCTCTTGGACGAAGGCGAGCAGTGCGTCCTGGCTGGCGCCGCGCCGGTCGAAGAGGTACGGCAGCAGCAGTTCCGGGTCGACGTCGAGGATCTTGCACAGCAGCGGATGGGACCGGAAGGCGCGCAGCCCCGCCACGAGCCCGTCGACCAACTGCTCGCGCACGGGGCGGGTGGTGTCGGTGGTGGGTGTGTCCCCGAGGGTGACGGACACCCACTCCCGTGTCATGACGTCGCCCACCAGGGTGCGCACATCGGGCCAGCGCCGGTAGATGGTCATCCGGGAGACCCCGGCCCGGCGCGCGACGTCGGTGAGGGTCGTCCGGCGGACGCCGACCGCGAGAACGCAGTCCCGGGCGGCGTCGAGCACCGCCTCGTCGTCCCGACGGTTGTGACGAATGGGCTTCATCTGTCACAGTGTAACGACGGAACGGGCGACGGCAAGCCGCCCCCCACGCCGTGGGACCGGAACAACTGCGCGACGAAGCGGGTGATCAGGTGGGTTCGGTGGACATGCTGTGGAGCGGCTGGGGCGATCCGGCCAAGGCGGCGCCACTGCCCGAGGAGGTGACGGGGCTGCTGCGGGACCTGCTGGGGGTGCGCCCGGCGGACGCCCCGGCGAAGGAACTCGCGGCCGTCGAGCCCCGCCCCTCGCGGCTGACCGGTGAGGCCTTGGCCGCCCTGGAGGCGGCGGTCGGCGCGGAGCACGTACGCGGCGACGACGGGACCCGGGTCCGCCACACCCGTGGCAAGTCCACCCCCGACCTGCTGCGCATCCGGGCCGGTGAGGTCGGTGACGCACCGGACGCCGTGGTGCTGCCCGACAACCACGACCAGGTCCTGGCCGTCCTCGCGGCCTGCACCGAGCACCGCGTCGCCGTCGTCCCCTTCGGCGGCGGCACCTCCGTGGTCGGCGGACTGGCGCCGCAGGGCCACGCCGCGTTCGTCGCGCTCGACCTGCGCCGGATGAACCGTCTGGTCGCCCTCGACGAGGTCTCCCGCACCGCCACCCTGCAACCCGGGCTGCGCGGCCCCGAGGTGGAGGCGCTGCTGGCCGAACGGGGTTACACACTCGGCCACTTCCCCCAGTCCTTCGAGTGGGCGACGGTCGGCGGGTTCGCGGCCGCCCGCTCCAGCGGCCAGGCCTCCGCGGGCTTCGGGCGCTTCGACGACATGGTGACGGCCCTTCAGGTCGCCACCCCGCGCGGCACCCTGGACCTCGGCCGGGCCCCCCGCTCGGCCGCCGGACCGGATCTGCGCCAGCTCGTCCTCGGCTCCGAGGGAGCCTTCGGCGTGATCACCTCGGTGACCGTACGGATCCATCCCACGGCCGGCACCAAGGTCTACGAGGGCTGGCGCTTCCCGTCCTTCGCCCAGGGGCAGGCCGCCCTGCGCACCCTGGCCCAGGACGGGCCGATGCCCACCGTGCTGCGGCTGTCCGACGAGACCGAGACCATGATCGGCCTGGCCAAGCCGGACGCCATCGGCGGCTCCCTCTCCTCCGACGCGGGCTGCCTGGCGATCGTCGGGTACGAGGGCACCGCCGACGAGGTCGCCCACCGCAAGGCGCGCGTGCACACCGCACTGAGCGCGGCGGGGGGCGAGCCGCTCGGCGAGGAGCCGGGCACCGGCTGGGCGCACGGCCGCTACAACGCGCCCTATCTGCGCGACGCGCTCCTGGACGCCGGCGCCTTCGCCGAGACCCTGGAGACGGCCGCGTTCTGGTCCGACATCCCAGCCCTGTACGAGGCCGTGCGCACCGCCCTCACCCAGTCCCTCACCGACGCGGGCACCCCGCCGCTGGTGATGTGCCACGTCTCGCACGTCTACCCGGCGGGCGCCTCGCTCTACTTCACGGTGGTCAGCGCCCAGGGCAAGGACCCGGTGGCACACTGGGCCCCGGCCAAGCGGGCGGCCAACGACGCCATCCTCGCCGCCGGCGGCACCATCAGCCACCACCACGGCGTCGGCACCGACCACCGCGACTGGTACGCCCGGGAGATCGGCCCGCTCGGCGTCGAGGTCCTGCACGCGGTCAAGGACCGGCTCGACCCGGCGGGCATCCTCAACCCCGGCATCCTGCTGCCGCCGCTGCCCACGGTCTGACCGCGCGCAGCACCCGCCTCCCCCGCCCGCAAGCAACACCGTCGTCGCCCATCGGAGCGTAGCCATGCGACAGTTCACGGCCGTCGTCAACCCCACCGCGGGCGGGTCACAGGGCGCCGCCGCCCTGATCCCGCTGGCCCGGCTGCTGCGCGAAGGGGGTGCGGAGCTGGAGGTCGAGTACAGCCGCGGCCTCGATCACGCGCGCACCCTGGCCCGCCGGGCCGCCGAGCAGGGCCGTGTGGTGCTCGGGGTCGGCGGCGACGGCATGGTGGGCTGCGTGGCGGGCGCCCTGGCCGGCACCGACGCCCTCGTGGGCATCGTGCCGGCCGGGCGCGGCAACGACTTCGCCCGCGCGCTCGGGCTGCCCTCCGAGCCCGCAGCGCTGGCCGAGCTGCTGCTGCGCGGCGCCCCCAGGAAGGTCGACGCCATCGAGGTCGAATCGGCCGTGCACGACAAGGTCGCCGTCCTCGGCAGCGTCTACGCCGGGGTCGACGCGGTGGCCAACCGGCACGCCAACGCCTCCCGGCTGCTGCGCGGCGCCGCCTCGTACTACATGGGCGGCCTGCGCGCGGTGCTCGGCTGGCGCACCGCCCACTACCGCGTGACCGTCGACGGTACGCTCCACGAGCGCAGCGGCTACACCGTGATCGCCGCCAACTCCGGCTTCTACGGCTTCGGGCGGCACATCGCGCCGGGCGCGGCCGTGGACGACGGACTGCTCGACGTGGTCATCCTCAACGACTCCCCCCGCCGGCTGTTCTTCAAGGTCATGAAGGAGCTGGAGGACGGCAGCCATGTCCACCGGCCGCAGGTGGAGATCCTGCGCGGCCGCGAAGTGCGCATCGAGGCGGACCGC
The DNA here is from genome assembly GCF_002846415.1 of Streptomyces sp. TLI_146. Classification (NCBI taxonomy): domain Bacteria; kingdom Bacillati; phylum Actinomycetota; class Actinomycetes; order Kitasatosporales; family Streptomycetaceae; genus Streptomyces; species Streptomyces sp. TLI_146. The sequence continues at coordinate 1,241,844 of NZ_PJMX01000001.1, forward strand.
CCCCTCCCGTACGGGGCGGACGGCGAGGTCGAGGCGGTCCTGCCGGTCACCGCGCGCGTACTGCCGGGGGCGCTCACCCTGCTGGCGTGAGCCGAGGCGTACCGTCCGCGTTACGGGGAATCCGCACGGCATGACCACTCAAGCCGAGCGGGCCAGGGCGCGAACTGCCAGGCGGGTCATGGCCGTTCGGATTCTGATCATGGTGGTGGCGATCGCCGCGCTGGCGGCGTTCTCCGCCGTCCTCGCCGAGTTGACCCTCACCCCGTCGCCCGCCTCGCGCGACATCGCGGGGTCCAACCTGCGGCCGGGCCACTCGCTGCGCGAGTACGCCGACGACTACACCTTCCTCGCCGCCTGCCGGCAGGTCGGCGGCAATCTGCTGCTCGGCGTGCCCTTCGGGCTGATCCTGCCGGTGCTGGTGCGCCGACGGCTGCGGGCGGTGCGGGTGCTGCTGTACACGGTCGTCGTGATGGTCTTCATCGAGCTGGCGCAGGGGGCGCTCGTCGAGGGGCGCGCGTTCGACGTGGACGACGTGCTGCTCAACACGTCCGGGGCGCTGCTCGGCTATGTGCTGCTCGGCCGCCGTATGGGACGCGGCTTCCACCACCTCGGGGAGCGGCGGCGCGAGGGCACCAAGCCGAGCCGGGTGTGGCGCTTCGGCGAACGCCGGGCCGCCGCACCGCGCCGCTGAGGGCCCCCGCACGGTCGTGCGCGGCCAGCCGCAGCCGTCCCGCCCCTCACCCGTTCCGCCGTTCCGTATGCCTGATGCGCCGCCGTGTCACTACGATCCGTTATGGGCTGGTTCGCCCTCGGGAGACACCGGCCCGGCCGCGGACTCCCCGCCCTCACGGCCAGGACCCGCGAAAGGCAGGCACGCAACCATGCTCAGTACCGACTTCGTCACCGGCGCACCCAACTGGCTCGACCTCGGCAGCCCCGACACCAAGGCCGCGGCCGCGTTCTACACCGGCGTCTTCGGGTGGGACTTCCAGTCCGCGGGCCCCGAGGCCGGCGGGTACGGCTTCTTCCAGAAGGACGGCAAGACGGTCGCCGCCCTGGGTCCGCTCACCGAGGAGGGCGCCGGCCCGGCCTGGACGGTGTACTTCCAGACGCCGGACGCGGACGCCACCGCCAAGGCGGTCGAGCAGGCCGGCGGGACCGTGCGGGTGGCGCCCTTCGACGTCATGGACGCGGGCCGGATGGCGTGTCTGACCGACCCGGGCGGCGCCGAGTTCTCCGTCTGGCAGCCCGCCGCGACGAAGGGCCTCGAAGCGACGTCCGAGGACAACACGCTGCTCTGGGCCGAGCTGCACGCCCCTGACGTACCGGCCGCGCTGTCCTTCTACCGCTCCCTGTTCGGCTGGCGCTCGCAGGAGATGGAGGCGCCCGGTATGACGTACACGGTGCTGTCCACCGCCGAGGGCGACCAGGAGAACGCCTCGTTCGGCGGCCTCGCCCCGCTCCAGGAGGGCATGGAACCGCGGTGGATCCCGTACTTCTGCGTGGCCGACGCGGACGCCACGGCCGACCGGGCGCAGTCGAACGGCGGCTCGGTCATCATGCCCGCGGCGGACGTGCCGGACGTCGGCCGGATCGCCTGGCTCGCCGACCCGCACGGCGCCCCCTTCGCCATCCTCAAGCCCGACCCCCGGCACGGCTGACCCGGCCGGCGGGCCGCTCCACGCGAAGTGGATCAGTCATCGATCAGTCATCCCGGCATGATCCGCTACGGGCCGACTCCTGGCCGGGCCCGCTCAGGACGGGGCCGCCCGCGACCGGTCCGGCCTGTTCGGGGCGGCGCGCGCGGACCGGGGTGAACAGCGCCAGCACCCCGGTGAGCAGACAGCACGCCCCGGCCACCAGGCACACCGACCCCGTGCCGTAGCGCTGTGCGGCCCAGGTGAGGACGGCCGCGCCGATGGGGGCCGCCGAGTAGTGGATGGTCCAGAAGGCGGAGGTGACCCGGCCGAGCAGATGGTCCGGGGTCACTTCCTGACGCAGCGACATCGAGCAGGTCCCGGACACACTGGCGCAGCCGAGGAACGCGGCGGTCAGCGCGGCGATGCCCGCCACGCTCCCGGCCGAGCCGATCGCCGCCAGGGCGAGCCCACAGACCGCGACACCGCTGATCCAGGTCCCGCCGAAGCCGAGCCGGTGACGGATCCGGGCGACCATCAGCGCGCCGACGACCGTGCCCAGAGCGCCCACGGCGAAGACGGTGCCGACCGCGCCGTCGCCCTGGCCGAGGTCGTGCTTGAGGTGATAAATGATCAGGTCGTTGAGGCCGAGCGTCAGAAAGCTGAAGGCCGACAGCAGGACGGTCAGGCTCCGCAGCACCGGATGCCGCCGCAGGAACGACACCCCGGCGGCGAACTCCTTGCCCAGCGACTCCCGCCGCGGCCCCGGCGCCGCGTCACCGGACGGCTCGGTCCGGCCCTTGAACCGTACGAAGCTCAGACAGAGGGCCGACACCCCGAAGCTCACCGCGTCCACGGCGACGGCCGCCGCCGGGCCCACCCAGGCCGCCACCACACCCGCGAGCAGCGGCCCCACGACCCCGGCCGCGGCGGCCGTCGCGTTCAGCCTGCCGTTGGCCTCGGTGATGCGCTCTGCCGGCACCAGCGCCCGTACGGCGGTGACGTAGGTGACGGAGAACAGCATCCCGACGGCCTCGGCCAGCGGAAGCACCACGTACAGCAGCCAGATCTGCGGGCCGAACGCCCACACCAGCGGTATCAGCGCGTACAGCACGAGGCGGACGAGGTCGCACGCGATCAGCAGCTTCCTGCGGTCGAGGCGGTCGACCACGACCCCCGCGAACACCCCCGCGCCGACCGCGGCCGCGCCCGCGGCGCCGGTCAGCAGGCCCATCTGCGCGACCGAGCCCGTCGCGTGCAGCACAAGCAGCGGCAGGGCGATCAGGGCGAACGAGTCACCGACGACGGAGAGGGTCTGCGCGGCCCAGAAGACGTCGAAGTCGCGGTCGCGCCACAGCGCGGGCGAACGGCCGGGCAGGGGCTCGTCACCGGTGAGTTGAGGCATCCGGGGAGGGTAGTACGCGGTCGTCGCGAAGTCCCGCCCTTTATTTCCGGTGCGGAGAGCGGGCTCCAGCTCGCCGTCTACACGGACGGCCGGCTCGTCGTCGACGCGTGCGCGGGGACGGCCGGTTCACCGGACGGCCGCCCGCTCGGCCCCGCGACACTGATCCACGGCTTCTCCTCCGCACCCGGCTGGTCGCCCCCACGAACAACAGGGCGCGGCTCCTGGCAGACGAGGTCAGGGCGCACCTGGGCTAACGTCCGCCTACAGGTCGTGCACCGCCGTGCGAGCGGCCGAGACGAAGGCCAGGACCGACTCCCAGAAGGGGTCGTAGCACTGGTCGAACAGCGCGACGGCGTCCGGCTCGCCCTCGATGGACGCGCCAAGTGCCCGGTGCGGAGGCCGAGTCGAGAGTCTGAGCGTCTCGGCGGCCGCGGCCACGTCGTCCGGGCCCTCCAGGTTGATCACCCATATGAAGTGGCGGAGCCTGCCGTACTCCACCCGCAGGCTGGCCTGCACCTCCTTCAGCGCGGGGAGCTGTTCGGCGCGGCTGCCGCCCGACTTGTGGATGTCCGACACCGTCCAGTACAGCTCCGCCATCTTGTGCGCCTGCTCGATCAGGCTCACATAGGCCGACCGCCGCGCCTCGCTGATCCGGATGGTGCGCTGGGTGCGCTCGGTGGCGGCGGCCTGGATCTGGGCGGCGCGGGCCGTGCCGCGGCTGGTGACCCAGCTGGCGAGCACGGCCGTGCCGGCGGTCAACGACGAGATCCAGAGGGCGGAGTCAGTCACGCCGGGGACTCTTCCCCCGCACGCTCCCCCCGATGCGGCCGGACCTCACGAGGCGGCCCCGCCGCTGACCCACAGCTGGGCGTGCTGGGTGGAGTCGCACGGGGTCACCATCGCGCCGTTGCTGCCCACTTCGAGGCAGTCACCGCTCGACGTGTTCTTGATGGTGCTGCCGGACGACGTGCGGGTGCCGATCCGCCAGTGCTGGCCGCCGGCGGTCTGGCCGCAGGGGAACGTGGTGGCGTAGCCGGTGAAACCGCCGCCGCCTCCGAAGTCGCTGCCGCCCACGAGGCAGTAACCGCTGCCCCGGTTGATCAGCTGGAAGGAGCCGTCGGAGGCGTACTTGAAGGTCCACGCGTACGACGCGGTGGACTCGCAGGGTCCGTACGAGGCGCTGGTGCCGCCGGCGCTCAGGCACTGGCTGTTGGAGACGTTCTTGACGCGGTAGGTGCCCGGCGAGCCGATCGTCGAGCCGCCGGTCTGGGCGGGCGGATCGGCCGGGGGACGGTTCGTACGGGTGCCGCCGCCGGCCGGTGTGCCGCCGCCCGAGCCCGAGCCGCCCGCAGCGGAGCCGCCCGCCGCGCCGCCCGGGCGCGGGCCGGATCCCGGGGGTGCGGCGGTGGTGCCGGAGGATCCCGAAGCCCCGGGTCCCGAGGAAGCCGCGCCCGACGGGCCCGAGGAGGCACTGGGGGCGGGCGACGACGGAGTGCCCGAGCGGTTCGGCTGCGCCGAAGCCGCTCCCCCGGACTGCCCGGCGGAGTGCGCGGCGGGGGACGACGCCCCGGTGGCGGGCCGGTCCGCGCCGCGGGTGTCGGAGCCGTACGGCATGAGGCTGACACCGATGACCGTACCGCTCACGACGACCACCGCCGGGACCACGGCGAGCAGCACGCGGGGGCGGCGCTCACGCGGCTTCTTCGGGGCGGGCGCGTCCTGCACCACGCCCACCTCCGGTCCGGCGGCGGGACGGAGGTTGACCGTGGACCGGGTGAACTCGGCGAGGTCCGGCACCTTCGCGGCGAACGCGGCCCGCTCGGACAGCTGTTCGGCGATGGCCGACGGCCACTCGACGGAGCCGGACGGCGCCTTCTCCCGGGCGAGATCGGCCAGGTCGGACGCGGCGGGCCGGGCCGCGGGGTTCTTCGCCAGACACCGCTCCAGCAGGTCCGCGAGGTCGGCGTCGACGCGGCGCACCGGTTCGAGGTCGGGCTCCTCGTGCACGATGCGGTACAGCTGGGCGTGCCCGGCGCCCTCCCCGAACGGCGGCCGTCCCGTCGCCGCGTACACGACCAGGCAGCCGAGGGAGAACACATCGGCGGCGCCCGTCAACCGGACGCTGCCCGCGGCCTGTTCGGGTGCCATGTAGGCGAGCGTCCCGATGACCATGCCGGTCTGGGTCAGCCTGCTCTGGTCGGCGGCCCGGGCGATCCCGAAGTCGATCAGGGTGAGGCCGTCCAGGGTGAGCATCACGTTGGAGGGCTTGAGGTCCCGGTGGACGATCTCGCGCGCGTGCACGGCGCCCAGGGCGGCCGCGGCGTCCCCCAGCAGCCGCCAGAGCGCCTCCCGTGGCAGCGACCCGCCGTGCAGCTCGACCGCCGCGTCCAGGGTCAGTCCGGGCACGTACTCGGTGGCGAACCACGGCGGCCGCGCGGTGCGGTCGGTGGCGAGCAGCGACGCGCTGACACCGGTGGGCAGCCTGCCCAGGTTGTCGAGTTCGTGCCCGAAGTGCCGCAGGAAGTCCTGGTCCTCGGCCAGGATCGGGAGGACCTGCTTGACGGCGGTGTAACGGCCCGAGGCCACCCCGAGGTACACCCGCCCCATGCCACCGGAACCGAGCCTTCCGACCAGCGGGAACGAGCCGATCTGCCGTGGGTCGTCCGGCGCGAGCGGCTCCGCTCCACTGCCACTCAGATCGACACCATGTTCCCCGCCCACAGGCGTGCCCCCTCGACTCGTCCGCCCCTGGTGTCCCACCCGTCACTCCAGGGAGATCGACACTTTCCCATGGATGACATGTTCGTGCACGGAAAGGTTCCCGAGCAGGGGAACTGGCGTACGTGAAAATCCTTCAAGTGGGGTTTGTCGGGGGCGATTTCAGGACGGCGCCCGAAACCCGGCTACCACTGCCCCTTCCTGGATCCCGGCGCCGACCGCACCGCGCAGTCGGGGCCCGGCGACATGATCGACTCATGGCCGTCCGGGAAGCGGACCCGGTAGGGCGGTGTGCCGTTCTCGCCCAGGACCTGGACGATCTCACCCGTCTTGTCGTGCTGGCCCACGACTCTGCCGTGCTGCACCAGCTGGTCACCCTCGGTCGCTCGCATCGAGGCCTCCCTCGGAAGCGGACTGGTCGGTAACAGCATTTTATGACCGTCTGGCCCGACAAGCCCGTTCTCACTTCCCTGACCATGTCGGATAGAACCGGGACGACCAGGACGACACGGCACCCGAGGAGGGCGCGCATGACCACGCTGGTGATCGGGGCTCGCGGAAGCGTCGGACGGCAGGTGCTCGACCAGCTGCTCACCCTCGGCGAGCCGGTCCGGGCGTCGGCACGCGATCCGCGGACCGCGGACCTGCCCGCCGGTGTCCCGGTCGTCCCGGCCGACCTCACCAGGCCGGATACGCTCCCGGCCGCGCTCGACGGCGTACGCCGGGTGTTCGTGTACGCCACGGCGGGCGTGGCCGACTTCGCCGTCGCGGCCCGCGCCGCGGGCGTCGAGCACGTGGTGGCCCTCTCTTCCGGGAGCGTGCTCCTGCCGTACGCGCACGGCAACGTGATCGCGGAGGAGCACCGGGCGATGGAGCGGGCGCTCGCCGCCTCCGGCCTGCGCTGGACGCCGATCCGTCCACTCGTCCTCGCGAACAACGCGCTGACCTGGTCGTACTCGATCCGCACGGAGGGCGTGGCCCGGATGCTGCACCCGGAGGCGGCCACGGCGCCGATCCACGAGCGCGATGTCGCCGCGGCGGCGGTCGCCGCGCTGACCGGCCGCGCAAAGAGCGGGGTCAGCGACCTGCTGACCGGCGGCGAGCTGCTGTCGCAGCGCCGCCAGGCCGAGCTGATCGGCGAGGCCGCCGGACGGTCGGTGCGGATCGAGGAGCTCACCGAGGCGCGGGCCCGGCGGGAGTTCGAGCGGTTCGGGTCGCCCGCGGCCGCCGCCTCGATCGTGGAGTTCATCGTCGCCGCCGCCCGGGGCGGCTCTCCGGCGACGGGCACCGCGCGGCGCATCCTCGGACGGCCGCCGCTGCCGTTCGCACGGTGGGCGGCCGACCACGCGGCCACGTTCGCCCGACCAGGGACCCATGGGTGACTTTTGGGAGATATCGCCCTTATTCGTGTGCTAGATACAAGCCATGTCGCACACCGGGACGCTCATCCTGATCATGGCCATCGCGGTCCTCGCGCCCCTGATCGCGTACGCCGCCGGCCGCTGGGCTCCCGTGCCGGTAGCCGTCTTCGAGATCCTGCTCGGTGTCCTCATCGGCCCGGACGTCCTGGACTGGGCCGAGAAGGACCAGCTCATCGACGTGCTCTCGCGCCTCGGTCTGTCCATGCTGATCTTCCTGGCGGGTTACGAGATCGACTTCGACGCCGTGCGCGGCGACACCCTGCGCCGGGCGGTGTGGGCCTGGCTGATCACGCTCGGCCTGGCCCTCGGCATCGCCTTCGCGCTGACCGGCGGCGCCGCCGACAAGAGCTTCGTCATCGGCACCGCCCTCACCAGCACCGCCCTCGGGGCCGTCCTGCCCATCCTGCGCGACTCCGGCAGCCTGCGCGGGCGCTTCGGCACCGTGGTGATGGCCTTCGGCGCGGTCGGCGAGTTCGGCCCGATCATCGCGATGGCCGTCCTGCTCAGCGGGCGCGGTCCCGGGCGGGCCGGTGCCGTGCTGATCGCGTTCGCCGCCGTCACCGCCGCGGCCGTCTTCTGGGCCCTGCGGCCACGGCCGCCCTGGTTCTCCCGGATCATCGCCAGGACCCTGCACAGCAGCGGCCAGTTCGCCGTCCGCTTCGTCATGCTGCTGCTCGCCTGCATGCTCGGGCTCTCGGCCGCCTTCGGGCTGGACTCCCTGCTCGGCGCGTTCGCCGCCGGGCTGTTCACCCGGCTCATCCTCGTCGGCGCGGCGCCCGAGCACAGCGGCGACATCCTCGGCAAGATCGAGGCGATGGGCTTCGGCTTCCTCGTACCGATCTTCTTCATCGTCACCGGCATCGAATTCGACCTGTCCGCCCTCCTCCACGGCGGCCGGCCGCTCGCCCTGGTCCCCGCCTTCCTCGTCCTCTTCCTGCTCGTACGCGGCGCCCCCGCCCTCCTCCTCGCGCCGAACGACCTCGCGCGCCGCGACCGCGCCGCCCTCGCCCTGTACTGCGCCACCTGCCTGCCCCTCGTCGTCGCCATCACCACCATCGGCATCGACGACGGCACGCTCGGCGCCGACGAGGGCGCGGCGCTCGTCGGCGCGGCCATCCTGTCCGTACTGATCCTGCCGCTCGTCGCCCTGCGCATCCGGGCGGCGGGAGCCGGGGAGCGGCAGCGGGCCGAGGTGTCGGAGTCCTGGTGAGCCCCGTTCATCTGCTCGCGGCCCACCCCAGCACCACCGCGGCGACGGCCGCGAGCGCGGCCACCGCGCTCCACAGCACCGAAGTGCGGTGCCAGAAGGGCGGGTTGCCGGTCACCGGCCGGGCGGGCGGGAGCGCCGCCCGCCCATCGGGTTCCGTCTTCGTGATCGCGGCGTCGACGCGGACCCGTGAGCCGCCGTGGACGGTGATGCTGATGACGGGCGCGGGCAGGGGCTCGTGCTGCGGTTGCCGGGCGGGGCCGTGGTCGTTGTGATCGCTCAACGGGGTCTCCTTCTACGGACGTTGTTATAGCTGGCCGTGGACCGACGGCATCTCGTACGCCTCACCACTCCTCCTCACCGGCCCGCACGCCGAGCCTCGCGGCCAGGGTCCGTCGGGCCGCGCGCTGGTGGCTGCGGACGGTGGCCGGGCCCAGGCCCATGAGGTGGGCGATCCGGTCGGTCGGGTAACCCAGCACGAAGCGCAGCACGATCACGTCGAACTGGCGCTCCGGGAGCTCGGCGATGGCGTCGTAGAGGCCGAGCTCGCTGGGCATCCCGCCCAGGGACGCCCTGGCGTCCCGCATCGCCTGGCTCAGGACCTGCCGGGGTGACACGCGGCGGGCCTGCTCCGCGACGCTGCGGCGGAGGATCTGCCAGGCCCAGGCGGCGGGCTGGGGCTGCTGGAGGAAGAGCAGCCAGTCATGGAGGATGGCGTTGAACGTCGCCAGGACGGCGGTGTCGACCATGTCCTTGCGCAGGTGCAGCCGGGCGTAGGCCGCGTACCGCGAGACGTTCATCGCGAAGAACGCCTCGAAGGCGGGCGGCAGCCCCACCGCCTGGATCGGCAGCCCGGGGCCGCAGGCCGTGGTGTCGGCGACCAGCGTCGGGGCCGCGCCGCGCTCGCCGTGGACTTCCCGCGCGTGCCCGGAGCCTGCTCGCGGGGCGGGGCCGCCACGTGCCGGTCCGCCCGAGCCACCCGAGTCGCCCGGCCCCTGCCCGGGCGGCTCGGGCTCCTCGTCACCCGGCTCAGAAGAAGGCTCAGGGGAATCGGCCCGCTTCTCCCACCGCTCCGTCAGCCCCCGTACGGTCGACTGCGAGGCCGACAGGGCGCGCGCCAGGATGGCGCAGCGCCGCCGCAGTTCGTCGCGCTCGGCCGTCAGCGCGGCGTTGTCCTCCAGGGCCGTACGCATCCGTCTGCGCATCTCGACGACGTTCAGCCGCAGTTGAGCGACCTCCTCGGGCGAGGGAGGCGGTGGTGCGGAACCACCGGCGGCCGTCGGAGGGATCGCGGCGAAGGTCTCGGGCGGGCGTACGGGGGAGGTGAGGAGCTCGCGTGCCTGCTTGATGCGGTCGGTCCTGTCGACGGCGTCGAAGCAGACCGCGGCCACGGCGTCGATGAACTCGACGGTGAGGCGGTGGCCCGCCAGCCGTTCCGCCACCGTCGTGCGGCACGGCACCGGCCCGCGCAGGACGTCCCCGCGCCGCAGCTCGCCGTGCAGACCTCCGACGGTGAGTCCCGCCTCGTCCAGCCAGCCCCGCAGGAGGGCCGCGGCCTGGTTCTCCTGCGGGGTCGTCCCCCGCAACGGCCCCCACGGCCGGCCGCCCCGGCTTGCCATCCGCCCTCCTCGTGCTCGCTGGGAGCACAACTCTGGTGCAGGTACGGCACGTTCGGCGGTTGTCCGCCGAAAGACGCGGACAACTGGGCCCGGGGTTTGTGTGCGGGTTGGCGGGGGCCGGTCGCGCGGTTCCCCGCGCCCCTTGAGTGACGGGGGACGTCCTGCGCGGGCAGCCCCGACCAGAGCGCTGCCCGCGCGGAACCTCACGCGAACTTGGAGCTCGGTACCGGTCCCGTCGACTTCAGGCGGGTGCGCTCGCCCTGGAGCCAGGTGCCCCGTACGGCCGTGACGAAGGCCGTGAAGGCCTCGTCCGGGTCCGCGGGTGTCTCCCCGTCACCCTCGTCCGGGGACGAGTCCGCGCCGACGATCTCGGCGGCGATCAGCGCGTCCGGGCGCTCGTCCGCCTCTGTCCGCTCCACCTCCCCGTCCTCGCCCGCGCGCAGCTGCCCGTCCCAGGGCGCGGCCACCGACTGGTGCAGCAGCGCGACGCTGTCGGCGGTGACGACGGGCGTGTCGGTCCAGCTGCTCGCGTGCTCGTGGAGCACCTGCCCGGCGGCCCGGTCCTGGAGCTGCCCGAGGATCTCGGGGCCCTCGGCGACCTCCGCCAGCTCGTTCAGGTCGTACGCGATCACCACGGTATCCGCGCGCCCCGGCGCGAACGGCTCGGCCGGGAGCCCGAGGACCTCGGCGGCGGCCAGGCCGAGGATCCGGCTGCCCCGGTCGGGCAGCAGCGACACCGAGCGGGGCCGCACCCCGGCGGCGTCCAGGAGCAGCTTCAGCCGCAGCAGCCCGCGCAGGCACTGGCCGTACGAGTCCTGCAGCCAGGCGTACCGGCCGTTCATCCCGGCGTCGAAGCCGTACGGGGAGAGCGTGCCCAGCACCGTACCGCCCATGACGAACTGCCAGCCGCGCAGATCGGTGCGGTCGAGGGCGCTCACGGGACCGGCGCTCGCGGCGCGCTCCAGCATGTGGCGCTGGCGCTGCCGCGCGGGCAGCCACATCGGGTCCTCGGGGTCGGGCAGCCGCGCGTGCTGGCGGTCGGCCAGGGCCAGGTCGCCCGCCATGATGGCGTTGAACACCAGCAGATAGCGGTCGGGCCACTCCTCGAACCCGCTCTCGTGCCGCGCCAGCACCTCCACCGCCTCGCCGTGCCGGTTCTCGCTCTCGTACGCGGCCACCAGCTCGCGCACCACCTGCAGCGCGCCCGGGTTGCGGGTCAGCACTTCGCGCAGGGCGGGTACGGCGAGGAAGGAGAGGCCGCGCTCGATGCACGCGTACCCGAAGTCGTACAGCGCCCGGTCGTCGGCGGGGCGGGACACCAGCGCCGCGGCGGCGCGGGCGAGGTCGTCGAAGCCGGCCGCCTTGGCGGCGCGCCCGACGACCAGCGCCACCTCGCCCAGCGGCAGGTCCTCCCCGGCGGTCCGCAGCAGGCGCACGGCACCGGGCAGGTCGCCCGCGTCCAGGCACTCCCAGGCCTTGAGGAGTTCGGCGGACTTCGGACGGCGGTTCTTGGGCGAAAACATGTCCGCGATCCTCTCCGACCGCGGGCACCGCCCTCAACAGCATTTCGGCCCGTTCGGAACGGGGCCGTGTGCGAGGCGAGTTCGCGGGTACACGCTCTTCGCGTTCGGAACGCGTTGGAAGCTGTACAGGTCGATCGAAGGAGAGATCATGACGACGGTCGAGGTCGGCACCATGGTGGGTCAGCGGAGCCAGGTGGCGCCGGAACTGCCTTTGGTGGAGTGCCCCGACAAGCTCGCCCCAAGTGACGCCCGGGAGTTGTCACGCCTCTTCTTCGAACAGCTCGCAGTACTGGAGGAGGGGACCCCCGCCCATCAGTACGCCCGCAACACCCTGATCGAGATGAACATGTCGCTTGTGCGCTTCGCCGCGCGGCGCTTTCGCCAGTACGCGGACGAGATCGAGGACGTCGTCCAGGTGGGCATGATCGGGCTGATCAAGGCGATCGACCGGTTCGAGCTGTCCCGCGAGACGCAGTTCGCCACGTTCGCCGTGCCGTATGTCGTCGGCGAGATGAAGCGCTTCTTCCGCGACACCACCTGGGCCGTGCACGTCCCGCGCCGTCTCCAGGAGCGCCGGACGGAGCTGGGCAAGGCCCGAGCCGAGCTGGAGAGCCGGCTGGACCGCTCCCCCACCGTCAAGGAGCTGGCCGCCCTGATGGACATCACTGAGGAGGAGGTGCTGGAGGCCCAGCTGGCCGCCAACGGCTACCACTCCTCGTCCCTCGACGCCGCCCTGTCCGGCAACGAGGAGGAGGGGGAGGCGGCCCTCGCCGACGTCATCGGCTCCGAGGACCCGGCCATCGAGCTGGTCGAGGACTTCCAGGCCCTCGCGCCCGCGATGGACACACTGACCGAGCGCGAGCGCTTCGTCGTGCACCTGCGGTTCGTGGAGGAGCGCACCCAGTCGGAGATCGGTGAGACGCTCGGCGTCTCCCAGATGCAGGTCTCGCGCATCCTGCGCCGGATCCTCACCAAGCTGCGGACCGGCATGGGCGTCGCCGTCGAGTGACGTTCCACCCACCTCGCGGCACCGTCCCGGGCGGCTGTTTGACCCGGGGCGGTGCCGCCCGCTTTGATCGCTGCTCCAGGTGAGGTCGTTCCGGGTCTCCGGGCGGGACAGCGAGGAGTGCGCCGGGCATGGCGGGCAGCAGAGCGCTCGGGCGCGGATTCGGATGGCTGTGGGCCGCGTACGGGGCGAGCACGCTCGGGACCTGGCTGGCGTTCGACGCGTTCCCCCTGGTCGCGATCCTCGCCCTGCACGCCGGGCCCGCCCAGGTGTCGGCGCTGGCGGCCGCGGGGCTCGCGGTGGGGGCGGCGGTCGCGCTGCCGCTCGGGCCGTGGGTGGAGTTCCGCCGCAAGCGGCCGGTGATGGTCGCCATGGACCTCGTCCGGTTCGCGGCACTGCTGAGCGTCCCCGTCGCGTACGCCTTCGGGCTGTTGGGCTTCGGACAGCTCCTGGCGGTGTCCGTGGTCGTGGCCGCCTGCGACATCACCTTCAAGGCGGCGGCCGGGGCGTGCCTCAAGTCGCTCGTACGGCCCGAGGACCTGCTCGTCGCCAACGGGCGCTTCGAGTCCACCACCTGGACGGCCTCCGTGCTCGGCCCGCCGCTGGGCGGCGCCGCGATCGGGCTGCTGGGTCCGGTGACGACCGTTCTGGCCAACGCCGTCAGCTTCCTGCTGTCCGCCGCGGGGATCCGCGCGATCGGCGGGCGGGAGCCGCGGCCCGTACGGACCGGTGCGCCGCGCATGCGGGCCGGGGACCTGCTGGAGGGGTGGCGCTACATCCTGGGCCACCCGGCACTGCGCCCGCTCTTCTTCAACACGGTCCTGAACAACGGCCTGGTCATGGCGACCGCGCCGGTGCTCGCCGCGCTCATGCTCGGTGACCTCGCCTTCGCGCCCTGGCAGTACGGTCTCGCGTTCGGCATCGCCTGCCTCGGCGGTCTCCTCGGGTCGCGGCTGGCCGGCCCGCTCGTCACCCGGTTCGGGCAGCACCGGGTGATGCTCGCCTCCGGGACGCTGCGCGCGTGCTGGTCGGTCGGTCTCGGGTTCGTCCGGCCGGGGGTTCCCGGCCTGCTGCTCGTCATCGCCGTCGAGTTCGCGCTGATCACCTGCTCGGGCGTGTTCAACCCGGTGTACGCCACCTACCGGCTCGCCAGGACCGAGGACGACCGGGTCGCCCGTACGCTCTCCGCGTGGTCGGTCACCAGCAGCGCCACGATCGCGGCCATGACGGCCGTGTGGGGTCTGCTGGCCGCTGCCGCCGGCCCGCGCACGGCCATAGCGATCGCCGGTCTGCTGCTCCTGGCGACCCCGCTGCTGCTCCCGTGGCGCGACGACGACCGCATGGCGCCGTACGAGCGGGATCTGGCGACGGAGTCCGGGTGAGAGCCCGTCGTGCGGGCCGGGCGCCGGGGCGCGGGCGGGGGTTCGAAGACAGGCTCTGAACCCCTTGCGGAGGTGTCCGGGCGCCCACCGCGGCTACAGCGGTACGAAGACCTGGATGCGTTTGCCGCCCGACGGCAGCAGGCTGACGGTGACGCTGGTCGCCAGACGGCAGATCATCGGCCAGCCGTAGCCGCCGGGGGTGAAGTCGCCGCTCGGCTCCTTCGTCGACGGCAGCCCGGTGCTCGCGTCCTCGACCACCAGCCGCAGCCCCACACGGTCCGCCATCGCCTCGAACGCGGTGACGCCGCCCGCGTGCCGCAGCGCGTTCGTCACCAGCTCCGACGTCACCAGCAGCGCGTCCGCGACCACCGTGTCCTGATTCGACAGCTGCGATCTGCCCAGCACCGAACCCAGCAGCGCCTTCACGCGCCTGCGCGCCTCCGCGGCGTCGACCGGCACGAGTCCGGTCCTGCCGGTAGGAGCCGTCTCCTCACTCACCTCACTGCCCCCGTCCTGCATGCGAAACCGCCCGCACTCACCCCCTGCGCACTTGCCCAGGGTTCCCATGGGTCAATCCCCCTCGCTTTCGCGACGGAGCTGCCTCGCCCCCGCCGGGCCGGACCGCACAGGGTACGGGGACAGGGGCGACCCCGTCGCGACGGGGGACGCGACGGGGCCTGGGGTTTCGGGTGCCCCGGGGCGGCGGGACCATGCTCGTGATGCCGGTCACACCCCACGTGGCAGCATGTGCACCACCGACTGCGCGGCCCGGTCACTTCTTGGTCGGGACCACCGCCCAGCAGCCGTTGGTCCGCCACACGTCCTTGCCGCCGTTGTTCCGGGCCACCATGAACTCGATCGTGCCACCGGTGTTCGGGCCCACCGTCCCGTCGACCGGGAGGTGCCAGAAGCGCTGGAAGTTCACCACGGCGTCCTTGGTGTTCTTTCCGTAGACGCCGTCCACGGCCAGCCTCGTCCCCGCGTACGCGTTGAACGCGCGCTGGACGCACTTGATCCCGGCCTTGTTCCCCGAGCCCGTACCGATGTTGGCGACGCCCGGCTTGGCCTGCGCGGCGGTGGCGCCCAGCAGGCTCCCCGCCATCAGCGCGGCCGCGCTCAGAGCGACCGACACCCGGCGTACGTCCACAGCACTCATCTCGTCTCCCGTTTTCGCGTCCGATATCCCGTCCGAATTCCGGCAACCGCACCCTAGGCGGCTGATCCTGACGAGACATCAGGCAGCGGTTTCATCCCGGGTGAACTTTCGCGGTAGGTGACTTCGGTACACCTACCGCGCCGGTCGTAGGACGTGTTCCGCGACCTGTGATCCCCCGCATGATCGGAGATTCACCGTTTCCCTCATCAACTCTTTAGTGTGCAGCCGATTCAGACGGGCTGCGTTTGTTTGGGTCAGGTGTGTATCTTTTTGAGAACTCGCCTGTGCTGTGCCCGCAGCAAGGGCCGGCACCCGGCGGCATCATCCAGCACGAGGAAAGCGAACTCCCATGGCGGACGAGCCGGACATCAGCACTCTCAAGGACCAGTACGCGGCGCGTGTCACCGCCGATCTGGAAGCCAACCAGCAGGACCAGTCACGTATCCGCGCCGAACTCGACACACTCAAGGACCAACTCGAAGCCCTGGAGCGGGACCACGGTCTGCTGCAAACCATGCAGCACACCCTCGGCGGCGCCCCGGCGAAGGCCGCCCCCAAGAAGGCCGTTGCCACGAAGTCCGCTCCCGCGAAGGCCACTCCCGCGAAGGCCGTCGCACCGGCCAAGGTGCCCACCCCCCGGACGAAGAAGACCGAGGTCAAGGCCGCCGCGGCCAAGCCCGCCCGGGCCCCGCGCAAGAACACCGCTCCGGCGAAGACCGCTTCCCCGCGCAAGGCGGAAACCTCCGGACCCACCCTGCGCGAAGTCGTGCTCGGCCTCTTCGCCGGACACCAGGAGCCGCGTACGGTCTCCGACGTCCTCGCCGAACTCACCACCGCCCACCCCGACCGCAAGACCAGCCCCCAGGTCGTCCGCAACACCCTCGAAGCGCTCGTCGCCAAGGGCGAGCTGGAGCGGGAGCGCAAGCAGGGCTCGGTCTTCTACACCGCCCCGGACAAGAAGTCCGCCGCGGCGGCCGGGACGCCCACCGCCGACGCCGTGCCCGCGACGGCCTGACCCTTCTCCTCCGCCGGGGTTGGATCGGGTCGATGCCTTTCTCGCCGTACGGCATCAGCCGCACGGAGCCCGGCGGACAGCACCTGTCCGCCGAGCCCCGTGCCCCTGGTCAGGCGCGGCGGCCGGCGAGCCGGATCCCTCCCCGGGGTGGGCGCGGGCAGGGACCACTTGCGGCCCTGCCCGCTAGGTACGCGCACCCCGCACCGTGGCGGCGAACACCGGCACCACGGCGAGCAGTTCCCCCAGCGCTCCCACCCACAGCGCCGTGCGGGCGCCGAAGTGCTCGCCCAGGGCGCCGCCCAGGAGTGCGCCGACCGGCATGGAACCCCACACCACGAATCGGAACGTCGCCGTCATACGGCCCAGGAGCGGTGGCGGGCAGAGCTGCTGGCGCAGGGCCACCGAGGTGATTTTGAAGGTCATGAAGGCCGTCCAGCCGAGGCCCTGGAGCGCGACGGCGAGCGCGAAGCGCCCGTCGGACTGGTAGAAGGGCAGCGCGAGCAGCCAGAGCACCCCACTGGTCAGTACGGACAGACACATCGCCGGTCCCTGGCCGAGGCGGGCGGCGATCCGCGTGGTGAGCAGACTGCCGAGGAAGCCGCCGACCGCCTCCGCGGTGAAGACCAGGCCGCACAGGAACGGGGAGAGGCCGAGGTCTCCGGCGAGCAGGACCAGCAGCATGGCCGCGCCGACCGTGCCGCACAGGTTGGAGATCGCCGAGGTGAGGGTGAGCGCCCGCAGCGTCGGGTGGGCGAAGAGGAAGCGCAGCCCTTCGGTGATCTCGCCTCGCAGGCCCACCGTCGTCGTCGACGCGGGCGGGGCCGTGTCGGGGCGGCGCACGCGGGTGAGCAGGAGCGCGGAGGCCAGGTAGCTGACGGCATCCACCACGACGGCGAGGGGCGCGGTGAGCGCGCCGACAAGCGCGCCTCCGGCGCCGGGTCCGGCGGCCTGGGTGAGGGTGCGGCCGGCCTCCAGTTTGACGTTGGCCTCCATCAGCCGGGTGCCGTCGACGAGTTGGGGGAGGTGGCTCTGGGCGGCCACGTCGAAGAACACCGTGCACACCGACATGCCGAAGGCCACCGCGTACAGCTGGGGCAGACTCAGCGCGTCCAGCGCGCTCGCGACGGGGACCGAGGCCAGGAGTAGGGCGCGGCCCAGGTCTCCGGCGACCATGACCCGGCGGCGGCGTGTCCGGTCCACCCAGGCCCCGGCGGGCAGCCCCAGGAGCAGGAAGCCGAGGTACTCGAACGTCACCAGCAGACCGGCCTGGAAGGGGGTCGCGTCGAGGGTGCCGATGGCGATGAGGGGAAGGGCGAGGACGGTGATAGCCGTACCGGCCTGGCTGACGGTGTCGGCGGCCCAGAGCCTGCGGAAGTCACCGTCGCGCAGCAGCGCGCCGGGCCGTGCCGGGGTGGTGTCCGTGGAGCAGGAGAGCGTCATGATCGCGCACTCCACCATGGGCGGGGCGGCCCGACCATTGTTTTAGGCTGACCGAAAACGTCATGGGGTGATCGGGGGCGCGGGGCATGGGAGCGGTGCGGTTCGGGGTGGACGATCTGGCCAACCTGCGGTTCGCGATCTCGCCGTTGTGGGAGACGGTGGCGAGCCTGCGGGCCTCGGAGGATCCCGGGCGGCACGCCGTCCACCTGCCGTGGATCAAGAAGGCGCTGGCCCTGCGCGAGGACCGCGAGCTCGCTCGGCTCCTTGAGCCGCTCCGCGGCCCGCTCGACGCTTTCGAGCCCCCTCCCCCGCGGTGTCCGCTCGCCGAGATCGAGGAGGAACTCACGCTCTCCGGGGTGCCTTCCGAGGTGGGTGACGCGGTACTCGCCTGGTGGCGGGCCGCCGTGCGGCCGTACTGGCCGCGCATCCGCGCCCTCCTGGAGGCCGACGTCGTCCACCGCACGCGCCAACTGGCCGAGGACGGCATCCAGGAGGTGTTCGCCCACCTCCACCCCACCCTGCGGTGGACCGAGGACCGGCTGGTGTCGGTGGATCTGCCGCGCGGCGAGCGGAAGCTCGACGGGGGCGGGATCACCCTGGTCCCCACCGCGTTCGCCACCCGCTGCCGTCTGCTGCCCGGCCGGGGCCCGACACCGCCCTGCGTCCTCTACCCCGCGCGTGCCGTGGGCACCCTGTGGGAGCGGCGCGGGAGCGCCGACGAGGGCCTGGCGCGTCTGCTCGGCCGCAGCCGCGCCCGGGTGCTCGCCGATACGAGCTCCCCGGCCACCACCACACAGCTGGCCGCGCGTACGGGCCTCAGCCTCGGCGCGGTGTCCCAGCACCTCGCCGTGCTGCGCGACGCCGGTCTGGTCACCAGCCACCGCTACCGGCGCGAAGTCCACTACACGGCCAGCGGCATGGGTCTCGCCCTGCTCGGGCGGCGGACGGTGTGACACCGCACGGCCGGGAAACGGCCGGGAACGGCCAGGAACAGCCACGAACAGCCCGGAAAAGATTTCCTCCACGTTTTCGTTATCCGCCGGTCCCCCGCCGATCTCCCACGGTGGAGAAGCAGTCGGTTGGAGCCCGGAGACCACCGGGGCCCGGGGAGAGTGGACGAGGCGTGAACATGGAGTACGGGACGGCGACGGTCGAGGCGGCGCGAGCCGGTGACCAGCACGCCCAGGACGAACTTGTCGCGGCCTGCCTGCCGCTGGTCTACAACATCGTCGGCCGGGCGCTGAACGGTCACGCCGACGTCGACGACGTGGTCCAGGAGAGCGTGCTGCGGATGCTCGACGGCCTGGCGGGGCTGCGGGATCCCGGCAGCTTCCGGTCGTGGGTGGTGGCCATCACCATGAACCAGCTGCGCCAGTACTGGCAGCGCGCCCGCACCCGGCCGGACGGCACCGGCATCCAGGAGACGAGCGACCTGCCCGATCCCGGTGCCGACTTCGTCGACCTGACGATCCTGCGGCTCGGGCTCTCCGGGCAGCGCAGGGAGGCCGCCGAGGCCACCCGCTGGCTGGAGCCCGAGGACCGGGGGCTGCTCTCGCTGTGGTGGCTGGAGACGGCGGGGTGCCTGACCCGCGCCGAGGTGGCCGCGTCGCTCGAACTGTCGCCGCAGCACACCGCCGTACGCGTGCAGCGCATGAAGGAGCGGCTCGACGCGTCGCGCCAGGTGGTACGGACCCTGGCGGTCGCCCCGCGCTGCCACGAACTCACCGGCCTGCTCTCGCTCTGGGACGGTGTGCCCTCCTCGCTGTGGCGCAAGCGCATCACCCGGCACACCCGCGTGTGCCCGGTCTGCTCGGGCCTCGCCAGTGGACTCGTACCGCCCGAGGGGCTGCTGGCGGGGCTCGCCCTGGTGCCGGTGGCTTCGGCGGCGGGTCTGTTCGCGGCCCTGGCCGCGCACCGGGGTATGGCGCCCATGGCGTACGGGACGGCCGGCTCGGCGCAGCCGCCGCGACCGCCGTCGGCTCCCGGCCGCCACCGCCAGGCGCCCCGTGGCAAGGGCGCACACGCCGAGGCGGCGAGCCGGAGCGAGCTGCGCCGCGACCGCGACCGTGCCAGGCGGCGGCGCCGGGCCGCCGCGGTGCTGGCGGGCGCCACCGCGATAGGCGGCCTCGCCGTGGTCATCCATGTCTCGTCGGATCCGTCCGGGCCTCCCACCGCGGTCGCCGACGCCCCGGCCGACGTGGCCGTCACCGCGGCGAGCCCCGAAGGCACCGCCGCCACGGGGCCGACTCGTACACCCAACTCGCCTTCTCCGAAGCCGAGTTCATCGCCGTCACCGAGTCGTTCAGCCGCCTCGCCGAAGCCGACCGCGCCGAGCACCACGCCGCACACCACCGCCGCGCGGACTCCCTCGTCGCACTCGCCCAAGGTCCCGAACTCCCTCGCCAAGCAGGGGTCCACCGCCCAGCAGGTGATCGCGCTGGTCAACACCGAACGGGCCAAGAACGGCTGCGGCCCCGTGAGCGACAACTCCCGGCTCGCCACGGCCGCGCAGCGCCACTCCGACAACATGGCGGCACAGGGTTTCTTCGACCACACCGACCCCAGCGGCGCGGGCCCGGGCGAGCGCATCCACGCCGCGGGCTACCAGTGGTCCACCTACGGCGAGAACATCGCCCGCGGCCAGCAGACCCCGGCCGACGTCATGAACTCCTGGATGAACAGCCCCGGGCACCGCGCGAACATCCTCAACTGCGCCTTCAAGGAGCTGGGGGTCGGCATCCACAACGGCGCCGGCGGCCCTTGGTGGACCCAGGACTTCGGTACGCAGATGTAGGTGTGTTCCCGGTCAGGTGGCCGGGAGGGCGCGGGCCCGGGCGATGAGCAGGGCCACGTCGTCGTGGGTGTCCGGGCGGCGCAGGGCGGCGAGCAGGAAGTCGCAGGTGTCCTCCAGCGGGCGGCTGGGGCCGGTCAGCAGATCGGTGAGGGTCGCAAGCCGGGTGTCGATGTCCTGGTCCCGGGTCTCGATCAGACCGTCGGTGTACAGGACGAGGTCGTCGCCGGGGTCGAGGGTGACGGCGGTGGTCGAGAACGGGACGCCGCCGACGCCCAGCGGCGCTCCGGTGGGCAGGTCCAGGAGCCGGGGCGGGCGGCCGGGCCGCAGGTGCACCGGGGGCGGGTGCCCGGCGACGGCGATGTGGCACAGGTGCGTGTGGGGGTCGTAGAGCGCGTACACACACGTCGCCGTCGCGTCGCCCAGGTCGGCGGTGGCGGCGTCCAGATGGGTCAGTACGGTCGCGGGGTCCAGGTCGAGCCGGGCCAGGGCGCGGGCCGTGGCGCGCAGTTGGCCCATGGTGGCGGCGGCGTTGATGCCGCTGCCCATCACGTCGCCGACGACCAGGGCCGTACGGTCGCCGCTGAGCGCGATGACGTCGAACCAGTCGCCGCCGGTCTCGTCGTCGGCGGCGGCCGGCTGGTAGCGGTAGGCGATGTCCAGGCCGGGCGGGGCGGCGGGGCGCTGGGGCAGCAGATGGCGCTGGAGCATCAGCGCCGTCTCGCGCTGGCGCTGGTACCAGCGGGCGTTGTCGATGGACACCGCCGCGCGGGCGGCGAGTTCGGTGGCGAGCAGGACGTCGTCCTTGCTGAAAGGGGCGGGGTTGCGGGCGCGTTTGAGGTCGAGCGCGCCGAGGACCTGGCCGCGGGCGATGAGGGGGACGGCGAGGTAGGAGTGGACTCCGGCGGCGGCCAGCAGGTGCACGGCGTCCTCGTTGCGGGCGATGCGCGGCAGGTCCTGGGGGCGCACCCGGGGGACGAGGACGGGGCGGCCGGTGCGGGCGCACTGGGTCACCAGCCGGGTGGGGCCGTACAGGGCGACGTCGCCGACCGGGTCGGCGGCCTCGGTGGCGGGTGTGGGGTAGGCCGCGTTGAGCGCCAGCGCGCGGAACCGCACGGCGCCGCCGTCGCTCTCCCCCGGCCGGGGACCGGCCAGGACGGTGTCGAGCACGTCGACGGCGGCGATGTCGGCCACCTCCGGGACGGCGACCTCGGCCAGCTCGCGGGCCGTCACCTCCAGGTCGAGGGTGGTGCCGATACGGACGGACGCGTCCGCGATCAGTGAGAGCCGGCGCCGGGCCTGGGCGGCGGAGACGGCCGCCTCGTGCTGCTCGGTGACGTCGACGACGGACACCGCGACGCCGAGGACGTGCCCGGCCTGGTCGTCGAGCCGGTACACCGACACCAGCCAGGCGTGGTCCCGCTCGGGGTCGGCGGCGGTGCGGCCGGTGGTGAACTCGTCGAGCACCGGGCGTCCGCTCGCCATCACCTCGCGCATCCGCGCCTCGACGGTGGCCCCGTCCAGGAACGGCAGTACGTCGACGATCCGGCGCCCCAGGTGCTCGTCGGCCGGAATGCCGTTGATGCGCTCCAGGGCGGGGTTCACCAGGACGTACCGCAGCTCGGTGTTGAGGACCGCGAGGCCGATGGGCGACTGGTCCACGAGCCGCAGCGACAGGGCCAGATCGCGCTCCACCCGCCGCACCGTGGCCTGCTCGGAGGCCAGGCCCAGCGCGAACATCCGGCCGTTGTCGGCTTCGAGGCGTACGTTGCGGAACTCCACGAGGTGGGTGCTGCCGTCCTTGTGCCGGACGGGGAAGACCCCAGCCCAGGTGCCCTCGCCGGACATCACCTGGGCGAACAGCCGCAGCACGACGTCGCGGTGCTCCTCGTCCACCAGCAGCTTCGCGGCGTACTGCCCCAGTGCCTCCTGGGCGGTGTACCCGTACACCCGCTTGGCCTGCGGGCTCCACAGCCGGATGCGGCCCTCGGCGTCGAGGACGACCGCGGCCACCCCGAGCACGTCCAGCAGGCCACCCGCCACCAGCGACGGATCCCTCGCCCCCGCTCGGGCCGGGAAGGACTGCGCACCAGCCATCACCGGCCTCCTCACCCGTACGCCCCTGCGCGGGACACGCCCGCTGGCCAGGCCCAGGCCGATCGGCACGACTTTCCGCCTTCCATGCTGCGCCCGGACGCCCGGGCGTGCGACCGGGCGCGGGCCGCGGTCGTCCGAACGGCGGCCGTCACTTCCGCTGGCGTCGCCCCCGCAGGACGAACAGGGCGCCTGCCACGGCCGCCGCGGCGAGCAGGATCTGCCGGGGGTGGGCGCGCCCGGCCATCGCCGCCACGGCCGTCGCCCGGCGCACGGGCGCGGGGGTGTGGTCGCGGACCGTGCGGGCGGCCCGGCCGACCGCGGTGCGGGCCCCGGCCGCCGTCTCGGTCGTCCTGTGCGTGGCATGCGTCGCGCGTTCCTTCAGGTCCGCCTCGGCCGCGAGCCTGGCCGCGCTGTCGGTGATGCCCATCGGTGCCCCTCTCTCGTGCTCCGGATTCTCACGTTGACTGCCGGGTCACCCCGTATCAGCAGCTCAAACCGGGGTGCGGCCGATACGGGGCACGCCCGCCGGGGCTCGGCCGCACCGATCGCGGAAGCGTGCCCGGCCGGGCAGGATGGGTGGGCCGGGCCCGGGCCCCGTCCGAGCACTGGAGCGCCGATCATTGGGCACCCTTCCTACAGGCGCCCGGTGCGGATCACCACCGAGCAGTGGCGAAGGAGGCGGGTGGACCGATGTCACCGGACACGAGCGACGACTCGTTCGACGGGGGCACCGCCGGAGGCAGACGGTTCGCCGTCGCGGCACGGCAGGTCGGCGGGGCCGCGGTGCTCTCGCTCACCGGCGAGCTGGACCACGACACGGTGGAGCCCTTGCGTACCGCCCTCGCGGAGCAGATCGCCGCCGCCCCGGAGCGGATCGTGGTCGACTGCGCCGGGCTGCGGTTCTGCGACTCGACCGGGCTGAACGCGCTGCTGCGGGCGCGGGCGGCGGCCACGCGGGCCGAGTGCTGCGGCATCGAGCTCGCCGCACTCCAGCCGCCCGTCGCCCGGATGTTCGAGATCACCGGTGCGTACGCGGTGTTCCGCATCCACGCCGACCTGGAGCAGGCGCTCGCGGGCCGCCCGCCGGAGTAGCGGAGAAGGCGATGGGTGACACGAGCCGGGCCGGGCGGAGCCAGATCCGCCGCCTGGAGCTCTTCGGCACGAAGGGCGTGGTCACCCGCTGCCGTGACTTCACCGCGCTCGCGCTGGCCGACTGGGGGTGGACCACGACCGCCCAGGAGGACGACCGCGCGCGCGTGGACGATGTGCTGCTGCTCGTCTCCGAGGTCGTCACCAACGCCTGTCTGCACGCGGGCGGGCCGCGCGAGCTGGTGCTGCGCCACGAGGACGGCCATCTGCGGGTGGAGGTCGCCGACGGCAGTCCCGTCACCCCCGCACGCCGCCCCGGGGCCCCCTCGCTGCCGGGCGGCCACGGCCTGATGGTGCTCGACCGGCTCGCCGGGGAGTGGGGTTCGACCCCGCTGGGGACGGGCAAGGTGGTGTGGCTGGAGGTCGCGCTGCCGTCGCGGGCCGAGGGCGTTCGCCCACCGAGCCACCGCCGCTCACCGGGGAGCCGCTGACCGGGCTCCGCGCGCTGACCGGTCTCCGTGCGATGCGCCGCCGGCCGGTGCGGGGGCGTCTTCGAGTTCGGGGGCGTCTTCGAGCAGCCCCACGCGCAGCCGTTCCAGGACCTGGGCCAGCAGGCGCGAGACGTGCATCTGGGAGAGCCCCACCCTGGCGCCGATCTCGGCCTGCGTCAGCTCCTCGCCGAAGCGCAGGGAGAGCAGGGTGCGCTCGCGGTCCGTGAGACCGGCAATGAGCGGTTTGAGGGATTCCAGCGAGTCGACGATCTCGAACGCGCCCTCCTCCTCGCCGAGCCTGCGCAGGAGTCCGGCGGCGGCCCCGGTGTCGTCGTCCGGGATGTCCAGCGACCGGGTCATGTACCCGTTGGCCGCCCGCTCGCCCTCGACGACCTCGGCCTCGGTCACCCCGAGGCGGGCGGCCAGCTCCGCCGTCGTCGGCGGGCGGCCCAGCTCCTGGCCGAGTGCCTCAAGGGCCCTGGCCAGCCGCAGGCGCAGCTCCTGGAGCCTGCGGGGGACCTGGACCGCCCAGCTGGTATCCCGGAAGAACCGCTTCATCTCACCGGTGATCGTGGGCAGCGCGAAGGAGGAGAACTCCACCTCCCGCTCCACGTCGAAGCGGTCGATCGCCTTGATCAGTCCGATGGTGCCGACCTGGACGATGTCCTCCATCGGCTCGGCGCGGTTGCGGAACCGCCGGGCCGCGAACTTGACCAGGCTGAGGTTCAGCTCCACCAGCGTGTTCCGTACGTACGCGTGCTCGGGCGTGCCCTCCTCCAGCTCGGCCAGGCGGCGGAACAGGGTCTGCGAGAGGGACTGCGCATCGTCGGTGCTCAGGTCCTGGGGCCGGGCCACCTCGGGTATACCGGCCAGCGCGCGGGCACGGACCGCGGGCGCCGGTGCCATGGGCGGCGCCTGCGTGCGGGCGGTGTCTTCGCGAGCGGTGGGCATGGGGCTCCTTCGACGGGGCGGGGGCCTGCGCCGCCGGGTGGCGGCGGGTCCGTCGTCCGAGCGTCCTGAGAAGCTCATGCCCGCAAATGGGTGCTTTGATGCCGATTACGGTTGATTCGTCGTGACCCGGGCACCCGCCCGGTATGCATCGCGGGCATGCCACGGAACACGTGACCGACAGTCGCCGGTTCAGCCTCCAGAGGGGACCGGGTGTGGTGGCCGAGTGCCGCGACCACACCCGGCAGGTCCTCGACGAGTGGCTCGGGCCGCGCGGCGAGCGGGGCCAGGTGGCCGTGGAGGACGTGCTGCTGCTGGTCTCCGAGGTGGCCACCAACGCCTGCCGGCACGGTGACGCCCCGTACGAGCTCCGCCTCGACCGGATCGACGGCAGGCTGTGGGTGCAGGTGAGCGACCACAGTCCGCTGCGTCCGCGGCCGCACGGCAGGCACCGCCCGGCCGCCTCGTCGGGGCACGGCCTGTATCTGCTGCAGCGGCTCTCCTCGGCCTGGGGCTGGGTGCCGCGCGGGGCGGGGAAGACCGTGTGGTTCGAGATGCCCGTGGGCCGTCCGACCGGTCCCGACCGCTGACGGACCCGTCTCCGCACACCTCGCGCGAGGGGGCCCCGCCCCGGGATGTCGGCGCGGGCCGGCCGTGCCAGAGTGGAGGGGCCCGTCGGGCCCGCCGTACGGGCGGGCCGCGCACGGGCCGTGCGCCACGACGGCTCGATGCGAGGTTGCGATGGACGTGTCTGGTCGCACCCCCGGCCACCGCTCCTCGGACACCCCCGCGGAGCCGGCCGAGGAGGCGCTGCGCAGGCTGCTCGCGGGGCTCACCGCCGTACGGGACGGGGACCTGTCGGCCCGGCTGCCCGATGACGAGGGCGGTCTGCTGGGCGAGATCGCGACCATCTACAACGGGATGGTGGAGCAGCTGTCCCTGGTCACCTCCGAGGTCACCCGGGTGGCCCGGGAGGTCGGCGGCCAGGGTCTGCTCGGCGGCCACGCCAGGGAACCGCGGGTGCGCGGGGTGTGGCTGGAGCTGACCTCCGGTGTGAACACCATGGCCGACAACCTCACCTCGCAGGTGCGCTCGATCGCCCAGGTCGCCACGGCGGTGGCGCGCGGCGACCTCACCCAGAAGATCCGGGTGGACGCGCGCGGCGAGATCCTGGAGCTGAAGGAGACCATCAACACGATGGTCGACCGGCTCTCCTCCTTCGCCGAAGAGGTCACCCGCGTGGCCAAGGAAGTGGGCACCGAGGGCAAACTCGGCGGCCAGGCCACCGTACGAGGGGTGTCGGGCACCTGGAAGGACCTCACCGACAACGTCAACTTCATGGCGAACAACCTCACCAACCAGGTGCGCAACATCGCCCAGGTCACCACGGCCGTGGCGGGCGGCGACCTGACCCGCAGGATCGACGTGGACGCGCGCGGCGAGATCCTGGAGCTCAAGACGACCATCAACACG
This sequence comes from Streptomyces sp. TLI_146, assembly GCF_002846415.1. Classification (NCBI taxonomy): domain Bacteria; kingdom Bacillati; phylum Actinomycetota; class Actinomycetes; order Kitasatosporales; family Streptomycetaceae; genus Streptomyces; species Streptomyces sp. TLI_146. Next base: position 1,268,262 of record NZ_PJMX01000001.1, read on the forward strand.
ATGGTCGACCAGCTGTCGTCGTTCGCCGCCGAGGTCACCCGGGTCGCCCGCGAAGTGGGCAGCGAGGGGCGGCTCGGCGGCCAGGCGGAGGTCGAGGGCGTCTCCGGCACCTGGAAGCGGCTCACCGAGAACGTCAACGAGCTGGCCGGCAACCTCACCCGGCAGGTCCGCGCCATCGCCGAGGTCACCAGCGCGGTCGCCGAGGGCGACCTCACCCGCTCGATCACGGTCGACGCACCCGGCGAGGTGGGCGACCTCAAGGACAACATCAACGCGATGGTCGAGTCCCTGCGGGCCACCACCCGCGCCAACGAGGCCCAGGACTGGCTCAAGACGAACCTCGCCCGGGTCTCCGGGCTGATGCAGGGCACCGCCAACCTGCCCGACCTCGCCGAGCTGATCATGAGCGAGGTGCCCCCGCTGGTGTCCGCGCAGTACGGCGCCTTCTTCCTGACCCACGAGGACGAGCACGGCACGGAGCTCGTGATGACCGCCGCCTACGGCTCCCCGGACGACCCGGCCGCCGGGCCCCGCCGCTTCCGGCTCGGCCAGTCCCTGGTCGGGGAGGCAGCCCGCGGCCGGCGCACGATCGTCGTGGACCGGGTCCCGCACGGTTACGCGACGATCGCCTCCGGCGCCGGTTCCGGCGACCCCGGCCAGCTGATCATCCTGCCGGTGGTCGTCGAGGAGCAGGTCCTCGGCGCCGTGGAACTGGCCGCGCTGCACCCCTTCAGTGAGCTGCACCGGGACTTCCTGGACCAGTTCATCGAGACGGTCGGCGTCAACGTCAGCTCGCTCATCGCCAGCGTCCGCACCGACCAGCTGCTCGGGGAGTCGCAGCGGCTGACCTCCGAACTGCGCACCCGTTCCCAGGAGTTGCAGGAGCAGCAGCAGGAGCTGCGGCGCTCCAACGCCGAACTCCAGGAGAAGGCCGCGCTGCTCGCCGACCGCAACCGGGACATCGAGGGCAAGAACCTGGAGATCGAACAGGCCCGCCAGGAACTGGAGGTGCGGGCCCAGCAGCTCTCCAGGACGTCCATGTACAAGTCGCAGTTCCTGGCCAACATGAGCCACGAACTGCGCACTCCGCTCAACAGCCTGCTCATCCTGGCCCGGCTGCTCGCCCAGAACCCGGACGGGAACCTGACGGAGAAACAGGTCGACTACGCCGAGGTCATCCACTCCGCGGGCTCCGACCTGCTCCAGCTCATCAACGACATCCTGGACCTGTCCAAGGTCGAGGCGGGGAAGATGGACATCCGCCCCGAGCCGTTCTCGCTGCGGCAGCTGCTGGACTACCTGGAGGCGACGTTCCGCCCCGTGGCCGCCGAACGCGCCCTGGACTTCCAAGTGGTGGCGGCCCCCGGCCTCCCGGAGGAGCTCACCACCGACGAGGCCCGGCTGCGCCAGATCCTGCGCAACCTGCTCTCCAACGCCCTGAAGTTCACCGACACCGGCCGCGTCCGGCTCGACGTCCGCACCGCCACCGCCGACCAGCTCCCGCAGGCCCTGCGCTCCACGGGCCCTGCCCTCGCCTTCCAGGTCACCGATACCGGCGTCGGCATCCCCGAGGACCGCATCGAGAGCGTCTTCGGCGCCTTCCAGCAGGGCGACGGCACCGCCGCCCGGCGCTACGGGGGCACCGGGCTCGGCCTGTCCATCAGCCGCGAGGTGGCCCGGCTGCTCGGCGGGGTGATCGTCGCGGAGAGCGCGGTGGGCCGGGGCAGCACGTTCACGCTCTATCTGCCGCTCGACGGCCACCCCGGCAGACGCGCGGACCAGGCCGCCGAGGAGCAGCCGGTACCGCAGCGCGCGGCGTCCGCGCCCACGCCCTCCGGACACACCGTCCTGGTGGTGGACGACGACGCACGCAACGTCTTCGCGCTCACCCAGATCCTCGAACACGCCGGAATGCGGGTGCTGACGGCGGCCGGGGGCCAGGCGGGGATCGATCTGCTGACCGCCCGCGAGGACATCGACCTGGTGGTGATGGACGTGATGATGGCCGGTATGGACGGCTACGCGGCCACCGCGGAGATCCGGCGCCGGCCCCGCTTCGCCCACCTTCCGATCATCGCGGTGACGGCGAAGGCGATGCCCGGCGAGCGCGCCAAGGCACTCGCGGCGGGGGTGGACGAGTACGTCACCAAACCGGTCGACGCGGACCGGCTGCTGGCCGTCGTCCACGACCATCTCAGGGGGCGCTGACCTCTCCGTCGAGAGGCCGGTCGGGAGGCGGTTCAGCCGCGTACCCGGATCGCGACGACGCTGGTGTCGTCGTCCGTGTCGCCGGTGGCCGCTTCGAGCAGCCGGTCCACCTGTTCCTCGACCTCGCACGCGCTCGACTGCTCGGCGAGGCCCACCAACGTGTCCAGCCCCTGGTCCAGCGCGTCGTGGCGCCGCTCGATCAGACCGTCCGTGTAGAGCAGCAGGGTGTCGTCACGGCGCAGGGGTGTGCGCGTCTCCCGGTACGTCACGGACGGGCTCGCGCCGAGCAGCAGGTCGTGCGGCCCCTCCAGCAGCCGCGCCCGGCCGTCGCGCAGCAACAGCAGCGGCAGGTGCCCCGCGCTCGACCAGCGCAGCGACCGGTCGGACGGATCGTAGAGGGCGCACACGGCGGTGGCGGTCGGGCCGCCGCTGGTGCGGAGCGCCACCTCGTTCAGCCACTCCATCAGCCGCCCCGGGGTGTGACCGCTGAACGCGAGCCCCCGCAGCGCGTTGCGCAGGGCGACCATGCCGGTGGCGGCGCCGATGCCGTGCCCGGCGATGTCGCCGACCGCCAGCAGGACCCGGCCGCTGGGCAGCGGCAGCGCGTCGTACCAGTCGCCGCCCACCCGGTACTCCCGCGCGGCCGGCCGGTAGCGGGCCGCGACCGACAGGCCCGGCAGCTCCTGGATCCCCGGCGTCTCGGGGACGATGGCCTGCTGGAGGCGCAGGGCCATCTCGTCGCGGATGGCCGCCTGCTTCTGTACGGCCGTGAGCTGGTCGAACGTCGCGGTCAGCGCGGCCTCGGTGCGTCGGCTCGCGGAGACGTCCTGGTAGACGCCGGTGACGGCGGTGACCACCCCGTCGTCGACGAGCGGCTCGGCGGCGACGCGGACATGCCGCAGCGTGCCGTCGCCCCTGATGATCCGCAGCACGGCGACTGCGCCGCGCTGGTGCTCGGTGAGGGTGGTGAGCAGGTGGGTCAGCGCGTCGCCGTCGTCCGGGTGCAGCATCGACCGCATGGCGAGCAGCGGGACGGGCGGCGCGTCCCGGTCGATGCCGAAGATGCGGTAGGCGGGCGCGGACCACACCGAGCCTTCGCCCGCCACGCTGTCCCGGAACAGCGCCACGCCTTCGAGATGGCCCACGGCGCGGCTCGCGGACATCTCGGGGTCGCTGCTGGAGTGCCAGAGCACCACGGTCCGGTCGGAGCCCGCGGGCAGGACGCGTACGTCGAGGAGCGGCGCGCCCGTCCCCTGCCCGGCCAGCCTCGGCAGCCGGGGCACGCTCTGGCGCCTGGCCGAGCCGTGGGCGCCCCGGGCCAGCCGGCCGAGCTCGGCGTGGACGTACGGGAAGGCGAGGGCGAGCGGCTGGCCGACGGGCGGCGCGGACCCGCCCAGGCTCCGCACGGCGGGCCCGTTGGTGTACTCGACGGTCGGCGCGAGGGACTCGGGCGCTCCCCGCAGCACCATCGCGGGATGGCCGAGCGCGTCCAGTACGTCCATCAGCGCGGGCACCTCGGACGGCTCGCTCTCGACCCCGCCGAGGACGGTTCCGGCGACCTCGACCAGTCCGGTCAGGGCCCGCCGCAGCGGCGCGTCGAAGTCCACCCGGTCGGGCCACACGGCCAGCGCCAGGCCCACGACCGCTCCCTGGGCGCTCAGCGGCAGCAGCGCCCGGCCCGCGCGGCGCCCCGGGCCCGGCAGCTCCTCGCCGTGCGGCGGGCCGGAGCCGAGCCAGCAGGGGCTGCCGTTCACCACGACCGAGTGGAACACGGCCGGAGCGCCCGGCGGGATCCACTGCCACACCACCGCCTCGGCGGCGCTCACCCCGGCGTGCCCGGCGAGCCGCAGACAGCCCGTCTCCGTGCGGCGCCACAGCCACAGGCTCTGGGCGCCCAGGGGTGCGAGACCGCCCTCCAGCAGGGCCGCCGCGGATTCGTCGACGCTCTCGTACGTCTCGGCGGCCGCCAGCGCACGGCGGGCCCGGCGGGCCTCGGCGAGGGGCGGGGGGCCGTCGACGGCCGGGGCCGCCTCCGGGTCGCCGGCGACGCCGTTCACCACGTCCGCGGCGAGGTCCTCCCGGCTCACACCGGTGTCCCGCGACAGCTTCTCCAGGTGCTCGCGCGCCTGGGCGGGTCCGACCCGCAGCTGGGCGGCGAGGACTCCGGTGGCCAGGTCGAGGAGGTGGCGGTGGGTGCGCTCGGCGCGGAGCCGGGCGGCCTCGGCGGACAGCGCGGCGATGGTCGAGGCCGTCTGCGCGCCGACCGTCCCCGAGGTGTCCGGCACCGGCTTGATCACGGCATCTCCCGTCCCGAACGGTCGGAGAGCGGGCCAAAGCGTCCTCTGCGGATTTTACCCGCGCGGCCCCTTTCCCTCGCGGGCGAGTTCCTGGCCGGGGAGGCGGTCACCGCTCAGTCCGCCTTGCCCTCCGTGTGCCAGTGCCGCACCCACAGCGGCAGCACGAACCAGCACACCAGGTACCAGGCCACCACCGTGCCGACCAGCCACGGCCAGTACCCGCCGTGCGAGGCCACCCGCAGCACCAGGATGAGCGAGCAGGTCATGGTGGCGAGCAGCAGCACGAGCCCGACGACGGTGAGCCGCGAGGCCCAGGCGACGGCCGTCGGTTTGATGTGGCGGCCGGAGAGGAGGCGGTGGAAGGAGACCGGAGCCACCAGGGCGCCCGTGGTCGCCGATCCGAGCACGACCGTGGCGACGTAGATGGCCTTGTCGGTGTCGCCGAGCTGGTGGAAGAGCGGGGTGAAGGCGACGGTCAGCAGGAACCCGAAGAGGATCTGCACGCCCGTCTGGGCCACCCGGACCTCCTGGATGAGGTCGCCCCACTTGCGGTCCGCCCGGTCCTCGGCGCTCTCGTCGCGGCCGTCGTCGGTACGCCGCGTCCTGTCGTCGCTGTCCATCGCAGCCTCCTGCCACTCTCCGGCCCCCGGCACGGCCGCCCGCTCCCCCGGTGCGCGAGCGGTCACGCATCGGTACCCGCTCTCACGGATCGCAATCCGGTGGGCGCACCCGGCAGGTACGGCGGTGCGGCCGTTGCCGACGGGGTTCCGGGTGCGCCCGTTGCGGACCGCGTTCCGTGGGTACCCGCAGGCCATGACCATCGATCAGCGGGGCCCCGCCCTGCCGGACGGCCGCGGTGAGATCTCCGCGGCCGTGCTCGCCCACCTGCGCGGCGAGGGCAGCCCGCTCCCGGACCCCCGGTTGGCCGCCGGCGCCGACCCCTACGGCGACGACCTCCAGCTCGCGCTGTACGTCTGCTACGAGCCGCACTACCGGGGCTTCGCCGGGGTGGACGACGCCTGCGAATGGGATCCCGTGCTGCTGGCCGCGCGCGCTCCGCTGGAGGCGCGCTTCCTCGACGCCCTGCGCCGCGACGCGGCCCGCGACCACGACGTGGACGACGCCGTCGGCGAACTGCTCGTCGAGCCCGTGCACGGCACCGGGGTCTCCCACTACCTCCAGGAGGAGGGCCGGCTGTGGCAGCTGCGCGAGTACGCCGCCCAGCGCTCGCTCTACCACCTCAAGGAGGCCGACCCGCACGCCTGGGTGCTGCCCCGGCTGTGGGGCCGGGCCAAGGCGGGAATGGCGGCGGTGGAGTTCGACGAGTTCGGCGGCGGCCGCGCCGAGCGGGTGCACGCCCGGCTCTTCGCCGACCTCATGACCGACCTGGGCCTCGACACCGCGTACGGGCGCTATCTGAACGCCGCGTCGGCGCCGATGCTCGCCACGGTGAACCTCATGTCGCTGCTCGGGCTGCACCGGAGCCTGCGCGGGGCGCTCGTCGGGCACTTCGCCACCCTTGAGATCACCTCGTCGCCCGCCTCGCGGCGCCTGGCGCTCGCGATGAAGCGCGCGGGCGCGGGGCCCGCCGCCGAGCTCTTCTACACCGAGCACGTGGAAGCCGACGCGGTGCACGAGCAGGTGGTGCGGCACGAGGTGATCGGCGGCCTCCTGGTGCAGGAGCCGCACCTGGCGCCGGATGTCGCGTTCGGCATCGACGCCACCGTGTTCCTGGAGGACCGGTTCGGCGACGATCTGCTGGGGCACTGGCGGGCGGGGCGCAGTTCGTTGCGGACGCCCCTCGATCGCGCGGCCTCCGTATCCGTGGGGCCGGAGCCGGACTCCGACGGATAAACACGCATTTGGCAGGATCTTTCCCGTGTGGCCGGGCACTCGGCGTACATGACTCTTCTGGCCCCACCCGGCGTCTACACCCCACAGGCCGACACCGCGCTGCTGGCCGAAGCGCTGCGCGACGAGGCGGTACCGCCCGGTGCCGAGGTGCTCGACGTGGGCACCGGCACCGGCGCGCTGGCCCTCGCCGCCGCCCGGCGCGGAGCCCGGGTGACCGCCGTCGACATCTCCTGGCTCGCCGTTCTCACCGCCCGCCTCAACGCACGGCTGGCCGGTCTGCCGGTGCGGGTGGTGCGCGGAAACCTGCTGGCGCCGGTGGCGGGCCAGGCGTACGACCTCATCCTGAGCAACCCGCCCTACGTTCCCGCGCGCGCCGCCGCCCCTCCCCGGCGCGGCGCCGCACGGGCCTGGGACGCCGGGCACGACGGGCGGCTGCTCGTGCGCCGCATCTGCCGCGAGACACCCCGCCTGCTGCGCCCCGGCGGTGTGCTGCTGCTGGTCCACTCCGCGCTCAGCGACCCGGAGGCGAGTCTGCGGGAGCTGCGGAGCGCGGGGCTCAAGGCGGCGGTGGCGGCGCGCCGGTTCATCCCCTTCGGGCCCGTCCTGCGGGCCCGAAGGGCGTGGCTGGACGCGCAGGGTCTGATCGACAACGACGAGACGACGGAAGAGCTGGTGGTCATCCGTGCCGAACGACCCGTCTGACAAGCCGCGCCGCATCCGCGTCCGGCGCGAGGGGCCCGTCCTCGTCGAGGGGCCCGTGGAAGTCGTCCTGGAGGACGGCACCAGCGCGGTCTCCGACCGCTGTGTGGTCGCGCTGTGCACCTGCCGCCGCAGCCGGACCTACCCGTGGTGCGACACCAGCCACCGCCGCCGCGTATGAGCGTCAGAGGTGTACGCGGTCCGGGGTGAGCGGCAGTTCACGGAAGCGGACGCCGGTGGCGTGGTGCACCGCGTTGCCGATCGCGGCGGCCGTGCCCACGATGCCGATCTCCCCGATGCCCTTGCTGCCCATCGGATTGAGGTGGGAGTCCTCCTCGTCGATCCAGTGCGCCTCGATCGCGGGCACGTCGGCGTGGGCGGGCACGTGGTAGCCCGCGAGGTCGCTGCCGATGAAGGCGCCGGAGGCGGGGTCCACGCTGCCGCCCTCGGTGAGCGCCATGCCGAGGCCCATCACCATGCCGCCGATGAACTGGGAGCGGGCGGTGCGCGCGTTGAGGATCCGCCCCGCCGCGTACACCCCGAGCAGCCGTCGCACCCGTACCTCACCGGTGACGGTGTCGACGGCGGCTTCGGCGAAGTGGGCGCCGAACGCGTGCCGCGCGTAGGGGGACTCCGCGTCCGCGGTGCCCTCGGTGTCGGTGGACGCCGTCAGTCCCCCGGGCGGCAACGGGCCGGTCCGCTCGGCGAGTTGGCGCACCAGGGACCGGCACGCCTCGTCCACGGCCCAGCCCCAGGACGCCGTCCCGGCGGACCCGCCCGCGAGCGGCGCCCTGGGCAGCCCGGTGACGCCGATCTCGGTACGGACCGAGTCCACCCGGACGCCGAGCGCCGTGGCCGCGATCTGGGTGAGTACTGTACGGGCGCCGGTGCCGATGTCGGTGGCGTTGATCCGTACGACGTACAGCCCGTCGGGGTGGGCGGTGACCGTGGCGCGGCTGGGCGAGACCAGGACGGGATAGGTGGCGGCGGCGACCCCGGTGCCGATGAGCCACGATCCTGAACGCCGCACACCCGGCCGGGGGTCGCGCCCGGCCCAGCCGAAGCGCGCCGCGCCCTCGCGCAGGCACTCGACGAGGTGCCGGCTACTGAAGGGCCGCCCGCTGTCCGGCTCGGCCGGGGGTTCGTTGGCCACCCGCAGCTCGATGGGGTCCATCCCGAGGGCGCAGGCGAGCTCGTCGACGGCGGACTCCAGGGCGTACATGCCGGGTGTCTCGCCCGGTGCGCGCATCCAGGACGGGGTGGGGACGTCCAGGGCCACCGCCCGGTGGCTGGTGCGGCTGCTCCCGCTGGCGTACATCACCCGGGCGGGCACCGCCGCCTGCTCGACGAACTCCTTGACCCGTGAGGTGTGTGTGGTGACCTCGTGGATCAGCGAGGTGAGGATGCCGTCGGGCCGGGCGCCGAGCCGGACGCGGTGCAGGGTCGGGGCGCGGTGGCCGACCAGTTCCGTCAACTCACGTCTGGGCAGGGCGAGTTGGACCGGCCGTCCGGTGTGCCGGGCGGCCAGTGCCGCGAGGACGACATGGGGGCGGGGCGTGCCTTTGGAGCCGAAGCCGCCGCCGACGTGCTCGCAGACGACGCTCACCCGTTCCTCGGGCAGCGCGAAGAGCTTGGCCAGGGTGGCGCGCACGGTGTCGCCGCCCTGGCTGGAGTCGAACACGGTGAGCGCGCCGTCCCGCCAGAGCGCGGTCGCGCCGTGCGGCTCCATGGGGTGGTTGTGCAGCGGCGGCACCGCGTACGACACGTCCACCCGGACCGCCGCGTCGGCGAACGCCCCTTCCGGATCGCCCTGCCGGCGCTCCCCCGGGTGGCCCCCGTTGACCTCCTCGGGGTGGTAGGCCCCCGGGTGGTCCACCGTCAGGGTCACGTCGTGCGGCTCGCTCGCGTAACGCACCCGTACGGCCCCGGCGGCCGCCCGGGCCGTCTCCAGGGTCTCGGCGACGGCCAGGGCGACCGGCCAGCCGTGGTGCGGCACCCGGGAGTCCTGGAGCACGGCCAGCGTCGGATCGTCCGCGTCGGCGAGACGCGGGGCGGAGTCCGGGGTGAGGACGGCCAGCACGCCGGGCAGCGCGAGCGCCGCCGAGGTGTCGAGGGAGACGACCGTGCCGCGCGCGACGGTGGCGGGCACCGGCCAGGCGTACACCCGGCCCGGCGGCGCGTACTCCGTCGCGTATTTCGCGGCGCCGGTCACCTTCGCGCGCCCCTCCCGGCGCTCGACCGGCGCACCCGGGGCGCTCGGGGTCGCTCCCACGGCGGCTCTCCTCTCAGGGGTCGGGGGCGGTGGGCCCCGGCCGATCAGGTCGGGGCGGTCAGCGAGCCGAGCACTTCGCAGGCGAGGTCGCGGGCGAGGGACACCTTGTAGGCGTTGTCCCGCAGCGGGACGGCGGCGGCGAGCTCGGCGTCCACGGCCCGGGCGACGGCCTCGGGGGTGGGCGCACTGCCCAGCAGCGCGGCCTCCGTCCGCCGGGCGCGCCACGGGCGGTGGGCCAGACCACCGAACGCGACCCCGATGTGCCGGACCACGCCGCCCCGCATCTGGACGGCGGCGGCGACGGAGGCGAGCGCGAAGGCGAACGACGCCCGGTCCCGTGCCTTGCGGTAGCGCGAGACGGTGCCGCCGGGCAGGGGCGGCAGCAGCACCCCGGTGATGAGTTCACCCGGGTTGATCACGGTGTCCTGGTCGGGGCTGTCCTGCGGCAGCCGGTGGAATTCGGTCAGCTCGACCGTCCGGCCGCCGCCCGGTCCCGCCATCTCGACCACCGCGTCGAGCGCCGCCAGCGCCACGGCCAGGTCGGAGGGGTGGGTGGCGACGCAGTGCTCCGAGTGGCCGAGCACCGCGTGGTCGCGGTTGACGCCGTCCAGGGCGCCGCAGCCGCTGCCCGGCACCCGCTTGTTGCACGGCTTCCCGACGTCCTGGAAGTAGGCGCAGCGGGTGCGCTGGAGGAGGTTTCCCGCGGTGGTGGCCACGTTGCGGAGCTGGCCCGAGGCTCCGCTGAGCAGCGCCTGCGACAGCACCGGATACCGCTCGCGGACCAGCGGATGCCCGGCGAGGTCGCTGTTGCGCACGGTCGCGCCGATCCGCAGCGCGCCGTCGGGCAGCTCCTCCACCTGATCCAGGGGCAGCCGCGTGATGTCGATGAGCACCTCGGGCCGTTCCACACCGAGCTTCATCAGGTCGACGAGGTTGGTCCCGCCGCCCAGGTACCGCGCTTCCGGGCGCCCCGCATGGGCGGCGGCCGCCTCGGCGACGCTCCCGGCTCTCACGTACAGCAGCGGCTTCACGCGATCACCTCCCGCGCGGCGACATCGCGTACGACCACTTCCTGCACGGCCTCCACGATGTGCGGATACGCCCCGCAGCGGCACAGGTTGCCGCTCAGCCGCTCCCGGATCTCCTCCACGGTCAGGCGCACCGGGGCGCCGGTCGGCCGGTCGGTGTCGGTGACGACCGAGGGCTGGCCGGCCTTCGCCTCCTCCAGCATTCCCACGGCCGAGCAGAGCTGGCCGGGTGTGCAGTAGCCGCACTGGAGCGCGTCCCGGTCCAGGAACGCCCGTTGCAGTGGGTGCAGATCACCGTCCGCGCCCGCCGCCTCGGCGAGCCCCTCCACGGTGACGACCTCGCATCCCTCCTGCGCGACCGCGAGCAGCAGACAGCTGTTGACCCGTCTGCCGTCGACGAGCACGGTGCACGCCCCGCACTGGCCCTGGTCGCAGCCCTTCTTCGACCCGGTGAGGGCGAGGTGCTCGCGCAGCAGGTCCAGGAGCGTGGTGCGGTGGTCGAGCTCGATGACGTGGACGGTGTCGTTCACCCACAGGGTCATGCGCGAGTGCGTGGGCGGGAGCACGCCACCGCGGTCGGCCGGTCCGGAGTCGGGCTCGGGGCTGTGCTCACGCGGGCGGTCGCTTGCTTCCATCCTCACGGCTCCTCGGTCTGACGGGTCGGCGGCTTCTCCACACCCTCGTACAGCCGTCGCCCTCCGGCATCTCGGCGGCCCCTCCCACTGCTCCGCGCGCCGGTCGTGCGCCCCTGCGCCGGGGGCGTACCGGCCGACTGGCGCAAACGCACACCGGTTCGACCGGTTCGGGCGCGGGTAACCACCTCTCATGCTCACCTTTGGGGTCGAAGAAGAGTATTTGCTGGTGGACCCCGTGACCGGCCGGCCCCTGCCCCGTTCGGAAGAGGTAAGGGCACTGACCGGGCCGGACACGGTCGGGGAGCCGGAGGTGCAGGCCGAGCTGCTCCAGGCTCAGGTGGAGGTGGCGACCCCGGTCTGCCTGGCCCTGGCGGAGCTGGGGGGCCATCTGGTGCGTCTGCGGCACACGGTGGGGACCGCGGCGGAGCGCGTGGGCTGCAGGGTCGCCGCCGTGGGGGCCGCCCCCGTCAACGGCGCGGGGCCCGTCCCGGTCACTCCGCGGCCGCGCTATCTGGCGATGCAGACGAACGCGGGGCAGCTGGTCGACGAGCAGCTGATCAACGGTATGCATGTGCACGTCGGGGTGCCCGACCGGGAGGTCGGCGTCGCCGTCCTCAACCGGATCCGCGTCTGGCTGCCCACCCTGCTCGCCATGTCGGCCAACTCACCGCTGTGGCACGGCCGCGACACCGGCTTCGCCAGCTGGCGCACCCTGGTCTTCAGCCGCTGGCCGGTCAGCGGCCCCCCGCCGCGCTTCGCCGACCTCGACGACTACGAGAGCCGTGCGGAGGCGCTCATCACCGCCGGGGCGGTCAGCGACAGCGGGCAGCTCTACTGGCACGCGCGCCTCTCCGAGCGCTACCCCACCATCGAGGTGCGCTGTCTCGACGTGCAGGTGCGGGTCGACGAGGCGGTGATGCTCGCCGGGATCATCCGTGCCCTGGTCGCCACCGCGATCCGCGAGCACAAGGACGGCGAGCCGGTACCGGAGTGCCCGCTCGAACTGCTCCAGGCCGCGACCTGGCGCGCCGCCCGGGAAGGCCTCAACGGCGTCCTGCTCGATCCCGCCGGACAGCGGCGCAGCTGCGGCGACGTGCTGTGCCAGCTGGCCCGGCACATCGGCCCCGCCCTGGAGGCGTCGGGCGACGGGCTTGAGGTCAACTCCATGATGCAGCGGCTCCTGCGCCGGGGAACCGGCGCCGACCGGCAGCACCGGGCCTTCACGGAAGGCGGGATTCCGGCGGTGATCGGCCTGATCACGAGCGAGAGCGTCAGGACCTAGCGCCGCTGCGTACGGGGCCGCAGGGGCGGTTCCACGAAGGCCGGGTTCGACGAGGGCTGGGTTCAGACGAGGGCGGGGTTCACGCGCCGACGTACCGCGCCAGGTGTTCGCCCGTGAGAGTGGAGCGGGCGGCGACCAGGTCGGCGGGGGTGCCCTCGAAGACGATCCGGCCGCCGTCGTGGCCCGCGCCGGGGCCGAGGTCGACGATCCAGTCGGCGTGCGCCATCACCGCCGGGTGGTGCTCGACGACGATGACCGACTTGCCGGAGTCGACCAGCCGGTCCAGCAGGCCGAGCAACTGCTCCACGTCGGCGAGGTGGAGGCCGGTGGTCGGCTCGTCGAGTACGTAGACGACCCCCTCGCCCTTCTCGGCCATGTGGGTGGCCAGTTTGAGCCGCTGCCGCTCGCCGCCGGACAGGGTGGTGAGCGGCTGGCCGAGGGTGAGGTAGCCGAGCCCCACGTCACGGAGCCGGGTGAGGATCCGGTGCGCGGCCGGCGTGCGCGCCTCGCCGTCGGCGAAGAACTCCTCCGCCTCGTCCACCGACATCGCCAGCACCTCGCTGATGTCGCGGCCGCCGAGGTGGTGGTCGAGGACCGACGCCTCGAACCGCTTGCCCTCGCACTCCTCGCAGGTGGTGGCGACCGCTGCCATCATCGCCAGATCGGTGTAGATCACCCCGGCGCCGTTGCAACCGGGGCAGGCACCCTCGGAGTTGGCGCTGAACAGCGCCGGTTTCACGCCGTTGGCCTTGGCGAACGCCTTGCGGATCGGGTCGAGCAGCCCGGTGTACGTGGCGGGGTTGCTGCGCCGCGACCCCTTGATGGCGCCCTGGTCGACCGGGACCACGTCCGTACCGGGCGGGAGCGAACCGTGGACCAGGGAGCTCTTGCCGGAACCGGCCACGCCGGTGACGACGCAGAGCACGCCCAGCGGCAGGTCGACGTCGATGTCGCGCAGGTTGTGCGCCCGCGCGCCGCGGATCTCCAGGACGCCGCCGGGCTGGCGCACCTTCTCCTTGAGGGCGGCCCGGTCGTCGAGGTGGCGGCCGGTGACGGTGCCGCCCGCCCGCAGCCCCTCGACGGTGCCCTCGAAGCAGACGGTGCCGCCCGCCGTCCCCGCGCCGGGGCCGAGGTCGACGACGTGGTCGGCGATCGCGATCGTCTGCGGCTTGTGCTCCACCACGAGCACCGTGTTGCCCTTGTCGCGCAGCCGCAGCAGCAGGTCGTTCATCCGCTGGATGTCATGGGGGTGCAGACCCGTGGTGGGCTCGTCGAAGACGTACGTGACGTCGGTGAGCGCGGAGCCGAGGTGGCGGATCATCTTGACGCGCTGGGCCTCGCCGCCCGACAGCGTGCCCGACGGCCGGTCGAGGGCGAGGTAGCCGAGACCGATCTCCACGAACGAGTCGAGGGTGCGCAGCAGGCTCGCGAGGAGCGGCGCCACCGAAGGCTCGTCCAGGCCCCGGACCCAGTCGGCGAGGTCGCTGGTCTGCATCGCGCAGGCGTCGGCGATGCTGATCCCCTCGATCTTCGACGACCTGGCCGCCTCGCTGAGCCGGGTGCCGCCGCACTCGGGGCAGACGGTGAAGGTGACCGCCCGGTCCACGAACTCCCGGATGTGCGGCTGCATCGCCTCCCGGTCCTTGGAGAGCATCGACTTCTGGATCCGCGGGACCAGACCCTCGTAGGTCATGTTGATGCCCGCGATCTTCATCCTGGTCGGCTCGCGGTGGAGGAAGTCGTACAGCTCCTTCTTCGTGAACTTGCGGATCGGCTTCTCCGGGGGGAAGAAGCCCGACTCGGCGTAGAGCCGGGAGTTCCAGCCGCCGCCGGTATACCCCGGGACGGTGATGGCGCCCTCGGCGAGCGACTTGGAGTCGTCGTAGAGCTGGGCGAGGTCGATGTCGGTGACCGCACCCCGGCCTTCGCAGCGCGTGCACATGCCGCCGGTGCGGTTGAAGGTCGCCTTCACGGCCTTGGTCCGCCCGGCGCCGCGGTCCACCGTGATCGCGCCGCTCGCCCGGACCGAGGGGACGTTGAAGGCGAACGCGTTGGGCGGGCCGATGTGCGGCTGCCCGAGCCTGCTGAAGAGGATGCGCAGCATCGCGTTGGCGTCGGTGGCGGTGCCGACGGTCGAGCGGGGGTCGCCGCCCATCCGCTGCTGGTCGACGACGATCGCGGTCGTCAGCCCTTCGAGGACGTCGACCTCGGGCCGCGCCAGCGTGGGCATGAAGCCCTGGACGAAGGCGCTGTACGTCTCGTTGATCAGCCGCTGCGACTCCGCGGCGATGGTGTCGAACACCAGCGAGCTCTTGCCGGAGCCGGAGACACCGGTGAACACCGTCAGCCGGCGCTTGGGGATCTCGACGCTGACGTCCTTGAGGTTGTTCACGCGCGCCCCGTGCACCCGGAGCAGATCGTGGCTCCCGCCGCCCTGCGGCGTCTGCGGCCGCGCGCCCGTCCTCCTGGCCGTGCCCATCGTGTCTCCCTCTGCCGTGCGAACCGCTTTCGCGCTCCACGCCGGGATCGCGCCCGGCTCGATCTAACCAGCTCCGGGCAGCGGCGTCGCCCCGGTGCCGGCGGCGGGCGCGCACAAACACCCCGGCTTTCACACGGCCTCGCACCCAAAGTCATCCCTCGCACACACCACGAAGTTTCCCCGAATTCCACTCCGGCGCATGCATACGGCCCGTTCCAGTGGAAATACGCTGCCACGGAATGGGCGGCGGGGGCCCGTGTGGCGGCTCCGCACACCCCTTCCTTTCGACGGCGAACCCTTTTCCGTCCGAGGAGCGCAAGTCATGTCCACTCACTGCGCCAATCGCCGCTATGACGACACACCGGATACCGATGAAGCGTTCGTACGACTCGCCGCACTGCCCGACGGACCCGAACGGGCGGCACTGCGCGAAGAGTTGGTTAATTCCTGGCTCCCCCTCTCGGAACGGCTCGCCGGACGTTTCCGCGACCGCGGCGAATCCGTGGAGGATCTGCGCCAGGTCGCCGCCGTGGGCCTGCTGAAAGCCGTCGACGGCTTCGATCCCGCCCAGGGCACGCCGTTCGCCGCCTACGCCGTTCCCACCATCACCGGCGAGATCAAACGCCACTTCCGCGACCACATGTGGACCCTCCACGTGCCGCGCCGCGTCCAGGAACTCCGCAACCGCGTCCGTACGGCCCGCCACGAGCTGCAGTGCGCCGGAACCGGCGAACCGACCGTCCGGGACCTGGCGCAACACACCGGTCTGAGCGAGACGGACGTACGGGACGGTCTGGAGGCTCTTGACAGCTTCCGCGCCATGTCCCTGGACGCCGAACAGCCCGGCGACACCCAGGGCTCGTACACGCTGGCCGACACCATCGGCTCCGAGGACCCGGCGCTCGACACACTGATCGACCGCGAGTCCGTCAAGCCCGGTCTGCGCGAACTCCCCGCCCGCGAGCGGGAGATCCTCTATCTGCGCTACTTCCAGGGCATGACGCAGAAGAACATCGGCCGTGAACTCGGCATCTCCCAGATGCACGTGTGCCGGCTGCTGCGCCAGTGCTGCACGCGGCTGCGCGAGGAGGCGATGTGCGCGGCGCCGGGCGAGGCGGCGTGAGCGGCGAACGCAGCGGGGCCGCCCGGAACTGCCGTTCCGGGCGGCGCCACTGAGGGAGATCTTGCTCTTGTGTGCTCGGTTGTGCTCGATGGTCCTGATGCCGACGTCAGACGACCGGCGGGCGACCGCTGTAGTAGCCACCGACCTGGTCGTGGTAGCCGGGGTCACCGAGGTGCTTCTCCCGGTCGAACTCGGGGGCGGACTTGATCTCGGCCTTCGTACGGTCCACGTAGACCTTCTTCTCGGCCGCGTCGAGCCGCGTCACGGTACCGGCGGGCAGCAGCACATGCTTGCCGAAGATCCAGATGCCGGTGTCGACGACGATGTACGCGGAGCCGACCTCGTCCGAGTGCTTGTCGACCTTGCCGATGCTCCCGTCGGTGGCCTCGACGCTCCAGCCGCGCAGATCCGCGCCGGCGAGGTGGCCACTGGTTTCCGGGTAGCCCCAGATGTTCTCAGTCATGAAACGTGATTCCTTTCGTCATGTGTGCGGCCATGTGTGCGATCGTGTGCCCGGCCGTGTGTGCGCCGGAATTCCGCATTGGTCCGCCGGAAGAGCGTCGCCGCGTAAACCATTCGGTGACGCTCTCTCCCGACGGGCCGGGTGCCCGGGTTCTTCCGGCCGACACCTCACTTTTTCGGCCTTATCGGTGCCTCCCGCGCGGAACGCCGCTACCAGCGATACCAGCGGCCGGATCCGCCCTTCGGCCGGGCGACGAATCCGATGAGCCACAGGACCAGTACCGCGATCGCGATCCACCACAGGACTTTGAGTGCGAAGCCGGCGCCGAAAAGGATCAGGACCAGCAGGAGAACGAGGAGCAAGGGGACCATGGCAATCAACCTCCAGCTCTCCGTGTGCCCCCATCGGGCGGCCACACACATTCCGGGAGACGATTTATCGGTGGACCATTCCCGGCGCCAGCGCAGCGCTCATTCACGTAAGTCGTTCAAGGGAATGGGGAGGCTTCCGAGGGGTACCCCACCACGGGATTGCCGATGCCCGGAGGGACGGACGAGATCATGCCGCAGACCGTTGTGATCACCGGCGCCAGCGCCGGGGTGGGCCGTGCCACCGCCCGGCTGTTCGCGCGGCGCGGTGCCGACATCGCGCTCCTCGCACGCGGCCGGGCGGGGCTCGACGCCGCCGCCGCGGAGGTCGAGGAGGCCGGAGGGCGGGCTCTGGTGCTGCCCACCGACGTCGCCCACCACCAGGAGGTGGAGAAGGCGGCGGAGCTGACCGAGGCCGAGTTCGGCCCGATCGACGTATGGATCAACGTCGCCTTCACCTCCGTCTTCGCGCCCTTCACCGAGATCGGGCCGGAGGAGTTCCAGCGCGTCACCGACGTGGCGTATCTGGGCTTCGTCAACGGCACCCGCGCCGCCCTCGCCCGGATGGTCCCGCGCGACCGCGGGACCGTCGTCCAGGTCGGCTCCGCCCTCGGGGAGCGCTCCATCCCGCTCCAGTCCGCCTACTGCGGCGCCAAGCACGCCGTCAACGGCTTCACCTCATCGGTGCGCACCGAACTGCTGCACCGCGGCAGCCAGGTGCGCGTCACCGTGGTGCAGCTGCCGGCCGTGAACACCCCGCAGTTCTCCTGGGTGCGCTCACGGCTGCCGAAGCACCCCCAGCCGGTGCCGCCGATCTACCAGCCCGAGGTCGTCGCCCGGACCATCGCGTACGCGGCGGACCACCCGGGCCGCAAGCAGTACTACGTCGGCGCCTCCACGGTCGCCACCCTGTGGGCCAACCGGCTCGCCCCGGCCGTGCTCGACCGCTTTCTGGCCCGTACGGGCTACTCGTCGCAGCAGACCGACTCCCCCGCGCCCGCCCCGGGGCCGGGCAACCTGTGGCAGCCGCTCGACGACCGCCCCGGCGAGGACCACGGCGCCCACGGCGCCTTCGACGAGCGTTCCACCCCGCGCTCCCCGCAGGCGGCCCTCGCCCGCCACCCCGCGCTCGCCGCGGGAGCCGGTGCCCTGGCCGCGGCGGCCGTGCTGCGCTGGGTGGGCGCGCGCCGCGCGGGCGGCTGAGCCGACGAGACCGTACGGTCGAAGCAGGGCAGAGGGGTGCACAGGAGTCCGGAAGGCGGGACGGTATGACGCGCGCGGCGATCTTCGACGTAGACGGCACTCTCGTCGACACCAACCATCTGCATGTGATCTGTTGGTGGGAGGCGTTCCGGCAGGCCGGACACGAGGTGGCGACGCACGCCATCCACCGGGCGGTCGGGCTGCCCTCGGAGGACCTGATCGCGCATCTGCTGGGCGAGGACCGCGACAAGGACGAGGACGCCGACCTGAGCTCCACCCACAAGGCTCTGTACGGCACCTACTTCGAGCGGCTGGCGCCGATCGCGGGCGCCGCGGACCTGCTGCGGGCGCTGGACGGGCGCGGCTGGCGGGTGGTGCTCGCCACCTCGGCGGGCGGCTCCGAACTGGGCGCGCTGCGCCGGGCCATCGACGCCGACGACGTGATCGCCGGGGTGGCCAGCGCGGACGACGTCGAGTCCGGGAAACCTGCCCCCGACCCCGTCCACCAGGCGCTGGAGCTGGTCGACGGCGACGCCGGGTCGTCGGTGTTCGTCGGCGACACTGTCTGGGACATGAAGGCGGCTGCCAAGGCCGGCGTGCGGCCCGTGGGCGTGCTGGCGGGCGGTATCCCGCGCGGCGATCTGGAAGAAGCGGGCGCGGTCGCGGTCTACGACGACCCGGCGGCGCTGCTGGCCGCCCTCGACGACAGTCCGGTGGCGGAGCTGGAGCGACGCGGCTGAGCGGACACGCGGCTGAGCACGGCTGAGCGGACACGCGGCTGAGCGGGCGCCGCTGTCCGCCGCCCACTCCTACCGTTCCTACCGTCCTCGAAGCCGCAGTTGCAGATCCACTTCCTGGTCGCCCGAGGCCGCGCCGGCGTCCTCCACCTCGAAGGTCCGGTGCAGGACGTCCCGGAGCCGGGCCACGGCGACGGGGCCGCCCTGTACGTCGACGGTCACCGCGTCGCCCAGTGCGGCCCGGCTCACCTCCTGGGGCACCCGGGAGGTGTCGAAGGCGGCCGTCCACACGGTCGGACGCGCCGGACCGCGGCTGGTGGGCCCGTGGCCCGCGTCGTCGGCACCCTCGTCCGCCGAGAAGTACCGGCGCAGCACGCCCAGGACCGACTCGGCGTCGTCGGCCGAACACGCGCTCAGCACCACTTGGACGCGATGTTCCGGCGGCGCCTGGGATGCGGCGGTGGGCTTCATGGGAGCACTCCTCCTGCGTCGGTCGGTACGGTCGGGTCCCGCACGGGCACCCAGCGGGTTGCCCGCGCCGGGGCGGCGAAACCCGCCGATGCCACTCTGCCCGCGTTCGCGGGCCGCCGCCTCTTCGCGAGCCTCGCGTCAGGCGCCGCCTCCGGCGCCCGGCCGGTCCTCCCGGTGCTTGCCGCCCGGCAGCATCTCCTGGACCTTCGCCTTCAGCCCCTGCCGGATCATGCCGACCCGGTCGCTGTCGCCCTTGACGATCGAGGCCGCGGCGGCCTCGATCTGGTCGAGCGAGGCGTGCGGCGGGATCGGCGGGACCGCCGGGTCGGTGCGGAACTCCACGACGAACGGCCGGTCCGCCTCCAGCGCCCGCCGCCAGGCGCCCTCGACGTCGCCGGGCTTCTCGACCCGTACTCCGTCGAGCCCGATGGAGCGCGCGAAGTCCGCGTACGGCACATCGGGCAGCTCCTGGGACGGCAGGAACTGCGGGGCGCCGGACATGGCGCGCATCTCCCAGGTCACCTGGTTGAGGTCCTGGTTGTTGAGCACCGCGACGACCAGGCGGGGGTTGTCCCACTCGCGCCAGTACTTGGACACGGTGATCAGCTCCGCGAGGCCGTTCATCTGCATCGCCCCGTCGCCGACGATCGCGAGGGCCGGGCGGTCCGGGTGGGCGAACTTGGCGCCGATCACATAGGGCACCCCCGGCCCCATCGTGGCCAGCGTGCCGGAGAGCGAACCGCGCATCGTGCCGCGCATCCGCAGGTGGCGGGCGTACCAGTTGGCGGCCGAGCCGGAGTCCGCGGCGAGGATGACGTCGTCGGGCAGCAGCGCGTCGAGCGCGTGCACCACGTACTCGGGGTTGATCGGATCCGCGTCAACGGCCGCGCGCCGCTCCATCACCTGCCACCAGCGGGCGGTGTCCTTCTCGATCTTCTTGCGCCACTTGTCGTGCTTCTTGCGCTTGAGCAGGGGCAGCAGCCGGGTCAGCGTCTCGCGGGCGTCGCCGACGAGGTTGACCTCGAAGGGGTAGCGCAGGCCCACCATGAACGCGTCGATGTCGATCTGCACCGCCCGCGCCTGGTCGAGTTCGGGCAGGAACTGCGTGTACGGGAAGCTGGATCCCACCACGAGCAGCGTGTCGCAGTCCCGCATGAGCTCGTACGAGGGCCGGGTGCCCAGCAGACCGATGGCGCCGGTGACGTACGGCAGGTCGTCGGGGAGCGCGTCCTTGCCGAGCAGGGCCTTGGCGACGCCCGCGCCCAGCACGTCCGCGAGCTGTTCGACCTCGGCCCGGGCGCCCCGCGCGCCCTGTCCGATCAGCACGGCCACCTTCTCCCCCGCGTTCAGCACCTCGGCCGCCCTGGCGAGCTCGTCGTCGGCGGGGACGGGCGCGTAGTGGGCGGCGCCGAGGCTGGAGGGCACCATCTTGAAGGCGTGCCCGGGCGGCTCGTAGTCGAGCTCCTGCACATCGGCCGGGATGATCACGGCGGTGACGGTGCGCCGGGCGGCGGCGGTGCGCATGGCCCGGTCGATGACGTTGGGCAGTTGCTCGGGGACGGTCACCATCTCGCAGTACTCGGAGGCCACGTCCTTGAACAGGCTCAGCAGATCGACCTCCTGCTGGTACGAGCCGCCCATGGCGCTGCGGTTGGTCTGCCCGACGATCGCCACGATCGGCACATGGTCGAGCTTGGCGTCGTAGAGGCCGTTGAGCAGATGGATCGCGCCGGGCCCCGACGTGGCCGCGCACACCCCCACCCGCCCGGAGAACTTGGCGTACCCCACCGCCTCGAACGCGGCCATCTCCTCGTGCCGCGCCTGGATGAACCGGGGCTTGTCGTCGGCGCGGCCCCAGGCGGCGAGCAGGCCGTTGATGCCGTCGCCCGCGTATGCGAAGACATGCTCGACCTCCCACTGGCGCAGCCGTTCCAGAACGTAGTCGGAGACTTTCATCGACACGGGATGGCCTTTCTAGGAGTGCTTTCTACGAATGGGGTCCGGGGGCGCTCACGGGGCGGTCGGCGGCCCTTTCCGGGTGGTCCGCGGGCAGCGGGCCGTCGAGGCCGAGGGCGAGTGCCTCCGCGAGGTGGAGTGCGCGGCGGCCGGTGCCGCCCTGCTCGATCTGGGTGCGGCAGCTGAAGCCGTCGGCCAGCACCAGCGCGCCGGGCGCGGTGTCGCGTACGGCGGGGAGCACACCCTGCTCGCCGATCTTCATGGACAGGTCGTAGTGGCCACGCTCGAAGCCGAAGTTCCCGGCGAGACCGCAGCATCCGGCGTCCAGGACATCGGCGTCGAGGCCGGCGCGGCGCATCAGCTCGCGGTCGGCGTCGTCCTTGAGCACCGCGTGCTGGTGGCAGTGGGTCTGCACGGTGGCGGCCCGGCTCACCGTCGGCGCGCGCCAGCCGTCCGGGGCGTGGTTGACCAACTGCTCGGAGAACGTACGGAACAGGCCCGCGAGACGGCGTACGTCCTCGTCGTCCGGCATCAGGTC
The DNA here is from genome assembly GCF_002846415.1 of Streptomyces sp. TLI_146. NCBI lineage: Bacteria > Bacillati > Actinomycetota > Actinomycetes > Kitasatosporales > Streptomycetaceae > Streptomyces > Streptomyces sp. TLI_146. Next base: position 1,289,875 of record NZ_PJMX01000001.1, read on the forward strand.
GGGCGCGTCGGCGCGGAACACCGCGGTGCACGAGGGCTCCAGGCCGACGACCGGGGTGCCCGCCTCGATCCATGGGCGCAGGACGTCGACACTGCGGCTCAATACCCGTTTCGCCACGCCGAGTTGACCGGTCGAGATCCAGGTGAGGCCGCAGCACACCGGGCGGTCCGGCACGGCGACCCGGAACCCGGCGTCCTCCAGGACCTTGACGGCGGAGCGGGCCACCGCCGGGTGGAAGTACGTGCTGAAGGTGTCCGGCCACAGCACCACGGCCCGGGGATCGCCCGGCAGCGGCTCGACGGTCGCCCGGGAACGCCACCACTGGAGGAAGGACTGCCCGGCGAAGGCGGGCGCCTCGCGCTCGGCCGCGACCCCGGCCAGACGTTTGCCGATCCGGGCGAGCACGGGGGCCCGCAGCAGTGCGTTGACCGCACCCGGACCGATCCGTGAGAGCCGGGCCCACAGCGGCAGCCAGCCCAGCGCGTAGTGCGCGGCCGGGCGCGGGCGGCGGGCGTAGTGGTGGGAGAGGAACTCGGCTTTGTAGGTGGCCATGTCGACACCGGTTGGGCAGTCCGACTTGCAGCCCTTGCAGGCCAGACAGAGGTCGAGCGCGTCCCGTACGGCGGTGGAGCGCCAGCCGTCGGTCACGGGGGTGTCGGTGTGTCCGCCGAGCATCTCGAAGAGAAGGCGGGCGCGGCCGCGCGTGGAGTGCTCCTCCTCGCCGGTGGCCCGGAAGGAGGGGCACATCACCCCGCCGGTACGGGTGCGGCAGTTGCCGATGCCGACGCAGCGCAGCACCGCCTGGGTGAAGGAGTTGCCGTCCTCGCGGTAGCCGAAGCGCGTCCGCGGCGGGGTGGGGCGCCAGCGCGGGCCGAGCCGCAGGTTCTCGTCGACGCGGTGGGGCACGGCGGGCCGCGGAGAGACGACCTTGCCGGGGTTCATCCGGTTCCCGGGGTCGAAGAGCGCCTTGACCTCGGCCATCGCGGTGACCAGCGTGTCACCGAACATCACCGGGAGCAGTTCGGCGCGGGCCTGCCCGTCGCCGTGCTCACCGGAGAGCGAGCCGCCGTACGAGCTCACCAGCCGGGCGGCCCGGAACAGGAACTCCCGGAAGTGTGCGACTCCTTCGGCGGTCCTCAGCCCGAACGGTATACGGGTGTGGACGCAGCCCTGCCCGAAGTGCCCGTACAGCGAGGGGTGGTCGTAGCCGAACTCGGTGAACAGCTCCTTCAGATCGCGCAGATAGTCGCCGAGCCGGTCCGGCGGCACGGCCGAGTCCTCCCAGCCCTCCCAGGTCTCGCGCTCGTCCGGCGGGCGCGCGGTCACCCCCAGTCCGGCTTCGCGGGCCTTGAGCATCTCGCGTTCGCGCGCGGGGTCGTCGGAGAACGCCACGGAGTCGTCCTTGGCGTCGCGCCCGAGCGCCCGCAGCAGTGTGTCGGCCCGTGCGTCGACCTCGTCCCGGGTGTCACCGGTGAACTGCACAAGCAGCCAGCTGTTGCCCGCCGGGAACCGCTCCAGGGATTCCAGATGCGTGTGTTCCTCGCGCATCAGCTGCGCCATCCGGTCGTCCAGCGCCTCCAGCTGCGCGGGCTCGCTGTGCGCGAGCAGCCGGGGGACGTCGTCGGCGGCCGCGCAGATGTCGTCGTAGCCGAGCACCAGCATCGACTCGAAGGGCGGCACCGGCACCAGCTCCAGTTCGGCGCGCACCACGGTGACCAGCGTGTTCTCGCTGCCGACCAGGGCGCGGGCGACGTCGAAGCCGTTCTCCGGGAGCAGCGCGTCCAGGTTGTAGCCGGACACCCGGCGCGGAATGCGCGGATAGCCGCGCCGCACCTCGCCGAGGTAGCGCCCGACGATCTCCCGCAGCCCGCCGTACAGCTCGGCCGGGCGCCCGCCCGCGGCGATAATCTCCTCGTACTCGGCGTCCGGTGTCGGCCCCACCCACATCCGGGTGCCGTCGTAGGTGAGCACCTCCAGCCTGCGTACGTTGTCGGCGGTCTTCCCGTACGCCTGGGCCGAGGCGCCGCACGAGTTGTTGCCGATCATGCCGCCGAGCGAGCAGTGGTTGTGGGTGGCGGGCTTGGGCCCGAACTTCAGCTGGTGGGGCGCCAGTTGGCGGTTGAGCTCGTCCAGTACCAGACCGGGCTCGACGACACACGTACGCCGCTCGGGGTCGACGGAGACAAGCCGGTTGCAGTACTTCGTCCAGTCGACGACCACGGCCGCGTTGGTGCACTGCCCGCCCAGACTGGTGCCGCCCCCGCGCGAGAGCACCGGGGCGTCGTACTCGCGGCACACCGCGATCGCCGCGACCGCGGCCTCGACGGTGTGCGGCACCACGACGCCGATCGGCACCTGGCGGTAGTTGGAGGCGTCGGTGGCGTAGGCCGCGCGGCTGCCCGGGTCGAAGCGGACCTCGCCGTCCACCCGGTCGCGCAGCGCCCGCTCCAGCGGGGAGCGGCCGTGCCGCTCACCGTCACGTGAAGCCGTACCGCCGGTCGCGCCCATGGAAAACCCTCTCCGTCGACACCTCTGCGGCACCGGCCCGGCCCGCTGCAAGGCCATGACCGACGCGCTTGCGCCGGTACCCCTGTGCGGGCGCCTCACACGGCCGCGGGGGTGGATGTTTTCTTTCATGCCCACCGGTCACCCGGTGTGCATGAACACCCTCACACTCCCCCAGAACCTCGCCGCGAGCACCTCGTCCTCCTGGCTGTTCACCCTCGTGGGCATCCTCGTCGTGGCCGTCCTGATCGCGGCCTTCTGGTACGGCAGCCGCCGGGCCGCGCGGCGGCCGAAGCCCCCGCAGGAACCCCAGCCGCGCGCGGACTCCTGGCAGACGCCCGACACCGAACCGCCGCAAGGACCGGACGCGCCGGAGCACGACCACCACCTGTAGCGCGCCGGGGCGAGGCTGAGGGTCAGGCGTCCTCCGCCTGGAACATCCAGGCGTGCTTCTCCAGCTCCCCGGTCAGGGTGATCAGCAGGTCCTGGGTGACCGGATCCGGCTTCTCGGTCGCGGCGATCCGCTCCCGCATCCGCTCGATCACCCTGCCCAGGGCGACCACCAGCACCTGCACGGCCTCGGTGTCCTTGATCCAGCCCTCCGGGACGGTGCCGATCGCGGAGGTGGCCGCCACCGTCGCGGCCCGGCCGTCAGGGGTGACACCGAGCGCGGAGGCGCGTTCGGCCACCACGTCGGAATGCTGGCGCGCGGTGGTCACCACCTCGTCGAGCTGGAGGTGGACCGAGCGGAAGCGCGGGCCGACGACGTTCCAGTGCACCTGCTTGGCCGCCAGCGACAGATCCACCAAATCCACCAGGGCACCCTGCAGCGCGGTCCCCACGACCTTCAGGTCGGCATCCGGCAACGTGCTCTTCACGGCAGCCATGGCGTTCTCCATTCCTGTGTATCGAGTCCCGGTGCGTTGTTCCCGGTCTCCGGGATGCGGGTGGGAGGCCTACGCCGTCCCTCTGGTGCGCCTTCCTTGAAACGCGGGGATCAAACCGGGCGCAGGTCAGGAGCACACCCACCGACACACCTGACCCGCCGCCGGAGCACCGGGCGCACGGAAATACCCTGGTCCCCATGGAGCTCTCAGGACACATCGCCACCGACCGACCGCTGCTCGTGCTGGCCGTCAAGGAAGAGGCGCAGTTCCTCGACACGGATCTGCCCGTCCTGCTGACCGGTATGGGCAAGGTGAACGCGGCGGGCGCGCTGGCCGCCGTCCTGGGGCGCGAGCCGCACCCCTCCCAGGTCGTCAACCTGGGGACGGCCGGGGCGCTGCGCCCGGGGTGGACGGGCACCCATGTCATCGGCTCGGTCCTCCAGCACGACCTGGACAGTGATGTGCTGGCCGCGCTGACCGGCGAGGTGTACGGTCCGCCGCTCGACATGTCCGACCGGGGCGGCCCGACGCTGGCGACCGGCGACTCGTTCATAGCCGACGAGGAAGCGCGCGCCCGGCTGGCGCTGCGCGCCCACCTCGTCGACATGGAGGGCTACGCGCTGGCCTCCGTCGCTCAGCGGGCCGGGGTCCCCCTCCGTATCGTCAAGCACGTCAGCGACGAGGCGAGCGAGGGCGCGGCCAGGACGTGGCGCGAGTCGGTGGCCGACTGCGCCCGCGTCCTCGCCGCCTGGGCCGAGGCGAACATAGCGGAGTACACCGCCTGATCCGGTCCTACGCCCCGCCGGCACCCGCCCCGCCCGTCATCGGCGGGTTGAGCCGGGCGAACCCCTCCTGGCGCTCGTACGGGTAGTACGGGTAGGGCGCGGTCCGGCCGCTCGCGGCGTCCAGGCGGGCGACCTGCTCGGCCGTCAGGGCCCAGCCGAGCGCGCCGAGGTTCTGCCGCAGCTGCTCCTCGTTGCGAGCGCCGATGATGACGGAGGAGACGGTGGGGCGGCGCAGCAGCCAGTTGAGGGCGATCTGCGGGATCGTCCTGCCGGTCTCCTCCGCGAGCTCGTCGAGCGTGTCGACCATCCGGTAGAGCAGCTCGTCCTCGACGGGCGGGCCGTAGTCGGCCGTGGTGTGCAAGCGGCTCTGCTCCGGCAGCGGCTGCCCGCGGCGGATCTTGCCGGTGAGCCGGCCCCAGCCGAGCGGGCTCCACACCACCGCGCCGACGCCCTGGTCTGCGCCGAGCGGCATCAGCTCCCACTCGTAGTCACGGCCCACGAGCGAGTAGTACACCTGGTGGGCCGCATAGCGCTGGTAGCCGTACCGGTCCGCCACTGCCTGCGACTTCATCAGCTGCCAGCCGGAGAAGTTGGAGACGCCGGTGTAGCGGATCTTTCCGGCGCGTACGAGATCGTCGAGCGTGGACATGACCTCCTCGATCGGGGTTCCCGCGTCGAAGGCGTGCAGTTGGAAGAGGTCGATGTAGTCGGTGCCGAGGCGGCGCAGCGCGTCCTCGACGCCGCGGATGAGGCGCGAGCGGGAGGTGCCCGCGTCGCCGGGCCCGTCCCCCATCGGCAGTCCGGCCTTGGTGGAGATGATCACCTCGTCGCGCCGCCCCTTGATGGCCGCGCCGAGCACCTCTTCTGAGGCGCCGGCGGAGTAGACGTCGGCGGTGTCGAACATGGTGACCCCGGCCTCCAGGCAGATGTCCACCAGTCGGCGCGCCTGCTCCGCGTCGGTGTCGCCCCAGGCGCCGAAGAGCTCCCCGCGCCCGCCGAAGGTCCCGGCCCCGAAGCTCAGCGCCGGCACCATCAGCCCCGACGCGCCCAGCCGCCTGTATTCCATGACAGGTTCCTCTCCGTATGCAGCCGGTGCGGTCGCCGGTCGGCGACCACTAACGGTTCTGCGGTTCCGTTAGGATGTGCCCACAACGTAACAGAGCCTCACCCGCTAATGGAACAGGAGACCCGTTATGACTTCGGGAGACGCAGATCCGGGGACCGTCCGGCCGGGCGGCCGGACCGCTCGCGTACGGACCGCCGTGCTCGCCGCCGCCGGTGACGCGCTCGCGGAGGGCGGTCTCGCCGAGCTGGACCTCGCCGATGTGGCCCGGCGCGCCGAGGTCGGCAAGACCACGGTCTACCGGCGCTGGGGCACTCCGGCCGGTCTTGTTGCCGACCTGCTCGCGGACATGGCCGAGCAGTCGCTGCCGCACACGGAGACGGGGACGCTCCTGGGCGATCTGCGCGCCAACGCCCGGCTCGTCCAGCGCACCCTGGCCGACGCCCGCCAGGGCCCCCTCTTCAAGGCGGTGATCGCCGCGGCGACCTGCGACGGCCAGACGGCCGCCGCCCTGCACCGCTTCTACGAGACGCGCGTCGACGAATGGGCGCCGTGTGTCCAACAGGCCGTCGAGCGGGGGGAGTTGGCGAAGGGGACCGACACCCGCGAAGTGATCCGCGCGGTCTCGGCCCCCCTGTACTACCGCCTCCTGACCACCGCCACCCCGCTCGACGAGGCGGCGGCGGACCGCGCCGCCGAGGCCGCGGCCGCCGCCGCACACGCGGGCGTCTTCACGACCGCGCAGGACTGAGAGCCTGTCGCGGGCCCGTCAGGTGATCGTCCACTGCTGGAGCGCACTGTGGGTGTCCGCCTGCTGCGTCACCCGGCCGCCGTCGGATCCCGACGACGTCGTCAGCAGCAGTCCGCTGTGCGCGTTGGCGATCGTGTAGGCGTCCGAGGCGAGCCGGGTGACCCTCCAGCGCTGGTTCGCACCGCCCGTGCACGTCCACTGGATCACCGCCGTACCGGGTGCGGTGAGCCCGCCCTCGTCGTCGGCGCACAGGTTCGAATAGGCGTTGACGAGCGTGTACGAGCCGTCGGACTGCTGGGTGAAGTTCCACGTCTGGTTGGTCCCGCCGTTGAGCGACCAGGTGACCAGCCGGATCCCGGGCGCCTTGGACCAGTCGGGGTCGTCGAGCGCCTTGCCGGACACGGAGACGGTGTGCGGGCCGTTCAGGTTCGCCGGGGCCGAGCCGGTCGCCGTCAGGGTCAGCGTCTGCTCGGCGGCGGTGCGCGAGCCGCCGACGCCGCTGCCCGTCGTGTCGGTCCAGGTGCGGATCGGCGTGGTCTCGGCGAGGCGCGCCGCCTGGGACGACATACCGAGCACCAGTCCGCTGTAGCGGTTGACCAGCCGGTACGCCCCGCTGCGCACACCGCCGGACGACACCTGCGGGACGATGAACCACTGCTGCCCGACCGTGGGACCGCCACTGCCGGGCGCTGTGGCGGACGGTTGGGCCGCCCAGGCACGTCCGGCCTTCGCGGCGGAGTCGACGCCTAGCAGGTTGCCGGTGGCCGCGTTGGCGATCCGGTACGAGCCGTCGCCGTTGCCCGTGAAGGTCCACGCCTCCAGGTTCGACCCGGTGGCGGGGGCCAGGGAGGTGACCGACGGGCCGCCGGAGGTCTGGGCGAGCACCCGGCCGGATCCGCTGCCGATGCGGTAGGCCTTCGCGGGGTCGACGGGTGGGGCGGCGGGCGCGGAGGAGCCCACGGTGACCTCGGCGTACTCGCCGTCGGATCGGGCGCAGGCGATGGAGCAGTAGGACCGGAAGGTCTTGCCGACGATCGTCGAGCTGGTCCGGTTCGCGGAGTCCACCATCCAGCGGTACCAGGAGCCGGAGGTGTAGCTGCCCGAGTCCCCGATCAGCCGCCACTTCTGCGTCGACAGGTCATCGGTCACGTAGAAGCGCTGGGGCGCCGTCCCCGAGACGACTTCGGGCTCGCCGATGTAGAGGCCGAGGTGGGCGTCGTAGGCGATGTTCATGATGAACAGGTCCGACTTGGCGGGGAGTTCGCCCGCCGCGACCTGCTGGTCGACGGTTCCGCCGTTGGCGGGGTCGTAGTCGTCGGCCACGGGTGTGTAGCCGGTCGGGTTCGCCGAGGTCACCGGCACCATGTTGCTCTCCCGGCCGCCCACACCGGGCTGCGACCAGGCGCCGTCGTACCACTTCGACCAGGAGCCGCTCGCCATCTTCGACGAGATCGGCGCCCGGGCGACGTGCGCCAGCCCGCCGGTGCTGCCGCCGGTGCCGCCCTTGGGGACGACCCGCGAGCCGTAGTAGACGTAGAAGTAGCCCGACGCCGGGTCGACGAACAGCCGCTGGTCTCCGTCGCCGTAGTTGTACGTCTGCTGCGGGAAGGCCGTCGAGTCGTCGCGGGTGGTGCCGTACGGCGAGGTGATGGCGTGGCCGAGGATGGTCCACACCTTGCCCTGGTTCCTGGAGACCGCGTAGTCGATGGCGTCGTAGTGCAGGCCGTCGCCGAAGGGCTGCGGGGTGAACTCGTTGTGCACCAGGCCGTACCAGTCCCCCGTGTCCGGGTCGGCCCACACCCCGACCAGGTCGCAGAAGTTCTTCTGGGAGTAGCCCGAGCCCGGCCCTGCGGACGTCGCCGTCACACCGGTGGGGCTGTTGTTGCAGCGCCAGGTGGTGTCGTTGTTCCTGTCGCTGGAGTTGGCCGGGTTCACGGCGTCGCTGATCGTGGCCGACCGGGTGGCGTCGTCGAAGTCCGTACCGGTGTAGAAGTCCCAGTACCGCGGCTCGCTCGCGCCGTAGAGCGCGGCGGACTGCTGGAAGTAGAACGTGCCGTCCTTGTCGACGTAGGAGGCGGCGGGGGTGTCGGTCGGGTACTTGTAGGGGTTCACCGACCCGATCGAGATCGTGTACGTGGCGTCGGGCGCGGCCGCCGACGCCGGATTTGGAGCCGACACGACGCCGGCCAGCAGGGGGATGGCCGCGGCCGCTGCCGCGAGGGCTCTTCGCAGGCGTGACACAGGTCGTCGTCCTTTCTCTCCAAGGAACGTCGGCCCGATCCCACTGCCGGTGACGGCCCGGAGTACATGTGTTTTCGTCGTCGCCTCTTGGGTTTTCGTGCGCGGACACCGCCGCACAAGCCCTCGCCCTGCTCAATCACGCGCGATATCGCGGAGTTTCGAGCATCTCTTGACATGCACGCGGCACTGCGCTGCACTGGCGCCACTCACCTCGCACGCCCCCTGCCCCCTTCCACGACCAGGGATACGCCATGCGACTGCTCAGATTCCTGATCGCCACGGTCTGCGCGCTGGCCGCGATCGCCCTGCCCGGCCTCGCCGCCGCGCCCGCCCAGGCGGCCGCCGGGCCCCCGCAGACCGTGCCGGCGCTGCGGCAGTGGACGGCCGGCTCCGGCACGTACACCTTCACCGCCACCAGCAAGATCGCCGTCGACCCCGCCCACACCGCCCAACTCTCCGACGAAGCCGCCACGTTGGCGGACGACCTGGCCGCCCAGACCGGGCGGACCGTGGCCGTCGTCACCGGGACGCCCGCCACCGGCGACATCGGACTCACCCTCGGCGACGGCACGCTGCCCGCCGAGGGCTACCGGATGACCGTCGGCCAGGCCGTCACCATCCAGGCGGCCACCGACACGGGCGCCTTCTACGGCACCCGCACCCTCCTCCAACTGCTCAACCAGTCCCCCTCGGTGCCCGCCGGAACGGCCGTGGACTGGCCCACCAAGCCCGAGCGCGGCCTCATGATCGACCAGGGCCGGAAGTTCTTCACCGTCGCCTGGATCCGGCAGCACATCAAAGAACTGGCCTACCTCAAGCTCAACTACTTCCACTTCCACCTGTCGGACACGTTCGGCTTCCGGCTCGAAAGCTCCACCCACCCGGAGATCGTCTCCGCCGACCACTACACCAAGCAGGACATCGCCGACCTGGTGGCACTCGGGCAGAAGTACCACGTCACCATCGTCCCGGAGATCGACACCCCCGGGCACATGAACGCGGTCCTGGCCGCCCATCCCGAGCTCAAGCTCAAGAACAGCTCCGGCACGGCCAGCGCCGAGTTCATCGACCTCTCGCTGCCCGGCACGTACACCCTGATCAAGGACCTGATCAACGAGTACCTGCCGCTCTTCCCGGCCCGCTACTGGCACATCGGCGCGGACGAGTACGTCACCGACTACAGCAGCTATCCGCAACTGCTCAGCTACGCCCGCGCCCACTACGGCGCCAACGCCACCGCCAAGGACACCTACTACGGGTACGTCAACTGGGCCGACGCGCTGGTGCGGGCAGGCGGAAAGACCACCCGGATGTGGAACGACGGCATCAAGTCCGGCGACGGCACCGTCACCCCGAACGCGGACATCCTCGTCGAGTACTGGTACAACTACGGCCTCACCCCGCAGCAACTGGCGGCGGCCGGGCACACCGTGGCCAACGAGTCCTGGACACCCACCTATTACGTCCTCGGGGGCGCCAAACCCGACACCAAGTGGATGTACGAGACGTGGACGCCGGATCTGTTCCAGGGCAACAACACCCTCACCGACCCGGCGAGGAACCCGGGTTCGCTGATCCACGTGTGGTGCGACAACCCCAACGCCGAGACCGAGGACCAGATCGCGGGCGGCATCATGTACCCGCTGCGCGGCCTGGCCCAGCAGACCTGGGGGTCCCCCAAGCCGGTGAGCAGTTACGCCGCGTTCACCCCGATCGTCGCGGCCGTCGGCCACAACCCCGCCTGGCCCGGCCTCGCCCAGCCCGGCAACCTCGCCCGCAACCGCCCCACCACCGCCTCCAGCACCGAGACGGTCAACTTCCCGGCCGCCTCGGCCACCGACGGCGACGGCGCCACCCGCTGGTCCAGCGCGTACAGCGACCCGCAGTGGCTCCAGGTCGACCTCGGCTCCACACAGAACGTCGACCGCGTGGTGCTGCGCTGGGAGGCCGCGTACGGCAAGGCCTTCCAGATCCAGCTCTCCGACGACGCCACGGCCTGGCGCACGCTCTACTCCACCACCAGCGGCACCGGCGGTGTGCAGGACCTCACCGGGCTCTCCGGATCCGGGCGCTACCTCCGTCTGTACGCCACCCAGCGCGGCACGTCGTACGGGTACTCGCTGTACGAGTTCGAGGCGTACGGCGGCCAGTTGAGCGGAACCCGGACGCTCACCGCGGGCGGCAAGGCGCTCGACGACCCGGCGAGCTCCGGCACGTCCGGCACCCAGCTGATCACCTGGACCCCGCACGGCGGGCCCAACCAGCAGTGGCAGCTGACCCTCAACGCCGACGGCAGCCACACCATGGTGAACGGCGCCTCCAAGCTCTGCGCGGACGTGGCCGGGAGTGCCACGACCGCGGGCGCCGCCGTCGTCCAGGCGACCTGCAACGGCCGCGACAGCCAGCGCTGGCAGCTCACCGCCCTGGGCGGGGGCCGCTACACGGTCGCCAACAAGAACAGCGCGCTCCTGCTGACCACCGCGTCGGGCGCCGACGGCGCCCTGGTCACCCAGCAGACGGCCAACGGCTCGACGTACCAGCAGTGGACGGTCGCCTGAGCGGGTCCGGTGGCTCCGGGGGGCGTGTGGCGTCCCCCGGAGCCGGACCGGGATGACGGGCAGGGTCACGTGACCGAGGAGGCCGCGTGACCCTGTGGTGTCACTGCGGCAACTGACCGCCCGGCACCGGCCCCGGCCCCGGCCGCAGTCCGCGGCGGCCCGCCGCCCAGTTCTGCACCTCGGTGGTCGCCACGTCCTCGATCTCCTCCTGGAGCCGCCGGCGGACGGCCTCGTCCCGCTCCTCCTCCGGGATCAGCCGGTAGCGCCGGATCGCCAGCCGCAGCCTGGACCAGGCCTCCGCGGAGAGCACATGGCGCTCGGCGTGGTTGAACACCTGCCGGAACCCGCCGATGAAGACGGTGAGCCCGGCCAGCGTGGCGGTGGCCGCGGCGGGCGCCCGGATGCCCGCCGCGACGACGGTGGCGGCGCCGGTGAGCAGCGCGCCGAGCTCGGTGGCCCAGTGCCACCGCCGGGCCCGGTCGCGGGCCCGCGCGTACCAGTCGAGGTCGGAGAGGGCCTGCTCCAGGAGGGGGTCGTCGACCGGGGCGGGCTGCGGTGGTGTGGGTCTGCGTATCGGCACGGCCTTATGTTCCCCCGGCTGGGCCGGTTCGGGGGCGCGATCCCCGTGATGGCCTTCCCGGTAGCGGCCGGGTGTGGTGCCGAACTCCCTGCTGAAGGCGTGGGAGAAGGCGTACCGGGTGCCGTATCCGATCCGGGCGGCGTCGGCCATCGGCCAACGGCCTTCAGCCATCGGCTGAGGGTCAGGGCACCAGCGGGCGGACCTGCTCGGCGGTGAAGCGGACGAACGCCTCGGCATCCGGCTCGTCGGCGGTGGGTTCGAGGATCACGCTGTCCGCCCCGGCCTCGGCGAGCCGCCGCACCGCCTCCGCGACGGCGGCGGCGTCCCCGGCCACGCCGAACCCGTCCCCGCCCTGCTTCGCCGCGAGCTCCGCACGCACCCGTGCGGCGGCGTCAGGGCCGGTGGCGGCGAGCAGATACACCACCAGGGGGTGGTGGTCGGTACGGGCGGCCGCGGCCCGGCCCTCGTCGACGAGCGTACGGGCCCGGCGCACCCCGTCCGGGCCGGTGCCCGCCACCAGGACGCTGCCGTCGGACGCCTCGCCGGACAGGCGCAGGGTGCGCGGGCCGGTCGCACCCGACAGCACCGGGGCGGGTCCGAGCGGCGGATAGTCCAGGGCGACCCCGTCGAGCCGCACATAGCGCCCGTCGACGGTGACGCTCTTCCCGGCCAACAGGCCGCGCAGCGCGCCGAGATGCTCCCGCAGCAGCGTCAGCGGCGACTCGGCCCGCGCCCCGACCTGCTCCATCCAGTCCTGGACGCCGTGCCCGACGGCCAGCGTGACGCGGCCGGGGAAGAGCCGGTGCAGCGTCGCGCTCTCCATCGCGGTCAGCGCCACATTGCGCAGCGGCACCGGCAGCAGCCCGACGCCCACGTGCAGCCGCTCGGTCCACGCGAGCGTCGCCGCCGCGGCGGCGACGCCGCTCTCCAGGAAGCAGTCCTCCCAGAGCCAGAGCTGTTCCAGACCGGCGGAGTCGGCGGCGAGGGCGACGGAGCGGAGGCGTTCGGGAGCGTTCTGCGGGCGGAAGACGGCGCCAAGTGTGGTCATGGCGGGGTTACTTCCCCTGGTGGCGGCGGGCCGAAACGGTCGGAGGGAACTGGTGTGCCCACGGATGACCGTGTGAGCGCAGATGAGTATCTGTGAGTACCGGACTGAGTACGACCGCTCAGGTCCATGCCCGGCCCCGCCGCCGAAACTGGGGTCATGACAACACCGCCCTCCGTGAGCACCTCGCCCTTTCCCCCCGCGCCTTCCCACCGGCCCGGGCACCCACGCGGTCGGCGCGCCTGGATCGTCGGCGCCGTCGCGGCGCTGGTCCTGGTGCTCGTCGCCGGGGCGACGGTGTGGTGGCTGACCAGGGACGAGGACGATTCCCCGCTGGCCGGGCGGCCGCGCGTGACGGACGACTCGGCCGGGCTCTCGTACGCCGTGCCCGAGGGCTGGAAGAGCAACGACGGCAAGGACCTGATCCAGGCCTTCACCTCCTCGATCACCACGAAGGGCTCCGGCGGCCAGGGCGGCGCCGCCGTGCTCGCCGGGCGGGGCAGGGGCATCGAGGAGTCGGAGCTGAAGCAGCGGACGGAGACGGCGGCGCGCTCCAACGCGGAGTTCTTCTACCCCGACGGCAAGTCGACGGTGGAGGAGTCCGAGGCCACGACGGTGAGCGGCCACCCCGCCTACACGGTGGCGCTGAGTGTGCGGGACGACAGCGGCAGGGCGGGCCGGATGCGCCTGACCATCGTCACGCGCGGCGGTGACCGCTCGGCCTTCCTGCTCGGCGTCACCGAGTCGCCCCAGCCGGGCGACAACGAGGTGGTCGACGCGGTGCTGGCGAGTGCCGCCACGAAGTGAGGGCAGCCCTTGCCCTGCCCGCCTCCATGCGGCCGCAGCGGCTGTGACACGCTGCCACTGACGGAGAAATGACGGAGAAACCGGCCCGCCAGGAGGCGCCCCACCATGAACACCGCCGAACCGCTCGACCACCGGACGGCCGTCGCCGCGGAGAGCGCCCGGTTCGCGGGCCTGGTCAAGGGCGCCGATCTGACGCTGGCCGTGCCCACCTGCCCTGGCTGGACCCTCGTCGACCTGATCAAGCACACCGGCGGCGCCCAGCGCATGTTCACGGCACTGGTGCGCGCCCGCGTCCAGGAGCGGCCCAAGAGCCGCGACGTGGACCTGCGGCTGCCGGAGCGGGAGGACGGCTACGCCGACTGGCTGGCGGCGGGCGCGGCCGAGGCGGCGGAGGCGTTCGCGGGCACCGACCTCGACGCGCCGATGTGGGTCTGGGGCGCGGACGGCCACGCCCGCTTCTGGGTGCGCCGGATGCTGTTCGAGACCCTGGTGCACCGCGTCGACGCGGAGCGGACCCTCGGCCTGGACTTCGAGATCGACCGCGCGCTCGCCCGGGACGGCGTCGACGAGTTCCTGGTCAACCTCCCCTACGCCACGTTCTTCGCGCCCAAGGTCGCTGAGCTGCGCGGCGCCGGAGCCGTCCAGCACATCCGGTTCACATGCGCGGACACGGACGCCGCATGGCTCGTACAGCTGCGCCCCGACGGCTTCGGTGTCGTCCCGGACGGCGCCGGCACGGCCGCCGACGCGACCGTCCGGGCAACCGCCGCCGACCTCCTGCTGCTCGTCTACGGCCGCCTCGACCGCTCGGCCGGGTCGGTGGAGACGAGCGGGGACGCGGAGCTGCTGGACCGCTGGTTCGCCAACTCCGCGTTCTGAGCGGGCTCAGGCGTCGCCCGCCAGCAGCCCCTGCGCCGCCGCGCGGAACGACCACCTGCCCGCCCGCCGCGTGAACACCCAGACGAGGTCGAACCGTTCGGGCCATGCCTTCGGCGCCCCGCAGTCCCCGGCCCCCAGCGCCCGTACGATGTCCGGGATCCGGGAGTGCTCCCAGCAGATCAGGACCGGGGCCGGGGCCGCCAACGCGGCGGCGGCCAGCGCGCTCTCCTGACTCTCCGCGATCGAGACGTTCACGCGCTCGTGCAGCGCCTCGGCCAGGGGCGCGACGGTCTGGCGCATCCGGTGCGCACCGGAGTGCGGTCCGGTGTCCGCCGCCGCGAAGAGGGTGGCGGGCCGTGGCAGCAGCGGGGCGGCCCGCCCGGGGGCCACGACGAACAGCCCGGGCAGGGCTTTCGCGCGCTGCCAGCCGCGTTCGGTCAGCGACTTCTTGTCCCGCTGACCGCTCTCGTTCCGGCCCCGCTCGCCCCTGCCGGGCTTCTCACCGTGCCGGATGATCATGATGGTGGTGTCGGCCCCGGAATCGGAAGCTGACCTGGAGTCGGCGTCGCCCTTTGCGCCGCACCCGCTCAGCGCGAGCGGAACACCCAGCGCCAGGCCCGTCAGCACGGTACGACGGGCCACCCCGCTCCCCCGTTCCACCGCACCCTCCCACCCGCGAACCGTCATACGTACCCGGGCAGACGGAAGATCCGGCGCCGGGGTTCCCAAAGCGAGCCGACCCACCGGGCCAGGTGCCCGCGCCTCACTCCGTGGGCCTGCCCGGCTGGTCGTGGGTCGAGCAGTGGATGCCGCCTCCGCCCGAGGCGATGGCGTCGATCCTCACGGCCACGACCTCCCGGCCGGGGAAGTGGTCGCGCAGGATCCCCTTGGCGCAGTCGTCGGCCTTCGTGTCGCCGAACTCCGGTACGAACACGGCCCCGTTGGCGACGTAGAAGTTGACGTACGAGGTGAGCATCTCGGGGTCGGTGCCCGTGATGCGGTCGGGGTCGGGCTGCGGCAGGTCGATGACCTGGATCTTCTTGCCGCGCGCGTCGGTGGTGTCCTTGAGGACCCGCCTCGCCTGGTCGGCCGAGCGGGACCAGGAGTCCGCGGGCTCGCCCGGGAACGCCCGATCCAGGAGGACGACTCCGGGCGCGACGAAGCGGGCCAGCGAGTCGACGTGCGCGTCGGTGATGTCCTCGCCGCGCACGCCGTCGAACCAGATCACCTTCGCCACTCCGAACACGCGCTTCAGCTCGTCCTCGATCTGCTGCCGGGACTTGCCGCGGTTGCGGTTGTCGTTGACCACCGAGCTCTCGGTGACCATCAGCGTGCCCGCACCGTCGGTCTCGAACGAGCCGCCCTCGGCCACCAGCCAGGTCCGCTCGCGCGGGACGCCGTACTTGCCGAGCACCGCACGGGCGACCCCGGCGTCGTCGGCGTGCCGCTGCTTGTTGCCCCAGCCGCTGAAGTTGAGGTCGACGCCGCGCACCTGCCCGCCGTCCTCCACGAACACCGGCACCGTGTCCCTGGCCCACAGGTCGTCCACCGGGACCGGTACGACCTCGACGTCCTGCCCGCAGGCTTGCTGCGCCGCCCGCGCCTGCCCGGGGCGGGCCAGCAGGACCACGGGTTCGTGGGCGCCGACGGCACGCGCGAGGGCCGCGATGTCCTTGCGGACCGCGGGCAGTTGACCGCCCCAGATGCCTGTGGAGGCGGGCCAGCACATGTACGTACGGGCATGGCTCTCCCACTCGGCGCCCAGGCGGCGGCCTCCGGCGGGGCCCGGCGCCCGGCCGGAGGGTGACGGGGACGAGGCGGTCTGCGACATCGCGTCCTCCGGGGAGCACGCCGTGGCACCGAGAGCGGCAGCGCCGGTCGCCGCCAGAGTACGCAGTGCGGCGCGACGGGTGAAGGGGGGCTTCGAGGGCTGTGCCATGTCCGCACTGTGTCACTGACTGAAAATTCGGTCAAGAATGGAGGGAGCGGGCGTGCCCCGTGGATTTTCTTGGCGAAAGTGGACTTTTTGCCGAGACGAGCCGAAGCGGGCCGGGGCGGGCTCTACTCGCGCGCCGCGGGCCCCAGCTCCAGGACCAGCGCGTCCCGCAGCAGGCCCCGCGCGCGCTCCAACGTCAGCGTGCCCGTCAGCCAGCGCTCGCTCAGGCCCTCCACCAGCGCGGTGATCCGCTCGGCCGCGTCGGCCGCGACCACCTCGTCGCGGACCGTGCCCGCCTCCTGGGCCCGGCGGACCAGGTCGGCGGCGTACTCGACCCAGCGGGCCGTGGACTCGCGCAGCTGCTCGCGCAGGTCGGCATCGAACCTGGCGCTCGCCCGGAACTCCCCCCACGCGGTGCTGTTCTCCACCACCACCGGGTCGTCCTGCAGTTCGAGGAGCAGCATCTCCTCCAGGTGGCGCCGGGGGTCGGTGCGGGGGCTCGCGGACGGTTCCGTATAGCGCTCGGCGCGCTCGTTGATGAACTCGAGGGTGCGCCGCATCAGGCCCGCGCGGTCGCCGAAGTGGTAGTAGACGAGCCCGGTCGACACCGACGCCTCCGCCGCCAGTTCCTCGACCCGCAGACCGCGCACTCCGCGTCGGGCGATGAGGCGGGTCGCGGTTTCGAGGATGAGCTGCTGGCGCGTGGACACCCGGACAGCCTAGCTGCGTGATCGTGCCCGGACAGTCATGCCCGGCCTCGCCCGGCACGACCGCGCGCACCCGGTGATGCGCCCCGGCCCGTGTTTGGCCCCGCCCCACCAAGGGCACGCGGGAACCCTGTCCGCCTGCCCCCAGCCACCGGGAGCCGAACGTGACCACCCCTACTCCGGACCGCCCCCGCATCGTCGTCGTCGGGGCCGGGTTCGCCGGATACCAGGCCGCCCGCACCCTCTCCCGCCGGATGCGCGGCCGCGCCCGCATCACCCTGCTCAACCCCACGGACTACTTCCTCTATCTCCCCCTGCTCCCCCAGGTCTCCGCCGGAATCCTGGAGCCGCGCCGGGTCACCGTCTCGCTCAGCGGGACGCTGCCCGGGGTGCGGCTCGTGCTCGGCGAGGCCGGACGGGTCGATCTGGACACCTCGACGGTGTACTACACGGGGCCCGAGGGGGTGCCGGGCGAGCTGGCGTACGACCGGCTGGTGCTCGCCGTCGGCAGCGTCAACAAGCTGCTTCCGGTGCCCGGGGTCACCGAGCACGCGCACGGCTTCCGGGGGATGCCGGAGGCGCTGTATCTGCGCGACCACGTCACCCGGCAGATGGAGCTGGCCGCGCAGGGCACCGACACCGCCGAGGAGCGGGCCGCGCGGCGCACCTTCGTGGTGGTCGGCGGCGGCTACACCGGCACCGAGGTGGCCGCACAGGGCAAGCTGTTCACCGACGCCCTCGACCGGCGCGCACCGGCGCGCTGGATCCTGCTCGACCTCGCCGACCGGCTGCTGCCCGAACTCGACCGCAGGCTGTCCGCCACGGCCGAGCGGGTGCTGCGCCGCCGGGGTGTCGACGTGCGTACCGGCACCTCGGTGAAGGAGGCCACCGAGGACGGGGTGCACCTGGACGACGGGGAGTTCATCCCGACCCGCACCCTGATCTGGTGCGTGGGCGTGCGGCCGGATCCGCTGGTCTCGGAGCTCGGGCTGGCCGTGGAGCGCGGACGGCTCCTCGTGGAGCCGCAGCTGAACGTGCCGGGCCGCCCCGAGGTGTTCGCCTGCGGCGACGCGGCGGCCGTGCCCGACCTCACCCGGCCCGGCGAGTTCACCCCGATGACCGCGCAGCACGCCTCCCGGCAGGGCAAGACGGCCGCGCTCAACGTGGCCGCCTCGCTCGGCTATGGCACCCAACAACCGTACAAGCACCATGACTTGGGGTTCGTCGTGGACCTCGGCGGGGTGCAGGCCGCCGCCAATCCGCTCGGCGTGCCGCTCTCGGGCCCCCTCGCCGGCGCCGTCACCCGCGGCTACCACCTCGCCGCCATGCCCGGCAACCGGGTGCGCGTGGCCGCCGACTGGCTGCTCGACGCCGTACTCCCCCGCCAGGGCGTCCAGCTGGGCCTGGTGCGGTCCTGGTCGGTGCCGCTGGACACGGCGACCCCGGAGCAGGCCCGCATCCCGGGCGGCCCCGCACCCGCGACCCGAAAGGACTGACCATGAAGAACGCTCGTACCCCCGACAGTGCCGAACTGACCGAACTGGGTCAGCAGTTGAGGGTCGACGCGGTCCGCGCCGCCGATGCCGCCGGATCCGGCCATCCGACGTCCTCGATGTCCGCGGCCGACCTGGCCGCCGTGCTCCTGGCCGGGCATCTGCGGTACGACTTCGAACAGCCCGAGCACCCCGCCAACGACCGGCTGATCCTCTCCAAGGGGCACGCCTCGCCGCTGCTGTACGCCATGTACCGCGCGGCCGGGGTGGTCGACGACGAGGAACTGCTCACCTTCCGCAGGCAGGGCAGCCGTCTGGAGGGGCATCCCACACCCCGGCTGCCGTGGGTGGACGTGGCCACCGGCTCGCTCGGCCAGGGGCTGCCGATCGGGGTGGGCATGGCTCTGGCGGGCAAGCACCTCGACCACCTGCCGTACCGCGTCTGGGTGCTGTGCGGCGACAGCGAACTCGCCGAGGGCTCGATCTGGGAGGCGGCCGAGCACGCCGGGGACCAGCACCTGGACAACCTCACACTGATCGTCGACGTCAACCGGCTCGGGCAGCGCGGCCCGACCCGCCACCAGCGCGACCTGGCCGCGTACGCACGCAGGTTCCGCGCCTTCGACTGGCACACCGTCGAGGTCGACGGCCATGACGTCGAGGCCATCGACGCGGCCTACCGGGAGGCGGCGGCCACCACGCGCCGGCCCACCGCGATCCTCGCGGGCACGGTGAAGGGCAAGGGCGCCGCCTCCGTCGAGGACCGCGAGGGCATGCACGGCAAGCCGCTGCCGGACGCCGAGGCGGCCGTCGGCGAGCTCGGCGGCCCCCGTTTCGTCCGCGTCGACGTCACCGCGCCGCCCGCCGCCCGCACGCCCGAGCCCGCGCCGGCCGGCCGTCTCGAACTGCCCCGCTACGAGGTGGGCGAGAAGGTCGCCACCCGCACGGCGTACGGGCAGGCGCTGGCCGCCCTCGGCACGGCGCGCGGCGATGTGGTGGTGCTCGACGGCGAGGTGGGCGACTCGACGAAGGCCGAGCTCTTCGCGAAGGAACACCCCGAGCGGTACTTCGAGTGCTACATCGCCGAGCAGCAGATGCTGGCGGCCGCCGTGGGTCTGTCGGTCCGGGGCTGGACGCCGTACGCCGCCACGTTCGCCGCGTTCCTGACCCGCGCCCACGACTTCGTGCGGATGGCCGCGATCAGCCGGGCCTCGCTCGTCGTGGCGGGCTCGCACGCGGGCGTCGCCATCGGGCAGGACGGGCCCTCGCAGATGGGCCTTGAGGACCTGGCGATGTTCCGGGCGGTGCACGGCAGTACGGTGCTCTACCCCTGCGACGCCAACCAGACGGCCAGGCTCGTCGCGGCGGCGGCGGACGGCGAGGGCATCCGCTATCTGCGCACCACCCGGGGCGACACCCCGGTCCTCTACGGGCCCGACGAGGAGTTCCCGGTCGGCGGCGCCAAGGTGCTGCGGTCCTCCCCGCACGACAAGGTAACCCTGGTCGCGGCGGGCGTCACCGTCCACGAGGCGCTGGCCGCGGCGGACGCGCTGGAGGAGGGCGGGATCCCGGTGCGGGTGATCGACCTGTACTCGGTCAAGCCGGTCGACGAGCGGGTGCTCCAGGAGGCGGCGGCGCTGACGGGGTGTCTGGTCACCGTCGAGGACCACCGCTCGCAGGGCGGCATCGGCGACGCCGTCGCCGAGTGCTTCGCCGACGGCCGCCCGATGCCCCGTCTCGTCAGGCTCGCCGTCGAGAACATGCCCGGCTCCGCGACCCCTGAGGAGCAACTGGCCGAGGCCGCCATCGACGCGGCGTCCATCACGGCGACGGTCCGGGTGCTGTACGAGCGGGTCGTCACGAGCTGATCGAGCGGGTTTGCCCCGCCCGCGCGGGGCTACCCGGAAGACCTCAGACGTGAGGTGACATGGCGAACACATCAGGAAACACGTCCGGCGACAAACGCAAGTCCCAGGAGGAGCTGCCCGGCGCGATGGACGTGCTGCGCGGCGCACGGGCCCAGCTCGCCGAACTCACCGGAATGGAGGCGGAGTCGGTCTCGTCCTTCGAACGCGCCGAGAACGGCTGGGTGCTGCGCATCGAGGTCCTGGAGCTGGCCCGGGTCCCGGACACCATGAGCCTGCTCGCCTCGTACGAGGTCGAGCTGGACCGGCACGGCGAGCTGACCGGCTACCGGCGGCTGCGCCGGTACGAGCGGGGACGCGCCGACCGCAACCCGTAGGACACGACTTCACCCACAACCCGTAAGGCACGAATTCACCCACGACATCACAGAGAAGGAGGGCCGGACACCATGACGGTTGTCCCGGCACAACAAGGCGGCAGCGGCGGGACCAGTGGTCTCTACGACGTCCTGGAGCTGGTGCTCGACCGAGGGCTCGTGATCGACGCGTTCGTGCGCGTCTCCCTCGTCGGCATCGAGATCCTCAAGATCGACGTACGGGTGGTCGTCGCGAGCGTCGACACCTATCTGCGCTTCGCGGAGGCGTGCAACCGGCTCGACCTGGAGGCCGGCCCGCGCAAGAGCCCCGGACTGCCCGACCTGGTCGGGGAGATCACCGAGTCCGGTGCGCGCGGCAAGTCCAAGGGCGCGCTCTCGGGCGCCGCCCAGACCATCTCCGACGCCTTCCAGCAGGCCCGCGACGAAGCCGAACCCGAGCAGCGCCCGCGCACCCGGCGGACCGCCGCGCGCCGGAAGGAGGAGCAGGAATGACCACGTACGTCTACGGGATCGCGCACCGCACGCACGCGCGCCTGCCCGAGGAGATGGGCGGCGTCGGCGATCCGCCGCGCCCGGTGCGGACCGTCGTCCAGGGCGATCTGGTGGCGCTGGTCAGCGACGCACCCGAGGACCTGCGGCCCAAGCGGCGGGATCTGCTGGCCCATCAGAGCGTGCTCGCCGAGGCGGGCGCGGGCGGCGCGGTGCTGCCGATGCGGTTCGGCGGTGTCTCGCCCGACGACGAGGCCGTGAAGGCCGCGCTCGCCGAGCACGGCGAGCGGTATCTGGAGCGCCTCGAAGCCCTGGAGGGCAAGGTCGAGTACAACATCAAGGCCGCCCACGACGAGGAGGCCGTGCTGCACCAAGTGCTCGCGGAGAGCCCCGAGTTGCGCGCCCTGAGCGAGGCCAACCGGAAGGCGGGCGGCGGCACCTACGAGCAGAAGCTGCGCCTGGGCGAGCGGATCGCCGTCGCGGTCCAGCAGCGCGAGGCGCGCGACGCGGTGCTGATCCAGCGGGCCCTGGAGGGCGCCGCCGAGGAGGAGCGGCCCGGGCCGCAGTCCACCGGCTGGCTGGCCAACCTCTCGTTCCTGGTGGCGCGCGAGCGCGCCGACGAGTTCGTGGCGTCGGTGGAGACCCTGCGCAAGGAGGCGCCGCACCTCATCGTCCAGGTGCACGGCCCGCTGCCCCCGTACAGCTTCACGGACTGACGCGCCCGACCCGACGGGAGGCTCCGCGTGGGCCTGCTCAAAGAACTGCTGCTGCTCCCCGCGGCCCCTGTGCGCGGCACCTTCTGGGTGCTGGAGCAGGTGGTCGCGCAGGCGGAGCAGCAGTACTACGACCCCTCGGCCATACGTGACGAACTCGCCCTGCTGGAAGAGAAGTTGATGGCGGGCGAGATCGACGAGGCCGAGTTCGACCGCCGCGAGGACGAGCTCCTCGACCGGCTGGAGAACAGGAATCCGTCACGATGAACAACCGGCTGGCAATAGGGCTCGCGGTAGGCGCGGGCTATGTGCTCGGTCGCACCAAGAAGGCCAAGCTCGCGTTCGGCATCGGCACCATGGTGCTCGGCAAGCGGCTCAAGCTCAGCCCCGGGGCGCTCGCGGAGTTCGCCGCCGGGCAGCTGGAGAGCAACCCGCAGTTCAAGGAGATCGGCGACCAGCTGCGCGAGGACCTGCGCGGGGTGGGCAGGGCGGCGACCGGCGCCCTGGTCAACCGGCAGCTCGAAGGCCTCGCGGACCGACTGCACGACCGCACCCTCGATGTGCAGGACCGTATCGCCGGGGTGGTGCCGGACGGCGGGGAGGAAGCGGCCGAGAAGGCCACCGCACCCGCCAGGAAGACGGCCGACCGGGCGAAGCGGTCCGCGCCCGCGAAGAAGGCGGAGTCGGCGAAGGAGTCGGCGAAGAAGTCCGAGCCGGTACGCCGTGCCGTCACCGCGAAGAAGACCGCGGCGCGCCGGGCGACGGGCACCCGTGGCCGCTCCTCGGAGCGCGCCGAGGCGAAGGGGGGCCGGTCCCGTGACTGAGACGAAGCAGACCGCGTCGAAAGGGGCGACCGGGCTGGTCGACAGCGCCGTCACGGACCGCCTCAAGTCCGAGCTCCAGGCCCTCGCGCTCGCCCAGCTGGAGCGGGCACTGGCCGGGATCGGGCGCAAACTCGGTGAGTCCACGGTGAAGTTGAACGACATCGCCGAGGGGCGCAGCCCCGGTTTCGCCTCGCTGGCGCTGAAGGGCGGCCGCAAACTCACCGAGGGCAAGGGGCCGGTCCGTACCGCCCTGGAGCTCGGGGCCGGCCACCTCAAGGAGAACGTCACCGACGCGTTCAAGAACCTCGGCGGCAAGAAGCCCGGCAAGGGCGGCGGCGGCCGCAAGCCGACGGTCATCATGGAGTCGGTGGACGTCGGCGTACCGGTCCGCGAGGCGTACGACCAGTGGACCCAGTACCAGGAGTTCTCCCATTTCACCAAGGGTGTCCGCAGCGCGAACAGCGCCGACGACACCAGCTCCGACTGGAAGCTGAAGGTCTTCTGGTCCAGCCGCAGCTGGAAGGCGCACACCACCGAACAGGTCCCCGACGCACGCATCGCATGGACCTCGGAGGGCGCCAAGGGCACCACCAAGGGCGTGGTGACGTTCCACCCGCTGGGCGAGTCCCTCACCCGGGTGCTGCTGGTCATCGAGTACTACCCGAAGGGCCTGTTCGAGCGGACCGGCAACCTCTGGCGGGCCCAGGGCCGCCGGGCCCGGCTCGACCTGAAGAACTTCGCCCGGCACATCGCCCTGCGCGGCGAGGCCCCGGACGGCTGGCGCGGCGAGATCCGCGACGGCGAGGTCGTCCTGAGCCACGAGGACGCGCTGGCGCACGAGGAGAAGACGCGCGACGAGGACGCCTACGACGAGGTCCGGGGGGACGAGGAGCCTTTCGAGGGCGAGTACGAGGAGGAGCCGGAGGGGGACGAGGAAATTCCCGAGAACACCGAGAACTCCGAGGACATCGAGGACACCGAGGACCCCGAAGCCGTCGAATACGGCGACGAATGGGAAGACGCCGAAGAGGACGCGGCAGAAGAACCCGAGCCCGAGGAATCCGGGCGCCGGTACGCCAAGTCCGGTTCGCGGAGGCGCTGATGACGGTCCCGGGACGGCTCTCCGATCCGTATGCGTCGGACGGCGGCAGCGCGAATCTCGCCGACATTCTCGAACGCGTCCTCGACAAGGGAATCGTCATCGCCGGGGACATTCGTATCAATCTCCTCGACATCGAACTCCTCACCATCAAACTCCGCCTCATCGTCGCCTCCTTGGACAAGGCGAAGGAAATGGGTATCGACTGGTGGGAGGACGACCCCGCGCTCTCCGGCGCCGCCCGCCGCCGTGAACTCTCCCGGGAGAACGAGCGATTGCAGGCCCGCATCGCCGAACTGGAGAGCCACAACGGAGATTCCCGGGACGCGCACGCGGAGGTGGTACGCGATGAATGAGGCACTGTGGTACGTCTACGCGGTCGTGCGGCCCTTCGAGGGGGCGCCGCCCGACGGCGTGCGCGGCCTGGACGGCGAGCCGCCGAGGCTGATCGTCCACCGGGGGCTGTGCGCGGCGGCGAGCCCGGTGCCCGCCGCGGACTTCGACGCCGCCCCGCTCCGCGCCCATCTGGAGGATCTGGACTGGCTCGCCGCCACCGCCCGCGCCCATCAGGCGGTGGTGGCCGCGCTCTCCTCGGTGACCTGCGCGATTCCGCTGCGGCTCGCCACGGTGTGCCGGGACACGAGCGGGGTGCGCCGGCTGCTCGACTCCGGGCGCGCCCGTTTCGTACCGGCTCTGGAGCGGCTGGACGGGCGGGTCGAATGGGGCGTCAAGGTGTACGCGGAGGGCGCGGCGCCCGAGGCCACGGCGGCGCCGGAGGCGAAGCCCGCGAGCGGACGGGAGTATCTGCGCCGCAGGCTGGGGCAGCGCCAGGCGCGGGAGGACACCTGGCGGCAGGCGGGCGCCCTCTCCCGCAGTCTGCGCCGGACGCTGTCCGGGCACGCCGAGGCGGAGCGGCTGCACCGGCCGCAGAGCGCCCGGGTCTGCGGGCAGCCGGGCGAGAACGTGCTCAACGCCGCCTATCTGGTGCCGCGCGAGCGCAGCGCGGAGTTCGTCGCCCTCGCCGAGCGGCACGGGTCGCGGGTCGCGGGGGTGCGCGTCGAGGTGACCGGGCCGTGGGCCCCGTACTCCTTCGCGGGCGCCGTGGACGCGGACGGAGGAGGAGCCGATGGCCCCGATGGCAGCCTCTGACCACGCGCTCGCCGAGCGGCAGGTGGCCCTCGTCGATCTGCTCGACCGGCTCCTCGCGGGCGGTGTGGTCCTCGCCGGTGACCTCACGTTGCGCATCGCGGACGTGGACCTGGTCCGGATCGACCTGAACGCGCTGGTCAGCTCGGTGAGCGCGGAGGTCCCCTCGCCGTTCGAGAGCGCGTATGAGGAAAGCGCGTATGAGGAAGCGGACGGGAGCGCGTACGCGAGCGACGGGCCCGGGCTGCCTACCGGCTCGTACGACCGCTTCGGGGAGGGCTCATGAGCGGGCGGCGGCGTGTGGAGCTGGACGCCGACACGGTGGAGCGCGATCTCGCCCGGCTGGTCCTGACCGTGGTGGAGCTGCTTCGCCAGCTGATGGAGCGTCAGGCCCTGCGCCGGGTCGAGACCGGTGAGCTCACGGGCGAGCAGGAGGAGCGGATCGGGCTCACGTTGATGCTTTTGGAGGACCGGATGGGCGAGCTGAGGGCGAAGTTCGGGCTGCGCCCGGAGGATCTGAACATCGACCTCGGACCGCTGGGTCCGCTGCTGCCGGTGGAAGCCTCCGACGGCGGCCCCGACGGGGAGCGCGGACCATGAGCGGGAACACCGACGGCAAGGCGCCGGGGCGGACCGGGGGCAAGGACTCCGGCACCCGGCTCACGGTCTTCGTCGCGCTCGGCGCGAATCTGCTCATCGCCGTGGCGAAGGCGGTCGGCGGGGTCGTGGCCGGTTCGCCCGCGCTGCTCTCCGAAGCGGCCCACTCCGTCGCGGACAGCGTCAACGAGGTGTTCCTGCTGGCCGCACTGCGCCGCAGCCGCCGCCCCCCGGACCGCCACCACCCCTTCGGCTACGGCAAGGAACGCTTCTTCTGGTCCCTGCTGGCGGCGGTCGGCATCTTCGTGATGGGCGGCTGCTTCTCCGTCTTCCAGGGCATCGAGGCACTGCGCTCGGGCGCGGACGAGTCGCACTCCGGATACGTCGCCGGGCTCGTCGTCCTCGGCGTCGCCTTCCTCGCCGAGGGCGCGTCGCTGCTGCGGGCCCTGCACCAGGTGCGCGGGCAGCCGGGCGGCGGCATCGGGCGCGATCCGGCACTGCGCACGGTGGTCGCGGAGGACGGGACGGCCGTCCTCGGCGTCACCCTGGCCATGGCCGGGATGGCACTGCATATGACGACAGGTCAGGTGGTGTGGGAGGGCTCGGCCTCGCTGGGCATCGGGGCACTGCTCGGGTACGTGGCGTACCGGCTCGGCAAGGACGCCCGCGACCAGCTCATCGGGGAGGCGGTCGACCCCGAGATGCGCGACCGCATCCGGGCGCTGCTGGACGCGCAGCCGGAGATCGACAGCGTGGAGGCCCTGCTCACCATGCGGCTCGGCACCGACTCCGCGCTGGTCGCGGCCCGTATCGACCTGGCGCCGGGGCTGGAGAGCGAGCGGATCGAGCTGGTCTGCGAACGCGTCAAGAACTCGGTGGCCAACATCTGGCCCGACGCCGACCAGGTGTTCCTGGACGTCACGGACGCGGAGACGGCGGGTGCCCGTGCCTCCGAGGGGAGAAAACCATGAACGGATCTCCTTTACCGAGAATCATCCGCACCTTCCCCCGTCCAGAAGCACCTTCCCCTGTCCGGAATTCTCCGCGCATGACACGGCCCGGCAGGGGAACTCGGCTTTGTGGAGGTGCATAGCATGGTTCCCCTGCTTGTTGTTCTACTGCTCGCGCTGCTTCTCTTCGGCGCCGGTTTCGCGCTCCAGGTTCTGTGGTGGGTCGCGCTGGTCGTCCTGGTCCTGTGGCTCGTGGGTTTCGTCGCACGTCCGGCCGCAAGTGGTGGCCGCCGGAGCCGCTGGTACCGGTGGTGACCGCGATACCCGAGGAATTCCCGGCGGGTACGCGACAGACGTTTGCGGATCCACTGAACGGTCAGACTCGGAGGTGACCACCGAATGCGAAAAGATCGGGGTGTGATTACCGTGACCGCGAAGAACGAGAAGGCCAAGGCGAAGGCCGAGCAGGCCAAGGGAAAGGCCAAGGAGGCCGCGGCCCGCGCGGTGGGCAATGAGAGCAAGACCGCCGAGGGCCGCGCCGAGAAGGCGAAGGGCGACCTCCGCCAGGCCAAGGAGAAGACCAAGGACGCGTTCCGCAAGTAGCGCGGTTCACCGCGCTGCGGGGCCCGGCGGAGTCTCTCCGCCGGGCCCCGTTTCCGCAAGTCGTCACGGAGCGCAGCAATACGGCTCGCGCAGGTCCCCGGACCCCGTCAGGATGGGTGGGCCGGGGCCCGCCCATGTGCAGGAGGACATGATGCTGCTGCCCGACAAACACACCCTCGAACGGCTGCTCTCGCACTACCGGGCGCACGAACGCGCGGTCCTGGCACAGCCCCATGAGCCCGCACTGCGCCGACGCTTCGAGGACACCGCGTACACGCTCTGCGTGCTCATGGGCGAGCGCACCGCGCGCGAGGCGGTGCACGCCGCCGAGCGCTACCTCGCCCGCACCCGCCCGGCGGCCCGCCCTCCCCTCGCCCCGGCCGCTCCCCCGACGTCGCCGACCAGCTAGCGAGCGTGTGGGACACCAGGAAATCCCAGGGTTCTTTCCCGGCAATATGGTACGTTTCAAGGGTTCGTGTCTTTTCGGATTGAGGATGAAAGGGAGGTCGGGCTGATGACCGCGTTCAAGGCCACTGCGAAGAGCAGCGCCCGGACCGCCCTCACGTCCCGGGCGACGGTCTGACCCAGTCACCCCGCCTCGCCGAGAGCGTGAGCTCGCGAGGTGTTCTCCCACACGAACCCACCATGAAACGGATCCTCATCCCGTCATGCGTACACGCGACCCCTGGATCACCCGCGCCGAGACCGGCGCCGACGTCCCCGCCGTCCGTGCCGTCAACCTCGCGGCCTTCGGGACACCCCTGGAGGCGGACCTCGTCGACGCCCTGCGCGCCGACCCCGCGTGGATCGGCGGACTCTCCCTCGTCAGCACCGGCGAGGACGGCCGCCCCGTCGGCCACGCCCTGCTGACCCGCTGCCACATCGGCGACACCCCGGCCCTGTGTCTGGCTCCCGTCGCCGTACTGCCCGAGTACCAGCGCGGCGGGGCCGGTTCGGCCGCCGTCCGTGCCGCACTGGAGGCGGCCGCCGGCCTGGGCGAGCGCTTCGTGGTCGTCCTCGGACACCCCGCGTACTACCCGCGGTTCGGCTTCACCCGCGCCTCCGCACACGGCATCGGGCTGACCATCGACGTCCCGGACGAGGCCCTGATGGCCCTGGCCCTGGACCCGGCCCACCCGCTGCCGAGCGGCACCGTCCGCTACGCGGCGCCCTTCGGTATCTAGCCGCACCCGCGGCACGGATCCTCGCGCCTGCCGTACGAGGGCGCTCACCCTCGTACGGCAGGCGCGTCAGGACGCGTCCGTCCTGGAGAAGACGTGCTCGTCCAGGACGATGCCGATGGCGACGGCGGCCGGGATCGCGACCAGGGCGCCGATGACACCGAGCAGCGCCCCGCCGATCAGTACGCCCACGACCGTGACGAGCGGATGGACGTCGACGGCGAACTTCATGACCCGGGGCACGATCAGATAGTCCTCGGCCAGCCGGAACCCGACGTAGAAGCCCGCGGTGGCCAGCGCGACCGGCAGGGAAACCGACAGGGCCACCAGGCTGACGACGACGCCTCCGATGGTGGTGCCGACGATGGGGATGAGGTCCATCAGCGCGATGAAGACGCCGAGCGCCGCCGGGTAGGGGACGCCGGTGACCGCGCACCAGACGAAGGTGGCCGCACCGGCGATGACCGAGGTGGCGACATTGCCGAGCATGTAGCGCCCCACCCGGTTGAGGACCTCGTCGGTGACCTCCTGGACGTGCGGGCGTTTGCGGGCCGCCACGAAGCGCAGGCAGAACTGCTTGAGCGCGGGCAGGAAGGCCATCACGTACACCGTCACGACGATGACGATGGCGGCCGAGGTGATCGCGCCGACCACGAACTTCCCGGCGCCGAGCAGCCCGCCGGCCAGCCCGGCCGCCCCGCCGGAGGAGAACTGCTGCCTGGCCTTCTCCACCAGGTGGTAGCGGTCCTCGAACCGGCCCAGCGCGGAGTTGTGGTCGTGCAGGTCCCGCAGCCAGCCGGGAACGGCCTTCACCAGCGCGTTGATCTCGTCGGCGGCCGGCGGTACGACCAGCGCCAGGAACCCCGCGAACAGCCCGAGCAGCAGGACCAGGACGACCGCGACGGCCCAGCCGCGGCGCAGCCGGTGGCGGGTGAGCCACATGACGACGGGTTCGAGGGCGATCGCGAGGAACACGGCGAGCAGCAGCAGCGTGAGCAGGCTGCCGACCTCCAGCACGGTCTGCACCGTCAGCCACGCCAGCGTCGCCCCCAGGCCCAGCGAGAAGCCCACGGCGAACCACGACCGGCCGCCCACGCCCTTCCTGCCCACGCCCCGGACCCGCTCGCCCACCGGCCCCGGCCCCGCCGAGGCGGCCCGCTCCGGCTCGCGGCCGTCGGCGGCGTCAGGCCCCACGGACGTCATCGCGCACCCACAGGGTCGATCGGTGCCGTGTCGCGGGGTCCGCAGGACCGTGTCGCATGGCGTGCGCTCCCTTCCCGTCGCACCGCGCGCGGATGCGGCCCCGGCGATCCGCCGTCTGCCGTCTGCCGTCTGCCGTCTGCCGTCTGCCGTCTCTTGACCGAGCATCTCCGACCGGTGGGCATCCGGCCACATGGGCCGCGCGGCGCACCGGCTGCGGTGTTCCCCGCCCCGGCGCCCGATGTGGCGTGGAGCCGGGTGCCCCTCCCGGTCCTCGCGAAACAGCGGCCCCGCCGTCCGGGGGATTGCCGGGCGGAGTGCCGGGTACCCGGTGGCCCGGAGGAGCCGGGGCGGCCGGGCGCGGTGTGGTGCGCGGTGGCGCCGCGCGCCGTCGACGGCCCGCGTGCCCGCGGTGCTTTCATGAGCGCACTCCCTGCGACGCGGGTGCGTCCGACCGGGCGCGCCCACCGATTCCCGACAGCGGTCGAGGTGATGTACGGATGGGTCGAGCGGCGGCCGTGACCGCCGAACTCCTCGCGTGGTGGCTCCTGCTGATGGCCGCGTGGCTGGTGTTCATCAGTACGGTCGACGCCCTGGAGGGGCTCGTCGGGGCCGGGTGCGCCCTGCTGGGGGCGCTGGCGGCCTGCGGGGCCCGGCGGGCGATGAGCGACCGGTGAACGGGTGGCTGTGGGCCGCGACCGTCCTGCTCGCGGCGGGGTTCGGGCCGGTGGTGTGGGCGGTGGCGACCGGGCCGGTGGGGCGCCGGGTGGTCGCCCAGAACTTCGGCACGTCGGCCGTCTGCCTGATCATGCTGCTGCTCGCACAGGGCTACCAGCGGCCGTCGTACACCGACCTCGCCCTGGTGCTCGCGGTGCTCGGCCCGGTCGGCACCCTGGTGTACGCACGGCTGCTCGCCGACGACCTCTCCCCGCATCCGCCGCACACCGGCGTGCTGACCGCGGCGGCCGTCCTCGCCACCACCGCGGTGGTCGTGGCGGTGTGCGCGGCCACCGGAGCGGGCCGGGCCATGGTGAAACTGCTGGTCACCGGGGCGCTCCTGGTCGCGGGGAACGTCATCGCGTCCCGGGCGGTCTCGGGCGGCTACGAGAACGCGGAGGCGACGTCCCATGGCTGATGCACCCATCGTCGTCGCCCTGCTCCTGGTCGCCGTGGCGGCGACCGCCGCGGTGGCGGTCCGCGACCCGGCCCGCCAGGCGCTGGTGCTCGCGGTGCTCGGCCTCGCGCTCGCCGTCCTGTTCACGGTGCTGCAGGCACCGGACGTCGCCCTGTCCCAGCTCGCGGTGGGCTCGGCGCTCACCCCGCTGCTGATCCTGCTGTCCGTACGCAAGGTCCGGCGCCGGGGCCGGCACCAGGACGGCGGCCGGTGAGCCGGCGGCTGCGGATGTGGGTGCTGGCCGTGGGCGGCCTCGGCGTGGCCGCCCTGTTCGCGGCCGCCGCCCTGCGGTTGCCGGACTTCGGCGGCGACGTCCACCCGTACGGGGACCGCGCCGTCAAGGCCTCCCTGGCCCGCCGGACCTCCAACACCGTCGCGTCCGTCAACTTCGACCAGCGGGCCTTCGACACCCTGGGCGAGGAGACCATCCTGTTCGCCGCGGTGCTCGGCACCGTCGTCCTGCTGCGCCAGACCCGCGACGAGCGCCAGGTACGCCCCGCCCCCGAGCGGGTCGCCGCCCCCGTGCGCCGCTACGCGCTGGTCATGCTGCCGGTCGCGCTGCTGACCGGGCTCTACGTCATCGCGCACGGCCAGTTGAGCCCCGGCGGCGGCTTCCAGGGCGGCGTGGTCGCGGCGACCGCACTGCACCTGCTCTACATCGGGGCGGACTACCGCGCCCTGGAGCGGATCCGGCCGGTCGGTCTGTACGAGGTCGGGGACGCGGCGGGCGAGGCGGCGTATCTGATCCTGGGCGTCGCGGGGCTCGTCGGCGGCTCGGCGTTCCTCGCCAACACCCTGCTGCCGTACGGCACGTTCAACACCCTGGCATCGGGCGGGACCGTGCCGCTGCTCAACGCGGCGGTCGGCATGGAGGTGGCCTGTGCGGTGGTGGTGCTGCTCGCCCGCTTCCTCGACCAGGCCGTGGAGATCGAGAGCACCGGAAGCGGGAAGGACCGAGAGGAATGAACGGGGGCGCGAGCGCGCGGTGATGTCCGTACTGCCGTATCTGGTCGCCGGCTGGATCTTCCTGGCGGGCTGCTACGGCCTCGCCACCAGCCGCCATCTGGTCCACGCGGTGGGCTGTCTGGCGGTCTGCCAGTCCTCCACGTACGTCCTGCTGCTCGCCGTGGGCTACCGGGACGGCGGCACGGCGCCGGTCCACTCCGACCTGGCACCGGGCTCGCGGCCGGTCGTCGACCCCGTCGTGCAGGCGCTCGCCCTCACCGACGTCGTGGTCGGGGCGACGGTGACCGCGCTGCTGCTGGCGCTGGTGATGCAGGTGGCCAAGCGGCACGGCACGGTGGATCCCGACGAGCTCTCCGAGCTGCGCGGATGAACCAGCTGCTGCCGCTGGTCGTGG
The DNA here is from genome assembly GCF_002846415.1 of Streptomyces sp. TLI_146. Lineage (NCBI taxonomy): Bacteria > Bacillati > Actinomycetota > Actinomycetes > Kitasatosporales > Streptomycetaceae > Streptomyces > Streptomyces sp. TLI_146. The sequence continues at coordinate 1,321,690 of NZ_PJMX01000001.1, forward strand.
CCCTGCCGCTGCTCGGCGCCGCCGCCCTGGTGGCCGCCGGGCGCAGACTGCCGCGCGCCGCCGCCGAGTCGGTCGGCGCCTGCACCGCGGCGGCGACGGCCGTCCTCGCGATCGTCCTGCTGGTCCACTCCTCGCCCGGCGCCGAGGAGTGGGTGGGCGGCTGGCGCCCGAAGGACGGGGCGAGCGTCGGCATCGTCCTGGTCGGCGACGGCCCCGGCACCGGGCTCGCCGCCCTGGTCTCCGTCCTCGTCGTCGCCGTGCTCGTCTACTCCTGGCACTACTTCGACGAGCCGCCGCGCCGCCACGCGGGCTCCTTCCCCGCACTGGTCCTGCTCTTCCAGGCGGGCATGTGCGGCTTCGCGCTCACCGGGGACCTCTTCAACGCCTTCGTCTTCTTCGAGCTGATGAGCGTGGTGGCGTACGCGCTGACCGGCTACCGCGTCGAGGACGCCAAGGCCGTCCAGGGCGCGCTCACCTTCGGGGTGGTCAACTCTCTGGGCGCGTACGCCACGCTGACCGGCATCGTGCTGCTCTACTCCCGCACCGGCGAGCTCGGCATGCGGCAGATCGGGGCGCGCCTTGACGCGCAGGGCGGGCCGGACGCGCTGACCCTGGCCGCGTTCGCCCTCGTCCTGACCGGCCTTCTGGTGAAGGCGGCCGCCGCGCCCTTCCACTTCTGGCTGCCCGACGCGCACGCGGTCGCGCCGACGCCGGTGTGCATGCTGCTGTCCGGGGTGATGGTGGAGCTGGGGGTGTACGGCACCTGGCGGGTGTACGGCACGGTCTTCGCGGGACCGGGCGGGCTGCCCGCCCCGGACGCCGAGCGCGCCCTGGTGGTGCTCGGCACGCTGACCGCGCTGCTCGGCGCGCTGATGTGCTGGCAGCAGCGCCACATCAAGCGCCTGCTCGCCTACTCGACCGTCGCCCACACCGGGCTCTTCCTCGTCGGCGTCGGCCTGCTGCGGCCGGAGGCGAGCGGCGGGGTGGCGCTGTACGTCCTGGGCCACGCGGGCGCGAAGGCCGCCCTGTTCGCCTGCACCGGCATCCTGCTCGACCGCTACGGCAGCGTCGACGAGCGCGAACTGCACGGCCGCGCCCGCGAGTTGCCGCTGGTCGCCGCCCTGTTCACGGCGGGGGCGCTGGCGCTGGCGGGGCTGCCGCCGTTCGGCACGGGACTGGGTAAGTCGGTTGCGGAGGAGGCGGCGGGCGGCGGCTTCCCCGTGCTGTTCGTCGCCGTGTCGGCCCTCACCGCGGGCGCCGTGCTCAGGGTGGCCGCCGGGGTGTTCCTCGGCCTGGGGCCGCCGCCCGCGAGCGACCCGGCGTACGAGACGAGCGGCGAGGACGAGGAGCCGGAGACCGAGGGCCGGCTCGGCCGGGTGCCCGCGACCATGCTCGGGGTGCCCGCGGTGCTGCTTGCCGGGTCGCTGGCGACGGGGCTTGTGCCGGGCCTGGCGGAGGCGACCGGCCGGGCGTTCGGAGTGGAGGCGCACCACGCGCCGCACTGGACCCCGCCCGGGGTGCTCCTCGGGCTCGCCTCGGCGGCGCTGGCGGCGGGCCTCGCCGGGGCGGCCGTACGCGGCCCGGCGCGCCCCGAACCGTCCCGCTGGGCGGAACCGCTGCGGCGGCTCCACTCCGGCCACATCGGCGACTACGTGGCCTGGCTGGTGGCGGGCACGGCCCTGCTGGGCGCGCTCGCGCTGCCGGGCGTCCTCACGGGCTGAGCGCCTGTGGCCGGGCGTCGGGGCGCAGACGGGGGTTCGAGAACAGGCTCTGCGGCCCGCGGGCATGGGAATCGGCCGAACGGGTACCTGGCTCCGGCATCCGCCCGGCTCCCGTTCGACGCCGGGGCCGCGGCGGGTGAGTCTGTAGGCGGGGCCACAGCAGACGCGGGAGAGGAAGCTCCATGGGCGTACGCGAGCGGCTCGGCGGCTGGCCGGTCTACCGCCAGCTGACCGGGAGCGATCCGCTGGGCCGGGGCCGCGCCGCGATGTCGGCGCACACCGAACGGCTCACGGCCCGCACCGGATCCGCCGACCGGGTGGTCCCCTCCGTGTGCCCGTACTGCGCGGTGGGCTGCGGGCAGCAGATCTACGTCAAGGGCGACGAGGTCGTCCAGATCGAGGGCGACCCGGACTCGCCGGTCAGCCGGGGCCGGCTCTGCCCCAAGGGCTCGGCCACGCTCCAGCTCACCACCGGCACCGCCCGCCGCCACCAGGTCCTGCACCGGCGCCCGTACGCCACCGAGTGGGAGCCGCTCGATCTGGACACGGCCATGGACATGGTGGCCGAGCGCGTGATCGAGACGCGGCGGCGCACCTGGGAGTGGGAGCACGAAGGCAAGCGGACCGCCCGCACGCTCGGCATCGCCAGCCTCGGCGGCGCGACCCTGGACAACGAGGAGAACTACCTCATCAAGAAGCTGCTGACCGGCCTCGGGGTGATCCAGGTGGAGAACCAGGCGCGGGTCTGCCACAGCTCCACGGTCGCCGGGCTCGGCACCTCCTTCGGGCGCGGCGGCGCCACCACGTTCATGCAGGACCTCCAGCACGCCGACTGCATCGTCATCCAGGGCTCCAACTTCGCCGAGGCGCACCCGGTGGGCTTCCAGTGGGTGATGGAGGCGAAGGCGCGCGGCGCCCGGATCATCCATGTCGACCCGCGCTACACCCGCACCAGCGCGCTCGCCGATCTGCATGTGCCCATCCGGGCGGGCAGCGACATCGCCTTCCTCGGCGGGATCATCCACCACGTACTGAGCGAGGAGAAGGACTTCCGCGAGTACGTGCTGGCGTACACCAACGCGGCGACGCTGGTCGGCGAGGACTTCCGGGACACCGAGGACCTCGACGGGGTCTTCTCCGGCCTGGACGAGGACGCGCACCACTACGACCCGTCGAGCTGGCAGTACGAGGGCACGGCGGTGCAGGCGCCCTCGGGCGACGTGGACGAGCAGTACGAGGAGCGGACCCGGGGCTCCGGCGGCGCCGAGACGCACGGTTCGGGCGGCGCACGGACCCACGCCCGGGCCCCCCGCGACGAGACGCTCACCCACCCGCGCTGCGTCTACCAGATCCTCAAGCGCCACTACGCCCGCTACACACCGGAGTTGGTGGAGCGGGTCTGCGGGGTGCCGCGCGAGACGTTCCTGCGGGTGTGCGCGGACCTGACCTCCAACTCGGGCCGCGAGCGCACCAGCGCGTTCGTGTACGCGGTCGGCTGGACCCAGCACACGGTCGGGTCGCAGTACATCCGCGCGGCGAGCATCCTGCAACTGCTGCTCGGCAACATCGGCCGCCCCGGCGGCGGCATCCAGGCACTGCGCGGCCACGCCTCCATCCAGGGCTCCAGCGACATCCCCACCCTCTACAACCTGCTGCCCGGCTATCTGCCCATGCCGCACGCCCACGCGCACGAGACCCTCGACACGTTCATCGAGGCCAGCCGTACGGACAAGGGCTTCTGGGCCGACATGCGGGCCTACTTCGTCAGCCTGCTCAAGGCGTACTACGGCGACGCGGCCACCCCCGAGAACGACTTCTGCTTCGACCACCTGCCCCGGCTGACCGGCTCGCACTCGACGTACGAGACGGTGATGGCGCAGCTGGACGGGGTGTGCAAGGGGTACTTCCTGATGGGCGAGAACCCTGCCGTGGGCTCCGCCAACACCCGTCTGCAACGGCTCGGCATGGCCAATCTGGAGTGGCTGGTCGTCCGTGACTTCTCGCTGATCGAGTCGGCGACTTGGTGGCAGGACGGCCCGGAGATCGAGACCGGGGAGCTGCGGACCGAGGAGATCGGGACGGAGGTGTTCTTCTTCCCGGCCGCCGCGCACACCGAGAAGTCGGGCTCCTTCACCAACACCAACCGCTGGTTGCAGTGGCACCACGCGGCCGTCGAGCCCAAGGGCGACGCCCGCAGCGATCTGTGGTTCATGTACCACCTGGGGCGCCGCATCAAGGCGCGGCTGGCTGCCTCCAGCGACCCGATGGACCGGCCCGTACAGGATCTGACCTGGGACTATCCGGTCGAGGGGCCGCTGGAGGAGCCGGTCGCGGAGGCGGTGCTCGCCGAGATCAACGGCCACGGGCCCGACGGCGCGCCGCTGTCCGCGTACACCGAGCTCAAGGACGACGGCTCCACGAAGTGCGGCTGCTGGATCTACTGCGGGGTGTACGCGGACGGCGTCAACCGGGCCGCCAACCGCACACCCGGCTCCGAGCAGGACTGGGTGGCCGCCGAGTGGGCCTGGGCGTGGCCCGCCAACCGGCGCATCCTCTACAACCGGGCCTCGGCCGCCCCCGACGGCACCCCGTGGAGCGAGCGCAAGGCGTATGTGTGGTGGGACGGGGAGGAGGGGAAGTGGACCGGTCACGACGTCCCCGACTTCGTGCCCGACCGCTCCCCCGATCACGTGCCGCCGGACGGTGCGACGGGCCCCGACGCGCTGCGCGGCGACGACCCGTTCATCATGCAGGCCGACGGCAAGGGCTGGCTGTACGCTCCCGCCGGGCTTGAGGACGGCCCGCTGCCCACGCACTACGAGCCGCAGGACTCGCCCTTCCCCAACGCCCTCCACCCGTCCACGCCGCGCTCTCCCGTACGGCAGTTGCTGCCCAGGGAGGGCAACCGCTACCACCCCAGCGGCGACGAGAAGGGCGCCGAGGTCTTCCCGTACGTCCTCACCACCTACCGGCTCACCGAGCACTTCACGGCGGGCGGGATGAGCCGCTGGTCGCCGTATCTCGCCGAGCTCCAGCCGGAGTTGTTCTGCGAGGTCTCCCCGCAGCTCGCCGCCGAGCGCGGTCTTGAGCACACCGGGTGGGCCACCGTCGTGACCGCCCGCAACGCGATCGAGGCGCGGGTCCTGGTCACCGACCGGATCAGGCCGCTGACCGTGCACGGCCGTACGGTGCACCAGATCGGGCTGCCCTTCCACTGGGGGCCCAACGGTGTGGCCACGGGGGACGCGGCGAACGAGCTGGTGGCCATGGCGCTCGACCCCAACGCCCATATCCAGGAGGACAAGGCGCTCACCGCCGACATCCGCCCGGGGCGCCGTCCGCGCGGCCCGGATCTGCCGAAGCTGGTGGCCGAGTACCGCAGGCGCGCGGGCATCACCGGGACCACGGGGACGGAGAGCCGGAAATGACGGACCGTCATCTGCTGAGCGGGCCCGAGCCCGACCCCGCGCGGGACGCCGGGCACCCCGATCCGCCGGCGCGCGTGGGCTTCTTCACCGACACCTCGGTCTGCATCGGCTGCAAGGCGTGCGAGGTGGCGTGCAAGGAGTGGAACGCGCTGCCCGAGGACGGGCTGTCGCTGACCGGGATGAGTTACGACAACACCCAGGGGCTGGGCGCCTCGGCCTGGCGGCACGTCGCCTTCATCGAGCAGCCGGCGCCCGCGCCCGACGGCCGCGCCCGGCTCCCGCTGCTCGACGACGGCGAGCCGGAGCCTGCCGGCGCGGCGGGCGAGCTGCGCTGGCTGATGTCGTCCGACGTGTGCAAGCACTGCACCCACGCCGCCTGCCTGGACGTCTGCCCGACCGGCTCGCTCTTCCGGACCGAGTTCGGCACGGTCGTCGTCCAGGACGACATCTGCAACGGCTGCGGCTACTGTGTGCCCGCCTGTCCCTACGGCGTCATCGAGCAGCGGCCGTCGGACGGGCGGGCGTTCAAGTGCACCATGTGCTACGACCGGCTGGGCGCCGGGCAGGAGCCCGCCTGCGCCAAGGCGTGCCCCACCGAGTCCATCCGGTTTGGCCCGCTGGACGAGCTGCGCGAGCGGGCCGCGCTGCGCGTCGACGAGCTGCACGAGGCGGGCGTGGCGGGCGCGCGGCTCTACGGCCACGAGCCGGACGACGGGGTCGGCGGCGACGGCGCGTTCTTCCTGCTGCTCGACGAGCCCGAGGTCTACGGGCTGCCACCGGCACCGGTCGTCACCACCCGCGACCTGCCCACGATGTGGAAACACGCGGGTGCGGCGGCTCTGTCCCTGCTGGGCGGTGTGGCGCTGTCGTTCGCCGTGGCCGCGAGGGGGCGGCGATGACCGGGAACGGGAGCCGTCCGGAGCCCGCGCGGCGGCGGGGGAAGCGCCGTGGCGAGCAACTGATGGTGCCGCGCGCCGAGTTCGCCTCGTACTACGGGCGGCCGGTGATCAAGGCGCCGTCGTGGGCGGCACGGGACATCGCCGGGTACTTCTTCCTGGGCGGGCTCGCCGGAGCGGGCTCGGTCCTCGCGGCCGGGGCCCAGCTGACCGGCCGTACCACCACGGCGACGGCGATGAAGGTGTCCTCGCTCGCGGCGGTCTCGCTCTCCGCCGCCGCGCTCATCAACGACCTCGGCAGGCCGGACCGGTTCGCGAACATGCTGAGGGTCCTCAAGCCGACCTCGCCCATGAGCGTGGGCTCCTGGCTGCTCTCCGTCTACGGCCCGGCGGCCGGCGCGGCGGCCGTCACCGCCGCGACCGGACGGCTGCCCCGCACCGGCGCCGTCGCGACGGCGGGAGCCGCGCTGCTCGGGCCCGCCGTGGCCTCGTACACCGCGGTGCTCGCGGCGGACACGGCGGTGCCCGCCTGGCACGGCGCCCACCGCGAACTCCCCTATGTCTTCGCCGCGTCCGCGACCGCTGCCGCCGCCGGGATGGCCCTGGCCGTCGGGCCGTCGCACGAGGCGGCCCCGGCCCGGTGTGCGGCGGCGCTGGCGGCGCTCGCCGAGACGGCCGCGAGCCGGGCGGCCGAGCGGCGTCTCGGCATGGTCGCCGAGACCTGGCGCGAGGGCCGGGCCGGGACCCTCCTGCGGGCCGCCCGCGCCCTCACCGTAGGCGGGGCGGCCGGCGCGATGCTGGGCGGGCACCGGCGCGCGGTGGCCGCGGCGAGCGGGCTCGCCCTGCTCGCGGGCTCGGCGTGTACGCGCTTCGGTGTCTTCGCGGCCGGTATCGCCTCGGCCGAGGACCCCGAGTACACCGTCCTGCCCCAGCGGGCCCGGCTCGACGCCGAGGCGGCGTCACAGCTCGCGCAGGGCGGGCAGTAGCTTCTCCTCGGCCCAGCGGATGAAGGGGAGTTGCTGCTCGCCGCCGATCTGGACGAGGGCGACCTCGGTGAAGCCCGCCTCGACGAACGGGCGCACCGCGTCGACGAACGCGGTGACGTCGTCGCCGCACGGGATGGCCTCGGCCACGTCCTGCGGGGTGACGTACCGGGTGGCGCCCTCGAAGCCGGACGGCCCCGGAATCTCCGCGTTCACCGGCCAGCCGCCGCCGAACCAGCGGAACTGGTCGTGGGCGCGGGCGATCGCCGCGTCCCGGTCGGTGTCGTAGCAGACCGGCAGCTGGCCCACGCGGGGCTTTCCGGCGCCGCCGTGCCGGTCGAAGGACTCCACCAGCTCCGGCTTGGGCTCGGTGGCGATGACGAGATCGGCGGAGCGGCCGGCCAGCGCGCAGGAGCGCTCGCCGGAGACGGCGATCCCGATGGGCGGCGGCTCGTCCGGCAGATCCCACAGCCGGGCGTTCGCCACGTCGAAGAAGGCGCCCTGATGGTTGACGTTGCCGCCTTCGAAGAGGGCGCGGATGATGTCGACGGCCTCGTCCAGCATGTCCAGGCGGACCTGCGGGGAGGGCCATCCGGCGCCCACCACGTGCTCGTTGAGGTTCTCGCCGGAGCCGAGGCCCAGGCGGAACCTCCCCTGGGACAGCAGCTGCATCGTCGCCGCCTTCTGGGCGACGACCACGGGGTGGTAGCGGACCGTCGGGCAGGTCACGTACGTCATCAGCGGGATCCGCGTGGTGGCCTGGGCGGCGGCACCGAGCACGCTCCACGCATAGGACGCGTGCCCCTGTGATTCCAGCCAGGGGAAGTAGTGGTCGGAGGTGACGGAGAAGTCGAAACCGGCGCGCTCCGCGGCGACCAGGTCGGAGACGAGGGCGCGGGGGCCGGTCTGCTCGGTCATCATCGTGTAGCCGATTTGCACCATAATTAACCCATTACCTGGCTCCGCGAATCGAAAACATCACTTTCGCCGCCCTCCCTCCCCCGCCAGTTCGATGTTTTCGACGCGCCTGCGGGGCTACGCGCTCCCACAGACCCGTTCGCCCGTGAGGAGTCGTCGTGGTCATCGTGGCCGTTCTGATCCCGCCCCTGATGCTGGGCGCGCTGCTCGCCCTGGCGCGCTACGAGGAACGCATGTTCGGCGACACCCAGGCGGTACGAAAGCGCGGGCGCCATCGGCACACGAAAAATGGCCCACTCACACCCCTCCGAAATGGACCAGAGGGAAGGGCCACCGGGGCCATAGTGTCCCGTACATGACGAACAGATCGGTCTCCCCCGCGGCCCCCCGGCGCCTCCTCTCGCTGGCCCAACTGACCAACTCCGTCGGCGACGGCGCGTACCTCGTCACCTCCGCCCTGTACTTCACGCGCGTCGTCGGTCTCGCCCCGGCGCGCATCGGCCTGGGGCTGACGCTGGCGTGGGCGGTCGGCTCGGTCGCGGGCGTACCGCTCGGGCGGCTCGCGGACCGGCGCGGGCCCCGGGGGACGGCGGTGCTCCTCGCCCTGACGACCGGCGCGGCGGTGGCGTCGTTCCTGGTCGTCCGCTCCTTCGTGCCGTTCCTGCTGGCCGCCGTCCTTTACGCGACGGCGCAGTCGGGGCTGTCGGCAGCACGTCAGTCGCTCCTCGCCGGACTGGTGGCCGAGACCGAGCGCACGGCGACCCTGGCGCGTCTTCAGGCCACGCTCAACGCGGGGCTCGCCGTCGGCGCGGCGCTCGGGGGCGTGGCCCTGCACTCCGGCACGACCGGCGCGTACCTCACGGTCTTCGCCCTGGACGCGGCGAGCTTCCTGGTGTGCGCGCTGCTCCTGGCGCGGCTCCCCCGGGTCGCGCCCGTGCCGTCGCCCGGTGGCGGGCGCGGCGGCCCGACGGTCCTCAAGGACCGCCCGTACGTCGTGGTCGCCCTCCTCAACACCGTGCTGCTCCTGCGGATGCCGCTGCTCAGCCTGGGGATTCCGCTGTGGATCACTCAGCGCACGGCCGCACCGGCCTGGCTGGTCTCGGCGCTGTTCGTGCTCAACACCGGTGCGGTGATGCTCTTCCAGGTGCGAACGGCCCGGAGCGTCAGCGGACTCGCGAGCGCCGTGCGGTCGGTGCGCCGTTCCGGCGCGGTGATGCTCGCGGCCTGCGCGGTCTTCGCGCTGTCGGCCACGGGCGACGAACCCTGGACGGCCGCCGCGGCGCTCGTCACCGGCTCGGTGCTCCTGGTCGTCGCCGAGATGCTGCACTCGGCGGGCTCCTGGCAGATCGGCTTCGACCTGGCACCGGCCGACCGGATCGGCGAGTACCAGGGCCTGTTCGGCACCGGCGTCACCGTGGCCCGCACCCTGGGCCCGCTGCTGCTGACCGCGCTGCTCGTGGACTGGGGCAGCCCCGGCTGGCTGCTGCTCGGCGGGATGATCCTGGTGGCCTCGTACGCGATGGGGCCCGCGACGCACAGGGCCGCGCGCGGGACGGCCCCGGCCACGCCGGTCCCCGCCCGGGTCCCGTCCGGTCAGTCCGGCTGAAGCGAGCGCCAGACCCGGTCGGGCAGGATCCGGTACGCCTGGGCGAGGTCGATGTCATACGTGCTGGAGAGCCAGCGGCGCGCGGTTTCGGCCGGGGGCCCGAGGATGAGGACGTCGATCAGGGGCGAGGGGAGCGGCGCGATCTCGCCGGCCTCGACGCGGGGGCCCAGCCAGGCGGCGATGACGGCCAGCTTGACCGCCTTGACCCGGCGGATCTCGTCGGCGTGGGCGGCGAGATAGCCGGAGTACGCGGAGGCGTGCAGGAAGAGCGCGACGTCCGGGTGCTCTTCGGTGAAGCGCAGATAGCACTGGACGAGCGCGCGGATGCCGGTGCGGGCGGTGCGGGCCCGGGTGAGCACGGCGGTCATCTCGTCGAAAAGCTGCTCCATGCACCGGGTGTAGAGAGCGGCGGCCAGACCGTCGAAGCTGCCGAAGTGGTGGTAGAGGCTGCCGAGGCTGACCCCGCTGGCGCGGGTGACGGCGCTGACGGTGAACCCCTGCTGGCCCGACTCGGCGAACACCCGCAAAGCGGACGTCAGCAGGCGGTCGACGGTGGCCTCACCGCGCTGCTGCCTAGGCGACATGACCGCGCCCCGCTCGGTGCGTGAGGTGCCCGTGCCGTGGGCCTCGGACGCAGGGGGCGCCACAGGGGGCACCGATCGGGATGCTGTCTGCCATGACGGCAACCCTAGCGCAGCAATCTGTAGAAAACTGTTCTAGAAATCGACTCCTCAACTGGCGTCCCACCGACCACACTTGACCGTATGACTCGACGCCTGACCGGCGAACAGCCGGAGATCGACACAGCCACCGAGGACGGCATCCGGGACGACTTCTGGTGGCCCGTCGCCACGCTGCCGACGGCGGCCGACGGTTCGGACGCACCGCACCCTGCCGACTCCCGTACCGGGAAACTGGGGTGTGCGGCGCGGGTCTGATCATCTACGGTGACGCGGTGACTCTTTCCCATGATGTGGCCGGAACCGGCCCCGCGGTGCTCCTTCTCCACTCCACGGTCTGCGACCGGCGGATGTGGGACCCCCAGGTACCGGCGCTCTTCGGCGCCGGCTACCAGGTGGTGCGCTGCGACTTCCGCGGCTTCGGCCTCACGCCCATGCCCGACCGGCCGTACAACAACGCGGAGGACGTCGTCGCCCTGCTGGACGCGCTCGGCATCGAGCGCGCGGCGGTGATCGCCTCGTCCGGCGGCGGCCGGGTCGCGCTGGAGATCGCGGCCCGCTGGCCGGGGCGGGTCGTCTCGCTGGGGCTGCTCTGCACCGCGCTGGCCGGGCACGAGCCCAGCGCCGAACTCGACGCGTTCGGCGACCGCGAGGACGCGCTCATCGAGTCCGGTGACATCGCCGGGGCGACCGATCTCAATGTGGACGCCTGGGTGGGCCCCGACGCCGACCAGGCGGTCCGGGAGCTGGTGCGCGTGATGCAGCGCAACGCCTTCGACGTCCAGATCGCCGCCGAGGAGGAGTTCGGCCAGATCAAGGTCGAGCCCGACCTGTCCGCGGTCAAGGCCCCCGCCCTGCTCGTCTCCGGCGACCACGACTTCGCGGACTTCCGGCAGATAGCCGTCCACCTCACCGGGGTGCTCGCCGACGCCCGCCACCTCGAACTCTCCTGGGCGGGCCACCTCCCCAACCTGGAGCGCCCCGACGAGGTGAACCGCGTACTCGTCGACTTCCTGCGCGAGACGCACGCGGCGGGCTGAGCTCGGGGGCCCCGGCACCGAGCGTGCGTGCCGGGCGCCGCTGCGCAGGCGGGGGTTGAAAGACAGGCTCTCAGCCGCCCGCCGCGTAGCAGCGGACGGCCACGGTCTGCCGGGGTCCCCACTCCTGCTCGACCTCGGCCAGCAGCTCCCAGCCGAGCCGTTCGTACAGCGCGGTCGCCGCGGTGTCCGAGGCGACCACGTCGAGCACCGGATGCAGCCCGCGGGACCGGGCCTCGCCCACGGCCCGGGCCAGCAGCAGCCGGCCGATCCCGTGCCCGCGCGCCCCGGGGGCCACGAACAGACGGCTGACCACGGCCGTCGCATCGGGGCCCACCCCCGCGCGGGCGCTCCACAGACCGGGTGCCACATCCCCCGTACCGCTGAGCGACAGACCGACATGACCGGCGACCCGGCCGTCCAGCTCCGCCACCCAGGCCCCCAGGAGCGACGGCTGCGCGAGCCAGTCGGCGGGGCGGTCGGGCCAGTTCACCGGGTAGCCGTCGCGCTCGTGGACGGCGGCGAGCGCGTGGACGCACGCGTCCAGGTCGCGATCCGTTCGCGGGCGGACGTACGGGACAGGGCGCGACGGTTCGGTTCTCTCGCTCTTCACCGCGTCATGGAAGCACGGTCCGGGGCCGGACCCGGACGATTTTCCGCGGTGGAGGCGCCCCTTCAGAGCTGCCACGCCTGCGGCATACGCGCCAGATTCGCGCCGATCATGCGGGCCGCGCGGCGCAGTGGGTCGCCCGCGGCGGTGAGCCTGCGGCGGTCGAGGACGGAGACCGCGAGCGCGGCGACGACCTTTCCCGAGGGGGCGCGGACCGGCGCCGCAAGACAGGCCACCAGCACGTCGGCCTCGTAGTGGTCGGTGGCCGTCCCCTGCTCGCGCGCCACCTCGATCCGGCGCCGCCAGGGCCCGGCGCAGTGGCCCTCGGGTGGCGTCGTGGCCGGTCCGGCCGCCGCCAGCACCACCTCGGCGGCGCTCCCGGGCGGCAGGACCGCACCGGCCCGCAGCGGGAAGACGTCGTCCACTTCGCCGGGCAGCGCGGCCACCACCAGCGGGCTCCCGGCGCCGGGCACCGTCACGCTGACGCTGGCGCGGGTGGCCGCGGCCAGGTGCCGCAGCGGCCCCACGGCGGCCGTACGCAGCGGCCGGTCGGGGCTCCAGGCCCGTCCGAGGCGGACGATCGCCGGTCCCATGCGGTACCGGCCCGACCGGCGCTCCACCGCGTCCAGCGCCACGAGCTGGTCCAGCATGCGGTGCACGGTGGTCTTGGGCAGCCCCGCATGGGCCGCCAGCTCGCTCAGTCCGCCTTCCTCCACCCGCGCCAGCGCCTCCAGCAGCGAGAACGCGCCCTCCAGCACCCCGCGCCCCGCCGCGCCGCCGTCTCCCCCGCACCGAGCCGGTCTTCGTCCGTGGTCCACTGCCGTCCCCCGTCGCCGTGATTCCCGTCCATGGTCGAACCACGTGCCCGGCGCCCGGTATCCCCAACGTTGGGTATGGCGCGGCACGTTGTCCAGGTGGTGGGATGGTCGGCGACCCGCGCCCGCGGCCTCAGCGCGTGTCGGGCGTCGGGGCGCCGGCGGGGGTGCGAAAGCAGGCTCTCAGACCAGGGCGTCGTGGACGAAGCACCAGCGCCAGTCCTCGCCGGGCTCGAAGGAGCGCACGATGGGGTGCTCCTCGCTCGCGGCGTGCGCGCGGGCGTGGTGCAGCGGGGACGAGTCGCAGCAGCCGACGTGGCCACAGCTGAGGCAGAGCCGCAGATGGACCCAGGGGGAGCCGAGGCGCAGACACTCCTCGCAGCCCTGCGGGGTCCGGGGCTCCACGTCGCGGATCATGGCGAGATGCGGGTCGGCCTTGGCGGTCATCGCGTCCTCCGGGGGTCTGGCCTCCAGGGTAGGAACGCCCGGCGGTCCCCGCACTCCGTCTCCGTCTCGCGGCCGGGGCGCCGCGGAGGGACCCTGGAGGTACGAAGGGCGAGCCCTGGAGGTGATCCGTCATGACCACACTCGTCGGGTGGCATGTGGAGCTGGAGTTCTCCGAGGTCGGGGACCGCACCAGCGCGGTGGGCCTGGTCAGACTCGGTGACGGCACCGAGGTGAAGGGGCACGGCTACGCCATGCGCCACCCCTCGGACCCCGAGCAGCTGCGGGTCGGCGAAGAGATCGCGGGCGCGCGGGTCCTGATGGACCTGGCGTCCCAGCTGTTGCAGAAGGCGCATGTGGAGATCGACGAGGCAGCGGGGCGGCAGTCGCGGCCGCTGACCGCCTGACGCGGCCGGGCGCCGACTTGTGCGCGGCGGGTCGCGGTGGCGAGCTCGCGGCTGGAGTCCGTCACCGGGCCGCCGTGCGGTCGCCCTTGTGAGAAACCCCGGCCGACCCCCTCGACGCTTCCCCCGGGACGACCCTGGACGGCGTCGCGGGCAGCGCCGCGCCCCCACCCGCGGGTGGGACCCTTTCCATGATCGCCCAAGCCCCTCACGCGACCGCTCACGACCTCCCCGCACCCCGTCTGATCTGGCCTTTCCTGCCCGTCCTCCCTACGATCACGGGACAGCGAAAGGGGGACCGGATGGACCGGAACATCCGCACCATCGACGACGTACTCAAGCTCATGGACGGCCTGTTCGCGCCCGAGGCCGACCGGTGGACGACCGGTGCGGCGACCTGGTGGGACGAGTTCTACGCGGACCACACCAAGCCGGTGCCGTTCTTCGTGGCGAAGCCGGACGAGAACCTCGTCGGCTACCTCGACCGCGGGCTGATCGCGCCGGGCCGGGCGCTCGATCTGGGCTGTGGACCGGGCCGCAACGCGCTCCACCTCGCCTCGCTGGGCTTCGAGGTGGACGCCGTCGACCTCTCCCCCGGCGCCATCGACTGGGCCGAGGAGCGCGCCAAGGAGGCGGGGGCCGACATCCGGTTCCACCGGGGTGACGCGTTCACGCTGGCCGATACGGTGCTGGCCGGGCCGTACGACCTGATCTACGACTCCGGCTGCTTCCACCATCTGCCGCCGCACCGCCGCATCAGCTATCTCGACCTGCTCGACCGGGCGCTGGCGCCCGGCGGCCATCTCGCCCTCACCTGTTTCGCGGCGGGCGAGATGGGCTCCGAGCTCCCCGACGGCGACTTCTACCGCCAGAACGGCCTCCACGGCGGCCTCGCCTACACCCCGGAGTCCCTGCGCTGGATCTTCTCCGACCTGGCCGAGGTCGAGCTGCGCCGTATGCGCAACGAGCCGCCGGACTCACCGCGCTTCGGCGAGCCGTTCCTGTGGACCGCCCTGTTCCGCCGCGAGGCGACGGCGTAACGGACCGACGGAAACCGGCCGTTCGCAGCTCACGCGCATAGGCGCCGCGCCCCCTCCGCTCGGAGAGGCGCGGCGCCTGTGCGCGTGAAGTGCGGCTACCTCTTGGCGTAGTCCGTGAATCCCATCCAGTCGATGACGACACAGGGGTCGTCGCCGAGGACCCACGCGTCGTGGCCGGGCGCGACGTTCATGTAGTCGCCGGGGCCGAAGTCCTCTTCCTGGCCGTCGTTCATGACGACCTTCATACGGCCGGAGACGACATAGCCCGCGTGGGCGGCCAGACAACTGTCGGTCTGGGCGATCGGCTTGACGTGCTCGGACCACTTCCAGCCCGGTTCGAACGTCGCCCGGCCCACCTGCCCCCCGCCCACGTTGACCAGCTCCAGGCGCCCCTTGCCGTCCTCGAACGGACGGACCTCCTCCGGCGCTTCGAAACTCTTCCGTACGAGACCGGCCATGTGCGCTTCTCCTTGGGCGGCGGGTGGCGGTGAACGTTCGACGGTCCGAACGTACCCACGGCGCCGGGGGGTCGCGAACGGCATGGGCCGTACGGGTGACGGTGTCCCCCGGTGCCCGCCTCGCACCCCGAGGAATTCCCCGGCAAGTGGTCCAGTGCGCCGCGCCCCCGGTGGCCGACGCCGCAGCCGCCCCTTGCTCGAAATTGGTCTAGTCCTGTTTTGGTCCAGTCCATTGACATGTCTCTGATCACGGAGATATCCCATACCCAACACCGCTGCGCCCCACGGGAATTGGCGGACGCACCCCTCACACCTTGGACGGACATGAGACGCATGCGTACCCTCCGCGCGGTCCTGACCGCGACCGTCACCGCCGTGGCCACGGCGGGCCTCGCCGTGCTCGGCGGCGGCTCCGCCCAGGCCGCGACCCCTCTGCCGGCCCATGTCTTCGCCCCCTACTTCGAGGCCTGGACCGGCGAGAGCCCCGCCGCGCTGGCCGCCCAGTCCGGCGCGAAGCACCTCACGATGGCGTTCATCCAGACGGCGTCCAAGGGCTCCTGCACGCCGTACTGGAACGGCGACAGCGGGATGCCGATCGCCGCCTCCACCTTCGGCAGCGACATCAAGACCATCCAGGCGCGCGGCGGGGACGTCATCCCCTCCTTCGGCGGCTACACCGCCGACACCACCGGCACCGAGATCGCCGACAGCTGCACCGACGTCGGCCAGATCGCCGCCGCGTACGAGAAGGTCATCACGACCTACGACCTCTCCCGGCTCGACATGGACATCGAGGTCGACTCGCTGGACAACAGCGCCGGAATCGACCGGCGCAACAAGGCGATCAAGCAGGTCCAGGACTGGGCGGCGGCCAACGGCCGAAAGGTCGAGATCTCGTACACCCTGCCCACCACCACCTCGGGCCTCGCCCCCAGCGGCCTCGCCGTGCTCCGCAACGCGGTGAGCAACGGGGCGCGCGTCGACGTCGCCAACATCATGACGTTCGACTACTACGACAACGCCACCCACAACATGGCCAACGACACCCAGACGGCGGCCCAGGGGCTGTACAACCAGCTCGCCCAGCTGTACCCCGGCAAGACCTCCGCCCAGCTCTGGGGCATGATCGGGGTCACCGAGATGCCGGGCGTCGACGACTTCGGGCCCGCCGAGACGTTCACCCTGGCCAACGCCACGCAGGTGTACAACTGGGCGGTCTCCAAGGGCATCAACACCCTCTCGTTCTGGGCGCTCCAGCGGGACAACGGCAGTTGCCCCGGCGGTGCGGCCGCGGACAACTGCTCCGGCATCCAGCAGAACACCTGGGACTTCAGCCACATCTTCGAGCCCTTCACCTCGGGTACCACCGCTCCCGCCAATGACTTCTCGGTGACCACCTCGCCCGCCAGCGGCTCGGTGGCGGCGGGCAGTTCGGCCACCACCACGGTCAAGACGGCGGTCACCGCAGGTCAGGCGCAGTCCGTGAACCTCACCGTCAGCGGCGCCCCGGCCGGTGTCACCGCCTCGCTGAGCCCCACCTCGGTGACGGCGGGCGGCTCGTCCACGCTGACGGTGTCGACGACGTCCGCGGCCGTCTCGGGCACATACACCCTCACGGTGACCGGCTCCAACGCCTCCGCCGGGCACTCGGCGACGTACACCCTGACCATCACCGGCGGCAGCGGCCACCAGTGCACGGCCCCGCAGTGGAACACCTCGTCCGTGTACACCGGCGGTATGCAGGTGTCGCACAAGGGCCACAACTGGAAGGCCAAGTGGTGGACGCAGGGCGAGGAGCCCGGCACCACCGGTGAGTGGGGTGTCTGGCAGGACCTGGGGGCCTGCTGAGCCCAGCGCGCACGATGGGGTGGTGTCCGGTACGGAGTCCCGTGCCGGACACCGCCCTGTTCCGGCACACACCCTTCCCAAACCGCCGCCTCCTCCCACACCCTTTTACCCTGATGTCCGCGCACAGCGGCGCGGGCGACTCGGCGGCGGGGGTGGGGCGATGCAGGACGCTCCGGCGACAGACGGCTGGGCCGTGGACATCGTGCTCTGCGTCGACGTGACGGGCAGCATGGGCCCGGTGCTGAACCAGGTGAAGGAAGGGGCGCTGTCCTTCCACGGGCGACTCAAAGCCGTGATGGGCCGACGCGGGATGGACATCGGCCGGATGCGGTTACGGGTGATCGCCTTCCGCGACTTCGGGGCGGACCGCGACCGTGCGATCGAAAGCACACCGTTCCTGGACCTGCCCGAACAGGACCCGCAATTCGCGGAGTTCATCGCGGGGCTGCGGGCGACCGGCGGGGGCGACGTCCCCGAGTCGGGCCTGGAGGCACTCGCCCTGGCGGTCCGCTCACCGTGGTCGGCCGGGACCGGCGACCGGCGGCACATCGTCGTCCTGTTCACCGACGCACCGGCCCACCCCCTGGGCAAACACACCCCTCGCCGACGCGCCGCCAAGTCCCCTTCGGACCGGCCGCCTTGGTGGTCGTCCCGCCGCAGGGCCACGGCGGCCGCCCCGGCCGACGGCGTCTTTCCCCGCACCCTCGACGAACTCCACGACCAGTGGGGCCGCGAGGGCCGGGACGGCGCGGTGATGGACCAGTCGGCCAAGCGACTGCTGATCTTCGCGCCGGAGCAGCAACCGTGGCGGGACATCGCGGAGACCTGGGACAAGACCCTGTTCGTCCCCTCGGTCGCGGGCACCGGACTCAAGGAGATCGCCCTGGACGAGGTCGTCAGCACGATCGCCCGCAACCTGTGACGGTGTGCTGCTTCACACCCCCTCGCTGTCCAAAAACCGTCTCCCACCGGCCACCGCACAGGCAAGCTTCTCTGGTGATCGTCCGCCGTGGACGGTACGTACGTGTGCCGCGTGTGCCGAATGGAGCCCGAGCATGTCGAACATTCCCACCGACCTGCGCTACACCCTGTTCCACCAGTGGGTCCGAGACGAGGGGGACGGCGTGTTCGCGGTGGGCCTCACCGACTACGCGCGACAGGCCCTGGGCGACATCGAGTTCCTGGAACTCCCCGACGCCGGAAAGACCGTCTCCCGCAAGGAGGCGGTCGGCACGGTGGAGTCGGTGAAGGCGGCGAACGACATCTACGCCCCGCTCGCCGGCGAGATCACCGAGACCAACGCGGAAGCCGTCGCCACCCCGCAGTCGGTCAACACCGACCCGTACGGCGTCTGGCTCTTCAAGCTGGCCCCGTCCCTGGACGAGCCGATGGACGACCTGCTCACGGCGGAGCAGTATCAGGCGGCTGTCGGGGGCTGAGCGAGGCCGAGGGGCGTGACGGCGGGCCGTCGGCCCCGGCAGGTGCCGGGGCCGACGCCCGTATGCCTCAGTGGTTCACATGGGCAGTGGTTCACATGGGCGGGCCTTCCCCACGGTCCTCGCCGCGGTCCGAGCCCAACTGCTGCTTGAGCTTGTCCTGGGCCGTGTCCACCTGGCTGCTGTACTTGCCCTGGGTCTTATCGTCGACGAAGTCACCGGCCTTGTCGATGCCCTGACCCGCCTGGTCCTCGTGCCCCTTGAGCATTTGCTTGAGCTTGTCCATCACGGACATGTCTTGTCCTCCTAGAACAGCCCCCGCACCCCAGGATCACCCCTTCCCCCGCCTCTTCGCATCCGGGCGGCCTCACGGAGCGACGCCGGGACCCGTTCAGGGCCACAGCAGGTGCCGCTCCCACGGGGCGTCGGCGGCCGGGCGCTCGTAGCGGAGACGGGTGTGGACGCGGCTCTCGTCCGCCTGCCAGAACTCCACCGTGAGCGGGGCGACGGTGTACAGGTTCCACGCCTCGGCGACCAGGCCCGGCTCCCGCTCGACGCGGGCCAGCGCCTCGGCGATGAGGCGGTCGCGCTCGGCGACGCTGTCCAGATGCCGGCTCTGCCGTCCCACCAGCGCCTCCGCGCGGGCCGATGCCGAACGGCCCAGGTAGTCCGCCGCCCCCCGCTCGGCGGGCTCCCGCACCACCGGGCCCCGCACCCGTACCTGACGCCCCAGGGCGGGCCAGTAGAACGCCAGCGCCGCGCTGGGGCGCACCGCCAGCTGCCGCCCCTTGGGGCTGTCGGCGTGCGCGGCGAACTGCCAGCCGTCGGCGTCCACGTTCTTCAGGATCAGCACCCGCGCCCAGGGGTCGCCGTGCTCGTCGACCGTCGCGACGGTCATGGAGTGCGGGTCGGGCAGTCCGGCCCCGACGGCCTCCATCAGCCAGTCCAGGAACAGCGCGACCGGCTCGCCCGGCGCCGCGCCCGGGTCGAAGGCGGCCAGCGGTCCGGCGAACACCTCCAGGCCGCGCAGCCACGCCCGTACGTCCCGAGGCCGCCCCGCTCCCTCTGCCGCGCCCATCGCCCGCTCCCTCCCCCGTCGCACCCCCGTGCGGAACCGACCCTACTCGGCCGGGGGCCGCCCCACGTCGACACCGCGATAGGGTCGTTCCCATGCCCGTCGTCATCGCGCGTGTCCACCCCGAACCCGGCCGTCTGCAAGAGGTGTTGGACATCTACGCGGAAGCCGTTCCCCTCGTCCACCAGGAGCCGGGGTGCGAGCTGTTCGCCCTGCACACCGACCGGACGTCGATCTTCGTCGTCGAGCGCTGGACCACCGACGAGGACCTCGCGGTCCATTCCGCCGGACCCACTTTCGCGCGGACCCGTGCGAGGGCGGAGGGGCTGCTGAGCGCCCCCGCCGACGTCTGGGTCCTCGACGCCCTCCCCTTCGGTGACCCTCTCAAGGGCGTCATCCAGTAGGGCCCTCCACGGATCGGCTACCCCCGGGCCGCCGCCAGGAACGCGCGGATCAGCCGCTCCGACTTCACCCCGCGTTCGCTCTCCACACCGCTGGAGACGTCCACGCCCCACGCGCCGGTGGCCTCGACGGCCCGGCGGACGTTGTCCGGGTGCAGTCCGCCCGCCAGCAGCCAGCGGCCCTCGGGGGCGGTGAAGCCGGGCGAGGCCCAGTTCCACGGCTTGCCCGAGCCCGGGTCGGGGGCGTCGAGCAGCAGCATGTCCTCGTCCAGCTCGCCGCGGCGGACCGGGACCTCGGTGGCGGCGGTGGCCCGGATCAGGGTGCGGCCCGGGGCGCGCAGGGCCGTGTAGTACTCCGGCCCCTCGTCGCCGTGGAACTGCACGGCACGGATGCCGCTCTCCTCCGTCAGCCGCCGGACCTCGTCCACCGGCTGCCCCCGGAACACACCGACCGTGAGGACGTGCTCCGGCACCCGCAGGGCCAGCTGCCGGGCGGCCTGGGCGTCCACCGTGCGCGGGCTGGCCGCGAAGACGAAACCCACCGCGTCGGCCCCGGCCTCGACGGCCGCGTCCACATCGCGCTCGGTCCGCAGACCGCAGATCTTGACGAAGAGATCGCTCATGCCCTCAGTCAACCAAACCCCTAGTCATCGGACCACTTGCCGTCCATTGTGCAAGGTGCGGACCAAGTTCCCACCCACGCAAGGGCGTTGGGTGCATTGACATCCGATGTATTCGTCCCTACGTTCCCGGGCGAACCCTCACACCAGGGAGTCGCCCCATGCACACCTCACTCAGTCGCACCGGGCGCACAGTCGCCGGGCTCGCCGTGTTCCTCGCCTCCGCCCTGGGAGTCTCGGTGGCTCCCGCCGCTGCCGCGAGCGCGGCGGATCCGCCCGGCGCGGCCCCGGCCGCCCAGGTCGCGGGCCCCGGCACGGACTACGTCACCGACGACCCGTTCACCTCGGCGCGCACCAACTGGTTCCGCCAGGACCGCTTCGGGATGTTCATCCACTTCGGGTCCTACTCGAACTGGGAGGGCGAGTACCGCCGCCCCGACGGCACCGTCTGCCGCAACGCCGAGTGGATCAAGCGGGAGTGCGGCATTCCCATGGACGCGTACGAGAAACAGGCCGCGACCTTCAACCCCGCCGACTTCGACGCCAACGCCGTGGTCAAAGCGGCCAAGGACGCCGGGATGCGCTACATCGTCATCACCTCCAAGCACCACGAGGGCTATGCGATGTGGCCCACCAAGGTCAACTCCTGGAACCTGCGCGACCATTCGGCCTTCGACAAGAACCGCGACATCCTCGCCGAGCTGAAGCGGGCCACCACCGCGGCGGGCATCAAGCTCGGCTTCTACTACTCGATCTGGGACTGGCACGACCCGGACTTCGCGAGCCCCGCCACCTTCCCCAAGTACGAGCAGCGGATGTACGCGCAGCTCAAGGAGCTCGTCGACGGCTACCACCCCGACCTGCTGTGGTTCGACGGGGAGTGGTCGACCGAGAACCCGCACAACCCGTGGACCGAACGGGACGGCGAACGCCTACAGGCCTATCTGCACGGCATCAGCCCGGACCTCGTCGTCAACAACCGGGTCGGCAAGCGCCGTGTGGTGGACGGCGACTACGGCACCCCCGAGCAGGAGATCCCCGCCGCGCCCGTCGACGGCCAGCTGTGGGAGTCGTGCATGACGCTCAACGACCACTGGGGGTACGCCCGTTACGACCAGAACTGGAAGTCCGGCACCGCGCTGGTGCGCAACCTCCTCGCCACCACCTCGCGCAGCGGCAACTACCTCCTGAACGTCGGCCCCGACGCACACGGCCGCATCCCGCAGCCCTCGGTCGACCGCCTGCGTCAGATGGGCGACTGGCTGCGCGCCTCGGGCCAGGGCGAGGCCGTATACGGCGCCCGCTACGGCGGTCTGGTCGACGAGCCCGCCTGGGGATCGGTCAGCCGCAAGGGCGACAAGCTGTACGCGGCGGTCACCCAGTGGCCGTCGGGCGGCGCGGCCCTGCATCTGAAGGCGCGTACGGCCTTCGAGGTGAAGGCGGCGCGGGTGCTCGGCAGCGGGCAGCAGGTGCGTGTCACCAAGGCCGGTGACGGGTTCGACATCAGGCCCTCGGGCGCCGCGACCAACGCCGTCGCCACGGTCGTCGAGCTCACCGTGAACCCCGGACCCACCTCCCCCGCCAGAACCGGCCACGGGCTCAAGGAGGAGGTCTTCGACAACGGCTACCTCACCGGCACCCCGAAGGTCACCCGCACCGACCCCGCGGTGAACCACGCCTGGAGGTTCGCCGGTTCGCCCGACCCGACGGTCCCGGCGGACTGGTTCAGCATCCGGTGGAGCGGCACGATCGAGCCGCGCCGCTCCGAGACGTACACGCTCACTACCGTCTCGGACGACATGGCGCGCGTCTGGATCGACGGCAGGCTGGTGATCGACTCCTGGTCGCCGCACGGCCCGCGCGTCGACAAGGCCGACGTCGGCCTCACCGCGGGCAGGCGTCACACCATCAGGATCGAGTACGCGGAGCAGACCGGGGAGGCGCACATGAAGCTGCTGTGGTCCAGCCCGGGCCAGGACCAGCAGGTGGTCCCGGCGTCCCAGCTGTACGCGAGCTGAGCCCCGCGCGGGGCGGCGGCCGGGATGTCCCCCGGTGGCCGCCCCGGGCGGTGGGGGGACGACTGGTCAAGGGGAGGCGCGCAGTGCCGTACAGTTGTGTTCACCGACGCGGGGTGGAGCAGCTCGGTAGCTCGCTGGGCTCATAACCCAGAGGTCGCAGGTTCAAATCCTGTCCCCGCTACTGTGCGAAGAGGCCCGCATCCTTTGGGATGCGGGCCTCTTCCTTGTGTCCGCGCGGTCAGAGCGCGCGGTTCAGCAGGGCGAGCAGGGCCTCCCAGTGACGGGCGTCACCGGCCGCGTCGTACGCGGCGGTGTCGGCCTGGGTGAAGCCGTGCTGGGCGCCCTCGTAGACCTCGGTCTCGTGGCGCACCCCGGCCGCCGAGAGGGCCTTGTCCAGGCGGTCGATCTGCTCGGCGGGCATGCCCGGGTCCTGGTCGGCGTGGCCGAAGTACAGCTCCGCGGTGATGCGATCGGCGAGCAGGTGGGGGCTGTCCGGGGCGTCGGTCGCCATGCGGCCGCCGTGGAAGCCGGCCGCCGCCGCGACCCGCTCGGGGAACGATCCGGCGGTGCGCAGGGCCAGGCCCGCGCCCATGCAGTAGCCCGTGACGCCCACCGGCCCGTCCGTGACCAGCGGGGAGTCGGCCAGCCAGCGCAGATACGCGTCGGCGTCCCGCACGACCAGCTCGGAGGTGAGGGCGAATATGTGCGGGCCGATCACCTCGAAGAGGTCCGGCCGCTGCTGGGGGTCGATGAAGTCGGGCAGTTCGACGATCGGCGCCCGCCCCGCGCGGTAGAACACGTTGGGGACCAGGACGGTGTAACCGGCCGCGGCGATCCGGTCGGCCATGCCCTTGAGGTGGGGGCGGATCCCGAAGGCGTCCATGTAGAGCAGGACCGCGGGGTGCGGGGCGTTGTCGTCGGGGTGGACGAGATAGGCGTCGGCGGTGCCGTCCTGCGTGGGGATGTCCACGGAGGTTCCGAGCACTGTGGTCATGAACGTCTCTCTTCTCGTTCGTTCTTGCACATGTGACAGAGCAACAGCCTGTCACAAGCGTCCGAACGTGAAGATCCTTTTACTGCGCGTTCCGGCCAAATCCGGCCTGGCAGGCCGGATTTGGCCGATGGTGCGCAGCCGTCGCCGCCCGAGGCGTCAGGTCAGCACGACGACCTTGTGCATGCCCTCGGCGACGTGCGGGCGCCCGGTCCTGTCGTCCGGTACGAAGCACAGCAGCGCGTACGTGCCCGGCGGCAGGTGGTGGGTCTCCAGCAGCGCGGTGCGGCCCGGGGAGATGACACCGAGGCCGAGGGAGGGGCCGGTGAACGGCGGTGTCCCGGAGCCGTTGCCGCCGAAGAACGCCTGGATCTGGGCGTCGGTGGTGCCGCGCTTGACGGGCTGGAGCGCCATCTCGTGGAGCTCGTCGGAGGCGTTGTGGACGAGGATGTCGTCCTTGGCGCGGCGCAGGGCGTTGACGTCGAAGCGGGGACCGGCCGACGTCTCGCGGGTGATCACGATGCTGTCGGGGAAGGCCGCGAGGTCCTCGGAGGAACCGCCGTGCCGGCTCCCGCGCAGGTTCAGCGTGCGGGTGACCGGATGGGCCGGGTCGGCCAGGAAGGCGGTGAAGTCCAGGAGGACGACGGGGCCCGCGCCGATCGGAGTGGTGAAGGTCTCCGACACGGCCGGGGTGACCTGGGCGCCGCCGAGCGCGTCCGCCTCGTCACGTACGGCCGAGATGCCCCGCGCGGCATTGGTGGGGGAGGTCCGGTCGACGGCCTTGGCCAGGTCGGCGAGCACCTTGGCCACGGTGACACCGCGGTGGGGGCGGAAGGCCTGGAGGAAGTGGCCGTTCTTGTCGTCGGTCCTCACGTGGAAGGCGACGAGACCGGCCTGTGCAGTGGCCGGTGCGTGAATGCCCGAGGTCCCGATCGACACCTCGACGGGGTGGCGGCCGCGGCCGCCGTACTCGTCCTGGGCGGTGGCGGTGGCGGCGCCGCCGAGGGCGGTGGCGAAGGCCAGGGCGGCCGCCGCCGCCCTGGCTCCGTTGCGCAGCAGTGCGGTACGCATGAATCTCCTGTCGTCGCGTGACCCCCTGTCACAGGGCAGCACCTACGGTGCCGGGTGACCGTCAGCCACGCAGACAGCAGGTCCGATCGGGGGTATCCCCGATCGGACGGGCCGCCACCTCAGTGCGGCTCGCGCACCGCCCGGTCCACGAGGGCCGCCGCCGCGCCCGTGTACCGGGCCGGGTCGCACAGCTCGGCCAGCTCCCCGGCGGTGAAGTGGCCGCTCAGCTCCTCGGACTCGGCGAGCACGTCCCCGAGCGGGCGGCCGGAGCGCTGCGCGGTGTGCGAGGCCCGGGTGAGTGCCTGCTTGGCCTCGGCCTTGCCGAGCCTGGGTGCCAGTACGGCGGCGATGCGCTCGGAGACGATCTGGCCGCCGGTCAGCGCCAGGTTCTCGGCCATCCGCTCCGGCCGCACCTCCAGCCCCTCGGCCAGTTCCACCAGGGTGTGGGTGGCGCCGCCGGTCAGCCGCAGGCACTCGCGCAACAGCTGCCACTCCGCGTGCCAGGCCCCGGCGGAGCGCTCATCCTCGGACAGCACGCACTGGGTGACGCCGGCGGCGAGCACGGGTACCTGGAGCGCCGCGCTGCGCAGCAGCGTCGCGAGCACCGGGTTGCGCTTGTGCGGCATGGCCGAGGAGCTGCCCCGCCCGGTGACCGCGGGCTCGGCGACCTCCGCGACCTCGGTGCGGGTCAGCGACTGCACATCCACCGCGATCTTGCCGAGGGCGGCGGCCGTGAAGGCGAGGGCGGCCGCGAGGTCCGCGAGGGGCGTACGCAGGGTGTGCCAGGGCAGTTCGGCCGTGGCCAGGCCCGTCTCCTGGGCGAAGGCGTCGGTGAGGCGTGCCGCGTACTCGCCCGGGTCCAGCGGGCCTTCGCCGTCGAGCCGCGCGTACTCCAGATATCCGGCGAGCGTCCCGGCCGCCCCGCCGAGGGAGACGGGCAGCCCGCCGTCCAGGACGCGCTCCAGCCGCAGGTCGGCGTCGAGCAGCAGCTTGCGCCAGCCCGCCGCCTTCAGCCCGAACGTGGTGGGGACGGCGTGCAGGGCCAGGGTGCGGCCCGCCATGGTCGTGTCGCGGTGCTCCCGGGCGAGCCCGGCCAGGGCGTCGGCGGACCTGGCGAGGTCGGCGCGCATCAGCCGCAGCGCCCGCTGGGCGACGAGCATCGCACCGGTGTCGAAGATGTCCTGGCTGGTGGAGCCGCGGTGCACATAGTGGGCGGCCGCCGGGTCCACGGCGGCGACGCGCTTGCTGAACGCCTGCACCAGACCCACCACCGGGTTGGCGGTCTCCCGCGCGGCCAGCGCCAGCTCCCTCAGGTCGAGGTGCTCGGCGCGGGCTTCGGCGCCGATGACCTCGGCGGCCTTCTGCGGCACGGTGCCGAGCCGGGCCTGCGCCCGGACGAGGGCGGCCTCGGCGTCGAGCATCGCCTGCAGCCACGCCAGGTCGCCGACCGCCTCCTCGACGGGAGTGCCGACGCGGACCGGCGAGAGCAGGCCGGAGTCGAGCAGGCTGCCGGGGCGGGTGGTCATACGAGTGCTCCTTGCAGACGGTCGGGGGCGGCGACCGAGGTGGCGGGACGGGGCGGGAGGGCCAGCACCGCGCGGGCGATGGCGTCGGAGTCGGCCAGGGTCACCGAGTCCACGCCCGGCCGGATCCCGGCCGCGGTCACCCAGTGCACGGCCTCCGTGGGCACACCGTAGGCGAACCGGCGCGGGTGCGCCCGGCCCCGGGCGTCGCGGACGCGGTAGGGGCGCTCGGCTACGGCGAGGCCGCCGGTCTCGTACCCGGTCGTGCTGCCCTGGATGGGCACCCGGTGGTTGACGGCCTGCCCGGTGGCGACCAGGTGCTGGAGCAGCGGGTCGGCGG
This sequence comes from Streptomyces sp. TLI_146, assembly GCF_002846415.1. Classification (NCBI taxonomy): domain Bacteria; kingdom Bacillati; phylum Actinomycetota; class Actinomycetes; order Kitasatosporales; family Streptomycetaceae; genus Streptomyces; species Streptomyces sp. TLI_146. The sequence goes on from NZ_PJMX01000001.1 coordinate 1,348,053, forward strand.
CGCGCCGCAGATCCGCCTCGGGCAGCCGCGCCTCGATGAGCACATGGGCCCGCAGGGGCGGTCCGGGGACGGCCCGGGACTGGGCGACGAAGGCGGGGTTGACCGTGTCGATGCGTATCTCGGTCTGCGGACCGGTGAGTTCGAGGACGCCCGCCTCGATCAGCGCGATCATCTCCTCGATGCGCGAGGTGGGCGGGCCGATGGAGAGGAAGGCGTTCAACGGCGTGTACCAGCCGTCGAGTTCGTCGCGGTGCGAGTCGCCGTGCAGCCCGCTGTGGTCGACCGCGAGCCGGATCTCGTTGCGCAGGTCGCGCAGGACGTCGAGGGCGGACTTGAGCGGCCCGCTGAGGTTGCCGTACTTGGCCTCGCGCACGTCGTCGCGCAGATACCGGAGCAGCCACTCGCGGAACGCGTCCCGGTCGCCGAACTCCTGGCCGTCGTACGGGCGCGAAAGGCGCTCCCAGCTCCAGCGCTCCGCTTCGGGGATGCCGGCCGCGTCCAGTATCGCGTGCTGCTCTTCGGTGCTCTCGCAGGCCAGAAAGCGGTCCACCAGGTCGGCGCGCTCGGCGCCGCGGCCGTGGGCGGTGAGCCAGGTGCCGTAGTAGACGCTCTCCACCTCGCGGGTGATCAGCGGCCACAACTCGTCGCGCAGACCGATCCGTTCGCCGTCGTCGGCGCGCTTGCGCAGGGTCTCGACGTGCTCGGGGTGAGCAGGCGGGGGTAGTAGCGCTCCGAGGCACCCTTCTCGTTTTCGCCGCGCGCGTGATAGGGAACGCCCCGGCGGGAGGTGGCGTACATCACCGGCTCCTGGCCCGAGGGGCGGTACACCAGACGGCCGTCGACGCGCTCGAAGGAACCGCCGCGGCCCTGGGTGAGCAGGGTCATGTGGTCGAAGAAGTTGAGGCCGAGGCCGCGCAGCAGGACCGGCTCGCCCGCCTTGACCACGCTCAGGTCGAGGTCGGCGGGGTTGGCGGGCTGGAGGTAGCGCAGGCCGTGCACCCGGGCGAGGCTGGCGGTCCGCTCCTCGTGGGCGGTCGGCCGCACCGGGACGTGGCCCTGGGCGAGGATCACGGCGTCCAGACCGCTGAGCCAAGTGCCGTCGGACAGGCCCACGGCCTGCTCGCAGTCGGCCTCGCCGTGGCTGTCCGTCACGGCGACGGCGCGCGAGCGGTGGACCTCGATCGTGACGTGCGCGGGGGCGCGCCGGACGACCTGCTGGAACATCGCGGAGAGGTAGCTGCCGTAGAAGGCGCGGGTGGGGTAGGTGTTCGGCCCCAGGTCGCGGGCCTCGGCGAGGGTCTGCTCGTCGTGCCCGGCGCGCCCGCCGGACGCGGCGAGCTCGGCGGCCCACTCCTGGAGGGTGGGGCCGGGCTCGATGGGCCCCTCGATGCACGAGCTGGCGTCGGTGTGGACGGTGATCTGGGACGCCACCGTGTTCATCAGCAGCAGACGGGACTGGTCGGTGCGCCACACCGCACCGGCGCCGGGCTCGCACGGCTCGACGACGTGCACGGTCACCGAGGAGTGCGTCGGCTGCGCACGCTCGTTGGCACACAGCCGCTCCAGCACCGAGAGACCGCGCGGTCCGGCGCCGACTATGCACAGCGTCCTGGGCACGCCACTCCTCATACCAACACTCTCCTGTCGTCTTGACCGAGCGGTCCCGCGATCGGTACGGAACGACTTCCGGGGGAAAGGGGCGGTTGGCTGCTGGTTGTCGTTCCTCACATCGGGAAGATAGCCGTGGTGAGGTTGTTCGATCCAAGGACACCGGTCAACTGCGGCATCGTGCACAGGTGTTGGTCGTGCGGCGCTCAACTCACCGGAGAGCGAGGACCCGCAGGTCACAGCCGTCGCACCGGGCGCACCCGGATGGCGTCGGCGTGTCGCGCGGGCGGCCGCGGGCCCGCACGATGGACAAGCGGAAGCGACCAGTCCGTAGAGAAGCCGTCCGTGTGGAGGTGCGGGAGCGATGTGGCGACCTGATGGCTGGGACGTGCGGGTGCGCGTCGGTGTGCTCACGCCACACGGCGATGTGGGCCCCGAGTCGGAGTTCCGTGCGATGGCGCCGCCGGACGTGGGCGTGCACGCCGCCCGGGTGCCGTTCGGGGCCATGCGCCGGGGCGGCGCCATGGACTCCACGATCCCGCTGGCCCCCGTGCGGGCCTTCGCCGAGCCGCCGTACGTCGACGAGGCCGCGGCCCAGCTCGCCACCGCGCCCGTGGCGGCCCTCGCCTACGCGTTCACCAGCTCCGCGTACGTCATCGGCGCGGACGCCGAGGCGGCGATGCTCGCGCGGCTCACGGGCCGCGCCCACGGGCTGCCGGTGGTCGCCACCTGCGCCTCGACGGTGGAGGCCCTGCACGCCGTGGGCGCCGGCCGGATCTGCCTGGTCGATCCGCCGTGGTTCGACACCGCGCTCAACGACCTCGGCCGGGCCTACTACGAGGCCGCCGGATTCGACGTGCGGTTCTCCGCACCCTGCGACCTCCCCAGCGAGCAGGCCCTCATCCGGCCGGACGAACTGCACGACTGGGTGGCCGGGCACGTCCCCGAGGATGCCGACGCCGTCGTCGTGGGAGGCAACGGCTTCCGGGCCGTGGGAATGGTGGAGACCCTGGAGAACACCCTCGGGCGACCCGTACTGACGGCCAATCAGGTCCTGTTGTGGGCGGTCCTGCGGGCGGCCGGGAGCGACACCGCCGCGATCACCGGGTACGGGAGGCTGTTCACGCCCGACGCCCCACCCCCGGCCGGAACCGGGGGCGGGGCCTCGTAACAGGGGAGCCGCAGGCCCCTCAGCGCCGCGGCATCACTCCGCGACGCGCAGGACGATCTTGCCCCGGGTGCGGCCCGAGGCCTGCTGACGGTGGGCCTCGGCGGCCTCCTCCAGCGGCAGCACCGCCGCCACCTCGACCTTGATCGCGCCCGCGTCGATGAGACCGGCCAGGGTGGTCAGGGCCGTGCCGTCCGGCTCCACCAGGTACGGCCTGGCCCGCACACCGGCCGCGGCGGCCTTCTCCGCGAGCTCCTGCGACACCCCGGAGGGGACGGCGACGAGCAGGCCGCCCGGGCGCAGCACGGCGAGGGAGCGCGTGCTGGTGCTGTCGATCTCGTCACCGACGAGGTCGACGACCACGTCGATGTCGGACAGCTCCTTCTCGAAGGGGGTGGCGGTGTAGTCGACGACCTCGTCGGCGCCGAGCTCCCGCAGCCAGGCGTGCTTGCCCGCGCTGGCCGTGGCGATGACGTGGGCCCCGAGGTGCTTGGCGATCTGCACGGCGAAGTGACCCACGCCACCCGCCGCCGCGTGGACGAGCACCCGCTGCCCCGGGCGCACATCGGCGGTGTCCACCAGGATCTGCCAGGCGGTGAGCGCGGCCAGCGGGACGGCCGCGGCCTCGTCGTGGTTCAGGGAGGCGGGCTTGCGGGCGAACTGCCGGGCCGGAGCGGTGACGTACTCGGCGTAACCGCCGGCCGCGCGGGGGAACCACGGCATGCCGTACACCTCGTCCCCCACCTCCAGGGTGTGGACGCCGAAGCCGATCTCCTCGACCACTCCGGAGACGTCCCACCCGAGCACGAACGGCGGCTCCCCGAGGACGCCCGCCATGCCGTGGCCCTCCCGCGTCTTCACGTCGACCGGGTTGACCCCGGCGGAGACGACCCGGACCAGGACCTCGGTCGGCAGCGGGACGGGGCGCGGCGCCTCGGTGACCCGGAGGACCTCGGGGCCGCCGAAGGCGGACTGGGTGACGGCGCGCATCGTGGGGGTGGTGTGGGACATGGGTGACTCCTCGAATGCGGGGCGGCTGAGCCCTCGCGGTGAACGATGCGCCAAAGCTATGGGAGGGGTAGTAGTAACCTGCAAGGGCACCTACTATCTTTTGGATAGTGTCCCCCACCTGATCGCGCCCCGCGCGGAGGAAGCTCCGAGGAATCGTCCATGAGCAGGAACTGCACCACCGGCGACCACGACAAGCACGACGTCTACGCGGCCCTGTGCCCCTGCCGGAACCTGCTGGAACTCCTGGCCAACAAGTGGAGCGCGCTGGCGATCGGCGCCATGGAGGACGGTCCCGTACGGTTCGGGGCGCTGCAGCGCGTGCTCCAGGGTGTCAGCCCCAAGGTGCTCACCCAGACCCTGCGCCGCCTGGAGGACGCGGGCCTCGTCTCCCGTACGGTCTACCCCGCCGTGCCCCCGCACGTCGAGTACGCCCTCACCGAGCTGGGCCACAGCGCCGCCGAGCCGCTGGCGCACATGCGCGAGTGGGCCGAGCGGAACGTGGATCTGCTCTACGCCGCGCGGTGAGCCCCTCTCCGAGGTGACTCGTGTAGGGATCACTCGCCGGATGCACCCCTGACGGTCGATCCTGCCGTTTCAGGTCGAAGAGGGACGGGAAACACGTCACCCCGGCCCGGAGGGGGTCCTTCCGGTGCGGCCGTGGTGTCAGAGTCCGAGTGCGGCGCCCGGACCGGGCGCCGATGGATGAACTACCTGACCCAAGGAGTTTTCTCGTGGGGAAGAGAGTCACCACACTTCTGGCCACCGCCACCCTCGCCACCATGGCCCTCGTCGGACAGGCGAGTGCGACACCCTCGCACCACAGCCCGTCGCCCACCGCCGCCAAGTCGGCGGCGGCGCGGGTGGATTCGACCCAGATACGCTATGCGCCGTTCACCCTCAACCACAACCAGTCGGTGAGCTCCAACACGGCTCGGCTGATCATGCAGTCCGACGGCAACCTCGTCATCTACGACGAGTTCAACCGGGCCCGCTGGGCCTCGAACACCGTCGGCCGGGGCTGGACCGCCCGTCTCCAGACGGACGGCAACTTCGTCGTCTACACCCGTTCCAACCGCCCGGTGTGGGCCTCCAACACCGACGGCCGCCCGGGCTCCCGCCTCGCCGTCCAGGACGACGGCAACGTGGTCATCTACGACGGCAGCCGGGCCGTATGGGCGTCGGGCACCAACCACTGACGCCCCACCCCGGTACACACTGAGCACCCGCATCCGGCAGGCCGGGCACGCGCGGGCCCGGCCTCGCCTTCGTACACCCTCACAGCTCCCGCTACCGGGCCGTGTACTGCTCGCGCGCCTGAGTGACCTTGGCCAGATGCGCCCGCGACCACTCACAGGTGGCGTTCAGAGGGTCGATCAACGACCGGCCGAGCGCGGTGAGTTCGTACTCGACGCGGGGCGGGTTCTCGTCGTACGCGGTACGGGTGAGGAAACCGTCCCGCTCCATCGCGCGCAGGGTCTCGGTCAGCACCTTCGGGGTGATCCAGTGCAGTGGCACCCGCAGTTCGGAGAACCTGCGCGGACCGTCCTCCAGACAGCGCAGGACCACACCGGTCCACTTGTCGCCGACGCGGAAGGGCACCAGACCGCCGGCGCAGTCGGGGCGGTCGAAGAGGTCGGCGGGCAGGGGTGCGGGGGTGGATCTGTCGTTCATGGTGGCGACGCTAGCCCAGTACCTTTGCGGTAACCAGGGGTGCCCGTCCTAGCGTTCCCCCCATGACAACGACGCACGCGAATCCCGCGCCCTCCGTGAACCCCGCCCACTCCTCCGACTCCCCCAAGCGCATCGCCGTCTTCGGCGCGGGCGGGCGGGTGGGCCGGGCCGTGGTGGCCGAGGCGGTGGCCCGCGGGCACCTGGTGACGGCCGTGGTGCGCGACCCGGCGAAGTATCCCGACCTCGCCTCCGACGGCGTGACCGTCGTACGGGGCGACGCCACCGACGCCGCCTCGGTGGCCGCCGCCGCGGCCGGCCACGACGCGGCCGTGAACGCCTCGGTGCGCCTCGACGTGCCCTCCGAGGAGTACTTCGTCGCCGCCGCCGAGGCCATGACCGGCGGGCTGAAGGCGGCCGGGGTGAGCCGTCTGGTGGTGCTGGGCATCGCCACGACGCTGGAGACGGCGCCGGGTGTACGGGTCATGGACGCGCCGGAGTTCCCGATGCAGTACCGGGTGTTCTCGCAGGGGCATGTGGCCGAGTTCGCGGTGCTGGGCGCGGCGGGGCCCGAGCTCGACTGGCTGATGGTGGTGCCGCCCCTCGACCTGGACGCGGAGGGCCCGCGCACCGGCCGGTACCGCACGGCCGTCGGCACGGTCCTCGACGGCCCCGGGCACATCTCGCACCCCGACCTGGCGCTCGCCGTGCTGGACGAGATCGACGAGCCCGGGCACAGCCGGGTGCAGCTCGCGGTGGCGGACTGAGGGAACCCCCTTGCCGTGATCGTCGCGGGGCGGTGAGGATGGCGCCATGCCTGCCTTCACTGCCCCGGACGGAACCGAACTCGCCTACCACGTGCGCGGCGAGGGCGAGCCGCTGCTCTGCGTGCCCGGCGGACCCATGCGCGCGTCCGCCTACCTCGGGGACCTAGGCGGCCTCGCGGCGCACCGCCGACTGGTCCTGCTCGATCTGCGCGGGACCGGCGACTCGGAGGTCCCGGCCGACCCGGCCACGTACCGTTGCGACCGGCAGGTGGCGGACGTCGAAGCCCTCCGCGACCATCTGGGGCTCGACCGTGTCGACCTCCTCGCGCACTCGGCGGGCGGCGATCTCGCCCTGCTGTACGCGGCCCGCCATCCGCGCCGCGTCCGTACGCTCACCCTGGTCACGGCCCGCGCACGGGCCCTCGGCGTCGACTTCACCGAGGAGCATCGCCGGGAGGCAGCCGCCCTGCGCGCGAACGAGCCGTGGTTCGAGGCCGCGTACGGCGCGTACGAGCGGATCTGGGCCGGGTCCGACGCCGACGCCGACTGGGACGCCGTCGCCCCCTTCTTCTACGGCCGTTGGGACGCGGCCGCGCGGGCGCACGCCGCGGCCGACGTGGAGCAGAGCAACTTCGAGGCCGCGGAGGTGTACGCGGCGTCCGGCGCCTTCTCCCCCGCCGCCACCCGGGCCGTCATCGGGACGCTGGACGCGCCGGTCCTTCTGCTCTCGGGGGAACTGGACAGCGGCCCGCTGCCCCGCGTCGCGGGCCGTATCGCCGAGTTGTTCCCGAAGGCCCAACTCACCGTCAAGGCGGGCTCGGGACACTTCCCGTGGCTCGACGACCCGGAGGGTTTCACGCGGACGGTGTCGGCGTTCCTCCAGGCGGGGTCGGTGTAACACATCCTCTTCGCGCGCAGACGATGAGTTTCCGCGCGGACAGCGGTCTTCCCTCCGTCACCGCACCCGCGGACGACTCGGACGGAAGGGCACACCGCACATGACCACCACGCACACCCTCGACGTCCCCGGCGCGCGCCTGCACTACGAGGTGCGCGGCTCCGGGCCGCTCCTGCTCGTCGTGGGGGCGCCGATGGACGCCGGGGCGTTCGCGCCGCTGGCCGACGCGCTCGCGAGTGACCACACCGTCGTCACCCATGACCCGCGCGGCATTTCGGGCAGCACCTTGGACGACCCCGAGCAGGACTCCACCCCCGAGCTGCGGGCCGACGACGTCGCCGCACTGCTCGACGCCCTCGGGGCCGAGAGCGCCGACGTGTTCGGCAGCAGCGGCGGCGCGGTGACCGGGCTCGCCCTGGTCGCACGGCACCCCGGGCGGGTAGGGACGCTCATCGCGCACGAGCCTCCCTTGACGGAGCTGCTCCCGGACGCGGCCGAACAGCGCGCCGCGACCGAGGACATCATCCGGACGTTCCACCGCGAGGGCCAACCCGCGGCGTGGCGGAAGTTCATGGCCAACGCCGGCTTCGACCAGCCCTCCGACCAGGGCGACGGCGACGGCCGGGCCGAAGCCGCGCCCCCACCGCCGGTGTTCGAGCCCTCGCCCCGGGACATCGCCAACGGCATCCGCTTCTTCACCCACGAACTGCGCGGCACCACCGCCCACATACCCGACATCGTCGCCCTGAAGGCCGCCCCGGCCCGTACCGTCGTCGGCATCGGAGCCGCCTCGGGCGCTCTGGTCACCTACCGCACCTCCATGGCCCTGGCCGAGCAACTCGCGGTGCGGCCGGTCGAGTTCCCCGGCGACCACGGCGGCTTCCTCGGGCAGCCCATGGAGTTCGCGGAGGTGGTACGGAGGGTGCTCAAGGGCTGATCACCGCGGGGCGGTCGCGGGCGTCGCCTCACACGCAGTCCGTCGACTCCTCCATCCAGTCCTCCGCCCACTCCACCGCGTAGTACTTCAGCCACTCGTCCTGCGCGACCAGGCTCATACCCGCCGCGGTCATCACCCGCTGGGAGGCGATGTTGTCGTGGGACGTGTCGCCCTTGACGCGGGTGATGCCCTCGGCGCGGGCGAACAGCAGCAGGGCGCGCAGGGCCTCGGTGGCATAGCCGTTGCCCTGGACCTCCGGGACCAGGCCGTAGCCGATCGTGACGGTTCCGTCGAGGTCGGGGGCGCCGTGGAAGCCGAGGCCGCCGATGGCGCGCCCGTCCTCGCGGCGGCGGATCTCGTAGGCCCCGAACGGCTGCGGGTCCCCGGCGCTCTCGCACGTCTCCAGATAGCGGCGGGCCCCGGCCGTGTCGGCCTCGGTGGGGTATCCGGGCGCCCAGTGCGCGTGCCCGCCCGGCTCGTCCGAGGTCAGCTCGAAGGCTTCCTCGACGCTCATCGGGTGGAGTACGAGCCGTGCTGTTACGAGGCATTCCATACCCGGTGGGATATCACCGGGTATGGCGCGCCGCAATCGGATTGTCCAAGAGGGGTGGCCTGTTCAAGAGAGGTGGTCTGTTCAAGAGAGGTGACCTGATCCCGCCCCTGCCGTGAACTCCCCGCCCGCTAGAGGAGTTCGCCGTGCGCGGCCGGTACGCACGTGAGGAACGCGAGCCCGTCGATCGCCTCCCTGGCGAGGGCGACCGCTTCCTCGGCGGTGGCGGCGTGGGCGCGGGCCCAGGCCAGCCGGGAGAAGCTGTTCTGGAGGCCGTTGAGTTCGGCGCCCGGCGACCCCAGGACGTTGAGCGTCACCGCGTCCGAGCGCTCGGCGTCGGCGCCGGACACCTCGACGAGGGTTCCCTCGGCGGGGGCGCCCGCGAACCAGATGGCCTCGCTGCGGCCGCCGCGGTCCGGGTCGTCGAGCGTGGCGCGGATGCCGGGCAGCACCTTCTCGCCGAGGATCTGCTGGAGCTGCGACTCGATCAGGTCCACACCGGTCGCGTCGGTCACCATGTTCCACAGTTCGTCGCCGCCGGTGCGCAGATGCGTCTCGATGACGCGCGGCCCGCGCTCGGTGAGGATGACCTCGGTGTGGGTGGGACCGAACTCGACGCCCAGCGCGTCCAGGGTGGCGACGACGTGCCGGGTGACGGCCTCCGTCTCCTCGGGCTTCAGGGGCGCGGGCATCACATGGCCGAGCTCGACCAGGCTGACGGGGTCGGAGTAGTTGCGGGTGATGGTGACGACCACGTGCTCGCCCCGCTCCGAAAAGGCCTCCACGCTGTACTGCGGGCCCGCGAGGAACTCCTCGACAGTGGCCCGCGGGTCGGGGCCCGTACCGCTGGCGCCTTCCAGTGCCGAGGCCGCTTCGGCGGCCTCGGTGACGACGGAGACACCCTTGCTGGCCGCGCCGGTGAGCGGTTTGACCACACAGGGGTAGCCGTGCGCCTCGGCGAAGGAGTGCAGCTGGGCGGGGCTTTCGACGACGGCGGAGGCCGTGGCCTCGACACCGGTCTCGGCGAGCCGCCGCCTCATCGCGTACTTGTTCATGACGAGTTCGACGATCTCGGGGGTGTGCGTGTCCAGGCCGAGGGCCTGGGCGACCAGGGCTGCCTGCGGTCGGCAGTCGTCGTAGAAGGAACCGATCCGGGTCACCGGCTGGACGGCGTCGATGGCCCGGGCCATCGCGATCCACTCCTCGTCGGAGGCCTCCGGGCTCAGGACGACGATCCGCCGGTGCTCCTCGGTGTCGTCCGTCTTCGCGAGGTGTTCGGGCCAGCACATGACGGACGTGGTGACCTTCTGTCCGGCCGTCTCGCCGAACGCGCGCATGCGGGCCGGTATGTCGTATCCGACGCCGAACACCAACACGTGCTCCGTCACGGCAACCCCTCTCCTCGGTGATCCTTTATGTAGCAATATCAACTGTCAAGGCCTGTAAGCCACTTCACGCACGGCGAAGCGAGGGCAAGCGGGAATCAGGCCAAGCCGGGGCCGAGAACACCTTGTTGGCCTCCGGGGTGATCACATACGGCCTCGTGGCGCCCGTGGCACGGTATGCCCGCCACGGACGGCCCGCGCCCTCGCCCTCGCCCGGACGTCCTCGTCCACGACCTGGACGCCACCAGCGCGTGGTCTCCCCGACTTCATCGGGGAGACCACGCGCTGGTGACGCCCGGCGCGGGCGCGTCACGGTACGAGGGAGCGGGGCCGGACGGCAGTGGCCCCGCTCCCCCTCGTATCCGCTGGTTCACCCATCCACCCTCCCCCTGTCCGTCGCGACTTCACGTTCGTGTCGGCCGGGCTTAGGGGACGCGGGCCGTGGTGCGGTGTAAGCAGGAGTCATGGATCTTCGGGCACTGAACGCGCGGCGCCACCCGTACCACCGACTGCGCCACGCACTGCTCGCGGCGCCGATCGCCCTGATCGCGTTCGTCACGGTGGGCGACATCCTGGCTCCGTCCGACGTCCACCTCGGACCGTTCCTGGTGGCCGCGCCCGCCCTCACCGCCTCCTTCGCCGGGCCGCGGACCACGGGGTTCGTGGGTGCGGTCGCCGTACTCGCGCAGGTCGTGGTGGCGATGGTGCGCAGCAGCGCCACCGACCTCAACCACTCGGTCCAGATCGTCTCGCTGATCCTCATCTCGGTGTTCGTGACGCTCTTCGCCCAACTGCGCGAGGTGCGCGAGAAGGAGCTCGTCCAACTGCGCTCGGTGGCCGAGGCCGCCCAGCAGGTGGTGCTGCGGCCGCTGCGGGAGCGGATCGGGCCGTTGCGCATGGCGTCGGTGTACCTGGCGGCGGAGGCGGAGGCGGAGGCGCAGATCGGCGGTGATCTGTACGCCGTCGCCCGCACCGCCCGCGGAACCCGGCTGCTCATCGGCGACGTACGCGGCAAGGGCCTGGAGGCCGTGGGGGACGCGGCCGTCGTCCTGGGCGCCTTCCGGGCTTCGGCCCACCAGGAGGCCGAGCTTTCCGGCCTCGTGGCCTACCTCGAAGGCGCCGTCGCCCCGGACCTGCAGGACGCCTGCGTCGAGGACGCCGGCGGGGGCGACGACCGGGGCGAAGCGTTCATCACCGCGGCGGTGCTCGACGTACCCGACGACCGCCAGACGCTCGGCCTGGTCAACTGCGGACACCCGCCGCCGCTGCTTCTGCGCGGCGGCCGGGTCATCCGCCTCGACGTGACCCATCCGGCACCGCCGCTGGGCCTCTCGGAGCTCGTGGAGCCCGGCCTCGCGGCGCAGACGTTCGCCGCGGAGACCTTCGCCTTCGAGGCGGGCGACATCATGCTGCTCTACACGGACGGCGTCATCGAGGCACGCGACGAGACGGGCACGTTCTACCCCTTGGCGGAACGCCTGGCCGCCTGGCCGGGAACGGGCCCCCGCGCCCTGCTCAGCCACCTCTGCGACGACCTGCTCAGCCACGCGGCGGGGCACTGCCTGGGGGACGATGCCGCGATGGTGGCGATCGAACGCTTGGGATGAGGGCGCGGCTCAGGGCGCGGGCACGGCCGCACCCGCCCCACGACCCGCCGCAGCCCTGGCCGCCGCACCCGCCAGCCGCTCCTCGGCGAACCGGCGGTTGGCCCGGGTCTGCTTCCGGTAGAGCTCGGGCAGGTCCGGCAGGGCGAGGAGCCGGTCGCAGGCCCGCAGGGAAGCCGCGAAGTCACCGGTCCAGTAGGCCGTGATGGAGAACTCGAACAGCAGCCCCCACCGGTACACCCAGGGCTGGGTGAACAGGATGTCCTGCGGTGCGGCGCGGTCCAGACCCGCGCAGACGAACGCGTGTGCCGACTGGTGACGGCCCATCGTGCGCAGCCTCGACGCCAGCTCGTAGCAGGCCTCCAGCCGCTCCGGGCGGACCTCCCAGGCCCGTACGAGAGCGTCCATCGCGGACGGCCAGTCACCGCTCTCCGCGCGCAGGACACCCACCTGGAGCAGTGCGTAGTACACCTCCTCCACCCAGCCGCCCATCTCGGCGCGGCGCTGGTAGAGACGGATCGCCTCGTCGGTCCTGCCCATGTCGCGCATGGTCTGGGCCAGGTAGAAGACGGTTCGGTGGTTGTCCGGGTCGCGTTCCAGCTCGGCGCCGAGCAGCCGTGCGTCGCGTTCGAACTTGTCGTGGCGCGACCCGCCGTCGGCGAAATCGCGGATCGCCAGTGCGTCGAGGTTCTCCTGCCCGGTCGTCCGGTCGCAGGTGAGGTATTCGTGGGTGACGCCCTCGTAGTACCAGTCGAAGTCCGCGCGGACCAGGCGCTTGATGCGGTACGAGGTGTCGCCCTCGTGGCGCAGCATGTACGCGTCCGCGGTGAGGTCCGGGAGCGGGCCGTCCTGGCGGACCACCAGGTCCGCGTCGAGCAGCAGCAGGTAGTCGGCCTTGTTCCGGGCGTGCGCGAGGTTGAGGGTGCGGTTGTGGCCGAAGTTCACCCAGGGCTCTTCCCACAGCTCGCCCGGGACGCCGTCGAGAGCGGCCCGGATCAGCTCCTGCGTGCCGTCGGTGGACCCGGTGTCGGAGATGACCCAGGTGTCGATCAGGTCGCGTACCGAGGCGAGACAGCGCTCGATGACCCGCGCCTCGTTCTTGACGATCATGCAGAGACAAATGGACGGCTTCACGGCATCACCCACCCGTTCCGGTGCGTCGTTCGAACAGCGGCCCACTGTGACACCCACGCGTCGGCTGCCCGCGTCACCCACGCCGGAGCGGGGGAAGGGCCGCCCGTTCTGGCGTACGCGGAGGCCTGCGCGGCAGCGCCGCACTGACCCACCCGAGTGGTTTCACTACTCCGAACCACTTACCCCTCTGCGTGTTCTGCGGGATCGGGGCGAACCGACCCCTTCCGAACGGGGATGTCTCCGAATGCGTTCGTGGAACGCACCAGACCTTTCCGAAGAGGGAGCAAGTAAGTGAATTCTGACTACAGGTCGGGGTCACGGCTCGGTCCGCTGCCGAAGCGTGGCAAGTGGCTCGCCGGAAGCGCCGTCGCGTCACTCACCCTTGTGCTGGCCGGTGTGGCCGGACCGGCGGCGGCTGCCGCGCCTCAGAGCGTGGGCACATCGGTCGCGCCCGGCGAAGACGGCAGGGGTGGAGACGACGACCACTGCCGACCCGCCCACTGGCCCGACGCGAAGTCCGCGCGCCCCGCCATGGGCGGCGACGACGACCACTGCCAGCAGGGCCCGCCTGGACCGCAGGGCCCGAAGGGACCCCCCGGACCCACGGGTCCCACCGGGGCGACCGGGCCGACGGGACCGACGGGTCCCACCGGGCCGACCGGACCGTGCACCGAGATCGACAGCAACGCCCCGTCGAGCACCGAGACCTTCAGCGCGGTACTCGTCAACGGGAAGGCGTTCGCCGGCCGGCAGTCGGCACCGGGCGGTGCGATCGTCTGGACCGATCTGACCAACGCCGACAACCCGAGATACCCGGCCCATGCCTGCGGGATCGCCATCGATTCGCACGGCAACGACACGTGGATCAAGGTGGTCACCACCGACGGCACGGTCTACCAGACCCATGGCGACACCAACGGCATGACCTTCATCTGGGACGAAGGCTGGACCCAACTCGCCACGCCCATGCCCGCGCTCCGCGCCGCACCGCCCACGGCGGGGAGGCCCGAGACCTCCTGAGTTCGTGAGGGAGACCCCCGCGCGTGCCGCTGTCCGGCGGCATGCCCGGGGGTCCGCCCTGTCCCGGCAGCCCGCCGGAACCGTCGTCTTACGGCTTGACGTTGACGACCTTCATCTCCAGCGGGTAGCCGGACGTACCGCAGTTGAGCGTGGACGCCTTCTCGCGGCCGAGCTTGCGGTACCCCTCGTCGCCCTTGTACGGGCCGTTCACCCTGCCGGGACCGGCACACTTGGCCTGTACGTACCAGGTTCCGTTGCCGTGCGAACACCAGCCCACGGCCACATGGTCGTTGGTGTGCGAGACGTACGCGCTGCACCCCGTCGGGCCGACCGCCGCGTTCGCCGTCGGAGCGACGCCCAGCATCACACCGGCCGCCAGCAGACCCACCGCCGAAGCCATGCCGCCCAGCTTCTTCGTCCTGTCGTTCATGTGCTCCCCGTCCAAAAAGATGTTCAGCTTGAGCGAGTGAGACTAGTGCGCTTGAGGTGTACTCGCGTCCTACTGGAAGACGATGACGAACGGCGTTTCAGGCTCCTCGCCTCTGGCCAACCGACGTTCCTCCAGCCGGAGTTGTCCGATTCGCGGAATCCGTGATGCCTGAGCCATCCGCCGCCCGGGCGGGGGCAGACGAAACGCGGCGCGCCCGGCGGCCAGTGTGGCCGCGGACGCGCCGCGCGGTGGCCGTCGTCAGCGCTTGACCGCGGTGGTGACCACCAGCGGGGGCCGCAGCTGCTCGGCGGACCAGTCGCGGCCGCGCACATGCTCCGGGTCGGCCACCCCCACCGCCTCGTCGGGTGTCGGATGGTGCTGGGCCACCGCGGCGAAGCCGACCCGTTCCAGCAGCGGCGGAAACGTCTCCACCGGCCACGCTTGGTTCCGCACGGACTGCCACGTCCCGTCCGTACGCCGCAGTCTTACGGGCAGGGGCTCGCCGGGGCCGTACGTGACACCCGGCTCGCCCACCCGCAGCGACGCGTACTCGATGCCTGCGCAAGCCGGGTCCGTGGTGAGCAGCGCGAACGGCGCCCCGGGCCGGAGCAGGCGGTGGATCTCGGTGAACACCTCCAGCACCGTCCGCTCGTCGGGCAGCGACGCCAGCACGTGGTTGCACATCGCCGCGTCCGCGCAGGCGTCCGGCAGCCCGCCCACCCGGCCGTCCGCGACCAGGTGGTACTCGGCTCCGGGTGTGCCCTCCTTCCGGGCCAGCGCGAGCATGTCCGGGGAGGCGTCCACACCGATGATCCGCATCCCGAGCGCCCGGGCCGCCTGTGCGGCGACGCGGCCCGGCCCACAGCCGAAGTCGAGGAGCACCTTGCCCGCCCCGGCCAGGGCCTTGAACACGAACGGGTAGCCGAGCAGCCAGTCGGTCCCCGCCTCCACCGCCGCGAACGCCTCCGCACCCTCGTGCCCGGACCAGGCCCGACCCGCTTCCGGGGACGACGGCTCGGCCGGTCCACCCGCTCGATCCTGCGGCATCGCTGGGTCCCGTCTCTCGTATACGTACACGGCACAGGACTCCCATCATCGACGCGGCCCCCACACCGCGCACACCGCCGCTCCGGTGACGGCGAGCACCGGCAGGAGGTGTTCCGGTGCTCGCCGTGCCCCACGCTCAGCCCACCGCCGCCGCGGCCCTGCGTTCCAGCCTCGCCACGTGCCTGCGCAGGCCCAGCGAGAACACCCACGCCGCCGCGAACAGGGCGGTGGCGATGGCCAGGGTGCACCAGCGCAGATCCTTCGAGACCACGAATCCCGGGCCGAAGCCGGGGTGCACGGAGTGCAGCAGGACGTGGAAGAACAGGGTCAGGGCGAGCAGATACAGCGCGTACCACGCCGGTTTGCTCCAGCTCTTCAGGGCGTGGCCGTCCATGCCGGAGAGCGGCAGCATCCCGAACACCACGACCTCTATGCCGCCGACGACCATCAGAGCGACCGTGTAGGCGAGCACCTGGTGGAGGCTTCCGGGCGGGGCGGTGCGGCCCGACTCGATCAGCGGGGTGCCGAGGACCCACACCAGCAGTGCGGCACTGAGGACGCAGATACCGCCGACCAGCACCGCCTGCCCCTTCGGCATGGCGTTGCGCGAGCCGGGCGGCACGGCGCCGAGCACCACATAGACCGCCACCAGGCCGTAGACGTACGGGACCGGGAACGCCAGGCCGCGCGAGAGCGCCGCCATCAGAACCGCGAGGACCAGGCCCGCCGGAACCACCCGCAGCTCGGCCCGTACACCGCCCCGCCCGGGGCGCAGCAGCGAGTCCTTCGTCTTCTCGTACGTCACCAGGATCAGCAGTGTGCCGACCGCCGCACCCAGCGCCTTCGCCACGGTGGGCCCACTCCAATGGGTCGTGGCGTCGGCCCAGACGACGAGCGCTCCGCCGAGCAGGGCGAAGGAGCCCATCCGCAGCCAGCCCGGCAGCGTCGCGCCCGCCCGTGCGTCCCGTTCCGCACGGCGCCGGTGCCACCAGCGGCTCAGCGCGTTGTCCGCCAGCTGCGAGGGGAACGCCTTCTCCAGCAGGAGCACGAGCAGCAGGAACCAGACGGCCATACCCACCGATCCCGCGATGTCCTTGAGCGCCCAGGACACTTCCGCCGGGGTACGCATACTGCCCACCAGCCCGGCCGGACGGTCATGGCCCCCACCCGTCTTCGCCTTCTGCGGGTGCTCGCTCGGCCCGGGGCTCGGGTCGGGGTCGGGGTCGGGTGTGCCGTTCACGTTGTCCGAGGAGGTCGGGCTGGGGTCCGGTGTGCCGGAGGCGGAAGGGGTGGGAAGGAGCGGTGTGAACCCCGGCAGCGTGGGCCTGGGCAGCACGCCGGTACTGCCCTCGGAGTGGTGCTCGACCGGTGAGCCCTGGGGCAGGAAGAACGCCGTGAACGGCTCGGGCGGGAGGTCGATGGTCCCCGCCCGTTCCACCGCGCGCTCGGGACAGTCGAGGTCCACGGGCTGGCGGCCCTTCATGTCCGGGGGGATGTAGGCATGGAGATCGATGAACCTCCAGTGCCCCGGCTCGGCGTCGCCCTTGTACGAGTCGGCGTCCAACCACGGGTCGAGCAGGCCCTTGCCGCCGACCAGGATCCTGCCCCAGGTGCAGACGGCCGGGTAGTCGGTCAGGTGGATGGTGATCTCGTACTTCCCCGATGGCGGCGGGGTGATGACCGGTTGGGTCACCGTGAAGGTCTGCGAGGCTTCGACGCTCGCGGGGGCGGCCACCGCCGGAACCGTCCCCGTGGCCCTGGCGCCCGCGGGCGCCGCTTCGCAGGTCGCCGTCACCTTGTACGTACCGGCACCGGCACCGGCCGGCACGACGAAGGAGGCGGACAGTTTGCCGTCCGCCGCGGGCGTCGCGCCGGTGCCCGGGAGGTCGGCCCCGTCCCACAGGAGGCGGGCCGGGCCCCGGCACAGGAACCCCTCGCCGGAGACACCCACCGTGGTCCCGGGCGGCCCGGAAGCGCGCGCGAGGGTGAGGGCCGGGGTGGGGAGCGGCGGCTGTACGACCTTGGCCGCCACCACTTCATATGAGGCCGGCGCGGTCACGGAAGGGCGCGCGTCGCAGGTCGCGACCACCTCGTACACGCCCAGGGGCGCCTTCTCGGGAATCTTGATCGGCTGCGAGAACGTGCCGGACGCGTCGGTCCGGCCGGGGATCGGTGCCGGTATGTCACCGGTCAGCGTGAGCGGGCCCGCCTTCGTGCCCTCGCCGTCGCCCGACCCGCAGGCGAAGTGCTTGCCGGACACGACCAGGACCTTGCCCTGCTCGACCTTCGCGGGAACCGACAGCTCGGGAGCCACGGGAGGACGGATCACAGGGGTGGAAGGGCTGGCCGGGGTGGAAGGGGTGGGCTTGGTCGGCCCCGCCGTGGACTTGGAGGGCTTGGGCTGCGACGGAGTGGACGGCGACGGCTTGGACACCGAGGGGCCGGGCTCCTCCAGATCCGGTGGTGACGACGGTGGCTTCGAAGGGGGCGGTTTCTCCTTGGACTTGGAGGGCGCCGGGCCCGAGGCGGAGGCCGACGGGCCGGGCGACAACGGCGGCCCGGCCTCCGCGCTCCTCCCCTGCGCACGGCCCGGCAACCCGGCCGCGAAGCCCGGCGCCACCGTGCCCGCGAGCAGCACCACCGTCAGCAGCGCTGTCAGCACCACCACCGTTAACCCGCGCGTCTTCCGCCTGCGTCCCACAGTGTCCCCCTCGTAACCGCACGGCCTCCCCGGGCCGTCCCCGTTCGGGTGCACTTGTTTGACGTCCTGGCCCCACGCCTTCGTTTCCCCGATGGGTACGGCGTACGGGAGCGCACGGCGGAAAAGGGCGCGCCCCGTGCGCCCCTCGGGCCGACACCCACCGCCAAACCCCCACCGCGAACCGACGGTTTGTGGCCCGTGGTGTCTCCAACGTGTGAATCTTGTGCGCACTCACCTGTGCTGTCGCCGCATACATGGGTAGCATCCGGCGGCAACATCCAGCACGAGGAAAGCGAATTCTCATGGCGGACGAGCCGGACTTCACCACACTCAAGGACCAGTACGCGGCGCGTGTCACCGCCGATCTGGAAGCCAACCAGCAGGACCAGTCACGTATCCGCGCCGAACTCGACACACTCAAGGACCAACTGGAAGCCCTGGAGCGGGACCACGGTCTGCTGCAAACCATGCAGCACACCCTCGGCACCCCCGCCGCCGCGGCGGCCCAGGCACCGGCGGCGACGCGCAAGCGCACCACCAAGGCACAGCCCCCGGCCAAGGCACCGGCCCCCGCCGCAGCAGCCGCCCCCGCGGCCACACCCACCGTCGCGGCGGTGCCCAAGCCCCGTAAGCCCCGGGCCGAGAAGCCGCAGGCCAAGGCGGCCAAGGCGACGAAGGCGGCCAAGAGCCCCAAGAAGGCTGCCGCTCAGGCCACGAAGCCGACCGGCAAGAGCACGGAAAGCAGTGGACCCACCCTGCGTGAGCTGGTGCTCGGCCTCTTCGCGGACCACCAGGAGCCGCGTACGGTCGCCGACATCCTCACCGAACTGACAACCACTCACCCCGACCGCAAGACCAGCCCCCAGGTGGTCCGCAACACGCTCGAAGCGCTCGTCGCCAAGGGCGAGTTGGACCGTGAGCGCAAGCAGGGATCCGTCTTCTACACGGCACACCGCGACCCGGCCCCCGCCGAGAAGACCGAGACACCCACCGCAGAAGCCGTGGACGCCCCCGCCACGGCTCCCGCACCCGCGAACGCCTGACGGGACGGCGCCCCCACCGCGCCGTGGCCACCCCGGTGCCGAGGCACCTTCAGCGGGGGTGGCCACGTCCGTGGGAAGAACCCGGCCGCCGTCTGTCGGCAGAACGGCAGCCGGGTTGTTCTCCGTCCTCAGCGAACCTCGTTCTCAGCGAGCCTCCGTTCTCAGTGAACCTCCCTCCTCAGCGAATCTCCGTCCTCAGCGAACCTCTCCCACTGGTCTCACTGGCGGCCGTAACCGGGCGCGGGCTCCATCGAGATCACGCCGTTCCCCGGCTGTCCCGAACCGTCCGCACCACCGGACGCGTCCGCGCCACCGGAGGCACCCGCGTCGCCCATACCGCCGGTGTCACCCGCACCACCGTCTCCGCCCGAGCCACCGGATCCCTGGCCCCCGTCGCCGGATCCCTGACCGCCGTCACCGATCGTCGCACCCACCGCCGCGAGGGCCGTCGTGACGGGCTGGAAGAACGTCTCGCCGCCGGCCTTGCAGTTTCCGCTGCCACCGGAGGTGAGCCCGACCGCGCTGCCGTCGGCGGTGAACAAGGAGCCACCGCTGTCGCCCGGCTCGGCGCAGACGTCGGTCTGGATCAGACCGGTGACCGTACCCTCGGGGTAGTTGACCGTGGCGTCGAGACCGGTGACCTTGCCGTCGTGCAAACCGGTCGTGCTGCCCATGCGCAGGACGCGCTCGCCCACGGACGCGTCGGCCGCCCCGGTGATCTGGACCAGCTTCCCCTGACCCGTGTCGACCGCGCTCGGGGCCTGCGTGGCGGCGTCGTCGTACGTCAGCAGGGAGAAGTCCCCGTTGCCGGGGAAGGTCGCCTTCTGGACGGTGGCGGCGGGCGCCCCGTTCGCGCTCAGCGACCACTGCTTGGCCGCGACACCGCAGTGGCCCGCGGTGATGAACCCCGGTTTGCCGTCCTGGGTGGTGACGTTGAAGCCGAGAGAGCAGCGTGCGCCGCCGCCGAATATGGCGTCACCGCCCTCGCTGAACGGCTTGAACTGTCCGGCGGACTTCTGGATCCGGGCGGTGTCCGCCCCGAGGGACCGGACGGCCTTCTCCAGTCTGGTCCACTGCGTCCCCTTCACCGTCCGGTCCGCCGAGACCACGATGCGGTTGGTCCGGGGGTCGACGGCCCAGGCGGTGCCGGGGATGGTCGCCGTACGGGCGAGGGTGTGCGCCGCCGAGCGCAGTTGGGCCGCACTGTTGCGGACCGCGCGCGGCACCGCCCCGGCCTTCTTCACCTGCTCGTTCGCGTTGCTGTTGTTACCGGCGACGTTCACGACGACCTGCTGCTTGGCGGCGTCGTAGTACGACCCCGCGAAGGCGTCGCCGAGCTGCTGGGCCAGGCCACGCACCACGGCTGCCGCCGAGGCCGCGTTGGCCTTCCCGGCCACTGCCCCGGACGGGGTCTCGGGCTGCGCCTGTGACGCGTTCGCACGTGGGAGCAGTACGGCCGCCGCGATGAGGCCCGCGGCCCCCGCTCCTGCCATTACGGCCCGCCGCTTGGGTATGCGCCTGTGAGTCAACTCGCCGCCTCCTGGGATGTGTTCCGTAGCCGATCGGGATCGGCGGAAGGTGTGCAGTCCTAGGTACGGATGAGACGGGTGTGATGTTCACCGTGATTGCGAAAGAACATTTTTGATGGGTGGTCAGCAAACGCCACCCCTCCCTCTACCGGCCCTCCGTGCAGCGCCGCCCATCCGCACCCCGCGGAAGAACCCGACGCCCCGTCAACGACCGGCGAACCGCCGGCTCACATCCGTCAGTACGCGCCGCGCGTCCGCACCCAGATGCGGTCCCGCCAGCCATGCCGCCGGGCGGGAGCCGAGTGAGGTGTTGGAGACGAGGACCAGGGCGCCGTCGCCCCGGCGCACCAGCCAGCCGCCGCCGGACGAGCCTTCGGTCATGGTGCAGCCCATGCGGTACATGTCGGGCTGGTCGGCGGCGACGGAGAACGAGCCGGGCCGGCCGGCGCAGTGGAAGAGGGACGAGCCGTCGAAGGGGCGGCCCGCCGGGTATCCCACGATGTCGACCGGGCCCCGGGAGCCGGAGAGTTCGGCGTCGAAGCCCACGTCCGCCGCCGCGCCGACGCTCTCCTCCAGCGACCGCGTCGCACCGGCCGCCTGCCGTACGTGGAGCACCGCGAAGTCGAACGCCGCGCCCGCGCCCGCGTCGGAGGTGCCGCGGTCGATCCACTGCTGGGAGGTCTGCGCCCAGTCGGCCCACCAGATCCCCAGCGGTGCCGCGCTCCCGCGCCCACCCGCCGCGCTCTTGTCGAACCCGGGTACGAACACGATGTTCCTCAGCCACCCGCCGTCCCTGCCCGAGTGGACGCAGTGCCCGGCGGTCCACACCAGGTTGGACCGGCCGGGGTGGGCGGGATCGCGTACCACCGTGCCGGAGCAGGCGGCGGGCCCCTTGGGGGTGTCGAAGAACAGCCGGCCCGCCGTGGGCGCGTTCTCGCCGTACGGACGGGCCACGGGCCGCGCGTCCACGGCGTCCGGCTCGGGGTCGGAGACTCCCCGGGGCATCTCGCTGCCGTCGAAGGACCGTTCGCCCTCGGCGGCTCCGGCCATCCGCTCCGGCCCCCACAGCCCGTCGACCACGGGGTTGACGAAGTCCGCCGCTCCCCGCAGCCAGCGGTTCCAGTCCTGCCATCCACCCGGGGTGCGCCCCGGGTCGGCGCGCCGGGCGGCCCCGGCCGGACCGCTGGAGCCGATCGGGCCGGAACCGCCGTGCGGCCCCGTGGAGTTCTTGGTGACGGTGTACACGAGTCCGCCCGCCACCACGGCGACGAGCAACCATGCGGCCGTCCCCCGGAGGCGACGGCGAAGACGGCGAAAAGGCACGGGCTCCTCCTCGGGCGCGGCACGCTACTGACCGGTTGATACGGCGCCGCGCCCCCGGGCGTTCAGTCGCGCGGCGGTGACCGCGCGACCGGGCCCGCTTACCTCAGGCGACCTCCACACCCATCCGCCGCCTCGCCCGGCGCAGTTCGGTCTCGCTGAGCCCGCCCCACACTCCGCGCTTCTCGTTGTTCGACAGCGCCCACTCCAGGCACGCGGTGGTCACCGGGCATCTGCGGCAGACCGCCTTGGCCTCCGCCAGCTGCTGGTCCGCGAAACGCCTGCTGTACGTCGGGAAGAACAGCTCAGGGTCCTCGGTACGGCACGCCGCACGCTTTCGCCAGTTCACAAGAAGACTCCCTCCTCGGCAACGAGTGACGCGATCGACTCCCGTAGGTGTCTTGCGCGTTGTTACGTCAGCCGCTGGCGGACCGTTCAATCCCGACCGTGTCTCAAAGCAGGCCCTCAGGGCCGGACGAAGACCCCGATGCCGTTGGCCACCGCGCGTTCGAAGCTTCCCGGCGGCCGGTTGCGTACGACGACGCCCGGGTCGTCCGGGCCGCGTGTGGCCAGCGTCGAGGAGCCGCCGCCGTCCAGGTTGACAGCGTCGTCGGCGCCCATGTCCCGCATCAGCCGGGCGAGTTCGGCGAGGGTGAGGCCCGCGTCGTTCTCGGCCGAGCCGTTCAGGGCGATGAGGTAGAGACGGTGTCCATGGCCGCCGATCCCCGCGCCGGTGCGGGTGGCGGCCGTAAGGTCGTCGAGTCCGTTCAGCGGTGTGCGGGCCCGCAGCACCGGCATGCCGCCGACCGCGAACGCCAGCGGCCCCCGGCGGGCGCGCAGCCGGTAGGCGAGCCCGGCCCGGTCCCCGGGGCGCAGCGCGCTCAGGGCCTGGGCCCCCTTCTCGCGTCCCACCAGGACGAAGGTGCCGACGGGGACCGGCCCCTTGCCCGGGTCGGTCGACGTGCTGACGACGCGGCCCCGCCGTACCGTCACCTCGTACGTGTCCTTGGTGCACGGCGCGCCGCGCGCGGTGTCGGTGCCGCACACGGCGCGCGCCCGGGAAGCGGACCCCCACTTGGCGGTGAAGGCACCCACCCCGTCCACCGGCAGGGCGTACTGGTTGAGCCCGGCCAGGCGCAGCCCGCCCCGGCCGGTGTCGACGGTTCCCTCCAGGGTGAGGCGGTCGAGGCGCCCGGTGCGTGCCGGGCCGACGCCGAGGACGTCCCGGGCGCTGGTGCCCGGCGGCAGGGTGGGGCCGAACCGCTGGCCGTCGGGAACGGCGGCCTTCAGCGGGCGGCCGGACGCGACGGCCGGGCCGGAGGAGGCGCCGGTGGCCTCCACACCGGGGTGCTGGGTCTCGCTTATGTTGAAGAAGTCCCCGTTGACGGCGGCGACCGCGTCCTGGGCGTCGGCCATCGCGGTCACCTTGGCCCGCGCGGCCACCGCGCCCGGTGTGAGGAGGTCCACCTTCACGTGCGGGTCGCTCAGGTCCGCCACCACGAGGTGACCACGTGTCAGCCCGTGGGACGCGGTGACGGTGAAGCTCCGGTAGGAGACACCCGGGGCGACGGAGACCGTACGCCCGTACCCCACGGCCGGCGCGCTCTGCGCGGCACCGGGGGCGAGCGCTCCCTCACCGACCACCATCCCCACCGCGGCGATCCCTGTCATCGCCATTCGCGCCCAGCCCAGGGACCACCCCATCGCGCCTCATCTCCTGAGACCCACACCGCATCGGCAGGCGCAGCCTAGCGAGCGGGGCGGCCGCCCACGGGCAGGCTCGGCGCGATGGCCGAGAACAGTCCCCGGACAGCCCTCGTACGGTGGTACGAGGGCGCTCCCTCGACGCGGAAAGCCCCTCGGTCCGCCACCACTTGAGGGCGGCGGACCGAGGGGCGTACCCCTTGGGGCGACTGGGGCTAGCGGGTGCTCAGCGGGCCGGGGGCCTGGCTCAGCGTGAGGCAGCGGTGGTTGCCGGCCATGGTGCGCCAGGCCCACTTGAGGCCGTCACGGGTGTTGGGGCCGTAGACGCCGTCGGCGGACAGACCGAGGCCGCGCTGGACGTTGCGCAGGGCCGTCTCGGTGTTCGTGCCGAAGTCGCCGTCGAAGCCGCCCGTGTTCTGGCCGTAGCACTCGTTCAGGGTGACCTGGAGCTCGTAGACGGCGTCGTTCTTCATGCCGCGGCGCAGGATGCAGGAGGTCGTGCCGCGCAGGCCGGCGGTCGGGATGTCGGTGTAGTAGCCGGCGGTGTCGTAGTACTTGGTCGTGTCGGTGCAGCCCGAGGCTGCCTGCGCTGACGGGCTGGCCGTGAGCATGCCGACGGTGATGGCGGCGAAGGCGCCAAGGCATGCCAAAGTACGCTTCATAAGAGTCTTGCTCCCCCGGAAATGGTGCTGAACTGGCCGCGTCCCAGATGGCGGCGAAGCGAAAATTTAGCAGATCTGGAGAGGTAGTTGATCACTCCACCAACCGGGGGCGCGGGCGGAGTTCACAGCGCCGCGCCTCCCGCACCGGACACGGGGTTCACCCCGGACATCACGCACGCCGAGTGCCGAAAGTGCGGTACGCGCGTGGCCGGGCTCGACGGCCGGTACGCCTGCGGTGTCTGCGGCTGGACCAACGACTGGTCCGAGGGACACCGTCCGCTGCCCCGGGCCGAGGACGACCCCGACTACCCGGGGCCGGGTGCCTCGCCCGGGAACCCGCTGGCCCGCTGACCGGGCCGGGGACGGTTCTCGCACGTCGTGCGCTTGAATGATCCCCACGACCCGGGAAGGAACAGAGCTGCGGTGCGTGTACTACAGGGCATCACGGGTGCCGTCATCGTCCTCGGGATCTTCTCCTCGGTGCTGCGCACCCTGGTGATCCCCCGGCCCACCCGCTCAGGGTTCACCCAGATCGTCCACGGCCTGGTCCGGCGGCCGTTCCAGCTGGTGGCCGACCGGCTGCCGGAGGCGGAGGCGAAGGACCGGATACTCGCCCCGGTGGCACCGCTGGCCATCGTGGTGACGCTGATGGGCTGGCTCGCGTGCTTCATGGTCGGCTACGCGCTCCTGGAGGCCGCCGTCAGCCGGCTGCCGTTCCAGGACGCGATGGTGGAGTCCGGTTCCTCGCTCTTCACCCTCGGCTTCGCCAGCGGCTCCCGCGTCACGCTCAACGTCATCGACTTCTGCGCCGCCGCCACCGGCCCCGTGGTGATCGGCCTCCAGATCGGCTATCTGCCCACCCTCTACGCCGCCTACCAGCGGCGCGAGACGGAGGTGACCCTCCTCCAGTCGCGCGCGGGCAGCCCGCCCTGGGGGCCGGAGATCCTCGCCCGCTACGCCCAGGTGGAGCTGCTGCACAGCCTCACCGAGCTGTTCCGCAACTGGGAGCGGTGGAGCGCCGAGGTGAGCGAGAGCCACACCACCTACCCGGTCCTGATCCACTTCCGCTCGCCCAAGGCCAACCGCAACTGGCTGATCGCCCTGCTGGCGGTGATGGACGCGGCGGCGCTGCGGCTCGCCTTCAACCCCTCCCAGCCCACGGCCGAGGTGCGGCTCGCCCTGCGGGCCGGGTTCGTCTGCCTGCGCGACATCGCGGATCTGCGGGGCATCCCGTACGACCGCGACCCCCACCCCGACGACCCGCTGCAGCTCACCTACGAGGACTTCCTGCACGGTGTGGCACGGATGGCCGACCAGGGGTTTCCGATGGAGCGCACGCCCGAGGAGGCGTGGCCGCACTTCCGAGGCTGGCGGATCAACTACGAGCAGCTGGCGTACTGGCTGGCCCGGGACATCGACGCCGTGCCCGCCCCGTGGTCGGGCCCGCGCCGCACCACGGTCGCCGTCCGCACGCCCGTCACCCCGGTCGACCGCCGCCCGGTGGGGTGACGGCCCGCGGCCCGCTCACTCGTCGCTGCGCAGGCGGGGGTTCAAAGACAGGCGCTGAGGACGTGTCACGCCGACTGCTGGTGCCAGGCGTTCTGGAAGTTGCGGCGGGCGCGGTGCAGCCGGGAGCGGACGGTGCCGACGGGGAGGGCCAGCGTCGCCGCCATCTCCTCCTCGTTCATGCCGTAGACCGCGCGCAGCACGAGGACTTGGCGGTGCTGGTCGGGCAGCCGGTCCATGGCGTCGGAGATGTGGACGGTGTCCAGGGGGTTGCCGTCCTGGGCGCGGTCGGTCAGGTCGTCGGTGGGGCCCTGGCTCAGCCGTTTCGAGGTGCGGACCGCCTCCCGTACGGTGACCGCGCGGACCCAGCCGTAGAAGGCCTCGGGTTCACGCAGGCCCCGGATGCCGCGGAAGATGGCGAGCATGGCCTCCTGCGCGGCGTCGGAGCTGTGGCCCTGGGCGATCGGCAGACAGAGCCGGCCGACGAAGGGCGCGATGTGCAGAAGGATGTCGTTCATGGCCCGGTCGTCCCCGGCCTGTGCGCGCGGCAGCAGGGCCGTGGTGACGGGGGCCTGCGCGTCGTTCGTCGTGATCACCGCGGGAGTACTCCTGGACTCGGTCTGCTCGAACGGGTGCGTGGCGGGCGGGTGCCGCGCCGGGCCGGCGCGGCCCTCACGCGGACACCGCCACCGCGCCCTCGGCGTCGTCGCGGTGGGCGGCGAACGCGAGCAGGGTGGTGTGCAGGGCGGCGCCGATCCCGTCCACCTGCTCGTGGGTGAAGCACCCCGCGCTGTAGGGCAGTTCGATGTCGAGCCGGTCGTCGAAGGAGACCACGCACGCCATCACGGGGCCGCGCCCGGCCTGGGGGAAGTAGTTCTCACGGGCCGGGGCGAGCCGTACGTCGGTGACCTCCAGACCGGCCGGGGTCACCGGCCCGGAGACACGGCCCATGTTGGTCACGATGACGCTGGTGGCGAGGAGCGCGGGGTGCTGCGGGACCTTCGGCAGCAGGTGCAGCTCCTGGAGGGGGTCGCCCCGCTCGATGGCCGTGTGCAGGTTCTCCGTGACCAGGCGGGCCAGGGCCAGCGGGTCCGCGTCGTGCGCCACTTCGAGCACGTCCAGGCAGGAGGTGACCGCGGGCACCATCACTTCGCGCTCCAGCGGCGGTGTGAGCCGGGAGCGCAGATCGACCGGGGAGAGGCAGCCGAGGGTGCGCGTGCCGGGCTCGCCGCCGAGCCGGTGGCGGACGGCGGTCAGGGCCGCCGCGGCGATCAGGCCGTGCACCGACACACCCTCGGCCTTCGCGAACCGCAGCAGCCGCGCGGTCTCGTCGGCCTCCAACAGCACACGCCGTACGGCGAGTTCGGGCTCGGCGGGGGTGCGTTCGGTGCCCACGGCCTCGTACGGCAGACAGACGACGGGTGCCTGCTTCGCCCGCTCGACGCGGCGCGCGAGATACTCCTCGGCCTCCCGCGCGGAGACGGGCGGCAGGAGTTCGGAGACGGGGCGCGGCCAGGTTTCGCCGTACTCCCCGGTGCCGTCCGGGAGTTCACCGGACAGTGCGGTGTAGGTGTCCCACAGGGCGTTCTGGAGGGCGATGGCGCTGTGGCCGTCGGTGATGGTGTGGTCGACGCTGAGCATCACGGTGTGCTCGTCGGTGCCGCGCAGCAGCACCGCCCGCACCAGCGGGCCGCCGACGGGCAGCGGGGTGTTGAACTCCTCGGTGAAGGAGCCGGGCCCGGCGTCGCGGATCAGCAGCCTCGGCTGTTCGTCCGCCGCCATCGGCTGGAGCACATGGACCCCGTCCTCGACGGCGATCCGGCAGCGCAGCGAGGGGTGCTCGGCGACCTTGGCGGCGAACGCCGCGGCGAACAGCTTCTCGTCGAGGTCGCCGCGCACGGTGCAGGAGAGCACGGCACGGCTCCGCTGCGCCACGTAGATCGTTTCGACCGGGCATAACTTGCGCTGCATCCCCATGACCTTTCGACTTTCCCTCACGCATTGGTTCCCGGCCGTATTGGCCGATGCGCGGATCCCGAATCGCGCTTCAGTGAAGCGGCAATTCCATTCTCCCGCAAGGCCTTCAAGGAGCCTTGCCGAGTGACCTATCCCTCAGACCCACCCGAACCCTCCGCGCACACGGCCCGCTTCCGCAGCCGGGGGAATACCCAGGGTGCCCCGAAAGCTAACCGGAACGGAGCCACCTCCTTCGCCGCGCAAGCCGATTTGGCTCAACATCGGCCCTCGGCCGACCCCGCGAGGAGCTCGCATACAGCGGTTTCGCCAAGGCGGCACTTGCCAACAGCACGATTTTTTAACAGGTCATGGCCGATTCGTTGACGCAAACTGAACTTCGAAAGCTGGCCAAATCCGTACCGCCGTGCACATGACATCCAGCAGGGTGAACCCCCTAATTCAAGGGTTTTTGACGGTCCGTCGGGGACACGCCCGGGAGGTTGATCCTCTTGACCCGCCGACTTCTCCTCATGCAGGGTGGCTGTTCCGAGGAAGGCAGCGCCCGTCACGGCACCGCCGGCTCTCACCGGGATTCCGCCCCCGCAGCGGTATTTCGGCGATGCATTCCTTGCTTCCGTTCCCATGCACATTCCGCTCACCAGGTGGGCGGATCGCACGCGCCTGCCCAACGGCTTCCCAGCGAGGGCCCGCGGGCTCTTTCCGCGTGCCGCGAATTTCACAGACGCCTAATGAGGGTTGGTGCCATGTCTGTCCAGGAGGACACCAGTAGCCCGCTGACCGGAGCCCAGCAGGGACTCTGGTTCGCCCAGCGGCTCGACCCCGCGAACGCCGCCTACAACACCGCCGAGTACGTGGAGATCCACGGGCCCGTGGACACCGCGCTCTTCGAGACCGCGCTGCGCCGCACCGTCGGCGAGGCGCAGACCTTCGCCCTGCGGTTCACCGACACCGCCGACGGCCCCCGCTCCGCGCCGGCCGGCGGTGACGACTGGCCGCTGCGGCTGGTGGACGTCAGCGGCGAGGCGGACCCGCGCGCGGCAGCCGAGGCATGGATACGCGCCGACATGGCGACGGCCGCCGACCTCGCCGAGGGGCCGTTGTTCACCCACGCCCTCTTCACCGTGGCCCCCGACCGCTACTTCTGGTTCCTGCGCGCCCACCACATCCTCCTCGACGGCTACAGCTACAAGCTGGTCGCCCGGCGCCTGTCCGAGGTGTACGCGGCTCTCGCGGACGGCCGCGAGGTGCCCGAGTGCCCGTTCGCCCCGGTGAGCCGGCTGCTCGACGAGGAGACGGCCTACCGGGCCTCGGACCGCTTCGCGCGCGACCGCGCCTACTGGACCGGCCGGTTCGCCGACTCCCCCGGCGCCACCGGACTCACCGAGGCCGTCGCGCCGCCGGCCGCCTCCTTCCTGCGCCGCACCTCGCTGCTCTCCGCCGCCGCCACCGAGCGGCTGTCCACCGCGGCCGCGCGCCTGGGCGGGTCACGCAACGACCTCGTCGTCGCGGCCGTCGCCGCCTATCTGCACCGGGTCACCGCCCAGCACGACATCGTGCTCGGCCTGCCCACCATGAGCCGGCTCGGCTCCACCGCCCTGCGCACCCCCGGCACGGCGTCCAACATCCTGCCGCTGCGCCTCGCCGTCACCCCCGCCACCACGGCCGGTGAGCTCGTCGGGGCCGTCGCCGCGGAGTTACGCGACGTCCGCAGGCACCAGCAGTACCGGGCCGAAGACCTGCGCCGCGACCTCAAACTCATCGGCGGGGCACGGCGGTTGTACGGGCCGGTCGTCAACCTCGTCCCGTTCGACGAGGAGCCGCCCTTCGGCGGCCACCGCACCACCTCGCACCACCTGTCCGGCGGCGCCGTCGAGGACCTCCAGATCAACGTCCGCCCCGGCGCGGGCGGCGAGGGCCTGTGGATCGCCTTCGACGCCAACCCGGCCCTGTACACCGAGGCCGAACTCGAAGACCACCAGAGGCGGTTGCTGCTCCTGCTCGACCAGCTCGCCGAGGCCGACGCCGCCCTCCCGCTCGCCCGCACGAGCCTGCTACTGCCCGGTGAATCACCGCGGTACGCCACCGCCGAGGCCGCGCACACCGCGCCCGACGCCGTCCTGCCCACCCGCTTCGAGGCGCAGGCCGCCCGCAGCCCGCACGCCGTCGCCGTCACCTACGAGGGCGCCTCGCTGACCTACGCCGAGCTCAACGCCCGCGCCAACCGGATCGCCCGCCTGCTCGTCGAGCGCGGCGCCGGACCCGGGCAGGTGGTGGCCCTGGCACTGCCCCGCTCGGCGGAGCTCGTCGTCGCCCTGCTCGCCGTGGTCAAGTCCGGCGCCGCGTATCTGCCGCTGGACCCCGGCTACCCGGCCGAGCGCATCCGCGCGGTGGCCGAGGACGCCGCGCCCGCGCTGCTCGTCACCGACGCGGGCACCGCGCCGACGCTGCCGGAGACCGGCGCGGCCGCGGTGGTCGTCGGGGACGCGGCCGTCGAGCGCGACCTCGCGGCGCGCCCGGACACCGACCTCACCGACGCCGACCGCCCGGCGCCGCTCACCCCGCGCGACCCCGCGTACATCATCCACACCTCGGGCTCCACCGGCCGCCCCAAGGGCGTGGTGATCCCGCACTCCAACGTGGTGCGGCTCTTCGAGACGTCCGCCGCCCACTTCACCTTCGGCCCGGACGACGTGTGGACGCTCTTCCACTCGTACGCCTTCGACTTCTCCGTCTGGGAGATCTGGGGTCCGCTGCTGCACGGCGGCCGGCTCGTCGTCGTCCCGTACGACACCAGCCGCTCCCCGCGCGACTTCCTGCGGCTGCTGCGACGCGAGGGCGTCACCGTCCTCAACCAGACGCCGTCCGCCTTCCAGCAGCTCGTCCAGGCCGACCAGGAGGCCGGTGCCGAGGACGGCCCGCTCGCCCTGCGGTACGTGGTGTTCGGCGGCGAAGCCCTTGAGCCCGCGCATCTGCGCCCCTGGCTGGAGCGGCACGGCGACGAGTCGCCCGCCCTGGTCAACATGTACGGCATCACCGAGACCACCGTGCACGTCACCCATCAGCGCGTCACCCGCGAGCTGATCGAGGACCCGCGCGCCCGCAGCGTCATCGGCACCGCGCTCCCCGACCTTCGGGTGTACGTCCTCGACCACTGCCTCCAGCCGGTTCCGCCCGGCCGGGTGGGCGAGATGTACGTGGCGGGCCCCGGTCTCGCCCTCGGCTATCTGAACCGCCCCGAGCTGACCGCCGAGCGGTTCGTCGCCGACCCCTTCGGCGCCCCGGGCGAGCGGATGTACCGCACCGGCGACCTGGCCCGGCGTAGGGCCGACGGCACACTGGAGTACGCGGGCCGCTCCGACCAGCAGGTGAAGATCCGCGGCTTCCGGATCGAGCCCGGCGAGATCGAGGCCGCGCTCGTCGGCCACCCGGACGTGGCCCGCGCCGCCGTGGTCACCCGGGAGACCGAGGGAGCGGCCGACCGGATCCTCGTGGCGTACGCGGTCCCCGCCCCCGGATCGCGTCCGCAGCCGGTCGAACTGCGCGCCCATCTCGCCGAGTCGCTGCCCGAGCACATGGTGCCCAGCGTGTGCGTGATCCTGGACGCGCTGCCGCTGACGGCCAACGGCAAGCTGGACGCCAAGGCCCTGCCCGCGCCTGACTTCGCCGCCGCGGCCACCGGCACCACCCCGGCCACCGGGTCCCAGGCGCTGGTGTGCCGCCTCTACGAGGAGCTGCTGCGGCTGCCGGAGGGGACGGTCGGCGCCGAAGACAACTTCTTCGACCTGGGCGGCCACTCGCTGCTCGCCACCCGGCTGATGACCCGGCTGCGCTCGGCCACCGGCGCCGAGGTCTCCATGGCCGCGTTCTTCGCCCTGCCCACCCCGGCCGCGCTCGCCGCCCACGTCACGTCCGACGGACCCGGCGCCGACCGCCCGCCGCTGGTCCGCGCCGAGCAGCCGGACCCGGTGCCGCTCTCCGCCACCCAGCAGAGCATGTGGTTCCTCAACCAGCTGGACGGGGCGGCCGCCACGTACAACATTCCGCTGGTGGTGCCACTGGCCCGGGAGATCGACGTGGACGCCCTGCGGGCGGCCCTGTCCGACGTCGCCGACCGGCACGAGAGCCTGCGCACCCTGCTCCCGGAGACCGGCGGCACACCCCGCCAGGAGATAGCCGCGCCGGGCACCCTGCGGCCCGTGCTGCACGTGGTCGACTGCCCCGCGCAGGAGGTCGAGGCGTATGTCGCCCTCGCACGCGGGCACCGGTTCGACCTCACCCGGGACCAGCCGCTGTGGGCCGGTCTGTACGGAACCGGGGCGGCGCGCACGCTGGTGATCGTCCTGCACCACAGCGCGGCCGACGGCTGGTCGCTGCGCCCGCTGGCCGAGGACCTGTCCACCGCGTACGCGGCCCGCGCCGAGGGCCGCGATCCGAGCTGGGACGAGCTGCCGGTCCAGTACGCCGACTACGCGTTGTGGCAGCGCGAACTGCTCGCTGCCGACGGTAACTTGATGGCTCGTCAGCTCGACTTCTGGAAGGACGCGCTCGGCGGTCTTCCGGTCGAGATCCCGCTGCCCGCCGACCGGCCCCGCCCCCAGGCCCCGGGCCGTCGCGGCGGCCATCTGACCCTCGACGTCTCCCCCGAGCTGCACCGCGCCCTGCTGCGGCTCGGCGACGAGAGCGGCGCGAGTCTGTTCATGGTGCTGCAGAGCGCCCTGGCCGCCCTGCTCACCCGCTGGGGCGCGGGCACCGACATCCCCATCGGCACTCCCGTGGCCGGGCGCGCCGACGAGGCGCTCGACGACCTGATCGGCCTGATGGCCAACTCGCTGGTGCTGCGCACCGACACCTCGGGCGACCCCGAGTTCCGCGAACTGCTCGGCCGCGTACGGGACTTCGACCTGGCCGCCTACGACCACCAGGACCTGCCGTTCGACCGGCTCGTGGAGGAGCTCAACCCGGCCCGCACCCCGGCCCGCCACCCGCTCTTCCAGGTCATGCTCGCCCTGCAGAACAACACCGAGGCCGTGCTGCGGCTCGGCGGCAACGAGGCGCCGCTGCGGCCGAGCGCCACCGGCACCGCCAAGTTCGACCTCTTCGTGGACGTGGTGGAGCACCGCGCGCACGACGGCGCCGGGGACGGCCTCGCCTGCCACATCGAGTACGCCGCCGACCTGTTCGACCACCCGACCGTGGAGCGCGCGGCGCGGGCCCTGCACGCCCTGCTGACCGCTGTCGCCGACGACCCCGGTCTGCGCCTCGGCGCCCTGCCCGCCCCCGAGCCCGTGGTCCGGGCCGAGACGGCGGACGACGGGTTCGAACCGGCGGCCCTGGAGCGCGAACTCCTCGCCCGGGGCGATCTGCGCGACGCGGTGGCCGTGCCCGGCGCGGCCGGACGGCCGACCGTGTTCGCCGTACCGACCCGGGCCGCCGCGGCCGAGCAGGCGGCCCGCGCCCTGCGCCGCACCGACGCCGAGCGCGCGCCCCGGATCACCGCCGTCAGCGACCTGCCGAGGAAGCCCGACGGCACCCTGGACACCGAGGCGCTGGACCGGCTGCCCGTCGTCGACACCGAGGCCGCCGAGCAGTGGGAGCGCGGCCTGGCCGGGCTGCCGGGCGTCCGCTCGGCGACCGTGTCCCTGGAGGAAGTCACCGAGCAGCTCGGCCGGTTGTACATCGGCTCGTCCTCCGCGCGCACGGACGCCCCCGCGCACACCTCCGGCGCCGACGCCGGCCCGGCCGTCCCCGCGCTGAGCGAAGGCCCCGAGCTGCCCGAGCCGACGGTGGGCAGCTGGGCCGAGGCGCTGCGGCGGGCGGCCGAGGGCGGCCCGCACGCCGAGGTCGTCCACGTCCGCGCCGACGGCACCGAGACCCGCCGCAGCTACGCCTCGCTGATCGAGGAGGCCTCGCGCGTCCTGGGCGGTCTGCGCGAGCTCGGGCTCCGCCCCGGCGACCAGGTGATCCTCCAGTGCGAGGACACCGAGGACTTCCTCGCCACACTGTGGGGCTGCGTCCTGGGCGGCTTCGTCACCGTGCCGCTGACCGTCCCCGTCTCGTACGCGACGACGTCGGCGCCCCTGACCAAGCTGGAGGGCGTGTGGGAGATGCTCCACCGCCCGTGGATCATCACGTCCGCGTCCGGCGAGGCGGGGCTGCGCGACCTCGCCGCGCGGCGCGCGTGGGACGGCCTGCGGCTCACCACCACGGACGCCCTCCGCGAGGGTCCGGCCGACGGCGACTGGCACCCGGCCCGGCCCGACGACGTGGTGCTGATGCTGCTGACCTCGGGAAGCACCGGGCTGCCCAAGGCGGTCCGGCTCAGCCACCGCAACGTCCTGACCCGGGCCGCGGCCACCGCCTCCCTCAACTCCCTGACCGAGCACGACGTCTCGGTCAACTGGATCCCGCTCGACCACGTCACCGGTGTGGTCATGTTCCATCTGCGCGACGTCTATCTGGGCTGCCGCCAGGTGCACGCGCCGACGTCCTGGATCCTGGAGGACCCGCTGCGCTGGATGGACTTGGCGCACCGGCACCGGGCCACTGTCACCTGGGCCCCCAACTTCGCGTTCGGCCTGGTCAGCGAGCAGGCGCACCGGATGGCGGGGCGGCCCTGGGACCTCTCCCCGATGCGGCTGGTGATGAACGCGGGCGAGGTGGTCGTCGCCGCGACCGCCCGGCGCTGGCTGGAGGTGATGAAGCCGTTCGGGCTGCCGCAGGACGTCATGCACCCGTGCTGGGGCATGTCCGAGACCTCCTCGGTGGTCACCGACACCGTGCTCACGGCCGAGCCGCTGCCCGGCGAGGAGACGTTCGTCAGCTGCGGGCTGCCCTACCCGGGCTTCGCCATGCGGATCGTGGACGACCAGGACCGTATCGTCGCGGAGGGCACCGCGGGCCGGCTCCAGGTACGCGGCACCACCGTGACCGCCGCCTACCACGACAACCCGAAGGCGAACGCCGAGTCGTTCACCCCCGACGGCTGGTTCGAGACCGGCGACCTGGCCTTCCTGCGCTCCGGCGAGCTCTACATCACGGGCCGCGCCAAGGACGTCATCATCGTCAACGGCGTCAACCACTACAGCCACGAGATCGAGTCCTGCGTCGAGGAACTGCCCTTCGTGGTACGGAGTTTCACCGCCGCCTGCGCGGTGCGCACCGACCCCTCGGCGGGCACCGACGAGCTCGCGCTCTTCTTCCACGTCGAGGAGGGCACCGACGTCACCCAGGCGCTGCGCGCCGTCCGCGGCAAGGTCACCCGGGAGATCGGCATCAGCCCCGCGCATCTGATGCCGGTCGAGGCGGCCGTGATCCCCAAGACGGAGATCGGGAAGATCCAGCGGACCCAGCTGCGCAAGCGGTTCGAGGCGGGCGAGTTCGACAAGGTCGCCCAGGCCTCGGAGATCCTGCTGGGCAGCACCGCGACCGTGCCGGACTGGTTCCTGCGCCCGGTGTGGCAGCGCGCCGAGCGCGTCCACGCCCCGGCCGCACCCGGCGGGCACACCCTGGTGCTGGCCGGGCGGCACGCACCGGCCGCCGAGGTGGCCGACGCCGTCGCGGAGCGGCTGCGGGCGCGGGGCGCCCGGTGCACGGTGGTCACCGCCGGGCCGGAGTTCGCCCGGCTCGACGCCGCCGCCTACCGGATACGTGTCGACGCCGCCGAGGACTACGGTCGCCTGCTCGACGGACTCGCGGCGGACGACCGGCCCGTGGACACCGTCCTGCACCTGGGCGCGCTCGGCACCGCGAGCGGCGAACCGGAGAGCGTGGGCGAGCTGCTCGACGCCCAGCGCGACGGCGCCGACGCGCTGCTCTGCCTCGCCCAGGCCCTGACGGCCCGTCACACCTCGGGCCGCCGGGTCGCCGTCCACTTCGTCGGTGTGGAGGGCCAGGCGGTGCGCCCGGGCGAGCGCCCCTCGTACGCGCACGGCGCCGTCGGCGGACTCCTCAAGAGCCTGCGCGAGGAGCTGCCGTGGCTGAGCACCGTCCAGGTGGACCTGGCGGCGGGCGTCGGCGTGGCGGAGAGCGCCGAGCTGCTGCTCGCGGAGGCCGCCGCGCCGGTGGCCGACGCCGAGGTGGCCTTCCGTGACGGGCAGCGCTGGATCCGCCGCCTCGCCCCGCTGCCCGATCCCCTGCCGCGCACCCCGGTGCCCGTCGCCGACGGGTTCCGCCTCGTCAGCGGCGGTCTGGGCGGAGTGGCCGGGCGGCTCGCGGAGCACCTGCTCAGGACGCCGGGCACCCGGCTGCTGCTGGTCGGGCGCACCCAACTGCCCGACGAGGACAGCTGGGACAAGCACCTCGCCGAGGGCGGGGCGCTCGCCCGCCGGATCGAGACGTACCGGAGCCTGCGCGAGCTGGGCGACGTGCGGTACGCGAGCGCCGACATCACCGACCTGGACGCGCTGCGCGCCGTCGTCGACGAGGCGTCCGCCGCCTGGTCGGCCCCGCTGGCCGGAGTTGTGCACCTGGCGGGCCGCTTCGAGCAGCGGGCGGTGGCCGATCTGGGCCTGGAGGAGTGGCGCGCGGCGCTGGCCGCGAAGGTCACTGGCGGCTGGGCGCTGCACCGGCTCGCCCAGGAGCACACGGTCCGCTCGTTCGTCTCGTTCTCCTCGGTCAACGGCTACTTCGGCGGCTCCATGAGCAGCTCGTACGCCGCCGCCAACGCGTTCCTCGACGCCCTCGCCGCCCATCAGCGGGGCGCCGGCCTGGACGCGCAGAGCCTGGCCTGGAGCATGTGGGACGAGCTCGGCATGAGCGAGGGGTACGGCCTCAAGTCGCTGACGGAGGCGCGCGGTTACCGCGTCCTGGACACCTCCGCCGCACTGCGCTCCTTCGACCTGGCCCGCACCCTGGACGAGCCGCACCTGCTGATCGGCACGGACCGGGCCATGCCCTGGGTGCGCGGCCACGTCCAGGCGCCGCCGCGCCCGGTGCACCGTCTGGCGGGCCGGGTGGTCCTGGAGGACGAGGCCGACCTCGGCGCCCTGTACACGGCGGCCGGGAAGTCCGCCGACGCGGCCGGGGCGAGCGGCAACTGGGTGCTGCGCGCGGCCGGTTCGGCCACGGCCGAGACGGCCGGTGCCACGGACGACTCCGCCGAGGGGCTGCGCCGCCTGGAGAAGATCCTCAGCACCATCTGGTGCCGGGTCCTGGAGCGCGACCGGGTCGGTGTCGAGGAGAACTTCTTCGACCTCGGCGGCCACTCGCTGCTCCTGGTCCGCGCCCAGGGCGCGGTCAACGAGGAACTCGGCTGCGACCTGAGCGTGGTGGACCTCTTCAGCCACCCCAGCGTCCGGGCGCTGGCCCGCCACCTCACCGACATCGGCGCCGGCGGCACCGCACCCGCCGACGCCGTGACCGCCACGGCGCCGGGCAGCGCCCCGGCCACCGGACTCGACCGCGTACGGCAGCGGGCCGAGCGCCAGCGCGCCGCCCGGGCGTCCCGCCGCCCCGCCCCGAACACCCCGCACACCGAGCACGAAGGACCCCGTAACGATGGATCCCGCAACGATGGATGAGACGGACGGGCAGGAGTACGGGCCCGACACGGCGATCGCGGTCGTCGGCATGGCGGCGCGCTTCCCCGGCGCCGACACGGTCGAGGAGTTCTGGCAGAACCTCGCGGCCGGGCGGGAGTCGATCCGGCCCATCAGCGACGAGGAGTTCCTGGCGGCGGGCGGCGACCCCGCGGGCCTGGCCGACCCGGACCTGGTGCGGATGGCCTCGGTGGTCGAGGGCATCGACCGGTTCGACTCCGCCTTCTTCGGCTACAGCCCGGCCGAGGCCGAGGTCATCGACCCGCAGCAGCGCCTGCTCCTGGAGTGCGCCTACCACGCCCTGGAGGAGGCGGGATACGCCGACGGGCACGGCGACCTCCAGGTCGGTGTGTACGCCGGGGCGGGCGACAGCCGCTACTACCCGGGCCACGTCCACCCCCGCTTCGCCGGGCAGAGCGCCTCGGTCGCCCTGGTCCACGCGGCCACCAGCAACTCGCTGGGCACCCTGGCTACCCGGATCTCGTACGAACTGGGACTGACCGGGCCCAGCCTGTCGCTCCAGACGGCGTGTTCCACCGCGCTCGTCGGGATCCACACCGCCTGCCAGGACCTGATCGACTTCCGGTGCGACGTCGCGCTGGCCGGGGCCGCCTCCCTCAACCCGTCGGCCATGCTCGGCTACCGGCATGTGCCCGACGGGCCGTTCTCGCCGGACGGGCGCTGCCGGGCGTTCGCCGCCGACGCGGCGGGCACCTCCTCGGGCGACGGCGTGGGCATGGTGGTCCTCAAGCGCCTGGAGGACGCCCTCGCCGACGGCGACCGCATCCGCGCGGTGATCCGGGGCTCGGCCATCAACAACGACGGCCGCCGCAAGGTGGGTTTCACCGCGCCCAGCACCGAGGGCCAGACGGAGGCGATCCTCGCCGCGCAGGTCGCCGCGGGCATCGACGCGGACTCGATCGGCTATGTGGAGGCCCATGGCACCGCCACCCGCATCGGGGACCCCATCGAAGTGGCCGCCCTGACCCGGGCGTTCCGCGAGAGCAGCGACCGCAGGCAGTTCTGCGCCCTGGGGTCGGTCAAGAGCAACATCGGCCACCTGGGCGCCGCCGCCGGGATCGCGGGCTTCATCAAGATCGTGCTGGCCCTGGAGCACCGGCAGATACCGCCGACCCTCCACTTCGAGCAGCCCAACCCGCTGATCGACTTCGCGGCGAGCCCGTTCCGGGTCCCCACCGCCCTGGAGGAGTGGGACTCCGGTTCCGGGCCGCGCCGGGCCGCCGTCAGCGCGTTCGGGGTCGGCGGCACCAACGCCCATGTGATCGTGGAGGAGGCACCGCCCGCCCCGCCCGCACCGGCCCCGCGCCAGGAGGAGGACCCGCGCTGGCACGTGCTGCCGCTCTCCGCCCGCACCCCGGGCGCCCTGCGCGGCCAGGCCGCCGCCCTCGGGCGCCACCTCACCGAGCACCCCGGGCTCGACCTGGCGGACGTCGCCCACACCCTGCGCACCGACCGCCCCGCCATGCCCCACCGGGCGGCGGTGGCGGCGCAGAGCACCGAGCAGGCCGCGCGGATCCTGCTGCACCCGCTCCAGGCCCCCGCCGAGGTGCGCGGCGAGGACGCCCCGCCGGTCGCGTTCCTGCTGCCCGGCGGCGGCACCCAGTACATCGGCATGGGCGCCGGGCTCTACCGCGATCTGCCGGTCTACCGGGACGCCGTCGACCGCTGCGCCGCGATCCTGCGGCCGGTGACCGGCCGCGATCTGCGCACCGCGCTGTACGAGCGGACCGAACCCGGGGGCGTGGACGCCTTCCTGGCCCTGGTGGTCACCGAATACGCCCTGGCCACCGCGCTGATGGAGCACGGGGTGCGGCCCGCCGCGTTCATCGGGCACTCGCTGGGCGAGTACACCGCGGCCACGCTGGCCGGGGTGATGACGCCCGAGGAGATGCTGCCGCTGGTCGCGGAGCGGATCCGGCTGATCGCCTCGGCCGGGGGCGCCACCGTGGGCGTGGCGCTGGGCGAGGAGGCGCTGCGCGGCTACCTCACCGACGACCTGTCGCTGGCGGCCGTCAACGGCCCGGCCGCCTGTACGGTCGCGGGGCGCGCGGACGCGGTGGCGGCTCTGGAGGCGCGGCTGCTCGCGGACGAGGTGGCCTTCCGCAGGCTGCGGATGCCCGCGGCCGCGCACTCGCACGTCCTGGACCCGATCCTGCCCGCCTTCGCGGACGCCCTGCGGACGGTGTCCCTGCGGGCGCCCGAGATCCCGTACATCACCAACGTCACCGGCTCCTGGGTCACCGACGAGCAGGCGACGAGCGTCGAGCACTGGCTCGACCACACCCGCCGCACGGTCCGGTTCACCGACGGCATCGCCTCGCTGTGGGAGCGCGGCAACCCTCTGTTCGTGGAGATCGGCCCGGGCGACAGCCTCGCCAAGCTGGCCGGGGCGCGGCTCGGGGACGCACCGGTGACCACCGTCCCCACCATGCGCCACGCCAAGGCCGCGAGCCCTGACGGGCAGGTCTTCGCGGAGGCCCTCGGCCGGCTGTGGAGCGCGGGCGTGCCCGCCGACATCACCGGCCCCGAGGAGGCGCGCGAGCCGCGCCGGGTGCCGCTGCCGGGGTACGCCTTCGAGCGGCGCCGCCACTGGATCGACGCGCCGGGCGCCAGGCCGCCCGCCGGCGCGGACGAGGACGCGGCGCCGGGCGGGGGCTCCGGCCGGGCGCCCCGGCCCTACCTGACGACCGAGTACGCCGCGCCCCGGACCCCCCAGGAGCGCGCCGTGGCCGGGCACTGGGAGGAGGCCCTGGGCATCGAGGGCATCGGCGTCCACGACAACTACTTCGACCTGGGCGGCGACTCGATGCGCGCCGTGATCCTCGCGGGCCGGATGCGCGCCGAGGGGGTCCTGGACGTCCCGGCCGCCGCCTTCCTGTCGGCGCCCACCGTCGCGGGGCTCGTCGCGCTCGCCGGGCGCGGCGGCGCGGCCGGGCGGGACGCGTTCGCCCCCCTGCTGCCGCTGCGCGCCGACGGCGACCAGCGCCCGCTGTTCTGTGTGCACCCCGGCGCGGGCATCGCCTGGCGCTACACCGGTCTGCTGCCCCACCTCGGGGCCCGCCAGCCGGTCTACGGCCTCCAGGCGCACGGCCTGGACGGCACACGGGAGCCGGCCGCCGACGCCAAGGACATGGTCGACTCCTACCTCGCCCATCTGCGCGAGGTGCAGCCGGAGGGCCCGTACCGGCTGATGGGCTGGTCCTACGGCGGGTTCGTCGCCCATGCGATGGCCACCGCGCTGCAACGGCAGGGCGAGGAGGTCGAGTTGCTGGCCATGCTGGACGCCCCGCTCACCCAGGACGAGGCCGCCGACCCGGCCGCGACCGAGCGCCAGGTGGCGTCCCTGCTCGTCCGCGTCGCGGGCCTGGAGATGCCCGGCGGCGGGGCGGGCGACGTCGACGAGGTGATCCGGCTGATCGACGAGGACGGCGCGGAGCGCGGATCTTCGCCGGTGACCCGCGAGGAGGCGCTCGCGATCGCCCGGGTGATGCGCAACAACCTCGCGGTGGCCCCCGGGTTCGCCCCCGAGGTGTTCCGCGGCGACGTGCTCTTCTTCAGCGCCACCGAGGACGCCGGCGCTCCCGCCGACCCGGCCGACCTGTCGCTGGCGACCGGAAAGGCCGACAGCTGGCGCCCGTACGTGGGTGGCACCCTCACCGACCACACCGTGCCCTGCGGCCACTACGAGATGACCGAGCCGGAGCCGATGGCCCGCATCGGCGCGGTGCTCGCCGCCGCCCTGCGGCCCGCCGCCGGATGACCACCCGAACGCCGTGCCGCACATCGGACCGTGCGGCACGCCGCGGCCCCGGCCGCGCAGCAACGAAGGGAACAACCGTGCCAAGTCCGTTCGAGCCCCGCGGCGAGGACGAGCCCTCGCACCTGGTGCTCGTCAACGCGGCGGGAGAGCACTCCCTGTGGCCCGCGTTCGCCGCCGTACCGGCCGGGTGGGACGTCACCGGACCCGCCGCCGCCCACGATGCCTGCCTCGCCCGCCTGGCGCGGGCACCCCATCCCGCGACCCCATCAGGAGCGACCCCGTGACCCAGGACCTGTACGAACTCGGTGACGCGCCGCCGCTGGGCGAGGCGCCCAAGCGCATGTACGCCTCGCTCATCCGGCCCGAGCGCTACGGGCCGCCCATCGGCGCCTTCCGTACCGAGGTCGTCGACGTGCCCCCGGTCGGGCCCGGCCAGGTGCTCATCAAGGTGATGGCGGCGGGCGTCAACTACAACAACGTGTGGGCCTCGCTCGGCGACCCGGTCGACGTCATAGCCGCCCGGCAGAAGCGCGGCGCCGTCGAGGACTTCCACATCGGCGGCTCCGACGCGTCCGGCATCGTCTGGGCGGTCGGCGAGGGCGTGCGCCTCAAGCCCGGCGACGAGATCGTGCTGCTCGCCAGCGTGTGGGACGAGAGCGCCGAGGACATCCGGCTCGGCGCCGACCCCTGCACCTCGTCCTCGCAGAGCGTGTGGGGGTACGAGGAGAACTACGGGTCGTTCGCGCAGTTCGCCGTCGTCGACGAGTACCAGTGCCACCCCAAGCCCAAGCGGCTCTCCTGGGCGCAGGCCGCCTGCTACATGGCGACCGCCGCCACCGCCTACCGCCAGCTCTTCGGCTGGGAACCGCACACCGTGCGCCCCGGCGACGTGGTGCTGATCTGGGGCGGGGCGGGCGGCCTCGGCTGTATGGCGATCCAGATGGTCAAGCAGCGCGGCGGCATCCCCATCGCGGTGGTCTCCAGCGACGAACGCGGCGAGTACTGCGTGGAGCTGGGCGCCAAGGGCTACATCAACCGCCGCGACTTCGACCACTGGGGCCGGCTGCCGGACACCTCCGACGACGAGGCGATGGCCCGGTGGCTCAAGGGCGCCCGCGCGTTCGGCCGCCGCTTCTGGGAGGTCCTCGGCGAGCGCCGGGCCCCCAGGATCGTCCTGGAGCACTCCGGCGCCGACACCATCCCGACCTCGATGTACCTGTGCGACAACGCGGGCATGGTCGTCATCTGCGGCGGCACCACCGGCTACAACGGCGATGTGGACCTGCGGTTCCTGTGGATGCGCCAGAAGCGGCTGCAGGGCTCCCACGTATCCAATGCCCGCGAGGCCCGCGAGGTGACCGCCATGATCGACCAGGGCCTGCTCGACCCGTGCCTGTCGCTCACGCTCGGCTTCGAGGAGATCGGCAAGGCCCACCAGCTGATCCACGACAACCAGCATCCGGCGGGCAACATGGCGGTTCTGGTCAACGCCAAGGCGTAGTAAGGCGGTTGGGCCGTCGCACCCGTTCACACCACGGGTGCGACGGCCCAGCTGAACACGCCCGGCCCGGCCGGGCGCACCCGTACGTCGATGACCTGGCCCGGCAGCCCTCTCGGCCAGGCGCGGAAGCCTCCCGGGACCGGGCTGGTGGCCATGGCGAGGAGGGTCGCGGGTGCCTCACCGCCGAGCAGGGTGCTGAACGCCTTGAACGCCGCCTCCTTGGCCGAGAAGACGGCGAGAAGGCGGCTCTCGGCGTCGGCCGCCGTGGGATCGAGGCCGGTGCGCTCGTCGGGGCCGAGCACCAGGTGCGCGCTGTTCAGCGGCAGACCGCGCAGTTCGAGGTCGCAGCCCAGGGCGTGGACGCGCGCGCCCGGCGCGGCCAGGGCGACGGCCAGACCACCGGAGTGGCTGATCGAGCCCTCGAATCCGGCGGGGAAGAGCGGCCGTCGGCCGGAGCGGCGCAGCTCGCCCGCCGAGTGCCCCGCCTCGGCCAGCGCCCGCCGGGCGGCGCACCGTCCGGCGAGGAAGTCACGGCGGCGCGGGGACGCCATCGCCGCGGCCGCCGCCCACTCCCCCGGCCCGGCCGGGCGCACCCGCGGATCGTCGACGCGGACCACTCCGAGCGAGAGCCCCTCGGCACGCAGGGCGGGGCGCAGCAGGAGCACCGCGCGTTCGGCGCCCGCCAGGCCGGAGGCAGGGTCCGGCCGGGCGGTACCCGCGCCGGGCACCAGGTCCGTCTCACCGCGCCCCGCAGCGTCACGCACGCAGCAGCTTTTTGATGATCTTCCCGGCCGGGTTGCGGGGCACCTGGTCGATGAACTCGATACGCCGGGGGCGCTTGTACGAGGCCAGGCGCTGGGCCAGGTACTTCTGCAACTCGACCGTCCCGGTGCCCTCTTCGACGACGACGTACGCGAGCGGGACCTCGCCGAAGTCCTCGTCCGGCACCCCGACGACCGCCGCGTCGCGCACCGCCGGGTGGGCCTGGAGGGCGCGCTCGATCTCCGAGGGGTACACGTTCTGACCGGCCCGGATGATCAGGTCCTTGCTGCGGTCGATCAGCCGGATGAGGCCGTCGCGGTCGATGAACCCGAGGTCGCCTGTGCGGATCCAGCCGTCGACGGTGATCTCGGCCGTGGCGGCCTCGTCGCCCCAGTAGCCGCGCATCAGACCGGGGCCGCGTACGCAGATCTCCCCGATGTCGCCGGGTTCGACCTCCTGGCCCTGTGCGTCCAGGGCGCGCGCGGACATACCGGGGATGACCCGGCCGGCCGGGATCACCTCGGCCACCGCGCCGGGCTCCGGGTGCTCGTCGGGGCCGAGCGTGACGAACGGGCCGCCGACCTCGGTCATCCCGTACACCTGGCGGAATCCGCAGCCGAGCCGCTCGACGGCCTCGGCGTAGATGTCGGGAGGCATGGGCGCGGCCCCGTACAGGATCTCGCGCAGGGTCGAGAGGTCCGCGGTCTCGGCGGACTTCGCGCGCAGCAGGAAGCGCAGCATCTGCGGGACGAGCCAGACGTGGGTGGCGCGGTGGGTCTCGATGGCGGCCAGCGCGGTCTGCGGTTTGAAGCCGGGCATCAGGACGACGGTCGCGCCCGCGGCCATATAGGTCAGCGAGACGACCATGCTGCCGTGGTAGAGCGGGCAGCAGTTGACCAGCACCATGTCGTCGGCGGGCCGGGCCACGGCGAGCCAGCCGAGCGCGATGGCCCGGAACGAGGCGTGGTCGACGGTGACGCCTTTGGCCTGGCCGGTCGTCGCCGAGGTGTGCAGGATCGCGGCGGGG
This sequence comes from Streptomyces sp. TLI_146, assembly GCF_002846415.1. Taxonomy (NCBI): domain Bacteria; kingdom Bacillati; phylum Actinomycetota; class Actinomycetes; order Kitasatosporales; family Streptomycetaceae; genus Streptomyces; species Streptomyces sp. TLI_146. The sequence goes on from NZ_PJMX01000001.1 coordinate 1,392,329, forward strand.
GCGTCGTCCGGGATGTCGTCGAGCGCCGGTCCGCCCTCGGCGCCGAGCGCGGCGAACGCCTCGTCGTCCAGGGGGATGCGCGTGCGCACCGGCAGATCGGGGTGGCGGGCCAGCAGCGCGGACTCGCCGATCACGGCGACGGCGCCGGTGCGTTCGACGATCCCGGTCACCTCGGCCGGCGTCAAGCTGTGGTTGAGCGGGACGAAGAGCGCCCCGATCCGGGCCAGCGCGAAGTAGGACTCCAGGACCTCGACGCGGTCCAGGGAGAGCACGGCGACGCGGTCGCCGCGCCGGATGCCGAGCCCGGCGAGCCCATGGGCGAGGCTGACGCCCCGGTCGTGGAACTGGGCCCAGGTGACGGAGCGGTGCTCGTCCACCAGGGCCGTCCGGTCCGGGAAGCACTGGCGGTTGCGCTCCGCCAACTGGGTCAGCCACATCAGGCGGCGCCCTGCTGCGGGGTGGCGGCGTCGCGGCCGGCGATGAACCGCTCGTAGTCCGCGATGGTGGTCAGGCCCTCCATGTCCTCGGCCGTCACCTCGACGCCGGTGCGCTGCTCGATGAGCAGGATGAGGCGGACCAGGTCCCCGGAGTCGATCCCGCTGGCGCTGAGGTCCTCGTCGTCCCCGATCGCCTCGGCGAACTCCGGCGTCCCGGTCAGCTCGACCAGCATCGTCCTGATGGTGCTCATGGCATACCCCTCTCGTTGCACTGACTACCGAAGAGAGAGGCGCACTTGAGCACGCACACTCCCCCGCCCCCGCGTGACCTTCGTCACGGGCCAACGGCATGTGCGCGGGGATTGAACGCCCCAGGTCAGACCTCTTCATCTGTGAAGGCACCGCCACCGCGGCGGTCCGGGACGAAGGGGTGGTCGACGGCGTGGAGCAGCTCAACGCGCACTTCGAGGCGCTGCTCGCGGCCGGGGAGCAGATCGAGCCCCGGGACTGGATGCCGGACGGCTACCGGCGGATGCTGGTCCGGCAGATCTCCCAGCACGCGCACTCCGAGATCATCGGTATGCAGCCCGAGGGCTCCTGGCTCACCCGGGCGCCCTCGCTCCACCGCAAGGCCAGTCTGCTGGCCAAGGTGCAGGACGAGGCGGGCCACGGGCTCTACCTCTACTCGGCGGCGGAGACCCTCGGGGTGTCGCGCGCCGACCTCCTGGACGCGCTGCACAGCGGCCATCAGCGCTATGCGGCCACCTTCAACCACCCGGCCCTGACCTGGGCCGACACCGGGGCCATCGCCTGGCTCACGGACGGCGCGGCCGTCGTCAACCAGGCACCGCTGTGCCACACCTCGTACGGCCCGTACGCCCGGGCGATGCGCCGGGTGTGCCAGGAGGAGGCGTTCCACGTCCGCCAGGGCTACGACGTGCTGTGGTCGCTGTGCCAGGGCACGCCCGAGCAGAAGGAGATGGCGCAGGACGCCGTCAACCGCTGGTGGCTGCCGGCGGTGGCGCTGATGTTCGGCCCGCCGGACACCGTGGCGGGCGGCGCCGACGACCGCACCGCGGCGATGGGCGCCGCCGTGTCGCAGCGCTCGATGGCCTGGGGCATCAAACGGCACACCAACGACGAGCTGCGCCAGCGGTTCGTCGACAACTGCGTGCCGCAGGCGGAGCGGATGGGGGTGACCCTGCCCGACCCGGCGATCCGCTGGAACGAGGAGCGGGGGCACTACGACTTCAGCCCGATCGACTGGCAGTTGTTCCGCGGCGCGCTCGGCGACGGCTCGCAGTGCGCGCGCCAGCGCCTCGCCCACCGGGTGGCGGCGCACGAGGACGGCGCCTGGGTGCGCGAGGCGGTCGACGCGTACGCGGCCCAACTGGACGACGGCGAGCTGGAGTTCGCGGAACTGGACGACGAGGGAAGGCGCGTGTCATGAGTGAGCGGTCCGCACGGGTGCTGACGCCGTGGGAGGTGTTCATCCGGCCGCGCCGGGGCCTGGCGCACCAGCACGTGGGCTCGGTCCACGGGGCCGACGCCGACATGGCGCTGGCCAACGCCCGGGATCTGTACACCCGTCGGGGCGAGACGGTCTCGGTGTGGGTGGTGCGCTCCGACTCGGTGCACGCCGCCTCGCCGAGCGAGAAGGACCCGTTCTTCAGCAACGCCGCCCACAAGCCGTACCGGTACCCCGAGCACTACATCCCGTTGAACGAGGAAAGCGGCCATGACGGCTGAGCACACTGGTGAGGACACGGATCTGGCCGAGTACGTCCTGCGCCTGGGCGACGACGCGCTGGTGCTGTGCCAGCGGCTGTGCGCCCTGGTGACCCGGGCGCCCACCATCGAGGAGGACCTGGCGCTCGCCAACATCGCGCTCGACCTGCTCGGCCACGCCCGCACCCTGCTCGCGTACAGCGGCAGGCTCGACGGGACCGGCCGCGACGAGGACGAACTGGCCTACCACCGCACCGAGCGCCAATTCCGCAGCGCGCTCCTGATGGAGCTGGAGCCCGGCGACTTCGCGGTGACGATCGCCCGCCAGCTGGTGTACGCGCACTACAGCAGGCTGCTGTGGAGCGCCCTGGAGAAGTCCGGCGACGACACCCTCGCCGCCTTCGGCGCGCGGGCGGCCAGGGAGGTCGAGTACCACCAGATGCACGCCGACCAGTGGACCGTGCGACTGGGCCGGGGCACCGCCGAGAGCCGCCGCCGGATACAGGCCGGGCTCGACCTGGTCTGGCCGTACGCGGCCGAACTCTTCGAGCGGGACGCGCTGGCGGACCGGCTGGACGCGGCGGGGACCGCGGTCGCCCCGGCGCGGCTGCGCGAGGAGTGGGAGCGCGAGGTCGCCGCCGTCCTCGACGACGCGCGCCTGACGCTGCCCAAGCCCTCGTGGCAGGCGACGGGCGGCCGGGACGGGCTGCACACCGAGGCGTTCGCGCCGCTGCTCGCCGAGTTCCGCTCGGTACGCCTCCAGTACCCGGGAGGCACCTGGTGAGCGCCGTCCGGCTGGACGCCGACGCGGTGCGGGCCCGGGTGAACACCGTGCCCGACCCCGAACTCCCGATGATCTCGCTGGCCGATCTGGGCGTCATCCGCGCGGTGGAGGCGACGGACGACGGCACTCTGGAGGTCGTGATCACTCCGACCTACCTGGGCTGCCCGGCGATGCCCGCGATCGAGGCCGGGATCCGGGCCGTGCTCACCGAGAGCGGCCACCCCGACGCACGGGTGCGGCAGGTGCTCTCGCCCGCCTGGACCACCGACTGGATCACCGACGAGGGCCGCCGCAAGCTCTCCGAGCACGGCATCGTGCCGCCCGGCCCCGCCGGGGCGCCCCTGCCGGTCCGGATCGGCCTGGGCGCGCCCTGCCCGCACTGCGGCTCGGTGGCGACCCGGCCGCAGAGCCACTTCGGCGCGACCCGCTGCCAAGCCGTCCTGGTGTGCACCTCGTGCCAGGAGACCTTCGCGCATCTGAAGGCGATGTGACGCACCCTCATGACGACAGCGACGACTAGCGGCACCGCCGCTTCCCCGGCGCCCGCCCGCCGGGCGACCGGCTGGTACCGGCTGCCGGTGACCGCCGTGGAGCAGGTCGGCGACGAGTCGGTGGCGATCAGCCTCGCCGTGCCCGCCCCGCTCGCGGACACCTTCGCGCACCGGGCCGGCCAGCACGTGGTCGTACGGCACCGGCCCGAGGGCCGCGAGCTGCGCCGCAGCTACTCGGTCTGCCTGCCGCCCCGGGACCCGGCCGGGCTGCGGCTGGTGGTCAAGCGGCTGGGCGCGGACGGCTTCGCCGAGTACGCCACCAAGGAGCTCGCCCCCGGCGACACCCTCGAACTCGGCCCGCCCACCGGCGACTTCCGGCTGGCGGAGGTGCCCGGCGCGCACCACGTCCTGGTGGCGGGCGGCAGCGGCATCACCCCCCTGCTGAGCATGGCGGCGGCCGCGCTGCGGGAGGACCCCCACTGCCGGGTCTCGCTCGTCTACGCCAACCGCAGCGCGCAGTCGGTGCTCCTCGCGGACGAGCTGACCGACCTCAAGGACGCCCACGTCGGCCGGTTCTTCGCCCTGCACGTGCTCTCCCGCGAGGAGCGCGAGAGCGAGCTGCTCTCCGGCCGGATCGACGCGGCCCGGCTGCCCAAGCTGCTGGCACTGCTCGGCGCCGAGCCCGACGAGCGCACGCACTTCTACCTGTGCGGGCCGTGGGGGCTGGTCGAGACCGTCCGGGAGGCGCTCACACGGTGGGGCGCGGACGAGGCGCGGGTGCGCTTCGAGCTCTTCTCCACCGGCGGCGGCCTCCCGCCCGCGCCGGAGCCGGAGCCACTGGGCCGCACCGGCCTCATCTCCGCCCGGCTGGACGGCCGCACCACCGAGACGGTGATGCGGCCCGAGGACCGTGTGGTGCTGGACGCCGTGCTGCGCGCCCGGCCCGAGACCCCGTACTCCTGCCGCGACGGCCTGTGCGGCAGCTGTCGCGCCAAGGTCGTCCGGGGCAGCGCGGTGATGGACCGTCAGTACGCCCTGGGCCCGGCGGAGCTGGCCGCCGGCTACACCCTGCCCTGCCGGGCCCGGCCGGAGTCGGACGAGATCGCGCTCGACTTCGACGCCTGAGCACCCGCCCGCAGCCCGACACCCGTACACGGCAGACGAATTGCCCCCACGACCGCAGCGACGACCGCGCGGTCCCCCGAGATCACAGGAGTGTGGAGAGATGACCAGTACGGGCAGGCTGAGCGACCGGACGGCCCTGGTGACCGGCGGCAGCCGGGGAATCGGCCGGGCGATCTCGCTCCGGCTCGCCGCCGAGGGCGCCCTGGTGGCCGTCCACTACGGGCACCGCACCGAGGCCGCCGAGGAGGCCGTCGCCGAGATCGAGGCGGCGGGCGGCCGGGCGTTCGCGCTCCGCGCCGAGCTCGGGGTGCCCGGCGACGCCGAGGCGCTGTGGACCGCCTTCGACAAGGGGCTGTCCGAGTACGGCGCCCGGCCCGGCCTGGACATCCTCGTCAACAACGCCGGGATCACCCTGCCGAAGCGGATCGGTGACGTCAGCGAGGAGGAGTACGACCGGCTCTTCGCGATCAACGTCAAGGCCCCCTTCTTCGTCATCCAGCAGGGCCTCGGCCGGCTGCGCGACGGCGGCCGCATCATCAACATCTCCTCCGGCGTCACCCGGATCGCCATGCCGAACATCTCCGCGTACTCGATGACCAAGGGCGCCCTGGACACCCTCACCCTCGCCCTCGCCCCGGAGCTGGGCGCGCGGGGGATCACCGTGAACGCGGTGGCGCCCGGCTTCACCTACACGGAGATCAACCCGACCCTGAAGATGCCCGAGGTGCTGAACGCGTACGCGGCCACCTCCGTCTTCAACCGGATCGGCCGCCCGTCGGACATCGCCGACGTGGTCGCGTTCGTGGCGAGTGACGACGCGCGCTGGGTCACCGGCCAGTGGCTGGACGCGACCGGGGGCGCGCACATCGGAATGCCGGTCTGACCACCCGGCCCGCCCACGACCTACGGAGACCCATGACCGAGCAGACCAGCGCCCTCGCCACGCCTCCGGCCGCCGACGAGGCGCCCCAGGCGCAGTTCGAGGGGACGACGCCGTACGAGGACTACGTCCACGCCTCGCTGCTTTCCACCCTCCAGCGGCCGCTGTCCAACGACCCCGGTGAGATGGCGTTCATCGTCACCACCCAGGTGATGGAGCTGTGGTTCACCCTCATCGTGTACGAGTGGCGCACGGCGCGGGACGCCTTACTCAAGGACGACCTGGAGCAGGCCATGGACGCGCTGCGCCGCAGCCGCCGCTCGCACCAGGCGCTCAACGACTCCTGGACGCCGCTGGCGGCGCTGACCCCGGTCCAGTTCAACGGGTTCCGCGCGGCGTTCGGCGAGGCCTCCGGGTTCCAGTCGGCGCAGTACCGCCACATGGAGTTCCTGCTCGCCGACAAGTCCCGCTCCATGGTGCAGGCGCACCGCGGGCATCCGGCCGTCTACGCCGAGCTGGAGCAGGCGCTGGCCGAGCCGTCGCTCTACGACGAGGTGCTGCGCTTCCTGTACCGGCGCGGGCTGCCCGTGCCGGAGCACGTCGTGGAGCGGGACGTGACCGAGCCGTACCAGCCGGACTCCTGGGTCGAGGAGGTCTGGCGGCAGATCTACGCCGGGCCGCAGGACGACCCGCTGGTGCGCCTCGGCGAGGAGCTCACCGAGGTCGCCGAGCTGGTGCTGCGCTGGCGCAGCGACCATCTGCTCGCGACCCGCCGGGCGATGGGCGCCAAGGCGGGCAGCGGCGGCTCCCCGGGTGTGGCGTGGCTGGAGAAGCGCGCCCAGCGGTCCGTGTTCCCCGAGCTCTGGACGGCGCGCAGCTATGTCTAGGACCCCTTCCGCGTTCGCGGCCGAGGAGGAGCGCCGGGTACTGAGCATCCGCCCGGTCCTCGCCCCCGTGCACCGCAAGTACGGCTCGCACCCGCACCAGGTGTACGACCTGTGGCCGGCCGAGGACCCCGAGGCACCGGTGGTGATGCTGCTGCACGGCGGCTACTGGCGCTACGACCGGATGCATCTGACCCCGTTCGCGGCGCATCTGGCACAGCAGGGGTTCACCACGATCCTGCCGGGCTTCCGCAGGTCGGGCGGGGCGGGCGGCTACCCGGCCACCTTCGACGACATCGCGCTGGCCGTGGACACGATCCCGCAGGGGCGGCCGTTCGTGCTGGCGGGCCACTGCTCCGGCGGCCACCTCGCCCTGTGGGCCGGGGCGCGCGGGCTGCTCCCCGAGAGCTCGCCCTGGTACACCACGCGGCTGCCCAGCGCGATCCTGGGCCTCGCCCCGATCACCGACCTGGCGGCGACCATCCGCGACGACCTCAGCGACGGCGCGGGCCTGCAACTGCTCGGCGGCGCCGACCAGGTCGAGGCGCGGCTCCCGCTGGTCGACCCGCTGACGCTGCTGCGCGGCAAGGGCACCACGGGGGTGCGCACGGTGGTGCTGAACGGGGCGGCGGACGAGGAGGTGCCGCTCGGGCAGTTCACGGACTACCTGGCCGTGCATACGGACGCGGAGCACGTCGTACTGCCGGGCACCGGCCACTACACGCTGATCGAGCCCGGATCCCAGGCGTCCCGGGCCGTGATCGAGACGCTGGGAAGGCTGGCGTCGGAAAGCTGAGCGGTCCAGGGGACTTCCAGGAGTCCGCTCAGCGGCTTTCCAAGGCCGGGACGCGGGGGTGCACAAGCGTTTACCCTAAGAGGGGGTGAACGCTTGTGCACCCCTTTCCTGACCAGCCTCTGGAGCAGCAGCATGGCCGCGGCGACAGCCACCCCCGCCCACGATCCCCGCACCCGCTTCGTCGTCCCCGTGCTCGCCTTCTGCGGTGTGGTCGTGGCCGTGATGCAGACGCTGGTCGTACCGCTGCTGCCGCACATCCCGGCCCTCACCGGCAGCAGTCCGGGCGCGGCGGGCTGGCTCGTCACCATCACGCTGCTGACCGGCGCGGTCTTCACCCCGGTGCTCGGCCGGGTCGGCGACATGTACGGCAAGCGGCGCGTCCTGCTCGCCTCGCTCGGCGTGCTGACCGCCGGATCCGTGCTGTGCGCGGCCACCTCGGACATCGGGGTGCTGATCGCGGGCCGGGCGCTCCAGGGCGCCGCCCTCGCCGTCATCCCGCTCGGCATCAGCATCATCCGCGACGAACTGCCGCCCGCCCGCGTCCTGCCCTCCATAGCCCTGATGAGCTCCACGCTCGGCATCGGCGCCGCCGTGGGGCTCCCGGTGGCGGCCCTGGTCGTGGAGAACTTCGACTGGCACACCATGTTCTGGGCCTCGGCGGCTCTCGGCCTGCTCGATCTGCTCCTGGTGCTCTGGATCGTCCCGGAGTCCCCGGTGCGCACTCCCGGCCGCTTCGACGTGCTCGGCACGCTCGGCCTCACCGCCGCCCTGGTCGGCGTGCTGCTCGCGATCACCCAGGGCGCCGACTGGGGCTGGACCTCGGCCCCCACCCTCGGCCTGCTCGCCGGGTCGCTGGCGGTGGCCCTGGTCTGGGGCCGCTACGAGCTGCGTACCGAATCCCCGATGGTCGACCTGCGCGTCTCGGCCCGGCCCGCGGTCCTGCTCACCAACATCGCCGCCCTTTTCATCGGATTCGCCTTCTACGCCAACTCGTTGGTGACCGCGCAGATGGTGCAGGAGCCCAAGGCGACCGGATACGGACTGGGCGCGTCCATCGTGGTCAGCGGCCTGTGTCTGCTGCCCGGCGGTCTCTCGATGGTCGCGCTGTCGCCGGTGTCGGCCAAGATATCCGCCAAGTACGGCCCCAGGACGGCCCTCGGCCTGGCCGCCTGCGTCATGGCGGTCGGTTACGTCGTACGGTTCTTCACCAGCCACAGCCTCTGGCTGATCGTGGCCGGCGCCACCGTGGTCTCCGCCGGTACCGCCATCGCGTACTCGGCGCTCCCGGCCCTCGTCATGCAGGGCGTGCCGGTGAGCGAGACCGGCGCCGCGAACGGCCTCAACACCCTGATGCGCTCGGTGGGCCAGGCGTGCTGCAGCGCGGTGGTCACCGCGGTCCTGGCCAACGTCACGTTCGTGGCCGCGGGCCGCACCGCCCCCACCCTGCACGCGTATCTGCTGATCTTCCTCATCGCGGCGGGCGCCGCGCTCGCGGCCCTGGTGGCCACCGCCTTCCTGCCCGCGCGGCGACCGGAGCGCGCCGAGGCGGCCGGGGCCGGTACGGTCGGAGGGTCGACATCGGTGCCCGCGGCCCAGGAGGGCAGATGACCACCGCGCCCGTGGAGAGCACGGCCCCCGAGCAGGGCACCGGCCGCGACGCCATCCTGCGCGCCGCGCGCCGCGCCTTCGCCCTGCGCGCCTACGCCGAGGTGACCCTGCGGGGCATCGCGGCCGACGCGGGGGTCAGCCCGTCCCTCATCGTGAAGCGGTTCGGCAGCAAGGAGCAGCTGTTCCACACGGTCGCCGACTTCCAGCCCGTGGCCGACGAGCTGTTCGCGGCGCCGCCCGCCGAGCTCGGACGCCACCTCGTGCTGACGATGCTGCGGCTGCGCGACGAGTTCCGGGGCGACCCGCTGCTGCGCGTCGTCTTCTCGCTGGGGCGGGACGACGAGCGCACGCTGCTGCGGGACCGGTTCCGGGAGCAGGTCACCGCGCGGCTGTCCGGGCTGCTGCCCGGGCCCGACGGGGAGTTGCGGGCGGAGCTGATCGCGGGGCAGTTGCTCGGTCTTGGCGCGACGTTGAGCCTGCACCGTCCGGGCGCGGGGAACCTTGCCTCGGCCGAGCGGGTTGCGGATCTGTATGCGCCGGGCTTGCAGCGGCTGATAGATGGGGATTAGGCGCTCCCGCCGGTTGTTCTTCGTCTGCGGGCCCCCTGTGGCTGGTCGCGCAGTTCCCCGCGCCCCTGAAAGATCATGGGGCCCCCGGGAACGTCACACGCACGGTCAGGCCTCCCCCCTCCCCGTTCGCGTACGCCGTCGTCGTCCCTCCGTGCGCCTGGGCGATCGCCGCGACGATCGACATGCCCAGGCCCGCGCCCTCGCCCGGGGCGTGGCGGTGGCGCTGGGTGAGGCGGCGGAACGGTTCGAAGAGGTCGGGGACCGTGTCCGGGGGGATCTCGGGGCCGGTGTTGGACACCGTGATGCCGTCGGGGCCGGTGCGGACCTCGACGCGGCCGTGCGGCACGTTGTGGCGGATGCCGTTGGCGACCAGGTTGTGCAGCAGCCGGTCGAGCAGCACCGCGTCCCCGGGCACGGTCAGGGGACCGGCGTGGACCGTGACCGTGAGGTCCCGCTCCTTCGCCTCGCCCGCGAGCGCGGCCACCGCCTCCCGGGCGACCTCGTGCACCGCCACCGGCTCCCGGCGCTCAAGGCCCTGCTCGGAGGCCGCGAGCAGCAGCAGTCCTTCGATGATCCGCTCGCTGTCGTCGGCGACCGCGATGAGCTTGGCGCGGATCCGCGCCACCTTGCGCGCGTCCGGCTCCCCCGCGAGCCCGATCTCCGCCGCCGCCCGCTGCACCGCCACCGGGGTGCGCAGCTCATGGGCGGCGTTGGCGGCGAACCGCTGCTGGGCCGAGACGAGCTGCTCCATCCGCCCCAGCATCCCGTCGAAGGTGTCCGCCAGCTGCTTGAGCTCGCCCGGCGGCGCCTCCAGGGCGATCCGCTCGTGCAGGTTCTCGCCGGACAGCCGCCGCGCGGTCTCGGTGATCACGGCGACCGGGCGCAGCACCCGGCCCGCCATCCACCAGGCCAGCGCGATGGAGAGCACCGCGTAGGCGCAGAGCACGATCACCGAGACCGCCAGCAGCCGGTTGAGCGCGGCGTCCTCGGCCGCGTCGCTGAGCGTCCGGGTCACCGCGAGACCCCGTACGACGCCCGGCGGCAGCGGGGACGGGCTCGCGGGCACGGCGCTCTGCCGGGGAGCGGGGGTGGAGGTGGGCAGGTCCCTCAGCTCCCTGGCGGGCACGGCGGTCGTCACGGCCGTGCTGATCGACGTGTACAGGCCCTGCTGGACCAGGAGGTACACCACGCCCGTGAGCAGCGCGCCCGCCAGCACGAGGAGCCCTCCGTACAGGGCGGTCAGCCGGGCGCGTTCGGACTTCATACGCCGATCCGGTAGCCCGCGCCCGGCACCGTCTCCACCACGGGCGGCTCGCCCAGTTTGGCGCGGAGCTTGCTGAGGGTGACGCGTACGGCGTTGGTGCGGTAGCTGGTGTGCTCCTCCCACACCTGCTCGATGAGGTCCTCGCCGCTGACCACCGCCCCCTCGGCCCGCAGCAGCGCTTCGAGCACCGCGAACTCCTTGCGCGACAGGTGCAGATGCCGTCCGTCGCGGCTGGCCTGGCGGCGGGCGGTGTCCAGGACGATCCCGGCGCGCTCCAGCACGGGCGGCAGGGCGGGCCGGGCACGCCGGCCGAGCGCCAGGACACGGGCGAGGAGTTCGTCGTACGCGAAGGGCTTGGCGAGGTAGTCGTCGGCGCCCAGGCCCAGGCCGTCGACCCGGTCGCGCACGGTCCCGGCGGCCGTCAGCATCAGCACCCGCGTCAGCAGCCGCCGCTCGACCACGTGCCGGCACACCTCGTCGCCGTGCAGGCCGGGCAGATCGCGGTCGAGGACCATCACGTCGTACGCGCCGAAGGCCAGCTTGCGCAGCGCCTCGGGGCCGTCGCAGGCCACGTCGACGGCGAGCGCGTCGCGGCGCAGCCCCTCGGCGATCATCTCCGCCAGGAATTCCTCGTCCTCCACCACCAGTACGCGCATGCCCCCTGTGTATACGAGAGGGGCCTTTCGCCGTTGTTAACGCATCCGCTGAGAGAAACGAAACACCCCCTCGCGGCAGGCTCCCGGCCATGACGACTTCTCAGCGACACCTCGGCCGGATCATGGCGGCCACGGCCCTCTCCGCCCTCGCGCTCGTCGCCACCGGCTGTTCGGGCGGCAAGGGCTCGGACGGCGGGAACGACAGCGCGAGCGACGCGGGCAAGAAGGCCGACCAGGCCCTGGAGCACCGCAAGTGCCTGCGCGAGCAGGGGCTGAACGTGCCCGAGCCCAAGCCCGGCCAGGACGACCGCGCTCTGAGCATCTCCGGCGACGGCATGACCAAGGAGAAGATGGAGAAGGCGCTCAAGGCGTGCGCGGGCAAGGGCGGCTCGGGCAGCGGCAAGGGCCCCACCCAGGCGGACAAGGACAAGATGCTCAAGTACGCCCAGTGCATGCGCAAGAACGGCTTCAACATGCCCGACCCGAAGTTCGACGGCGGGATGATGTCGGCGCAGCGCATCCCCGAAGGCGCCGAGAAGGTGAAGTTCGACAAGGCGAACAAGGCGTGCGAGAGCGTCAGCCGATGAGCCGCCGCCGACTGGCCGTCGCGCTCACCACGATCGTGCTGGTCGCCGGGGGCGGTGTCGCCGTCACCGCCCTCGGCACCCCCGAGCACAAGAAGTCCCAGGACCGCTCCGGGCTGCCGCCCGCCACCGCCCCCGTCACCCGCGGCGACCTCAGCGACAGCTCGCAGCGGGACGGCACGCTCGGCTTCCTCGGCGAGCGCCGGATCAACGCGGGCGCCACCGGCACCCTCAACTGGATCGCCGGTACGGGCTCGACCGTGCGGCGCGACGGACGCCTCTACGAGGTGGACGGCAGGCCGGTACGGCTGATGTACGGCTCGGAGCCGATGTACCGGACGCTGAGGAGCGGCGACAAGGGCAAGGACGTACGCCAGGTCGAGGAGAACCTGGCCGCGCTCGGCTACACCGGCTTCACCGTCGACGACGAGTACACCTCGGCCACCGCCGCCGCCGTCAAGCGCTGGCAGAAGTCCCACGACCTGAAGCAGACGGGGCAGATCGGCCCCGACCAGATCGCCTTCGCGGGCAGCGCCCTGCGGATCAAGGAGGCGGGCGCGGCGACCGGCGACCCGGTGGGCCCCGGCAAACCGGTGCTCACCGTCACCGGCTCGGAGCGGGTCGTCCGGTTCAAGGTGCCGGTCGCGGACGCCAAGTCGGCGAAGACCGGCACGAAGGTCTCGGTGCAGCTGCCGGACGGCAGCCGGGCGCCGGGCCGGGTGAGCGGGGTCGGAAAGACCGCGAAACCCGGCGACGACGCCCAGGACAAGACCCCGAAGATCGAGATCACGGTCTCCTTCGACGACCCCAAGAAGGTCGACGGCTTCGACCAGGCGCCCGTCACGGTCGAGCTGACCGGCGAGACCAGGAAGGACGTCCTGTCCGTCCCGGTCAACGCGCTGCTGGCGCTGCCCGGCGGGGGCTTCGGGGTCCAGGTGGTGGAGAACGGCACCGCCCGCGAGGTGGAGGTCGAGCTCGGCATGTTCGGGCAGGGGCGCGTGGAGGTCACCGGCAGCGGGCTGCGCGAGGGCACGAAGGTCGGGGTGCCGTCCGTATGAGCACGGTCGACATGAACACGGTCATCATGAGCACGGTCGTCCGGCTGACCGGCGTCACCAAGGAGTACGCGGGTGGCGTCCGGGCCCTCGACGGGGTCGATCTCACCATCGGGCGGGGCGAGTTGCTGGCGATCGCCGGTCCGTCCGGCTCCGGCAAGTCGACCCTGCTGCACATCGTCGGCACCCTGGACCGGCCCTCCGCCGGGACGGTGGAGATCGCGGGCCACGACGTGGCCTCGCTCAGTGACCGGCGGCTCTCCGCGCTGCGCTCGCAGCACATCGGCTTCGTCTTCCAGGCGTTCCACCTGGTGCCGGGCGTCAGCGCCCGGGACAACGTGGCCGAGGGACTGCTCTACTCCGGGCTGCCGCGCTCCCGGCGCCGCGCCCTGGCCGCCGACGCGCTGGCCCGCGTGGGCCTCGCGGACCGTATGAAGCACCGCCCGCACGAGCTGTCCGGCGGGCAGAAGCAGCGCGTCGCCATCGCCCGGGCCGTCGTGGGCGAGCCCGCTCTGCTGCTCGCCGACGAGCCGACCGGGGCACTGGACTCGGCGTCCGGGGAGGCCGTGATGGAGCTCCTGCACGATCTGAACCGGGAGGGGGCGACCATCGCCGTCATCACCCACGACACCGAGATAGCGGCGGGGCTCCCCCGCCAGGTGCGCATCCGCGACGGGCGTGTGGTCGCGGACACGGCACGGGGAAAGGTCGCGGCGTGACGGCTCCTGTCTCCCCTCGTACGGAAGGCGCTTCCCCTCGTACGAAAGGTGGTTCCCCCGGTACGGAAGGCGCTTCGCGCACCCGGCTCAAGGCGGCCCGGCTCGGTCCCCGGGACGTCCTGCACGTCGGTTCGGCCGGGCTGCGCAGCCGTCCGGTGCGGGTGGTGCTCTCGGCCCTCGGGATCGCCATCGGCATCGCGACGATGATCGCGGTGGTGGGCATCTCGGCCTCCAGCCAGGCGCAGTTGATGCGGCAGCTGGACGCGCTCGGCACCAACATGCTGGTGGCCAAGCCCGGCGAGAGCATGTTCAGCGGGCAGGAGGTGAAGCTGCCCAAGGACGCGCCGGGCATGGTGGGGCGCATCGACGGCGTCCAGGAGGTCGGCGCCACCGGCGACCTCAAGCAGTCCGTGCGGCGCACCGAGAAGATCCCCGAGGACGAGACCGGCGGGATCGCCGTCAAGGCGGCCACCGAACGGCTCCTCGATGTCCTGCGCGGCGAGGTCGCCTCCGGGACCTGGCTGAACGCCGCCAACGGCCGCTACCCGTCCGTGGTGCTCGGCCACGTCGCCGCCGAACGGCTCGGCGTGACCGGACCGGGGCAGCAGGTGTGGATCGGCGACCGGTACTTCACGGTCGTCGGCGTCCTCGGCCCGATGCCGCTGGCGCCCGAGATCGAACGGTCGGCGCTGGTCGGCTGGGCGGCGGCGCAGCGGCTGCTCGGCTTCGACGGACACCCCACGGCCGTGTACGAGCGGTCCACGGACGCCTCCGTGCGCCAGGTGCAGAAGCTGCTCGCGGCGACGGTCGACCCGCGCAACCCGCAGAACGTCGACGTCAGCGACCCGTCGGCGGCGCTCCAGGCGAAGGCGGCGACCGAGGGAGCGCTGTCGACGCTGCTGCTCGGCCTGGGCGGGATCGCGCTTCTGGTGGGCGGGGTCGGGGTCGCCAACACCATGATCATCTCGGTGCTCGAACGCCGTCACGAGATCGGTCTGCGGCGCTCACTCGGCGCCACCCGGGGCCAGATCCGCATCCAGTTCGTCGCGGAGTCGCTGATGCTCTCGGGCCTGGGCGGGCTCGCGGGCGTCGGTCTCGGCGCGGCGGCGACCGGGGTGTACGCCTCCTCGGGCGGGCTGCCGTGGGTGGTCCCGCTGTGGGCGGTCGGCGGCGGCTTCGGCGCGACCTTGGTGATCGGCACGCTCGCGGGCCTGTATCCGGCGGTACGGGCGGCACGGCTCTCCCCCACGCTGGCGCTGCACGCGGCGTAGGGGAGGAGGCGGGGGGCGGCGGGTCGTCGTGGGGGACGATCCGCCGCCCGTCGCCGTATCGGGTCGGAGCCGTATCGGGTCGGAGCCGCGTCGGGTCAGAACGGCTTGGTCGGCAGGTACTTGCCGTCCAGCGTGATCACCGCGCGCTCGCCGCCCTCGGGGTCGGCGACCTTCTTCACGTCCAGCTTGAAGTTGATCGCGGAGATGATGCCGTCCCCGAGCTGCTCGTGGACCAGGGCCTTCAGCGTGGTGCCGTAGACCTGGAGCATCTCGTAGAAGCGGTAGATCGTCGGGTCGGTGGGGATGCCGCCGGGGATCGAGCCGCGGGTCGGGATGGTCTGCAGCGTCCGGGCGTCATCGGCGTCCAGGTCCAGGAGCTCGGCGACGGCCTCGGCCGAGGCCGTGGGCAGCGGGTGCTGGCCGAGGACGGCGGCGGTGACGAAGGCGACCGACAGGCCCGCGGCGTCGGCTATCCGCTGCCAGGACAGGTCCTTGCGGATCTTGGCGTCGACGGCCTTGACGGCCAGGGCCTGGCGAGCGGCGTTGTCGAACTGGGCGTGCACCATGGGAAAGAGCTCCTTTTCGAGCGGGTGGAACGGGGGGGAAGAGGGGGTTCAGGCCGCGGCGGCGAAGGGGTCCACGACGTCGAGCTGCTCGACGGCGCCGCTGCCGATGTCGTAGCACCAGCCGTGCAGCGCGACCGTGCCCCGCGTCAGGGCACGGGCCACCGACGGGTGGGTGACCAGGTTCGCCAGCTGGGCGCGGACGTTGCCGCGCACGAGGGCGTCGACCCCGGCCGTGGTGGTGCGGGCCCGCGCGGCGTCCGCGTGGCGCAGCCAGTCGGCGGTGGTCGGCAGGGCGCCCATGTCGTGGCTCTCGGCCAGGGCGGTCATCGCGCCGCAGGCGGAGTGGCCGCAGATGACGATGTCGCTGACGCCCAGGGCGGCGACCGCGTACTCGATGCTGGCCGCGATG
The DNA here is from genome assembly GCF_002846415.1 of Streptomyces sp. TLI_146. Lineage (NCBI taxonomy): Bacteria > Bacillati > Actinomycetota > Actinomycetes > Kitasatosporales > Streptomycetaceae > Streptomyces > Streptomyces sp. TLI_146. Next base: position 1,408,155 of record NZ_PJMX01000001.1, read on the forward strand.
CCGTCGATACCCGGTGCGTACGCGGGGACGAGGTTTCCTGCGGTGCGGATGACGAACAGCTCGCCCGGCTCGCTGCCGGTGATCAGCTCCGGCACCACCCGGGCGTCGGAACAGCCGATGAACAGCGTCGAGGGCCGGTGGGTGGTCGCCAGGTGCGCGAAGAGCTCCGCCTTGGCCGGGAAGACGTCCCGGCGGAACCGTGCGACGCCCTCGGTGAGGTCTTGCATGTCACTCCCTTCGGTGGCTGTCGGCCCCGAGGGGCTGACGAGATCCACCATGCATGACCTGCTCCTATAGTGTCCAAGACGTGCTATCCATGTCTGCTATTGGTCTCATCTATAGTTGATCCATGGGTCCGGAACTGCGTCATCTGCGCTATCTGCTCGCCGTCGCCGAGCACGGCAGCTTCACCCGCGCCGCCGAGGAGCTGCGTATCTCGCAGCCCACGCTCTCCCAGCAGGTCAAACAGCTCGAACGCACGGTGGGGGCGCAGCTCCTGGACCGCACCGGGCGGACCGTACGGCTCACCGACGCGGGCGAGAGTTACGTCCACTACGCCCGCCGCGCCCTGCGGGAGCTGGCCGCCGCCGAGCGCGCGGTCCTCGACGTGGCCGACCTCTCGCGCGGCGGTCTGCGCCTCGCCGTGACGCCGACGTTCACCGCGTATCTGACCGGCCCTCTCGTCGCGGAGCTCCACACCCGCCACCCCGGCATCACCCTCGACGTCAAGGAGCTGGCGCAGGACCGCATCGAGGCCGGGCTGCTGGCCGACGAGCTCGACCTCGGCATCGCCTTCCACCGGCCCCATCTGCCCGGCATCGCCGCGACGCCCCTGTTCACCGAGACCCTGACCCTCGTCGTGGCCACCGCCTCCTCGGCACCGCTCCCCGTCCGCGACCTGGCCCACCGCCAACTCGCCCTTCTCAGCGGTGACTTCGCCACCCGCGGCCACATCGACGTCTACCTCGACGCGCATCGCGTGCGGCCGCACATCGCGGTGGAGGCCAACTCCGTCCAGGCCCTCGTGGAGATCGTCCAGCGCACCCCGCTGGCCACCGTCCTGCCCGACGCGGTCACCCACGACCACCCGCGCCTCCACCCGGTCCCGCTCGAACCGCCCCTGCCCGCCCGTACGGTGACCCTGCTGCGGCGGGAGAGCGCGTACGAGAGCGCCGCCGCCCGCGCCTTCACCCGCCTCACCCGACGGCTCGTACGCGACCGCGCCTATCCGCCCGTGTGAATCCCGTGTGAGAGCGGCCGCTCACAGCCCGGGCGCGCCCCACACCGGGAACCAGCGGGCGAGGTCCTGCTCGATGTGCAGGTCGTCCGCGAGGACCGCCTTGATCCGCAGCTCCAGCGCGCTGTCGCGCTTCTCGCCGGGGAGCGGGGCGAAGGGGTAGAACGTGCCGCGCTTGTAGAGGTACACCAGCGCGAGCGCCTGCCCCTCGGCGTTCTCGAAGCCGACCAGGGAGCACAGCAGTTGAGGGCCGAAGCCGCTGCCCTCCAGGGCGGTGTTCACCGCGTGCAGGTCACCGGCGAGCGCGGTCAGGTCGTCGGGGCCGCGTTGCGACAGGAGCCAGGTGTAGCCGTACTCGTCGCGGCTGGACTCCACCGGGCTCCCGGCCCGTTCGGCATCCGCGTTGAGCAGTTCCTCGACGTCCTCGCGGATCCGGGTGAAGGCGCCGCCCTCGACGGTGGTGAAGCAGACCGAGCCACGGCCGGTCGGCGTGAACCCGGCCGCCGCCTCCAGGGTGACGGCGGCCGAGGGCACCGCGAAGAGCCGGTCGAGGTCGGGGGCGACGGGCTTGGTGCGCCCGAGCAGGATGTCCAGGAAGCCCATGCGGATCAGTCACTCCGTCCTGTGCCGGCTCTCGTCGCGGAGCTCTCGTCCGTACGGTCCGGGGCGGGCGAGGCCGTTCATGCCGGGCGGCCCAGCTCGGCGGAGATCTTCGCCAGTCCGTCGAGCCGCTGCTCCAGGCTGGGGTGGGTGGACAGCAGCCGGGAGAGCGAGGCGCCGGCGCCGAGGGCGGGCACGAAGTAGAAGGCGTTGAACGCGCCGGCCGTGCGCAGGTCCTTGCTGGGGATGCGGGCGATGTCGCCGTCCAGCTTGGTCAGCGCCGAGGCGAGCGCGGAGGGGCGGCCGGTGAGCAGGGCGGCCGCGCGGTCGGCGGCCAGCTCCCGGTACCGGGACAGTGCCCGGATCAGCAGGAAGCTCAGCGCGTACACCGCCGCCGAGACCGCCATGACGGCCAGCAGGATGGCGAAGGTGTTCTGGTCGCCGCGGCGGCGGCCGCCGAACATCTGGGAGTAGAAGGCGAAGCGGACGATGAGCCCGGCGATGACGCCCAGGAACGAGGCCACGGTGATCACCGCGACGTCGCGGTGGGCGACGTGCGAGAGCTCGTGCGCCAGCACCCCCTCCAACTCCTCCGGCTCCAGGCGCCTGAGCAGGCCTGTGGTGACGCAGACGACGGCGTGGTCGGCGTTGCGCCCGGTGGCGAAGGCGTTGGGAAGGTCGGTGTCGGCGAGGGCGACCCGGGGCACGGGCATGTCCGCCGTGGCGCACAACCGGTCGATGACGCCGTGCAGTTGGGGATGCTCCTCACGGGTGACGAGGCGGCCGCGCATGGCGTAGAGGGCGATGCGGTCGGAGAACCAGTACTGCCCGAACAGCAGGGCCGCGGCGATGACGACGACCAGCACCGTCGACTTCAGCAGGACGAGCAGCGCGGCCACGAACCCCACGTACAGCAGGCCGAGCAGAAAGAGGGTGACCAGCATGCGGGCGGTCAGCTGCCGGTCGGGCTGGAAACGGCCGATCATGATGTCTCCCCGGGGCCCGGGTCCTTGGACACTTACTCTCCACCATGCCACTTACGGCGGCCGTAAGAGCCTGTCTTTGAACCCCCGTCGTTCGCCCGGAGGGCGGGCGCAGACGGGGGTTCAAAGACAGGCTCTTAGGGGCGCTGCGGCGAGGAGATGAGGGGTAGAGGTCGGTCGGGTATCAGCCGGGGATTCAGTCGTGATCGAGGAGAGGGCCGCTTGATGAGCCAGCCATTCGGTTTCTACCAGAACGAGATCTTCTTCGAGGGGCTCGGCGGTGTCGTGCCGCGCTTCCCCTTCGCATACGAGGAGCTGGAGTCCCGCGCCGAGGCCGCGCTGGGGCCTTCGCTGTGGTCGTACGTGGCGGGCGGCGCGGGGGACGAGCGCACCCAGCGGGCCAACGCGTCGGCCTTCGAGCGCTGGGGGCTCTACCCGAGGATGTTCGTCGGGGCCGCGCGGCGCGACCTGTCCGTCGAGCTGTTCGGGATGACCTGGCCGTCGCCGCTGTTCATGGCGCCGATCGGGGTCATCGGGCTGTGCGCCCAGGACGGGCACGGCGATCTGGCGACGGCCAGGGCGGCCGCCCGCACCGGCGTCCCGATGGTCGCCTCGACGCTGACCGTCGACCCCCTGGAGGAGGTCGCCGCCGAGTTCGGCTCCACGCCGGGCTTCTTCCAGCTGTACACCCCCACCGACCGCGAGCTGGCCGAGAGCCTGGTGCGCCGGGCCGAGAAGGCGGGGTTCAAGGCCATCGTCGTCACTCTCGACACCTGGGTCACGGGGTGGCGCCCGCGCGATCTGAGCACCGCCAACTTCCCCCAGCTGCGGGGCCACTGCCTGGCCAACTACACCAGCGACCCGGTCTTCCGGGCCACCCTCGACCGAACCCCCGAGGAGGATCCGCGGGCCGCCGCCATGCGCTGGGCGCAGGTCTTCGGCAACCCCCTCACCTGGGACGACCTGCCCTGGCTGCGCTCGCTCACCCAGCTGCCGCTGATCGTGAAGGGCATCTGCCACCCCGAGGACGTCCGGCGCGCCAAGGACGGCGGCGTGGACGGGATCTACTGCTCCAACCACGGCGGCCGCCAGGCCAACGGCGGGCTGCCCGCCCTGGACGCGCTGCCCGGCGTGGTCGAGGCGGCCGACGGCCTGCCCGTGCTGTTCGACTCCGGCGTCCGCACCGGGACGGACATCGTGAAGGCCGTGGCCCTGGGCGCCACGGCCGTCGGCGTCGGCCGCCCCTACGCGTACGGACTCTCCATCGGCGGTACGGACGGTGTCGTCCACGTGCTGCGCTCGCTGCTCGCCGAGGCGGATCTGCTGATGGCGGTGGACGGCTATCCGACGCTCGCCGACCTCACGCCCGAATCCCTTCGGCGCGTCCTCTGACACCTGACGCCCGCCTGGCACCCGTCCCGCCCGCGCGGCCGTGCACCGGCTCAGGGAAAGGCCTGAGCCGGCTCGCCGTGACCCTCGGTTCGTCAGCGCGCCGACGCCGTCACGCCGACCGCTTCCAGCCTGGCCGGATCGGCCCGCAGGATGGCTTCCTGGGTCAGCCGCAGCGGCGGGCCCGGTTCGACGCCCAGCTCCTCCCGGATGACCTGGCGCGCGCTGCGGTAGACGCCCAGGGCGTCGCCCTGGCGGCCCACCCGGTACAGGGCGGCCATCAGCTGGCGGTAGAAGGGCTCCCGCAGCGGGTGCTGGACGACGAGTCCCTTGAGCTCCTCTATCACGGCGTGATGGCGGCCGAGCGCCAGGGCGGATTCAATATTCAGCTCGATGCAATTCAGCCGTTTTTCCTCCTCCACGGCGGCGAACGAGCTGATCTCCGAAGACCCCGACATGCCGTCCAGAACCGGCCCCCGCCACATGGCGAGGGCATTTCTCAGACACTCGGACGCGGCCAGGTAGTCGGCCGCCAGGTAACGGGCCCGACCGCTTTCATACAGCCTCTCGAAGTTCCGGACATCGAGTTGGTTCGGGCTGACGTCGAGAATGTAACCCGGGGAAACAGTGACGATCGGCGACGCCCGGCCGGGTGTGCCGAGCAGCTTGCGCAGCTGCGACACATACACCCGCAGGCTCGCCGCCGCACACCGCGGCGGATGCTGTTCCCAGAGCTCCGCCATGAGTTTGTCGCCCGGTACGGTCTCCCCTGCCCGGATCGTCAGCAGAGCGAGCAGCTTGGCGATCTTCGGTGGCGCGGGCGTCAGATCGACGTCGCCGCAGGTCACCCGGAGCCGCCCCAGTACCTCGTAGCGCAGCGGATGACTTGGTCGTGCACAGGACAGGGACACGTGACGCAACCCCCTTGAATGCATGCCGGGCATTCAACTAGTTCGGATCTCCCCGTTCACCCCAGGCTCTCGCGCCCAAGGTGCACGCGATTGCCGATAAACATCGTAGTCGAGCAGTCGTTACGTAACCATTAAAAGGGCGCTAACACCCGGAGCGCAGCACCCAGGGGCCATTTCGGCCATCAAACAGCGGGAATTCGATTATTAATTCCGGGGGCGGTATACACAGCGCCCGAGGCGGGCGGCCCGGGGACACCGGGGCCGCCCGCCTCGGGCGTGCCTGTGCGAACGGTCAGACGGACGGCGCCGGTTGGGACTCCGGGGCCCCGGCCGGCGAGGTCTCGGCGAGCCAGGAGAAGACCCGGTCGTGGAAGAGGGTCATGGAGCCGGAGTGGCAGTGGGCTCCCCCGCCCTCGTCGGCGGTGAAGACGTGCAGGGTCTTGGGTCCGTTGAGGCCCGTGTACACCTTCTTCGCGTGTTCCAGACCGGCGAAGAACATGTCCTCCTCGGCGTCGAGCACCAGGACCGGACAGCGCACCTGCCCGACCACGTCCGCGAGGCCGAACGCGGGCATCCGGCGCAGCAGTTCGGAGGGGCTCTGGGCCCCGAACGTCCACATCGCCTGCCGCAGCAGCCAGCGCGTGAAGGTCTGCTGGACCGCGATCCCGTACATCACCGGGTTGGCGAAGTCGTCGCAGCCCTGCTCCACCCACTCGTGGACGAACGGCGGCAGCCACACCACGTCCCCGAGCTGCCAGACCGCGTCATGGGCGACGCACCCGGCGAGCCGGTGCTCGAACGCGGCGGCCCGGACGGCGAGCAGCCCCCCGAGGCTGGTCCCCACCAGGGTGACGCGCTCGGGGTCCACCCCCGGCTGGGCCAGGGCGAAGTCGACCACGGGCGTGACCACCTCCTCCCAGTCCGGCCGGAAGGTGAGCCCCTGCTCGCGCAGGACCGAGCCCTGCCCGGGCCCCTCGAAGCAGAGGACGTGGTAACCGCGCGCCTGGGCGGCGGCCGCGATGAAGAAGTAGCCCTCTTCGAGCGTGGAGTCGATGCCGCCGTGGTGGATCAGGGTCGGGCGCGGCCCGGCGGAGTCGTCGGCGCGGTAGAAGTAGCCGGGCAGCGAGCCGTCCCCGTACGGGATGCGGACGAACTCCGGCGGGCGCTCCATGAGCCCGGCCGCCTCGGCGAAGGTCTCCTTGGAGAGCCGCATCAGCCGCGCCGCCTCGGGGTCGTGCAGCGGGTCGTCGCGCAGGAAGAACTCGGCGGTGCGGTAGTACGTGTGGGCCCGCAGCAGTGCCGCGCGGGCGTCGAGGGTGCGGTGCTGGGCGAGCGCGGCGGTGGCGAGGCCGTGGACGCGCTCGGCCAGCGCGGTCCACTCGCGCCGCCAGGCGTCCGTGTCGCCGCCGGGGATGCGCGAGGCGACGGCGATGACCTCGCCGAGCTGGGCTCCGCCGAAGTCGGCGTAGCCGGCCGCCCGTAGGGCCTGGTAGTCGAAGGCGGGGTCGTCGAAGAGGAACTTCATGGTTGCGGCTCCTGCGTGGGGAGGCGGTTCGGTACCCGTCCGCTCAGCGGACGGGCGGATGGCGCTGCGGCCGACCAGTGCGTGCGCCCGGGCACCCGGTTCCCGGTCCGGTGGGCGCGGCCCGGCTACCGGGGTCCGGGGTTGCTCCGGGTGCCGTCGAGGAAGGTGTCCACGATCGCCTCGGCGAACGCGGCGGACTCCACCGGCCGCTGGCGCAGGATCAGCCGCGCGAGCATCGGGCCGGTCAGCAGTTCGATGGCCTGGTCGACGTCGAGGCCGGGGCGCAGCTCTCCGCTGTCCAGCCCGTCGCGCAGCACCTGCCGCATGGCGTCCCTCCGTGCGGCGACCGCGGTGCCCTCATACGCCTCGACCAGCTGCGGCCGGTGCACCGCCTCGCCGAGGAGGCCGGCCAGCAGGCGGTGCAGATTGGTGTCCTGGCCGCGGTGGCGGATCTGGTCGACCAGGTCCACCAGACGCTCCCGCAGGGGCAGTCCGTCCGAGGGGGTGACGGGAACGTCGAGGCTGCTCAGGGCCGCGAGCACCAGCTCTTCCTTGTTGCGCCAGCGGCGGTAGATGGTGGCGCGGGCGACCCCGGCCCGCTGGGCCACCAGGTCCATCGACAGCGCGCTGAAGCTGCACCCCTCGCCCAGCAGGCCGAGGGTGCTCTCCAGGATCGCCCGGTCGGCCGCGGGGTCGCGCTGGCGCCCGCCGCGGGCGGGGCGCCGCGCGGGCGGCGCGGGGGCGTGCCCGTCCCCGGTCGCGGGGACGGGCCGGAGGCCGGCGGGCGCGGCGCCCTCGGCCTCCGGTGGAACGGGTGGTGGCATGTTCAGACCTCCGAGGAGTGGTGGACCCGGGTGGGCTCGTCCGCCCCGGCGTGCTCGTCCGGGGTACGGGCGGGCAGCAGGAGCAGGCTGACCAGGGCGCCGAGGAAGGTGACCCCGGCGGCGACCAGTGCGGTGACGTGCATCGCGGAGACGAACGAGTCGACGGCGTGGCCCGCGAGGGAGGCGCCGCGCGGGCCGAGCGCGTCGGCCGCGGCGAGGCTGCTCTGCACGGACTCCCCTGCCTTGTCGCGCAGTTGGTGCGGCACGGCTCCCAGGTGGTCCGACATCCGCGAGCGGTACGCGGTGGAGAGCACCGAGCCGAGGACGGCGACGCCGAGCGCCCCGCCCACCTGGCGGAAGGTGGTGTTGACGGCCGATCCGGTGCCCGCGCGCTGCCGGGGCAGGGCCGACATGACGGCGGCCGTGGCGGGCGGCATCACACAGGCGATGCCCACGCCCAGGACGAAGAAGACGGATTCGAGCAGCCACAGCGAGGTGTGCTCGTCGACGGTGGCCACGGTGACGAACGCCAGCGTGGTCAGCAGCATCCCGGCGGTGCACACCGGGCGCACCCCGACGCGCTTGGCCGCGAGCGTGGCGGGCGGCGAGAACGCCAACTGGGCCACGGCCAGCGGCAGCAGGCAGTACCCGGCCTGCAGGGGCGTCCAGCCGCGCACGCTCTGCAGATAGAAGACCAGGAAGAAGGTGGCGCCCAGCAGCGCGAAGAACACCAGGCCGATCACGGTCACGGCGGCCGAGAAGCGCGGGACGCGGAACAGCGCGATGTCGAGGGCCGGGCGCTCGGCCCGCCGCTCCCAGCCGACGAAGACCGCCAGCACGACGAGCCCGCCGAGCATCGTCCCCCACACCCGCCCCGCCGCCCAGTCGTCCGACTCGCCGCCCTGGATCACCCCGTACACGAGCAGGGTCAGACCCGCCACGGACAGGGCCACGCCCAGCGGGTCGAAGCCGCCGCGCCCGGGGTCCCTGGACTCCGGCACGACGACCAGCGCGGCGACGGTGCCGACCACGACGATCGGGATGTTGATGAGGAAGACCGAGCCCCACCAGAAGTGCTCCAGGAGCGCGCCGCCGGTGATGGGTCCGACGGCGACCGCCAGACCGGCCGCGCCCGCCCAGATGCCCACGGCCTTGGCGTGTTCGGCGGGCGGGAAGACGTTCATGATGATCGCCAGCGTCGCGGGCATCACCAGGGCGCCGCCGACGCCGAGTCCGGCGCGGGCGGCGATGAGTTCGCCCGCGCTGCCCGCGTACGCGGACCACAGCGAGCAGCCGCCGAAGACGACGAGCCCGGTCACCAGCGTGCGTTTGCGCCCCCAGCGGTCGGCCAGCACTCCGGTGCTGAACAGGAGGGCCGCGAAGACGAGCGTGTACGAGTCCACCGACCACTGGAGTGCGCCGGAGGAGGCGCCCAGGCCCTGGGGTGCGGGCTCGGCGAGCGTCTTGAGCGCGACGTTGAGGATCGATGTGTCGAGGACCACGAGCAGGAGGGTGACGACGAGTACGCCCAGTACCCACCAGCGGTGGGCGGCGGCCTGGTCCTGCTCGGCCTTGCGGGGTTCGAGCTGAGTGGTCACGGGATGCCGCTCCTCGGAAGGAAGAGGGTGTTGCGTGAACTGCCGTCCATGGCTGTGCGGTTGACGACGCTAGACCCGGCCGCCAATCGAGTCAATGGCGTATCGAAACAGTGCTGACTCATATCTGGGCGACGGGAGAGTGAGGAGAGCTTGCGGCACTGGGTGCCAACTCCTCCTCCCTCCGCGTGTGAACACCCCTCACACTCCCCCTCCCCCACGCACCCTGCGGGAACCTCCGAAGCTGCGACGTGCACCTCAAGGCTGCCTTTACACGTCCTTTTCGCTTCCCACCAACGATGGTTCGACGGATGGCACTTGGTGCCGCGCCAGCACGGACAGACCGACAGGGGAAGAGATGCACCAGACGTTGACCGAGGCCGTACGCGCCGGAGCCGAGCAGCACCCCGAGCGGCCCGCGTTCGTGTACCTGCACGAGGACGGCCGGACCATGCGGCCCGAGGAGCTCACCTACGCCGAACTGGACCGCCGCGCCCGGCTGATCGCCACCCGGCTGCGCCAGGAGTCGCTGGGCGACCCGACCCGCCCGGTACTGCTGCTCTATCCGCCCACGCTCGACTTCGTCACCGCGTTCCTCGGCTGCTTCTACGCCGGGCGCACGGCCATCCCGGCGCCGCTGCCGGACGAGCCGGGCGAGCGCCTGGCCCGGGTCAGCGGCATCCTGCGGGACGCCTCGGTGGGCGCGGTCCTGACGCTGCCCGAGCACCGCCAGGGGCTCGCCGCCTGGCTGGCCGCCTCCGGGGAGCAGGACGTGGTGTGCCTCGCGCCCGAGGACGACGGCGAGGACCCCTCGCTGTGGTTCCCGCCGCAGGTACGCGCAGACGACATCGCCTTCCTCCAGTACAGCTCGGGCTCCACCAGCCAGCCCAAGGGCGTCATGGTCACGCACGCCAACCTGGCCGCCAACCAGGAGGCCATCCACCACGCCATGCTCACCACGCCGGGCGTCGTCACCGGCAGCTGGCTGCCGCTCTACCACGACATGGGCCTCATCGGGATGACGCTGCACCCGCTGTGGATGGGCGGCACCAGCGTCCAGATGTCGCCGATCTCCTTCATCAAGCAGCCGCACCGCTGGCTGCGGATGATCCACGACTACCGCGTCGAGGGCACCGCCTCGCCCGACTTCGGGTACGAGCTGTGCGCCCGCCGCACCACCGACGAGCAGGCCGAGGGGCTCGACCTGTCCAGTCTGCGGGTGGCGCTCAACGGCGCCGAGCCGGTGCGCGCCGCCACCATCCGCACCTTCACCGCGCGCTTCGCCGCCCAGGGGCTGCGCCCCGAGGCGCTGTTCCCCTGCTACGGGCTGGCCGAGAACACCCTGCTGGCCTCCGCCGGGGACACCACCGCCCCGCACGTCGAACTCAGCGTGGACGCGCATCTGCTGGAGCAGCACGAGCTGCGGCCCGCCCGCCCCGACCGCACCTCCAGGACGCTGGTGGGCTGCGGCGCGCCGGCCGGGAGCGAGGTGCTGGTGGTCGACCCCATGACGCGCCAGGCGCTGGCGGACGGCCAGGTCGGCGAGATCTGGCTGCGCGGCCCGTCCGTGGCGCGCGGCTACTGGAACCGCCCCGAGGCCACCGAGGAGATCTTCCGCGCCGAGACCGCCGACGGCCGCTCCGGCTATCTGCGCACCGGCGACCTCGGCGGCCTTGTCGGCGGGGAGCTGTTCGTCACCGGCCGCATCAAGGAGATGCTCATCCACCACGGCCGCAACCTCTACCCGCAGGACATCGAGCAGGCCGTGCAGGACTCGGGGCCCGCCCTGCGGCGCGGCGGCGGGGCGGTGTTCACCGTCGGCGACGAGGAGGGAGAGCGCTCGCACGTCGTGGTGGTGCAGGAGGTCCGCCCCGACCCACAGGGCGAGCACGACCTGCCCGCCCTCGCGGCCTCCGTCCAGACGGTCCTCAGCCGCCGGTTCCAGCTCCCCGCCGCCAGTGTGGTCCTGGTGCGCCCCGGCGCGGTCCGCAAGACCACCAGCGGCAAGACCCAGCGCACCCTGATGCGCCGGCTGTTCCTCGACGGCGCCCTGTCCGTACTCCACCAGCGCCTGGAACGGCCGGTCGCGGAGCTCGTCGCCCGCCCGGCCGAGACCCCCGAGCACTCCGCTCCGCTGGCCGCCCCCGGCCGCTGAGCCCGCCCGGCCCACCGAGCGCCCCCAAGGAAGAGGTACCTCATGTCCATCGCCCCCGACACCCGCACCGCGATCCGCCCGCAGACCCCGGTCCTCGCCCCCGCGGACCTGGAGAAGTGGCTCATCGACCGGGTGGCCTTCCATCTGCACCGGCCCGCCCGGGAGATAGACCCGACGACCCCGCTCGCCGACTACGGCATCGACTCGGTGGCCGCCATCGGCATCTGCGGCGAGATAGAGGAGCGCCATCTGCTGGCGGTCCCGCCGACCCTCGCGTACGACTTCCCGACGGTACGTGCCATCGCCGGGCACCTGGCCGAGCTGCTCGCCGTGGGGGAAACCGGGGGCGCCTCATGAGCGCACCCGAACCGGTCGCGGTCGTCGGGCTCGACTGCCGCTTCCCCGGGGCCCGGGACGCAGGCGAGTTCTGGAATCTCCTGATGGAGGGCCGGGACGGCACCCGGCGCGTCCCCGAGGAGCGCTGGGAGGCGGACCGCTACATGCTCGCCGACCCGGCCGCACCGGGCGAGGCCCGGCCGCCCGGCCGCTCCAACACCGTGCGCGGCGGTTTCATCGACGACCCGGACGCCTTCGACCCCGCCTTCTTCGGGATCTCGCCGCGCGAGGCGGCCGCCATGGACCCCCAGCAGCGGCTGCTGCTCCAGTGCTCCTGGCGCGCCATCGAAGACGCGGCGGTGGCCCCCGAGGACCTGGCCGGCACCGACACGGGCGTGTTCGTGGGGGTGATGGCCAACGAGTGGGCCCACCTCCAACTGGCCGACTACGACGGGATCACCGCCCGGCACGGCTCCGGCAACGGCTACTTCATGGGCGCCAACCGCGTCTCGTACCACCTGGACCTCAAGGGTCCCAGCCTGGCCGTGGACACGGCCTGCTCGTCCTCGCTGGTCGCCCTGCACCTCGCCTCCGGCGCGCTGCGCGCGGGCGACTGCGACTACGCGTTGGCCGGGGGCACCAACCTGATCATGACGCCCGTCCTCAACATCTTCTACACCCAGGCGGGCCTGTCCGCGCCCGACGGCCGCTGCAAGCCGTTCAGCGCCTCGGCCGACGGCATCGGGCGCGCCGAGGGCGTCGCCGTACTCGTGCTGCGCCGGCTCGCCGACGCGCTCGCCGACCGCCAGCCCGTCTACGCGGTGCTGCGCGGCACCGGCGTCAACCAGGACGGCCGCAGCAACGGCATCACCGCGCCCAACCGCTGGGCCCAGCAGCAGCTGATCGAGCGGGTCTGGCGCTCGGCCGAGGTCGGCGCCGACGACATCGGGTTCATCGAGGCGCACGGCACCGGCACCCTCCTCGGCGACATGATGGAGGCCCAGGCGCTCGGCCACCTCACCAGCGGCCGCAGCGGCGGCAGCGTCGCGCTCGGCTCGGTCAAGAGCAACTTCGGGCACGCCGAGGGCGCCGCCGGGATCGCCGGGGTCGTCAAGACGGTCCTGGCGCTGCACCACCGCACGGTGCCGCCCAGCCGTTTCGCCGACGACGAGAACCCCAAGCTCCAACTGCCCGACCGGCGCCTGTCGTTGCTCAGGTCCCCGATGCGGTTGCCGTCCGGCACCGTGCACGCCGCCGTCAGCAGCTTCGGCATGGGCGGCACCAACGCGCACGCCGTGCTCTCCTCCCCGCCGCGCGCGGTCCACCGCTCCGGCGAGCGGGTCCCGGGGGTGTTCACCGTCTCCGCCCGCTCCGCGCGCCAGCTGCGCCCCAATCTGCTGGCCCAGGCCGACGCGCTGGCCCGGCTGCCCGAGGACCGGCTCGCCCAGCTGTGCTGGACCAGCAACCGCGTCAAGTCCCGGCTGCCGCACCGCGTCGCCGTCGCCGCGGGCGATCTGGCGTCCGTGGTGGCCGGGCTGCGCAAGGCCGCCGAGCGCACCCACGACGAGGAGGGCGGGGTGCCGCGCACGGCGCCCACGGTGGCGTTCGCGTTCACCGGACAGGGCGCCCAGCACCCCGGCATGGCCGCCTCCTGGTACGCCTCCTCCCCCGTCTACGCCCGCCTCTTCGACGAGATCGACGAGCATCTGGCCGGCCACCTCGGCCTCTCGGTGCGCGACGCGGTCCTGGCGGGCGATGCGGGGGTGCACCGCACGGGCCTCGCCCAGCCCGCGCTCTTCGCGGTCGAGTACGCGATGGCGGGCGCCCTGATCGACGCCGGGATCCGGCCCGCCGCCGTCATCGGCCACAGCATCGGCGAGTTCGCCGCCGCGTGCGCGGCCGGCGTGCTCGAAGCGGCCGACGCGGCCCGCCTGGTCGCCCGCCGGGGCGCGCTCATGGAGGCGCTCCCGGACGGCGGCGGCATGCTCGCCGTACCGCTGCCCGAGGCGGAGGTGGCGGCGCTGCTCACCGATCCCGCGCGGCTGTGCGTCGCGGCCGTCAACGGTCCGCGCAGCACCGTGGTCGCCGGTGGTCTCGACGAACTCGCCCTGCTGCGCACCGCGTTGGCCGACCGGGGCGTCAACGCCCGCCCGCTGACCGTCTCGCACGCCTTCCACTCCCCGCTGATGCGGCCCGCCGTCGAGCCGTTCCGGCACGAGGGCGCGGACGTGGCGGCGGGCGCCCCCTCGGTGCCGGTCTTCTCGACCGTGTACGGGCGGGTCATGGGCGGCGAGGAGCGCATGGACGCCGACTACTGGGCAGAGCAGATCACCGCGCCGGTGCGGTTCGCCGACGCCGCCGCCGAACTCTTCTCGTCCGGCGTCACCCACATCGTCGAGATCGGCCCGCGCGCCGTGCTCACCCCCATGCTCGCCCGGCTCAGGCCGGCCGACGCGGACCCGGTGAGCTGCCTCGCCGCCCACCCCGGCGACCGCGCGCCCCGCCACCCGCTGCACCATCTGCTCGGGCAGCTGTGGAGCGCCGGGGCCGATCCCACCTGGGACAGCCTGTACCCGGACGCGGACCGCGTGCCGCGCCGGCTGCCGCCGTACGTCTTCGACGACAGCTTCCGCGCCTGGCGCTCCGCCACCGCCCCCGAACCGGCCGCGCCCCACCTCCCCGCCGTGCAGGCGGCGGCCGCGCGAGGGCCGATGGCGGACCGCGCCGACACGTGCCCGCCGACCCCGGACGGCGGTTCCCCCCACGGGGTGTCCGAGGTGACGCGCCGTCTGGTGTGCCGGGTCGGCGGGCACGACCCCTCGGCGGTACGGGACCGCTCCCGCCTCGCCGAGGACCTCGGCTTCGACTCGATCCAGGTCATGGAGCTCAAGACCCGCATCGAGAACGAGCTGCCCGAGCTCGGCAGCCTGCCCGTCGATGAGCTGCTCGCGAGCCTGGAGACGGTGGGCGACCTCGCCCGCTATCTGGGCGAGCGCCTCCTCGTACCGACTGCCCCGACCGCACCGTCCGCCCCGGAAGGACCGCGCACATGAGTCCGTCACCCGCTCCCGTCGCCCACCTGGTCTCGGTCGGCACCTGCCTGCCGGGGGAACCGGTGGACAACGCCACCCTGGCCAAGCTCGTCGGTGTCGACGAGCAGTGGGCCGAGATGTTCATCGGCAACGTCAGCCGGCACTTCGCCGTCGACCTGGCGACCGGCCAGGTCCGCCACTCCCTCGCGGACATCGCGGCGACCGCGGCGGACCGGGCGCTGGCCGCGGCGGGCCTGGAGGCCGTCGACATCGACTGCGTCGTCATGGGCACCGCCACCCCGGACCAGCTGATGCCCGCCACCGTCAACCTGGTCGCGGACCGCCTCGGCATCGACAACGTGCCCACCTACCAGCTCCAGTCCGGCTGCGCCGGAGCCGTACAGGCACTCGACGTGGCCCGCACCCTGCTCCTCGCCGGGCGCTGCTCGACGGTCCTGGTGATCGGCGGCGACGTCTGCGCCAAGCACCTGGAGACGGACTTCGACCCCGGCTCGCGCACTCCCGGCGAGCTCGTCAACTACATCCTGTTCGGCGACGGGGCGGGCGCGGCCGTGCTCAGCGCCGAGTCCTTCGGGGAGCGCGTGGAGATCCGCCAGGTCCTCAACCGCCTGGTGGGCCTGGGCAAGGCGCCCGGCCAGGTCATCGACTGGTTCGGCCTGGGCGACCGGCACAGCGACCGCGTCGCGGTCTCCGAGGACTACAAGGCGATCGAGGCGGCGGTGCCGGTCCTCGCCACCCAGATGTTCTGGGAGCTCATCGGGGACGTCGGCTGGACGGCCGACCAGGTGGACTATCTGCTGCCGCCCCAGCTCTCCGGCCGGATGAGCGACCGCATCTCCGACGCGATGCCCGCCCCGCTCGCCCAGCGCGTCAACGTGGTGCGCACGGTCGGCAACAACGGCAACGCCCTGCCCTTCCTCCAGCTCGCCGAGCTGCTCGGCCAGTGGCAGGGCGGCGGGCGGGCGGTCACCGTCGCCGTGGAGTCCAGCAAGTGGATCAAGTCCGGCATCGCCCTGGAGCGCGCATGACCACGATCACGACCGACGCCCCTTCGACCGGCGGCAGCTGGCAGGACCCGGAGGCGCTGCGCACCCTGCGCGACCTGTACGCCGCCGGGCGCCTGGAGGCCGAGTACCCCTCGGTACGGCCGCTGCTCGCCCGGCTTCCCGAGCGGCAACTGCCCGCCGCGGGCCAGCTGCTCGCCCGGCTCGACCGCGACGGCGTCGTCCGCCACCACGCCGACGTGCCCGTGGTGACCGTCGCCGTCACCGGCCAGTCGACCGTCGCCCCGCTGGTCGCCCCGCTCACCGCGGAGCTGGCGCGCCACGGGCTACTGCTCGACCCGGTGGTCTCGCCGTACGGCTCGTATCTGGCAGACCTGCTCGGGCCCGGCGGCGCCGAGCCGGAGCGGCGGCCCCGTCTCACGCTGTGCCTGCTGGACGCGCACACCGTCTTCGAAGAAGTGCCGCTGCCCTGGCGGGTGGAGGACGTCGAGGCCGCGGCCCGGTCCCGGCTCGCCCTGATCTCCCGGGCCGTGCGGGCCCACCAGGACGGCGGGCGCGGCCCGTTGGTCCTCAACACGGTTCCGCTGCTGCACCGCCACGCCCGCCAGGTGGTGGACCTGCGCTCCCGGGCCCGCCTCGGCGTGGTGTGGCGCGAGTTCAACAGCGGGCTGCTCGCGCTCGCCGAGGAGCACCCCGGGCTGATCGTCGTCGACCTGGACCCGCTGGTCGCCCAGGGGACACCCGCGTACGAGCCGCGCACGGGTCTGTACGCCAAGGCGCGCCTCGCCGAGGGACTGCTCGCGAGCTACGCCCGGGACGTCGGCCACCTCGTCACCGGGCTGCTCGGCCGGACCCGCAAGTGCCTCGTCCTCGATCTGGACGGGACGCTGTGGGGCGGGGTGCTCGGCGAGGACGGCATGGACGGCATCGAGCTCGGCGGCGGGTTCCGCGGCGAGGCGTTCGCCGAGTTCCAGCGTGTGCTGGCCCAGCTCGGCTCGCAGGGGGTGCTGCTCGCCGTCAGCAGCAAGAACGACGACGCCAAGGTGCGCGAGGCGCTGCGCGAGCATCCCTCGATGCTGCTGCGCGAGGACGACTTCGTCCGCGTCAACGCCAACTGGTCGGCCAAGCACGACAATCTGCGCGACATCGCGGAGCGGGTCGGGATCGGTCTGGACAGCTTCGTCTTCGTCGACGACAGCACCTTCGAGTGCGGTCTGGTGCGCGAGCAGCTGCCGCAGGTCGCGGTGGTCCGGGTCGACGAGGAGCCGGCCCTGCACCCGGCCGCGCTGCTCGCGGACGGCTGGTTCGACCTGCCCGTGCTCACCGACGAGGACCGCGAGCGGGCGGGCCGCTACCGCACGGAGGCCAGGCGGCAGGAGTTCCGCGAGGACACCGGCTCGTACCAGGACTATCTGGACGGTCTGGGCATCGAGGTCACCGTGCGTCCGCCGGAGCCCGCCGAGCTGTCCCGGGTCTCCCAGCTCACCCTGCGCACCAACCAGTTCCACCTCGCCCCCGAACGCCTGCAACTGCCGCAGGTACGGGAGTGGGCCGAGCGGCCGGACCGCGCCGTGCTGGTGGTGCGCGCCCGCGACCGGTTCGGCGACCACGGCCTGGTCGGCGCGGTGTTCCTGCGCCGCGACGCGGAGGACCTGCACATCGACAACTACGTGCTGAGCTGCCGGGTGTTCTCGCGCGGCATCGAGAGCGCCTGCCTGGCGGCCGTCCTGGAGCACGCGGCGGCCTCCGGCGCGCACGGCGTGCTCGCCCGCCACCGGCCCACCCCGCGCAACGCCGCCTTCGCCTCCTTCTACATCGCCCACGGCTTCGTCCCCACGGGCGTCGCCCCCGACGACCCCGCCACCGTCGTCTTCCGCCACGCCCTGCGCGACATCACGCCCGCCCCCGCCCATCTGCGGCTGCACACCGCCTTCGAGGAGAACTGACCATGACCGCCACCGCCATCGCCGACGCCGCCGGGTTCTGCGCGCTCCTGGAGGACGAACTCGGTATCCGCCTCGCCCCCGAGGACCTCGACCGCCCCCTCGACGACGTGGCCGAGTGGGACTCGGTCCATCTGCTGCGCCTGGTCACCGTGGTGGAGAACGTCACCGGCCGCCGTGTCCCGGTGGCCGACCTCCTGGAGGCCGCGACCTTCCAGCAGATGTACGAGGTGGTGCGCGCGTGACCGGCCCCGCCACGGCCGCCCCGGCGGGCTGCCTCGTCCGGGCGCCGCGCGAGGACGCGGCGCTGCGGCTGTTCTGCTTCCACCACGCGGGCGGCGGGGCGTCCTTCTACGCCCCGTGGCCCGCGCGGGTGGCGCCCGGCGTCGACGTCCTGCCGGTGCAGTTGCCCGGCCGCGAAGCACGGTTCCGCGAGCGGCGGTTCCAGGACGCGGGAGCGCTGGCCGAGGCCCTCGCCGATGAGCTCGCCCCGTGGCTGGACCGCCCGTACGCGGTGTACGGGCACAGCATGGGCGCGCTGATCGGCTTCGCGGTGGCGGCGGCCCGGATGCGGGTGGGGGGCCGGGCGCCGCTCGCGCTGTACGTCGGCGCGTACGCGGCCCCGCACCTCACCCCGCCGCTGCCGCCCGCCGACCTGTACGGCGACGCGGACCTGGCCCGCCTCCTGGTGGACATCGGCGGGCTGCACCCGCAGTTCCTGGGCCGCGACGACTGGCTGCGCGCGCTGCTGCCCATCGTCCGGGACGACCTGCGGATCTGCGCCAGCCACCGGGAGGCGGGGCTGCCCGACCCGGACGATGCCGAGCAGCGGCTGCCGCTCGACATCCGGGCGTTCGCGGGCGCGGACGACGCCCTCGTGGACCCCGCCGCGGTCCGCGCCTGGGAGCGGTACGCGCGCGACTTCCGGCTGACCACCGTGCCCGGGGGCCACTTCTTCCCGCGCGAAGCCCCCGAGCCGTTCTTCGAGGAGCTCAACCGCTCGCTGGCCGGGCTGCTCACCGAGGCGCGGCGGGCCCCCACGTGACGGAGCCCCTCAGCGCGGCCGGACCACGCGCGGCACCCCGGCCATGCGCCGCCGGGCCTCCTCCGCGTTCTTCTCGTACAGCGTGCGCTGCTCG
The DNA here is from genome assembly GCF_002846415.1 of Streptomyces sp. TLI_146. Classification (NCBI taxonomy): domain Bacteria; kingdom Bacillati; phylum Actinomycetota; class Actinomycetes; order Kitasatosporales; family Streptomycetaceae; genus Streptomyces; species Streptomyces sp. TLI_146. The sequence continues at coordinate 1,426,849 of NZ_PJMX01000001.1, forward strand.
TCCACGCCCGGCATGACCCACAGCGGGCGCGAGGAGCCGTCGGCGAAGGCGAGCCCCTCGGTGTCGGGCCGCAGCCCGGTGACGGTGAGCGCGAACGGCTCCTGGTAGTCGACGGCGCCGTCGGACGTGAGGCGGAAGGGGCGGTCGTGGCCCGGGTAGATGACATCGGCCGCCCCCACCACCCGGTCGATGCTGCGGGCCGCGAGCTCGGCGTCCCAGAAGACCAGCGGGTTGCGGCGCGTCGTGGCCACATACGCGAAGTGCAGGGCGTCTCCGGTGATCGCGGCCACCCCGGCGTCGGTGTCGACCAGGACGCCGATGCTGCCGGGCGAGTGGCCTGGCAGGGCGATGACGCGGACGCCGGGCAGGATCTCCTCGCCGTCCGCCACCTCCCGGACCGGCAGCTGTTCGAGCAGCAGGCCGGTCCAGGCGGGGGTCGCCCAGTCGTTGGAGTGCGGCGCGTGGGCGTAGCGCCGCTCGTCGCCGTGGAGGAGCAGCTCGGCGCGCGGGAACAGGTCGATGTTCTGTACGTGGTCCCAGTGGGCGTGGGTGAGCACCACTATGTCGATGTCCGCCGCCGTCAGGCCGTGCGCCGCGAGCGCCGCCCACAGATGGGGGCGGCGTCCGACGTGGGCGGCGTCGACGAGGACGGTGCGCGGGCGGCCGGTGGCGTCGGCGCCCCGGACGAGGAAGACCCCGCAGAAGGCGGGGTAGCCCTGGTCGGTGTCGATGGCGAAGCCGGGCAGGAGAATGTCGATCGTCGGCATGGAACTCCCTTGTGTGTGGCCGCCGTTGGCGCTCGGCGGCCGGTCCGGTGTCAGCCGTCGGCCGCCTCGTGGACGGCGGCGCGCAGCGCTTCGAGGCTGTGCGGGTTGGCGAGCGTGGAGAGGTCGCCGGGTACGTCCTGGGTGACGCAGTCGCGGATGAGGCGGCGCATCACCTTGCCGGTGCGGGTCCTGGGCAGTTCGGGCAGGGCGATCACGCGGCTGGGCCGGAAGGCGGGCCCGAGCGCGTCGGCCACACGCGCGCGGATCCGGTCGGCGTCCGGCGCCGAGAGCGTCCCGTGCGCGGGCACCACGAAGCACCACAGCGCCTCGCCCTTGACCGGGTGCGGCACCCCGACCGCCGCCGCCTCGGCCACGGCGGGGTCCCCGAGCGCGGCCTCCTCCACCTCGGCGGGGCCAAGCCGTTTGCCCGCCACCTTCATCACGTCGTCGAGGCGCCCGTGCACGAACCACTCCCCGTCGGACCGGGACGCGAGGTCGCCGTGGGACCAGCGGCCGGGCCGGCGGCTGAAATAGGTGTGGGCGAACCGCTCCGGCGCGCGCCACAGGCCCCGGGTCATGCCCGGCCAGGACTGGCGCACCACCAGCTCGCCCATCTCGCCCTCGCCGACCTCGGCGCCGTCCGCGTCCTCGATGACCGCGTCGATGCCGAGGCAGGGTCCGGTGAAGCCGCACGGCGTCTGGGGGACGGTGGGCGCGGACGCCAGGAGGGAGCCGCCCACCTCCGTACCGCCGCTGATGTTGATGACGGGGCAGCGGCCGCCGCCGACCTCGTGGAAGTACCAGCGCCAGGCGTCCTCGGTCCAGGGCTCGCCGGTGGAGCCGAGGATCCGCAGCCGGGACGCGGCGGCCCCGGGTCCCGCGGTGGTCATCATCGCCCGCGCGAGGCTGGGCGAGCTGCCGAAGACGCTGACCCGGTGCTCGTCCAGGAGCCGCCACAGCCGGTCCGGGCCGGGGTGGTCGACGGCGCCCTCGTACGCGAGGACGCCCGCGCCCGCGAGGGTGCAGCCGACGGCGACCAGCGCGAACATGATCCACCCGGGGTCGGTGACCCAGAACGCCACGTCGTCGGGGCGCACGTCGAGGTTGTAGCGCACCTCGGAGCCGACCTGGACGGGGAATCCGCCGTGGGTGTGGACGGCGCCCTTGGGGCGGCCGGTGGTGCCGGAGGTGTACAGGAGCAGGAAGGGCGCGCTGGCGGGCAGGTGCACGGTCTCGGCGGGCCCGGCCTCGGTGAGCGCCCGCCACGTGGTGGTGGCCGTGCCGTCTGGCGGCGCGGTGTCGGGCGGCTCGTCCGCGACGACCACCAGGTGGCGGACGTCGGGGACCTTCTCCGCCGCGGCGCGGGCGACGGGCAGCATCTCGTACCGCTTGCCGCGCCGGGTCGTCGCCTCGGCGGTCACCAGCACCCGCGCCCCGGCGTCGGCGAGCCGGACGGCGAGCGCCTCGGTGCCGAAGCCGGAGAACATCGGGACCAGCACCGCGCCGATGCGGGCGCAGGCGAAGAGCAGCACGAAGGCCTCGGGACCGGGTGGCAGATAGCCCGCCACCCGGTCCCCCTCCCCCACTCCCAGGCCGCGGAGTCCCGTGGCGACCCGGGCGCTGAGCCGCGCCGTCTCGCGGTAGCCGAGCCGTCCCCGCGTGCCGTCCTCGCGCTCCCAGCGCAGGGCGGTCGCGTCGGGGCGGCCGCGGCGCACATGGCGTTCCAGACAGGACTCGACCAGATTGGTCCGCCCGCCGGGGAACCAGCGCGTGGCGGCGATCCCGCCCCGCCCGTCGCGGGCGCACAGCGGCTGCTCGTGCCAGACGATGCCCATGTCGCGGGCGGCGCTGGACCAGTACCACTCGGGGTCCGCGACGGAGCGGCGCTGCAACGCGCGGTATCCGTCCAGGCCGTGGGCCCGGCAGAACCGGGCGACGTTGCTGTGCTCGGTCAGCTCCCGGCCGGGGTACCAGGCGTACTCGCCCATCAGCGGGCCTCCGGGTTCTCGATGAGCGCGGCGATGCCCTGGCCGCCGCCGATGCACAGGGCGACGACGGCGAACCGACCGCCGGTGCGCCGCAGTTCGTGGGCGGCCTTGAGCAGCAGGATCGTGCCCGTCGCGCCGATCGGGTGGCCGAGCGCGATCGCCCCGCCGTTCGGGTTGACCCGGTCGGGGTCCAGTTTGAGGTCGTCGAGTACGGCGAGGACCTGCGCGGCGAACGCCTCGTTGAGCTCGACCACCGCGATGTCGTCGAGATCGAGCCCGGTGCGCCGCAGCAGCTTCCTGATGGCGCCGGCGGGCGCGAAGCCCATGATCTCCGGTTCCAGGGCGGTGACCACCACATCGCGCAGCAGACACAGCGGGACGGTCCCCGGGCGCAGGTCCGCGACGCGCGTCAGCACCACGGCGGCGGCCCCGTCGTTGAGCCCGGCCGAGTTCCCCGCGGTGACCGTGCCGTCCGGAGCGAACGCGGGGTCGAGCCGGGCGAGCCGTTCCACGGTGGTGCCGGGGCGCGGGTGTTCGTCCCGCTCGACCGTGCCGTCCGGGGTGAGCACGGCAACGGTCTGCTCGGCGAACCGCCCCCGCGCCAGGGCCTCGGCGGCCCGCTGCTGGCTCCGGGCGGCCCAACTGTCCTGGCGCTGCCTGGAGATGGCGAACCGCGCGGCCACGGCCTCGCCCGTCAGCCCCATCGGCCCGTGCGCGAAGGGGTCGGTGACCAGCGAGAACGTACCGTCGATCCGGGGCGGTCCGGGGAGCTCGTCGGCGGCGCGCTCGCTGTAGTCGAGCAGCGGCTGACGGGTCATCGACTCGTTGCCGCCGGCCACCATGACCTGCGCCTCGCCGAGGGCGAGCGTCTGCGCCGCCGACCAGACGGCCTGGAGGCCGGAGCCGCACAGCCGGTTGACGTTGTACGCGCGCACGTCGACCGGCAGCCCGGCGGCCAGCGCCGCGCGTCGCGCGTTGAACGCGTCGGGACCCACCTGGCCGACGCAGCCCAGGACGACCTCGTCGACGGCGTGCAGGTCGACGTCCGCCCGCAGCAGCGCCTCCTGGATCACCAGGGCGCCGAGCCGGTGCGCCGGGACCGACCGCAGTGCTCCCTTGAACCGTCCGACGGGCGTGCGCGCCCCGTGGACGACGGCGATGTCGGTCAGCATCAGATCCCCCGCTCGTCGAGCCAGTCGAACACCCGCTGGTGGAAGTGGAGGGCCGCACCCTCCTGGCAGTGCTCGCCGGAGCCGTCGGCGGTGGCGAACCTGATGAGGTCCTTCTCGGCGCGCAGCGCGGCGTGCACCCGCTGCGCCTCGCCGCGCGCGACCACGTCGTTCTCGGCGTCCAGGACCAGGGTCGGGCAGGTGATGTGCTCGGCCACGCCGTCGAGGTTGTACGGCATACAGGCGCGCAGGGCCTCGGCCGGGGTCTTGGCCCCGAACGCCCACATGCCGTGGCGCAGGAACCAGCGCAGCTGGGTGCTGTGGGACATGGCCACCGCCAGGGCGGGCCCGGCCACCTCGTCGCGGCTCTCGGCGACCCATTCGGCCAGATGTGCCGGGATGACCGTCAGGGGCAGCCGGTAGAAGTCGTAGATGCCGTTGTGCAGCACGCACGCCGCGAAGCGCCGGTCGAAGGCGGCGGCCCGGGCGCCGAGCAGCCCGCCGAAGCTGGTGCCGAAGAGGACGAGCCGGTCGGCGTCGACCCCGGGCAGGGTGAGCGCGTGGTCCACCACGGGGCCGACCACCGCCTCCCAGTCCGGCCGGAAGACCAGGCCCTGCTCGCGGCGCACCGACTGCTGTCCCGGCCCCTCGAAGGCGAGCACGTGGTAGCCGCGCCGCAGGGCCCCCGCGCCGACCATGAAGTACAGCTCCTCAAGCGTGGAGTCGTACCCGCCGTGGTGGATCAGCGTCGGCCGGGGCTCGTCGGTGGGTCCGGCGAGGAAGAAGTAGCCGGGCAGGGTCGTGTCCTCGTACGGGATGCGCTGCGGGACGACCGGGGTGTCGAAGAGCGCGGCGGCGCGGGCGAACGTCTCGCGCGAGTGCAGGGCGAGCCGGTCCGACTCCCGGTCGTGGTCGCGGTCGTCGAGGCGGAAGAAGTCGGCGGCGCGGTAGTAGTTGGAGGCCCTCAGCAGCGCCTCGCGCGCGCTCACCCGGTGCCCGGCAGCCAGTGCGTCGTCGCCGGCTCGGTGCAGTCGGGCGGCGGTGGCCGCCCAGGCGCGGCACCAGGCGGCCTCGTTGCCGTCGGGAACGTCCTCGCAGGTGACGAGCACTTCCCCGAGATCCGCGCCGCCGCAGGCGGCGTGCCCCGCCGTGCGCAGCGCCTGGAAGGAGAACGCCTTGTCGTCGAAGAGGAACTTCACCGCGGGCCTCCCGCCGAGCCAGCGAACGGAACGGCACCGTTCCGGCTCGTAGGGCGCGAACGTACACCCTCCGCATCACGGAACGCAACCGTTCCGTTCCGTGTTAATCTCCGATCATGGCCAGCCTCCGTGACAGCGAACTGCGGCGCCCGCCCACCGGTGCCGGCGTACTGCGCGAGTCCGTGACCGAGACGATCCGCCGGGCGATGTTCGAGGAGCTGGCGGAGTCGGGGTACGCGCGGATGTCGATGGAGGCCGTGACCCGCCGGGCGGGCGTCGGCAAGGCGGCGCTCTACCGCCGCTGGCCGTCCAAGGAGGCCATGGTCGTCGAGCTGGTCTCCGAGGCGGCCGCCGCGCACATCCCCACGACGACGGACTCGGGGTCGCTGCACGGCGACGTCGAGCGGTTCCTCCATGAGACCCTGCGGGCGCTGCGGCACCCCCTCGTGGGCCGGATCATCCCCGACCTGCTGGCCGAGTCGGCCCGCAGCGCCTCGCTCCACGACGCGCTCCACCACGCCGTCCTGGGCCCGCGCCGCGCGGCCGTCGCGACCCTTCTAGACCGTGCGACGGTACGGGGCGAACTGCCGCCCGACATCGACACCGGCCTGGCCACCGACCTGTTCGGCGCGCCGCTGTACTTCCGCATGCTGGCGGCGGGCGGCCCGACGGACGGCGCCTATGTCGCACGGCTGACCCACGCCGTGGTCGCGGCGGTCGCCGCGAGCCGCTGACCGCCCCCGCTCACCCGGGCAGCAGCGCGGCCTCCATGTCGCAGCACCCGCCGCGCCGCATCAGCCGCCCCACCGGGAGCCACTCGTGGTCGGCGGCCGCGTGCCGCGCCGGCTGCTCGAACGCGGCCACCAACTCCTCGGTCTCGTACGGCACTCCGCCCCGCAGCACCGCGACTGTCCGCACCATCGCCGCGAAGTCCTCGAACGGGTCGCCGTCCACCACGGTCAGGTCGGCGAGCTTTCCCGCCTCCACGGTGCCCAGGTGCCGCTCGACCCCGAAGAGGCGGGCCGGGAGCACGGTCGCGGTGCGCAGGGCCGCCGCCGGGGAGAGCCCGCCCTGGTGCAGCGCGCGCAGGCCCAGGTGCAGGGAGAGGCCGACGGGCACGATCGGCGCGTCCGTGCCGAGGGCGACCAGGCCGCCGGCCGCGAGCACCCGCCGGTAGACGTCGGTCTCCCGGCGCAGTGTGGCCAGCTGGGCCGCCGTCGGCGCCGCCCCCGCCGACTGCCGCACAAGCGCGGAGTCCCACGGCGGCATCACCACGGTGACCCGGGGGTCCGCCGCGAGCCCGGGATCGGCGCCGATCAGCGGTACCGAGGTGAACGGCGTGGCGATGAGCGCGAAGTTGACGCCGCGCGCGGAGTAGACCTCCACCACGTCCTCGTAGGCGCGCCCCGAGGCGGTGGTGGCGTGCCCGAACTCGGCGCGCTGGGTGGCCTGCAGATGGGTCGTCAGATCCTGGCCCAGCTGCACGCCGGGCGAGAGCAGATGGCTTCCGGCGCGCACCCCGAGGCGCTCGTGCGCGAACCGGGCCGCCTCCTCCATCACCCAACCGGGCGCCCTCACATAGGTCTTGACGAAGTCCCAGTCGAGCGCGGCACCCCGCTCCAGCGACCGCCGCAGCCCCTCCCGGGTGCGATGGGCGCGCCCCATGCTGTACGCCACCCGGGACCCGTCGAGCAGCTCCCCCGTGGTCAGCAGCCGGGGCCCGGCGAGCTGCCCGGCGGCCACCGCCTCACGGATCCGGGCCTGTTCGTACGCGAATCCGCCGAGCGAGACGGCCGTGGTGATCCCGTAGGTGAGCTGGCCGACGGTCTGGCGGCCGCCGTAGGTGCTCTGCCACGGGTGGGTGTGCGTGTCCCACAGGCCCGGCACGACCGTACGCTCCGAGGCGTCGATCCGCCGCAGCGCGCCGCGCCCGCGGTGCGGCTCGACGGCCGCGACGCGCCCGTCCCGTACGACGATGTCGACGTCCTCGCGGACCTGCTCGCCGGTGCCGTCCCACAGCCTTCCGGCGTGCACCACCGTGTCGGCGGGCGCGGGCCTGCGGGCTTCCAGCGGGACGCGGACGGTCCGCGCGGGGCCGCCCTCGACGCCGATGAGCCGCAGCCGCGAACCGGACAGGTACAGCAGGGTGTTCGACTCCCCCGACCAGGACGGATGGTCGGCGGGCTCGTCGGTCAGGGTGCGCGGCGGGCCCTGCGGGGTGCCGTCGGGGGCGACGGGCAGCACACAGAGCGCGGACTCGACGATCACCGCCATCCAGCGCCCGTCGGGCGACCAGACGGGCCCCGAGTCGTACCGGTCGGAGATCGAGACGTGCGGCGCCACCGCGTGGAGGCGGGCGGTGCCGGTCTCCGTGTCGACGACCCGGATGAGGTTGTAGCCCTCCCTGAAGCGCGCGTTGAGGCGGTTGCGGTCGCAGAGCGCGATGCGGCGGCCGTCCGGCGACCAGCTGGGGCGGCCGGGCAGCCCGCCGCCGCCGAGGGGCGCCGCCAGGACGCGTTCGGTGCCGGAGGCCAGGTCGCGTACGAGGAGGCGGCCGGTCATGTCGAGGCAGGCGAGCCGTTTGCCGTCGGGCGAGAGCGCCGGATGCACCCGGCCGCCGGTCGCGAGCGCGCTCTCCTCGCCGGTGGCCAGATCTCGACGGTAGATGCCGAGCAGCCCGTCGCGGTCGTCGGCGTACAGCAGCGCCCGCCCGTCGCGGGTCCAGACGGGCCCGAGCAGATAGCGCGTCGGCGCCGACTCGCGCAGCCGCCGGGGCGGCCGGGCGCCCGAAGTGTCCGCCAGCCACAATGTGTTGAGTGCGGCGAACGCGATGTGCCGCCCGTCGGGCGAGAGCGCGGGCAGATGGACGCCCCGCACCGGCCGCACCCGCCCCTCGCCGAGGTCGTACTCCTTGACCCGGTAACGCGGCCGCTCCACCGGCAGCACGCCCTCGAACGGGATCGTCTCCGCCTCGCCGGGCCTGTCGGGCCGTACGAGCGTGAAGCGCCCGTCGACGGTCAGCAGCAGCTCCCCGGCCGCCGTCCAGCGCGGGGGCACCGGCGCGATGTCCCCGCCGACGGCGACCGGCTTGCCGTCGACGACGAGCACGCAGGAGCCGTTCGGTGCGGCGGTGGTGCGCAGATGGGCGAGCCGACGGCCGTCGGGGGCGAGTGCGGGGCACATGACCTGCGCGGCTTCGGTCTCGGTGTACACGACGCCGACGGGCCCGGCCCCGTCGGCCGCGACGGCGGCGACGGTCCGCGCCTCCACGCCGAGCCCCGTGGCCGTGGTGACGACCTTCGCGCGGACGAACAGGATCCGGGCCCCGTCCGGCGACCAGGTGGGGTCGAAGTCCTCCCAGGCCCCGTCCTGGAGCGGCCCGTCCTGGCCGGGCAGCCCGGTGAGCCGGGTGAGCCGCCTGGTCCGCAGGTCCAGTACGTGGACGCGGTACGCGCTGCCCGCCACCGGGTCGCCCGCGCGCTCGGAGGCGAACGCGATCCGGGTCCCGTCGGGCGACCAGGCCGGTCCCCGGTCGTCCCAGGGCCCGTCGGTGCGCCGCCGCACGTCCGAGCCGTCCGGCCGCATGGTCCACACGTGGTAGCCGCCGCCCTCGTAGGCGCAGAAGGCGACGAGCGACCCGTCCGGGGCGTGCACGGGCCGACCGGGTTCGAGGCCCGCCGGGGTGAGCGGCACGGCCTTGCCGCCGTGCCGGGGCAGCGACCACAGCACGCTCTGGACCTCGGCGATCACCGTGTCCCCGGCGGGCGCGAGGCTCGCGGAGCCGTTGGTGGCCGCACTGAACGACAGCGAGAGCCCATCGCGGCGGCGGGCCGCCGCGGGGACCGTCCCGACGGCGGTGACGGCCCCGGCCGCACCGGCGGCGGCGAACAGTTGACGACGGGAGAGGGAGCTCGCGGCGACGCCGCTGGAGTCACGGTCCATGCCCCCACACGCTGGCGCACCACGCACCACGGGGGCAACCGCGCCATTCAGGCCAAACGGGTCGGGCCGGGGCGCGCGGTCAGATGCGCCAGGACCGTATCCGGTCGGCCGCGTCGTACGCGTCGGTGTGGCCCGCGTCTATGTCGCGGGCGAGGTCGATGAGGGCGCCGTACGGGGCGTCCAGGCCCTCGCCCGCCGCGTTCATGTACGCGACGACCACCGCCGCGCCGAAGAGCGCGTTGCGTGCGGGCAGCGGGCGCAGCCGGATGATCGCGTGCATCAGTGCGCCCGCCCGCCAGGAGTTGTCGACGGTCGCCTCGACCCGGGGCGTGTTGACGCGGTGGCGGCCGACGGCGGCCACCAGGCTGGAGAAGTCGTGGACGGTGGGCTGCTTGGGCAGCACTTCCGTCTGGCGTTCGAGCAGCCAGCGGATGTCGATGTGGAACTCCACCGTCAGGCGGCCCGCCCCGAGGAGTCCCGCTGGTCGGGGGCGTCGTCGGGGAACGCCGCGTCGAAGGCGTCGCCCTGTTCGGCGATGAACGAGCGGAAGACCTCCGCCGCGCCTTCCAGCCGTGGATCGCGCACCGCCTCGTACGCGGCCTGCGTGATGAGCGCCGTCACCGTCGACCCCTCGGCCTCCGCGCGCTCCTTGAGCAGCGCGTGCAGCTGGTCGTCGACCCGGATCGTCACTGACTTGGACATGCTTCGACCGTACAGCAGGCCGTACAGCGCGGGACAGGCTCCGGCACAACCGCCTCGCGGGCGCCGGGCCTGGTCACTCGGGCACCGAGCGAACCACGACCAACGAGCCCTCGTGGAACGGCTGCTCGCGCAGCGCGCACCGGCGCGCGTCCCACACGCCGCTCTCCAGGTCGCGCCGCAGGTCGCGGGCGAACCGCTCGCGCACCGGCTCGTCCACGAAGCTCCAGGCCGAGCAGGCCTGCCGGGCGCCGGTAGTCGGCGTAACCGGCGCCTATCGTGCCGTAGTCCGCGTCTCCCGCGCTGGCGTCGGCGCTGCGTGCGTTCATGGTTCGAATTCAGTGGGTGGCAGCGGGACGGAGTCAGGCGTCCGCCGCGTACCGCCAGAAGTCCTGCATCGCGGCGGGCGGTGGCGTGGGGCCGGTCAGCTCCAATTGCGTGAGCAGGATGGTGACCGTCCCGGTGGACGGGACGATGTGCGCCGCCGTTCCGGTGCCGCCCAGCCAGCCGAACCGGCCCGGCACGTTCCACGGCTCGGCCGTCTCCACGTCGACCGAACCGCCGAAGCCCCAGCCCTGCCCCTCCAGGAACAGCCTGCTCGCCTCCCGCTGGGCCGGGGTGAGGTGGTCGGTCGTCATCTGCCGTACGGAGTCGGGCGACAGGACGCGGTGGCCGTCGAGCGTGCCGCCCGCGAGCAGCATCCGGGCGAAGGCATACAGATCGTCGACGGTCGAGACGAGTCCGCCCGCCCCGGACGGGAACGCGGGCGGGGTGCTCCACTGTCCGTCCCGCGCGTCCACCAGCTCCAGGGCGCCGGAGTCCGGGGCCCCGGCCCGGTAGTAGCCGGTGAAGCGGCCGAGGTCGGCGGCCGGGACCGCGAACCCGGTGTCGGTCATGCCCAGCGGTTCGAAGATCCGCTCGGCCAGGAACTCGGGCAGCGGCCGCCCGGCGGCCCGGGCGATCAGTACGCCCTGGATGTCCGAGCACGCGTTGTACAGCCAGGCCTCGCCCGGCTGGTACAGCAGCGGGATCCGGGCGAGCGCCGCCGTCCACGCGTCCGGCGCGGCGACGGACTGCGGCTGGGGCGGGCCCTGGAGCAGTTCGGTGAAGAGCGGGGCGACGGCCGGGAGCGAGAAGTCGGCGGGGAAGCCGTACCCGGCGCGGAAGGTGAGCAGGTCGAACACCGTGATGGGGCGGGCGGCCGGGACCACGTCGTCGACGGTGCTCTCGGGCGTACGGACCACGCTGGGCGAGGCCAGCTCGGGCAGCCACTGCGCCACCGGCGCGTCCAGCGCGAGCCTGCCGTCCTCGACCAGCGTCATCACCGCCGCCGAGACGATCGGCTTGGTCAGCGACGCGATCCGGAAGATCGAGTCCCGGGCCATGGGCGTGCCGCCCTCGTCGTCGGTGTGTCCGACGGCCGCCACCTCCACCCGGTCGCCCCGGGCCACCAGGCCCACGGCGCCTGGGGCACAAGCGTCGCCGCCCACGTGCTTCTTGAGGATGTCGTGCAGATCGTTCATCGGCCCACCTTCGGAAGTCGACAGTCGGTACGCGAAGCCGGAAGGGAGACCGGCGGCGGCGCGCGAACTCATCGGTGCCTCAGCGGCCGCATACCGATGAGTTACGCGCTCCCCCGCCGTCTCTCCTCCATGGACCACACGAACACGGCCTGGTCGCCGGACGGAACGCCCCTCGCCTACGAGTGTGCCGGGGAGGGGCCGCCGGTGATCCTCGTCGGCGGCGCCTTCTGCACCCGGGAGACACACCGGGAACTCGCCGGTCTCCTCGCTCCCCGCTTCACGGTGTTCAACTACGACCGCCGGGGCCGTGGCGCCAGCGGGAACACGCTCCCGTACGCGGTCGGCCGCGAGGTCGAGGACCTGGCCGCGGTCGTCGCGGCGGCGGGCGCCGGCGCCATGCTCTACGGGCTCTCCTCGGGCGGCGCCCTGGCGCTGGAGGCCGTGGCGAGCGGGCTGCCGGTGACGGCGGTCGCCGTGTACGAGCCGCCCTATGCCCTGGAGGCCGAGCGGCGGGCGGGCAACGTCCGGTACGGCGAGCGGCTCGCCGCGCTCCTGGCCGCCGAACGGCGGGCGGACGCGGTGGAGTTGTTCCTGAGCAGGATCGGCGTGCCCCCGCCGGTGATCGAGGAGTTCCGGCGCGCCCCCATGTGGCCGGGCATGGTGGCGCTGGCCCACACCCTCGCGTACGAGCACGCCGTGCTCGGCGATGCCGCGCTTCCCGTGGAGCGCCTGGCATCGGTCACCGTCCCGGTGCTCGCGCTGTGCGGCGGGGCGAGCCCGGAGTGGATGCGCGCCCCGGCCACCGCGATCGCCGGGGCGGTGCCGGACGGCCGTGCGCTCTCCCTGCCCGGCCAGACGCACGAGTTCTCGGCACGGGCGCTCGCCCCGGTCCTGGCGGAGTTCTTCGGCGGCGGCTCGCGCGAACTGCCCTGACTTCCTCGCCCACCCCTCCCACCTGCACAGACGGCTAAGATCACGAGGATTTTTCACAAACGGGGAAGGAATGCGACCGGTGCGCGTTTGGGGCAAGGGCATCGCGCTGGCGACCGCGGGAGCGGCGCTCGCGGTGATGCTGGCGGGGTGCGGAAGCGGCGAGTCCGAGCACGAGGGCCCGGAGGGCGGCACGGGGGCGCCCGAACCGGAGCAGGCCGACGGCAAAGGAGCGGGCTCCGGCAAAGGAGCGGACATCCGCGCCGCGTTGACGGCCGCGGCCAGGAAGACCGGCGAGCAGGCCTCGTACAAGACGCTCCAGACGGGGGTGCCGGGCTCGGGCCACTCCGAGATGCTGTTCCAGAAGGCGCCGTCCGCGAGCGTCATCAAGTCGTGGAGCAAGCCGTCCTCGGCCAATCCGAGCGGCTTCAGCCAGGTGATCTCGCTGGGCGGGAAGACCTATGTCCACACGGACGAGGTGCCGGGCAAGAGCTGGTACACGATGGACGACACCGCGTACGCCGGTGGCGACAAGGGCTCCGGCGAGTCGCGGGCCGCGGGGTACGTCCCCGAGTTCACGGGCGCGCTCGCCGCGTCCCCGTCCACCCGGCGCCTCGGCGAGGAGCGGGTCGGCGGGCGGGCGGCCGACCACTACCGGGGCACGGTCGTCGTGGACGAGCTGGCCGCGTACAACGGGCCCGCCATCGACAAGGGCGTCCGCGACAGCTATGTCGCGAGCACCCGGCGCCAGGGCATGAGCTCGGTCGTCATCGACCTGTGGGTCGGCAAGGACGGGCTCGTCCTCAAGTCGCGGGAGGAGGGCCGGGGTTCGAAGGGGCCGGAGCTGGTCGTCGAGGAGTACTCGGACTTCGGCGCGGTCCCGGCGATCACGCCGCCTCCGGCGAACACCGTGGCCACCTGGAAGGAGTTCGTCGACGGCCTGTCGCAGCGGTCGTAGGCGTTACGGACGAGTGTGAGGTGAGGGGCGCCGCCATGCCCGGCGGCACCCCTCTGTCGTCGCTCATGTGGTCAGCGGTTGAAGACGCTGGTGCGGCTCCCTTCGACGGTCGCGGTGCCGTCCAGCGGGGTCTGGTTCGCGAGTCCGCACAGCTGAGCGGGGGTCAGGCCCGCCAGCGCCTTGAAGTCGCGGTTCAGATGCGCCTGGTCGTAGTAGCCGCACGCCGCCGCGAGTTCGGCGAGCGACCCGTGCGAGCCGTACGGCAGCGTCAGCGCGCGCTGGAACCGCAGGATCCGGGCGACGGACTGCATCGGCAGCCCGATCTGCTCCCGGAACAGCACCTGCAGCCGTCGGCTGCCGCGGCCGGTGACCCCGGCCAGTTCACCCAGCGTCATCCCGCCGTGGCGCGCGCTCAGCCTGCTCCAGGCCTCGGCGACCACGGGGGACGGCTCGGGACCGTCGGCCAGCAGGCTCGCCAGGACGTCGTCGAGGACCGCCCAGCGCGCCTCCCAGTCGGGCGCCCCGGCGAGCCGCTGGGTCAGCCGCTCCGTCCACCTCTTGCCCAGCAACTCGTCCGGGTGCACGGTCTCGTTCGCCAGGCTGTGCATGGATATGCCCAGGCACATATAGGCGCCGAGCGGCGTGAAATCCACTTCGACGGCCTGTCCGGCGCCCCGGTAGCCGCCGAGGACGGGTGACGTCCGCAGACCTCCGACCAGCGAGTACCACGTGTCGCCCGCCGCCTCGTGCTCGCCGGGGCCGAACAGGTGCAGCGGGTCGCCCCAGCCGACGATCAGCGTCACCGTGGCGGCCGGCAGGGTCAGCCGGGCGGGCATCCCTCCCGGTGTGCGCCGTCCCCGGTACTTGACCACCTGACCCCGCAACCAGTCAGGTGCCGCTCGTTCCACATTCTCCCCTCGGCCTTCGGTAATCAAGGATGCTTTGGCCTCCACCTGCAACCCTCTCCTCACCATGCGCGTGTTCCGCCGACCGGAATCCGGCAAGGCAGTGCGCCTTCTTACAAGACCAGCGGTCGGCCTCGGAGGCAGTCTGTGTGGGCAGAGGCGGTGAAGGCCAGGAACGGACGAACGCCTGGCCGAATATCGGCCATCACCCGGTGACGGGCGCATATGCCCCTGGTCTCAGGCCAGTCGAGCGGTGGTACGACGAGCCCAGCGGGCCCGGCGCGGGTCGGCCCGTTTCCCTGTTGTCACCCGCTCACGGGGGTGGCGGGTGACAACAGGAAAGCGGGCCGGGCACGCCAAGCGGAACCGGCCGGCGCACTTCGGCGTCCCTCCGGGAAACCGCGTGATCACCCTCTGCACACAGGAGGCCCCCTCCATGGCCGGAACGGCTGCCCGCTACCTCTACCTCGCGCGCCACGGCGAGGCCCTGCCCGACGAGAGCGGCCTGACGGAGAACGGCCGCCGCCAGGCCGTCCTGCTCGGCCGCCGGCTCCGGGAGAGCCCGCTCTCGGTGGTGCTGCACAGTCCGCTCGCGCGTGCGGCGGAGACGGCGCGCCTGATCCATGACGAGCTCGACGGTGTCCCGATGGAGCCGTCGGACCTGGCCGGGGACTACATCCCGTACGTGCCCCGCAAGGAGGAGCTGCCGCCCGAGTACGCCGACGCGTTGCTGGACCGGCTCGCTCAGTTCCCGGCCGAGATGAGCGAGCAGGGGCGGAAGCTGGCGCCCGCCGCGCTGGAGCGGTTCGCCCGGCCGGTGGACGGCGACGAGCCGCGCCACGAGCTGGTCGTCACCCACAACTTCCTGATCGGCTGGATCGTCCGGGCGGCGCTCGACGGCCCGAAGTGGCGCTGGCAGGGGCTCAACCACGCCAACGCGGCCCTGACCGTGATCCGTTACGCGCCCGACCGCCCCGCCTCCGTCGTCTTCTTCAACGACATGGGGCATCTGCCCGCGGACCTCCGATGGACCGGCTTCCCACCGGAGTTCCGCGTCTGAGCGCTCTCCTGGGAAGGCTCGGCGCGCCGTCGCCGGCGACGGGGACCAGCGGGTCGACCCGGGGCGCGGGCGTGCCGACGGCGGCTGCCTATGATCGTTCGAGACGTTCGGTCGAGGTGCTGGTCGGACGCGACCGCACACGACCACGGAGGCTGAACGGGCATGACTGAGCGACAGGTTGTCATCGTCACCGGAGGCGGGACGGGGATCGGCGCCGCCACCGCACGGCTGCTCGCCGACGCCGGACACACGGTGGTCGTGTCCGGGCGCCGCCCCGAGCCCCTGCGCAAGGTGGCCGAGGAGACCGGCGCGCTCGCCCACCCCTGTGACATCGGCGACCCGGAGGCCGTGCGGGGCCTGGTGGACGCGACGCTCGCCGCGTACGGCCGCCTCGACGGCCTGGTGCTCAATGCCGGAACCGGGCGCAGCGGGGCCGTCGGGGACACGTCCGTGGAGGACTGGGAGCTGGTGATGCGCACCAATCTCACCGGCCCGTTCCTGCTGCTGCGCAGCGCGCTGCCGCATCTGGTCGAGGCCCGCGGATCCGTGGTCGCGGTCGCCTCGGTGTCCGCGCTGCGCAACGGGGTGGGCAACGCTGCGTACGCCACGTCGAAGGCCGCGCTGCTCCAGCTGTGCCGCTCCCTCGCGGTGGACTACGGGCCGAAGGGGCTGCGCGCCAACACCGTGTGCCCGAGCTGGGTGCGCACGGAGATGGCCGACCGGCGTATGGCACGTTTCGCCGAGGAGGCGGGCCTCGCGGACGTCGACGCGGCGTACGAGACCGCCACCCGGCTGCTGCCCGCCCAGCGCCCGGCCGAGCCGCGTGAGGTCGCCGAGGCCATCGCGTGGCTGCTCTCCCCCGCGGCGTCGTTCGTCAACGGCGCGACGCTGACCGTCGACGGCGGGGCGACGGCGCTCGACCTCGGGACCGTGCCCTTCGGGTTCCACGTCGAGCGCCGCGAGGACGCGACCGGCTGAGACCCGCCTGACAGCCTGTCAGGCCAGGCCGGTGAGGAGCTCCTCGCGGCTGTTGACGCCCGTCTTGCGGTAGATCGCCTTGAGGTGGTCGTTGACCGTGTGCGGCGACAGGTCGAGCCGGCGGGCGATGTGCTTGGTGGGCAGGCCCTGGAGCACTTCCTGCATGACGGCCCGCTCCCTGGTGGTGATCCCGTACCAGACGGAGACGGTCGGCAACAGCAGGCGGCCCGGGGCCGGTTGGATCGTGACGGCCACCGCGCCCGGCTCCGGGCCTTCGAGCAGCTGGCCGTGGAGCGCGATCCAGCCGTCCCGGGTGGGGACGCGGCTCAGCGCCTGCCCGCCCGCGCGCCGGGCGAGGTGGGCGATGTTCCAGACGGTGGCGGTCAGGTCCCGCTCGTCCACCGAGGAGGCGGCCGGGGCGAGCAGCCGCATCCACTCGTGGGCCGAGGGCGTGGCGGAGGCGACCTTGTCGTCGGCGCCGACGACCGCGACTCCGGGCGAGAGGCTGTAGCGTGACGGCCGCAGCGGCGCGCAGGCCACGAAGCGTTTCAGCGCGGCGGCGAGCGGCTCGGCGAGCGTCTGCGCATGGGCGGCCTCGGCGGCCGAGAAGGGCCGGCTGCCCCTCTCCCGTACGAGGATCAGGCCGCCCCAGGCGACGCGCGCGTGGGTGAGCCCGATGCGCATCTCGCCGCCGAAGCCCTCGGGGACGCTCACGTTGCGCAGCCGGACGCGGTGCCGGTGTCCGGCCCCGACCACGCCGGTGTTGGCGGGGCCCGCGCCGAGCCGTTCGAAGGGGTGCCGCTCGGCTCCGGCGGCGTCGTCCAGCGCCATCCGGCGCGCGGCGGCGTCGCTGTAGTCGTGTTCCTCGGTGAACAGACAGCTGGCTCTGTTCAGCGGGTCGAGCCCGGCCAGCAGGTATCCGTCGTGCGGCACGATCCGCCCCAGCTCGTCCGAGAGCGCCCGCCCGAGATCCGGCACGGTCACCGCGTCCGCCGCCTGGGCCGACAGGGCACGAAAGATCGCTTCAACTCCCCCGGTCACCCCACGAGCGTAGCCCGTGGCCGTCGGGGAATCGCGGCACTTTCCACCCGTCCATGGCCACTTGGCCGGAAACCGTACGACGGCTCGACGTCAACCCCCAATTCTGGGGATTCCGGACAATCCACGGCCGGAGCACAGTCGTTGAACCGACCGCGCCGCACCGCATCTCCACGAACCACGCCTCTGATCCCCTGTGTTCCCCGCTGCTCCAGGACATGAAGGAGAAGGCCGTGACCGATCAGTCCCAGACGCGCCGAGGCGTCATCAGGGCCGCCGGCGGTGCGGCCCTGGCCGCCGGAGCGATGACGCTCGGCGCGCCCGCGGCGCAGGCCGCCCCGCACCACGGCACCAAGTCCGCCCCGGCGGTGCCGCCCGGCGCCGCCGCCCACAACGAAGCGAGGGCCGCCATGGGTCTGCCGATCCCGGACGAGGTAACCGCGTACCAGAACAACTGGAGATTCTGCAATTACTGCTTCGGCCTCTGGTGGAACGGCAACCCCACCAACGGCGCCTGCCCCTCCAGGAACTCCCCCGACGGCCAGCACCACGGCCCCGGCAGCTGGAACTTCATCCTGCCGGCGAACCCGGCCGAGCACATCTGACATCGGACCCCCCTCAGAAAAGAGGACGACGGCACGGCCACCCATGGCCGTGCCGCCGCCCGCGTTCAGGGTCAGGGACCCGAGACCAGGTTCACCACGTTGCTGGAGGAGTTGGCGGTCCCTCCGGTGTTGTTGATGACGTGGTTGATCGTTCCCGTGCCGCCCAGCGAGACCGTCACCATGTCGTGGAAGCGGACGCCCGCCGTGTTCGGCGCCTCGAAGGCGCGCTCGGCCACCACCGAGGGGTTGGCGCTGAAGTAGCAGTAGCTGCCCAGTCCCCACGCCTCGTGGCCGGTCACCGAGCTCGCGACCTGGTACGCGTCGTAGCCCCGGGTCGAACCGTTCATCCACGCGGACTGGTTCGGCGGGTCGTACGGCATCTCGTTCTGGAAGAAGTACGTACGGCCGCCGTTGCCGTTCCAGATCACCTGGTGCTGCTGGTAGTGCTCGACGAACAGGCCGTACATCGTCACGTCGGCGCCGTTGACGACCAGCCCGTTCGCGGCCGTGTTGCTGGTCCAGCCGACGCCGCTGCCGTGGTCGGCGCGCCACAGCCACATGTGGTCGCCGATGACGTCCGAGCTGTCGATCACCAGGCTCTGGGTGGCCCTGCCGACGCCCGCGCCGCCGATGCGGAAGAAGACGTCGTGCAGCGAGGTCGGGTCGGCGGTGTGCCGGGCGGTCGCGCCCGGGGTGCCGACCCGCATCAGGAGCGCGGAGTTGGCGGGCCCGGCGTCGATGAGCAGTCCGGCGACCTTCACCCCGTCGACGTCCGCGACGTTCATCGCGGTGATGCCGTTGTCGGGGACCAGGGTGGCCAGGCCGAGGCCGAGCACCACGGTGTCCGGGCGGTTCACCGCGATGGTCTGGTTCAGGTGGTAGACGCCCGGGGTGAACAGCAGGTTCTTGCCCTGGGCCAGCGCGCCGTTGATGTCCGCCGCCGTGGCGCCGGGCTTGACGACGTAGAACTGGTCGATCGGCAGCGAGGTGCCCGCGGGCGCGCCGTTCGCCCAGGTCGTGCCCTGGGCCGCGGTGCGCAGCGCGGGCACGAACACCTTGTACGCGCCCGCCGCGTCCACGTACAGGAACGGCTTCTCACGGATCACGGGGCTCTGCGCGACCGTGGTGTAGGGCGGGTTGGGGAAGGTGTTGGCCGGGGCGTTGGTGTCGCCGACGAAGACCATGTTCCAGTTCGAGCCGTTCCAGCTGCCCCACTGGCTGTTGCGCGAGAGCCACTGCTGCTGCGAACCGGACCGCACCTGTCCGTCGATCTTGGAGTCGGCCATGAACCCGCCGCTCGACCAGCCGCCGTCGTCCAGCTGGAGGTCCCCGCGCACGTGCATACGGCGGTACGGGGCGGCCTGCGAGACGGCCCAGCGGTCGCTGCCGCCGTTGGGGGTGACCGACAGGTTCTCGGCGGAGCGCCAGAAGTTCTGGGTGGCGTTGCCCTGGAACCAGTCGGCCTCGGTGTGCACGGCGCCGTTGATGGTCACCGCGTCCGGCGACAGACCGAGCCCGGCCACCTGGGTGTAGAAGCCGACGTTGGCGTCCACGTCGTAGCTGCCCGGCTTGAAGAGCAGGGCGTAGCGCTGGGCGCCGAACTGGTTGGACTCCTGCTGGCCGAAGACCTGGTCGAGCCTGCTCTGGATGGCGGCCGAGGACATCGACGGGTCGAAGACGGACACGTTGGGGCCGAGGTCGGGGTCGCCGCCGCTCGGCGGCCGGCTGTCGACGGGGCCGACGTCGAAGGACTGGGCCGCGCTGCCGTTGCACGCGTACTGCTGGACGCGCGCCCCGTCGGCCGTCGAGGCGCCGGGGACGTCGAGGCACTTGCCGCTGTGGCGGTTGACGAATTGGTACGTCCCGGCGGCCTCCTCGACGGGCTTCCACTGCTGGTTGGCGCCGCCGCCGTACGTCCAGAGCTGGATCGGCGCCCCGTCCGCGCCGGAGACGTCGGTGACGTCCCAGGCCTTGGTGGCGTCGTTGCGGTTGCCGACTCTCACATAGCCGTCGCCGGTCGCCTCGAAGCGCCACTGCTGTGCGGCGGTCGCGTTGCAGCCGTACTGCTGGACGGCGGTGCCGTCGGCGGTGCCGGCCGCCGCGGCGTCCACGCACTTGCCGCTGTGATGGGCGGACACGGTGACCCACCCCGTCGGCAGCGGCGCGGCTTCGGCTCTGGGGGCGGCAAGGGCACCGGTGGTCAAGGAGGCGACGAGCGCACCGACGGCCACCAGTGAGGCGGTTCTGCCACGCGCGCTCCGACGGTCGGACGGAGTGGGGGTTGCGGGAATGGTCATGGCCTCACCCTTTCTTCAAGGCGTGAAGTTAGGGGCCCTCCATGGACACGTCAAGGGTTCAGACCTCGAACGTCTGGTCCGAACCAAGGGCTTGACAAGCTGGTAGCTCACCACTTAAGTCACGCGGTGAAATAAGAGGATCTCTCTAAGGTGTAGACCAATTCCGCCCTACTCTAGAGGGCTTGCGTTCAACAAGTGAACGAATATCTCGCACTTTCCATCACCACTACGCATTCCTTGAAGGAATGACCGGCAAGCAGACCACATAGGAGCCACTCAACCGGCTCCACCCGTCTGAGCTGCGAGAGCGCAATTCCGCTCCCCGTCAAATTGACGAACCATCAGTAATTGTCCACTGAAGCAAAAAGCGGTTGTAAGCCCGATTCACCCCGTATTGCGGGGCAGATTAAGCCCGTCCGGCCCGTATCCGAAAATTCCGTTGTCATCTCGTTAAGGGCTAACTTCTTGACGGCATCGCAAGGGCACGGTTGGCTTCCAGCCACCTCGGCCGAAATTTATGCGGCCATGTCAGGGAGGTTGTTTTTAAGTGAGCACGCGTACCGGCCGTGGAGCGATGACCGTGGGTGTCGTCGCGATGGCCGTCACCCTCGCCGCATGCGGCGGCGGGAGCAAGTCCGGCGACGGGTCCGACGGGGCCGCCAAGAAGAAGGACCTCAAGATAGGTCTGCTACTGCCGGAGAAGCAGGCTGCTCGCTACGAGAAGTCGGACAAACCGCTGATCGAGAAGATGGTCGGCGAGCTGACCAGCGGCAAGGGCAAGGTCGTCTACGCGAACGCGGAGCAGGACGCGGCGCGGCAGAACCAGCAGGTCGACGACATGATCGCCAAGAAGGTCGACGCGCTCATCATCGACGCCGTGGACTCCAAGGCCATCGGCGGCGCGGTGCAGCGGGCCAAGACCGCGGGCATCCCGGTCGTCGCCTTCGACCGGCTCGCCGAGGGCCCGGTCGACGCGTACGTCTCGTTCGACAACGAGGACGTCGGCCATGTGCAGGCCAGGGCCCTGCTGGACAACCTGGGCGAGAAGGCCAAGGACGGCCAGATCGTGATGATGAACGGTGCCCGCACCGACCCGAACGCCGCCCAGTTCAAGAAGGGCGCGCACGCCGAGCTGGACGGCAAGGTGAACATCGGGAAGGAGTACGACACCAAGGAGTGGAAGCCGGAGAACGCCGCGGCGAACATGCGCAGCGCGATCTCGGCCCTCGGCAAGAACAAGATCATCGGTGTCTACTCCGCCAACGACGGTATGGCCGGCGGCGTCATCGAGGCCCTCAAGGCCGCGGGTGTCTCCAAGCTGCCGCCGATCACCGGCCAGGACACGGAACTCGCCGGAGTCCAGCGCATCGTGGCGGGCGAGCAGTACATGAGCGTCTACAAGTCGTACGCGGAGGAGAGCCCGATCGCCGCGCAGATGGCGGTCGCGCTGGCCAAGGGGCAGAGCCTGATCTCCATCGCCAACTCCAAGACCAACAGCCCGACCAAGAGCGACATCCCCACCGCGCTCGTCCCGGTCGTCGCCGTGATCAAGGAGAACATCCGCTCCACCGTCGTCAGCGACGGCCTCTACACGATCGACGAGATCTGCACGGCCAAGTACAAGGCCGCCTGCAAGTCCGCCGGGCTGATGTAACGGCCACAGCCGCACCTCACGACCGTGAAGACCTCTGCCCGGCCCGCGTGACGCGGGCCGGGCAGAGGTCTTTCTCGTCGTTACGAGGCTCCGGGCCTCAGCCGCCGAACGCCCCCTTGGGCGGGCGGCGCAGCCGGGGCTCGGGGCGCTCCGCGCCGGAACCCCACGGCTCGAAGCCGAACGGCGCCAGCAGCTCGGCCTGGAAGGACGCGGGAGCCGTGGCGTAGGCCGGCAGGGACGCGTCGTCCACGATGCGCAGGACCGGGTCCAGGACGGCTTCGAGGGCCGCCGGGTGGGCGGTCGGCGCGATGCCCACGGCCGCGAGCAGCCAGTGGTCCTCCTCGCCCGGTATCCGTCCGTCGTGGTCGCGCGCGGGCATCAGGGTCGGCCGGAGCCCGTGCAGTCGCAGCAGGGCTCTGTGTTCCTCCTCGTCGATGGAGACGCCCGGCGGGATCCACACCGCCGCCGCCTCCGGCGCTCCGGAGCCCGTCTCGGCGACCCACACCTTGCCGGTCTCCAGACCGAAGTGCGCGAGGATGAGCCGGAGTTGGGCCTGTGAGGCCGAGACGAGAGCGGCGGTCTCGGGCGGCAGCCCGTGATCGCCGGAGAGCAGGCGGACTATCGCGTTCACATCCTGCAGGGACGCACGCCGAGCGCTGACCCTGTGCGCAAAGGTGAGGGCCATAAGCCGTGCCTTTCGCTGTGGTGCGTGAGGACGACTGTGGCCTCACGCACCTCTTTGGCTTCTCTTTACCGAGGCTACCCGCCCAAGGGTAAGGGCATCGTATGCATCGGGGACCCCCCAGCCGACCGGGAATTGTGCGCCGAAGGAGGCGCCCGGGGCGTGCGGAGGTGCCTGGGCGCCGTCGCCGCTCACCCCGAAGCGGCCGAGCCGGACCGGGCCGCTCCTCCACACCGCCGTCGGCAACCTCCGTACGGCCCTCTGTCCGGCCCTCTGTCCGGCCCTCCGTCCGGGCCTGGCGGTCCCCGGTCGCTCCCCGTTCCGACCTGCGGCGACGGGTGCCGGGACGGGTATGGCGCCACTCGAGCGCCACACCTCCCGCCAGAACTGGCACCACTTACGGCGCCATTCACCCCTTCGAGGGACTTGCTGTGGCGCCATGATGGTGCCACTCTGGCGTCATGGACCTTACGCCCTACGTCGACAACCTCCGCCATGAGCTCGCGGTCGCCGCGGACGCGGGCGGGGAGGAAGCCCGCGCGCTGGCGGAGCGGCTGACCACCCCGCTCGAGTCGGCCGTCCGGCTCACCCTGCTCAACGCGCTGTCCGCGGCCACGGACGAGATCACCCGGGAGCTCGCCCCGGGCTCGGTGGACGTACGGCTGCGGGGGCTCGACCCCGAGTTCGTGGTCAGCACGCCACCGGGCCTGGAGGCGTACGAGCAGAGCGAGCAGCGGGAGAGCGCGCCCAGCGGGGTGCGGGCGCCCTTGGCCCCGGCTCCGGCGGACGGCGACGAGGGCGGCACGGCGCGGATCAACTTCCGGCTGCCCGCACACCTCAAGACGCGCGTGGAGGACGCCGCGGGAAAGGAGGGACTGTCGGTCAACGCCTGGCTGGTCCGGGCCGTGGCCACGGCCCTGGAGCCCGGCGACGGCGGTCCCGGGCCCACCCGCAGCCGCCACCGGGGCGGCCAGGGCTTCACGGGCTGGGTGCGCTGAGCTCCGCCGGAAACGGGGTTCGCCAGCCGCGGGCTGTCGGTGGCCGGTCGCGCCGAGCAGGCCGCAACCACTTCACACATCACCCGCCCGACCGGCGGGACCACACCAGAGCCAAGAGGACGGGACAGCCATGCCACGCTTCGATACGCCCCAACCGATCTCCGTGATCCTCGAATTCGACATCGGCTCGGCCCGGATCAGCGCGGGCAAGCGCACGGACACGGTCGTCGAGGTGCTCCCCCGCGACGGCGCCGCCGAGACCGACGTGCGGACCGCCCAGCAGACGCAGGTGACGTACTCGGGCGGCAAGCTGGTGGTCAAGGGCCCCAAGCGCTCCCTGTTCAGCCGGAGCGGGTCGCTCGACATCAGCATCGAGCTCCCGGCCGGTTCCCGGCTCCAAGGGACGGCCCCGCTGGGAGACTTCGTCACCGAGGGCCTGCTCGGGGACTGCGCCCTCAAGACCTCGGCCGGTGACATCCAGGTCGAGCACGCGGCGGCCGCCCACCTGAAGACCGGCCACGGCGACATCCGGCTGGGCAGCGCGAACGGGGACGTCGACGTCGCCGGGTCCGGCCGGGTGGAGATCGGCGAGGTCGCGGGCACCGCCACGGTGAAGAACGTCAACGGCGAGACCACGATCGGCGAAGTCACCGGCGACGTACGGGCGAACGCGTCCAACGGCCGCATCTCGCTCGGCGTCGCCCACGCCGGAGTCGACGCCAAGTCCGCGAACGGCGCCATCCGGATCGCCGACGTCAGGCGCGGCCAGGTCGTGCTCATGACGGCCATGGGAGACCTGGAGGTCGGCATCCGCGAATCCACCGCCGCCTGGCTCGATGTGAACACCCGGATGGGGATCGTCCGCAACTCCCTCAGCACGGCCGACGGGCCCGGCGCAGAGGACCACACGGTGGAGGTGCGCGCGCGGACCGGGCTCGGCGACATCGTGATCCGGCGCGCCTGAGAGCCTGTCCTTCAAACCCGCGCCTGCGCCCCGACGCCCGGCACACGATCGCCGCACGGTGTTACGGGACAGGGGGCTCCGACCGTCCGCCGGGCCGCATCCGGCCCACCCCACGAGGGGGTACGCACGTCATGGCCACAGCCACCGCCCGGGCGACGCTCCCGACGGCGATCAGCGCCACCGGGCTGCGCAAGTCGTACGGCGACAAACCGGTGCTCGACGGCATCGACCTGAGCATCGCCGAGGGAACGGTCTTCGCGCTGCTCGGGCCCAACGGCGCGGGCAAGACCACCACCGTGGAGATCCTCTCCACCCTGGTCGCGCCCGACGCGGGCGAGGTGCGGGTCGCGGGCCACGACCTGCTCCGCGAGGCCGACGACGTACGGGCGGCGATCGGGGTGACCGGTCAGTTCTCGGCGGTGGACACTCTGCTCACCGCCGAGGAGAACCTGATCCTCATGGCGGATCTGCACCACCTCGGCCGCCGGGCAGGCCGGGCGCGGACCGGCGACCTGCTGCGCCGCTTCGACCTCGCCGAGTCCGCCCGCAGGCCCGCCGGGACCTTCTCCGGCGGCATGCGGCGCAAGCTCGACCTGGCGATGACCCTGATCGGAGATCCGCGTGTGCTCGTCCTGGACGAGCCCACGACCGGCCTCGACCCGCGCGGCCGCCGCACCACGTGGGAGATCGTCCGCGACCTGGTCGACGCCGACGGCGTCACCGTCTTCCTGACGACGCAGTACCTGGACGAGGCGGACCAACTGGCCGACCGCATCGCGGTCCTGGACCACGGCAGGCTGATCGCCGAAGGCAGCGCCGAGGAGCTGAAGCGGCGCATCCCCGGCGGCCGCATCCGGCTGCGCTTCGCCGACTCCGACGACCTGGACACGGCCGCCCGCCGCTTCGGCGCGGGCTCGTGCGACCGCGAGGCGCTCACCCTGGACCTCCCCAGCGACGGCAGCATCGCCACCCTGCGGGCGGTCCTGGACGTCCTGGAGGCCGCGTCCGTGGAGGCCGAAGCCCTGACGACGCACCCGCCCCGCCTCGACGACGTCTTCCTCACGCTGACCGGAGAGCCCGGCCGGTGACCCGTCGCCAGGCGCCGACCGAAGGGTCTCGGCGGCCGAGAAGCCCCGCGTCGGCGCGGCGACGGGTCCGGCGGGCCGTGCCCTCAGAGGCTGTGGGCGACCGGGTGACGGGGTTCGTAGAAGGCGAGCTCGCCCCCGCTGGGCAGGCGGACCGCCGCGAGCCGGCCCCAGGGCTGGTCGCTGATCGGCCGCGTGAGCTCGACGCCCATGGCCGCGAACTTCTCGACCTGAGCGGTGATGTCGTCGCACATCAGATACAGCTCGTGCTTGGGCTCGCCCGTGGTGGGATGGACGGCCAACTCGGCGGGCGGGAGCCGGAAGATGAGCCAGCCCTGGCCCGCGTCCACCCCGGGAAAGCCGAGCACGTCCCGGATGAAGGCCCGGTCGGCATCGGCGTCCGTGCTGTAGAAGATGGCGTGCGCGCCACTGAACATGCTGCCCTCGCTTGGTCGTTCCGTCCGCACCGGCTTGTCCCCGGCATCCTCGCAGCCGGGCCACGGGCCCCTCGTCGACACGCGCGGCCCGGCCGGAACCTACCCGGTCCGGGGGCGGCTGCGGTCGAGCGCCGCTGGAGCGCGCGGATGGCGGACGGGCCGACGCGACGGCGCGGGCGCGGACCGGTCCACGCCGAGCGGCGCGGCGGGAACGCACCGAGTGGCCCGGTCGCGGGCAGCGGAGCCATGCCCCGCCGCGCCGCCCAGCTCAGTCGCCCTCGGAGCGGCGTTTGCGTTCCTTCGCCGCCGCGGCGCGTGCCATCTCCTGCTCCATCAGGCGGGAGAGCTCCCGGGTCCCTTCGTCGAGCTCGACCGGCTCGTCCTCCTCCTTCCACAGGCCCTGTTCCTTGAGGCGGCGCACCTGGACGTCGACGGGCAGGTGCGGGTCGAAGTCGGAGGGGCGCGGGCCCTCGGGCCCGTCCGGGCCGATCCGTACCAGCCGCTCGACGCGGGTCACCCGGAAGCGCCGCTCGGCGACGCTCAGCGCGTTGCGGCGCTTGTCGTCGAGCCGGTCGGTCGGCCGCCTCCGCGCACACCGCGCGGGTCGCATCGTCCAGCTTGAGCGTGAACGGCGCCATCACCCTTAGCCCAGGCCGCCAGGGAGTCCCGGGCGCCCTGGGGCGTCGCGTACGCCGCTCCGGGGTCGTGGGCCCGCCACTTCCCGTGCTCCCGCTCGGAGACCATGAAGACGGCGGGCAGCAGCACCCCGCCGGAGTACCGTTCGGCGGCCCGCCAGGCGTCGTCGGTGACCTCGCGGGGCGTGCCGGGCGCGGAGCCGACGAAACGCACCAGGTCCAGCTTGAGGATGCCGTCGGCCAGGCCGGTTCCGACGTACGGGTCGATCACGAAGCCCTTGGTGCGCGAGGGCACCGGATGCGACTCGCCCGGCTCGCCCGGGTCCGGGTCGGAGGGGCGCGGCGGCTCCGGCCCGCTGGGCCCCAGCCGGATGAAGCGCGAGGCCCGTACGATGCGGAACCGCTCCCCCAGGACGCCCACCTCGTCGACGACCTCCCGGTCCATCCGCGCGGCCGCCGCCAGCCATGTGCGATGAGCCTTGTCCTGCCCGGCGCGCAAGGCGTCCTGCGCCCGCCTCCGGAACCGCGCGCCCAGCCCGTCCCGGGCGCCCTGTGGGGTGTCACTGCTGTGTTCGGGCAGCTCCCAGCCGCCCGTCTCGCACTTTCTGGCGTGGAAGAACTCCGGAACGCCCACCCCCAGGATCTCCGGGTACCGCTTGCACGGACCCGCCCGCCCCGCAGGCCACCCGAGTCACTCAGCGTCACAATGAAACCGTGGAGTGGTTCGTCGCACCCGACTACTGGCTGAGCCGGCTGGTCTTCCAGCGGGCGCTCGCCGCGATCTACCTCGTCGCGTTCCTGGGCGCGGCCCTGCAGTTCCGGGCGCTGATCGGCGAGCGCGGCATGCTCCCGGTCCCGTGGTACGTCGAGCGCGTCCCGTTCCGCCGGGCGCCGAGCGTCTTCCACTTCCACTACTCGGACCGGTTCTTCGCCGGCTGGGCCTGGACGGGCGTCCTGGTCTCGGCGGGGCTGCTGGCCGGGGTCGACGACAGGGTTCCGCTGTGGGCGGCGATGCTGCTCTGGCTGCTGCCCTGGGCGCTGTACCTGTCGATCGTGAACGTGGGCCAGACCTGGTACTCGTTCGGCTGGGAGTCACTGCTCCTGGAGGTGGGGTTCCTCGCGGTGTTCCTGGGCAACGACGAGGTGGCACCACCGATCGTCGTGCTGTTCCTGATGCGCTGGGTGCTGTTCCGCGTCGAGTTCGGGGCGGGGCTGATCAAGATGCGCGGCGACGAGTGCTGGCGCAAGCTGACCTGCCTCTACTACCACCACGAGACCCAGCCCATGCCGGGCCCGCTGAGCTGGTTCTTCCACCATCTGCCCAGGCCCTTCCACCGCGTGGAGGTGGCCGCCAACCACGTGACGCAACTGGTCGTCCCGGTGCTGCTGTTCACCCCGCAGCCCGTCGCCACGGCGGCCGCCTCGCTGATGATCCTCACCCAGCTGTGGCTGATCCTGTCGGGCAACTTCTCCTGGCTGAACTGGACGACGGTCGCCCTCGCCGTCACCGCCGTCGACTTCTCCCCGGCCGCCGGCACCCGGCACTTCGCGGCCACCCCGCTCTGGTACGAGGTCGTGGTCCTGGCCGTCGCCGCGTTCCTGCTGGCCCTGAGCTACCGCCCGGCGCGCAACCTGCTCTCCCGCCGCCAGATCATGAACTACTCCTTCGACCCGCTGCACCTGGTCAACACGTACGGCGCGTTCGGCAGCGTCAGCCGGCTGCGGCTCGAAGTCGTCATCGAGGGCACGGCGGACCCGCTGCCGCTCGCCGACTCCGACTGGCGGGAGTACGAGTTCAAGGGCAAGCCCGGGGATCCGAGGCACTGGCCGCGCCAGTTCGCGCCGTACCATCTGCGGCTCGACTGGCTGATGTGGTTCGCCGGTCTCTCCCCGGGCTACGCGCGGCCGTGGTTCGGGCCCCTGGTGGAGCGCCTCCTCGTCAACGACCGCGACACCCTGCGCCTGCTCAGGCGTTCCCCGTTCCCGCCCGACAGCCCGCCCCGCTACATCCGCGCCCGGCTGTTCCGCTACCAGTACACGACGTGGCGCGAGCTGCGGACGACGGGGGCGTGCTGGAAGCGGACGTACATACGCGACTTCCTGCCGCCCACACACCTCGGGACGGCGGCGGGCGGGAACGGGCTGCCGGGCTGAAGGCCCGGGATCAGGCCTGGCAGACCCCGCGCTCGTAGTCGAACGTGGCGGTCGCCTGCGAGTACTTCCACTGCGGGGCGAGCAGCTTCGCCTTCAGCTGGGCGGCGGCCTCGGGGCTCTCCACCACGTATCCGAAGTCCTGGAGCCACGAGGGGTACAGGTTCTTGGAGCCGATGTAGAAGGCCGAGTCGTCGACGGAGACCAGCTTGTGGTGCTGGGCGTACGGGTGGCCGTCGGCCCACTTCGGGCTGTCCGAGCTGCGGAAGGTGGCCAGCTGGAGACTGGAGCACATCTTGGCGCGGGCGGCGCCCTTGTCGCCGGTCAGCAGGGCGAGACGGTCGCGCAGGGTGTCGCTGATCTCGGAGAGCGACTTGATCTGCGAGTAGCCGCCGCTGCCGACCGCGCCGCGGTTGGCGGGGTCGCTGACGACGATCCGCACCTTCACCCCGGCGGCCATCTTCGCGGCGAGCGCGTCGTAGAGCCGGATGTCGTAGCGCGGCAGCGGCGGGCAGGTGGCGTTGAGGTCCTGCTGGGAGATCTCGATGTGGTCGCGCGCGCTGGCCACGAGGGCGCGCAGGGCGCTCTCCTCGGGGTTGACCGTGTCGTAGTCGCGGTCGGCGTTGGTGTTGTCGTGGAGCCCGACGACGCACTTGGTGTCGGCGGCGGTGGGCAGCGTCGGGTTGAACTTCGAGGCCGGGTCGTTGTTCTTGATGCCGACGCCGAGGCCGCCGACGGCGATCACGGGGACGTTGCCGTCGGCGGGCGCCGGGGCGGGGGCGTCCTGCGCGAGGGACGGCATGCAGCCGGCGCCGTTGGAGGAGGCGAACCAGACGCTGGCGATGTTGGACTTGTTCTGGCAGGTCCAGGCCCACAGCGTGTCGAGGTACTTGCCCGCGGAACCGGCGGCCGGGCCGGTCAGCGCGAGGTCGACGTCCGACACCGGATGGGCGGTGTCGACGTAGTCGTCCTTCCAGCCGTTGATGCCGCCGGTGACGGCCGACTTGTTGTCGACGACCAGCAGCTTGGAGTGGTTCCACGAGAACGCGGTCTTCGAGGTGGTCATCGACGCCACGTTGAGCGTGACGTTCTTGGCCGCCTCGCCCAGTCGGCCGACGAGTTCGTCGCGGTACTTCGAGGGGACCACGTTGAGGTGGTAGATCGGCGCGGCACCGACGAGGATCCGGACCTTGAGCTTGTTGCCCGCGGCGGCCGAGGCCTTCAGTCCCTCGACGATCGCGTCCTCGAACGCGCCGTTGGGGAACGGCGCGAGCGTGGATATGTCGACCGTGTTCCTGGCCTTGGAGATGTTCTCGGTCATCTTGGCGAGCAGCCGCTTGGTCCCGGGCCGCTCGGCGCACTTGTCGTCGCCCCAGCAGCCGGGGGTCTGGAGCAGCCAGTCCGAGGGGTCGGCGCCCGAGGCGTCGAGCCGGTTGCCCGCGGTGCGCTCCCAGACGGTGCCCTCCAGGCCCGGCGAGACCTGGCGCAGGGCCTGTTCGACCGCGTCGAGGTGCGAGGTCGCGCCGGGGGCGGACGGGGTGTCGCCGGAGTCCGCGAGCGCCGGGGCGGCGGGCAGGACCGCGAGCACGGTGGAGCAGGCCACCAGGTGTCCGGCGAGGCGGGTGCGGCGGCGAAGCTGACGGTGTGCCAATTCTTTTCGCATTCTGGTCGGGGAGGGCGTTCGCGAACGCCCGCGCGGGGTGGGCGAGTCGAACCACCGGGACCGCCCACCAAGATCAACGACTGAGGTTACCAATCGGGCGGAAGCGGTCGGACCCGACCGGGGACGCGGGGACCCGCCGATGGCCGAGAACCGCCGGTCGGCCCGCCCCGCCGGTGAGAGCACACGCCGTCGCGGCGCATCCGCCGAGACGCGCGCCGTCCCCCGTGGCGGCCGCCCCGGGCGTATCGTCGCGCCCGTACCCGTCCCGGCTGACTCCGGCGAGGCCGCCTTGAGAAAGATCATCCTGATGATGTCCGTGTCCCTGGACGGATTCATCGAGGGACCCGAGCGCCAGATCGACTGGCACACGGTCGACGACGAACTGCACCGGCACTTCAACGACGAGATCCGGTCGATGGGCGGCCTCCTCGAAGGCCGCGTCACCTACGAGCTGATGGCCGGTGTCTGGCCGACCGCCGAAGCCGATCCGGCGAGCACCGAGCCGATGAAGGAGTTCGCCCGGATCTGGCTGGACATCCCGAAGTTCGTGTTCTCGCGGACGCTGGAGCGGGCCGACTGGAACACCACGCTCATGCGGGAGGTCGTCCCCGAGGAGATCCGAGCGCTCAAGGCCCAGCCGGGCGGGGACCTGGTGGTGGGCGGCCCCGACCTCGCCGCGTCCTTCCTGCGCCACGACCTGGTCGACGAGTTCCGGGTGTACGTCCACCCCGTCCTCATCGGCGGGGGCAAGCCCCTGTTCCCGCCCTCCGACGCGATCGTCCCGCTGCGGCTCATCGAGAGCCGGGCGTTCGGCAACGGAGTCGTGCTGCTGCGTTACGAGCGGGCTGCCTGAGGATCGGCGCCCGAACCGCTCAAGTGCGCCGCGTGCGGCCCTTCTCCTCCTTCGGCGGGGCGGCCGCCGGGGAGGGATGGGGGTCGAGCTCATGGAGCTGTACGCGGTGCAGCAGGTCGGCGAGATCGGCGCCCGGCCGACGCGCCTCGGCCCGCAGGGCGTCACAGCCGGGACAGCCGTCCTGCATCGCGCTCTGTCCTCTCCCAGGAGCCTGCCGGATGCGGCAACTCCATCACGCCGCCCCCGCTCCAGCGGCGCAGCGAAACGATTCGTCACTCCGATGGCCGGTCCCGGGACGGCGTTCAGGGACGCGGGCCGCGCGGCACCGCGAAGTCGGTGAGCAGGGCGGCGCCGGGCGCGAGGTCGGACCAGGAGCCGCGCCAGGTGAGCACGGCGATCGCCGAGGTGGGGAACTTGCTCCCGGCCCGGTCCAGGCTCTCGCCGAGGGCCTCCCCGGTGAGCAGCAGGGTCAGGTCCTGGACGCCGGGGTTGTGGCCGACCAGGAGCAACGTCTCGATGTCGGCGGGTCCTTCGCGGACGGCGTCGAGGAGGTCGCGCGCGTCGGCCGCGTAGAGCCGCGGGTCGTGGCGGACCGGCGGCGGGCTGCCCAGCTCGGCCGCCGCGAGCTCCCAGGTCTCGCGGGCGCGGCGGGCGGTGGAGCACAGGACGAGGTCGGGCAGGCAGTCCGCCGCGCTCAGCCACCGCCCGGCGGCCGGCGCGTCGCGCAGCCCGCGCCGGCCGAGCGGCCGGGCGTGGTCGGATACGCCCTCGGGCCACGCCGACTTGGCGTGCCGCAGGACCACCAGCCGCCGCAGGGGGTTCATGCCCGCGCCCCGGCGGCGGGCGCCTTGCCGATCTCGCGGGTCAGCTCCAGGCCGAGGACGCGGTCGAGCCGGGCGAACGTCTCGAACTTGGCGCCCGCCGGAACGTCGGCGTCCGCCGCGAGTCCGCCCAGGAGCCGCAGCACGGCGGCGGTGTCGAGGCTGTCCTCCAGCCCGTCGCGGGCCGCGCGCTCCAGGTCGGCGACGAGCGGCTTGGACGGCTCCTCGGCCCACCCGGCCACGGCACTCCGCCACTGTCCGAGGAGCCGTTCGGCACCTCCAAGGGCTTCGGCCGTGACCGTGACGGGTGCGTGGTACGGACGGTCGAGCAGCAGCAGGCGCACGGCGAGGGCGTCCCCTTCCAGGTCCGTGATCCCCTCGGCCCGCGCCTGGCCGATCTGTACGAACGCGCCGCCCCCGCCCTCGTACGCCCGGCCGCTCAGCTGAAGGGCCGGTGGCCCGCCCAGGGCTTCGGCGATCTCCTCCGGCGTGCCCTCGGCGTCGGCGGGGTGGATGCCGGAGGCGACGGCGCCGGGGACGCGCGGGCCGGTCCGCCCCGTCAGGACGGCCCGGCCGCGCAGCTCGACGACACGGGCGAGCACATCGCCGGTCAGGAGCACCCGCAGCCCGGTGAGGTCACCCGGCCCGTCGGCCTCCGGCACATGCGCACAGATCCGCAGCGGCCCCCGGCCTACGAGATGATCGACGATTCGCAGCACACCCCCGAGCCTAGGCGCTCACCCGCCCGCCGGCAGGGACTCGCGCGACGGCGCCCGCCACGTGCCCGAAAACGATCGCCCGGTGGGCGGTCAGCGAGGCGCCGAGGCGTACGGGATCAGGGCCATCTCCCGGGCGTTCTTGATCGCGCGGGCCAGTTCGCGCTGCTGCTGGGCGGTGACCCGGGTGACGCGGCGGCTGCGGATCTTGCCGCGGTCGGAGAGGAACCTCCGCAGCAGGTCGGTGTCCTTGTAGTCGATGTGGGTGATGCCCGCCGCGTCCAGCGGGTTGGGGCGCTTGGCCTGCTTCTTGTCGGTGAGATGGCGGGAACGCATGGCGTACTCCAGAAGGTCGTGCCGCGGTCAGCGGACAGGGGCGAGCAGGTCGTCGAAGGCGTGCGGCAGGTGCTGCCAGGACTCGGGGCCCGCCGCGTACTCGGCGTCGGTGAGCAGACAGCCCTCCAGGGCCCGCAGCAGCCCGTCGCGGTCGAGGCCGGGCGAGGTGAAGGTGAGGTGCTGGGCGCGGTCGCCGTGGTCGGGGTGCCAGTCCAGGGCGGCGGCGACCCGGCGCGCCGGGGGCACCAACTCCCAGGCGGCGTCGGGCAGTGCGGCGAGCCAGGGTCCCGCCTCCTCCACGCAGAGCGCGCCCCCGGCCGCGTCCCACATCAGCAGCGTGTCCGGCCGGTCGGCGAGCCAGAACCGGCCACGGCTGCGGGCGGCCGCGCAGGTCAGGTCCTCCAGGGCGGCGTAGAGCCGGGCCGGATGGAAGGGCCGGGTGCGGTGCCACACCAGAGTGGCGACCCCGTGCTCGTCGGCCTCCTGGGGCAGCAGCGCGCAGGCGGGATGCTGGCGTTCGGCCGCCGCCCGTACGTCGAATCCGCCCCGCGCCGCGGCCGCGAGGCCGCCCTCCCCCACGGTCACCGTCCGGGCGGTGGAGTGGAGTTGGCGGAGCAGGGCGTGGTCGGCCGGGTCGGGGAACTCGGACGCGGCGAGGGCGAGCACGTTCGCGTACTCCAGCTGGCGGGCCAGGGTGTCCGCGACCGTGCGCTCGTCGCTCGGCGCCGCCGCGAGCCCGTGCTCGGCGAGGTCGTCGCCGCAGCCCAGGCTCGACAGGAGCAGCTCCGGGTCGACGGCGGTGACGACGCCCACGAGGTCGAGCACCGCGCCGGAGTGCCGGTCGCCGACCGGGGTGGCGACGACGACCTCGGCCATCGCCTTGGGCTCGACGGAGTCCCACAGCTCCACCACCGCCAGCGAACAGGTGCCGCTGTCGGCGAGGCGGAGCAGCTCGGGCACCAGGTCCTCGCGCAGGGCGCAGCACGCGCAGTCGTTGACCAGCGGTGTCTCGTGCGTGCGGGTGGTACCGGCCGCGTCCCACACGCTCGCCCGCACCACGCCGTCGCGTGCGGTGCTCAGGTCGTGGTGCAGGACCTGGGCACCGGGCGAGGCGAGCAGCAGCTCGTCCACGGCCGCCCGGCGCACGGCCGCGTGCAGCCCGGCGACCAGGACGACGGGCAGCCGGGGGTGTGCGGGGCTCACCGGGACGTACCTCCGTAGCGGCGCTGGAAGCGCTCCACGCGGCCTGCGGTGTCCAGGACGCGCGCGGTGCCGGTGTAGAAGGGGTGGCTCGCGGAGGAGATCTCCACGTCGATGACGGGATAGGTGTGACCGTCGTCCCACTCGACGGTCTTCTCGCTGGTGGCGGTCGACCGGGTCAGGAAGGCGAATCCGGCGGCGCGGTCGCGGAAGACGACCGGCCCGTACGAGGGGTGGATACCGGGCTTCATCGGGTTCAGCGCTCCTCTCGGAAGTCGACGTGACGGCCCACGACCGGGTCGTACTTGCGCAGCGTGAGCCGGTCGGGATCGTTGCGGCGGTTCTTGCGGGTGACATAGGTGAAGCCGGTGCCTGCGGTGGAGCGCAGCTTGATCACCGGGCGCAGTTCGTTGCGTGCCATGGGAACCACTATACCGAAATGGTTTTCATTACCGTTAAGGTGGTGACGTACGGAACACCGTCGGCCACGAAGGAGCCCCTCTCCCATGTCCGCCCACTGCCAACTCACCGGCCGCGAGCCCGGGTTCGGCAACGCCGTCTCGCACTCCCACCGCCGCACCCGGCGGCGGTTCGACCCGAACATCCAGCACAAGCGGTACTGGCTGCCCAGCGAGCGGCGCCATATCCGCCTCACCCTCAGCGCCAAGGGCGTCAAGACCGTCGACACCATCGGGATCGAGCGGGCCGTCGCCCGTATCCGGGCCCGCGGGGGCAAGGTCTGATGGCCAAGAAGAGCAAGATCGCCAAGAACGAGCGGCGCCGGGTGACCGTGGCGCGGTACGCGGTCCGGCGAGCCGCGCTGAAGGCGATCATCCGCGACCCCCGCAGCTCCGACGAGGAGCGCGAAGCGGCCCTGACCGAACTGCGCCGCCAGCCCCGTGACGCCAGTGCCACCCGCGTCCGCAACCGGGACTCGATCGACGGCCGCCCCCGCGGCCATCTGCGCACGTTCGGCCTCTCCCGGATCAACGTCCGCGCCCAGGCCCACGCCGGGCTCCTGCCCGGGGTGCGCAAGTCGAGCTGGTGACTGGATCCGGCCCTCGGCGGGCACCCGCCGAGGGCCGGATCGAGGTGTACACAGAGTGACCCTCCGGCAAGCGGCAGGGACCAGAATCCGACCTTCCTGACACAGTTCCGGCCAAAGGGAAGGCGGAAAACGCGGTATCCCCGCTCCATGCGGGAGCTTGTTGTACGCGGGAAGCCCGATGGCCCGCGCGGGGGGAACGATGCCGTACGACCAGGTACCGGGGACGTTCGTCGCCAGGGAGCAGGAGCGGAAACAGGTGCTGGGGGCCGTCCTGGCCAGGAAAGGCGCCGCGGTCGTCGGACCCGCCGGTGTCGGCAGGACGGCCCTGCTCACGGCCGTCGCCGCACAGCTCGGCGTCTCACGTTTCGAAGTCGTCTGGACGGCCGCCACCGAGGCGAGCCGCCAGGTCCCGTTCGGGGTCTTCCGCGCTCTGCTCGGCGTCGGCGGCCGCCTCGACCACGGGCAGGCGTACGGTCTGCTGCGCACCGAGCTCGCCCGCCGCGCGGGCCGGCGCATCCCGGTACTGGTCATCGACGACGTCCACCACCTCGACGACGCCTCCGCCGCCCTGACGCTGAGCCTGGCCGGTGACGGGAATCCGCGCCTCGTCGTCTCCGCGCAGTCGGGGCTGCCCGCCTCCGACGCCGTCGTCGCGCTCTGGAAGGACAGCTATCTGGAGCGCTTCGACATCGCGCCGTTCGGCCTCGCGGACACGGGCCGGCTCGTGCACGCGCTGATGGAAGGCGCCGCCGCCCGTCCCACGGTCGACCTGCTGCACCAGTGGACCGGCGGGAATCCGCTCTTCCTCACCGAACTGGTCCGCCACGGCCGTGCCACGCGCCGCCTGGTCAGCGCGGGCGGCCTGTGGTGGTGGCGGGGCCCGCTGAGCGTGCCGCCCCGGCTGGCCGAGCTGTTCGAGCGCGAGCTGCGCGGCCTCGACCCGCGCCACCAGGACGCCCTGGCGGCGGTCGCCCTGGGCGAGCCGCTCGCCCTGCCCGTACTGGAGGCGGTCGCCCCGGACGTCGTGGAGAGCCTGGAGGAGCAGGGCCTGCTGTGCACGCTGGAGACCGGCGGGCAGATCCTGGTCCGGCTCGGCCAGCCGATGCTGGGCGCGGCGCTGCGCCACCGGCTGCCCCGGCTGCGGCGCCGACGGCTCGCGGTGGCCCTGCTCGGCGCCTGCACCCCCGGCGGCCCCGACCCGGTGACCCGGGCCCGCTGGCAGCTCGACGCGCACGGCCCGGTCGACTCGGCGCTGCTGATCCGGGCCGCGGAAACGGTGTGCCGCCAAGACCCCGAGCTGGCCTGCCGCTTCGCCCGCCGGGCGCTCGAACGCTCCAGCGCCGCCGCCGTACCGCTGGCGCACGCGCTGGTCGAGCTCGGTGACGCCGCGCAGGCCCGCAAGGTGCTGGAGCGGACGCGTGAGGCGGCGACCACACCCAGCGGGCGGCTGCGGCTGTCCACGGCCCTCGCCGCCCACCGCTGCTGGGCCGACCGCGACCCGGCGGGCGCCGCCGACGAACTCGTCGCCCTGCGCGCCGAGGCGACGGTGCCCACCGCACAGGCCGCGCTGGACGGCGTCCACGCCCTGGTCCTGCTCTTCGGCGGCCGCACCGGCGCGGCGGGGCGGCTGGCCGAGCGGGTCCTGTACGAGGCCTCCCACGGACCGGGAGTGGCCGCCGCCCGTCTGGCACTCGCCGCCTCCCTGGCCCTCACCGGGCGTACGGCGGACGCCGTGACGCTGGCCGAGGACCCGTCCCCGGACCGGGCCCTGCCGTCCTACCTGCCCGATCTCGCCCCCTCGCTGCGCGCCTTCGCCCAGCTGTGGCCCGCCTCCGACCTGCGCAGACCCGTCGGCCGCCGGGCGGTCCAAGGCGTGCCGCCAGGCGGGGAAGGGGCGTTGCTCGGCGGCTACCTCCAGTGGGTGCGCGGCCGCCGCACGGACGCGATGGCACGGCTGCGCGAGGCGGTGGTCCAACAGGCCGGCGGCCCCCGCCTGTTCCTGACCGAGGCCTCCAGCTGGCTCGCCGTCTGTCTGGCCGAGGAGCAGCGCCCCGACTGCGCCGAGCAGGCCATCGCCCCCTGCTGGGCGGACCGGGTGGGGGTGGTTCCCGGCCAGGTGCACCGGGCGGCCGCGGTGATCGCGGCCGCGCGCGGCGACACGGCGGGCGCGGCGGTCGCGATGTGGGCGGCCGTGGACGCGGCGCGGGAGGCCGGGTGCTGGGCGGTGGAGGCCGAGTACCTGACCTATGCGGCGTGGCTGGGCCCCGCCGGACCGCCGCCCGCCGTCCTCGACCGGCTGGCCGAGGTCGTCCGCCACGTCGACGCGCCCCGGCTCGTCACGGGCGCGGAGGCCGTGCTCGCGCTGGCCCGCGGCACCGGTACGGAACTGCTCGACCACGCCGTACGCCTCGAAGCGCTCGGCCTGAGCGCGCAGGCGTGGCGGCTCGCGGAGCGCGCGGCCGCCACGCTCCAGCAGCAGGGCGGCAGCCGCCGGGGCGACGCCGTGGTGCTGGTGGGCCGGCTGCGCGAGCGGCTCGGGGTGGCTCCGCCGCCCGCCCAGCCGGTCGCGCTCACCACCCGCGAGGTGGAGATCGCCTCACTGGCCGCCGGTGGCCTGTCCGACCGGGCGATCTCCCACCGGCTCGCGGTGTCCGTCCGCACCGTCGAG
Organism: Streptomyces sp. TLI_146; assembly: GCF_002846415.1. Taxonomy (NCBI): domain Bacteria; kingdom Bacillati; phylum Actinomycetota; class Actinomycetes; order Kitasatosporales; family Streptomycetaceae; genus Streptomyces; species Streptomyces sp. TLI_146. The sequence goes on from NZ_PJMX01000001.1 coordinate 1,464,818, forward strand.
AGCCACCTCACCCGGATCTACCGCAAGCTCGGCGTGCACTCCCGCCGCGACCTGCCGCCCGTGCTGCGCGGCTGAGGCGGCGGGGGCCGAGGTGTACGCGGCGGCGTGCAGCGCGTACATGTCCGCGTAGCGGCCGCCGCGCGCCAACAGGGCGGTGTGCGTGCCCTGTTCGACGATCCGGCCGCCGTCCAGGACGACGATCAGGTCCGCCTCGCGCACGGTGGTGAACCGGTGCGACACGATCACGGTGATCGTCGCCGGGCCGGACGCGCCCGCCCGCAGATACGTGCCGAGCAACTCGGCCTCGCTGTCCGGGTCGAGGCTGGCGGCGGGCTCGTCGAGGAGGACGAGCGCGGGCCGGGTCCGCATCCGGGCACGGGCCAGCGCCAGCTTCTGCCACTGTCCCGCCGACAGGTCCGTGCCGTCGGGGAACGTCCGGCCGAGCTGGGTGTCGAGGCCCCGGCCCAGCCCCGCCACCACCTCGGCGGCCCCCGCCGACTCCAGGGCGGCCCACACCGCCGCCTCGTCGTCCAGGGCCCCGAGTTCACCGAGCCCGACCGTCTCCCGGGCGAGCAGCTCGAACCGGCAGAAGTCCTGGAAGCAGGCCGTGATCCGCGCCGACCACTCCTGCGCGGGCATCCCGGCCAGGTCCTCGCCGCCGAACGTGATCCGCCCGGCCGACACCGGTTGCAGCCCGGCGAGCAGCGCGATCAGCGTGGACTTGCCCGCCCCGTTGTCGCCGACCACGGCGACGGTGGTCCCGGCGGACAGGGTCAGGTCGACGGGCCCGAGCGCCGTTTCCGTACGGCCGGGATACGTGAACGAGACGCCTTCCAGGACGAGTTCGCCCGCGGACTCCCGCACGTGATCCGGCCGCGCGGTGTCCTGCCGTGCCCCGCTTCCGCGCGCGTAGTCGACCAGCCGCAGATACAGCGCGACCGTGTCGAGCGAGCGGCGCAGCCAGCCGATCAGCCAGCCGAGGCCGGTGGTCGCGCCGACCAGCCGCGTGCTCAGCAGGAGGACCAGCACTGCCTGGCCCGCCGACCCGGTTCCGTCGACCACCGCTCGCGAGATCAGATACAGCCCTGCGATGAGCGCCGCCGCGAAGACCAGCCACCCCGCCGCGACCGCGACCGCGCCTTTGGCCCGGGCCGCCTCGCGCGGGCCGCTCGCCGCGAGGAAGGCGTCCCGGTGGCGCGCCGAGAGCTCACCGGCGAGCCGGTACAGCCGCACCTCGCGGGCCGGTGCCGGGTCGGTGGCCAGCGAGAACACGGCCCTGCGGCGGCGGTCGGCCTCGGCGCCCGCCCGCTCGGCCCCGGCCACCAGCCGCGCCTGCCGGCGGTTGGCCGCGGCCAGCGGCACGATCGTCAACGGCAGCAGCGCGAGCAGCGGATGCGCGCCCGCGAGCAGCACGAGGGCGCCCAGGAACCGGGCCACCAGGTTCGCGTTCTCCACCAGCGCGGCCAGCGCGGTGCCGAACTCCCCGCGCCGCTGGCGCACCACCTCGGCGCTGTCGAGGAACTCGGGGTCCTGGTAGTGCCCGATGTGCGGCGGAACCGAGCACAGGTTCATCAGCCTGCGGTCGAATTCGAGGCCGACGCGGTGCTGGAGCACCAGCCGCAGATCGGTGGCGATCGCGGCGGCCTGGTGCACGAAGACGGTGACGCCGAGCAGCAGCAGCCCGCCGCGCACCGCCTCGGCGCGGTCGTGGCCGCTCGCGCCGTCGACCATCCACTGGAGGCCCACCGCTTGGAGCGCCGCCACCACGTTGAGCAGCGGGGACAGGGTCAGGACCACCAGGGCGCGCCGGGGGTCGGCCCGGACAGCGGTCCCGATCAGGAGCCGGACGGCTGCGAGGCTCTTACGCACGGCTGCTTCCTTCCCGTACGACCTGCTCCATGAAGGGCTGCGACTGCACGCGGAACATCCGTGCGTACCGGCCGCCCGCGGCCACCAGTTCGTCGTGCGTGCCGTACTCGCCGATCCGGCCGTCCTCGACGACGGCGATGCGGTCCGCGAGGCGTACGGTGGCGAACCGGTGCGAGACGAGGACGGTGGTCAGCCCGGCGGTGATGTCCAGGAAGCGGGCGTACAGCTCGTGTTCCGCCTGGACGTCGAGGTGGGCGGTGGGTTCGTCGAGGACGAGCACCCGGGCCCCGTGCCGGACCGCGTACAGCGCGCGGCTCAGCGCCAACCGCTGCCACTGCCCGCCGGACAGTTCGGTGCCGTCGGTGTAGGCACCGCTGAGCAGCGTCTCCCAGCCGCCCGGCAGTTCGGCCTCCACGCCGAGGAAGCCGCCGAGCCGGGTGGCCTCGGTGAGCGCCTCGTCGTCGGCGTCCGCCTCGATATGGCCGAAGCCGACGTTGTCGCGTACGGAGAACGGGTAGCGGACGAAGTCCTGGAAGACCACGGCGAGTTGACGGCGCCAGGACTCGGGGTCGTGGGCGCGCAGGTCCTGGCCGTCGACGGTGATGCGGCCGCTGTCGGGCAGATAGAGCCCGGCGAGGAGTTTGGTGAGGGTGCTCTTGCCCGCGCCGTTGTCGCCGACGATCGCCAGCGAGGAGCCGGCCGGGAGGACCAGGTCGAGGCCGTCGAGGACCCGGCCGCGGCCGCCGGGGTAGCCGAAGCCGACCTGCTCGAAGCGGATCTCCCGCCGCGGCAGCCCGGCCGCGCCGAGCCGTCCCGCCTCCCCGGCCGTCTCCAGCGCACCGACCGCCAGCGCGGCCGGGACCGCGGCGCTCGCCGTGTGCAGCATCCACTGGAGGTCCCCGCTGAAGCCGAGCGCGAACAGACCGAGCAACGCCTGAAGAGCGACGGTCAGTTGCTCCACCGACCGGTCGCCGTGGGTGGCCTGGTGGACCAGCGGGAGCACCACCGCGAGGTGCGCGGCGAGCAGCAGCAGGATCGCCAGGGCGTGGCGGTGCGGGCTGACCCTGGCCCGGCGCATCTGCACCATGCCGTCCCACCAGGCCGTGGTGAACCGCTCGACCAGCCAGGAGCGCAGGCCGAACAGGCGCACCTCCTTGGCGGCGGGCGCCGTGGTGGCGACTTCGCGCAGATAGGCGGCGCGGCGCAGCTGCGCGGTCTCGCCCGCGTGCGCGGAGACCGACCGCCCGATCTCCTTCTCCTGCCAGCGCCCGGTGACCACCCAGGCGGAGCCCAGGACGACCGGCATCCACCACTGCCCGGCCCAGCCGAGCAGCACGGCCGACACCAGTCCGGTCAGCCGCAGCGGTACCAGCCCGGCGAGCGCGGTGACCGCCTGCCCCGGGGGGTGCGCGCCGAGGCCGACGGCCCGGGCGCGCTCGATGCGGTCGGCCACCTCCGCGTCGTCCAAGTGGCCGATCCGGGCCGGGCGCAGGGCGCCGTCGACCGTGGTCTGGGCCGTCGCGCCGTCGAGCGCGGTACCGAGGCGCCAGGCGAGCATCGTACGGATCGGGTCGAGCACGACGTCGAGGAAGAGCACCACGCCCAGCAGCACGAGCCCGACCGTCACCCCGTGCATCGACTTGGAGGTCTCCGTCAGCGCGGCCACGAGGCGCCCGGTGGCCAGCGGCAGCAGCGCACTGCCCGCGGCCTGCGCCACGACGAGCACGGCGAGCGCGCAGGTCGGTCCTTTGGCGATCCGCGGCAACTGCCGGACCAGGAGCAGGACATCACCGACGGCCCGGCCACTGCTCTTCTTGCTCTCGTTCTTGCCTCTGTCGGCCTTCATGACCGGTTCACCCTCCGCCGGACGGGCTTCGCCGGCCCTCCCGGCCGACGGGTGCGGTGGCCGCTCCGGGACGGAAGCGGCCACCGCCTTCGCGTTAGCGACCGGTACCGACGGTCGGGGGCGGATACATCATGAGGCTCACCTCCTCCGTGCTCTGGGTCACAGGAGAGGAAGCTAGCCGCTGGACCGGGGCGAGCAGATCCGTATTCGACTACGTAACTCGAAGCCTCCGCTACGCAGTTGGGGGCGCGCGGGTTGCGTACGTATCCGGCGTGCGTACGTACGCGCCCGCGCGCATTGCGTACTTCGCCACGGACGACCGGCGGGCCGGGCGTTCGTAGCGTGCGGATCCGGCGACGTGTGTCGCCCCCGCGGCCTGGAGGTACGCCCATGGACACCGTCGAGAACCCCAACGCCATCATCTGGGACGTCACGTTCGCCTGCCCGCTGCGCTGCTACCACTGCTATACGGAGTCGGGGCGGCGCCCGGCGAAGAACCTCAGCCACGACGAGATGATGCGGGTCGCGGACGCGATCCTCTCGCTGGAGCCGCAGCAGATCACCCTGTGCGGAGGTGAGCCGCTGACCATCAAGCGGATCGTGGACGTCGCCCGGCACTTCGCGGACGCCGGGCTGGTGGTCTTCGTCTACACCAGCGGCTGGGCGGTGCCGACGGCGACGGTCGAGGCGCTGGCCGGGACGGTGTCCAAGATCGTGGTGAGCCTCGACGGAGCGACGGCCGCGACCCACGACCGGATACGGGGGCGCGCGCGTTCCTTCGAGCGGGCGACCGGCGCACTGGCCCGGATCGACGCGGAGGTGGGGCGCAGGCTCGCGGCGGGACTCCCGGCCCCGCGCTTCGGCATCGACTACGTGGTGATCCGCAGCAACTTCGACGAGATGGAGCGGATGTGCGCGGAAGTGGCGCCCCGCTTCCCGCATCTGGAGACCCTGTACTTCGGGGCGGTGGTGCCCACCGGGCTCGCCAGCCGCCCGTCCTTCGTCGAGCACGAGCTGCTGCGGGACGAGCAGGTGGCCGAGCTGATCGCGCCCGAGACCCGGCGCCGGCTCCAGGCGGCCGCACCCGCGTCGGTCGCCGTGGAGACCACCGAGAACTTCGAGGTCCAGATGAACCCGGACTTCCTCGCACGCACCCCGAGCTTCCGCCCCATGGAGATCGAGCCGGACGGCGAGGTGCGCGCCATGCCGATCTACGAGGGCACGGTGGGCAGCCTCCTCACCGAGGACCCGCTGGTCCTGTGGCGGCGGTCCCGGGCGCGCTGGGACGACCCGTACGTGGTCGACTGCCTCAACGCCATCCGCACGCGCGCCGACTGGGCGGAGGCGGTGCGCCGCATCGACCTGCGGTTCGGCTCGCCCGAGGTGCGCGAGCGCATCGGGGCCCGCCCGGTCCATGTGCCGGTGGCCGGCCGGCACGGGTGAGCGCGGCCGGTCGCTTCGGTGGTCAGCGGAAGGCGTCGGCGTGGTCGTCCGCCCAGATACGGAACGAGCGCGCGGGCTTCCCGGTGATCTCCTCCACGGTGCCGGTGACCAGGTCCGACCGCGACCGCTTCGCGGCGCTCGCGAGCAGGGCCTCCACCAGGGCGGGCGGGCGGCCGTCCGCGAGCATCCGCTCCCGGGCGACCTCCACGGGCACCTCCTCGAACCGCAGCGGGCGTCCGATCGCCTCGCCGATCGCCCGTACCTGCTCGGCCCTGCTCACGACCTCCGGGCCGGTCAGGATGTGCTTCACCGCCACCTGCCGGGGATCGGCCAGCACCCGTACCGCCACCGCCGCGACATCGCGCTCGTGGACCACGGCGGTGGGCGCGATGTCGGGGCCGCGCACCACGCCGGTGTCCCGGATCTGCGCGGCCCAGCCGAGCGTGTTGGAGGCGATCGTGTTCGACCGCAGGACGGCCCATTCCAGCCCCGACCCTTCGATCAAGGCCTCCATGTCGGCGTGCAGTTGGTTGATGGGATCGCTCTGCCGGTCGGCGTCCTCGCGTACGCCCGACGACGAGAGATAGACGACCCGGCGCGCCTGCCGCCCGATCGCCTCCAGCACGGCGGGCGCGCCCTCCGTGGTGAGGAACGGCCAGATCAGGAACACCGTGTCGATCTCCGCCAGCGCCGCTTCCAGCGACTCCGGCCGCGCCAGGTCCCCCGTCGCGACCTCGGCGCCGTTCAGTGCCCCGGCCGGTTGCGGCCGACGCGTCAACGCCCGTACGCCGATGCCCTCGGCCGCGAGCTGCGCGGCCACCTGGCTGCCGACGTTGCCGGTCGCGCCGGTCACCAGAATCCTGTTCATGATCAGCTCAACGGGCAGCCGCACGGGATATTCCGCGGCCACCGCCCTCTCGGGCACGGGTGTTGGTCCCGGCGGTCGTCACCGAGGTCGCGATCGGCCGCCGGGACCTGTGAGCGCCTGTTTTCGTAGTGCGCCCGGGAAACGGACGGTGTCAGACGACCGTGAAGCCGTGGCGGGCGCCGAGCCGGGTGAGCGAGTCGCGGCCGGGGATCCCGTCCGCGTCCGGACCCGAATAGCCGCACCGCCGCTGCCAGGCGGCGTACGCCGTCTTCGTCTTGGTGCCGAAGGAGCCGTCCACCCAGGTGGCGCTGAGCAGCCCCTCGTCCCGCAGGGCGCGCTCCACGACCAGGACCTCCGCCTTGTACGTGGTACCGCCCTGCGGGAGGCCGGGGTCGCGCCTGGCCGCGGCGACCACATGGGCCAGCGAGACCTTCGCCTTCGGCGGAGCCCCGGTGAACTCGGGCCAGGAGCCCGGGTCCTGATGGGTGTTCTCCGGCACCTGCTGGTGTCCGTACCAGCCGCCCTGGGTCTCCCACACGTGCTCGTTGCGGTGCGAGGTGAAGTCGACCGGCCGTCCCATGGGCCAGGTGTCGGGCACGCCCCAGGAGCGCACCCAGGCGTTCAGCGCCGCCCAGCCGGCGCAGGGGGTGTCGACGAGTCGGGCGTAGACCTTGCCGCCGACCCGGCAGTACGGGAAGAAGTGCGACTCGATCTGGATGACGACCGCGCCCGCTCTGTTGGTGCGGGTGCCGCCGGATAAGTCGACCAGCGACTTGGAGCGCGAGTTCGCCGGGAAGAACTGGGTGAACGCGCCGGTGAAGGGCGACCAGAGCACATGGGGGGCGGACTTCTTGCCGTCGGGGTTGCGGCCGAACCAGTCCTGCAGGTTCCCGTACGGCACCTGGTCCTGCGGATGGGCGGCGGTGGCGTTCTTGTCCCAGGTGATGTGGGCGATCGCCTTGGCGGGGTAGGTGCTGTCGGTGGGGGCGTGGTCGCCCACGTCGATGCGTTGTGCGCCGGGCAGCCAGAGGTCGGGCATCGGTGCCTCCAGAGCGGAGCCCCGGTCGTGCGGGGCCCGTGGGGGGAATGGGTGGGGGGCCGGCTGATGACGTCGAAGCCGAAGGCCCCCCACGGGCGCGTCCCGCCGAGGTGTTCCATGACTCTCCGTCGACCAGCCGGGGGTCGAGGCGGAGTTGGCCTGTCATGAACAGTGTTGCGCGCAACGACCCCGCCGAAACGATTCGACGGGTCTCCTTGACAAGGGCATTACCGGCGGCCCCGTCCGCATCGCGAGGCCGGGCCGCAGGCCTGTCCGCTGGGCCGCAGGCCGGAGTTGCCGTAGCCGGACTCCGGCCCGCGGTCGATGTCGCTCAGCGGCGGTCGGTGAAGAACACCGAGCGGAGCTTGAGGCGGTCGGTGGCGGGCTTGCCGTGGGGCCGGAGGGTCCAGGAGTCACCGGTGCAGTCGGGCTCGGTGAAGACCATCACGTATTCGTCGGTGTTGTTGTGCGGGGCGAAGGCGGGCTCGGAGGCATCCGGGTCCGCGACCTCCGCGAGCGTCACACACCCGGGTGACTGCGGATCGTGCAGCGTGACCGACTGCGGCTCCCCGTTCAGGCCGACGTACTTGTACGAGAAGTCGCCGGTCGCGGCATTGGCCGTGCCCGACACGGTGAGCAGGAGCGCGAAGGAGCCGGCCGTGATGGCGGCGGCAGCGGTGCGTAGACGCATGGAGACAACCCTTTCGAAGAGCAACCGACGCGCACCTCACGCGCGTCAAGATCACTCTAATGGTCACTCTCCGCGATAAATCGATTCTTCACTGCCAGGAGATCTACCGGAAAGCGTGGTTTATCCCTTCACGCTCTGCACACTCCGTAGGCCTCGCGCATCCGGCCACGAGCGGCGGCGCAGCTGGGCCCAGGTGTGCAGCGGGCCGCGCCACTCCTCCGTCGACACGGGCAGTTCGGCGCCGTTCACGACGAGGGGCATCAGCCGCAGGAACTGCAGATAGGCGCGGGCGGCCGCCTCCTCACCCAGCGCGGTGCCGGTGGCGCCCTCCGCGACGGGGAAGCGCTCCACCTCGACGATCGGCCCCGCGTCCACCCGCTCGACCATGTGGTGGCAGGTCACCCCGAAGGTGTCCGCCGACCGCGCCAGCGCCACCTCGTACATCCCCACGCCCCGGATGTCGGGCGGCCCGGGACGGAAGTTGAGGGCGCCACGGCGGGCGCGCTTGAGATCCTGGCCGGACAGGACGTAGTCGGCCTGGAAGCCGATTATCCAGTCGCCCTCCCAGCCGTCGAGCGGGTCCTGAGCGACGGGGTCGCCGTGCTCCCACAGCAGGTGCGAGACGGTCGCACCGCTCATCCGGGCGAACCGCCCGACCAGTTCGCCCCACGCCGACCTGTCCGTGACCAGCAGCAACGACGGGTCGCCCCGTCGCGCGCGATGAAGTCCCACGCGTCCCCCTCGCTCGGGCCCGCCTCCCCGGCATGAGCCAGGGTGCTGACGGGGTGGCGGGACGTCAAGAGCGCTCGGGAGCGGGCGCCCGGCGGACGCGCCCCCGCCTCCCCGCGACTTCGGCAACTCCTGTCCCACCGGCCCCACTCGTCGCTGTGCGCACGATCCGGCAAGGGGCGCGCACGGATCGTCAAGGACATCTCTAGTCGGCCCTCGTTGAATGAGGCACAAGCCGACCAGGAGGGGGCAGGCAGTTGAACACCCCATCGCACGCAGACCACGGATCCGCCCACGCGGACACCTTCGTACGGGACCACCTACCACCCGTGCCGCTCCAGCCCGACCTGCTCCTCGGCATGCCCTCGTTGCGTTTCCCCGCGCGACTGAACTGCGGGTGGGAACTCCTGGAGGGGGGCGGTTCGTTGGACCGAGCACAGCGGACCGCCGTGCTGTCCCCGCACGGCGTGCGCTGGACGTATGAACAGCTCACCGCGGTCGTGGCGCGCGTCGTGCACGTCCTGACCGAGGACATGGGCCTGGTGCCGGGCAACCGGGTGCTGCTGCGCGGTGCCAACACACCGATGCTGGCGGCGATCTGGCTCGCGGTGGTGCGGGCGGGCGGGGTGGTCGTGGCCACGGCGCCCACGCTGCGGGCCGAGGAGCTCGCGTGGGTGATCGACAAGGCCCGGGTGAGCCACGCCCTGTGCGAGTCCGGCCTGCGGTCCGAGCTGGAGTCGACCGGGCGCGTGCCCCGGACGATGTTCTTCCGCGGCGGGGCGGGCGCCGAGGGCGGTCTGGAGCGGGCCATGGCGGACAAGCCCGACTGGTCGCTCCCCGTCGACACGGCCGCGACCGACCCCTGTCTGATCGCGTTCACCTCCGGCACGGCGGGAATGCCCAAGGCCACGGTGCACTCGCACCGCGATGTGATGGCCGCCTGCAACTCCTTCCCCCGGCACGTCCTGCGGGCCACCGGCGACGACCGCTTCATCGGCACCCCCTCACTCGCGGACACCTACGGGCTTGGCGGACTACTCCTCTTCCCCCTGCACATCGGCGCCTCGACGGTGCTGCTCGACACCTCTTCCCCCCGTCAACTCGCCCGCGCCATCGGCGAGTTCCGCGCCACCGTCTGCTTCAGCGGCCCCGCCCGCTACCAGGCGATCTGCGCCGACCCCACCCCGTACGACCTGGCCTCACTGCGCGAGTGCGTCTCGTCCGGGGAGGCGCTGCCGACCGAGACGCGCCGCAGATGGAAGCAGCGGACCGGCAACAGCGTGATCGACGGGCTCAGCTCCGCCGAGCTGCTCCACATCTTCGTCGCGATGCGCGGCGAGGAGGCCTGGTCCCGTCCCGGCGCGATCGGACGGGCCGTCCCCGGCTACCTCACCGCGATCGTCGACGAAACCGGGCGCCCCCTCCCGTACGGCCAGGTCGGCGCGCTCGCCGTCAAGGGACCCACGGGCTGCCGCTATCTCGACGACGAGCGCCAGCAGGACACCGTGCGCAACGGCTGGACCTTCACGGGCGACGCCTGCTGGGCGGACGAATACGGCTTCCTCTACCACCACTCCCGCACGGACGGCCCGGTCAGCGGTTCCGGGCTGCCTCACGGTAGTCACGCGGGCTGATCCCGTACGCCGTGCGGAAGGCGCGGCTGAAGTGGGACGGCTCGATGAAACCCCAGCGGGCGCCGATCGCGTACACCGGACGGCGGCGCAGGGCCGGGTCCGCCAGGTCCCGGCGGCAGCACTCCAGCCGCCGGGCCCGGATCCACGCGGCGACCGTGGTGCCGCGCGAGTCGAAGATCTGGTGGAGGTGGCGCAGGGATATCCGGTGGGCGGCGGCGATGGTCGCCGGCGAGAGGGAGGGGTCGCTCAGATGCCGGTTGATGAAGTCGCAGACCTCCACGCGCAGCGCGTGCTTGCGGGACTCCGGCGTCATCTCGTCCTCGACGGCCATACGGCGCCCGAGCACGGCGGCGAGCAGGTCCACCGTCACCGAGGCCAGGGCCGGGATGTCGCCGGGCGCGCACTCGTCGGCGCGGGCGTCGAGGTCGGCGAGCCAGCGCCCGAACACCCCGCCCATCCCGCGGTCCGCCGCGAGCGGGGTCGCGGTGAGCCGCTGGACCACCTCCTGGGGCAGCGGCAGCCGGTTGCGGGGCAGTTGCACCACCGTCATCGACGAGAGCTCGCCGTCGAACCCGCCCTCGAAGGGGTGGCTGCTGTCCACCAGGACCAGCTCTCCGGCGCGCACGGCGGCCATCCGCCCGTTCTGCGCGGCGTGACCGCTGCCCGCCATGAGGACGTTGACCTGGTAGACCTCGGGGTCGTCCTGCCGTATCAGCTTGGGCGTGCGGATGATCTCCACGCTCGGGTACGTCAGCGTCGACACCCGCACATCGCCCAGGTCCAGGACCCGTAACCGGGCCTGGAAGTCCTCGGACCACTCGCTGCGCAACCAGTTGCGCACATGGGACTGGGCTGCCAGCTCCGTCCACAGCGCGAACCGCTCGGCCGCCGGCACCACGGCAGTGGTGAACTCGCTCCTCAGACCCATCCCACACCCCCCGTTGTGCCAGATGCCCGGTGCGGCGCGAGCATGGCACACGCGTTCGCTTTACGTCGAGCACTCGATCAGCCATCCACCGCCGCTTACCTGCCGTCTTCCGCCTTCCGCCCGGAACCGGAGCTCGGCACGAATGGCGCGCGGACCGCCGCGCCGACCGCCGCGTCGGCCACCCCATCTCGGCCCGGGCCGAATTCCGTTGCCCCGTCGCCGACCCATGAGGAAGGCTTCGCGCCATGTCAGAGAACTCCGCCGACGCCACCTCCCCGGCAACTCCCGCGCCATCACCACGCTCTTCTCCCACGGCCGGCTGACGGCGATCCCCCGCAAGGCGGCCCGCCGCGAGCAGTTGCTCGTCCACCTCAAGGAGACCCTCTTCGAGCCCGGACGGCAGTACACCGAGCGCGAGGTCAACGAGGCGCTGCTCACGGTCCACGACGACTACCCGGCGCTGCGCCGCTACCTGATCACCGCGGGCCTGCTGACCCGCACCCGGGACGGCGCCAGCTACCAACGGGCGGCGTAACCGCCCGGCGGCCGCCCCGGACCTCGGCGCTCAGGGGTTCTCGAACCTCACCTCCGGGTTCCCGGCCGTCGGCCCCGCGAGCACCGGCTGCGGTATCCCCCGCAGGTGCTCGTCGAAGAACGCGGCCACATACGTACGCGTGATGTCGATCGCCCGCCGCGCGGGCAGCGGCGGCTGTGGCAGCCCGAAGTGCTCCTCGATGGCGGGGCTGTCGGAGAAGGTGAAGTGCTCCGACCCCGCCACCGTCAGCCAGCGCTTCCAGCCGCCGAGCGTCGGCCACGTTTGGTCCCAGGTCTTGTCGGCGCCACCGGGCCGGTGCTCGTCCGTGCCGAGCATCATGAACGGGCGCCCGCCGAGCCCTGCCGAGGGCAGGGTGTCCCAGAACGCCCCGTCCATGTTGATCCCGGCCCCGACCCGCCGGTCCGCCAGCATCGTGGCGGCCGCGCTCGCGCCGCCTATGGAGTGCCCGGCCATGCCGATGCGCCGCTTGTCGATCATGTCGGCGTACCGCCATATCGGATGGCGGCCGGTGAGCCGGTCCAGGACGAAGGAGACGTCCTTGGCGCGCGTCGCGGTGACGACGCTTCCCGACACGCCGCCGTCGCCCACCGCGTCGCAGGCCAGACAGGTCAGGGTGCGGCCGCCGGGGACGGAGATGCCGAACGACTCGTACGCGTGGTCCAGCGAGGCGACCACATAACCCCTGCTGGCGAGGTCCTCGGCGAGGTTGGTCAGGGTGTAGCGGGACACGCTGAAGCCGGGCGAGAGCACGACCAGGGGGTGACTCCCCCGCGCGGGACGCGCGTCGGGACGGCTGTGGGTGCCCGTGGCGCTCAACTGCGCCGCCGGGACGGCCGCTTCGATGCCGAGCCCCTTCACCAGGAGGCCCGTCTCCTCGGTGGTGGCGTACGGCGCCGTGCGTCCCGGAGCGGGCCGCGCCGCCGGATAGTGCAGCGTGAGCATCAGCTCGCGGGCGCCCGCACCGGCCTTCCACGGGTCCGCACGCGACCGGTCGACCAGGTGGAAGACGGAGCTGCCCACCCCGTACTCACCTGTGGGGCGCGGCAGTTGCAGGGGAGTGGCGGCGACGTCGGCCGGCGTCGCCGCTGCGGATAACGCCGATGGCTGGGGCGCCGCGGAAGCGGTACTCGCGGCTACCACAGGCAGCGCGAGAGCGAAGGAGAGCGCGACGGCCGTGACCGCCCGGGTGCGTCCGATCATGCTCTCGACGGTAGAGCGCGGGGCCGGGCGGCCGCGTCGTTCTCGGGTCGCTATTCGCGGGCCGCCGCGTCCACCCCAGGGCTGCCCGCGTCTCCACCCAGAGGTGGGCTCACGTGATCACTCCGCCTCCGGGACCGGTTGCGGCGGACCGCAGGACGACGGAAGGTGTGTCGGGTGCCCCCGGAGACCGGATCCCCTCGGGCCCGGCCCGGAGACGGCCTCCGATACCGTGAGCGGCACCATACGCAGCGTAGCCACTACACTGCGTAACGACCCCCCACCAAAGCGGCTGGGTGCGGGGTGCCCGTTTTGCGGCAAAATGGGTGACGCAGGAAGCCGCCAAGCGATAGCGATCGGCATCAGCGATGGACAGGACAACCACGGTCCCGGATTCCCGGGCCTCGTCGAGTGCGGCGGTGCTCGGGGCACCATGCTGGGTGAGCCTCATGGCGCGCGAGCTGGAGCCCGCGCTCGACTTCTACGGGGCCGTCTTCGGCTGGACGTTCCGCAGCGGGCGGCTCGGCGAACAGTTCCGGGTGGCGCTGGACGACGGCGAGCCCGTGGCCGGGATAGGAGCGCTGGCGCCCGCCCTCCAGGTGGCCGTGGCCTGGACGCCGTACTTCGCGGTCGAGGACGCCGACGAGACCGCCGCGCGCATCCGCGAGCGGAGCGCCACGGTCGCCGTGGGCCCGGTCGCCTTCCAGACGGGGCGCGGCGCGCTCGCCGCCGACCGGGACGGCGCGGTCTTCGGCATCTGGCAGGGCAAGCTCGTCGACGACTGGGAGTCCTGGCGCGACCGCGAGCCGGCCTGGCTGCGGCTGCGCACCCGCAACGCCTTCGAAGCGGCGATCTTCTACGGCGAGGTCCTCGACTGGGCGGCCGAGCGGCCGGGCTGCTGCGACGTCCGGTACGAGGCCGAGGAGGTCGTCCTGCGGCACGGCGGCCACATCGTGGCGCGCCTCGGCTCCGGCGCCCTGGAAGCGGCACCGGACCCCACCATCCGGCCGCACTGGGAGGTCCACTTCGTCACCACGGACGTCCCCGCCAAGACGGCCACCGCCCGCGCCCACGGCGGCATGGTCATCGCCCAGGGCACGGCCGCCAACGGCCCCTGGGCGACGATCCGCGACCCCGACGGCGCCACGTTCACCATCGACACGCGCGCGGTGATTCAACAGAAGCGGTGACCGGGCGGCCGGAGCCGGGCTCGCGGGTTCGCTCGTCACGACCGGCTCCGCCGGCAGGATTCGGACGCCCCGGTGCAGCGGCGTAATGCCTGCTCACACGCGTCGATCACTCACCTAATTGCCTAGTGAAGAAAGTGATAGCTTGGCGCGATGGCACTGCGCAACGCCGTTCTCGCCGCGCTCCTGGAGGGCGAGGCCTCCGGGTACGACCTGGCCAAGGGATTCGACGCGTCCGTCGCCAACTTCTGGATGGCGACCCCGCAGCAGCTCTACCGCGAGCTGGAGCGGATGGAGTCCGAGGGGCTGGTCGAGGCGCGGCTCGTGCATCAGGAACGCAGGCCCAACAAGCGCATGTTCTCCCTCACCGACGCCGGTCACGCGGCCCTGCACGCCTTCACCGCCGAGCCTCCCCGCCCCAGCGCCATCCGCGACGAGCTCCTGGTCAAGGTGCAGGCCGTGGACGCGGGCGACACCGAAGCCGTACGGGGTGCGGTCGCGGAGCGGCTGGAGTGGGCCCGGGCCAAGCTGGCCCGCTACGAGCGGCTGCGGGACCGGCTGCTCGACGGGCGTACCGAGGACGAGTATCTGGCCCGCACCGAACGCGTCGGTCCCTATCTGACCCTGATGAGGGGCCTCGCGTTCGAGGAGGAGAACATCCGCTGGGCGCGACGGACGCTCGCGGTCCTGGACCAGCGCGCGCCCGTGGCCAAGTGACCTCGATCTGACAGCGGTTGGGGGGACGGGCGGATGTCCGGCCCTCACCCCGCCACCCGGAGAGGCCGTACGACGTGGGCGTATGCTCGAACCATGACATCCGTGTGATGGTCTCGACGTAACAGCGGGCCACGGGATCGGGAGGCGGCGGAATGCGGATCGGAGAGCTGTCGGAGCGCACCGGCACGCCGCGAAGGCTGCTGCGGTACTACGAGGAGCAGGAGCTGATCGCCGCCGAGCGCACGCCGAACGGCTATCGCGAGTACGCCGAGTCCGACGTGGACCGGGTGATGCAGATCAGAGGGCTGCTCGACGCGGGCCTCCCCACCAGGATCATCAAGCAGATCCTGCCGTGCCTGGACAAGCCGCGGGTCATCCACTTCTCCGACGCGACACCGGAGATGATCAGCACCCTTGAGCTCCAGCGCGACCGCATGACCGCCCGCATCCAGTGCCTGACCCGCAACAGGGACGCGGTCGCCGAGTACCTCGACGCGGTACGCCCCAAGACCGGCACACCCGAGGCCGAGCCCGCTCAGGGCACCCGGTAGCCCGGCACCGAGGGCCAGCGGACGGTCAGGACGACGGACTCCTCCTCCGCGTGCCAGGAGTGGTCCACCCCCTTGCCCCACACGACGTAGTCGCCCTGCTCCGCCAACGTCACGGTGCGGCCCGGAAGTTCCACCCGGAAGCGGCCGCTGATCAGGACGAGCAGCGCGGTGCGCTCCTCGCCGGTCACCCACCGCGCCCGCTCGTCCCCACGGGGGTGGACGCCCCACTTGATCTCCACGGCTTCGCTGTGCCGTGGATCCCCGGCGTCCTTGAAGTGGCCGAGCAGCCATCCCCGGTCGAGCGCGGCGTCCTTGCCCGCGTTGCCCACGTACACCTCGTCGTTCATGGTGTCGAACCCTAGCCAACCGCGTCAGATCGTCGTGCGGCCGCCGTCCAGTGGCAGGAACGTGCCCGTGACCTTCCTCGACAGGTCGCTGGCCAGGACCACGACCGCGTCGGCCACGTCCTCCACGGCGATCGCCTCGGGCAGCGGCGTGCCGGCGGCGACGTGGGCGATCAGGGCCGCCTGGTGCGGGCCCGCGTTGGCGTCGGTGGGGACGAAGCCGGGGGCGACCGTGTTCACGCGGATGTTGTCGGGTGCCAACTCCCGTGCCAGCGCCCGGCCGACCGCGTCCTGGGCGCTCTTGGCCGCCGTGATCTCGACGGGTACGGGATAGGGGTTGTGCGTGGCGGAGGCGCCGATCAGGACGATCGAGCCGCCGCCGCGGCGCCGCATCGCGGGGACGACGGCGTGGCAGCAGGCGAGCGTCGCGTCCAGTTGGGAGGCGACCGCGTCCCGGACCGAGGCGATGCCCTGCGGAGTGTCGATGAAGCTGCCGGCCGCCCCCGCCCTGGCGGCGACGGCTTCGGTGCCGACCATGACGTTGCAGACCAGGACGTCCGGCGCGCCGAGGGCGGCCGTGCTCTCCGCGACCACGGCCCGCACCTGTTCCAGATCGCTCATATCGCCCGCCACCGCCACGGCCCGGCCGCCGGACTTCTCGATGTCGGCGACCACGCCCGCGGCGGCCTCCGCGCTGCGCAGGTAGTTCACGGCCACGGCCGCCCCGTGCGCCCCCAGCGCACGCGCCACGGCGGCGCCGATCCCCCGGCTCGCGCCCGTGACCAGAGCCACCCGACCGTCCAGTAACGCCGACGACATGCCCACTCCCCTTCGTCACCCTTCGTACGCCAGGCCGCTGGCAGTCCGGCGTCACACTCGCCACTCGAATGACACTTTTGTGTACTTTCAGATCGATCCGAGAGGTCTTCCCTGATAGGTCTGGAATGATCCACCACGGCTGTCCGGCAGCCCGCCCCTCCCCCGTCACGGGACCGGGCGCCGTCTACCTCCTCAGGATGTTCCGCCCATGGCCGTCTTGTGCCGACCTGCCGTCGCCGTGCCCGAGCACGTGATCACCTCGGAGCAGACTCTCGACCTGGTACGCAGCGTTCACGCCGACCATCCCCAGCTCGCGCTCGCGCTACGCCTGATCGAGAACACCGGCGTGGCCAAACGGCACATCGTCCAGCCCCTTGAGGACACCCTGCGCCACCCCGGCTTCGAGGTGCGGAACAAGCTGTACGAGGCGGAGGCCAAGGCACGGGTGCCGCAGGTGGTGCGGCAGGCGCTGGAGACCGCCGAACTGTCGCCGCGTGATATCGATCTGATCGTCTATGTGTCGTGCACGGGGTTCATGATGCCGTCCCTGACGGCCTGGTTGATCAACAGCATGGGTTTTCGGCCAGAGACCCGCCAGATCCCGATCGCCCAGCTCGGCTGCGCGGCGGGCGGCAGCGCGATCAACCGCGCGCACGACTTCTGCACCGCCTATCCCGGGGCCAACGTACTGATCGTGGCCTGCGAGTTCTGCTCGTTGAGCTATCAGCCGACCGACTTGGGCGTCGGCACCCTGCTGTCCAACGGCCTGTTCGGCGACGCCGTGGCCGCCGCCGTCGTCCGGGGCTCCGGCGGCACCGGGATCCGGCTGGAGCGCAACGGCTCGTACCTCGTACCGCAGACCGAGGACTGGATCGCGTACGCGGTGCGCGAGACCGGATTCCACTTCCTGCTCGACAAGCGGGTCCCGGGCACGATGGAGGCGCTGGCCCCCGTCCTCAGCGGCCTTGCCGACCAACACGGCTGGAACGCATCCACCCTGGACTTCTACATCGTCCACGCGGGCGGCCCGCGCATCCTGGACGACCTCTGCAAGTACCTCGGAGTGCCGCCCGAGGCGTTCCGGTTCAGCCGCGCCACGCTCACCGAGTACGGGAACATCGCCAGCGCCGTCGTCCTCGACGCGCTCGGGCGACTGTTCGACGAGGGCGGGGTGGAGCACCAGGCCAAGGGCCTGATCGCCGGGTTCGGCCCGGGCATCACCGCCGAGGTGGCGCTCGGGCACTGGACAGTCCCGGCCGCACCGAAGAAGACGGCCGCACCGGCGAAGGCCGCCGCGCCCGAGGAAGCAGTACCGAAGGCGGTCGCCGTGCCGGACGCGGCCGCCTGCCCCCGTACCCCCCAGACAGGAGGCGAGAACGCCATGGCCGAACCGCAGATCCACTTCTGGGCGCCGCCGGACCTGCCCGGCCTCGCCTTCGACCCGCTGCTCGCGCGGCTGCTGCACGAGGAGCCGGTCGCCCGGGTGAAGCTGCCCAACGGCGAGGGCCACGCCTGGCTGGCGACCCGCTACGACGACGTGCGGTTCGTCTCCGTCGACCCGCGCTTCAGCCGTCAGGCCGTGATGGGACGCCAGGTCACCAGGCTCGCCCCGCACTTCATCCCGATGGACGGGGCCGTCGGCTTCGCGGACCCGCCGGACCACACCCGGATGCGGCGCGTGGTCGCCAGCGCCTTCACCGCCCGGTCGATGCGCCGCCTCCACGAGCACGCCCAGCGGGTGGTGGACCGCCTCCTCGACCGGATGGAGAGCCGGGGCGGGCCGCTCGACCTCATGGCCCACCTCAACCGGCCCTTCCCCCTCGCCATGGTGTGCGCGCTGATGGGGGTGCCGGACGAGGACCAGTCCAGGATGGCCCACTGGTCGGACACCATCATCTCCGCCGCGCGCGGCCGCGAGGCCAGCGAGCAGGCGAAGGCGGAGATGGCCGCGTACTTCCGCGACCTCATCGAGCGGCGCCGGGCCGAGCCCGAGGAGGACCTGGCGGGCGTGCTGGCGGCCGCCCTGGAGAACGAGGTGCTCGACCAGGACGAGGCCGTCGGGCTCGCCGTGCTCATCCAGATCGGCGGCGCGCACGCGGTGCGCAACAACAGCGCGAACATGGTGTACGCGCTGCTCACCCGGCCCGGCCACCTCGCCCGGCTGCGCGCCGAGCCGGAGCTCGTCCCGCAGGCCGTGGAGGAGCTGCTGCGCTACATCCCGCACCGCAACGCCGTGGGCCTGTCGCGGATCGCCCTGGAGGACGTCGAGGTGGGCGGGGTGCTGATCCCGGCGGGCGACCCGGTCTACGTCTCGTATCTGACGGCCAACCGCGACCCGGAGGTCTTCGCCGACCCGGAGCAGCTCGACTTCGACCGGACGCACAACCCGCACGTCGCCTTCGGGCACGGCCCGCACTACTGCCCCGGCGCCACGCTGGCCCGGATGGAGTCCGAGATCCTGCTGCGCTCGCTGTGGGACCGCTTCCCCGACCTGAAGCTCGCCGTGCCGGACGAGGAGCTGGTGTGGGAGCGCGGCGCGCTGATCCGGGGACCCAAGGAGCTGCCGGTGCGATGGTGACGATCCGTCAGAACCCTTACTGACAGGACCTGTTCCCCGTCGAGAGAGGAGAGAGCCGTGGACGACCCCGATCCGTACACCCGCCCGACCGACGGTCTGGTGATCCCGCCCGGTGGCGGCCGGACGTTGAAGACCGCCGCCCAGCAGGTGACCTTCAAGGTCACCGGCGCGCACTCGACCGTCGCGTCCACCTTCGAGGTGGTGGTGCCGCCCGGCTTCGACGTCGGCGCGCACGCCCACAGCCGCAGCGAGGAGCTGTTCTACCTCCTGGAGGGCGAGCTGGACGTGATGGCCTTCGAGCCGAAGGTGCGCACCCTCGACGACTGGAGGGAGTGGGAGTCGCCCTCCGGGCAGCGCCACATCCGCGCGACGCCGGGGACGATGATCCTGGTGCCGCCCGGCTGCCCGCACGCCTTCGCCAACCCGACCGGCCGCCCCGCGCGGATGCTGTTCCAGGCCGCCCCTCCGCCGGACCACGAGCGGTACTTCGAGGAGCTGCTGGAACTGCTCAACAGCGGGGACGGCATCGACCCGGCGGCCGTGCGGGAGCTGCGGGTGCGGTACGACATCGAGCAGCTCACCCCCCTGCGGCACGCGCCTCCCGTACCGGCGGCGGTGGACGCGGGAGCCGTGTCATGAGCGAGGACGTACGCGTCGACGAGCTGCGCCGGCGCACCTCCGGCGAGGCCACCGAGCACTTCTGGCCGGTGGAGCACCTGGACGCGCTGGAGTTCGACCCGCTGCTGCACCGGCTGCTGCGCGAGGAGCCGGTCGCACTGGTGCGGATGCGGTTCGGGGACGGCCACGCCTGGCTGGTCACGCGGTACCAGGACATCAAGGAGGTCACCTCGGACCCGCGGTTCAGCCGGGCGCTGACCGTCGACCGGCCGGTGACCAGCATGACCCCGCACGTCGTGGCCCCCGCCGGAGGCATCGGCCGCACCGACCCGCCCGACCACACGCGCCTTCGGCGCCTCCTCGCGCAGACCTTCAACCGCAAGCGGGTCGCGCTGCTCAAGGTGGAGGCGGAGGCGATCGCGGTGCGGCTGGTCGGGGAGATGCTGGCGCAGGGGCCGCCCGCCGACCTCACGGAGTACGTGACCGGGCCGATGCCGGAGCAGGTGATCGGGAAGCTGCTCGGGGTGCCGGAGTCCGACGTCGGCCGGCTCCAGGCCTGGCGGGGCGTCATCCTCTCCAGCGACCACTCCCTGGAGGAGAGCAACGCGGTCAAGGCCGAGATCGCCGGGTACTTCAGGGCGCTCGCGGACCACCGGCTCACCGACCCGGGCGACGACCTGTTCAGCGAGCTGTCCCTGGCGCAGGCCGAGGGCGCGCTCAGCCGCCCCGAGCTGATCTCGCTGGCCGTGATGATCGTCCTCAACGCCCTGGACCAGGTCCGCCAGCAGTGCTCCACGATGGTCTACACGCTGCTCACGCACCCCGACCAGCTGGCGCGGCTGCGGGCGGAACCGGAGCTGCTGCCCACCGCCATCGAGGAGTTGCTGCGGTTCATCCCGCAGCGCAACGGCGTGGGGCTGCCTCGGATCGCCACCGAGGACGTCGAGGTGGGCGATGTGCTCATCCGCGCCGGGGAGGCCGTGTACGTCTCCTATCTGGCCGCCAACCGCGACCCGGAGGTCTTCACCGAGCCGGACCGCTTCGACCTGACCCGCGACGAGTCCCCCAACCTCGCCTTCGGGCACGGCGCGCACTACTGCCTCGGAGCCGCGCTGACCCGGATGCAGGCGGAGGTGATCCTCTCCACGCTGCTGCGCATGGCCCCGGACCTGCGGCTCGCGATCGCGCCGGAGGAGGTGCGCTGGCGCCGGGGCTCGATCAACCGGGGGCCGGAGACCCTGCCGCTTGCCTGGTGAGGTCCGGGGGCGGGATCGTACGGGGATGACGTCGCCGCGGCACGACTTCCTCGCTCTGGCGGGCTCGGTCCCGGACCTGCTGCGCGAACCGGCGGTCGCCGCCGCGTGGCCGGGGCCGAGCGCGCTCGCGGAGTTCACCGTGGCCGGTCTGGCGGGCCATCTCGCCTACCAGGTCCTGTCGATCCCGCCCGCGCTGGCCGAACCCGTACCGGCCGAGCCCACGGTCTCGCTGCTCGGGCACTACGAGCGGGTGGAGTGGATCGGGGCGGGCCTCGACGACGAGATCAGCGTACGGATCCGGCGGGGCGGTGAGAGTGTGGCCGCCGACGGGGCCGGGGCGCTGGCGGACCGGGTGGCCGCGGCCGTCGGTGAACTCAACGGCACGCTGGGCTCGGTGGAGAACCGGCCGGTCCGCATCCCGCTGTGGGGGCCGTGGTCGCTGCTGCTCGACGACTTCCTGACCACCCGGATGATGGAGATCGCGGTGCACGGCGACGACTTGGCGGTGAGCGCGGGCATCGCCCCGCCGGAGCTCGCGCCGGGCGCGGTCGAGACCGTCGTCGATCTGCTCTCGCGGCTGGCCGTGCGCCGCCACGGCCCGACGGCGGTGCTCCGGGCACTGAGCCGTGCGGAGCGGGCGCCCCGCGCGATCGCGGCGTTCTGAAGGACAGGCGTCGGGTGCTGGACGCGCGGGGACGACGTCGACTCGGGCGGGCACCACACCAACGGGGTCCCGCACGGACTTCTTCACCGTCGCGGTCCCCCTTCGTCCCGGTTTGGTGACCGCGCCCCCCATGCCCGGGGTGTAGCGGTACGGTCACTGTGCGTACCAGACCTCCGGGGGGAATCCATGCGCAAGTCCCTGCTCGCCGCCGCCACCGCGACCGCCGTCGCCTGCCTCGCCCTGACGGCCTGTCAGAGCGACAACGACTCCGGCGCCGAGTCGCCGACCACCCAGGCGCCCACGCCCCCGCCCACCGACGCGCCCGGCAACGCCGGTACCGACCCCTCGCCCCGCGCGGTCGCCCAGGCGCTGGGCGAGCCGTCGCGGACGGTGGGCGCCAACACCGTGGGCATCCTGGAGATCACGCCGACGACCGTCGTGTACCTCAAGGACGCGGGCGGGCAGACCTCGAAGTACGGCACGTTCGCCGTCGTGGCCATGGACGAGAAGTCGCTCAGCGCCAACCCGGCCGCCGAGACCTCGGTCGCCAAGGGCGGCGGCTGGTACTGGATCACGCCGAACGGCACATTGATCGCGGAGGGCATGGGCAACGCGGCGCGGGTCGCGCTCGGCAAGTACCAGCACTCCGGCGCCATCGACCCCGATACGCACCAGCTGCGCGCCAAGGTCTTCGACCTCACCGCCGCCCAGGCCAAGGGCGGCAAGCTGATCTACACCGACGGAACGGACTCCTCCGACCGGTGGAGCCTGCCCGCCAAGGACACCGGCCCCCAAGTCGCGGACGTCAGGGCCGAGTTGAATCACTGAGTGTCTGACAGGGCGTTCGTTCGACGGATACCTTGTGCGGGCGGATCCGCAGGGACTGTCCGGGACGGGGTGCGATGGCGATACGTGGGGCACGCGGTCGTGCCTGGCTGATCGGGGGCGGGCGCGGTGGGCGCACTCCTGCTCTGGGCGCCGGGCGGAGCGCTGTCGTGGTCCGGCGGAGTGGCGGCCGCGGCCGCCGCCGCCTATCTGAGCCAGGACCTGCCCCGGCAGTTCAGCGACCGGCTGGCGCGGCGCAGGGCCCAGCAGGACCTGGGCACCACGGTCCCGGTCCTCGTCTCGACGCGCGTCAGGAACCAGGACTACGTGGTGCTCGACGAGGGCGCCCGGGTCGTCGAGGTTCCGGCCAGCGGCCACACGGTCCGGCTGGTCGCCACCGGGGCCGGGCCGTTGCCCGTGGTGCTGACGGACCTGCGCGTCGAGGTGGTCGCGCGGGCGGACCGCTCCGGCGACCTCTCCCGGCACGCGGCGGAGGTCCCGGTGCGGCGGTTCGAGGTGCTGCTCGACGCCCAGCCGCCGCGCGTACGCCCCCTCGCCGCCAGCGACTTCCCGTACCAAGTGGGCCAAGACGAGGTGGAGGTGCTGGACCTGGAGGTCAGGACCGAGGCCGGTGACGTCCAGTGGGTGCTGTGGCTGGACTGGTCCTGCGCGGGCCGGACCGGGAGCGTCCGCGTCGACCTCGACGGACACCCGTTCCGCACCGCCGCCCGCCACGCCCGCCCGGCCGTCTGATGGCGACGGCACCCGCACTGCGCGCCGCGGCCCTCACCACCCTTGTCCCGCTCGTGCTGGGCGGCGCGGTGCTGCTCGCGGGCGGCACCCGCGCCTGGCCCGCGTGGGCGGCCGTCGTCGCGGTGGCCGCCGTGTCGGGCGCGCTGACCCTGCGGCGGACCGCGCCACCCCCGCGCCCCTCCCCGGCCGTCCGGCCCGCACCCGACGGGGGCGGCGCGGCGGTGTACGCGATGCAGCGGCCCGTTCGGGCGGTGCCCGCGAACGGCCTCCCCGACGACGTGCCGTACACGGTGAAGGTGACGACGCGCACCCATCTCGCCGTGATGGGGCCGCCCGGCTCCGGCCCGGGCGGCGAAGCCGTCCACATCCCGCTCACCGGCCACAACCTGGTGTTCGCGCTGACCGCCGACGAAGCGTCGGACGTCACCCTCGTACGCCTGGAGGCCAGGGCGACCCGGCACGCCCCGCTCGTGGCGGACGGCATCAGCATGGCCCACCGCCGGATGCCGGACATGGTGTTCAGCCCCGATCTGCTGGAGTCGATCCAGCGCTCGGTGGAGGCGTTCGAGCCGCTGGAGCGCCCGGACTTCGAGGTGCGGCTCGACGACGGCCCGCCAGCCGTGGCCCCCGTCGACGACGACACGCCGTCGCTCCCGCTGACCGTGTCCGGCGGCGCGAGCCTGCGGCTCGTCCTCGCCCCGGTCACCGGGTCCGGATACTGGGTGCACTGGCGACTGGAGGCCGAGATCGTGTGCGGCGGCCTTACGTACAGCCCGAGTTGGGACCTGTCCGTCACCGCCACCAGCGGTACGGCTGCCCACCATCCGGGCGGCGGCCGTACCAGCACGCCCGTGCACGAGCTCTTCCCCGACCACTGGGATCCGGCCGCACCGGACGGCCACGCCGGGCAGGACGGCGGGACGCGGCGCTTCTTCGAGATCGCGGCCCATATCTCGTCCGACGGCGCGAGCATCATGAGCGGCCGCCCGCGCTCCGCCCCGGAGCCGGAGCCCCGCGCGGGCCTGCGCCACCGGGAGGCGGGCGACCGGCACCTGGCGGCGGGCCGGACGCGCGAGGCGGCGGACGCCTACCGGGCGGCGGCCGGGGCGGGCAGCGGCCACGGCGCCTTCGCGCTCGGCAAGTTGCTGCACGAGCAGGGCGACCTCGCGGGCGCGGAGCGGTGGTACGAGGTCGCGGCCGGGCACCGGTTCCCGGCGGCCTTCAACAACCTGGGCGTGGCGGCGCTCCAGCGCGGCGACACGGACCGGGCCGAGCGGTGGTACCGGCAGGCCATGGACGAGGGCGACTGGACGGCGGTCGACGGGCTCGGCGCGATCATGGCCGGACGGGGCGACGACGCCCAGGCCGAGACGCTGTGGAAGCTCGCCGCCGACAACGGGCAGCCCAACGCGGCCCAGAACCTCGCGGTCCTGCTCAACCGGCAGGGGCGCACCGCCGAGGCCGAGGCGCTGTGGGTCCGCGCGGCCGAGGCGGGCAACGCGGGGGCCGCCGTCCACCTCGGCTTCCTGCGGCACGAGGCCGGCGACCTCAAGGAAGCCGAGCGCTGGTGGCGCGAGTCCGCCGAGCGGGGCAACAGCCAGGGCGCCTACTACTTCGGCGTGCTCCTGGCCCGGAGCGGCCGCACCGACGAGGCCGAGCACTGGTGGCGGCAGGCCGCCGGGCGGCTCGGCGACCCGGAGAACTTCACCGGCTCCCACATACCCACGAAGAGCGGCTTCGGCTACGCACTCGTCCGGGCCGCCGACTCGGGCGAGGCGCTCTGCGCGTACCACCTGGCCGGCCTCCTGGACGAGAAGGGCGACCGGGCCGGGGCCGAGCGCTGGTGGACCGCCGCCGCACGGGCCGGTCACATCGAGGCGGTGCTGCGGATCGCGCAGGTGGCGATGAACGACCACGACGACCTCGACGGCTGTCTGTACTGGCTGCGGATCGCCGTGGCGGACGAGCGGACCCCGGTGGACCGGCTGGCCACGGCGGCCGACGCGCTGCACCGCCTCGCGGGCGGGCTGTACGACGGGTCGCGCCCCGACAACCCGGACGCGCTCGCGGCCTGCGTGCTGGCGGTCGAGGCGTACGAGCGGCTGCACGGCCAGGACGCGACGGCGTACGAGCAGCCGTACGCCCAGGTACTGGGCTCGTACGCCCGGCTCAGCCGAGAGGCGGGAGACGTCGCGGCGGCCGCCGCGGCCGACCGGCGGCGCGCCGCGCTCGGATCGCGGCCCCACTGACGCGGCCGCTCAATCCAACAGTCGGCTCAATTCAACCTCGTGCCCGGTGAGTTGGCTTGTCCGTCCGGCTCGCTGGGAATGGCCCTGTCGTTCCGCTGTGCTCACCGGCGAGGAGGGGCGTGTAGACAAGGTCGAGGAGCGGCGGCTGAGGGCCATCGCGCCGGAGATCACCCGCGTCACGATCGACCTGCTGCGGACGATCGTCGGTCTCGAACCCGCGGAGCGGGTGCCCGAGGAGGCGCTGCGGGTGGCCGACGAGGTGCTGGCGCAGCACGGCTCCGACGGGCTGCGGGTACTCGTCATGAGCATGGCCGGATGGACGGCGGTCGGCATCGAGTCGAACGCGCATCTGACCGGCAAGACGCATGAGGCGTACCTCGACGAGATGGAGCTCACCTGCTGGGAGGCCAACCCCGACGGCTGACGCGAACGGCCGCCGCGGGCCGCCCGTTCGGCCCCGGAGCCGCCGCTGACCTGGGCGGCAGAGCACACCCGCATCGGCGTGCGAACCCCCGGAAAGGGTGCCCGGAGAGCGGGTTTGCCGGACGGGATGTCAGGATGGGGGCATGACGACCAAGGTCTACTTCGACATCACCATCAATGACGAGCCCGCCGGGCGGATCAACTTCAACCTGTTCGACGACGTGGTCCCGAAGACCGCGGAGAACTTCCGCGCGCTCTGCACGGGCGAGAAGGGCTTCGGCTACGCCGGCTCCTCCTTCCACCGCGTGATCCCCGAGTTCATGCTCCAGGGCGGCGACTTCACCCGGGGCAACGGCACCGGCGGCAAGAGCATCTACGGCGAGAAGTTCGCCGACGAGAACTTCAAGCTCAAGCACGACCGCCCGGGCCTGCTGTCCATGGCCAACGCCGGCCCGAACAGCAACGGCTCGCAGTTCTTCATCACCACCATCGTCACCGGCTGGCTGGACGGCAAGCACGTCGTCTTCGGCGAGGTCGCGGACGAGGACAGCATGAAGCTCGTGAAGAAGATCGAGAGCCTCGGCTCGCAGAGCGGCAAGACCGCGGCGAAGATCACCATCTCCGAGTCCGGCCAGCTCTGACGGTCTCCTTCCGTCTGCTGTCCGCCGACGGCGGTCCGAGGGGCACACGTCCTGCGTGAGCCCCTCGGCGCCGGGCCCGTCGCCGCCGGCCCCGGCCCGGTGACCGCCGTGGCGCCCTCGCCCGCCCAGGCGTCGCAGGACCAGGTGGAGGCGTTCTTCACGGCCTACCGCAACGCGCGCCTCGGCACGACCGAGGACGCGACCCCGGCCGAGGTGCGGGCCAGGTCCCTCACCCGGGAGCTCAACCAGGCGCTCGACGTATGGGCGGCCGCGCACACCGGCCAGGACCCGGTGTTCCGCGCCCCGAACGTCCCCGCCGCCTGGACTTTCACGTCCCTGGGCGCGGACGGGGCGCACGTCCTCGTCACCCAGAAGTGGGGCGACGGCAGCACCGCCGACGTGCCGTACACCGTCCGCCCGGCCGACCTCATGATCACCACGATCGCGGACTCGCCCGCCGCCACCTGATCGCGGCGGGTTTCACCGGTGATCCCGCCGGAAAGAGTCCGGCATGACCCCAAGGCCCCGGACCGGATCCTCGCTTCGCCGACGCGCGGGCGCACTGCCCGTACTGCCCCTCGCCGCCGCCCTGCTCACCTCAACCGTCGCGCTCTACATGGCACTTGTGGCGTTCGGGAACATCACAGACTTCGACACCAACCGCGCCTTCGTCCACCATGTCCTCGCCATGGACACGACGTTCAAGGACCCGGACCTCATGTGGCGGTCCGTCGATTCGACGACGCTCCAGGACATCGCGTACGTACTGATCATCGTCTGGGAGACGGTCGCCGCGCTGGTGCTCGTGGCGGCGGGGGTCGGCTGGGCGCGGGCGCTGCGGGGCGGCGGTGGCTTCGCCCGGGCGCGGCGGCTGAGCACGGTGGGGCTGCTGATGGTCATGCTGCTCTTCGGTGCCGGGTTCATCGCCATCGGGGGCGAGTGGTTCGCGATGTGGCAGTCCAAGGCGTGGAACGGCCTGGACGCGGCGGCCCGCGACTTCATGCTGGCCGCGTTCACCCTGCTCGTCGTCCACCTTCCCGGTGCCGAGGAGCGGGTCTGACGCGGCCGGGGAGCGGGTCTGCACCGGCCGGGCGCCGGGGCGCGGCCGGGGGTTCGGAGGCAGGCTCTCAGCCCGCCGCTCGCTCCTGCGCCCGCGCCGCCGCTCGGGTGATGTTGCGCGCCATGCCCCCGAACACCACGGCGTGGAACGGCGACACGCTCCACCAGTACGCGTGCCCGAGCAGCCCCTGCGGATGGAACAGGGCGCGCTGGCGGTAGCGGGTGCGGCCGTCGCTCTCGCGCTCCGCGTACATCTCCAGCCAGGCCAGCCCCGGCAGCCGCATCTCGGCCCGCAGCCGCAGCAGGTGCGGCCGGGTGATCTCCTCCACCCGCCAGAAGTCCAGCGAGTCCCCGACCCGCAGCCGTGCGGCGTCCCGGCGGCCCCGGCGCAGGCCCACTCCCCCGGTCAGCCGGTCCAGCCAGCCGCGCACGGCCCAGGCGAGCGGGAAGGAGTACCAGCCGTTCTCCCCGCCGATACCCTCGATGACCTGCCACAAGGCCTCCGGTGACGCTTCCACGAGGCGCTCGCGGCTGTCCGTGTAGAGGCTGCCGCCCGCCCAGTCGGGGTCGGTCGGCAGCGGGTCGCTGGGGGCGCCGGGGAGCGCTGCCGAGGACCAGCGGGTGGCCACGTTGGCCTCCTTGATCCGGCGCAGCGCGAGCGCGATCGCCTCGTCGAAGCCGATCGGCGTGCCGGGCGGGTCGGGCACATACCGCGCGATGTCGTGCTCGTGGCAGACCACCTCGTGGCGCAGCGACTCCGCGAGCGGCCGCGCCAGCGCGCTGGGCACCGGTGTGACCAGGCCGATCCATTGGCTCGACAGCCGTGGCGGCAGCATCGGCACCTTCACGATCAGCCGGTGCGACAACCGCGCCACCGCCGCGTACCGGTGCATCATCTGCTCGTACGTGAACACCTCGGGGCCGCCGATGTCGAACGTCCGGCTGACGTCGGCGGGCATCCGGGCGCTGCCGACGAGGTAGCGCAGCACGTCCCGTACGGCGATCGGCTGGGTCCGGCTGCCCAGCCACCTCGGGGTGATCATCACCGGGAGCCGTTCGGTCAGATGGCGCAGTATTTCGAACGAGGCCGATCCGGAGCCGATGATGACGGCGGCGCGCAGCACGGTCGTCGGCACGTCCGAGCCGAGGAGGATCCGGCCGACCTCGGCCCGCGAGCGCAGGTGAGGCGACAGGTCCTCCTCCGGCACGCCCTCGGGGGTGAGGCCGCCGAGGTAGACGATCCGGCGGACCCCGGCCGCCGCGGCCTGCTCGGCGAAGATCCGGGCGGCCGAGCGGTCGGTCTCCTCGAAGCCCGGCCCGGCGCCGAGCGAGTGCACCAGGTAGTACGCCACGTCCACGCCCCGCAGCGCCGCCCCGACCGACTCCGCGTCCGTCACGTCGCCGCGCACGGTCTCCACGCACCCGGCCCACGGGTGGTCGCGCAGCTTGCGCGGCGTACGGGCCAGACAGCGCACCCGGTAGCCCGCGTCGAGGAGCTCGGGCACCAGCCGGCCGCCGATGTAGCCGGTCGCGCCGGTCACCAGGACGAGTTCCGGGGTGCCGTCGCTCTTCATACCCGCCTCCGCCGCTCGCCGTGCCTTCGGGCAACGATCTCCCGCGGGCGGCGCTTCCGCGCGGCACGACACCCCACGGTTTGCCGTCCGCGTCCCGGCGGAGGAGGCTCGAAGCGTAGGCCCCTCGCGGCCCACCAGGCGCGGGCCGCGACCTTCTGAAGGAGGTCATCATGGGCACCGCCTTCGACACCGAGACGCTGCGCCGAGGCATTGAGGGCCACGACGCGAAGGCTCTGCTGTCGCTCTACGCGGACGACGCGGAGATCCGGGTCGTCGACCGCAACACCCAGCCGAGCCATCCGATGGTCATGCACGGCCAGGGCGAGATCTCCAAGATGCTCGACGACGTCTACAGCCGCGAGATGACGCACAAGCTGGAGCAGTGCGTGGTCCAGGGCGACAGCGTCGCCTTCACGGAGTCCTGCGAGTACCCCGACGGCGTACGCGTGCTGGCCAACTCGATGATGTCGCTCAAGGACGGGAAGATCGTCGAACAGACCATGGTGCAGGCCTGGGACGAGTAGCCGGAGGCGAGGAGAGTCGTTCCTGCAGGCGCGCGTGCCGGAACTGGTACACCGCGCCCGCCTGCCGCAGCACGCCCAGGCGGTGGGCCTCGCCGAGGAACGCCATCAGCCGCCAGGGCAGGGCGCCGCGCCCGCACAGCCACAGGCGGGCCACGGCGAGGCGCCCCCACGCCGACATCGCCACCGTGACCACGCCGGTGGGGATCAGCGCGTACGCACCGATGCTCGCGGCGTCCGGCAGGCCGAGCAGGCGCGGCAGGGCGCTGCCCGCGAGGACGGCGGCCAGATAGGTGAACAGCGCCCGGGCGAGGGCGGTGCCCCGGTCGGTGCGCAGGCTCGCCGAGGGGCTGAGGCTGCGGGTGACGTCGACCGGCGCCCCCAGCCACCGGTGCAGCCCGGCCGCGATGCCGCCGACGAGCCCGAGACCGAGGCCGCCGGCGAGCCCGAAGACCACCGCGGTGCGCAGGATCGCGCCCGGGCTCTGCCGGGTCACCCACTCGCCGTCGGCGCGGTCGAGCAACGGTGAGAGATCGTACGAGCCGAGGTCGCGGCCGTCGGTGAGCCGGACGGTGAAGACCTCGCCGTCGGGCCGGTAGTCGTGCGCGGAGATCGCGAGGCGCTGGTCGATCGCCGTGCAGCGGGCCGGTGGGGCACACAGGTCCAGGTCGCGTACGTCGGCGGGCAGCGCGAACTCACGCGTGCCGCCGTGCTCGATGAGCGTGCCGTGGACCGGCTCGGGCAGCACGAGGTAGGTGCGGCCGTGCGCGCGCAGGCCGTAGCGGGTGCCGTCCGCCGCGTCGACGTAGCGCGAGCCGTCCGGGGCGTGCCGCACGGGCCCGTCGACGGGGAAGTCGGCGCGCAGTGCGGCGCGCGCCGCCGCCGTACCTCCTTCGGCCAGGGTGAAGACGGCCCCCAGGCTCAGCCCCGCGAGCAGGCCGACGGCGAGGCCGTGGGCCATCGCCCGGCCCAGGCGGCGCGCCCGGCCTGCGGGGTCGCGCGGCCCGCCCTTGGCCACCACGCCCGACTCGCCGCGTACGAGGTACGCCGTCAGGGCGCCCGCGAGTACCGCGCCGAGCGCGGCGAGCAGCGGTGAGTCCGGCAGGAACCCGGCGCCGACGAGCAGGACCCCGGCGGCCGTGAGCAGCCCGGCGGCCGCCCTGCGCGACCGGCGCCCGCGCGGTCCGCGCCGGCGGCGGCCGAAGAACGGCATGGTCGACGGCAGCGGTGACGTCGCCAGGCCGATGGCGGCAAGCCCGGTGGCGATCACCAGGCCGTACAGCCCGCCCACGGCGAGCCAGCCGAGCGCACGCGGCATGCCCGCGAACGGCACCGCGAAGTAGGGGTCCTGGCTGAGCGGCCGGGTGAGCCCGACGGCGAGGCTGAGCGGCAGCGCGTACAGCAGCGGCAGCAGGAACCGCCGCCGTGGCCTGCTCCGCGCGGCGTATCCGGCGCAGACCCCGGCCACCGTGGCGGCGGTCACCGCGGGCAGCGCGGGGTCCTGGCCGAGCGCCCACAGCGGCAGGCACACGGCCTCCGCGAGCAGTCCGAGCAGCAGCAGCGGGCCGAGGCGCGGCAGCGGCCTGGGCAGCGCGAGGTGCAGCTCCCACCAGGCGAGGTCGCGGGTGTCGCGGTGTTCCAGATGGCGGGCGAGGAAGCGCAGCCAGTGCACGGCGCGCCCGGTGTCCCAGCGCGCGGACCCGGCGAAGGCGGCGGGGACGAAGGCGTCGAGCAGATACTCCTCCAGGGCCGTCGGATCGGCGAACTCCGGGCGCCGCAGCAGCTCGGCCGGGTCGTTCCCGGACTCTCCGTAGACGGCCCTGGCCATCGCCACCATCAGGGGCGAGGCGAGCACCCGGCGCACCGGGTCCCCGGGCCGGGTCCGGGCGAGCACCGGGTCCCAGGCGGTGGTGCGCTCCCCCGCGGGGCCGCGCACGGGTCTCGCCGTGCGCCGCAGGAAGTCGGCGGCCTCCTCGAAGGCGAGCGGCTGGAGCTCGACGACCGCCGCCGCCGTGAACACGTCGCCGTCGGCGACGACTTGGGCGTACACCTCGCTGCGGCAGCTCAGCAGCAGCGGACTGCCCTCGTCCAGCGCGGAGTTGAGGCGGCGGACGGCCTCCGCGCGCAGGGGCGGGGCGAGTTCGTCGAGGCCGTCGAGCACGGGCAGCACCCGCCCGGCGTCCAGGAGCTCCGCCGCCAGCGAGGCCCCCGACCGCTGGAGGGACCCCAGGGCCGGGTACCCCTCCGCGAGCCGGGCCGAGAGCCAGGCGTACAGGTCCGTGCTGTCGGGCTGCCAGGTGGCGAGCGGGAAGATCACCGGTACCGGGTCGCCCGTGTCGCGGCGCTCCAGGAGGTCGAGGGCGAAGCGGACGGCGAGGACGGTCTTGCCGCTGCCGGGGGCCCCGAGCACCACGAGCCGCCGGGCGGGGACGCGGGCGAACACCCGGGCGATGTCGTCCAGTACGCCGTCGAACCGGGCGTCTGCGCCGCCCCCGATGTTCTCGGGCGCGTCGGCGAGCCAGGGGTCCGCCGTGGTCCAGCGCACGGGCAGCGGCCGGGGGTCCTGGAGCCTGCGCAGCCGCCACTCGGCCTGCCAGTGCAGCCGCACCGCCTCGGCCAGCGCGTCGGCGGCGTGCTCCAGGTGGTCGGCCGGGGAGCGCTCGCCGGGCGCGGTTCTGAGCGTGTTGGCGACCAGCCCGGCCATGGAGACGAGGAAGCCGAGCACGGAGACGAGCGAACCGGTGCTGCTGAGGCTGCGCTCGCGCACCGCCACGGCGACGACCGCCCCGGTGGCCAGCACCGCACCCACCCAGATCCCGCGCCGCCAGTACCGCATCACCCGCGCCCCCCGTCAGGCGGACCCCGTTGATGCGCGCCATTGTCCCAGCGGACGGCCGGGACGGAACCGGGCGCGGCGCCCCGAACGTGCGGCTACTGGACGCAGAACTCGTTGCCCTCCGGGTCGGCCATGACCACGTGGTCGGTGCCGGGCTCGACGACGACCTGGAGCACGCTCGCGCCCAGGCCCTCAAGGCGCTCGACCTCCGCCTCGCGGTGTTCGGGGCCGAAGTGCAGGTCCATGTGGAGCCGGTTCTTGACCCGCTTGGGCTCGGGGACGCGCTGGAACAGCAGCCGGCGCCCGAGGCCCATGCCGGAAGCCGCCTCGACGGGGTCGTCGGGGTGGCGGACGGCGGCCAGGGTCCGCCAGGCCTTGCGGCCGTCGACGACCGTGTACAGCTCGTCGGTGACGGCGCCCGCGGCGACCAGGCGCTCGATGAGCACGGTGTGGTCCTCCACCTCGTAGCCGAGCGCCTCGGCCCAGAAGTCGGCGAGACTCAGCGGCTCGGCGCAGTCGACGACGAGTTTCCAGTGGACTGCCATGCGGGTCTCCCGGCGGTCGGACGCCCGCGTGGGCGTACGGGGTTCGGCGCCCTCATTGTCGTGCCCCGTCCGGGGGACCACGAGCCGGAGCCGGGGCCGGACGGGCGCCGGTCACCGCGGCGGTGGCTTACGATCCCGCGATGAGAGCTTCCGGCACGTTCAAGGTCACCGGGTTCACGCCCACGGGGCTCGTCCCCACCCCCGCCGTCGAGACCGGGCTACCGGTCGGCGTCGCCACCATGGAGAAGCACTACGAGGGCGAGATCGCGGGCCGCTCCTCCACCCTGTTCACCGCCGCGTACGACCAGACCGCGGCCACCGGCACGTACGTCGCGATGGAGTCCTTCGACGGCTCGCTGCACGAGCGGCGGGGCACCTTCAACTTCGCGCACTCGGCGACCACGCTGGGCACGGGCCGCGAGAGCGAGTTCTGCGTCATCGTGCCGTCCAGCGGGACGGGCGCCCTCACCGGGATCTCCGGCTCGGGCGGCCTGGCGATCGACGCCGACGGCACCCACCGGATCTGGTTCGACTACGAGATCGACTGATCCCCTGCGGAACGGGGGCGCCGGGCGCCCCCGTTCCGTAAGCGTGACCGTCGTGTGCGCTCCCCTAGCCCACGGAGGGCAGCAGGCCGGTGACCGGGGCGACCGGGTCGGTGAGCTGGTGGAGCTGGTTGAGGTCGTTCAGCTTGTTCAACTGGCTGAGCTGGGCCTTCACGCTGGGCATTTCGCTCCGGTGCTCCGCCGGGACCGAGCTCGTCACGAGCTCGTCCAGCACGGCGATCGGGGAGATGTCGGTGGGCTTGGCTCCGGCCGGGCCCGCGGCGCTCGCCGCGGACGCACCGAGGCCCGAGACTCCGGCGGCGAGGGCGAGGACTGTGGCGATACGTCGTGTTGAGATCACGCCCTGACAACCGGCCGACGCCTCCGTTGGACACGGCCGCGGCCCAGCCTCACCCGAGAAGCCGAAGCCGTCGATGCCAAGGGCGCGTCAACCCCGTGCCGGTGTCCTGCCCTCGCGCGTCCAGGCCAGCAGTTCCCGCTCGGTCCACGTGGTGATGACGCGCTCGGCCGGTACCCCGCACTCCTCGGCCCGTGCGCAGCCGAAGATCTGCCAGTCCAGCTGCCCGGGGGCGTGCGCGTCGGTGTCGATGGAGAAGAGGACGCCCGCGTCGACCGCGCGCCGCAGCAGCCTGCGCGGCGGATCCAGGCGCTCGGGACGGCTGTTGATCTCGACCGCGGTGTCCGACTCGGCGCAGGCGGCGAAGACCTCGTCCGCGTCGAACGCCGACTCGGGCCGTTTGCCCCGTCCCCCGGTCACCAGCCGCCCGGTGCAGTGCCCCAGCACGTCGGCGTGCGGGTTGCGCACGGCCGCGACCATGCGGCGGGTCATCGCGGCGGCGTCCATACGCAGCTTGGAGTGGACCGACACCACCACGACGTCGAGCTGCTCCAGGAGTTCCTCCTCCTGGTCGAGCGAGCCGTCCTCCAGGATGTCGCACTCGATGCCGGTGAGCAGCCGGAAGGGCGCCCAGCGCTCGTTCGCCTCGGCCACCACCTCCAGTTGTCTGCGCAGCCGCTCCGGGGACAGGCCGTTGGCCACGGTCAGCCGGGGCGAGTGGTCGGTGAGCACCGCCCACTCATGGCCTAGCTCGGCCGCCGCCCGGCCCATCTCCTCGATGGGGCTGCCGCCGTCGGACCAGTCGGAGTGCAGATGGCAGTCGCCGCGCAGGGCCGCGCGCAGTTCCCCGCCGCCCTCGGCCAGGGGCCCGGAGGCGCCTTCCTCCTCCAACCGCCGCAGATACTCCGGCAGTTCTCCCGCCAGGGCCTCGCGCACCACCTGGGCCGTCTTGGGGCCGATGCCCCGCACCGACTCCAGCGACCCGGCGGCCACCCGCTTCTCCACCTCGCCGCGCGCCATCTCCTCGACCGCGGCGGCGGCCGTACGGAACGCCCGTACGCGGTACGTGGGGGCCTGCGTGCGCTCCAGCAGGAACGCGATGCGCCTCAACGCCGTCACCGGATCCATCGCCACCTCCGACCGTCCCCCATTGTCCGTCGGCCCGCCCCCGCGCGCCTGCGGTACGGGGCCGGGCGACGCGGCGGCGGGGCACCCCCGCTCGGGGTGCCCCGCCGTTCGTGCTGTCGCGTGCGGGCGACGCAGCGTGCTCGTCGGTCAGAAGTTGAACACGACGCCCTGGCCCGCCTGCTTCTCACAGGGGTTGCCGAAGGTGTGCTTGTAGGAGACCCGCTGGCCGTCCCAGACGCCGTCGGCCGTGACGGTCATCGGGTTCCACTCCTTGGTACACACCGCGCCGAGCGGCGGACCGGCCGTGATCGCGGCGAAGTCGCCCTGGTTGTGGGCGAGCTCCGCACAGGCCCGCTTGGCGGCCGGGTGCGTACCGGAGGCGGTGGGCGCGCAGGAGAGTGTCACCGCGCGCAGGACGGACGCGCCGTCGTCGCCGGTACCCGGCGCCACGGTCAGGACGAGCGCGGACGGCGGGTAGAGGCTCATCGCGGCACCCCGGGTGTCATGCTGATCGGCGCCGGCCGCACCCGGTACGGCAACCGCTGCGCCGACGAGGGCCAGCGCGGCCACCAGAGTCGTACGCCCAAGCGTCTTACGCATATCGAACACTCCTGTCAGTCAGGGACCGATGAACGAGCCAGAGTCTTGTCCAGTCCCGGGAGTGCCGCTGACCGCCGTATACAAATCCGGTCACACTCCGCCACACGGCGATCGCTGAAAGTTGCAGGCCACAGCCACCCGAACGGTCGGACGGGCTGATGGACGCCCGTAGAGAATAAGGCGCAAAGCCGCCTCTGCTTTGATTTCTAAAGCAACGAGAACATTGAATCTTGAATAGAGAGGTTTCCTTGAGATTTCATGTGCGAGCCACGATCAGGCCCGCCACCTGCGCCTCCCGCACGGCCGGACGTGCGCGCGCCCCGGGCGGGCGTCAGAGTGGGACCGGTGCCGCGCCCGCCGCACCCGGCCCGCCCGGCACCCTGGCCCCACACGAAGGAGCAGCACACGATGGAACACCACATCGTCGCCGAGATGACCGAGCCCGGCGGCAGCACGCTCAAGGAGTGGCACATGGTCCGCACCGGCCAGAGCGTGTCCATGTGCGGCCGCGAGCTCGACATGAACCAGAGCCAGTTGCCGTCGGACGCCTGGGGGACCGAGCAGGCGCGGCCGTTCTGCCACACCTGTGGCGCCCTGTTCCTGCGCGAAGTGCCGTGAGACAGGGCGCCGGTGTCGTACCGCCCGCTATCCGCGCGCGAACGCGGCCAGCGGGACCAGCGGGCGGCGGGTGACCGCGGCGGGCGGGCGCTGCGCCTCGGGCAGCGCCCGCAGCGGGCGCACCCGGGCCAGGGGCTGCGCGTCGGGCACCTCGGCCCGCAGCGTGAACCAGACGACCTTGCCGTCGGCCGTGGCGTGCGTGCCCCAGCTGTCGCTGAGGGAAGCCACCATGGCCAGACCCCGGCCGCGGGCGGCCAGCGGCTCGCCGCCGCCGAGGACGGGCAGCCGGGGGTCGTGGTCGAGGACGGCCGCGGTGAGGCGGCGCCCGGTCCAGCGCAGTTCGAGCGTGCAGCGCTTGTCGCCCTCGGTGTGCCGGAAGACGTTGGTGAGCAGCTCGCACACACCGAGGCTGACGGGCTGGATCAGACACTCCAGCTTCCAGTACCGAAGGTGTGCGGCGACGATCCGCCGGATCTGCGGCACCCGCTCGGGGGCGGCTTCGAGATCCAGGGTGTACTGACGGTTCACTTCCACGACCACGCCCACGACTGCGCTCCTCATCAGAGCGGCCGGCGGACCGGCCGCCGCTTTGACAATGACAGCCCCGAGTAAGCGGAAAGTAGTCACTCAGATACAGAGCGAACGCAATCAGCGTGACCCCATCCGGGTGAACGCGCAACACAGGCCGCGCGACGGGGCCGATCGGGGCGGCTCCGAACCGGTACGGGCCGGGGCGGGCGGGGGCCGACGAGTGCGGGCAGAAAAAGAGCCCCGGCAGGACGGGGGAGACCTGCCGGGGCTCGTTCAGGGGCGGGCGGCCGTTCGGCGCGGCCCGCATATAGATGAATTGTAAACCATGGCTAGACCGACAAGCTGTCCATGAAGGAGCTCACCGAGAACACCGCGTTCCCCGGCCCCGCAGGACCGTATCCGGGCGGGGAGGTCAGGCCGTACTCGTCCATCGTCGCCCGGTACGCCTCCAGGAGGCGGATGTGGTACTCCAGCGGCGCGCCCTGCGGGTTGGCCTTGCCCAGCGGGGTGGTGGGCTCGGGGCACCAGGTGGTGAAACGCGGGGTGATACCGCGCGACATGAAGAAGCGCAGCCCCTCCACCGTGGAGTCGATCGCCTCGTCGACGGTGGTGAAGCCGAAGGGCTCGGCCATCTCCACACCCGCGACGAAGTTGGGGATCACATTGCGCGGCCCGAAGATCTCCGCCGAGTCGAGGATGCGCCGGTGCCACTCGTCACGGCCGACGTACTCCTCCTTGCCCGGGCAGTACAGCTCGAACAGGCGCCGGTCCCATACCTCGTAGTTGGGGTGGTAGATCCGTACGCCGTAGTCGTGGAAGCGCTGCACGTCCTCCTTGGGCAGCGCCTGGGCGACGACCTTGCCCGTCCAGCGGCCGGGGAAGCGCTCCTCGATCGCCTTGGCGTACATCCCGTAGAAGTCGGCCTCGTCGCGCCCGCCGACGTGCGAGGTGATCGCGCCGCCGGTGAGGGTGTACGCGGTGGACGCCTTCGCGGTGTCGTACCGGTCGATGATCTCCAGCGCCTCCAGGATCTCCTCGACCGGCTTGACTCCGGTGTACGGGCGCCCGGCGGCCTTGTGCTGGCGCCAGTTGTGATTGATGTCGCAGTACTGGCACTCCTGCTTGGCGCCGAAGTACTGACAGACCCGGAACACGGTGAGGTAGATCAGATACCCCCACTGGATCGTCGGGGCCACCTCCATCACGGACTTGCCGTTGGACAGCTTGTGCCGGTAGTACTCCGGCATCGGCGGCAGCCCCACGTCCGAGATCCGCTTGCCGTCCAGGTAGAGGCCGAGCATGCCGTTGTCGTCGGCCGCGACCCGGTACGGGGACGCCGGGTTGACCCGCACCGACACGACCGTGCGGCGCAGGTCGTACGGCCCGCCGGTCAGCACGATCTCCTCCGGCGGGCGGCGCAGCGCGGCTGCGCCCAGCTCCGGCAGGGTGCGGTGGTCGAACGAGAAGATGAAGTACGACTTCGGCTTGACCTCGCCCGACTCGTTGTCGCTGAGGGCCGAGTCGTCGAAGGCCATGCCTCCGCGCAGCAG
Source organism: Streptomyces sp. TLI_146 (assembly GCF_002846415.1). NCBI lineage: Bacteria > Bacillati > Actinomycetota > Actinomycetes > Kitasatosporales > Streptomycetaceae > Streptomyces > Streptomyces sp. TLI_146. The sequence continues at coordinate 1,503,108 of NZ_PJMX01000001.1, forward strand.
ATCTTCCTTGATCACGGCTTCCCTGGGCACCCCCGGGAACCGCGCCATCAATGATTCGACCTCATCGGTACGGCTGCTGAGCATGTGCTGACGTCCTCCGGTCCAGTCGCTTTCCTGTCCTACTGAACCTACGCTCTCGCCGGCTTCGCCGATGGACTGGGCATCGACGACGAAGCCGGCGAGCGAGCGCCATGCTAGCGGCGCGGTGATCTTCGGCGGATCGGTCTGCGGTCGCGCTTCTCCTCATCCCAAAGGCTTAGGCACTCTCGCCGGTACGGCCTCAGTGGGCGATCGAGTCGATCAGCTCGCGGGCGCCCTGGCGCAGCAGCGTGACCGCGACCGAGGTGCCGAGGGTGGCCGGGTCGAGCGGACCCGCCCACTCGTGGGCGTTGAGGACGATCTTCCCGTCGGGGGTGAACACACAGGCGCGCAACGAGAGATCGCCGTTGCGGGCGGCGCGCGCGTACCCGGCGATCGGGCTGTTGCAGTGGCCCTGGAGGACGTGGAGGAACATCCGCTCGGCCGTCGCCTCGCGGTGGGCGTCGGGGTCGCCCAGGTCGCTCACCAGGTCGATCAGCTCGCGGTCGCCCTCGCGGCACTGCAGGGCCAGGATGCCCGCGCCGATGGGCGGGCACATCACCTCCGGCGAGAGCACCTCGGTGATCACGTCCGTACGGCCGATGCGCTCCAGGCCCGAGACGGCGAGCAGCAGCGCGTCGGCCTCGCCCGCGGCCAGCTTCTCCAGCCGGCGGTTGGCGTTGCCGCGCATCGGGACACAGCGCAGCTCGGGGTGGGAGGCGGCCAGTTGGGCGATGCGCCGGACCGACGAGGTGCCGATACGGGTGCCGGCGGGCAGCTCGTCGAGGGTGCGGCCGCCGGGGTGGATCAGCGCGTCGCGGATGTCGTCGCGTTTGAGGAAGGCGGCGAAGACGGTTCCGGCCGGCAGCGGGCGGTCGGCGGGCACGTCCTTCACACAGTGCACGGCGAGGTCGGCCTCGCCGGCGAGCAGCGCGGCGTCCACCTCCTTGGTGAACGCGCCCTTCCCCTCGACCAGCGAGAGGTCGCCCATCCACTTGTCGCCGGTCGTCTTGACCGGGACGACCTCGGTGGCGACGCCGGGGTGGAGGGCCGCGAGTTCGGCGCGTACGCGTTCCACTTGGGCGAGCGCCATGGGCGAGTCGCGCGAGACGATCCGGATCAACTGGGGCGTAGACATGCGTCCACGATAGGGGGACCGCGCTCATCTCGCGCACATCGCCCCGTCACCTCAGTGCCTTTGTACGCCAAGGGAGTTGACGCGGTTCCTGGACAACGGCCGACGACGATCAGCCGATAGGGAAAGCTGCCGACGCGCCCCTGCGGCGAACGGGACGGGCCCCCGGCCGCGGCTCGCGCGGGCGGGGGCCCTGGGGCGGGCGGCTGTGCGGGCAGCCGCCGTGGATCAGGTCGCCCTTCTGTTCTTGCTCATCAGCATGCCGCCCGCGACCAGCGCGAACAGACACACCGCACCGCCGGTGATGACGTTGCTCAGGACTGCTCCGGTGCCGGGGTGGCGGGCGACCACCCACGGAGCGACGATCAGCCAGGCGCCCAACAGCAGGGCCACGAAGTTCAGGTCCTGCGACCGCTCCGGAACGATGGACATGCACAAGCCCACCACCGCGAGAGCGATGCCGACGATCAGGTTGGTCAGGGCGAGCGTCGGCAGCGCGCCGGAGAAGTGCACGGTCCAGCCGGAGATGGCCGCGTAGATTCCGGCGAGGATCACGAGTTCCTCGACCGCCGCGACCCCTCGGGTCTCCAGCATCGCCGCGTACCTGTCCCGCATCTCCGATACGTCGGGGTGCCCGGATATGTCACCTGGTCGGTGAGAGACGTCGGCCATGTGACTCGCCTCCTTCTGATGCCTGCAAGTCTGTTGGCCCCGATGCGACATCCGGTCGCGATTCCAGTGTGCTCTTATCTGGCCTTTATATGCATATTGAACGGCTATCCGATATCTACAGAACTTTTGGTCGTTCTGTGTAGAAATGCCTACGCGGTGGCCTCGACGGCCGCGATCGCGCGGCGGTTGCGCCGGCGCAGCCATCTGCGACGCAGCGCGGCCGGGCCCAGGTCGACGCGGCCGTGCAGCAGACCGAGCACGATGGCCATGCCCACCGCTATCAGATGCTCACGGCCGGCCAGATTGGGCTTCACCATCGCCTCGAACAGCATCGAGCCGCCGGTCAGCGCGAACACGATCGGGGCCCGCCGGACCACGGAGAGATACGTGAACAGCCCCACCACGGCCGCGGACGGGCCGGTGTCCAGCACCTGCCCGATCTCCGGGGGCAGCCCGAGGCCGCCCCAGGTGCCGGGGCCGAGCGCGATCATCACGCGCGCGCTGAGCGTCCCGGCCAGCGTCGTGACGTACGCGATCACCAGCGTCCGGGTCCGGCCGAGCGCGAGCTCCGCCAGGGCGAACCCGAGGAACAGCTGGGTCAGGCCCGCCCAGACCGGCAGGTCGAGGGCCGGGACGAAGAGCGAGATGGGGGTGCGCAGCAGCGCCAGCCACAGCGGCAGATCGGCCTTGACCTCGCCGGTCAGCCGGACCACCACCGCGCCGGCCCGGGTCAGATGGATGGCGTGGAAGACGGTCACCGCGACACAGGCGAGCACACCGAGGAAGAGCCCGCGCAGACCCCGGTTGACCAGTTGCCGTACGGGGTCGACGACGATGCCCTGGAACTCGCCGCGCAGGGTGCGGGCGAGGAACCGGACGAACCGGATGAGCAGATCGGCCCGTTGCCGACGGTCCCCGCCGTCGGTCGCGGGCGGCGCGGGCGCCGCGGCGGCCCCCTCGACCGCACCGACGTGCCCGCTCTCGACGCCGTCACGACGGCCGTCGGCAACTCGGAACACTGCTTGATCAACCCCTCACGCTGCCAGCGCCAGCGGTCAAGACAATCGGCGCGTAGCTCCCCACGTACCCCCAGATCGTGCACCAGGTCGAACACACGCCGCACACGGGGGTCCACACCAAGGTAACCATGCTGTGGAGGACGTTCAAAGATTTTGGTTCACTCACCGAACTGTTCTGGGTTAGGGTCGGCCCCGTGACGCTGCCCCGCGACTACACCGGCCAGTCCTGCTCCCTCGCCCGCTCCCTGGAGATCGTCGGCGAGCGCTGGACGCTGCTGATCGTGCGGGACGCGTTCTACGGGGTGCGCCGCTTCGGCGACTTCGCGGCCCACCTCAAAGTCCCCCGCGCCGTCCTCACCGACCGGCTCACCACCCTCACCGAGGCGGAGGTCCTCGCCCGGGTGCCGGGCACCGGGCGGCGCGAGGTGTACGAGCTGACGCCGAAGGGCGTGTCGCTGTGGCCCGTGGTGCGCGCGCTCACCTGCTGGGGCGACGAGCACTACGCCACGGGCGGCCCGCGCCGGATCTTCCGGCACGCCGCCGACGACGCCCCGATCTCCGCCGACGGGCGGTGCACGCGCTGCGACGCGGCCGTCGAGGTGCGCGACATCCTGGTCACGCCCGGCCCCGGCCTCGGCCCGGGCGGTGAGGACGACGACCCGGTGACGGTGGCCCTGAGCCGCCCGCACCGCCTGCTCCACCCCCTGCGCGGCTGACGGAACCGACCGGGAAAACCTGGCCGAAAACCCGGCCGCACAGCCCTTCGCCTCACCCTCTCGCACGACGATGTTCACGACGAAAGGTGTACGCACATGAAGATCCTGGTCGTCGGCGCAGGCGCCACCGGAGGCTACTTCGGCGCCCTGCTCGCCCGCGCGGGCCGCGACGTCACGTTCCTGGTACGACCACGGCGCGCCGCCGCCCTGCGCGAGCGGGGGCTGCGGCTGACGGGCTCCGGTGAGGACGAGGTGCTCACCCCGCGCCTGGTCACCGCCGACGAGCTCGCGGAGCCGTACGACCTCGTCCTGCTGTCGGTGAAGTCCACCGCCCTGGAGCAGGCCGTCGAGGACCTCGCCCCGGCGGTCGGCCCGGACACCGCGATCGTGCCGCTGCTCAACGGCATACGCCACCTGGACGTGCTGAACGCCCGCTTCGGCAAGGAGCCGGTCCTCGGCGGGGTGGCCAAGGTCATCACCACGCTCAACGATGAAGGCGACATCGTCCGGCTGGCCCCGCTCGCGGTCCTCGCCCTCGGCGAGCAGGACGGCGGCGCCTCGCCCCGGACCGAGAGGATCCGCGCCGTACTGGCCGGGGCGGGCATCGACGCGAGCGTGTCGCCCGACATCCTCGCCTCGATGTGGCACAAGTGGGTCTTCATCACGACCCTGTCCACCGTGACCTGTCTGATGCGCGGCGAGGTCGGTGACGTCAACGCCGTCCCCGGCGGCTCCGGCCTCGGCCCGGCGGTCCTCGCCGAGGGCGCCGCGGTGTCGGCCGCGGCGGGTTTCCCCGTTCCCGAGAGCGAACAGGCCCTCACCGCCTCCCTGGTCACCCAGAGCGGCTCCACCTTCGCGTCCTCCATGTACCGCGACGTGGTGTCCGGCTTCCCCACCGAGGTGGAGCACGTCTTCGGCGACCTGACCGCACGCGCCCGCGCGCTGTCGGTGCCCACGCCGCTGCTCGACCTGGCCACCCTGCACCTGCGGGTGCACCAGCACCGGGTGGGGGCGCAGCGGTGAACAGCCCCTGGATCAAGCGGTACCACCCCGCCCCGCAGGCGCCCACCCGCGCCGTCTTCTTCCCGCACGCGGGCGGCTCGGCCACGTCCTTCTTCGCCGCCGCCAAGGCGCTGTCACCGGACGTGGACGTGCTGGCGATGCAGTACCCCGGGCGTCAGGACCGGCTGGCCGAGCGCCCCATCGAGGACATGCGCACGCTGGTCGAGCACCTCACCGACGAGCTGATGCCGTGGACCGACCGCCCGCTCACGCTCTTCGGCCACAGCATGGGCTCCTCCGTCGCGTACGAGGTGGCGCTGCGGCTGGAGGAGAAGGGCGTCAGGCCGCTCGGCCTGTTCGCGTCGGGCCGCGCGGCGCCCTCCGTCCCCATCTCCCGCCGGCTCCACCAAGCGGACGACGCCGAGCTGGTCCGCCACCTCATGGAGCTCTCCGGTACGGACGCCCAACTGCTCGCGGAGGAGGGCCTGTTGCGCATGGTGCTGCCCGCGCTGCGCGGCGACTACCGCGCCCTGGAGACGCATGTCCCCGAGCCGGGCCGGTCGCTGGCCTGTCCGGTCGTGGCGCTGTGCGGGGATGCCGACCCCGTGGTCGACCCCGACGACGTGGCCCACTGGGAGCGGCACACCTCGGCGTCGTTCCGGATGCGGGTCTTCACCGGCGGCCACTTCTTCCTGGACGCCCATCTGCCCGTCGTGACCCAGGAGATCCGCGACCACATCGAGGCGATGACCGGGCGGTAAGGGACGGCTGAGGGGCGGGCGCGCGGGGCGTACGAGCACGGCTCGCCCCTCGCGCTCACACCCCGGCGCCCTCCCGCCCCACCACCACACCGGTGGCCACGAGCCCCCCGTCCTCCCCCTCCACCGTGCGCCACCGCCCCCTGAACACGTCCACCCGGACGCCGTCGACCACCGGGCCGGGCACCCGCAACGCCCCCGTGAAGGTGCCGCGTTCGGGGTCGGGGGTGATCACGCAGTCGCCGAAGTCCAGCCAGCGGCCGGTCAGCGGGAACCACGCCTTGAAGACGCTCTCCTTGGCGCTGAACAGCATCCGGTCCCAGGCCACGGCCGGATGCGAGGCGGCGAGCCGGTCCAGGGTGACGCGCTCCTCGGGCAGGGTGACCATCTCCCGTACGCCGTCGGGCACCGGCGCGTTGGGCTCGGCGTCCACGCCGACCGAGGCTATCGCCGAGGTGGGGGCGACGGCCGCCGCGCGGTAGCCGTCGCAGTGCGTCATGCTGCCGACGACGCCGTCCGGCCAGCGCGGGGCGCGCTGGGCCCAGGCCGGGCCCTCGCCCCTGGGCAGGATCGGGCCGGGCGCGTGTCCGAGCCGGGCGAGGGCGGTGCGCGCGCACAGCCGTGCGGTGGCGAACTCGCGCCGCCGCTTGTCGACCGCCTTGGCCACCAGCTCGGCCTCCTGCGGGAACAGTTCGACCGTCGGCGGGTCGGCGAACAGCTCCGCCACCACCACCTGGGCCGGGAGCAGCCCGTCGAGCAGCGCGCGGGTCACCACCGGGGCACCGAGTGCGGTGCGGGCAGGATGCGGCAGAGCCCCTGCGGCGGCGCCGACCGTTTGCCCCACTCGCGGGGGTAGCCGAGCGACACCTCCAGGTGCGGCACCCCGTCGACGTCGATGGCACGCGGGATGTGCAGATGCCCGTAGACGACCGCGGCGGCGCGGTAGCGCACATGCCAGTCGGCGGTGGCCTCGGTGCCGCACCACTGGGCGAACTCCGGGTGGCGCAGGACCCTGGTCGGCTGGCGCACCAGCGGGAAGTGGTTGACCAGCACGGTCGGCAGCGCCGGGTCGACGGCGTCCAGCCGCGAGCGGGTGTACGCGAGCCGCGCCCGGCACCACGCGTCGCGGGTGGGGTACGGGTCGGGGTGCAGCAGGTACTCGTCCATGCACACCACACCGGTGCCGTGCGCGACGGCCAGCGCCTCTTCCTTGGTGTGCGCGCCGTCGGGGCGGAACGTGTAGTCGTACAGCACGAAGAGGGGTGCGACGACGACCGGTCCGTCCGGGCCCGGCCACTGGAGATAGGGGTCCTCGGGCGTGGCCACCCCGAGTTCGCGCAGCCGCTCGACCAGATACAGGTAGCGGGCCTCGCCGCGCAGTTGCACCGGGTCGGCGGGCGGCGTCCACAGCTCGTGGTTGCCGGGTGCCCAGACGACGGTGGAGAACCGGTTCGCCAGCTGCTCCATCGCCCGCAGCACGTCGTCCGCCTTCTCCCCCACGTCCCCGGCGACGATCAGCCAGTCCTCGGACGAATCGGGACGCAACGCGTCCATGACCGCGCGGTTCTCCGCATGGCCGACGTGCAGGTCACTGATGGCAAAGAGACTCATGGTGATCACACCATACGACGGCCCTCCCACGGCCCCGCCGCCGGTGGCCGGTTCGGGCCGGGCGGCCTACCGGCGTACTCCACGAGTCCGATAGAGGTTCATCCGCCCCACACCCGCCCCCAGCCTGCGGAGGTACGCCCCGATGAGCCGAGGACCGCTCCACGCGTCGCCGGGCAAGACCCGCTTCGACGAGATCTACGACGCCCCCGACCCCCGCGCCTACTTCCACCGGCTCGCCCCACTGGAGTACGAGATCCCGCATCACGCGCAGGAGGTCTTCCGGCACGACCGGGCCGCGCGGGCCGCCGCCTGCGGTCCGGGCGGCCCGGTCACGGTGCTCGACCTGTGCTGCTCGTACGGGATCAACGCGGCGCTCCTCAACCACCACCTCACCCTCGCCGAGCTGTACGCGCACTACACCGGGCCGGCGGTGGCGGACCTGTCGACAGCCGAACTCATCGCGTACGACCGGGCGTTCTACGCCTCCCGGCGCCGGGCCGACGCGAGCCCGGTCGTCGGTCTGGACGCGGCGCAGCGCGCCGTCGGCTACGCGCTCGCGGTCGGGCTGCTCGACGAGGCGTACGCCGAGAACCTGGAGCACGCCCCGCCCAGCGAGCCGCTGCGCCGGGCCGTCGCACGCACCGGTCTGATCACGGTGACCGGAGGCATCAGCTACATCACCCACCGCACCTTCGACGCGCTGCTCGGGTGTGCGCGGGTGCCGGTGTGGGTGAGCGCGTTCGCCCTGCGCACCGTCTCGTACGCGCCGGTCGCCGCGGCGCTCGCCGCGCACGGCCTGGTCACCGTGTCGGACCCCTCGCGGGCCTACCGGCAGCGGCTGTTCACCGACCCGGCCGAGCGCGACTGCGCGATCGAGCAGGTCGTTCGCGCGGGCCACGACCCGGCCGGTCTGGAGAGCGCGGGCCGCTACCACGCCTGGCTGTATCAGTCCCGGCCGCGCTGAGCCGGGGCGCGCCGGTCCGGGCGCGGGAACGGGGAGGGCTCCACGTCGATCTCCAGCATCCGCTCGACGTAGAGCACATGGCGGCGCCGGGCCTCGCCGTGCCGGCCCGCCGCCGCGAGGAGGGCGATCAGGGCGAGATGGGTCTCCTCGTCGTACGGGTCGCGCTCCAGCAGGCGCAGCCGGAAGTGGACCTCGGCGTGGTGGTCCCCCCGCTCGGCCGCCGCGGTGGCGAGCCGGGCCAGCAGCTCGGCGTGGACCGCCTGGGCCTCCTCGCGCAGGGCGACCGCCCACTCCGCGTACGGCTCGTCCTCCAGCACATCGCCCCGGTAGAGCCGTTCGGCGTCCGCCAGCGCCGCGTAGGCGTGGCCGCCGGAGCGGTCGGCGAGCGCGAGGGCGTGCCGGGCGGCGGCCAGGAAGTCCCGGACGTCGACGCGGAGCCGGGCGATGGCGATGACGTGCTTGTCGGCCGCGATGAAGTGGTCCTGCGCGAGGCGGCGTTCCGGGTCGAGCACCAGGCGCAGGATCGACAGCGCCACCGAGAGCCGGTTGGCGCACCGGGCCGGGTCCTCCCCGGGCCACAGCGCCTCCACCACGACCTCCCTCGGGGTGGGCAACCCGCGCCGGGCGACCAGGAGTTTGAGCAGGTCGCGGGCCTTCTTGGACTGCCACTCCTCGGGTCCCACCGGGACGCCGTCGCGCAGCACCCCGAAGCCGCCGAGGACCCGTACGGCCGCCGAGGGCCGCAGCGGCGCGGTCGCCCGGTTGAGCAGCCCGGCCGCGTCCGCCGCGCGCTCGCGCACACCCGACTGCCGCAGTCTGCCGACCGCTTCGCGCAGTTCCGGACCGCCCGCCCCCGACAGCAGGGCGCGGGCGGCGGCCACCCGGGCCACGGCCACCGGCCGGCGTGCGGCGGTCCACATCGCCTGGGCGTCCTCCAGCAGCCGGTCCCGTACGCGGGGTTCGCGGGTGCACATCGCCTCCAGCTCCAGGAGCTCGGCGTAGACCGGGCGGCAGGCCTGGGCGCCGGGTTCGCCGGCCGCCTGGCGGGCCGCCTCGGCCGCGATTTCCGGCCGTTCGTCGGCGAGCGCCACCCAGCCCGCCGCGATCAGCGCCCGGATCCGGGTCCGGCCCGCGCACTGGCCTACCGCGCGCCGGGCCAGCAGGGCCGCGGCGCACGGCTCCTCGGCGCCGCGGGCCAGGGCGAGCCCGGTGAGGGCCGCCGCGAGGACCTGGCGGTCGCCGCACTGCTCGCTGCGCACCACCGCCTCCTGGTAGGCGGCCCGCGCGGGGCCGAGCGCCCCGCGCTCGCGGTGGACGTCGCCGAGCCCGAGCAGTGCCCTGGCCCCGAGCGCCGCGTGCCCGGTGGCCTCGCCGAGCCGCTGGTAGCCCGCCAGCGCCCGGCCGAACTCGGCCGCCGCGTAGTCGAGTTCGCCCAGCGCCAGATGGGCGCAGCCGCGCACACACCCGGCGGCCAGCAGGAGCTCCGGCTGCCCGGCCCGTTCGTCGTCCGGGCCGAGCGCCGTGAGCGCCGTGTCGAGCCCGGCGAGGACGCGGCGGGCCTCGCCCTGCTCGATGCGCTCCTGCGCGGCGCAGGTGCGCACCAGCAGGACGAGCGCGGGATCCCCCGATCCGCACGCCGCCTCCCCCGCCAGCTCCCGGTGGTGCTCGGCCACCGCCCCGCGTCCGTCGCAGGCCGCCACCACGGCGGCCACCGCGTGGGCGACCGCCTGCGCGCCCGGGTCGCCGCAGTGGTTGAGCGCCGCGACCGCGCGGCGCACCGACGCCTGCGCCCGGCGGAGTTCACCGTGCGCGCAGTACGCGGCGGCGGCCCACGCGAGCGCGGTGATCTCGTCGGGACTCGCGGCGCCGGTGAGCTCGGTGCGCCGGTGGACCTCCAGTGCCCGCGCGGGCTCCCCCAGCAGCTGGTGCGCCATCGTCAGCCGCCGCCCCTCGGCCGCGTCCAGGACGCCGGTGCGCGGCTCCCCGCCCGCCGCGCCGGCCGGACCCGGCAGATGGCCGGAGCGGGCCGGCTCGGCCACCGCGCCGGTGTACTCCCGCTTGTGGTCCTCCAGTTGAGCCGTACTCATCGTTCCCCCCTTGCCCGTCCCGTCGGACGGGTCTCATCCGTTCGTAGGCTCACGGGTGGGTCCGCCGGGCCGCGCTGGTCGGACGCGGTGAGCGGGAGTGTCCGCCTCCCGCGCCGCCGGACTCCACCGCTTCAGTGTGCGCACGCGCGCCGCGTCGGGGAATCCGGACCGCCTCGCCGCCGTATGGAGGCTGTCCGCCATACGGGCGGTGAGGGAGGCTTTCTGTACAGCGCTCGCGCGGGCCGGGAAAATGGCAAAATGGCGGAGCCTGAGGGACGGCCGAGGCGCGTTCTCGCGATCGGCGGCGGGGTGGCATTGCTCTACGGGGTACCGGCAGGGGTGGGGATCTCCGCGGCCCAGACGCTTCCGTGGACCATGGCCTGCATCCTGCCCTGCTATGTGGCCGGGCTCTCGCTGTCCTGGCACAGCCCGCACCACCCGGTCGCCCGACGGCTGCTCGCGGCCGGGTCGTTCGCCGCGATCGGCATGGCCGTACGGCTCTCCATGGGCAAGCCGCCGGCGACCGGATGGCACGCCGACACGCCCCGCGCCTGGGCGCTCCTGGGCGTCGCCCGGACCTTCGACGTCCTCGCCGCGATCACGCTCTGCCGACTGGTGGCGCTGCTGCCCGACGGGCTCGTGCGCCGCGGCTACGAGCGCGTCGTGCTGCGGGCGCTCTGGCTGCTCGTGCCCTATCCCGTACTGCTGATGGCACTGCCCCTCTCGGACAAGACCCGGCCGTGGCTGCTCGTCGTGCCGGAGTCGTGGGCGCCGGGGCTCGGCGCCGGGCTGCTCCTCATCCGCTCGCTCCTGGACGCGCGCGAGCGGCGGGCCGGGCACGCGCCGCGGACGGACCGGCTGTGGGTGATCGCCCTGATCGCCTTCGTGGTGTTCGCCGGACGCGGCTCTGCCCGGCTGTTCCGGCTCTGGCTGGCCGGCCAGGGCCTCAACTACTTCATCGGCTCCGCCCTGGGGGCGCTGCCGTACATCACCATCTCGGCCGGTCTGGTGTACGCCGCGTTCCGCCACCGGCTGCCCGGCATGGACTTCGCGATCCGGCGCTCGCTGGTCTACGGGGTGCTGTGGACCATCATCGGGGCCTGGTACCTGGGCATGACCACGGCGCTCGGGCTGACGGCGGGCCAGTATCTGCCCATCGGGCTCGCGGTGTTCGTGGCGGTCTCCGCGACCATGCTGTTCCAGCCGGTGCACCGCCAGCTCAACCGGCTCGCCGCGCGGCGCGTGTTCGGGGCCCGGCCGACCAGCTTCGAGCTCCTGGTGCAGTGCGGCACCACCCTGGAGCACGCCTACGACCTCACACGGCTCGGCCCGCAGCTGGCGGTCACCCTGCGCGAGGGGCTCGATCTGCGCTGGGTGCGCGTGCGGCTGGGACCGGCCGGTCCGGGGCGGGCGCCGTTCGGATCCGGTTCGGCCGGGGCTGAGAGCGGGCAGAGCCCGTGGGGCGAGGTGCGGTTGCGGTACGGGGAGGAGGTGCTCGGCTCCATCGAGTACGGGCCCAAGGAGGAGGGCCGGTTCACCCCCGAGGACCAGGACGTGATCGAGACGCTGGCCCGGCAGGCCGCGCTCGCCGTCCACAACGCGCTGCTGACCGCCGAGCTGTCCACCCGGGTCGACGAGGTGCAGCGCCAGGCGTGCGAGCTGAATGCGTCGCGCACCCGCATCGTGCAGGCCCAGGACACCGAACGGCGACGCATCGAACGGCAGTTGCACGACGGGATCCAGCAGGAGCTGGTCGCCCTGGTGGCCAAGCTGGCGCTCGCCCGCAATCAGCTGTGCCGCAACGGCGACACCGTGCACACCACGCTCACCGAGCTCCAGGACGACGCCTGCCGGGTGATCGACGAGCTGCGCGAGGTCGCCCACGGCATCCACCCGCCCGTCCTCACCGACCAGGGCCTCGCGGCCGCCGTGCTGTCCAAGGCCCGCCGGCTGCCCCTGCCCGTCGTCGTCGAGGTCGATCCCTCGGTGTCCTCGGCGCGGTTCGCGCCGGAGATCGAGGAGGCGGCGTTCTTCCTGGTCTCCGAGGCGCTGACCAATGTGCTCAAACACGCCCGGGCCGACGGGGTGACGATCCGGATCGGCCGCGCCGACGGCTCGCTCCTCCTCGACGTCAGCGACGACGGGGTGGGCCTGCCCGCGGCCTCCCGGCTGGGGTCGGGGCTCACCGGGATGCGCGACCGGATCGAGGCGGTCGGCGGCCGGCTGTCCATCGCCGGGCGGCCCGGCGGCGGCACCACACTCCGTGCCCAGCTCACCGAACGCTCCAGAGAGACGGCCCATGCCTGACGCCCCGGACCGGATGCGCATCGTGATCGCGGAGGACCACTATCTCGTACGGGAGGGAACGCGACGGCTTCTGGAGGACACCGGCGAGGTCGATGTGATCGCGGCGGTGGGCACGGCGGAGGAACTCTTGGACGCGGTCGAGCGGTTCCGCCCGGACGCGGTGATCGCGGACATCAGGATGCCGCCGAACCACCACACCGAGGGCATCACCGCCGCGCACACCATCCGGGCCGCGCATCCGGGCATCGGCGTGGTGGTGCTGTCCCAGCACGCCAACGAGCAGTACGCCTTCGACCTGTTCCAGCAGGGCACCAACGGCCTGGCCTATCTGCTCAAGGAGCGCATCGGGGAGCTGGCGGAGCTGCTGCGCGCCCTGCGCGAGGTGGCCGCCGGGCGGTCGGTGATCGACCCGCGCATCGTGGAGGTGCTGGTCGGCAGCCATATCCGTACCGTCGACGCGCCGCTGGCCCAGCTGACCCGCCGGGAGCTGGACGTGCTGCGGCAGATGGCGCAGGGCAAGAACAACCGGAACATCGCCGAGTCGCTCTCGCTCTCCGAGTCGACCATCGAGAAGCACGTCAACTCGACCTTCGCCAAGCTCGGCCTGGCCGAGGAGTCCCAGCTGCACCGAAGAGTCACGGCGGTGCTCACCTATCTGCGGTACGGGCCCAACAGAGCGCCCTGACCGGCGCGTCCAAGCAGCGAGGTCACCGTCGCCACGCGGGGAGGCGGTGGCGACGGTGACCGGCGAGGGCGGGTCAGAAGGTGCTGCAGCAGGAGCCGGCGGTGGGCGGCGGCCAGGACTCGGAGTCGGGCGTCTCCTCCTCTTCGAGCATCTGGAGAGCGGTCACATCGGATTCCCTCACGGTGTTCACCCCCTCTGCGCGGTGTCAGCTGCGGTGAGCGAGCGCGGGAGCCACAGGCGCGGGCCCCCGCAGGCGGACCTCAGCAGGAAGGCGATCACTCCGGACAGGCCCGTGCCGTAGTCGGCCCACACCTGGGTGCCGGTGTCGTCGGGGACCAGGGTGCGGCCGTCGCGGACCACGTTGCGGGCGTACAGGCCCGCCGCGAGTTCCGCCGCCCAGCCCCGGTACGCCGGTTCCCCGCAGGCGTCCGCCAGGTCGAGCAGGAACTCGCCGTCCCCGGCGAGGCCATGGCACTGCGAGGTGCCGATGTGCCGGCGGGAGCGGCGCACGGCCACGGCCGCCCGGCGCGCGGCCACCAGGAAGTCGTCCTCACCGGTCTCCTGCCAGACCCGCAGCAGGAACGTGCCGACCCCCGACGAGCCGCTGCACCAGTGCGTCTTGCGCGGGCCGCCCTGCTCGCCGGAGCGCCAGTACGCGGCCCCGTCCGCCACTTCGGCGACGGCGAGCAGCGTCCGGGCGCCCTCGACGGCCAGATCGGCGGAGGCAGTGTCGCCGGTGGTGCGGGCGAGCGCGAGCAGGAACGCGCCGATGCCCGCGACCCCATGGGCGAAGCCGTAGTGGACGACGTCGGCGGGGGTGGACAGGATCGCGCGCGGCACCGGCCACAGCAGCCGCCCGTCGCGCCGCCGGGCCATGGCGGCGAGTTCGGCGCCCGCCTCCTCGGCCCGGTCGAGATGGCGCCGCTCCCCCGTGGCCTCCCAGAACCTCAGCTGGGTCAGTCCGGCACCGGCCACCCCGTGGCAGACGTCGGGGGCGGCCCAGCGGACGGGGACGCGGGCAGCCAGCTCCATTGCGTGCCCCAACATCCGCTCGTCACCGAGGAGTTGGGCCGCGTCGAGCAGTGCCCAGGCGGTGCCGGAGCGCCCGTAGTGGAGGCCGGGCAGGGTGCGGGGCTCGCGGCCGACGCGGTCGGCGATCCAGGTGGCGGTGGTCCGTACGGCGTCGAGCACCGCCGGATGCTCACCCGCCTCGTACGCACGCACCAGCACGCCGAGGACGCCCGCCGCGCCGTGCTGGACGTTGAACGCGTCGGTGGCGCCGCCCACCGGCCCCGAGGGCCACAGCCGGTCCGCCGCCCGCGGGTCGGCGGTGGCGAGGAGATGGTCGATCCCGTCGGCCACCAGCTCCTTGAGTTCGGGTTCGGCCAGACCGCGCGACCCGGCCGCCGGGGCGGGATCGGCCTCGGTGACGGCGAGGCCGATCACCCCCGCCGCCGTGGCGGCGGCACTGGGTTCGGCGGTGTTGCGGACGGTCTCTTCCAGCCGGTCGAGTACCTCGTCGAGGCCGGGACGCCGGGCCGGGTCGTCGTCGAGCAGGGCCACGATCAGCGGGGCGAGCAGCCGGGCGGCCTCGTTGCCGTCGGCGAGCGGGCCGAGCCAGGCGGCGAGCCGGCCCGCGTTGCCGCGTATCCCGGGATCGTCGGCGGCGAGCAGCGGGTCCACCCCGGTGACGAGGTGGAAGAAGGTCGCGCCGAGGCTGTAGAGATCGGCGGCCGGGCCGGGCGCGGGGCCGTGGCGCGGGGCGCTCATCTGTTCCGCCGCCGCGTATCCGGGGGTGTGGATACGGATGGCGGGCTCGCCCGGGCGGGCCAGCATCTCCAGGTCGATCAGCCGCACTTCGCCGTCTTCGGTGACCATGACGTTGTTGGGGTTGAAGTCCCGCAGGACCCATCCCTCGTCGTGGACGAGCCGCATCGCACAGGCCAGGGAATGCGCCCGCCGCAGGGCGTCGACGGCGGGTACGCCCCACCGCTCGCCCTCGCCGAACGCAATCCGGTCCAGCACCCATTGACGGAGCGTCACCCCTTGGACGGCCTCCTGGACCAGGAACAGGTCCCCCTGCTGCTCGAAGAGCGCGACCGGGGCCGGGGTGATGCCACTCCCGGCGAACTCCTCCAGCATCGCCGCCTCATGCCGCCGCAGGTCGCGCGCATCCCGGCCGGTCAGGGTGGCGGCGGTGTGCGGGCGCGCCTGCTTGATGATCACGGGTGTGCCGGTGGACTCGTCGACGCCCCGGAAGACGCCGCCCCCGAAGGCGTGCCGGATCACCCCCCGTACCAGGAAACGCCCGTTCAGCAGCACTTCGACCGGGGCGGCCCGGCCCGCCACCGCGGCGGACCCGCCCTGGGCGAACGGGTCGCGCGGGGCCCACTCGGGCGGCGCGAACCAGGCCCGGCGCCGGTCGGGGACCAGGCGGCCGTCGGGCGCGAGAAGCATGGCGGCGCGGATGCCGTCGTCGCCGAGCGCGGGCACCCCGCTGAACACCCCGTACCGGTAGTGGACCAGGCTGCCGGGAAAGCACGGCCGGTCGGAGAGGATCGCGGGTCCTGGCAGGCCCAGGGTCGCGCGGTGCAGCTCGGCGGCCAGCTCCCGCAGCCGGGTGTCGTCGAGCTCGGGGTAGACGGTGAGGAACTTCCCGCCGCCGCCCCGGTCGCAGCGGTGCGAGACGAGGTCGGCGGCCCGGGCGATGGTCCCGGCGAACTTGAAGCGGCACCCGTGGCGCACCAGGATCTCCGCGGCCCGCGCCAGGACCAGGGGCGCGGCCAGCGGGGTCGCGGCGACGTGCAGCTTCCAGCCCTGGAGCCGCCCGGCCTCGCCAGGCGGCGAGACATGGCACCAGAACTCCCCCTCGCGCAGCCGCCACGGCCCGCCGGTGGCCGGCCCGACCCCCGTGCGGGCCAGCACCGCTTCCACGATCTCCACGAGCAGCCTTCCGGCCGGTTCGCGGATCCCCCTCGCAGACTCCATGACCCCATCGTGGCCACGGCTCTGTCGGTTGCCTTACACCAGCCTTGCGGGCCGGGAGGTCACCCTCTCGCGCCGGGTCGAGCTCGGGTCCAGCGGACCCTGGTACCGCCGGTCCCTGGTTCCGGCGGCCCGCTTCCGCCATGATGATGATCATGACGACTGACCGCCGCCAGCTCGCTGATTTCCTGCGCCGCTGCCGTGACCGGGTCACCCCGCAGGACGCCGGACTGCCCGCCGGGCCGCGCCGCCGCACGCCGGGACTGCGGCGCGAGGAGGTCGCGCAGCTCGCCGGGATGTCCGCCGACTACTACATCCGGCTGGAGCAGGCCCGGGGGCCGCAGCCCTCGCCCCAGATGCTGACCGCGCTGGCCCGCGCCCTGCGGCTGAACGACGACGAGCGGGACCATCTGTATCTGCTCGCCGGGCACCGGCCGCCGGTCGCGCACTCCTCCGACGGCGAGGTGAGCCCGGGTCTGCTGCATCTGCTCGAACAGCTCACCAACACCCCGGCCGTGGTGCTGAGCGACCTCGGTGACGTGCTCGTCCAGAACCCCATGGCGCGCGAGCTCCTGGGCGAGGTGTGCACGGTCACCGAGCACGGGCGCAACGTCGTCTGGCGCTGGTTCACCGAACCCTCCGCCCGTGTCCCGTACCCGGAGGAGGAGCACAGCTACTACAGCCACCTGCACGTGGCGGATCTGCGCGCGGCCGCGGCGCGCCGCTTCGGCGACGCGGAGTCGGCGCGGCTGATCTCCCGGCTGCAGAGCGTCAGTGCCGAGTTCACGGCGCTGTGGGAGCTGCACGAGGTCGCCGTGCGCAGACGCGACCGGGTCCGGGTGCTCCACCCGGAGCTCGGCCCGTTCGACCTGCTCTGCCAGGTGCTGCTCGCCCCCGAGGGCGACCACCGCCTGGTGCTCTTCACCCCTCCGCCGGGGAGTACGACCGCGGACCGGCTGGCGCGGTTCGGCGCCTCGCAACTGGGCTGAGGCGCTGCCGTACGGCGGGGCGAGGGGGCTCACTCGGCGCCGTGGTCCAGACACGGGTACTCGTGACCGCACCAGCAGCGCCCCTGCACCGGTGTGGTGGCGAGCAGCAGCCGGATCACCTCGTCGACGTCGAAGTCCTCCAACTCGCTTCCTTCGGGGACGAGTTGGTAGGTACGAGACAGGAAGTCCGCGACGTCCTCGATCTCGGCGAGCAGATCCGCGCTGCCCTCGTCGGAGTGCAGCCGGATCCGCAGTCCGCCCTCGCCGTACTGCCAGACCCGCACGTCGCCGAGGCCGACCGGGCAGCGCGAGGTCAGCCCCTCCGCCACGAGATCGCGACCCATGGTCCAGGTCGTATGCATGCCATTGCCGCAGACGAATTCCACCGAAACGGCGAGCGGGTCGGCGGGGTCGTAAGCCATCAAGGCCTCTACGGGGGTCATGGCATCACCCTCGTGCAGTAGTTCGACATACAACGGAACGCAGATCTCTTCCATGTCGCCCCCCTCGTCGGGACAGTCACCGGCGGCCGGTCGCCGGGCGTTGTTCGGTATACGCATCTATGACGTACTCAACGGCCGCGATAGTGACCGACTTCGCGAACAAATTCCCCCGGGGATGTGGAAACTGTGCGTACGGTGTCGCAAATTCGCATGCCCGCATCGATCACTTCCCCCGGGCGGGACCGGCCGATCCCGCCGCCGAAGGGGCCGCCGGCCCCGCTCCTGGCGCCGTCAACAGCGGTGGGGCGGGCTCCGGGGCGGGTCGCGCGGCTTGTGGTGAAGGCTTCACAATCCCGGCCGCGGCGGCACCGATTCGGCCGGAACATTGCGTTCAGCCGGGCGGCGTGATCGCGACAGCGCGCCGCCCGCGGCCGCGTCGGTGGCGGCCGCGGGCGGCTGGGGGAAGGCACGGGCTCAGCAGAACTTGTCCAGTTGCCCCGCTTTCGCCGCACGAACCATGGCGGCGATCTCGGACCGGGTGTACCGGAGCACCGGTGCCTCGGTGTCCTTCGTATGCGTCACGGCGATCCGGTCGCCGTCCACGGCGAATCCGACGCAATCCTTGGAGTAGTCGAGGTCGCTGAAAGACGACTTCTCGAATGCGAGGTGAGGGGCATTGCGGTTGACGTATTCACTGACCTCGACAAGGCGCGAGTGGTCCACGGAAGAGCTCCTTCGTGCAACAGTGGGGTCTGTTCAGCACGCTACGAGCCCGAGTCCGCGCATTTCTAGTGCCCTTGACAGATGAACATGTGATGCGCTAGCGCCTCCTGGGAAGTGCGGCGGGAGCGCGTGGCGCGAAGGGCCCTACAGCAGACCGAGGTTGGCGTCGGGCGAGCCGTGCAGCGTCGGGGCGAGCAGTCCGGCCTGGGGATCGCTGAGCGCGGGCAGCCCGAACAACTCGGCCTGCGGCGGGGTGAGCGGCGCCTTGAGGACCGCCCCCGGGCTCTCCGCGCGCAGCGGGGACGACGGCGAGGTGACGGCCGCCGTGCCGAGCTTCTCGTCCGTGATCGGATCGCTCAGCGGCGCCTTGAGCAGCGTCGACGGCAGCTCCGTGGTGACCGGCAGACTCGGCAGCAGCGGCGAAGGCGTCAGCGACCCGGCGACATGGCGAGGCCCGCTCGGGGAACCCGGCATCGGGATGGGTACGCCAGTGCTCACCGAGGGGGATTCGAACGGCAGCGCCGCGTCCAGACCTTCCAGCGGGACCACGACGGGTACGGACGACCCGGCCGCGGCGGGCGTGACCGCCGCCGCCGTGGCCATGCACGTCATCATGGCCGCGAGGCCGGCCCGCTTGGTGAGCTTCATAGGTACTTCCATCCCTCTGGGTCTCGGATCACTGACGGACAGGTGCCGTCTGGAAGAACGAGGCCATCGGGCCAACCCCTCCAAAATTCCCCTGTTCAGCGGAGCGGAAAGGCAACTCCGCGCTCGGAATCGGGTCGTTTTCCGAAGATCCGACGTTCCGATTCGTCGATCGGCACATCATTGATGCTCGCTTCCCTGCGGGCCATCAGACCGTTCTCGTCGAACTCCCAGAGCTCGTTGCCGTAACTGCGCCACCACTGCCCCGCCGCGTCCCGACTCTCGTACTGGAAGCGCACCGCGATGCGGTTGCCGTCGAACGCCCACAGCTCCTTGCGGAGCGCGTAGTCGAGCTCGCGCGCCCACTTGGCGGTGAGCAGCTCGACGATCGCGGCCCGCCCGGTGACGAAGGTGTCCCGATTGCGCCAGCGGGAGTCCTCGGTGTACGCGAGCGAGACCTTCTCGGGGTCACGGGTGTTCCAGGCGTCCTCGGCGGCCTGGACCTTCTGCCGGGCGGTGTGCAGGTCGAAGGGGGGCAGGGGCGGGCGAGCGGTCATGGCTGGACCTCCGGTCGAGGGGCGGGAACGGGCAGGGCGAGCCGGGGAGAACGTGCGTTCTCCTCGTCGTGCCGCTACTCTAGAGAACGATCGTTCTCAGTTCAAGGAGTGGTGAGGTCATGGACAGCGCAGTCGCACGGGAGCGGGTGCTCGACGCCGCCGGGACGCTGTTCTACGAGCGGGGCATCCAAAGCGTCGGCATGGACGAGATCCGCAGCACCTCCGGCGTCTCGCTCAAGCGCCTCTACGCCCTCTTCCCCGCCAAGGACCACCTCGTGGAGGCGTATCTGGAGCGCCGGGACACGCTGTGGCGCGGACGCCTGGCGGAGTACGTGGAGCGGCACGCCGAGCCGGAGGAGCGGATCCTGGCGGTCTTCGACCATCTGCGCCGCTGGTTCGGCGAACCCGGCTTCCGCGGTTGCGCGTGGATCAACGCGTACGGCGAACTCGGCGCCTCCTCGGAACGCGTCGCCGTCCAGGCGCGCGCCCACAAGAACGCGTTCCGCGCGTACCTGGGCTCGCTCGTCGCGGACGCGGGGCTGCCCGACCGCCTGGCCGACCATCTGACGCTCCTCGCCGAGGGCGCGATGGTGACGGCGGGCATCTTCCACAGCCAGGAGCCCGCGCTCCAGGCCCGTGAGGCGGCGGCCGCGCTGCTGGCGGCGGCACGCGGCTGACCCCGCGCCCCAATCCACCGCGCGCCGCCGGGAAGAGGCGACCGTCGGCCCGTACGCTGAGGCCGCACGCTCCCTGGTCGTTGGCCATGTGTTCACTGGTTGCCCCACTGCCCTCCCCCCGCGCCGGGAAGCCTCCTGTCGGGTCCACGACGAACGGACCCGCACCGACAGCTCAGGAGGCAATCCCCATGGCCGAGTTGACGCGACGCAGACTCCTCGGATCGGCGGCGGGCGCGATCGGCGGCGCGACGGCGCTCTCCCTGCTTCCCCCCAGCGTGCGGAAGGCGGTCGCCGCCGGGCCGCCGCGCCGGGGCTCGATTCGCGACATCGAACACGTCGTCATGCTGATGCAGGAGAACCGTTCGTTCGACCACTACTTCGGCACGCTCTCCGGGGTCCGCGGCTTCAACGACCCCCACGCGCTGCGGCTGCCCGACG
The DNA here is from genome assembly GCF_002846415.1 of Streptomyces sp. TLI_146. Lineage (NCBI taxonomy): Bacteria > Bacillati > Actinomycetota > Actinomycetes > Kitasatosporales > Streptomycetaceae > Streptomyces > Streptomyces sp. TLI_146. The sequence goes on from NZ_PJMX01000001.1 coordinate 1,523,599, forward strand.
GCCGTTCGGTGTTCTACCAGCCGGACGCGGTCAACCCCGACGGCTATCTGCTGCCGTTCCACCTGGACACCCACCGCTCCAGCGCGCAGGCCATCCCGTCCACCAGCCACGCCTGGGCCGTGCAGCACGCGGCCTGGAACGGCGGGAGGATGGATCAGTGGCTGCCCGCGCACCGCAAGGCGGACGGGGGCAACGGGCCCTATGTGATGGGGTACTACACCCGCGAGGACATCCCGTTCCAGTTCGCCCTCGCGGAGACCTTCACGGTCTGCGACCACTACTTCTGTTCGGTCTTCGGGCCGACCTGGCCGAACCGGCTGTACTGGATGACCGGCACGATCGACCCGGGCGGCACCCTGGGCGGCCCGGTGATCACCAACAGGGCGCCGACGCCGTACCGGTGGACGACGTACGCCGAGCGGCTCCAGGCGGCCGGGGTGAGCTGGAAGGTCTACCAGCAGGACGACGACTACGGCTGCAACATGCTGGAGCAGTTCGCCGCCTTCCGCTCCGCGCGACCCGGTTCGGACCTGTACGAGCGCGGGGTGCGCCCGCAGCCCGAGGGCACCTTCGAGGACGACGCCCGGGCCGACCGGCTGCCGGCGGTCTCGTGGATCATGCCGACGAGCTTCCAGTCCGAGCATCCGGACTATCTGCCCGCGGCGGGCGCGGACTTCGTGGCCCGCAAGATCGAGGCGATCGCGGCCAACCCGAAGGTATGGGCGAAGACCGCGTTCATCCTGAACTACGACGAGAACGACGGACTGTTCGACCATGTGCCGCCGCCGACGCCGAGGGCGGGCACGGCCGACGAGTTCGTCCAGGGGCTGCCGATCGGGGGTGGCTTCCGGGTCCCGGCGATCGTCGTGTCGCCCTGGACGGTGGGCGGCTGGGTGGCGAGCGAGCCGTTCGACCACACGTCGGCGCTGCGGTTCCTGGAGGAGTTCACCGGGGTCGAGGAGCCCAACATCAGCCAGTGGCGGCGCCGTACGTTCGGCGACCTGACCTCGGCGTTCCGCTTCACCCACGCCCGGCCGCGCCCGCCGCGCCTGCCGCGCAACACGGCGGAGCAGCTGGAGGAGGCGAAGAAGGAAGTGGCGACGCTGCCGAAGCCGACGCCGCCCGGTGCCGACCAGTCCTTCCCGCGCCAGGAGAGGGGCCACCGGCCGCACACGTAGGCTCATACGGGCAGCAGTCGTCTTGAGCATGGCCGTTCGGGACCGGTCGCTTCCGGTTCCCGGGCGGCTCTTGTCCGGGAGTGAACAGACCTTCACACGGCGTTCAACAGCTGGTCACCAGGTGTTGGTCGAATCCGGTACCTGACGATCATCACCATGATCTCCATGTCGTTCACCCCGTACAACTCACCGGCACCAGGCGGCGCTCGCGCCGCACGGTGCGGACCGTCGCCCGCCGGGGCCGTCGCAGGGCTGCTCGCCCTCGCGGTCGCGGCCGTCTCCCTCCTTCTCGCCGCTCCCGTGTCGTACGCGAGCGGCCCGCTGGCGTCCTCGCGCGCCCTCGTCGGCGCCGAGCAGGTGCTGTTCCGCTCCGGTGTGGGCGGTTACGGCTGCTACCGCATCCCGGCCCTGGTGAAGACGAAGACGGGCAGCCTGCTCGCGTTCGCGGAGGGGCGCAAGTCGCCGACCTGCGCCGATCGCGGCGACATCGATCTGGTGATGCGCCGCTCCACCAACGACGGCCGCACCTGGGGCCCGGCCCATGTCGTCCTGGAGGGCAGCCCCACCGACGGCACCGAGCCCTTCACCCGGGGCAATCCGGCGCCCGTGGTGGACCGCGAGACCGGTTCGGTGTTCCTGTTGACCACCTCCAACGAGGACACGCCCACCGGCCTGCGGCTGCCCTGGGTGCAGCGGAGCGACGACGACGGGGTGAGCTGGAGCGCGCCCAAGGCGCTGCCCACGTACACCGGCGCCAACAACGGCTGGTTCGCCACCGGTCCCTCGCACGGCGTCCAGCTGACCGAGGGCGCGCACGCCGGACGCCTGGTGGTGGGCGCCCACCAGAACCCCGACTCCACGACGCGTTACGCGGGCGTCCTCTACAGCGACGACCACGGTGCCACCTGGCAGGCGAGCTCCACCGCGAACTCGTACGTGGCGAACGCGGTCAAGCCGGGCGAGGTCTCGGTGACCGAACTGCCCGGCGGCAGCGTGTACCTGGCCGCCCGCAACGAGATCGGCGGCAGCTCCAACCACCGCACCCGCGCGGTGAGCTCCGACGGCGGCACCACGGTCCCCGCCTCCACGGTGATCCCCGGTCTGATCACCCCGGAGGTCCAGGGCTCGGCGCTCACCCTGCGCCAGACGTATCAGCGCACGCCCGGCGACACCATGGTCTTCTCGGCGCCGTCGGACGCGTCCGACCGCAAGCTGATGAAGATCCGTTACTCCACCGACCAGGGCACCACCTGGACGGCCGCCTCCAACGGTCTGATCAGCAACGACCGGGCCTCCTACTCCGACCTCGCCGAGCTCGACACGGGTGAGCTCGGTCTGGTCTACGAGGGCGGCCCGAGCAACTCCGCCGACGAGATCCGCTTCAACGTGACCACGCCGGGCGCGCTGGGGATACCGGGCACATTCACGGGCAAGGGCTCCCCGCAGAAGAGCCCGACGGCGGGCCGCACCAGCCCGGACTCCGGCCCGGACGCCAACGACGCCTACCTCCAGGCCAATGCGGCCCTCGGCAGCGGCCGCTTCGGGCAGGGCCTGGTCCTGGACGGCACGGGCGACTACGCCGATGTGCCGTACGGCAGGACGATCGACCCGGGTGCGGGCGACGTCACGTATGCGATGTGGTTCAAGTACGCGGCGACGACGGCGAGCAGGCAGCAGGCGCTGTTCTGGGCGTACGGGCAGGGCAGCACCAAGCCGCAGGTGTGGCTGCGCACCCAGCCCGCCGACGACCGGCTGTACGCCTGGGTGCAGGGCGCGGGCGGCGGCGCCTGGCTGACGCTGACCGACCCGTCGGCGGCGGTGGCGTTCGGCGACGACCAGTGGCACCACGTGGCGCTGATCCGCTCGGGTGCGCAGATCCGCCTCACCGTCGACGGCACGGTGACCGGGACGGCGACGGGCGTGTCCGGTTCGGTGACGGACGCGCCGCAGAACGGCGTGGAGGGCATCCGGATCGGCGCCAAGCCGGACACGGGGGTGAGCGACGCGTTCGGCGGTGTGATCGACGAGTTCCGCGTCTACCGCTCGGCGTTGACGGACGCGGCGCTCACTCAGGTGCGCGCCAACGCGACGGAGCTGGACACGGAGGCCGCCACCCGTTCGATGGGCGCGCGGCTGCCCTTCCAAGTGATCGACACGGCGGTCGTCCCGGACCGGCGCCGCATCACCATCGAGGACGACGTCTCGGGCCACTGCGCCAGCGGGACCCTGCTCGGCGGTGTGCCTGCCCTGCCGACGGGCCGGATCGGGTCGCTGGCGGCGACCGTCGACAGCACCCACCCGGGCACGGAGACCGGCTTCTCGCCGACGCTGGACGTCGGCGCGGGCGACTTCACGTACAGCCTCTGGTTCCGGTACGCGGCGGGCTCGACCACGCCGGACCAGGCGCTGGTGTGGGCGTACGGAACGGGCGGCGGCAGTCCGCAGCTGTGGGTGCGCGCCCAGCCGTCGCAGGACCGCCTCTACGCCTGGGTGCAGACGGACGCGGGCACGGCGGCGGTCGCGCTGCCGGACACCACGTCGACCAGGTCGTTCGGCGACGGCGCCTGGCATCTGATGACGCTGACCCGGTCGGCCGACAAGGTCTCGCTGGGCGTGGACGCCCGTACGCCGGTGACGGTGAGCGGCCTGACCGGCTCGCTGACGCCCGCGCAGGGCAGCGGGCAGCAGGGGGTGCGGGTCGGCTCGAAGCTCGACAACACGAGTGTGTTCGACGGTGACGTGGACGAGTTCCGGATCTACCACCGGGCGCTGACGGCGGCCGAGGTCTCGACGGTGGCGGGGTCCACGGCGGGCTCTTCCGGTTCCTACCCGGCCGATCTTCCGGCGCTGTGGTGGTCGTTCGAGAACCAGTACACGGGCGCGAAGGACGTGGTGCGTCCGGCGGCGGGTCCGGCGACACCGGACTCCACGGTCCACTGCGGCCACGGCTTCGTGCGCGGCGGCGCGGCGAGCGTGCCGGGCAGGTTCGGCAACGCGCTCGCCTTCGACGGCTCGAACGACGCCGTCGACCTGCCGTACGGCGCGGCCACCGCGCTCGGCTCGGCGGACTTCACCGTCAGCACATGGCTCAAGTACTCGGCCACCGCCGGCAGTGCGGACCAGGTCCTGGTGTGGGCGTACGGGACGGGCGCCTCGGAGCGGCAGATCTGGCTGCGGGCCCAGCCCGCGCAGGACCGGCTGTACGCCGCGTTCGAGACGGACACGGCGACCACCGTGGTGGCGGCTGTGGACGGCTCGGCGGCGGCCGGTTTCGGCGACGGGGCCTGGCACCACGTGGCCCTGCAACGGGCGGATGGCCAGCTCCGCCTGATCGTCGACGGGCAGACGCTGGGCAGCGCGGCGGCCCCGGCGGGCTCGGTGACGACGGGTGACACCTACGCCGTTGACGGCTTCCGGCTCGGCGCCAAGCCTGACGGGACAAATCCGCTGACGGGCGCGCTGGACGAGTTCCGGATCACCCGCAAGGCGCTGTCGGCGGACGAGCTGACGACACTGCGCACGGACAACAGCCTTCCGGGGACGGCCACTTCGACGTGGCTGCCGTTCCAGGTGATCACGGGATCGGAGTTCGCCCGTATGTAGCTATAGGGCCAGGTAGCCTGCGGATACGACTGTGGTGGCCGTCCGTCGCACTTCGCGGCGGGCGGCCACCGGCGCGAGGGGAGAGCGGCTCGATGACCGATGGACGACTGCGGGACGCCGCGCAGACCCGGGTCGAGGAGATCCTGGCCGAGGTGACCGCGTCCGGCGAGGAGACCGGCGTCCAGGTGGCGGCCTACCTCGACGGCGAACTCGTGGTGGACGCCTGGGCGGGCCTGGCCGATGTGGAGACCGGGCGGCCGATGGAGCCGGAGACGCTGGTGCCGGCATGGTCGACGGGGAAGGGAATCGCGGCGGCCCTGGTGGCGGTGCTGGTGGAGCGGGGGATGGTGGGCTACGACACCCCGATCGCCGCGCACTGGCCGGAGTTCGCGGCCCGGGGCAAGGCGGAGATCACCCTCGGCCAGGTCCTATCGCACTCGGCGGGCCTGCCGCAGCTGCGCCCCGAGGTGACTCCGGAGGAGTTGTTCGACGTGGCGTCGGTCGGGGACTGGCTGGCCGGGCAGGCCCCGCTGTGGGAGCCGGGCACGGCGAGCGGCTACCACGGCTGGACATACGGCGTGCTCCTCGCGGAGACCCTGCGCCGGGCCACCGGCCGCACCTGCGATGAGCTGCTGCGGGAGGAGTTGGCGGGGCCGCTGGGGGTGGCGGACGCGCTGTTGTTCTCGGTCCCGGACGATCTGCTCGACCGGGTGGCGATCTGCTACGACGGCGGCTGGTCGGCGTACTTGGACCGAATGCCGCCGCACTCCCCGTTCTTCACCTTCGCCCCGCGTCGGGTGCTTCCGGTGGCCTCGCTCGCGAACCGGGCCGACTTCCGCCGGGCGGCGCTCCCGGCCAACGGGACGATGACGGCCCGGGCGGCGGCCCGGATGTACGCGACGCTGGCCTGCGGCGAGCTGGACGGCGTACGCCTGGTGTCGGAGGCCACCCTGAAGGAGGCGACGGCCCCGAGGACAAGCGGCGAGGACCGCTCGCTGGGCTTCCCGCTGCTGAAGGGCTACGGCTTCATGCTCGGCGGCGCGGGTTCGGTGGTGCGCTCCCCCGACGGCGGCTTCGGCACCAACGGCTCGGGCGGCAGCGCGGCCTCGGCCGACCCGGCCCACCGGTTCTCCTTCGCGGTGACGAAGAACCGGATGAGCGTGAACGGGTTGGACAAGCGGTTGTTCCGGGAGGTGCGGGAGGTGCTGGGCATCGGGTGACCGGGTCAGCGGCCCGCGCATGCCCGCAGGTCGGCGGTGAGCCGGTCCGCGTGGGTGACGAACAGGCCGTGGCCGGCGTTCTCGTACACGTGGTACGTGCTGTCCGGGATGAGGCGGGCGGCCCGCTCCCCGGTGAGGGCGATCGGGGCGGACACGTCGTGGGTTCCGTGGATGACAAGAACCGGGACGTCGATCTTGGTGAGCTCGGGAGCGAGGTCGAGGGTCACGATCAGCTCGCCGAGGGCGTTGGCGGCGCGGGCGGTGGCCCCGGCGCAGCGGTGCTCCCAGTACTGGACGTGGGCGGGCGAGACGTCGTTGCCGGGCCGGTCCAGGGCGAAGAATCCGGCGGCGCCGTCGGCGAAGAAACCCGGCCGATCCTTGCGGAAGACCTCGTTCCCGGCCTCGATGAGGGCCGGGTCGACGCCCTCGGGGTGGTCCGCCGAGCGGGCCGGGCCGGGCGCCATTCCGGCCACCAGGGCGACGCGTGCCACCCGTCCGCTGCCGTGCAGGGTGAGGTAGCGGACGACTTCGGCGGTGCCGACGGAGTGGCCGACCAGGGTGATGTCGGTGAGGTCGAGGTGGTCCAGGAGCGCGCCGACGTCCCCGGCCAGGGTGTCGAGGCCGAACCCGTCCCACACGTCGTCGGACCGCCCGTGCCCGCGCCGGTCGAGCCCTATGCAGCGGAAGCCCTCGGCGGCCAGCGGAAGCATCTGGAACTCCCACATCTCCGTACCGAAGTAGGAGCTGTTGACGAAGACGATGGTCCGGCCCTCGCGCGGCCCGTAGTCGACGTAGTGCAGGCGGGTGCCATCGGTGCTGGTCTCGAAGTACGGCATGGCGCTGGGATCCTCCCCGTCGGCGACCGCCCGGGTCGGCGGTGCGTCGTGTGGTCAATGGTGCGGGGGGCGGGGCGGGTTGGTCGATTACCTCGCTGGTCATGCACCGCCGCTGACACCGGGGTTGATCGTTTAGCCTGACGGTGTGAACAACACCGTGGCGGGGACGCAGGGGTACGGCGCGGACGCGGACGCGCTGGCCGGCCAGTACGAGAGCGTGACCTTCGAGGAGGTCCACGGCGGCCTGCTCCACCTCTACCCGACCTCGCCCGTACGGGCCCTGGACCTCGGCGCCGGGACCGGCCGCGACGCGGCGGCCCTGGCCCGCCTCGGCCATACGGTCACGGCGGCCGAACCGACCCCCGAACTGCGCCTCCGGGGGCAGCGGTTGCACCCGGAGCCCGCCCTGACCTGGCTGGACGACGCTCTGCCGGATGTGCCGGTACTGACCGAGCGCGGCGAGCGGTTCGGTCTCGTCCTGCTCACGGCGGTGTGGATGCACCTGGACCCCGCAGAGCGCGCCCGGGGCATGCGAGCCGTCGCCGCCCTGCTCGCGCCCGGCGGCATCCTGGCGATGACCATACGCAGCGGCCCGGTGCCGCCGGGGCGGCGCATGTTCGACGTACCGGAGGCGGAGACGGTGGCGTTGGCACAGGCGGCGGGGATGCGGGTCGCGCACCTGGGCGGCCGCGTGGATCTGCACGGCCGCCCAGGGGTCCGGTGGTCGGAGCTGGTGTTCACACGGCCATAGCCGGGCCGGGCGGCGGACACGCCGTCAGATCACCACCGCAGCAGCCTTCCCGCCCCGCCGCGACGACCCCCACCGCCGGGTGATCGGCCGCTCCACCAGCGCGTACAACGCCCAGGACGTCAACACACTCACCGCCAGCAGCAGGACCACCAGCCCACTGGCCACCGGCGTCGAGTAAAGGTCGTGACCGAGGACCTTGCGGCCGTACGCCAGCACGATGAAGTGCAGTAGGTAGAACGCGAACGAGATCTCGCCCAGCCAGACCATCGCGCGGTTCCGGAACAGTGTGAACTCGCCCTTCACGTCCGCCGTCGCGGCCGCCGCGATCAGCAGGGCGATCGGGACGATCGACGTGGCGCGCTGGGCGTAGAGCATGTCCGACTCCTGGGCGAGCCAGTAGCTGCCCGCCAGGAGCACGCTCGACCAGGCGATACCGATGTTGCGCCAGCGCCCGTTCAGTACCGCGTGCGCCACGAGCATGCCGAGCGCGAAGTCGAGGATGCGTACCGGCGGCAGGAAGTACGCGAACCAGTACTGCTTCACGGAGGCGTCCGCCGAACCCGACGTGGCCAGTTCGACGGCGCCCGCGTCGGGCAGCACGGTGTAGGTGAACAGCGGCGTGAGGATGATCGCCGCCATCAGCGCGCCGATCCAGTACTTGAGCCGCGCGGGATCGATGCGCAGGAACAGCCGGTGCAGCAGCGGGAACGAGGCGTAGAAGAAGAACTCGCAGCCGAGTGACCAGTTGGACGCGTCCACGCTGAGGAGGTACTGGAAGTCCGGTATCCAGACGTGCACCATGAAGAGGTTCGCGAGTGCCACCCGGGCCGGTGTGTAGGCGGAGGCGAACAGCAGCAGCGCCAGGCCCCACGTGATCACGTAGTTCGGGTAGATCTTGGTGAACCGGCGGCGCCAGAACGCCCGGGCCGTGTCCGTCGGGCGGGCCGACCAGGTGAGCACGAAGCCGCTTAGGACGAAGAAGAACGCGACACCCAGCGAACCGGCCTTCTCCGTCGCCTTGTTGAGGTCGGCGACCAGCTCGTCGTCCTCGAACAGGCGCACTTGGGGAACGGGCAGTCCGATGTGGCTGACGAAGACCAGGAACGCGGCGGGGAACCGCAGTCCGGTCAGCGAGGGCAGCCGGGAGAGGCCGGGGGTGGGCAGCCCGCCTCTCCGGGGCACTTCGCGGGGTACCCGGGACACGCCGTGTGTCATGGAGAACCTTCCTGAGAACGGACGTGAGGGCAGGACTCTCCTGGGAAGGGAGAGTCGGACGGGGACGGGGGTGCGGAGGGGGGCGCGGTGCGGCGCGGCTACCAGGCCACGGTGCCCTGGTCCTCGGTGAACGTGCCGGTCGGACCGTCCGCGTCGAGGGTGGCGAGCTTCACGGCGATCGCCGCGCCCTGCTCGGCGGACTTGAAGCCCTCCCCGCCGGTGATGTCGGTACGGCACCAGCCCGGGGCCACCGCGTTGACCTTGATCGGGGTGCCCCACAGCTCCTTGGCGTAGGACACCGTGACCATGTTGAGCGCGGTCTTGGACGAGTTGTACGCGAGGTTGTTCACGGGCCAGATCGGGTGGTTCTGGTCCAACGCGTAGGCGAGCGAGCCCATTTCACTGGACTGGTTGACGATCCGGCCCGCCGGCGACTTGCGCAGCAGCGGCAGGAACGCGTTCGTCACCGCGACCACACCGAACACATTGGTCTCGTAGATGGTGCGCATGGTGTCGATGGAGGTGGCGCTGGGCAGGTTCTCGTCGTTGGGGACGGAGATGCCCGCGTTGTTCACGAGGACGTCGAGCCTGCCGTAGGCGAGGTCGACCCAGGTGGCGGCCTTCTTGATGCTGTCGGGGTCGGTGACGTCGAGCCGGACGAACGGCACACCCAGCTTCGCGGCGGCCGCCTTGCCCCGCTCCTCGTCCCGAGCGGCCAGGAGCACGGTGACACCGTGCTCCTGTAACTGGCGCGCGATCTCGAATCCGATGCCTTTGTTCGCACCGGTGACCAGAGCGATGGTCTTCGGCATTACATCCTCCGAATGGTTGTCAGGGATCCATTTCGGGGGACGACAAATCGTCTGGCCGATAGGAGTGAAAGGGAGGCGGGATGCAGATATCCCGATCCGGACCGGCTCGCCCGAGAGGAGTCGACGCGCGGTCAACCCACCTTTCAGCCAGCCGGTTTCACGATGCCAGACGAACTCCCCCGTGGAATTCAGCCTCAAGCTTCCACAGGGCATGATCATCCGTCCATCGTGAGGGATCTTTCCCCTCGGGGCCGAAAACGTCCCGTTTACCGGGCGCGAGCGGGCACCCAGCCACCCCGGCAATCCCCTGAGAAGTCATAGGAACCATGACATTCCCACCACTGGAAACAGGGTGGAAGGTTTCATTTCGCTGGAAGATCCAATTCCATCGCCAGAGCCACCGCCGAATCGGAGAGCTTCGCGCCAGCCAGGTTTGTTTCATACGGAAAGCAGACGGCCGGAGATGTCTCGAACCCGCCGCACCGCTGTGAGCGGCGTCACCCCCGAAGCGGCCGCGCCGAACCGCACGGCCGCCCGCCCCGGATGCCCGGAACTCAGCCGGTCGCCACCCCCGCCAGCGCGCTCCTGGCCGCCTCCACGTTCCTCTCCGCCTTCAGATACCCGTGGTCGAGCAGCCACTTCACATTGAGCTTCTGCCCCGCCCCCGGGTCGACGAACGCCGGGTCCAGCTTCACCTGTTCACCGCCGCCACGCTGTTCGAACCAGGGCGCGATCCGGCCCTCCCAGACGGTGAAGCTCTTGGTCACCTCGTACGAGTGGTACGCACAGGGGTACGCCGCCTCACGTGTGATCAGGCTCTGCGGGGGCAGCGCCCGACGGGCGTAGTCCGCCCCGGCCGGGGCGAGGAAAGCGCCGTACTCGGAGCCGAAGCGGTCCAGGTCCTCGCCCACCCGCAGCCGTACCGCCCGCTTGTCGAGGCTGCCGTCGGGGCGGTTGGCGAAGCCGTCGTTGGGCGGGTACTTCCAGCCGCCCGCCGTGGAATCCCAGTAGGTGGCCAGGAACGCCGTCGGGCTGAGGTGGCCGGTGCGGTGGTAGCCGAGGACCAGCGGGCCGACCGGGTCCTGCCAGGGCTTCGGCAGATACTGCGGGCCGAGGCGTTCGTCGCCCTGGTACGTGCCCGAACAGGCGGCCGGGGCCGCCGGTCGCGACGCGGCACTCGCGCTCGCGGCCGCGCCCCCGCCGGGCTCCGCCGCCTGCGCCGGCGCGGCACCGAACAGGACCGTCGCGGCCAGCGCCGCGCCCGAGGCGGTCGCGCCTATGAGGACCCGCAGCCTGCTGAAACGTTTCACCATGTATGCCTCCTGAGATGTGATGGCGTCTCACATCTAGTGGCGCCGCGATCGGTTGAGCGTCCCGTACGCGCAAGTAGGCCGAAAGATCGCGCGGCGCGGCCGGAAGCGCACTGTTGTGCCCTGACGTGGCGCGTGGTGCCCGGCGGCACGCGAACCGCAGGCCCTCTCGGGTACTTGACGCGTGCTCCCCGAGGCGCTTTCATCCAGCCAGTGCGGGGCCCACGCGGCCCGGCGCTTCGAGAGGTGTGCCCAGCCGGTAGCGGATCCCGACCCGATCCCGAGTCCGGCCCGAGTCGCCAGGACGTGTGTCCCGCGTCCGAGGCGGGGCGCATCCGCGAAGGGATGGACGACCATGCCCGCCGGTCAGGACCGCACCAGCAAGCCCCACCCCGCCCCCGGCCTCCCGCGCCGCCGGGTCCTGCGCACGGGGGCGGGCGTCGTCGCCGGGGCCGCGGCCCTGCCCGTGCTCGACGCCTGCGCCGCCACCACCTCCGACGGCGTCGGCGCCGACGGCCGGGTCAACATCGAGATGTGGCACGGCCAGAACGAGATCGGCGCCAAGGCGATCGAGAAGCTCGCCGCCGACTTCAACCGCTCGCAGTCCCGCATCCGGGTGAACGCGAGCGGCGGCGGCGTGGTCGCGGACGCCATGCTCCAGAAGGTGACGGCCGCGCTGGCCGCGGGTGCCTTCCCCGACATCGCGTACATCTTCGGCTCGGACCTCGCCAGCATCGCCCGCAGCCCCAAGGTCGTCGATCTGACCGGCGTGATGCACGAGGGCGACCCGCCGTGGAACGACTTCTGGCCCTCCGTCAGGGAAGCCGTCACCCTGCACGGCAAGGTCCGGGCCGCGCCCTCGCTGCTCGACTCGCTCGCCGTCGCCTGCAACACCGAACTCTTCCAGCGCGCCGGAATCCCGCTGCCCAGGCCCGGCTGGACCTGGCCCGAGTTCGTGGCCACCGCCAAGAAGCTCACCGATGCCGGACACGGTGTCTTCGGCACCGCCTGGCCCGGGGCGGGCGACGAGGACACCGTGTGGCGGCTGTGGCCCATGGTGTGGGACCTCGGCGGCGACGTGATCGCCCCCGACGGCAAGAGCATCGGCTTCGCCGACGCGGGGAAACGGGCCCTGGAGACCGTGGCCCAACTGGTCGCCGACAAGAGCGTCTACATCGACCCCAAGCCCGGCAGCGAGCAGATGTACCAGGTGTTCACCTCCGGCCGGATGGGCATGGTGATCACCGGCCCCTGGCAGCTCCCCAACATCGTGGAGTCCAAGCTGCCGTACGACGTGGTGCCCATGCCCACCTACAGCGGAAAGCCGCTGACCATCTCCGGACCCGACACCTGGACCGTCTTCGACAACGGCAAGGCGCGCTCCCGGGCGGCCGTCGAGTTCGTGCGCTGGCTGATCACTCCCGCGCAGGACGTGCGGTGGGACATAGGGGGCGGCAGTCTGCCGCTGAGCAGACGGACCGAGGCCGAGAGCGCCTGGCAGCGGCACTCCGCCGACACCGTCGGCCTCCCGGTGTTCACCAAGGCCCTGGAGACCGCCCGGGTGCGGCCCATCCACCCCGCCTATCCGCAGATCTCCCAGGCCACCGGCGAGGCCGTGGTGTCCGTGCTTCTCGGCCGCGCCTCCCCCGCCAAGGCGGTGCGCCGGTGCGCCGACAAGGCGGACGCCGCCCTGCTGATTCCCCGATGAGGAGGGCCGTCGTGGACCGAGGATCCCGCACGGGCGCACCCCGCCCGCTCACCCTGTCCCCCGCCGACCGGGAGCCCGCCGAACGGCGCCGCGCCCGGCGCCGGCGGGCGCGCGGCGAGCAGGCCACCGCCTGGGCGTTCATCGCCCCGTCGGTCCTGGTGATCCTGGGGCTGAGCGTGGTGCCGGTCATCTGGTCACTGCTGCTGTCGTTCCGCGCCGACGACCTGGTCACGCCCGGCCGCTGGGTCGGCCTCGACAACTACCGGGCCCTGTCGAAGGACCCCGGCTTCCGCGAGGCCGTCGAGAACACCCTCACGTACGCGGGCCTGTACGTGCCGCTGAGCCTGGCCGGCGGGCTCGCGCTGGCCCTCGCGCTCAACCGGCGGATCCGGTTCGTCGGCGTCTACCGCACCCTCGTCTTCATACCGTTCGTCGTCTCGGCCGCCGCCCAGGGCGTGCTGTTCTCCTTCATCTTCGACCCGCAGTTCGGCGCGGCCAACTCGATCCTGCACAAGCTCGGCGTCTCGCCGCAGGGCTTCCTGACCGACCCCGGCCAGTCGCTGTACGTCCTGCTCGCGATCTCGCTGTGGAGCGGCATCGGCTTCTGCGTCGTCGTCTTCCTCGCCGCGCTCCAGGACGTCCCCACCGAACTCGTCGAGTCCGCGCGCCTGGACGGGGCGAACCGGGCGCAGGTCCTGCGGTACGTGACGCTGCCGACGCTCGCCCCCGTCACCGCGTTCCTGGTGCTGTGGCAGCTCATCACCGCGCTCCAGGTCTTCGACCTCGTGTACGTGACGACCAAGGGCGGGCCGCTGGAGTCGACCACGGTCATCGTGTACTTCGTCTGGGAGCAGGCGTTCCGCACCTTCACCGCGGGCTACGGCGCCGCCGCCGCGTACGTCCTCGCCGTCGCCCTGCTCCTCGCGGGCACGGCCGTCACCCTCTACCGCCGCCACCGGGAGCGCACCACCGGCGCCGCGTCCGGACTGCCGCGCATGGAAGGAGTGGCCCGATGACCGCCTCCACCATGGTCACCGAGGGCGCCGCACCGGCGGAGGCCCCCGTACCGCGCACGGCACGGGGGCGCCGACTGCCGTTCAGCGCCTGGCACTTGCTGCTCGCGCCGCTGTCGCTCTGCTTCGCGCTGCCGCTGATCTGGCTGGTGCTCAGCTCGTTCATGACCAACGCCGAGATCAACCGGTTCCCGCCGGCGCTGTGGCCCAAGGGGATCGACTTCGGCGGGTACCGCTATGTGCTGGGCAACGCGATGTTCCCGCGCTGGTTCGCCAACTCGTGCATCGTCTCGACCGTCGCCGTCGGCTCCAACCTGGTGCTCGGCGCGCTCGGCGGCTACGCGTTCGCCCGGATGCGGTTCCGGGGTTCGCGGGCACTGCTCGCGCTGATGCTGGCGACGATGGTGATCCCGTTCCAGCTGACGATGATCCCGACGTTCCTGGTGATGAAGTGGCTGGGGCTGATCGACACGCTCGGAGCACTGATCGTGCCGTCCCTGGTCACCCCGTTCGCGGTGTTCCTCTTCCGGCAGTTCTTCCTCGCCCTGCCCAGGGAGATGGAGGAGGCCGCCTGGATCGACGGCTGCTCACGGCTGCGGGTGCTCTTCTCGATCGTGGCGCCGCTGGCCAGGCCCGCGCTCGCCACGGTCGCGGTCCTGACGTTCCTCGCCACCTGGAACGACCTGTCCTGGCCACTGATCGCCATCAACCACGACACCCAGTACACCCTCCAGCTGGGGCTGACCACCTTCCAGGGGCAGCACCACACCCAGTGGGCGGCGGTGATGGCGGGCAACGTCATCACGGTGCTGCCGGTGCTGCTCGCCTTCCTGTTCGCCCAGCGGACCTTCATCCAGTCGTTGACGTCGAGCGGACTCAAGGGCTGAGGCGGTCCGGAGGCCGAGGCGGGCCGGACACCCGCCCGGCCGACGCCAACGGAAGCCACCGCTCCCTGACACCCCGTCACCCGACTCCCCCGGACCAGAAAGCCCTTCGCCATGCCGTCACCGCCCGCGCCCTCATCCCGCCCCTTCGACCTGCTCGTCGTCGGCGACGCCAACCCGGACGTGGTCCTCGGACCGGTGCCGCGCGACCTCGCGTACGGCCAGCGCGAGCAGCTGGTCGAGCGGGCCGACCTCGTCCTCGGCGGCTCCGCCGCGATCATGGCGTGCGGCGCGGCCCGGCTGGGGCTGCGCGTGGCGTTCGCGGGCCGCGTCGGCGACGACCCGGCGGGCGCCTTCGTCCGTACGGCCCTGGCCGCGCGCGGAGTCGACACCTCCGCCCTGACCACCGACCCCGAACGGGCCACCCCGCTCACCGCCGTCCTCACCCGGGGCGCCGACCGGGCGATCCTCACCGCGCCGGGATGCCTGACAGCGACCGGGCCCGGGGACGTCCCCGAGGAACTGCTCGCCCGGACCCGGCACGTCCACGCGGCCTCGTTCTTCCTGATGCCGCGGCTCGCCGGGGCGCTCGCCGGAGTGTTCGCGCGGGCGCGCGGGCTCGGCGCGACCACCTCGCTCGACACCAACGACGACCCGTCCGGCCGCTGGGACCCCGAACTGCTCGACCCGGTCCTGACGGTGACCGACCAGGTGCTGCCCAACGCGGCCGAGGCGCGCGCCCTGACCGGGGTCGCCAAGGGAGTGGCCGAGGCGGCGGCCGCGCTGGCCCGGCGCGGCCCGCTCGTCGTGGTCAAGAACGGCGCCGAGGGCGCACTCGCGCACGACGGGACGCGGGTCACCACGGCTCCCGCCCTGCCCGTCGAGCCGCTCGACACGGTGGGGGCCGGGGACAGCTTCGACGCCGGGTTCGTCGCCGCCGTACTGCGCGGCCTCGGCCTCGCCGACGCCCTGGCCGTCGCCGCCGCCTGCGGCTCGCTGTCCACCCGCGGCCGCGGCGGCACCGCGGCCCAGCCCACCTGGGACGAGGCCGTCGCCCGCGTTCCCAGCCTCAGCCACACCGCGGTCACGGGGGTCTCCGCATGACCGAGCCGACCACCACCGACACGAGCACCCGGACGACTGGAGTCACCGAGATGGCCGAACCGGCCGAAGTGAAGATCGCCTTCATGGGCGCGGGCAGCGTCGTGTTCACCCAGGGGCTGCTGGCCGACCTGTTCGCCTTCCCCGAGTTCACCCGGCTGCGGATCGCGCTGCACGACATCGACCCCGAGCGGCTGGCGACCAGCGAGGCGGCGGCCCGGCACATCGCGAGGTCGCTGAACGTGGCGCCCGTCATCACCGCGCACCCCGACCGGCGCGGTGCGCTGGAGGGGGCGCACTTCGTCATCAACACCGTCCAGGTCGGCATGAACGCGGCGACCCGCACCGACTTCGCCGTCCCCGCGCGGTACGGGCTGCGCCAGACCATCGGGGACACGCTCGGCGTCGGCGGCATCTTCCGCGCCCTGCGCACCTTCCCGGTGCTGCGGGGTATCGCCGAGGACATGGCCGAGCTCTGCCCGGACGCCTGGCTGCTGAACTACACCAACCCGATGGCGATGAACCTCCTGTATCTGCACCGGATCGCCCCCCGGCTCAAAGCGGTGGGGCTGTGCCACTCGGTGTACTGGACGATGCACGACCTGTCCGAGCTGGTCGGCGTCGACTTCTCCGAGGTGTCGTACCTGGCCGCCGGGATGAACCACCAGGCGTGGGTGCTGCGCTTCGAACGGGACGGCCGGGATCTGCACCCGCTCCTGGACGCCGCCATCGAGAAGGACCGCGAACTGCTGCGCCGCGTCCGTGTGGACATGTACCGCAGGCTCGGCCACTACCCCACCGAGACGAGCGAGCACTCCTCCGAGTACGTGCCGTGGTACCTGCACCACGACAGCGAGGTCGAGCGGCTGCGGCTGCCGATCGGCGCGTACCTCGACATCATCGAGGACAACACGGTCAGCTACGAGCGCACCCGCAACGCGCTG
Organism: Streptomyces sp. TLI_146; assembly: GCF_002846415.1. Classification (NCBI taxonomy): domain Bacteria; kingdom Bacillati; phylum Actinomycetota; class Actinomycetes; order Kitasatosporales; family Streptomycetaceae; genus Streptomyces; species Streptomyces sp. TLI_146. The sequence continues at coordinate 1,540,174 of NZ_PJMX01000001.1, forward strand.
GCGGCGGGCCGCCCGCTGCCGGTCGAGGGCACCATGGAGTACGCCCCGCAGATCGTCCACAGCATCGTGACCGGCACGCCCCGCGCGATCTACGGCAACGTCCCCAACACCGGTCTGATCAGCAATCTGCCGGCCGACTGCGTGGTCGAAGTCCCGTGTCTGGTCGACGCGTCGGGTGTGCAGCCGACCCACGTCGGCCCGCTCCCGCCGCAGTGCGCCGCGCTGAACCGTACGTACGCGAGCGTCACCGATCTGGTGGTGCGGGCCGCCACCGAGGGCGAGCCCCGGCATGTGCGGCACGCCGCGATGACGGACGCGGCGACCGCCGCCACCCTGCCGGTGGAGCGCATCTGGGACCTGTGCGACGACCTCGTACAGGCCCATGGGGAGCTGCTCCAGCCCGAGTTGAGGGTGCTGCTCGGGCACTGAGGGCGGCCGGTTCAAAGACAGGCTGTCAGTACGCCACGGTGAACCTCGTGCGGTGGTGGCGGGGCTGCTCGGCCTCGTCGAGGAGCGCCACGGCGAGGTCCTCCATCGAGATGGCGGACTCGCCCCGGTCGTCCACCAGGAGCTCGTCGGCGCCGAGCCGGTAGCGGCCGGTGCGCTCGCCCGGCTCCAGCAGGGCGGCCGGGCTGAGGTAGGCCCAGTCGATCTCGCTCTCGGCGCGCCAGACGGCGAGCTGCTCGGTGCACGCCTGCGCGATGGGCCGCCAGTCGGCCGGGAAGTCCGGGTCGTCGACGACGGTGGCGCCGTCGCCGCCGGGCAGGGTCAGGGTGGCGGCGCCGCCGACGACCAGCACCCGCACGCCCGTTCCGCCGAGTCCGGCCACGAGCGCCTTGGTCACCGTGACGAGGTCGCCCTCGCTGCCCGGCGCGGGGCGGGTGGCGCTGATGACCAGGTCCTGTCCGGCGCTCAGCTCGGCTATGTCCTCGACGTTCCGCGCGTCGCCGGTACGGGCGGTGGCGGCCGGGTGGAGTTCGGGGAAGCGGGCCCGGTCACGTACGACGGCGGTGACCTCGTGCCCCCGGGCGATGGCCTCGGCCACGACGCGGCTGCCGACGTTTCCCGCGGCTCCGAAGACGGTGATGCGCATGAGTGTCCGCTCCTTCAGCTTCGTCCGGTCACCCCGGAAGTTCTCTTAGTGCTAAGAGAAAAGTACCTTAGCGCTAAGCAATTGGCTAGTCTGGAGCCGTGACCGACCATGTGGACCTCCTGCTCGCGCAGTGGGCCGAGCGCCGCCCCGACCTCGATGTGTCGCCGATGGCGGTGATCGGGCGGCTGAAACGGCTCACCCGGCTGATCGAGACCGAGCTGCGCCGCACCTTCGCCGAGCACGGCCTCGACCCCGCCTCCTTCGACGTCCTCGCGACCCTGCGCCGCAGCGCCCCGCCCCATCTGCTCACGCCCGCCGAGCTGATGCGCTCCGCGATGGTCACCTCGGGCGCCGTCTCGCAGCGCCTCGACCGGCTGGAGGCGCGCGGCCTGGTGACCCGCTCCCCGAGCCCGACCGACGGCCGGGTCGTCGAGGTCGCCCTCACCCCTGAGGGCCGCGCGCTCGTCGACCGGGCGCTGCCCGACCACCTGGCCACGGAGGAACGCCTGCTCGCGGCCCTCGGCCCGGACCGGCGGGACGCGCTCGCGGACACCCTGCGCGAACTCCTCGAATCCCTAGGGGACAGCGTCGACTGACGCGCGGCCGCGGGGTCCGGGGGCAGCGGATGGAGTACGGCCGACGGGCGTGGGCACGCGCTGGAGGAGACAGTGGAGACGGCGTCGGCCCGCACGGGCCATCTCCCGGGCGCGGAGCCGACGCCCCGCCACCGGCCCTGACCAGGGCCGGAGCACCCCAGGAGGTCCCGATGACGCAGCCCCCCCACCCCGATCCGAACCCGCCGGCGCCGGGGCCCACCCCGGGCCCGACCCCGGGACCGCCCACCCCCGGGCCGCCCGATCCGGTGCCGCCGACGCCCACGCCGAAGCCCGGCCCGCCCGCGCCCGGACCCGGGCCGCTGCCGGGGCCCCTGCCCGTACCGGAGCCGGATCCCGTGCCCAACCCGCCGGGGCCCGACCCCGTACCGGAACCGATGCCCTCGCCCGGTCCGCTCACCTGACGCCCGAGGGCCGCGGCGCGGCTACATCCCGCCCGCCACCCGCATGACCGTCCCCGTCGCGTACGAGGCGTCGGCGGAGAGCAGCCAGGCGACCGCTCCGGCTATCTCGTCCGGGCGCCCGGCCCGGCCCATCGGGATGGCGCCGGCGAGCTTCGCGGGGCGCTCGGGGTCCTCGTGGAAGCCGGTCCAGATGACGCCCGGCGCCACGCAGTTGACCCGGATGCCGTCGGCCGCGACCTCCTTGGAGAGGCCGACCGTCATGGCGTCGACGGCGGCCTTGGTGGCGGCGTAGTGCACATACTGCCCGGGGCTGCCCAGGGTGGCCGCGGCCGAGGAGATGTTGACTATGGACCCGCCGCCGCGCGCCGCCATGTCGCGCACGGCCCGGCGGGCGCAGAGCAGATAGCCCAGCACATTGACGTCGATGGCCCGGCGCATCCCCTCCGCGTCGGCGTCGGCGAGACGGCCGTTGGGGCCGCTGACGCCCGCGTTGTTGACGAGCCCGGTGACCGGGCCGAGCGCGGCGGCGGCGTCGAAGAGGGCGTCCACGGAGGCCTCGTCCGCCGTGTCGACCGCCATCGCCAGGCTCTCGCGGCCCGCCGCGCGCACCTCATCGGCGACGGCTTCGGCGGCCTCGGCGTCCGAGCGGTAGCCCACGACCACGTCATGGCCCTCGGCGGCCAGCCGGGCGCAGACCGCGGCGCCGATACCGCGGCTGCCGCCGGTGACGACGGTGACGAACCTCTGCTCCACAACGAACCTCCGGCGCCGGACGGACGGCCGCTCGAGGCGGCCACTCCTAATGGAAGTGATCTTCCACCATCGTAGGATCCGGCACTGACAACGCCCCAGGAGCCCTGTGGACGAAGGGCCGGAGCCCACCTGGCGGGAATCCGTTGGATGCTGGCACTCCCGCCACTTCTCCCGTTGCCCGAGCACGCCATAACGTCGGCCGGGGCTCCCGTCCGGGGGCCCACACGCCCGTACGAAAGTGCTCACCCCGTGACGAAGTTCCTGCTCACCGTGCACATCCTGGCCGCGATCCTCGCCATCGGACCGGTCGCCGTGGCCGCCAGCATGTTCCCGCCCACGGTCCGGCGGGCGCTCGCCGCGCCCGGCGACGCGCAGGCGCTGGCGTCGGTGCGGCTGCTGCACCGGATCTGCCGGGTCTACGCCGCCGTGGGCGTCGCGGTGCCCGTCTTCGGGTTCGCCACGGCGAGCAATATGCACATCCTCGGCGACACCTGGCTGATCGTCTCGATCGTCCTGACCACGCTCGCGGCGGGCGCGCTCATCGCGCTGATCCTGCCCCGCCAGGACGCGCTGCTCACCGAGCTCGACGCGGCCGCCGCGGCACCGCAGTCCGGGCCGGTGGCCACCGTCGATACGCGCCGGACCGTCCGACTGGCCATGTTCACCGGGGTGTTCAACCTCCTGTGGGCGGCGGTGACGGTCCTCATGATCCTGCGGCCCGGCTCCACCACCGGAGGCTGACGGCCGCGCCCCCGAAGGAACGTTTCCGGCCGCCCGGGTGCGCCCCCGCCTGCGCACCCGGGCCGAGTGGGGCAGGCTGGAGGGCGAATCACCCTCGGCAAGGGAGGACGCAGTGGCTCTGAAACCCGGAGACGGCGGCGCGGTGGAGATCAGCCCGACCGGCTGGGTGGCCCAACAGGCCCAGCTGTACGAGGAGTCGGGGGGCACCGAGGGAACGACCCTGCGCGGCGCGCCCTGTCTGCTCCTGGACTACGTCGGCCGCCGCACCGGCACGGTGCGCCGCACCGTTCTGATCTACGGGCGCGACGGCGACGACTACCTGATCGTGGCCTCCAAGGGCGGCTCCGACGACCATCCGCTCTGGTACCTCAACCTGATGGACCAGCCGGACGTCAGCATCCGGGTCGGCACCGAGCGGTTCCCGGCCCGCGCCGAGACCCTCTCCCCGGAGGAGAAGGCCCGCGTGTGGCCGCACTTGGTGGAGGTCTACCCGCCCTACGCGGACTACCAGAAGAAGACCGACCGGGACATCCCCGTCGTACGGCTGCGGCACACGGATCACTGACGGCCGCGCCCATGGGTGGTACGGGGCGGGGATCCGCGCCGTACCACCGGCGCGGCGTCAGTCCTCCAGCGAGATGGCCTGCACCGGGCAGGCGCGGGCCGCCTCGCGGACCATGGGGTCTCCCCCGCCGTCCGCGCGCCCCGGCAGCAACTCGCTGAACCCGTCGTCATCCTGGGTGAACACGCCCGGCGCCGTCAGGACGCACTGCCCCGAGCCGATACAGACGTCACCGTTGATGCTGATCTTCATGAGCCCACTCCACTACCAAGTGACGGGGAGTTCCAGCATCCCCTGGAGGGTGTCGCCCGGTTTGAACGGAATCCGGTCGGCGGGCGCCGCGAGCCGCAGCCCCGGCAGCCGGGTGATGAGGGCGCCCAGCGCGATCTCCATCTCGGCCCGCGCCAGGTTCTGCCCCAGGCACTGGTGGATGCCGAACCCGAAGCCCACGTGGTGGCGGGCCGAGCGGTGCCAGTCGAGCACGTCGGCGTCCGGGTAGACCGAGCCGTCCCGGTTGATCAGGGAGGTGGCGAGCACGACCCCCTCCTCGGCGCGGATCACGGTCCCGGCCACCTCGATGTCCTCGGTGGCCACCCGCAGCATGCCGTCGGCGATGGAGAGGAACCGCATCAGCTCCTCGACCGCCACCGGCATCAGCGACGCGTCCGCCCGCAGCTCCGCGAGCCGCTCGGGGTGCTCCAGGAGCGTGAAGGTGCCGAGCGAGAGCATGTTGGCGGTGGTCTCGTGTCCGGCGACGAGCAGCAGCACCGCCATCCTGACCAGCTCCGTCCGGTCCATGCCGCCGGTGCGCAACTGGTCTGCGACGAGCTCGTCGAGCAGCCCGTCGCCCGGCTCGCGGACCTTGTGGTCGATCAACTTGCCGAGATAGCCGTCCAGTTGGTCGCGGGCGTCCTGGGTGTCGGCCGGTTCCGGACCGCGCAGCAGCCGCCGGGACTGCTCCTCGAAGAAGTCGTGGTCGTCGTAGGGGACGCCGAGCAGCGCGCAGATCACCATGGACGGCACCGGCAGCGCGAACGCGGTGACCAGGTCGGCCGGCGGCCCCTTCGCCACCATGGCGTCCAGCAGGCCGTCCACGGTCCGCCGGATCATCGGGCGCAGGGCGGCGGTGCGTTTGAGGGTGAAGCCGGGGATGACCTTGCGGCGCTGGATGTTGTGCTCGGGGTCGTCCACGCCGAGCAGCTCGGTGCGGCGTTCGTTCAGCGCCGCGAACCGCTCGGTGGTCGTGGGGAAGGCCGGGTGGAGCCGGTCGGAGGAGAGCCGCGGGTCGACGAGCAGCGCCCGCGCCTCGGCGTGGCCGGTCACGAACCACGCGGTGCGGCCGTCGAAGAGCGTCACGCGCGACAGCGGGCTCGCTTCCCGCAACGGCTCGTACGCGGTGGGCGGCTGATAGGGGCAGGTGCGGTCCTGGGGAAAGGAGACGGATTCGGTCATGGGTGAACCTCGCAAGCGAAGAGTCCGACTTGCCGATCTCCATTACATGCCCAAGGCAGCTAAGTACTCTACGCAGAGTTCGGCCGAATCACCCGTGCGGGACGAACAGGCTGATTTCTGCCGCATTGAGCCGTCTCGCCCCGAGTACGCGTGAGAACCTTGGGGCCCCGGCACCACTAGCGCAGGCAGAAGGGGGGTCCCGTATGGCGGAGACGGCCCGGGAACTGGTGGAGCGGATCACGGCGGAACTGGCTCCCGCGAAGGACGCCAACCGGCTGGTACCGCAGATCGCCGACGGCTCGGCCACGGTGCACACGCTGGCCGCGCTGGCGCTTGAACAGCACCACGTCATCGCTTCCGACCTGCGCGCCTTCGCCTTCCTCGCCGACCGGTCGGCGAGGGCGGGCAACGTCGCCTGCGCGGAGTTCTTCGGCTCGCTCGCGACCGGCGAGACGCTCGCCCGGGAGCGGCTCGGCGTATACGCGGCGGCCTGCGGCCTCGACGCGGACGACGTGGAGCGGTACGAGCCGCTGGCCGGCTGCCAGGCGTATCCGGCCTATGCGGCGTGGCTGGCACTGAACGGCGAGCCGCCCCTGGTGGCCCTCGCGCTCACCGCCAACTTCGCGGCGTGGGGCGGCTATTGCGCCAACGTGGCCGAAGCGCTGCGCGGCCGCTACGGATTCTCCGACGAGGCGTGCGGCTTCTTCGACTTCTTCGCCGAGCCCTCGCCCGACCTGGAGCGCCAGGCCCTCGCGGCCGTCGCCTCGGGCGTGCGCTCCGATGCGGAGACCTCCCTCGCCCGCCGCTACGGCAGGCTGCTTCAGACGTACGAGGCGATGTTCTGGAACACGCTCGCCGACCGGTGACCGGGCGGCCGGTGGCACCAGTGCCACCGCCGACCGGGATGCCTGCGGGATCGATCGGGCCCTGCCCCCGGCAGGAGGATCGCGGATGACCGATCCACCCCGACGGGGAGTACGTATGAGCACGTTGAGCACGTTCCGGAACGCGACCCGGTGGTCAGTCGCCGCCACGGCCGGACTCCTGGTGGCCGCCGCGCTGCCGGCCGGCCCGGCCCACGCCTTCGCACCTCCGGGAGGCGCCGCCCGCGTGCCCGACCGCTATCTCCAGCAGCGGCTCGACTGGCGGCCCTGCGACTCGGGCGCGCTGGAGTGCGCGGCCATGGCGGTCCCGCGCGACTGGCGCCACCCCGGCGCGGGCCCGGACCTCACCGTCGCGGTCTCCCGTCACCGGGCGACCGGCCCCGGGGCGCGCGAGGGCGTCCTGATGATGGCGGCGGGCGGGCCGGGCGCCTCGGGCCTGGCCCGGCCCGCCGGCTTGGCCGAGAGCGCGCCGAAAGTGGCGGCCGCGTACGACATCGTCGGCTTCGACCAGCGCGGCGTCGGCGCCGGCACCCGGGTGGTCTGCTCGGACCAGCCCGCCGTCGACTCCTTCTTCACCAGCGGCGACCTGCGGGACCGCACCGCACCGGCGATCCGGCGGACCTTCGCCCGGGCCCGGGCGTTCGTCCGGGACTGCGAGCGCCACTCCGGCGATCTGCTGCCGTACCTCACCACCGACCAGGCCGTCCACGACATGGACCTGTACCGCGCCCTGCTCGGCGTGGACAAGGTCGCGTACTACGGGCCGTCCTACGCGGGCTTCCTCGGCGCGTACTACGCGACCGAGTTCCCCACCCGGGTGCGGCGGATGGTCCTGGACAGCACCGTCGACTTCAGCGGCTCCTGGCAGTCGTTCCTGACGGGCCAGCCGCTCAGCTTCCAGCGCCGGTTCGAGCAGGACTTCCTGCCCTGGCTGGCCCAGAACGACACCGTCTACCACCAGGGCCGCACCCCGGCCGAGGCGAAGGCGGGTTACGAACGGCTGCGCCAAGCCCTGCACGACCGCCCGCTGGAGCTGGAAGGCACCACCGTCACGGCCAACAGCCTCGACGTCGCCGCGACCGACGCAATGTACAACACCGGGCGCTTCGGAGGGTTCGCCGCCGCGCTCGGCGTTCTGGAGCGCCCCGACGCGGCCGCGCCCGCCGCCCGCAAGGCCCTCGCCCAGCGCCTCCGACACGCCATGGGCGCGGACTTCTTCGCCGACTTCTTCGCGGTGACCTGCTCCGACACCCCGTGGAACCGGGACGGCGGCCACTGGGTCCGCGAGAGCGCCGAGGCGACCCGCGCCCACCCGCTCGCGGGCGCCCGGGAGTTGACGTTCGCCTCGATCTGCGCCTCCTGGCCGCGCTCGAAGGCGCCGCGCGTCGAGGTCACCGGCAAGGGCCTGCCGCCCGTCCTGATGCTCAGCTCCGTGCACGATCCGGCCGCCCACTACGAGGGCGCCCTGCGCGCCCACCGCGCCCTGCCCACCTCCCGCCTGGTGACGGTGACCGGCGGCGGCGACCACGGCCAGTACCTCGACGGCAACGCATGCGTGGACGGGCTCGTCGAGGGCTACCTCCTCGACGACCGGATCCCGGCGGGCGACACGAGCTGCCCCGGGGTCAGTGCCCCCGGGGCAGCGGTAAAGACGACCGCGACAGGTTGACGCACACATCTGGCCATCACCGGCCCCAGGGCTCACCATGCTCCCAGCCACCCGGCCGTCAACCACCGTGATCCGCACCGCCGTTGCGGAGTGAGGGAGACATCGTGCTGTCCATGCGCCGTAGAGCAGTGTCTTCGGTGGTGACGCTGGCGGCCGTCGCCGCCGGGCTGGGGCTCGTCCCCGGACCGGCGGCAGCGGCCGCCCCCGCCCACACCCCGGTCGTCTTCGTGCACGGCTACAACGCCGACCCCGGGGTCTGGGGCGGAATGCGCGACGACTTCAAGGCGTCCGGGTACACCGACGCCGAGTTGTTCTCCTGGGGCTACGACACCGGCCAGTCGGTCAACGAGGTGCTGTCCGGCCGGTTCGCCGCATACGTGGACCAGGTCCGCGCGCGGACCGGCGCTGCCAAGGTGGACGTCGTGGCCCACTCCTTCGGGAGCCTGGTGACGCGCTGGTACGTCAAGTTCGGCGGCGGCACCGCCACCGTCGGCCACTGGGTCTCGCTCGCCGGACCCAACCACGGCACGTCCACCGCTTGGGCCTGCGCGCTGTGGTCCCAGGCCTGCCGCGACATGACGCCGGGCTCGTACGTGCAGAAGCAGCTGGCCGAGGGCGACGAGACGCCCGGCGCCGTCCAGTACGCCACCTGGTGGTCGAACTGCGACGAGGTCATCAACCCGGACAGCAGCGTGCCGCTGACCGGCGCGGCCAACAACCCGGCGGGCTGCCTCAAGCACAACGACCTGCTCGGCGACGACGCCGTCTCGCAGGGCGTGCGCGCCTTCCTGACCCGCTGAGCGTGACCTCCACCACCGGCCCCACCTGCCGGAATGTCACCGGGCACGACATGGTTGTGCCGTACACGGTCCGGCGGGACGAGCCCGGGGGCCGGTCGCGGAGAACGGGAACGATCCATGGGCGAGTTGATCCTGATACGGCACGGCGAGACGGCGTGGACCCTCACCGGGCAGCACACCAGCCACACCGACCTGCCGCTCACCGAGCACGGCGAGGCCCAGGCCCGCGCGGTGGCGCCGCTGCTCGCCGGGCACCGGATCGGGCTCACCCTGGTCAGCCCGACGGCCCGCGCCCGGCGCACCGCCGAACTCGCCGGACTCACCGCCCCGCGGGTGCGGCCCGATCTGAGCGAGTGGGACTACGGCGGGTACGAGGGCGTCACCACCCCCGAGATCCAGCGCGAGCGCCCCGACTGGAACCTGTGGACGGACGGGGTGGCCGCCGGGCCCGCCGCGCACCCCGGCGAGAGCGCCGAGCAGGTCGGCGAGCGGGCCGACCGGGTGCTCGCGGAGGCGCGGGCCGCGCTCGTCGAGTCCGGCAATTCCGGCACCGATGTCGCCCTCGTCGCCCACTCGCACTTCCTGCGTGTCCTGACGGCCCGCTATCTGGGGCTGCCCGCCTCGGCCGGGGCCCTGTTCCTGCTCGGCACCGGGGCCGTGTCACGGCTGGGTACGGAACACGGCCGACCCGTGATCACGGCGTGGAACACGACCCTTGCGCAGAGCGTGCCCGTGCCCGTGGGATGAGGCGGCCACCGCCCGCCCCCAGGGCGAGTTCCGCGAGCGCCTCGGGGGCGCCGCGCTGACCCCGTATCCCGGGAAAGGCGTTGACGTCCACGATGAGCGGGCCGCCGTCCGCGTCGATGAGGTCCACCCCGTACACGTCCAGGGCGAAGACCTCCCCCACCCGGAGCGCCAGCTCGGCCCGGCCGGGCGGCAGGTCGTCGAGCGCGAGCGAGTGGGTGGGGCCGCGGCCGCCGGGCGCGAGCTCGGAGCGGCGCAGGGCGGCGAAGACCCGGTCGCCGATCACCCACAGCTTCTGGTCCCAGCCGCTGTTGGCGGTGAACTCCTGCACCACCACCGGCTCCCGCGCCCACTCCTCGGCCAATGCCCGCAGCCCCGCCGCGTCGTCGGCGCGGGCGACCAGGTCGTGGCGGCGGCTGTGGCGGCTCTTCACCACCAGCGGATACATGAGGTCCGGGTCGTCCGGCAGCGGGGCGAGCGCGGCGAAGGTGCGGGTGGCCGCGAACGGCAGGCCGGCCGCGCCGGCCAGCTCCGCCATCGCCGTGCGGTCCTGGCAGAGGGCGGTCGCGGACGCGGAGTTCAGCACCGCCGCGCCCCGCAGCTCCAGCTCCCGGGCGAGCGCGAGGGCGCGCGGGGTACGGGACTTGAGCAGGTAGACGTCCGCGACGCGGGCCGGGGGCGCCGAAGCCGGGTCCACCGGCTCCACCACGTGCTCGCGGGCGAGCAGCGCCGTGGTGGCGGCGAGCAGCGGATGGCCGGGCTCCGGGGTGATCAGCCCGATCCTCATACCGCCGCCCCCGGCTGCTGTTCCGGGACGAGCGCGGCCGGGAACACGTCCGGCCCGCTCCCCCGGCCCGTGCGGGCCAGTTCCAGCACCGCGCGTGCCACCCGGGCCGCGGCCTGGGGGACCTGACGGAAGCTCGGGAAGTCGTTCACGTCGACCACCACCGGCCCGTCGGGGCCGAGCAGCACGTCCACGCCGTACAGGTCCAGGCCGTAGACCGCGCCGACCTGCGCGACGGTCGCGGCCACCTCGGCGGGCAGCGCCACCTGCCGCTCGCGCACGGCGTGGTCGGGGTGGAGCGGGGAGCACCGCTCGGTGGCGTACAGCTCGCCGCCCACGCAGTACACCTTGAGGTCCACACCCGAGTTGGGCACGTACGGCTGGGCCACCAGCATGCCCTGACCGGCCAGTTGCCCCGTCATCGCGGCGAGCCGGTCCGGCGAGGGCACCAGGCACACTCCGCGTCCGGCGCTGCCGTCGGCGGGCTTGACCACCAGCGGGAACTCCGACTCGGGTATCTCCGCGAGCAGCTCGGGGACGGCCGCCGCGTACGTCGTAGGCATCGGCAGACCCCGGCTGCGGCCGATGGCCGCCGCGAGCGCCTTGTCCCGTACGCCCCGTATCGCCCGGGCGTCGTTGATGGTGGTCAGACCGACCGCGGCGGCGGCCTCCAGGAGCATGAGGCCCGGGCCGCCGGACACCGTCTTGAGCACCCACGCGTCATGGCTGCCCGCGTTGACCGCCTCGGACATCCGCAGCAGGGAACCGCCGGGGCGCAACACGTCCACCCGATGACCCCAGGCGACGAGTTGGCTGATCACCTCCACCGGCATGCCGTCGTGGCGGTAGTGCTCCTCCACCAGAAAGCAGAGCCTCATCGACCTTCCCCTGTAACCCCCCGGACGTCCGCCGATCTGTCCGGCGAGCTGTGACGACACAGGATGTCATGAACAGCCGGGAACCTCGCTCTCCGCCCCACAACGGGCTTCGGCGCAGGTCAGCGCGGTCGCCGGGGAAAGGGGACTTGCCCCTCACACTAATGTGAGGGTTCGATCATGGCCGTATGCCGACCGCACGACTGGCGCGCACCGCCGCGCCGACCGCCACCGCACCCGCCGCACTGCCGCTGGGCGGCCTGCTCACGCTGGCCGCGACGGCCTTCACCGCCGCGCTGACCGAGCTCCTGCCCGCCGGGCTCCTCCCGGACATGGGCGGCGGACTCGGTGTGTCGCAGGGCCGGGTGGGATTCCTGGTGACGCTGTACGCGGCGGCCTCTTTCCTCTCCGCGATACCGCTCACCGCGCTGCTGCGCGGGCTGCCCCGGCGTACGGTCCTCATCGGCGCGCTCACCGGCCTCGCGCTCGCCGACGCCGTCACCGCGCTCTCCTCCTCCTACGTCCTGACGTGTGCGGCCCGGCTGCTCGCCGGGGCGATGGGCGGCACCCTCTGGGCGATGCTCGCGGGCTACGGGGCCCGGATGGTGCCCGCCGAACGCCGGGGCCGCGCCATCGCGATCGTGCTCGCGGGCATCACCGTCGCGCTCTCGCTCGGTGTGCCGCTGGGCACCGCGCTCGCGGGCACGGTGGGCTGGCGCGCGGGTTTCGCGGCGCTCGCCCTCCTCGCCGCGCTCCTGATCCTGAGCGCGCTGCGGTACGTGCCCGACTTCCCCGGCGAGCCGAGCGCCGGGCGGACCCCGTTGCGGCGCATCGCGGCCCTGCCGGGCCTGCGGAGCATCCTGTCCGTCACCCTGCTGCTGCTCCTCGGCCACCAGGCGATGTACACCTTCCTGGTGCCGTTCGCCGAGCACGCCGGGTTCGGGCGCGCGGGCCTGGTCCTCTTCGTCTTCGGGGCCGCGACCGTCGGCGGCATCTGGCTCGCGGGCGTGCTCGCGGACCGCAGACTACGGGCCGCGCTCCTGTGCGCCCTGGCTCTGATCGCCCTCGTGATGGCGGCGCTTGGCGCCCTGGGGCGGGTGCCCGCCGTCCTGGTGGTCGCGGTCGCGCTGTGGGGCGCGGCCTTCGGCGGGGCGCCGACGCTGATCCAGACGGCCCTGGTCGACGTCTCGGGCCCGGAGCACGCGGACGTGGCCACCTCGCTCCAGGCGACCGTCTACAACGTGGGGATCGCCGCCGGATCGCTCACCGGGGGCGTGGTTCTGGAGAACGCGGGCGCCGGGGCGCTGCCCTGGACGGCCCTGCCGCTCGTCATCGGTGCCGTACTGATGGTTTGGACCGCACGCACCTGTGGTTTCCCTGTTCGGCGGCGGGTGCGCTGATCGCCCAAGGTCGGCCGCAGGCATATGCCAGAAGCACCACCGTATCGAGTGTTGCCAAATCCCTTACGGGGCATCGCTCCCTGTGCAACAGTCGTTACCGGTCCATCCTTCCGACTTGCAGTGCCGCGCCTGTATCGGAGTACGTCATGCCGTCCCATCTGTTCGCGGACCGTCCCAGCCCGCAACCGCCGGAGCGGGAGACGGTCGACGCGCTGATCACACAGACCCGTCGGCTGCGCGGCGGAGTGGACGCCGTACGGCGCGACGCGCTCGTGGACGACGACGACGCGCACGGCCGCTGGCAGCGCGCCCTGTGCGATCTGGCGGTCCATCACCTCGACGACCTCGGCACGCACTTGGACCAGCTCAAGGAGGGCCTGCCCGAGCCCGTCGCGGAGGAGCCCGGCGAAGAGGAGGCACCGGCGGGGTACGAGCCCGACCCGATGCCCGGGTCGCTGCTCAGCCGGGTCGGCAGCGCCGAGTGGAACCTGCTCACGGACGCGGTGGACTGGTCCGACGAGCTCTTCCAGATATTCGGACGGGCGCCCGAGAGCGGAGCGATGTCGCTCGACGAACTGCCGTCGATGGTGTTCGCCGACGACCAGGCCCTGCTCACGGCCATGGTGACGGACTGTCTGGTCGACGGGAAGCCGATCGACGGCGAGTTCCGGATCGTCCGGACCGACGGGCGCGTGCGGACGCTGCACATGATGGGCGAGCCGGTGCTCGACGCCGACGGCTGCACCGCGTCGATGTGGGCCGTGCTGCGCGACGTCAGCGAGCTGCGCCGCAGCCAGCGCGCCGTGCGGGAGTCGCGCGACTCGCTGCGGCGCGAGCGGCACATCGCCCAGACCGAACACCGGCTCGCGGTCGAGCTCCAGGAGGCCGTGCTGCCGCCGTGGCGCGGCTCGCTGCGACTGCCCCAGGGCAACCCGGCGGCGCTCGACGTGGCGGCGCACTATCTGCCGTCGGGCACCAGCGCGCTCATCGGCGGCGACTGGTACGACGCGCTCGAACTGCCCGACGGCAGGTCTTTACTGACCGTCGGGGACCTCACCGGCCACGGCGTCACCGCCACCGGTGCCATGGCCATGCTGCTCGGCGCGCTGCGCGGCATGGCCGTCGCCGGCATCCGCCCCGGCGACCTGATGGGCCACCTCAACCAGCTGCTCGACCACTCGGTCCAGCCCGCGCTCGGCAGCGCGGTCTGCTGCCAGTACGACCCGGCCACCCGCGTCCTCTCCTGGGCGCAAGCGGGACACCCCGCCCCGCTGCTGTTCCGCGGCGGGACGGGGTGCGCCCTGACGCCGCCGGACGGGGTGCTGCTCGGAGCGACGTCAGGAGCCGGGTACGGACAGGCCGAGGTACAGCTGAGGCCCGGCGATCTGCTGGTCCTGCACACCGACGGGCTGACCCGGCGGGGCACCTCGGACGAGCCGGGGTGCCGCAGGCTGCTCGGGCTCGCCGCCCGCCTCGAAACGGTCCGTACGGCGCAGGACGGCGTACGGACGGTGGTCGAGGAGTTCGGCGAGACGAACCGCGAGGACGACGCGTGCGTGCTGGTCGCCCGGATCGGTTCGTGATGGCTGACGGGTGTGTTGGCGGTGATGGGGTGGATTGGCTGCGGATCGTGCGTGGCTGAGCGCACCCACGCGGCGGAACCGCGAGTGTTGCCGTCCCGCGCCCCTTGAGGGAGTGCGGTTGTCGGCATGCGCCCTTGGTGGGTGGCGAGTTGACGGGTTGCGTGCTCCCTAGAGATCCATGCTCCGGCCCCGCCTCGTCGGTGCCTTCGGCAGGGCCAGCTGGATTTCCTCGCGCAGGTCCTGGATCTTCTGGTACCCGGCGTACTGCCCGGTCAGCCGGTACATCTCGCGCAGCCGGTCCCAGGTGCGGTGGGAGGAGGTCTCCCCCATCGACACCAGGGCCAACCGGGCGTAGCGGTCCGCCTGTTCGGGGTCGTCGGCGATGAAGCAGGCCGAGGCGAGCGAGATGTAGTCGAAGATCTTCGAGCGCTGGCGCCCGTTGACCCGGAGTTCGAGCGCCTGTTTCGCATGGCGGGCCGCGGTGTTCGCGACACTCGGGTCGTGCTCGGCGAGCGTACGGAACGCCAGGGCCTGCATACCGTGCATGTCCGCCTCGTCGAACATCTGCATCCAGCTCGGCGGGGGCACGTCGCCCCGGTCCGAGACGAAGAGCTCCTCGGCCTCGCCGAGGGTGCGCCGCATCGCCTGGCCCTGCCCCATCGACGCCTGCGCCCAGGCCTCGATGGTGTGCAGCATGGCCCGGGTCCGCGGCAGGGTCTCGTCGCCGGAACCGGACTTGGCGAGCTTCATGAGGTCGAGCGCGTCGTCGGGACGGCCCAGATGGACCATCTGCCGGGCTGCGCGGGACAGTGCTTCGCCGGCGCGCGGGCGGTCGCCGCCCTCGCGGGCCGCGTGCGCGGCGATGACGAAGTACTTCTGGGCGGTCGGTTCGAGGCCGATGTCGTGGGACATCCAGCCGGCCAGGACGGCCAGGTTGGCGGCGACGCCCCACAGGCGCCGCTGGAGATGGTCGGGGTGACGGTAGGCGAGCATGCCGCCCACCTCGTTGAGCTGGCCCACCACGGCCTTGCGCTGAAGTCCGCCGCCCCGGGACGCGTCCCAGGCGCGGAAGACCTCGACGGAGCGCTCCAGTGCCCCGATCTCCTGCGACCCGATGGGGGCGGCCTCGTAGCGGTCGTACCCGGCGGGGTCGGCGTGGAGGGGATCGTCGAGGTGGGGGGCGTCGGCCGAGAGTACGGGGTCGGTGTGCAGCCAGTCGTGCATGGCGCTGCTGAGTGCGGAGCCTGCGGCGAGCGCGGCGCCCGCGCCCACCAGACCGCGTCGGTTGAGCATGAGGTCCATTCCCGTGAATTCGGTGAGGACCGCCGCCGTCCGTTCAGGCGCCCACGGTAGGCCGTCGGGGTTCTGCTTGGGTCCGACGTCCCGCCGCTTCCCGGCGCGCCCTTGCCGGTCGAAACCGAGGTCCTCGATGGTCACGACACGGCCGAGCCGCTCGGTGAACAGAGCCGCCAGCACCCTCGGCACCGGATCGCGCGGGGACTCCCCCATGTCGATCCAACGCCGCACCCGCGAGGTGTCGGTGGCCAGCTGGGGGTGGCCCATCGCGGCCGCCTGCCGGTTCACCAGCCTCGCGAGTTCGCCCTTGGACCAGCCGGCCAGGCCGAAGAGGTCGTTCAGGCGGGTGTTGGGTTGTCCGTTCACTTCAAGCCCCCAGGTTCTCGGCTGAGTTGACAGTAACCCCCAGTCAGATGCGGTGGGACTATTCGCCACGGTTCGCCAGGGTGCGCCAGATGGTGTGCCACCCGCGGCCGGGTGTCAGGTAAGAAGGCGCCACCCCGCCCCGGCAGGCGGACCCCATTCCCCAGGGTGGGATCAGGGCCACCGGGCCGGGCTGGCCGGCAACTCGTCGGCGCACGAAGGGATCTGTCTCGCCCATGTACACAGCATCGTCCTCCGTGTCAGCCCCGCCCCGACCGCACCGTCATCTGGTGACGGGCGGCGGACCGTACCTCGACCCCTCGCACGCCGCTCCGGCGGCGCTCGGCGCCGGCCGGGCCGCACGCCGGCCCGGCGCGGGCGTCCAACCGCTCAGCGGGAGGATCGACTTGTCCGGTCCGCAGGGCGCGCAGCTGCGGATGGCCATCGCCTCGGTGCACCGCATCTGTCCCGAGTTCAATCCGGTACAGGTGCTGCGGCGCAGCGGCCGGTCCGTCCTGCTCGTCGGATCGACCGGGCGCGCCACGGCGGTCGCCAAGTGCCTGCTGGACCACTCGCCCGTCTGGGCCGAGCGGTTCAGGCACGAAATAGCGGTCTACCGCGCGTTCGTCCGGCACCGCCCACCGGTGCGGGTGCCGCGGCTGATCGCCGCGGACCCCGACAACTGCACCCTGGTGATCGAGCGGATGCCCGGACGAGCGGCGGCGCTGTCCCGCCACCCGGTCGAGGCTCCGCCCCGCGCGGACGTCCGGGCGGCTCTCGGGGCGATCGGCCGGGTCAACGCCTGGCGGCCCCCGGCCGAGATGTTCACCCGGCCGCTGGAGTACGCGCCGCGGATCGCCCGCTACCACGAGCTCGGGCTCTTCACCGACCGGGATCTGAGCGACCTCCAGAAGCTGCTGCACGGTCTGGCCCACTCGGGCCGCCCGGTCGCGTGGCAGTTCTCGCACGGCGAGGCGCTGCTGACGAACATCCTGCTGTCGCCCGCGGGTCCGGTGCTCGTCGACTGGGAGCACGCCGGCTGGTACCTGCCGGGGTACGACCTGGCGACGCTGTGGGCGGTCCTCGGGGACGCCCCGGTGGCCCGGCGGCAGATCAGCCAGGCGGCCCAGGCGTCCGGCCCGGCCGCGCGGGACGCCTTCCTGGTGAACCTGATGCTCGTACTGACGCGGGAGATCCGGACGTACGAGACGGCCGTGCAGCGCACCATGCGCGAGTCGGCGCCCTCGGGCGCGGGCTCGCCGCAGCAGCCGGGTGTGCCGTCGGCCGGGGAGCAGCAGCGCCTGCTGCTGCGCAGGCTGCACGACGACTGCGCCCTGGCGCGTCGGGCCGTGCGTGCGGCGGTCGGGACCCGCTGACCGCCGTGTGAGGGGCCCGTTCCGGCCACCTGCTCCGCCGGGCGGGCCCCGTGGGAAAGGTGCGCGCCGCGCGCCCGGTGCCGACACACCGGACGCGCGGCGCGCCGCCGTGTGCGCTCAGCGCACCCGTACGACGTCGACGTCGGCGGCCCGCACCACGGCGATGCGGTGGCCGATCTGCACGGTGACGTACTTCGCCGTGCCGGGGAAGTACGTGTGGTCGTACGGGCGGGACGAGTCGATGGTCGGCGCGTAGAAGTAGCCGCTGGGCGCCTCGCCGCCGCCCGGGTAGGACTGGCCCGCCTTGATGGTGTACGCGAGCGGGGTGCCGACGCGGGGAGCGGTGAAGTCGGCCGGGTAGTCGGACTTCTCGGGGTAGGCGACGCCGTACACCGGCACCTCCGTCAGGCCCGCCCTCGGCTGTACGACGTAGCCGGCCGTCGGTGTGGTGGTGCGGGTGTGCTCGGGAGTCCGGAGCCAGGCCTTCTGGCCGTACCACCAGATCGCCGTCCAGCCCTCTCTGCGCTCGGCCACCACGGCCTGCTGGGTGGCGCTGATCTTGCTGCCCCAGTCGTTGGCGCAGTTGGTGCCGCTCTCCCCGGGGGCGTGCAGGCCGGGGTCGGCGAACAGCGGGGCCGTGGCGGAGGGTTCGGTGTGCAGGGGGACGGCGCTGCTGCCCTGGACGGGCAGGTCGGCGTTCTTCTCGCAGTCCCGGAACACCTGCTGGTTGGCGGAGAACTTGGGGCTGATGGTGACCAGTTGGCTGTTGGGCCGTGCGGTGGGGTGGGTGGGGGCGCCGAGCGCGGCCATGAACCGGTTCCAGTCCCAGTACGGGCCCGGGTCCCAGTGCATGTTCTTGGTGCCCCCGGCCGTGGTCGGCGGTACGTTCTCGTGGCCGATGATGTGCTGGCGGTCCAGGGGGATGTCGTACTTGGCCGCGAGATAGCGCACCAGGGCGGCCGTGGACCGGTACATCTGCGGCGTGTACCACTTGGCGCCCTCGACGGCGACGCCCTCCTGCTCGATGCCGATGGAGTGCGTGTTGATATACCAGTTCCCGGCCTGCCAGGCCACGTCCTTGGTCTTCACCATCTGCGCCACATGGCCGTCCGAGGAGCGCACGACGTAGTGGGCGGAGACGGCTCTCTTGGGATCCTGGAAGATTCTGATCGTGCCGTCGTAGTCCTCTTCGGTGTCATGGAGGACGATGTACTTGATCCGGTTGGTGGACGGCCGGTCGGCGATGTCGTAGTTCCCGTACGCCTGTTTGTTGGCCGGATCGCCGTTCTGCTGGTAGGCCGCCGGGATCCAGTCGCACTTCAGCACGCGCGGGCACTCGGCGGTGCGCTCCTGTGCGCCTGCCGGTGCCACGGGGGAGAGCAGGGCGAGGCCGAAGGCCCCGGTGGCGGTCAGCGCGAGTGCGAGCCTGGTCCTGTGATGGGGTGTCATGACAACCCTTCCTGCCGGGAGTTCACCTCGGGTGCGGGTGCGCGCACACTGTGTGACCCCGGGTGAGGGCGCGTCAAGAGCGCCGCCAGAAGGGTGAGTTGTATCAGTGGACCAGACCGGTGGCAGGCCGTCGACCTGCCGTCGGCGCCGTCAGCCCTGCTGGAAGAGCTCCGCGGGCAGCGGCTTCAGGAGTGCGTACAGGTCGTCGGTGATCGGCCGGTCCCAGCTGGCGATGGTGACCAGCACGTTGTCGCTGCGGTCGAACTGCACACAGGAGACGCGGCTCTCGGAGAGCTTGAGGCGCCGCACGATCAGCAGGTTGTCGCCCTGCATCACGGGGATGTCCTCGGAGTCGACGACCTCGACGGGCTCGTCGTTCTCCAGCGCGAGCAGGAGCTGGGCGACCTCGAACGGCACCTGGCCCTCGTCGAGCTCCCGGGCCGGGGAGCCCTCGGGCAGGTTGCCGATGACCATCGCGGGGCCGCGGCCGCCGAACAGGTCGTAGCGCAGGAAGACGCCCTGGCAGCTTCCGTCGGGCGCGGGCAGCAGCCCGGCACCCAGGTTTCCGGGCCAGTCGCCCGGGTCCATGGCCAGGACATCGAAGTCCGGGCCCGCGGGAGTGGCGGAGCTGCGGCGGCGGAGGAACGACATGCCGCCCATGGTACGTGGCCGGGGCACCGCGACGGGCCCCGGCCCACGACCGACGGTTCAGCGCGGCGGCAGCCCCGGGGCCGGGCGGTTCTCGGCGTGCCGCAGCAGCTCCGGCAGCCCGGCCAGATCGGTGCCGATCTTGCGGAAGACGCCCGAGAGCAGCAGTTCGACGGCCCGCTCCCGGATGCCCAGCTCCTCCGCGATGCGGGTGTTCTCCCAGCCCCGCGCCGCCCGGTCGGCCACCGTCTTCTCCTGTGCGGTGAGCGAGTCCGTGCCCACCGCACGCAGCCGCAGCGGGCGCAGCCCCGACGCGGCCAGCTCGTCGCGCGCCCGGGCCGCCAGCGCGTCGGCGCCGCACACCACCGCGCTCTCCATGCCCCGGATGAGCAGCTCCGAGGCGTCCTGGTGCAGCCCGGCCCGGCTGAGCGCCGTGCCGTGGTCGACCAGCGCGCAGGACAGCTCGTACGCGGAGGGCGAGCGCTCCAGGTGGTGCACCGCCTCCGCGAGGAGCTTGAGGCTCTTCGCGCCGGTGGCCACCTTGGCGGCGGAGTGCAGGGCCCGGCCGATGGCGCCCGCGGTGCCGAACCGGCGGGCCAGCTCGACGCCCTCGTCGGCCACCTTCTGGGCCTCCGCCGGATCCGCCTGGGCCAGCGCCTCGGCGAGCAGCGGCCGCCAGGGACACCACGCCGGGTTGCGCATGCCCCTGCGGTCCAGACGCCGGCCGACCGCGCGCAGCCGCTGCTCGGCGTCGCTGCGCAGACCGCGGGCGAGCAGCAGCTCGCTGTAGACGGTCTCGGAGTCGGGGTAGACGACGGCGTTGGGGACGACCTGGCCGTAGTTGTACCGGTCGGACAGGTCCTGTGCCTCGTCCACCCGGCCCCTGGCCAGCAGGATCTCGATCAGGATGCCGAGGGCGAACCACTGGGCCGGGATGCGCTGGCCGACCCGGTCGGCGATCCGCAGCCCGCCGTGGACCAGGTCCTCGGCCTCGGCGAGGCGGCCGCGGCAGAACCGGATGTACCCGAGCAGGGTGAGGCCGAACGAGAGGTGGGCGCCGCGCCAGCCGCGGTTCTCGCACTCCGCGATGCCCCTGCTGAACAGCTCGTCCGCGCGGCCCGGCTGGTCGCAGTACATGAAGGTGAGCGCGACCATGACGGGGACCTCGAAGCCCCAGTCCTCGTCGGTCCAGGAGAGCCCGTCGCCCAGTGCCTCCTCCGCGTAGGAGAGCGCGACGGCGGCGGGCTCGCCGCGGACCATGGCGTCCCAGGCGCGCAGCCCCAGGATGTAGCGCTCGGCCATACCCCGGGTGGTGAGGTGGTCGGCGAGGCGGGCCAGCCTGCGGGAGCGGGCTGCCGAGTCCTCCTCGTCGGCCCGGAACGCGTTCCACTTGAAGCCCTCGGCCTGCATGCGCAGCCGGGTGCGGGGGTTGGTGGAGGTGCGGCCCTCGACGGCGACCAGCTCGGCCGCCTCGCCCATCCGGTCGGTGTGCGCCAGCGCCTGGGCGAGCCGGTAGGTGATGGCCTCGCGCAGGGCGGGGGCGAGCTCCGGTTCCTCCAGGGCCGCCTGGAGGTGGTTGACCGTGGTGGCCGGTTCGTTCAGGAGCGCCGAGCAGCCGAGCTCGAACAGCACCTCGGCCCGCTCCTCCAGGGAGGGCGGTTCGCGCAGGGCGCGGGCCAGACAGCGCCGGGCGGCCTCGGGCGCACCGGCCCGCATGCACTCGCGCGCGGCGGCCCTGAGCTGCTGGACCGCCCAGCGGTCGTCCTCGGGATGCATCTCCAGGAGGTGGCGGGCGGCGACCGTGGGGCCGAGGCCCGCCTCGGTGACGCAGACCGCTGCCTGGCCGTGCATCGCCACCCGCATCGCGGGCGGAATGGCGCGGTAGACGGCCGTACCGACCAGCGGGTGGAAGAAGTCCAGCCGGTCGGAGTCGCCCGCGCGGTCGGCCAGGATGCGGGCCTCGCGCAGCCGCTGGATCGCGTCGACGGACTCCTCGGCGCCCAGTCCGCCCACGCTGCTCGCCATGTGCGGGTCGACCGCGGTGCCCAGGATGGCGACGGCCCAGGCCAGCCTGACCGGCGAGGGGCCGAGCCGCTCCAGGCGCTCGACGAGTCCGCTGCCGCGCGCCAGGGAGGCGAGCTCCCGCAGCTCGGCGGCGTTGGCGTAGTGGGGCTTGATGTTCCGCTCGCGGATCTTGGCGATCAGTTCGACCGCCTCGAACGGGTTGCCGCCCGTCAGCGCCCAGCACTCGCGGGAGAACAGGTCGTCGGCGCCGTTCTGCAGCACCTCGTGGACGAGCCTGCCCACGCCGTGCGGGGAGAGCGGTGCCAGCGTGACCGGCCGCGAGCCGTGCCGCTCGGCGAGCCTGCGGAACTCGCTGGCCTGCGCGGGCAGTTCCTCCGGCCGGTAGGCCACCACGATCAGGATCGGCAGCTCGGCGGCGCGCAGCGCGAACGAGCTCAGCCAGGTGAGGGATTCGTCGTCCGCCCAGTGCGCGTCGTCGACGATGAGCACGACCGGCGTGTGCTCGACCGAGAACCGGGTCACCAGCCAGTCGAGGCCGTCGCGCACGCCCTGCGGGTCCGGCGAGCCGCCCGGCAGGGCGACCAGGCCGACCGCGGGAGCCACGATGTCGTACCAGGTTCCGAGTATCCGCCGGTGTTCGCTCTCGCCGGCCGAGGCCAGCACGGGCTGCACCAGTTGGCGCACCACGTGGAAGGCCACGCGCTGCTCCTGCTCGCCGCCGCGGGCCGTCAGCAGGGTGCAGCCGCGGGCGACGGCCTCCCTGCGGACCTCGGCGAGCAGACTCGTCTTGCCGAGCCCGGCCGCTCCCGAGACGGCGAGCAGCCCGCCGCTCGACGCGCCCGTGTTCCCCTCGGCGCCCGCGCCGCACAGGTCGTCCAACATGCCTTCGAGGAGCAGGAGTTCATTCTCCCGCTCGAACAGCCGCCTGCGCGCACCACTGGTCCGCCGGCCTTTCATGTCCGCCACAACCGTCCCCTTTTGACAGTAGGGCCGAGCCTACGCTTTCGGACACGCACCGTGACACCGATGTGACCGTCTTGCAAACCCGGCTTGACTAACTCGTATGGATCTGCTGGGGGGTTGACGTCTATTCAGGGGGCGCAAAGCACCGGCCCACACGCCGCTTGTGCGGTTCCGGCCACGGGCGCACTATGAGCTTTCCGGACAGCAGCTCCGCCCAAGGCTGCTCACCCTTCGGCGCAGAGGAGGCGGAGCGATGTCATCCCCGGCAGGCTCACCGCCGACGCACGACCGCACAGGGCTCGTCGACATCCCGTTCCGCGCCCGCTGCCATCCGCGCCACGCCGTCGCACGTCAGCACACCCTCGACTGGCTTCACCGGTTCGGGATGCTGTCGGGCCAGTGCGCCACGGACGAGTACGACGCGATGGGGCTCGAACGTCTGATGGCGTACTTCTATCCGGACGCCACGGACTCGGACCTCGCGCTGGCGACCGACCTCAACGCCTGGTTCTTCGTGTTCGACGACCAGTTCGACGGCCCGATCGGCCGGCAGCCGGACGCGGTGGCCCGGCAGATCGACATCATGCTGCGCACGATGAGCGACCGCGGCCCGGCGCCGGGCGATCCGACCAACCATCTCGCGGGCACGCTCGCGGAGTTGTGGAAGCGGCTGTGCGACGGCACCCCGCGGCTGTGGCAGGAGCGCTTCCGGGAGCACTGGCGGGAGTATCTGACGGCCTATCACTGGGAGGCCATCAACCGCACCCGCACCGGGCCGCCGTCGCTGCCCGGGTTCCTGCGCGGCCGCCGCGACTCCATCGGCGTACAGCCCTGTCTGGATCTCGTCGAGCGGTGCGGCCGGTACACGCTCCCCGACGAGCTGCACCGCGGCAGCCCGCTGGCCGAGATGCGCTGGATCACCGCCGATGTGGTGATCTTCGTCAACGACATCGTGTCGGTGGACAAGGAGCTGGCCGCCGGGGACGTCAACAACAGCGTGATCATCCTGCACAAGGGGTCCGGCCTCTCGGTGGACCGGGCCGCCCGTGAGGTGGCCCGGCTGGCCAACTCCCGTGTGGAGCGCTTCCAGACGCTCGCGGTGGAGCTGACCGAGGCGCTCGCGTGCGCCGGGGTCTCGGGCCAGCTGCGTGCCCAGGTCGACGACTATGTGGCGGGCATGCGGGCGCTGATGAGCGGCAATCTGGCGTGGTCGCGCACGACGGCCCGGTACAGCAGGACGGGCGTCGAGGCCGCGGGCCGGGGTCAGCGGCCCTGGGCGCACCTCTTCGACGAGGCGGACGCGCTGGAGGCCTGACGCCGCCGCGGCGGCCGGCCCCACGGCTCGGCGTGGAGTCCTACGGCTCGGCGTGGAGCCGATGGCGCCGCTGGTGGCGGGCGACCCGGGCGCGGTTGCCGCAGGAGGGCCTGCACCACTCCTGGCGCGGGTGCTCCTTGAGGAAGTACCGCACGCACCGGGGCGCGTGGCAGGCCCGCAGCTTCTCCCGGTCGGGCCCGGCCAGGAAGTCGACGGCGGCGCGGGCGAGCGCGGCGCAGAGCGCCGTGACGGCGTCGGGGGCGCCGGTGCCGCGGTGGACGGCGTACGGGTCGCGGCCCTCGGGCCATTCCAGGCGGGGCGCGGTGGGGACCGCGCCCGCCGCCGAGTTGAGCACTTCCAGGGCCATCCCGGCGGGGAGCAGCCGCTGGGCGTCGGCGGGGCTCGGCGGGTCGGGCCGTACCGCGCGGGCGAAGAGGGCGCGCACGGCGGCCCGCAGGGCGCGCACCGCCGCGAGGGCCTCCTCGTCGGCGGTGAAGGCGTCCGCCGCGGAGCCGTCCGTACCTGCCTCCGCGCACATGTCCGCGTCCGGTTCCAGCGCCGCCGCGTGCTCGCGCACCCACGCGGTCAGCCCCTCCGGCCCGCTCAGGTCGTCGGCGACCCCGCCGTGGCCGTCGTGCCGGACGGTGAGGGCGAGCGCGAGGACGAGGGAGTGGTCGGCCATGCGGCTAATGGTAACCACGGCGGCAAACGTTAGACGGGGGCGGCATCCGGGCGCGGCTGGTCTTCGCGCTCCGGCCCCGCCCGGCCCGTGGGCCGGGCGGGTGCGCGGACGCCCGCGATCGGCCGGGGCGAAGCCGTCCGGCCGGTCTTTCAGGTGAGGTCGAACTCCCCGTCGCGCGCGTTCAGCACGAAGGCCCGCCACTCGGCGGGGCTGAAGATCAGCGAGGGGCTGCCCGGGCGGCCCCCGTTGCGCATCGCGATGAACCCCTCGACGAACGCGATCTGGACGTCTCCCGTCCCTTGGCTGCTCGACCTCCAGTCGGCCTTGCTGAGATCGAGATCCGGCTTGTCCCAGCCCACAAGGGTCTGCTGGGTGGTGCTCTCGGCCACGTCCCTGCTCCTCCCGGTTCCCTGTCGTCCGGGGGCCAGACTAGCGATCGCGTCCGGTCCCGGACAGGCCACGGAAGGAGTACCGCGGCCCGCCCTCCACGTCGGCCCGTACGCCCCCGGCGACCGGCCGCCCGCACCCCGCGCCGGGGCCGCCCCGATCGACCGGACCGGCCCTATCGGCTCGGCGGCTCGGAGCCGACCAGCCACATGGAGAAGAACTGCGAGCCGCCGCCGTAGGCGTGCCCGAGCGCCCTGCGGGCCCCCTCCACCTGGTGCTCGCCGGCCCGGCCCCGCACCTGGAGGGCCGCCTCGGCGAAGCGGATCATGCCGGAGGCGCCGATGGGGTTGGTGGAGAGCACCCCGCCCGACGGATTCACCGGGAGGTCCCCGCCGAGCTCGGTGACGCCCGACTCGGTGAGCTTCCAACCCTCGCCCTCCGCCGCGAACCCCAGGTTCTCCAGCCACATGGGCTCGTACCAGGAGAACGGCACGTACATCTCGACGGCGTCGATCTCGCGGCGCGGGTCGGCGATCCCCGCCTGCCGGTAGACGTCGGCGGCGCAGTCCTTGCCCGCCTGCGGGGAGACGAAGTCCTTGCCCGCGAAGAGCGTGGGCTCGCTGCGCATCGCGCCGCCGTGCACCCAGGCGGGCGGATGCGGCGAACGGGCCGCCCCCGCGCGGCCGGTGAGGACCATCGCGCACGCGCCGTCGGAGGAGGGGCACGTCTCCGAGTAGCGGATCGGGTCCCAGAGCATCGGGGACGCCTGCACCTTCTCCAGGGTGATGTCCCGCTCGTGCAGATGCGCGTACGGGTTCAGGAGCGCGTTGCGCCGGTCCTTGTAGGCGACGAGCGAACCCACCGTGTCGGGGGCGCCGGTGCGCCGCATGTACGCGCGCACATGCGGCGCGAAGAAGCCGCCCGCCCCGGCGAGCAGCGGCTGCTGGAAGGGGATCGGCAGCGACAGGCCCCACATGGCGTTGGACTCGGACTGCTTCTCGAAGGCCAGGGTCAGGACCGTGCCGTGGACCCGGGCGGCCACCAGGTTCGCGGCGACCAGCGCGGTCGAGCCGCCGACGGAACCGGCCGTGTGCACCCGCAGCATGGGCTTGCCGACGGCGCCGAGCGCGTCGGCGAGGTACAGCTCCGGCATCATCAGGCCCTCGAAGAAGTCGGGGGCCTTGCCGATGACGACCGCGTCGATGTCCGCCCACCCCAACTCGGCGTCCTTCAGAGCGCGTTGGGCGGCCTCGCGGACCAGTCCGGCGATCGAGACGTCGTGCCGGGCGGCGACGTGCTTGGTCTGGCCGATTCCGACGACGGCCACGGGTTCCTTGCTCACGACGGCTCCCCCTCCAGGACGGCGACGAGGTTCTGCTGGAGGCACGGCCCCGAGGTGGCATGAGCCAGCGCCCGGTCGGACTCGCCCCGGTGGATCGCGGCGGCCGCCTCACCGATACGGATCAGACCGGCGGCCATCACGGGGTTGGCGGCCAGCGCTCCCCCGGACGGGTTGACCCGTACCGTGCCGTCCAGCCGCAGCGCCTTGCGCAGCACCACTTCCTGCGAGCTGAAGGGGGCGTGCAGTTCGGCGGTGTCGACGGTGGGGGCACCTCCCGTGCCCTTCAGGCCATGGGGGAGCTCGAAGGCGCCCGCGCGCTCGGCGGCGAGCCGGGCCGACGGCGAGTCGGTGAGGTCGCGCACGCCCAGGCCGTGCGCCTCGATGCGGTGGTCCATGCCCCGGATCCAGGCGGGCCGCTCGCACAGCCCGCGCGCGGCGTCCCCGGCGGCGAGGATCACGGCGGCGGCCCCGTCCCCGACCGGCGGGCAGTCGCCGGTGCGCAGCGGGCGTACCAGATAGTCGCCCTGGGGCCGTGAACCGCGCACCTGGGCGTGGGGGTTGGCGGCGGCGGAGTCCCGGCTGCGGGCCGCGATCGCGGCGAGCGCGGGCTCGTCGGTGTCGCCCGCGTCGATCAGCGCCTGCGCCTGGAGCGCGGCCAGCGCGACGGAGTCGGGCCACAGGGGTGCCAGGTAGTACGGGTCGAGCTGGCGTGTCAGTACGTCACGGACCTCGCCGGGCGAGGACTTGCCGTACGAGTAGACGAGCGCCGTGTCGGCCTCCCCGGTGAGGATCTTCACCCAGGCCTCGTAGAGCGCCCAGGCGCCGTCCATCTCGACGTGCGACTCGGCGATCGGCGGCCAGGCGCCCACGCCGTCGAGGGCCATGGTGAAGGAGAAGGCGCGGCCCGCGAGGTAGTCGGAGGAGCCCGAGCAGGTGAAGCCGATGTCGCTGGTCTTCAGGCCCGTCCGGTCGAGCACCTCGTGCAGCACCGGCATCAGCATCTCGACCTCGGAGAGCTCGTCCGTGCGGCGCCGGTGGTCGCTCTGCGCGAAGGCGACGACGGCCACATCCCGTGCGGGGCCCATCAGATCAGCTCCTTGTACGTGTCGTAGTCGGCGTCGGGCTCCCCGGTGGGCCGGTAGTGGTCGGGGTGGCGGCCGCCCTCGCTCCACACCGGCTCGACCCGCAGCCCCATTCGCACCTGGTCATAGGGGATGCCGCCGATCCGGCCGTGCAGGGCGAGGTCGGCGCCGTCGAGGGCGATGTGCGCGTAGACGTACGGCACTTCGATGTCGAGGTTCTTCGCTTTGATGTTGACGATGCAGTACGTGGTGACGGTGCCCGCCGGGCCCACCTCCACCCGCTCGTCGGTGGCGACCCCGCAGGTGGGGCAGGCCCCGCGCGGCGGCACGTACACCTTGCGGCACGCCGGGCAGCGCTCGCCGACGGTGCGGCGGTCGGCCAGGGCCTCGATGTACCCGGCCTGGGCGCGGCCCGGGCTGTAGGTGTAGTCGAGCCGGGCAGGGGCGACGATCCCGGTGACGGGGTCGGTGAACTCGCCGGTGTGCGGGGCGGGTTGACCCGCCTCCTCGCTCTCGTACGGTTCGAAGCACGCGATGTCGGTGATCGCGCCGACGCGTTCCGGCGCCCACCGCACACGCACCCGCATCCCGGTCCGCACGGCGTCGGGGCCCGGCGCGTCCAGGGCGTGCAGCAGCGCGGTGTCGGCGCCGTCGAGCCGTACCAGGACCCAGGCGAAGGGGCGCTCCAGCGGCTGGCCCCGGCGCGGGGACGGGTTCCAGGCCCAGGTGGTGACGGTGCCGGTGGCGGCGACCTCGACGAGGTCGCGGAGCTCTTCGGCGGTGGCGGGGTCGTACTCGACGGGCGGCACCAGCGTGCGGCCGTCGACCGTCCGCACACCGAGGACGGTCCGCTCGCGCAGCCCGGTGAGGAAGGCGCTCTGGACCGGGCCGAGCGAGCGGGTGAACGGGAACTCGACCACCAGGGGGGCGCTGAGGACTTCGGGCATCGATAATTCCTTCTTGAGTGCGTCAACTTGGAGCTCCAGGGCCGCGCCCCTTCAGAGGCGCGGGGAACTGCGCGATCAGCCACAGACGGCCCGCGGTCGCATCACCGCACTTCCAGCGGAGCGTCAAGCGCGCCGGTAGACGGGCGGGCGCTTCTCGGCGAAGGCGCGGGCGCCTTCCTTGGCGTCGGCGGTGTCGAAGACCGGCCAGCCGCGCTTGAGTTCGGCGGCGAGCCCCTCGGTCTCGGTCATCTCCGCCGTCTCGTACACCGAGGCCTTGACCGCCTCGACGGCGAGCGGTCCGCAGGCGTTGATCTGCTCGGCGAGGGCGAGCGCCTGCTCAAGCGCGGTGCCGTCGGGCACCACCCGCCCGACGAGCCCGATGTCCCGCGCCTCGGCCGCGCTGTAGGCCCGCCCGGTGAGGAGCATCTCCAGGGCGTGCGTGCGCGGGATCTGGCGCTGGAGCCGGACGGTCGAACCGCCGATCGGGAACAGGCCGCGCCGGACCTCGAAGAGCCCGAAGGTGGCGCTCTCGCCCGCCACCCGGATGTCGGTACCCTGGAGGATCTCGGTGCCGCCCGCCACACAGGGGCCCTCGACGGCCGCGATCACGGGTTTGCGGGGGCGGTGGTGGCGCAGCATCGCCTTCCAGTGCAGATCCGGGTCGGCCTTGAGGCGGTCCCGGTACCGCTCGCCCTCCATCCCCTTGCCCGCCAGGGCCTTGAGGTCCATGCCCGCGCAGAACGCGCCGCCGGCGCCGGTGAGGACGACCGAGCGGACCCCGTCGTCGGCATCGGCCTCCAGCCAGCCGTCGTAGAGGCCGACCAGCATCGACAGCGAGAGCGCGTTCCTGGCCTCCGGCCGGTTGAGCGTCAGTACGAGTGTGGCGCCCTCGCGCCGCACGGTGAGGTGTTCGGTGCCACCCATGCGCATGCCTCCCGTCGTCGGACTGGAACAGGTTGCAGGAGCCGGGGACGCAGTTCAATAGTTTTCTGACAGGCAGTCAGATTCTTTCGCCGGGGGCTCTTCACAGTTGTGGTCGGCTCTGCTCTGATGACGGCCACACGGATGGCGCCGGGGTCAGGAGGAGCGGTGGAGTACAACCTTGCCGACCTGTTCGAGTCGGTCGTCGACGTGGTCCCCGACCGCGAGGCACTGGTCCACCTCGACCACCCGGGCACGGGCGCCGAGCGCCGGCTCACCTACGCGCGGCTGGACGCGGCCGCCAACCGGATCGCCCACCACCTGATCGACAGCGGTATCGAGCCGGGCGAGCACCTGGGCCTCCATCTGTACAACGGCGTCGAATACCTCCAGACCGTGCTCGGCTGCCTCAAGGCGCGGATCGTCCCGGTCAACGTCAACTACCGCTACGTCGAAGACGAGTTGGTCTATCTCTACCGGGACGCCGATCTGGCGGCGCTGGTCTTCGACGCGGAGTTCACCGAGCGGGTGGCGGGCGCGCTGCCGCACACCGAGAAGCTGCGCCACCTCGTACGGGTGGGGGAACCGCCGCGGGGCGCGCCCGCGCTGGACACGGTGCCGTTCGCCGAGGCCGAGGCGGCCGGGTCCGAGGAGCGGGGATTCGCACCCCGCTCGCCCGACGACCTCTTCATCATCTACACCGGCGGCACCACGGGCATGCCCAAGGGCGTGATGTGGCGCCAGGAGGACCTGTTCTTCTCCGGGCTCGGCGGCGGCGCACCCACGGGCGAGCCGGTCGCGCGCCCCGAGGAGCTGGCCGAGCGGGTCGCGGCGGGCGGCGAGGGCATCACCTTCTTCCCCACTCCCCCGCTGATGCACGGCACCTCCACGCTCACCGCGTTCATCGGCTTCAACTTCGGCCAGCGCGTGGTGATCCACCGCAAGTTCGTGCCCGAGGAGGTGCTGCGGACGATCGAGAAGGAGAAGGTCACCAGCGTCTCGCTGGTCGGGGACGCGATGCTGCGCCCCCTCATCGACGCCCTCAACGGCCCGATGAAGGGCACCGACTGCTCGTCCCTGTTCAGCGTCTCGTCCTCCGGAGCGATCATGTCGGAGACGGTCCGCGCCCAGTTCAGCGCGCTGGTGCCGACCGCGATGCTGCTCAACAACTTCGGCTCGTCCGAGTCCGGCTTCAACGGCACCGCCACCGACGACTCCGGCCCCGACAAGGGCTTCCGGCTGCGCGTCAACTCCCGTACGGCAGTGGTCGACCCGGCGACACACGAGCCGGTGAAGCCCGGGGAGCCCGGCCGGATCGCCCAGCGCGGCCATGTGCCACTCGGCTACTACAACGACCCGGCGAAGACCGCCGAGACGTTCTTCCAGCGGGGCGACGAGCGCTGGGTGCTGCTCGGCGACATGGCCACGGTCGACGAGGACGGCATCGTCACGGTCCTCGGGCGGGGCTCGCAGTGCATCAACACCGGTGGCGAGAAGGTGTATCCGGAGGAGGTCGAGCAGGCGCTCAAGTCCCATCCGGACGTGTACGACGCGCTGGTCGCCGGGGTGCCGGACGCCACCTGGGGCAACCATGTGGCGGCCGTGGTGCAGCTGCGCGAGGGCGCCGAGGAGCCGACCCTCGACGACATCCAGAGCCACTGCCGCACCCGGCTCGCGGGGTACAAGGTGCCGCGCCAGCTGGTGATCGCCCCGAGCATCCAGCGCTCCCCGAGCGGCAAGGCGGACTACCGCTGGGCGCGGGCGGTGGCGGCGGGGGCCGACTCCCCCGCCGGGTGACCTGTTCAAAGACAGGCACTCAGATCCCGAAGTCCCGCAGTTCTGCGACGAATTCGTCCGGCCGGGCCGTGTGGACCGAGTGGCCGCCGTCGATGGTGACGAGGCGGGAGCCGGGGATGCGGGCGGCCATCTCGGCGACGCTCGCCTGGTCCACGATCTCGCTGGTCGCGTCGCCCGCGATCAGCAGGGTCGGTACGGCGAGCTCGGCGAGCCGCTCACGCCAGGCCGGGTCGGGCGCGTTGAGCTGGGCATTGGTGTCGGTGACCACCGGCCAGTCGAACGCGAGCTCCTCGTCCGGCCGCGCCATGAACCGGCGCGGCGGATCCAGCGGTACGAACACGGGCGCCTCCTCCAGGACCAGCCGCCCGATCAGCTCGGGCGCGTCCTGGGCGAGCAGCAGCGCGGCCGCGCCGCCCATGGAGTGGCCTATCAGATCGGCGCCGGCCAGGCCGAGCGCGTCGACAAAGCCGCGCAGGTCGTCGCGGAAGCCCTCGAACGAGTAGCGGCCGGGCCAGTCGCTGAGGCCGTGGCCGCGCAGGTCGACCGCGTACACCCGACGCGTCGCGGCGAGCCGTTCGGCCACTTCCGTCCAGTGCGCGCCCGATCCGCCGCGCCCGTGCGCGAGCACGACGGGCGGGGCGCAGGCGTCGCCCCAGGTCCGGTAGGCGAGCCGGATGCCGGAGACGGTCCTCACACTCTGGACGCCGGGCGTCAGGAAGGCGGCGACCATACGGGCGAAGTCGCCGTCGTACGCGTCGGCCATGGCCGGTGACTTCCCCGCCCCCGTCAGGTGGTGGGCGGGTCCGGTCCCGTCGTATTCGGTGAACTTCGGCATGCCGGTGATCTTCACAGGCCATGGTGACCGGGCCAAGGGATTTCGCCGACAGCGCGAACGGCAGTGGGGACGAGAGCGGGGGCGGCATCGGCGACGGCACAGGGATGACAGCGTGGTCGGCAACGTGGTCGGCAGCGCGGACGGCTCGGTGAAGCGCGTTGTCCACAGGCCTTGACGGTGCGGTCGGGTGGCTGGATTACTGAACCCGAACAGATCTACCGAATGATCGGTCGTCCGATTTCGGGCGGAGTGACGACCGGCGAGGGCGGCGAGGACGGGAGCGGCCATGGAACCCCTGCTGGACGCGGCGGAACGGCTGAGCCGGGCGGAGCTGGAGGCGCTCCAGCTGGACCGGCTGAGAGCTTCGCTGCGCCATGCGTACGACAACGTGGGTTTCTACCGGGAGGCGTTCGACAAGGCGGGGATCCGGCCACAGGACTGCCGTTCGCTCGCGGACCTCGCCCGCTTCCCGTTCACCACCAAGGCGGATCTGCGCGACCACTACCCGTTCGGGATGTTCGCGGTCCCCGACTCCGAGGTCCGCCGTATCCACGCCTCCAGCGGGACCACCGGCCGCCCCACGGTGGTCGGCTACACCGAGCGCGACCTGGACACCTGGGCGGACGTGGTGGCCCGCTCGATCCGCGCGGCGGGCGGCCGCCCCGGCCACAAGGTGCATGTGGCGTACGGATACGGGCTGTTCACGGGCGGTCTGGGCGCGCACTACGGGGCGGAGCGGCTCGGCTGTACGGTGATCCCCGCGTCCGGCGGCATGACGGCCCGCCAGGTCCAGCTGATCCAGGACTTCCGTCCCGAGATCATCATGGTGACCCCCTCGTACATGCTCACACTCCTCGACGAGTTCGAGCGGCAGGGCGTCGATCCCCGCTCGACCTCGCTGAAGGTCGGGATCTTCGGCGCCGAGCCGTGGACGGAGGAGATGCGCCGCGAGATCGAGGAGCGCTTCGCCATCGACGCGGTCGACATCTACGGGCTCTCGGAGGTGATCGGGCCCGGTGTGGCACAGGAGTGCGTGGAGACCAAGGACGGGCTGCACATCTGGGAGGACCACTTCTATCCGGAGGTCGTCGACCCGCTCACCGGCGAGGTGCTGCCCGAGGGCGAGCGGGGCGAGCTGGTCTTCACCTCGCTGACCAAGGAGGCCATGCCCGTGATCCGCTACCGGACGCGGGATCTGACCCGGCTGCTGCCGGGCTCGGCACGGGTCTTCCGGCGGATGGAGAAGGTGACCGGCCGCAGCGACGACCTGGTGATCCTGCGCGGGGTGAACCTGTTCCCCACCCAGATCGAGGAGATCGTGCTGCGCACACCCGGCCTCGCCCCGCACTTCCAGCTGCGGCTCACCAAGGAGGGCAGGCTGGACGCGCTGACGGTACGGGTGGAGGCGCGCGCCGACACCCCGCCCGAGCAGCGTGACGCGGCCGCGCGGTCGATCGTCGCGGCGGTGAAGGACGGCATCGGGGTCTCGGTGGCGGTGGAGGTCGTCGACCCCGAGACCATCGAGCGGTCGGTGGGCAAGTTCAAACGGATCGTGGATCTGCGCCGGGGGCCTGCGGGTGGGGCGTGAGCGCGTGAGTCCGGGGGGCGGCGGACGGGGGTGAGCCAGGGCCCTGCGGGCCGGGGCTACGTCGGCACCCTGCGAGCCACGCGCACGTCAGCGCCCTGCGGGCCGGGCGGGAGTGTTGACAGGCGTGCGCCGGGCTGACTGAGTGGCTGGCGGCACTTCGTGTGCCATGAGCAACCACCTGTGTCACCCACTGAGTTGGGAGGAACATTGGCTCTCCGCACCGGCGCCCGCAGCCGCGCCGCCGACCGCACCCATGCCCGGGCCCGTACCCCGATCAGGCGTCTAGCGGTGCTCGGCATCGCCCTGCTGACCGCCTCCGCGTCGCTGTCCCCGACGGCCTCGGCCGCGTCCGACGACCGCGAGCACCACCCCTCCGGGGGCGGTCTGTCCGCCGTCATCCGGTACACCGAGTACGGCATCCCGCACATCCTCGCCGAGGACTACACCGACCTCGGCTTCGGCACCGGCTACGCCCAGGCGGCCGACCAGGTGTGCACCCTCGCCGACGGTTTCGTCACGCTGCGCGGGGAGCGGTCGAAGTGGTTCGGCCCGGACGCGGCTCCCGACGGCTCGCTCTCCGCCGCCGCCAAGAACCTCTCCAGCGACCTGTACTTCACCTCGGTACGCGACTCCGGCACGGTCGGGAAACTCCTGGCCACCCCCGAGCCCACCGGGCCGAGCCACCAGTCGAAGGAGCTGATGCGCGGCTGGGCGGCGGGCTACAACGCCTGGCTGAAGCAGCATCGCATCACCGACCCCGCCTGTAAGGGCGCCGCCTGGGTGCGCCCGGTGACCGTCGTCGACGTGGCCGCGCGCGGCTTCGCGATATCCGTGCTCGGCGGGCAGGGGCGCGTCACCGACGGCATCACCGCCGCGCAGCCGCCGGCCGCCGCGTCCACGCCCACCGCGCCCGATCCCGCCTCCAGTGCGAAGGCGGCCGAGCGGCTGTTCGCCGCCGACCAGGCCGACATGGGCTCCAACGCCGTCGCCTTCAGCGGCGCCGCCACCGCCAACGGGCGCGGTCTGCTGCTCGGCAACCCGCACTACCCCTGGCACGGCGGCCGCCGCTTCTGGCAGATGCAGCAGACCATCCCCGGCGAGCTCAACGTGTCGGGCGCGGCCCTGCTCGGCACGCCGACCGTGAGCATCGGCTTCAACGACAAGGTGGCCTGGAGCCACACGGTCGCCACCGGCGTCACGCTCAACCTCCACCAGCTGACCCTCGACCCGGCCGACCCGACGGCGTACCTCGTGGACGGCACGTCGCAGCGCATGATCCGGCGCACGGTGACGGTCCCGGTGCGGGGCGGCGCGCCGGTGACGCGCACCCAGTGGTGGACGCGGTACGGGCCGGTGGTCACCGCGCTCGGCCCGTCGGTGCCGCTGCCCTGGTCCCGGACCACGGCGTTCGCGCTGAACGACCCCAACGCCCTCAATCTTCGCGCCGCCGACACCGGTCTGGGCTTCTCCAAGGCGCGCGGCACCGACGACGTCCTCGCGTCGCTGCGCCGCACCCAGGGCCTGCCCTGGGTCAACACGGTGGCCGCCGACTCCCGGGGGCACTCCCTGTTCACCCAGTCGCAGGTGCTCCCCCGGATCACCGACGAGCTGGCCGCGCGCTGCTCGACCCCGCTGGGCAAGGCGCTCTACCCGGCGTCGGGGGTGGCCGTGCTCGACGGTTCGCGCGGCGACTGCGCCCTCGGCTCGGACCCGGACGCGGTCCAGGCCGGGGTCTTCGGGCCCGCCCGGATGCCGCTGCTCAAGGACGCCGCGTACGCCGAGAACTCCAACGACAGCGCCTGGCTGACCAACGCCGACCACCCGCTGACCGGTTACGAGCGGATCTTCGGCACCCTCGGCACGCCGCGCTCGCTGCGCACGCGCGGCGCCGTCGAGGACGTCTCGGCGATGGCCGCGAAGGGCCGGCTCACCGTCGCCGACCTCCAGCGCCAGGAGTTCGCCGACCGGGCGCCCGCCGGGTACCTGGCGGCGGCCGACACGGCCAAGGCCTGCGCCGCGCTGCCGGGCGGCACCGCGACGGACAGCACCGGCAAGGCCGTCGACGTGTCCGCGGCGTGCGCGGTGCTGGCCCGCTGGGAC
The DNA here is from genome assembly GCF_002846415.1 of Streptomyces sp. TLI_146. Lineage (NCBI taxonomy): Bacteria > Bacillati > Actinomycetota > Actinomycetes > Kitasatosporales > Streptomycetaceae > Streptomyces > Streptomyces sp. TLI_146. The sequence continues at coordinate 1,575,648 of NZ_PJMX01000001.1, forward strand.
CGTACGGTCGACGCCAGGAGCCGGGGCGCGCTGCTCTTCGACCGCTACTGGCGCAGGCTGACGGCGACGGTCCCGGCGGCCGAGCTGTGGAAGGTGCCGTTCTCCGCCGCCGACCCGGTGCACACACCGAACACCCTCAACACCGCCTCGCCCGGCGTCGGCCGGGCGCTCGCCGACGCGGTGGGCGAGCTGCGCGCGGCCGGCATCCCGCTCGACTCGGCGCTGGGCGACCACCAGTACGTGGTGCGCGACGGCAAGCGCCTGCCCGTCTCGGGCGGGACGGAGGCCCTCGGCATCTGGAACAAGGTGGAGGGGATCTGGGACCCGGCCGGCGGCTACACCGAAGTGTCCACCGGATCCAGCCACATCCAGGCGGTCGGCTGGGACGGCGGCAGGTGCCCGGTCGCCCGCACCCTCCTGACGTACTCCCAGTCGGAGAACGTCCTCTCCCCGCACCACAGCGACCAGACGAAGCTCTACTCGCGGCAGCGCTGGGTCACCTCGCGCTTCTGCGAGCGGGACATCCGCTCCTCGCCCGCCCTGCGGGTCGTGAAGGTGCGCGAGCACGGCTGACGTCCGCGCGGCCCGCCGTCGGGGCGGGCCGCGCACGGAGGTTCACGCCGGTACGTGGCCGAGCTTGTCGGGGTTGAGCACCGCGTAGATCCCGTGGACGCGGCCGTCGCGGACGTCCAGCATCGTGATCTGGGAGCGGTCGTGCATCGAGGTCGACAGCGCGGGCGCACCGTTGACGTCGACCAACCGGGTGGCGCCGGTCGCGTACCGGCTGAGCAGGCCGGTGATGAAGGCGAGGACCTTGGCGCGGCCGATGACCGGTCGCAGGGCGGCGCGCACCCTGCCGCCGCCGTCGTTCCAGGCGACGACGTCCTCGCTGAGCAGATCGGTGAGAGCGCCGAGGTCGCCCTCCTGTGCGGCCTCAAGGAACCGCGTGAAGAGCTTCACATGGTCCTCCTCGGCGGGCGTGAACCGCTCGCGCCCGTCCGCCAGATGCTGTCCGGCCCGGCGCAGCAACTGGCGGCAGTGGGGGACGCTCGCCCCGAGGATGTCGGCGATCTCGTCGTACGGCAGCTCGAAGGCCTCGCGCAGGACGAACACGGCCCGCTCCGGCGGGGTCAGCCGCTCCATCAGGTGCACGGTGGCGAAGGCGACCGTGTCGCGCAGCTCGGCCGTGTCCATCGGCCCGAGCGCGCCGGTGGCGACCGGCTCGGGCAGCCACGGCCCGGTGTAGGCTTCACGGGTCACCCGCGCCGAGCGCAACTGGTCCAGGGCGAGCCGCGAGACCATCTTGACCAGGAAGGCGCGGGGCACCCTGACCTCCTCCCGGTCGGTACCCAGCCAGCGCACACAGGCGTCCTGGACGACGTCCTCGGCGTCCCACATGGAGCCGAGGAACCGGTAGGCGAGCCCGAGCAGCATCGGCCGGTGCCGTTCGAACTCGGCTGCCCCGTCCCCGTCCGCCGTCGTGTGCTGCTGATCCGCGGGCACTGCCATGGTCCTTCTTCCTCTCCCCGTCCCTGCGGCCGTCGCGGATCACTTCGCCGCGGCCACCGCGCCATTCAACTCGACCGCCAGACCGGTGCGCCACGAGGTGTGGCGCGGCCGCCAGTCGAGGGTGAGCCGGGCACGCGCGTTGTCCGCGCCGCGCAGCCGTGTCAGATACGCCGCTCCCCAGCCGCCGACGGCGAGGCGCGCCACGAACGCGGGGAGCCGCTTCGGCGCCGGGGCGCCCAGGATCCGCGCCACCTCGGGCAGCCACACGCTCATCCGGGCCGGGTCGTTGTCGACGATGTTCAAGGCGCCGGTGGCGTTCTTGTCGAGGGCGGCGGCCACGGCCGTGGCCGCGTCGTGGGCGTGGGTGAAGGAGAAAGTGGCCGAACCCCCGCCCACCAGCGGCAACTTGCCGGCCCTGATCTGACGGACGAACTGCCCGTCGGTGTCGAACGCCGAGCCGGGACCGTAGAGGTGACCGAAGCGCAGCACGAGTCCGCCCGCGTCGTGGGTGCGCCGCTCCAGCTCGCGCAGGGCGTCGAGCGAGCGCCGGAACGGCTTGGGCGGCGCCTGCCACAGCGGGGTGTCCTCGTTGGCGAGGCTGTCGCCGTCCGGGTCGTAGGCGAAGGCGACGCTCTGGGCGATGACCCGGCGCGCTCCCGCGCGGTGGGCCGCCTCGATCAGATTGCGGGTGCCCTCGGTGCGCAGCCGGTCGGTGAGGGCAAACTCCTGCCGCATTTTGCGGGGGTTGAGCTCGGCCGGAATCGCGGTGAGCAGGTGCACGACCGCGTCCGGGGCCGCCTCGCGCACGGCCCGGTCCAGGGCCGCGGCGTCCAGGGCGTCGGCCACGACGGCCCGCGCCCCCGCCCGCTCCAGGAGGGCGGAGCGCCCGGCCGAGCGGGAGAGGCCGGTCACGTCATGGCCCACCGAGGCGAGCAGCGGGACCAGGGCCCGCCCGATGACTCCGGTGGCTCCGGCGACGAGTACACGCATGGGGGTCCCTCCTGAGGTCGGTCCTCCGGGGCCGGTGCACGGCCCCGGAGGAGGTTCGGCATCAGGACGGGCGAGCCCCGCCGCGCGTGACAGTCACCGAAGGTGACGTGGGTCACGGCACCACGGCGAAGGGCCGCTCACATCGCCCGCTCGTGCCCCTCCCAGTACGGCTCGCGCAGCCGCCGCTTGTAGAGCTTGCCGTTGGGGTCGCGCGGCATGGCGGCGATGAAGTCGACGGACTTGGGCCGCTTGTAGCCCGCGAGCCGCTCCTCGCAGTGGGCGAGGATGTCGGCGGCGAGCGCGTCCCCCGGCTCGTGCCCGGGCGCCGCCTCGACGACCGCCTTGACCTCCTCGCCCCAGTCCGCGTGCGGAATGCCGAACGCGGCGGCGTCGGCGACCGCCGGGTGGGTGAGGAGCGCGGCCTCGATCTCGGCCGGGTAGATGTTGACCCCGCCCGAGATGATCATGTCGATCTTGCGGTCGCGCAGGAAGAGGTAGCCGTCCTCGTCGAGGTAGCCGAGGTCGCCCACGGTGAAGAAGTCCCCGATGCGGTTCTTGCGCGTCTTGGTCTCGTCCTTGTGGTAACTGAAGCCGCCCGTCGACATCTTCATGTAGACGGTGCCCAACTGGCCGGGGGGCAGCCGCTCGCCGTCGTCGTCGAAGACGGCGAGTTCGCTGATGGGCCATGCCCTGCCGACCGTGCCCGGCTTCTTGAGCCAGTCCTCGGCGGTGGCGAACGCCCCGCCGCCCTCGCTCGCCGCGTAGTACTCCTCCACACAGCTCCCCCACCACTCGATCATCGCCCGTTTCACATGGTCGGGGCAGGGGGCCGCGCCGTGGATGGCGTGCCGCAGCGAGCTCACGTCGTACCGCGCCCTGACCTCATCGGGCAGGGCGAGGAGCCGGTGGAACTGGGTCGGCACCATGTGCGTATGGGTGCAGCGGTACGCGTCGATCAGACGCAGCATCTCCTCGGGCGTCCACTTGTCCATCAGGACCAGCGGGTGCCCGATGTGCAGGGACGCGCCCGCGAACTGGAGCACGGCCGTGTGGTAGAGCGGCGAGCAGACCAGATGGACGTTGTCGTCGAACGGCTTGATGCCGAAGATGCCCAGGAAGCCGCCGAGGTAGGACTCCTCGGGGAGCTTGCCGGAGAGCGGGCGCCGGATGCCGCGCGGGCGGCCGGTGGTGCCCGAGGTGTAGTTCATCACCCAGCCGAGGGTGCGGCCCTCGGGCACGGACGCGGACTGCCCGTCGAGGAGTTGGCCGTACGGGCGGAATCCCGCCACCTCGCCCACCGCGTACCGGTGGCTGCCCGCCAGCTTCGCCTCGTCGGCGGCCGCGGTCGCCGCGTCCGCGAACCGCTCGTGGGCGATGAGGACCTTGGCGCCGGAGTCGGCGACGATCCACGCGATCTCGGGCCCGACCAGGTGGTGGTTGACGGGCACGAGATAGAACCCGGCCTGGGACGCGGCCAGATACGCGGTGAAGAACTCGACCCCGTTGGGCAGGACGACGGCGAACGCGTCGCCCCGTTCGAGTCCGGCCGCCCGCAGCCCGTGCACCAGCTGGTTGACGGCGCCGTGCAGCCGGCCCGCCGTCCAGTGCTCGCCGTCCGGCGCGGTGAGCACCACGCGGTCGGGGTCGGCTGCGGCCTGCGCCCAGAACCCGTTGGGCGGCTGCGCGGAGTCGCTCATGACCCGCTCCTCTTGGCGATACGGCTGATGCGGTCGACGGCCTGCTCGAAGCCGCGGGTGAGGTCGTCGAAGACCTCCTGGACGCTGCGTTCGGAGTTCATCCGGCCGACGATCTGGCCGACGGGCGTGCCGAGCAGCGGCGCGACCTCGTACTTCTGGATCCGCGACAGCGCCTCGGCGACCAGCAGTCCTTGCAGGGGCATGGGCAGGGTGCCCGGGCCGCTGGGGTCGTCCCAGGCGTCGGTCCACTCGGTGCGCAGCTGGCGGGCGGGCTTGCCGGTGAGGGCGCGCGAGCGGACGGTGTCGCCGGAGCCCGCGGCGAGGAGCTTGCGGGTGAGCGCGCGCGAGTGCAGGTCGGCCTCGGTGGTGGTGAGCCAGAGGGAGCCGAGCCAGACGCCCTGGGCGCCGAGGGCGAGTCCGGCGGCCACCTGGGCGCCGCTGCCGATGCCTCCGGCGGCGAGCACGGGCAGCGGTCCGACCGCGTCGACGACTTCGGGCACCAGCACCATGGAGGCGATCTCGCCGGTGTGTCCGCCGGCTTCGTAGCCCTGGGCGACGACGATGTCGATGCCCGCCTCGGCGTGGTGGCGGGCGTGCTTGGCGCTGCCAGCGAGGGCGGCGACCAGGACCCCGTTGGCGTGGGCCCGGTCGACGACGTCGGCGGGCGGGGAGCCGAGCGCGTTGGCGAGCAGGGCGATCGGGTAGTCGAAGGCGACGTCGAGCTGGTTGCGGGCGACCTGCTCCATCCATCCGGTGATCCGCCAGCCGGAAGCCTCGCCGTCGGCGAGCTCGGGCACACCGTGCTTGGCGAGCGTCTCGCGGACGAACTGCCGGTGCCCCTCGGGGATCATCGCCTCGACGTCGGCCTCGGTGACGCCCTCCACCTTCCGCGCGGGCATGACGACGTCGAGCCCGTAGGGCAGCCCGTCGGTGTGGTCCTGCATCCAGTCGAGGTCGCGCGCGAGGTCGTCGGGGGCGGTGTAGCGGACCGCGCCGAGCACGCCGAACCCGCCGGCCCGGGTGATGGCGGCGGCCACCGCCGGGAACGGCGTGAAGCCGAAGATGGCGTGCTCCACTCCCAGTCTTCTGCTCAGCTCCGTCTGCATGGGGCGCAGGATGCCGCAGCCCGGCCGACGAGGGAAGAGATTTTCTGATGCTGCGTCAGATTATTTGCCGCGTCGGTTTCTTTACGCGGCGGGCGCACCCGGGCCCCTTAAAGTGGCGGCCATGATCCGGGGCGACGGGACGGGAGCCGTGCTGAGGTACGGCACCGCCGAGGAGGCCGGGCTGCTGCCGGGGCCGCTGGGCGAGCTCGTCGCCGTGGCCGAGCGGTTCCTGGGGCCGTCGCCGGTCCACCCCTGGTACGCGGGCGCGGTGGTGCTGGCCGGGCGCGGCTCGACGGTGGCGCTGCACCACGCCGTCGGCACGGCGGTGCGCTACTCGGCGTACGACGAGCGGACGGACACCGGCGTCGAACTCCCACCCGGGCAGCGGATCCCGATGACCCGGGACACGGTCTTCGACCTCGCCTCCGTCTCCAAGCTGTTCACCTCGCTCCTGGCGGTGCGGCAGATCGAGCGGGGCGCGCTGGAGCTGGAGGCCGAGGCGGCCGTGTATCTGCCGGAGTTCGCGGCGGCGGGCAAGGAGGCCGTCACCGTACGCCAGTTGCTCACCCACACCTCGGGACTGCGCGCCTGGCTTCCGCTGTACGACGAGCCGACGTACGAGGGGAAGCTGAGGCTGCTGTGGGAGGAGCGGCCCGAGCGGCCGCCGGGGAGCGCGTACCGCTACTCCGACCTCAATCTCCTCACGCTTCAACTGCTCTTGGAACGGATCACCGCTCGCACTCTGGATACCCTGCTCCACGACGAGATCACTGCTCCACTCGGGATGCACCGCACTCGCTACAACCCGCCCGCCTCCTGGCGCTCCGGGATCGCCGCGACCGAGGACGCCCGAAAGCCCTGGTCGGGGCTTGACCGGGGGCTGGTGTGGGGCCAGGTGCACGACGAGAACGCGTTCGCGCTCGGCGGGGTCGCGGGGCACGCCGGGGTGTTCTCGACCGCCTGGGACCTCGCGGTCCTCGCCCGCACGCTCCTGAACGGCGGCGTATACGGCCCCGCCCGCATCCTGCGCCCCGCCTCCGTCGAACTCCTCTTCACCGATGCCAACACCGCCTTCCCGGGCGACGCGCACGGCCTCGGCTTCGAGCTGGACCAGCACTGGTACATGGGCGTGCTCGCCTCCCCGCGCACGGCGGGCCACACCGGTTTCACCGGCACCAGCCTCGTCATCGCCCCGGACACCGGCACGTTCCTGGCCGTGCTCGCCAACTCCGTTCATCCGGTGCGGAGTTGGCGCTCCGGCTCGGCGCCGCGCAGGGCCCTGGCCGACGCCCTGGCCCGGGCGATCGCGCGCTGACGGCCGGTCCTACCTCCCCAGCACCGCCATCGCCGCGTTGTGGCCCGGGATGCCGCTGACCCCGCCGCCCCGGACCGCGCCCGCCCCGCACAGCAGCACGTTCGGGTGCGCGGTCGCCACGCCCCAGCGGCCCGCGGACTCCTGCGCGTACGGGAAGGACAGCGGGCGGTGGAAGATGTTGCCGCCGGGCAGCCGCAGCTCCCGCTCCAGGTCGAGCGGGGTCTTCGCCTCGACGCAGGGCCGCCCGTCGGCATCGGTGGCCAGGCAGTCCGCGAGCGGCTCGGCCAGATGCGCGTCCAGCTGCGCCAGCGTCGCCTCCAGCAGCACCTCGCGTGTCTTGTCGTGGTCACCCGCGAACAGCCGCGCCGGGGTGTGCAGCCCGAACAGCGTCAGCGTCTGGTAGCCGCGCCCGGCCAGGCCGGGGCCGAGGATCGAGGGGTCGGTGAGCGAGTGGCAGTAGATCTCGGAGGGCGGCGCGCTGGGCAGCGCACCGGACGCGGCCTGCGCGTACGCGGCCGCCAGCTCCCCGTAGCCCTCGCCGATGTGGAAGGTCCCGGCGAACGCCTCGCGCGGGTCGACCGAGGTGTCCTTCAGCCGGGGCAGCCGCGTGAGCAGCATATTGACCTTGAGCTGGGCGCCCTCGGCGTGCTCCGGGGCCGGGTCACCGGTGAGCGCGGCCAGCGCCTCGGGCGAGGCGTTGACCAGGACGTGGCGGGCCGCGACCGTGCCCTCGCCCGACTCCGTACGGAAGTCGACCTCGGCCTCGCGGCCGTCGGTGCGCAGCGCGGTCGCCTCGTGCCCGGTGACGATCTCCGCGCCGGCCGCCCGCGCGGCGCCCGCGAGCGCGTCGGTGAAGGCGCCCATCCCGCCCACCGGCACGTCCCAGTCGCCGGTGCCGCCGCCGATCACGTGGTAGAGGAAGCAGCGGTTCTGGGCGAGGGAGGGGTCGTGGGCGTCGGCGAAGGTGCCGATCAGGGCGTCGGTGAGGACGACGCCGCGCACCAGGTCGTCGTCGAACCGCTCCTCCACGGCCACGCCGATCGGCTCCTCGAAGAGCACCCGCCACGCCGTGTCGTCGCCCAGGCGCTCGCGCAGGGCCGCGCGGGTGGGCAGCGGCTCGGTCAGCGTGGGGAAGATCCGCTCGGCGGCCCGCCGGGTCATCCCGTAGAACTCCTCCCAGGCCGTATACGCGGCGTCGGAGCCGGTCAGACGGCGGAACGAGGCCCGGGTGCGCTCCTCGCCGCCGCCGACGAGCAGCCCGGTGGGGCGTCCGTCGCGTACCACCGGCGTGTACGAGGAGACGGTCCGCTTGCGGACGGCGAACCGCAGCCCCAGATCGTCCACGATCTTCTTGGGCAGCAGCGAGACGAGGTAGGAGTAGCGCGAGAGCCGGGCGTCGACGCCCGCGAAGGGGCGGGTCGAGACGGCCGCACCGCCGGTGTGGCCGAGGCGCTCCAGGACCAGCACCGACCGGCCGGCGCGGGCGAGGTAGGCGGCGGCCACCAGGCCGTTGTGGCCGCCGCCGACGATCACGGTGTCGTACACCTGGTGTGCGGGCATGGCCCTTCCTAGCACGCGCCGATCACCGGCGGCCAGGGTGGCGCCGGTGATCGGCCGCCCGCTACCTCCCGCGTGGCGCGCTCTGCTGCCGCAGGGCCGCGACCCGCCGGTACAGCGCCGCCGCCTCGGCGCCGCGCCCCAGCCGCTCCAGGCAGTGGGCCTCGTCGTTGCGGCTGGCGAGGGCGTCGGGGTGGGCGGTGCCCAGGACCCGCTCGCGGGCGTCGGCGACCTGCCGGTAGACGGCCAGCGCCTGCGCCCACCGCTCGAGCCAGCCGAGGCCGACGGCGATCTCGCGCCGGCTGACGAGGGTGTCGGGGTGGTCGGGGCCGAGGACGCGCTCGCGCAGCGCGCACACGTCGCGGGCCTCGGCCAGGGCCTCCTCCCAGCGGGCCAGGCGCCCGAGGTTGACGCCGAGGCCATGGCGGGCGCGCAGGGTCTCGGGGTCCTCGGGGCCGTCGACGCGGGTGCGGTCGCCGACGAGCACCCGGTACAGCTCCAGCGCCTCGGCGCTGCGGCCGAGGCGGCCCAGGGCGATGCCGACCTCGTAGCGGGTGGCGAGCGTGTCGGGGTGGTCGGCCCCGAGGACGGTCGCGCGCGCCGAGGCGACCTCACGGTAGAGCTGGAGCGCCTCCACCCAGCGTCCCAACTGTCCGAGCACATAGGCGACTTCGGACCGGGACACCAGGGTGTCGGGATGCCCGGCGCCGAGCACGCGCGCGCGGTCGGCGGCGACGTCGCGCGCCATGCGGTACGCGTCCTCCAGCCGGCCCAGACGGCCCAGGTTGAAGGCGAGGTTGTGGCGGCAGCGCAGGGTGGCCGGGTGGTCGGCTCCCATGACGCGCTCGCGGGCGGCGAGCACCGAGGCGTACACCTGGTGCGCCTCGAAGTGGCGTCCGAGGCGGCCCAGGACGTACGCGGTCTCCTGGCGGGCGTCGAGCGCGCCCGGATCGTCGGGTCCGAGCGTGCGGGCCCGGGCCTGGGCGACCAGGCCGAACTCGCGCAGGGCGTCCGCCTCGCGCCCGGTCCGGCTCAGGGCGAAGGCCACCTCGTACTGGCTGGCCAGGGTATCGGGGTGGTCGGGGCCCAGTGCGTGGGCGCGTTCGGCGGCGACCGCGCGGTGCACCTCGCCCGCCTCCGCCCAGCGGCCGACGCGGCCCAGACCGAGGCCTTCGCGGTGCCGGTCGTCGAGCTCGGCGAGGAGCTCGGGCGGGGGCGGCGGCGGCCGGTCGGGGGCGGGCGGAGCGGGCGGCAGGGCGGTCGTCCAGGCGCCGGTGAGGCTGGCGTCGGGGTCGGGCGGGGCCGGGTCCGGGGGTGTGGAGCCGGTCGCCTTGTGGCCGGTGGTCATCCCGCGCGCCCAGGACGGCAGCCCGCGCGACCGCACGGGCTGCGGCGCCACCGCGAAGGGGGAGACCGGGCCCCTGACCGGCCCGCGCCCGGCGGCCAGCCGCCGCACCACCTCCCTCGCGTCCTGGGGCCGCGAGCCTGGCTCCTTGGCGAGCAGATCGAGCACGATCTCCTCGAAGAACTCGGGAGTTCGGGGCGCCCGGCGCGCGGGGGCTCGGGGGAGGTGTCACGGTGGCCGACGAGGATCGCCCAGGCGTCGTCGAGGTCGAACGGCGGTGCCCCGGTGGCCAGTTCGTACAGCACGCACCCCAGCGAGTACAGGTCGCTGCGGTGGTCGACGGGGGCGCCGCCGATCTGCTCGGGCGACATGTAGTGCGGGGTGCCCATGGCGATGCCGGTGCCGGTGAGCCGGGAGGTGAACCCGATGTCGGCGCCGAGACGGGCGATCCCGAAGTCCAGGATCTTCACCGTGCCGTCCGGCAGCCGCATGATGTTGGCCGGCTTCAAATCCCGGTGGACGATGCCCTGTTGGTGGGTGTAGGCGAGGGCGGAGGACAGCTGCTCGGCGATGTCCACGACGTCCAGCACCGGCAGCGGATGCCCCTTGCCGTCCTGGAGGAGCTGGCTCAGATTGCGGCCGTCGAGCAGCTCCATGACGAGATAGAGCACGCCCTCGAACTCGCCGAAGTCATGGACGACCGTGACGCCCCGATGCTGGAGCGCGGCCGCGACCCGCGCCTCGCGCCGGAAGCGCTCGCGCAGTACGCGGGCGGACGCCTGGTCGTGCTGAAGCCCCAGCGGCTTGAGGCACTTCACCGCGACCCGCCGCCCCAGCGAGTCGTCGCGGGCCGCCCACACCTCGCCCATGCCGCCGCGCCCGATCAGCTCCAGCAGCCGGTACCGGCCGTGGATCAGCCTGGTGTCCGCCATCGCGCGATGTCGCCCCCGTCACGTCACTGAGCTGCGCCCTCCCCGGCTGCCTCCAGTATGGCCGCCTGTCTGCGGAGTGTGTACGGCGACGGGCGCGTTCCCGGCCCCATCCGGGCGACCGCGCGCAGGATGTGCTTGGGCGGCAGTTGCCAGCGCACGGTCGCCGGAATGAGCCGCAGCAGCCGTCCGGCGCCGACGAGCCGCCGGGTGACCTCGTCCGGCCGGGGCGCGGGCCGCCCGTACAACTCGTGGGCGTACGGGGGCAGCGCGTCGTAGGCGAGCCGCGCCACGCGCCGCCACACCAGCGCACGCGCCGGTACCAGCAGCCGGGGCACGGGCGGCCGCCGCAGGAACGCGTCGACGTCGCGCGCGTCGGCGCCGGCGGCGAGTTCGGGCCGTACGTCCGCGAAGTAGGCGGAGAGCTGCGCGGTGGACGCCGGGACGACGGCCGGGTCGAGCCCGATGAGCCGCGCGGCCTCGCGCTGCTCGTCCACATAGCGGTCGGCCTGCGCGTCGCTGACCGGATATCCCGAGCGGCGCGCGACGCTCAGATAGCTGTCGACCTCCGCGCAGTGCACCCAGAGCAGCAGCGCGGGATCGTCTATCCGGAACCGCTCCCCGGTCACGGGGTCATCGGCCTTCAGGAACCCGTGAATGCGCCGCACCCGCGCACCGGCCCGCTCCGCCTCGTCCTTCGTCCCGTACGAGATGGTCGCCACGAACCGCGCGGTGCGCAGCAGCCGCCCCCAGGTGTCCTTGCGGAAGTCACTGTTCTGCACGACCCCGCGCACGGCACGCGGATGCAGCGCCTGAAGGTACAGCGCCCGCACCCCGGCGATCCACATGATCGGATCCCCGTGCATCTGCCAGGTCACCGACCGGGGGCCGAAGTAGCCGGGGTCGGGCCCGGAACTGTTGTCGCCCATGGGCCGCCACCTCCTGTAGGGCCAGGCTAACGGCGCACCCGCGGCATCCCCAGACCGATCCAGGAGATGATTTCGCGCTGGATCTCGTTGTTGCCGCCGCCGAATGTGAAGATCACGGCCGAGCGGTAGCCGCGTTCCAGTTCGCCGTGGAGCACCGCGCCCGCCGAGCCCTCCTTCATGGGTCCGGCCGCGCCGACGACCTCCATGAGCCAGGCGTACGCGTCGCGGCGGGCCTCCGAGCCGTACACCTTGACGGCGGAGGCGTCCTGCGGGGTGAGGGTGCCTTCCTGGACGGCGTTGACCATCTGCCAGTTGAGGAGCTTCATCGCGTCGAGCCGGGTGTGGGTGCGGGCCAGGCGGCCGCGTACCCAGCCGAGGTCGATGACACGGCGGCCGTCGGCGAGCTTGGTGTCGGCGGCCCAGCGCTGGACGTCGTGCAGGGCGCGGATCGCCATGGTGCCGTGCGCGGCGAGCGTGACGCGCTCGTGGTTGAGCTGGTTGGTGATCAGCCGCCAGCCCTGGTTCTCCTCGCCGACGCGGCGGGAGACGGGGACGCGGATGTTCTCGTAGTAGCTGGCGGTGGTGTCGTGCGAGGCGAGTGTGTTGATGACGGTGCAGGAGTAGCCGGGGTCGGAGGTCGGCACGAGGAGCATGGAGATGCCCTTGTGCGGGGGCGCTCCGGGGTCGGTGCGCACGGCCAGCCAGACCCAGTCGGCGGTGTCGCCGTTGGTGGTCCAGATCTTCTGCCCGTTGACGACGTAGCTGTCGCCGTCCCGCACCGCCCTCGTCTTCAGCGCGGCCAGGTCCGTGCCCGCGTCGGGCTCGCTGTAGCCGATCGCGAAGTCGATCTCGCCGGAGAGGATCCTCGGCAGGAAGTACGCCTTCTGCTCGTCCGTGCCGAACCGCATCAGGGTCGGGCCGACCGTGTTCAGCGCCATCAGCGGCAGCGGGACCCCGCCCTGGGCGGCCTCGTCGAAGAAGATGAACTGCTCCATCGGGCTCAGCCCGCGCCCGCCGTACTCCTCGGGCCACCCCACCCCCAGCCAGCCGTCCGCGCCGAGGCGGCGCACGGTGTCGCGGTAGAAGCGCTTCTGGGTGGCGGGGTCGGCGTACCGCGCGTACGCGTTGTCGGGCACCAGCTCGGCGAAGTAGGCGCGCAGCTCGGCGCGGAGGCGCTGCTGCTCGGGCGTGTATTCGAGGTGCACGGGCCCCTCCAGGCTGGTCACGGTCCGTCGGTGCGCGTCGGGCGGACGTCGCTGTACGTCGTGCGAGCGGGCACACAGTAGAACGTGTTCCAAGAATCTGGAAGGGCGGTGCGGTGGGGAGTGGGGCCGACCGCTCGGCCGGTCACCCGTTCGTCGCCATACGGTCGCCGCGCGCCCGGGGCGCGGCCAGCATGGCGAGGGTGTAGCCGAGTCCAGGACCCACCGCCCCGGAGGCCCCCATGACCACCGCCCGCGATCTGATGACCGTCGACGTCCGCTGCATCCCGGCGAGCGAAACCCTCGACCGCGCGGCCCAGTTGATGCGGGACCACAACATCGGCGCGCTGCCCGTGAAGAGCGGCGACGGCACGCTGACGGGCATCGTCACGGACCGCGACATCGTGGTGAAGGTCCTGGCCGCCGGGAAGGACGCGGCCGACGTGACGGCGGGCGACCTCGCCGACGGCCGGCCGCGTACGGTCTCCGCCGACGCGGACGCGGCCGAGGCGGTGCGGGTGATGAGCGACGCGCGCATCCGCCGCCTCGTCGTCGTGGACGACGGCGAGCCGGTCGGTGTGATCACCGAGGCGGATCTGGCCCGGCACCTCCCTGCGGACCAGTTCGCCTCGTTCGCGAGCAGCGTCTACGCGAGGGGCTGAGTCCTGAGAGGCCGGGCCTCCGCGAGCGGGTCGGGCGCGTGGGTCAGGGCAGCAGCTTGTCGATCGCCGCGGGGCCGTCCTCCGCGAGCCGGCGCTCTGCCCACGCCATGTTCTTCGGGTTGATGTCGCGCCCCGACGCGAGCACCAGGTCCTCGGCGGTGACCTCACCGCCCGCTCCTGTGTGCAGCAGTGCGTCGGGGGTGATCCCCTCCCGCTTCGGCGCGGGATCGGACTGAGCGTTCATGCCGCCTCCTCATTAGTCCGGCGTGGCTCCATTCTGGTACCCGGTCCCGCAGAACGCATCCGCCCCAGAAATATCACCGGTCCGGCCCGTACGGTGGCGGCCTACGGACCCTGCCGCCGCATGCGCTGCCGGGCTGCGACGGGCCGGGAAACCGTGATCCCGGCCGTTCGGCGGCCCGGCGCGGGGCCCCTGGACGGGCCGCGCGGCCGCGTCCACCAAAGTCACCGCGCATGTCACCACGAAAGTCACCCGTACGACACGCCGGAGCCGGGAACCAGCCGCCGCGCTCGCCGCGTTCTCCCCACAGCGACGCGGCACGCTGCGGCACGAAGCAGCGGGGCGCGGCGGAGCGCGGGACAGCGTGGCGCGGTGGCGGACCGCGGCGGGCCAGTGGAGGGGTGTGCCGATGAGCGAGCTGGTTCCCGGGGGCAACCGGCCCCTTCCGGACGGCGTGCTGACGATAGGCGTCCCGGGCCCCTTCGACCTTTCGGTGCTGATCACCGACGACACCGGAAAGGTCGGCGGCGACGCCGACTTCGTCTTCTACAACCAGCCGTCCGCGCCCGGCACCCGCCTCGACGACGACGTCATCACGGTCGACCCGAGCCGGCTGCGGGCCGGGGCCAGCCGACTGACCGTGGTGGTCAGCCCCGCCGAGCCGGGCGTTCCGCTCGGCCGGCTGCCGGTGCCGAGCCTGCGGCTCACCGGTCCCGGCGGCGAGGTCCTGGCCCGGTTCACCCCGCCGAAGCCGGAGCGGGAGACAGTGCTGCTGCTGGCCGAGATCTACCGCCGGGGCACCGGCTGGAAGGTGCGCGCACTGGGTCAGGGGTACGCGGACGGCCTCGCGGGAGTGGCCCGCGACTTCGGGGTGGACGTGGCCGACGAGGGCCCGCCGCCGCACGCACCCACCGTCCAGGTGCCCACCGCGGCGATACCGGTCCCCGCCGCGCGGCGGCAGGAGGCCCAACAGAGCGACGGCTTCGGCGGGTTGGTCAACGCCGAGCGGGTCCGGGCCGGGGCCCCGCCGGTGACGATCGACGCCCGGCTGACCTCGGCCGCCGAGGCGCACGCGGCGACCATGGCAGCGCAGGGCCGCCTCAGCGTGGAGAGCCCGGACGGCGTGTCGGTCTTCCAGCGGGTGACGACGCGGGGGTACGCGTATCTGGGCATCGCCGAGCACCTGGTGTCGGGGCCGCGCACCCCGGCCGAGTTCCTGGCGTACTGCCTGGAGGACGCCCACACCCGGCGCCCACTGCGGGACGCCGCCTTCACCGAGGCGGGCATCGGCCGTGCCACCGACGACCGCACGGGCGAGGTGTACTGGACGGCGCTGTGGGCCCGGCCGTTCAGCGGGGACGGGCTGCACCGCACGGTCTCCGAGGTGGTCGCGCTCACCAACGGGCGCCGCGCCTCGGCCGGGCTGCGCCCGCTGGCCGACGACACCCGCCTGGCCTCGGCGGCCCAGGCGTACAGCACGGACATGGCGGCGCGCGGCTTCTACTCGCACACCTCGCCGGAGGGCCTGGAGCCGTGGGACCGGGCCCGGGCGGCCGGGGCCGCGCACCGGGGCATCGGCGAGAACATCGCCTGCGGGCAGCGCACGGCGGCCGAGGTGGTGGAGGGCTGGATGAACAGCCCGGGCCACCGCGCCAACATCCTCAAGCCCGACTTCACCCACATAGGCGTCGGCTTCGCGGGCGGCGGCCGCGCGGGCACGTACTGGACGCAGCTGTTCGGCCTCGCCTGACGGCTGTGGGTCGTTTGGATGCCGCAGACCGTACGGATACGCCGTGTCCGGTCGGCTCAGGCGCCCGCCTGCCGGGCCACGACGTCCGCCATGCCCGCCATGTCCGCCAGGCCCACGGGGCGGTCCAACGTGCCCAGCAGGCTGACGAAGCTGGACTCCAGGAACGCCGCCAGCTCCTCGCGCGCGCCCGGCTCCCCCAGCGGCCAGCCGGTCACCGCCTCCTCCGCGAACGCCATCCAGGCGCGGGAGGCGATGTCGAGCCGGGGCGTCTCCGGCATGCCTATGCGGCGCTGGGCGTCGACGACATGGCGGGCCACCGCCTCACGGGTCTCGCCCAGGATGTCCGCGACCGCCGGGTGACTGCCGGACGCGCCCCTGACCAGGGCCAGATAGACCTGCCGGTGCTCCAGTACGTACGCGACGAACCCGTCGATGAACGACCGCAGCCAGGCGACCGGCGCCAGTGCCGGGTCCGGCTCCACGGCCTCGATGAAGCGCGCGCACTCCTTGGCAACCACCGCGCGGTAGAAGTCGCGCTTGGAGTCGAAGTAGTGGAAGAGCAGGCCCCGCGAGATCCCCGCCCGGCGGGCGACCTCGTCCGTGGACAGCTCGTCGAGCGAGCGGTCGGCGAGCATCTCCAGTCCGATGTCGACCAGCTGGGTCCTGCGTTGGTCGGGGGTCAGGCGGGTGATGCGCTTTCCGGACATGCCCGCAGTGTACGAGCGGTGGGGGCGCCGCGCGCCGAGGCGGGGCGTTGGCCGGGCGACACTATTGACAATCGCTCAACAACAGTCGTACAAACTTATTGAGCATCGCTTAACAACGAAAGCGACGGGCCACCCTTCCCGCCAACCCGTCCAGCAGCCCTCCAGCAACGCGTCCCACGCCCGCACCCGTCCGGAGACCGGCCAGGCGTTTCCGGCCGGGCCTCCGGGCACCGAGGAGACCGCCATGCGCACCATGCGCGCCGCACGATTCCACCCCGCCTCCGGCAAGCTCGGCGTCGAGGAGGTGCCGGTCCCCCGGCCCGGCCCCGGCGAGGCCCTGGTCAAGGTCGCCGCCTGCGGAATCTGCCACTCCGACCTGAGCCTCCTGAACGGCGTCTTCCACACCGACCTGCCGTCCATCACCCCGGGCCACGAGGCCGCCGGAACCATCGACGAGCTGGGCTCACCCGTCCCAGGCTGGCAGCGGGGCGACCGGGTCGTGGTGCACGCGGGGCGCGCCTGCGGCGCCTGCCCGGCGTGCGTGTCGGGCGCGGCGATCGACGACTGCGAGCGCGTGCAGATCATGGCGTTCGACTACGACGGCGCCTGGGCCGAGTACGTCCTGGTGCCGGTCGGCGCGCTGGTCCGCGTCCCCGGCTCCATCCCGTTGGAGCGGGCGGCGATCCTCGCGGACGCCGTTTCCACGCCGTACGCGGCGGTGGTCGACACGGCCGCGGTCCGCCCGGCCGAGAGCGTCGGTGTCTGGGGGCTCGGCGGCATCGGTACGCATGCGCTCCAGGCCGCCCGGCTGGCCGGGGCCGCCCCGGTGATCGGTCTCGATCCGCTGCCCGCGGCCCGTGAGCGGGCCCTGGAGCTGGGCGCCGACCACACCCTGGACCCCACCGCCGAGGACGTCCTCGACAGGATCGCCGAGCTCACCGGCGGCCGGGGCCTGAAGGTCGCGATCGACGCGGTCGGCCATGCGGACACCATCGCCCAGGCCAACCGCGCCCTGGGGCACCGCGGCCGCCTGGTGCTGGTCGGCATGTCCATGGACCGGGTCGAGCTGGGCCCGCTGGCCGCGTTCACCCGCGACCGGCACTCGGTGACGGGGCACCTCGGCTACCGCAAGGAGCACATCGAGCAGCTCGTCGACCTGGTGGCCGCGGGCCGTCTCGACCTCAGCCGGTCGATCAGCGCCGAACTCCCGCTCGCGGAGACAGCGGAGGGCGTGCGCCGCCTTGAGCACAAGGAGGGCAACCCGATCCGGATCGTCATCCGGCCCTGACCGGCCCGTCCCCGTACCGCCACCCCAACCACCCCGCACACACCGCGTTCACATCTCCGCCGCGGCCCGCTCGGCCGTCGGCGACGCCCGACCCCCGTCCCCACGGGGCTCCAACCCGCCGCCCACGCCTGCCGCTCAGGCGTGGGCGGCGGCGCGTGTTCCACCCCCCGTCACACGCCGAACACGAGGCGCGAAACCGGCCAGGTTTCTCGCGTGAGGGCCGCCACACCTTCACCACCCCAGCAACAAAATCTTCACAGGATCGGCAGATTCCATGAAGGATCTGCACTTTCGAGGGGCCGGGCGGGCGCGGACAGCAAGATCATCTTCGTTCAACATTGCACTTCGAATCTGGACATGTCCGCATTGAGCCCAACCACTTGGGTGACGCTTTGCCGTTCCGTTGCCGGGCTGTAGGCATTTGTCACGACGGTCCCGACGGACGTCCCGGTCATGACCAGGCCGGACGAACGTCCGTCAACGACCCGTCAAGCACGTTGACAGGGCCGCGACTTCACTTTTTCGCGCCCTCGACGTCGCTGGACCACTACCGAGCAATGCCGAACCACTGGGGGTTACCCATGTCCCGACTCACCCGCCGCAGCGCGCTGGGCCTCACCGCGACCGCGGTGGCCGGCCTCGGCCTGGCCGGTACCGCGTACGCGGCGACCGCGAGCGGACCCGCAAACGGCGTCGTCCCCGCCGCGGGCGACGGCCACACCGGTCACATGGACGGCATGGACCACACGGGGCACGACGCGCCCGCCCCGTTCGACGAGGTGTACCAGGGCCGCCGGATACAGGGCGCGCCCGCGCAGGGCGGCGCGCACGGCGGCCACCACGGGGGCTACCAGGTGCGAATAGACGGCAAGGAACTGCACGTCATGCGGAACGGTGACGGCACCTGGATCAGCGTGATCAACCACTACGAGACGTTCGCGAACCCGCGCGCCGTGGCCCGCGCGGCCGTGGTGGAGCTCCAGGGCGCCACGCTCGTCCCGCTCGCCTGATCCTTCCGCCCCCGCACACGCACCCGCGCAGCACCACCATCTGGAGCATTTCCATGACCGTACGCAAGAACCAGGCGACGCTCACCTCCGACGAGAAGAAGCGTTTCGTCAATGCCGTCCTGACGCTGAAGCGCAACGGCAAGTACGACGCCTTCGTCACCACGCACAACGCCTTCATCATGAGCGACGGCGACGACACCGACCGTGTGGGCCACCGCTCTCCGTCCTTCCTCCCGTGGCACCGCAGATTCCTCCTGGAGTTCGAGCAGGCCCTCCAGTCCGTCGACTCGACCGTCGCGCTGCCCTACTGGGACTGGACCGCCGACCGCACCGCCACCTCCTCGCTGTGGGCCGCGGACTTCCTCGGCGGCACCGGCCGCAGCCGCGACGGCCAGGTGATGGACGGGCCGTTCGCCTCCTCCGGCGGCCAGTGGGCCATCAACGTCCGGGTGGACGGCCGCAACTACCTGCGCCGCGCGCTCGGCGCGGGCGTGCCCCAGCTGCCCACCAAGGCCGAGGTCGACAGCGTCCTGGCCATGACGACGTATGACGAGGCCCCCTGGAACAGCCAGTCCACCGGCGGCTTCCGCAACCACCTGGAGGGCTGGCGCGGGGTCAACCTGCACAACCGCGTGCACGTCTGGGTCGGCGGCCAGATGGCGACCGGCGTCTCCCCCAACGACCCGGTCTTCTGGCTGCACCACGCGTTCATAGACAAGCTGTGGGCGCAGTGGCAGGAGCGCCACCCGGCCTCGCCGTACCTCCCGGCCGCCGGCACGGCGAACGTGGTGGACCTGCGCGACACCATGCGCCCGTGGAACAACGTGACGCCGGCGGACATGCTGGACCACAAGAAGTTCTACACGTTCGACGCCGCGTAGTGCGTTCCGGTGCGGCGCCGGGCGGCTCCACGCCCCCGGGGCCGCACCGGCATGTCCGGGTGCGCGCTCCTCGTAAGCTCGGCCGTATGGACGTTCACGAATCAGTGCTCGAACTCGTCGGCGACACCCCGCTGGTACGGCTGCGCACGCCCGGGGACGAGGGGTCGGCCGCGCTCTACGCGAAGCTCGAATACCTCAGCGCCGGCGGCAGCGTGAAGGACCGGATCGGGCTGCACATGATCGAGCAGGCGGAGCGGGACGGGCTACTGCGCCCCGGCGGCACCGTCGTCGAGGCGACCTCCGGCAACACCGGGGCCGGGATCGCGATGGTGGCGGCGGCCAAGGGGTACCGGGCCGTTCTCGTCGTCCCCGACAAGACGAGCACCGAGAAGATCGCCACGCTGCGGGGGTTCGGCGCGGAGGTGGTCGTGCGGCGCAGCGGGCTGCCCGCGGAGGACCCGGAGAACGTGTTCAACACGGCGGCGCGGATCGCCGAACAGACGCCGGGCAGCTGGCTCGCCGGACAGTACGACAACCCGGCCAACCCGGGCGCGCACTACGCCACGACCGGCCCCGAGATCTGGCGCCAGACGGACGGCCGGATCACGCACCTGGTGGCGTGCGTCGGCACCGGCGGGACGATCAGCGGTACGGGCCGCTACCTCAAGGAGGTCAGCGGCGGCGCGGTCCGGGTGACCGGGGCGGATCCGGTGGCGTCCGTCTACTCGGGCGGCGACGGCCGTCCGTACTTCGTCGAGGCGACCGGGCACGTACGCCACCCGGAGACGCTGGAGGACGTCTGGCCCACCTCCTACCACCAGGACGTGGTCGACGAGCTCGTCGCGGTGAGCGACCGCGACGCGCTGCTGACGGTACGTCAACTGGCGCGGGAGCAGGGCCTGATGGTCGGCGGCTCGTCCGGTCTCGCGGTGGCGGCCGCGCGGCGGGTGGCCGCCGGGCTCGGCCCCGAGTCGCTGGTCGTGGTGATCCTGCCGGACTCCGGGCGCCAGTACCTGTCGAAGTACTTCAACGACGCGTGGCTGCTGCGGCTGGGGTTCCTGGACGGCGAGCCGGGCACGGCGCGGGTCGGGGACGCGGTACGGGACTCCTCGCTGCCGTACGTGAACCGGCTCAGCACGGTCGCGGAGGCGCTGGCCGTGCTCCGGTCCCTGCGCGACCGCGGCCTGCCGCCGGTCGCCGCGGCCGGCCCGTGCCCGGCGGGCCCCGACCGCGCGCCGACGGTGCCGGAGCTGGCGGGCTCCCTGTCGCTGGACGCGCTGTCCACGGCACTCTCGGACGGCACGGTAAAACCGGACACCCCGGTACGCGACCACCTCGCGGCACCGCTGCCGCACTTCGGGGTGGGGGAACGGGCGGACACGGTGCTGGCCGAACTGGAGGAGTGTGGGGCGGAGCTGGCGGTCGTGGTGCGGGATGGGCATGGGGTGGGGGTGGTGGGGCTAGGGGGGCTTCGGGCTCTGCTGTGAAGGTGGCGTTCCCGGGTCTGCGTTCGTCTGCGGGCCGCCCCCAACTGGTCGCGCCCACGCGGCGGAGCCGCAAATGTCACAGCCGCGCGCCCCTAAAGGGTGCCGCTACGCGGCAATCCCCTGGGGCGCCCCGCAGGGGCGCATCTCAGGGGCGCGGGGAACTGCGCGACCAGCCCAGCACGGTCCGCAGACAGACGACCGCCGCCCGGCCGAGGGCTTTGGGGGAGGGGCGGGGTGGGGAAATCAACCCCCCGTCACCCCCAACGCCCCCGCCATCACACTGACCTGCGGATTCACCTCCGGGCACCCCGGCAGCAGCGACGCGTCCGCGATCAGGACGCCTGTGACGCCGCGCAGTCGCCCCTCCCCGTCCGCCGGGAAGCGGGACGGGTCTGCGCCGCCCGCCACCGTTCCCGTGGGGTGGAAGGCGGACAGGTGGAGTTGACGGGCCGTCACACCCGTCAGGACCTCGTCCAGCTCACGCAGACTGCGCGCTCTGGGCGCCTTCGGGATGCCGGTGAGCACCTCCTCCGCGCCCGCCGCGAAGAGGAGCTGGGCCATGGCCCGTACCGCCGTCATCAAGCGGGCCGAGTCGCGAGGGGACAGGTCGTAGCGGATCAGGGTGCGGTCGCGGCCGTGGACGCTGCCCGACGGGCTGTCGGCGATCATCGCGCCCAGCGTGGCCAGCCGGTCCGCGCCGTCGAGTTCGCGGCGCAGCTCCCGGCCCACGCCCGGCAGGACGAAGCTGCCCATGCCCGGCGGGGTCGCCGTCGCCTCGATGAGGACGCCCTGTCCGTGCAGTTCCTCCACCCCGACGCTCTGCAGTACGCCCTCCCAGGCCGTGACCGGCTCCGGGAAGCGGCCGGCCACGCTCGTCGCCGGGTGGACGCTGAGGTTGCGGCCAACGCCCGGGTGGGAGCCGAGGCCCGAGCGGCGCAGCAGCGGCGGGGACTGGAGGGCGCCCGCCGCGACCACCACCAGCGGGCTGAGGATCTCCAGTTCGCTGCCGTCCGCCCGCCGTACGCGCACCCCGGCGGCCCGGGGCCCGCCCGGCCGGTCGGCGTCCACCAGGATGCGCCGCACCCGCGCGCCCGTCACGATCCTGGCCCCCGCCGCGCACGCGTCCGGCAGCACCGAGAGCTGCACGCTCTGCTTGGCGCCGGTCGGGCAGCCGACCACACACTGGCAGGAGCCCTTGCAGCCGGGGGCGTTGCGGCGCAGCGGCGCCGCCCGCCAGCCGAGCCGCTCGGCCCCGGTGAGCGCGAGGAGGCCGTTGTTGCCCAGTACGTCGAGCGGCTGCGTGGCGACGCGCAGGGTCCGTTCGACCTCGTCGAGGCGGTCCGGCATGCCCTCCGCGAGGCTGAAGCCGAAGGAGGTGCGCCAGCGTTCCAGGACGTGGTCCGGAGTGCGGTAGCACGTACCGGAGTTGACCAGGGTCGTACCGCCGACGGCCCGGCCGGTCGGGAGCAGCAGCGGCGGGCGGCCGACCGCGACCGTCGCCCCGCCGTCGCGGTAGAGCTCGGCGAACCGGTCGAGCGGGGCGCGGCGCCCGAACGACGCGGTGGTGTGGTGGTGCCCCTCCTCCAGGACGACCGTGCGCAGCCCGGCCCGCGCGAGGGTCCGCGCCGCCATCGCTCCCCCGGCGCCGGACCCGATCACCACCGCGTCGGCCGTCGCCCGCGCGGGCCACTCCTCGGCCGGTACGCAGTCGAGCGGTGGGTCGTCCGGCGGCGCCAACAGGGGCCCGGGGCGGCCCTCGTGGAGCAGTCGTTCCGTCCCGGCGGCGAGCAGCACCGGCACCTTGAGGAGGTCGAGGACCGGGGCGAGGGCGGTGCGGGCGCCGAGCGACTCCATGACCCGCTCGCGCTCCCCGGAGCCGAGCGCGGCGAGCCGCCGTCCCGTCCGGGCGACCGCGTACGCGTCCACGGCCGCCGCCGCGCCCCGCAGCCCGGCCCGGGCGCGCACGGGCATCGAGGCCAGGACGTCGTCGAGCCTGCGCGGCACCGTCGCCGTCCAGGGCCGGGTGCCGTCGTCGGCGAGCAGCGCGGCCACCAGGCCGCCGTAGCCGCTCATCGGCCGCCCACCTCCGCGTGGGCCGTGCCCTCCAGCGTCCACCGGGCCTCCGGCCGCCACCTCCCCCACCAGCGCTCCAGACGGACGACCGCGTCGGCCGTCTCGCTGTTGCGGCAGACGGTCTCGCTGCCGTCGGGGTCCGTGTAGGCGAGGGTGAGGGTGCGCGCCTCCGGCTGGGTCACCTCGACGCGGATGCGGCGCAGCCCGCAGCGTCCGGCCACCGTCCACACCGGCAGCCCGATCTCCGCCCGGAACCGGCCCGCGCCCGCCCATCCCAGGGCCGACCGCTCGGCCCGCCGGGGCCAGGTGCGCCCGCGCCGCCGCAGCCGCAGGAAGACCAGTGGCGGCAGCCCGCGCAGGACGGGCCGCGTCGAGACCGCCGCCACGACCTCCAGGACGTCACCGCCGCCGAGGTCCGCGTGCAGCCAGGACCAGCGGCGGGCGTTGCCGTGTCCGTATATACGGGCGGACGCGCCCGGCGCGCCCTTCAGCGTCAGGATCCGCCCGCCGTGGGTGACCGTGCCGTCGTACGTGGCGCGGGCGGCCGGGAGGATCTGGGCGGCGGGCAGCAGGGGGCGGCGCCAGGACCAGCGCGGGAAGGTGAACAGCGGGGCGTCCTGGGCCCGTTCGCTCAGGTCCCAGGTGAACGCGCCCGCGGTTCCGGCCAGTCGGCCCGGCCGGACCGAGACGTCCCGGGTGCCGAAGCCGTCCGTGCCGCCCTGCCACGGCTCGGGGCCGAAGCGGGCGTGCTCGACCGGGCCGTCCTTGGGGAACACCGCGACCCAGCCGTGGGCGCGGCCGCCGGAGCCGTCGGTGGGCGCGACCAGTTCGTGGTGGAGCCAGAGGCCGTCGCCGGTCACCTGGTCGGTCGCGGTGGTGTACCAGACCTCGGCACGGCCGGGCTCGCCCTTCCAGCGCGGGGCGAGCAGGGCGTCGGTGCCCTCGCGGCGCGGGAAGCGGAAGCTCGCCAGGAACGGGGCCAGGCCCGTGCCCAGGGGAAAGCGCAGGGTACCCGCCCCGACCCGGTCGCCGTCCTCGTACAGGGCGCAGGGCAGGACCGTCATCGAGCGGACCGGGCGCAGCCGGGTGACGGACTTCCAGCCGTCCAGGGTGAACCTGCGGCCGTCGGCGGTGAAGGCGAGGCGGTAGCGGATGCGGCGGCGCGCCAGCGGGGAGATCTCCAACTCGCCTACGAGGTGGGGGTCGTCGGCCCAGCCCGTGATCCGGATCCTGCCGGTGACGCGGGCCTCGGTCGTCCCGGCCGGGCGCAGGACGGTGTCCGCCGAGGCCCGCAGGTCGAGGCGGGCCGCGCGGGTGCGGCCCTCGCCGTCGAGCCGGAACGTACCGAGCAGCGTCTCCCGGAACTCCGTGCCCCGCCCGCTCACGCCAGGCCTTCCAGCATGATCCGCTCGGTGGCGGTCAGATAGGCGTCCGCCGCCGCATGGGCGGCCCGGCCGTCGCCCGCCGCCACGGCCTCGACGACCGGGGCGAGCCGCGCGTACGCCGCCTCCGGGTCGGTGAACGGCCCGACCAGTGCGGCCCGTACGGGAAGGTAGGCGTTGAAGAGGGTGTTGGTGAGGAGCGCGTAGACCCGGTTGCCGGTGGCGCGGGCCAGGGCCCGGTGCACCTCGGCGTCGGCCAGCTGCACCGCGTCGCCGCCCTCCGCCTCCCGTACGGCGTCCAGGAGTTGACTCAGCTCGGTGACCACCTCGGCGGTGGCGCGCGTTGCCGCGCGTTCGGCGATCAGCGCGCCGATGCTGCGGCGCACCTCGAAGATCTCGCCGATCCAGTCCGGGCTGTGGCGCACCAGCATCGGCAGCAGATCGGCGCCGCCCAGGCGCGCGTAGTCGCGCACCCGGGTGCCGACGCCGTGGCGGGTCTCCAGGAGTCCCGCCTGGACGAGGCGGCCGAAGGCGTGCTTGAGGGTGGTGCGGGTGACGCCGTAGCCGTCGGCGAGGCTGCGTTCGGGCGGCAGATAGCTGCCCGCCGGATGGCGGCCGGTGAGGATGTCCTCGCGCAGCCGGTTCTCCAGGACGTCGACGATGGTCTCGCGGGGCAGCGTCTCCACGAAGTCCCTCCCCAGGGCGGTGATGCCGAAAGCTCCCATGTGGCTCAGTGGCTGAGCCACTGAACCAGTGGCCTTCCGGCGCCGTCAAGAGGGGTGCGCGCAGAGCGGGCGATACGTCCGGAGAGGCCGATACGGACCGTTGCGACCACGAACGCTCCCCCGTGTCCGCGCCGGATACGGCACCGCCCGTAAAGGATCAAGAGCGTTCCGGAGAGGGCAAGGTCACAGCCCTTCCCCCTGCTGCACCTTTGCGCCACTGTCCTAGCATCTGAGCATGACGGTCCTGCCTGACGACGGGCTTTCGCTGGCCGCCGAGTTCCCTGATGCAACCCATGAGCAGTGGCAGCGCCTCGTGGAAGGCGTGCTGCGCAAATCGGGTAAAGATGTCTCGGGCACGGCTGCCGAGGAGGCACTGTCCACCCCGGTCGAGGACGGGCTCACCACCCGCCCCCTGTACACCGCGCGAGACTCCGCGCCCGATGCCGGTTATCCCGGCTTTGCCCCCTTTGTCCGTGGAAGCCGGGCCGAGGGCAACGCGGCGGACGGCTGGGGCGTACGACAGCGCCACGCCGGAACCGACCCCGCCCGGGTCAACGAGGCCGTGCTGGCCGATCTGGAGAACGGCGTCACCTCGCTCTGGCTGGCCGTAGGCCGGGGCGGCGTGCCGGTCTCCGGACTCGCCCGCGCACTCGACGGCGTCTACCTCGACCTCGCACCCGTCGCCCTGGACGCGGGCGCGGAATTCGAGCCCGCAGCACGGGAGTTGCTCCGCCTGTACGAGGAGCGCGGCGTCCCCGCCGACTCCGCGCGCGGCAACCTCGGCGCCGACCCGCTCGGCCATGAGGCCCGCACCGGCGAGGCACTGGACGCGGCCCCCGCGGCCGGACTCGCCCGGCTCTGCGCCGAGCGGTTCCCCGGACTGCGCGCGCTCACCGTGGACGCGCTGCCCTACCACGAGGCCGGCGGCTCGGCCGCCGAGGAGCTCGGCGCCTCGCTGGCCACCGGTGTCGCCTATCTGCGCGCGCTCACCGAGGCGGGCCTGTCCGTCGAGGCGGCCTGCGCGCAGCTGGAGTTCCGCTACGCGGCGAGCGCCGACCAGTTCCTGACCATCGCCAAGCTGCGCGCCGCGCGGCGGCTGTGGGCGCGGGTCGCCGAGGCGAGCGGGGCCCCCGCCGCCGGAGCGCAGCGCCAGCACGCGGTGACCTCGCCGGTGATGATGACCCGCCGCGACCCGTGGGTGAACATGCTGCGCACCACGGTCGCCTGCCTCGCCGCGGGCGTCGGCGGCGCGGACGCCGTCACCGTGCTGCCCTTCGACCACTCCCTCGGTCTGCCCGACGCCTTCGCACGCCGTATCGCGCGCAACACCTCCTCGATCCTGCTTGAGGAGTCGCACCTGGCCCGGGTGATCGACCCGGCGGGCGGCTCGTGGTACGTGGAGCGGCTCACCGACGAACTCGCCCACAGCGCCTGGGAGTTCTTCCGTACGATCGAGCGCGCGGGCGGCCAGGCCGCCGCGCTGCGCTCCGGGCTGATCGGCGAGCGGCTCGCCGCGACGTGGGCCGAGCGCGGCGCCAGGCTGGCGCGGCGGCGCGAACCGGTCACCGGCGTCAGCGAGTTCCCGCACCTCGCCGAGCGTCCCGTCGAGCGCGAGGCGGCCCCCGCCGAGCCCTCGGGCGGGCTGCCGAAGGTGCGCCGCGACGAGGCGTTCGAGGAGCTGCGCGCCCGCTCGGACGCCCATCTGGCCGCGACCGGGACCCGCCCCCGGGTCTTCCTCGCCGCCCTGGGCCCGGCCGCCGCGCACACCGGCCGGGCGACCTTCGCCTCCAACCTGTTCCAGGCGGGCGGCATCGAGCCGGTGCACGACCCGGTGTCGGTGGACGCGGCCACGGCCGCCGAGGCGTTCGCCGCCAGTGGCGCCACCGTCGCGTGCCTCTGCTCCAGCGACGCGCTCTACGCCGAGCAGGCCGAGGCGGTCGCCGCCGCGCTCAGGTCGGCCGGCGCCCGCCATGTGTACCTCGCCGGCCGCGGCGAATTCACCGGTGTCGACAGCTATGTCTTCGCCGGCTGCGACGCGGTGGCCGTGCTCTCCTCCGCCCTCGACCGCATGGGAGTGGCGTCATGACGATCCCCGACTTCTCGGAGCTGCCGCTGGCTCCGGGCGCCGGCGCCGACGGCTCCGAAGACCAGTGGCGCACCGCCGTGAAGGAGTCCACCGGGAAGGCCGACGGCGATCTGCTGTGGGAGACCCCGGAGGGCATCGCGGTCAAGCCGCTCTACACCGCGCGCGACCTGGAGGGCCTGGACTTCCTTCAGACGTACCCGGGCGTGGCGCCGTATCTGCGCGGCCCCTACCCGACGATGTACGTCAACCAGCCCTGGACGATCCGGCAGTACGCCGGGTTCTCCACGGCCGAGGAGTCCAACGCCTTCTACCGGCGCAACCTCGCGGCCGGACAGAAGGGCCTGTCGGTCGCCTTCGACCTGCCGACCCACCGCGGCTACGACAGCGACCACCCCAGAGTCACCGGCGACGTCGGCATGGCGGGCGTGGCCATCGACTCCATCTACGACATGCGCCAGCTCTTCGACGGCATCCCGCTGGACAAGATGACCGTGTCGATGACGATGAACGGCGCGGTGCTGCCGGTCCTCGCGCTCTACATCGTGGCCGCGGAGGAGCAGGGCGTACCGCCCGAGAAGCTGGCCGGGACCATCCAGAACGACATCCTCAAGGAGTTCATGGTCCGCAACACCTACATCTACCCGCCCAAGCCCTCGATGCGGATCATCTCCGACATCTTCGCGTACACCTCGCAGAAGATGCCGCGCTACAACTCGATCTCCATCTCCGGCTACCACATCCAGGAAGCGGGTGCGACGGCCGACCTGGAGCTGGCGTACACGCTGGCCGACGGTGTGGAGTACCTGCGGGCCGGGCAGGAGGCGGGGCTCGACGTCGACGCGTTCGCGCCCCGGCTCTCCTTCTTCTGGGCGATCGGCATGAACTTCTTCATGGAGATCGCGAAGATGCGGGCGGCCCGGCTGCTGTGGGCGCGGCTGGTCAAGCAGTTCGACCCCAAGAACACCAAGTCGCTCTCGCTGCGCACCCACTCGCAGACCTCGGGCTGGTCGCTGACCGCGCAGGACGTCTTCAACAACGTCACGCGCACCTGTGTGGAGGCGATGGCCGCCACCCAGGGCCACACCCAGTCGCTGCACACCAACGCCCTGGACGAGGCGCTGGCCCTGCCGACCGACTTCTCGGCGCGCATCGCCCGCAACACCCAGCTGCTCATCCAGCAGGAGTCGGGCACCACCCGGGTCATCGACCCGTGGGGCGGCAGCGCGTACGTGGAGAAGCTCACCTACGACCTGGCGCGGCGGGCCTGGCAGCACATCCAGGAGGTCGAGGCGGCCGGCGGCATGGCGCAGGCCATCGACGCGGGCATCCCCAAGCTGCGCGTCGAGGAGGCGGCCGCCCGCACCCAGGCGCGCATCGACTCCGGGCGCCAGCCGGTGATCGGCGTCAACAAGTACCGGGTGGAGACCGACGAGCAGATCGACGTCCTCAAGGTCGACAACTCCTCGGTGCGCGCCCAGCAGATCGCCAAGCTGCGGCGGCTGCGCGAGGAGCGCGACGAGGCGGTCTGCCAGGACGCCCTGCGCGCGCTGACGGACGCCGCCGCCTCCGGCACCGGCAACCTCCTGGAGCTGGCCGTGAACGCGGCCCGCGCCAAGTCGACGGTCGGCGAGATCTCGGACGCCCTGGAGAAGGTGTACGGCCGCCACGCGGCGCAGACCCGTACGATCTCCGGCGTGTACCGCAACGAGGCAGGAGAGTCGCCTTCCGTGGAGCGCACCCGCGCGCTGGTGGACCGCTTCGACGAGGCGGAGGGCCGCCGTCCGCGCATCCTGGTCGCCAAGATGGGCCAGGACGGACACGACCGCGGCCAGAAGGTGATCGCCACCGCCTTCGCCGACCTCGGCTTCGACGTCGACGTCGGCCCGCTGTTCCAGACGCCGGGCGAGGTGGCCCGCCAGGCGGTCGAGGCGGACGTGCACATCGTGGGTGTGTCGTCGCTGGCCGCCGGTCACCTCACCCTCGTACCGGCGCTCCGCGAGGAGCTGGCCGCCGAGGGCCGGGAGGACATCATGGTCGTCGTCGGCGGTGTCATCCCGCCGCAGGACGTCCCGACCCTCCTGGAGATGGGCGCCGCGGCGGTCTTCCCGCCGGGCACGGTCATCCCGGACGCGGCGTACGACCTGGTGACGCGGCTCGGCGCGGCGCTGGGCCACGACGAGCTGTAGCCGCCCGTGCGCATCGACCTCGACAGCTACGTCAAGGGTGTGCTCGACGGGAAGCGGGCGTTCGTCGCCCGGGCCATCACCCTCGTCGAGTCCACCCGCCCCGACCACCGCACGCTCGCACAGCAGCTCCTCACCGAGCTGCTGCCGCACACCGGCAACGCCCGGCGGATCGGCATCAGCGGGGTGCCCGGGGTGGGCAAGTCCACCTTCATCGACGCCTTCGGCACGATGCTGACCGGGCTCGGCCACCGGGTGGCGGTGCTCGCCGTCGACCCGTCGTCCACCCGTACCGGCGGCTCCATCCTCGGCGACAAGACGCGGATGGAGCGGCTCGCGGTGGACCCGGCGGCGTTCGTGCGGCCCTCGCCGAGCGCCGGGACCCTGGGCGGTGTCGCCAAGGCGACCCGCGAGTCCATGGTGGTGATGGAGGCGGCGGGATACGACGTCGTCCTGGTGGAGACCGTCGGCGTCGGGCAGTCCGAGACGACGGTCGCCGACATGGTCGACTCGTTCCTGCTGCTCACCCTGGCGCGCACCGGCGACCAGCTCCAGGGCATCAAGAAGGGCGTCCTGGAGCTGGCGGACGTGATCGCCGTGAACAAGGCGGACGGGCCGCACGAGCGCGACGCGAAGTCCGCGGCGCGCGAACTGGCGGGCGCACTGCGCCTGATGCACCCGGCCGACGCGGCCTGGACCCCGCCGGTCCTGTGCTGCAGCGCCCGCGAGTCCAGCGGCCTGGACACCGTCTGGGAGCGGCTCGACCAGCACCGTACGCTGCTCGACTCCACCGGGCGGCTGGCCGCCAAGCGCCGTGACCAGCAGGTCGACTGGACCTGGACGATGGTCCAGGACGAGCTCCTGGACCGGCTGCGCGCGCATCCCGCGGTACGCGAGCTCGCCCCGGCGCTGGAGCGGCGCGTCCGCGACGGCGAGCTGACGCCGACCCTGGCGGCGGAGCGGATCCTGGGCGCCTTCCAGGGGGCGCCGGACGGCGTCTGACCGCACCGCCCGTAACGGGAAGGCCCGGACCGTATACGGTCCGGGCCTTTCGCGTCGCTCAGGCGGGTACGGCCGCCAGCTCCGCGCCCTCGGCCGCGTGCAGCCGCTCGATCAGTGCCTGGCGGGCCCGGGCCACCCGGGAGCGCACGGTCCCCACGGGGCAGTTGCTGACGTGGGCCGCGTCCGCGTAGGGCAGCCCGAGGAGCTGGGTGAGGACGAAGGCCTCGCGGCGCTCGTCCGGGAGCGCCGCGAGCAGGTCGGCCAGGGCCACCCCGTCGTCGAAGCCGGGCAGCCCTCGCGGCTGGGCCCGCTCGGCGGCCGACTGCCAGTCGTCGGTGTCGCAGACGCGCGGCCGGGCAGCGGTGTACCGCAGGTTGTCGATCACCGCGCGGCGGGCGATCGAGAGCAACCAGGTGCGGGCGGAGGAGCGGCCCTCGAACCGGTGCAGGCTGCCGAGGGCCCGCAGGAAGGTGTCCTGGGTCAGATCGTCGGCGGCCTGCGGATCGGCGCCGAGGTAGGTGACGTAACGGCGTACGTCACGGTGGAGCGCGCGGACGAAGTGCTCGACGGCCACGGGGTCACCGGTGCGGGCGGCGAGCGCCCAGGCGGTTATCGCCTGGTCCGTCGATTCGTCGCGCGAGCGGGGCAGGGCAGGAGTGATCACCTGATGTCCTTCTCGGGAATCCGGGATCCGGAACGGCCCGCGAGGCGGGCGGGTCCGGTGAAGGGGTACGGCGGCACGAAGGCGTGCGGCCGATGCCCGGGGCGCCGGGGAGAGGACTCCGGGGACGCCGCGGGGAACCGGCTGTCGTCAGACGACAGCGGTCCCCGCGGGCGGACCCCGTGAGGTGATCGCGTGGACGAGGAAGAGCTGCCGGGGCGAGCGGACCGCACGGTCCCGGCGGGCGCGCGGGCGCGGGGCCAGAGGCGGCGCGGCCGAGAGCGGGGCCGGCCTGAGCGGGGCGAAGAGCCAGCCCGCGAAGGCCCGCAGGATCCGGAAGGCCGCGCGCTCACCGTGCGCCAGCCACAGGCCGCACAGCAGCGCGGCGAGGAGGTGGGCGGCGAGCATGCCGGTGGAGGACATCCCCAGGGGCATACCGGCCATGTCGTGGTCCATGGCGCCCATGTGGCTCATATGTCCCATGGGCATCCCGCTCATCGGCATGTCCATGGGCGGCACGGCGGGGCGCGCGGTGGACTGGGCCCACGAGAACATCTCGTGCAGCACCGCCTGCGCTCCCACCGCGAAGGCCACGACCGGTCCGAACCGGCGCTCGCGCCCGGCCAGGGTCCACGCCGTGGCGCCGGTCGCGACGAAGCCGCAGCCCAGGGCCCACCAGGGCACCGGGGCCTGCGACATGAGGGCGTGCCCGAGCGCGGTGAGCAGCACGCAGAGGGCCGCGAACATCGCGGCCCGCACAGTGCGGCAAGAGTCTCCGGCAGTCATGGCGCGCTCATCCTCGCATCCGCCCCGGGCGTTCCACCGGCGGGTTCGCACAATGATCCGCCGATTCCGCCCGGAAAAGCCGCGTGATCCAGGACACGTCAACTCGCCGGAACCCGGCGCCGGTTCGCGCCGACTACTGGGGGGAGCCCAGGGGCCTCAGCCCGGCCGGTGGCCGTGCGGGATGAGGCGGCCCATCGCCCGCCGGGCGGCGGGGACCAGGCCGTGGGGCGTGGCGGCGGCCATCACCGCCCCCACCCCGACCGCGGCGCGCGGGGAGGGCACGGCCGAGCCGTACCACTCGCACGGGGCGCCCGGGTGGCGCTGCCGGGCGTCGCCGTGTGCCTTCAGTGCCACGCTCACCAGACTGAGCAGCAGCTCCACGTCCGCGTCGCAGTCGAGGAGCACGGTGAGCCAGGCGGATCCGGGGGTCACCCGGATCGCGCTGCTGCGCCGGAGCTCGGGCAGCAGCCGCTCTATCGCCGTGTGGGTGAGATGCAGATCGGCGGCGTGGTCGGAGTGGAAGTGCACCACCTCGTACTCCGTCGTGCGGAAGGCTTTCCCAACGGCGCACCGGGGCGGGCCACTTACCAGATTCGGCCATGTCTCCAACTGAGCCATGGCGCGATGGGCCGCGGTCATAACCCCATCCTCGCGCACGATTCACCCGCCGGACACCCCTCTCACCCTTCTCGTGGGCCGCTTGACCAATCCGTGCCCGGAGCGGGGTGGGGCGGAATCAGTCCAGCGTGACCGGACCGTCGCCGGTCCGGCCCTGCGAGCCGCCCTCGCCCGGCGCTTCTCCCCCTTCGCGCGCGGGCTTCCCGGCCGTACCGAGGTAGCTCTGCAGTTCCAGCGGCCCGCCGCCCTTGGCGGAGCCGTCGCGACCGCCCTGCCCTTGGCCGGATCCGCTCAGGTTCTGCCGTACGGAGTCGAGGATCGTCAGGCCCTGGCCGACCAGTCCGGCCGCGATCTCGCCCAGTCCGTCGGCGCCGTTGAGCACGTTGACGTTGGCGCCCGCGAGACCGCCGGCCGCCTCCTTGACGATCTGCGGCAGCTGGTCGATCAGCATCCGGTCGAGCGCGACCCGGTCGTACGAGGCGGCCGCCTCGGCCTGGATCTTCATCCGCTCGGCCTCGGCCACGGCCAGCACCCTGATCCGCTCGGCCTCCGCCTCGGCGGGCTTGACGATCTCGGCCACCAGCTGCTGCTGGCGCAGCCTGGCCTGGCGCAGCGCCAGTTCGGTCTGGGCCGCCAGGACCTCCTGCTGGGCGTGGGCCTGGGCCAGCGGGCCGGCCTGGGCGGCCTTGGCCTGGGCGCGGTCGACCTCGGCCGAGTACTCGGCCTTGACGACGGCGGTCTGGCGGGCGTATTCGGCCTGGTTGCGCGCGGCGACCTGCTCGGCCTCGACCGAGGCCTGGGTGGCCTGCGCCTGGGCGATCTGGGCCTGGCGCTGGATGGCCGCCTTGTGCGGGGCCGACATCGCCTCGATGTAGCCGGTGTCGCCGTCGTCGATCGACTGGATCTGGAGCGAGTCGACGATCAGGCCGATCTTGGCCATCTCCGACTTCGAGGTGTCCAGGACCTCGGCGGCCAGCTTCTGGCGCTCGGTCACGATCTCCTCGACGGTCATCGAGCCGATGATCGCCCGCAGATGACCGGCGAAGATCCGGCCGGTGAGCACCGACATCTGGTCCTGGTCGGAGAGGAAGCGCTGACCGGCGTTGACGATGGACTCGGTGTCGTTGCCGACCTTGAAGGCGATGACGGCCCGTACGGTCAGCGCGATGCCCTGCTTGGTCACACAGGTCTCGGTGACCTCCGACTCGCACATCGCGAGGGTGAGGAACCGGGTCTTGCGGAAGACGGGGAGCACGAACTTGCCGTGCCCGGTCACCACCCGGAACGGTGCTCCCCCGAGGCCTCGTCTGCCGCCGGAGATGAGCATCGCCTCATCGGGGGCGGGCACGCGGTATCCGAACATCTGGGTCTCCCTTGTCTGTTGGTTGCTCTGCTGATGAGCGGTCCCGAGGGGCCCGACGGATTTCAGCCGGTGCCGAGGCCCAGCTCGTCCAGCGGGTCGGCCCACTCGATGACGTCGACCTGGCGGGTGCCGCGGGACTCCACGACGAGGACCCTCGCCCCGCGCGGCAGGGGCTCCTCGGACCAGGCGAGGAAGGTCTCCGAGCCGCCCCGGACCCGTACCAGGACCTCGCCGGGGCCGCCGGGGCCGCGGGTGCCGATCAGCACTTCGCCGGTGCAGCCGATCACGGCGTCGTCCTGTTCCATGGCTCGACCGCCCCCCTTGTCGCCGCGGAACCGGCCCTCTATGGTCCGGGGCCGCCCACGTGTTCCGGACGCGCGACCGATCCGGACTTCTGACGATAGCTCCCCGCCCCCGTGCGGCCCATCCTCGGGTACCTGACGGAGTCTGACGTTCGGGTGCCAGATGCCCTGCACAACCGGCAAGTAATTTGCGAAATCTGACACAACCCTGAAACCAGAGTGTCTTGTTCGGCCAGAGGGCCACCGGGAGACTGGGGGGCAAGATCTACTGCGTCGCGCCGGGCCCCACCCCGGAAGGGCGCCGAAGCACCATGCGACACCCCGAGGCCGAGCTTCATGAACGAGGTGGGGCTGTTCCCCGGGACTGCCGGTCAGGCGGCGGCGAGCCGATCCACTCGCCGGACCGCGTGACGGGCCGGCGGCGCCTGCGGGGGTGCCCGTACGCCGCCCGATCGATCACTGCCAGGACGCCGCGGGGGCGTCCTCAGCATGTCTCGCTGGGAGAGTTCTTGATGATCACACGCAGAAATGCGATGAAGGCCGGCGTCGCGCTCACCGGCGCCGTGGGGGGCGCGGGACTGCTGATTCCGGCCCTGAGCAGCGAGGCGCAGGCTCAGGCCACCGACATCGACCCGACCACCATACCCAAGTTCGCCCAGGAGATGCCGGTCCCGGAGACCCTCAAGCCGGACCGCGTCTCGGGCACGACGGCGTACTACAGCTTTGAGATGCAGGAGGTCCAGGCCGAGATCATCCCGGGCAAGCAGACGACCGTCCGCACCTTCGACGGTCACTGGCCGGCCCCGTGGATCAAGGCCTGTTCGGGCCACCGCGTGGTGGTGACGCAGAAGAACAACCTGCCCACGCCGACCTCGATCCACCTGCACGGCGGCCACGTCCCGGAGTCCAGCGACGGTACGCCGATGGACCTCATCCAGCCGGGCGGCGAGAAGACCTACACGTACCCGAACAGCCAGCCCAACGCGAACCTGTGGTTCCACGACCACGCGCACCACGTCGAGTCGGAGAACGTCTTCCGCGGTCTGACCGGCTTCTACACGCTGATGGACCTGCCGGAGAAGGCGCTCGGCCTGCCGTCCGGCGCGTACGACATCCCGATCGGCATCCGCGACGCCCGCTTCGACGACAACGGGCAGCTCATCTACCAGATGAACGACTTCCGGGGCCGCAACGTCATCCTCGCCAACGGCAAGGCCTGGCCGTACTTCGAGGTCGCGGCGCGCAAGTACCGCTTCCGTCTGTACAACACGGCCAACATGCGGTTCTTCACCCTGAAGCTGTCGGACGGCTCGACCGTCCAGCAGATCGGCGGGGACGGCGGCCTGCTGGAGGCCCCGGTGACCACCGACAAGATCTCGATCACCTCCGGTGAGCGGGCCGACGTCGTCATCGACTTCTCCAAGTATCCGGTGGGCACCACCCTGGAGATCGTCAACATCGAGAACGTGCCCGCGGGCGTGCCTCCGACGCCGGTGCTCCAGTTCCGCGTGACCCGCACGGCCGCGGACTACAGCCGGGTCCCGGCGAAGCTGCGGACGCTGCCCGCGCTGCCGACGCCGACGGTCAACCGCGACGTCGTGCTGCGGGTGGACGAGAACGTCGCGGACGGCATGGGGTACATCGACGAGAAGGTCTACGACCACAACCGCGTCGACAACACCATCAAGTACGGCGACACCGAGGTGTGGACGGTCAGCAACGTCAACCAGCGGGTGCCGCACAACTTCCACATCCACCTGGTCCAGTTCCGGGTGCTGGAGCGCAACGGCGTCGCGGTGACGTCCGGGCCCGAGGCCGGGCTCAAGGACACCGTCCGGCTGATGCCGGGCGAGAAGGTGAAGGTGCAGGCCACCTTCACCGGCTACCGCGGCAAGTACGTCTACCACTGCCACATGTTCGACCACGCGGCGATGGGCATGATGGCGACGATGGAAGTCGTCTGACACCCGTCACCCCGGTGGGCGGGGACGCGTCCCCGCCCACCCCTGGTACGGCCGTGTCGCGACCCCGCCCCCCGCAGGCTCCTGCGCCCCCGCCAGGCAGCCCGCGGGGTACCCATGGCAGCGGGCCGCGGCGCGGTCAGGACGGCGGGCGGACCCGGTTCACCGGCTCCGCCCGCCGTCCGCCCAACTCCCCTTCCTATGGCCTCAGTTGACGGTACGAGCCGTAGTGCGGCCGTCTGCCGTTCTGGGCATCGGCGTAGAGCCGGAAGAAGCGGTCGCCGTAGACGGGGCTGTAGGTGATCTGGTGGTAGCGGGGGTCGGACTCGGGCACGTCCATGCCGCCGCCGTAGTAGCCGCCGACGTTCCCGATGATCTCGCCGGTCCCGGCGTCCCAGTCGACGTCGGAGAACCACGGCCCGCCGGAGACCCCGCCCCACATCCCGGCGCACTCGACCTGCATCTGCCGGAACCCGGACAGCCGCCCCGACCGGGCGGAGCAGCGCACCGGCCGGTCCGCCGGATTGCGCCCCACCCGGGGATAGCCGAGCATCGTCACGTCCTGGCGGTAACCGGGCGTACGGACGAGGCGGTTGGCCCCCACGGCATCCTGGACACTGCGGCCGTCGGGCGCCGCCGCCACCCGCGCGAAGGCGTAGTCCAGATCGGAGACGGCCCCCTTGCTGTTGCGGACGTACTGGTCGTCCACGTACCAGTCGGTGACCCGGTAGAACCCGTACGGCTGGTCGGCCAGCTCGGCGCGCGAGCGGTACCGCGGTACGAAGACGGCCCGCCCGCCCGCGCAGTGACCCGCCGTCAGAATGAGGTTGCGGCCGCCGCTCTCCACCACGCTCGCCGAGCACTTGTGCGCGCGCAGCTCGCCGGTCGTCGGGTCCGGGCCCGCGGAGGTGAACAGCACGCCCACGGAGGAGATCCCGGGGATGTGCTCGGCGCTCGGCATACCGGGCACGGCCGCCGGGGGCCCGGGCGTACCGGTCGGGACGCCGTCGGCGTCGGGGCGTCCGGGGTCGGTGGCGGCGGAGACGCGCCCGGGGGTCCAGAAGCCGAGGACGTCGGCGTCCGACCAGCCGTCGTCGCCGGGAGCGGACGGCTCCCCCGTACGGGAGGTCGCATCGGGTACCGCGTCGGCAGGCGCTCCGCCGGTCAGCAGGAGCGCGCCCGAGGCGGCGAGGGTGAGCCCCAGCCGCAGCCCCGTCCTCTGCCCCGGCCCCGGCCGCAGTCGGAAGAGATTCATGGGCGACATCCTGCCCGAATGATCCATATATGCGGCTAAGGCTCAACGGGCGTGCGGCGGGTGTACGGCGGGTGCGCTCAGTCGCGTGCGCGGCCGCGCTCGAACGCCCGCCAGTCCCTCTCCAACTGCCACTGGAGGGCGGCCTTGGGGCTGGCGGCCAGGAACCTCCGGCACGCGGCGCCGGGCCGCCGGTCCGGGTCGGGGGTGTCGTTCCGGCAGGGCGCGGCGAAGGTGTCGTACCGGTCCTGCTCGCGCCAGAGGTTCGCCCCCTCGACGAAGGCGTGGTCCAGCGAGGCACGCGCGGAGGTCCGCAGCTCCTCCATGCCCAGACGCTGGTCGGTGACGCCCAGCCGGAAGACGTCGGTGAGGCCGCTGCGGCTGACGCCGGGGTCGTCGGTGGCCAGGGCGAGGGGCACCCCGGCGTCGAGATAGGTGTGCAGGGGGTGCCGGTCGCCGCTGACCAGCAGGATCTGGGCGTGGCTGATCAGGGGGGCCTCGACGAGGACGTGCCGTGCGCGCATCCGGGCGGCCAGGCCCTGGTGCCCGCGCTCGTCGAGGAGATCGACACCGTGGCCGATACGGTCGGCGCGCGCCACGTCTACGGCCTGGGCGATGTGGAAGGCGAGATCGCGGCCGCCGACCCCGTTCAGGCCTTCGACCAGCTCACCGGCGTGCAGGCTGACGTGGACGGACGGGGCGCGGGACTTCAGAAAGCCGATCATCCGCATGTGCAGGGTGTAGTCCCGCAGGGCGATCGGGGCGTCCTCGGGCTGGACCATGTTCACCCCGACGACCCGGCCGATCCGGCGGCGGGCGAGTTCGAAGCCGAGGATCTGCTGGGCGAAGACGTGGCGGGCGGCCTGGGCGCGGCCGACCTGGTAGTCGAAGCGGATGACGACGGAACAGGCCTGCGGCGCGGGCGCGCGGTCGCAGCCGAGGAGCTTGCGGTAGTCGCGGAAACTCCGGTCGTAGGCGGCCGCTGCCTCCTCGACGATCTCCTGGAACCGGGGATCCCGCGTGAGGACCCGGTGGAACTCCGCCAGTCCGGACGGGCCGGGGTCCGCCGGGCGCACCCGGTCGACCAGCCGCTGGAGCGGCTCGGCCGCCACGGTCACCAGGGTCTCCACATAGGCGGTCCGCTCCCGCGCGGCGACCCGGGCCACTTCGGCCAGCATGTCCGCGTCGTGCCCCGCCTCCGCCTCGGCGAACTTCCCGAAGGTGGCGAAGAAGTGGTTGTGCCCGGGCTGCGGGTCGCCGTCTGACGGCAGGACGAACCCGCGCATCGACCAGGCCCGGACGACCGCGCGGCGGAACGGCCCGGGGGGCACGGCGTCCTGGGCGGGCCGCTGCCCGGTGGCGCACGGCTGGGGTCCGGGGGTGACGACGTACGTGGTGGTGTCGACGCACTTGCGGTCGCGGGCGGCGTACCCGATGAGGGATTCCGCACGGACGGCACCGCCGAGGTGATGGTGCAGGTCACCGCCCTTGGGGAGGTCGCGCAGGAGGCGGGTGAGGTCGGTGGGGGTGCTGCGGTCCAACTGCTGTTGTGGGCGGCTTGGTTGGCGGTGGTCCGGCCCGGCGGCCTCCGCCACCCCCGGCAGCACGCTCACGGCCAGCCCGAGCGCGGTCGCCCCGGCCAGCACCGACCACCGGCGCCGCAGTCTCTTCTCCATGACCTGCCTCTCTCCCTCCCCCGTTCCCGGCCCCCATACTCACTACGGGGTAGCACCGGAACCACCCGACGCGCGCACGGCGGGCCCCCGTGTGGCCGACACGCGGCGGTCGTCCCGCACCGGGGAGCCCGCCACTGGCTACGGTGATCCGCGTTCCCCGCCGCCACTTCCGCCGACATCACCCGGAGGCACCCGTGAAGATGCTGATCAACGTGGCCGAGACCGTCGTCGCCGACGCGTTGCGCGGGATGGCGGCCGCGCATCCGGAGCTGACCGTCGACGTGGAGAACCGGGTGATCGTGCGCCGGGACGCGCCGTTCGCCGGGAAGGTGGGGCTGGTGTCCGGGGGCGGATCGGGGCACGAGCCGTTGCACGGCGGGTTCGTGGGGCGCGGGATGCTCGCCGCCGCGTGTCCCGGCGAGGTGTTCACCTCGCCCGTGCCGGACCAGATGGTGCGGGCCGCGGCCGCCGTGGACAGCGGGGCCGGGGTGCTGTTCGTCGTCAAGAACTACACCGGCGACGTGCTCAACTTCGACATGGCCGTGGAGCTCGCCGAGGACGAGGGCGTACAGATCGCGAAGGTCCTCGTCGACGACGACGTCGCCGTGACCGACAGCCTGTACACCGCGGGGCGGCGCGGCACCGGGGCCACCCTCTTCGTGGAGAAGCTCGCGGGCGCGGCGGCCGAGGAGGGCGCGCCCCTGGAGCGGGTCGAGGCGATCGCCCGCCGGGTGAACGCGAGTTCACGCAGCTTCGGCGTCGCGCTCAGTGCCTGCACCACCCCCGCCAAGGGCGGTCCGACCTTCGATCTGCCGCCCGGTGAGCTGGAGCTCGGCGTCGGCATCCACGGTGAGCCCGGGCGGGAGCGGCGGGCCATGATGACCTCCCGGGAGATCGCGGACTTCGCCGTGGACGCGGTCCTGGAGGACCTCAAGCCGTCAAGTCCCGTACTGCTCCTGGTCAACGGCATGGGGGCGACCCCGCTCCTGGAGCTGTACGGGTTCAACGCCGAGGTGCACCGGGTGCTGGCCGAGCGGCGCGTCCCGGTGGCCCGCACGCTCGTGGGCAACTATGTGACCTCCCTCGACATGGCGGGCTGCTCGGTGACGCTGTGTCAGGCCGACGAGGAACTGCTGCGGTTGTGGGACGCGCCGGTGAACACGCCCGCGCTGCGGTGGGGTTGCTGACCCCCGTGGGCCCGTGGTCCCGGCTCGGCCTCCCGTCCGTACAAACCACGCCCCCACACCTCACGTCCGTACTCCCCACGCCCGTACACCCCAAGTCCGTACACCTCAAGGAGGGCCCGTGCTCGACGCCGCTTTCTTCCGCCGCTGGATGACCGTGACGGCCTCGGCCGTGGACCGGGAGGCGGCGCGGCTGACCGAACTGGACTCGGCCATCGGCGACGCCGACCACGGCGCCAACCTCCAGCGCGGCTTCACGGCCGTCACCGCCGTCCTGGAGAAGGAGGCGCCGGACACCCCGGGCGCCGTACTCGCCCTCGCCGGGCGGCAGTTGATCTCGACCGTGGGCGGCGCCTCCGGACCGCTGTACGGGACGCTGCTGCGCCGCACCGGCAAGGCGCTCGGCGACCGGGCCGAGGTGAGCCGCGAGGAGCTCGCCGCCGCGCTGGGCGAGGGCGTGGCGGCGGTGGCGCAGCTGGGCGGGGCAGCCGCCGGGGACAAGACGATGCTGGACGCGCTGCTCCCGGCCGTCGAGGCGCTCGGTGAGTCCTTCGCGGCGGCGAGTGCGGCAGCGGAGGCCGGGGCGCTCGCGACCGTACCGCTCCAGGCCCGCAAGGGCAGGGCCAGCTATCTGGGCGAGCGTTCCATCGGCCATCAGGACCCGGGGGCGACCTCGTCGGCGCTGCTCATCGGGGCTCTCCAGGAGGCCGCCGCGTGAGCGGGAGCGCGGGCGGGCTCGTCGGGGTCGTGCTCGTCTCCCACAGCGCGGAGGTCGCCGCCGCTGTCG
The DNA here is from genome assembly GCF_002846415.1 of Streptomyces sp. TLI_146. NCBI lineage: Bacteria > Bacillati > Actinomycetota > Actinomycetes > Kitasatosporales > Streptomycetaceae > Streptomyces > Streptomyces sp. TLI_146. The sequence goes on from NZ_PJMX01000001.1 coordinate 1,616,294, forward strand.
CCGCGCTCGCGACCGGTCTCGCGGGCGGGGGGACGACCGCTCCCGTCGCGGCCGCGGGCGGGACCCCCGACGGCGGCCTCGGCACCAGCTCCGAGCTGATCGCCGAGGCGGCGGCCGCCGTCGACCGGGGCGCGGGCGTGGCGGTCCTGGTGGACCTGGGCAGCGCGGTGCTCACCGTGAAGGCGCTCCTCGCCGAGGGCGACGAGCTGCCGGAGGGGGCGCGGCTCGTGGACGCCCCCTTCGTCGAGGGCGCGGTGGCGGCCGTCGTGACCGCCTCGGCCGGGGCGGACCTGGACGCCGTGGAGGCGGCCGCATCGGAGGCGTACGGCTACCGGAAGGTGTGACGAGAAGGTGTGATCCGCGGCACGTGTGCGAGGGCCCGGCGGGACGTTCCCGCCGGGCCCTCGGGCGTCCGGCCCGCGAGCGCCGGGGCGCCTTTATGCAACTTGTTGCACAAGCGCTCCCCGTGCTCTACAACTGGAGCGACGACACCGCCGTACCTGGAGGCGCCCCGATGAGCGACTACCCCCACCTGCTGAGCCCCCTCGACCTGGGCTTCACCACCCTTCCCAACCGGGTGCTGATGGGGTCCATGCACATCGGGCTCGAAGAGGCCGAGAACGGTTTCGAGCGGATGGCGGCGTTCTACGCCGAGCGGGCGCGCGGCGGGGTCGGCCTCATGGTCACCGGCGGCATCTCCCCCAACGACGCCGGCCGCCCGTACGAGGGCGGCGCCAAGCTCACCACCGAGGCCGAGGCCGCCCAGCACCGCACGGTCACCGACGCGGTGCACGCGGCGGGCGGTCGGATCGCGATGCAGATCCTGCACTTCGGCCGGTACGCCTACCACCAGGGCCTGGTGGCGCCGAGCGCGCTCCAGGCCCCCATCAGCCCCTTCGTGCCGCACGCCCTGACCGACGACGAGGTCGAGCGGACCGTCGAGGACTTCGTCCGCGCGGCCGAGCTGGCGAAGTCCGCCGGGTACGACGGCGTCGAGATCATGGGCTCCGAGGGCTATCTGATCAACGAGTTCATCGCGGGCGCCGTGAACCGGCGCACCGACCGCTGGGGCGGCTCGTACGAGAACCGGATGCGCTTCCCCGTCGAGATCGTCCGCCGTACGCGGGAGCGGGTCGGTGCGGACTTCATCCTGATCTACCGGCTCTCCATGCTGGACCTGGTGCCCGGCGGCTCCACCCTGGAGGAGGTCGTCACGCTCGCCAAGGCCATCGAGGAGGCCGGGGCGACCCTCATCAACACCGGCATCGGCTGGCACGAGGCCCGCATCCCGACCATCGCGACCTCGGTGCCGCGCGGCGCGTACACCTGGGTGACCAAGAAGCTGATGGGGTCCGTCTCCATCCCGTTGATCACCAGCAACCGCATCAACACCCCCGAGGTGGCCGAGCGGTTGCTCGCCGAGGGCCGGGCGGACATGGTGTCGATGGCGCGGCCGTTCCTGGCCGACCCCGAGTTCGTCGCCAAGACGGCCGCCGGGCGCTCCGAGACCATCAACACCTGCATCGGCTGCAACCAGGCCTGTCTGGACCACACCTTCAGCGGGAAGATCACCTCCTGCCTGGTCAACCCGCGTGCCTGCCACGAGACCGAGCTGGTCCTCTCCCCCACCAGGCGCCGCAAGAACCTCGCGGTGGTCGGCGCGGGCCCGGCCGGGCTCGCCTTCGCGGTCTCGGCGGCCGAGCGCGGCCACGCGGTCACCCTCTTCGACGCGGCCGCGGAGATCGGCGGCCAGCTGAACATCGCCAAGCGGATCCCCGGCAAGGAGGAGTTCGACGAGACGCTGCGCTACTACCGTACGCAGCTCGAACTGCGCGGCGTGGACGTCCGGTTGAACACCACGGCGACCGCCGGTGAGCTGACCTCCGGCGGCTACGACGAGGTCGTCGTCGCCACCGGCGTGACGCCCCGCACCCCCGAGATCCCCGGCTCCGACCACCCCAGCGTTCTCACCTACCTGGACGTGCTGCGCGACGGCGCGCCGGTCGGCGAGCGGGTGGCGATCGTCGGCGCGGGCGGCATCGGCTTCGACATGGCCGAGTTCCTCACGGACGGCGGCGACGCGGCGAGCCTGGACCCCGAGACGTACTTCCGGCAGTGGGGCGTCGACACCTCGTACGAGGAGCGCGGCGGGCTGCGCGCGCCCGAGCGGCCCAAGCCGCCGCGCACGGTGCACCTGCTCCAGCGCAAGACCTCCAAGGTCGGCGCGGGTCTGGGCAAGACCACCGGCTGGATCCACCGCACCGAGCTGAAGCACCGGGGCGTGACGATGGTGCCGGGCGTCGGCTACGACCGCATCGACGACGCCGGGCTGCACATCACCGTCGACGGCACCTCCACGGTGCTGCCGGTGGACACCGTGGTCCTGTGCGCGGGGCAGGAGCCGCGCCGCGACCTGTACGAGGAGCTGTCGGCGGCGGGCGCCACCGTGCACCTGATCGGCGGCGCGGACGTGGCCGCCGAGCTGGACGCCAAGCGCGCCATCGACCAGGGCACCCGGCTGGCGGCGACCCTCTGACGGCGCTCGGGCCGGGCGGCGGAATCTAGGATGCGGTCATGTCCCTCCCGCACGCGATCCTGACCGCCCTGCTCGAAAAGCCCTCCTCGGGGCTGGAGCTGACCCGCCGGTTCGACAGGTCGTTCGGCTTCTTCTGGTCCGCGACGCACCAGCAGATCTACCGCGAGCTGGGCAAGCTGGAGCAGTCCGGGGCCATCCGCGCACTGCCGTCCGAGGCCCCGGCGCGCGGCCAGAAGAAGGAGTACGAGGTCCTGCCCGCGGGCCGCGCGGAGCTCGCCGCGTGGGCCGCCGCCGGGCAGGACCCCCGCCCCATGCGGGACCCGCTGCTGCTGCGGATGCGGGCGGCGGCGGTGGTCGGCACGGACGGGCTCACCGCCGAGCTGCGCCGCCACCTCGACCTGCACGAGCGGCAGTTGGAGATGTACGAGGGGATCGAGCGGCGGGACTTCCCGCCGGAGCGGGACAGCGAGCAGGACCGGCTGCGGCACCTGGTGCTGCGCGGCGGCATCGAACTGGAGACATTCTGGATCCGCTGGCTGACGCAGGCGCTGGATACGGTGGACGGGGAGGAGTGAGCCCGGCCCCCGCGGGACCGGCCCCCGCGAGCCACGCCCCGTGAGCCGGTCCCCCGCGTGACGGACGAGCACCCCCTCCACAGGCGTTGTATTATGCAACTAGCCAGTGAGAGGACCAGCCGTGCCCAGCCGAGACCAGTCGGTCACCACCATCCAGCGGGAGCTGACCGCGTTCGCCCGCCGCGCCCGGGCCGCCGCCGCGCGGATGCACCCGGAGCTGTCCCTGGTCTCCTTCACGCTGCTGTCCCACATGGAGGACCAGCAGGGGTGCCGCGCGACCGACCTCGCCACGTACTACATGCTCGACAAGTCGACGATCAGCCGGCAGATCGCGGCCCTGGAGAAGCTGGGGTTCATCGAGCGCCGCACCGACCCGGCCGACCACCGCATCCAGCTCCTCCACCTCACCGCCGCCGGCACCGAGAAGCTCGCCGAGGCGGCGGTGCTGCGCCGGCACGCCTTCCACGAGCGCCTCGCGGACTGGGAGGAGGCCGACCTCGAACGGTTCGCCGCCTATCTGCTCCGCTACAACAGCACGGCTCCCGACGGGAGTTGACCGCTCGGGGAGCTACCTCGCTCCCCCGCCCGGCGTGACCAGCCCCGACTCGTACGCGAGCACCACCGCCTGAGCCCGGCTGGCGAGGTCCAGTTTGCTCATGGCCCGGTTCAGATGGGTCTTGACCGTCGCCTCGCTGATGAAGAGGTGGTCGGAGATCTCCAGGTTCGACAGGCCGCGCGCGGTGAGCTTGAGGACCTCGGTCTCGCGGGCGGTGAGCGCGTCCAGGTCCGCCGAGAGGTGCGGCGAGCGCTCGACGGGCCGCGCGAAGGCCTCCACCAGGCGCCGGGTGACGCTCGGCGCGAAGAGGGTGTCGCCGCCGCCGACCGCCGCGACCGCCGTGAGCAGCCGCTCCGGCCCCGAGTCCTTGAGCAGGAACCCCGAGGCACCGGCCCGCAGCGCGGAGTACACGTACTCGTCGAGGTCGAACGTGGTGAGGATGAGGATGCGCGGCGCCGGGTCCTCGGCGTCCGCGAGGATCCGCTCGGTGGCGGCGATGCCGCTCATCCCGGGCATCCGGATGTCCATCAGGATCACGTCGGGGCGGGTCCGCGCCGCCTGGGCGACCGCCTCCTCGCCGTCGCTCGCCTCGCCGACGACGTCGATGCCCGCCGCTCTCAGCAGCGCGACCAGACCGGCCCGGACGAGGAACTGGTCGTCGACCACGAGTGCCCTGGTCATGGCAGCGCGTCTTCCCCCTGTGTCATACGGGCCGTGTCATACGGGCTGGGCCGATGTCGGCAGGAGCAGCCGGACCTCGAAGCCTCCCTCGCTCCTCGGGCCGGTACTGATCGTGCCGCCGTAGAGCTTGGCTCGCTCCCGCATTCCGATCAACCCATGTCCACTACCCGATCGGTTTCCGACCGGATTCGCTCTCGTACCCTCGTTCACGACGGCGAGCGAGACATGGTTCCGCTCGTAACAGACTTCCACGGTCGTCCGTGCGCCGGGCGCATGTTTCAGGACATTGGTGAGCGCCTCCTGCGCCACCCGGTACGCGCACAGGTCGACGCCGGGCGCCAGGGTCCGCGCCTGCCCCTGGACCCGCAGCTCGACCGGCAGACCTCCGGCCCGCAGCCGCTCCACCACGTCCGACAGACGTGACAGGCCCGGCATCGGAGCCGACGGCTCGCCGTCGAGGTCCTCGGCGCGCAACACGTGCAGCATGCGCCGCAGTTCCTCCAGGGCCTCCTGGCTGGTGGCCGAGATGGTACCGAGCGCGCCGCGCGCGGTGGGCGGGTCGGAGTCGAAGACGAAACGGGCCAGACCCGACTGGACCGATATCACCGACATGTGGTGGGCGATGATGTCGTGCAACTCCCGTGCGATCCGGCCGCGTTCCTCGGCCACCTCGCGCCGGGCCCGGGCTTCTTGCTCCTTGGCGAGCTGGTCGGCGAGCTTGGTGGAGCGGCGGGCCACCCGGCCGAACCGCCAGATGACGGCCGGGACGGCGAGGGCCTGGACGACCACGGACGGCATGGAGTCGCTCCCGGCCCGGAACCCCGCGAACAGCCAGACCGCGCCGAGCACCCCGGCGCAGCTGACGGAGGTGCGGGCGGGGCGGGTGGCGGCGACGGTATAACACGCGATCATTCCGCCGTATGTGCCCACGACCGGCCAATTCCCCAGCGCGATATAGAGCGTCCACGTCGCGATGACGAAGAGGCACACGCCCACCGGCGCCTTGGAACGGAACGCGCACGCCATGTTGATGACCACGGCGAGCCCGTATCCGAGCAGGTCGAGCGGGGGCTGCCCCTGGCTGGCGGCCTCCCGGCCCAGCAGCACGGCGACACACGTCTGTGCCAGCGCGATGAACACATCGGCGGCAACGGGGCGGATCCGCATTACCGCAGCCTAATTGCAGGTCAGACGCGCGGCGTCAACCGGTTGCGGTGCACGGACTACCGCAGAAGTTGTAGACGGATCCACTCCTTCCGCAGCGGTCCGAAACCCGTTTGTCACAGCCGCCCGCCGGTGTTGGAGTGGGCGCATGGACAACGAAGACGTGCTGGCCCTGTTCGACCGGCAGATGCGCGAGACCTCGCCGCCCGACGGCCCCGGCGCCCGGGTCGAGCGCGTGGGCCGGGTCGTGCGGCAGACCGGGCCGGATCCCGTCTGGAACGGCGTCCTCTGGTCGGACCTCGACGAGGAGTGCGCCGACCGCGAGATCGCCGAGCAGGTACGGCACTTCGCCTCGCTCGGCCGCGAGTTCGAGTGGAAGCTGTACGCGCACGACACCCCGGGCGACCTCGGCGAGCGGCTGCTGGCGGCCGGGTTCACGGCCGAGCCCGCCGAGGCCCTGATGGTCGCGGAGAGCAAGGACCAGACGGGCGCGGTGGCGCTGCCCGAGGGCGTCGAGCTGGTGCCGGTGACCGACAGGGCCGGGGTCGCGCTGATGACGGCCGCCCACGAGCAGGCGTTCGGCCAGGACTCGTCCCTGCTCGCCCGGCGCATGGAGCTCCAGCTCGCCGAGGCCCCCGACACCCTGGTAGCGGTGGTGGCGATGGCCGACGGGGTGCCGGTGAGCGCGGCCCGTATGGAGCTGATCCCGGGGACGGAGTTCGCCGGGCTGTGGGGCGGCGGCACCGCCGAAGCCTGGCGCGGCAAGGGCATCTACCGGGCGCTGGTCTCCTACCGCGCCCGCGTCGCCGCCGAGCGCGGCTACCGCTTCCTCCAGGTCGACGCCTCCGACCGGAGCGCCCCGATCCTGCGCCGCCTGGGCTTCGCCCGGCTGAGCACGACCACGCCCTACGTCCACCAGCCGTGACCGGGGCGCCCGTTGGCGCTCAAAAGTTGGCGCTCACCAACAGGCCTCAGCGGGCGTACACGGCGACGAAGTCGCGGGTGGCCTGGTTGTAGTAGCGCTCCGGGGGGTTCTCGAAGTCCAGGATGTTGGTGGGCACGGGGTCGTCCGGGGTGCGGCCGCCGTCGTAGCTCATGAAGGACGGCCAGGCGCGGTTCATGTCCAGGGGCATCGCACGGACCGCGCCCGCGCGCTCCATCAGCTCGGCGAGCGTACGGGCCGAGAGCGCCTGGCCGACGACCATGATCACATCGCCCTCGGCGGTGACGCCGACGCCGGAGCGGGCCACGTACATCCTGCTCTGGTCGGTGGCGCCCCACTTGGAGTCGTTGTCGATGTCGGGCACCACCCGGCCGCCGTCGACCATCAGGTCGAGGCACTGGCGCACCCCGACGACCTCGGGGGTCATCCGCACGTCCCGGCCCCAGACGCCGACGCGGATCGAGCCGTCGCGGTAGAAGACTTCGGAGGCGGCGCCGTCGCGGAGCTCGCCGACGGTCTTCCCCGCGAGGTGGAAGCCGCCCCGGGAGCCGCCGTCGGTGATCTTGAAGCCGCCGTTCCAGGACGCCACCAGTCCGGTGCGCTGCCCCTTGGGGATGCTGGGCGGGACGGCGAATGACCCGCCCGGCTCGCGCAGTCCCGGGTGCAGCCGGAAGCGTGAGTCCTTGGCGCTGATCCAGGCGACGGCCGCCTCGTACGAGGTGTGGGCGGCGTCGGGGCGCACATAGGTGCCCTGCACGATCGGGCGGCCGTGAGCCGAGGCCAGTGCACGCCAGACGCCCTCGCCGGGCAGTGCCGGGGCGACCAGCGGCCGCATCGGGGCCCGGAGCGGCGGCCCGCCGCGCGCCGCGACCGGCGGGGCGACGGCCGCCGCGCGCATCCGGGCAAGGGACTCGCTCGGCAGCGAGCCGCCGACCTTCGGCGGGTCCATCTCGTACTGGAGGTTCTCCAGCTTGTCGACGACGAAGCCCAGCTCGTGCTCGCGGGCCCAGCCCGCCAGGCGCGCCGCCGTGCTGTCGTCACCCGGATAGGTCAGTGCCTCGCCCACCGACCAGCCCACGGTCCCGGCGCCGAGCACGCACACCGCCAGCGTGGACCGGACCGCGAGGCGGCGCCGGCGCCGCTGGGACGGCGTCAGATCGCGGCGGTGTCTCCACGGCAGCAGTCGGCGACGGGCCATGGCGCTCCCTCTCCGAGGTGGTTCCGGGATCCGAGGTGGTTCCGGGCGGACACGCGTCCGAAATGCCCAGATATATGTCTTCTTTCTGCTATAACCCGATCGCCCGGAGCCCAATCAGCCCGCACACTGGTCGCCATGGCCGAGAAACGCAGCGCGGGGCTCCTCCTCTACCGGACCGCAACGACCGGCGTCGACGTGCTGATCGGGCATATGGGCGGCCCGTTCTGGTCCGGCCGCGACGAGGCCGCCTGGTCGATCCCCAAGGGCGAGTACGGCCCGGAGGAAACTCCCGAGGCGGCGGCCCTGCGCGAGTTCGAGGAGGAGCTGGGGCTGCCCGCCCCGGAGGGCACCCCGGTGCCGCTCGGCGAGTCGCGGCAGGCCAACGGGAAGGTGGTGACGGTCTGGGCGCTCCAGGCCGACCTCGACCTCTCGGGCGTGGTGCCCGGCACCTTCACCATGGAGTGGCCCCGGGGCTCGGGCGTGCAGCAGGAGTTCCCCGAGATGGACCGCTTCGCCTGGTTCGCGCCCGAGGACGCGTCGCCCCGGCTGGTGGCGGGGCAGCGGGTCTTCCTCGACCGGCTGGCCGCCTACCTCCAGGAGTCCGGCCGCACCTGAGAGGCTCAGGCCGCGCGCTGGGCGCGGCGGCGGTGGCCCGCGATGATCTCGGCGTAGTGGCGCCCGCTGCCCTTGACCGTTCGCTTCTGGGTGGCGTAGTCGACGTGGACCAGGCCGAACCGCTTGTCGTAGCCGTACGCCCACTCGAAGTTGTCCAGGAGCGACCAGGCGTAGTACCCGGCGAGCGGGGCGCCCCTGCGGGCGGCGCGGGCACAGGCCGCCAGGTGTGCGCGCAGGTACTGGACGCGCTCGGGGTCGTGGACGGTGCCGTCGGGCCGTACGGCGTCGGGGTAGGCCGAGCCGTTCTCGGTGACGTGGATCCGGCGGGCGCCGTAGTCGTCGGTCAGCCGCATCAACAGGGTCTCGATGCCGCTCGCGTCGACCTCCCAGCCCATGCCGGTGCGCGGCAGGCGGGGGCGGGGGACCTGGCGGGCGAAGGGGTACGGGCCGTGCGGGTCGTCGGCGACGCGCACGCCGAAGTAGTAGTTGAGGCCCAGCCAGTCGAGCGGCTCGGCGATGGCCGCGAGGTCGCCGGGGCGCTCGGGCAGCTCCACCCCGTACACCTCCCTCATGTCGGCGGGGAAGCCCCGGCCGTGCACGGGGTCGAGCCACCAGCGGTTGGTGTGGCCGTCCATCCGGCGGGCAGCGGCGAGATCCGCCTCGGACCCGGTGGCGGGCTCGACGGTCGACAGGTTGTTGACGATGCCGACCTGGGCGGCGGGCGCGGCGGCGCGCAGCGCCCGGGTGGCCAGACCGTGGCCGAGCAGCAGGTGGTACGAGGCGCGGACGGCGGCCGTGATGTCGGTGAGGCCGGGCGCCATCCGCCCTTCGAGGTGGCCGATCCACGCCGAGCAGAGCGGCTCGTTGAGCGTGGCCCACAGCGGGACCCGGTCGCCCAGGGCTTCGGCGGCGACGGACGCGTACGCGGCGAAGTGTTCGGCGGTGTCCCGGGCGGGCCAGCCGCCCCGGTCCTGGAGGGCCTGGGGCAGGTCCCAGTGGTAGAGCGTGGCGTTGGGGGTGATCCCGGCTTCCAGGAGGGCGTCGACGAGACGGGAGTAGAAGTCGAGCCCCGCCCGGTTGACCGGCCCGTCGCCGCCCGGGAGAATGCGCGGCCAGGCGAGCGAGAAGCGGTACGAGGTGACGCCGAGCTCCTTCATCAGCGCGATGTCCTCGCGCCACCGGTGGTAGTGGTCGCAGGCGATGTCACCGTGGTCGCCGCCGTCGACCTTCCCGGGGGTGTGCGAGAAGGTGTCCCAGATCGAGGGGGCTCGGCCGTCCTCGGCCACGGCCCCCTCGATCTGGTACGCGGAGGTGGCCACACCCCAGGCGAAGTCCTCCGGGAGGGCGGCGAGGTCGATGGGCTCGGTCACGAATATCCTTTCGGGGAAGTGGGGGTGACGGTCCGTCACTTCACGGCGCCGGCCGTGAGCCCGGCGACGAGATAGCGCTGGAGCAGCAGGAACCCGGCGACCACCGGCACGCTGACGACCAGCGACGCGGCCATGACCTGGTTCCAGTACACGTCGTTCTGGGTGGCGTAGCCCTGGAGGCCCACGGCGAGGGTGCGGGTGGTGTCGTTCGTCATCACCGAGGCGAACAGGACCTCGCCCCACGCCGTCATGAACGCGTACACCGCGACCGCCACGATCCCGGGGACCGCCGCCGGGACCACCACCCGAAGGAGCGCGCCCAGCGGCCCGCAGCCGTCGACCATCGCCGCCTCGTCGAGGTCGCGCGGGACCGAGTCGAGGTAGCCGATCAGCATCCAGATGGAGAAGGGCAGCGAGAAGGTGAGATAGGTGAGGATGAGTCCGCCGCGCGAGCCGTAGAGGGCGACTCCGGTGGTGTTGCCGACGTTGACGAAGATCAGGAACAGCGGCAGCAGGAAGAGGATGCCGGGGAACATCTGGGTGGACAGGACGGTCACGGTGAACACGCGCCTGCCGCGGAAGCGGTAGCGGCTCACCGCGTACGCCGCGAAGACCGCGACCACGACGGACAGGACGGTCGCCGCACCCGCCACGATCAGCGAGTTCACGAAGTACTCGGCGAGCGGGACGGTCTTCCAGATGTCGAGGTAGGGCCGCACGGTCAGCCCGCTGGGCAGCCAGCGGAACCGCCCCGACACGTCCTGCAACGGCTTGAGCGAGCTGCTCGCCATCACGTACACCGGCAGCAGCACGAAGCCGGTGAGCAGGGTGAGGAAGACGCGCCGGGACCAGACGAAGGAGCGGGGCGGGGCGGTGGGGCTCGGGCTAGGCATCCGCGGACTTCCTTCCCCTGGACGTCAGGAGCAGATAGCCGCCCGTCACCACGAGCAGGAACAGCACCAGCAGCACCGACATCGCGGCGCCGGTGCCGAAGTTCCAGGTGACGAACGACGACTGGTAGATGTGGAGGGAGACCAGGTCCGCCGCCTTCGGCGCCGAGCGCCCGAACAGCACGTACGGCGTGTTGAAGTCGTTGAACGTCCAGAGGAACAGCACCAGGACGAGGACCTGGTTGACCGGCCGGAGCGCCGGCAGCGTGATCCGGCGGATCTGCTGCCACATCCCGGCCCCGTCGATCGCCGCGGCCTCGTACAGCTCCTTGGGGATGTTCTGCAGCCCGGCCGTCACGATGAGGAAGGCGAACGGCCAGCCCTTCCAGACCGAGACGGTGAGCAGCGCGTAGAGGCTGTTGTCGCCGATCAGCCAGAACGCGCGGTCGCCGCCGAGTCCGAGTTGGTCGTGCAGGACGTGGTTGACCAGCCCGTTGTCGCGCTGGAACATGAACGCCCAGGTGATGACGGCCGCGTAGACCGGCAGTGCGTACGGGACGAGGAAGAGCGCGCGCAGCGGGCCCCGGCCGCGGAAGCTCTCCTGCATGAAGACCGCCGCCGCCGTGCCCAGCAGCCAGCACAGGGCGACCGAGGCCACGGTGAACAGGCAGGTGGTGACGAAGGAGTCGAGCAGGTCCTTGCCGACGGGCGCGGAGAAGTCGACGGAGATCCTGTAGTTGTCGAATCCGGCCCAGGGCGCGGTGGTCCAGTCGCGGATGTAGAACTGGGTGAGCGTCTTGAAGCTCATCACGACGCCGATGACCATCGGCACCAGGTGGATGAGGAGTTCCAGGGCGAGGGCCGGGAGCAGGAGCAGATACGGCAGGCTCGCGCGGCGGATCCGGCCGGGGGTGCGGGGGCCACGGCGGCGGGCCCGTGGCGGCCCGGACCGCTCGGCGCGTTCCGGCGGGACCTGTGCGCCGACGGCGGTGGGCGCGGGGGTCGGCGGGGTCACGGGGGCGCTCACTTCGGCATCTGCTGCTGGGCCTTGGTGAGGGCCGCCTTCACGGACTCGGTGGTGACCGCGCGGCCCGCCGCCGCGTCGGCCCACAGGTCCTTCACGGCGGTGCCGACGGCGGTCTCGAACTGGGACTCCTCGGGGACCTGCGGCAGCGGGGCGGCGCTCTTGAGCAGCGTCTCCTTGAGCACCGAGGTGTCGGGGGCGCCGAAGACGGGGTCCTGCTGTGCGGCCTTGACCGGCGGGATCGAGCCGTACGTCCTGTTGAGGATCTTCTGTTCCTCGTCGCTGGTCATGAACTTCACGAACTTCAGGGCGCCCTCACGGTTGTGGGTGTTCTTGAAGACGGAGATGTTGATGCCCGCCACCATCGAGTTGACGTTCCTGGCAGCGTCCGGGGTCCCGGCCGGGACGGGCACCGTGGCGACGCCCCAGTCCTCGGGCTTCATGCCCTGCGCGGCGAAGGTGGAGGCGGCCGCCTGCCACAGCACCATGGCGGTCCGGCCGGTCGAGAAGTCGCGCAGCGACTGGTTCTGGGCGTACTCGGCGCTGCCCGGCGCGACGATCTTGTCCTTGGCCATGAAGTCGACGTACTGCTTCACCGCGGCGACCGCGCCGTCCGAGGTGAAGGTGGGCTTCCCGGCGGAGTCGAAGAAGTCCGCGCCGTGCTGCTTGCCCAGGACGAACACCTGGTGGATGTTGTTGGCGAGGTTGGCGCCCTCGGCGCCGAGCGCCCACTTGCCGTCCCTGGAGAGCCGCTTGCCGTCCGCGACGAGTTCGTCCCAGGTCGCGGGCGGCTTCGCTATCCCCGCGTCGGCGAACATCTTCTTGTTGTAGTAGAGCGCGTACGACAGCGAGTACAGCGGGACGGCCGCCGGGTCCTTGCCCGGGGCGCCGGCCGCGGCGACCGCGGAGTCCGCGAACCGCGCCCGGCCGCCGATCGCGTCGAACGCCGCCCCGTCCCACGGCAGGAGCGCACCGGTGGCCTGGAGCGAGGCGGACCAGGTGTTACCGATGTTCAGTACGTCGGGGCCCTGGCCGGAGGTGGTGGCGGTGAGGATGCGGTTGAGCAGGTCGGACCAGGGGACGACCTCAAGCTTGACCTTGATCCCGCTCTGCTGCTCGAACTTCTTGAGCTCGGCGGTCAGGATCTTCTTGTCCGCCTCGATGTTCGGCCCCTGGTTGGACGCCCAGTACGTCAGGGACTTCGGGGAGTCGTTGCCGCCCGCTCCTCCTGTGTCGGATCCGCCACCGCAGGCGCTCGCGGTGGCGGCGAGAGCGGTGACGGTCGCGAAGGCAGCCGCGGCTCGGAGTCTGCGCATGACGGGATCGCCCCTTTCCGGGGTTCCAGAGGTGGTCGGATACCAGAGGGTGGTCCGGGGGGTCCAAAGGTGGTCGGGTTCCAAACTTGGGGGGTTTCAGGGCAGGTTGAGTTCAAGCCCTGAACGGACTCACGCCTTAATTTAGGACGTGAGTTAAGACCCGAGGGAAGGTCGCGTCAAGGCCCCGCGCGACGGTATGTTGCACGCAGGGAGGGAGCCATATGGCCATGCCGAACAGACGAACCGTTCGTGACCTGCGGCGGGACAACCGGACCGCGGTATTGCAACGGTTGTATTTCGACGGTCCGACGAGCCGTCAGGCGCTCGGTCCCGCCACCGGGTTGAGTTCAGGTTCCATCAGCAACGTGGTCACCGAGCTCGCCGCCGAAGGGCTCCTGGAGGACGCCGGCGTCGTCGACTCGGACGGCGGCCGACCGCGCACCCTGCTCCGGGTCGCCCGCGACAGCGGCCACCTCATCGGGGTGGACGTCGGCGAGACCCGCGTCCGCGTCGAGCTCTTCGACCTGGTGATGAGCGAACTGGCCCGCGCCGACCTGCCGTTGGAGTCCGGCGGCTACGACGTGAACCACATCGTCGGCCTCATCCGCGACGGGGTGGCCGCCGTGCTGCGCGACGCCGCCCTGGCACCCGGGCGCCTGCTCGGCATCGGCGTCGGGGTCCCGGGCATCGTCGACCGCAGCGGCGCCGAGGGAGCCGTGGTGCATGGGCAGACCATCGGCTGGGACGCGGTCCCGCTGGAGGCCCTGCTGCGCACCGCGCTCGCCACCGAACTCCCGCCGGGTGTCGGCCTGTTCGTGGAGAACGGCGCCAAGACGCTCGGCCAGGCCGAGATGTGGTTCGGCGGCGGGCGCGGCGCCGAGAACGCGGTGATCGTCCTGTTCGGCTCGGGCGTCGGCGCGTGCATCGTCTCCGACGGGCAGATCTACGGGGGTGCGCACAGCAGCGCCGCGGAGTGGGGCCACACCACGGTGCATGTCCGCGGCCGCCGCTGCCGGTGCGGTGCGCCCGGCTGCCTGGAGGCGTACGCGGGGGCGGAGGCCCTGGTCGCCCGCTGGCGCGAGGCGGGCGCCGTCCTGCCGGACGGCATCGAGGAGGAGGCGGCCGTGTCGGCGCTGGTGACGGCGGCGTACCCGGAGGGAGTTGACCAGGAGACGGCAAGCGCGGGCGAGTCTGACGCGGACCCCGTCGCGCGGGCCGTGCTCGACGAGACCGCCGAGTACCTCGGCGCCGGACTCTCCGACCTCATCAACCTCTACAACCCCGAGCGCATCCTCATCGGCGGCTGGGCCGGGCTCCAACTCGGCCCGTACATCCTGGAGTCGGTGCGCGCGCACGCCACCGCCTACGCCCTGCGGCACCCCGCCGAGCGCGTCACCATCGAGCTCGGGCGGCTCGGCCCGGACGCGGTCACGGTCGGCGCCGCGACCCTGCCACTGGCCGACTTCTTCGCGCGCGGCGGCCGCCGCGCACCGGGCGACGGGGCACCCGTCGTCCCCGAGCAGCCCGGCTGGCGGGCGTCGGTCGAGGAGCGCGCCGCACGCTGACGGCATCGGGGGGGTGCCTTCACCGGCGCGGGGGCAGGGAAGCGGTACGCGCGGGCACGACCGCCCCTGGCCCCCCGGGCCTCGGCTCCGCCTCCGGCCCCGTCCCCAACAACCCGTCCGCGTACAACTCTTGACGTGTCGGTAACGCCGGAGAACCATCTGGGTGGCAATCGGAGAGCGCTCTCAGATATCCGTCCCTCACCCCCACGACTCAGGATCGAGGCGCGATGCCCGCTCCCCTCACCGGTTCGCCGGTGGCCCACAGACCGTCCCCCCGACCCTCCCCCGGACCTTTCGCACACCCCCGGCGACTCGCCGCCGCCCTGGCCGCCGCGCTGGTGGCCGCGCTGCTCCTCTTCGTCCCCGCGCCCGCCGCCCACGCCGATCCGCCGCCGCTCTCCCAGGGTCGGCCGGTCACCGCGTCCAGCCAGGAGAACGGCGGCACCCCGGCCGCCGCCGCCGTCGACGGGAGCGACGGAACCCGCTGGTCGAGCGCGTTCTCCGATCCGCAGTGGATCCAGGTCGACCTCGGCGCCCCGGCCACGCTCGGCAAGGTGGTGCTCAAGTGGGAGGCGGCGTACGCCAAGGCGTACCGCATCGAGCTCTCCACCGACGGCACCGCCTGGACCACGGCGTACTCCACGGCCAACGGCCCCGGCGGCACGGAGACCCTGAACATCTCGGGCACCGCCCGCTATGTGCGGATGTACGGGACGGCCCGCGCCACCGGATACGGGTACTCCCTCTGGGAGTTCCAGGTGTCCGGCAGCGGCAGCACCACCGTGCCCGGCGGCGGGGACCTGGGCCCCAACGTGCTGGTCTTCGACCCCTCGACCCCTGACATCCAGGGCAAGCTGGACCAGGTGTTCCGGCAGCAGGAGTCGGCGCAGTTCGGCGACGGCCGCTACGCCCTTCTGTTCAAGCCCGGAACGTACAACGGCATCAACGCCAACCTCGGCTTCTACACCTCGATAGCGGGGCTCGGGCTCAACCCGGACGACACGACCTTCAACGGCGATGTGACCGTGGACGCGGGCTGGTTCAACGGCAACGCCACCCAGAACTTCTGGCGCTCCGCCGAGAACCTGGCGCTCAACCCGGTCAGCGGCACCGACCGCTGGGCGGTCGCGCAGGCCGCGCCGTTCCGGCGGATGCATGTGAGGGGCGGGCTGAATCTGGCGCCGAACGGCTACGGCTGGGCCAGCGGCGGCTACATCGCGGACAGCAGGATCGACGGCACGGTCGGCCCGTACTCGCAGCAGCAGTGGTACACCCGCGATAGCTCGGTGGGCGGCTGGACCAACGGCGTGTGGAACATGACCTTCTCCGGGGTGCGGGGCGCGCCCGCGCAGAGCTTCCCCAACCCTCCGTACACCACGCTCGACACCACACCGGTCTCGCGCGAGAAGCCGTTCCTCTACCTCGACGGCAGCGACTACAAGGTGTTCGTGCCCGCGAAGCGCACCGACGCACGCGATGTCTCCTGGGCCTCCGGCGCCTCGCCGGGCAGCTCGCTCCCGCTCAGCCAGTTCTACGTGGTGAAGCCCGGCGCGAGCGCCGCCACCATCAACCAGGCGCTCGCCCAAGGTCTCAACCTGCTGTTCACGCCCGGGATCTACCACGTCGACCGCCCGATCGAGGTCACCCGGCCCGACACCGTGGTCCTGGGCCTCGGGCTCGCCACGATCGTGCCGGACAACGGTGTCACCGCGATGCGGGTCGCCGACGTCGACGGGGTGCGGCTCGCCGGGCTCCTCATCGACGCGGGGCCGGTGAACTCGCCCGTACTGCTCCAGGTCGGGCCGCCCGGGGCGAGCGCGAACCACGCGGCCGACCCGACGACCGTCCAGGACGTGTTCGTCCGGATCGGCGGGGCCGGCGCGGGCCGGGCCACCACCAGCATGGAGATCAACAGCAACCACACCGTCGTCGACCACACCTGGCTGTGGCGCGCCGACCACGGCAGCGGCGTCGGCTGGGACACCAACCGGGCCGACTACGGTCTGACGGTCAACGGCGACGAC
The DNA here is from genome assembly GCF_002846415.1 of Streptomyces sp. TLI_146. Taxonomy (NCBI): domain Bacteria; kingdom Bacillati; phylum Actinomycetota; class Actinomycetes; order Kitasatosporales; family Streptomycetaceae; genus Streptomyces; species Streptomyces sp. TLI_146. The sequence goes on from NZ_PJMX01000001.1 coordinate 1,632,751, forward strand.
GTGCTGGCCACGGGCCTGTTCGTCGAGCACTTCAACAAGTACGACGTCCAGTGGAACGGCGAGCGCGGCCGGACGGTCTTCTTCCAGAACGAGAAGGCGTACGACGCTCCCAACCAGGCCGCCATCCAGAACGGCGGCGTGCGCGGGTTCGCCGCGTACAAGGTGGCCGACTCGGTGACCGCCCACGAGGGCTGGGGGCTTGGCAGCTACTGCTACTACAACGTGGATCCGACGATCGTCCAGGACCACGGCTTCCAGGTGCCGGACCGGCCGGGCGTGCGGCTGCACGACGTGCTGGTGGTGTCACTCGGCGGCAAGGGGCAGTACGCGCACGTCGTCAACGGCACCGGCGCGCCGACCTCGGGCACCTCTACGACGCCGTCGACGCTGGTCTCGTATCCCTGAGAGCCTGTGACGCGCGACCGCGCCGGAGACCGGTCGGGTCTCCGGCGCGGTCACCACGGGGTGGGTGGTTCAGTGCCGGGCCGTGCGGCGCCGGCGCGCGGCCCAGACGATGCCGGCGCCCGCGACGAGCACCGCACCGCCCATACCGGCGACGAGCGGGGTGGAGCTCGACGATCCGGTCTCGGCCAGGTTGGGGCTCGGCGCCGGGGCGGGGGCCGCCGGCGCGGAGGTGCTGGGCGCGGGGGCCGGCTTGCTCGGCTTGGCCGACGGGGTCGGGGTCGGCTTCGACGGCTTGGACGGCTTGCCCGACGGGGTGGGCTTGGTCGGCGGGGCCGTGTCGCACACGGGGGACGTCTTGGTCTCGTCGCGCGAGTACTGGTCCCCGTCGCCCGCCTTCACGATGAGGTGGAGCGTGAGCTCCTTGTCGTGGGCGGGGAGCTTGAGGTTCTTGTGGAACTCGCCCTTGAACTGCTCGGTGGGCAGCACGTCCTTGCCGTCCGCCGTCTTGATGGTCACCGTGTTGGTGGCCTCGTCGGAGTACCTGGTCAGGTCCACCGTGACGGCCGAGCAGGTCACCTTCCACACAGGGGTGTGGGCCTGCGCGGGCACCGCGCTCAGGCCGACGCCGATGAGGCCCGCAGCGGCTGCCCCTATCAGCGCTCCACGACGACGCCCCGTTCCTCTGATTACGGTCACAGAATCCTCCACTGTTCCGTACCGCCGGATTGACGGTGCGCGCACAGTACCGCTCCCGTCCCAGGGCCGAGCAGCGGTCCCCCACATCACTCCCCTCACTGTCCTGTTCGCGACGGGTCGCCCCGTGCTATACACGCGCCACCGTTGTCACGCTCACCACCCATGGGGGACCGAATGAGCCGAACGTCCTTATTTCTGCGTGCTGTTGGGGTGTTCGCCGCGACGGCCGCGCTCGCCCTGGGAGCCCCTGCCGCCGGGGCGGGCGCCGCCGCGCCGGCACCGGCCGCGACCGCCCTCCCGGCGCTTCCGCAGCCGAATGCGCATGGTCTGACCCTGAAGAGCTGGTCCGCCGTCGCCGGGTCCGGCGGCCGGATGGCCGACGCGACCTTCACCACCGGCGCGGTCTTCACCCCGCGCGGCGGCACCCCCTGGATCAGCCCGGTCCAGGTGCCGGTCACGGTGCGGATCCTGCTGCCGGTCGGATACCGGAGCGACCCGGCCAGGCCGTACCCCGTGCTGTACCTGCTCCACGGCGGGGGCGGCGACTTCCAGCAGTGGTCGCTGCCGGACTCCGGGGACGTGGCGGCGACGCTGGCCGGGACGGCGTTCGACGGGATCGTGGTGATGCCGGAGGGCGGCCGGGCAGGCTGGTACAGCGACTGGGCCGGGCACACCGACGGGCACTTCGCCCCGCAGTGGGAGACCTTCCACGTCGACCAGCTGCTGCCGTGGATCGACGCCAACTTCGCCACGGTGAAGGACCGTTCCGGCCGGGCCGTCGCCGGGGCCTCCATGGGCGGATACGGGGCACTGCGCTACGGCGGCCGCCACCCCGAGCTCTTCTCGGCGGTCGGCGCCTTTTCCGGGGGCACGGACCTATATCAGGCCAACGCCCAGAAGACCATCGCGGATTCCATGTGGCAGGCGGGTGCGGCGATCGGCTGGACCGGGCTGCTGAATCCGTTCTTCCGCGTCACCGGCGACACGCAGTACCGGATGGAGACGGTGTTCGGCCCGCAGAGCAGCTGGCCCTCCGTCACTCCCGTGAGCCTCGCCCTGAACGACGCATACAAAAGCTACGACGGGAAACTCGCCTTGTACGCGGGCGGTGCGAACGGGAGCGGTGAGACCGACGTCAACGGCTGGAACCGCACCCTGCACGAGAACCTCGACCGCCGCTCCACCCAGCACCGTTACTGCACCGGACCCGGTGAGCACAGCTATCAGTACTGGACCGGAGAACTGAAGGACTTCGTGGCACTCGTCTACGGGACCACGCCCGCGCAGTGCCCGAATGGCTGGGGATCGCCTACGCGGTAAATGGCCAGCATAAGCGGGCCTTTCAGGAGCCCATAGCGTCACCATTGGGTCATATCCCGCCTTTTCCAAGGGAGTTGAATTTCTTTCAACCACACCCGGGAAAGGCCTCCCGGTCGCGCAGGGAAGGTAGTCACCAGGCAGGCAGCCAAGAGAATCCGTCATTCCATTTCAGGAATCCCTTGCCTGAATGGACGGTTTCAGGCCGGGCGGCTCCGCGCGCCGGTGAATGGCGCCTTGTGGACGGCCCGGTGCCAAGCAGACGATCGGTCCTCGTTCCTGTGCGACAGCCGTGCAAGCGGCTGACGCTCATGTCTTCGAGGAGGTTCCTGTGGTGAACGACCGGATGTCCCTCAGCCCGGATGCGGCACGGCAACTCGCGAACGCCACCAAGACCACGCCGCAGATGCGCGGCATCACGCCCCGGTATCTGTTACGCGCCCTGCCCTGGGTGGACGTCGAGTCCGGCGTCTACCGCGTCAACCGGCGCCGCACCTTCGTCCTGGGCGACGATCGGATCACCACGTACGCGGACAACGACGGCACCAACCACGTCGTCCCCGGCGACCTGCGCGAGATGCCGTATCTGCGCGACGCCGACGACGCGCTCCTGACCGAGCTGGCCGACGCCTTCACCGAGGTCTCCTTCGAGTCCGGGCAGGTCCTGGTGCAGAGCGGGGACCCGGCCGACCGGCTGTGGGTGATCGTGCGCGGCCGCGCCGAGAAGCGCATGACCGGCCGGTACGGCGAGGAGGCGCTGATCGAGGTCATCGGCGACGGCCAGTTCTTCGACCTCGACAGCTGGACCCGGTCCGAGCCGATGCCGTACCGCGTGCAGGCGCTCACGCCCGGCGTGGCCCTGGTCGCGGAGCGCGGTGCGCTCGCCGCCCTGACCGACCGGGACGCGGGGGTCCGGGCCGCCATGGACGACTACGCCGCCGGGAACCACATGGTGCCGGGCGCCGAGGTGCCGGTGGACCTGTCCTCCGGCCATGTGGGCGAGCCGGATCTGCCGGGGACGTTCGTCGACTACGAGGACGCGCCGCGCGAGTACCACATGACGCTCGCGCAGACCGTGCTGCGCGTCCACACCCGCGTCGCGGACCTCTACAACGGGCCCATCGACCAGACCCGCGCCCAGTCCAACCTCACGGTCCAGGCGCTGCGCGAGCGGCAGGAGGCGGCGCTCCTGAACCACCCGGAGTTCGGCCTGTTCAACAACGTCTCGGCGGGCCAGCGCGTCCAGGCCCGCACCGGCTCGCCCACTCCGGACGACCTCGACGAGCTGCTCGCCAAGGTCTGGAAGCAGCCCGGGTACTTCCTCGCGCACCCCCGGGCGATCGCCGCGTTCGGCCGTGAATGTACCCGGCGGGGCGTGCCCCCGGTCGTCGACACCCGGTTCGGCAGCCCGCTGCTCACCTGGCGCGGAGTGCCGCTGCTGCCGTCGGACAAGGTCCGGTTCACGGGCGGCATGGGCTCCGGCACCACCGAGATCCTGCTCATGCGGATGGGCGAGGCCGAGCAGGGCGTGGTGGGCCTGCGCCCGTCGAGCGTCCAGGACGAGGTCGAACCCGGTCTGGCGATGCGGAACATGGGCACGGACCAGAAGGGCATCACCTCGTACCTGATGACCGCGTACTTCAACACGGCCGTCCTGGTCGAGGACGCCATCGCCGTGCTCCAGAACGTCGAGGTATCCAACTACCATGACTATTCCTGACCTCACCCGGCAGGTGCCGTCGGTGCCGGTCACGGGAGTGCCCGCGATGCCCCAGCAGGGCGCCCCGACCGAGCAGCCGGCCGCTCCCGCGCCGACGAGCGTCCCCGAGCAGCCCGGCGCACCCGGGCAGGCGGGGCTCCCCCGACGGCCCTCGGTGCCGGGCGCCTACTCGGCCGAGGCGGCCCGCCAGGACTTCCCGATCCTGCACCGCACGGTCAACGGCCGCCCGCTGGTCTGGCTGGACAACGGGGCGACGACGCAGAAGCCCCGCCAGGTCATCGAGGCGCTCGGCGCGTACTACAGCGCCGCCAACTCCAACATCCACCGGGGCGCCCACACCATGGCCCGCGAGGCCACCGAGGCGTACGAGGCGGGGCGCGCGGCGGTCGCCGGGTTCCTGGGGGCGCCCGGTCCCGACAGCATCGTGTTCGTGCGCGGCACCACGGAGGCGGTCAACCTGGTCGCCCAGAGCTGGGGCCGGGACAACCTCGGGCCCGGCGACGACATCCTGGTACCGGTCCTGGAACACCACTCCAACATCGTGCCCTGGCAGATGATCGCCAAGGAGACCCGGGCCCGGGTGGTGCCGGTTCCGCTGACGCCGGAGGGGGAGATCGACCAGTTCGCGTACGCGGACCTGCTCTCCTCGCGGACCCAGCTGGTCGCGCTCAGCCACGCCTCCAACGTCCTGGGCACCGTCCCGCCGGTGAAGGAGATGACCGCGCTCGCCCATCGGTACGGGGCGAAGGTGCTGGTGGACGGGGCCCAGGCGGTCGCCCACTTCCCGGTCGACGTACAGGACCTGGACGCGGACTTCTACGCGTTCTCCGGGCACAAGCTGTTCGCCCCGACCGGGATCGGCGCCCTCTACGCCAAGCCGGAGGTCCTCGCGGAGATGCGGCCCTGGCAGGGCGGCGGCAACATGATCGACTCGGTCGACTTCGGCCTCACCACCTTCGCGCCGGTCCCGCACCGCATGGAGGCCGGCACCGGCAACATCGGCGGTGTGGTGGGGCTCCTCGCCGCCCTCGACTGGTTGGGCTCCTTCGACCGCGACGCGATCACGGCGTACGAGGAAGGGCTGATGGCCTACGCCCAGCAGGCCATGGCCACCGTGCCCGGTCTGGAGCTGGTCGGGGCCGCACCCGACCGGATCGCGGTGCTGACGTTCACACTGGCGGGCCACGATCCGGCGAGCGTCGCCGACTGGCTGGACCGCGACGGCATCGCCATCCGCGCGGGCCACCACTGCGCACAGCCCGCGCTCGCCCACTACGGCCTGGAGTCGGCGGCCCGTGCCTCGCTGGCGCTCTACAACACGTCGGAGGAGGTGGATCAGCTGGTGGCGTCGTTGCGTCAGCTGCAAATGGCGTCGGGCTGACAGATAGCAACTGACAGCTGACAGCTGACAGCTGACAGATGACGGCTGACGGCTGACGGCTGACGGCTGACGGCTGACGGCTGACGGCTGACGGCTGACAGATAACGGCTCACAGGTGACGAACGACCGGTGACGGGCGACAGATTTCAGTGTCTGTCGTCCGTCACCCGCATCGCCCGCCACGGCGGCCGATGCGCCTGCGGCGGGACGGTCGGCAGCGGCGGCAGGGGCGCGCCCACCGAGTCGAGGCGGCGGCGCAGCAGCTGGTTCTCCACGTAGAGGTCGGCCAGGACACGGACCTTGGAGCGCACCGCCCACTGGTCCACCGGCTTCACCAGGAAGTCCGCGACGCCGAGGTGGTAGGCGCGGGCAGCGAGGTCGTCGTCGCGGCCGATGCCGGTGACCAGGATGACCGGCAGGTTGCGGGTGTGGTCCAGGCGCTTGAGGTAGTCGACCACTTCGAGGCCGTCCATCTGGGGCATCAGCACATCGAGCAGGATCACCGCTATGCCGCCGCGCAGCACGGTCTTCAGCGCCTCGTCCCCGCTGCGGGCGCACACTATCGGGCGGCCCACGGGACGCAGCACACTCTCCATGGCGAAGAGGTTGTCCTCGCGGTCGTCCACTACGAGGATCTTCCACGAACTGTCCACGTCCCAACCACACTCCCCTGCAGCCGGACTTTCACAGTAGTGCGCACAGGAGCCGAGCGCAGGAGGCCCTTGGTACCTGCCAACGGCATCTGCGCCCGCCGCCGAGGGGGCCGGTGCGGGGGCGGCGGACGTCTACGGGCGTCCGCCAGCGCAAACAGGAGCGCCGCCCACGCCTCCAAGCGTCCCGGAGCTCTCCGCGTACGAATAATTCGGCCGGTTGTGACTCCCCCTTTTGGCTCTTCTGCATGCTTCGGCGGCACGGCGGGCCGGGGCCGCGTCCCCTAGCGTGGGGGCATGGACGAGGCGCATGGTGCGGAAGCGGGCGGGTCGTCGGCGGAGCCCGACGACCCCGCGTTCCCCGCAAGCGTGGCGCCGCGCTGCCGCAGCCTCGACGCGCTGGACGCCCAGGTGATCCGCTGCAGGGCCTGTCCGCGTCTGGTGGCCTGGCGCGAGGAGGTCGCCGCGACCAAGCGGGCGGCGTTCCGGGACTGGGAGTACTGGGGGCGGCCGGTGCCCGGGTTCGGTCCGCCGGACGCGGCGCTCGCGGTCGTCGGCCTCGCCCCGGCCGCGCACGGCGGCAACCGGACCGGCCGGATGTTCACGGGGGACGCCTCCGGCGACTTCCTCTTCGCCGCGCTGCACGAGGTGGGCCTTGCCTCCCAGGCCGAAGCCACGCACACCGGGGACGGCCTCGAACTGCGGGGCGTACGGCTGGCCGCGCCCGTGCACTGCGCACCGCCCGACAACAAGCCGACGCCGCAGGAGCGCGACAACTGCCGCCCATGGCTGGCGGCCGAACTGGAGCTGCTGAGCCCGGGGTTGCGTACGGTCGTCGTGCTCGGCGCGTTCGGCTGGCAGGCGCTGCTTCCGGTACTGGGCGCGGCGGGCTGGCAAGTGCCGCGCCCCCGGCCGAAGTTCGGGCACGGCGTCCAGGTGACGCTGTCCGCGTCGGACGAGGGCCGCGCACCTCTGCATCTGCTCGGCTGCTACCACCCGAGCCAGCGCAACACGTCGACGGGACGGCTCACGCTCGCCATGCTCGTCGAGGTGTTCCGCGAAGCCGCGCGTCTGTCGGGGCTCTGAGGTCGGGACTCGGAGTCGACGCTCGGAAGCCGGGGCTCCGCAACCTCCCACTTTGGCTACTTTGGTTGAACCTTGACCGAAAAAGCCGACCGCCATGCCCGCTTCACCGGCTCCCACCTGCCCGGATCGCACGCCGCGCGGCCCGGGTGTGTGATGGAGGGGATGGTCTCAAGGGGCGGGAGCGACGAAAGGAGCCGGTATGCACACCGGACGGATACGTCGAGCGGCCGCCGCGACCCTGTTGTCGTGCGGTCTCGCCATGGGCGGCCTCGCCACCGCGGCAGCGGCGGCCCCGGCTCACGACCAGGGTGACGGCCACGACCGCGGCCAGGGCAGCGGCTGGTCGTGGGACGCCCACATCAGCGGCTGGATCCGGGAGGACCACAACAGCGGTCGCGACTGGGACGACCACGGCGGCGGCCGGCACTGGGACGACCACCGCGACCACCATGACGGCCGGGACCGGGACCACCACGACGGCGGCCGGGTCTGGGGCACGGTCACCTCGCGCATCGAGCTGAACGTCCGCGACAACCCGAGCCTGAACGCCGGGGTCGTCGTCGCCCTGAGCCCGGGCAGCCAGCACCGCATCGAGTGCAGGACCCACGGTTCGAACGTGAACGGAACCTCCACCTGGTACTGGCTGAGCGGCGCCGACGGCTGGGTCAGCGCGGCGTTCATGCAGGCCGGCGGTGACGTACCGAAGTGCTAGCGCGTGTCCTGGGAGCGACGGCGCGGCCTTCGTTGCGCTCACGTGAACAGTGCGCACTGCCGGGAATAGCGACATCGGGACGGGCCTTGGAGCTGCTGAGAGCGAGGAGTCAGCAGATGCCCAAGGCGTACGCGTACACCCGCAACGGCGGGCCCGAGACCGAGGCGTTCATCGAGCGGGACCGGCCGCGCCCGGGCCCCGGCCAGTTGCTGGTCGAGGTCCGGGCGGCCGGGGTGAACCCGGTCGACTGGAAACTGCGCAGCGGCCTTCGCGCGCCGGGGACGCCGGAGCCGGAGCTGCCCGCCGTGTTCGGCAGAGAGGTCGCCGGCGTGGTCGCGGAGCTGGGCCCCGGGGTGTCGGGCTTCGCCGTCGGGGACGCCGTCTTCGGCAATCCGGTGAGCGGCGGTTACGCGGAGTACACCCTGCTGCCGGTCCCGGTGGCCGCCCACAAGCCGGCCGGACTGTCGTTCGCGGACGCGGCGACCCTGCCGGTGGCCGGGGCGACGGCGTACGACGGCGTGCGCCAGCTGGACCTGCCCGCCGGGGCGACCCTGCTGGTCACCGGCGTCGGCGGCGGCGTGGGCGTGGCCGTCGCGCAGATAGCCAGGGCCTTCGGGGTGAAGGTGGTGGGCACGGCGAGCGCGGGCAAGAAGGAGTTCGTCGAGTCGCTGGGCGCGGTGCACGTGTCCTCGGCGGGCGATGGCCTGGCCGAGCGCGTCCGGGCGGCGGCGCCGGACGGTGTCGACGCGGTCTTCGATCTCGTCGGCGGCGAGGTCCTGGAGACGGTCGCCGCGCTCGTCGACGACCGTACGAAGCTGATCACGGCGGCCGATCCGCCGGGGGTGGCCCGGCTCGGCGGCTCGCCGGTGCGGCGGGCCCGCACGGCCGCGGTGCTCGACGAAGTGGCGCGGCTGGTGGTGAGCGGGGAGCTGCGCCCGTTCGTCACGGCGACGTTCCCGCTGGAGCGCGCGCCCGAGGCGCTGCGCGCGGTCGAGGACGGCCACACGCGCGGCAAGGTCGTGATCGAGGTGGCGCCGTGAGCGCACCGCACCCCCTCGACAACCCGGCCCGCGCCTCCCTCACCGGGCCGCACGCCCACTTCGCCGAGCGGCTGGGGCGGGTGCTGCGCTATCCGCCCGAGGTGACGCCGTGGCTGGCGCTCTCCGACGACCCGGGACCGCAGGACTGGGCGGACGTCGCCGCGCTGGCCGGGCCGGGCAACGAGGTGCCGCTGCTCGGGATGAGCCATCTGCCGCCCGCGGACTGGGAGTTGACGTTCGAGGCGGACGGGGTGCAACTGGTGGACGACGGGGCGGCCGCCCGTCCGTTCGACGAGGCCGTGACGCTGACCGCCGCCGACGTACCGGAGATGATGGCGCTGGTGGAGCGGACCCGGCCGGGCCCGTTCCTGCCGCGCACCATCGAGCTGGGCACCTATCTGGGCGTGCGCAGGGACGGCGTCCTGGTGGCGATGGCGGGCGAGCGGCTGCACCCGCCCGGCTGGACGGAGATCAGCGCGGTCTGCACCGACGACGCCTTCCGCGGCCAGGGCCTGGGCACCCGGCTGATCCTGGCGGTCGCGGCGAACATCCGGGAGCGCGGCGAGCGGCCCTTCCTGCACACGGGCGCGCGCAACACCGGCGCCATCCGCCTCTACGAGTCCCTGGGCTTCCGGCTCCGCCGTACCACCCGGTTCATGGCGGCCCGGGTGCCGGACGACCAACTGGCAAGCCTCACAACATCATTTCACTCGTTCGAGTGATGAAACGGTCGTGTGAATTGTTTCTGCACTTTTGGCGCTCCGGCTAGCGTCTAACGTTCCCCCCGGCGGCCCAAGCCCCCGGCCGTCACACCAAAACGCTGCCTTTGGGGGAGAGATAGTGCGCCGCGACGAATACGTCGACGACGGTCCGCCAGAACTCGTGCCGGCTTCCCGCCCGCACTACGAGCGGCCGTCCCTGAGGGTCCACACACGGGCCGGAGTGACCGTCGCCGAGCTGCACGGCGAAATCGACATCCAAGCCGTCCAGGCGCTGCGGCCGCGCCTGGACACCCTCACCGGGGACGGGGTGGGCGCGCTGGCCGTGGACCTGCGCCCCATCCGGTTCCTGGACTGCTCGGGACTCGCCCTGCTGGTGCGGGCCCACCGCCGGGTGACCGAGCGGGGCGGCTCGTGGGGGCTCGTCTGCGACCATCCGCTGACGCTGCGGATCCTGCGGATCACCGCCCTCACGACCGTCCTGGGGCCTGCTCCGACGCTGGAGCAGGCCCTGCCCGCCGTCAGGCTTCCGAACGGGTCCGGGCCAGCCGGAGAGTGACCAGCTCGAAGGGCCGCAGCGCCAACCGCACCACGCCGTCGGCCAGTTCAAGGGAGGTGCTGTCGACGAGCGGCCGCTCCAGCAGGTCGGTCGCCACCACCGCGTCCGCCTCGAAGCCCGGGGCGACCCGGGCCCGGGCCCGGCCGCCCCGCGACTCGTAGAGCCTGACGACCACGTCGCCGCTGCCGTCGTCGGCGAGCTTCACCGCGCTGACGACCACCGCGTCGTCGTCGACCGACACCAGCGGCGCCACCTCCGCCGCGCCCGCGACCCGCCGCTCCGGCAGGTTGACGCGGTAGCCCTCGCGCACCGCGTCACCGATCGTGGCGCCGGGCACGAGCGCGTGCCGGAAGTGGTGCAGCCCCTGGTCGGTCTCGGGGTCGGGAAAGCGCGGGGCGCGCAGCAGCGAGACGCGGACCGTGGTGGTCGTGCCCGGCCCCTCGGCGGCGTCGCGCACGGTCCGGGTCACGTCATGCCCGTACGTGGAGTCGTTGACGAGGGCGACGCCCCAGCCCGGCTCCTCCAGATGGACGAAGCGGTGGTTGCAGGCCTCGAACTTGGCCGCCTCCCAGCTGGTGTTGGTGTGGGTCGGCCGGTGGACATGGCCGAACTGGGTCTCCGACGCGTACCGCTCGGCGTGGATGTCCAGCGGGAACGCGGCCTTCAGGAACTTCTCGGTCTCGTGCCAGTCGACCTCGGTGTCGATGTCGAGCCGCTTGGCGCCGGGGGCGAGGCTGAGCAGCTGGGTGACCTTGGAGTCGCCGAAACTCCGCACGATCCGGACGGCGGCCACACCCCCGTCCTCCACGGCGACGAGCTGGTCGAGGTCCGTCAGATCGGTCACCGTGTTGCGGTAGAACGCGTCCACGTCCCACGCGTCCCACATGTTCGGGAAGTCGGGGTGGATCTGGAGCAGGTTCGCGGCCTTTCCGGGGGCGACGGTCTCGCGCCCGGCGCCGATGTCGTACGCGGACACCACCAGCCCTCGGGCGTCGATCGCCACCGAGAGCAGCCCGTTGTCCAAGACGAAGCCGCCGCCCTCGCGCGGCGCGGCGCGGCTCACGCCGATATGGACGGCGGGGGCGGCCCCGCCCGCCGGCACTCCGTCGCGCGCGTGGGGCGCCGAGTTGAAGACCAGGGTGGCGCCCGAGTCGCCCTCGCCCGCGAGCGCGCGCTGTGCGCCGTCGATGATCGCGTTCAGCTCCCGCGCGACGGCCGCATAGGTCTTCTCCGCCTCCCGGTGCACCCAGGCGATGGAGGAGCCGGGCAGGATGTCGTGGAACTGGTGCAGCAGCACGGTCTTCCAGATCCGGTCCAACTGCTCGTACGGATACGGGAATCCGGCCCGCACGGCCGCCGTCGCGGCCCACAGCTCGGCCTCGCGCAGCAGGTGCTCGCTGCGCCGGTTGCCCTGCTTGGTCTTGGCCTGGCTGGTCAGCGTGGCGCGGTGCAGCTCCAGATAGAGCTCGCCCACCCACACCGGCGCGTTCGGGTACTCCGCCTGCGCCTTGGTGAAGAACTCGGCGGGGCTCTCCCACTCCACGGTCGCCGAGCCCTCCAGACTCCGCAGCCGGGCGGCCTTGGCGACCATCTCCCGGGTGGTGCCGCCGCCCCCGTCGCCCCAGCCGGTCGGGGCCAGTGAGTGCCGGGCGTGGCCCTTGTCCTTGAAGTTGCGGGCCGCGTGGGCGATCTCGCTGCCCTTCATCGAGCAGTTGTAGGTGTCGACGGGCGGGAAGTGGGTGAAGATCCGGGTGCCGTCGATGCCCTCCCACTGGAAGGTGTGGTGCGGGAACTTGTTGGTCTGGCTCCAGGAGATCTTCTGGGTGAGCAGCCACTTGGCTCCCGCCGCCTTGATGATCTGCGGCAGCCCGGCGGCGAAGCCGAAGGTGTCGGGCAGCCAGGCCTCGTCGTTCTCGACGCCGAACTCGTCGAGGAAGAACCGCTTGCCGTGCACGAACTGACGGGCCATCGCCTCCGAGCCCGGCATGTTGGTGTCCGACTCCACCCACATGCCGCCCGCGGGCACGAACCGCCCGTCGGAGACGGCCTTCTTCACGCGCGCGTACACCTCGGGCCGGTGTTCCTTGATCCAGGCGAACTGCTGCGCCTGCGACATGGTGAAGACGAAGTCCGGCTCGTCCTCCAGGAGCGCCGTCATGTTCGACGTCGTACGGGCCACCTTGCGCACGGTCTCGCGCAGCGGCCACAGCCACGCCGAGTCGATGTGCGCGTGCCCCACCGCGCTGATGCGGTGGGCGGTGGGCCCGGCCGGCACCGCCAGCACACCGGCGAGCTCGGCGCGGGCCGCCGCGGCGCTGCCGTTCACGTCCTGGAGGTCCACCGCGTCGAGCGCGCGGCCGATCGCCCGCAGGACGTCCCAGCGCCGGGCGCCCTCGACCGGCAGCTCGTGCATCAGCTCGCCCAGCACCTCCAGGTCGAGGACGAGCTGCCACACCGTCTCGTCGAAGACCGCGAGGTCCATCCGGGCCAGCCGGTACTGCGGCTCGGTGCCCGCGGTCTCCTTGTCGCCGAGGGCGGTCGGCACGAAGGGGTGGTAGTCGAGGATGACCGGGTTGGACGCGGCCTCGATGTGCAGCCGCACCTCCTCGCCGCCCACGGCGGGCGCGCCGACGCGCACCCACTGGTTGCGCGGGTTGAGGCCCTTCACCGGGGTGCCGTCGGGGCGGTAGACGAGGCCCTCGCACTGGAAGCCCGGCATGTTCTCGTCGAAGCCGAGGTCGAGGAGCGCCTCGACGGTCCGCCCGGCCCACTCGGCCGGTACGGTCCCGGTCACCCGGAACCAGCTGGTGCCCCACGGCGCGCCCCAGGCGTCCCCGACCGCGATCGGCTCGGGGACAGCGGCCAGCCCCTCGGCGACCGGGACGGGCTCGCCCGGCGCGTGCCACACCGCCACTTCCAGCGGGACGGATTCGGGGTACACGGCGGGGCGGATGCGCTCGTCGAGGACTCGCTTGAGGCGGGCTTCGACCAGGCTGCGGTCGTCATGCATGAGGATCTGCTCCGTGGGTCGAGGGTCGAGCGGGGTGCGGGTGCCAGGAGGTGGCAGGGGTTACCAGTGGTGGACGGTGGAGGCGGGTGCGGAGGCCGTGTAGAGCTCGTCGACGGCCCGTATCTCGAACCGCGCCGCCCGCTCGCCTCCTTCCGGCTTCAGTGCGGGAACGAAGAAGGCATTCCCGCACGTTCCCCCGAGGAAGCGGCGGCTTCCCCCGGGCAGCACCCGGTGCAGCTCGTAGTGGCGCACCGCGCCCGGCGCCCGGCGCCAGGCGAAACGCAGCGAGGTGCCCGCGGCGCCGGTCGCCGAGCCGGTGACGCGCAGCCTGCTCGGCGCGCCCGGCCTCGTGGCGGCCGCGCCGCGCACCGCCAGCGCGCCCAGGCGCCACCGGGCACGCCCCTCGGCGGTGAGCCGGACGCCGAGCGAGCGGGCCGTCCCGGAAAGGGTGTTCAGCCGCAGGGCCGCGGTGCTCCAGCCGGAGCCGCCCGCCCGCAGAGTGCCCGCCGGGATGTAGGTGTACGGGACCGGGTCACCGGGTCCGGCGGGCTCGCGCAGGGCGACCGCGAGCTCGACGGTGACCGTGCCCTCGTCGGCCCGGTGGGTGAGCTCGACGACCGTAGAGCGGGACAGCGGCAGCCGGGTCGCGTGGAGCTCGATGGTGGCAGGGGCGTCGAAGTCGCCGTCGACCAGGAGGCTGGACCCGCCGCGCCAGGCGTCCGCGAAGTCGAAGGAGACGGCCGGGCGGCGCCCGCTCGTGCGGACCACCCAGCGGCGGCCCGGCAGCCGGTCCTGGAGGCCGAGGTGGTTCCACTCGGCGGCCGAGGTCACCTCGCCGCGCTCGTACCAGCGCAGTCCGTGCCCGGTGTTGAAGGAGGTCGCGAACGGCAGCCGGTCGACCGTCGAGCGGTCCGCGACCACGGTCGCCGGGGCGCGCCAGCCGTCCGTGTCCGGCTGCGAGGGGTCGAGGGAACGCCCGGTCCAGAACCGGTCGTCGGCCGCGTGGAACTGCCCCGGGGTGCGCCCCTCGGGCAGCTGGTTGCGGGTCCACTCGGGCCGGTAGAGACCGTACGAGACGATGTGCGCCCGGTCGCGGGGCACGATGGCGTCCCAGTCCACGGAGCTGTCCCACCCATGGGCCTCGACGTCGACGCCGGCCCACAGCTCGTAGCGGCTCCGGCCGAGCCTGTCCGCGAGCTCACCGGAGGAGGCGAGGCTCCCGCCCGACCACCGGAAGTCCACGAACATCGCGTCGGCGCTGCGGAAGAAGTCCTGATTCTGCGCGTCGAGCGCGCCCTGCCACCCCACGGACCCATCGACGGTCATCGCGTCGTACCAGGTGACGCGGAGTCCGGAGGCCTCGCTGCGGGCCTTGAGGTCCCGTACGAAGGCGAGCATGTCGGCGCCGAGGGCCGCGTCGCCGCCGTCGGTCTCGGCGTTGACGAACCACCCGTCGAAGCCGTACGCGACCGCCACCTCGACGAGCTTCGCGGCGAGCGGGAACCGGCCGAGCGGGTCGCGCCGCACCAGGTCGCGGGTCCAGCGCAGCTCGCCGCCCCACGCGGTCGGCGGCAGGAAGACGGTGCCGAGCACGGGCACGCCGTTGCGGTGCGCCGCGTCCACGACCGGCGCGTTGGGGGCCAGGATCAGCCCCTCCCCCGCCGAACCGCCCCAGAACACCAGCTCGTCGAGGTAGGCCCAGTGGGTGAGCGCGTAGTGGTCGGCGGTGGCCGCGCCCTGGGACGGGTTGCCCGCGGTGTGCCCGAACGACACGAGCGCCTGGATACGGGCCTGCCGGGCGCGGGCGCTCCGGTTCACCGCCACCGGCGTGAACCGCCGGGCGAGCGGCACGGACGCGGTGTTGAAGGCGAGGTCCCGGTCGTCCGCGGCCCGCCAGTCCTTCAGACTCCGCCAGGTGATGCCGGGGCCGGGGGTGCCGGAGGGGAACGAGTCCGGGTACCAGTACGAGGCATACGGCTGAAGATCGACGGGAGCGCCCTCCGTTGCCCGAGCGGCAACGGCTGGGCCGACGACAGCGGCAGCCGCCCCGGCTCCGGCGAGGACGACGGTACGGCGGGTGGGTCTGGGGAGGGGCATGGGGGTCTCTCCTTTTCAGGTGGTGTGGCCCTACCGGGCCGGGGTCCGCGCTGTACTCATCACGCTGTCGAGCCGAGGCTTCATACGGGGCTGAGCCCATCCCCCCAAGGGGCGCGGGGAACTGCGCGCCCAGCCACGCACGGTCCGCAGCCGAACACGCCGTCGCCCGTCGCGCTCAGCCCACCTCCTCCGGCACCACGACCTCATCGATCCCGCGCAGCGCCAAGTGCTCCTTGTCATCGGCACGGCTCGCCAGCACCACCGCGGGCCGCACCCCGTCCCCCACCAGCCGGGCGAACGCCTCGAACACCGATCCGCCAGGCGCGCACACAGAACGGCGCGGCGCCGAGAGCTCGTCCCCCACGTCGACGACGAGCGCGGTGGTACGGGGCGCGGGCGCATGCACCCGCCCCCGCCACTCCCGGGCCAGCCGGGCCACGGCCTCCCCCTCCGGCTTCACCCGCCCCGAGCTGGTCAACAGCCCAAGGCTGTACTCCAGTTCGGGAAAGTCGGCCAGCGACCGGTCCACGTCGTGGGAGCACCACCACGTGACCCCCCACAGATCCGCGCAGTCCAGCGCGTTCACCACCGTCGCCTCGGTGAACGCGGCCGCGTGCCCGGCCGGGATCAGCGGGGCGGGCGCGCCCACCTCCTGGAGCCACACCGGCCGCCGCGGATCGTCCGCCCAGGCCTTCGACAGCTCGACGAGGTACGCGGCGTGGTTCTCGGTCGCGACACCGCCGCGCCCGTGCGCCTGGGCCGTACCGTTGAACACCCAGGAGTGCACGGTGGTCATGGCGCCGAGCCGCGCGGCGTGCGCGGGGGTGAACGGCTGGTCGTCCTGGTACCAGGCGGCGTCGTACTCGGCGTGCACATGGGGCCTGTCCGGCGCGCCCTCCTCGCACGCGGCGAGCATCCGCTCCAGCCACTCCCCGGCCTGCGCGGGCGTGATGCGGTCGGGGTCGGGGTGCGGCCCGGCCGCGAACTGGTTGATCTCGTTGCCGAGCGTCATCCCGATGAAGTTGGGCCGGTCCGCGAGCGCCCCCGCGAGGGTGCGCAGCAGCGCCGCCTGCCCGTCGAGCACCTCGGGGTCGGTGAAGAGGCTGCGCCGGTGCCAGGTCTGCGTCCAGGCGGGCAGGAAGTCGAAGCTCGACAGATGGCCCTGGAGCCCGTCGACGTTGACATCGAGGCCGCGTTCGCCCGCCGCGTCGGCGAGCTGGACCAGCTGCTCGACCGCGCGCGGCCGGATCAGGGTGCGGTTGGGCTGGAAGTACGGCCACACCGGGAAGACCCGGATGTGGTCGAGGCCGAGCGCCGCGATCGCGTCGAGGTCGGCGCGTACGGCGTCGAGGTCGAAGTCGAGCCAGTGGTGGAACCACCCCTGGCCAGGCGTGTAGTTGGCGCCGAAGCGCACGGCGGCAGGCATGCGGGCCTGTTGTGAAGGCATGCGGGTCCGTTCTGTGGGCGTACCGCGGGGCGAAGGAGGAGGCGAGCGGGGACGAAGGGCCACGGGGCTCAGCCCTTGACCGCTCCCTCGCCGACGCCGCGGAAGAAGTAACGCTGCAGGCAGGCGAAGAGCACGATGAGCGGGGCGACGGCGATGACCGTGCCCGCCGCGACGAGCCGTTCGTCGTTGGCGAAGGTGCCGTGCAGATAGTTCAGGCCGATGGTGAGGGTGAAGCGGTCCGGGTCGCTGAGGACGATCAGTGGCCACAGGAAGTCGTCCCAGGCGCCCATGAAGGCGAAGATGGCGACCACGGCGAGGGTGCCCTTCACGGCGGGCAGGGCGATGCGCAGATAGCGCTGCCAGGCGTTGGCGCCGTCGACGTACGCCGCCTCCTCCACCTCGTACGGGAGGTTGAGGAAGGCGTTGCGCATCAGCAGGACGTTCATCGCGCCGATGGAGCCGGGCAGCAGGACGGCGATCAGGGTGTTGTTGAGGCCGAGGTCCCGCATGGTGGTGAACTGGGCGATGATGATGCCCTCGACGGGGACCAGCATGGCGAGGATGAACGCGAGGGTGGCCGCCCGGCGGCCACGGAAGCGCATCCGGGCCAGGGCGTATCCGGCGAGGGACGCGCCCACGCAGTTGGTGACGACGTTGGCGGCGGCGACCTTCAGCGAGTTCAGGGCGTAGTCCCAGACGGGGATGGTGTCGGCCACGCGCGCGTAGTTGTCGAGGGTGGGCTGCCCGGGCAGGAACTTCGGCGGGGAGCTGAAGATGTCCTCGTGCGGCCCCTTCAGCGAGGTGGAGAGCTGCCAGAGGAACGGCCCCACGGTGAGGGCCAGGACCACCAGGAGCAGCACGTACCGCAGCACGAGCTGCCAGAGGGGAACGCGTCGCCCTTCCTTGTCGGTGACGCCCCTCCCGCGGCGGCGCACGGCGGTCGCCGGGCCCGTACGAGTCGCGGTACCCGTGTCGGTGTCGATGCTCACGCGTCCTCCCTCCGGTCCGCCCGCAGCACGAGCAGCATCAGCGCGACGGTGACGGCGAAGACGACCACGGAGATGGCCGAGGCGTAGCCGACCCGGCCGGTCAGACCGGTGCCGACGCGCTGGACGAGCATCACCAAGGTGGTGTCCTCGCCCGCCGGGCCGCCGCTGGGGCCCGCCATCAGATAGACCTCGGAGAAGACCTTGAAGGCCGAGACCGAGGAGAGCGCGGCGACCAGGACCATGGTGGAGCGCAGCGCGGGCACGGTGACGGTGAAGAAGCGACGGATCGCCCCGGCCCCGTCGACCGCGGCCGCCTCGTGCAGCTCACGCGGTACGTTGGCCAGGGCCGCCAAGTAAATGATCATGTAGTAGCCGAGGCCCTTCCAGACCGTGACCGCCATCGCGCTGCACAGCAGCAGCCACTGGTCGCTGAGGAAGCCGACCTTGCCGACGCCCACCGCCTCCAGGACCGAGTTGATCAGCCCCCGGTCGTCGAGCATCCACACCCAGATGAGGCCGACCACGACGATGGAGGCCACGACCGGGGTGTAGAACGCCGCCCGGAAGAAGGCGATGCCGGGGATGTGCCGCTGGACGAGCATCGCGAGCAGCAGCGGCAGGACGACGAGGGCCGGGACGACGCCGAGGACGTACAGCGTGCTGTTGCGCAGCCCGGTCCAGAACATGTCGTCGTGCCACAGCTCGCGGAAGTTGGCGAGGCCCACGTAGTGGCCGGGCACCAGGGTGCGGCGGTCGGTGAAGGAGTTCACCACGGTGCTGACGAACGGGTACAGGCTGAACACGCCGACGACGAGCAGTCCGGGCGCCGCGAACAGCCAGGGGCTGGTGGGCAGTTGGCGCCGGATGCGACGGCCGGCCCGGTGCGGCCCGGAGCGGGGGCTCCGGGCCGCCGGGGCGGCGGCGAGGGGGCCGGACGGGTCCGCCTGGGCGGCGGTGGGGCTGTTCACGGACGGCTCAGCTCTGCTTCAGCAGCTGGTCACAGGCCTTGACAGCGTTGTCAAGCGCTTCCTTGGGGCTCTGCTTGCCCTGGAGCGCCTTGGCCACCTCGTTGCGCAGCGCGGTCTTCATCTGCTCGCTGAACAGCACCGGCGTGTAGTTGACCGCCGTCTTCAGGGACTTGGCGGCGGCGATCCGCACCCGGGTCTCGTCGGTGCCGTCCTCCTTGGTGAAGTACGGGTCGTCGAGCGAACCCGCGGTGCTCGGGAAGATGGCGACCTTCTTGGCGAACTCCATCTGGTGTGCCGCGTCGGTCACGAAGTGCGCGAAGGCGACGGCGGCGGGCTTCCGCTTGCTCTTGGAGTTCACCATGACGCCCATGACGTACATGTTGGCCTTGCCGGTGCTGGTGATCTGGTCGGTGATCCCGATGTTCTTGTAGAGCGTCGGGGCCTGCTTCTTGAAGTTGGCGAGGTCGAGTGCGCTGCCGGGGTTCATGGACACCGACTCGGTGAGGAACTTGTGCCCGGCCGACTCGGGGGTGGCGGTCAGCGCCTGCGGGTCGAGCGCCTTGGCGTCGTACAACTCCTTGTACTTGGTGAGGAGTTCGACCCCCTTGGCATCGTTGAACGCGAAGCCGTCGCCGCTCTTGTTCATCAGCTCGACGCCGTAGCGCCCGAAGTCCTCGATCGTGGGCACGTTGGCGAAGGTCGCGATCTTCCCGTTGCTCTTGCGGGCCATCGCCAGCCCGTCGGCGAAGACCTCGTCGTACGTCTTCGGCGGTTTGGCCGCGTCCAGCCCGGCGTCGCTGAACAGCCGCTTGTTGTAGAACAGCGGGCCGGTGTTGAGGTACCAGGGGAAGGCGTACGTGCCCGGCGTGCCCGGTATCCGGTGACTCTGCCAGGCGCCCGGCAGATACTCCTTGCGGTAGTCGGCGGCCGCCTTGTCCAGGTCGAGCGCGAGACCGGCCTTCGCGAGCGGGGCCACCAGGTCCGGCGAGACGTTGACGACGTCGGGCAGGGTGCCGCCCGCGGCGTCGGCGCTGATCTTGTCGGCGTAACCCTCGGCGGGCCGGTCCACCCACTTCACCTCGGTGCCGGGGTACTTCTTCTGGAAGTCCGCGATCACGCCGTTGAAGTAGTCCTTGAAGTTCGCCTGGAGGTTCCAGGTCTGGAAGGTGATCTTCCCTTCGACCTTGCCGGACGCGTCGGACGAACCGGAGTCGGAGTCGCCGGAGCAGGCGCTCAGCGGCAGGACGGTGGCGAGGACGGCGGCAGCGGCGAGTGCCCTGCGGGAGATGCGCACGGTGTACGGCTCCTTTGCTCGGACCAGACGTGCGGACGGCGGCGGTCGGCCTCGCCGGGGGCCGGGGGGTGTCCCCCGGAAAGGCGCGGTACCGGACGCTCACATCGGCAGACTTTGCGGTGCGAATCTTCAAAAAGTCAATAGGCGGCCCTAGTTGGATGATGTATGCGCAGGTCACCGCCGCGAATCGGGGTAGTTGCAGCGATCTACTAATGCGCTTTAGAGTCATGGTGCTCAAGCGCATTAGTACGCTGGGGCATTCACCGGCCACGGACCGGTCGGATCCAGCGGGAAAGGGGCACGGGTGACGGACAGCCCGCCGTCCGGCAAGGACACGCAGGCGGCCCGGCGCACGGTGGCGCGCCGCCCGACGATGAAGGACATCGCCCAGCGGGCCGGGGTGTCGGAGAGCGCGGTGTCATTCGCGCTCAACGACCGCCCCGGCGTCTCCGAGGTCACCCGGGACCGGGTCCGCCGGGTCGCCGAGCAACTGGGCTGGCGGCCGAGCACGGCGGCCCGGGCGCTCTCCGGCGAGGGCGCGGCCACGGTCGGCCTGGTGGTGGCGCGCCCGGCCGCGACCCTCGGGGTCGACTCGTTCTTCCTCCAGCTGATCTCCGGCATCCAGGAGGTCCTGGCGGAGCGTCAACTCGGCCTGCTCTTCCAGGTGGTGGAGGACGTACGGGCCGAGTGCGCGGTGTACCGGCGGTGGTGGGCCGAGCACCGGGTGGACGGCGTCCTGGTGGTGGACCCGCGCACCGACGACCCGCGCCCGGAGCTGCTCGACGAGCTCGGGCTGCCGGGGGTCGTCATCGGCGGGCTGCCGGACACGCACCCGAACCTGTCGCAGGTGCGCGCCGACGACACCGGGGCGATGGCGGCGGTCGTCGGCAGGCTGTACGAGCTGGGGCACCGCAGGGTCGTGCACATCGCGGGCCTCGACTCGCTGGCGCACACCGACCGCCGCATCCGCTCCCTGCGCGCCGAGGCCGACCGGCGCGGACTGACCGGGGTGCGCTCGGTGACCACGGACTACTCGGACACCGAGGGCGCGGCGGTGACCCGCAGGGTGCTGGGCGGGGAAACGGCGCCGACCGCGCTGGTCTACGACAACGACGTGATGGCGGCGGCCGGAGCCGCCGTGGTGGCGGGGCTCGGGCTCTCGGTGCCGGGCGACGTCTCGATCGTGTCGTGGGAGGACTCGGTGCTGTGCCGGATGGTCCACCCCTGGCTCACCGCGCTGTCCCGGGACACCATCGCGTTCGGGCGGCTGGCCGCGCGGGAGCTGACCGCGCTGCTCGACGGCGGCGCCGCCCGGTCGGTCCCGATGCCGCTGCCCCGGCTGATCGAACGCGAGAGCACCGCCCCGCCGCCGCTCACTCGGGTCTGAGCAGCAGCAGCGCCACGTCGTCGCTGCGCCCCTGGGTCTCCTGGACATGGCGTACGAGGCTGTCGGCGACCTCCTCCAGCGGGCGCCCGCCCTCGGCGGCGAGCCGGTCGGCGACGGCGGCCACCGACTCGTCGAGGTCGACGCCCGCGATCTCGATGAGGCCGTCGGTGTACAGCGCGAGGACCGAGCCGGGCGGCAGCGGCACCTCCGTGGTCGGGTAGACGGCGTCCGCGTCGATGCCGAGCAGCGGGCCGCCGGCCAGATCCAGCGTGCGCACTCGGCCGTCCGGGTCCCTGAGCAGCGGCTGCGGATGTCCGGCGCGGGCCAGCAGGGCGCGTCCGCGCGCGGTGTCCAGGTGCAGATAGATGCAGCTGGCGAAGCGCTCGGTGGCGAGGTCGACGAGCAGCCGGTTGGTGGACTCCATGACCCGGCCGGGGGTCTGGCCGACGGCGGTGTAGGCGCGGACGGCGGTACGGACCTGGCCCATCAGGCCCGCCGCGGTGACGTTGTGGCCCTGGACGTCCCCGATCACGGCGGCGGCCGCGGTGCCGACGGGCAGCAGGTCGTAGAAGTCGCCGCCGATGTCCATGCCCTGGGTGCCCGGCAGATAGCGCGCGGCCACTTCGAGCCCGGGCAGGTCCGGCAGGGTGTCCGGCAGCAGGGCCTCCTGGAGGCCGTGGGCGAGCCGGTGCTTGGCGTCGTACAGCCGCGCCCGTTCCAGGGCCTGCGCGATGAGTCCGCCCACGCTGGTCAGCACCGCGCGCTCCTCGGCCGTGAAGGTGCGCTCCTCGGCGTAGCCCAGCACACAGGTGCCCACGGCGCGGCCGGAGGCGATCAGCGGCAGATAGGCCCAGGCAGCCATGCCGTCGGGGGTGGCGTACCGGATCGGGTAGAGGCGCTCCAGCTGCCCGCGCGACTCGTAGAACCCCGGCACGCCGGTGAGCAGGGCGCGCACGCCGGGCGTCTGGGCGGTCAGCGGCATCCCGTCGAACCGGTCCACCACCGAGGGGTCCTCGTAGCCGCGCTGCCCCAGGACGTGCAGGCGCCCGCTGGAGGAGCCGAGCATGACCAGGGTCCGGCTGCCCACGGCCGGCATGATCTCGTCGGCGACCAGGTCGATCACATCCCGTACGCCCACGGCCTCGGTCAGGGCGCTGGCCAGGCTCAGCACGTGCGAGATGGTCACCAGGCGCCCGGGCCCCTCCCCCGCGTCGCGCGGCGGACGGCCTCCCCGGGGCGTGGCGCGGGCCCGGGTGATGCGCACGCTGAGGCCGGTGGTGCTGGGGTAGAGCCGGAAGGAGAGCCAGTCGCCGGGCGGGCGCAGCGCCACGAACGAGGTGATCCGCTGGCTGAGCAGCGCCGCCCGGTAGCGGTCCTCGTACATCGGGTCGTTCAGCCACGGCAGGGTCACCCACGGCGGGGTGCCGAGCAGCCGCTCGACCGGGACGCCGAGCAGGTCGGCCGAGGCCTGGTTGGCGTACTCGACCCGGCCGTCGAGGTCGAGCGCGCACAGTCCGTACGGCAGGCGCGCGGCCATCCGGGCGGCCTCGGCGGCGCGGACCTCCCCCGGCGGCTCCACCGGGCGCACCCCGGGCTCCGGCAGCACCGGCCGGCCCTGGCCCGCGGCCCACTCCATGTACTCGGCGAGCCGGTCGCAGGCGGCGGTGAGCCGTTCGCGCTCGTGGCGGGAGAGGTCGGCGGGGTGCGAGCCGGGCCAGGTCGCGTAGACGGCCCCGTAGACAGTGTCGGCGGTGGCCACGGGGAGGGCGGCCAGCGCGAAGGGGTAGGGCAGCACGACCGCGATCCGGGGGTAGCGGCCCGCCATCTCCTCCTCGCCGCCGACCCAGACGAGACGCCGCTCGCGGGCCGCGTCGGCGACCGGGATGGGGGCGGCGAGCCCGACCCGCTCCCAAGGCGCGGCGAAGACCCTGGGCAGGCCCGCGATCGCGGTCATGACCAGGACGTTCTCGGCGGGATCGAGCACATAGACGGCACCGGAGTGTGCCTGGACGTCGTCGAGGAGCCCGGTCAGCACCCGGGAGAGCACCGCCTGGTGCGGGGGCGCGCGGTCGGGCGGGGGCCCGGGCGCATCCCGGTCGGGCACGGCGGACCACCTCCTCCACGGCCGCGCGCGGACACCTCTGGAAGATCCAGGCTGCCCGTTCGCGGCCGTCCCCGCACGGCGAGCGGGCCCGGCGGCGGGGCGGCGGGGCGCGGTGGGAGCCGACCGAGGCCGACCGGGGCCGACCGGGGGACAGCGCCGCCGGGGCTACGGCGATTCGCGCGGAAGATCCGTCCGCCTCCGTTATAAATCGGACGAAATAACTGACGGATCATCTGATCGGAAGGAGGAGTTCCGAATGTGGCAAATGCCCCGGTGGGGGGCACAGCAGCCCTTATGTGAAAGGCAGTTGGACTTCGGCCGGGCCAACTACTTCTGGCCTGCTGCCTCGTTCACTCATCAGTGAGAGTCACTTCACGTGGGCAGCGTGTGACGTATCAGCGCAAGTCATGTCCACACCATCTAATTTTCGACGCACCTTCCCACCCATGAAGGAAGCCTCATGCGCCGAACCACCCTCGCCGCCGCGCTGTCAGCCGCCGTCGCCCTGACCGCCGCGGTCGCCATGCCGACTGCCGAGGCCGCCCCCCACGGCGCCCTCCGCCCCGCCCTCGACGCCAAGCCGTTCCAGTCTCCCCTGACGTCCACCGCGCCCCCGGTGACCCGGACCCTGAGCCCCGGCGTCACCCTCACCACGTACACCTTCGGCAAGAAGAACGCGGACGACTTCTGGACCGTGCACGTGTACCTGCCCGCGCAGTCCGGCGGTCCGGTCAGCAAGGCCACGACCGAGCTGGGCCCCAAGGACACGGCGGACCGGGTCGCCCAGGCCCTGCGCGAGAAGGGCTTCGAGCCGCGGGTCGAAGAGGTCCGCTCGCCCGCGTACGCCGACCTGGAGGCGGGCACGCTGGGCTGGACGGTCCGGCTCGGCGGCTTCGCCCAGCGGCCCGACGCGACCGCGGAGCTGGCCAAGGTGAAGGCCGCCGGGTTCACCGGCGACACGCGCTACACCGCGCAGGACGGCACCGACTTCCGCGCCCCGGAGAAGGTCAACGTCATAAGAGTCGACTTCCGGCAGTTCCAGGGCAAGGTGGACACCGAGTTCGGGCCCACCCTGCACGGCACCGAGCCGGCGACCGACCTCATCGCCCGCGCGGGCGCGATCGCCGGCATCAACGGCCAGTGGTTCTACAACGACGCCCCCGGCGGGTTCTACGTCAAGGACGGCAAGGTGCTCGCCTCGGCGACCCAGGGCCGGGGCGCGGTCATCATCACCAACGGCGGGCGGCACGTCCGCGTCGACGCCCTCAAGGCACACATCTCGCTGCAGACGCCGGGCGGCGCCATCGAGGAGATCGACGGCGTCAACCGCTTCCCCGGTGACGTCTGGAACTGCGGCGGAGTCGGCGGCGACACCCCGACCGAGAAGCCGCAGCACGACTTCGAGTGCACCGACCCCAGCGAGCTGGTGCGCTTCACCCCCGAGTGGGGCACCCCGCCCAAGGGCGCGGGCGCCGAGGCCGTCCTCGACGCCCACGACCAGGTGGTCGCGGTGAACTCCTCGCGCGGGGCGGCCGTCCCGGCCGGCGGCTCCACCATCCAGGCCATCGGGGAGAGCGCCGAGTGGCTGCTCGGCCATGTGCACGCGGGCGACCCCCTCACCATCCGCACCCGCGTCAGCGACAGCTACGGCCTCCCGGTGCCGCTCACCCGGGACACCACGATCATGCAGGTCGGCCCGACGCTGGTGCGCCGGGGCAAGGTGTCGGTGAACGCGATGGCGGACGGGATCATCCGGTTCGGCGCCGACCAGTCGTTCACGTACGACTGGACCAACCGGGCCAATCCGCGCTCGATGATGGGCGTGGACAAGCAGGGCCGGCTGATGCTGGCCGTCGTCGACGGCCGGCAGGCGGGCTACAGCGAGGGGCTGAGCATCGCCTGGACCGCGGTGCTGATGAAGCAGCTCGGCGCCCAGGAGGCGCTCAACCTCGACGGCGGCGGCTCCAGCGTGATGGCCACGGCGGCCGACGGCGTCATCAACCGCCCGTCGGACTCCTCCGGCGAGCGCTCGCTGGGCGACGCCTGGGTCATCAAGCCCTGAGAGCCTGTCCTTGAACCCGTACGTCACGTACACGAGGGACTGGCCGGTCCGCGGGCCGGTCAGTCCTCCGGGGGTTCCTCCGGCGGCACCACCAGCCGCTCGGCCGACAGGTCCGCCTCCGTGCCGTCCGGCACGAACTCGCACCACACCGCCTTGCCGTCGCCCCTGGGCTCGACGCCCCAGCGGGCCGACACCGCCTCGATGAGCATCAGCCCGCGCCCGGAGGTGGCCGCCTCGCCGGGGGTGCGGCGGCGCGGACGGACGCTGGAGCGGTCCTTGACCCACAGCCGTACGCGGCGCACCGGCTCGGGCAGCACCTCCAGGGTGAGGACGGCGCCGCCCTCGGTGTGCAGCAGCACATTGCCCAGGAGCTCGCCCGCGGCCAGCTCCACGTCGTCGACGAGCTCCGCGAAGCCCCAGTCCTCCAGGGCCCGGCGCAGGGCCACCCGGGACTCCGCCAGGCCCTCGGGGTCGGCCTGGTGGATGTACTGGTGGATGCGGGGGGCCTGCGGGGTGCCCGGGTCGGGGGCGCGGCGCAGCACCAGCAGGGCGACGTCGTCGCCGGTGCCCCAGCGCTCCCAGAGGGTGGCGGAGAGGTGGTCCGCGAGCGCGTCGGCGTCCTCGGGGCCGGTCCGCACGGCCCCCTCCAGGGCGTCCATCCCGGCCGAGATGTCCAGTCCCGGCTCCTCCACGAGCCCGTCGGTGCACATCACCATCGTCTCGCCGGGCACCAGGTCGAGCCGGGTCTCGGGGAACTCCTCGTCGTCGAACTCGGTGGCGAGCCCGAGCGGGAGTCCGCCGCGCAGGTTGGGGCGGCCCACCCGGCCGTCGGTGTGCCGGATGAACGGCCCCAGGTGGCCCGCGCGGACGGCCCGTACCCCTCCTGAGGAGAGGTCCACCTGGGCGTACGTGCAGGTCGCGAAGCGCTCGGTGTCGAGCTCGGCCAGGAAGCGGGAGGCGCGGGCGAGGACGGTCGCGGGCGGGTGCCCCTCGCCCGCGTAGGCGCGGATCGCGATCCTCAGCTGGCCCATGATCGCGGCGGCGTGGGTGTCGTGGCCCTGGACGTCGCCGACCACCACCCCGACCCGTCCCCGGGGCAGCGCGATCACGTCGTACCAGTCGCCGCCGACCTCCCGGCCGCCCCAGGCCGCGTGGTAGCGCACCGCGATCTCGGCGCCGGTGAACTCGGGCACGTGCCGCGGCAGCATCGACGCCTGGAGGCCGGTGGCGAACTCGCGCTCCTGGTCGAAGAGGATGGCCCGCTGGAGCGACTGGGCGACGATGCCCGCGAGGCCCAGGCAGAGGTTGCGGTCCTCGGCCGAGAAGTCGCTGCGCCCCCGGAAGAAGAGCGCAAGACCGCCGACCGGGCGGGCCTGGGCGATCAGCGGCAGGAAGGCCGCCGCGTCCACTTCGAGGCGCTGGATGTACGGGGCGAGCCGGGGGAAGGTGTGGCCGAGCTCGCCGAGCGAGGTGACGAACCGGGGCTGGCCGGTCAGCACGGCCTCGGCGAGCGGCAGCGAGTCGTCCAGGCGGTGCAGCTTCAGCTCGTCGAGCGCGTCCATCGAGTCGCCGGCCAGCGCGATGACCTTGAGCGCGCCGCCCTCGACCAGGCCGAGGACGAGTCCGTCGGCGCCGAACCTTTCCCTCCCGTCGCTGCCGGTGAGGACCGCGGCGACGTCGTCGACGGTCACCGCCTTGGAGAGGGCCGCCGTGGTGCCCTGGACGATGCTGGTGATGCGCCGTCGGCCCGCCTCCATGGGGCTGATCGAGGTGAACTCGGTGAGCTCGGTGGTGGCGTTGCGGACGATCCCGAGGACGCGGTACGCGCTGCCGCGGTCGTCCCGCAGGATCCGCCCGCGCACATGGGTCCACTGGCGGTGTCCGTTGCGCCGCCGCAGCTGGAAGTAGGCGCCGTAGGAGGAGCGGCCGGTCTGCATGGCCTCGTCGACCACGGCGTTGACCCGTACGCCCTCCTCGGGGGGCACCCGGGACACCAGCGAGTCGGGGTTCCCGTCGTACTCGTCGGGCCTCAGGTCGAAGACGGCGAGACCTGCGTCATCGAACGCAAGGGTGTTGTTGTCCAGGTCCCAGTCGAAGCTGCCCATGCGGTTGAGGGCCAGCCTCTCGCCCGGCCCGATCGCCCGTCGGTCGCGTCCAGCCACTGCGCCAGCTTAACTTCGGGGGTTTTTCCTCCGCATCACGGAGTCGCGCCCGAGGGGCCCGTCGTGGTGCGGTCGGCCCACAGTCACCCGTTCGGCCGCGCGCCGAAGGCGGCGGGGGCCGGATTGTGCCTCAGCACCGCGTCGATCAGCCCCGAGGTCGCGTCGGGGAAGTCCATGGGCACGATGCCGAGTCCGGTCCGGCCCGGCAGCGCCGAACTGTTGAGGAAGTCGCGCACCCGCGGGTTGAGCCGGGCCGCGTTCCACTCGGGCGGCAGCGCGGCCGCCGTGCTCACATAGTTGACGTAGAGCTTGCCGGGCTGGTCGGCGGCCTTGCGGAACTGGGCCTCGATCTTGGGGTACTTGCCGAACGGCTCGGCGTTGTAGTCGTCCTGGATGTCGAAGAGCGCCGGGTCGCCGTAGCGCACGCCCGGCAGACCGCCGTTGTCGGCGAGCAGCACCACCTTGCCCCGGGCCTCCCCCAGCGTGGGCAGCGCGGCGTCGAGGCGGAACAGCGGCCGCCAGCCCTTCTGGTCGAGGTAGAGGTCGAAGATCCGGCGGAACTCGGCGTCGCTCACCGTCGAGTACTCCTGCTTGACGCGCATCAGCACGGTCTCGCCCGGGTGGGCGGCGAGGAAGTCCCGGCAGGCGATCAGCACATCGCCGAACATCAGGTTCTGGTAGAAGGCGGCGTGGTGGATGGCGAAGGCGTCGCCGGTGGCCCGGCAGCGTACGTCCAGGAAACGGATGCCGGCGTTCAGCTGGGCGGCGACGACCGCGTTCTGGCACTTCACCCACAGACCGCCGAAGCGGGCGCCGGTGTCGTGCGTACCGGGAATCGTCAGCTGCCGCAGCGGGGTCGAGCCGCCGAGGCCCGCCATCCAGTCGCCGGTGCCCAGGGTGCGGGCCCGGGCGGGCGCGGTGCCCGTGTACGCGAGCAGTCCCGCGGCCGGAAGCACGGCCGCCCCTCGCAGAAAGCCCCGCCGGTCCATTCCCATCCCACGCTCCCCCTGACCCTCAACGGCCCCCGGTCTTCGCTGTGGCATGGAAGCACAGCGGGCCGCAGGAGAACAGGCGTCGCACCACACCGATGGCCGCCGAGCCGGTGGCCTTGGGTGTCACCGGTAGTCGTGGAGGTCCGCGTCCAGCCCCCGTTCGCGGTCCGCCATGAAGCGCCAGATGTCGGGGCGGGAGCCGTCGAGGTCGGTGAAGCCGTAGACGCGGGCGAGTTCGCCGGAGCTGACCGACTTCTGGTTCCAGCGGGCCCGGTCGCCGTCCGCCGCCAGGGCGGCGACCGCGCGCCCCACGAACCGCGGCGACTCCGAGAGCGCGAAGTCCGGCGGGGCCGCCGCCTCGCGCCAGTTCTCCTCGGTGACGCCGAACGCGTCGAGCATCATCTCCGAGCGCAGCCAGCCGGGCGTGAGCGAGACGGCGGTGCCTGCGTACGGCCCGAGCTCGTGGCCCTGCGAGAACGCCAGCCGGTTCACGGCGACCTTGGCCAGGTCGTAGAAGACGGAGATCCGGTAGTGCGCCGCGTTGTAGGCGCTCGTGCCGTCGGTCACCTCGACCAGCAGAGAGCCGGGCCGGGCGACGAGGAGCGGCAGCAGATGGTGGGAGGTGATCAGATGGGTGTCGACGGCGAGCCGCAGGATGCGCAGTCCGTCGTCGAGGTCGTGCTCCCAGACCGGCGTGTTCCAGTCGGCGGGGCCGCCCTTGAGGAGCTCGGCGCCCCAGATGTCGTTGACCAGGACGTCGACGGCGCCGTACGCGTCGGCGAGCCGCTCGGCCAGCGCCTTCACCTGCGCGGGGTCCAGGTGGTCGACGACGGCCGGGACGCCGGTGCCGCCGAGCCGGGTGACCAGCTCGGCGGTCTCCTCGACGGTCTCGCGGCGGTCGTAGTCGGACGGAAGCGGATGCGTACGGCTGCTGCGGCCGGTGCACACCACGGTCGCGCCCGCCTCGCCCAGGGCGGCGGCGATGCCGCGGCCGGCGCCCCGGGTGGCCCCGGCCACCACGGCCACACGCCCGTGCAGCGCCCGCCCGGCCGGTTGGCTCTGCGGTGCGTCCACGGTCCGAGTCTGCCCGGGCCGAAGCCGCGGATTACCCCTTCGGCCCCGTATTCGACAGGATGGGCGCATGACCGAGATCCACACCCCCCGCCTGCTCCTGCGCCGCTGGGACGAGGACGACCTGCCCGCCCTGGCCGACATCAACGCGGACCCGGACGTCATGCGCTGGACCGGGGACGGCTCGGTCCTCGATCTGGAGCAGACGGCCGACGAGATCGAGCGCTGGGAGGAGGAGTGGGACGAGGAGGGCTTCGGGCTCTTCGCCGTCGAGCTCCTCGGCTCGGGCGAGCTGGCCGGGTTCACCGGGCTGTACGTGCCCGAGGACCTGCCCGAGCTGCTGCCCGCCGTGGCGATCGGCTGGCGCCTGGGGCGGCAGTTCTGGGGGCAGGGGTACGCCTCGGAGGCCGCGCACGCCTCGCTGGAGTTCGCCCTCCAGGACCGCGGCCTCGACCGGGTCCTGGCCATCGCGCGGGTCGGCGACGAAGCGTCCGGGAACGTGATCCGCAAGCTGGGCATGGTCCCGGAGAAGGTCACCACGGACCCGCGGTACGGACACCAGCTGGCGGTGCACTCCATCGACCTCACCGAGTACGCGGGATAGGGCCGGTACGGCCCGGCGCCGAGTGGACGCCGGGCTGGTACTTGGGCAGCCGGACCGTGATCTTCATTCCGGCGCCCACGGCCGTCTCGATGACCAGGCCGTGGCCGTCCCCGTACACCTGGCGCAGCCGGTCGTCGACGTTGGACAGACCGATGCCGGCGGACGGTCCCGCCTCGCCCGCGAGGATGCGGCGCAGCCGGTCCGGCTCCATGCCGACGCCGTTGTCCTCGATGACGACCAGCGCCTCGGACCCGGCGTCCTGTGCGGTGATGCTGATGTGGCTCTTGTCGGTCTTGCCCTCCAGGCCGTGTTTGACGGCGTTCTCGACGAGCGGCTGGAGGCAGAGGAAGGGCAGGGCCACCGGCAGCACCTCGGGCGCTATCTGGAGGGTCACCGAGAGCCGCTCCCCGAAGCGGGCGCGGACCAGCGCCAGGTACTGGTCGATGGCGTGCAGTTCGTCGGCCA
Organism: Streptomyces sp. TLI_146; assembly: GCF_002846415.1. Classification (NCBI taxonomy): domain Bacteria; kingdom Bacillati; phylum Actinomycetota; class Actinomycetes; order Kitasatosporales; family Streptomycetaceae; genus Streptomyces; species Streptomyces sp. TLI_146. The sequence goes on from NZ_PJMX01000001.1 coordinate 1,663,688, forward strand.
GGGTGGTGAAGTCGCCGTGGCTGCGGAACGAGTAGCGGGTGAAGTCCGCGAACTCCAGGAGCAGTTCACGGGCCCGGTCCGGGTCGGTCCGGACGAACGAGGCGATCACGGCGAGCGAGTTGAAGACGAAGTGCGGGGAGATCTGCGCCCGCAGCGCCTTGATCTCGGCCTCGATCAGCCGGGTGCGGGACCGGTCGAGGTCGGCGAGCTCCAGCTGGACCGAGACCCAGCGGGCCACCTCGCCCGCCGCCCTCGCGAGAACCGCCGACTCGCGCGGCGCGCAGGCGACCAGGGCGCCGTGCACCCGGTCGTCGACGGTGAGCGGGGCGACCACCGCCCAGTGCAGGGCGCAGCCGTCGTCGTCGCAGCGGATGCGGAACGCCTCGCCGCGGCCGGTCTCGCGGATCCGGCCGAGCCGCTGGAGGATCTCCGCGCTGTGGTGCTCCCCCGCCCCGTCCCAGGTCAGCACCGAGGACCCGTCGGTCAGGCAGAGCGCGTCGGTGCCGAGCAGGGTGCGCAGCCCGCGGACGGCGCGGCGCGCGGTGTCGGGGGTGAGCCCGGCCCGCAGCGGGGGCGCGGCCAGGGACGCGGTGTGCAGGGTCTGGAAGGTGGCGTGCTCGACGGGCGTGCCCAGGTCGCCGAGCCCCTGGGGACGCGCGGTGCGCCGCCCGGCCCAGAACCCGGCCGCGACCAGGGGCAGGGCCGCCGCGAACATCCCGGCCAGGAACCCGTTCACGGCTGGGCCTCACGGGGTGCGGGGGCGCGCTGCCCGGCGTACAGCGCTTCCGGCAGGTGGAAGCGGGCCAGTATCGCGGCGGTGCCCGCCGGGATCCGGGCCGCCGTCGCCAGGGACACCAGGATCATCGTCAGGAACCCGAGCGGCACCGACCACAGGGCGGGCCAGGCGAGCAGCGCGTGCAGCGGTCCGCCGCCGGGCAGGCCCGCCATGGTGGCGGTGACCGCGAGCAGCGCCGAGCCGCCGCCCGCCACCATCCCGGCGACCGCGCCCGGCGGGGTGAGCCCGCGCCACCAGATGCCGAGCACCAGGAGCGGGCAGAACGACGACGCGGATACCGCGAACGCCAGGCCCACCGCGTCGGCCACCGGAAGCCCGCCCACCAGGGCGCTGGCCACCAGCGGCACCGCGACCGCGAGCAGGGTGGCGAGGCGGAAGTGCCGCACCCCACGGGTCGGCAGCACGTCCTGGGTGAGGACGCCCGCGACCGCCAGGGTCAGCCCGGACGCGGTGGACAGGAACGCCGCGAAGGCGCCGCCCGCGAGGAGCGCGCCGAGCAGGTTGCCGCCGACCCCGCCGATCACCAGGTGCGGCAGGACGAGCACGGCCGCGTCGGCCTGGCCGGTGAGGGCGAGTTCGGGCGCGTACAGCCTGCCCAGGGCGCCGTAGACGGGCGGCAGCAGATAGAAGGCGCCGATCAGGCCGAGGACGACGACCGTGGTGCGGCGGGCGGCGACGCCGTGCGGGCTGGTGTAGAAGCGGACGACCACGTGCGGCAGGCCCATGGTGCCGAGGAAGGTGGCGACGATCAGGCCGTACGTGGCGTACAGCGGGCGTTCCTGGCGGGCGTGGGCGAGGGGCGTGGACATGCCCGAGCCGCCCGCGTCGGTGCCGGGGACCGGGTCGCCGGGGGCGAAGACGAGCCGGGTGCCGCGCTCGACGCGGTGGGTCCCGGTGGGCAGCAGGAGGCGTGCGTCCTGGTGGCGGGTGCCGTCGACGGTGCCGGTGGCGGTGACGGTGAGCGGGGCGGCGAGCTTGATGTCGAGGGTGTCGTCGACGCGTACGGCCCGCTGTTCGCGGAAGGCGGCGGGCTCGTCGAAGGCGACGCGCGGGGTGCCGTCGCCGTGCCAGGCCAGCAGCAGGAAGAGCGCGGGCACCAGGAGGGCGGTGAGTTTGAGCCAGTACTGGAAGGCCTGGACGAAGGTGATGCTGCGCATGCCGCCCGCGGCGACGGTGGCGACGACGACCACCGCGACCAGGACGCCGCCGAACCAGCGGGGCGCCCCGGTGAGCACATGGAGGGTGAGGCCCGCGCCCTGGAGCTGCGGCAGCAGATAGAGCCAGCCCACCCCGACGACCAGGGCGGCCGCGAGCCGTCGTACCGGGCGGGATTCGAGGCGGGCCTCGGCGAAGTCGGGCAGGGTGTACGCGCCGGAGCGGCGCAGCGGGGCCGCCACGAACACCAGCAGGACGAGATAGCCCGCGGTGTAGCCCACCGGGTACCAGAGCATGTCCGGGCCCTGGACGAGGACGAGTCCGGCGATGCCGAGGAAGGAGGCGGCGGAGAGGTACTCGCCGCTGATCGCGGCCGCGTTGAGCCGTGGGCCGACCGTGCGCGAGGCCACGTAGAAGTCGGAGGTGGTCCGGGATATGCGCAGGCCGAGCGCGCCGACGAGGACCGTGGCGAGGACCACGAGGGCCACGGCCGGTACGGCGTAGTTCTGGTTCACGGTGTCACGTTCCTCGGCGGCGCCGGGCGGGCGGTCAGCGGTCCTCGACGAGGCGGGCGAAGTCCTGTTCGTTGCGCTCGGCCCGTTTCACGTACCACCGGGCGAGCAGCACGAGCGGCGGGTAGACGCCGAAGCCGAGCACGCCCCAGACGAGTCCGGGGTTCTGCGGCCGCACCGCGAACACCAGCGGCAGCGGGCCGACCAGCAGCACGAGGACGGCGAACACGGTGAGCCCGGCGAGCAGTTGGCTGCGCATCAGGGAGCGCACATAGGTGTGGCCGAGGGTGGTCTGCTCGTCGATCTCGGTCCGGGGCCGGTGGCCGCCGAGCCCGCGGGTGCGCCGGGGCACCCCGGTGACGACGACACGGCGTTCCGTCGGATCCTGCGGCACGGCTGCCTCCCCCAGAGACTCTGTGTCGCCAGAGACTAGTCGCGATGGCGCGGCGGGAGCACGGCCGCGATTTCGATGGCGCCCGCACACTTGCCTATGTACCCTAGGTTTGAACCTAGGAGCCCTAGGAACGGTGACGACGGAGGTACGGGGCAGATGGCGCGTGCGGGACTCACGGCCGAGCGGATCACGGTGGCGGCCGCCGAGCTGGCGGACGAGATCGGGTTCGACAACGTCACCCTGTCGGCCCTGGCACGGCACTTCGGCGTGAAGGACGCGAGCCTGTACTCGCACGTCAAGAACGTGCGGGACCTGCGGACCCGGGTGGCGCTGCTGGCCGGTGGCGAGCTCATCGACCGGATCGCCGTCGCGGTGGCGGGCCGCTCGGGGCGGGACGCCCTGACGGGCTTCGCCGACGCGTACCGGGCGTACGCGCTGGCCCACCCCGGGCGTTACGCGGCGACCCAGATCCGGGTCGACCCGGCGGCAGTCGCCGACGCGCCCGCGATGCGGCGGACCGTGGAGATCACCTACGGGATGCTGCGCGGCTACGGGCTCGCCGAGCCGGATCTGACCGACGCGGTACGGCTGCTGCGCAGCACCTTCCACGGCTACCTCAGCATCGAGGCCCAGGGCGGCTTCCACCACGTACGGGATGTGGAGGCCTCGTGGCGGCGGGCCGTCGAGGCCCTGCACGTGCTCCTCGAACACTGGCCCGCCGCATCCACGGAGGAAGAGAACCATGCCTGAACTGCGCGTACCCGGCGCGACCCTGTACTACGAGCGGCGCGGCAGCGGCCCGGTGCTGCTGATGATCCCGGGCGGGGGCGGGGACGCCGCCTCCTTCGACCTGGTGGGGGCGGACCTGGCCGACCGGTTCACCGTCGTCGCCGTCGACCCGCGCGGCAAGTCCCGCAGCGCCGCCGGTGAGCGGGGGCGGGACCAGCGGGTGGAGGTGCACAGCGACGACATGCGCCGGCTGCTCGCCGAGGTCTCGCCGACCGAGCCCGCCTTCGTCTTCGGCAGCAGCTCGGGCGCAGTCATCGCACTCGACCTGCTGGCCCGGCACCCGGAGCGGCTGCGGCTCGTCGTGGCCCACGAGCCGCCGGTGCTGGGGCTGCTGCCGGACGCCGACCGGTGGCGGGCGGCCTTCGCGGGCGTCGTCGAGGCGTTCGGCCGCGACGGCCTGGAGGCGGCAATGGCCGCGCTCGGCGCGGCGGCGGGCCAGGAGGGCACCGACGAGCCGGACGACGAGCGGGACGGGGCGGCCACTTCAGCGAGTAACACCGACAGGTTCCGGCGTATGCGGGAGAACATGCCGCAGTTCCTGGAGCGCGAACTGCGCCAGTTCAGCGGCCATATGCCGGACGTGGACGCGCTGGCCGCGCACTCCGGGCGGCTGGTCCCGGCGTGCGGGCGCGCCTCCCGGGGGCTGCTGCTCGCCCGCCCGGCGGCGGTGCTGGCCGGGCGGTTCGGCATCCCGCTGGTCGAATTCCCGGGCGGCCACGTGGGCCTGAGCACGCATCCGGTCCGGTTCGCCGAGGTGCTGCGGCGGACGCTGGCGGGGGCCATGGCGGAGGACGCCGCGCAGCCACGGTGACGGGACCGCGAAAAAGGTCTGGACCAGACGGTTGACCGTCTGGTCCAGACCTTCTACGTTGCGCAGCGATCCGCCCTGTCCCATCCCCCACGGCACCGCAGGGAGGAACCATGTCCTCGCCCTCGTCCTTACGGGGCTCCTCGCCCCACCGAAGACTCCTCGCACTGCTCGGCGCGCTGCTGCTCCCCGTCGCCCTGCTCACCGGCCTCGCCGCCACCCCCGCCCACGCGGCGAGCGGTCTCACCGCCTCCTTCAGCAGCCAGGACAACGGCTCCTGGTGGAAGGGGACGTATGTCATCCGCAACACCACCTCCTCCCCCGTCACCGGCTGGACCCTGGAGTTCGACCTCCCGGCCGGTGTCTCCATCAGCGGCCACTACCACGGCGACGCCACTGTCAGCGGCCGTCATGTGACAGTGAAGAACGCCTACTACAACGCGACCGTCGCGGCCAACTCGACGACCGAGCCGTACAGTTACTGGTTCGTGGCGAGCGGTCCGATCGGCGCGCCCGGCGCCTGCACGGTCAACGGCGACAAGTGCGACGGCACCCCGGACGTGCCGCCGTCCGCGCCCGGCGCCCCCAAGGTCACCTCGGTCACCGCGCACAGCGTGTCGCTCTCCTGGGCCCCGGCGACGGGCGGCGACCACCCCGTGGCCTCGTACGACGTGCTGAGCGGCGCCACCGTCGTGGCCACCGCGACCACCCCATCGGCCACGGTCACCGGCCTCACCCCGGCCACCTCCTACGGCTTCGCGGTACGGGCCAGGGACAGCCGCGGCAACACCGGTCCGCAGAGCGCGGTGGTCACCGCGACGACCACCGACCCGGCCTCCGACCCGACCCCGCCCACCGCGCCCGGCGCTCTGCGCTCCACCGGCCGGACGTCGACGAGCGTGGACCTGGTCTGGAACGCGTCGAGCGACAACGTCGGCGTGGCCGCGTACGACGTGTACCGCGACGGAGTGCTCTCCCAGACGCTCCCCGCCACCACTCCGACCGCGACCGTCGCCGGGCTGACCCCGGCCACCAGGTACACGTTCACCGTGAAGGCGCGGGACGCGGCCGACAACTCCTCGCCCGCCTCCGACGCCCTGGAGGTCACCACCGACGACCAGGCGGGCACCGGCAAGTACCTGAAGGTCGGCTACTTCGCCCAGTGGGGCATCTACGGCCGCCAGTACTTCGTCAAGAACCTCGACACCTCGGGCTCGGCCGCCAAGCTCGACGTCGTCAACTACGCCTTCGAGAACATCGACCCGGTCAACCTGACCTGTCTGGCCGGGGTGACCAAGGGCGTCGGCGCCAACCCGCAGGACCCCGACCAGGGCACCGGCGGGGGCGACGCGGACGCCGACTACGCCCGGCCGTTCAGCGCCGCCCAGTCCGTCGACGGCGTCGCCGACGACGGCTATGCGAAACTGCGGGGCAACTTCAACCAGATCAAGAAGCTCAAGGCCAAGTACCCCCACCTCAAGGCCGTCGTCTCGCTCGGCGGCTGGACGTACTCGAAGTTCTTCACGGACGCCGCCGCCACCGACGCCTCCCGCAAGAAGTTCGTCTCGTCCTGCGTCGACGTGTGGATCAAGGGCAATCTCCCCGCCTACAACGGCGCGGGCGGCCCGGGCACCGGCGCCGGGGTCTTCGACGGCATCGACCTGGACTGGGAGTGGCCCGGCTCGCCCGACGGCCACGCGGGCAACCACTACTCCACGGCCGACAAGGCGAATCTGGCCCTGCTGCTCGCCGAGTTCCGCAAGCAGTTCGACGCGCTCGGCGGCCCGCACCGGCTGCTGACCGCGTTCACCCCCGCCGACCCGGCGAAGATCCAGCAGGGCTGGGACCTCACCAGGATCTTCTCGTCCCTGGACTTCGCCAATGTGCAGGGGTACGACTTCCACGGCGCCGGCAGCGACAACTCCTGGGAGCCGAACCGCTCCGGCCACCAGGCCAACCTCTACACCGACGCGCAGGACCCGTACGCCACCCACTTCAGTGTCGACGGGGCCGTGCGGACGTATCTGGACGCCGGGGTCAACCCGCGCAAGCTCACCGTCGGCTTCCCGTTCTACGGGCGGGGCTGGCAGAGCGTCGCAGACGGCGGGGCGCACGGCGAGTGGCAGTCGGCCAAGGGGGCCGCGCCCGGCCAGTTCCCGGAGGAGGCGGGGGTGCGCGGCTACAGCAACATGCTCGGCGGCGTGCCCGGACTGACCGTGTACCACGACGAGCAGTCCGTCTCCACGTACGGCTACACCGGGGCCGACGGGCAGTGGTGGTCCTTCGACGACACCTGGTCGATCGGCAGGAAGACGGCCTACCTCAAGGCGAAGGGGCTGCTCGGCGCCATGGTGTGGGAGATGTCCGGCGACACGCCCCAGGGCACGCTGATGAGCGCGCTGGCAGGGGGGCTCGGCTGAGGACTCCCCCGCCCGGGGCGGTTCGCTAGCCGATGCTGCGGAAGGCCAGCACCGCGTTGTGGCCGCCGAAGCCGAACGAGTCGCTGAGCGCGATGTCGCCGTCCAGCGGCAGTGAGCGCGGGCTGTGGCGCACGACGTCGAGGGCGATCCCGTCCTCGACGTCGTCGCACCCGGCCGTCGGCGGGATCAGCCCGTCCCGCAGCGCCAGGACGGTGGCGATGGCCTCCACGCCGCCCGCGCCGCCCTGGAGGTGGCCGAGCGCGCCCTTGTTGGCGGTGACCGGGACGTCCGGGGTGTGGGCGCCCAGGACCCGGCCCAGCGCCCGCGCCTCGGCCCGGTCGCCCTCGACCGTGGCGGTGGCGTGGGCGTTGACGTGGACCACGTCCGCCGCCGTGGCGTCCGCGTCCGCGAGGGCCGCCCGCAGCGCCGCCTCGATGCCGCGGCCGCCCGGTTCGGGGGCCGCCATGTGGAAGGCGTCGGCCGACAGGCCCCATCCGGCGGCCTCGCAGTAGATGCGCGCGCCCCGGGCCCTGGCGTGCTCCTCGGCTTCCAGGACCAGCACGCCCGCGCCCTCGCCGAGGACGAATCCGTCCCTGTTCTTGTCGAAGGGGCGGGACGCGGACGCCGGTTCGTCGTTGCGGGTGGAAACGGCTCTCATCGCAGCGAAGGCGGCCAGGATCACCGGGGTGATCACGGCTTCGGTGCCGCCCGCCACCACCAGGTCGAGGTGCCCGTCACGGACGCGGTCCACGGCGCGCCCGATGGCCTCGGTGCCGGAGGCGCAGGCCGACACCAAGGTGCCGGCCTCGCCCAGGAGGCCGAGGTCGATGGAGATCTGCGCGGCGGCCGAGGACGGCACCAGCATCGGCGCGGTATGCGGCGACACCGCGCGCGGGCCCCGCCGCTCGAGCCGGTGCTGGGCCTCGACGAGCACCGGCGCGCCGCCGATGATCGACCCCAGCGACACCCCGGCCCGGGCGGGCAGCAACCCGCTCTCGCGGGCGCCCTCAAGGTCCAGGCCCGCGTCCCGCCAGGCCTCGCGTGCGGCGAGCACGGCCAGCTGCGCGGACCGGTTCATCCGCCGCGCCACCGGCCTGGGCAGCAGGTCCGCCGGGTCCACCGCGGCCCGCGCGGCGAGCCGAACCGGCAGCCCGTCGAACTCCTCGCCCTCCAGTACCCCGACCGCCGAGCGCCCCGACAGCAGCCCCTGCCAGAGCCCGGCGACGTCGGGGCCGAGCGGGGTGAGCGCGCCGATGCCGGTCACCACGACCCGCCGTCTGCCGCTGCCGGGCCCCTCGGGCTGGGTCACGTCGGCGGGGTCGACCCGGCCCACCCGCACCACTTGGCGCTCGCGCCGGTCGAGCAGACGCTCCTGGTCCGAGCCGCCGCCGACCGGGCGCAGGACGAGCCGGGTGCGGGACTCGCTGGCGGGCGCGGTGCGCACCACGACGTGCCAGCGGTCCACGCCGGTCGCGACGACGTCGCCCGGTACGAGCTCTCCGGTGGTGAGGAGCCAGCACTCCCCGCCCATGACCGACTCTTCACTCATCACGGCATCCCGGTTCGCACATGTGAACGACTCCGGGGCGTCACACCAGCCTCATGAAGTCGATAAAGCGATCTGGGAACATCTTGCCCGGTCGGCCCCGGGCCGGCACCTCGGCGGACCGGGCCCGCCACTCAGGGGCGGCCCGCCTCCGGCACCGCCTCGCCGCGCCGCACCGGCTCCGGCGGGGTGCCGTCCCCGAACGGGCGGCCGCCCAGCTGCTCGCGGTGGTGGGGGGTGAGCCAGCCGGACAGATCGGGGCCGACGGGCACGATCCCGGTCGGGTTGATGCCGGACTGCACGAGGTAGTAGTGCCGCTTGATGTGGTCGAAGTCGACGGTGTCGCCGAAGCCCGGGGTCTGGAAGAGGTCCCGGGCGTAGGCCCACAGCACCGGGTCCTCGCTCAGTTTGTTCCGGTTGCACTTGAAGTGCCCGTGGTAGACGGCGTCGAAGCGCACCAGCGTGGTGAACAGCCGGATGTCCGCCTCGGTGATGGTGTCCCCGACCAGATAGCGGCGGTCCGCGAGGCGCCCGGAGAGCAGGTCGAGCCGGCGGAACACATCGCGGTGGGCGTCCTCGTACTCCCGCTGCCCGGTGGCGAAACCGGCCCGGTACACCCCGTTGTTGAGGTCGCGGTAGACGGCGTCCATGACCTCGTCGATCTCGTCGCGCAGCTCCTCGGGGTAGAGGTCGGGCGCGCCCGCGCGGTGCAGCTCGCGCCACTCGGTGGCCAGGTCCAGGGTGATCCGCTGGAAGTCGTTGGTGACCAGCTCGCCGCTGGGCACGTCCACGATCGCGGGGACGCTGACGCCACCCGAGTAGCCGGGCTCGCGCGCCTCGTACGCCTCGGCGAGGTAGCGGATGCCGAGCACCGGGTCCCGGCCGTCCGGGTGGAGGGTGAAGCGCCAGCTGCGGTCGTCCTGGATGGGGTCGGCGACCGCAAGCGAGAGGGCGTCGTCCAGGCCGAGGAGCCGCCGGGAGATCAGGGCGCGGCTCGCCCAGGGGCAGGCGCGGCTGACGACCAGCCGGTAGCGGCCGTACTCGACGGGCCAGCCGTCGCGCCCGTCCCGGGTGATGCGGTCGACGAAGTGGCTGCGTGAGCGCTTGAACGGCCGGCGCCCGTATCCCGCGTTGCCGCCGCTGCCCTCCGGGCCCGCCGTGTCGCTGTCGTCGGGGCGGCTCATCCCCGTCTCCTTCCCGCTGGACTCGCGTGCTTGGTGCGATCCTTCCCCCGAAGCGGGAGATCTCCCGCCGGATGAGCCGCCCGGTCGAGCGCGTGTCCCCCGTCGGGGGTCGGCGCGCGGCTAGCTGAACGGGTCGAGCGTGAGGTAGGCCTGCCTCGGATCCCCGTCGTTGACCAGCGACTCGTGGTTGCCGACGTCGTCGAAGGCGAAGGCGTACGCCTTGCCGTCGGCCATCCGGGCGTGGATCTCGCGGGCGTACTGGTTGGTCACCGCGTCCTGGTAGAAGGCGCCGGACCCGGTGTCCGGCTGGTTGGGGTTGACCAGCAGCGTGGAGCGGTTGTAGCCCGCGCAGAGGGTGCGCGAGATCGGGCCGCGTACCAGGTCGTTCGGGGCGTCGAGCAGCTTGTAGCAGCCGAGGACGCTGTCGGAGTCGGGCTTGAGGAAGCTGGTGACGACCGCGCCCGCGCTGTTGGTGAAGTTCATCGTGGAGCCGGAGACCCGGCCGAAGTACCTGGTGTCCGGCCGGTCGGCGAAGGGCGTGACGGTCAGCGTCGAGGTGCTGTACTTCTGCCAGACCCGGTTGATGTAGTCGTCGAGGACGGTCCTCGCCAGGGCGCCCGACTCGATGCCGTGGCCGGGGGCGAGCGCGCGCAGCACCGTTCCGTCGGGCCGGGTCTGGATCAGGTTCGCCCAGCCGCCCGGCTTGCCCCTGAGCGCGGTGAAGATGCCGTTGTAGCCGCCGGGCTTGAGGTGGCCGGTCGACTTGGTGGTGCCGCTCGCGGTCTTGACGCCCACCGCGTACGGGGCGGAGACCATGTCGACCTGGGTGCTGTTGATCCACAGCCCGGCGTCGTTGAGCGTGTACTCGGACCAGTTGAAGAGGATGTTCCGGTTCGGGTCGCTCGGGTTCTGCACCGCCGGCTGCACCAGACCGCCCGTGGTGAGCTTGAAGACGAGCTTCTGACCGTACGAGAAGTAGACGCGGCCGGAGAACTTGGGTATCCGGATGGTCGTCGACTGCCCGCTCGCCGGTCCCGCGATCGAGGCGTCGGGCGCCGGGGTGGGCGGGTTGCCCCCGGCCGGCCAGGGGTGGAAGGTGCCGTTGGCGTCGGCCCAGCCCTGCTGGCCGGTCGAGAGCAGTGTTCCGAGGTTGTAGAGGTAGACCGGTTCGCCGCGCCCGGAGTTGTTGGTCACGGTGAGCGGGATGGTCGAGGGCACGGCGGCCGTGGCGGGACCGGCCGCGCCGGTGGCCGTGAACCCCGCTGCGACGAGCAACGCGGCCACCAGGGGTGCCAGGGGTTTTCCTAGGACGGACACGCTCCAACTCCTCATCGGTCCGGCGGATCACGTGGGGGGCGCCGCGAGGAGGAATGGGTTCTTCCACCTCGTGAGAGCGCTCTCAGAATCGTCCCGGGAGGAAGGCGTGTCAATGCGCGTGCGTCAACTTCCTTGAGGAAGCAGGGGTGTTGGCGGGGTCCCACCGTTCACTTGGTGTCGTGTCCCCGCCCTGGTCGCCGTACGGCTAGGACCTCGGTGCCACCGAGACCACCCGGCCCCGGTCCACCCAGCCGCCGTGGCCGTCGCCGCCCGCCCAGGTGTGCACGGAGGCCGCCGTGGCCGAGGGGCCCGCCAGGATGTAGTCGGCGTTGCCGTCCCCGCTGAAGTCCGCCAGCGACACCCGGGCGGTGTCGGTGGTGAAGCCGGTGGTGGTGTTGCCGAGGTCGACCCAGCTGCCCCGGCCGTCGCCGCCCCGGTTGAGGAAGCTGCGGACCGCGCCGTTCGATGCCACCACGCTGTAGTCGGGGCGGCCGTCGTCGTCGAGGTCGGCGAACCGCACCCGGCTCGCGTCGGCCGTCACCCCGGTGGCGACCCGGCCCCAGTCCGTCCAGCCGCCGCGTCCGTCGCCGCCCCTGTTGAGCAGGACCCGCACCTCGCCGGTGGCGCCGAGGGTGACGTAGTCGGTCCGGCCGTCGCCGTCGAAGTCCGCGAACACCACCTGCCGCGCGTCCTCCGTGGTGCCCTCGGTGACCTGCCCCAGCGCCTGCCAGCCGCCGTGCGGGTCGCCGCCCCGGTTGAGGAAGACGCGTACGGCGCCGTTCGCGTCCAGGGCGACGCAATCGGCGCGGCCGTCGCCGTCGAAGTCCGCGAACCGCACCCGGACCGGGGCGGCGGGCAGGCCCCGGACGACCCGGCCGAGCGGCTTCCAGCCGCCGCGCCCGTTGCCGCCCCGGTTGAGGCGTACGGACGCGCCGCCGTGGCCGTCCAGCGTGAACTGGTCCATGCGGCGGTCGCCGTCGAAGTCCGCCCAGCGTACGGAGTTCGCCCCGCCCGCCTCGGTGCCGGCGCCGAGCGCGGGGCCGCCGGACTCCCAGCCCCGGCGCCACACCGCGTCCAGCGGCTTGAAGAAGGACCAGGCCATCCGCCGGAACCCGGCGTCGTTGGGGTGGAGCTGGTCGACGAACTCGGCCTGGGTGAGCGCGGGCGGCTCCACATAGCGGAACTTCCGCCCCGCCCGGCTCTCGGTCTCCTCCAGCGCCTTGGCCCGTACGTTGAACGCCTTGGCGGGCGCCTCCAGGCCGCTCGTGGTGGGGATGAGGCCCATCACCAGGACGGTGACGCCCGGCTTGTCCGCGTAGATCCGGTCGACCAGGGCCGCGAGCCGGTCGGGGGCGTGCGGCAGGTCGATGTCCCGGGCGATGTCGTTGATACCGATGTGGAGGAGCACCACGTCGGGCCGGGCGCCGGCCATCCAGCCGTCGATGCCGTCGCGCAGCTGGTCGATGACGTAGCCGCTGTGGCCCTCGTTGGAGAAGTCGGCGAAGCTGCCGGAGGCCTTGGAGCCCACGAACCGTACGGTGTAGCGCCTTTCGAGCCGCATGATCTGCCACAGCGGGCGCCGGTAGGAGGAGAGGGTGGGGCTGCCGCCGCCCCAGGTGATCGAGTCGCCCAGCGGCATCACCCGCAGCACCGGGGTGCCCTTGTGGACGGCGGCCGAGGGGCTCGCGGGCAGCGTCGCCAGGGAGAGGGCCCCCGCGAGGGCGAGGAGGGAGCGGGTCAACCGGATTCGTCTCATGATCTTCCTCCAGCCGGAAAGGCGCCGGTGACGCCTTGTCTTGACGGGGCATCAGTTGCCACGGCAGTCATGGGATCACTCCTGACCACCGTCTCGCGCGTTCTTGTACAGCAGGAGAACCCGGCCGGAGCAGCGAACGGCGCCCGTGTTGACGCCCGCTGGACAAGGAACGGGGTACGGACGCCCTCTTGCCCGCATGACGAGCCGCGCGCACGGTACTCGCAGGACGACGACGCGCGGATCCCCCGCGCCGGCCCCGACCCCCAGGAGGTGGCTTCGGATGACGGAGCCGATCAGCCCGGCCGTTGAGAAACCCGACACCGACGAATACCGCACCGGTACTTCGGGCACCACCCTGCAGACCGCGCGGAGCGGTGCGGGTCAGCCACCCGCGACCCGGGGCCGGACGACGATCGCCGGGGGCGTGGTGGAGAAGATCGCCGGGCTCGCGGCGCGCGAGGTGCCGGGCATCCACGCGCTGGGCGGCGGATTCGCCCGGACCATAGGCGCGATGCGCGACCGGGTGCCGAGGGCGCGCGGCGCGGCCGTCAGCCGGGGCGTGAAGGTGGAGGTCGGCGAGCGGCAGACGGCCATCGACCTGGATGTGGTGGTGGAGTACGGCGTGAGCATCACGGCGGTCGCGGCGGAGGTGCGCGAGAACGTGATCGCGGCCGTGGAGCGGATGACCGGTCTGGAGGTCGTGGAGGTCAACATCTCGGTCGACGACGTCCACCTGCCCGACGACGGCTCCTCGGAGGGCTCCGAGGCCCGCGTGCAGTAGCGGGACGGGCCGTCGGCGCCCGGCTCATTCGTTCGGGGCCGCCGAGGTGGCCCGGCGGCCCCGGACCCGGGAGGCTGGGGAGGACTCCCACCGCCCCGAGGAGACCCGATGGCCCCGACGCCGTACCGCTACGACGACCTGCGCGCCCTCTACGTCAACTGCACGCTCAAGCGCTCTCCCGAGGTCAGCAACACCGAGGGCCTGATCGACCGGAGCCGCGCGGTGCTGGAGGGCAACGGCGTCACCACGGAGGTGATCCGCGCCGTCGACCACGACATCGCGACCGGTGTCTGGCCCGATATGACGGCGCACGGCTGGGCGAGCGACGACTGGCCCGCGCTGTACGAGAAGGTGATGGCGGCCGACATCCTGGTGCTCTGCGGGCCCATCTGGCTGGGCGACAACAGCTCGGTCGCCAAACGGGTGGTGGAGCGGCTCTACGCCTGCTCCAGCCTGCTGAACGAGCAGGGGCAGTACGCCTATTACGGCCGGGTCGGCGGCTGTCTGATCACCGGCAACGAGGACGGCGTCAAGCACTGCGCCATGAACCTCCTCTACAGCCTCCAGCACCTCGGCTACACCATCGCGCCGCAGGCCGACGCGGGGTGGATCGGCGAGGCGGGGCCCGGCCCGTCGTATCTGGACCCGGGCTCGGGCGGCCCCGAGAACGACTTCACCAACCGCAACACGTCCTTCATGAGCTGGAACCTGATGCACCTGGCGGCGCTGCTCAAGCGCGCGGGCGGCATCCCCGCGCACGGCAACCAGCGCTCGGCCTGGGACGCGGGCTGCCGGGAGGACTTCGCCAACCCCGAGCACCGGTGAGAGCCGGTCTTTGAACCCCCCGTCGTCCGCCCGGCCGCCTAGCCGATGACCGTCGGCGAGCCCGGGCGTTTGACCGCCTGGCCGACGACGACCGTCTCCACCCGGCTGACGCCGAGGCCGCTCAGATCGTCCGAAATGAAGCGGTAGAGCGCCGCCAGATCCGGCACCCAGACGGCCGCGTGCAGAGTGAACGGCCCGGTGGTGGCGAACGCCCCGTGCACGGCGGGGTGCGCGGCGAGCGCCCGGCCCGCCGCGTCCAGCCGGTCCGGCGGCACCTCCAGCATGACGTTGGCGTCGATGGCGAGCCCCAACCGGCGTACGTCCACGGCGACTTGGGTCAGCAGGCGCCCCTCGGCGGCGAGCCGGGCGATACGGCGCCGGACCGTGGACTCCGGGTGCCCGACGCGGGCGGCCACGGTCGCGGCGGTCGCGCGGGCGTCGGCGGTGAGCTCCGCGAGGACGGCCCGGTCGAGTGCGTCGTACGCCTTGTGCGGGGCGCCGGCGGCGGGCGGCGGGGTGAGCGCGGCCCGTTCGGCGGCGGTCAGCACGTCGTGGCGCCACTCGAAGGCGTAGCGGAAGGCGTGCACGACGGTGGCGGCCGTGACCGAGGTGACGGCCCCGGTGGACGGAAGGTGCCGGAACAGGAGCGGGTCGCGCGAGCCCGGCGCGGTCCTGGCCACCGCCGTGATCTCGTCCCCGGACGCCGAGACGTCGACGAAGGGCACGTCCTCGCGGGCCGCGAGCGCGGCGGTGATCGTGTCGAGCCTGCCCCGCAGCACCTTGATCCGCAGCAGGAGCACCCCGAGGGTGTCCGGCACGGCGGGCAGCGCGAGGACCCGCACGACGCCGTCCGCCATGAGCGCGCGCCAGCGGCGCTGCACGGTGCGGGCGCCGATCCCCAGCACCTCCCCGGCCCGCTCGGCGCCGAGCCGCCCGTCGCACTGGAGCGCCGCGATCAGCCGCTGGTCTTGCTCATCGAGTACCCCAACCGCCGAATTCGCCGCCATGGCATACATCTTCGCTCACTTCGGAGGGCTGGGGACGGCTGCCCCACCGCTCCTCCCCGCAGGATGGAGACATCCCCCGCAACCGACCCGAAGCGGAGCCCCCATGTCGTACGAAACGTCCTGCGCGGAACTCCTCGCGCCGATGGCCGACGCGGCCGTCGAAGTAGGCGAACTGCTCCTCAAGGCACCCCGGCCGGCGCCCGTCGCCACCTTCGAGGCGTTCAGGTCCCTCTTCCTGGAGCTGGAGGCCCCGCTGATCGCGGCGCTGCGGCCGCGCCTCGACGCGGTACGGCCCGGGGTGGCGTGGGCCGACGAGATGGACGCCGTACTGCCCGAGCGCGGTGAGGTGTGGGTGGTCGACGCCATCGACGAGGCGGTGCAGTTCATGCGGGACATGCCGCAGTACTGCGTGAGCGTCACGCTGGTACGCGACCGGGAGCCGGTGGCCGCCGTGCTGCACTGCCCGCCGCTCGGCGAGACCTACCGGGCCGCCGCCGGGCACGGGGCCACCCGGAACGGGGTGCCGATCGGCCCGTCGGGCGAGCGGGAGTTGGCGGCGGCGGTCGTGGGCAGCAGCCATCCGCCGTTCGTCGGGGAGCAGCCGGGCGCCGCCGAGGCGTGGGGGCGCTCGCTGGCGGCGGTGGCGCCCGCCGTGGCGGCCGTGCGCAACCTCGGCCCGACGTCCTGGCAGATCGCGGACGCGGCGGCCGGACGGCTCGACGCCTTCTGGCAGTTCGGCCGGGACGACGGCAATCTGCTGCCGGGCGCGCTGCTGGCCCGGGAGGCGGGCGCCCTGGTCACCGACGCCGAGGGGCGGCCGTGGCGGGCGGGGGCCGCCGCGTTCCTCGCGGCGCCCCCCGCACTGCACGCGCGGCTGCTGCCGCTGCTGGCTCAGCCGAGCCGGACCGGGATCTCCTGGTAGCCGAAGGCGATGAACGACGGCACCTGGCTCAACTCGTCCGCCTCGGTGGCCAGTCGCAGGCCCGGGAAGCGCTCGAACAGGGCGGGCAGCGCCGTCAGCGCCTCCATCCGGGCCAGCGGCGCGCCGATGCAGCGGTGCACGCCTATCCCGAAGGCCAGGTGGTCGTCGGCGGCGCGGGTGGCGTCGAAGGCACCGGCGTTCTCGCCGTAGTGGGCCGGGTCGTGACCGGCCGCCGCGTAGGTGGTGACGATGGCGTCGCCCGCCGGGATGGTGACCCCGTCGACCTCGATGTCGGTGACGGCGAACCGCAGCGGCAGGGTGGCGATGGACGGGTGGACCCGCAGGACCTCGTCGATCACGTTGTCCCAGCTGATCCCGCCGGAGCGGACGGCGGCGAGCTGGTCGGGGTGGTGGAGCAGGTCGACGACGGCGTTGCCGATGAGGTTGACCGTCGTCTCGAAGCCGGCGCCGATGACGAGCAGCAGCGTGTAGACGAGCTCGTCGTTGCTGAGCCGGTCACCGTCCTCGTCCCGGACCTTGATCAGCTCGGTGGTCATGTCGTCGCCGGGCACCTCGCTCTTGAACGCGATGAGCGAGGGCAGCACATAGGCGATCTGCTTCTGCACGAAGTCGGCGTGCTCGGGGCTCGGGTCCGAGGTGTCCATGATGGCCGCGATCAGCCCGGCCATGTCCTTGACCAGATAGCCCGGAACGCCGAAGAGTTCGCAGATCAGCCGCATCGGCAGCGGGTGCGCGTAGGCCGCCTTCAGATCGACCGGCTCACCGGAGGCCGCCTCCTCGGCCAGAGAGTCGAGCAGCTCGGCGGTGATCGCCTCCACCCGGGCGCGCATCGCCTCGGTGCGCCGGGCGGTGAAGCTGGGGGCGACGAGCTTGCGCAGCCGGGTGTGGTCGGCCCCGTACGTGGAGAGCATGTTGATCACGCCGACCCAGCCCAGGATCCAGCCCCAGTCGGGGTGCTCGCCGAGCTCGGACCACAGCCGCCAGTGCTGACGGGGGTCCTTGCTGACCCGGGGGTCGAGGATCAGGGACTTGAGGGTGTCGTAACCGGTGGGCGCCCAGGCGGGGATGCCTCCTGGCAGCTCGACGGGAACCACCGTGCCGAGCGCGCGCAGCCGGGCGCTCTCGGCGGGGATGTCGGCGCCGAACGGGTCGAGGGGCACTCGCGTGGACGGGGTCATGCTCGTTCTCCTGGCTGGTCGGGGGTGCGCGGGGTGAAGCGGACGGGCAGCGACGTGAGCGATCGGTGGAACGGGCCGGGGCGCCAGGTCAGGCGCCCGCGCTCGGTGGTGGGATCGAGGTCGGGCAGCCACTGGGTGAGCCGCTCGATGGCCTCGGTGGCGATCAGCAGGGTGTGCTGTTTGACCGGGCAGCCGTGGTTGCCCGCGGACCAGGACAGGTGCGAGGCGTCGTGCGGGTGGTGCCGCCCGGCGAACTGGTGCTCCGCGAAGTGGCCGATGGCGCCATAGGAGACCACCACCGGCACGGCGGCCTGGATCCACACCCCGTGGAAGCTCAGCGACTCGCGGGCGAAGTGGATGCCGTAGTTGGAGAGCGGCGTCTCGTACCGCAGCACCTCGGCGACGGCGTCCGCGACCGGGCGCGAGCCGCTGGTCAGGGTCGAGTAGTAGGCGGGGTTGCCCAGGATGCGGGAGAGCGCGTTGGAGACGAGGTTGGCGGTGGGCTCGTGGCCCGCGCCGAGGGTGAGGAACACCTGCCAGGTGACCTCCTCGGGGGTGAGCCCCGCCGGGTGGTCCAGGAGGCGGCTGGTGAGGTCGTCGCCGCGCTGGGCGCTCTTGGCGGCGACGAGTTCCAGGACATAGCGGCCGTACTCGGCCTCGCCCTGCACCGCCTGCTCGCCGCCCTCCATCATCTGGCCCAGCGAGTCGTTGAGGCGGCCGCTCTCGCTGTCGGGCAGGCCGAACAGGTTGTTGAAGACCAGCGCCATCAGGGGCCGGGCGAACTCCGTCACGAGGTCGGCCCGCCCGGCCGGCCCGAACCGGCCCACCAGGATGTCCACCGCCCGGTGCACCCGCTCGCGCAGGTCGTGCGGCTCGACCAGGTCGAAGGCGTCGAGCAGGGTGCGCCGGTAGCGGATATGGGCGTCGCCGTCCGCGAAGAGCGCGTTGGGCCGCCAGCGCATCATGCCGAGGACCGGCGAGTCGGCCGCGACCGTGGCCTCCCAGGGCCTCGGGTCGTGCGACCAGGTGTCGGAGTCGTGCAGCAGGTCGAGCGCGGCCCGCCGGTCGGTGACGACGTACGCGGGGACGCCCGGGGCGAGTTCGGCCCAGCCGACCGGGCCCTGGGCGCGCAGCGCCGCGTAGTAGGCGTGCGGGTCGGCGGCGAAGCCGTCCTCCCACAGCCGCACCGGCGCGGAGAGCGAGAAGGCGGCTGCGGGGGCGGGGTAGGCGGGGTGCGGGTTCACCGGGTCTCCGGGCGGTTGCGGGCGATCAGGTGCTGGACGAGCGCGAGCAGCGCGTCGATGGAGGAGTTGGTGTCGCGGGCGTCGCACGTCACCATCGGGGTGCCGGCCTCCAGGTCGAGCGAGCGGCGCAGCTGTTCCTCGGTGTACGGGCGGGAGTCGGGGAAGGTGTTGAGCGCGACCGCGTACGGCAGTCCGGTCTCCTCCACCAGGCCGAGCACGTCGAAGGAGTCGTCGATGCGCCGGGTGTCCACCAGGACGAGCGCGCCGAGCGCCCCGTAGGCGATGTCCGCCCACAGCGAGCGGAAACGTTCCTGTCCGGGGGTGCCGAAGAGGTAGAGCACCACTCCCCCGCCCAGACTGATCCGCCCGAAGTCGATGGCGACCGTGGTGGTGGTCTTGTCCCGGACACCGGCCAGGTCGTCCACCCGGGCCGAGGCCTCGCTCAGGTGCTCCTCGGTGTGCAGCGGGCGGATCTCGGAGACCGAGTCGATCAGGGTGGTCTTGCCCACCCCGAACGGACCCGCGACCAGGATCTTCACCAACTCGCGTGCGGTGTCGGGCAGATGGATCCCACGGGCCCCGGCGGCGCCGGTGGAGCCGGGGCTACTGCTTGAGGGCGCGGAGGCCATCGGCCACTCTCTTCAACAGATCGGGGGCGGGCAGTGCGGCGACGGGAATGGGCGGGCGGGCGCTCACCAGGCCCTCGTCGATCAGCTCGGCGGCGAGCACCCGGACGGCGGAGACCGGCAGTTCCAGGAGCGCCGCCGTCTCGACGACGGTGAGCGAGCCGCCGTCCAGCACGTCCAGCAGGGCGTGCTGGGCGGCGGGCAGTCCGGCGGGCTCCGGCCCGCCCGCGCCGGTCAGCACGGACAGCCGCTCCAGGCTGTTGCGGCTGGGCCGCGCGACTCCGCCGGTGGAGAGATAGGCGGGAACCAGCGGGCGGCCGCCGCGGCGGCCCGTCATACGTGGGTGGCGCCGTCGGCTCCGCGCGGCGCGGCCGCCATGGTCTTCTCACCGAGCCGGGCCACCTGGGAGTGGACGCGGTGGGCGAGCAGGTCGAGCCGGACGTCCGGGTCGCCGTAGGCCGCCACACAGGTGCCGTGGGCGGTCGGCGCGACCAGGATGTAGCCGTGGTCGGACTCGATGACGACCTGGCGGATACGGGCGTCCTCCTGGTCCGCGAAGGCGGCCGCGGCGGTGCGGCAGGCGCCCTGCACGGTGCTCATGATGGCGGCGGTGCGCTCGGCGGACGCCTGTGACAGCGCCTGGGTGTAGCCGGAGACGAGGCCGTCGCGGGTGAGCAGGACGGCGGCCCGGACGTGCGGGATCTCCAGGATCGCGTCGAGCACCCACGAGTTCTCGCCGGTAGTGCCGCTGGTCATCGCGGTTCGTTCCCTTCGGTGGGGGCGGCGGAGCGGGCCGCGGCGGTGCCGGACTGCAGTGCGCCGAGCGCGGCGGCCGACTCCTCGGGGGTACGGGCGGGCGCCGCGGTCGTCTCGGCGGGCAGCGCGGCCCGGGCGCGGCGGCGCCGCTGGGGCAGCGCGTCGCCGTCGGGCGCGGGCTCATGGGTGATCGCGCCGGTGTCGTACGCGGCGACGGGCTCGGGTGCGAACGGCTCGGCGGCCTGCGGGGCGGGCGGCTCGGCGGCCGTGCGCGTGGAGCGCGGCGCGGCCGCGGCCGGCGGCCGCCGGGCCGGGTCGATCCGGCTCAGCAGGTGGTTCTTGACCAGGAGCACCGCGCGGACGCCGCCGTACGGCGAGGGCGAGGACAGGTCGACCGAGAGGTCGAACTGCCGGGTCAGCTGGCCGATCGCGGCCAGGCCCATCCGGGGCGGGTCGCCGAGCTCGGAGAGCAGGATCGGCTCGGTCCCGGCCACCATCCGCTGGGCGTAGGCGCGTTCGTCGGGGCTCATGCCGACCCCGGCGTCGTCGATGGTGACCGAGACGCCGTGGTGGGCGCGTTCGAGGTTCACCACGACCTCGGTGTCCGGGGCGGAGTGGCGCAGCGCGTTGTCGAGCAGCTCGGCCACGATGATCGCGACGGGCTCGACGGCGTGCGAGACGAGCGCGGTGCCGGTCTCCAGATGGTTGTGGACCCGGACGCGGTGGTAGCCGACGAGCCGGGACTGACCGCCTGTCACCGCGTCCACCAGGTGCGACTCCTCGCGGGCAAGGCCGACCCAGGCGCCGCAGACCACGGCGGTGACCTGGGCGCGCCGCAGCGACTGCTCGTTCTCGTGGTCGAGGGCGAAGAGCGTCTGGGCCAGCTCGGGGTCGTCGTAGCGCTGCTGGAGGCCGCGCAGCTGGTCCTGGAGGCGGTAGAGGCCGGCCTGGATCTCCCGGGTGGCGCCGCGCATCCCCGCGCGGGCGGCGGCGTCCACACGCTTGCGCTCCTGCGCCACGGCGGCCGCGACCCCGTCCAGGACGCCGTCGAGGCCCGCGCCGAGCTCGGTGCCCGCGAGGTCCGGGTGGAGGGGGCCGGGCACCTGCACGTGCGGATGCGCGGCCCGGGTCGCCTCGGCCGGGACGCGGCGCTGGGCGAGATGGGAAACCTCGGCGGCGTACGCCCGGGAGAGGCCGCCGGTTTCGGCGCGGGCGGCGTCCACCTGGGAGCGCAGCCCGGCGATCTCCTCCTGCTGCCGGGCTCCCCGGCGCCGGGAGCTCAGCAGCCCGCCCGCCAGCACGAACGCGGACAGGGTCCCGGCCGCCAGGCCTCCGGCGGCCAGGTCCGGTATCTCAATCATCTGATGGACCTTCAGGGGAGATCGGGAGAAGGGCATGTGGACGGCCGCCCCGGAAGGCGAACGTGGCCAGTACACACTGTCATTGACCGGTCCCGCACTGTTTTACACGAAGATCCTTTCGAACCTGAACGCGGGAGTCCGATTCTTTACGAAACGTCAGCGTGTCGGCAGGTGCGCGCCCCTACTGTTGGTTGAAGAAGTTGCGGACCCAGTACCGGCGCCGCCGCGCCTCGCCGCCGTACTCCTCGTCGTCGTTGTCGTCCGGGTGGTGCAGCACCGTCCAGCTCACGGCCGAGACGGCCGGTTCCAACGACAGCCTGCTCACCGCCTCTTCCAGAAGGCTGTCGTCGCGGCGCTCGGTGGTGAGTTCGGCGGCCACCGTCACCTTGCCCGGGGCGTCGGCGTCCTGGCTGTGCACCGAGCGCAGCCGGAACCCCGGCCGGGTCAGGGCCTGGACCGAAAGGATGCGGACGTGCGCCTCCTCGGGCTCGGTGCACTCCACCTCGAAGAGGTAGTCGGTGCCGACCTCGACCCCGCCGTGCGGCTCGCGGTCCATACGCCGCCCCAGCGGGCGCAGCAGCAGGTTCGCGCCGACCACCCCGACCGTGCCGAGGGCCGCCACACCGTAGAGCCCGGCCCCGGAGAGCGCGCCGACCGCCGCCGAACACCACAGGGTGGCGGCGGTGTTGAGGCCGCGCACACTCAGCCCGTCGCGCATGATGACACCGGCGCCGAGGAAGCCGATGCCGGAGACGATCTGCGCGGCCACCCGGGAGCCGTCGTAGCCACTGGTGCTGGTGGCGTCGACGAACCCGTACGTGGAGAGCAGGACGAAGAGCGCGGAGCCGGCGGCCACCAGCGCGTTGGTCCGCAGCCCGGCCATCCGGGCCCGCCACTGGCGCTCCAGGCCGATGATCCCGCCATAGCCCAGGCCCGCCCCGATGTTGGCGGCCGTGTGCCACTCGTTGAGCATGTTCCGTACTCCTCGCCGTCTGTGCGTCCCTCTCCTATCGGCCGCTCGCGCCCCGGTGTTGAACGGGATCGGCGGGCGGGCCACGACAGGCCCTAGGCTGGACGGACGGCACCGCACCCCACGGAGGAGTCTTGGAGATCCGGACCGCACAGCGGCAGGCCTGGGAGAACAAGATCGAGAAGGGGTTCAACGTCACCGACGTGCCGCTGGAGTTCGGGCTGCTCACGGCCGAGGTGGGCGAGGCGTTCACGGCGTGGCGCAAACGGCTCCCGGACTTCGGCGAGGAACTGGCCGATGTCTTCCTCTATCTGGCCGCGCTGGCCGAGATGAACGGGATCGACCTGGACGACGAGGTCGCCTGCAAGCTGGAGAAGAACCGCCGCCGCGCGTATGTGCGCGACGAGCGCGGTGTCCTGATCCGGGTCAGGGAGGGCTGAGGCCTTACGTGTGGGCCGCCGCCCAGGCAGTGAGTTCGGCGCGGGCGGCGCTCAGCAGTTCGCCGGACGGATCGGCGGCGCCGTCGGTGACCAGCGCGAAGTGGACGGCGCCCGGCTCGGCTGCGGTGAGCAGCAGCCGTCGGCTCCCGGTGCCGCCGGGCTCGGGCGCGACGGCGATCGGAGTGTGCGCCGCGTAGCCGGGCGGGCGCGAGACGGCGCCGAGGTCGGAGACGACGGTGGTGGTGGCGAACGACCCCGGCAGATGGAGTTCGGTGGGCGCGGCCACCCCGTTCGCGCGCCAGAGCAGCAGGCCGTAGCGGCCGGTGCCGACCAGCCGCGCCACATGCGGGAGCGCGGCCGGAACGGGGTTCCAGGCCAGCGTGGTGGAGCCGTCGCGGGAGCGGTCCTCGTAGGTGAAGGCGAGGACGCGGCCCGCCGTGGCACCGGGGTAGAGGCGGTCGAGCAGCCGGGCGTCCTGACGCAGAGCCGGTGCGCCCGAGGCGTCCAGGCGCACGGCCGAGAGGTCCTCGTCGTTCCAGGCGTCGCCGGCGGTCAGGACCTTGCCGGGGTTGCCGTTCATGAGCTCGTGGTGGCGGCCGCTGTACAGGTCCCACTGCCACTGCGTGCCCGACAGGACCGGCCCGGAGGCCAGCGGGTCCGACCACCAGGCGGCCCCGGGAAGGCGGGAGTCCAGGCCCTGGTACATCGCCTTGAGGACGCTCGGCGCCTTGTCGGAGACGGTTCCGGAGAGCGGATGGCCGAACTCGCTGACCACGGAGGCCGTGCTCGCGGATGCGGCCCGGTCGCGCACGGAGCCGAGGTCGCGCGCGTACTGCCCGTCGCCCGCCTTGCCCCACATGAAGACGCCCGAGATCGCCTTCTGGTCGTAGAAGTGGGTGTTGAGCACATAGCGCGGTCCGAGGGCGCCCGCGTCGAGGAGCCCGCCCTCCTGCCGCTGGAAGTCGAGGTTGGCGTTCCAGAAGAGGTTGGGCTCGACATAGGCGGGCTTGGCCTGCCAGCCCGCCGCGTCCATCCGGGCCCGGAAGCGCTGGTAGAACGGCCAGAGCAGGTCCCGCTCCCAGGTGCGGCTGGTCTGCCCGGTGTCGTAACCGCCCGCGTACGGCTCGTTGTACGGGTCGAATCCGGCGACCGCCGCGAACTCCTCGGCGGTGAGGTGCCCGGCGAGGTGGGCCAGGGTGGTCCCGGCGGTGGCGAGGAAGGCGTCCTGGATGCCGCGCGTGTTGTGCCAGAAGTCGTGGGAGGCGCGCTTGACGGCCTCGTTCTGGGTGATGTTCTGACCCCAGAACAGGCAGATCCCGCAGGACTCGCGCGGATAGCCGCCGGCCGCCACAACCCAGGCGGGGGCGCCGTCGCCGGTGTACCAACTGCCGCTGTTGAAGAGGTACCGCGAGAAGAGATCCTGGTGGAAGTCGGGCAGCACCCGGATCCCGGCGTCCAGGAAGGCCCGCATCTGCTCGGTGACGGCATCGAGATAGCCGGTGTCCACCTGGCCGCGTACGGGCTCGGCGGCCGCCCAGGAGAGCAGGAACCGTACGGTGTTGGCGCCGCCGAGGGCGCGCACGGCGGTCGCTGAGGCGCGGGCGTCGGCGACCGAGGCGAACGGCAGTCCGCCGTGCTCGGCGAGTTTGGTCTCGCCGGAGACGTTGTACCCGCGCAGCACCACCTCGCGGCCGAGCCCGTCGACGAGGCGCCCGTCCTCGACGGTGAGCGCGGACGCGGCGGCGCCGTCGAACCACTGGGCGCCGGGGAGCCCCTCGGCGGCCGAGGGCGGGGTGCCGCCCGCCGCGAGGAGCGCGGCGAGAAGAACGAGGACCCCGTAGGCACGCGCCCACGACTTTGGCATGCCCATTACCATCGCGGCGGGCCGGAGCGCAGTCAACACTCCGGCCCGCCGCCGCCCGCTAGCGGCCGGTGAACACGGCGACCGTCCGCCCCGGGACGGTGAACGTGCCCGAACCCACCTCGTACGAGGCCGACTTCACCGTGGCATCACCGCCCGCCGCCTGGACCGGATGCAGGGCGTACCCGTGGCCCGCCAGGTCGGCGACCCGCTGGGTCTGCCGGTCCGGGGTCGCGTTGAAGACGACGACCAGACCACCGAGCCGCATCGTGATCACCCCCGGCGTCTCGTCCTTGCCGGAGAGCGGGAAGGAGAGCGCGGACTGCACTTCGGCCGACGTGGCCAGCCGGAACGCCGGATCGCTCGTACGGATCTTCAGCAGGTCCCGGTAGGCGGCCGACGCGGCCGTGATCTCCGGGCACCCGACCCTGAGCGCGGGCGCGGTCAACAGCGGTTTCGCATAGGCCCACTTGGACTGGTTGTCCGCCGCCGGAGGCAAGCCGCGCCCGAACCCGTTGCCGTCCCCGCAGTCCCAGTGGATCGCGTTGAACCAGTCCCCGCTGTCGAACGAGTTGCGGTCCAGCGACTTGGAGCGCAGCAGATCCGTACCGGCCTGGGACAGCGCGGGCCCCTGCGACAGCGTGGCCGTGGCCAGCGCGAGCACCTGCATCCTGGCCCGGTCGGCCGCCGGCGTGGAGCGCGGCAGCTTGAACGCGAGCGCGTCGAACAGCGACTCGTTGTCGTGGGCGTCGGTGTACGCGAGCGCGTCGCCCGGGGACTCGGCGTACCCGGCCGGGGCGCCGTTGTAGTCGACGTCCGCGCCCTTGACCGTACGGCCCGAGGTGTCGGTGAAGGTGTACCCGGCCAGGTTGCCGGAGAGACCGACCTTGATCAGGTCCTGGTAGTGCAGCAGCCGGGCCCGCTGCTCGGCCGGAGTGCCGTTGGCGGCCGAGGAGTTGGGGTCGGTGTACAGACCGGAGGCGAAGCCCTGGACGCCGGGGTCCTCGTCGAAGGGGCCGCCGCCGCGCACCGCGTCGCGCGCCCGGTCCGAGAAGGTGGCGATACCGGTGCCCGCCATGTTCTTCTGGGTCGCCTGGACGAACCGGGCGTCGTCGGCGACCTCGCCGAAGTTCCAGCCCTCCCCGTACAGGACGATCTTCTTCCCGTCGACGCCGTCCTTCTGGGGCGTCAGCGCGTCGAGCGCCTTGCGGACCGCGAGGATGTTCGCCTTGGGGTGGTGGCCCATCAGGTCGAAGCGGAAGCCGTCGACCTTGTACTGCCTGGCCCAGGTGACCACCGAGTCCACGACGAGCTTGCCCATCATGGCGTTCTCCGGCGCGGTGTTGGCGCAGCAGGTGGAGGTGGCCACCGTGCCGTCGGCGAGGAGCCGCTGGTAGTAGCCGGGCACGATCTTGTCGAGGACCGACTTGTCGGCTTGGCCGCTCGCCACGGTGTGGTTGTAGACGACGTCCATCACCGTGCGCAGCCCGGCGCCGTTGAGGCCCTGGACCATCTGCCGGAACTCGACGGTCCGCCGGGTCCCCTCGGGGTCACTGGCGTAGGACCCCTCGGGCACGGTGTAGTGCAGCGGGTCGTACCCCCAGTTGTAGGCGTCCTTGGCGGCGGTCTTCGCCACGCACGCCTGCTGCTCGGGCGAGTCCGGCGCGTACACCTTGAGGTCGCAGCCGGGGACGGCCTGGTCGGACTTCTTCTCCGGGATGGTGCCGATGTCGAACGCCGGGAGGAGGTGGACGTACGAAGTCCCGGAGGCGGCCAGCTCCTTGAGGTGCTTCATGCCCTGGGAGCCGGTGTCCGTGAAGGCCAGGTACTGGCCGGGGTGGCGGGAGGTGCGGTCCGCGATCGAGAAGTCGCGGATGTGCAGCTCCTGGATCTGCGCGGCGCGCAGCGGCACAGCCGCGGGCTTGCGCAGGGCCGCCCAGCCCTTGGGCGCGAGCTTCGGATCGGCGAGGTCGACGACGAGGCTGCGGGCCGAGTCGGTGGTCAGGGCGGTGGAGTACGGGTCGGTGACCAGGTTGGTGACGACCTTCTGGACGCTGGGCGCCCACACCGTCACGGCGTACCGGTACGGCTTGCCCGACCAGCTCCTCGGACCCGTCACCGACCAGACGCCGGTCGCGTCGTCGCGGTGCATCGCGACCGTACGGCCGTCGAGTTCGAGGGCGACGCGCCGGGCGGTCGGCGCCCAGAGCGAGAGCGTCGGGCGCCCGCCGCCGAAGACGGGGCCGAGCGCGGCCTCGGCGGCCCGGGCGCTGTACAGGTCGTCGAGGACGCCCTGGGTCTGGACGCCGGTGGCGGCCAGCAGGGCGCCGTTGGCGAGGCGCTGGGTGGCGACGATCTGGCCGGTGAGGGCCTGTCCGACGCGGGCGCGGTCGCGCGGGTCGACGGTGAACGCCGCGTACTTCTTGAGGTGCGGGAACCGGGCCTTCTGCGCGTCCGTGAGGCCGCCGGGCACGGGCGAGAGCCGCAGCCAGTGGCCCTGGCCGGTCAGGGCGCCCTCCTTGACGGCGAGGCCGCCGTCCGGCGCGTACACCAGCTGGTGGCTCGCGGCGGCGGTGCCCGTGTCCCAGGCGACGGTGTCGCGGTCGATCCACTGCGCCCGCGACTTCGACAGATCGAGGTCGGCGGCGGAGCCGGACGTCATGGGCAGAAGGTACTTCTCGACGCCGCCGAGCAGCCAGACCTCGTGCGAGTACGTCGAGAACTCCAGGGAGCGGTCGGAGCCGAACTCCTTGGTGTCGCCCTTGTGGAGGATGTAACTCAGGCTCGACGCGCCCTCCTTGAGGGGCACCTCGAAGACCGCGCCGAATGCGTCGGTGCGCACCGGCAGCAGCGGGCTCGACCAGTCGGTGGGCGTCGCGGCCCCCGTCCAGGTGTGGATGCCCCAGCCGCTGTAGTCGCCGTCGGCGCGCTGGTAGTGGATGACGGCCTTGGTGGTGTCCTGCGGCGGGTAGCTGCCCACGGGCGGCGCGGTCAGGACCGCGTCCTTGCCCTGCTCGACCCAGATCTCGCCGGTCCCGCCGACGTCGATGGTGCGGTCGGCGGTGACGTCCTTGGTGCCGTCCTTGTCGATGACGAGGAACCCGACGCTGGAAGCACCCGGCTTGAGCTTGACGTACGCGAAGGCGCCGTAGGCGTCGCGGCCGGTGAAGGCGTGGCCCGCGGGCCAGGTGGTGGACTCGCCGTCGGCGAGGTCGCCCCAGGCGTAGAGCCGCCAGTCGGTGTAGTCGCCCGCCGGGCGCTTGTAGTGGACCACGGCGTAGTCGCGCCGGGTCGCGGTGGGCACCGGGTCGGCGGCGGGCGCGCCGCTGGTGGTCGCGGCGGTCGCGCTCGCGGTGCGACCGGCCGAGTCGACGACGACGGCCTTGTAGCGCAGGGGGGTTCCGGCCGCGAGGGTCGCGGGCAGGTGCTGGACGACCTTGTACGGGGCGTGGTCGGCGGAGCCGAGGACCTGCCACTCGCCGGTGCCGGTCTGGGCGGCGAACACCACCCGGTTCAGCCGGCCGCCATCGGTGTCGGCCGCGATCTCGACGTCACCGGTGGCGCCGGCCGCCGGTGCCTTGAGGGTGAGCGAGGGCCGCGCGGCGGGGGCGCCCAGGGGCTTCGCCGCCTTGTAGACGACGGCGGAGAGGGCGGGCACCCGCACCGATACCCGGCGGTCGGGGGAGCTGGTGAGCGTGCCGGACGCGCCGTAGATCCCGGTGAAGGCGGTGTCCGCCGAGCCCGTCGCGAACTCGGCGGTCTTCTCCTCGGTGGCGTTGTTGACGGCGACCACGTACTCGGTCCCGGTCCTCGCGTCGGTGCGGGAGAAGGCGTAGACGCCCTTGCCCGGCGCCGCGTACCGCTCGCTCTGCACCCCGTCGGCGAGCGCCGGGTTCTGCTTGCGGAGCCTGGAGAGAGCGGCGATCGCCTTGTAGAGAGGGTGCTCCGGATCGAAAGCACTGCTCTCGTGCGTACGGGTCGTCCCGATCTGGCGGTCGTCCAGATAGTCGGCGACCTTGGACGGGAACATCGTCTGCCGGGCGTCCTTGTCGCCGCCCGCGCCGGTGAAGCCCTGCTCGTCGCCGTAGTAGACGACCGGGTTGCCCCGGCTGAGGAACATCAGCTCATGGGCCAGCTTGTCGCGCCGCAGCAGTTCGGCGGCGTCGGCCCGGGGGTTGTCCTGGACCAGGAAGCCGCCGATCCGGCCCATGTCGTGGTTGCCGAGGAAGGTCACCTGCTCGTAGGCGTTGGCCTTGTCGGTGGTGTAGCGGTAGTCCTGGCCGAGGGCCCCGGCCAGGTCACCGGCGGAGCCGCCCTGCGAGACATAGCTCCGCATCGCCTGCTGGTAGGGGAAGTCCAGGGTCGCGTCGAGTCTGCCCCGGGTGACGTACGGGGAGGTCACGGACGGGTCCGCGGAGTACACCTCGCCGTAGATGAAGAAGTCCTTGCGCCCGTGCTTCGCCGCGTAGGCGTCCAGGGCGGTCGCCCACTGGGTCCAGAAATCCATGTCGACGTGTTTGACGGTGTCGACGCGGAAGCCGTCCACGTCGAAGTCCTTCACCCACTTCTCGTAGATCTTCTCCATGCCCCGCACGACCTCGGGCCGCTCGGTCCACAGGTCGTCGAGCCCCGAGAAGTCCCCGTACTCCGCACTCTCACCGGCGAAGGTCGAGTCGCCCCTGTTGTGGTAGAGCGCGGGGTCGTTGAGCCATGCCGGGACCTTGGCGTTCTTCTCGGCTGCGGGCACGGCCGGGGTGTAGGGGAAGGAGCCGGGGCCGACGGCCGGGAAGCCCTTGCCGCCGGCCGCGTAGGCGCTGTCGTCGAACGGCACGCCGTCCTTCGTCAGATACGGGAACGCGCCCTTGGAGAGGTACGCGGAGCTCTGCTCCCGGTGGCCGATGACGTCGGCGGTGTGGTTGGTGATGACGTCGAAGAAGACCTTCATGCCCTTGGCATGGGCCTTGTCGATCAGCCGTGCCAGATCCGCGTTGGTGCCGAAGTGCGGGTCGACCTGGGTGAAGTCGGTGATCCAGTAGCCGTGGTACCCGGCGCTCTGGTCGGCGCCGGTGCCCTGGACCGGCTTGTTCTTGAAGATCGGCGCCAGCCAGATCGCGGTGCTGCCGAGCCCCTTGATGTAGTCCAGCTTCTGGGTCAGGCCCTTGAGGTCGCCGCCCTGGTAGAAGCCCTTGTCGGTCGGGTCGTACCCCGTCACCGAGCGGCCGCCGGTCAGACCGCCCCTGTTGTTGGCGCCGTCGCCGTCGGC
Organism: Streptomyces sp. TLI_146; assembly: GCF_002846415.1. NCBI lineage: Bacteria > Bacillati > Actinomycetota > Actinomycetes > Kitasatosporales > Streptomycetaceae > Streptomyces > Streptomyces sp. TLI_146. The sequence continues at coordinate 1,693,620 of NZ_PJMX01000001.1, forward strand.
GAACCGGTCCGGCAGCACGAAGTAGGGCTGCTCCCGGGTGAGTTCGTGCCGGGCGGGCTCGGCGGCGAGCCGGGCGTCGGACGGCGGGGCCGGATGCGCGGCGGGCGCCGGATGCGCCGCGGGCGCGGCCGACGCCAGCAGCGCGAGGGCCACGGCGGCGGTGACGGCGGTTCGGCGCGGAGAGCCGATCACGGGACGTACTCCTTCTCCAGGGTGACTACGGGGTACGGACGCGGGGCACGGGGGGATCGTCGGGCCGGCCGGTCAGTCGCGCCAGGGGGCGTTCACGTCACGTGCCGCCGCACGTCCTGGCGTCGATGTGCAGGGCGAGCGCGGTGTCCGGGGCGAGGGTCGCGGTGAACCGCCCGCCGCTGTCGACGGTGACGCTTTTGCCGCTCTGCACGTCGCAGTAGCCGCCGGCGGGCAGCGACGTCTGGAAGGTGCGGGTGAGCGGGGAGCCCTCGTGGTTGAGGGCGACGTAGGCCTTGGCACCCCGGCCGAAGGCGATGGCGTTGCCGCCGTTGTCCCACCAGTCGGTGACCGCCGCGGTGCCCGCCGTGTTGCGGAACCTGACCATCGAGCGGACCTCGGGCCAGGCGTGCTGGCACTTCCAGCCGTCGCTGTAACAGGCGTTCACCTGGCCGTTGTTGGGCGGCCCCGCGTCCTTGTCGCTGAACACATAGCCGGAGTGGACGTCCGGGGAGCCGTAGGGCCAGGCCAGCATGAAGACATGGGCCAGGGTGTACCGGGCGCCGTCGTTGTAGGTGAGCGTCTGGCCGCCGCGCTCGGTGTCGTGGTTGTCGACGAAGACGGAGGCCTTGCCGGCGGTCATATAGCCCCAGCCCTCGCCGAAGTTCTTCAGGTACGCGAGCTTCTCGTTGCTGAACACCCGCTTGAGGTCCCAGGAGTAGCGGAACTCCTGGGCGTCGCCGGTGTTGAGGTACTCGGTGGGCTGGACGGCCTCGCCCGCGCCGTAGATCGTCTCCTGCTTCCAGTAGACGCCCGGGTTGCTCAGGCGGGACTTGATGGCGGCGAGGTCGTCCTCGGGTATGTGCTTGGCCGCGTCGACGCGGAAGCCGTCGACGCCCAGCGAGAGCAGGTCGTTGAGGTATCCGGCGATGGTGTTGCGGACGTGCTCCTCGCCGGTGTCGAGGTCGGCCAGGCCCACCAGCTCGCAGTGCTGGACGTGCCAGCGGTCCTGGTAGTTGGTGATCTCGGCCTTGCAGTCGTCGAGGTCGGCCGAGGAGTACGTACCGGGGTAGTCGTACTTGGTGTACGCGGACCCGGCGGTGCCGGTGCCGGAGCCGCTCGCCATGTGGTTGATCACCGAGTCGGCGACGACCTTGACGCCCGCCGCGTGACAGGTGTCCACCATGGAGCGGAAGGCGGCGCGGTCGCCGAGCCGGTTGCCGAGCTTGTAGCTGACGGGCTGGTAGCCGGTCCACCAGGCGGCGCCCTGTATACGTTCCTGGGGCGGCGAGACCTGGACGTATCCATATCCGTCGGGGCCGAGTTCGTCGGTGCATGCCTTGGCGACCGAGGCGAAGTTCCACTCGAACAGGACGGCGGTCACGTCCTTGGGCCCGGGCGCGGCGGCCTGGACCTGCGGCGCGCCGAGAACCACACTGCCCGCGGCCCCGGCGACGAGCGCGACGGCGGCGGCCAGTGGTCTGCGCGTACGGCGGCGGTGGGGGGTGCTGGCGGTACGACCGTCCATGGGGGGACCTCCGTGCGGGGATGCGGGGGGACGGAGCCGGCTCCGGGGCGGCGCGGCCCGCCCGCCCCGGAGATATGTCTGAATGTTCTTGCTGAAAAGATCGGAAAGTTGTTGCGGTCGAGACCGTAGGCGGCCCGGACGGCCTGGTCAACCCTTTGGACACACCGCCGCCATGCCACGGAAATCTCACCGATTCCTCCCCGCGAAGCCTTTCGCAAGAGATTGCAACGGTGTTACGTTCAACGACACCTCGGGCCCGGACGTGCCCCGCTCGGGCCCCGAACGGCAGGAGCCGCCGCACCGAACGGTGCGGCGGCTCCTGGAAATCGGACGGACGGGGTCTCAGAAGCCGATCGCCTCGCGGACGAGCACGACGGTGCTGCGCTGCGGAACGACCTCGCGGTTGTTGATCAGGATCTTGGCGACGACACTGCGCTTGCCGTACGCGTGCTGGGCGCGGACGTCCTCCTTGGGCAGCGTGTACGTCTCGATGCGGCGCAGCGCGGTGTCCAGGTCGGCGACGACCTTCTGGGCGCCGACCACCCAGACCGTCCGGCTCGCGCCGAACGCGTATGAGGCGAGCTGGCTCCCACTGGCGGAGGCGGTGACGAGGCGGCCGTCCTCGGTCACGGCGTGCACGCTGCCGACGACGACATCGGGTGCGGAGCGCGTGACGCGCATGTCGTCGCCGCGGGCGCGCGGGTCCCAGTCGGCCTGCTCGGCGCGGATGCTCTTGAACCGGCCCGAGGCGTCGATGTCCTCCTGGATCCCGGAGAGGCGCAGGGTCTCGCTGGTCGAGGCGAGGATCGCCTTGTCGGTCGGCAGGGCCTCGACGACGAGTGCGCGGGCGTCGGCGGCGGTGTCCACTATGTGCACGGCAAAGCCGTTGCCGCGCAGGGCCTCGGCGGCCCGTTCGACGCTCTCGGCGCTCGCGGCCACCGCGAAGGTCTCGTCGGCGGGCAGTGTGATGATGGTCTTCTCGCTCATGATCGGAAAACCTAGCGCCGGGACACGCTTCTTGTTCGAGCGTCGCTGGATTCGGCCAACTGCGGCGTCCGGGCGATCGCATAGGCTCGGCCACGACATGAAGAGCAACCTCCCCCCGCTGGCACCCAAGGCCGACCAGGACACCGTGCGGCGGCACAACCTCAGCCTGGTGCTCCGGGCCGTCCAGGACGAGGGCGAGACGACCCGGGCGGGCGTCGCGGCGCGCGTCGGGCTGACCCGGGCGGCCGTGTCCTCCCTGGTGGAGCAGCTCATGGCGGGCGGCTTCCTGACGGAGTCGGGCAAGACGTCCAGCGGGCAGGCGGGACGGCCCGGCACCGTCCTCAAGCCCGCCAGGACCGGCGCCGCCGGGGTCGGCGTCGAGATCAACGTCGACTACGTGACCGTGTGCGTGGTGGATCTGGCCGGAACTGATCGGGTGCGGCTCACCGAGCACCTCGACAACCGCGGCGCGGAACCCGCCGAGGTGCTGGCCCGCGCGGCCCGGATCGCCTCGCACGCGCTGGACTCCGCCCGGCAGCAGGAGCTGCGGGCGACCGGGGTGACGCTCGCCCTGCCGGGCCTGGTCGCGGGCGGCACGGTCCGCCAGGCACCGAACCTGGGCTGGAACGGCGTCCCGGCCGACGCCCTGTTCGCGCGGGCGCTCGCGGAGTTCCCCGACACCCCTGTCCTGCCGGTCGGTTCGGAGAACGAGGCCAACCTCGCGGCGCTCGCCGAGCTCTGGTTCGGCGACCCGGGCGAGGCCCGTACGTTCCTCTACCTCTCCGGCGAGATCGGCGTGGGCGGCGCCCTGGTCCTGGACGGCGAACTCCTGCGCGGCGCGCACGGCTTCGCCGGGGAGATCGGCCATGTCCCGGTGGACCCGGCCGGGCCCGCCTGCCGGTGCGGGGCGCGGGGCTGCCTGGAGCAGTACGCGGGCCAGTCGGCGCTGCTGCGCGGCGCGGGCATCGACGAGGACGCCGGCGCGGCGGGCGTGGCCGAGCTGGAGCGCCGGGCGCGGGCGGGCGAGGAGCGCGCGCTGGAGGCGCTCGGCACGGCCGGGCTGATGCTGGGCCGGGTGCTGGCGGGCGCGGTCAACCTGGTCGACCCGGGGTCCGTGGTCCTGGGCGGTGTCTACCGCGCGCTGGCGCCGTGGCTCCTGCCCCCGGCCGAGGCCGAGCTCGCCGCCCGGGTGGTGTCGGGCCTGTGGTCCCCCGACAGCGGCCGCCTGCGCGCCTCGTCCCTGGCGGGGGACGCGGCCCGGGGCGCGGCGGCCCTGGTGGTGGAGGCGGTGCTGGACGACCCGGCGGGGTGGGCGGAGGGCTGAGAACCTGTTGGCGAACCCCCGTCTGCGCAGCGACGGGGATTCGAAAGCAGGCCGCCCAACCCCCGGGCAGGGAGGCGACCGCACGATCCGGCGGTACACCTCCCCGCACGCCCCCCGCCGCACCCCTCAGCGCACCCCCATCAAGTGCTCCATGGCCAGCTGGTCGAGCTGCTCGAACGCCATGCCGCGCGCTCCCGCCGCCTCCGCGTCGAAGTCCTCGAAGGCCGAGCGGTCCCCGAGCAGCCCGGTCAGGCCGTCCGCCGCCGTCGGGCGGGCGAGGTCGTCGAGGCGGGAGGCCCGCAGCGCCTCCCGTACCGCCGGGTCGGCGCGGAACGCCGCCGAACGCTCCCGCAGGATCAGGTAGTTGCGCATGTTCCCGGCGGCCGAGGCCCACACCCCGTCGGCGTCCTCCGTGCGCGGCGGCTTGAAGTCGAAGTGGCGCGGGCCCTCGTACCCCGCCGACTCCAGGAGGTCGACCAGCCAGAAGGCGTCGCGCAGGTTCCCCGCGCCGAACCGCAGGTCCTGGTCGTACTTGATGCCGGACTGGCCGTTGAGGTCGATGTGGAAGAGCTTTCCGGCCCACAGCGCCTGGGCGATGCCGTGGGTGAAGTTGAGCCCGGCCATCTGCTCGTGCCCGGTCTCCGGGTTGACCCCGACCAGCTCCGGGCGCTCAAGGCGCTCGATGAAGGCGAGGGCGTGCCCGACCGTGGGCAGCAGGATGTCCCCGCGCGGCTCATTCGGCTTGGGCTCGACCGCGAACCGCAGGTCGTAGCCCTGGCTGACCACGTACTCGCCCAGCAGGTCGAAGGCCTCCTTCATCCGGTCGAGGGCCACCCGTACGTCCTTCGCGGCCCCCGACTCCGCGCCCTCCCGCCCGCCCCACGCCACGTACACCCGGGCGCCGAGCTCCACGGCCAGATCGATGTTGCGGATCGTCTTGCGCAGCGCGTACCGGCGTACGTCACGGTCGTTGGCGGTGAAGGCGCCGTCCTTGAAGACGGGGTGGGTGAAGAGGTTGGTGGTGGCCATCGGCACCGCGAGGCCGGTGGCGTCGAGGGCCGCACGGAAGCGCTTGACGTGGGCGTCGCGGTCGGCGCCGGACGCGCCGAACGGGATCAGGTCGTCGTCGTGGAAGGTCACCCCGTACGCCCCGAGCTCGGCGAGCCGGTGGACGGTGGCGACCGGGTCGAGGGCGGGGCGGGTCGCGTCGCCGAACGGGTCGCGCCCCTGCCAGCCCACGGTCCACAGACCGAAGGTGAACTTGTCCTCGGGGGTGGGAGTGAAGCGTTCCGTCATCGTGGTTTCCACCTCGGTGCAGGGCGCCCGACGGGCCCCACGGCTATTTGTTCACTGACCTGACGAATATGACACGATCACTGCGACTTCCGTAACCCCGACCGTTCACCTAATTTGTTTCGCGAACGCTCAAATTCCCGATCACAGGAGAAGGGGTGCCCTCGTGCCACAGGCCCCGGTCGTCATCGGCGTGGACAGCTCCACCCAGTCCACCAAGGCGCTGCTCGCCGACGCGGAGACCGGGCGGGCGCTCGCCGTCGGTCGCGCCCCGCACCGGGTCGACGGCTTTGCCGGGGCCCGCGAGAGCGACCCCGAGCTGTGGTGGCGGGCGCTCGGCGAGGCGGTCGCGGCCGGGCTGAAGGAGGCGGGGGTGGCCGCGTCCGCCGTCACCGGCATCGCGGTCGCCGGACAGCAGCACGGCCTGGTCGTCCTGGACCGCGCCGGGCGCCCGCTGCGCCCGGCGCTGCTCTGGAACGACACCCGCTCGGCCCCGCAGGCCGCCGCCCTCACCGAGGAGCTCGGCGGCCCGGCCGCGTGGACCGCGCACACCGGCTCGGTGCCCGTCGCCGCCGTGACCGCGACCAAGTGGCGCTGGCTGTACGAGAACGAGCCCGCGTGCGCGTCGGCCGCCGCCGGGGTGCGCCTGCCCCACGACTTCCTCACCGAGCGCCTCGCCGGAACCGCCGCGACCGACCCCGGGGACGCCTCGGGCACCGGCTGGTACGCGACGGCGACCGGCTCCTACGACCCCGCGCTGCTCGAACTCATCGGCCTGGACGCCCGGTTGCTGCCCGAGGTCGCCGCCACCGGGGCCACCCGGGTGGGGTCCCTGACGGTCTCGGCCGCCGAGGCGCTCGGGCTGCCCGCGGGGATCGCGGTCGCCGCCGGGACGGGCGACAACATGGCCGCCGCCGTGGGGCTCGGGCTCGGCGGCGCGGGCCTGCTCGACCATCCCGTCCTCAGCCTCGGCACCTCCGGCACGGTCTTCGCCGCCACCCGCACCCGGCCCGCCTCACCCGCGCTCTCGGGGTTCGCCGCCACCGACGGCACCTTCCTGCCGCTCGCCTGCACCCTCAACTGCACGCTCGCCGTGGACCGGGTGGCGGCCCTGCTGGGGCTCGGCCGCGACGACGCCGAACCCGGCGGCGAGGCGGTGCTCCTGCCGTACCTCGACGGCGAGCGCACCCCCGACCTGCCGACCGCCGCCGGACTGCTCACCGGCCTGCGCCACACCACCACCGGGCCCCAACTCCTGGGCGCGGCCTACGAAGGCGCGGTCTTCACCGCCCTGCGCGCCCTGGACGACCTGCTGCGCGTCTGCGGGCTCGACGCCGCCGGGGCCGCGGCCCGTCCGCTGCGGCTGATCGGCGGCGGCGCCCGGGGCCGTACCTGGGTCGAGACCGTACGACGGCTCTCCGGCCGGCCGCTCATCGTGCCCCGGGCCACGGAGCTGGTCGCGCTCGGCGCCGCCGCACTCGCCGCGGCGGCCGTCAGCGGCGCGGACCCGGTGGCGACGGCCGCTGCATGGGGCACGGGCGAGGGCGCCGCGCTCGACCCGGTCGCCCGCGACACCGCGGCCTGGGAGCGCATCGCCTCCGTACTCGACCGGGCGGCACCGGTCCTGAGTTGACGCGTTCCGACGATTGACCCACCGCCAACACCTTTCTACTTTGGAGGCGTTGACCGTCGTACGTCATATACGAGACGCGATATGCGAGAGGCGGGCCCGCCATGGCCTTCACCCCGGCGCCGATCCCCTCCCGCACCGAGTACGTGCTCGACGCGATCAAGCAGGCCATCCTCGCGGGCAGGCTCTCCCCGGGGCAGGCGCTCGTCGAGACCGAGCTGGCCGCGCAGTTCGGCGTGTCCAAGACCCCGGTGCGGGAAGCGCTCAAGACGCTGGCCGGGACCGGTCTTGTGGTACTGAACCAGTACAAGGGCGTCGCCGTGCGCGCCGTCGACGCGGACATGGCCCGCCAGGTCTACGACGTGCGCCTGCTGCTCGAACCCGAGGCGCTGCGCCGCACCGTGCTGCGCCTGGCGCCGCTGGACGCCGCCGAAGCCGCCCTCGACCGGGCCGACCGCGCGTCCGACCATGCCGAACGGGCCCTGGCCAACCGGCAGTTCCACCGCGCCCTGTATCTGCCCTGCGGCAACCCCCTGCTCACCCGGACGCTGGACGACATCCGCGACCAGGCCGCGCTGGTGGCGACGGCCGTCTGGGCCAGCGAGCCGTCCTGGGAGCGGGAGGCCCGCGAGCACCGCGCGATCCTGCGGCTGGCGCAGGCGGGGGAGGCGCGGACCGCGTCCGAGGCCCTGCGCGAGCACATCGAGTCCTTCGTCCGCCGCGCGTTCCCCGAAGGAGACAACGGCGTATGGCCGCACGCGAGTTCCCGGACCGCACCGCCGCTCGGAGCGCACTCGCCGATGTCGTGGCGATCCCCGTCACCCCGTTCACCGCTGACGGCGCCCTCGACACGGCCGCCCACCGCACCCTGATCCACCGGCTCCTCGACGCCGGGGTGCGCACCCTCACCCCCAACGGGAACACCGGCGAGTTCTACGCCCTCTCCCCCGACGAGCGCCGCGCCGTGACGGAGCTGACCGTCGAGGCGGCGAGGGGCCGGGCCTCGGTCCTGGCCGGGGTGGGTCTGGACGTCCCCACCGCCGTGGCCTCGGCCCGGCACGCCCGGGAGGCGGGCGCCCGGCTCGTCATGGTGCACCAGCCGGTCCACCCGTACGTCTCGCCCGGCGGCTGGCTCGACTACCACCGGGCGATCGCGGAGGCGGTGCCGGAGCTGGGGGTCGTACCGTACGTCCGCGACCCCCTCCTGGAGGGTGAACTCCTCGCGGAGCTCGGCGAGTTGTGCCCCAATGTGGTGGGGGTGAAGTACGCGGTGCCGGACGCGGCCCGGTTCGCCGCGGTCGCGCGGGACGCGGGCCTGGACCGCTTCGTGTGGGTGGCGGGGCTCGCCGAGCTGTACGCGCCCTCGTACTTCGCCATGGGCGCGACCGGCTTCACCTCCGGCCTGGTGAACGTGGCTCCTCGGATGTCGCTGGGGATGCTCGACGCCCTGCGCGCCGGGGATTTCCCCGCCGCCATGAAGACGTGGGACCGGATCCGCGGGTTCGAGGAGCTGCGCGCGGCCACCCGCTCCGCCGACAACGTCTCGGTCGTGAAGGAGGCGCTCGCCCGGCTCGGACTGTGCCGCCGTGATGTCCGCCCGCCGAGCCGGGCCCTGCCGCGGGAGCTGCGCGCCCAGGTGGCCGCCCTGGTGGCCGGGTGGGAGCGGTGACGTTCGACCCGGAGCGGCTGCGCAGCCACCAGTGGTACGGCACCGCCGGACTGCGCTCCTTCAGCCACCGCTCCCGCACCCGCCAGCTCGGCTATCTGCCCGAGGAGCACCTGGGCAAGCCGGTGATCGCGATCCTCAACACCTGGTCGGACATCAACCCCTGCCACGTCCATCTGCGCGACCGCGCCCAGGCCGTCAAGCGCGGGGTGTGGCAGGCGGGCGGCTTCCCGCTGGAGTTCCCGGTGGCCACCCTCTCGGAGACCTTCCAGAAGCCGACGCCGATGCTCTACCGCAACCTCCTCGCCATGGAGACGGAGGAGCTGCTGCGCTCGTATCCGGTGGACGGCGCCGTACTGATGGGCGGCTGCGACAAGTCGACGCCCGCGCTGCTGATGGGCGCGGCCAGCGCCGACCTGCCGGCCGTGTTCGTACCGGCGGGGCCGATGCTGCCGGGCCACTGGCGCGACCAGGTCCTGGGCTCCGGCACGGACCTGTGGAAGTACTGGGACGACAAGCGCGCCGGGCTGCTCGGCGACTGCGAACTGGCCGAGCTGGAGAGCGGTCTGGCCCGCTCCCCCGGCCACTGCATGACCATGGGCACGGCCTCCACGCTGACGGCGGCGGCCGAGGCGCTGGGCGTCACCGTCCCGGGCGCCTCCTCGATCCCGGCGGTCGACTCCGGGCACGACCGGATGGCCGCCGCCTCGGGGCTGCGGATCGTCGAACTCGTCCGCCGGGACCTCAAGCTGTCGGCGATCCTGACCCGCGAGGCGTACGAGGACGCCGTCACCACGGTCCTGGCGCTCGGCGGCTCCACCAACGCCGTGATCCACCTCATCGCCATGGCCGGGCGCTCCGGGGTGCGGCTCACCCTCGACGACTTCGACCGGATCGCGCGCACGGTCCCGGTGCTGGCGGACGTACGGCCCGGCGGGCGCCACCTCATGGAGGACTTCCACTTCGCGGGCGGCCTGCCGGGACTGCTCTCCCGCCTCACCGGCCTGCTCCACCTCGACCGCCCCACGATCGGCCACACCACTCTGCGCGAGCAGTTGGCCGGGGCCCGGGTGCACGACGACGACGTGATCCGGCCGCGCGAGAAGGCCCTGGCGGCCGAGGGCGGTCTGGCGGTGCTGCGCGGGAACCTGTGCCCGGACGGCGCGGTGATCAAGCACATCGCGGCCGAGCCCCGGCTGCTGCGGCACACCGGCCCGGCCGTGGTCTTCGACGACTACCGCACGATGCAGCGCACCATCGACGACCCGGCGCTCGCGCTCACCCCCGACCATGTGCTGGTGCTGCGCGGCTCGGGCCCAGTCGGCGGCCCCGGTATGCCGGAGTACGGGATGCTGCCGATCCCGGACTATCTGCTGCGCCGGGGCGTGCGCGACATGCTGCGGATCTCCGACGCCCGGATGAGCGGGACGAGTTACGGGGCGTGCGTGCTGCACATCGCCCCCGAGTCATATGTGGGCGGGCCGCTCGCGCTGGTGCGCACGGGCGATCCCATCACCCTCGACGTGGCGGCGCGCAGCCTCCGCCTGGAGGTGCCCGAGGAGGAGCTGGCCGGGCGCCGCGCCGCCTGGACGCCGCCCCCGCCCCGCTACGAGCGGGGGTACGGCGCCCTCTACAGCGAGCAGATCACTCAGGCCGACACCGGCTGTGACTTCGCCTTCCTGGCCGCGCCGGGGCGGGTGCCGGACCCGTACGCGGGCTGACGGGCCGGGTGCTCACCGGCTCTCCCGCAGCAGCTCGGCCAGAGCGCTGTCCATGTCGAGGTCCTGGTTCTCGACCTCGGCGGAGACGGCCGCGTAGGTGAGGAAGAGGAAGCGGCGCAGGGCCGCCGTGCCGAATTCGAGGAGCGCCACGCCGTCCGGGGAGCGCAGCTCCACCATGGTCTGGGCCCGCCCGAGCGGCCATACGTGCACATCGCCGGTGCCGGCCGGGGCGCGCAGTCCCCGGTCGATGAGGTTGCGGGCGAAGACCCAGGTCACGCCCCCGTCGTGGAGGGAGACCTCGGGCGGGAAGATCATGCGGACGGCCAGCGGGTCGGATCCGTCATAGCTGAGCGTGACGGGGACGGGGACGCCGTGGGGTGCGTCGGTGACGAGGCGGGCCAGGACGGATTGTTCGACGGTGGTGGACATCGACTCGCTCCTTGCTGCCACTCCCGATCTGTGACCCGCATCACATCATCTCAATAGTCGCATATTCAACACCTTGCTTGGGATTTCGTGCGAAAACCCCGAATGGGCCCGCCGGAGAAGGGCCGGGCCCGGAAAGAAAAGGGGGCCTGGCACCACCCCGGCCCGGGGCCCAGGCCTCCTGACCGGGCCCCCTGCCCGGGCGGACGATCGTCGGCGACAGGTCGTACGAACGTGGAAGCAGGGGGCTCGGACATGAACGATCACACTCGGCGGAACGTGCTGCGCGGCGCGGCGGGCGCGGCCGCGGGCGGTTTTCTCGCCACGCGCGGCGGAGCGGTCGCGGCGGCCGCCGGACGCGGCACACCGCCCGCGCCGAAGCCGCCCACACCGACCCCGTCCGCCGGCAGCCGGCCGTTCCTGCACGGGGCCTTCGCCCCCGTCACCGAAGAGCTGACCGCCTTCGACCTCCCCGTCACCGGCCGCATCCCGCGCTCGCTCAACGGGCGCTATCTGCGCACCGGCCCCAACGTCCTCGGCCTGGAGGACCCCCGGGCACACCACTGGATGCTCGGGGACGGCATGGTCCACGGGGTGCGGCTGAGGAACGGGCGGGCCGAGTGGTACCGCAACCGGTGGGTGCGCTCGGCCGCCGTCAGCGGCAAGCTCGGCGAGCCGCACCCCGGTCCCGTCCCCGAGAACGACTTCGCCTGCAACACCCACGTCATCCCGTACAAGGGCCGTGTCCTGGCCCTCCAGGAGGGCGGACCGCTGCCGTACGAGCTGGACGGTGAGCTCAACACCCTGCGCCCGTACGACTTCCGCTCCACGCTGAGCGGCGCGTTCACCGCGCACACCAAGTACGACGCCCGCGCCGACGAGCTGCACGCCGTCGCCTACTACCCGACCTGGGACCACGTCCGCCACCTGGTGGTCGACCGGACCGGGCGGGTCGCGCGCAGCACGCGGATCCCCGTCGCCGACAGCCCGATGATGCACGACTTCGCGCTCACCGAGCGGCACGTGGTCCTCTTCGACCTCCCCGTCACCTTCGACGCGGCGGCGGCCGAGGCGGGCGCGCTCGTACCGTATGTGTGGAACGATCGGCATCCGGCGCGGGTGGGTGTGCTGCCGCGCGCGGGCGGGAGCGTGCGGTGGTTCGAGGTGGACCCGGTCTTCTACTCGCACACCCTGAACGCCTACGACGACGGGGACTCGGTGGTCGTCGACGTCACCACGTTCCCGGCGCCGTTCCTCGTCGCGGGCCAGGGCTCCGACGGGCCCACCGCGCTCGGCACCGCCTCACTGGACCGCTGGACCGTCGACCTGGCGCACGGCAGGGTCCGCACCCGCCGCCTCGACGACCGGCCGCAGGAGTTCCCGCGCGTCAACGAGGCGCTGGTGTCCCGGCGCCACCGGTACGGGTACACGGCGGCCGCCGCCGAGATGTCCACCGCGTATCTGACGGCCGACGGCGTGCCGCCGGACCGCTCCTTCGGCAACGCCCTGATCAAGCACGACTTCCTGCGCGGCACCTCGCAGCTGCACCGCCTCCCGCGCGGCGCCGCCGTCGGCGAGGCGGTGTTCGTACCCGCGCACGGGCCGGACCCGGCCCCGGGGGCGGCGGAGGACGACGGTTACACCCTGGCGTACGTCCACGACCCGGAGCGGGGCGCCGCCGATCTGCTGATCCTGGCTGCGCAGGACTTCACCGGCCGTCCGGTGGCCCGGATCCATCTGCCGGGCCGGGTTCCGCTCGGCTTCCACGGCAGTTGGGTGGCGGACGCGTGAGCTCAGCCGAGCTGGCTGAGCATGCCCATCACCGAGTTGACCGCGCTGTGCAGGGAGGGGGCGGCGGCCGTGTCGGCGAAGTAGAAGCCGAAGGCCGCGCAGATCACGGCGTGCGAGATCTTGGTGCCGCCCTTGCGGCAGAGGAAGAACGCGCCCACGGCGAGCGCGAGCATCAGAGGAAAGTGCACGGAGGGCACGGTGTCTCACCTCGTGAACCCCGAGTCTGTCGAGCACCGGCCCGCCGCGGTCAACGGCGGTGGGCCGGTGGAAAGCACCTCCGTCACGCTACGACCGTTGCTCACCCGTCGCCATACGGCCGGTCACCGGCCGTCATCGCCGCAGCTCGGGCGGGCCGGGGTCACTCGGCGGTGGCGACGACCAGGCGGCAGCGGGGGCTGCCGTCGGGGCGCCGGCCGAGCTCGTCCAGCGCGTACAGGTCGACCCGGAACCCGGCGTCGGCGAGCTCCCGCGTCACGTCCGCGAGCCGGAAGTCCCGGTAGTACATGACGAATCGGGGCCGCCACAGCGCGTTGCGCACCCGCATCGCGGTGTCGAAGCCGAGCAGCGTCCAGTAGCCGAGGGAGCCGGGGCGGGCGGGCGCCGCGACCGGGAACGCGAAGCGGCCGCCGGGCGCGAGCACCGAGCGGACCCGCGAGAACAGACCGGGCCGTTCGCCGGGCAGGAAGTGGCCGAACGCGCCGAAGCTCACGACGAGGTCGAACGCGGCCGGTGCGAACGGCAGGGCGCGGACGTCGGCCCGGATCCAGTCGACGGCCCCGTGCGTACGGGCGCGCCCGACCGCCAGCATCCCCGCGCTGAAGTCGACCCCGGTGACCCGCTCGCGGCACACCGCGCGCAGCACCGGGATGCCCGCGCCGGTGCCGCAGCACAGGTCGAGCCCGCGCCCGAAGGGGCCGAGTTCGCGGAGGGTACGTGTGACGGCGTCGAGGACCGGCTGGGGCGTGCGGTACGGAGTGTGGTCGAACTTGGGCGCCAGCAGGTCGTAGCCGTGCTCGACCGACGACAGCGCCTGGACGGCGAGTTCACGCAGCGTAGGGCCCTGGGAAGCGGACATCGACCTCAGCCTATAGCCTCGGGAAAAGGTACCAATCGGGCGGATGGGGAGCCGCCGAGACGGGAGAAAGCCATCGTGTATTCCACTCTGACACGCCGCTGTGCCCGGATGGCCGCGGCGGGTGCCCTGTCCGTAGCCCTGCTCGCCGGATCCGCCGCGGCCGCCGCGGCAGCGAGCCCGACCCCCAAACCGTCGCCGAGCGGCAGCAAGTACGCCTCGGCGGCGCCGGGTTCGCTGACCATCAAGGCGAGCGCCACCGAGGCGAAGGTGGGTGACAAGGTCACCTTCACCGGCCGGTCCAAAGGGCTGGCCATCGGCAGCAAGGTCGTGCTCCAGCACAAGAAGGGGAGCAAGTGGACGACCCTGCACGCCGACACCACCATCAAGCAGGGCAGCAGCTACTCCCTGGACTACAAGGTGAACACCAAGGGCAAGGAGCAGCTGCGGGTGATGGACGGCGCGACCGTCTCCCCGACGGTGACCGTCACCGTGAAGTGACGCTTCACGAAGGGCTAGTCGATCTTCAGCTCGCCCATCGCGCTCCACCCCGTCGCACCCTCGATCGTCGTGCTCACGATGTCGGGGGTGCGGCGCAGCAGCGGGCGCATCGTCTCCATGGCGGCCCGGAAGTGGTCGGAGTTCACGTGCGCCTCGCCCGCGCCGTCCTGGAAGGCCTCGACCAGCACATAGGTGTTCGGGTCCTCCAGGCTGCGGGACCACTCGTACCAGAGGTTGCCCGGCTCGGCCCGGGTCGCGTCAGTGAAGTCCGCGACGTGCTGGGGCCACTCCTCGACGTATTCGGGCTTCACGGGGAACTTGACGACGATAAAGATCATTGCGTCATTCTATGCACGGTTTAATCCTTCGGCCGCCTGACCGGGCCGAGGGTAGGGTGGCCGCGCCCACAACGGATCCGGCCATGAAAACCGCAGGTGAGACTCATTACCACCCCTCCCCCCGACTCCGTCGTCGCCCGGCTCCGGGCCGCCGGATGTGTCTTCGCCGAGGACGAGGCCCGGTTGCTGGTCGCCACCGCCCGCACCCCGGCCGAGCTCGACGCCATGGTGGCGCGGCGCGCCGAGGGCCTGCCGCTCGAACACGTCCTGGGATGGGCCGAGTTCGCCGGTGTACGGGTCGCGGTGGACCCGGGCGTCTTCGTGCCCCGGCGCCGTACGGAGTTCCTGGTGGAGCAGGCCGTTCCGCTCGCCTCGGCGGGCGCGGTCGTGGTGGACCTGTGCTGCGGTTCGGGCGCGCTGGGCGCGGCGCTGGTGGCGGGGCTCGGCCGGGCGGAGCTGCACGCGGCCGACATCGACCCGGCCGCCGTGGAGTGCGCCCGGCGCAATGTCGCCGCCGCCGGGGGCCGGGCCCACCAGGGCGATCTGTTCGCCGCGCTGCCCGCCGGGCTGCGGGGCCGGGTGGACGTCCTGCTCGCCAACGTGCCGTACGTACCGAGCGAGGAGATCGCCCTGCTCCCCTCGGAGGCGCGCGTCCACGAGGCGCGGGTGGCGCTCGACGGCGGCTCCGACGGGCTCGACGTGCTGCGCCGGGTGACCGCCGAGGCGGCCCACTGGCTGCGGCCCGGCGGCCATCTGCTCTTCGAGACGAGCGAGCGCCAGGTGCCCCTGGCGCTCGCCGCGGTCACCGGGGGCGGCCTCGTCCCGCGCGTGGCGACCTGCGAGGAGCGGTACGCCACGGTCGTCGTCGCCACCCGGCCCGCCCCGGCCGGCTGAGTCACGCCATCCAGAAGAAGACGGCCGTCATCCGGCTGTCCTCCAGGGTGCTGCCCCAGTAGCCGGTGGCGGTGTGGATCATGTTGGCGTTGTAGAGGAGCAGCCGGTTGTAGCGGTGCGGGACGCGGACGTCCTCGGTGAAGGAGTCCGCCGGCACGAAACGGGTGCCCAGCGCCTCGACCAGGTTGGTGTGCGGGGCCGCGACCAGATTGCCGCCGAGGACGCCGCCGGGCAGGCTCTGCCGGTAGAAGCTGGTGCCGCAGTCCTTGGGCACGCCCGGGTTGAGATAGAGCACGGCCGCGTACCGGCACAGCGCGCGCGAGTCGGTGTGCGGGCGCGGCTCGCTCTCGTCCCGGCCGACGACCTGGACGCAGTTGTGGTTGAGTGTGGCACCGCCGGGCGCCTTCTGCAGCCACAGCTCGCGCGCCCCGGTCGCCTGCTTGACCAGGCGTTCCACCCGGGCGAGTTCGGCGGGCTCCAGGCCGGGCATGGTGCGCAGCCCCGGCCAGGTCTCGGAGGTGCGCGGGTAGCCCTCGACCCAGTCGTCCTTGGCGAGGCAGCGCGCGCGGACCTCGTCGACGTTGGGCAGGACGTCGTCGAGGACCCAGTAGTCCCGGCCGCGGGTGGGTTTGCGGTACGGGAGGACCGGGAGCGGGGAGGGGGTGGGGGCCATGCGGCCGAACTTACGTCCGTAACCCTGTGTCGCCGTCCGTGAGTTGGTCAACTTTGTTTCAAGGTGCGGTGAAGTCGCACTCCGTGACTAAGGGCGCATTGCGGGGACATCCCGGCGGGAGGTCCCCGCAATGGCAAAGGCGGGCCCATTTTCGTCCCAGGAGAGGGCTGCCGCGCAGGTCAGCCCTTGCGGCCGACGCCGCCGAACATGGCCACCTCGGCCGGCTCGCCGTCCGTCGCGTCCTCGGGCCGCCAGCGCGAGCACGACACCACGCCGGGCTCCAGGACCTCCAGTCCGTCGAAGAAGCGGGCGGTCTGCTCGGGGGTGCGCTGGGTGAGCTTGGGGGTGCCGTGCTCGTTCCAGAACGCCACCGCCTGGTCGACGTCCGGCATCTCGGGGTGGGTCACCGTGTGCGACAGGACCAGGTAGCTGCCGGGGGCCAGCTTCTCCATCAGCTTGCGCACCAGGCCGTACGCCTGGTCGTCGTCCTCGATGAAGATGACCACGCCGAGCAGCATCAGCGCGACCGGCTGGCTCAAGTCCAGTGTCTTCGAGGCGTGTTCCAGGATGCTGTCCACATCGCGCAGGTCCGCGTCGAGGTAGTCGGTCCGCCCCTCGGGCGTGCTGGTCAACAGCGCGCGGGCGTGGGCGAGCACCAGCGGGTCGTTGTCGACGTAGACGATCCGGGACTCGGGCGCGATGCGCTGCGCCACCTCGTGGGTGTTGTCGGCGGTGGGCAGGCCGGTGCCGATGTCGAGGAACTGCCGGATGCCCCGGTCGGCCACCAGGTGGCGCACCGCGCGGCCGAGGAAGAGCCGGTCCGCGCGCGCGTAGTCGCCGATACCGGGGTGGAGCTGGCGGATCTGGTCGCCGACCGCGCGGTCGACCTCGTAGTTGTCCTTGCCGCCGAGCCAGTAGTTCCAGATCCGGGCCGTGTGCGGCTGGGAGGTGTTGATTCTGCTCCGAACGTGCTCGGGAGCGTCGAGGTGGGCCGGGTTCTCGGTCACGGGCTTCGTCTCCTGGGGCCTGGTGGAACTGTCAATGATCAGCCTAGATGGCCAAGTTGACCCGCGTCCCGGAACCCCGTCGGCCGGTGCCCCGGGCGGGCGGGTGTCCGGATGACGTCATCGGCGCGCCTGACGCGTTCAGGGGCGAAGTCACCCCCAGTCTCATACGATCATGGCTGAACGGTTCCGCTCCTCAGCCACCCCCGTATCCATGGAGGTCAACCGTGACCAGGACGGCTCACCGTATCCGCAATCTCACCACCGCCGCAGCCGCTACGGCAGGGCTGCTGCTCGTCGCCTCCGGCTGCTCGTCGGGCGGGGACGGCGCCGGGGAGGCCGCCGGCGGGGTGCCGGTGGTCAAGAAGGGCAAGCTGACCACCTGCACCCACCTGCCGTATCCGCCGTTCCAGTCGGAGCAGAACGGCAAGGTCGTGGGCTTCGACGTGTCCCTGATCGACCTCGTCGCCAAGAACCTCAAGGTCGAACAGAAGATCCTCGACACTCCGTTCGAGAACTTCAAGACCGGCGCCTTCCTCAACTCCGGCGAGTGCGACCTCGCCGCCGCCGGCATGACCATCACCGACGAGCGCAAGAAGAACGTCGACTTCTCGGTCCCCTACTTCGACGCCACCCAGGCGCTCCTCGCCACCAAGACGAGCGGGGTCACCTCGCTGGCCGACCTCAAGGCCAAGGGCAAGAAGCTCGGCGCCCAGGCCGAGACCACCGGCGAGAGCTACGCCACCGGCAAGGGCTTCAACCCGGTCGCCTTCGAGAGCTCGGACGCGGTGATCAACGGTCTGCGCACCGGCCAGGTGGACGCCGTGGTGATCGACTACCCGGTGGTCCAGGGCTGGCTCAAGGACAAGGCCAACGCCGACCGGTTCGCGCTGGTGGAGAACATCTCGACCGGCGAGCAGTACGGCTTCTCGGTCAAGAAGGGCAACACCAAGCTGCTCGCCGCCATCGACAAGGCCATCACCGACGCCAAGGCGGACGGCACGTACAAGAAGCTCTACGAACAGTGGATCGGACCGCTGCCCAAGGCACAGCCGTGACCTCGCGCCTGACGAGGCGTCAACGAAGGCGCGTCTCGCAGGGCATCCAGTACGCGGTCTTCGTCGGGGTGCTCATCACCATCGGGGTCCTCGCCGACTGGGACCGGCTGCAGAACCAGTTCGCGCAGACCGACCTGATCGGCAAGCTCTTCCCGGACATCATCACCATCGCCCTGCGCAACACCGTGGTGTACACGCTCTCCGGCTTCGCCTTCGGCCTGGTGCTCGGTCTGGTGGTCGCGCTGATGCGGCTCTCGTCCGTGGCGCCCTACCGCTGGGTGGCGGGCATCTACATCGAGCTGTTCCGGGGGCTGCCCGCCCTGCTGATCTTCATCTTCGTGGGCGTGGCGGTGCCGCTGGCCTTCCCCGGCACGGAGATCCCCGGCGGAACGTACGGAAAGGTCGCGCTCGGGCTCGGTCTGGTCGCCGCGGCCTATATGGCCGAGACGATCAGGGCGGGCATCCAGGCCGTGCCCAAGGGCCAGATGGAGGCGGCCCGCTCGCTGGGGTTCTCGCACGCCCGGGCCATGGTGTCGGTGATCATCCCGCAGGCGTTCCGGATCGTCATCCCGCCGCTGACCAACGAACTGGTGCTGCTCTTCAAGGACTCCTCGCTCGTGCTGTTCCTCGGGGTCACCCTGGAGGAGCGGGAGCTGACCAAGTACGGCAGGGACCTGGCAAGCCAGAGCGCCAACTCCACCCCGATCCTGGTCGCCGGGCTCTGCTATCTGATGGTGACCGTGCCCCTGAGCTTCGTGGTGCGCCGCCTCGAAGCCCGCGCCGACCGGGCGAGGTGAACAAGCGATGCCACAGAACGAGATCGAGATCCGCGGGCTGCGCAAGTCCTTCGGGGACAACGAGGTGCTGCGCGGCATCGACCTGGAGGTCGCCCGGGGCGAAGTGGTGTGCGTCATCGGCCCCTCGGGGTCGGGCAAGTCGACGCTGCTGCGCTGTGTGAACCTGCTGGAGGAGCCGAGCGCGGGCCAGGTGTTCGTCGGCGGCACCGAGGTCACCGACCTGGACGTCGACATCGACGCGGTGCGCCGCCGCATCGGCATGGTCTTCCAGCAGTTCAACCTCTTCCCGCACATCACGGTCACCGAGAACCTGGTCCTGCCGCAGCGTCGGGTGCTGCGCCGGGGCAAGGCGAAAGCGGCGGCCGTGGCCCGGGAGAACCTGGACCGGGTCGGCCTCGCCGAGAAGGCCGACGCCTATCCGGCACAGCTCTCCGGCGGGCAGCAGCAGCGCGTCGCCATCGCCCGGGCGCTCGCGATGGGCCCCGAGGTGATGCTCTTCGACGAGCCGACCTCGGCGCTCGACCCCGAACTCGTCGGGGACGTCCTCGCGGTGATGCGGATGCTCGCGGGCGAGGGCATGACGATGATGGTGGTCACCCACGAGATGAGCTTCGCCCGGGAGGTCGCGGACCGGGTGGTGTTCATGGACGACGGCGTCATCGTCGAGCAGGGCCCGGCGGCGCAGGTCGTGGGCGCCCCGCGGGAGGAGCGGACCAGGAACTTCCTCAACCGCATCCTGGACCCGGCGGCGGAGGCCCGCCCGACCTCGCATCTGCCGCCGGAGGAGGACGGCTGACGCATGGACACGGGGCAGGGCCCGCTCCCGGTGACACCGGGAGCGGGCCCTGCCCTGTCGGGCATCGGGGCACGGGCGGGGGTTCAAAGCCAGGCTCTCAGGACCCCGAGGCCTTCATCTTGTGCGTGAACACCCAGGTGGCGATGGAGTCGCCGAGCGTGTATCCGTCGCTCGCGTCCCACGGGTAGTGCACACCGAGCCAGATCCTGCTGTCCGCGTCCTCGTGCGCGGCCTGGCTGAAGCTGGTGAACGAGCGGGTCCTGACCGGCGAGTGCGGGTCGTCGGTGGACGCCGTGAAGCTCACGTTGTCGCTCTTGAAGTACTGCCGCATGATCCCCGCCCATGCGGCGGCGAACGCGGAGTGGCCCGAGGCCCAGGCGGGGAAGCAGGGCGTGGTGCCCGACAGCGGCTTCCACGCGGGGTCGAGACCGCCTTCGCGGATCGCCGACACCGGACGCCAGAGGTCGATGGGCGTGCGGTACTTGACGTCCCACTCCCCGATGGCCGCGTCCGCCATCGCGACGGAGACGAGCGCGAACAGCCGGGCGTTCTGATACGGCGTCAGCCCCCGGTCCTTCGCCACCCGCGCGGTGATGTCGAGCAGTTGCCCCGGCGGCTTGTAGGTGCCGTTGGCGTCATTGGCCCAGAACCAGGCGGCCGCGGTCTGGTCCGTCGTCCGCGTGGTGGAGCCCGCGGCGCCCAGCGAGCGCACCTGGGCCACCTGGTCGGCGTAGGCCGGGCTGGCGAGCAGGTTCTCGTACGACGCGTAGACGCCGGGGGTCGACGGCCGGAACTGGGAGCCGGAGTCCAGCGCCCACGGCTTCACCAGGCCCCAGTTGGGGGTGGCCGCCTGACTGCCCTGCGAACAGGCCGGGTCCGGCAGGTCGGGGTAGCTGGTCGGCAGCCAGGCGCCGGGCTTGGTGTCGGGGGTGTAGACGGCCCTGTCGTCGGACCCGTCGGCGGTCCGGTTGTCCTGGGCGTTCTTGACGATGGTGCCGACCACCGTGAAGTCGAGCAGGTCGAAGCCGGTGGGGTCGGTGCCGAACCGCTCCTTGAACTTGTTGTCCAGGTACGTCGTCTGGTCGGGGAACAGCTTGAGCAGGATGTTGTAGGCGGTCCGCCCGATCACCCGCTCCTCCTCGCCCGGCCCCTCGATCCCCCAGCCCGCCGAGTAGTTGATCGCCGTGAGGTACGGGTCGGAGGTCATGGTGTGCCAGCGGAGCTGGTAGGAGCTCTCGGCGTCGTAGATCGCCGTGTTCATCATGGCGGCCGCCCGGGACAGCGGGCCCGGGGCCCCGCCGGCCGTGCGGATCGCGCCGTTCAGCACGTTGTTCCAGTACTGCACGGGATCGCCGCTGTAGTTGGGCGCGGCGGCGGCCGGCTGCGGGGCCAGGGTGAGCGCGCCGAGGGCGGTGGCGGCCACGGCGGCCAGCGAGACCGCCCGGGCGCGCAGGTTCGCCGCGCGTCTTCTCCTCGTACGGATCCACAACATCGGGCACGGGTCCTCTCCGTCGGTGGTGCGGTGTGCGGGATGTGCCGGTGGCGCTCTGCTTCCGCCTCGCAACCTAGGTCCGCGCGCTCGCGCGCACATCCAGCCGGTGGCGGAGAGCGCCGTCATCCCGGCGCCGCAGTTCCGGTAGGGGGGTAAACCCTGGCGGTACCTGGTCGACGATGTGCACAAAAAGGCGCGATCAGGTGCCGATCGGTAGAATTCACCCCATGGGAGAGCGGTCTGCCGCACCGACAGCGCCCGAGCTCGTCCTGGAGACCGACACCGGCTCCACGGTGATGAGTCCGAGCCGGGACTACCACGTAGGACGCGACCCCCTCAGCGAGATCGTCATCGACGACGCCCGCGTCTCCTGGCACCACGCGGTGCTGCGCGTGGCGGGCGGCCACTGGATGGTCGAGGACGAGGGCAGCACCAACGGCACCTACGCCGACGGCCGCCGCGTCCACGAGTGGGGCGTGGGCCCCGGCAGCGTCATCCGGTTCGGCAGCCCCGCCGACGGCCCCCGCGCCGTCCTGGTGGACCGCGCCCCGCCGCCGGTCCGCGCCCCGGAGCGGCTGTCCGCCGTGTCGATGCCGTCCGCGACCGGCGCCTTCCGGCAGCCCACCTCGGTGCGGCCGCTGCCCGCCCGTACCGTACGGATCGGCCGCGCCGCCGACAACGACCTGGTCGTCGACGATCTGGTCGTCTCGCGCCGGCACGCCGAACTGCGCGCCCTGCCCGACGGCGGCCACGAGATCGTCGACCTCGGCAGCCACAACGGCACCTTCCTCAACGGCCAGCCCGTCGCCCGCGCCCGGGTCTCCTCCGGCGACATCGTCGGCGTCGGCCACTCGGCGTTCTGCCTGGTCGGGGACGAGCTCCAGGAGTACGTCGACACCGGCGAGGTCTCGCTCGACGTCCAGGACCTCACGGTCGCCGTCGACCGGGGCCGCAAGACCCTCCTCCACCAGGTGTCGTTCCCGGTCGGCGAGAAGTGCCTGCTCGCCGTGGTCGGCCCGAGCGGCGCCGGGAAGTCCACCCTGCTCAACGCCCTGACCGGGCTGCGCCCCGCCGACCGGGGCACGGTCCTGTACGACGGCCGCGACCTCTACCGGGACTACGCGGAGCTGCGCCAGCGCATCGGCCTCGTCCCGCAGGACGACATCCTGCACGCCCAGCTCACCGTGCGCCGGGCGCTCGGCTACGCCGCCGAACTGCGCTTCCCGCAGGACACCGCCAAGTCCGAGCGCCGCGCCCGGGTCGACGAGGTGATCGGCGAGCTCGGGCTCGAACAGCGCGCGGGCCAGCCCATCCACAGCCTCTCCGGCGGCCAGCGCAAGCGCGTGAGCGTCGCCCTGGAGCTGCTGACCAAGCCGTCGCTGCTCTTCCTCGACGAGCCGACCTCCGGGCTCGACCCGGGCATGGACCGCTCGGTGATGCACATGCTGCGCGGCCTCGCGGACGACGGCCGCACCGTCATCGTGGTCACCCACAGCGTCCTCAGCCTCGACGTCTGCGACCGGATCCTCGTCCTGGCCCCGGGCGGGCACATCGCGTACTACGGACCGCCCCGCGACACCCTGGGCTTCTTCGGCTTCGGGGAGTGGCCGGAGGCGTTCGAGGCCTTCGAGCGGGACCGCGAGCGGGACTGGGCGGGCGAGTACGCCCGCTCGTCCTTCCACCAGCGGTACGTGGTCGGCTCCAGCGCCCAGCCGCACCTGAACCAGGGCGCCGCCGCCCGGGTGGTGGGCCGGCCGGCCAAGGCACAGAGCTGGGGCGCCCAGCTGGGCACCCTGGTGCGCAGATACGCGGCCGCGCTCGGCGCCGACCGGACCTTCCTCGCCATCATGATCGCGCTGCCCTTCGTGATGGGCGCCATGGCGCGGGCGCTGGCGGGCAGCAGGCTGACCCAGGAGACGGCGATGAACGCGCTGCTCATCCTGTGCGTCGGCGGTGTGCTCACGGGCGCGGCCAACGCCGTACGGGAACTGGTCAAGGAACGGGTGATCTACCAGCGGGAACGGGCCGTCGGCCTGTCCAGATCGGCGTATCTGATGTCCAAGGTGGTGGTCCTGGGCACGATCACCGTGCTCCAGGCCGTCGTCCTGACGCTGGTCGCGCTGCTCGGCGTGAACCTGGGCGCCCCGGGCGGCAAGGGCGTGGTCATGCCGCCGCTGGTGGAGATCACGGTGGCGGTGGCGCTGCTCGCGTTCACGGCGATGATGCTCGGCCTGCTCGTCTCGGCGCTGGTGCGCAAGGAGGAGGTGACGATGCCGCTGCTCGTGCTGCTCGCCATCGTCCAAGTGGTCTTCTGCGGAGCGCTGTTGAAGCTGCACGGCGTCCCGGGGATCGAGCAGCTGGCCTGGCTGGTCCCGTCCCGGTGGGCGCTCGGCGGGATGGCGGGCACGATCGGGCTCTCCAGGATCGTGCCGGGCGAGCTGACGGGCGACCCGCTGTTCAAGCACGAGACGGGCGTGTGGCTGCTGAACATGGGCATGCTGGTGGTCCTGTCGGTGCTCTTCGGTTATCTGGTGGCCCGGCTGCTGCGGCGGCACGAACCCGCCGTGATGCGGAAGTAGGCCGCCGTGATGAGCGCTCCCGTGGACTTCCGTCCCACCCATGTCGTCCCTCCCGGCGGACTGGCCGCCTGGGAGAGCCCGGACCCCGGGCGCCCCACGGTGCCGCTGGACGCGCTGCTGCCGGTGCAGCTGATCGACCGGCGCGGCGACTGGGCCCGGATCCTGTGCGCCAACTCCTGGTCGGCGTGGGTCGACGGCCGCCTCCTGGTCACCGTTCCGCAGGGGCCGCCGGTGCCGGGCGCGCCGCTGGCCCGTACGGCCGACCCGCGCCCGCTCCTCGCCCGGGTCCAGGACATGCTGAGCCGCTACCGCAGCGCCGCGGAGGACCTGGCCGCGGGCCGCCTCGACGGGGAGACGTTCCGGCAGCGCACCCAGGGGCTGCGGGCCGGAATGGTCGTCGATGGCGAGGCGGTGTGGCTGTACGACGCGGAGCACGAGCGGTGGGTGTACTGCGACGGGACGCGGCTGAGCACGTTCGCCGCGTCCGGGCCGCCGTCCGTTGCGCGGGCGAGCGCGGTGCCCTCCGGCGCGACCCCGTCCGACGAGACGCGGGTGGTCGGCCCGGACGGCGACCGGCCCGGTGACGGCTGATGGCACCCGAGAGCGATCTGTACACCGGCCGCCCCTCCGACCTGGTCGGACGGCGGATCGCCGGGTACCGGATCGAGAGCGAGATCGGGCGCGGTGGGATGGCGGTGGTGTACCGGGCCCGCGACCTGCGCCTGGAACGGACGGTCGCGCTGAAGCTGCTCGCCCCCGAACTCGCCCGCAACGACACGTTCCGCCAGCGCTTCACGCACGAGTCGCGGGTGGCCGCCGCGATCGACCACCCGCACATCGTGCCGGTCTTCGAGGCCGGGGAGACCGACGGCGTCCTGTACATCGCCATGCGGTACGTCGCCGGGCGCGATCTGCGCGCGCTGCTCGACCAGGAGGGCCCGCTGCCGGTCGCCACGGCGGCCAGGATCGCGGCCCAGGTGGCGTCCGCGCTGGACGCCGCCCATGAGCACGACCTCGTCCACCGGGACGTGAAGCCCGGCAACATCCTGGTGGCCCAGGGCACCGACAGCGACCATCCCGAGCACGTCTACCTCACCGACTTCGGGCTGACGAAGAAGTCGCTGTCGCTGACCGGGTTCACCACGGTCGGCCAGTTCGTCGGCACGCTCGACTACGTGGCACCGGAACAGATCTCCGGCCGCCCGGTGGACGGCCGCTGCGACGTCTACAGCCTCGCGTGCGTGGTCTACGAGACGATGGCGGGCGCCCCGCCGTTCCAGCGCGACGACGACATGGCGCTGCTGTGGGCCCACCAGTACGACCAGCCGCCGGTGCTGACGGAGAAGCGCCCCGACATCGCCGCCGGAGTCGACGGCGTGATGGCGAAGGCGCTGGCCAAGCTCCCGGACGACCGGTACGACTCGTGCCTGGCGTTCGTGGCCGCACTGCGCCAGGCGGCGAAGGGCGTGGGGCCCGGAGGGCATCCGCCGACGCGGGTGGACCTGCGGGTGGCGGGCACCCCGGAACCACCCGCACCACCGCCCGAGCCACCGGAGTGGGCGCGGCCGGTGTTTCCGGTGAGGGGGTCGGGGCTGCGGTGAGGGGGTCCGAGGTGTGGTGAGGGGTTTCCCGGGCTGTGCGGGCTTCCGGGTTGCGGTGAGAGGAGGTGGGGCGGCGGTCAGCCGGACGCGCTGTCGCCCTCCGGCGCCACCTCCCCGCGCCGCCGCACGCGCCGGGCGAGCAGGCTGCCGAGGAAGCCCGCGACCAGCCCCCAAAGGACGGCGAAGCCCAGTCCCGTCCACAGGCGCGGCTTGAGCGACACCTGGCCGGAGAGGCCGCCGCCGAGGTCTCCGATGCCGAGCAGCGACAGCCCGTAGTGCGCGGAGATCCGGGCCAGCAGCGAGACGGCCAGCACGGTGAGGGCGAGCGCGAGGGCCAGGTGCAGGGCGTGCTGCCACGCCCGCACCCGGGCGGGCGACCGGACCGCCATCAGGAACGCGGCGCCCAGGACCAGCACCGCGGCCACCACGAGCAGCCACCACACCCGCCCGTCGTAGTCCGCGAGGGTGCTCAGATTGAGCGTGGAGAGGTCGGGCGTACGCAGCACCTGGTCCAGTACGTGCGGCATGGGCAGCCCGAACGGACCGTCGACCCGGCCTTCCCAGGAGGCGCCGAGCCCGAGCGTGAAGGCCAGCCAGACGAGGTTCGGCAGGCCCAGCAGGATCACCGCGAAGGTCTCGGCCGTGTGGCCCTTGACCACCGCGACCACCAGTCCCACCACGATGCCCAGGGCCACGTACGCCAGCAGCAGCACGACCATCGCGAAGGCGGCCGGGCGTACCGACTCCTGGAAGCGCAGCAACCGGGCGGGCAGCGGGGCCCTGCGGGAGACCACCAGGGCGAGGAAGAGCAGCCCCGCGAGCCAGAGCAGCCCGAAGAGCAGGGTGAGCGGCACATCGGTCTCGAACCCGACCTCGGGCGAGGCGCCCAGCAGATCCCCGATGTCGCCGATGGCCCCGTTCCCGAGTCCGACGGTGAAACGTTTGCGGGCGAGGAACGAGAGGCCGAGGAGCGCCAGCAGCCACAGCACGGCCACCCGGGCGGCCCAGGCCGCCAGTTCACGGGCGCTCGCCACGGCCCGGTGCCGCAGCGGCCGCAGGAATCCGGCGGCGACGAGCAGGGCGCCGACGAGCGTGACGGAGAGCGGGAGCACCGTCAGATCGGCATTGGTGTCGCCGATGAAACCGGCGTCGCCCTTGATGTCGACGGAGCCGCCGACCGCCATGACGACGACGGCCGCGACGACCTGCGGGAAGGCGTTGTCGGGCAGGTCCGCCGCACCGGCCGCGAGCAGCCCGAGCGCGGCGACGACAGCCATGGCGATCAGCCCCGTCAGCACCGCCACGAGGGCCTCGACCCAGCCGTGGCGCGCGCGTCGCGGCCCCGTGGACTCGTCGGGCGTCTGGTCCGGACTCACGTCGCTCACGCTGTCACGCTAAGCAGCACCGGGGCGGTCCGCCCGTCATGGGGGGCCGACCGCGTCAGCTTGCGGGGCCGCCGGGACCCGGGCACACAATGGGCAGGTCGAGGACGCACCGGACTCGTCGCGTACGCAGCACGGAGCACGGAGCTCGTCGCGTACGAAGCGGCAAGGACGAGCCGGACCGCCTGCCCGCGCACCGCCGCTGCCGCCTCCCGGCCGCGGTGGGCCCACGGTCGCGCGGGTCCTCGCCCGAGTGCCCCGCACCCCCGCGGGACCCCAACGCCGGGAAGAAGAGCTCGTGAGCGTCGAACCTCCCCCGTCCGGCGGCCGCCCCACCGGCCCCCCGTCCGGCCCCCTCTCGGGCCCCTCGCAGCCCGGCCCGCCGACGGGCCCGCCCAGCGACGGCGGCCGGGGCGGTACGGGCCGGGGCGACGGAAGCGAGGGCGGCGGCCGCGGCGGGGGCGGCGGGGGCGGCCACGACGAGACGATCGCGGTCGGTACGGGTGGGGGTGGGGGCGGGGCGTCTGGCCCCGGGGGTACGGGCGGAGGCGGCTCAGGCGGCGGACCCTCCGGATCCGGCGGCGGCCGGGGCCCCGGCGAGGGCCCGGGCGACGGCGGCACCCCCGGCACGGACGACGGCCCCCGCCGCCCCTGGTGGCGCTCGGCCCCCCGTATCGCGCTCACCACCGGCGCGATCGTCGCCGCCGTGGCCCTGATCATCGTCTTCACCCGCCCCGACGGCTCGTCCGGCGAGAAGGGCGCGGGCAGCGAGGTCTTCCTCCAGGCGGCGGGCAAGGACGGCCCGGAGCCCTTCACCCCGTCGACCGCGCGCTACAGCTCGCCGCCCCCGTCCCCGCCGTCCCTGCCCAACGCGTCGGCCCAGGCCTCGGCCAATGTGACGCGCGGCGTGGACGGTGCGGCCCCCGGCCTCTACGGCGGTACGCGCAACAAGGCGAGCTGCGACGTGGAGAAGCAGATCGACGCGCTGACGGCGGCCCCGGCCAAGAACAAGGCGTTCGCCTCCGTCGAGGGCGTCGCCCCCGACTCCGTGCCCACGTATCTGCGCTCCCTCACCCCCGTGCAGCTGCGCATCGACACCAGGGTCACCAACCACGGCTACCGAAACGGTTCCGCGGCCCCCTACCAGGCCGTTCTGCAGGCCGGTACGGCCGTGCTCGTGGACGACCGGGGCGTGCCGAGGGTGCGCTGCGCCTGCGGGAACCCGCTGCTGCCCGCGGTCGCGCAGCAGGGCACGCCCAAGCCGACCGGCGACGCCTGGCCCGCGTACCGGCCGTCGAACGTGGCCGTCGTCGCCCCCGCCGCCCGCGCGGTCGACAAGTTCGTCGTCTTCGACCCGGACCACGACGAGTGGTTCTCGCGCCCCAAGGGCGACACGGGCGCGGGCGACAAGAAGACCACGCCGCCGGGGACTTCGACGCCGTACAGCTCGTCGCCCACGACCGGCGAGACCACGCGGTCCGAGTCTCCGTCCCCGCAGCCCCCGACGACATCGGCGCCGCAGCCGCAGACGTCGACCCCGTACGCGCCGGTGACGAGTACCGCGCCGTCGGCGCCGGGTGGTTACTGACGCGTACTCGTCCACTCCCGAGTGATTCGACCTACGGATCACGGCCGCCCGATCAAGCCGCCATAACGTTTCACCTCGACCCACCTCGACAATCGAACTTTTTCTCGACGGCTAGGCCGTGACGTCGCGCTGATCAGCAGCGTTGTACCTACGTCAGGTCCCGCAACCGCCGCCCGAGGAGTCGCCATGGATGCCTGCGCTCATGCCTCAGACGTTCATCTGGGCGGCTGCCGTCCGTGCTGGGGCAGACCTGCCGGACGGCGTGGCGGATCGACCGGGGCTCGGTCCTCCTGCTGCTGGTCTGCCAGCTCGTGATCGGGCTCGCGGCGGCGGTGCTGTGCGCGACGCCCAGCAGTTCATGACGGCGGTGATCCGTATGGCCGCCGCCGCGGGCGTGCTCACGGTGCTGCATCCCTTGATGCTCGCCCTGCTCGTGCTCGCCGTGCTGCCCGCGGGCGCGGGCGCGGTGATGGCGGCGCGGGTCGACTACGAGACGCACTGCGCCAATGTGGGCGACCGCAATGTGCGCGGGATGATGCGCTGGTGGGCGACGACGCCCAAGCTCGCGGACGAGGTGGCCGCCGAGCGCCGAGGTGGTCAGGGCGATCCGCAGCAGCCGGGGGCCTGGCTGGCCGTCACCGGCCGGGTGGAGCTCGGCGTGGCGGCCTCGGCGGTGGTGGCCGTACAGAGTTCGCTGAGCGCCCTGTCGCAGGTCGTGGTCTACGGGGCGGCGATGTTCCACACCAGCCTGTACCTGGCGGACATGCGCACGTCCCTCGACTTCGCCGCCGAACGCGCGCCGAAGAGGGGCCGGTTGACCGCCCAGTGTGGCGGGGCCGCTGCCGGGGCGTGACATGCTCATCGTATGACGGACCGTGAGGAGCCGGTGGTGGCAGCGACCAGGGGCGGGTGCGGCGCGAGGGGCAGGACCCCCGTCGTCGCCGCGGGCCGCCCCGCGATGTCCCGCCCGGCCGCAACCGGAGGCGACCAGCAGCTCGCCGCACGGATCTCCACCGTGCAGGAGGTGCTCGACGGCCTGCCCGGCTCGGCGATCTTCTTGATGCCGGAGTTCGGGGACGACGGAAAGGTGGCGGACTTCCGGATCATGGCGGCCGCGCCCGACGCGGTCGACATCGGGGCCCGCCGGGGCAAGGAGCTGGTCGGGCTCAGCGTCCTGGACACCTATCCGAAGGTGGCCGGCACCGAGCTGTGGTGGCGGGGATATCTGGGGACCCTGGAAACCGGTGTCCGGTACGAGGGTGAGCCGTTCGAGTACGAGGAGGTCCTGGCCGGGATACCGCGCCTGTCCCGCTTCTCCGTCCGCGTGGCGCGCTGCCAGGACGGGCTGATCGTCTCCTGGGTCCGGCTGGACACCGGGGAGCGGGAGCAGCGCAGGCTGACGGTGACGCAGCGGCTGGGACGGCTGGGCTGGGTCGACTGGGACCTGGTACAGGACGTGATCACCTGGTCGGACGAGGTCCGTGCCGTCTTCGGCAGGGGCCCGGCCGCGGAGCCGTTGACGCTGCGGGAGCTGCGCGCCCAGGTCCTGGCCGAGGACGTCCCGGCCCTGAGCGGGGCGGTGCGGCGGCTGCTGGGCGAGGGCCGACCGGTCGACCACACCTTCCGGATCACCACCCCCGACGGGGAGGTCCGGCATGTGCGGATCGTCGCCGAGGCCGAGCTGGACGTGGCGGGGGCCCCGGTGGAGGCGCACGGGTTCTTCCAGGACCTCACCCCCGCCAAACGGGTCGAGCAGCAGCTGCATGAGCACCAGCAGGCAGCCCTGGCCCAGCAGAGCCTCCTGGCCGCGGAACGCGACCTGGCCGGTCGCCTCCAGCACGCGCTGCTGCCGCTGCCCCAGCAGTCCCTGCGTCTGGCCGGACTCACGGTGGACGTGGCGTACCAGCCCCTCCAGGAGGGGCTCAACGTGGGCGGCGACTGGTACAGCGCCATCGAACTGCCCGACGGCAGCGCGCTGCTGGTCATCGGGGACGTCGCCGGCCACGGCCTGGACGCGGTGGCCACCATGGCCCAGCTGCGCTTCACCGCCAAGGGCATGGCCATCACCGGCACGCCGCTCGCGGCGATCCTCACCCGGCTCAACACCCTGCTCCTGCACACCTCGGAGCGGAACATCGGCACGGCCACCATGATCATGGCGCACTACGACCCGGCCACCGCACGGCTGACCTGGGTGCAGGCAGGACATCTGCCCATCCTGCTGATGCGCGCGGGCCGGCCCCGCTATCTCCCCGCTCCCCGGGGCATCCTTCTGGGCGCGACGGCCACCCCCCGATACGAGGCGTCCACCCTCGGCCTTCTCCCCGGTGACCATCTGCTGCTGTACACCGACGGCTTGGTCGAGAAGCCGGGCGAGGACGTCGACGAAGGCCTGGCCCGTCTGATGGAGGCCGCCGCCGCGTGCACCGGCGGCCCGCGCCTCCTCGACGGCGTCCTGGACGCCCTCGTCAGACCGGACGCCCGCCGCGACGACATCTGCGCCCTGCACATCAGCGTGTGAGGGCGGTGCGCGGCGGCACCGGGTTCACGCTTTCGGTGCCTTCTGAGGGACGCACCGGATCCCGTCGTCCGCCGGCCGTCCCGTACGCACGGCTCGGACCCCGCCCGAGACAGGGGCGGGGTCCGAGCCGTGCGGCGTTGCGGAGGTGCTGTCAGTTCCCGGCGGTCGACGGGGTCCGGTAAAGCGCGCGCATCTCCGCTTCCAGCACCTTGACCTCGTCCGGGCGCGGCCGGCTCTTCGGGTTGAAGAGGCCGTCCTCCTCCCAGCGTTCCGGGTTCAGGCTCAGCGCCGTGACGTTCAGCCAGCCCCGGGCCCGTACGGCCTCAAGGTGCTCCGGAAGCGCGTCTTCCAGCGCCAGGTAGAAGATGACGTGGGCCAGTTCCTCGATACGGTCGAGTCCGTCACGGATGCTGGTGAGCACCGAGGCGAAATCGGGTGCCTCGTCACTGGGGAGGTTCTGGACGAACAGACGGGCGAGCGTCGGCAGGTCGTCGTAGTAGTCGATGTAGTCGAACTCGAACGCCCCCCGGTAGGAGCGCGCCCACTCCTTGAAGAGGTTCATGATGGTGCCCTGGGTGGCCACCGCATGGGCCCCCAGCGCGCTGAGCGTGGTGCTGGTGGGCTCGTCCAGATAGGTGTTGTTGTAGAACTGCGGGTCGGAGAACGACCAGCCCACGTAGTAGTCCCAGACGGTCTTCAACGACATGATGACCGCGTTGTCATGGAACGCGTAGGACCCCTGGATGTTCTGGGTCAGGCCCTCGGCCAGCGAGAGGAACCAGCGGTTGGCGTACCGCACGAACGGCTCGTCGAAGGAGCCCTGCTTGTCGCGGCCGATCATCTCGGTCACGAATCCGTTGGCATAGCCGATCAGGTTGGAACCGACCGAGTAATAGGGGTCGGCGAACACCGCGGCATCGCCGACGCACGCCCAGCGGTCCTGCGAGAACACCTGGTGCGAGGAATGGCTGTAGTTCTTCAGGACACGGAAGTCCAGGACCGGGAGTTCACGGATGGCGGGGGCGAAGCCGGGGACGCGGTCGACCACGAAGTCGATGGCCTTCTCCAGCCGGTTGAACTTCGTCACGGGGTGCAGGTCGTCGGAGACCACGATGCCCACGCTGGTGTGGTCGGGCGCCAGCGGTATCGCCCAGACCCAACCACCCTCGAACATGAAGTGGTTGGTCGAGTTCCAGCGGGGCTCCTGTGCCCGGTCGTGCCAGGCGGTCTGCCCGGCGTCCACCGCGCTGTCGGTGTCGAGGACCCCCTCCAGGCGGAACCAGACCGAGTTGTGCGGCTTGGGGTAGCGCTTGGTCAGGTCGAGCTTGCGCTGGAGCAGCCGGTGGCGACCGGTCGCGTCGACCACCCAGCGACACGTGACGGTGACGGGCTCCTGCTCGCCCTCGTCGTCGAGCTGGTAGGTCACCCGGTGCGGCGCCTCCTGCTCGCCGATCTCGATGTCCAGCACCCGGACGCCTTGTTCCAGACGGGCACCCGCCTCGATCGCGACCACGCGCAGATGCTCCTCGAAGGAGCCGCGGTTGAGCTGGTAGGACTTCGCCGGGAGGAACCTGTTGACCCCGAACTCGGACTCCTGGTGCAGCCCTTCGCCGTTTCCGTAGAAGTAACGGAGCCCGAGCTTTTCGAGCTGGTGCTCCTCCAGGTAGTCCCGCACCCCGACCACCGAGGCGAAGTAGTGGGCGCCCACCTCGACCGACGACTCGCCGACCTTGAAGGCGGACAGCGGGATCGGTGAACGCTCGCGTTCGGCGACAAGCACGCTGAGTTCGGGGTGCGCGTCCCTCAACTGCTTGGCGAGACAGAGACCGGCCAGTCCCCCGCCCGCGATGACCACGTCGTAGTCGACATCCGTGAACATGGATTGAGTACCGCCTTGCCTGTTCAAGATATTTCCGTCTCGGTGTTCTGAAGGTTCTCGATGATGCGGGCCAGGCTCTGGATGGTCCTGCCCAGGTAGGGGTCGGAGTTGTCCAGTTGGACCCCCATCCGCTTCTCCACCTCGGCCACGAGGTCCATCACGCTGAGTGAATCGCCCCCGAGGTCGAAGAAGTCCTCGTCCAGCCCCACGGCCAGCGGGGCGAAGATCTCCTGCCAGATGCCGAGCAGTACGGCTTCGGCGGGAGTGGCCGGCTCGGGCACGGCGCCGGACATCCCGAGGGACTCCTCGTAGCGCGCGGCCAGGGCCGCCGCGTCGACCTTGCCGTGCCGGGTGAGCGGCACGGCGTCCAGAGGAATGACCGCCGAAGGCACCATGTACTCCGGCAGGTCGGCCCTCGTCGCGGCGGTCAGCCGCTCGATGTCCCGCGCCGTGGGGCCCACGACGAAGGCCACCAGGCGTGGCGTCGGGGTATCGGCGCCATGCCAGTGCAGAGCGACGTGTTCCACGGTGTGGTCCCGCGCCAGGACCTCGGCCACGCTGCCCAGTTCGACCCGCCGACCGCGGACCTTGACCTGCGTGTCCCGGCGTTCCACGAACTCCAGGACACCGTCCTCGTGCACCCGGACGATGTCCCCCGACCGGTAGGTGCGCCGTCCGGCGAACGGGCCCGACGACGGGGTGACGAAGCGCTCCGCGGTCAGTGCGGCATCTCCCACATAACCACGGGCCAGTCCCGCACCGGCCAGGTGGAGTTCGCCGCAACCACCTGGCCGCACCACGTCCCCGGACTCGTCGAGGACATACGCGTCGGTATGGTCGATCGGTTTGCCGATCAGCACCGCGGAGTCCGTCGGCGTCAGCCGGTGCACAGTGGAGCAGACAGAATTCTCCGAAGGCCCGTATTCATTCAGGAGAGCGACGTCGGGCAGACGCGCGTAGTGCTCTCTGACCAGATCGGCCGTGAACCACTCCCCCGCGACGGTGACGCTGCGCAGTGCCTTTACCGAAGTGGCGTCCATACCGACGAGGAGGCGCCGGTAGAGTCCGGGCGTGATCAGGAAATGGGATACGTCCCGACGCGCCATCAAATCGACCAGGTACGGCCGGTCGGTAATGCGGTCGGGCCGCGGCAGGAGCAGTTTCGCCCCGGATGTGAGGGCGCAGAAGATGTCTTCGACGGAACTGTCGAAAGAGGGACGCGGTATCGCCAGCGTCACGTCGTCCGCAGTGAATCCGTAATAGGAATTCCGCCAGGTGATCGTATTCACGATGGAGCGGTGCTCGACGGCGATGCCCTTGGGCGTCCCGGTCGTCCCCGAGGTGTAGATCACGTACGCCAGGTCCGCGGGGCCCGAGATCGGCTCGGGATCCGAGTCCGGGGTGCCGAGGAGTCTGCTCATGACGTCGATGATGAACAGTTCACCGCTGAAGAACGCCGCGCCGACGGCGGTCGAGGACTCGACCACCATCGCGCGGGGCCCGACATGCTCCACGATCCGGTGGGTCACCGCCGGCGGATTGTCCGGATCGAGCGGCACATAGGCGCCGCCCGCCTTCAGCGTCGCGAGAACAGCGACGATCACACTCGGGGGATGGCGCATCAAAATCGCCACCGTGTCATCGGGGCGGACGCCGCATACATTGCGCAGATGGTGGGCGAGCTTATTGGCCCTGCGGTTCAGCTCAGCATAACTGAGGGAGTCGCCCTCATATTCGAGGGCAATATCGTCGGGGGCATTCCGGACACTCTCTTCGAAAAATTGCTGTACAGTCCACGAGTTGCCCGTGTCGGCCACCTGAAAATCCCCCTGCAGCATACCTTTAGCGTTCTTTCTGCCGTACCGTATCCTCTTCTGATCGAGTGATCAAGAGGAATCTTCCACACCCTCGGGAGAGTGCGTGGGGAATCCGGATCGCCTCACATCACCGCGATACCGAGGTGGCGGACGAGCGCATCGACGGTGTCCGCGACGCGGGTCTGCGGAAAGAAATGCCCCCCTGCTATCTCCACCGACCGGAAAGGCCCGGAGCACAGGTGCCGCCAGGTCGACACGGACTGCGCCGTGGCGACCGGATCCTCGTTCCCGTAGACCGCGGTGACCGGAACGCTCAGCGCCGGCCTGCCGGGCGGCGGCAGGAAGGCGGCGTGCGCCCTGAGGTCCGCCCGCAGAGCGGGGAAGAAGCCCGCGCGGAACTCAGGGCGGTCGAGCCCGGCGGGGTTCGCGCCGAGGAGACGCCACAACCGCTCGATCTCCTCGTCGTTCCCGACGGGCAGCAGCGGTGTCAGGCCGGGGGCCCCGGCCCCCAGCACGAAGAGATGCTCCGGCGGCCGGCCCGCCTGTACGAGCCGGTGGGCCGTCTCATGGGCCAGAAACGCACCGAAACTGTGCCCGACGAGGACCAGGGGCCCGGGCACCGCCAGAACGTCCGGCAGTACGTCGTCGACCAGCTCGTCCACCGAACCCAGTGAAGGTTCCCTGCCCCGCTCCTGCCGCCCGGGCGGAACATGGGCGTGCAGCGTCAGCGCCTTCGGCAGTCGGCGGGACCACGCGGTGTACGCCGTGGAACCACCTCCCGCGTAGGTGAAGCAGACGAGCGAGACACGGCCTTCGTCAGGGGAGGAAGCGGCCGGGGGCCCGAGACGTCGAAGGGCTCCGGTCCCATGAGGCCGTGCGCCCGGCGCGACCGCGGGTGCCCCGGCAGAGCCGTCTCGCGCGGCATCGCGCGTACCGGACGTGGTCATCCCTCTCCCTCGTTGGTGTTCCTGAGCCCCGTCAACGCGCGTCCGCGGTCTCCCGCAGACCCGCCGAGTCGGTTCCACCGGCGCCCTGTGCCTTGTAGCGGCGTGTGAGGACCAGCAGCGGCTGGGTGAGCAGCGTGGTGATGATCGCCATCAGCACGAGGACGGTGTACAGGGATTCGCTCAGCAGTCCCGCCTGGTATCCCGCGTTGAGCGCGATCAACTCGGTGAGCCCGCGCGTGCTCAGCAACACCCCGATCGTCACCGACGTCCGTCCGTCGAGCCCACTGACCCGGGCCGCCAGTGCGCCGGAGCCCACCTTGACCACGACCGCCAGCACGGTGACACCGATCAGGACGGCGATCGCGGTTCCGCCCATCGAGCTGATGGAGACGCTGCGGCCCGATACCACGAAGAAGAACGGCAGGAACAGGGAGCCGATCGCGTCCAGGCTGCGGACGAGATCCGGGTCGAGCGTGCCGTCCGGTTCCCTCGGGGTGACCACTCCGGCCAGGAGCGCACCGAAGATGACGTGCAGGCCGAGAGCGCTGGTCACCCAGGCGGCGGCGAAGGCGAACCCGATGAGCACCGCGAGACGTGCCTGCGTGGACACGGCGGGACGCCGCATCACCCGGCGCAGCAGCAGCCGCACCGGCCAGGCCATCACGGCCACCGCGAGGAGGAGCAGCACGATCCGCACCGGGACGGACAGTCCGGACGCGCCGCCGGAGCCCATCAGGGTGGCGACCAGGACCATCCAGCCCGCGACGTCGATCAGCCCGGCCGCCGAGACGGCCACCACTCCGGGCACCGTGCCGGCGAGTCCGCTCTCCCGGACCACCACGATCAGCACCGGGACCGCCGTGATCGACAGCGCCACGGCCAGGAAGAGGACCGATCTGAACGACATCTCGTGCGGCAGGCCCAGCTTCTCCAGCGTTCCGTGGAAGAGCACCGCGGCACCCGCGCCCACCATCATGGGGACCACGAGCGCGGCGACGGCGACGGACAACGTGACCCGTGACCGCCCGCGCAGCACCTTCAGATCCAGCTCATAGCCGATGAAGTAGAGGAACAGCACCAGGGAGACCTGGCTCAGCCCGGTCATCATCGGGGTGATCTCCGCGGGGAAGAGCGTTTTGCCCACCGAGGAGGGAAGCTGACCGAGCAGGCTCGGACCGAGGGCGATTCCCGCGATCAACTGACCGACGATGGACGGCTGTCCGAGCTTGCGCGCCAGAACGCCCGCCCCGTTGGCGATCAGCAGGATGACCGCCGTCGCACCTATGAGATGGGTGATGGCCAGATCCGTGCTCATCGTTCTCCTTCCGTGGCTGCTGCCGCACTCGCGCAGGAGTGTGGAGCAGCGGCCTTGTGCAGCAGTTCCCGCAGAGCCGATCCGGCGTCGGGGCGTTCGAACAGATAGAAGTGACCGCCGGGGAACCCCCGCACGACGACCGGGTCCGGGCCGCAGTCCGCCCAGTCACTGAGGCCGTCCGGCGCCGTCGTCTCGTCCTCCGTGCCGTACCAGACCTCGTAGGGAACGCCCCGGTGGTCACCCCCGCCCGGCGTGTAGGTGTCCGCGAGGTGGAGGTCGTGGCCGAGTACGTCGACGAAGTGCTCGACCAGCTCGGGATCCTCGAACAGTTCGGGCGGACAGCCGCCGAAACGGCGCAGGTCGTCGAGGACCGACGCACGGGTGCGGCTGACGAAAGGCGCTGCGGGCGTGGTGGCGGCGTCCGCGGCGCGGCGCGGTGACGCGGAGGCCGACACCACGACGGTACGGACCAGTGCTCGCCGGTCCTCGGGAAGTGTGCCGACCAGCCGGTGCGCGAGAAGGCCGCCCAGGCTGTGGCCGAAGACCACGCACGGCCGGTCCACCGCGGCATGGAAATCCCGGGCGAGACGCTCCACCGCGTCCTCGAAGTCCGCGGGCCTGAGGTCCTCCTCGCCCTCGTCGCGGCCGGGGAGTTGGAAGAGCAGCGACTCGGTCTCGTCGCTCAGGCCCCGGACGAACGGCAGATAGGCGGTTGCCGAGCCGCCGGCGTGGTGGAAGGCGAGCAGTCGGGTGGAGGCGTCCGACGGCCCGACGCGCAGGAACGCGGCGGTCATCGCGATCGGCCCCCCGTCCCGCCGAGGCCGTGGAAGGTGACCGGCAGGCTGACGGTCCCGTTGATGAAGTTCGACCGGAGCCGTTGAACGGGCCCGGACAGGGCGGCCGTCACCGGCAGGTCGGCGAGCGCGCGGAAGAGCACCGAGAGTTCGGTCTGGGCGAGCATCGCCCCGATGCACCGGTGCAGGCCCGCGCCGTAGGAGAGGTGACGGTTGGGGGTACGGGCGAGATCGAAGGTCTCGGGGTCGGTGAACTGTTTGGCGTCACGGTTCGCCGACGCGTTCCACAGGGTGACGACATCGCCGCTGCGGATCATGCGCCCGCCGATCTCCACGTCCCGCAGCGCACCGCGGCGCACATACAGATTGGTGGAGCTCCAGCGCAGTATCTCGTTGACGGCGCTGTCCAGCAGGCGGGGCTCCTGCCGCAGTTCCGCGTACTGTCCCGGATGGCCGATCAGCGCCTCAAGGCCGGAGCACGCCGTGTACGACGAGGTCTCGTTGCCGCCGACGGCGATGTTCATGCAGTTGTAGAGGATCTCGTCCTCGGTCCAGGCGCGGCCGTTCATCTCCGCCTTGAGCAGTCGGCTGACCAGGTCCGGGCCGGGGTTCTTGCGGCGTGCGCGCAGGACCTCCGCGAAGAACTCGAAGATATCGGCCTGCGTCATGGCGAGGACCAGGCGCTCGTCCTCCGCCGGGTCCCCGAAGTGGGGGTCCCGGAAGCCGATCATGCGGCGCGTCATGCCGATCAGCTCGTGGGCGTCCTGGTACGACACCCCGGTGATGGCCATCACCGCGCCCGCGGGGAGTTCGGTCGCCACATCCGTGGAGAAGTCACAGCCGCCGTCGGCCAGCGCTCGCTCCAGGGCCGCCGTGACCAGCCGGGTGACCTGCTCCGCGACTTTGCGCAGCATGTCCTGGCTGAACGCCCAGTGCAGTTGCTGGCGGATCATCCGGTGCCGGGGCAGATCCGTGGCGACCATCATCAGCCCGGCCGAGGGGTCCTTCTCGCTGCGGAACGAACCGCCGAGCATGGGCCCGCTCTCGGAGCTGAAGCCGGTGTGGTCGAGATACACCTGGGAGATGTCCTCGTACCCGGTCAGCGCCCAGAAGCCGGCGCCGTCCTGACCGGTCTCATGCCAGTGGACCGGGTCGTTCTCACGTAGCCACGCCAGCATCGCGTGGTGTTCCTGGCGGACGAACCGATCGGGGTCGGTCAGGTCCACGATGGGCCGGGTCACGGGCGCACCGCCTCCTTGCGGTCACGTATGAGAGCGGCGAGGGTCTCCAGCCGGCTGGTGGTCAGTACCTCCCGGGAGCTGAGTGTGACCCCCAGCTCCTTGGAGACCCGCCGCAGCAGCCTGAAGGACAGCAGGGAGTTGCCGCCCAGCTCGAAGAAGTCGTCGGTGGCACCGGCCCGTTCGACCGCCAGGAGCTCCTGCCAGATACCCGCCAGATAGCGCTCCTCCTCATCACGCGGGGCGATGTACGCGGCGTCGCGCCTCTGATGCTCCGCGACGACGTGCCGCAGCTGGTCCAGATCACGCTTGCCGTGGGCCGTGGCGGGGATCTCGGGGACCCTGATCAGCGCGCTGGGAACCATGAAATCGGGCAGTGCCGCCTCGGCGTGCTCGCGCAGTGCGCTCAGCGAGACAGGGCCGTCGGCGACGACCAGTCCCACCAGGTGGCGGTCCTCCCCCTCTCCCACGGGAAGCACGGCCACCTCGCGTACATCGCCGTGCCGTGCCAGCGTCCGCTCGACCTCACGGGGCTCGACCCGGTATCCGCGGATCTTGACCTGGTCGTCGGTGCGCCCCAGGTAGTGCAGCCGGCCTTCCGCGTCGAGGCGGACGAGATCACCGGTCGCGTACATCCGGCTGCCGTCAGCGGCGAACGGGTCGTACGGGAACCGCTCGTCG
This sequence comes from Streptomyces sp. TLI_146, assembly GCF_002846415.1. Taxonomy (NCBI): domain Bacteria; kingdom Bacillati; phylum Actinomycetota; class Actinomycetes; order Kitasatosporales; family Streptomycetaceae; genus Streptomyces; species Streptomyces sp. TLI_146. The sequence continues at coordinate 1,733,142 of NZ_PJMX01000001.1, forward strand.
GTGAGCTCGGGCTGGTCGAGATAGCCGAGCGCGACCCCGGAACCGGCCACGTACAGTTCGCCGGGTTCACCCGGCTCCACCTCGGCACGGGAGGAGACGTCGAGCACCCGCAGGGTGGCCCCGCGCAGTGGCCGGCCGATCGGGACGGAACCCGCGTCCGGCGCCAGCTCCCGTACCTCGTACGCCGCGCATGCCGTGGTCGCCTCGGTGGGGCCGTACAGGTTGAACAGGCGTCCGGAGAACGAGCCGGCCAGCAGATCACGGCAGGCCTGCGGGAGGATGACGTCCCCGCCCGTGCACAGGATGCGCAGGGGTGAGAACGCGTCCCGGTCCTCGCGTACCACATGGTTGAAGGCCATGGTGGGCACCAGCATGGCGCTGATCCGGTGGCGCCGGAGTTCGCGCTGGATGTCGCGGCCCACCAGGTCGGGCATGGTCGGCAGGACCACGATCTCGGCCCCGCCCGCGAAAGCGCACCAGGTCTCGTAGTGGAAGGCGTCGAAGGAAAGGCTCGACACATGGCCCACCCGGTCCTCGGGGCCGAGCCGGGGCAAGGTGTCGTCGCAGGCGAACTGGTGCAGGTTCCCGTGGGTCAGGACCACGGCCTTGGGGGTGCCGGACGAGCCGGATGTGAAGAGCAGGGCGGCCGGGTCACTCGCGCCGACGGGCTCCTGCGGACCCGACGGCGGGTCCGTTTCCGCCGCGGCGTCCGGAAGGTCCGCGAGGTGGATCGACTTGACGCCGAGTCCGGCCAGGTGTCCGCTGTCGGGCGAGTCGGTCACCACCAGCGCCGGCTTGCTCCGGGTGATCATCAAGTCGCGGCGGGCATCGGGGTACCGGGTGTCGACGGGCACGTAGGCCGCGCCGGTCTTGAGGACCGCGAGCAGGGTGACGAACACCTGGACTCCGCGCTCAAGGTGGTAGGCGACGCGATCGCCGCGCCGCACACCGGCACCGCGCAGCCGCGCGGCGAGTGCGTCGGAGGCCCGGTCGAGCTCCCGGTAGCTCAGGTTCGTCCGGTCGTCCCGGACAGCGGGCCGGTCGCCGTGCCGCAGAACGGTTTCCCGGAACAGTTCGTTCAAGGTCGCCCCGCACACCGGCTGGTCAGGGAGGGAAGTGTTCAGTTCCACTGCTTCAGAGTTTCTGGCTCGGGGGCACCGAGGTGACGGTGCGACATGGTGGGCGGAGGATTCAGAAGTCGTAGTGCGTCGCACCCAGGCCCACTTCCTCACTGGCTCGTTCGCGGGAGACGGGAGTCGCGGGGCTCGTGCTCACCTCGCGCAGCAGCTGGACCAGCTGGTCGGCGAATTCCTCCGCCTCTTCAGCCGTCACCAGACAGTCGTCGTAGGTGAGATCCAGTCGCAGCAGGTCGCCGCGGCGGCTCGCGTACAGCCACAGGTCGCTGTTGGCGGGCAACCGGTCGGGCAGTACGTCCTCGACCACATAGGTCTCGGCGCGCATGCTCGCGTTCTCCCAGCTGACACCCAGGTCGAGCAGCAGGCTGCGGCCCGGGCCGCCGGGCAGCGCCATGCGCTCGGCGAGGACGTCGAACGGCAGCCGCGACTGCTCGTACGCCTCGAAGACACGGTCCTGGACGTGCTCCAGCAGTCCGCCCAGATCGGTCTGCGGCTCGAACTCCAGGCGCAGCGGGACGGCGTTGGCCAGATAGCCGATCAGTGGATCGGCGTCCGCGTGCCGACGCAGGCTGGCCGGGAATCCGACGACCAGGTCGCGGCTTCCGGTGGCCCGGTGGACGAGCGCCGTGAACGCGGTGACGGCCACGGCGAACGCGGTACCCATGGCCCCGTCCAGGACGGCGGCGGGCACTGTGCGCCGGGCCACACCGGCCTGTCCGCGCCGGGTGCCGCGCCGGGCGCCGTCCACCAGGTCGCCGTACTGCTCCACACCGGCCAGTCGCTCGCGCCAGAATTCCTCCTGCTCGCGGGCCTCTTCGCTGTCGAGCCAGGCGTGCTCCTCCGCGATCCAGTCCCGGTAGTCGTAACTCAGCGGCGGAAGTTCCGCCGGCTCCCCCGCGACCACCTGGTCGTAGGCGGTGAACAGGTCGGTGAGCAGCACCTCGACACTGGCACCGTCGTACACCAGGTGGTGTGCCGTGACGGTCAGCAGGTCGCCGCCACGCGTGCCCTGGAACAGCCGGATCTCCAGCAGAGCGGGCCGGCCCAGATCGAAGGAGACCTGCCGGGCCTCGCGCAGCGCGTCCATCACCTCGGGCCCCGCGGGTCCGCGTCGGGCAGGGCGACGACCGACAGCGGCGGGCCGTCGGGGAGGTGGTCCAGCACGACCAGCTCGGCCGACGCCCCTTGGGAGCGCACACAGGCACGCAGCATCGACTGCCGGGCCACGACGGCGTCCAGGGCCGTGCGCAGGGCGTCCGCGTCGATGCTGCGGCCGGTGTGGACCAGGTCGGAGATGATGAACGCGCCCGGCGTCTGCCGGCGCGAGGTCAGCCAGACCCGGCGCTGCGCACGCGACAGCGGGCCCGCCGCCCCGGCTCCGGGGCCGGCGCCCTGCCCCACCTCGACCACAGGAACGGCCGGCTCGGACGGCCGCCGCGGGGTGCGGACCGCGTCGTCCGCGACTGCCCGGGCCACTGCCCGGACGGTCGGCCGGGCGAAGACCGTCTTCACGGCCACCCCGAGTTCCTGGGCGATCCGGGCGGCGACCAGGCTGTGGCCCCCCAAGGAGAAGAGGTCGGCGTCGAGTTCGGTGACCGGCTTCCCCAGCAGCTCGGACCAGAGCCGCGCGACACGCTGTTCGGTCTCGGTCCAGGTCGCGTCCACGGCCGGGGCATCGGACGCCGGGGCGTCGAAGACCGGGGCGTCGGGCAGGGCCCGCCGGTCCAGCTTGCCGCTCGGCGAGAGCGGCAGCGCGTCCACCGTGACGAAGGCCTCGGGCACCATGAACGCGGGCAGCCGCTCGGCCGCGAACGCGCGCAGATCGGAGTGCGCCGCGCCGCCCACCACGTAGGCCACCAACCGCGGTTCGCCCGAAGCGCCGGGAGCGGCGACGACGGCGCAGGCACGGACCTCGGGGGCGAGTTCCAGGACGGCGGCGGTCTCGCCCGGCTCGACCCGGTTGCCGCGGATCTTGACCTGGTCGTCGATCCGGCCCAGGTAGCAGAGCGTGCCGTCGGGCAGCCACCGTGCGAGGTCCCCCGTGCGGTACATACGTGCGCCGTCCCGTTCGGGGTGCGCGACGAACCGCCGGGCGGTCAGCTCCGGGGATCCGAGGTAGCCGCGTGCCAGGCCCACACCGCCGACGCACAGTTCGCCGGGCGCGCCGAGGGGAACGAGACGGCCGTCCTCGTCGAGCACGTCGGCCCACCGGTCCGGCAGGGGCCGTCCGATGGGGACCGTCTCCTCGCCCGGGACGAGACGGTGCAGGGTCGAAAGGACGCTGTCCTCGCTGGGGCCGTACTCGTTGAAGAGATCGGAACCGGGCAGCAGCCGGGCGTGCCGGGCGGCCAGCGCCTCGGTGATCCGTTCCCCGCCCAGCACGACCTGCCGTACGGAACGCAGAGCGGGCCCCGCGTAGTCGAGCAGGAGCTGATAGAGGCTCGGCACCATCTGCGCGTGGGTGATCCCCTCCCGCTGGATGACCGCCGCGACCTCATCGGGGTCGAGCAGCTGGTCGCGGGTGATGACGACGAGCGGGGCCCCGGCCGCCAGAGCGGTGAAGACGTCGGAGATACCGGCATCGGCGTGCAGGGGATCGACCTGGAGTACGCGGGAGTCGGGCCCCAGACCGTAGTAGCCGATCCTGAAGAGCACGGTGTTGACGATCCCCCGATGCTCCACCATGACGCCCTTGGGGGTGCCGGTGGAGCCCGAGGTGTAGACCACGTAGGCGAGGTCGCGCGGGCCGGCGGCGGGGAAGGCGGGCGCGTCGCCCTGGGCGGTGGAGGAGGTCCGGGCCGCGACCACGGGTACGCCGGTCTCGGCCAGCGCGTTGCCCGGTATGCCGTCCGTCACCACGACGACGGCACCGCTGTCCCGGATCAGACCGGCCAGCCGGTGGTCGGGCTGCTCGGGGTCCAGGGGCAGGAAGGCGGACCCGGTCTTCAGGATGGCGAGGAGGGTCACCACCATCATCTCGGAGCGGACGCACGCGAAGGCCACCACGCGGTCCGGGCCGAGGGGACCGGCCGCCGCGATGCGGCGGGCCAACGCCTCGGCCGCGGCGTCGAGTTCGGCGTAGGTCAGGGTCTGTTCGCCGCAGCGCACCGCGGGCGCCTGTGGATGCCGGGCGGCCTGGGCTTCGACCAGGGCGAGCAGATTCCCGTCGGCGGCGAAGCCGCTGTCCCCGCCGGAGCCGAGGGCGAGCAGTTCCGCGTGCTGTTCCGGCGGGAGGGACCGGTACGCCCGCACCGGCTGGTCCGGGTCCGCCGCCAGACTCGCGAGCAGCAGGCCGAGGTGGTCGAGTACGCGACGGACGGCCCGCTCCTGGAGCACATCGGTACGGTAGGAGGCCGAGATCTCCAGGGTCCCGTCGGGCCGGGGCCGCCCCACGGCGATGGCCAGGTCCCCCGGGGCGCCGTGGGCGCCGGAGGGATCCTGGCGCACCGCGACGTCCAGGACGAGGTGGTGCTCGGCGCCCTGGTCCGCGGCCGGGCCGTCGGTGGACGCGAGGGCGGACACCTCGGCGTGCACCAGTTCGCGCAGGGTCCGGTCGCCGTCGACCGTACGGCGCACCACCTGGCGGGACGTCGGTCCCCCGGCCATCACGCCGAGCGCCACGTCCGCCTGTCCGCTCAGCCGTGCGAGCAGGACACGCACGACAGCGGCCGTCACCGCCAGCGGTGAGCCGCCGCACTCCGCGGCGAGCGCGGTGAGCCGCTCGGCGGCCGCCCGCTCCACGGTGACCCGCAGTTCCGCGCGGGCGTCGCCACCATCGGGACCGGGACGGCGGTCGAGCGGCGATTCCGCCGCGGGGCCCGCCGAAACCTGCTGCTCTTGGCCGACTTGTCGCACGTCGGCGCCGGTCAGCTGCTCCTCGTCCACAACAGGGCCTTTCACAGTCGGAGATCGGACAGTTGCTCGGCCAGGTCGCCGAGGAGGGCAGGGAGTCCGTCGATCAGATAGAAGTGACCGCCGGGGTATCGGCGGGCGCTGAAGCCGGCGGTGGTCTCCTTGGACCACCCGGTGAGCACGTCACCCGGAACCCGCTGATCCGTCTCACCGGCGAACGCCGAGATGGGACAGCCGAGCGCCCCTCGCGCGGCGGGGCGGTACGCCTCCAGCCAGGAGAGATCGCACCGCACCGCGGGGATCACCAGCTCCAGCAGGTCCGGCATGGCCAGCAACTGCTCCGATACGCCGCCCTGTTCGACCATCCAGTCCACCAGGCCGGCGTCGTCGAACCGTGACACCGCCGCCCTCGGGGCGGCGAGCGCGGGCGGCGGCGAGCCCGAGACCGAGAGGTGGACCGGTCCCGCTCCGGTGGCACCGAGCCGGTGCGCCAGTTCGAAGGCGAGCAGCGCGCCGTTGCTGTGCCCGAACAGGGCGTACGGCAGGCCCTGGTGGTCGGCCTCGACAGCCTTCGCCATCGCGTCGAGGTCGATCCCCAGAGGCTCCCGGATACGGTTCTCGCGACCCGGCAGCTGGACGGCGATCACGTCGATCCAGGCGGGCAGATTGCGCGCCCAGTCCCGGTAGGCCGAGGCGCCGCCGCCCGCGTGGGGCAGACAGTAGAGGGCGAGGCGGGCGTCCGGGCGCTGCCCGCCTCGCATCAGCCAGGGGCTTCCCGGCCTCGCGGATTCCTGCATGGTCATGGTGTCAGCCGCTTCATCGGTGTGGTTGCCGGGCCAAGGGACTGGTGAGTGCCGAGCCCCGGGGTCCGGTACCGGAGGTCCTCCGGGTTACGGTCCGCGCGGGGTACGACGATCTGAGGCGTCAGGCCGCGGGCCAGACGCGCTCCGCCTGGCGGTACAGGAGCTCGGCGGTCACCCCGCGCCGGGCCGCCAGTTCGGCGAGCAACGCCGCCTGCTGCACGGGTTCGGCGTCTGCCTCGTACTCGGATCCGGTGAGGTGCTTGAGCCAGGGCTCGAGACCCATCGCGTAGGCGTACACGTGCTCGGCACCGAGTTGCCCGGCCAGCCGGTCGGCCATCGCGGCATCGCTGCCCTTGAGACGGCGCTCCGCGTTGTGCTGGCGTGACAGCGGCTCGTCGAGCAGCGGCCCGTACAGCCACTTGAGCGGGGCGCCGACGCACTCAAGTCCGATGAAGAGCGCGTCGAGCCGGCCGACGACGTCCGAGATGTTGTCGTACAGCGCCGGCTCCACCGGGGTGATGTCGGTGGCGAACATGAAGGAGCGGCCGAGCGCCCGGACCAACGGCACGACCTTGGTGCGGATGTCCAGGTCGGCGTGTTCCCCGATGAAGGGCAGCGCCGTCACCTCGACGCGCTCCGCGACGCGGTGGCTCTCCAGCTCGCCCAGTTCCTGCACCCGCTCGAATCCGAGCGCCTGGAGCATCGTCTTCAGGCTCGGGTCGGGCAGCGAACCGCCGGACGCCCGCGGCACGAGGATGACGCCTACCCGCGACCGCAGTTGGAGCAGGGTCTCCAGGGAGAAGTGGTCGGAGTGGAAGTGGCTGATGACCACCGCGTCGATGAAGGGGGGCAGATCGGCGATGGTGAAGTGCTCGTGGCCGTCACCCTCGTAGCCGATCAGCGGATCCAGCAGCACCGCCGTGTCCTCGGTCTCGATGAGCACGGTGGCGTGATTGAAGTAGCGGACGCGGACCGTGTCGGGTGCGGTCCTCGCGTACGGCCGCGGCGCGTCCGCTGCGAAGAGCGCGGTGAACGCCTCCAGGTCGCTGACGCCGAGGCGCTCGGCGAGCGCGTCGACGTCCACCGGGGTGAGCCGGGCCGCGAAGAACTCGTCCCAATGGGGGGAGTCGAAGGGCACCGGCACGTCGAGGCGGTGCGGGCTGGGAAGGACCGGGCTCCCGTAGACGAAGGGCTGAGCGGTGGGCGCCGCGCTCAGCGACACGGTCTGGGCTTCGCGCTCGAAGGCCGGCGAGCGGTACATCAGCGATTCGAAGAAGCGGAAGGAGGGGCGGTGCGCGGTGTCGTACACCAGCTCCACCCGGCCGCGGAGCGACTCGGGTACCTGGGCGTACAGCGGCTCCATCGAACCGCCGACCGCCTTCTCCTTGAGAAGTGCCCGCAGTTCGTCGATGTCCTGCGCCAGCTGGAGCTTGGCGCTGCCTCCGGCGAGCATGGCGTCGAGGAGCTCCTTGACCTGCTCGACACCGGCGCCTTCCGGATTCAGGAAGGGGCCCCCGTACCGCGCGGGGTCGGACAGGACGGACTCATGCATATGAGGTGCCATCAGATATGCCTGGACGATCGGCAGAAGACGGTCCCTCAGGTTCAGTGCGCCTGTGTGCGGCGCCAGCAGATACGGCCAGGCGTACCAGCGGTGAAGGAGCGGCTGAGCCACCACAGACGGGCGGAGATACATTCCCCGGTTGGCCGACACGGTTCCCCCATGAAGTCTAAATCGATGCGGCACGCCAGTTCGCGGCATTGCGCACGCTCAACATGAAATCGGACAGACAGCAAGAAAGTGGGGCCACGATTGTGTATCGACGGCCCGGGAGAGGCGTAACTCGACCTCTCCGGCTGCAAGAAAGGCATTTCTACCACATGGTGAGTCCGCTGGTCTCGACGAATTTCCGCACGCGCCGCGGTCGACCCACCGATATGAAGCACTTCCATCTCCCCCTTACGTCAAGGGAGTTGGGTTGCGACGTGAATCACACCACAATGCGACCCGCGGCGGAATCCCGCGCATCCCGCGACTTTCGGAGATCACGGGTGATCACCGTTTTCTGCAGCCAGCGGTCGGTACCGTCGTAGCGGGCTGTGAAGGCGCGACGCCCATGGGCCGCGAGGTAGTTGTCGACGACCAGCAGCGTGCCCGCGTCGACCACCACGTCCTGCTGCACCCGCTCCAGCTCCGTCACCAGTTCCTTGAGCGCCAGTTCCGCCTCGGCATCATCCTCGACGCAGCGCATGAAGAACGGATCGATGCGCAGATACGGCGAGTCCGCGGCGCCGAAGAGCACGGCGACCGGTTCGGGGTCCTCCCGCATCGCGCGCATCCGCAGCAGCCCGGGGTCATCGGGCCGCTCGACGGCGAGCTGACGCAGATGCTCGTCGTCGGGAAGGATGTAGAAGCGCCGCTCGGACAGCACCCGGCGGGTGGGTTCCGACAGGTGCACGTCCCGAACGGATGCCAGGGTCGTCGGCACCCGGTCGTGATTACGTATGCCGAAAAGGGCAAGGTAGTCGCAGCGATAGGGATGGAAAGCGTCCTCGGTGTGCCATTCCAGCAGCACTTCACTGCCGTGGCCGCTTTGCTGTCCCTCTTCGCCGGCGATGGGCAGCACATTCTGAATCATGCGGCCGGACTGCAGTGTCGGCCAGCTGAAGACTTCGCCGAGGCACCTGCTGATCAGCGAGAGGAACCGCTCTTCGCGGCGGGTACGGCCGGCGGCCGCGGCCGCGGCCCAGTCGCGGGGCGTCGGGCCGACAGCGCTGTCGTCGACGCCGAACCCGTGCAGGAGGAAGGCGGCCGCCGAGTCATTGCGCCGAAAGTCCTCCAGGAATCTACGCAATCCGATCGGCACGCGTGCCACCAGCTCCCAGGCGTTGTCATGGAACACCTGATCCCCAGGATCGCTGTACTCGATATCAGGATCGGCCAACAGCTGCTCCAAGGAGCGTACCTCTTCGGCCGAGAGCTCGTAGTTCAGGATTCCGTGGTACTGACTCACTGGTATCTCCATTTCTCGTTCAGGGGCAGCAGCAGGAGCAAGAACGGAAGGCGGAGATCGGTCCGGTCCCTGCTTGCGCCTCTCAAGGCAGGTGCAATCACCGGCTATCGGGAACCGAGGTTCAGATCGAGCGTCATACAGCGGATACCGCCGCCCGCCTTCAGGAACTCGCCGATCAAACTGATCACCACCGTGTATCCACGGTCCTTCAGTTCAGCGGCCAGGGCGTCGGAGCAGGCGGACATCACGATGTTCTTCCCGATGACGACGGAGTTGGCGCTGAAGTCCATGGCCTCCTCCTCGCTCACGACCAGAGGATCCGGGACCAGGTCGAGCACCCTCTTCCTGCTCTCTTCGTCCCAGGCCGAAGGCGCCATGATCGCGGTGCGCGAGTCGAGGGGGCAGAACGACATGTCCAGGTGGTACAGGCGCGGGTCGCACAGCTTGATGCTCACGACCTCGCTCTCGAAGACCTCGGCCATGTGCGCGTGAGCGGAGCGCGTGGTCCGGAAGCCATGGCCCGCCACCAGTGCGTCGGCGAAGGCGAGCACATCGCCGCCCTCGAGGAACGTCTCGGCGTCCGCCAGCGGTTCGAGCTCGGTGAATCCGTTCGCGGTCAGCCAGGCGGCCCCGTATGCCGCCTCGGCGCGCCGTTCCTCATGGCGGAACTTCGCCCGCAGAAACCGGCCGCCGCGCACCACGGCGATGTCCGCCGGGAAGACCATGTCACTCAAGCCCTCGACGGAATCCTGGGCGAACGTCTGGGCGCCACAGCGTTCCATGGCTTCGCGAAGGCCGTCCCACTCCGAAAAACTGCGCTCGCGGTCGGGCCGGTTCTCCCGGTTCATCCACGGGTTGATTTCGAAGGTCACGTCGAAGTGCGAGGGCCGGCTGAGCAAGAACCTTCGCCCGGACCCGACCCGCGCCGACCCGGAGTCCGCTGCGACGAAGGTGCTTTTCTCGGCATTCTGCATCAGGACTGAGCTGCTTTCTCTCGATGAGTGTGCGTCGTGGTCGTGGTCGTGGTCGTGGCGTGCCGCCGCCTTGCCGCGCCATCGGCCCGGCCGACGATCAGGACGCGGCGGTCAGGGGCGCGGCGGTCGTCAAGGGGCGGCGGTCAACGGGGCGTCCGGGGCAGCCAAGAGCTCGGTGAGCAGCTCCCGCAGCCGCTCGCCCAGCTGCGTGGCGCGTTCGCGGGTGAACAGGTCGCGGCGGTGGCCGACCCACACCTCGGCACGCTCGGGCGAACCCGGCGGCGGGATCAGGAAACCGAACGACAGGTCGAAGTCCGAGACCTGGTCGTCCGCCGGCAGATGGCGCACGTCCTCTCCGCCGTCGGTAGGGGCCATCCCGGCATCGCCCGCGACAACGGTTTCCACCAGGACGTCGAAGAGCGGGTTGCGGCCCTGGTCCCGCGGCAGGCCGAGGTCCCGGACCAGTTGGTCGAAGGGGTACTCCTCGTGCTCCTGGGCGTCCAGTGAGGTGCGCACACACTCCTCGACGAGCCGGCCGAAGCCCGCAGACGGGTCGAGCACGGTGCGCAGCACCACGGTGTTGACGAACAGGCCCGCCTCGTGGGCGAGATCGGGCGTCGGGCGGCCGGCGGAGACGGTACCCAGTGGCATGTCGACGGCGCCGGTGAGCCGGTGCAGCAGAGCCCTGACGGCGGCCGTGTACACCATGAACGGCGTGGCGCCGGTGCGAACCGCCAAGGCTCGGACGCCCTCGGTCGCCCGCTCGTCCAGGGCCACCCGGGCGAAGCCGCCCGCGTTGGTGCGGCGCGGGCCGGGGACCAGGTCGCCGGGGAGCGCCGGAGCCGGCGGCAGGTCGGCCAGCGCCGCACGCCAGTACCTGGCGTGCTCCTCGCCCCGGCTGCCCGAGAGCCGGGTGTCCAGCGCTGCGGCATGGGCCACGTAACCGCTCACCTCCGGCAGCCGCGGCTGCTCGCCGCGCTCGAAGGACCGGGCCGCGACCAGCAGGTCATGCATCAGGACGCTGTACGACCAGGCGTCGTTGACCGCGTGGTGGACGTTGAGGAGCAGCACCGGCGGCCGGCCGGAGGTGGTGAGGCAGCGCAGCCGGAACAGCGGGCCCGCGGCCAGGTCGAAGCGCCACCGTGCCTCCTCCGCCCTGGCGTTGGCGAGGGCCTCGTCGAAGGCGTCCGGTGAGACACGCTGGAGGCGTGGCCTCACTCGCAGCCGGCCCGCGGGTCGGACCACCTGCCAGAGCCGGCTGGACCCCTGCTCGGCGGACATCTCGAACACGGTGCGCAGCGCCTCGTGCCGGTCCGTCAGGTATCCGACCGCCGCCTCCAGCGCGGCCGGATCCAGTGCCCGGCTCAGCTGGTAGGCCTCGACCATGTTGTAGGTGCGGACCTCCTCGTCGTCGAGGGACTCCAGCAGCCAGAGGCGGGCCTGGGCGTTGGTCGCGGGCCAGCGGGACGCGGTGCCGGCGGCCGGGACCGGTGCGGCGGTGGCGTCCGGCCCGGGGCGGTGGGCGGGCATCGCGCGCAGCGCCTCGGCGAGGGCGCGGGGAGAACGGGCGGTGAACACCTGGCGGATCGAGAGGCCTTGGGCCGCCTGGTCGGTACAGAGCGCGCCGACCAGCTGGGCAGCGGTGAGGCTGTGTCCGCCGGCCTCGAAGAAGTCCTCGTCCGCCGACTGCGGCGGGTGGCCGAACACCCTCTCCCAGGCGGCGGCCACCGCGTGGTCGGCATCGTCCACGGCCCTCCAGGTGCCGGTCGCCTCGGGCGCGGGCTCGGCAGCCAGCGCGCGCCGGTCGACCTTGCCGAGCGCGGTCCTCGGCAGCTCGTCCACCTGCCGCAGCACCCTGGGCACCATGTGCGCCGGAAGCAGCTCGGCCAGCGCGGCGCGGACGGCCTCGGGCTCGATGTCGCCGTCGGCCGTGTACCAGGCGCCCAGGACCTTGCCGTTGACCCCGACCGTCCGGGCCACGACGACCGCCTCGCGGATGCCGTCGAGTCCGACCAGGGTCTGTTCGACCTCGCCGGGCTCGACCCGGTTGCCGTGCAGCTTGACCTGGTCGTCGTTGCGACCCAGGAAGTCCAGCGTCCCATCCGCGTTCCAGCGTGCCAGGTCACCGGTGCGGAAGGCCCGGCCGGCCCCCGGCAGCGGGCAGTCGACGAAGCGCGTGGCGGTGGCCTCCGGCGCGCCGAGGTAGCCCCCGGCCGCGACCGCGGGGCCCACTACGTATACCTCGCCCGGCACACCCACCGGCGCGAGGTCGCCGCCCGGTGTCAGCACCAGTACCCCGAAGCCGGGGTTCGGACGGCCGATGGGGACCGCCGACAGGGAGACCGCGTCCTCACCCGAGCAGTGGAAGGTCGTGCAGGACATGGTGGTCTCGGTCGGCCCGTAGACGTTGACGAAGGTGCCGATCCTCAGCCGGCCCCGGGTCCGGGCGAGCAGACCGCGCGGGATCGTGTCGCTGCCCGTGACCACGTAGGGCAGTTCGAGCCCGGCGTCCGGCGGGAGCACCTCCAGCATGGTGGAGAGCAGGCTGGGCACGCAGTTCACCATCGTGACCCCGTACTCGCGTATCCGGTCCCAGAAGGTGACCGGATCCAGCTCGTCCGGCGCGCCGACGGCGACCAGGGCGCCGCCCACGGCGATGGTGAGGAAGACCTGGAAGGCGGTGGGGTCGGCGGAGATCGCGGACAGCAGCGCACAGCGCAGGCTCTCGTCGACGCCGAGCAGGTCGGCTGACATGACCACGTGGTGGGCGATCTGGTCATGCCTCAGCACGACGGCCTTGGGCAGGCCGGTCGAGCCCGAGGTGAAGAAGACCACCGCGTCGTCCTGCGGCCGGGGCTCGGGCAGGGGCGGCGCGGCGACCCCGTCGGACTCGGAAGCGGCGCGCAGGTCGAGGGCCGACAGAACCGGCAGCCGGCTGTCCCCCGTGGTGACGTCGCCGATGACCAGGCATGCGGCGCTGCCGTCGATGAGGTGCTGGACACGCGCGGCCGGGTGCCGCGGATCGATCGGGACGTACACGGCGCCGGCCCGGAGTACGGCAAGGGTGGCCAGGACGAGATCGCCACCGCGTGGCACGGCGATCCCGACCCGGTCACCGGGCCGGATGCCGAACTTCTCGATCAGATGCCTGGCCACGCGGTGGGAGCGGGCGGCGAGTTCGCCGTGCGTCCAGGAGAGGCCGGACTCGACGACCGCCACCCGGTCGGGCCAGCGGCCGGCCGAGGCGTCGGCGAGTTCCGTCAGAGTCCGGGGCGGGAAGGCCGCGAGCAGCGGCAGACCGCTCCACGCCTCCAGTTCGGTACGGTGCCCGGGGCTCAGCGGGTCGATCTCGGCGGCCGTCCGGTACGGACCGGCGGCGATGGCGTCGAGGGTGGCGGCCAGGCAACGGGGCAGGTCCGCTCCGACGGCGGGTACCTTGCCGTCGGATCCGACCACCTCCAGCCGGATACCGCCGTCGGCCGCCAGTCGGCCGTGCACGAGCAACTCGGCGGGGGCGGTGAGCTGTGCCTCGCCCCAGGCGACGGCGAGTTGGGCGACGGCGGAGCCGTCTGCCTCACCGACCGCGTCGAGCCGCGCGACCAGCGCGGCCCGGTCCTGCCACGGCAGCGCGGACGCCTCGGCCAGATCCCGGTGCAGCTCCTGGAGGAAGTCGCTCACCTTGGTGTCCGGGCCGAGCACTGTGCGCAGCAGCAGCTCGCCGCCGCCCATGCCGGGTGCCGGGCAGAGGACCGCGAGGTCCTCGGCGGCCCCGAACCGAGCCATGGCGAGGCGGGTGGCGGCGATGAGCAGCAGATGGAGACCGGTTGGATCGTCACCGGCGAGGTGGCGCAGCACAGCCGCCCGCTCCGGGGGAACCAGCGCAGCGCCGGGGGCGGTGACGGTGGCGCCGCCCGCCGGAAGGAGGTCTTCCCGGCTCATGCCCCGAAGTGCGGCAGCCCAGTGCGCTCGGACAGCGGCGGGTTCCAACAACGATTTCTCCCTGGAAGAGCTCTGGGTGGCGGGAGATCAGTTGTATACGAGTTATTCGTTTCCAGCCACATAAATTCTTGCAGGGCGCTTTTCCGCTCACATTGAACAGTTGAAAAGTGATCCAATCATGATGATCACGGGCCCATCAATGTGATTGACATCACAGCGTCAATCGAGAGTCGACACCACTGGCCACCAGCATGCGATCGCCACTCTTTGCCCGATTCCACCTTATAAGTCTCCGGTCGAAAGCGTTGCTTTGGGCGGAATGGACGCATCACGAGCCCGCGGTATTGGTCATTCCGTTTATGTACTCCCGTGGCCGGTCACCGAGATTTCAAGAGGAATCGGACACTGCGTCAAAATAGGTCCGTTTACGGCGAGTTATCTGCACATGGGGCTCGCCGTCGGAGCGAGCAGGCCGACGGAGCCTCCCTGGCGCGATCCGAACGGGGTTCGACGTGGCAATCCACAGCGGCGACCCGACGTCAAGGTGATCCGCATCACAAAGAATTCGATTGAGCCGCAAGATCGTGAGCAGCTACGTTGTGGTCGTTTCTTGCGACCGGCTTACGGTCGGGGCTCCTGCCAAAGAACTTCGGGGGATCAACAATCAGCGCCGGCCGGCGGAATAGGCCGCGCCTTGCTGCACTCCTCCCTGAATAAAGGAACCGTGTGAGTTCATTCCACATCTTCCGTGCGAATCCGGCATTCAGGCGGTACTGGTCCGCCAGATCGGTTTCCTTGGTGGGAGACGGCATCGCCACCGTCGCACTGCTGCTTCTGATAACCGGCAGCGGAGCGAGCCCCACCGGAGTGGCGGCGCTGTTGCTGGCTCAGGCGGTACCGCGCTTCTTCGGACCCATTGCGGGCGCGCTCCCCGACCGTTTCGAAGTCAGGCGCCTGCTTCTTCTGGCAGAAATCGGGCAGGGCGTGGTCTTCATCGCCATCGCCCTGGTGCCGTCGCACACGATTGTCCTGGTACCCCTCGTCGCACTCGCGTCGTCACTGGCCACGGTCTTCAATGCCGCCGGCCGTACGGTGATGCCCCGGGTGGTCGACACCGACCAACTGATGCCCGCCAACGCCTGGATGGGCACCGCGTTCAATCTCCAGGCGGCGCTCGGCCCGGTCCTGGGCGGCACGGCCGCCGCGCTGATCGAGCCCAGCGGCGCACTGCTGGTCAACGCGGTCAGCTTCTTCATCGGTGCCGCTCTGCTGCTCGGCCTGCCCCGAATGGAGCCCGTGGGCTCTTCGGACACCAATACGCCCGGCACCAAGGCGCCCGGATTCCTCGCGGGGGTCGGCGCGGGTATCGCCTTCACCTGGCGGCACCGGACGGCTCGGGCCATTTTCCTCCTGCTGCTCTTCGGCATCATGTTCGCCTCGCTGGACAATGTCGTCCTGGTCTTCCTCGCCCGTGACGTCCTCGACTCCGGTTCGTTCGGCTTCGGTCTGCTCGGCACCGGTTCAGGCGCGGCGATGGTCCTCGCGTCCCTCTGGCTGACCCGGTCCACCTCCAAGCTCTCGGCCGTGACCCTCCTGGCCGGCGGATGGATCGTCGCCGGTCTGGGTATCGCGCTCACCGGCGTGGCCCCGGTCCTTGCGGTGGCCGTGGCGACCCAGGCCCTGATGGGTGTGGGCAACAGCGTCGCGATGATCGGCGAAGAGACCCTGCTGCAGAAGGGCGTACCGGCCGAGATGCTGGGACGCGTGGGCGGCGCGCTCTCCTCCGCCGCCTTCGCGGGCAGCGCTCTCGCGTACGCCGTCGGCGGATTCGTCGCCAGCGCGCTGGCGCCCCGGACCTCGCTCACCATCGCCGGTGTCGGTCTGATGGCGGTGACGGTGCTCTGTCTGCCCGGTCTGCGCCACCGCGACGCCGTCCAGGGCGAAGAACCGGCCGAGGGCGACGACCTGGAGCGCGACGCGGCTCCTTCGTCCCCCGTATGACGGCCCCCCTGGGCCCGGCCGGCCCGTCCGCTGGGAAGTGCTTCCGTTGACCGGTGACACCGGCGGGCTGATCAGCTGGGACCCGCCCCGGACCGCACGCGTCCACCTCGTGTGTGTGCCGCATGCGGGCTCCGGGGCCTACCAGTTCCGTTCCTGGCAGCCGTTGCTCGGCCCTGAGGTCTCCCTGCTCGCCGTACAGCTGCCGGGGCGGGAGAACAGGTGGCGCGAGGCGCCGGCCACCCACATGGCAGAAGTACTGGACGCGCTGGTACCGGAGTTGCTCAGCCGCCTCGAACTGCCCTACGTCGTCGTCGGACACAGCATGGGTGCGCTCCTGGGCCATCAGTTGGCCCAGGCCCTCGGCACCCGGCACGGCCGTTGGCCCGAGCACTTCATAGCCTCGGCCGCCCTGCCGCCCGACGAACCGTTCCCGCCCAGCGGCGTCAGCGGTCTTGACGACGCGGAGCTGGTCGCCGAACTGGTCGAACAGGGCGCGATACCGGCCGACGTCGCCCGCAACGACCGTCTGGTCCGGCTCGTGACCCGACCGCTGCGCGGCGACCTCGCCATGTGCGACTCCTACCTCCCCACCGCCGGGACTCCCCTTCCCTGCCCGCTGGACGTCTGGCGCGGGGCGGACGACCTCGGGGTGTCCCACGACGGCGTCCAGGGATGGAGCCGCCATTGCGCCGCGGCCACGACGTTCCGCACGTTCCCCGGCGGCCACCTCTACCACCTGACCGATCCGCGTTCCGTCGTCGGCGAACTCCGCCGCATCGTCACCGGGACACGGCCACGAGGCGGACCGCCCGACGTCTGATCGGCTGAGGCCCGCACGCGGCGGGTCCCGCGGCAGCCACCGGTTCCGGCAGCCCATCGCACCACCAGCACACCGAAAGGACCCCGTCATGACGTCTGCCGAGCCGACGACACACGCTCCAACACCCCGCCCCGCTCCGGGGCCCGACGTCCTGCTCGCCGCGACCGTTGCCGTGTTGGGCCACTTCGACGGCGACGCGGACCAGACGCTGACGGTGTGGCAGGACGGCTCCGCCCGTACGGTCCGTGTGTCCACCGACGCCACCGCCGTGTCCGCCACTCTCGTCGAGGCCACGAGGGCGGGTCTGCTGGCCGCCGAGCCGGCACCGTCTCCCGACGCCGGACGGCTCGTCGACCTCACCGGGGACTGTCCCGCGCCGGCCGACCTCGACCTGCTCGTCCGCCTCGACGACGCCCGGCGGACCGTGCACGTCGCCACCGGTCCGGCCTGGGCACGCACCGCGACCGCCGAGCGGCTCAGCGGCCTCATCCAGCGCGTCGCCGGCCATCTCGCCGACCCGGCCACCGCCGACGCCCCGTTGTCCCGGCTGCCGTTCCTCACCGCCGACGAGCGCACCCGCCTGGTGGTCGAACTCAACGACACCACCGCCGAGGTCCCGCCTCGTACGGTCGCCCAGGCCATCGCCGATCTCGCCGCAGAGGACCCGGACGCCCCCGCGGTCATCACCCGTGAGCGCGTCCTGAGCCGCCGGGAACTACAGGATCTGGCGCGTACGGTGGCGGGGCAGCTGGCGCGGGCCGGGGTCCGGGAGGGCGACTCGGTCTACGTCTGCCTCCCCCGCTCCGCCGAACTCGTGGTCGCCTGGACGGCCGCCCTGGGCGCCGGCATCGTCTGCGTACCGGTCGACCCCGCCTACCCGCAGGCCCGGATCCAGCAGATCGTCCAGGGCGAGTCCCCGACGGTGCTGACCGTGCCCTCGACCCACGACCTCATCCCCCACGCACGGCGCATCCCCGTGGTGCTGGACCCGCCGGCCGGCTCTCCCGCCCCGGACGGCGCCTGGCCGGTGGCGGCCGCGCCGGAGTCGGTGGTCTACGTCATGCACACCTCTGGTTCGACCGGCGTCCCGAAGGGCGTCGCGATCCGTGAGATCGGTCTGCGCAACCTCATGCACGTCTCCGCCAGACAGTTCGGCCTCGGCCCGGGACGGCGCTCGTTGAGCCTGGCGAGCCCCGGCTTCGACGCCAACGTGTGGGAACTGCTGGCCCCGCTGTACGCCGGTGCCGCGGTGGTGCCCTTCGACGACGAGCTGATCTCGGCGAAGGGGCTGGCCGAGTGTGTCCGGGCTACCGAAGCCGACGCGTTCTTCCCGTTCTCACCGCTGCTCATCAGGCTCGACCCCGCCGACTTCCCCGGCATCCGGACGGTCATCACCGCGGGCGAGCTGTTCAGCCAGGAGCTCGTCGACCGCTGGCAGCCGGGCCGCGAGATGATCTACGCCTTCGGTCCCACCGAGGCCACCGCCCTGCAGTCCTGGCACTACTGCCACGCGGGTTCCCCCGAGCCGGCCCCCTCCATCGGACGGCCGATGACCAACCTGCGCATGTGGCTGGTGGATCCCTGGGGCGGCCTCGCCGCGCCCGGCGCCGTGGGAGAGCTGTACATCGGCGGCCTGGGAGTCGGGGCGGGCTACGTGGGGCTGCCGGAGGCCACGGCGGCCAAGTTCGTCGTACGGCCCGAACTCGACGGCGACAGCACGCTGTACCGCACCGGCGACCTCGCGAGTTTCCGCCCCGACGGGGCCATCGACTTCCGTGGCCGCAAGGACAACCAGGTCAAGCTCCGCGGTTTCCGGGTCGAACTCGGCGAGGTGGAGACGGTTCTCGCCGCCCTGCCGGGCATCGACACCGCGATCTCGGTGGTCCATGAGACCGATGCGGAGCGGCTCCTGGTCGCCCATCTGATCCCGGTCCCGGGCACCGAGCTGCCGTCCCCCGCACACCTGCGGGAGCAACTGGCCGACCTGCTGCCGTACTACATGATTCCCAGCGCCTTCGTGGCGCTCACCGATATCCCGTACACCCCCAACGGCAAGATCGACCGTACGGTATTGGCCCGCAGGCCGCTCCCGGCGCCCTCCGAGCCCGCGACCGGCTCCGGCGACATGGCGGACCGCGAGATCCTCGCCGAGGTCAGCGCCGCCTTCGCCGTCGTTCTCGGCGTCCCCGACATCGCTCCGGACCAGGACTTCTTCGCCGCCGGAGGCCACAGCCTCGGCGTCGCCGAGATCGCCGGACGCCTCAACGACCACTACCGTACGGACATCCGCGCCCGCGACCTCTTCGAGCACCCCACCCCCGCGGACCTCACCCGCCGCATCGCCCAACTCCTCGCCACCACCGAGGGAGCGGCCGCGGACGCGGAGCCGGACTCCGACGAGGGCGGACCCGGCCTGCTGCCGGTGCAGTCCTGGCAGTGGCTGCTGCGGCAGGCGCGTCCGGAGGACGACGCCGCCTACAACGTGCCGACGCTCTTCACCTGCGGCGGCGCGGTCGACCCCGAACGTCTGCGTGTGGCGCTGAAGGCCCTCCGTCTGCGGCATCCGATGCTGCAGGCGACCGTGCGCGAGGTCAACGGTGCTCCTCAGGTCTCGCTGGACGGCCCGGAGCCGGCGCTTGAGGTGGTCGACCTGAGCGAGGCGGCCGACCCGGAGGCGGACTGCGCCGAGGCCGTCCGCCGGCGCGCCAACCTGCCCATCGACCTGGCCGCCGGTCCCGCTCTGCGCGCCACTCTGCTCCGTCTGCCCGGCGGCCACCACCGCCTGCTGACGGTCTGCCACCACATCGTCAGCGACGGCCCGGGCATCGATATCCTCGCCCGCGACCTGGTGGCCGCCTACGAGGGCACGGCGGACGCCCTGCCGCCCCTGACGCGTGATCCGCTGGCGGTCGGCCGGACCGAGTCCCAGCTGCTGGCGCAGGGGGCCTTCGACGGGCAGCTCGACCACTGGCGTGAGGTGCTCACACCCCCGCCGGCCGCGCTCCCGCTGCCCGTGGACAACCCCCGCGTCCGCCCCGCCGGCGCGCGGACCGCAACGGTCGAGGTCGAGCTGGGAGCCCAGCTCACCGGCTCCCTGCGGGAGATCGGCCGACAGGCTCGTACCGGCCTCGCGGCCCCGCTCGCGGCCGCCGTCGCCGTCGCGCTCAGCCACTCCACCGGGCACAAGGACATCTGCCTCGGTACGCCGGTCAATCTGCGCGGTGAACTCGGCCTGACCGAGCACCTCACCAACGGAGCCAACTCCACGGTCCTGCGCCTGCGGATGGGTGCGGGTTCCCTCGCGGAGCTGCTCGCCGACGTCGCGGAGCAGATGCACGCGGCGATCGACTACGCGCGGGTCCCCTTCCCCCATGTGGTGGACCGTCTGGCGATGCCGATCACCCCCTTGCGCAACGCGCTGTTCGACGTCTTCGTGACGTGCTACCGCCGCAGCGAGGCGGGCACAGCCCCGGGGCTCACGCTCTCAGGGCAGGTGGTCCCGTTGGATTCCGGTCTGTGCGACCTGTCGTTCCAGGGCTGCGAGCACCGTGACGGGCTCACCCTGATCCTCCAGTACGACAGTGACCTCTACGACGAGGACACCGCCCTGCTGTTCCTGGACCGGTGGCGGCTCGCCGTCACGGCCCTGGCCACCGAACCCGAGGCGCCGTGGTCGCGCCCGGGCCTCGGTACACCGGCCGCCGCGCAGGCCCCCGCGGTGGCGGGCTTCGGCGGCTTCCGGTTCGACACCGCGACCGGAGAGGGCGGCGAGGGATGAGCGCCCCGCACGCCGCCGTACAGCCGCGTCCCCAGCCGGCCGAGTGGACGGACGTGAATCTGGCCGACCCCTCGGTGCACGCGGAATTCGACCTCACCCAGTGGTGGCGCCGCAGGCGCGAGGAGAACCCCGTCGCCCGGCACGACCACATTCCGGGCCAGGACGGGTTCTGGGTGGTCTCCCGGCACGCCGACGTGATGGACGCCTACCGGCGGCCCCAGGACTTCGGATCGGCGGCGGGGAATGTCATGGACACCCTGCTGCACGGTGGAGACTCGTCGTCCGGGCGGATGCTCGCGGTGTCGGACGGCGAGCAGCACCGCGGAGTGCGCCGGCTGGTGCAGCGCGGGTTCTCCCCCGCACTCCTGGACCGGCTCGGGGCCTCGACCCGTGCGGCGACGCGCAAGCTCGTGGCCCGGGCGGTGGAGCGCGGCCGCTGCGACTTCATGAAGGACGTGGCGGCCCACATCCCGATCGCCGCGATCTGCGAGCTGCTGGGCGTGCCCGACTCCGACAGCCGGTACATCATGGAGCTCGCCAACTCGGCCCTGGGATCGGACGTCCCCGGGCAGACCGCGCGGGAAGCGCAGCTGGCCCAGAGCGAGATCCTCGTGTACTTCTCGCAGCACGTCCGCAGACTGCGGGCCGATCCCCGCGACGACCTGCTGAGCATGCTGACGACCAGTGAACTGGACGGCAGCCCGCTGCGCGACGACGTGATCGTCTTCAACTGCTACAGCCTGGTCCTCGGCGGCGATGAGACCACCCGGCTGGGCATGGTCGGCGGGCTGCTGGCCCTGATGGAACACCCGGAGCAGTGGGCGCGGTTCAAGAGCGGTGAGACCTCGGTCGAGTCGCTGGTGGAGGAGGTCATGCGGTGGACCACCCCGGCGATCCACGTGGGCCGGACGGCACTGCGCGACACCGAGCTGGGCGGGCAGCGGATCGCCAAGGGTGACGTGGTCACCCTGTGGAACACCTCTGCCAACTGGGACGAGCGCGTCTTCACCGACCCGGAGGCCTTCGACGGCGGCCGCCGGCCGAACCGCCATGTCAGCTTCGGTTTCGGCCCCCACTTCTGCGTGGGCGCCCAGCTGGGGCGGATCGAACTGAGTGCCTTGTTCGAGGCGCTGCGGGCCTCGGTCGCGGAGGCGGAGCTGACCGGCCCGGTGGGGCGCTTCTACTCCAACTTCCTCAGCGGGGTCAGCAGCCTCCCGGTGGAGCTGCGCCGCTGACCCGGGGACGGGACGCACGCCGAAGGGGCCGACGGGATCTCTCCCGTCGGCCCCTTTCACGCGGGCTCCCTTTCGTACCGTGCCCCTAGGCGACGCTGCCCATGGCCCGGCACACACCGGCCACCGTGGGCTCGGCGAAGAAGGCGTCCAGGTCCGCCGGCACCCCTGTCCGGCTCTCCAGCTCCGTCAGGAGCATCACGGCCATCAGGCTGTGACCGCCGAGGTCGAAGAAGTCGTCGTCGGGACCGACCTCCGGGAGCGCGAGGATCTCGGCGAAGACCAGCGACACCGTGTCCCGCAGCCCCTCCGGGGCGGCGCCCCGCGCCTCGCCCGGCTCCCGCACCGCGGCCGGTTCCTGCGCGGCCGGAGCGGGCTGCCGACGGGCCGGCGCGGACAGTTCCTCCGCTGCCCGGTCCGCGAGCGCGGCCCGGTCCACCTTTCCGTTACGCGTGAGCGGCAGGCTGTCGAGGACCTCCACACGCCCCGGGACCATGGAGCTCGGCAGCACGGACCGCGCGGCCGCGCGCGCCGCCGCCGCGTCCACGGAGCCGGTGAGGAACGCGACCAGGGTGAGCGCGCCGTCGGGCCTGGTGACGGGCAGAACGACGGCGCTGTGCACACCGGGCAGGGCGCAGAGCCCTGCCTCGACATCACCGATCTCCACGCGATTGCCGTGGATC
Source organism: Streptomyces sp. TLI_146 (assembly GCF_002846415.1). Lineage (NCBI taxonomy): Bacteria > Bacillati > Actinomycetota > Actinomycetes > Kitasatosporales > Streptomycetaceae > Streptomyces > Streptomyces sp. TLI_146. The sequence continues at coordinate 1,755,374 of NZ_PJMX01000001.1, forward strand.
TTGACCTGGGAGTCGCCGCGGCCGAGGAACTCCAGACCGTTCGGCGTCCACCATCCGCGGTCGCCGGTCCGGTACCTGCGTCCGCCGGGCTCCTGAGCCGCCGTGACGAAGACCTCGGCGGTCAGCTCCGGCCGGTTGAGGTAACCGGCGGCCAGGCCGGGTCCCGCCAGCTGGATCTCGCCCGGGAAACCGGGCGGCAGCATGCGCCCCTTCTCGTCCAGCACGTACACCGCGGTGTTGTCGATCGGCCGGCCGATGGGGAACCCGTGCTGCGGACGGTGGTCGTAGTCGAAGGCGGTGGCCCCGACCGAGTTCTCGGTCGGCCCGTACTCGTTGACCAGCCGGGTACCGGGCAGCAGCCGGTGGTGCCGCTCGACGAGTTCGGCCGGAGTGGCCTCGCCGGCCACCGTGACCAGCCGCAGGCACCCGGGCGCGGCCAGCGCGTCGATCAGCACCGCGTAGAGGGACGGGACCAGGGTGATGTGCGTCGCCCCAGTCCGCTCCACCAGCGCACGCACCCGCTGCGTCTGGAGCCGGTCCGCTTCGCTCAGCAGGATCAGCCGTCCGCCGCTTCCCAGGACCGAGAACAGATCGGAGACGGAGCTGTCGAAGGCGAACGACGGGACCTGAAGGAGCCGAGTGCCGGGACCCAGGTCGTGATAGCGCCGCTTCCAGGCCAGATAGCTGCCGATCGCCGCGTGCCTGATCAGCACGCCCTTGGGCCGGCCGGTCGATCCGGAGGTGTAGATGACGTACGCGAGGTCGTCGGCGGCGGGCTCGTCCACGGGTGCCGGCACCGTTCCCGGGGCCGTGAGTTCGGCGGGCGGCACGGCCGGGACACCCGTGCCGGCCAGGGCGTCGGGGCTTTCGGCCACCGCAAGGACGCACTCCGCGTCGGCCAGGATGAAGGCGATCCGGTCCTTCGGGAGATCCGCGGGCAACGGAACGTACGCCGCTCCCGCCCGCAGGATGCCGAGGATCACCGCCACCGCGTCCGCGCTCTTGCCCAGCACGGTGGCGACCCGGTCGCCGCGGGCCACGCCCCGCTCGCGCAGCCGTCCCGCGACGAGGTCCATCCGCCGCGCCAGCACGCCGTAGCTGACCTCGTGGTCACCGTCGACCACAGCGACGGCGTCGGGGTTCTCGGCCGCCTGTCGCAGGAAGGGGCTCAGCAGGGTCTCTGCCTCGCGCGAGTCCTGGAAGTGGCCGCGGCCCTGGTCGAGGACGGCCGCCCGGTCCTGAGGGGCCATCAGTTCGACGTCCGTCAGGCTCCGGCCGGGCTCGTTGAAGCCCTCAAGGACGGTGACCACAGAGCGCAGCACGACCTCGGCCCACCATTGCTCCAGCAACGAGGTGGAGAATCCCGCGACCAGCGCGCGCGGCCCGCCCGGAGCGCCGGTCAGGGTCAGCTGGAGCGCGGTGCCCGCGACGTCCTTGGCCGGCCGCCGTTCCGTACCGACGGACACGGCGAAGGCGGCTTCGGCCGGTGCCGGATCCGCGGGACGCGCCGCCCGCAGCTCCTTGTCGATGGCCAGCACGAGATCGCGCGGGGACCGCGCGACCGCGGTGTCCACGGTGCAGGCGAACGGCCCCTGCGGATCGAGCACGTTGACGCTCACCTGCTCCTGCGCCTCCGCCGCGGCCAGGACGACCGCGGTCGCGGCCACCACGACCACCAGCTCCTCCACGGCCCGGCCGCCCGCGATCCGGTCGAGCGCGCGGCACGCGGCATCGGTCAGCGGCAGGGACTCCTTCGCCCACCCGGTGATTCCGGGCCCGGTCAGGCGAGCCCGGAGCGGAGTCAGCTCCCGCGCCGCCCCGGCGTCCGCGGGGAGTACGTTTTCGCGAATCATGTGATGCTCCTCCAGAGCTGGCAATGCGTCAAAGCGGCAGCACCGCCCGCTTCAGCTCAATGGAGGCGTACGGCCGAGGACCGGTCGGCGGCCGATTTTGACGCCAAAATTCCCTATCGCACCGCAGAAAAAGCATGGGCAATAGAAGGGTCACAGTGGGCAGAGCCATCTGGCACTCGCCATTCGCACGATAGCTCAAAGATGATCACGCATGTCAAGGGCTTATCAGGGACCGCACTCAACCTTTCCCCTTGTTTCCGAATTGCCCAATTTCTCTTCTCAACTACCTTGCTGATCAATCGCCACTCTGGCATTGTCTATCGACAGCTGGGCCGACGAGCGGGGTGAGGGAAGCAATATTCGTCGACATGCCCACACGGGGGCTTGCGGTATGGGGTCCGAAACATCGCGCGCCGCGCGGAACCCCCTCCGAATACTCGCCAGCCGGCAGGCCGCGTTCGCAGTATCCATTTTTGTCCGCTCCATCCGATTCCGGCTGGGCGCACCCTCGAAGGGCAGGTCGCATCACTGTGCTCCCCCAGAGTGTCCGTGCGCTCCCCGGCAGATACGTGATCACGCTCCGCCCGGCGGACGAACAGCCCACCGGAGAATGGCTCTTCGCGGTTCACAGCCCCGAGGGCCTCACCGTGGTCCATCCGGCCGACCCCCACCGAGCCGCCGATACGACGGAGGCCGCCCAGGAGACATGGGCGCCTCTCTACAGCGGTGACACCGCGCACGGTCAGGACGTGCCGGGAATGCTCGCCGCTCTCCTCACTCCGCTGGCGACAGGCGGCGTACCCGTCTTCGTCGCCTCCACCCACGACGCCGACCTGATTCTGGTCCCGGAGAGCCAACTGGACCTGGCCGCCCGGCTGCTACGCGCCGCCGGACACCGGGTGGCCGAGGCGGAGGCGCAGCATCGATCACCCACCCGAAGCAACTAGGAGAGCACTTCGATGGACCTCTCGACCCCCCGAGTCGCCGGCGAGCTTCCGCTGCGCCCGCTGGACGGCGCGCCGTGTCTGGAGCTGACCGCCGAGGAGCACTCAGCGATCAAGGAGCTCGCGGACAGCCTGCTCGATCACCCCGGGGACGTTCCGCTCGAGCACAGGCTCGACCAGATAGCACTCGCCGCTCATGACGTACCGGTGGGGATCCGGGCCCAGTTGATCGACTTCCGGCTGACCGGTCGGCCCTACGGCGGGCTGGTGCTGTCCAATCTGCCGATCGACGAGTCCCTCGCCGGCCCCACCCCGACCAGCTACGGCAGCGAGCCGGAGAGCCGGGAGGCGGACCGGGCCACGGCACTGCTGCTGCTGATCGGTTCGCTGCTGGGCGACCCCGTCTCCTACCTCACCCAGCAGCGCGGGCGCATGGCCCTGGACGTCTTTCCGATCAAGGGCCATGAGCACCAGCAGCTCGGCTCCAGCTCCACTGTCGATCTGGAGTGGCACAACGAGGACGCGTTCCACCCGCTGCGCGCCGACTGGATCCTGCTCGCGGGACTGCGCAACCGGGATCAGGTTCCCACGACGTTCGCCCCGCTCCAGGACCTCGAACTCGACGACAGGACCAGGGAGTTGCTGTTCGAGGAGCGCTTCGTCATCCTGCCGGACGAGTCGCACACGGCAGCCTTCAACAGCGACACCACCGGCATGGACGAGGCCAGCTGGGTCGAGGACGCCTTCCAGAAGATCTCCGAGATGAACGAGAGCCCGCGGCGCACGGCGATCCTGTCCGGCGACAAGGACGCCCCGTTCCTCCGGATCGATCCGGCGTTCATGCCCAGGGATCTGGACGACGAGGCGTCGGCGGCGCTCAAGACGGTGATCGCCGCCTTCGACGCCAATCTGCGCAATGTGATCCTCTGTCCCGGGGATCTGCTCATCGTGGACAACATGCGTGCCGTGCACGGCCGTCGGCCCTTCACGCCACGGTACGACGGCACCGACCGCTGGCTGCGGCGGATCAACGTCCTCGCGGACCTGCGCCGGGCAGCGGGCCGTCGGTACACCGCCCACGGTCGCGCCCTGGTGTGACCGCCTGTTCCCTCCCCGGGCGGGTCCCCTCGCGACGGACCCGCCCGAGGAGGCCGCCGACGAAACCCCAACGGGTCCACGAGTCGGCTCACTCCGTCCATGCCGTCTCCCACCCACGCGGGCAGGGAGTCGGTGCGGTCCGTACGAGCGGAGCGCGCACCCGGGTCCGACTCGGGTACGCGCTCCGCTTTCTGCCTCGGGACCGGTCAGCCGCCGCGCTTGGCCATCATGTTGGCCATGCCCTCCTGGCCTTGCGCCTTCAGCTTCTTCACCTGCTCCTGGCGCAGCCTGGCATCACTGCGGGCCGCGATCCACTGGTTCTCGCGGAGCAGCTTGTGGTAGCTGTCCAGGCGCCGTTGCGGCAGCACACCGTCCTCGACGGCCTCCCGCACCGCGCAGCCCGGCTCCGCCTCATGGCCGCAGTCGCGGAAGCGGCAGACCTCGGCCAGCGCCTCGATCTCCGAGAACACCTGCTGCAGACCGTCGGACGCGTCGTACATACCGACACCGCGCAGCCCCGGAGTGTCGATGAGCACTCCTCCGCCGGGCAGTACGAGCAGTTCACGCGTCGTGGTCGTGTGCCGCCCCTTGCCGTCGCCCCTGGTCTGCTGCACTTCCATGACCTGCTGGCCCAACAGGGCGTTCGCCAGGGTGGACTTGCCCGCACCCGACTGGCCGAGCAGCACGGTCGTCCCTGACAGGTAAGAGGTGAGGATGTCCATCCCCTCGCCGGTCACGGAACTGACGACGAGCACGTCGACGCCGGGCGTGACGCTCTCGACGGACAGACGCACCTGGTCCGCGTCCGAAGCCACGTCGCCCTTGGTCAGCACGACGAGTGGCTGTGCGCCGCTCTCCCACGCGAGAGCGAGGAAGCGCTCGATGCGCCCGAAGTCCGGCTCCGTGGTGAGGGACACGGCGATCACGACCGTGTCGACATTCGTCGCGAGCACCTGCCCCTCGGAGCGCTGCGAGGCGCTGGAGCGGACGACCGCCGTGCGGCGCGGCAGCAGGGCCTGGACATACGTACCGGCGGCGCCGCGGGAGATGACGGCCCAGTCCCCGGTGCACGGCAGCTGCGCGGCATCCTCGTCGGCCGACGCACCGAAGTCGGCGTGCACGGTGACGACGGACTCGCCCTCGGCCACCACTACGTCGCAGCGGCCGCGGTCGACGCGGACGACCCGGCCGGGGACGTGCCCCGCACCCGCCAACGCCTCGAAGCTGTCGTGGAGTTCAGAGGACCAGCCATAGGCGTACAGAGGCCGATGAGCATTCGGGTCGATCGGCCGTGACGATGCAGGTGGCAAAGCGATGAGCCCTTCAGAGGTTTCCAGCCGACGCCGTTCCCTCCGCATGTGTCGAGGGAGGCTGACCGCTGGTATGGACAAGGAGAGCTATGCGTCCCTGCCGGGTCGCGGCAGCTGTTCGGACGCGACGAACACAAGGTCACACTCTTGCTACGACACGCTCCACGCGAAGTGACACTATGACTTTCGTTCCTTGATCCGCAACAGGTTTTGCGGGGTCAGATGGGCCGGGGGAATCTCACCCGCTGCCGACGGCCCGGGTGGCGCACGGCGGTGGAGCCCCCACCCAGCCGACCCGACGCCGGGTGGACCGCCCGCCCCGCCCATAGTGGCCGCACGCACCCCCACCCCCAGAACTATGGTGCCCCACCACATACGCCCCTGAACTGCGCATTCCTACGGTATGGCGACACGTATCCGTCCCCGCCGAACCGCCGGAAGTGATGACCATGGCTGCCCCAGCCCCCGCTCCTCCCCGCCCCGCCAGCCTCCCCCGCATCGTCGCCGCCAGTCTCATCGGAACGACCATCGAGTGGTACGACTTCTTCCTCTACGGGTCCGCCGCCGCGCTCGTCTTCAACAAGCTGTTCTTTCCCGGTTCCGACCCGCTCGTCGGCACACTGCTGTCGTTCCTGACGTACGCCGTCGGGTTCGCCGCGCGGCCGCTCGGGGCGCTGGTCTTCGGGCACTTCGGGGACCGGGTCGGGCGCAAGAAGCTGCTCGTGCTGAGTCTGCTCATGATGGGCGGGGCGACCTTCTCGATCGGGCTGCTGCCGACGCACGCCACGGTCGGCTCCGCCGCCCCCGTGCTGCTCACCGCCCTGCGGCTGGTGCAGGGGTTCGCGCTCGGCGGGGAGTGGGGCGGGGCCGTCCTGCTGGTGTCGGAGCACGGGGACGCGCGGCGGCGCGGGTTCTGGGCGTCGTGGCCGCAGACCGGGGCGCCCGCCGGACAGTTGCTCGCCACCGGTGTGCTCTCGGCGCTCACCGCGCTGCTCTCCGACGACGCCTTCCTCTCCTGGGGCTGGCGCGTGCCGTTCCTGCTGTCCGGGGTGCTGGTGCTCGTCGGGCTGTGGATACGCCTCTCGGTCGATGAATCCCCCCTGTTCAAGGCCGCGTTGGAGCGCGCCGAGGCGCGTCGGGCCGCCGAGCCCGACCGGGTGGCGGAGAAGCTGCCGCTCGTCGCCGTCCTGCGCGACCACTGGCGCGACGTGCTGGTCGCGATGGGCGCCCGTATGGCGGAGAACATCAGCTACTACGTGATCACCGCGTTCATCCTCGTGTACGCGACGACCTCCGCCGGGATGGCCAAGCAGACCGCGCTCAACGCCGTACTGATCGCCTCCGCCGTGCACTTCGCGGTGATCCCCGCCTGGGGCGCGCTCTCCGACCGGGTCGGGCGGCGGCCCGTCTATCTGATCGGCGCGGTGGGTGTCGGCGCCTGGATGTTCCCCTTCTTCTCGCTGATCGACACGGCCGACTTCGGGAACCTCGTCCTCGCCGTCACCGTCGGGCTGGTCTTCCACGGGGCGATGTACGCACCCCAGGCCGCCTTCTTCACGGAGATGTTCGCGACCCGGATGCGCTACTCGGGAGCCTCGATCGGCGCCCAGTTCGCCTCCGTCGCCGCCGGCGCGCCCGCCCCGCTCATCGCCACCGCCCTCCTGAAGGACTACGACAGCTCCACCCCCATCGCCCTCTATGTGATCGCGGCCGCGCTCCTCACGGTGATCGCGCTGATCTGCGCCCAGGAGACCCGCCACCGCGACCTGGCGGAGGTCGACACCGACAGCCGCTCCCCGGACTCCGTCAGCGTCTGACCGCCGCCGACATCAGATGGAGCCGCAGCGCCAGCTGGATCTCCAGCGCTCGGGCCGGGCACTGCCAGTCCGGCCCGAGCAGCCTGCCTATCCGCTCCAGCCGCTGGGCCACCGTGTTCACATGGACGTGCAGGTCGTCCTTGGTGCGCGCCGGGCTCATCCCGCTCGCGAAGTACGCGTCGAGAGTGCGCACCAGATCGGTGCCGCGCCGTTCGTCGTAGGCCACGACCGCGCCGAGCGTCCGGTCGACGAAGCCCTCGATGTCCCGGGTGTCGGCGAGGAGCAGCCCGAGGAAGCCGAGGTCCTGGGCGGCCGCGCCCTCGCCGGGGCGGCCGAGCAGCCGCAGCGCCTCCAGGCAGCGACGCGCCTCCGCGTACGCCTCGGCTATCCGGCCGGGCCGGGCCGCCGGGGCTTCGACGGGGGCCGACGCGCCCACCGTGACCCGCTCGTGCAGGGCGCCGCCGAGCTGCTTGGCCAGCTGCCGGGCGACCTCGGCCGGGGTGTCGGCCGGGCCGAGCGGCAGCAGCAGCACGGTCCCGCCGTCGCGGGTCGCGGCCAGGCCGTGCCGGGTCGCCGCCAGATGCGCGGCGGCCGAGCCCATCCGCTGCCGGTCGGCGGTCTGCCGCTCCGCCGTGCCGTCCTCGGGGCTCTCGACGCGGGCGGCGAGGACCACATGCGGCGCGTCCAGGTCGGCGCGCAGCCGGGCGGCCCGGTCGCGCAGCAGCCGGGGGTCGCGGCCCGGCGCATCCAGCAGGTCGTCCAGGAGCTCGCCGCGCACCCGCTGTTCGGCCTCGCCCGCCGAGCGCCGGGCGAGCAGCAGCAGCGAGGTGACCATCGCGGCCCGCTCCAGGGTGCGGCGGTCCACCGGGTCGAGCGCCGGGTGGCCGCGCAGCACCAGCGCGCCCAGCACCTCGTCGCCCGCCGCGACCGTGGCCACCCAGTCCTGGCCGTCGCGGACCGCGTGGCCGTCCGTGCCGGTCAGCTCCAGGGCGGCGAAGGCCGCCGAGTCGGCGTCGGCGAACTCGACCGTGCCGTCCAGGACTTCGGAGACCGCGCTCGCCACGTCGTGCACCCCGCCGCCGCGCAGCACCAGTTCGCTGAGCCGGTCGTGGACCTCGGAGGCGCGCTCCAGGACCGCGCTGTGGTCCCGGATGATCTCGTTGGCTCGCTCCAGCTCGGCCAGTGCCGACCTGGTCTCGGCGAGCAGGTTGGCGGTGTCGATGGCGACGGCGGCGTGCGCGGCGAAGGAGCCGAGCAGGGCGATCTCCTCGCGTGCGAAGACCCTGCTGTGCCGGTCGGCGGCGAACAGCACGCCGATCACACTGCTGCCGAGCATCAGCGGTACGCCGAGGATCGCGACCAGGCCCTCGTCGCGCACTCCGGTGTCGATGGCGCGGGTGTGCCGGAAACGCTCGTCGTCGAAGTAGCTCGACGTCACGTACGGTCTGGCGGTCTGGGCGACGAGGCCGCCGAGGCCCTCGCCCATGCCGAGCCGCAGCTGCTGGAAGCGCGCGGCCACCGACCCTTCGGTGACGCGCATATAAGTGTCGCCCGCCACCGGGTCGTTGAGGCTGAGGTAGGCGACCTCGGTGCCGAGGAGGGAGCGCGCGCGCTGCACGATCGCCCGCAGCACCGCGTCCAGATCGCGCAGCCCCGCGAGGTCGTGGGCGGTCTCGAAGAGCGCGGACAGCTCAGCCTCCCTGCGCCGTCGGCCCTCCAGGTCGGCGCGGACCCGCAGGGCGAGCTGCCGGGCGGCCTCCAGGGCGGCCAGCGCCTCGGGCCCCGCGCCGTCGGCACGGGCGAGCAGCGCGGGCCGGTCGTACGCCTCGGCCGCCGCGCCGCGCGCCAGAAGCTCCAGGTAAGGAGCCTCCGCGTACTCGGTGGACTGCGGGTGATCGTGGGACATGTTCACAGGGATACCTGCCGTACGGGCGGCCGCGCCAGCCCTGTGGACAACTGTTGGCAGGCGCCGGTCAAGGGGCGGAGGTGCGGTGGTGGTGCGGCGGCGGGCACCGCCCGGGGTGCGTGGCCGGTGCGTCAGTGCGCGGTCCAGCCGCCGTCCAGGGCGAGCGAGATGCCGGTGACGAAGGAGGTCTGCGGGGCGCAGAGGTAGGCGACGGCCTCGGCGACCTCGTCCGGCTCGACCAGCCGTTTGAGGGCCGAGTCCTTGAGGAGCACCTCGGTCAGGACGCGCTCCTCGGGGATGCCGTGGGCGGCCGCCTGGTCGGCGATCTGCCGCTCGACGAGCGGGGTGCGGACATAGCCGGGGCTGACGCAGTTCGAGGTGACGCCGTGCGGGGCGCCTTCCAGGGCGGCGGTCTTCGAGAGCCCTTCGAGGCCGTGCTTGGCCGCGACATAGGCCGACTTGTACGCGGAGGCGCGCAGGCCGTGCACCGAGGAGATGTTGACGATGCGGCCCCAGCCCTGCCCGTACATGTGCGGCAGCGACCCTCTGATCAGCCGGAACGGCGCTTCCAACATCACCGTGAGGACGGTGTGGAACACCTCGGGCGGGAACTGCTCGATGGGGCGCACGAGTTGCAGCCCGGCGTTGTTCACCAGGACGTCGGTGCCGGTGGCGGCCTGCTCTGCGGCTTCGAGGTCGGTCAGGTCCAGGACCAGCGGCTCTACGGATCCGGCGAGGCCCGCGCCCTGTCCGGCCAGGGCGTCGAGGCCTTCGGCGTCCCGGTCGACGGCCCGCACCTTGGCGCCGGCGGCCGCCAGGCGCAGGGCACAGGCCCGGCCGATGCCGCCGGCGGCCCCGGTGACCAGGGCGGTGCGGCCGCCCAGGTCGAGTGCGATGGACGGGCGGACGGGACCAGGTGTGGTGGGCGTGGTCATGTTCTCGACCCTAGGCAGTGCGGTGGCCCACCACCCATGTGGTCCGGGCCCACACTTCAGTGCTCGGTCATAGGCGCGAACCATGTCGGTTCATCGGTCATCGCCTGTTTGATCCGGAAGAGCGAGAACTCGTCCAGGCCCGGCAGCGCGTCGACCGGGAACCAGCCGACCTCCAGGGACTCGTCGTCGTTGACGCGCGCCTCGCCGCCCACGGCCCGGCACTTGAGGCAGATGTCCATGAACTGGCAGCGGTCGCCGTTGGGGTAGGTGACCGGGTGCAGCGCGTCCACCAGGACGACCTTCTCCACGACGCACCGCACGGCGGCCTCCTCGTACACCTCGCGCACGGCGGTCTCGGCGGGCTGCTCGCCGGGTTCCGGTATCCCGCCGATGATCGACCACTCGCCGGAGTCCACGCGTCGGCCGAGCAGCACCCGGCCCTCGTCGTCGAAGACGACGACGCTCACTCCCGGCAGGAACAGCAGCTGGTGGCCGGCCGAGGCCCGGATCTCGCGGATGAAGTCAGGTGTCGCCATACCTTCGACCCTACGAGACCGCGGCCCCGGCAGGAGTCGCGGCGTCGGTCTGCGGGGCGCGACGCGCGCGTACGGTACGGCTCACCGCCCAGCCGAGGCCCGCCGCCGCGAGCGCCACCAGGGTCCACTCGGGCGCGGTGGCGAGCCGGGTCGCCGGGGTCTCGGAGGAGCGCAGCGGCACCTTGGCGACGAGCGAGTCGGGCGTGAACATCCTGGTCTTCTGGACGACTTCCCCGTCGGGCATGATCACCGCGCTGACCCCGCTGGTGACCGGGACGGTGACGGTCCGGCTGTGCTCGACCGCGCGCACGCGAGACATGGCGAGCTGCTGGTAGGTCATCTCGCTGCGGTCGAAGGTCGCGTTGTTGCTCGGTACGGAGAGGATCTGCGCGCCATGGGTGACGGTGTCGCGCACGGCCCAGTCGAACGCCGCCTCGTAGCAGGTGGCGATGCCGACCTTGGTGCCCGCCATGTCGAACACACCGGGCTCGGTGCCGCGGCTGAAGTCCTGGCGGACCATGGAGACATAGCCCGGGCCGAACTGCTTGATGAGGCCGCGCAGCGGGATGTACTCGCCGAAGGGCTGGATCTGCCGCTTGTCGTAGGTGGCTCCGGGGCCCGTCCTCGGGTCCCACAGGACCTGCTCGTTGAAGAGCCGTCCGTCGGGGCGCTCGACGACCGCGCCCACCGAGATGGGCGCGCCGATCGCCCTGGCGGCCCGGTCGATGTCGGTGTACGCCTGGGCGTCGGTGTACGGGTCGACGTCCGAGGAGTTCTCCGGCCAGAGCACGAAGTCGGGCTTGGCGGCCTTGCCCGCCTTGACCCGGTCGGCGAGCCGCAGGGTCTCCTTCACGTGGTAGTTGAGCACCGCGCGGCGCTGCTCGTTGAAGTCCAGGCCCAGGCGCGGCACATTGCCCTGGATCACGGCGACGGTGGCGGTGCCGTGCTCGGCCGCGTCGCTGACCAGCGGGGTCGCGGCGAAGGCGGCGACGAGCGGGGCGAGCAGGGTGGCCAGGGCGGCGGCCGCGGCCCCCTTGCGTACGACACCGGTGGCGCGCAGGCGCAGCGCCTGGCGCACGCACTCGTACAGCCCGAAGCCGCAGAGCACGACGGCGAAGCCGAGGACGGGCGTGCCGCCCAGGGCGGCGAGCGGCAGGAACACCCCGTCCGCCTGGCCGAAGGCGAGCTTGCCCCAGGGGAAGCCGCCGAACGGCACGCGCGCGCGTGCCGCCTCGGAGGCGATCCACAGGGCCGCGCCCCACACCGGCCAGCCGGGCAGCCGCGAGACCACCGCGATCCCGGCGCCGGCGGCGGCGACCCCGATCGCCTCGATGGCCGCCAGGGCCAGCCACGGGCCGGGGCCGACCTCCACGCCCGTCCAGACGAGCAGCGGCAGCAGGAAGCCGAGCCCGAAGAGGTAGCCGAGGCCGGCTCCGGCCTTCCAGGTCCGCCCGCGCAGACACCAGCCGAACAGCGCGAACGCGGGCACCGCCAGCCACCACAGGGGCCGGGGCGGGAAGCTCAGGTAGAGGAGCACACCGGACAGCGCGGCCGTCGCGGGCCGTACGAGCCGGTGCAGCAGCCGACGGCCGCGCGAGGCGGTGGCGGGCTGCGGTTCGAGCTGCTCTGGCTCGGCTGTGGGGGTGGTGGTCGTGCTCACCCGGCGGAGTCTACGGCCGCGGGCTGTGCCTGTGTCAGACCGGTTCGTACAGTAACCGTCCATATGCGCACGATCACCGTCGTTGTGCGGGCGATTGCTACGTCCGTACGCGTACGGGTGTCGGAGCGGACCGCAGCCGGAACGTTTCCGCACGATCTGTACCCAGATCGTGTCCGGTCCCACTACGGTGTGCGAAGTCCGTCAGACGGCCGGGGGGCGGGGATGAGCGCATCGACAGGCCGGTCCGCCGCACCCGAGCGCCGGGCCGGGCCCGATCTCGTCGGCGTCCTGGTGCTGGGCACCTGCGCCGGCTGGTCGCTGGTCGCGGCGGCGGGGCGGGAGGCCCGGCCGGAGGGCGTGCTCCTCGCGGTGCTCGCGGTGGCCGCCGGGTACGCGCTGGGCCGGATCAGCGGCAGTCTGGTGCCCGTGGCGGCCGCGACCTGCGCCGCGACCGCGGGCCTGCTCCTGGCGTACGCCTCCAGGGACGGCGTCCCCGGCGCCACCGTGGACCCGCTCCCGGGCCACATCGGGGTCTCGGCCGCACTTCCCGCACTCGCGGCGGGTGCGGCCTGCTGCGGCGCCTGGGCGGCCGGTACGGCGGTCGTCCGCCTCGCGCTGCGGCTGCTCGCCGTGGGGTGCGCGGGCACGGCCCTCGCGCTGGGCTCGGCGGCGGGCTGCGCGGCGGCGCTCGGCGTACTGCTGTGCTCCCTGGCGGCGGCCCGGATGCGGCACCGGACGGTGGGCCTCGCGGGGCTCGCCGCGGTCGCCGCGCTGGTCGCGGTCGGGTCGGTCGCCGTGGCCGAGGACGTGCTGCCCGACGGGCTCACCGTCTCCTTGGAGGGCCAGCTCACGCCGGAGCGCGTGCTGCTGTGGCGGGACGCGGTGGAGCTGGCCGAGGAGCATCCCGTACGGGGAACCGGGCCGGACCGGTTCGGCGGCCTGAGCCCCGTGGCGCGGCAGTCCCCGGTCGCCGCCGGCAAGCCGCACTCCGCCCTGCTCCAGCAGGCGGCCGAGCAGGGCGCGGTGGGAGCCACGCTGCTCGGGGCCACCTACGGCTGGATCCTGTACGCGCTGTGGCGCTCGCCCCGGCGCACGCCCGTCGTCCTCACGGCGGGGGCCGCGCTCACCGCGCTGGCCGCGTTCGCCTGCGTCGGCAACGCGCTGAGCTTCACCCCGGTGACGATGGGCGCGGGCCTGCTGGCGGGCCTGGCCACGGCACGGCCGCCGGGGGACGGGCAGCAGGAGGCGGAGCGGGGTGTGGAGGTCGTGCACGCGCGGGGGTGAGCGAGCCTACGCGCGCGTGGGTGGTGGTGAGGTCTACGCGCGCGTAGGTGAGGAGGAAGGCGTACGCGCGCGTGGGTGACGGCAGTGAGGTGATCAGGCCTCGACGTGCTTGGTGGCGCCCAGCAGGCGCAGACGGTCGCGGATGACGCGGACCGCCGCCTCGGCGTCGTCCACCGTCACGGTGAAGACACGGCCGTCGCCGAGCCGCAGCACCAGGCCCTCGCCTCGGCGTACGACGACCGCGGTGCCCTTCTCGGGGCGCCAGCGGTAGCCCCAGCCGCCCCACTGGCGCGGGGTGACGCGGGGCGCGAAGTCCGCGCCCACCACGTCGTCGAGCGGGATCCGGCGGCGCGGCAGACCGATGTGGCCGCAGCGCACTTCGAGGGAGTCGTCATCGACCTTCACGGCCACATGGACGAAGGCGAGCGTTCCGTAGATCACCAGGAGCCCGGCCGCGACGCAGCCGATCACCGACATCAGCAGCGGGGCGATGCCGGACGTCCAATTGGAGTCGACGGCGAGCTCGACGCCGAGCGCCACACAGGCCGCGCCACCGGCGGCGAGCAGCCATTGGACGCGGTTGGTCGCGCGACCGGTCCAGAGCGCCGGCTGCGGGGCGAGCGCCGGAGCGCCACTGTCGCGCGCCGGGGGCTCGGGGGGAATTTCCCTCATGCCTAGCAGACTACTCAGAATCCACAGAAGCGGCAGTGACCCCACTCTCAGTGAGCGGGGCCACGTTCAGTGAGCGGGCGTGACCGCCTGGAGGAGCAGGCCTTCCGGGTAGCCGAGCGCGGGGTCGGGAAGCGTGGCGGTCCTGCCGCTGAGCAGCACGGTCACGCTGCCGGTGGGCGCCGCGCCGGGGGCGGCTTCCGCGCCGACCCGGCGCAGCGCCTGGGCGGCGACGGCCGACGCGCTGCCGTACAGACCGGGCGCGGACAGACCCGGCCGGCGCACAGCGGCTCGTACCCGCTCGGCGACGAGTTCGTAATGGGTGCAGCCCAGGACGACGTCCCTTACATCCCGGGGGGTCCGCTCGGCCGCCGCGGCGATGGCCAGCTCGATGGCGGGCTCGTCGCCGTGCTCGATCGCGTCCGCGAGCCCCGGGCAGGGGACCTCGGTGACCTCGACGCCCTCGGCGAACTCACGGATCAGCCCGCGCTGGTAGGGGCTGCCGGTGGTGGCCGGAGTGGCCCAGATGGCGACGGGTCCGCCACCGGCGGCGGCCGGCTTGATCGCCGGTACGGTCCCGATCACGGGGATCCGCGGCTCCAGTTCGGCGCGCAGCGCCACAAGGGCGTGCACCGAGGCGGTGTTGCAGGCCACGATCAGGGCGTCCGGACCGAGCTCGGCGGCGGCGCGCGCCACGGCGAGCGCGCGCTCGGTGACCTCCTCTGGCGTGTGCGGACCCCACGGCATGGTGTCCGGGGCGGAGGAGAGGACGAGGTCGGCGTCCGGCCGCAGCCGGCGCACGGCGGCGGCGGCCGCCAGCAGGCCGATTCCGGAGTCCATGAGCGCGATCTTCACCCGGTCACCATAGTCGACCGCCCTTGCGCACCCGCCCAGGTGGTGCAGACTGCGGCGGATGAGCGCCCTCGCATGGATCGCCGTGGTGTCACTGGCCTGCTGGCTCTGGCTGCTGCTCGGACAGGGCTTCTTCTGGCGGACGGACCAGCGTCTGCCCGACCGTTCCGCCCCGGTGGACTGGCCGTATGTCGCCGTCGTCGTACCGGCCAGGGACGAGGCGCAGGTACTGCCGCGCAGCCTGCCCACGCTGCTCGCCCAGGACTATCCGGGCGAGGCGGAGATCTTCCTGGTCGACGACGGCAGTTCGGACGGCACGGGTGAGCTGGCGCGGGCGCTGGCCGCGCGGGAGGAGTGCGCGCTGCCGCTGACCGTGGTCGAGCCGGGCGAGCCGGAGCCCGGCTGGACCGGGAAGCTGTGGGCGCTGCGCCAGGGCATCGCGCTGGCCCGCGCGCGCGAGCCCGAATACCTGCTGCTCACCGACGCCGACATCGCCCATGAGCCGGACAGCCTGCGGGAGTTGGTGGCCGCCGCCCGCTCCAACGGGCTCGACCTGGTGTCGCAGATGGCGCGGCTGCGCGTGGCGAGCGGCTGGGAGCGGCTGGTGGTGCCGGCCTTCGTCTACTTCTTCGCGCAGCTGTACCCCTTCCGCTGGATCAACACCCCCAGGGCGCGCACGGCGGCCGCCGCGGGCGGCTGCGTCCTGCTGCGGACGGAGGCCGCCGAGCGGGCGCGGATTCCGGAGTCGGTGCGACAGGCGGTCATCGACGACGTGTCGGTGGCGCGCGCGGTGAGCCGCTCGGGCGGGCGGATCTGGCTCGGCCTCGCGGAGCGCGTCGACAGCGTGCGCCCCTATCCGCGCCTCGCCGACCTGTGGCGCATGGTCGCGCGCAGCGCCTACGCCCAGCTGCGGCACAGCCCGGCCCTGCTGCTCGGGACGGTGGCGGGGCTCGCGCTCATCTACCTCGCTCCCCCGGTCGCGCTCTTCGCCGGGATGGCGCGGGACGACTCCGTGGCGGGCTGGGCGGGCGGGCTGGCGTGGCTGGTGATGGCCGGGACGTACGTACCGATGCTGCGGTACTACCGGCAGCCGCTGCTGCTCGCGCCGCTGCTGCCGTTCACCGCGCTGCTGTACCTGCTGATGACGGTGGACTCCGCCGTCCAGCACTACCGGGGGCGCGGGGCCGCGTGGAAGGGGCGCACGTATGCGCGCCCGGAGGCGACACCGGACCGGTGAGCCGGTTCGGGCCGCCTCGCTCCAGCTCGCCGCGGCCGCCCGAACCGCGCCCACGCGCGCGTCATTTGCGGCCGGGTGTCCAGTTCATGCCCCACCCGTACTCCTTGTCGATGGTGCGCTGCGGGCTGACTCCGCGCGCGGGCACCAGGTAGCGGGCCTCGCGCTGGACGACGAGGTCGCCCCCGTTGTTGGTGAGCAGCGCGAGGGCGCAGACCGTGGAGGGCACGGTGCACTCGTCGAGCGAGAAGTCGATGGCCGCCCCGTGCTGGGGCTGGAGGGTGACCGTGGCGTGCAGGTCGGCGAAGCTGCGCGCGCCCTCGTAGATCGTCACGAAGATCAGCACGCGGCGGAGCTGGTCCTTGTGGTCGAGGTTGACCGTGAGGTTCTCGCCGGACGTGACGGCGCCGGTGCGGTCGTCGCCGTCGAGGTGGATGTACGGGGGGCGGCTGAGCGAGCCGAAGGCGTTGCCCAGCGCCTGCACGACACCCTTGCGGCCGTCCGCGAGCTCGTAGAGGGCGCACAGGTCGAGGTCGAGATCGGCGTGGTTGGCGACGGCACGCCCGAGCTTGGCGCCCCAGCCGCTGAACTGCTTGCGCACCTGCCAGTTGAGGTTGACCCGCAGCGCCCCCGAGCTGCCGCCCTGCTTGGCCAGCGAGACCGTGGGGGCCGCCTTGGTCAGGGTCACCTTGGACAGGCGTACCGGGGCGGGCGCGGGCGGCGCGGCGGGAGTCGGCGGAGCGGCCGCCGGGAAGGCGGGGGCGGTCGTCGCGGGTGCGGGGGCGGGCGGAGCCGGCGGGGCGGCCGCCGGGACCGGGGCCGGGACCCGGGCCGGGCGGTCGACCGTGATGCCGAAGTCCGTGGCCAGCCCTTCGAGTCCGGAGTCGTATCCCTGCCCCACCGCCCGGAACTTCCACGCGCCCTGGCGCCGGTAGAGCTCGCCCAGGATGAACGCCGTCTCCACCGTCGCGTCCGCGCTGTCGAAGCGGGCGAGCTCCGCGCCGCTCGCCGCGTCCAGGACCCGGATGCGCAGCCCCGGCACGCGGCCAAACGTTCCTCCGTCGGCGGAGGCGGCGAGCACCACGCGCTCCACGTCGGGCTCCACGCGCGCGAGGTCGACGGACAGCGTGTCCGTGACGCCCTCGGGCGAGCTCTGCTTGCCCTCGTGCCGCACCGCGCCGGAGGCGTGCGCGGGCTGGTTGTAGAAGACGAAGTCCGCGTCGGAGCGGACCTTCCCGGTGCCCGAGGCGATCAGCAGGGCCGAGGCGTCGGCATCCGGCACCCCGGGGCCGGAACGCCAGGCCAATTCGACGCGTACGGCCGGCGCCGGCACCGGAACATTGGACCCTTTAAGCATGGACATGCTCGCCCCCATCGCGAGTCGGGGTGCCGAAAGATTTTCCGCACCGTCAACCTAAACCCCGCCGGACGTTCCGGCACCCGCCGGTAACCCCTCCCGAGCTCGGCCTTTACAGGATCCGTACGCTCCCGGGCGACCGATTTTCCCATGTTCGCTCGCATTGGGGACGTGCGGTCACTCCGAACCCGTAAAACAACCCTCTTATCGGGCTCCACAACGACCACATCGTGGGCTTAACTTATGTGCCATGACCTCCCCCCGCTCCACCTATGGCGGCGGTTACTACTCCGCGCCGTCCTTCCCGGACACCCCCATCTACGACTCCCTCGTCGCAGAGCGGGGCACGCCTCAGATCGCCCCGATCCGAGTGCCTTCCCTGTACGACACCGGCAGCAGCTATCTGCCGGCCCTCCCGGCCGCGCTCCCCGCCCTGCCCGCCGGCCCCTCCCAGCAGCCCGCGTACGCCTCGTCGTACGGCTACCAGCAGGCGCCGCAGCCGATGCCGCTGCAACAGGCGCCCGCGCCCTACATCCCGCAGCAGACCGGGGCCCCGCGCGGCTACCCGGGCCCGCAGGCCCAGCAGCAGCGCCCGATGGGCCCGACCGGCTACGAGGCGATGCGCCCGGCGGCGGCCCCGCGCCCCGCGCCCGCCCCGGCGCCGTACGACGGCTACAACCAGCCGTACCAGAACACGGGGTACTGAGCGGGGCCGCCCGCGGCTCCGCCGCGTTCGACCTGATGTCCGAGGCGGCTGGCAGGATTGACTCATGGAGAGTCCGATTCAGCCCGTCGTGCGGCACATCAACGTCTACCCCGTCAAGTCGGTCGGGGGGTACCGACTCGACGAGGTGCCGGTCGAACCGTGGGGTCCGGCCGGCGACCGCCGCTGGATGGTCGTCGACGCCGCCGGGAAGGCCGTGACCCAACGCGAGCAGGCGCGGCTCGCGTTGGCCGCCGCCCGTGCGCTGCCGGACGGCTCCGTCCGGCTGTCCGCGCCCGGCCGGGAGGATCTGACCGTCGCCGTGCCCGAGCCGATCGGCGCGAGCGCGGTGACGCTCTTCGGCAAGAAGGTCGAGGCGATAGCCGCCGACGAGAGCGCACACCAGTGGTTCAGCGACCACCTCGGGGTGGAGGTCAGGCTGGTCCACCTCGACGATCCCGCGACCCGGCGGCCGATCGACCCGGACTTCGCGCTGCCGGGCGAGACGGTGAGCTTCGCCGACGGCTTCCCGCTCCTGGTCGCCACCACCGCCTCGCTGGACGCGCTGAACTCACTGATCGCGCGGGGCGGTCATCCGCACGAGGGCCCGCTCCCGATGAACCGGTTCCGCCCCAACGTGGTCGTCGACGGCACCGAGGCGTGGGCCGAGGACCACTGGTCGCGGATCGCGATAGGCGAGGTCGTCTTCCGGGTCGCCAAGCCCTGCGGGCGCTGTGTCATCACCACCACGGACCAGGCGAGCGCCGAGCGCGGCCGGGAGCCGCTGCGCACCCTGGGCCGCCACCGCCGCTTCGGCACGCAGCTGGTGTTCGGGCAGAACGTCGTCCCGGAGCGCACCGGCGTCATCCGCACCGGTGATCCCGTGCGCGTTCTCGCGTAAGCCGCCCGTCCGCGGGAACTCGTGGGGACAGCGGACGCGTTGTGCGGGAGGGGGCTCGGGTGACGTTGCTCTCTCTTGGGCCCGCTCGCGCGTAGGGCGCACCGCAGGGGGCCAGGACGCAAGCGGAAGGGGGTGCGATTCAGTGCGATCCGCAGTGGGGGTGTGGCGTTGGCGGAAGAACCCCTTACGCCGCCGTACGGATCTCGTGGAGGCATGGGTGGCGCTGGCCGCCCTGGTGCTGATGGTGCTGGTCTCGCCGGTGCTCGGCGGCCTGTGCGGGGCGCGCACCGACCGTGCGCTGCAGCGCACGGTGACCAGGGAGCAGCGCGAGCGCCACGCGACGACGGCGGTGGTGCTCCACCAGGCGCACGAGCGCAGCGCGCTCGCCGACGCCGAGGGAGTGGGCGGCCGCGAGGGCCGCGTCCGGGTGGTGGCCAACTGGACGGCGTACGACGGCACTCTCCACACCGGCACGGTCGCCGCCCCCAGGCGATCTGCCCCCGCGGGCTCCACCTTCCGCATATGGACGGACGACCGGGGCAGGCGCACCAGCCGCCCCCTGGACTCCACCACCGCGCACGCGCACGCGGTGTTCGCCGGGTTCGGCGCGGCCTTGGCGGCGACCGGCCTCGTCGAGGGCATACGACGGCTTGTCGTATGGCGTCTGATGCGACGGCGGTATGCCCGTCTCGACCGCGCCTGGGCCGGATACGGTCCGGACTGGGGCCGGGCGGGAGCAGGCAGCTGACCGGTCAACTCACGGGCCTCGCGCGCGCTACGGTGGACCATCAGTCGCACGTACAGCGTTCGCACGCACGAGGTGGGGGCACAGCAGCGCCATGGCTCAGGGCACGGTCCAGGTAACCCACACGGGCACTTCGAGGTGGCGGCGCCGCACCGGTGAATACGCCTCGCTCGCCGCTGCCCTGGAGGCCGCCGCGGACGGCGACGTCCTCACGGTCGCGCCCGGCACCTACCGCGAGAACCTGGTCATGCGCCGGGCCGTGACCCTGCGCGGCCCGGAGGGCTCGGCCGGATCGGTGCGGATCGCGCCGGTCGACGGCGTGCCGCTGACCGTGCGCGCCTCCGCCACCGTGCTCGATCTCCAGATCGAGGGGCAGGACGCGGCGGCGCCCGCCCTGCTGATCGAGGACGGCGCGCCCGAGCTGTGCGATCTGCGGGTGGTGACCCGTTCGGCGGTCGGCATCGAGGTGCGCGGCGCGGCCCGCCCCACGGTCCGGCGCTGCACGGTGGACAACCCCGGCGGGGTCGGCATCGGTGTACTGGACGGCGCGGGCGGTCTGTTCGAGGAGTGCGAGGTGGTGGCGGCCGGCCAGTCGGGCGTCTCGGTCCGCGCGGGCGCCCACCCCCGCCTGGAGCGCTGCCGGGTGCACCACGCCTCGGGCGCGGGCCTGTCGGTGACCGGCGAGGGCACCGGCCTCGAAGCGCTGGGCTGCGAGGTGTACGAGATCAAGGGCGCCGGGGTGCAGATCGCCGCGCGCGCCACCGCCCACCTCACCGACTGCACGGTGCACCGCACCTCGGCGGACGGGGTCACGCTCGACACGGACGCGGTGCTCACGCTCGCCGACTGCGACATCCACGACATCCCCGAGAACGCGGTGGACCTGCGCTCCCGCTCGGTGCTCACCCTCACCCGCTCGGCGGTGCGCAGCTTCGGCCGCAACGGCCTGTCGGTGTGGGACCCGGGCACCCGGGTGGACGCCAACCAGTGCGAGATCCACGACAGTACGGGCGACTATCCGGCGGTGTGGGTCAGCGACGGCGCCACCGCGGTCCTTGAGGCGTGCCGCGTCCACGACGTGCCGGACGCGCTGTTCGTCCTGGACCGGGGCTCGCGCGCCGACGTCGTCGACAGCGACATCTCGCAGGTGCGCAACACCGCGGTCTCGGTGAGCGACGGCGCCACCGCGCAGCTCGACGACTGCCGGATCAGAGAGGTTTCCACGGGCGCCTGGTTCCGCGACCACGGCAGCGGCGGCACACTCGCCAACTGCACCATCGACGCGGCGCAGACCGGCGTGATCGTCACCAAGGGCGCCGACCCGCGCATCGAGCGCTGCACGGTCACCGCGCCCGCCGAGGCCGGGTTCTATGTCTCGGCCGAGGGCCGGGGCACCTTCCACGGCTGCCGGGTGACCGGCAGCGGGGGCTACGGCTTCCATGTGGTGGACGGCTGCCGTACGACGCTGACCCGCTGCCGTACGGAACGCTGCGCGCGCGGTGGGTACGAGTTCGGCGAGGACGGGCCGGTCGCCGAGGAGTGCACCAGCGACGAGAGCGGGGTGCGGCCCGGGGCGCCGGAGCCGCCCGCCGTCCAGACCGCCACCCAGACGATGGGCCTGCTCTCCACGCTCCCGGGGCAGCGCCCGACCGAGGCCCCGGCCGTGTCCGCCGAGGAGCCCGCCCGCTCCTCGCAGGACGTCCTGGGCGAACTGGACGCGCTGGTGGGCCTGGAGAGCGTCAAGCGCGAGGTGCGGGCGCTCACCGACATGATCGAGGTGGGCCGCAAGCGGCAGCGGGCCGGGCTCAAGGCCGCCTCGGTCCGCCGCCATCTGGTCTTCACCGGCTCCCCCGGCACCGGCAAGACCACGGTCGCCCGGCTCT
Source organism: Streptomyces sp. TLI_146 (assembly GCF_002846415.1). Taxonomy (NCBI): domain Bacteria; kingdom Bacillati; phylum Actinomycetota; class Actinomycetes; order Kitasatosporales; family Streptomycetaceae; genus Streptomyces; species Streptomyces sp. TLI_146. Next base: position 1,777,061 of record NZ_PJMX01000001.1, read on the forward strand.
ACGGGGAGATCCTGGCGTCGCTGGGCGTCCTGGAGCGCGGGCACCTGGTCGAGGTGTCCCGCGTCGACCTGGTCGGCGAGCACATCGGGTCGACCGCGATCCGCACCCAGGAGGCGTTCGACCGGGCGCGCGGCGGAGTGCTGTTCATCGACGAGGCGTACGCGCTCTCGCCCGAGGACTCCGGACGGGACTTCGGCCGGGAAGCGATCGACACCCTGGTGAAGCTGATGGAGGACCACCGCGAGGCGGTGGTGGTGATCGTCGCGGGGTACACGGCGGAGATGGAACGCTTCCTCAGGGTCAACCCCGGGGTGGCGTCCCGGTTCTCACGGACCATCACCTTCAGCGACTACGACCCGGACGAGCTGCTCAGGATCGTGGAGCAGCAGGCCGAGGAGCACGAGTACCGGCTGGGCAGCGGGACGGCCGAGGCGCTCCTGAAGTACTTCACGGCACTGCCCAAGGGTCCGGCGTTCGGCAACGGCCGCACCGCACGCCAGACGTTCGAGTCGATGGTGGAGCGGCACGCGGGCCGGGTCGCCCAGTTCGCCGACGCCAGCCCGGACGACCTGAGCCTGCTGTACGCGGACGACCTGCCCGAACTGCCCTGAGCGACAAGCATCCTTGACGGTACGTCAGCGCTGGTGCGGGAGCGCCGGTGCCAGTTCGCCGAGGAGTGCGGTGCGCTCCTCGGCGAAGACCGGGTCGGCCTGGTAGTCCGAGTGGGCCAGGATCGGCGCGGGCAGCGGCTGCCGCTTCGTACGGCCGAAGGCGAGCGGGTCGAGGAGCGGGCCCCGGTCCACGTTGGTGCCGGGCAGGACCGGACCGCCTATCGGGTCGGTGGCCCGCCACAGGTTGCGCCAGCAGTGCAGCTCCCGGTGGAGTGCGGTCAGCTCCGGGCGCCCGAAGTACGCGGGGAACCAGCGCCCGTACAGCCGCTCCAGGGGCGAGCCGTAGGTGAGCAGTGCGACGCTGCGGCGGGTGCGGGCGGGCAGCTGCCACACGGCGGCGGCCGCCAGGACGCTGCCCTGGGAGTGGCCGGAGATGACCAGTCGGCCGCCGGCGGTGCGTCCGATCCAGGTGTTCATCCGCCAGGCGAGGTCCGGCACGGCCCTCTCGGCGTAGCAGGGCGGGGCGAACGGATGGGCCGCGCGGGGCCAGAACGTGCCCACGTCCCACAGGATGCCGATGGTGCGCCGGGCCGAGGCGTCCTTGTAGGCGCGCCGGCCCCAGGTGACGAAGAGCAGGAAGCCGAGACCGGTGAACCAGGAGCCGAGCGCCTGCGCGGTGTCGGCGGCCGAGGCGACCGCGTCCGGCGCGTCGGCCGCCGCCCGGCCGGGCACCTGCCCGGTGGTCCAGGAGCCCGCGAGCGCGCCCGCGCCGAGCAGCAGCGTGGCCGCGCCGACGATGCCGAGGAAGGCGGGCGCGCGGTCGGTGAGCCCGGCCATCGCACGGGCGTGGGCGATCCGCCGGGAGCGGGCGGCGTCCGGGCGCTCGCCCGGGTAGTCCGCCAGCAGCCCCGGCTCCTGGGCGCGCGCGGTGCGCCAGGTGCACCACGCGAACCAGGCGACGGCCGGGACAAGGAGCGCGAGCAGGGCCGGGATCACCGAGGCCTGCCAGGTCAGCAGCGGCGGCGGCCCCTGGAAGACGTCGCGGGCCGCGCCGGGCGTGCCGGAGCCGTCCAGCCAGTCGGCCACGCGCTGGGCGATCCCGCCGGTCATCACTCCCCCGAGCGCGCACGCCAGCAGCGCGACGGCGGGGCCGCCGAGTCCGGACAGTGCGGTACGGGAGTCGTGCGCGCGGCGCCGCAGCACGAGCGCGACCCCGGCGAGCAGGACGACCAGGACGCCCTGGGCGAGGGCGATGACCCCGAAGGTGCGGTCGCCCGGGAGCGTGGAGTGCGAGGCCCAGCCGGGCCGCTCCCACGACGCGTACACCATCGACAGGACGAGCAGGCCGAGGGCGGCGGCGGGCAGGAACGCGATGACGGCCCGGTCCAGGTGCTCGTCGAGGAGCGACTCGCTGCGGCCCCGGCCGCACACCACGCCCACCACGAAGGCCGCGCCCACGAGGAGAGCCGCCGTCAGGAGCCAGCCGAGGGCGTCGAGCGCGGTGCCCTGGGCGGCCCGGTCGTGGCGGGCGGCGGCCCCGGTGACGGCCGCGGCGACGGTGAGGAACCCGGCGGCGGTGTGCGCGGCGCGCAGCCGGGCGACCAGGCGCCGCCCGTACCAGAAGCCGGGGCGGCTCAGGGCGGGTGCGTCCGGCTCGTCGTCGTCGCCCGCGGCGCCGAGCGGCTGCTGCGACTCGTACGCGCTCCAGGTGCGGTTGGACAGGTACCAGAGCAGCCCGGTCAGGGCGGCGGGGACCAGTGCGGCCAGCGCGAGGCGGCGGCCGGGCGGGCTCCACCAGCCGTGCCGCGCGGGCGACAGGAAGCCGAGCCAGGACTTCCCGTCGGCGCAGTCCGCCGAGCCCGCGCACTGCCAGGCGGCCAGATCGAGCGCGACCTCGCAGGCGGCGGCGGTGAGCAGCACGGTCAGGCTGAGCGCGACGAGCCGCACCAGCACCCCGTAGAGCCGCGCCGCCCGCGCGGCGTCCTCGGCCGGCGGGCGCATCCAGTGGGCGAGGTTGACCACCATGAACGGCAGGAGCAGCAGCCACAGGGCGCGGGCGCCGTTGCCGGAGGTGAGGTTGGCCCAGCAGTACGCCTCGGGGACGGGCCGGTCGCGGTAGCGCTCGGGGTGGTCCTCGGCGTCGGCGTCCTCGGTGCGGCGGAAGACGGCGGCGGTCTCGTCGCCGGTGACCCGGACCGTACGCGGGTCGTCGAGCATGGACTGCGGGGTGGCCCCACCGACGCCGTGGACGAGCAGTTCGAGCGCGGGCCCGCCGTCGTCGGCGGCCGGTGTGGCACGGGACACTTCTGTGACTCGCTCTCATGGTGGGAGGATCGGCGGCGGGACGCGGCGGGGGCGGTCGTGCGGAGCGCGGATCGTGCGGTCGGGCGTCGTGCGCGGGCCCCGGCGCGGGGGCCGCGGCGTGCGGGTTCTTCAGGATCTCGGATCGCGGGCCGGAGTGCGGTGTCCTCACGGAATCTCCCCGTGACAGGATTCGGATGTACGGCGACGACATGTACGGCGACGCGGAAGGACCGACCCGGCGGTGACCGACAACCAGAACCTGCTCGCGGAGCAGCGTCGCGCCCTGATCCTCGACGAGGTCAGACGGCGTGGCGGTGTCCGGGTCAATGAGCTCACCCGGAAGCTCAACGTCTCGGACATGACGGTGCGCCGGGACCTGGACGCGCTGGCCCGGCAGGGCGTGATCGAGAAGGTGCACGGCGGCGCGGTGCCGGTGGTCGAGGCCTCCACGCACGAGCCCGGCTTCGAGGCCAAGTCGGGCCTGGAGCTGAGCGCCAAGGAGGACATCGCGCGCGCGGCGGCCGCGATGGCCGTGCCGGGCAGCGCGATCGCGCTCTCCGGCGGTACGACGACGTACGCCCTGGCGCACCGCCTTCTGGACGTGCCGGATCTGACGGTGGTGACCAACTCGGTGCGGGTCGCGGACGTCTTCCACGCGGCGCAGCGGGCCGCGGGCAACGGCGGGAACCGGCCGGGCGCGGCGACCGTGGTGCTCACCGGCGGGGTGCGCACCCCGTCGGACTCGCTCGTGGGGCCGGTCGCGGACCAGGCGATCCGCTCGCTCCACTTCGACGTGCTCTTCCTCGGGGTGCACGGCATCTCGGTGGAGGCGGGTCTGTCCACGCCGAACCTGGCGGAGGCGGAGACCAACCGCCGGTTCGTGCAGTCCGCGCGGCGGGTCGTGGTGGTCGCGGACCACACCAAGTGGGGGACGGTGGGGCTGAGTTCGTTCGCCTCGCTGGAGGAGGTGCACACGCTGGTGACGGACTCGGGGCTGTCCGACGCCGCGCGCGAGGAGATGGCCGAGCACCTGCCGGGGCTGCTGGTGGCGGGCGAGGACGACGCCGAGGTGGACGTGGCCCCCGCCGAAGACATCTGACGGACCGCCAGTTAAGGTGTGCGGGCTCGCTGCTGACCGCCCGTTTCCCGTCCCCACCGATCGCTGGAGGTGCGGCCCGATGGCTCGCCGACTCCGTCCCGTGGAGCTCGACTTCGTCGAGACCGCGCCCCTGCGCCTCGTCTTCGCCGCCGAGGCGGCCGCGTCGGCGGACGCCCTCTACCGCGCGCTCGCCGTCGAGACCGAGGCCTGGCCCGAATGGTTCGCGGCCGTGACCCGCGCGCGGGCCACCGACGGCGGCCGGGAGGTGCGGCTGAAGGGCGGCACCCGGTTCGAGGAGACGGTGATGGCCGCCGAGCCCTCCGCGCGCTACGCCTACCGGGTCGACGTCACCAACGCCCCCGGCCCGCATGCCCTGTTGGAGGAGTGGCGGCTCACCCCGACGGATGGCGGCACCCAGGTGCAGTGGACCTTCGCGGCGGCGGGCGGCGCGCCCTTCCGGTTCGCGCTGCGGTTGGGGAAGCCGGGCCTGGGACGGGCGTTCCGCGACGCGGTGACGGCGCTGGACCGCCGGCTGGCCGCGCCGGGCGGCGGACCGGGGACAGCGGCCTCGTAGATCCGGGCCGCCCGACCGCCCCCACCGCCTTCCGGCCCGACTGGCCGCTTCCAGCCCCGCGCTCCCCGCCCGACCGTCCTACTCCGGCCACACCCCGGTGGCCAGGAACGCGTCGATCGCCTTCGTGTACGGCGCGATGTCCAGGCCCTGTTCGGCCAGCCAGGCGTCGGAGTAGTACTTGTCGAGGTAGCGGTCGCCCGGGTCGCAGAGCAGGGTGACGACGCTGCCGGTGCGCCCGGCCGCCACCATCTCCGAGACGATCTTCAGGGCGGACCACAGGCCGGTGCCGGTGGAGCCGCCCGCCTTGCGGCCGATCGCCGCTTCGAGGGCGCGCACGGCCGCGACGCTCGCCGCGTCCGGGACCTTCATCATCCGGTCGATGGCGCCCGGCAGGAAGCTCGGCTCCATCCGGGGCCGCCCGATGCCCTCGATGCGTGAGCCGCAGTCGGAGGTCGCCGACGCGTCGCCGCGCGTCCAGCCGTCGAAGAAACAGGAGTTCTCCGGGTCCGGGACGCAGATGCGCGTGTCGAACTGCATGTAGTGCACATAGCGGGCGATGGTCGCCGAGGTGCCGCCGGTGCCGGCGGTGGCCACGATCCAGGCGGGCTCCGGGTAGCGCTCCAGCTTCAGCTGCTGGTAGATCGATTCCGCGATGTTGTTGTTGCCGCGCCAGTCGGTGGCCCGCTCCGCGTACGTGAACTGGTCCATGTAGTGGCCGCCGGTCTCGGCGGCGAGGGCGGCCGACTCCTCGTACATCTTCATCGAGTCGTCCACGAAGTGGCACTGGCCGCCGTGGAATTCGATCAGGCGGCACTTCTCGGGGCTGGTGGTGCGGGGCATGACGGCGATGAACGGCACCCCGATGAGCTTGGCGAAGTACGCCTCGGAGACCGCGGTCGAGCCGCTGGACGCCTCGATGACCGGCTTGCCGGGGCGGATCCAGCCGTTGCACAGCCCGTACAGGAAGAGCGAGCGGGCGAGCCGGTGCTTGAGGCTGCCGGTGGGGTGGGTGGACTCGTCCTTGAGGTACAGGTCGATACCCCAGCGCTCGGGCAGCGGGAAGCGCAGCAGATGCGTGTCGGCGGAGCGGTTGGCGTCGGCCTGGACCTTGCGCACGGCGTCCTTGAGCCACGCCCGGTAGGCCGCGTCGCTGCGGTCCACGTCGATGGTCTCCATGCCACTCCTCCATGTCTCGGGCGCCCCGGGGACGGGGGCGCCCGGGCCGGAAATGTTGTGAGGCGTGTCGCCGAAGTCGGCCGGAAACACACGGCTCACTCACTTGACAATACCGCCCTCACCTGCACAAACATTCCCTTTGAGGATCCATAGGGGTGGCTTGTGGGACGCCGGTGGGGCGGCGTACGGCGGCGGGTGACGGCCGATCCTCCGCGCGCCCTGGTGCGTACGGCCATCGTTGTGCAGACTGCCCAGCAGGAACGGTACGAAGGGGGCACAGCGGCCATGACCGAGCCCGAGTTCAGCGCCAGGGGCGTACGGATCGAACGGTGGACGCGTTCGCTGACCAGGGCGGGACAAGTCCTGATCAAGGACGGCCGGCTCGCCCTGCTCACCAGCAATGGGCGGGAGATCGACAGCGCGCCGCTGCGCGCGGTGAGCGCGGGCAAGCCGCTGCTGCCGTGGGCCGCCAAGGCCGACCGGACCGTGGCCAGGCTCAACGGCCACCGCTACCGGCTGACCATGGGCCAGCAGGGCGGCAGGCAGCGCGGGGCGGAACTCGCCCACCGCTTCCTGAAGGCCGTGCGCCCGGCGGGTGAACCGCGCGGCTGAGGGGCCGGTGGGGCGCGAGTTGCGGAACGTCCACCCCTGCGCCACCCTGAACTCACATCACTGAGGGTTTACCGGCGGTCACGCTGTGATCCAGCCCGCCGGACCAGAAAGCTTCTTCCGGACCTCAATCGGGGAGTCGCAGCCGTGATCAGCCAGTCGAGCAGGCATTGCACGGTGGAGCTCCAAGCCCTGCCGTCGCGGATCGGGCAAGTCCGCAGAATCGTTTCAGCACAGTTGCGTTACTGGCATCTCGATCCTCTGATAGACGAGGCGGCGCTCGGCGTCACCGAGTTGCTGACCAACGTCCATCGGCACGCCCAGCCGGACAAGCTCTGCACCGTGGAGATCGAGCTGTTGCGCGACCGGCTCACGGTGTCCGTCCACGACCACGACCCGCGGATGCCCACGGTGCGCAGCGCGGACCCCTTCGCCACCCACGGCCGCGGACTCGCGATGATCGCGGCGGTCAGCGAGAGCTGGGGGGTGCGTCCACTGGGCGCCTCGGGCAAGACCGTGTGGTTCACGCTCCCCGCGCCGCCGTCGGCGGTCGCGCTGCCGACCCGCCCGGCGTACGGAACGAAACCGGCCGCCGCCCAGCCGATCGGCCCCTGCCTGCACAAACGGCCCGCCCTGGTGCGCGCCGAGGGCCGGGGAGGCCATCCGCGCACTCCCGCCCGGCTGCCCGCGGTGGGCTGACCGGGCGGGAAGCCACGGGCCGGGCGGGAGCCGGCCGCGCCTCACTGCGTTGCGATCGCCCGCAGCACGTCGAGCCGGGCCGCGCGGCGGGCCGGGCGCCAGCCGGCCAGGGCGCCCGCGAGGAGCCCCACCAGCGTGACGACCGCCAGTTGTACGGGCGGCAGGGCGAACGCGCCGGTCCCGTCCGCGTCGGAGGCCCGCACCAGGACCCAGCCGAGGAACGCGCCGAGCCCCAGGCCGCCCGCCGTGCCGAAGGCCGCGACCAGCACCGACTCCCAGCGGACCATGGCCCGCAGCTGCGCCCTGGTCTGGCCGACCGCCCGCAGCAGCCCGAGTTCCCGGGTGCGCTCGTGCACGGCCAGCGTCAGCGTGTTGGCGATGCCGAGGAGCGCGATGACGACGGCGAGCGCGAGGAGCGCGTAGACGAGGGTAAGCATCATGTCGATGCCGCTCGCCGACGACTTCGCGTACTCGTCGCGGGTCTGGACGCTCGGATTCCCGTACGCGGCGGCCGTCTTCTCGACCGCCTTCTTGCCGTCGGCGACGGACACGCCGTCCTTGAAGGCGACCGCGACCAGCGTGTCGGACTCCTGCGCCCGGTGCGGCGCCCAGGCCTCGCGGGTGAGCAGATAGTCGCCCGCCAGGTCCTTCTCGGCGTACACCGCCCGTACGGTGAAGGTCCGCTCGCTCCCGTCGGTGAAGGCGAGCCGGGCCGTCGAGCCGGGCCGCCAGTGGTGCTTGCCGGCCTCGTTCGCGGAGACCGCGAGGCCGTCGGAGCCCAGGCCCGCCAGCGAGCCTTCCACCTTGCCGAGGTCGAGCAGTCCGGAGAGGGCCGCGGGGTCGGTGACGGTGATCTTCCGGCCGCCGCCGTCGACGTCCGCGACGCCCTTGCCGAGCCCCACGGCGGCCTCGACCTGCGGCAACCGGGCCACGGCGGGAGCCAGCCGGGGGCTGATGCCGCTGCCGCCCGCGCCGAACTGCCGGGCGCCGACGGCGACATCGCCCGCGAACGAGCGGGAGACGGTCTGGTCCATCGTCGCCTTCAGGGAGGCGCCGAAGACGGTGAACAGCGACACCACGGCGACGCCGATCATCAGCGCGGTGGCGGTGGCCGCGGTGCGCCGGGGGCTGCGCAGCGCGTTGCGCCGGGCCAGCGCGCCGGTCACACCGCGCAGCCGGTCGAGCGGCGCGCCCAGGATCCGTACGGCGTACGAGGACGCCACCGGGCCGAGGACCACGAACGCGGCGACGGTGAGCAGCGCTCCGGCACCGGCGAGCAGCAGGCCGGGGCCCGTGAGCACCCCGGCGACGGTCACCCCGACGCCGACGGGCAGCAGGGCCCCGCCCACCAGCTTGCGGGTGCGGGAGGCGCCCGACTGGTCGACGGCGCTCTCGCGCAGCGCGGCGAGCGGCGCGGTCCGGCCCGCCCGCAGCGCGGGCAGCAGCGCCGAGCCGAGACAGACGAGCACGCCCACGGCGACCGGCAGTGCGACGGAGACCCAGCTGATCACCAAGTCGCCCCCGGGGAAGGGGAATCCGATGGCCGGAAAGAGTGCCTGGAGCCCCGCCGCGATGCCGATGCCCGCGAGGACTCCGGCCGCCGACGCGGCGAGCGCGACGACCGCGGCCTCGGCGAGGGTGGCCGCACCTACCTGGCGGCGCGAGGCGCCGAGCGCGCGCAGCAGGGCGTTCTCACGGGTGCGCTGGGCGACGACGATCGCGAAGGTGTTGTGGATCGAGAAGGTGGCGACGAGCAGCGCGATGCCGGAGAACACCAGAAGCAGCGTGGTGAAGAGGTCGAGGAAGAGCCCGGCGATCATGTCGAGGCTCTCGGCGGCGGCCGCCTCGCCCGTGATGGCCTCCACTCCCTTCGGGAGTACGGGAGTCAGCTCGTCGACGAGCCGCCGCTGGCTCACGCCGGGGCCCGCCCGTACGGAGATGGACGAGGCCTCCCCCGGCTTGGGTGCCAGGTACTTCTCGGCGTCGGCGAGGGTGAGCCCGGCGAAGGTGGCCTGGCCCATTCCGTCCTCGCCGCCGAAGGTGGCGATGCCGACGATCCGTACCGGTACGGGGTCGGGCACGCGCAGCACGGTCGTGTCGCCGAGCTTCAGACCGCCCTTGTCGGCGGCGCCCCGGTTGACCACGACCTCGCCCGGCGCACCCGGGGCGCGCCCCTGGGCGAGCCGGTACGGGTTGAGCTTCGGGTCGGTGATCCAGTTGCCCGCCCGGGTGGGCGGGCCCTGGCCGCCGACCGGCTTGCCGTCGGCGCCGACGAGCTGGCCGGAGCCCTGGACGTCGGGGACGGCCGCGGCGACGCCCGGGGCGGCGGCCAGGCGGGTGGCGAGCGCGGTGGGCACGGGCTGCCGGGTGCCCTGGCCCTCGCCCGCGACGGTGACCACGTTCGTACTGCGCACGACCGCGTCCGTACCCGCGTTGGCGTCCGCGAAGAGCGTGTCGAAACTCGCGCGCAGGGTGTCGCCCATGACGAGGGTGCCGGTGAGGAAGGCGACGCCGAGCAGGACGGCGAGGAAGGTCCCGGCGAAGCGGCGCTTGTGGGAGCGCAGCGAGGTGCGGCTGAGGCGCAGTGCGGCGTTCATGACGTCACCCCCGGCGCGTCGAAGGCCTTCAGCCGGTCGAGTACACGCTCGGCGGTCGGATCCGGCATCCGGTCGACGAGCCGTCCGTCGGCGAGGAAGAGCACCTCGTCGGCGTGGGCGGCGGCGACCGGGTCGTGGGTGACCATCACGACCGTGCGGGCGGTGCGGCGGACGGTGCCGCCGAGCAGCCGCAGCACCTCCTCGCCCGCGCGGGAGTCGAGGTTGCCGGTGGGCTCGTCGGCGAAGACGACGTCGGGCCGCCCGGCGAACGCCCGTGCCACGGCGACGCGTTGTTGTTGCCCACCGGAGAGCTCGGCGGGCCGGTGGTGCAGCCGGTCGCGCAGCCCGACGGTGTCGACGAGCGCGTCGATCCACTCGCGGTCGCCGCGCCGCCCCGCGAGGTCGAGGGGCAGCGTGATGTTCTCGGCCACGGTGAGGGTCGGGATCAGGTTGAAGGCCTGGAAGACGAAGCCGACGCGCTCGCGGCGCAGCAGGGTGAGCGCGCGGTCGTCGAGTCCGCTCAGATCGGTGCCGCCGATGAAGGCGGAGCCCGAGGTGAGGGTGTCGAGCCCGGCGGCGCAGTGCATCAGGGTGGATTTACCGGAGCCCGAGGGCCCCATGATCGCGGTGAAGCGGCCGGCCGGGAAGTCGACGCTCACCCCGTCCAGGGCCCTCACCTCGGTGTCGCCCGCGCCGTACGTCTTCACGGCGCCGACGACCCGGGCGGCGGCGGTGGCGGTGGGCCGCAGTGCGGTGGTCATGCCGCACCGCCCTTGCGACGGCCGAACTCCTCGTCCAGGACGGAGAGCCGGCGCCAGTACTCGTCCTCGTCGATCTCACCGGCGGCGAAGCGGCGGCCGAGCACGGCGAGCGGCGAGCGCTCGTCCAGCGAAGGGCGGTCGTCGAAGGACCGGGGGTCGCCGAAGGGCGGGCGCCAAGGGCCGCGCCGTCCGCGCCACACCGTGCGGCGCAGCAGGGTGACGACCGTGAGGATCACGGCTGCCCAGATCACCGGGAAGAACAGGATCCAGGGTCCGGGTCCGTCGTAGGCCAGTGTGTTCATCGCGCTCAGCTCCTCGGTCGGGGTTCTCTCGTGGTGCTTTCGAGACTCCCGCCGAGGGGTGGCCCGGGGCGTCGTACAGCCGGCGGCACTCGCCGTACCTCCCGGGGAGTAGACCGGACCGGTCCGACTGCTCTCGCTTCTGTACCTACTAGTATGTATAGTACGAGCCATGAGCACCCCCGAGCGTCTGATCGAGGCCACCCGGGAGCTGCTGTGGGACCGGGGCTATGTCGGCACCAGCCCCAAGGCGATCCAGCAGCAGTCCGGCGCGGGCCAGGGCAGTATGTACCACCACTTCACGGGCAAACCGGACCTGGCGCTCGCCGCCATCCGGCGCACCGCCGACGAGCTGCGCGCGAGTGCCGAGGCCTCCTTCGCGGGCGAGGGCACCGCGTACGAACGGATCCGCGGCTATCTGCAGCGCCAGCGTGACGTCCTGCGCGGCTGCCCGGTGGGGCGGCTGACCATGGACCCGGACGTCATCGCCAGCGACGCGCTGCGCGCGCCGGTCACCGAGACGATCGACTGGCTGCGCGGGGAGCTCGCGCGGATCGTCCAAGAGGGCCTGGACGCGGGCGAGTTCAGCGCTTCCCTGGTGCCCGAGGAGATCGCGGCGACGGTGGTCGCGACCGTCCAGGGCGGCTATGTCCTGGCCCGCGCGTCCGGCTCACCCGCCGCCTTCGACGCGGGCATCCGCGGCCTGCTCGCACTGCTCGCGCCCCGCACCCCCTGAGAGCCTGTCTTTGAACCCCCGTCGTCCGCCCGGAGGGCAGGCGCAGCGGCGTTCGGTGCGTGCGCTCGGCGTGCGGTGGTGCAGGTCATGTGGCGGAGCCACCTGTCCTGCACCACCGTGCGGCGAGGGTGCGTGCCGGGCGTCGGGGCGCAGACGGGGGTTCAAAGACAGGCTCTCACCACCACCACGAGTCGAGGAAGTCCCATGCACGTCACCCGTCAACGTCCCGCCACTGTGCGGGGCCCGGCCGAGCACTTCACGGGCACGGTCTGGCTCGACGAGATCGCCGCGCCCCCGTCGCCGTCCCGGCTGCGGATGGTCAGCGTCCACTTCACCCCCGGCGCCCATACGGCCTGGCACCGCCACCCGCACGGCCAGGTCCTGCACGTCACGGAGGGCGAGGGCCTGGTGCAGCGCAGAGGCGGTCCCGTCGAGCCGATCCGGGCGGGCGACACCGTCTGGATCGAGCCGGACGAATGGCACTGGCACGGCGCCGGGCCGCACACGTTCATGACCCATCTCGCGGTCGTCGAGACGGCCCAGGACGGCACCGCCGTCGACTGGGACCGCCATGTCGCCGCCGACGCCTACCCGTCGACTACTTCCTGAGGAGTACGCCGTGCACGCCCTGCAGTACGAGATCACCCTGCCCGCCGACTACGACATGGACATCATCCGCACCCGCGTCGCCACCCGGGGCCATCTCCTGGACGACTTCCCCGGCCTCGGCCTCAAGGCGTATCTGATCCGCGAGCGCGCCGAGGGCTCGCCGGTGAACGCCTATGCGCCCTTCTACCTCTGGAACACACCCGAGGGCATGAACGCCTTCCTCTGGGGCGCGGGCTTCCAGGGCATCGTGGACGACTTCGGCCGCCCGGAGGTCCAGCACTGGATGGGGCTCTCCTACGAGGAGGGGACGGCGGCCGGAGCCGTGCCGGTCGCCGCGACGCGCGAGCGCCTCGCGATGCCGGACGGCGTAAGGCCCGCCGACTTCGTGGCCGAGCAGCTGGCGCGGGCGGCCGGCCCGGGGACGGTGGCGAGCGCGCTGGCCGTCGACCCCCGCCGCTGGGAGCTGCTGCGCTTCACGCTCTGGGAGCAGGAGGCCCCGCAGGCGCCCGGCGACCGCTTCCGGGTGCTGCACCTGTCGGCGCCGGAGCGCGGCGACCTGACCCGGGGACGGCACTGGTGACCGCACTGCCCGTGGTCCGTACCGTGCTGGGCGATGTGCCCGCCGACCGGCTCGGCGTGGTGGACGCCCACGACCACCTCTTCATCCGCAGCCCGCTGCTGCCGGGCCAGGAACTCGACGACCCCGAGGAGGCGGCCGCCCGGCTCCGCGCCTTCCACGGCCTCGGGGGCGGCACGGTGGTGCAGTGGACCCCGTACGGCATGGGCCGCCGGGCGGACCGACTGGCCGCGCTCTCCGAGGAGTCGGGCGTCCAGGTGGTGGCCGCCACCGGTCTGCACCAGGCGGCCCACTACACACCCGGCCTGCTCGACTCCGTACGCGACTCGCTCGCCGAGCTGTTCGTGCGCGAGATCACCGAGGGCATCGAGGAGGGCGGGGGCGTCCGGGCCGGGCTGATCAAGGTCGCGGGCGGGTTCCACGGGCTCGACGAGCACGCCCGGCTGACGATGCGCGCGGCCGCCGAGGCCCATCGCCGTACGGGCGCGGCCGTCGCCGTGCACCTGGAGCTCGGGACCGGGGCCCTCGACGTGCTCGACCTGCTCTGCGGGGAGCTGGGGGTCGCGCCGGACCGGGTGATCCTCGGCCACCTCAACCGCTCCCCCGACGCCGCCGTCCACCGGCAGGCCGCCGCCGCGGGCGCCTATCTGGGCTTCGACGGGCCGTCCCGGGCCAACCACGCCACCGACTGGCGGATGCCGGAGGCCCTGAAGGCGCTCGCCGACGCCGGGTTCGCGGACCGGCTGCTGCTCGGCGGGGACACGGTGACCCCGGACACGCCGGGCATGCCGTATCTGCTGCGCCGGGTGCGGCCCGGGCTCGAACTCGCCCTGGGCGAGGAGCTGGTGGAGCGGATCCTGGTGGGGAATCCACGGGGGGCGTTCGCGCTGCGGCGTTAGGGGCTGTCCGGTCGGCCTCGGCCCCGAGTGCGCCATCGGTGCTGGTGAGGCCCTGGCCTCCCGGGGCGGGGGCCGTCAGCCCAGCGCCGCCAGCGGGTCGTCGAGCACCGGCTGCCACGCCAACTCGGCCGCGCCGACCAGGCTGTTGTGGTCGAGCGAGCAGGCGAGGATCGGCACGCCGCCGCTGCGCCCCCACAGGCTGCGGTCGGCGACGACGGCCCGCAGCCGGTCGGGGTCGGCCTCCAGCAGGGCCTTGTGCAGTCCGCCGAGGATGATCCGGTCGGGGTTGAGGATGTTGACGAGTCCGGCGAGGCCCAGGCCCAGGCGGTCGATGAGCTCCTGGGCGGCCCCGCGCACGGACACGTCCTCGTACTCCGTGCGCAGCAGCTCGCGGGACTGCTCCAGGAGCGAGACCTCGGGGCCGGGGTCGCGGCCCGCCGCCGTCAGGAAGGCGAGCGGGTCGGTCTCCACGTCGAGGCAGCCCCGGCCGCCGCAGTAGCAGGGGCGGCCCTCGGGGCTGACGGTGAGGTGGCCGACCTCCAGGGCGAGGCCCGAACTCCCGGTGTGCAGACGGCCGTCGAGGACGAGCGCGCCGCCGACGCCCCGGTGCCCGGTGGCCACGCAGAGCAGGTGCTGCGCGCCGCGTCCGGCGCCGTGGCGGTGCTCGGCGAGGGCCGCGAGGTTGACGTCGTTGCCGGTGAAGGCGGGGCCCTCGATGCCCGCGGCCCGTACCCGCTCGGCGAAGATCTCGCGCACCGGGGCGCCCGCGGGCCAGGCCAGGTGCAGCGGGTTCAGCGCGGTGCCGTCCGGCTCGGCGACGGCCGACGGCACGGCCAGGCCCGCGCCGACGCAGCGCAGCCCGCTGCCGCGCAGGAGTTCGGCGCCCGCGTCGACGACCTCACCGAGGACCTGGGCCGGGTCGGCGGAGACGGTGACGCAGCCGGGCGCGGTCGCGACGGTACGGCCGCCGAGGCCCACCAGCGCGGCGCGGAATCCGTCGGCGTGCACCTGGGCGGCGAGGGCGACCGGGCCCGAGTCGTTGACCGCGAGGCGGTGCGAGGGGCGGCCCTGGGAACCGGCGGCGGCGCCGGGGCGGGAGTCGACCTGGATGAGGCCGAGCGCTTCGAGTTCGGCGGCGACCGCTCCGGCGGTGGCCCGGGTGACACCCAGCTCGGCGGTGAGGACGGCGCGGGTGGGCGCGCGGCCGGTGTGGACCAGTTCGAGCGCGGGGCCGAGTGCCCCACGGCCCCTGTCCAGCCTCGTCTTGGTGTGCGTCGCCTTGCCGTTCATGGGGGCGAGTCTCCCATGATCCAGGACGGAGGCATTCCCTCCGTCGGCGGCCGCCGTTCACTCACCGCTCACCCGCCGGTCGGCGCGCGCTTCGGCGGCCGTGGCCGCGACGGCTTGTCGGCGAGGGCCGCCGCCCCCTATTCTGAGTTTGTGCCGCTACTAAACAAAGTACGGACGGCCCTGCCGGCGGGACCCGGCGCGCACACCACCGCGCCCTCCCTGCTCCGCCTCCGCACCGCTCTGACCGTGTTCTTCGCCCTCGACGGATTCCTCTTCGCCGGCTGGGTGGTCCGCATCCCGGCCATCAAGCAACAGACCGGCGCCTCGGCCGGTGACCTCGGCCTCGCCCTGCTCGGCGTCTCGGCGGGCGCCGTGGTGACCATGGTGCTCACCGGTCGGCTCTGCCGGCGCTTCGGCAGCCACCCCGTGACCGTGGCCTGCGGCGCGCTGATGGCGCTGGCCATCGCCCTGCCGGCGCGGACCCACTCCGCCCTCTCGCTGGGCGCGGTGCTGCTGCTCTTCGGCGCCGCGTACGGCGGCATCAACGTGGCCATGAACAGCGCGGCCGTCGATCTGGTCGCGGCCCTGCGGCGCCCGGTGATGCCCAGCTTCCACGCCGCGTTCAGCCTCGGTGGGATGCTCGGCGCGGGCGTCGGCGCGCTGGTGGCGGGCGGCCTCTCCCCCACCGCGCACCTGCTCGCGCTGACCGGCTTCGGCCTGCTGGTGACCGCCCTCGCGGGGCCGGTCCTGCTCCGCCACCCCGCCCCGGCGCACACCGCGACCCCGCACGCTCAAGGGAAGCGCCTGGACGGCCGATCCCGGCGCCTGGTGCTCCTGTTCGGCGTGATCGCGCTGTGCACGGCGTACGGGGAAGGGGCCATGGCCGACTGGGGCGCGCTCCACCTGGAGCAGGACCTCGACGCGGCGCCCGGCGTCGCGGCCATCGGCTACTCCCTGTTCGCCCTGGCCATGACGGCGGGCCGGCTCAGCGGCACCTTCCTGCTCGAACGCCTGGGCCAGACCCGCGCGCTGGTCGCGGGCGGCACGACGGCCACGGCTGGGATGCTGCTCGGCGCGCTCGCGCCGACGGTGTGGCTCGCGCTCGCCGGTTTCGCGGTGATGGGCCTGGGCCTCGCCAACATCTTCCCGGTCGCGGTGGCCCGCGCGGGCGCGCTGGCCGGACCCGGCGGGGTGGCCGCCGCGTCGACCCTCGGCTACGGCGGCATGCTCCTCGGCCCGCCCGCGATCGGCTTCCTGGCCCAGTGGTCCTCGCTGCCCGTCGCCCTGACGACGGTGGCCGCACTGTCGGCGGCGGCGGCCGTGATCGCGTACGCGTCCCGGCGGGCGACGGCGGGGGTGTAAGGGCCGGGCGGGCGACTGCCCGGGGTACCCATGGGCGTGAGCACCCGTGCCCGGCTCGCGGTTCTGGCGCAGGGCCGATGCCGGGGTGCCCACGCGCGTGAACGCCCGCCCATGGACAAGATCACCGCCCCGCCCGCCCCACTGGCAGAATCCCGGCATGGACACCGCTGAACTCATCAACGCCCTCGACCGCGAGGGCCGGTTGCTGGCCGAGGCCGCCGGCGCGGCCGGCGCCGACGCCCCCGTGCCGACCTGTCCCGGCTGGCAGGTGCGGCATCTGCTGCGGCACACCGGGACGGTGCACCGCTGGGCGACCGCGTACATCACCGAGGGCCACACCGGCTTCCACCCCAGCGGCGAGGAGCCCGGCCTGGACGGCGAGGAACTCCTCGACTGGTTCCGCGAGGGCCACCGCGCGCTAGTCGACGCGCTGACCGGCGCGCCGAAGGACCTGGAGTGCTGGCACTTCCTGCCCGCGCCCTCCCCGCTGGCGTTCTGGGCCCGCCGCCAGGCACACGAGACCGCGGTCCACCGGGTGGACGCCGAGTCGGCCCGGGGCGGCGATGTCACCGCGCCGGAGCCGGAGTTCGCCGCCGACGGCATCGACGAGCTGCTCCGCGGCTTCCACGCCCGGGAGAAGAGCCGGGTGCGGACGCCGACGCCGCGCACCCTTCGCGTACGGGCGACGGACACGGACGCGGTGTGGACCGTGCATCTGTCGGACGGGGTGCCGCGCACGGTCCGGGACGACGACGGTCCCGCCGACTGCGAGCTGAGCGGCACCGCGCACGAGCTGTATCTGACGCTGTGGAACCGACGGCCGCTCTCGTCCGTTGCCCTTGCGGGCGACGCGTCGCCCGCCGAGCTGTGGCGGGCGAACTCGGCCATCACCTGGGGGTAGCCCCGCGCCCGTACACCAGACGTTACGAGGGCCGGTCCGCCAGCATCCGGGAGAGCACCGCGCGTTGCAGCGGTCGCACCTGCGTGTGGAGCGCCCGGCCCTTGTCCGTGATCACGACCCGGACACCCCGCCGGTCCTCGCTGCACATCCCGCGGTCGACCAGTTGCTCCTTCTCCAGCCTGCCGATCAGACGGGAGAGAGCGCTCTGGCTCAGATGGACGCGCGAGGCGAGCTCCTGGACGCGGTACGCCGTACCGCCGTCCTCCGCACGCCCCTCCACGAGGATGTCGAGCACCTCGAAGTCGCTCGCTCCGATGCCGTACTGGTGCAGCTCGCGATCGAGCTCGCACGTCGTGCGCGCATGCACCGCGAGGATGCCGCGCCACTCGTCCACGAGCATGCGCTCGGACTTCTTGGCCGCCATGTCCGCACGTTAGCAGAGAAGCCGCTCTTTGTTGCATCGGAATTAAATGCACTTGCACTCGATGCATGTGCATGTAGTCTGCTGCGCATGACCTCTCCGCTCAACGTCCCGTCCAGCCAAGAGCGTTGGAGCCCTCGCCTGTGGGGCACCCTGCTGGTGCTCTGCGCCGCGATGTTCCTCGACGCCCTTGACGTCTCCATGGTCGGCGTCGCCCTGCCCTCGATCGCGAGCGATCTGGACCTCACCACCTCGACGCTCCAGTGGATCGTCAGCGGGTACATCCTGGGCTACGGCGGCCTGCTGCTCCTCGGCGGCCGCGCGGCCGACCTGATGGGCCGCCGCCAGGTGTTCCTCATCGCGCTCGGCGTCTTCGCGCTGGCCTCGCTGCTCGGCGGACTCGTCGACTCCGGACCGCTGCTGATCGCCAGCCGCTTCATCAAGGGCCTGAGCGCCGCGTTCACCGCGCCCGCCGGCCTCTCGATCATCACCACGACCTTCAAGGAGGGCCCGCAGCGCAACCGCGCGCTCTCCATCTACACCACCTGCGCCGCCACCGGCTTCTCCATGGGCCTGGTCCTGTCCGGGCTGCTCACCGAGCTCAGCTGGCGCTGGACCATGCTGCTCCCGGCGCCGGTCGCCCTGCTCGCCCTGGTCGCGGGCCTCAAGCTCATCCCGCACAGCGACCGCCCGGAGGGCAAGCGCCACTACGACGCGCCCGGCGCCATCACCGGCACCGGCTCGATGCTGCTCCTCGTCTACACCGTCGTCCAGGCGCCCGAGGTCGGCTGGGCCTCCGCCCGTACGCTGCTGTCCTTCCTCGCCGTCGCCGTCCTGCTCACCCTGTTCGTACGGATCGAGCAGCGCACCGCGAGCCCGCTCATCCGGCTCGGCGTGCTGCGCTCCGGCGTCCAGGTCCGCACCCAGCTGGGCGCCGCCGCCTTCTTCGGCTCGTACGTCGGCTTCCAGTTCATGGTCACGCAGTACATGCAGTCGGTGCTGGAATGGACCGCGCTCCAGACCGCCCTCGCGTTCCTGCCCGCCGGTGTGCTCGTCGCCCTCTCCTCGGCGATGATCGGGCCGGTCGTCGACCGCTTCGGCACCCCGCGCATCCTCGCCATCGGCTTCGCGTCCCTGGTCCTCGCGTACGCCCTGTTCCTGCGCATCAGCCTCACCCCGCAGTACGCCGCGGTCATCCTGCCGTCGATGCTGCTGCTCGGCGCGGCCTGCGCGCTGGTCTTCCCCTCGCTGAACATCCAGGCCACCACCGGCGTGGACGACAGCGAGCAGGGCATGGTCTCGGGTCTGCTCAACACCTCGATCCAGGTGGGCGGCGCGATCTTCCTGGCCGTGGTGACGGCCGTGATCACCGCGGGCGACCGGGGCGACTCCCCGCAGGACCTGCTCGACAGTTTCCGGCCGGGTCTGATCGTGGTGACGGGCATCGCGCTCGCCGGTCTCCTCATCACCCTGACCGGACTGCGCACCAAGACCGACCGGCAGACGCTGGTCGTCGCGGGGGCCACCCAGGAGGCCGCCGCACCGGAGCCCGCGAAGGTCGCCGTCCGCGACTGACGCGGTCACGGGGGAGGGTGCGGCCGACGGGTGCTTCTTGCCCGTCGGCCGCATCTGCGCGGACACTACTGCCATGAACAACCAGAGCCAGGGCGAACGCGACGCCGTCACCGTCGAGATCATGTACGCCGTCGTGACCGCCTCGCTGGCCGCCCTGCTCGCCTTCGGCGCGGTCGCCGGGCCCGTCTTCCTCTTCGAAGTGCGCCATCCCGCCCGGGGCCTGCTGCTCCTGGCCGGGGCGGCCGCCGCCGTGCTCGCGTTCGTCGGCCGGACCGTGCACGTCCTGTGGCGCTTCTCGTACGCGGACGGCGCAGGCCGGCGTCAGCCGAGCCAGCCGGGCCGCACCAGGCCCGACTCATAGGCCAGCACCACCAGTTGGGCCCGGTCGCGGGCGCCGAGCTTGACCATGGTGCGGCTGACGTGGGTCTTCGCGGTGAGCGGGCTGACGACCAGACGGCGCGCGATCTCCTCGTTGGAGAGCCCGATCCCGACCAGGGCCATCACCTCCCGCTCCCGCTCGGTCAGTTCGCCCAGGCTCTCGGCCGTGGCCGGCTCCTTGGAGCGGGCGGCGAACTCGGCGATCAGCCGCCGGGTCACCCCCGGCGAGAGCAGCGCGTCCCCGTCCACCACGGCCCGTACCGCCCGCAGCAGTTCGTCCGGCTCGGTGTCCTTGACCAGGAACCCGGAGGCCCCGGCGCGGATCGCCTCGAAGACGTACTCGTCCAGCTCGAAGGTGGTCAGCATCACCACCTTCACCCCGTCCAGCTCCCCGTCGCCGGTGATCCGGCGGGTGGCGGCGAGCCCGTCGAGGCGCGGCATGCGGATGTCCATCAGGACGACGTCCGGCCGCAGTTCGCGCACCAGGCGCACCGCCTCCTCGCCGTCGCCTGCCTCGCCCGTGACCTCGATGTCCGGCTGGGCGTCGAGCAGCGCCCGGAAACCGGCCCTGACGAGCAACTGGTCGTCGGCGAGCAGTACGCGGATCACAGGGTCTCCCTCGGTGCGGCGGGTGCGGTACGGGTCAGCGGGAGCCGGGCGACCACGCGGAAACCGCCGTCCGGGCGTGGGCCCGCGTCGATGGTGCCACCGAGCGCGGCGGCCCGCTCCCGCATCCCGATCAGGCCGTTCCCGCTGCCGCCCGCGTCCCCGGGACCGGCCGGTCCGTCGTCGTCCACGCGCAGTTCGAGCACGTCCGGCGCGTAGTCGAGCACCACGCGCGCGGTACGGGAGCCGGAGTGGCGCACCACGTTGGTGAGCGCCTCCTGGACGATACGGAAAGCGGCGAGATCGGCCCCTGGCGGGAGCGCCCTGGGCGAGCCGGTCGTCGCCGTCCGGACGGTGAGCCCCGCCGCCGCGGCCTGTTCGACGAGCTCGGGCAGCCGGTCGAGGCCGGGGGCGGGCGAGCGGGGCGCGTCGCCCGGGGCGCGCAGGGTGTCGAGTACCTGGCGCACCTCGCCGAGCGCCTCCTTGCTGGCGGACTTGATGGTGGTCAGCGCGGTACGCGCCTGCTCCGGGTCGGAGTCGAGCAGCGCCAGCCCCACGCCCGCCTGGACGTTGATGACCGAGATGCTGTGCGCCAGCACGTCGTGCAGCTCGCGCGCGATCCGCAGCCGCTCCTCGTCGGCGCGCCGCCGGTCGGCGGCTGCCCGCTCGGCCCCGGCCCTGGCCCACTGCTCCCGGCGTACGCGGGTGAGCTCGGCGATCGCCACGATGGCCAGCACCCAGGCGGCGACGGCCAGTTCCTGCCCCCAGGGCGCGGGCCGGTCGCCGCTCGGGGGCAGCCAGCGGTAGAGCCAGTGGGCGACGAGCACATGGCCGAGCCAGAGCATCCCGACCGCCGACCAAGCGGCCCGGCGGTGTCCGGCGACGATCGCGGCGAAGCAGCCGACGGCCACCGCGAGGAAGATCGGCCCGTACGGGTATCCGGCGCCGAGGTAGACCATGGCGGCGCCCGCCGAGCCGAACACGGCGAGCACGGGGTGGCGACGGCGCAGGAGCAGCACCGCGCAGCTCGCGACGAGCAGCAGCCGGGCGAAGACGTCGAGGGAGGCCCGCTCGGTCTGGTCGTGCCCGGCGAACGTGGAGCCGCCCAGCACGACCGCGGTCAGTACGAGCGTGGACGCCCACGGCAGCCGCGAGCGCCCCCGGGGGTCCACACCGTCGCCGCCCTGGACCCACATCCGCGCCCAGGGCGGGAACGGCGGCGAGCCCTTGCGCGCCCAGGGGGGATCGTCGCAGCGCGCCGGGCGCGCCGAGTGCCGCTCATCCATACCGGCCACGCTAGCCCCGGGCACGGCGCCAGGGCGTCAGCCCGGCGTGGTGATCGCGGCTACTCCCCGGGGAGTACCAGGCCCACCGACGCGGCCAGCCCGGCGGCCGCGTGCGCGAAGAAGGCGTCCCGCTCCTCGACGACCCGGTGGAACTGGCCGAACAGCTCGAACGAGATCAGCCCGAAGAGCTGCGCCCACGCGGCGACCAGCGCGGGACCGACCGCGGGCGGCAGCCCGGGCGCGAACTCGGCGGCCATCCGCTCGCCCTCCGCACGCAGCTCCGGGGCGAGCCGGGATACGGCGATGCCCCGGGCCTGGTGCGCCTCGCGCACGATCCCGATGAGCACGAGCCCGACGCGCGAGGCGGGGCCGACGGTGGCCTGGGGCGCGGTGTAGCCGGGCACGGGCGAGCCGTAGATCAACGCGTACTCGTGCGGGTGGGCCAGCGCCCAGGCCCGTACGGCCCGGCAGACGGCGACCCAGCGCTCGGCGGGGGCGGCGCCGGGCACCGCCTGCGCGAGCGCCCGCTCGGCGGCCTCGCCCACGGCGTCGTAGGCGTCCACGATCAGCGCGGTGAGCAGGTCGTCGCGGCTCGGGAAGTAGCGGTAGAGGGCGGAGGAGACCATGCCGAGCTCACGGGCGACGGCGCGCAGCGAGAGCTTCGAGGCGCCTTCGGCGGCGAGCTGCTTTCTCGCCTCGTCCTTGATGGCCGCGGTGATCTCGGTACGCGCGCGGGCTCGGGCGCCCTGAACTGTGCTCATGGGGCCATTCTGCCATCACTGAGAGCAGCGCCCCGGAACGAGAGCACTGATCCGGCCAGCGAGCCCTGAATAAATTCGAGAGCACTGCTCTTGCTTTGGAGCACCGTTCCCGTGCACACTGCTCTTAAGCGAGAGCAGTGCTCTCGAAGGCACAGCCACCATCCACAGGGGAGTCCCGATGTCGTCGCAGCCGTACTACCTCCAGGGCAGCCGCTTCACCATCAAGATGAACAGCGTCATCGGCTGGCTCGCCCGCCACGGCCTCAGCCTGGCCGGCACCGCCGAGCTCTCGGTCCCCGGCCGCAAGAGCGGCAAGATGCAGCGCGTGCCGGTCAACCCGCACACGTACGAGGGCGCGCAGTACCTCATCTCGGCCCGCGGGCACTCGCAGTGGGTGCGCAACATGCGGGCGGCGGGCGGCGGCGAGCTGCGGGTCGGCCGCAAGGTCCGCGCCTTCACGGTCGAGGAGGTCCCGGACAGCGAGAAGACCGCCGTCCTGCGCACCTACCTGGAGCGCTGGGGGTGGGAGGTGAACCAGTACTTCCAGGGCGTCACCGCGAAGTCGAGCGACGACGAACTGCTCGCCGCCGCGCCCGACCACCCGGTCTTCCGCATCACCGTCGACGCCTGAGCCGGGCCCGGCCTCCCGGGCCCGCCTCCGGACCTCCCGTCAGGTGCTCTGCGACAGGCCCTAGGAGCTGCGGCGGTCCACCGCGTCCAGGACGCGCCGCGCCATCGGGTGCGTACGCACCATGCCGGCCAGGGTCGTCGAGCCGCGGGTGATGTCCGCGAAGGCCTTCCACGCCGGGCGGAAGCCGGTGATCGCGGCGTGCAGCATCGTCGGGCGCTTCTCGAACAGCGTCA
The DNA here is from genome assembly GCF_002846415.1 of Streptomyces sp. TLI_146. Taxonomy (NCBI): domain Bacteria; kingdom Bacillati; phylum Actinomycetota; class Actinomycetes; order Kitasatosporales; family Streptomycetaceae; genus Streptomyces; species Streptomyces sp. TLI_146. The sequence goes on from NZ_PJMX01000001.1 coordinate 1,800,055, forward strand.
GCATCCGGCGGCCCACGCCCATCTCGACGCCGAGGCCCGCCTTGATGGCGAACGCGTAGTTCAGCGCCTGGCGGCGGGCGTCCACGGCGTCCTGGGACTCCGAGATCCGCACCGCCCACTCACCCGCGAGCCGCCCCGAGCGCAGCGCGAACGAGATGCCCTCGCGGGTCCACGGCTCAAGCAGCCCCGCCGCGTCCCCGCACACCAGGACCCGGCCGCGGGACAGCGGCGAGTCGTCGCTGCGGCACCGGGTCAGATGCCCCGACGAGATCGCGGGCTCGAAGCCGGCCAGGCCGAGCCGGGCGATGAAGTCCTCCAGGTACCGCTTGGTCCCGGCGCCCTCGCCGCGTGCCGAGATCACCCCGACCGTGAGCGTGTCGCCCTTGGGGAAGACCCAGCCGTAACTGCCGGGGATCGGCCCCCAGTCGATGAGCACCCGGCCCGCCCAGTCCTCGGCGACCGTCGCGGGCACCGGGATCTCCGCCTCCAGGCCGAGGTCCACCTGGTCGAGCTTGACGCCGACATGGGCTCCTATGCGGCTCGCGCTGCCGTCGGCGCCGACGACCGCGCGCGCCAGGACGGTCTCGCCGCCGGCCAGGACGACCGCCACCGTACGCCGGTCGGGCACCGCCGAGCCGTGCTGCTCGACGCGCTGGACGGTCACTCCGGTGCGCAGCTCGGCGCCCGCCTTCTGGGCCGCCTCGACCAGACCGGCGTCGAACTCCGCCCGGTTGATCAGGCCGAACAGCATCTGCCGGGAGCGGCGGGTGCGCGTCAGTTTTCCGTTGAGGGAGAAGGTGACCGCGTGCACCCGCTCCTTCAGGGGCAGTTCGAACCCGGGCGGCAGGGCGTCCCGCGACGGTCCGATGATGCCGCCGCCGCACGTCTTGTAGCGGGGCAGCTCGGCCTTCTCCAGGAGGAGCACCCGCCGGCCCGCGACCGCCGCCGCGTAGGCCGCCGAGGCCCCCGCGGGTCCGGCGCCGACCACGACGACATCCCACACGGCCGAGGCTCCCGGCTCGTCGTGCTGCGTCCCGGCATCTGCGTTCTCGCTGCTCACGATGTGCTTCTGCTCCTGATCCGACCCGTGGTCACGCTGACCACGGCATCCTACGGCGCGGTAGGGCCCGCCCACCCTGTGGGAGGATCGGCCCTACCTTCGTCATACATTCACGTGCACTTGCGTACACGTACATCAACGTCGCACCCACGAGGAGCGTGCCCATGACCGCGAATCCGATCGCCGAGACCGTCGCCTCACTGATGCCCCGCGCACAGGCGGAGCTCACGGAACTGGTGGCGTTCCATTCGGTGGCGGACGAGGCGGTGGCGCCCAGGAGCGAGTGCGAGGCGGCCGCGGCGTGGGTGGCCGGGGCGCTGCGCGACGAGGGCTTCCAGGACGTGGCCCTCCTCGACACCCCCGACGGCTCCCAGTCGGTCTACGGCTTCCTGCCCGGCCCGGCGGACGCGCCCACCGTGCTGCTGTACGCGCACTACGACGTCCAGCCGATGCTGGACGAGTCCGCGTGGCTGAGCCCGCCGTTCGAGCTGACCGAGCGCGACGGCCGCTGGTACGGACGCGGGGCCGCCGACTGCAAGGGCGGCTTCATCATGCACCTGCTCGCGCTGCGCGCCCTGAAGGCGAACGGCGGCGTACCGGTCTCCGTGAAGGTGATCGTCGAGGGCTCCGAGGAGCAGGGCACGGGCGGGCTCGAGCGGTACGCCGAGGCGCACCCCGAGCTGCTGACGGCCGACGCGATCGTCATCGGGGACACGGGCAACTTCCGGGTCGGTCTGCCGACGGTCACCGCGACCCTGCGCGGCATGACGATGATCCGGGTGCGGATCGACACGCTCGAAGGCAACCTGCACTCGGGCCAGTTCGGCGGCGCGGCGCCCGACGCGCTGGCGGCGCTGATCCGCGTACTGGACTCGCTGCGGGACGAGAGCGGGCAGACGGTCATCGAGGGGCTGCCCGCCGACGCGTCGTGGGACGGGCTGCAGTATCCGGAGGGCGAGTTCCGCAAGGACGCCAAGGTCCTGGACGGGGTGGGGCTGCCCGGCGCGGGCACCGTGGCCGACCGCATCTGGGCCCGTCCGGCCGTCACCGTGATCGGGATCGACTGCCACCCGGTGGCGGGCGCGACCCCGTCCATCCCGGCGAGCGCGCGGGCGCAGATCAGTCTGCGGGTGCCGCCGGGCGTGGACGCGGCCGAGGCCACCAAGCTGCTGTTCGCCCACATCGAGAAGCACACCCCGTGGAACGCGCGGGTCTCCTTCGAGCAGGTCGGCCAGGGCCAGCCGTTCCGCGCGGACATCACCAGCCCCGCGTACACCTCGATGGCCGAGGCGATGCGGATCGCGTACCCGGGCGAGGAGATGCAGTCCTCCGGCATGGGCGGCTCCATCCCGCTGTGCAACACCCTGGCCTCGCTCTACCCGCAGGCCGAGATCCTGCTGATCGGGCTGAGCGAGCCGGAGGCGCAGATCCACGCGGTGAACGAGAGCGTCTCCCCGCAGGAGCTGGAGCGGCTCTCGGTCGCGGAGGCGCACTTCCTGGTCAACTACGCCGCCTCCAAGCAGGCCTGACGAAACGTCACGCCTCCTTCCCGGGGCGTGACGCTCTGGGCGGAATCGCGCAGAGCGTAGATCCATGCGGCGGGCGCCACGGCCGCCGTACGTTCGTCGCATGGATCTCGTACGGGTTACTGATGAACTGCACATGTTCCGCTTCCCGATCGGCCAGGCGTATCTGTGGCGCGACGGGGACGAGTTGACGCTGGTGGACGCGGGTGATGTCAACGCCGCCGCGCCCATCGAGCAGGCGATACGCGGCCTGGGGCTCGACCCGGCCGCCCTCCGCCGGATCGTGATCACCCACGGCCACCGGGACCACTACGGTGCGGCCGGCGAGCTGGCCGAGCGGTACGGGGCCGAGGTGATCGCCCACCCGCTGGACGCACCGGTGATCCGGGGCGAGCGGCCGGTGCCGGAGCCGGATCTGCTGGAGTGGGAACTTCCGCTGTACGAGCACGCGTTGACGGTGCCGGAGGCACCCCCGACGCGGGTCGACCGGGAGGTCGAGGACGGCGAGGTGCTCGACTTCGGCGGCGGCGCGGTGGTGGTCCACTCCCCCGGCCACACCGACGGCTCGATCGGCATCCATCTGCCGCGCCACGGCGTGCTCTTCACCGGCGACTGCGTGGCCGGGGTCGGCCAGGTGATGCTGGGCGTCTTCAACGTGGACCGGGCCCGCGCACAGTCATCCTTCCGCCGCCTCGCCGCACTCGCCCCGTCGGTGGCGTGCTTCGGGCACGGGGACCCGCTGACGCAGGACGCGGCGAAGGTGCTGCGGGAGACGGCGGAACTGGGCTGACGGGCGGACGGCGGGGCGGGACCGGCGCCGTGGAGACGGGGGGCCGGACCGACGGGCAGACGGCGGGGCGGGACCGGCGGGCGGCGACGGAGTTGGGCCGGCGGCGCCGACGGCCTCAGCCCACCGGCACCCCCGCCTCCAGGTTGAGCACCGTCGACTTCTCCCGGGCCCGCAGCGCCCAGCGCAGCCGTTCGTAGCGGGCGGGCGGCAGCAGTCGGGACGCTTCCTCCTCGCCGACGAACCGCCAGTCGCGCAGTTCGGAGCCCGGCAGCAGGACCTGCCCGGCCCCGGCGCTGTCGAGCCGGCCGCCGTCGAAGAGCAGCCGCAGCCCGCCGTAGCCGGGCGGCGCGGGCGGCTCCCAGTCGACGACCAGGAGCCGGGGCACCCGGTCGAGCCGTATCCCTATCTCCTCCTCGACCTCGCGCATGCCCGCCCGGGCGGGCGCCTCACCGCGCTCCACGACGCCGCCGGGGAACTCCCAGCCCGGCTTGTACGTCGGATCGACCAGGAGGACCCGGTCGCTCTCGTCGAAGAGCAGCACCCCGGCGGCGAGCGTCTCGGCGGTCGGCTCCGGAGTCTGCACGATCTCGCTGACGGGAGCGGCCCCGGTGCGTACGGCCTCGGCGATGCGCTCGGCGGTCTCGCGCGGGGTGAGGGCGCCGTTGTCGACGGCGTGGGCGTCCCCGGCCAGCCAGCCGAGAGCCGCCCGGTAGGGCGCGATGTGCTCGTACGCCCACTGGCGGCAGCGTTCGCTGGCCTCGGGGTCGTCAGGGACTTCGACGCGGGTGGCGATCCGGGCGCGCAGGATCGTTTCCTCAATCGTCAGGAGCACATGCCGCACCGGTATGCGGCGAGAGGCGAGGCCGCCGAAGATCTCGTCGCGGTACTCCTGTCGCAGCAGCGTCATGGGTACCACGAGCACCCCTCCTACCTCGGCGAGCAGCGCGGCCGCGCCGTCCACCACGAGCCGCCGCCACATCGGCAGGTCCTGGTAGTCGCCGACCTCGGCGAGCCGCTTCTGCGGCAGCAGGTACCGGAGCGCGCCGCCGATCACCTCGGGGTCATACAAGGTGCTGTTCGGGATCAGGTCGACCAGTTCGCGCGCGGTGCTGGTCTTGCCCACGCCGAACGCACCGTTGATCCAGACGATCACGGTTTCCCCCTCTTCCATAGCCCCCAGTGGATTGCCCGCAACAGAGTGCCACGGAAACCCCGGGACAGAACCGGACGCCCTGATCTTGCGCACAACTGTGGCACCCCTGTTGCACGTTGCCCGAGCCTTTCCGGCCGCGCGACGCGTCCTATCCCCTGAGCACCGGCCACGGGGGGCCGTAACGCATCTGATGGGAACATCGTTGTGCGAGTGCCGGAAGAGACTGAGGGGGTGCGACGGATGCGTCGTACTGTGCTGGAGCGCTTTCCCGCGGGCGACCCGCGCGGCAGCTGGCCCGCCGAGGAGTTCGCCCGCGACCGCCGCGACGAGGGCGTACCGGCGGAGGTCGTAATGGACCTGGAGTCGGACGCGTTCCTGGTGGTGGTACGCCAGTACGCCCCGGGGGCGGTCCACTGACCGCCCCCTCCCCCTACCGGTAGAAGACCGCGACGCCTCCGTGGTGGGAGCAGGCGCCGCGGTGGTGGGCGGCGAAGGAGTAGGTGCCGTCGTTGCAGAGGGCGGTGGCTCCGCCGTGGTCGCCACCGGAGTCGTCCGAACCGCCGGAGCCGTCCGAGCCGCCGGACCCACCGGAGGTGCTGGACCCGCCCGACGCCCCGGAGCCACCCGTATCGCCCAAGCCGCCGGACGCGCTCCCTCCGCCCGAGCCGTCATCGCCCGGCGTCACGTCGAGCGACAGCAGCGGGGCCGGATCGGTGGGAGTGGGAGTGGGAGTGGGGGTAGGCGTTGGAGTCGGGGTGGGGGTCGGGCTCTCGGTGATAGGGCTGGGCGACGGGGATTGCGACGACTGGCTGGGTACGACCGTCTGCCCCGCCTTGCCGTCCCCGGAGCCATCACCTCCGCAGCCGGTCAGAGCGAGCGCGGCGGCCGCGACGAATCCGGCGGCAAGGGTGGAGATACGTACGTGTTTCATGTGGCCCCCTGGCGATGAGAGGGCCATCCCACCGCTACGGAGAGTCGCGGGTGACAGTAGTTGCCCATTCGTTACCGCATGGATTCAGCCAGTTGACCGACACTTGTTCGCTTTGTGTGCGGACCTGCGGGCCGGCGCCAGGTGCGCGGATGCGAACCAGTCGGTGATGGCGCTCGCTGCTAGGTCGATCACGAGGAGACCACCTCGTCCCCGGCCACTGCGGCGCAGCCACTCCTGATGCGGTCGCCGCCGAAGTTGGCGACGAACATGCGGGTCATGACGTCGGCACTCAGCTCCTTGCCCTGGCCGCCTTCCCCGAGGCCGTGCGCGTCTACGCCTCGCAGGCCTCCGCCCGCGAGGAGATCCAGCAAGAGGCCCGCGCCGCACGAGAGCTCGATGTTCTCGCCGTCCGTGGTCTGGGACTGACCGGAGCACGAGACCCGCGTGGCCGATGCCTCGGCCGTGCACGCGATGCTGCGCGGACTCGGATACGAACCTGTCATCGCCTTCGAGAAGCGGTGCCGCAACTACGCCTTCGAGGCGCACGGCCGCAAGATGCTCGCCACGCTGGTCCGAGTCCCCGAGCTCGACGGCACGTTCATCGAGCTGGAGCGCTCGTCGACGAGGCCGGCATGGCGGCGGCGCTCGACGACGTGCGGGCGGCACTCGGGGAACTCGGGATCGCCGCCGAGGATCTGACACGAGAGCTGTACACCGACGCGGTACGCGCCCGCCGAGCGGCCTGACCTCGGGCAAGGGCAAGGGCCCCGCCCGGGCCGAAGACCAGACAAGTCGCAGCCGTCCAGGCCCGCCCCCCTACCCCTTGCTCGACCCCAAAGTGAGCCCCGCGATGAAGTGCCTCTGCAGCAACAGGAACACCAGCACCGTCGGCAGCGCCACGATCACCGAGCCCGCCGCCAGCAGGTTGTAGTCCGTGAAGAACTGGCCACGCAGGTTGTTCAGCGCCGAGGTGACCGGGAGTTTGTCGCCGTCGGACATGAAGACCAGGGCCCACAGGAAGTCGTTGTACATCCAGGTGAACTGGAGCGTGGCCAGGGCCGCGAGGGCCGGGCGGCACAGGGGCAGGGTGATGCGCCAGTACTGGGTCCACACGCCCGCGCCGTCGACGATCGCCGCCTCCAGGATCTCCTGCGGCAGGGTGCGCATGAAGTTGGCCAGGACGAAGACGCAGAAGCCGATCTGGAAGCCGATGTGGACGAGGATGACGGCCCAGTACGAGTCGAACATCGTCATCGAGTCGGACATCCAGTACGGCAGCGGGATGCGGTTGAACAGCACGTACAGCGGGGTGACGATGACCTGCTGGGGCAGCAGGTTCCCGGCCGTGAACAGCATCAGCAGCACGATGCCGCCGCGCAGCTTGAGGCGGGAGACCGCGAAGGCCACGAACGAGGCGAGGAACAGCGTCACCAGTACGCCCGGCACCGCGATGATCAGCGTGTTGACGAAGTACTTCGTCATGCCGGAGTCGCTGAAGGCCTGTTTGTAGTAGTCGAAGGAGAGGTGCTTGGGGAGGGAGAAGTAGCCGTACTTCGAGGTCTCGTCGTAGGGACGGAGGGAGGCGTAGACCGCGAGGAGCAGCGGGGCCAGGAACGCCAGTGAGACGGTCATCAGGAAGACGTGCACGCCCAGGCGGCCGGAGCGCACCCGGCGGCGCCGGGCCCGGGGCGGCGCGGGCCGGGCGGTGACGGGGGCGACGGGTGCGGTGTCCACGGTCATCGGCTCTTCTCCCCTCGGATCTCCTGGACCAGGTACGTCACGACGAACCCGAGGGAGACGGTCAGCAGCACGACGGCGATGGCGGAGCCGAAGCCGATGCGGCTGGCCTCGCCGATGATGTTGTCGGTGACGAGCACGGAGAGCACTTCGAGCCCGTTGCGGCCGTGGTTGACCGCGTACACGATGTCGAAGGCCCGCAGCGACTCGATGACGGTGATCACGCCGACGATCACGTTGACCGGGCGCAGGGTCGGCAGCACGACCCGGAAGAACGTCTGGGCCTCGCCCGCGCCGTCGATCGCCGCCGCTTCCTTGAGCGTGGGGTCCACGGCCTTCAGCCCGGCCAGGTAGAGGATCATCACGTAGCCCGTGTGCCGCCAGGCCGCCGCCAGCAGGATCATCCAGATGTTGAGGTCCGGGTCGCCCAGCCAGTCGGTCGGGTTCTGCTTGTCGCCGAGGAGCGCGTTCAGGGCGCCCTGGTCGCGGGAGAAGACCAGTTGGGCCATGAAGCCGACGACGGCGAGCGACAGCACGACCGGCATGTAGAGCGTCGACTGGTAGAAGCGGCTGAAGCGGACGCCCCGGTCGATCAGTACGGCGAGCAGCAGCCCGAACGGGACGGCGACGAGGCCGAGGAAGGCCAGCCACATGAGGTTGTGGCGGACCGCCGGCCAGAACGGCGGGTAGTTGGTGAAGATGTTGGTGTAGTTCTCCGTACCGACCCATTTGACGTCGCCGATCCCGTCCCAGCTGGTGAAGGAGAGGACGACGGAAGCGAGGGTCGGGCCCCACACGATGGCGAGGTCGAGCAGAACGGGTATGCCCAGCAGCACGCCGAGAACGACGAGGTCGCGGGCGGTGAACCGCCGCGGTCCTCGTCGTCCGGCGCGCCGTGCGGAGATGAGCGCCACGGCTGAGTACTCCAAGTCGGTGCGGGGGTTGGCCAATCAACATCCGTCAGTTGCCAGTTGTCGACTGCCAGGTGTCGGCCGTCAGTTGTCGACTGTCAGTTGTCAGCGGCTATCTGTCAGCCGACCGACGACAGCCGACACTTGAAATCTGTCATCTGGCGGCTGACGGCTGACAATCAGCAACTGACATCCGTCACCTGTCAGTCCACTCAGTCCGCGACAAAGATCGTCTTCCTCTGCCGCTCAATGTCGTTGACCAGCCCATCCACGTCATTCGGGTTGCCGATGAACTTCTGGAGTGCCGGGATCATCACGGTCGAGGAGAAGTCCGGCCGGGTGTCGCGGTCCATGAACTGTGAGATCTGCTTGGCGCCGGAGATCAGCTCCACGGACTTCTTCTGGAGCGCGCTGTACTTGGAGGTGTCCGCCCCGCTGTTGACCGCGATGTTGTTGGGGTCACTGGCGAGGTAGATGTCCTCGGCCTTCGGCGTCGCGAGCCACTTCAGGAGGTCCTTGGCGCTCTCCATGTTCTTCGCGTGCTTCAGGTTCTTGGAGTTCTTGGCGAGCAGGAACCCGTCGATGGGCGCCTCGACCGCGTCCAGACCGTGTTCCGGGTTGATGACCGGGAACGGGAAGAAGTCGATGTCGTCCTGCTCGGACACCGGGAACTGCTGCCCCGCGTGCGGCAGTCCGAAGACCGCCATGCCCGTCTCCTTCTTCTGAAGGCTCTGCGCGGCCTCCTGCCAGGTACGGCCGTTGGCGCCCTTCTGGCAGTACGGAAGGATCCTGCGCCAGGTGTCGAAGACCTCCTTGACCCGCTTGTCCGTCCAGGCCTCCTTGCCGGCCATCAGGTCGCGGTGGAAGTCGTAACCGTTGGTGCGCATGTTGATGTAGTCGAACGTGCCCATGACGGGCCAGCCGTCCTTGTCGCAGAACGCGATCGGTACGAGCTTGTCCTTCTGCATCTGCCTGGCGAGCGCGATGTACTCGTCGAGCGTCTTGGGCGCCTGGTACCCGTGCTGCTGGAAGACGCTTTTGCGGTGGAAGACCGCCCATGGGTAGTAGTAGTACGGCGTGAGGTACTGCTTGCCGTCCTCGCCCGTCGACTGCGCCTTCAGCGCCGGTGAGAAGCCCTGGAAGTTCTGCCACAGGTCGCTGATGTCGTGCAGCAGCCCCTTCTTGGCGAAGAACTGCATGCGGTTCCCGGCGAACCACATGAAGACGTCGTCGGGCTTGCCCTGGAGATAGCGGTTGATGTTCTCCTGGAAGGTGTTGTGGTCGACGGTGTTGACCTTGACCGTGCGGCCTTCCTCGGACTGCTGCCCGTACGCCTTGAAGGCGTCCGCGAACGCCTTCTTCGGCACCGCGTCCGACGAGTTGGAGCCCAGCCGGATCGTTTTCGCGTCGCCCCCGGGCCCGCTGTCGCAGGCGGAGAGCAGTGAGGGGAGGGTGACCGCCCCGGCGCCGAACGCGGCGCTCCGCAGGAGACCGCGTCGGGACATCCGATGTCCCGCCACGCTCCCGGGCACAGCAGGACCTTTGAACGATGACTGCGCCATGTCCCCCTCCTTCGGGGTGCAACCCAACACAACCGAACGCGTGGCTTGGATCACACCCCCAAGTGAGGGGGACGTCAAGGGTTTTGACGCGACTCCGGGTAACCGTTACCAGTTCTATTCCAACAGACTCCAACAAGCTCTACCGCAAACGCGCGTCGGCGAAGCAGAGCGATATGGGGCGTCGAATCAGGTCATCCGGCATGGATACGGAGGAAGGTGACGAGGAGTCACCTTCCCGCCCGCACCGCCCGGCGGGCAGTCGTCGGAGCGCTGGCCGCGGCGGCCGCGGCGCCGACCAGACCCGCGTCCGTACCCATCAGGGCGGGGGCGACCTTGAGGCCCTGGACGAAGGAGAGCGTGGCGTAGTCCTGGAGGGCGCGGCGCAGCGGCGCGAACAGGATGTCGCCCGCTCCGGCGACTCCCCCGCCGATCACCGCGATCTCGATCTCCGTCAGGGTCGCGGTCGCCGCGATGCCCGCCGCGAGCGCCTGCGCGGCCCGCTCGAACGAGGCCAGCGCGACCGGGTGCCCGGCGCGGGCGGCGGCGGCCACCGCGGCGGCCGAGGTGTCGCCGTCGGGCCCCGGCGTCCAGCCGCCCTCCAGCGCGCGGCGGGCGATGTTCGGGCCGCTGGCGATCCGCTCCACACAGCCGCGCGCCCCGCACGGACAGGGATCGCCGTCGAGGTCCACGCTGATGTGGCCGATGTGACCGGCGTTGCCGGTGGGGCCTGGGTGGAGGCGGCCGCCGAGGACCAGACCGCCGCCGACGCCGGTGGAGACGACCATGCACAGCGCGTTGTCGTAGCCGCGGGCCGCGCCCAGCCAGTGCTCGGCGGCGGTCATCGCCACCCCGTCGCCTACGAGCTCGACGGGGAGCCCGCCGGTCGCCTCCCGTACCCGCGTCACCAGCGGAAACCCCCGCCAGCCGGGGATGTTGACCGGGCTGACCGTCCCGTTGGACGCGTCGACCGGGCCCGCGCTGCCGATCCCGAGCGCCGTGACCCGCCCCCACAGCGCGGATCCGGCCAGCTCCGCGAGGACCTCGTCGACGGCTCGCGCCACCGTCTCGCCGTCCTCCTGCGCGGGGGTCGCCCGCTGGGTCCGTACGAGCAGGCGGCCGTCTGCGTCCACCAGCGCCCCGGCGATCTTGGTGCCGCCGATGTCGAGCGCGGCGACGAGGTCGGTCTGCATCGGTGTCGGATCTCCTGGTGGGCGAGGGTGCCAAGCGGGTCGGAGGAACAGTCTCCATTCACCTGACAACGTTGTCCAGGGCCTATGCTCGACGCCACACCACGATCCACTCGGATCCGCCCCGGACACCCCGCGCACAGCGCCCGGGCCCGCTGAGCCCCCGACGACGACAGGACACCGCACGTGGCCGAGACCGCCCGCCACCATGAGCCCCGCTATGGCATCCGGCCCACCATGAAGGATGTCGCCGCCCGCGCCGGTGTCGGGCTGAAGACGGTCTCCCGGGTGGTCAACGGCGAGGCCGGGGTCACCCCGGACACCGAGCGCCGGGTGACGGAGGCCATCGACGCGCTGGGCTTCCGCCGCAACGACAGCGCGCGCGTGCTGCGCAAGGGCCGCACCGCCTCCATCGGACTGGTCCTGGAGGATCTGGCCGACCCGTTCTACGGGCCGCTCAGCCGCGCGATCGAGGAGGTCGCCAGGGCGCACGGGGCGCTGCTGATCAACGGCTCCAGCGCCGAGGACCCCGACCGCGAGCAGGAGCTGGTGCTCGCGTTCTGCGCACGGCGGGTCGACGGGCTGATCGTGATTCCGGCGGGCGGCGACCACCGCTATCTGGAGCCCGAGATAAAGGCCGGGGTCGCGACCGTGTTCGTGGACCGTCCGGCCGGGCGGATCGACGCCGACGCGGTGCTCTCCGACAGCTTCGGCGGCGCCCGCGAGGGCGTCGCGCACCTGGTGGCGCACGGCCACCGCAGGATCGGCTTCATCGGCGACCAGCCGCGCATCCACACCGCCACCGAGCGTCTGCGCGGCTACCGGGCGGCGATGGAGGAGGCGGGGCTGCCGGTGGCGGACGCCTGGGTCGCGCTCGGCTCCACCGAGCCGGAGCGGGTCCGCGCGGCCGCCGAGTCGATGCTCAGCGGCCCCGAGCCCGTCACCGCGATCTTCGCGGGCAACAACCGGGTGACCGTGACGGCGGTACGGGTCCTGGCGGGCCGGGAGCAGCCAGTCGCCCTGGTCGGCTTCGACGACATCGAGCTGGCCGATCTGCTCGGCATCACCGTCATCTCGCAGGACTCCGCGACGCTGGGCCGCACGGCGGCGGAACGGCTCTTCCGCCGCCTCGACGGCGTCGACGAGGCCCCCGCGCGCGTGGTGCTGCCCACCACCCTGATCGCGCGGGGCTCCGGCGAGATCCCGCCGCCCGCCGGCGGCTAGTCCCGGTTCAGCAGACCGGCAGCCCCGGCACCGGCGCGTTGTTGGCGCCGCCCTTGAGGTAGACCACGCTCACGTAGACGTTGGTGTTGCCGCTGTCGTCGTCGGTGCGCGCCCAGTACGTGTTGGTCCACTTCCCGTACGTCTCGCGGCGGCCCAGGTCGACCTGGCAGTAGAAGTAGTTGGTGCCCGCGTTGAGCACGCCCATCTCGCCGCCGTCGTACCGGTAGCTCTTCGCGGTGCGCCACACCTGGCAGTTGGACTTGCCCCCGCCGATGGACTGGCAGGACGGGGCGGGCGTGGAGCCCGTGCCGCCGCCCGCCGCGCCCCCGGCGCCGCCCGGGGTGGCGGTGGCGTGGCCGCCCGTGGGCGCCTTGCCCGGGGTCGTGCCGCCCTTCTCGCCGGACCCCGTGCCTCCCGTACCGCCCTTGCCGTCCTTGGCGGGGCGGCTCGCGCCGGGCGAGGCGGAGGCGCGGCCGTCCTTGCCGGTCGGCCCGGGGCTCGCGGCGCTCGCCCCGCCGCCGTTCCACGCGCCGCCCGTGCCGTCCTGGGCGCCGGACGCCGAGGGGCTCGCGCCGGACGCCGAGCCGACGGCCTGCTGCCGGGTGCCGTCGTCGTCCCCGGTGCCGACCAGGGCGTAGGTGACACCGGCGCCCGCGAGGACGACGGCCGCGACGCCCGCCGCGACCAGGGCGCGCCCGCGTCCCCGGGGCGGCTGCACGGTCGTCGTCGGCTGCTGGGTGACGACCGGGCCGAAGCCCTGGGGCCGGTGCGGCAGCACGTCCCGTACGGTCGCCTCGCGCGGCGGCGCGACGGGCCGCGGCGCGGGCACCTGCGGGAGGCCCGGGTCCCGGCCCTCGGCCACCGCCGCCAGCATCCGGGCCGCCGTGTCCGCGTCGGGGCGGCGGGCCGGGTCCTTGTGCATCAGCTCGCGCAGCACGGGCCCGAGCCGCCCCGCCCGTACCGGCTCGGGCAGCGGTTCCGCCACGATCGCGGAGAGCGTCGACCAGGTGGAGGTGCGGCGGAACGGCGAGGAGCCCTCCACCGCCGCGTACAGCGTGGCGCCCAGCGCCCAGACGTCGGAGGCGGGGCCGGGGTCCTGGCCCTGGGCGCGCTCGGGCGCCAGGTAGTCGAGGGAGCCGACCAGTTCGCCACTGCGGGTCAGATGGGTGGCCGAGCCGTCGCCCGGGTCGTCCATGGCGGCGATGCCGAAGTCGGTGAGCACGACCCGGCCGATCGGGGTCTCCCCTGCTCTAGCGGAGCCGAGAGCTTGGGGACTCTCCAGCAGGATGTTGCCGGGCTTCACGTCCCGGTGCAGGACACCCGCGCGGTGGGCGGCGGCGAGCGCCTCCAGGACCCGGGCCCCTATGGCGGCCGCCTCGCGCGCGTCCAGCGCGCCGCGCTCGGCGAGGACGCCGTCGAGCGAAGGCCCCTCGACGAGCTCCATCACGATCACCGGGCGGCCCTCGTGCTCGGTGACGTCGTGCACGGCGACGACCCCGGGGTGGCGCACGCGCGCGGCGGCGCGGGCCTCGCGCTGCATGCGCAGCCGCAGATCGCCCAGTTCGGGCGCGGACATGTCCGAATACGTACGCAGTTCCTTGACCGCGACCTCGCGGCCCAGCACCTCGTCGACGGCGCGCCAGACGACGCCCATGCCGCCCCGGCCCAGCTGCTCGATCAGCCGGTAGCGGCCCGCAAGCCGGTCGTTCTCCCCCGAAGACACCGCTGCCCCGTTCCCTGTGGTGAGTGTGGTCGCGTCCAGGGTAAGGGGCGGCGGTGACAGCCCTCGGGCTACGGGGCGGTGACGGTGAGGGCCGCGCGGCGCGGGGAGGCGAAGCCGTCGAGGTCGGCGCGGGTGAGGCCGGTGAGGCGGGCGACCTCCTCGTTGTCGAGGGCGCCGCAGTCCAGGCCGCGCAGCAGGAACCCGCTGAGCGCCTTGGCGGTGGCGGGCTCGTCCATGACGTCGCCGCCGGCCTTGGCCACATAGGCGGCGAGGCGGGCCGCGGCCTGCTCCAGGCCCTCGCGGTAGAAGGCGTAGACGGCCGCGTACCGGGTCGGCAGGTGGCCCGGGTGCATGTCCCAGCCCTGGTAGTAGGCGCGGGCCAGGGCCCGGCGGGTCAGCCCGTAGTGGAGCCGCCAGGCCTCGTGGACATGGGCGGTGGAGCCGATCGGCAGGACGTTGGTGGAGCCGTCGGAGACCCGTACGCCGGTGCCCGCGGCGGCGACCTGCATCACGGCCTTGGCGTGGTCGGCGGCGGGGTGGTCGCTGGCCTGGTAGGCGGCGGAGACGCCCACGCACGCGCTGTAGTCGAAGGTGCCGTAGTGCAGGCCGGTCGCGCGGCCCTCGGCGGCGTCGATCATCCGGGCCACGGCGGCGGTGCCGTCGGCGGCCAGGATCGACTGGCTGGTCTCGATCTGGATCTCGAAGCCGAGCCGCCCGGCGGGCAGCGAGTGGGCCTTCTCGAAGGCCTCCAGGAGCCGTACGAAGGCGGAGACCTGTTCGGGGTAGGTGACCTTGGGCAGCGTCAGGACGAGGCCGTCGGGCAGGCCGCCGTGCTCCATCAGGCCGGTGAGGAAGACATCGGTGGTGCGGATGCCGCGGTCGCGTACCGCCGCCTCCATGCACTTCATACGGATGCCCATGTACGGGGCGGCCGTGCCGTTCGCGTACGCCTCGGCGATCAGCCGCGCGGCGCGGGCGGCGGCCGCGTCCTCCTCCGCGTCCGGGCGCGGGCCGTAGCCGTCCTCGAAGTCGACGCGCAGGTCCTCCACCGGCTCGCGCTCCAGCTTGGCGCGCACCCGCTCGTACACGGGCGCGGCCAGTTCACCGGCGATGCCGAGGACCTTGGCGAAGGAGGCGGCGTCCGGGGCGTGCTCGTCGAGGGCGGCCAGCGCCTGGTCGCCCCAGCCGCGCAGGGTGCCGGCGTCGAAGAGGTCACCGGGTACGTAGACGGTGTGCACGGGCTGGCGGGTGCCGGGGTCTCCCGGGTAGCGGCGGGCGAGCTCCTCGTCCACGGCCACCAGCGAGGCGCTGATCTCCTCGCTGACCGCGCCCGCGAGGCTCGTCGCCACCTTCTCCTGCTGACCCATCCTGCACCCTCCGCACGTTCAGTTTTCCACTGACTGTTTTCCACTGGCCGGAATCATCGATCCGCATAGCAGAATTTAGTTATGGGCTTCCTTCGCGTCAATGGTTGCCCGAAACGGCCGGGGGCCGCGCGGTGAAGATCACCACGCGGCCCCCGGGGCAGTACGAACGAGCAGGTCAGCCCTTGCGCGCCTGGACCTCTTCGGTCAGCTGCGGAACGACGTCGAACAGGTCGCCCACCACGCCGTAGTCGACCAGGTCGAAGATCGGGGCCTCGGCGTCCTTGTTGATCGCCACGATCGTCTTCGAGGTCTGCATACCGGCGCGGTGCTGGATCGCGCCGGAGATGCCGGACGCGATGTACAGCTGCGGCGAGACCGACTTGCCGGTCTGGCCGACCTGGTTGGAGTGCGGGTACCAGCCGGCGTCGACGGCGGCGCGGGAGGCGCCGACGGCGGCACCGAGCGAGTCGGCGAGCGCCTCGATGATCGCGAAGTTCTCGGCGCCGTTGACGCCGCGGCCGCCGGAGACCACGATCGCGGCCTCGGTCAGCTCGGGGCGGCCGGTCGACTCGCGCGGGGTGCGGGAGACGACCTTGGTGCCGGTGGCCTGCGCGGAGAAGGTGACGGCCAGGGCCTCGACGGCGCCCGCGGCCGGGGCGGCCTCCACGGCGGCCGAGTTCGGCTTGACCGTGATGACCGGGGTGCCCTTGGAGACGCGGGACTTGGTGGTGTAGGAGGCGGCGAACGCCGACTGGGTGGCCACCGGGCCGTTGTCGCCGGCCTCCAGGTCGACGGCGTCGGTGATGATGCCGGAGCCGATGCGGACCGCGAGGCGGGCCGCGATCTCCTTGCCCTCGGCGGAGGACGGGACGAGCACGGCGGCCGGGGAGACGGCCTCGTACGCGGCCTGGAGCGCGTCCACCTTCGGCACGACGAGGTAGTCGGCGAACTCCGGGGCGTCGGCGGTCAGCACACGGGTGGCGCCGTGCTCGGCGAGCGCGGGCGCGGTGGCCTCGGCACCGGCGCCGACGGCGACCGCCACCGGCTCGCCGATGCGGCGGGCCAGCGTCAGCAGCTCCAGGGTCGGCTTGCGGACGGCGCCGTCGACGTGGTCGACGTAGACGAGAACTTCAGCCATGGGACTCAATCTCCTGCGAAGTACGAAGAATCTGGGGGCGGTTGGGCGCTACGAGTCTGTCGACGAGCCCTAGATGAACTTCTGGCTCGCGAGGAACTCGGCCAGCTGCTTGCCGCCCTCGCCCTCGTCCTTGACGATCGTGCCGGCGGTACGGGCCGGACGCTCGGCGGCCGAGTCGACCGCGGTCCAGGCGCCTTCGAGGCCGACCTCGTCGGCGTCCAGGTCCAGGTCGCCCAGGTCCAGCGACTCCACCGGCTTCTTCTTGGCGGCCATGATGCCCTTGAAGGACGGGTAGCGGGCCTCGCCCGACTGGTCCGTCACGGACACGACGGCCGGCAGGGACGCCTCCAGCTGCTCCGACGCGGTGTCGCCGTCGCGGCGGCCCTTGACCACGCCACCGTCGACCGAGACCTCGGAGAGGAGCGTCACCTGCGGAACGTTCAGACGCTCGGCGAGCAGCGCCGGCAGCACGCCCATGGTGCCGTCGGTCGAGGCCATGCCGCAGACGACCAGGTCGTAACCGGTCTTCTCGATGGCCTTGGCGAGCACCAGCGAGGTGCCGACGACGTCGGTGCCGTGCAGGTCGTCGTCCTCGACGTGGACGGCCTTGTCGGCGCCCATGGAGAGCGCCTTGCGCAGCGCGTCCTTGGCGTCCTCGGGGCCGACGGTCAGCACGGTGATCTCCGCGTCGTCCGCCTCGTCGGCGATCTGCAGTGCCTGCTCGACCGCGTACTCGTCGAGTTCCGAAAGGAGGCCGTCGACGTCGTCGCGGTCGACGGTCAGGTCATCGGCGAAGTGCCGGTCGCCGGTGGCGTCGGGCACGTACTTCACACAGACAACGATCCTCAAGCTCACGCCGGCTCTCCTACTGCATCGTCATTTCTGGGCTGCCTTGTTGCACGCAGCATAGGCGCCTGATGGGGCGGTTTCCGGTCGGGGCGACCGACGCTCCGAAGGAAATATTACTCGTCAGTACACCCACTGTGTTCCCCGTAAGCAAGCGCTTTGAACTGTGACGTTGCCAACGCTGAGTAACCGGCGGGTACGGAGACGATTCAGTCGCGCAGAGCGTTGAAGCGACCCTGGTGGTAGAGGAGCGGACGGCCCGCCCCGGCGGGCTCGCCGAAGACCGCCTGGCCGACCACGATGCGGTGGTCCCCGGCCGGGATGCGCGCGACCACCCGGCACACCAGCCAGGCCAGCACGCCGTCGAGCACCGGCACGCCCTCGGGTCCCGGCTGCCAGCGGGTGGCACCGCCGAAGCGGTCGGCGCCGCTGCGGGCGAAGGTCGCGGCGAGGTCTTCCTGGTGTTCGCCGAGGATGTGGACGCCTATGTGCTCGGCCTCGGAGACGACGGGCCAGCTGGAGGATCCGGTGCCGATGCCGAACGAGAGCAACGGCGGCTCGGCGGCGACGGAGTTGAGGGAGGTGGCGGTGAAGCCGACGGGCCGGCCGTCACGCTGCGCGGTGATCACCGCCACACCGGCGGCGTGCTGGCGGAAGACCGCGCGGAACAGCTGGGGGGAGGCGGGGCGTGCGGTGCCGAGCTCGGGCGAAGCCGTCATGGAGTTGTCCTTCTGCGGTGGGTGCGAGGGGGCTGGGGGCTGCTCAGCAGCCCGGACAGCGCGCACTTGCGTTGCGGGCGAGGTCCACATGGACGCGCCCGAAGAGAAGGATTCTGGTCGGCACATCGTCAGATTGACGATTGCCGGTGGCCCCAGTCAAGTGCCTTCTACGATGTGGGAGATCCATCACGGCCCGCTCCACGCAGCTCACACCGCCTTTCCGAGTGCGGCGATCACATCGGCCCGGCGCGGCTGACCGGCCGCGCGGCGCACGATCCGGCCGGTGCGGTCCAGGACCAGGACCGTCGGCGTGACCCGGATGTCCAGGGCGCGCACCAGCGCCAGGTGCTCCTCGGCGTCGATCTCCACATGGGCGACCCCCGCCACCATCGCGGCAACGTCCGCCAGGGTGCGCCGAGTTGCCCGGCAGGGCTGGCAGAACGCGCTGGAGAACTGCACGAGGGTCGCCCGCTCGCCCAGCTCCGCGCCCAACTGGGCTGCTCCCAGCCTCGGCCCGTCCTCGCGCACCGCGCTTCCTCTCCTCGATCCGGCCGTCCGGCGTGTTCAGCGCCGAAGGCCGCCCGGAAGATTCCCGGCTGCCCCGACCTGGGCGTACGTGATGAGAATCTCCCCGTCCCAAGGCCCCAGGACTGGCCACCACGGCGCGTATCGGGCACGATCTGCCCAACGCCGAAAACCTACGGCTGCGTAACTTCCACCGGGAGAACCCTCCCCGGGAAACAGAAGGGTCTTCTCCAGATGGCAGAACTCGTCTATCGGCCGGTCGTCGGCGCCGCTCTCACGATGTTCAAGGCGCTCGACCTGAAGATCGACACCCAGGGTTCGGAGAACATCCCCCGCTCCGGCGGCGCGGTGCTGGTCAGCAACCACATCAGCTATCTGGACTTCATCTTCACCGGGCTCGCCGCGCTGCCGCAGAAGCGCCTGGTGCGCTTCATGGCGAAGGAGTCGGTCTTCCGGCACAAGATCTCGGGCCCGCTGATGCGCGGCATGAAGCACATCCCGGTCGACCGCAAGCAGGGCGAGGCGGCGTACGCGCACGCCCTGGACTCGCTGCGCTCGGGAGAGATCGTCGGGGTCTTCCCCGAGGCGACCATCTCGCAGTCGTTCACGCTGAAGACCTTCAAGTCGGGCGCGGCCCGGCTCGCTCAGGAGGCCGGGGTCCCGCTGATCCCGATGGCGCTGTGGGGCACCCAGCGGGTATGGACCAAGGGCCGTCCGCGCAACTTCAAGCGCAGCCACATCCCCGTCACCATCCGGGTCGGCGAGCCGGTCGAGGCCCCCGCCGACCAGTACGCGGGAGCGATCACCCGGCGGCTGCGCGAGCGGTGCCAGGAGCTCCTGGAAGCCGCCCAGCGCGCCTATCCCGTACGTCCCAAGGACGCCGCGGACACCTGGTGGATCCCGGCCCACCTCGGCGGCACCGCGCCCACGCCCGAAGAGGTGCGCGAGCGCGAGGCCAGCCGCTGAGCCGGCGCGGGGGCCGCTGAATCGTCACGCCCCGGCGGCGACCGGGGCGTGGACGGTGATCCGCGCCCCGGGGCTCACCTTCTCCAGGAGCTCGGCGAGCTCCGCCGCCGCCTCTTCCAGGGCGCAGTGCGGGGCCATCCCCTCCAGCAGGAAGAGGGCGTTGACGGAGTCGTCGGTGAGCCGGGTCCGCACGCCCTGGCGCCAGTTCCAGCGGCGGCAGGTGACGCCCTCGTCGTCGCACCACACCACCTCGCCCGCGTCCGGGTGCTCGACGGCCGCCTCGCCGCCCGCGACGGTGGGGAACGGCTCGTCGCCGGTGGCCCGCACCAGTCGCATCGACCCGGCGATGCGGTCGGTGTCCTCGCCGCCGACCGGGATCAGATGGGCGACGCTGATCGCGTTGTAGACGTCGACGAGCCGGTTGATGCGCGGCAGGCCGCCGTCGGCGAGCGCGCGCCTGGCGAGCGCCTCGGCCGAGTTGCGGGTGCGCGAGGGCTTGGCGCCGAACGCGGTGTACGCGTCGCGCCAGGCAACCATGTGCGGGTCCTCGTGCGGGGCGAGCGCGCCGAGCCGCTCGCGCAGCCGCCGGGCGGCCTCGTCGAGCAGCGCCGAACTCGCCTCGTCGCTGGGGCCGTTGACGAGTCCGCGGGCCTGGACGGCGACATGGGTGAAGCCGGGCGCGAGCGCGCGCACCTCGTCGGACACGGTGAGCGTGAGCGTCATGGTCGGTCGTGCCTCACAGTTCGGTCGGGAGCGTCCGCCAGAGGTGGGGACGGTCGGGCGCGGCCTTCAGAGCGGCCGGCACCATCGGATGCGGTACATCATAGAGTACTGGATAGTCCACCTCACTGAACTGCGGCCGGCGCGGGCACACGAAAGCGGCCGACCGCGAGTCAATGACTTTACGGTCGGCCGCATACGTATTTAGCCACTGAGACTATTGCCTCAGCGGGACATCTCTTCCTTGAGCGCCGTGAGGAAGCCGTCCACGTCGTCCTCGGTGGTGTCGTACGAGCACATCCAGCGCACGTCGCCGGCCGCCTCGTCCCAGAAGTAGAAGCGGTAGCGCTTCTGCAGCCGCTCGCTCACGTCGTGCGGCAGCCGGGCGAAGACCGCGTTCGCCTGGACCGGGTAGAGGATCTCCACCCCGTCCACCGAGCGGACGCCCTCGGCCAGGCGCTGCGCCATGGCGTTGGCGTGGCGCGCGTTGCGCAGCCACAGGTCCTTGGCGAGCAGCGCCTCCAACTGCACCGAGACGAACCGCATCTTGGAGGCGAGCTGCATCGACATCTTGCGGATGTGCTTCATCCGGCGCACCGCGTCCGGGTTGAGCACCACGACGGCCTCGCCGAACAGCATGCCGTTCTTGGTGCCGCCGTACGAGATCACGTCGACGCCCGCGGCGTTGGTGAACGCACGCATCGGCACGTTCAGCGACGCGGCCGCGTTGGCTATCCGGGCGCCGTCGAGGTGCACCTTCATGCCGTGCTGGTGGGCGTGGTCGCAGATCGCGCGGATCTCGTCCGGCGTGTAGACCGTGCCCAGCTCGGTGTTCTGGGCGAGCGAGACGACCTGCGGCATCGCGCGGTGCTCGTCCTCCCAGCCCCAGGCCTGCCGGTCGATGAGCTCGGGGGTGAGCTTGCCGTCCGGCGTCGGCACGGTGAGCATCTTCAGGCCCGCCATGCGCTCCGGCGCGCCGCCCTCGTCCACGTTGATGTGCGCGGACTCGGCGCAGATCACCGATCCCCAGCGGTCGGTCAGCGCCTGGAGGGCGACGACGTTGGCGCCCGTCCCGTTGAAGACCGGGAACGCCTCGGCGCTCGCGCCGAAGTGGCTGTGGATGACGCGCTGGAGGTGGTCGGTGTAGTCGTCCTCCCCGTACGCGATCTGGTGCCCGCCGTTGGCGAGGGCGATGGCGGCCAGGACCTCGGGGTGCACGCCCGCGTAGTTGTCGCTGGCGAAGCCGCGCACCTCGGGGTCGTGGTGCCGTCGCGCGTCGGTCTTCACGGCTTGGGGGTCAGCCACAGGCGCTGTCCATTCACTTCCACGGCGGGCCGCTCCCAGACTCCGGCGATGGCCTCGGCCAGCTCCTTGACGTCGGTGAAGCCCGCGAACTTCGCATTCGGGCGCTCGGCGCGCATCGCGTCGTGCACCAGTGCCTTGATCACCAGGATGGCAGCAGCGGCGCCCGGCCCCTCCTCGCCCCCCGCCTTGCGGAAGGCGTCGGCGAGCGCGAGGGTCCACGCCTCGGCCGCGGCCTTGCCCGCGTTGTACGCGGCGTTGTTCGCGGTGGGCTTGTGCGCCCCGGACTGGCTCACCAGCACATAACGGCCGCGGTCGCTGCGCAGCAGCCCGTCATGGAAGGCCAGCGAGGTGTGCTGCACGGTCTTGATGAGCAGCTTCTCCAGGAGCTCCCAGTCGGCGAGGTCGGTCTCCGCAAAGGAGGCGCTGCCGCGCCAGCCGCCCACGAGGTGGACCAGACCGTCGATCCGGCCGAACTCCTTCTCGGTCCTGGCCGCCCACTCGCGGGTGGCGTCCAGGTCGAGCAGGTCGACGGTGTCGCCCACGACGGTCGCCCCGCCGTGTGCGTAGCGCGCCGCGTCGACGGCCTCGGCCAGCCGTGCGGCGTCCGCGTCGGACGCCACCACGATGGCACCCGCCTCGGCGAGCGTGAGCAGGGCGGCGCGGCCCGCGGGGCCCGCCGCACCGGCCACCGCGATCACGGCGCCGCTCAGCGGCCCGTTGCCATTCCCATTGCCGTTCATGATCGTCTCCTCCGTACGAGCGCTCACGCGGCAGCTCGATCAGCGTCCGCCGCGGTGATCCCCTTGGTGGAGGCAATCACGTCCTTCAGCTTCTTGGCGAGCGCCTCATAGAACATGCTCAGGGGAAACTCGTCCGCGAGCACGTCGTCGACCAGTTTGCGCGGCGGCAGCGAGAGGTCCAGGGCGTCCGGGCCCTTGGCCCAGCGGGATCCCGGGTGCGGCGCGAGGTAGGTGGAGACCAGGTCGTACGCGGCGAACCAGTGCACCAGCTTCGGGCGGTCGATGCCGTCCCGGTAGAGCTTCTCGATCTCGGCGCAGAGCTCGTTGGTGACCCGGGGGGCCTGCTCCCAGTCGATGTGCAGCTTGTTGTCGGTCCAGCGCACCACGTCGTGCTTGTGGAGGTACGCGAAGAGCAGCTGGCCGCCGAGGCCGTCGTAGTTGCGGTTGCGGTCGCCGGAGACCGGGAAGCGGAACATCCGGTCGAAGAGCACCGCGTACTGCACGTCGCGGCCGTGCCGGTTGCCCTCGGCCTCCAGCTTCACGGCCTCCTTGAAGGCGGTGAGGTCGCAGCGCAGCTCCTCCAGGCCGTACATCCAGAACGGCTGGCGCTGCTTGATCATGAACGGGTCGAAGGGCAGGTCGCCGTGGCTGTGGGTGCGGTCGTGGACCATGTCCCAGAGCACGAAGGCCTCTTCGCAGCGCTTCTGGTCGTGGACCATCGCGGCGATGTCCTCGGGCAGCTCCAGGCCCAGGATGTCGACGGCCGCGTCGGTGACCCGGCGGAAGCGGGCGGCCTCGCGGTCGCAGAAGATGCCGCCCCAGGTGAAGCGCTCGGGCGCCTCGCGCACGGCGATGGTCTCCGGGAAGAGGACGGCCGAGTGGGTGTCGTACCCGGCGGTGAAGTCCTCGAAGGCGATGCCGCAGAAGAGCGGGTTGTCGTAGCGGGTGGCCTCCAGCTCGGCCAGCCAGTCGGGCCACACCATGCGCAGCACGACCGCCTCGAAGTTGCGGTCCAGGTTGCCGTTCTGCGTGTACATGGGGAAGAGGACAAGGCGCTGCAACCCGTCGGCGCGGTCCGCGGCCGGGTGGAAGGCGAGCAGCGAGTCCAGGAAGTCCGGCACGTCGAAGGCGCTGTCGGCCCACTTGCGCAGGTCCGCGACGAGCGCGCGGTGGTA
This sequence comes from Streptomyces sp. TLI_146, assembly GCF_002846415.1. Lineage (NCBI taxonomy): Bacteria > Bacillati > Actinomycetota > Actinomycetes > Kitasatosporales > Streptomycetaceae > Streptomyces > Streptomyces sp. TLI_146. Next base: position 1,823,360 of record NZ_PJMX01000001.1, read on the forward strand.
CGCGGCATCGTGCGGCACCAGCGGGGAGAGGTCCTCGACCGCGCCCGCCATCCGCTCGACCACGGCCTCCACGGCGGCACGGGCCGGTGCGCCCTCGGCGTCGAAGTCGATGGAGCCGTCCTTGGACTGCCAGGGCCGGATCTCCTCGACGGAACTCTTGAGCACGGTCCAGGCAGGGTGCTCGACCACGGCCGGGTCGGCGATCCCGCCCTCTGCAGCCACGTCCTGCACAAGAATTTCCGTCATGTCACTTCCTCCACAGGAGAACCTCGCGTTAAGACACCGTATCCGTGTTCGGTTCACCCACTCAAGGGGGATCCCGGGAAATTATCCTGTGCGCCGTCACACAGACCGCTGTTTTTTCTGTGACGCTCCCCCGGCGCGCTCGGTTCTGCCACGGCGCGGACGTAGTGCTCCCCCGCGTCAAGGATCCGGGGACTCGCCCACCTCCGGGTGACCCGTCACACGCCCGCACGCCCTGCGGCGTACGGGCGGACGCCTCCACTGCCCCGCGCGAGCCGGGGTCCCACGCGCGCCCCGGCCGTTAGGCTGCGGCACTGCCGCGTGCGCACGGGACTGCGCCGCGCGCAAACCGCCGTCGACGGAAGCGAGGCCTGTCTTGACGTTCCTCACCATCGGTCATCGCGGGGTCATGGGTGTAGAGCCGGAGAACACCCTGCGTTCCTTCGTCCGGGCCGAACGCTCGGGCATGGACGTCATCGAACTGGATCTGCACCTCAGCAAGGACGGCGCGCTCGTCGTGCTGCACGACGCCGAGGTGGACCGCACCACGGACGGGAAGGGCCCGGTGGCCGACAAGACGGTCGCCGAGCTGCGGGAGCTTGACGCCGGTCAGGGCGAGCGCATCCCGCTGTTCGAGGAGGTCCTGGACGCGGTCGCCTCACCGCTCCAGGCCGAGATCAAGGACATCAGGGCCGCCGACGAGCTCGCGCGCGTCATCCACGCGCGCGATGTCGTCGGCCGGGTCACGGTCTCCTCGTTCCACGAGGAGGCGCTCGCGCGGATCTCCTCGCTGGTGCCGGGGGTACGCACGGTCCTCGTCGCGAGCCGCTGGGACAGCGGGATCGTGGACCGGGCCACGGCGGTGGGCGCGCACGCCCTCTCGCTCGACATCCGCCGTCTCACGCTGGAGGACGTCGAACGGGCCCACGCCCTGTCCGTGCAGGTCATCGGGTGGGTGGTGAACACCCAGGACCATCTGCGGCTGGTGCGCGCGCTGGGCCTGGACGGCGCGACGACGGACTACCCCGAGATCCGCCGCACCGGCCGTTTCACCGCGTGAGCCGCCGCACGTTCCGCCGACCCGGTGCCTGCTAGACCAGTTCCTTCACCAGGAGCTCGAAGGCCAGGTCCTCGCGCTGCGGGATGCCGAAGCGCTCGTCGCCGTACGGGAAGGGCGTCAGCTCTCCCGTACGGCGGTAGCCGCGCCGCTCGTACCAGGCGATCAGCTCGTCCCGTACCGAGATCACCGTCATGTGCATCTCGGTCACGCCCCAGTCCTCGCGCGCGGTGCGCTCCGCCTCGGCGATGATCTCCTTGCCGAGGCCGCCGCCCTGGAGGCCGGGGCGGACCGCGAACATCCCGAAGTAGGCCGCGTCGCCGCGGTGTTCGAGCTGGCAGCAGGCGACGATGGCGCCGTCCCGCTCCACCGTGAGCAGCCGGCTGCCGGGCGTGGTGATCACCTTGCGCACCCCGTCCGGGTCGGTGCGCTGCCCTTCGAGGATGTCCGCCTCTGTGGTCCAGCCGGTCCTGCTGGAGTCCCCGCGGTACGCCGACTCGATGAGCGGCACCAGCTCCTCGACATCGGCCTCGGTGGCGTCCCGGTAGCTCAGCTCTCCGGCGCGGGTGGTGTCCATGGCGAACGTTCTCCCAACTGCATCATGACGTGGCGGGCGCACCCCGAGCGTAACCCCGCCTCTAAGCTCCTCCGGCATGGTGCATGTACTGAGCAGCAGGACTCTTCTGCGCCCCACCGACCCCGACCGCTCACGCGCCTTCTACGGCGGGCAGTTGGGGCTCGCGGTCCACCGCGAGTTCGGCACCGGGCCGGAGCGCGGCACGGTCTACTTCCTCGGCGGGGGCTTCCTGGAGGTGTCCGGCCGCGCCGAGGCGCCTCCCGCGCCCGGTCTGCGGCTGTGGCTCCAGGTGGCGGACGCGGCGCAGGCGTACGAGGAGCTGACCGGGCGCGGGGTGGAGATCACGCGGCCTCCGGTGCGCGAGCCGTGGGGGCTCATCGAGATGTGGCTCCAGGACCCGGACGGGGTGCCGATCGTCGTGGTGGAGGTGCCCGCCGACCATCCGCTGCGCTTTCGCGCGTGAGACGGGCCTCCGCCACGAAGACCACGAACAGCCCGGCGGTACGCGAGCTCCCCACGCGCCCCCTTGTGTGCCCTTGCGCCCGCGTGCGCCACCGCCCGCACGGGAATCGACCCCTCGGCAGGGGCGACATGTCGAGATGTCGAGCGGGGAGGTGTGCCATGCACGGAACCGCGCTGTCCGGCTGGCTGCTCGTGGCGGTGTGCGCGGCCACCGGCGCGTACTGCGTCATGCGGCTGCGCAGCGACTGCGCACGGGCGCGCAGTTCGGCCGGGGGCGAGGCGGTGATGGGCTTCGGGATGGCCGCTATGGCCGTCCCGGCCGCAATCGTGGCCATGCCGTCCTGGATCTTCGCCGTGTACGCGGGGGTCTTCGGCGCCGTGGCCCTGCGGGCGGGCTGGCTCGCGCGTGCGCACGGCAGCGGCGGCGGCCACCATCTGCACCATGTGATCGGCTCCCTCGCGATGGTCTACATGGCGCTGGCGATGAGCCCCCCGGGCGGTCACGCCCACGGGGACCACACGGGACCGGCGAGCGGGATCCCGCTGATCACCGGCGCGCTGCTGGTCTACTACGTGGGCTATGTGCTCACGACGGGCGTACGGCTGCTGCCCGTGGCCGGACCGGCGGGCGACGGCGGTGCGCGCGGCTGGGGCGCGCGGCCCGAACTGACGCTGGCGTGCCGGTTGTCGATGGGGATCGCCATGCTGGCGATGCTGCTCGCCCTCTGACGTCCGCGCGGGGTTCGCCCGGGGCCCGTCCGCGATTCTCCGGGCATCCGCTCCGAGACGCCCGCCGAGACCGTGATCAAAACGTGGCGTGCGTCACTTGCTGTGCAAGGTCGTACCTATGGCGACGGCCCCGCTCATAGGCTGAAGCCATGATGGTCTCCCTCGCGCTGCTGGCGCTCGGCGTCGTGTCCGCCGTGGTGGCCCCGCGACTGTTCGCGCGCGCCCACTGGGCCGAGCGCGAGCCGGTGGTGGCGCTGTGGGTCTGGCAGTGCGTGGTGGCGGCGGTGCTGCTGTGCTTCGCCCTGGCGATGGTCTTCAGCGCGGCGGCGGCCTGGCAGACGGTACGGGGGCAGGTGTTCGCGACCGCTCCGCGCGCGGTGGTCGACGCCTACGCGCTGGGCCCGTACGGCCCGTGGTCGGCGGCGCTCGCGGTGCTGCTCTTCTGCGGCGGCGCCTGGACGGCCGCGATGCTCACCCGGGAGGTCCGCGACGCGCGGGCGCGGCGCCGGGCCCGGCGTTCGGAGCTGCTGGTGCGCGCGCCGCTGCTGCCCGGCGAGGAGCCCGGCGGGGCGCCGCTGGTGGTCCTGGAGGCCCAGCGCCCGGACGCCTGGTGGCTGCCGGGCCCCAGCCCCCAACTGGTCATCACCACCGCGGCACTTCGACGCCTGAAGGGCCGTCAGCTCGATGCCGTGCTCGCCCATGAGCAGGGCCACGCGCGCGCCCGTCACCACTGGCTGCTGAACTGCTCGGCCGCGCTGGCCAACGGGTTCCCCAAGATCCCGGTGTTCGCGGCCTTCCGGGACGAGATGCACCGGCTGGTCGAACTGGCCGCGGACGACGTCGCCTCGCGGCGGTACGGACGGCTGACGATCGCGCTCGCGCTGGTCGAACTCAACGAGGACCGGGGCCTGTTCGGCCCCTGCCCGGCCCCGCACGGCGAGGTCCCGCAGCGGGTGAAGCGGCTGCTCGCCGCCTCGCCCCGGCTCCCCGCCGGCCACCGGCTCCGGCTGACGGCGGCGGCCGCCCTGGTCCCGGTGGTGCCCCTGCTCGTGGCCTTCGTCCCGGGCCTGCGCGCCCTGGGCTGAGCCCGCACCCGAGATCGGCCCGTCGGCACCTCAGCGAGGATCGAGCCCATGCCCAGCCCACCCGCGCCGACCCGCGCCCGCGCCGCCACCGGCGGTCCGGCTCGCGCGGGTGCGGCCCTGGCGGCCCTCTGCGGCCTCCTGCTGGCCCTTGTGGCGGCCGAGTGGGGGCCGCTGATGTCCCTCGACCGCACGGTCGCCGACAGGCTCCACAGGACGGCCGTGGCCGAGCCGGGGCTCACCCACGTCAACCGGGTGCTCACCGACTGGGTCTGGGACACCTGGACGATGCGCGCCCTGCTGGCCGTGGTGGCCGTCGCCCTCTTCGTACGCGGCGGACGGCGCCTCGCGCTGTGGGCGGCGGCGACGAGCGCGCTGGGCACCCTCGTCCAGCAGAGCCTGAAGGCGGCGCTCGGGCGGGAGCGGCCCAGCTGGCCGGATCCCGTCGATTCCGCGTCGTACGCGGCCTTCCCGTCGGGCCACGCGCTCACCGTGACGGTGACATTCGGACTCCTGCTGTGGCTGGCCGTCGCCCGCGGCGCGCGCCAGGCGGTACGGCGGGCGGTGGCTGCGGCCGGTGCCGTCTCGGTGCTGGGGGTGGGCTTCACCCGGGTCTATCTCGGCGTCCACTGGCTCTCGGACGTGGTCGGCGGCTGGCTGATCGGCGCGGCCCTGGTGGCGCTGTCGGCGGCGGCGTACGGGAGATGCGGCGCGAACCGGCCGCGAACCGCCGACGGGGCTTGAACCGGCCGGGGCGCGGAGGGAAGGATCGCCGCCATGGCGATCAAGGGTGTGCTGTTCGACTTCTCCGGGACGCTGTTCCGCGTCGAGTCCACGCGGGAGTGGCTCGGCGCCGTCCTCGACGAGCGGGGCATCACGCTCCCGGAGGAACAACTCGCCCGGTACGTGGAGGAGTTGACCGAGGCGGGCGCGCTGCCCGGCGGCGCGGACCCATCGCACGTGCCGCCGCACCTGGCGGAGCTGTGGGCGACCCGCGACCGCAGCGCCGAGCTCCACCGGGCCGCGTACACCGGGCTCGCGAAGCGGGTGACACTGCCGGATCCGCAGTTGTACACCGCGCTCTACGAACGGCACATGACACCTGCCGCCTGGCACCCCTATCCCGACGCGCGCGCGGTCCTGACCGGGCTGCGCGAGCGGGGCGCGCGCGTGGCGGTGGTGAGCAACATCGGCTGGGACCTGCGCCCGGTGCTGCGCGCCCACGGGCTGGACGGCCTGGTGGACGCGTATGTCCTGTCGTACGAGCACGGGGTGCAGAAGCCGGACGCGCGGCTGTTCCGGGCGGCCTGCGAGGCGATCGGGCGGGAGCCGGACGAGGTGCTGATGGTGGGCGACGACCGCCGGGCGGACGGCGGCGCCGCGGCACTCGGCTGCGCCGTCCACTTCGTGGACCATCTGCCGGTCGAGGAGCGGCCGACCGGGCTGCGCCCCGTCCTGGACGTCGTCGACCTGGACGAAGAGCAGGGCAAAGAAGGGCCGCCCTTTCTGGGTGATCCCCCGCGTCACCCAGAAAGGGCAGCAAATCCGCAGGCCAGAACCCCCGGGAGGGGTTCCCGCATACGGTGACCTGAGTATATTGGCTCAGAGCCAGTCAACGCAGGAGTTACAGCATGTCCCCGCGCAGCGCATCGGTCAATGAAGAGTTGCGCCGACGTTCCCGTGAACGGCTGCTCCAGGCGACGGTCGAGCTGGTGGCGGAGCACGGCTACGAGGCGACGACCCTCGGCGACATCGCCGACCGGGCCGGTTCGGCGCGCGGTCTGGTCTCGTACTACTTCCCCGGCAAGCGCCAGCTGCTCCAGTCGGCCGTCCACCGGGTCATGCACCTGGCCCTGGAAGCGGGCCTGGAGCAGGAGCCGCGCACCGACGACGGCCGGGAGCGGCTGGCCCGCGCCATCGACGCCATACTGGGGCTCACCAAGGTCCACCCCGTGCTGATGCGCGCCCACATGGCCGGGATCCTCCAGGCCGAGGGGTTCGTGCAGTGCCCCGAGCAGCAGCGGCTCTCCTGGCTGCTGAGGGACACCATGGAGCGGTACGGGTCGACGGACGTGGACGCCGACTACCCCATGCTGCGCGCGCTCCTGATGGGCGCGGTCTTCGCGGCGCTGCTGCCCGGCGCACCCATGGAGGTGCCCCGGCTGCGGGCCGAGCTGTTCCAGCGGTTCGGGCTCGACTGGGAGCTCGGAAACCCGCCGCCGCAGGGGAAACCCCTCGCCGTCCCCTGACGCCGCGCGCGCCCCGGTGCGATGCTGGAGTCCCTGGTGGGATCCTCCTGCGGGAAGGGAGCACCCGTCGTGCTGCGCATCGCCGTCGTCGGTTCCGGGCCGAGCGGGGTCTACACCGCCCAGTCCCTGGTCACCCAGAGCGCGGTACCGGGGCTGCGGATCGACGTCCTGGACCGGCTGCCCTGCCCGTACGGCCTGGTGCGCTACGGGGTGGCGCCCGACCACGAGAAGATCAAGTCCCTCCAGAACAACCTGCGCACGGTCCTGGAGGACGAACGGATCAACTTCCTCGGCCACGTCGAGATCGGGCCCGGGGGCGTGTCGCCGGAGCGGCTGCTGCGGCTCTACCACGCGGTGGTGTACTGCGTGGGCGCGTCCGCCGACCGCCGGCTCGGCATTCCCGGCGAGGACCTGCCGGGCAGCTGCTCGGCCACCGACTTCGTCTCCTGGTACAGCGCCCATCCCGACGCGGGGACCGGCGGCTTCTCCCTCGAATGGCTCACCGCCCGCTCGGCCGTCGTCATCGGCGCGGGCAACGTGGCGGTCGACGTGGCCCGCGTCCTGTCGCGCGGCGCCGACGAGCTGCGCCCCACCGACGTGCCGCACGCGGCGCTGGGCGCGCTGGCGGCGAGCCGGGTGCGCGAGGTGCACATGGTGGCCAGGCGCGGCCCCTCGCAGGCGAAGTTCACCACCAAGGAGCTGCGCGAGCTGGGCTCGCTGCCGAGCGCCGAGGCCGTGGTGGACGCCGCCGAACTGGCCCTGGATCCGGCCTGTTCGGACCCCTCCGCGCTGCCGGCCGCCGTCCGCCGCAACGTCGAGGTGCTGCGCGGCTGGGCGGCGCCGGACCGCGTGCCGCGCGGGGTGGAGCGCACGCTGCGGCTGCGGTTCTTCCTGCGTCCGGTGGAGATCCTGGAGCGGGACGGGCGGGTGGGCGGCGTCCGGTTCGAGCACACCGCCCCGGACGGGGCCGGGGGCGTGCGCGGCACCGGCACGTACGAGGAGATCGAGGCGCAGCTGGTGCTGCGGGCGGTCGGCTATCTGGGCGTGCCGCTCGCGGGCCTGCCGTTCGACCCGGCGACGGGGACCGTCCCGCACGCGGCCGGACGGGTCCTGCGCGACGGCGTGCCGTCGCCCGGCGAGTACGTGGCGGGGTGGATCAAGCGCGGTCCGACGGGCGTCATCGGCACCAACCGCCCGTGCGCCAAGGAGACGGTGACCTCGCTCCTCCAGGACGCGGAAGCCCTCGCGCGGCGGCCGGTGGAGGGCGAACCGGTGGACGCCATGCGGGAGTCGGGCCTGCGTCCCGTCCGGTGGCGGGGCTGGCTGGACATCGAGGCGGCGGAGGCGGAGCTGGGGCGCTCGCTGGGCCGGGGCCCGGTGAAGATCGCCGACTGGGACGGGCTGCTGACGGCGGCGCTGGGCACGCGCGAGGGCTGAGCGCGACTCTCCTTGGCCCCGTCGCCCGCCCGGAGGGCACGAGGGCGACTCTCAGCCGCCGACCCGCGCCCCCTGGAGAGCCGCCGCCTCCAGGATCCGGTCAAGCAGCCCGGGGAAGAGCTCCTCCAGGTCCGTGCGGCGCAGGCCGTTCATCTTGGCGGTGCCCCGGTAGGTCTGCTGGATGACGCCGCTCTCGCGCAGCACGCGGAAGTGGTGCGTGGTCGTGGACTTGGTGACGGGCAGGTCGAAGTACGAGCAGGAGAGATCGCCGTCGGCGCTCGCCAGATCGCGCACGACCCGCAGCCGGATCGGGTCGGAGAGCGCGTGCAGCACGCCCTCCAGGCGGATCTCGTCGCGCGCCGGGTGGTCGAGTTCGCGCTTGCTCGTTGCTGTGGACACCTCCTCATTGTACGAGGACCATCGTAGTTTGACATCTCCCGTACTACGATGCGTATCGTACGAAGCGGATCCGGCGCCGCCCCGTGGCGCCGCGGCCGTCCTGAAACGGAGTCTGCCGTGTCTGCTGCGCGTGCCCTGTTCGAGCCCTGGACCCTGCGGTCGCTGACCATCCCGAACCGGATCTGGATGGCGCCGATGTGTCAGTACAGCGCGGAAACGTTCGGGCCGAACGCGGGCGTGGCGAACGACTGGCACTTCGCCCACTACGCGGCCCGCGCGGCCGGCGGCACCGGCCTGGTCCTCGTCGAGGCGACCGCGGTGGCCCCCGAGGGCCGGATCTCCCCGGCCGACCTCGGCATCTGGAACGACACCCAGGTCGAGGCGTTCCGCCGGATCGTCCGCTTCCTGGAGGAGCGGGGCACGGTGCCCGGCATCCAGATAGCCCACGCCGGACGGAAGGCCTCGACCGACCGCCCCTGGCGCGGCGGCGCACCGATCGCCCCGGGCACGGAGGAGGGCTGGCAGCCGCTCGGGCCGAGCCCGGTGCCGTTCAGCGAGCGGCACACCGTACCGACGGAGCTGACAGCCGATCAGATCAAGGAGATCGTCGGGCAGTTCGCCGACGCGGCCCGGCGCGCGCGGGACGCCGGGTTCAAGGTCGTCGAGATCCATGGCGCCCACGGCTATCTGATCGGCGAGTTCCTCTCCCCGCACTCCAACAAGCGCACCGACGCGTACGGCGGCTCGTTCGAGAACCGCACCCGCCTCGCGCTCGAAGTCACCGACGCCGTACGGGCGGTGTGGCCCGAGGAGCTGCCGCTGTTCTTCCGGATCTCGGCCACCGACTGGCTGGACGAGGGCGGCTGGACGGCCGACGACACCGTGCGTTTCGCCGGGCTGCTCAAGGAGCACGGCGTGGACCTCCTCGACGTGTCGAGCGGCGGCAACGTCTCGGGCGTCCGCATCCCGACGGGACCCGGCTACCAGGCGCCCTTCGCGGCCCGGGTCAAGCAAGAGACCCCGCTGCCCGTCGCCGCGGTCGGTCTGATCACCGAGCCCGCCCAGGCCGAGAAGATCCTGGCCAACGGCGAGGCGGACGCCATCCTGCTCGGCCGGGAGCTGCTGCGCAACCCGTCCTGGGCCCTCCAGGCGGCCCGTGAGCTGGGCGGCGAGGTGCGGGTGCCGGACCAGTACGGCTGGGCGATCTGAGCCCGGCTCCGGCCGCTCTCAGCCGATCTCGAAGGGCCCGCTCACCCCGGTGAACGGGCCCTTCGCCGTGTCGCCGTGGTACGCGAGGCGGTAGCGGCCCGGCGCGGTGCCGGGCGGTACGTTCCAGACGACGGTCGCCACCGAGGTCGAGCCGCCCGAGCGGGCCCAGCGAAAGAGCGTCGACCAGTCGCCGTCGCCCGCGATCCGCGTCCATCCGTCGCCCGTCCACCGCTCCACGGACAGGTAACTCCCGCCCCTGCGCAGGTCGTTGCCGGGGTGCGCGGCCACGAAGGAGGCGGTGGCGCGGCGGCCGATCAGGGCGAACGAGAGCAGATCGCCGAACGCGCGCCCCGGATGCGGCGCGTCCACGCCCCGGTGGCGGTGTCGGCGCCGTACGGGGACGGCGGGCTCGGGGACGCCGCGCTCGACGGGGACGCCGTCGCGCAGGGCGGTGGCGAGGCGGGCCACGGTCCGGCAGAGCGCGGGCAGCTCCCAGCGCCCGAACAGCGTGCTGCCGCCCTCGTACTCCTGGGCGTCGTACTCCTCGGGCGTGGTCACGTAGTGGATGTAGCCGTTGCTGTATCCGGCGACCAGGACGTCCTTCAGGTCCGCGCCGAGGACGGCCGCGGCGGTGCGGCGCAGCCGCAGCCCGGCGACGATCGTCACCTCGCCGGGTATGCCGATCAGATACAGCGGCCCGATGCGCAGCAGCTGTACGGGCGCGCGCTCCTGGACCACGGGCAGGAGGCGGTTGACGGGCCCGGCGGGCAGCACGAGCGCCTTGGGGTACTGGGCGTCGCGCAGCCGGGGCGCCAACGGGTAGACCAGCCGCCGCGAGAGCGCGTCCCACAGCGGGTTGGCGCCCGGCCGGAAGCCCTTGAAGCCGGGGCCGTCGACCCAGGCGCCGGCGAAGGCCGCCGCGCCGCCCACGGGGGGCGAGGTGCGGTGCGTACGGCCGTCCCCGGTGTACTCGGGGCCCACTTCGACGGCGGACAGGTGCACGTACGTAGTACGTGAGTCGACGGCGCCGGAGATCTCCCGGCCGCGCAGCGCCGCCGCGGCCTCGTACTGGCGGGTGCCGATGATCCGGGTGTTCTCGAACTGGTCGGCGGTCGGCCCGGTGCCGGGCGCCAGGCCCAGGTTGGGCGACATGTCACCGGCGTTGGTCTGGGCGAACGCGATCACCGGGTCCCCGGTGGTGGGAGCAAGGTGGTCGACGCCCGCCAGCCGCTCCCAGTGGTGGGCGGCGTAGCCCTTGTTGTCGGCGCTGATCAGCCGGTTGCGGTTGGTCATGCTGGTGTTGTGGGTGGCGAACCAGTTGACCGCGCCCACCAGCTCGCCGTCCCGCTCCAGGGCGAGCAGCGTGGTCTGCGGGTCGACGGCCCGCGGGAAGTGCGCCCGGTCGGCGGCCGGGTTGCGGTCGAAGGCCCGTCGGGAGCGGTTGACGCTGGCGTCGGTCAGCTCGCCGTGCGCGAGCCGCAGCACGGTCGGCGCGAGGTCCGCGATGGCCGCCAGGGCGGCCTCCGTGATGCCGTCGGTGATCGCCCGGAAGGTCCGCTCGCGGAATCCGCCGGTGTTGCTGTTGTAGAGCGCGTGGTGGAAGTAGCCGCCGGGTCCGCAGTGGGTGTGGGTCGCGGTGAGCATGACGTTGGACGCGTCGTACCCCTCGGGCAGCCCGCGCAGCACCTCGCGGACGACGCTGTCGGCCATCAGCGGCAGCTCGCACACCACCAGGAGCGCCCTGGCGCGCCCCGCCGGGTCGGCGAAGGCGAAGGCGCGGGCGCGCTGACGGGTGTGGATGCCCGCCGTGCGCTGGTCGGCCTTGCCGTAGCCGAGCATGCCGCACTCGGCGGCCTCGCCGGTGATGTCGGCGGTGCCCCGCCCGGCCAGGAACCCCGTGGCGCCCTCGGTCATGGTCGCTCCGCTCTCGTACGGGTGAATGCGGCCCGGGCGACCGGGAGGGCCCGGCGGGACCTCCGGCCGGCGCGGCAGGTGTCCCGGACGGCCTCGCGAGGCCCGCCCACGCGCTCCGACCTGCGCGGACGCCGTCTGCGGGGGCCGCTGTCAGTGGTCGGGTGCAGACTGGCCACTATCCGGGACAACGGCGTTTTGGAGGGGTCGGGATGACCGACGTACTGCTCACCGTGGGGACGCGCAAGGGACTGTTCATCGGCCGCAGGCACGGCGGCGAGTGGCGGTTCGACGGTCCGCACTTCAATGCCCAGGCGGTCTACTCGATCGCCATCGACACCCGGCGCGCGGTTCCCCGACTGCTCGTCGGCGGCGACAGCGCGCACTGGGGACCCTCCGTCTTCCGCTCGGACGACCTGGGCGAGACCTGGGTGGAGCCACCCCAACCGGCGGTGAAGTTCCCGGAGTTCACCGGGAGGTCGCTGGAGCGAGTATGGCAGTTGCACCCGGCGGGCCCGGAGGCGCCCGACGTGGTCTACGCGGGGACGGAACCGGCCGCGCTGTTCCGCTCCGAGGACGGCGGCGAGAGCTTCGCCCTGGTGCGCCCGCTGTGGGAGCACCCGACGCGCTCGCAGTGGGTTCCGGGAGGCGGCGGCGAGGGCCTGCACACCATCGTCACCGACCCCCGGGACGCCCGGGCGGTGACCGTCGCGGTGTCCACGGCCGGGGTCTTCCGCACCCGGGACGGCGGCGAGAGCTGGGCGCCCGCCAACAAGGGCGTCTCGGCGGTCTTCCTGCCCGACCAGAACCCCGAGTTCGGCCAGTGCGTGCACAAGATCGCGCAGGACGCGGCCGACCCCGACCGGCTGTTCCTGCAGAACCACTGGGGCGTCTACCGCAGCGACGACGGCGGCGAGCGGTGGCAGGACATCGGCGAGGGCCTGCCGTCCACCTTCGGCTTCGCCGCCGCGACCCACCCCCGCCGCCCCGGCACGGCGTACGTCTTCCCGATCACGGCCGACTCGGACCGGGTCCCGGCCGAGAACAAGTGCCGGGTCTTCCGCACCGAGGACGGCGGCCGCACCTGGGAGCCGCTGTCGGCCGGACTGCCCTCCCAGGCGCACTACGGCACGGTGCTGCGCGACGCCCTGTGCACCGACGACGCCGACCCGGCGGGGGTGTACTTCGGAAACCGCAACGGGGAGGTGTACGCGAGCGCGGACGACGGCGACACCTGGAGCCTGCTCGCCTCGCACCTGCCGGACGTCCTGTGCGTACGGGCGGCGGTGATCCGCCAGTAGAGTGACGGCCGTGGCAGCACGACCGTTGAAAGAGATCGTCGAGCCCGGGTGGGCGGACGCTCTGGAGCCCGTGGCCGGACGGATCGCCTCGATGGGCGACTTCCTCCGTCAGGAGATCGCGCAGGGGCGCACCTACCTCCCGGCAGGACAGCATGTGCTGCGGGCCTTCCAGCAGCCGTTCCAGGACGTCCGGGTCCTGATCGTGGGCCAGGACCCGTATCCGACGCCGGGGCACGCCGTGGGGCTCTCCTTCTCGGTCGCCCCCGAGGTGCGTCCGCTGCCGGGCAGCCTGGAGAACATCTTCCGCGAGATGCACACCGACCTGGGGCTGCCCAGGCCCTCCAACGGGGATCTGACGCCCTGGACGCGGCAGGGCGTCCTGCTCCTGAACAGGGCGCTGACCACCGCGCCCCGCAAGCCCGCCGCGCACCGCGGCAAGGGCTGGGAGGAGGTCACCGAGCAGGCCATCCGCGCGCTCACCGCGCGCGGGACCCCGTTGGTCTCGGTGCTGTGGGGGCGCGACGCCCGCAATCTGCGCCCGCTGCTCGGCGAGCTCCCCGCGATCGAGTCCGCGCACCCCTCGCCGATGTCGGCGGACCGGGGCTTCTTCGGGTCGCGGCCGTTCAGCCGCGCCAACGACCTCCTGGTCCGCCAGGGCGCGCAGCCGGTCGACTGGCGCCTGCCGTGACAGCCGCCGGTGACGCCTGGGTGCTCGGGGTCGACTCGGGCGGCTCCGGGGTGCGGTTCGCGCTCGGCCGGGCCGATGAGGCGTCCCCGGCCGAGGTGTTGGTGTCCGACGAGCCGGTACGGACCGGCCCCGCCGGGATCGACGCCGGGCACCTCCTCGGTCAACTGGTGCCCGCCGCGATGGAGTTGCTGGCCCGGACCGGCGCGGACCGGGTGGCGGCGGTGGCCGTGGGCGCCGCCGGGATGGCCTCGCTCGGCGACCACCTGCGGGCCCTGCTGCCCGCAGCGCTCGCCGGTGCGCTGAATGTGCGGCGCCTCGCACTGGCCGCCGACGCCGTGACGGCGTACGCGGGAGCGCTCGGCCAGCGCCCCGGCGCGGTGGTCGCCGCCGGCACCGGAATGATCGCGCTCGGCACCGATCTGACGCGCTGGCGGCGCGCCGACGGCTGGGGCCATCTGCTCGGCGACTGCGGCGGCGGCGCCTGGATCGGCCGCGCGGGCCTGGAGGCGGCGATGCGCGCCCACGACGGCCGGCGCGGCGGCTCGGCCGCGCTGCGCGAGCGGGCCGAGGCGCTGTTCGGCCCGGCGGCGGAGCTGCCCGGGCTGCTGTATCCGCGCACCGACCGGCCCGCCGTGCTGGCGTCGTTCGCGCCCGAAGTGGCGCGCTGCGCCGCGTCCGACCCGGTCGCGGCGGCGATCCTGCGGGAAGCGGCCCGGAACATCGCCGAGTCGGCCGCCGCGGTGTGCCCCGAGAACGGCCCGGCCGACGACGACAGCGCTCACTCAACCGCGGGCGAAAGTGTGAGCGAATGCGAAGTGGCGCTCACCGGCGGCCTGTTCCACATCGGTGACGCGCTGCTCGTCCCCGTACGGCAGGATCTGGCGGCCCTGGCGCCGCACGCGCGGACGGTCCCCGCGGCGGGAGATCCGCTCGCCGGAGCCCTGCTGATCGCCTCCGCGCTGGCCCGCGAGGAGCTGCGACTGCCGCACCATCCGCGCATGTTGTGGGTCACGACAGAGCGGGACGGTTGAGGACAATGTCACTCACGGGATAAATACGGACAGAAACCGCGCACCTGCACCCTCCCCGAACACCCGCGCCCGCAAAGCCAGTAGCATGCGGCGCCATGAGCTCCCCCACTGGGCCCGCGAACGGCCTGCCTGTACGAATGCCGCGACCTCGCCAGCCAGGGCGGCACCGCCGCCCCGAGCCGGTGGTCGCTCCCGAGGGTGCGCCCGCGCTCGTCCTCGCTGTTCCCGGTACCCCTTCCCCCGCCGTGCGCGCCCTGGCGGAGGAAGTCATCAGCATCGCGCGCTCCGAGCTGCCCGGCCTCGACGCCCGGATCGGCTACCTGGACGCCGACGCCGCGTCCGTGGAGTTCCCCCCGCTCGACGCCGTGCTCGCGCACGCCGCCGCCGAGCGCACCGCCCGCTACGAGCAGGCCCGTGCCGCCGGTCAGGACGTGGCCGCCCCCGACGGCCCCGTCGCCGTCGTCGTGCCGCTGCTCGCGGGCCCCGACAGCGCCCTGATCCGCCGGGTGCGCCAGGCCGTCATGGACAGCCGCGCCGCCGCCGAGCTGACCGACGTCCTCGGCCCGCACCCGCTGCTCGCCGAGGCCCTGCACGTGCGTCTGTCCGAGGCCGGTCTGGCCCGCGCCGACCGCGCCCGGCTATTCACGGTCGCCACGGCCGCCGACGGCATCATCCTGGCGACGGTCGGGGGCGAGGAGGCCGTGCAGGCCGCCGGGATCACCGGCATGCTGCTGGCCGCCCGCCTCGCCGTGCCCGTGATGGCCGCCGCGCTCGACCAGGAGGGCTCGATCGCCGCCATGGCCGAGCAGCTGCGCGGCTCCGGCTCGGTGCAGCTCGCGGTCGCCCCGTACCTGATCGGCCCCGAGGTCTCGGACGGGCTGCTCGACGCCGCCGCCAAGGAGGCCGACTGCCTGGCCGCCGAGCCGCTGGGCGCCTACCCGGCGATCGGCAAGCTCGTGCTGTCGCAGTACGCGGCCGCGCTGGGCATCACGCCGCAGCCGCAGGGCTCCCCGGTGCACTGACGTACCCGGCACTCGTACGCGTACAAGTGACGCGAAAGGGCCCGCACCCGATGACGGTGCGGGCCCTTCGCGTGCGTGCGGCGGCGCTCTAGCCGAACACGACGCACGAGGCCGCGGGGGCGGGCACGGAGCCGGTCCGGCGCGGGATGCCGCTCTCCTCGTACAGGTCGAACCAGGTGACGTCGCCGGAGCGTTCGTTGGCCGCGTACAGGCGACGGCCGGAGGGGTCGAGGGTCAGATGGCGCGGCCAGCGTCCGCCGCAGTCCACGGTGGCGACCAGGGCGGCGTGCTCGCCGTCCGGGTCGAGCGCGAGCGTCGCGATCGAGTCGTGGCCCCGGTTGGCGACCCAGAGGAAGCGTCCGTCGCGCGCGACGACGACCTCGGAGGGGAACGTCTCGGTCGTCACGCCGTCGTGGATCACCCGGGTCTCCCCCAGCGGCTCCAGGGTGCCCGCGGCGGCGTCCCAGCGGCAGACGACGAGGGTGGGCTCCAGCTCGTTCAGGACGTACGCGTGCCGGCCGTCGGGGTGGAAGGCCAGATGGCGCGGGCCCGTGCCCGGGCGCAGCGCGGTCTCGCCGTGCGGGCGCAGGCCGCCGGTCGCCGGGTCGAGCGCGCAGACGCGTACGGAGTCGGTGCCGAGGTCGACGCTGACCAGCCAGCGCCCGCTCGGGTCGGGCAGCACCTGGTGGGCGTGCGGGCCGCTCTGGCGCTTGGGGTCGGGGCCGCGGCCGTGGTGCTTCAGGACGTACGCGGCGGGGCCCGGGCGGCCGTCGGGGCGCAGCGGGAGCGTGGTGACGCTGCCCGACGTGTAGTTGGCGGTCACCAGGTGGCCGGCGGCGAGCGCGAGGTGGGTGGGGGAGGCGCCGTCCACCGGCACCGGCTCGCCGAGCAGGACCGGGGTGTCGCCGGTGACGTCGAAGGCGGCGGCCGTGCCGGGCTCGCTCTCGCCGACCGCGTACAGGACGGTGGCGTCGGGCGAGAGGGCCAGGAACGAGGGGTTGGGAAGCGCGGCGGTGGCACCGAGCGGGGTGAGCGCGCCGGTCGCCGCGTCCACGGCGGCGACGGTCACGCCCCTCCCGCCCGCCGCGGTGAACGACCCGATGAATGCCCGCCCGGCGCTGCTCTCGGCCACCGTGCTACCCCTCTCCGCGCGACTGCGCGCCGGGGCTGGGCCCGGCGCCGACTGCGGCGACCGTAGCAGGCGGTCTAGACCAACTGGCGGGTGCGGGTGGCCGCCCGTGTCGCGGGCGGCGCCGACGGGTCAGGCGGTCGTGAGAGCCGGAGCCCGCGGCGACGTGCGCAGCGGCGTGGCCAGGGCGGCCAGGGCGTGCTCCAGGGCATGCAGATGGCGCAGGGCCGCCTCGGCCGCCGGGTGGTGGTGCGGGTGCGGCTCAGGAGCGGGCGCCGGGTTCGCCGTCGCCGCGTACGCGCGCGCCGCCGGGGTCACCAGAGCCTCCACCGCCGCCTCGACCCGGTCGCAGGCCGCCGTCAGCCGGGCGTCGTGCGAGGCGGCCGGGTCGGCGGCCACGGCGGCCAGGCCGCGCACCTCGCGGGCGCAGGCGTCCAGCAGGGCGATCACCTGCCGGGCCCGTGCCCTGCGGCCCTTCAGCGGGCTGAGCGGGTGGACCAGCGGCGCGAGCGCGAGGCGGACGCGGCCGAGCAGCAGCTCCAGCTCGGCGGCGTGCGGCGCGGGGTCGGCACTCTCGTCCCCGGCGAGCCGTCGGGTCGCCGCGCTGGTGCAGCCACGTACGCAGTGCAGCGCGCGCTGGATCCAGGCGTTCGTCGCCGCGTGCGTGGTGACCGGCAGGACGAACGCGACGGCCGCCGCCGCGCCGAGGGCGCCCACCGCGGTCTCCTCGAAGCGCAGCAGGAGCAGCCCGGGGTGGAGCACGCCGAGCAGGCCGTAGAGCAGCCCGGCCATGACGGTGACGAAGAACATCATGAATGCTGCGGTACAGGGATTCTCGCAGGTCAGGGGCGTGCTCACCCAGGAGGGGGTCAGCAAAAAGTCAGCATCGGCGGCACAAGGAGCCGATCGGCAGCCTCGACTGCTGACCGTGGAAGGCGACGGCCTGCCTTCGGAGGGAGGCACCCCGAGCCTCCCCGCATCACCTCAACCAATCAACCGCCCACCGAGCCTGCAAGGTCACCGCACGGCAGGCGCCCTCTCGAAGGCTCGATGCATGTTCAACCATGCGCCGCGCGGTGCGCTTATAGCAGCAGATCCCCGGTTAGCCAAACCGGGGAATCTCAGGACTCTGGTCGCAGCCCCTGCAGCGCGGTTGAACGGCCTCGCTGGAGCGAACTGAATTACACATCCAAAGCCCGAACCTACCTGGAATCCAATAACCCCGATCAGGACCCCGGAGCATCAACCAATGCCAAGCAAGACTCTTACTCGCGGCATGGGCACCTTCTTCAAAGAGTGCGATCACCCCGAGGATCGCTGGTCGAAATGCCCACACCCGTACACGATCAGATTCCGAGATGCAACGGGTCGCCAGCGCGAGGAGGGTGGCTATACGAACCAAGACAAGGCCAAAGATCGACTCATTGCGATCTATCAAACGAAGAAGGGGCCACTAAAAAGCGAAAACACAGAATCTCAACAGATTGCAGAGATGCGTTTTGAGGACTTTGCGGCTCGTTACATATCGAACCGCAAAAGAGGCTTGGCTTCCAACACCGTCGACCAGTACGAGGGAAGCCTGAAGGTCCAGCTCAACCCGCGATTGGGTAGCCGCCGGATCGGTACCTTCACTCCAGGCGCCATCGAGGACTGCCTCGGAGGAATGGAGTTGGACAAGGTCGGCCTAGCCAGCCAGAAGAATGCCTACCTTGTACTCAAACTCGTCATCGACGCGGCGCGTCATCGAGGGGCTATATCGCTAGACCCATTCTTGGACGTCGCCCCTCCCGACTACGTACCGAAGGAGGTGATCATTCCATCCCTCGAAGAGCTAACATCGATTCGCGAGGCAGCCGAAGGTGACGATCTCAGGATGGTTATTGAGCTAATGTCCGGATGTGGCCACCGAAACGGGGAAGCTCATGCGGCAAACATAAAGGCGATAGTAGCCGATGACGTATACCGAATCAGCGAGCAGATTCACGGAAACAAAATACAGCCCGCAGCATTGAAGCACCGCAAACGCGGAGAGTTCCGCGAGACTCCCCTACCCAGAAAGACTCACGACTTCTTCACGTACTTCACCGATACCTACGGGGCAGACAAGAATGGCTACGTACTAACCAAGGGGAACGGCGCCGGAAGCCTGCGCATGAAGAGTTATTTCTATGGCGACCAAACGCTGCGATGGCGATGGAATCGGTGCCTGGAACGAGCGGGTGTATCCGCCAGGTACACGATGTACTCTCTCCGTCACTATTTCGCATCGAACTGCCTAAGCCATGGCATCCCAATCACAGATGTCGCTGAATGGATGGGCCATAAATCCATCGAGGTGACCTACCGGATCTACCGCCACCTCCTGCCGGGCTCCATCTCCAGAGCAGCGAAGATCCTAAACGATGGCCTATGAGCTTGAGCTGGCCTGCGTCCAGTCGCGGGCTACCGGAACAAAGACATGGCGTGGCGATGCGTCCCCGCTGGATCCCTGATCATGTCAGCGTCCGCCCTTCGGGAGCCTTACGCCAGAGAATCCCCGGTTAGCAAAAAGATCGGCGTCTCTCTAGATCATTAATTCAGTCTGCGTACGACACTAGGCCGTGGCTCACCGCAGACATTCCATCAATGCCTACTCACAGGATGCAAGTGTCCGATTCGACTACACACCTCTCTATGAAAGCGGGCCGCACGCCCAGCCGCGCCGGGCGCAGCCGCCAATTCGAACCAGTCCTCATGGATACCAATGAACTCGCAGCCATGCTCCGCATGTCGCCAAGTTGGGTCTACCGAGAGGCTGCAAAGCTAGGCTTGAAAGGCTACAAGCTCGGCCAAGGAAGAAATGCAAAGGTCTTGTATAAGAGAGCCGAAGTATTTCAATGGCTTGAGCAGCAGAGAATCCATTAAGTATTGCTCCATACCGAACCACACGACGCCCGATGCGCGTTCGTGTAGGTGAAGAGGCCCCTCGGCGCCCACAAGACAGTGAGCTCCGCATAGTCAGCGACCCGTGTGGCAACCAGCTCGCGGCTCCACGCTGCCTCGACTGCTGCTGCGCCGAAGGCCCCGACGTGTTGGTCGACCGTGGTCGTGATCCGGTTGAGGCGGGTTGCAGGTTCCGAGTGCGCACGTCGAAGTGGGCTGGCCACCGTCGCGGTTTGCGTCTTGAGGAACCGAACGCCGCGCGTCGCCCGTCTTGATCAGCTTCCGCGAATCAGCCGCATCGGCTATCTCCTGAGCCGGCAGGCCGTCGCGAAGCCCTACGTCGCGGGTCTCGGGATGATCACCAACGTGTCCTGATCCTCTTCCTGGTGATCGTCTGCTCCTCCATGAGACCGCAGGTTCACACGACGGCAGCGCCCTGGCGTGGCCCAGCTCGGGGAAGACCCTCCCCCAGGCGTCGCATCTGAAGCGACGAACCCGGGCGCACAGGATTGCCACTCGCCGATTCAAAAGGTCGCGGCCGAGGAAAGGCACCCGGGTCCCACTAAGCGGCGCCCGGACCAGACGACGTGCAGCGGCAGGTCGACGGTCCCTGCGCGGGGCCGCTCAGATCCTCATGCGGACCTAGTCGATCATGCCGAGTGCCGTGTCCGGACGGCAGAAGCCGCACGGTTCGACGCCGCCTGCCAGAGCCTGGCGGGCAGTGTCGCGGTCGACAGCGCGCATGCGGCCAGCTTCGCGGAGCATCCAGCAGTCGCCGGTGTGGACTGCGGTCAGCAGGTGCGGTCCCCCGAGGGCGTGCTCGATCGTCCACTCCGGAGGTGGCGGCCGCCGCCGCTGACCCTCTGCACGTTCGGCCCCTTGACGTTTCAGGTCGGCGAGGGCCTGGTCGATGAGACCGACCCACAACGCATGCCAGGCCCGCAGCGCCTCCAGTCGGGGAAGGTCGGGCGGCAGCAGCCCCGGGGGCCGTGGCCGGTTCATCGGGCGAAGTGCCGTCGGGTCATGGTGGCGGGGCTCCACCAATACCAGCCGGTGCGGGCGCCCTCGGGCAGGGGCGGCCACAGGGCCAGGTGGTAGGCGCGGCGGCCGTCGGGGGTGTCATAGTGGGCCATCGCTACGGTCCGGTACCGCTGACCGCCGATCCGCAGATCGATGGGAACGACCTCGTAGGGGGTGTAGGCCCGCAGGGCGGTAGGCGCTTTCGGAGGTGGGGCCGGCTCGGCGTCACGGGCGGCGGTGCTCCCGCGCGGGGGCGTGTTCATCGCGCCCCGGCTCCCAGAGCGGGCAGCCCGGAGCCCGTGAATTCGGCCTGAACCGTCCAGGTCCGCCTCACCTGTCGGTGCCCTCCGCGGTTCTCGATGAGCTGGATCACCGCGGCCGGGTTGGCGCCGTGCAGCCCGACCCGCTCGGTGTACCGGGCCTGAGCCGTGCCGGGGACGGACCACTTGCCTTCGACTGCCGGACCAGCAGTTCCGAACGCCAACCGGACGAGGTACGTGCTTTCCATGGCTGCTCTGCCTCCTTCGCCCCCCTTCCGCCATCAGTGCCCGCAGTACGGGCATCGGCCGCTGCGCCGCCCCCGTGTCTCCACCTCCACACCTTGTTCACGCATCCGCCGCAGGTGGTAGGCGATGGAGGAAGAGGAGGACACTCCGACCACAGCGGCGAGCTCACGCACCATGGGCGCCTCCCCGGAGGCGGCCACCCACTCCCCGGCGCTGCGGGTGATACGGGCCTTCTGTTCGGTGAGCATCACGGCCGCACCTGCATGCGGGTGCGGGCGAGCTCCTTGAGAGCGACGCGTGCCGCGGGGGTGCCGGCAGAACTCTGCCAGCACGGGTGCGCGGTGATCCGCCGCGACAGTTCCACCAGCCGACGGCGGTGCGCGGCGTCCCCCTTGGCTGTCGTGGCGAGCTGGTCGTAGACGGCGTACCAGGCTGTCTGGGCCGCCAGTGTGACCGAGCACGATAGTTGGCCCTTTTGGCCAAGTAGGTGCTCAGATCCAGCCCTACGAGTCAGCCGCCGTGGAGGCCCCACTCGTCGAGGCCGCCGTAGATGTGGGCTTCGAGGCATTGCGGGGCGTCAAGGCCAACGGCCTCACCCCGGTACACGGCGATGAGGGAGTCCTCGCCCCGCCACCAGTTGTCGGTCACTCCCCGCACTTCGGGTACAGGCTCGAAGCCGCCGAGGTTTAGGGCCTCGACCGCCTTGCCCTTGATCCTTGTGACGGTTCTGGCCCAGCGGCGGGCGTGGTCGGCGAGCGCCAGGGATTCCACCCAGCCGTCCGTGTCGGCGTGTAGGGGTGTCCACTGATAGGCGTCGATGCCGAACGCCCCGTCGGGGCCGATCTTGAATCCGTAGGCCATGGAGACCCGACACTGGCCCGCCTCGAAGGACCAGCCCTGCCCGGCCATCCGCTCGGGGCAGCCGGCGTCCAGGGTGCGGGGGCCGCCCTCGTAGGACGGGGCCGGCGGCAGGGCGAGGCCGCCCCAGCGGTCCTGGAAGGCGGTGGCCCGGTCGGCTTCCGCAGCGGGGATCCCGTGCCTGATCATCGCGTCGCGGTGTCGCCGGATGTCCTGCCGCGGGACGCGGATGCCCGCCACCTCGACGAACCGTCGGGCCCTGGAGCTCAGGCCGGTGGGCCCGACCGGGATGGGCGATACCGGGCTGCCGGCCGTCACCGCTGCGCGTCGTCGCCTGCGTGGAGCACGGCCGCCGCGATCTCCCGCACGCGGTCCAGGGTGATTCCTGTGCGCTGCTCGACGGCGAGAGGGTGGTCGGTAGGCTCAAGCTCGACGAAGGGGCGCTCACCGACCGGGCGGGTGTGGACGTAGGTCTTCAGGTTGAGGGTCGTGGCCGGGTAGACCGGCAGGTCGGTGGTGAGCCAGCCGAAGTACGGCTCCTCAGACTCTCGACTGGGGCTTTCCCACAGGTCCGCGGCCCGGGAGAAATTCTCTCGGCTCAGCGAGACCCACACGCCCCAGGAAAACACCTCGTCGCTGTCGATGACCGGTATCTCGATCAGGCCCTTGACGAAGTAGTGCTGCGCGCGGATCACGCACTGGTCCGACGAGAGCAGGCAGTCGTCGGCGTCGGCAAAGGCCGACTCCCACACAGCCGGGGCCTCGGCCGTGTAGTTCATCGGCAGCTCAGGGTGGTGGGTCCCGCAGCACGCGCATGTGAACCCGAGATCACTGGTCATAGGGCCGGAGCCTAGTGACCGGTTTCGCCCCAGCCTCAGGCGGGCCCCACGCAGGCCCTTCCAGGGCCAACCGTCCCTGCTCAGTCACAACAGGGGGCATCTGCATCGAGCTGACAGTTCGACCCGCAGAGCAGTGCCATCAGGCGCTCAGCCGCGTGTCAGTGGAACCAGACGACAAGGCGTACGTTCTCGGCTCCGTGGACTTCGCTGAGGATGCGCATGACGCTCCAGACGCGCCCAGTCGGTGTCGTCCCCTGCGGCTGAGGCGCGCGTTCGTGTGCCTGAGGAGTTGGTCTCCTGCCAGTCCGTGGTGTCCAGCTCGGCCCAGGTCAGCCAGGTAGTCCCGTGCACATCGTGGGGGCCGCCGTAGCCTGCGAACTCACCTCGCAGCCCATCCGAGGCGTCGACCGGGAAGCCACGATCTTCCGCCAGGGGACGGAAGCCGTAGGAGTTGCGGATCCCGAAGAGGCAGGCCAGGCCGTCGTAGGCATTGCCCCTGTTGAGGAGGAAGAGATCGATGGCGGCCTCCCACACGGAGTCTTCGTCGTCGGGGCCCCATAGACGGGCCCCGGGCCGGCATTCGATCATTCCGCTGACATCGGTCGACATGGAGCGATCCTGCCTGTGCCGGTCAAGGGAAAGCATCTCCATTTCCCGCGCTCGCAGGTGGCATGGGGCTTCACCCATGTTCGGGAGCAGCCATGATGATCTCTGCCACGTGTTGCAGGGCGGCCTGGTATGCCTCGGCGTTGCCCGGCAGCTTCTGCCAGCTGCGCACTCGCAGAGTGGTGGACTGCAGGGTCCCGGGCGGGATGCCGAGGTAGCGGCCCGCGCTCGTACGTGATCCGCCGCGGGCCATCTGGACCAGACGAATCGCGGCGTCGCGCCGCAGAAGCCTCGCAGGTCCGTCCAGCCCGTCCAACGGGGCTGCCCAGGCGTTGGGGAGGGGATCTGAAATGGTGCGCGGGTCGAGGCAGCCTCTGTGGGAGGGGGGTTGGGGGAAGAGGGGCTGCGGTCCGCAGGCTTCCTGCTGGAGGCGGGTTGCTTCCGCGATCACAGCGTTCATTGCGGGTGAGCAGTGCGGGGTGAGGCTTCTCAGGCGCCCGGACCTGCCTGGCGGGAGTCGGGACAGTAGACGAGTGAGTGCGGCGGAACCGTCCGGGTCGTCGAGGACTTGGACGACGAGGCTCATCAGGGCGGCGCATTGCCGTGAATCAGCAGGCGGATGGTCGATGGATCGGGCCAGCCACCCATCGCTCTGCGGTCTGAGGCGTTCGACGGGGCTTCTACGCAGGGCTTGGGCGTGGGCAGCGATCGAGCCCAGGTACTCGAAGGCGGGGAAGACGTCGGCGGCGGCAGGCCAGGTGGAGCAGATCGCCAGGACGGTAGTGCGGACGTCGTTGAAGAACTGTTCGGGGGAGGCCGGCTGCCCGAGGCTCTTGATGTCGCCTTCCGGGCCGGTAGCGGCGGCTGTGGCCAGCCGCTGCTGGGCTTGTGCTGCGGCTGTGGTGGGCGGGGTGAAGGCAGCAGGTGTGCAGTCGAGGCGGGCGCCGCAAGCGGCGTCCCATCCGCCTGCCGGGCGGTGACGGCATTGCGCCGGATGCAGGCGGAGGCGGAGTCCCGGGGCCAGTTGGGACGGACGCCACCTTCCGTCAGCCTGGTAGCCGTTGGAGAAGGCGGGTGCCCCACAAACTGGACATCGCCAGGAGAGGTGACGGTTGTGGCGCGGGCAGATGAAGATGTGAGGGAGCCGCCAGGAGCCCTGCCAGACCGGGCCGCCCGGAAGATCGGCGGTGTCGGTGAGGCAGTCGGGGCAGTAGCGGCTGAAGGTGGTGAACACCCATCCGCTGTTGGCCATGTCCATAGGGCTTTGGCGCTGCCCGAGGTAGATGGCGCCGAGCGGGGAGTAGCCGGGGGCCTGGCTGGTCAGGGTGAGGCCGTGAACCTCGTCAAGCTCATGTTGGCGGATGTAGGCGAGCGTAAGGTTGCCCAGCACGATGGCGCGCGACTTCTTTCGATCTTGCAGCTCAGCGGCTGTGGCCTCCAGGATCAGCTGAGCACGACGGTGCTGTCCTAGGGACAGGTAACAGGAGCCGGAGAGGCGTCCGATCTGGGTGGACGAGACGAGTCCTACGGCGGCGTCTGTGGCGTCCGACCTTTCGAGTGCTTGCTCGGCCTGCGTGAGAGTGCGTTCGAAGGCACGCTCTTCTCCGAGCATCGCGTGTGCCTCACCCGCGTGAAGGAGGGCCAAGCCAGTTACGCCCGGGCTGGTCAATCGGGCTGTCTCGGCTGCTTGCAACGCCAGGCCAAGTCCAGTTCTCGGATCCTGCTGCGCCCCGTACAGGGCGACGTAACTGGTGCGGAGCAGGGCTCGGGCCTCCAGAGTGTGATCGCGGAGCCGGCGTGCGATCTGGCCACTCTGGTCGTAGTAGTTCCTGGCCGTATCCTGGTCTCGCCGCTGCGACGCATCCCATGCCAACTGGCCCATCAGCACTGATGCGTCGGCCTGGATTGACATCAATTCACGCTGCACACGGCCGCCGCGCGCTTCCCGCGCGAGGAAGGTGAGGTGGCTGAGCTGCTCCCCACCCCTCGCGAGAAGGCTCGCCGAGGGCACCTGGTCATATCGCTCGGCCAGTTCATCAAACTCCCGTCGCAGCTCCCCAACGGTGCCCATATCGACCTTGGCTGGGTGGCGTAGGGCATGCTCGCGGCGTTGCTGATCAAAATCAGACTCGTCGATCGGCTCCGTGAGCAGACTTTCGAGCTCCAGAGCGTTCACGCGCAACTGGGCGGCTAGCCGGGGGCGCTGCCAGGGCTGGGGGATCCAGTACCCGCTTCCCAACGCACCACCGTGCTCCGGTCCACACCGAGGCGATCGGCAAGAGCCTCTTGAGTCATACCGACCGTCTTACGGCGCTCAGCGAGGCGATACCTCCTTTGCCCCATGACGTTGCTCCCAGTCCATCGAGCCCGGTTCACAGATACAGCCAGGTCATGACCCTACTTGCATCAGCAATGCCTCATTAGAGCATCAATCCCGCTCTGGATAGCTCGAGTTGGCGGCAGTTGAGTAAGACCCACTTCGCAGTTCCAAGCGAGGTCACCACCGTCATGACAAGTGGCCGTGAATCGCCCCCAGGGCAGAAGGGAAGTGGGCAATGAAGGTCCACCTCCCCTTCGCGCAGACGACGGCTCTCCCAGTTCAACCCTCGCAGGGGGTGGGCGACGTCGTGGCTCTGGCCTTGGTCATCGAGCAGTTGCGGGCCGTCTCGACACGGACCGGCCCCCAACACCACGAGCAGCTCGGAGACCGCCTCGTGAATACGGCCATGTGGCAGAGGCTGACCTTGCGCTCAGCGCTCCCGGGCGTCTCTCCAGTAGTCCTTCAGCATCTCGCTGGGCCACGAGGGCTGCGTCACAGGGCCTCGCGGCAGCATCTCCTGGAAGCAGGCTACGAAGTCGATGACCGGTGTCCCGTCGTCGGCATCGAGGTCGACGACATGGAGGTCGCGGCTGTCGACGCGCAGCAGCCTGGGGAAACTCGTTGCGAGGCGTGCCGGGCGCCGGTGGTTGTGGTGGACGAAGGTCCCGGTAGCGGGCCAGTCGGGGTTATCGCGAGGGCTGCGGGCGTGCAACGCGACGTCGGCCGGGTTGCCCGCGCTGAAGTACCACGTGACTTGCAGGTGGGAGAACTCCTCGATCCCTTGCAGTGTCTCCAGCGGGTACTCGGGGCGGAGACGGATGATCGATTCCACGCCGCCTTTGAAGTCGTCCAAGCGGCCAACGTGGCCGCCGACGACCTCGGCGACGACAGGAAACTCGATGCGCTCCACGGACACGGACGCCCCCTCGTTCTCAGTCAGTGGCGGGCCGCCAGCCAGTCTGAGTGCTGCGCCCGCGCGATCATGGCCCGGTCAGGCTACGCCTGCCAGGACCGTCCTGGCCCTCTCATCGATCTCCGCCGCGGCCGGGATGCCGCGGTTGCGGTACGGGGACAGCACCCGGCGCATGTTGATCACGGTCTCGCGTGCCCGCCCGGAGTGGATTCCGTCCATCGCATCCAGGGCTCGCGACCAAGTCGCGCATGCGGCCTCGACGTTGCCCTGCTGGGCTTGCACGGCGCCCATGTACCCCAGCGTCACGGAATGGGTCCGGCTGAACGTGTCGGCCTTCCTGGTGAGCACGCTGCGGCGGAACTCCCGGAGCGCGCCGTCAAGGTCGCCGAGGGTCCACAGCGTGCGGGCTGTCTCGTGCGCCAGCGACGCTTCCGCGAAGAACCAGACGCGGGACGGCTCATCGTCGCCCGGTACCGCCGATGCGAGATCTGCTTCGGCTCGGATCAGCGTGGCAAGGGCCTCGCGCCGGTGGCCGGCCGCCGCGAGACTGCGGGCCTGCACCACGCCGAGCAAGGCGCGTTCGCGGGGCGTGGCCAGCGCGTACCTCTTGCGCGCGACGGACTCCGTCGCCAGGTCCACGGCCTTCCTCGGGTGGCCAAGGTCTGTGGCCTGGTGAGCCATCGCGCGCAGGATGTGGCCGCCCAGCGGGGCATCACCGGCTTCTGCCGCCAGCTTCGTCGCGAGGGTGAAGTAGCGCCTGGCTGCCTCGTGCCGGGAGGCGTCGAAGCTCATCCACCCCGCTACGTACACCGCTTCCGCCGCGGCGGAGAACAGGCTGCGCCGAACCTCATCGGTCGCGAACACACCGCCGATGTACGCCGCGATGTCGTCACTGATGTACTGGTAGAGGGCGGTGCGACCATCCATCCCGCCGTGCAGTTGATCCCGCCTGGAGAAGAACTCCGTCGTTGCGCGCAGAGCGCTGACCTCCGCGGTGCCCACGCGACGGCCGGTCGTCGAAGGCCGGCGGCGGGCTCGCTCGGGGGCCTCGTCCCACCACTGCCGTCCGGGAAGCACCAGCCCGCCCACCGAGTAGGCGGCACCGGACAGCAAGCGGCGACGTTCCAGGTCCACGTTGGTTCTCCCCAGGTCCACCAGCTCGGTCAGCGTGTCGACGTGCCATTCGATCGCCGTGACCGCCACCGAGCCCGGCGTGGAGAGACCGATCTCTGCAAGCGTGATGGGGCGTTGGAGCCGTCGGGACAACGTCTCGCACAAGATAAGGGGCGCCCTGCCTTTCGGGCGCGTGCCGCTGACCCACATGGCCACCTGCGACCGACTGGTCCCGAGCAGTTCCTCGGCCCTGACCTCGGCTGCGACGCGTACGAACGCTGCGGCCACCTTGGTCTGCGACCAGCCGGTTTCGGCGATCACCGCAGCCAGTTCCTCGTTTCGCTTCCGCGCGGCACTGCGCATCAGACGCCCCTGTTCACAAGGGTACAAAGTTTGACGGGTTTGACGGCCTCGCCAGCCACTCGGGGATACCGACCCCCCGCCTTGAGCGGTTGGCTCAAGGTCAACGAAACCACTAACTGCCTTGCCCGTGAGGGGAGTCCGGTGAACATGCACCAACTGGGTGGCTCGACCGGGACGCGCCCCAACCCTCGCAGTCAGGGAACCGAAGCCCGCCGGTCTGATCTCCGCGGAGGGTCAACCACCCAGGTCCAACTGCCTGTATCTCAGGCGAAGAAGCCGCTGACTCAGCCTCCTCCCGAAGACGAGGGCCCTGACTCCCTCGAACGGATCGCCCACAGGCTGCGCTGCGCGGTGCGCGACGACCGCGAGCGGATCGAGAACCTCCTTCAGACCCTGGAGTTGGCCCTTGATCCCACGGCGGAGCAGGCGATGGCAGCGACCCAGGCCCGGCAGTTCCTGGAACTGGAACCCGTCGACCCGACCCGGCCCAGTCGATCGTACGTACGGGCGCTGCGTGCTCTCATCGCGCGGATCGAGGCGCTTCGCGTGTCGGCCGCGACGTACGTCGTCGTCCCCGAGGGCGCCGAGGTTCCACAGGTTCACGAACGGCTCGGCCGCACGGCGGAGGCTCACGGCGGGTCGGTCTGCTGGTTCCACCACGACCGCGCACTGTCGGACTGGCCCCTGTGGGACCGGCCAGGCTGGCAGCACGTGCAGCGCCTGGTCCAGGGTCGACAGATCACACTGCTGGCCGTGGAGTCCGCCACTGATCTGGTTCCGCCGATGTGTGTGGGCGAGCCGCAGTGGGGGCGGCAAGGGCTGGAGACGTGGCTTCGCGGCTGGGGCATTCGCCTGGTCTGCCGCACCGAAGCCGAGGCGGACGCGCGCCGATGACCACCCTCCCCACCGCCCCCGACCCATTCCAGGATCATGATCGTCCGCTCTCTGTTCATCTGCGGCCTGCTCCCGCTGTACGCGGTGCTGCTGGCCCTCTCGGTCCGGGCGGCACGCCGCAGAGCCGCCGCACGCACCTGCATGTCCACGGCTCCAGTCGCTCCAGTCGCTCCGTTTTTGAAGCACTTCCTTCAGCAGTGCGCTGGGTTCCCGATCCTGTGCCTCGTGCTGATTTCGCTGACCGTGATCTTCCCCGGACGGCTGCCGTGACCCGCGCCCGCCGGCTCGGACTCCTCGGCATGCGGTGCAGCCCACTTGATCTCCCTCCCCCATAACCGGCCGCCTCCTGGTCGCAGTCGAGACCTCCCCTGTCCACGACGCGGCCAGGAGGCGACCCTCCAGCCGGGGCCTTTCCGCTCGCGGCCCGGACGCTGCGCCCGTGTGCGGCACCAGGGATCGCGGGAAGGTGCGGCGCCGCTCGGTGATCCACCTGCTGTGCGGGGCGGCAGGAGCAGCGTGCGCCCCGGCCTCCGCCCAACAGAAATGCGGAGGCCGGCCCACCCCGACCACGCACGAAATCTACTATCTCGCCCCACTTTGGTGAGGCGGTCGAGAGGACAGTCCCCATGACCACCAGCCCGCCCCGGTTACCCGCGCACGACGTGGTCTTCTGGGACCGCGTGGCCACCAGCGGCTGGTACCTGCACCCCCTCGCCTCCGAGGAACTCCGCCGCTTCGAGCGGCACTTCCCCGGCCACCGCGGTAAGCGGGCCATCGACGTCGGCTGCGGCACCGGGGAATTCACCCGCCACCTGTACGCGGCCGGGCTCGACGTCACCGGCATCGACTGGTCCCCCGCGATGATCGCCCTGGCCCGGCAGGCCACCAGCTGTCCGCTGCCCTACGTCGTCCACGACCTCGCCCTCAGCGACCCACCCGGACTGACCCCGCGCAGCGTCGACTTGGTCGTGTGCCGCCAGACCCTGTCCCTGCTCGACGACCCCGCCGATCTCCTCTACCGCATCCGCACCCACTGGCTCCGCCCCGGTGGCCACCTCTACCTGAGCGAGGTCCGCGCCACCGACTACGAGGCACGGACCCTGCGTGGCGGAATGACGGACCAGCAGCTCGACCGGCTCGGCGATGGCTGGGCCCACGCCGTCCGCTACGACCTCACCAGCCAGCGTGTCGCCTGCGTGATCCTGCGCGACACAGCCGCATGACCCCTCTACCTCTTCCTTCACTCCCCCGTCAGCGAGGAACCATGGCCCGCCCGCAGCACCCGCCCTCTCCGAACTCCCGGTTACGCTTCCGCGTCCTGTCGCTGCCCGAGAACCGCGATACGGCGCGGCGCCCCGGTGAGGACGGTGCCTCGTGACGCGCGGGGGCGTGCGGCCCGTGTCCGCCACCGATCTGAGCAACACCGGGCACGTACTGCTCACCCGCATCGCGCGGGGCGACCACTTCTTCGGCTCAGCACTGCCGCTTCCGGCCGACCTGGCCGCAGAGTTGCGGGTGCCCGAGATCTGCGTGCGATCCGCGCTCGACCGCCTGCACGACCTCGGAGTCCTCGACCGGGACGCCGGCCACCGCCTGGTCGTGGCGTCGCGCGAGCGGTGGAAGGTACGGCACGCCGAGCCGGGTCCCGGCGCGGTTGCCGCCGCCCGGCAACTGCGCGGCGAGATCCGCGACGGGGTGCACCGCGTGGGTCATCCGCTGCCACCGGGCCGTGACCTCGTCCGCCTTCTGGGCTTGTCGCCGCGTGATGTCCGCCGGGCCCTGCGCGACCTGGCGGCCGAAGGGCTGCTGGCACTGCCCGTGAAGGGCAACGCCATCGTCATCAGCAGCCACCCCACCCCGGTGCCTCCTGCTGAGTTGCTCAATCCGGGGATGGACGGTGCGTCGTGCTGACGTCCGGGCCGTCGTGGAGGGGGCCGGGAGCACCGGCCCTGGACGACGATGCCTACCGCCGCCCGAACCCCGCCCGCGTCTACCACTTGCTCAGTGGCGGCCGGGATTCCTTCCAGCTCGACCGGGACTTCGCGCAGCGGCTCTTTGACGCGGACAACACGATCGTGTCGGCCTCCTACATCAACCGCGACCACAGCGCGCTGACGGCCCGGTTCTTCGCGGAGTTGGACTTCCAGCAGGTCCTCGACCTGGGCTGCGGGTACGCGTACGACTGGTCGAAACGTCACCAGCGCCACGAGCCACCGACGCTCCGGGAAGTACTGCCGGGCGCCTCGATCGTGCACGTGGACATCGACCCCATCGTCGTCGGGCTCGCCCAGAGCACCATGCGATGCGTTCACGGCAACCCCAGCGTCCTCCAGGCCGACATCCAGTACATGGCGGAGATCCTCGCCCACCCCCAGGTCGCGCCCCGGTTCGACCTGGACCGGCCGATCGCCGTCCTGCTCCACGACGTACTGCCGTGGATCGCGGACGACCAGGCCGTCACCTCCGCCCTTGCGGTGCTGCGGGAGTGGCTGCCACCTGGCAGTGTCCTGTCGATCACCCACGCCAGCGCGGACCTGGCCCTCATGCCCAACGCGAAAGCCAAGCTCACGGCGCTGTGGGCTGAAGAAGCAGCCGTAGCGTTCCGGCCCCGCAGCCGTAACGCGATCCAGGTCCTGTTCGGTGGCTGGCCCCTGCTCGATCCCGGCCTCGTCCCCACCCACCGCTGGCACCCCGAGCACCCCGATACGCGCGCACCCGAAGCACACTCCGGCGCCTACGCCGGCATTGCCCGCAAGCCACACCTCTCGATCGTCAAGGACCCGCCGTGTACCTCATGAGACTGCTCTCGCCCGAGGACCGCCCCCTCGTCGATGCGCTGCTCACCGCCCGCACCGCCTGGGCCCAGCAACAAGGCTGCCCGCACCACGGCCATAGCCTCGCGCTGCTGAGCCTGCTCGCCAACGGCCACGACACCACCCAGATCATCGGGATGGAAGAAGACGGCGACCTCGTCGGGATCTTCACCCTCGCCGTCCGAGAAGCCGCCCTCGTGGGATGGAGCGGCAGGAGGAAGCCCTGTCGGTCACCCACCCCGCCCAGGCACGGCCAGCGCCTCGCGCGTCTGGGCTCGCTGTGGCTGGCCGACTACATCACCCACCTGCCCGGTCCGCCGCGCTGGGTGCGCGGCGCGGTATCGGACAGCGCTGTCGCCCTCTACCTCCAGGGTGTCTGCGGCTGGCAGCTGGTCCGGTACTCGCGTGATCCCGACGGACGCCGCGCCTACCGCCTGCAACTCCCCGCCCAGGCCACGCCCGGTCTCCGCCACCTGGTCACCACCAGCGCCGAACTGGCAGCACCACTCGCCGACCCGGCTTCCAGCCCCATCCGGGGCACGCCAGCACGGCCGGATCTGCTGCCCCGCTGACGCTAACACCGTGCGCCATCGAGCCCCCATCAGCGATCCCAGAAGGGACACCCGTAGATGCCCCGCCCCCATCGAGTTCCGCTTGCCCCCTTTGGCGGGTTCCCCGGCAACCGCCCGGGTGCCGGGCTAGGCCGCCATCTCCTGGCGCAACCGGTCCAGGGCGTGGCCGGCGGCGTCTCGGCTCGCGGGCAGCTGGTCTCCCGCCGCACGCATGATCCGCTGCAACTGGTGGGGAAGCCGTTGCCGGGTGGCCTCGAAGACGGCCGCCTCCAGGCACGTGCTGGCGCCGTCGCGGTCGTCGGCCAAGAGCCTTACGTGGGCGACGGTGATCAGTTCGATGACGCGCCACTGCGGGGCCACTGTCATGGTGGGCTCCGGGGCCTGCTCGACCAGCCGTATGGCCATGTCCGCCCGGCCGGTGGCGACCAGGCCGCGCAGCCGGATCTCGTGCAGCGCGTACGGGTTGAACAGCGAGGTGTGCTCCACCTCCTCCAGCAGCGCCGCAGTCTCGCTGACCACGGTGTCGAACAAGGTGCCGTCCCCAAGGGCCCCGGCGGCGCGGGCCAGGAGCGGCAGGACGGCGGCCCGCGCGGTGGGGTCGGGGGCGAGGACGGCGGCGTGCTGGAGGCGGTCGACGGCGGCCCCCTTCATGCCCGCCTTGCGCAGCTCGTTGCCGTGCATGCGCAGCACGGACGAGGAGAAGGCCCGGTCGCCGAAGTAGCTGGCGATCGGCAGGCTCTTTCCGGTCCAGCGCGCGGCCGTGGCCAGGCGTTCCTCGGGCAGGACGTTGCCCAGGGCGACACCGAGGCCGACCCGGGCCTGGGCCAGCAGCCGCAGGACCCCCCGCTCGGCGTGTCCGTCCTCCAGGCGGGCTTCCAGCCGGGCCACCAGCGGCCACAGCTCGGCAACGGCTTCGGTGGCGTGGCCGGACTGGCGGGCGATCTCCGCCAGCCGCACGGTCGATTCACCGAACTGGAGCATCGCCCGGTGATCAGTGTCCGCTTCATCGGTGACCCCGAGCAGGTGCGGGGGCAGGCGCAGTTGGTCAGCGATACGCCGCCGCGAGCCGACGTCTTCCACCGAACGTTTCCCGAGCTCGATAGCGGACACGTAGGTCTTGTCGTAGCCGAGCAACTGCCCCAGCTCGGTCTGGCTGAGGCCGTGGACCGCGCGGAACAAGCGCAAGATCCGACCCAGGTCGCCCGCCGCGAGGATCTGCTGCGCCTGCCCGGTGGCCCAGTGCCAGGCAGCGAACCGGGACGACGAGCGCAGCACCACCGCCGCCCCGTCACTGGGTCGCATGCCGGTGCCGTCCACGTGTTACGCCTGGGCGAACCACGTGGTGATCGACTGCTTGTAGCCGTCAGGCATCGTCAGCGCCGGCACCTCGTCGGCGGTGAACAGGCCGACCTGCTTGTGCTCGTGACTGACCACGGGGGCCTGGTCGGGGGTCAGGACCGTACAGCCGTACGTGACGATCAGAACGCGCCGTCCCGGAATCGGCTCGTAAATCCACGTTCCGCCGTCGATGAGGGACGCGGCCTGGATCTTCCAACCGGTCTCTTCTGCGATCTCCCGCTCCAGCGCCTGCTCGGGCGATTCGTCCGGGACCTGCAATCCGTCCGGACTGCCGACCTCCAATCGGCCGCCGGGCAGCTCCCACTCCTCGCGCTCGTTCTTCAGCAGCAGGACCCGGCCGTGCGCGTCGAGCGCGACGCCCTTGATGGATACGGGCCACAACGGCGGCGTGTACGGCATGACGTTCCTCGTCCAGCAGCGCGTGCAAGGGGCGATCGGAACGTAGCACGCCGTCCTCAACTCCGATGCATTCTGCCCGACTTGCCCGAGTCGACAATCAGTCGCTTTACCGCCTGCCAGTTGGCCGCGAACAGTGGGTCAGCCATCCAGCGAAGGAGTTCCGTGATGAGCCACGCCCACGCCCTGCGTGCTCCCGCCCCACCGTTCCAGCCGGCCACCACGCTGTCCGTGAACGACCTCGCGGAGCGGCTGCGGGAGACCGGGCTGGTCAGCGTGGACCGGTTGGTGCTCCGCTCGTCCGTCACGGCGTTCGCCGACCGGATCATGCGCGTGACCGCCCACCGTGACAGCGACGCGCGGGACGGGCTGACCACGATCTACGACACCCGCCGCGACACACAGCAGGCTGGGTACGGCGGCTTCACCAGCAGCGAGCTCGCCCCCCACACCGAACGCTCCGGCATCCCCAGGCCGCCTCGCCTGATGCTTCTGGTGTGCGCATACCCGGCGGCCACGGGCGGCGAGTGCCTGCTGACCGATGGACGGGCCGTCCACGCAGACCTCGCCGCCCACCACCCCGATGCCCTGGACCTGTTGTCCACCCGGCACACCGCGTTCTTCGGTGGTGGGGACGGCCACGCCTCGCAGGTGTTCACCCCGCGCGCCGAGGGACGCGTCTCCCTGCGGCTACGCCTGGACGCCCTGGCGCGTTGGAGTCCGCTCGTCGAACCCCACCTTCCCGCTCTGCGCGCCGCCATCCAGCGCCACCAGCTCACCCTGCCGCTCCAGGCCGGGCAGGGCTACCTCCTGGACAACAGCCGCTGGTTGCACGCCCGCACCAGCTACACCGGGGACCGCCTGATGTGGCGCGCCCTGGGCGAGCCGCTCCCCCAGCTCACCCCCCTGCCCACCGGATTCCGTCCCGCCCCCCGCACTCCCGACCGGGCACCCGAGGAGACCGCGTCGTGACCTCCCACCAAGTCCGAATCCACGTGTCCGGAACCGCCGACCTGGCCCGCACCCGAAACCGCGTCCTCACGCAGATCGCTGCCTGGGGAGTCACGCTGGAGGCGGACCAGCACGGCGCGATCAAGCTGGTCACCTCGGAACTCGTCACCAACGCCCTGACCCACGCGCAGGGCCCGGTCACCGTCCGCCTCGCCCTCAACAAGAACCGGCTGATCCTGGTCGTGCACGACGGCAGCGAGGAACTTCCGGTCTGCCCGGACATCGGCGATGTCGCGGAGTCGGAGTCCGGGCGCGGGCTGCTCCTGGTGGACGTCTTCGCCAGCCGCTCCGGCTGGCGTCGCACGCCGGGAGGCAAGAAGGTGTGGGCCGAGTTCGACGTGCCCCCCACACTCGCAGAAGCCGAGGCGTCCATCCCCTGCCCGGCAACGGCGGCAACACCGCGCCCGCGCCTGTACATCGCACCCGAGGGCGTCGTACTGGCGGGAGAGCGGCGGGGTGAGCGGTCGGCCTCGCGGCAAGCGGGAACCGATGCGATGACTGGTCACCCGGTCGGTCGCGGTCCCCCTGGCCCACCGACGGCCGCGAAGCGTCCGCCCGCGTACGTACCCAGGCAGTCGGCCACGGGCGGACAAGAGGGTGTCGGCCGGTTCCCCCGAGGCCGACCGACGCCCTCGGCACCACTCCCTGCGCGACTTCCCTGACGAAGGAGCACCGTGGAACCACTACACCTCGCCGACCCCGACATAGCCGGAACCTTCCTCCGGCCGGTACAACTCCACGTCCCTCACGACAGCCAGGACCAGCCACCCACCCCGCTCTCGGCGTCGCAATCCTCTCCCGCCCCACCCGCCGAGAAGCACAAGACGCCCGGACAAAGTGACGTGGAGAAGGCGGCGTTAGACGGCAACTCGCGGGGCCGGACCGCGCTGGTGACGGGAGCCTCCGGGTTCATCGGCTCTCATCTCGTTGACGCGCTGGTGGCCGATGGCTGGGCGGTGACCGGCGTCGACCGGCGGTCCCCCAGCGCCGACCTAGTGGCGGCCCGCAACCTCCACGGGGCCATGTGTCAGCCGGGGTTCACGTTCGAGCACATGGATCTGACCGACCCGCGCCTGCGGGACCTGCTGACCGGCGTGGACGTGGTGTTCCACCTCGCAGCGTCCACCGGCGTGCGCGGATCGTGGGGCAAGGCGTTCCTCTCCTATATCCACGACAACATCGCCGCGACCCACCACCTCGTGGAGGAGTGCGAGCGGGCGCGCGTGCCCCGGCTGGTGGCCGCGTCGTCGTCCAGCGTGTACGGGGGCCGGAACACCGAGCCGTCGCGTGAGGACGGGCCGGTGGCGCCGCTGTCGCCGTACGGGGTGTCGAAACTGGCGGGCGAACAGCTCGCTCTGGCTTACGCGTTGCGGGAAAGTGCGGCGACGCGGTCGGTAGGGCTGCGGTTCTTCACGGTGTACGGGCCCCGGCAGCGCGACGACATGGCGATCTTCCGGATGCTCGACGCGGTCCGCACAGGTCAGCCGATGCGGCTGTACGGGGACGGCAGCCAGCGCCGGAACTTCACGTACGTCGCCGATGTGGTCGATGCGCTGTTACGGGCCGCCACGGAGGACCTGAACGGCACTGTCGTGAACGTGGCGGGACCGCAGACCGTATCGGTGCGGGAACTGCTGGACACCGTGCGCAAGGTGACCGGCACCCCGGTGCCCCTGACAGAGGCTCCGGCGCGTTCGGGCGACCCGCAGTGCACCGAGGCCGACACCCGTCTTGCCGCGTCCCTCCTGGGCTACCGGCCGCGTATCCGGCTGACGAAGGGCATCGCCCGGCAGTGGGCGTGGACCCGCGACACGCTCGGCGCTGCTGCCGTAGGGGGGACGCTGTGATCAACGTCTGTGCCTCGTCGGCGAACGAGCTGTTCACCGCCGCCTGCACCGCGGTCCTGGCCGAGGGCCAGGCGGTCAAGCCGCGGGGACTGGTCACCACCGAGGTCATCGGCGCGCACCTTACGCTGACCCAACCGCGCCGACGCCTGGTGAACGTGCCGCCGGTGCGGATCCTGAACGCGGCGTTCGCCGCCGCCGAAGCGGTGTGGATCCTATCCGGCGCCGACGCCGCGTGGATCTGCACCTACAACCAGCGCATGACCCAGTATGCCGAGGCGGGACGTCTGCGCGGCGCGTACGGGCCGCGGATGCGGGCCTGGAAGCCGGGCTGCGACCAGATCGACCATGTGCGGCAAACTTTGCTGGCCGATCCCGACTCCCGCCGGGCTCTGATCCAGCTCTACGACCCCGGCCGGGACATCCCCCACCACAGCGACATCCCGTGCACCCTCAACTACCGCTTCTACGTGCGCAGTGGGCGCCTGGACATGCACACCACGATGCGCAGCCAGGATCTGTGGCTCGGGTTTTGCTACGACCTGTTCACCGCAACGATCCTGCATGAGCTAATGGCTCACTGGGTCGGAGCTGAGCTGGGGCACTACCACCACCACGTGGACTCCCTGCACCTGTATGAGACCAACCTCCCTGCCGCCCGGAGGCTGCCAGCCGCGCCCGTGCCGAGCCAGGCCATGGAGCCGCTGGCGATCGGTTGGGAGGACTTCGGCCCCCTGCTATCCGGCATCACCAACGATGGAGCGGTGTCCGGGGCGTGGGCGGAGTTTGCCCGGGTGATGTGCAGCTACCGGGTCTGGAAGGGGGGTGACCGGGCCGATGCCAGGCACATGATCACCCCGCCTCACGGTGTCCTGACCGACGGCCTGAACTCCTGGTACACGAAGCTCGAAGGGCGGGAGACGGCATGAAGTCCGTGGTGCTCGGCCTGTGTTCGGGAACGCACGACTCGGCAGCCGCGCTGATCACGGAGGGGCGACTGGTCGGCCTGGTCGAGGAGGAACGCCTCAACAGCATCAAGCACACCAAGGCGTACCCGGCCGCCGCTGTCGACTGGCTGCTGGACACGGCCGGAATCAGTCCCGGTGACGTGACCGACGTGGCCTACAACTTCGCCCCCCGGCTCTACCTACTTGGCGCACTCCCACTGGGCCACCTTCGGCCGGCCACGGCGCGGCGGGCCGTGCCCAGGGCGCGCAGCTTCTTCACGGTGACCCGGCGGGCCGCCCAGCGGCTGCACGGCTTCGGGGAGCACTTCCCGCACGCCCGTCGGCACGGCGTCGAGCACCACCGCGCGCACGGCCTGTACGCATTCGGCGCCTCCCCCTTCGAGGAAGCGGCCGTGCTGATCGTGGACAGCCTCGGCGAGACCGTCACCACCTCGATGTGCTCCGCTCGACGCACGCCCGGCGGCATCCACATGCATCAGCGGTGGTCGCTGCACGATCCGGCCTCCCTCGGTTACGCCTACGGCGCTGTGACCGAGCACCTGGGCTGGAGGCGCGGTGATGAGGAGGGGACGGTGATGGCACTCGCCGCTCTCGGTGATCCGGCACGGTTCCGGGACCTGTTCGCCCAGGCGATCGTCCTCACCGAGGAGGCGTTCGCCCTGAACCCGGCTTGGTTCCCGTTGCGGGTGATCTCCAGCCGCTACCCGCGTCTGTCCGCCCAGTTCGTGGAAGCGACCTGCCCTTCCCGCGCGCCGGAAGAAGAGGTGGCGCAGGTGCACGCGGACCTGGCCGCAGCCCTCCAGGAGCGCACCGAGCAGGTCATGGTCCACCTGGCCCGCCGCGCCCGCCGCCGCACCGGGCAGCGTGCCCTGTGCGTGGGCGGCGGGGTCGCCCTGAACTGCGTCAGCCTGGGACGGATCGTGGCCGAGGCCGGATACGACGAGGTGTTCGTGCCACCCTCTCCGGGGGATGCCGGCACGGCGGCGGGCGCCGCCCTGTCGGTGTGGCAGCGGCACACCCCGGCCCAGGTGGAGGGGATCCAGGATGCCTGCTACCTGGGGCCCGCGTTCAGCGGGATCACCCTCGTCGAGCGGCCCCGCCCCGGGATGTGGGCCCACCGCCCGGCCGACGCCGTCCGGCATCTGGCATCCGAGCTGGCCGCAGGGACGATCGTCGGCCTGTTCCGGGGCGCGCTGGAGGCCGGGCCGCGCGCCCTGGGCAACCGCTCCATACTTGCCTCCCCGCTCCGTCCTGAAGTTGTGGGGCGGCTGAACGCCCGCGTGAAGTTCCGCGAGCCGTTCCGCCCCTTCGCGCCGGTCGTGCTCGCTGACAAGGCGGCCGACTACTTCACCCTGGGCCAGGCAGCCCCCTACATGTCGTTCGCGAGCGGAGTGACGCCGCTGGCCCGCGAGACGATCCCGGCGATCGTCCACGCCAACGGTCTCGCCCGCATCCAGACCCTCACCCCCGAACGCAACCCGTTCCTGGACGCGGTGCTGCGCGCGTTTCACGAGATCACCGGCGCCCCCGTGCTGATCAACACGAGCCTCAACATCAAGGGCAAGCCGATCTGCGGCACCCCCGACCAGGCCCTGGACTGCCTCGCCGAATCCGGGATCGACGCCCTGCTGCTGGAGGACTGGTGGGTCCAGGAGGCAGAGGAATGAAGATCGGATACAGCCACTGGGGGTTCCTCGGCGACGGGATCACCGACACCCCCGACGGCGGCCGCAGCCACCGCAAGACCCTCGTGGACGGCCTGGTCGCCGCCGGGCACCAGGTGGTGTTCCTCCAAGCCGACCGGGACACCCTGGAAGCGCACCGGCCCGTGCCCGGCCCCTACGTGTGGGATGCGGGGCTGCCCGAGCTGGACGCCTTGTTCCTGGAGTGGCGCTGGCCCATCCCGGGCCGCAACGACACCCCGTGCGGCACCCCCGGCCACACCTGCGACCTGCACCGCCAGCAGCAGCTCGTGAGCCACTACGTCGAGCAGCGGGGCACCCCGGCCCTGCTGTGGGACAAGGACCAGCAGCTCCACCCGGCCGACGCACTGCGCCAGGGCGGAAACGTCACCGTGTGCGAACCAGCCCTCCACCCCCGGCCCGGCGCACAGAGTCTGCTGTTCCCGGTCGCCGACCAGGTTCTTGATCAGGCTGAACCCTCCGTGCTCGCCGCCCATCCACGGCACCTGGCCCTGGTCTACGTGGGCAACGAGTACGGCCGTACGGACGCGTTCACCACATACTTCGCGCCCGCCGCTCACGACCTGCCGCACGAGGTTGCGGGGAAATGGGCGGACACCGGGCGCTGGCCGCACGTCACCTTCCTCGGCCGCGTCCCCTTCCGCCACGGCATCCGCATGCACCAGGCAGCCCACGCCACGGTCCTCCTTGCCCCGGACCGCTACCTCGCCACCGGTCAGTACACCCAGCGGATCTTCGAAGCGGTCCTGACCGGATGCGCGCCGATCACCCCCGCCCGCTACCGGTCCGCGGCCACGGTCGTCCCTGAGGAGCTTCACGCGCGGGACGGAGCCGACGTGGCCGATATCACCCGCCGTCTCGCCGTCCTCGGCGGTGAAGATCGCGCCCGGCTCCTGGCGCAGTGTCTGCGCAGGCTGGACCCGTTCCGCCTGTCCCGGCAGCTCGACACCATCGACACGGTCTTGAACTGATTCGGGGTAATGATCATGAAATGTGGCCACATGGCCCCCGCTGGGCTCGGTAGCTTCTTCCGTTATGAAGCGCATCGCCCTCATCGGCTGCGGCGGCAGCGGCAAGACGTACCTCTCCAAGCGGATCGGCACTCTGATCAACGCGCAAGTGACCCATCTCGACGCCGTGTATTACGACGACCACTGGAACACCCTGCCGCCGGAGAAGTTCGCCGCCATCCAGGAGGAGCTGGTGGCCGCACCGGCCTGGGTCATCGAAGGGAACTACGCTGGCACGCTCCCCATCCGGCTGCGCCGCGCCGACACGGTGATCTTCCTCGACCTTCCGGCCTGGGCCTGCCTGTGGGGTATCGCCCAGCGGCGCCTGCGCTACGGAGGCGGCCAGAACGATGCGACCGGCGTGTACGACCGGATCAACTGGGGCTTCATCCGCTACGTGTGGGGCTACCGCAAGTCGATGGCCCCTCGGGTGCGGGACCTGATCAGCGAGCACGCCACTGGCGCGGCCGTGCACCGGGTCACCAGCCGCCGCCAGGCCCGCGAGCTCCTGGACCGGCTCACCAAGACGCAGGCCGCCTAACTGGCAGCCCGTCCCGCCGGGGGGCTGCCAGTGTCTGACTTCTCCCCGTTCCTGGACTCCCGGCTCGCCACCGGCAGCCTCTACCGCACCCAGCAGCGGCTCGCCGAACGCACCCAGGCGCTCCTAGCGGCGAAGGTCTGCGGCCGCCCCGCAGCGCAGGTCGTCGCCGCCCATGCGGCACACGCCCTGCCGCGGCCCGGCGCGACGGTCGTGGACATCGGCTGCGGCCGGGGCGCCTCGACCGTCGCTCTGGCCCAGGCCCTGCCCCGCCCGCGCATCGTGGCGATCGACGCGTCCGCCGCGCTGCTGGCCGCAACCCGCACCCGGCTCCACCAGCACGGCCTGACTGGCGCGACCGTGCAGGCCGACTTCCACCGCCTTCCCCTGCACGATCACACCGCCCATCTGGCCGTGGCCGCGTTCTGCCTGTACCACTCCCCGCGACCCGAGCTCGTGGTGCGCGAGATCGCCCGCTGCCTCACCCCGGGGGGCACGGTGATCCTCGCGACGAAGTCCGCAGACAGCTACCGGTCACTGGACCACTTGATAGTCCGCGCCGGCCTGGACCCGCATGCCGAGGCCCGGCCCAGCCTCTACGCCGCGTTCAACAGTGCCAATCTCCGCTCCACCGTCGAGGGTGTGCTCCAGGTCAAGACAGTCGAACACGAGACCCATCGGTTTCAGTTCCACGACCTTGCGCACACGGCGGCTTACCTCGCGACATCGCCGAAGTACCAGCTGCCGCCTGGCCTGGCCAATAACGCCGCAGCCCTCACCGACCGGCTCCGCCAGGCCCTGCCCGACGGGCCCGTGACGACCGCGTCCGTGGTCAGCTACCTGGTCGCTGCCGCTCCCGCCGAGTGAGGAGGGACAGGCGTGGAGTTCATCAAGACGTACCGCACACCGGCGGCCGCTCAGCAGGCCCAGGCCCACCAGACGTGGCTGGCCCAGCTCGGGATGCCTGTTGCCCCTGTCCTTGCCCGCCACGGCCGCCACTTAGTTCTCGCCCGCGTGAACGGCAGCCACCTCGTCTCCGAGCAGCTGCCTGAGGCCGCCCTTCTCCTCGGCCGGGCGCACACCGCCGCCCACCAGAGATTCCTGACCAGCGCGCGCCTAGGCGAAGGCTGCACTGTGCCGGACGTCGGGCCCCTGGAGCCGTTCACCGCCCCGCGTATCCGGCGCGTCCGCGCGCTGCTGGCCACCGGGAACGTCCCCGGGGCGGTGTTCACTGCTAGCGAGGGCGGGCACCTCGTGGCCTCTGCCGCCGACGAGCCCGCCGCGTTCTACAAGGACGCCAATCCCCGCAACTTCCTCCACACCCCCACGGGGATCATCGCGGTGGACTTCGATGACCTGACCCTCGCCCCGTTCGGCTACGACCTGGCCAAGCTCATCGTCACCACCGCCATGACCTACGGTCCGCTCCCAGCACCGCTCACCCGCCGCACCATCAACGCCTACAACCGGCACGTTCCGTACCCCGTCCCTCCGGACCGACTGAACCAGTGGATGGAGATCCACCACATCCTCACCAGCCCCTACCTCGGCCGCAACGGCTACACCCGCAGCTGGCACACCCTCCGCCGTGAAACCCAGATCCGCTGAGCCAGTCTCCGAAGGAACCGCGAACCGTGTCTGAACGACCGTCTCCCACGCGCCGTACACAGTGCCGCGCAATCCCCGGATCGTGTGCAGCACGCACTCGGACACCCATTGGCGTGATCGAACGGGCCCCGGCTCAAGCCCTCCAAGGCCCAGAGAACGAAACCGCACATGAGCCCGAAGAGTTCGCCCTCTTCCCACCCGAACGTGCGCCCTTGGGGGCCGTTAGTCCGAGCACCTGTCCGAGCGTCACGTCAACGAGGAGGCGTCATGCGTCTGCATACGCACCACACCATCACTCAGCGAAAGCTCGAACGTCAGCAGATGCTCCTCGAACAGCCCGGCACCCATCGCACCTCTGATCAGTCTTCGCCCCACGCGTTTCTCCCGCGCACCAGCCGATGCGGCCACAGCTCCGTTTCCTGCTTTGAGGGGCCGAGGGGGGTGTGCGCATGAGCAGCGTCTACCG
The DNA here is from genome assembly GCF_002846415.1 of Streptomyces sp. TLI_146. Taxonomy (NCBI): domain Bacteria; kingdom Bacillati; phylum Actinomycetota; class Actinomycetes; order Kitasatosporales; family Streptomycetaceae; genus Streptomyces; species Streptomyces sp. TLI_146. The sequence goes on from NZ_PJMX01000001.1 coordinate 1,866,528, forward strand.
AAGCGAGGTCGACGTCGTCGTGGTGCTGCACCGCACGGACGGCCGGGTTCTGCTGCTGCGCCGGGCCGCGTCGGAGTACCGCGGGCAGCTCACGCTCGTCGGCGGACGTCTCGAACGTGACGAGTGGTACGACGACGGTGCGCGACGCGAGGTACGTGAGGAGGTCGGCGTGCACATCGATCCGGGCGACCTCGAACTGTGCTGCGCCGCGCACCTCCAGATCGAAGACCTGGAGCGGCGTCTGGTCTTCCTGTTCACCACGCAGCGCTGGTCGGGCGATCCTCACAACGCTGAGCCCGATCGACACACCGAACTCGTGTGGGCGGACCCGGGCGAGCCGCCCGCCGACTGCCACCCCGTCTCTACGGCCCTGTTGGAGCACTTCGTCGCGGGAAGCCTGCGGGCGAACATCACCGTCCCCGCCTCCCTGTGTGGGGGTGCGGGATGAAGCGGTTCCTTAAACGCGTCCGCATGGACGAACCCACGGTGTCGGCGGCGGAACAGGAGCTGTTCGGCGGGCCGCTGCGCTACGACATGGGCTGGTCGGAGCACGAGCGGGCCCGCCTGCACCTGACGATGATCACCGCGATCCGGGCGATGCCCCGCCTGGTGGGCGCCACACTGCGCAGGGCCTGGCGGGCGGACCAGCAGTCGCTGCTGAGCGTGGGGATCAGCGAGGTGGGGCAGGGCATCGCGGCCGCAGCCAGTCTCCTCGCGGTCAACTCCCTCATGCATGCCCTGCTCGGTACGGGCGCCCCCGTCGACCGTCTGCACACGGCGCTGCCCGCGCTGATCCTCGTGTCCTGCACAGCGATTGCCACCTCGCTCCTCGCCAGCTGGTCGACCTCGCGGGCGGGACGGCTGGAGCCGCTGGTGGAGCGGATGACGACCGTCGAGTACCTGGAGGCGGCCACGGCCGTCGAGCTGGAAGCCATCGAGGATCCCGAGTTCCGGCGCCTGGTAGACATCGCCCAGTACGCACCGTCCTCAGCCCGCCGCATGATCAGCGCCTGCGTGGCCGCGCTCAACAGCACCATCTCCCTGATCGCCACAGCCGGGGTGCTCACCGTGCTCCATCCCGTACTGCTGCCGATGCTCCTGCTGATCGCGGCGCCACGGGGGTGGGGAGCGATGCGCGTGGCCCAGGAGCGCTACGTATCGGTACTCACCTGGGTTGAGCACCTGCGGGCCAGCCGTCTGATCGGGGATCTCCTCACCGCGCGCCGGGCCGCGCAGGAAGTACGGCTGCACCACGTCGGGGCCTTCCTCCTCGACCGCTACCGGACGATGGCTGAGAGCGCCGAGAGCGAGCAGCGGCGCCTTGCCGACAACAAGGCGCTCACCGAGCTCGTCGCCGCCGGCCTGTCGGGCCTGGCCAAGGCCGCCACCTATGGCGTGATGCTCTGGCTGATCCTGGCCGGGCACATGGAACTCGCCGTCGCCGGGACCGCAGTGATCGCCGTGCGCTCCGGCTCGGCCTCCCTGGGCGCGCTGGTGATGAACATCAACCAGCTCCACGAAGAGTCCCTGTATGTGCTCGACCACGAAAGGTTCCTCGCCGAGGCGTCCCGCCGCTCCATCCCTCCGGGCGGATTGAGCGTTCCTGCCCACCTGGAGGCGGTCGTGCTCGACAAGGTGAGCTACCGCTATCCGGACCGGGACGAGCCCGCTCTGGACGGCGTGTCCCTCTCCATCCCGGTCGGCTCGGTCGTCGCCGTCGTCGGGGCGAACGGCTCCGGCAAGTCGACGCTGATGAAGGTGCTCGCAGGACTGCTCCTTCCGCACAGCGGCCAGGTGCGGTGGGGCGAGCATGATCTGACCGACTTGGACCGCACGCAGGTCTTCGACCGGGTCAGCCTGCTCACCCAGGACTTTCGAGCAATGGCCGATGACCGCCGCCGTCAACATCCAGATCGGCCGCCCGCACCACCCCGCCACCCGCGACGAGCTCCAGGGGTCAGTCGACTACGCCGGAGCGACAGCCGTCATCGCCAAGCTCCCGCACGGTCTCGACACGCTGCTGGCCCGCGTCTTCCGCGGAGCCTCGGAGATCAGTGGGGGCGAGTGGCAGCGGATCGGTGTCGCACGGGCCCACTGGCGCAGCGCGACCTGCCAGACCGACAACCTCCTGATCGTGGACGAGCCGACCGCCGCGCTCGACCCCGAAGCCGAGATCGAAACGTTCGACCGCATCCGCCGCCTCGCCGGCCCGCACCGCGCAGTCGTCCTGGTCACCCACCGCATGTCCGGCGTCCGCCAGGCCGACATCATTCATGTCCTAGACCAAGGGCGCCTGGTGGAGTCCGGCAGCCACGAGGAGCTGATCAGCGCGAACGGCCGCTACGCGGCCATGTTCCACACTCAGGCCGCCCAATACGCCCCCACCGCACCGCTTGCGCTTCCGCGCCCCAACTCCCCCTCCGTAACGGAGCCCTCGTGAACCCCACGCCCCTGGCCTCAGAGCGGAGCCCGATAGACCGACGACCCGCTTTGGCCTGCCCCTCAACTGCGAGCAAGGAGCCTCACGCATGACCCGGCTCACCAACAACGGCGCCGAGCAGGCGAACGCCGACACCTGGCATGCCTACGGCCAGCATCAGCTCCAGCGGCGCCCCGACATCCCCGACCTGGCCCAGTGGCAGTGGGGCAACGCCGGAACCGGCCCGGGTGTCGAGATCCTCGGCAATCTCCATGGCCGACGGTTTCTGGACCTGGGCTCCGGGCTCGGCCTGCACGCCGCCTACCTCGCCCGGCACGGGGCGCTGGTCGACGCCGTGGACGCCTCCCCCAGCCAGCACCAGCGCGCCACCGACCGCTACGGCACCCTGCCCGGGCTCCAGTTCGTCCTGGCCGACGCGGTGCGCCACCTCGCTGACGCTGATCCGTACGAGGTGATCTACTCCGTCAACGGACTGCCTTATCTCGACCCCGACCGGCTACTGCCCGTCCTCGCCGACGCCCTCGCCCCCGGCGGCCAGTTCGTCTTCACCACCCTGCACACGACCTCGGACGGGACCGGCCCCTCCTGCCACGTCGCCTCCCGTCCCGAGACTCTCCGCCTGCCCCACAGCGGCGAGGAGCGGACGGTCCACATGTGGGTGCTCGAACCATCCCTGTGGGAGGACCTGCTGGTCCAGAACGGGCTGATCGTCGACTCGATCACTGTGCTGGACTCCGGACAGCCGGACAGTCCCGTCTCCTACCGCCTCTTTCAGGCGCATCGGCCGCCCATCCCCACCTCACGGCCCCGCATCACCAGACCTCCCCTCGCTCACGCCGCCGTCGGCGTTGGAGTCCTCGTCCACGGCCCGCACGGCATTCTGCTGGGCCGCCATGCCCGTGGAACCTGGGAGGCACCCGGCGGCTCCGTCGAACCCGGCGAGGATTTCGCGCAGGCCGCCGTGCGCGAGCTAGCCGAGGAAGCCGGGCTCCTTGCCGAGGCCGGCGATGCCCGTGTGCTGGGCACCCTCCTGGATCACGTGGACGGAGTGCTGCGGGTCACCGTTCCGGTTCTGGTCACCCGCTGGCGCGGTGAACCACACGACCGCGAACCGACCATCGGGTCCTGGCGCTCGTGGCGGCTGACAGTCCTGCCCAACAGGCTCTTCGACTGCACCGCCCAGTGCCTCACCGCCTGGCGGCCCGACGTCCGGATCGATCACCCCCCGGCCCACTTCCTGCCCGCAGCCCCACCGCACGCCAGTCCCTGACCGCCAACCGAAGCGCCGCAGCAGCGGGAGCTGCCCGTCTCCCGTTGCTGCGGCCCTGGATGCAGGGGGAGCCATGACGTACGACCCGAACTACCCGTTATGCATCGCCGGTGACCACGCCACCGGCCACCAGCCGCGGAAGGAGCCTGAGCCAGAACCTCCAATACCGATCAGGGCGAAGACTGCCTGTCTCCTGCTACTGCTACTGGCCCTCGCCCTGTCGGGCGGACTGGCTAGGTAGGTGTCTTTGGGCGGCGTTTGTCAGTGGTTCCGGGAGGCAGTTGACGGGCTCGCGGTCGTGGAATGTCAGCGGGAATTGAAGTCTCACCCGTGCGCATGGGCGTGCCCCTTGTGGTGGTACAAACGAGCGCGGGCGTCTGCACCACCACAACCCGCTCCGTGACGCTCTGCTCGCGCCGCTCCGCCTCGCTGAGCAGCGCGCGTTCCGCGTCCTTGCGGGACTGCTCCTCATCGCGCTGGCCCTGGACGAAGTCGGCCAGGGCTTTCGTCGAGTCGAAGCCGAGTTGCCCCAAGAGGTCACGCACAACGGCACGACGCCCTTGATCCTTCTCGCGGGCGAACAGCTTGGAGAGTTCGTACTGGGGAATCGCCACGCCGCCCGGGCCGGGATCATCGGTCGGCGGCTGGTTGCTCGGGTCGTCCGAGGACGCGCCCAGGATCGGCAGGATCGGCCGGCCGTTACGCCGGTATCCGATCGGCACGAGGGGAAGTGGGCGCATGGCGCGGGGGCTGATCATGGGTAGTCTCCTGGCCCAAGCGCCCCCGCGCGGGCGGAGTCTAACCCCGAGATCCACAACAACGGGAAAGGTTCTGTCGGGCAGCCGTCGGAGACCGCGCCTCACCCCGGTGTCATAGGGGGCACCGGGCCCGCCTCCCTCGGGCGCGATCTCCTCGCCAGCGTCAATGTGCCTCGTCAGGGTCCACGTTCATGTAGAAGCACAGCTCGGACAGGCAGGTGATCATGTTCTCCAGGGCGCGGATGTGCTCGCGTACGGCGACCGGGAAGTGGGCCCGTTCCCACAGCGCAACGCTGCTGTCGCGACGGGCCCACAGCTCCTCCAGCTCGCCGACGGTGGGCTCGATCTCCCCCAGAGCCACCTTGGTGGCTCCCAGTGCCCACCCGAAGGGGTGACGGGGGTGGGGGTCAAGCTCGCCGGATACGCCGTGGTGGGCCAGCACGGCGCCGATGGTGCCGTACAGATGGGCCATGCGAACGACCCGCTGGATCCAGGTCACCCCCTTCACCTCGTCCGGCGGGAGTGGCGCGTCTGGTGCCGCGGTGAGACTGGGGTGCAAGGCCGCGGCGGCGTGACAAGCGACTGGGCCCGGCAGCCACCGCCTTGCCCTCAATTGCTCCAAGGCACCGGCAAGTTGAACTTCGGCGTATTCGACGGTACCGGCCCACCGGGGACGATGACCATCACGGTACGGACCGGAGATCAGCGCCCGGCAGCGGTCACCGAGCAGCAGTGGTACAGCAGGTGTGCCGTCGGCGCTGTCGGCGAGCGCCCGGTTTTCCTGGATGTCCTGCATCACGTGCCAGGTCGCGACCCACCGCGCTGACTCCAGGAGAAGCTCTTCACGCTGCTGCACTTGGGTCCAGTCCCCGTCCAGCGGGGGCTCCCAGGAGGGGAGCGGATCGATGTACAGCTCTGCGTGGCGGGCACCGCCGAGCCACCACAACGGCCGGTCGAGGGGCACATCGTCAACCAGGAGATCAGCATCCCGCGCTGCTCGCCACACCGCCAGCGCCAGGAGCCGTGCCGCTGGAATCCACCGCTCCAGCCTCTCCTTACGTGCCTCCGGAGGGTCGATGATGACCCCACCGTCCTGCTCGATCTTCTCGATGTCCCCGGGGTCCCAGCCGATCCCCCTCTTCATGAGCATCCACGTCAACCGCTGGACCCGAATCCAGGAACCCTCGCTGTACACCTGGTGGTGCCGTGCCTCCCAGAGGTCCGTCATCTCCGCCACAGCCAACGCCCATCGTTTGCCCGGATCAACCCGGTCACACTATCGCCGCGCCCTACCCGTGCACTGCCCGCTTCTGGCTCGTCTCAGTGAACCTTGACCGTTCTCAGTGAAGTCTGACCGGTGGCTGCCGGTCGACCAGACACTGGCGGGTGGTTCCGCCGCGAACGCCGCCATAGGTTCGGGGCACCGGTCCTACGCTGCGGCGCCATGGACAGGCGCTCCCGAGAAGCTCCTCAAGGACTGGGCGGAGGACGAGGCCGCCAGGGCATCGTCGTGATTTCCGACGATGGCCTCCAGCGCGGCCAGTGCTCGTAGGTGCTCATCGTCAGCCAGCTCGAGCCGCCGGCGTTTCGCATCGGGCACCCAGGAGGCGGCCACCGCGCCGGGGAACCGGGTCGCACGCCCATGGGCCGCCTGCTGGAAGGCCGGTTTGAAGGACAACGCTCCCCACGCACCGATAATCAGCTCTCGCAACCGTCGCATCGCCGCTCCCTGTTGATCAGGCAAAGTCGGCGGAGCCTAATCCTCGGGACGCCATGAGCCGACAGCACCGGCTGCTCGGCACAGGGGCCGGATCAGCCGCGCCGGACCCGGCTCCCTGAATGTCGCGACGGAAGGCGGTTATCCACAGAAGCCAGCTAGTCCTCCACGGGAGTTGCCGAAAGCCCGGCACGAGCCGACCTTGCTAGCTAGGGTCAGCGTCGTTACGGCTCTCGCCCCCACCCCGCTCGCTCGTTCATGTGTTCGAGCATCGCGTGCGAACGATGAAGGGAGAGTGAGATGGGCAAGCACGAGAAGCCGAGGACTCGGCGGCCGACCGGCCACCAAGTCTGGTTACTCATCCAGATGTTGATCTGGACATGTAGCCGACTCGGCGACCAGTAGCCGGACACCGTGAGCATCGGCCGTCACTGCCGGCAAGCTACGGCGGCCGGTGCTCACACAACAGCTGATCTGTTGACCCACAACAGGTGAGTTGGTACTGAGCACCTTCTCACTAACAGGTGGGCTATTGGCAGACTAATTGAGGCGCCGCCATGACGCATATAACTTGACGCACTTCACGCCTGTGCGGCAACACAAAAGGGTCACAGCCGCTGCCGACGGCGCACGATGCTTCCCTGTTGGGCGCGAGCTGACGGCACAGCGCAACTGGCACTCTGGGTACCAAGCCTCAGCGTTGAGTTGTGCTCGGCAGCCTCTGGAGGGCCACGCCCGCGCCAGACAAGAGACCCTTCAGGGGCCGTCGTCATCTGGGCGTTGCGGCACGGCCCCAATGCCGAACCTCGCCCGCACATCGGCAGACGCACCCCCAGTGCACCACGTGGCGCACTGGTCGATCGCTTCGAGTCCCGACTGCCACTCATCGCCACCCTGCCCGCCGCTCATCGACAGCTGCGCCTGGCCTCACGAACGTGCCGGAGTCGAGGAACAGGTCCGTGAGCGCCCACACGCACGCGTCCAGCAGGTTGGGGGACTTCTCCTGCTCGTCGGAGGAGCCCACGTAGCTGGTCAACTGGTCTTCGAGTTGGGCGTAGGTGCGGGCTGGTCCGGCGTGGGTGATGCGGGACTGCCGCAGTCACCCTGACGCTGCTCGTGGTAGAGCGCGGCGGCCCGGCGCATCGCGGCCGTCGGGGTGCAGCGGCCTCGCTCGACGTGCAGGAGGAAGCCGCGGGGCTGCCGGTTGCCGTACTGCGCGTCGAGCGGGTACGAGCGGCCCGCCACGGTGAACGCGGTCAGGTCGACGCTCTGCGTGGTGGTGACGGCCGGGTCGACGGGCACCGGCAGAATCTCCACACCCAGCCGTAACGATCTCGCCGCAAGCCCGGCCTGCCCCCTGCCCCGTTACGCCTCTGCGTGAGGGACGTCCGGCGCAACCGGGTCTGGAATCTTGGGCGATGCGTAGAACCGAAGTCAGTGCGTAATCACGAGTTCCACGCCTCGGTTGGAGACGTGGGCCGAGATGTCATTGAAGTCGGCAACGACGGCGTCGGCATCCAAGGCGCCAACAGCGTGCGTAGTGGTGAGCGCTACCGTCCTCATGCCAGCCGCGCGCGCAGAGGTAAGGCCCGCTGGCGCGTCCTCGAACACAACGCACAGCGAGGGGTCCACGCCGAGTCGTTCAGCGGCGAGCAGGAAGGGCTCCGGGTGCGGTTTGTGGTGGGTGACGTCCTCAACAGTGACGAGGCATTGCGGCTGGATGCCAACTTGGGACAGGCGCGCCTCAGCCACACGGCGGGTCCCGGAGGTCACCACCGCCCATCGGGTCGGCGGCAGAGCCGCCAGGAACTCACTTGCCCCGGTTACCAGCGTCACGCCGCCAGCCTTGGCGTCGGCCACCTCGGCGTTCTCAAGCCGTGCAACTGCCTCTGCCACCTGCTCAGCGGGCAGAAGGTCCGCGACGATCGCGGCAGCCGGGCGGCCGTGCACCTCGACCTTCTTCACGTCTTCCAGTGTCATGCCATAGTCCGCAGCCCACTGGGTCCAACAGCGCACCACGGAGCGCAGCGTGGACACCAGGGTTTCGTCGCTGTCGAACAGCAGAGCTTCGGCTGAGATTCTCACCCGAGGATCCTACATGGAGTTTACTTTCGCGCATCCAGAATAATCGCGTCGCCAGCGCAGCGACCAGCGGTTATGCCAGAAATCCTGGATGACTCAGTAAGACGCGTCACAGCTGGCGACTGCATATTGACGCAGGGGCGGCGACGCGTGGTTCCAATCCGGTGAGCCCACACGCATAAACCCGCCAGCAGCGTCGGAACAATAAGGACAGCTCGAACAAAAGGTGCGCATAGCCCCCGATGAGTCGTGGGACACATTTCGACCACGACAGGCCGATCGGAACGTAGCCTGTCGCAGGAAAACACCCACCGACGCATAGAATCCGCAGGTCAACTGGGTTCCAGTCGCACAGCGAGGCGGATCCATACCTCCTGACGGGGGACCGAGGCACGCAGGCCCCTCTATAGGGTGCAGAGGGACGTAACCGAGTCGCCAAGTCCGCCTACCTGCCAGGTTCGGATGCCTGCCGGACGAACTGCACCCGAATGAAGATCATTTCTCTAGGCGTTCGCCGACGAGTGCCACTGAAGGATTTCTCATGTACAGCACCGCGCAGCAGAGTGGCCGCGTGACCCACTCCGCCGTCGCTGTCGCTTTGCACTGCGTTGCTAGGCAAATTCACCTGTCACAGTGCCTCCAAAGCGCAACTCGCCCACCAAGCAGGGCACCTCGCCCCTGCAGCCCGGCCGCGGTCCATTGACATGCCCTGGCCTCGCGATCGCACTGCGGAAGCCCCTTCGAAGTCGCGCACAAACGATGGATACCCGATGACACCGGTGCGCCGCTTGCTCGTCGGCGGCGAGATGCGTCAGTTGAGTCGGTACTGCAAGAAGCAGCTACTGAACTTCCCTCTACCCGACCCGTTCACCCTTGACGGCCTGATCGCCAACATAGAATTGGCCCGCGATTGCTCCATCCGTCTCGTGGCGTTGGGGTCTACGGGAACTGACCTTCACAGTCCGTGCGGCCTGCACATCCAGGCGGGACCTAAGAATTTCATTCTGTACAGGCGGAAGCCAACACCTAATCAGACATTTCACTCCATCTTTCATGAAATATCCCATTTGTGGCTTGATCATGGGAAGCACAGGGCGGGCGAGGGGCGATTGCCTCAGAGCTTCCAAGCCTTCCTCTTCGATCACTTGGGTGCCGACAGGGCCGCGCAGGCACGTGTGCACTACGACCGTCGCGAAGAACGCGAAGCGGAGCTGATGGCGTCGCTCATCCGGCAGCTCATTCGACAACAGGCCCGTCATGGAACAGACCTTGTCAGCGCCATGGAAGCCAGCCTCACTCACCCTCTCGCCCCACTGCGGCCCAGCCGCTTGTCGTAAGGACCTCCCATGCTGGGCCTCTTCATCCTCTGCGTGTGCCTGGAGATGACAGCCGTGGCCCTCTGGCGCCTGCCGGCGCTCCGCTACAGCGACCCGCTACGCCGCACTTTGTGGGGCTGTAGCGCTGGCTTCGCTGTGGCTCTTTGGGCCAGATTCCCGCCAGTCAAGGCTGCCTTGGACTGCGTGGCCGTCGATTTCAGCGCCTTGGTGAAGTACTTCTTCTCCATGATCGCCTCCCTCGCCCTTCTGAACTACGCGGTCACCAGCTACGGCGCCCAGAGCGACCCACCCCGACACATAGTCATCTGCCGGACAGTGGCGGTCGTCTCACGACGGGCAACCATCATCGTCATTCCAACGATGGTCATCCTCTTCTTCACCCTGGTCGACCGCTCCCACCCCACCCATGACTTTGCTGCCGACCATGCGGGGCAGTGGGGGGCAGCGGTCTTCATGACGTTGTTCTACCTGTACCTCGGCTCGGCGGCAGCAACTTGTGCCTTCCAATGGGGGCACGTGGCCCGGCGCGCGGAGACGAATTCGCTGCGCGCCGGACTCACCCTCGGTTCAGCTGCGACATGGTTGTACGCCGCGTACTCGGTGGTCCGCGTGTCCTTCATGTGGCTGGCGATGTTCATGCACGTCGCGCCCCCCGTAGAGCAGGTGGCCGGCAACGCCGGCGATCTACTCAATGTGGCTGCTGCCGCTCTGTTCGCTACGGGAGCCAGCTTGCCCACCACCGGCGTCGCCGCTCAGCGATGGCAGACATGGCGACTGCTCTATCGCTTGCAGCCCTTGCGCAGGGACCTAGCGCTGCAGTTCCCCCAGTTCAGCTTCCAACCCCTGGCATCGCGCCTCCGGGAGGCGACACGCCTTGCACCCTCACTGGACATACGGCTAGACCGGGCGATCCAGGAATGCGGCGATGCCGTCGAGCAACTGCGTCACTACGCAACAGCCAGCCTATGGCCTGCGGCCGAAGAGGCGGCGGCTAACCACGCAGATTCCGAGGCTGCGACGGAGGCGTATTGGATTGCGGCAGCATTGCGCCGCGCCCACGCCCATCAGCGTAGTGCGATCCCGGCAGCGCCCCTGCCGATGAAACCCTTCCCCGACAGCCAGAGCGAAGCCCGCTGGCTGGTGAGAGTCCAGGACATCTACGTCGGGCTCTCTCGGGGAGTCATCGACGAGATCCTCGTCCGAGCTGGCAGACCGCACGGCAATGAGCAGCCCACTGTCACCATGGCCGGCAGCAGTCAACCCTGATGACAAGCAGTGCCGGTGCCGCCAAGGTCGCCCTACTCGCCCTCGGCGTCGTCGGCGCGCATTTCCCGCATCACCAGCTCGGCAGCAACTGCCAGCATCTCCTCGGAGATACCGCCGCCACCGCGAGCGTTGACCGTTACCCGCCCCTCGCCGAGCCCTTGGGCCAAGAACCGCAGGCGCTCCATGATTTCCCGCTCCACCTGTTCACCCGTCTGGAAGTGAAACGGCGGTACGCCCAGGGCGTCAGCCAGCCCTTCATACACCGTGCCCAGAGGAAGACCGGCGAGGATCTCCTCTGCAGGGTGCTGCTCTGCGCGCAGCGCCTCGATCACCGCAGGCTCCACGATTTCCGCTTGCGCCCTCCGGTTAATGGCAGCCGCAAGCTCCTCATCACTCATCGGTCGCGTACGCAACAGGGCTCGCAGCTTCTCGCCCACCGTCCCGGCGACAGGACGACCGGCCACCAGACGATTCGCGGGCATGATTCCGAACGAAACGTCCTGCGCTGCTTCAAGTTCCGCCAGGCTCACGCCGTACAACTCGGCAGCACGCTCAGCAATGTCGGCCGCAAGGCGGCGCTTGCCGCCTTCGGCATTCCCCAGTGGAACGCGGCTGATACCAAGAGCCCTGGCCGCCTGCGTCTGCGAGTACTCCGCATCGGCCCTCAGACCAGCAAGGTCCGGGGGGCCAATTCGCTCGAACAGAACATCGACACTCTGGCCCAACGCTCGCGCGATGGCAGGAAGGCGCTCCGGCGGAGGCGTGGCCTTGCCGCTCTCCCAGTCCGCAACTGCGACCTTGCTGACCCCCAACGCCTCGCCGAGATCTTGCTGACGCTGCTCAGCGGCACGGCGCGCCGTCCGCAGGCGCCGGCCGTTGAAACTCCTCAGTGAGGACACCAGGCACTCCAGACGTGAGGAAAGCGGGGACTAGACCACCTTAGCGCCCGCCATTGAAGCCGGAAGCGAACTCAGGTAGATTCTCGAATCACGCACGGGGAGCAGCCTGCTTCCCAACCTAGCTTTCCGCTCCGGAGTCCTACATGCCCTTCATCGGCTCGCCGCCAGCGCACACGCTCGCGGAAGGACCACTGCCGCTAGAGAGCTTCGGCAGCTGGTCCATGATCACCCCGTGACGGTTACAGCTATCCGGTTCACTTCCGCGATGTCACGTCCCGGCCTAGACCAGGAAGCGCGTGGGAGGTTCGAAGACATCCCTCTCGCAGGGCACGCGCTTCCGATCCGCAGCCACTTGCCGACGCCTTCCATGGCGACTTGTACCGCGTCCTTTAGCTAAGTCTGGATCTTGTCGCAGCGTCCGCATATGTTCGTCGTCCCTCGCCGGGCACCTCGCCCCGCGTCAGAGATGAGGAGGAGCTGCGTGGGCCCTACATGGACCGGCCGGGCCGGGTGACCCGGAGAACAGCGGCGGCGCCTGAGAGGTGCAACTCCCAAGCGCCGAACGCCCAATGGAAACTCCCGCCCGTACAAGGGCTGGAGATTTACCCACCTTCACCGCACCGGGCCAATTCCCAAACACGCCCCGGAGCGGCACTCACTTCAGAGGAGAGTGTTGCATGCGCACTGCCCTGCGCAAAAGGCCGGTAAGACCGGTCAGCGCGGCAGGCTGCCCCCTGTCCACCGCCCGTGGCCGCCTGCGTGTCTGGCAGGGCCCTCTCCGGCATCGTGGCGGAGGTGAGGTCTGATGGCACGCATCCGCACGATCAAGCCGGAGGCTTTCGAGTCGGAAGACCTGGCCTCGGTCAGCGTCACCGCGGAGCGGACCTTCTTCGGGCTCCTGACGCAGGCCGACGACTCCGGCCGGCACCGCGACCACCCCGCCATCATCGCCGGGCGGCTATGGGCTCTGCGGCCGGAGCACACCGCCACGCACGTCGCACAGGATCTGGAGGAACTGGCTGGCGCCGGGTTGATCTGCCGGTACACCGGCTGCGATGGGCGCACCTGGCTCCACGTCGTCACCTGGGAGCGGCACCAGAAGATCGACCGCCCGTCCGCGTCGCGTCTGCCGCGGTGCCCGCATCACCAGGTAGGCCACAAGTGCGGTGGATGCGGTGCCGCCCAGTGCTCCGACGGCGCCGGACGCACCACCGTCCAGGTCGCTTCGCCGACGCCTCGTGCCGTCCTCGCCGAGGATTCGTCGAGGGCTCGTGGAGCCCTCGCACAGCCGGATACGGCCCAGGTTGCCGACGAGCCGCACAGGTCCGGTTCCCTGCCAGCACCGCCGGCTCCCGCTTGTGCCGATCCGCACGACATGGTTGCGCCCCATGGCCGGAAGTTCGGAGTTTCCGCAGGTCAAGAGAGTGTCGTCGAGGGCTCGCCGAGTCCTCGACGAAGCCTCGACGAGCCCTCGGCGTCTGGATCTAGGATCTTGGATCCTGGATCTTTCCCTACGGGGCGCGGGGCACCCGCGGCCGACGCCTCCTTGGTCAAGGTCTCGGCCAAACAACTGGTGGCCGAGTACGTCCGAGGCTGCAACCGCCGCCCGCCCGAGGATTTCCTCGGGCATCTCGGCCGGAAGGTCAACGCCCTGCTGGAGGAGCGGTTCGAGGCTGGCGACATCCGCGCCGCGCTCGACAAGCTGCGGTCCAAGAGCCTGCATCCCAGCGTCCTGCCGAGCCTGGTGAACGAGGTCGTCAACGCCGCGCCGCAGTCGGCTGCCTCGCAGTCGTCCGCCTCCGGCGCGGGGCCCTGGGCCACCACCGGAAGCTCCTACTCGCCCTACCTCAACCCCACCGCCGAGCCGACGACGTTCGGAGGCAGTCTGTGACCCGCGCCCGCTACGCCGACCCGCAGCCCGCGATCTCCGAGCGGCTGCGTGAGCGCCTGGAGGCCAAGCTCGCCGAGCGCGGCCTGGATCTGGACCGTCCCCTGCCGGATACCCCGGAGCCGATCCCGGCTCTGGAAGCCGCCCAGGCGCGCATCCCGGTCGACTACCGCGCAGCCCTGCCCGAGCACCCTGACGTCGCCGCGTGGGTGAGCGCCATCGCCGGCAACGCCGTGGCTCCGAATGCCGAGGGCGTCAACCCGCACTACGGCACCGCCGGGCGCAGGGAGATCACGCACGGGCCCAGCCTGCTGCTGTGGGGCTCCACCGGGGCCGGTAAGACGCACCAGGCGTTCGGCGCGATCCGCGCGCTGACCGCCGCCGGATGCGGGGTCGCCTGGCACGCCACCACCGCCGCCGACCTGTACGCCGACCTGCGCCCGCGCGCCGGGGTGGACCCCGAGCACATACTGCGGCGGATCATGCGGATCCCGCTGCTGCTACTCGACGACCTCGGTGCGGCCAAGCCGAGCGAGTGGACCGAGGAGATCACCTTCCGGCTGATCAACTGGCGCTGCCAGAACCGGCTGCCGACGATCGTCACCAGCAACATGCCGCCCGTGCGAACCGAGCGGATGCCAGCGCGCCAGGCAGTGCTGCGCGACAAGGTCGGCGACCGCGTGCTCTCCCGCCTGTCCGGCATGTGTACCGCCGTCGAGTTCACCGGGCCCGACCGCCGCTTCCAGCGCCCCTGACCTGCCGCCGCGCCACCGCTCGCACGTGCGGCCCCCGTCTGCCGCACCCTGTCCCGCCTCGCCGCACACCGCCGCACCACGGTGCTGCCTGCCCGCCTTCCTGCGAGGCGACCTCGGAGACTCCCTTGCGCTACAAGACCACCAACGACTCCCCCGCACCGGACCTGCGGGGAACCGGCGACCACAGCTGGCACCCCCGGGGCGCCTGCCACGGCATGGACCCAGCCCGCGCCGACAAGCTGTTCTTCCACACCGTCCGCGACCGCCGGTCCATCGCCGAAGCGAAGCGGATGTGCGCCACCTGCCCGGTGAAGAAGGACTGCTTCAACTACGCGATCGACCACCAGGTCATCTTCGGCATCTGGGGCGGCCTGACCGACAAGGAACGCCAGCAGTGGCTGAAGAAGCGCAGTGAGCGCCTGGACTACGAGCGCGTTCGCGCCACCCTCCAGGGCCGCGACGTGCCGCTGAGCACCGCGGAGCGCAGCACCGTCATCCACCAGCTGTGCCTGCGCGGCTGGAGTCCGGAGCGCGTAGCCCACCGGATGAATGCCGACCTCGACTGGACCCGCGACCTGATGCGCGAAGCCGCCCGCGCCGTCGAGACCCGCGACCTGTACTGGGGCCTAGTGGAGGAACACGACGGCAAGCTCCGCGAGCCTCACCCCGACGACCCGGATGAGCAGCACATGGCGACGCACGGTCGCGAGGTGCAGTCCCACGCCCTGATCTCCTCGCTCGGAAAGGCCGCATGACCCACCGCACCACTGCACACCCCGCCGTCGCGCCGGTCGGCTTCTGGGACCGCCTGGCCATCGTGGTCCTTGGCCTGGCGGGATGCGCCCTCAGCTATGACGCCCTGCAGCAGATGGCCGTCGCCATCCACATCCGCGGATTCCTCACCTACCTTTTCCCGCTCGTGATCGACGGCTTCATCGCCTACGGGGTACGGGCCCTGCTGGTCCTCTCCGAGGCTCCGCTGCGTGCCCGGCTCTACGTCTGGGTCCTCTTCGGTACCGCCACCGCAGCAAGCATCTGGGCCAACGCCCTGCACGCGGTCCGCCTCAACCAGCAGACCGTCCGCTCCGGACTGCAGTTGGGCGACACGGTCGTCGCCGTGCTCTCCACCCTCGCCCCACTCGCGCTCGCCGGCGCGGTTCACCTGTACATCCTCATCACTCGCTACCACCCGGCCGACCAGGATCCTGCCGAGACCCCGACGGACCACCCGGCGGTCAGGGGGGCGACGGGGTCCACCGGACACCTGCGCTCGGACCACACCAAGGTGGACCACGGTGACGGACAAGCAACCCACAATGGCCCGCCGGAAGGGTCTGGTCCAGTGGGGGCGGACCAGAGCGGACTCGCGGGCCAGATGCCGGACCGCGAGCGCACACAGGCTGCAGACCACGACACACGGACCACGAACCAACCGGCCGACTCCGCCCCACCGGACCAGCGGACCAACCCCGCACCGGACCGCCCGGACCACGAAGCGGACCAGGTCGCGGACCACGGTGCGCCCGCTGCGGACCAGCAGATCGCCGCTGGGCCGCAGGAGGCCGACAGCGAGAGGCGGACCAGCAGCTCCGCAGGTCAAGTGGCCTCTGGACCGGATGGTCCGGCGGACCACAAGCGGGCGGACCGCGTACACGGTCCGGCCGACGGGTCTGGTCCGGGGGGCGCGGACCACGGTGCCCCGGCGGACCAGATGCCGGACCGCGAACACCCGCCGACCGCGGACCACGACACGCGAACCGCGGACCAACTGGCCGACTCCGCCCCTCCGGACCAGCGGACCAACCCCGCACCGGACCGCCCGGACCACGAAGCGGACCAACCTCTGGAACCGCTGGCGGACCAGGTCGAAGGCGGCTCCTCGGGCGGACCGCAGGGAGCGCAGACCACGGCCCTTGGCACCCCGGCGCCGGACCAGCGGGCCAAGCCCGCGGACCAGGACGAAGTCCCGTGGGAAGCGAAGGTCGCAGTCGCGCGTGAGGCTGCCCTCGGTGAAGGCCGGATGACTCGACGGGCCATCCGCCCGCACCTGCGGAACGCCGGTATCACCGTCAGCAACGAGCTGTTCAGCGACATCCAGGCCGCCCTGTACGCAGACCCGGCGCTCGCCCACCTGCCCCGAGACACGAGGAGAGCCCGATGAAGACCTGCGAGCGCTTCGAGCGCATCAAGAGCGGCTACGAGCAGGACATCACCTACCTGCGCAACCACTCCCAGCGCAGCACGGGCACAAAGGCCGCAAAGACCAGCGCGACCAACGCCCTGGCCGTGAGGTCCCGCATGGCCAAGGCCCTCGGCCGACACTTCGAAGCCTGCCCGATATGCGGATGACCAGGCGATAACCACAGGTCAATGGCCCTATCGCCCCCGATGACGCGGTGGCCCGGTCCTGTGCCGGGCCACCGCCCCAGCCCCGGAGGACCGCCATCCGCTCCCGCCACTCCCGTACGTCGATCCCGACCGCAGCCGAAGCCGGCGCCTGGGCCGAGGTCCTGGTCCGGCACCGTTTCCTGCACGCCGCTGTCCTGGCCCCGAACGGGCAGTGGCTCGTGCAGAGCACGCCCCAAGCCCCCGTCCGTGTCCTGGACGGGGCCGCCGCCCTGGTCGATCTCGCCGCCCAGATCCAGCACCACACCCGCACCACGAGGAACGACACCCGATGACGAACCCGAACGACCCCCAGCCCCACACCCGCGACGAGGCGGCAACCAACTTCCTCTCGCGGGGAGCAAGTTGGGGCGGAAGCGTAGCTTCCGCCGACCCCGCCCCGAAGGGGGCGGGAGCAGACCTGCACCAGGGGGCGCAGGTCCGGCAGGCTTCGACCGAGGGCGGACCGAAGCCTGGGGGGAAGAACGATGCGAACCGCCGCCGTCGCCGCTCGTCCGCCGCGCCGCGCGCCCGTCAGCGTCCGCGCCAGCCGCGTGAGAAAAAGCGCCTGCACCAGCCCAATGCCCGTTTCAACGATGAAGAGTTCGCCCTGATCAAGTCCGCCGCTGCCCAATCGAATCTATCCGTCGCCGGTTTCCTCGCCCGCTCCGCCCTGCGCGCCGCCCGCGACGCTGACCGCACCGCCGCCGAGATCGCCGACGACCGCGAAGTGATCACTGCCCTGTTCGACTCCCGCCGCCGTCTCGGCTGGGCGGGCAGCAACCTCAACCAGGCCGTCAAGGCACTCAACTCCGATGCCGAAGCACCGCAGCTCGCTGCCGCCATCGCCGCGGTCCACACCGCGGCTGAGTGCGTCCGCGAGGCTGCCGCCCAGCTCATCGCCCGACAGCAGACCCCGGCATGATCCCCAGCATCAACGATTCCGGCGACAAGACCATCGGCCTCCTCAACTACCTGTACAGCCCCGGACGCGCCGAGGAACACGTCGACCCGCACCTCGTCGCGTCCTTCGACGACATGGCGCCCGACCCCGGCCGCACCGCCGACTTCGACGCCGCCCTTGAGGACCTGGCGCTGCTGCTCGACCAGCCCGTCGAAGCCCTGCCCGCGCACGCCCGTCCGGCCAAGCACGTGTGGCACACCTCGGTGCGTGCCGCGCCCGGCGACCGCATCCTGTCCGACGACGAATGGGCAGACATCGCCCGCCGGGTCGTTGCCGCCACCGGCATCGACCCTGGCGACGGCACGCCCGGTTGCCGATGGGCGGCCGTACGGCACGCGGACGATCACATCCACATCGTCGCGACCCTCGTGTGCGAGGACGGAAGCCGCCCCGACGACTTCCGCTCCGGAATGCGGGCCCAGGCCGAATGCCGTCTCATCGAGAAGGAGCTGGGCCTGACCCTGGTCAACGCGGGCGACGGCACCGCCGCCAAACGGCCCACCAGCGCGGAGCGCCACAAAGCGGAGCGTCAGGGCAGGGAGCAGACCGCCCGCGAGGAACTGCGTGAAACTGTCCGTAGGGCGGTGGCCGGCGCGACCAGCGAGGAGGAGTTCTTCGACCGGCTGGCAGCCGCCGGCCTGCTCATCCGCAAGCGCACCGCGCCCTCCGGTGACCTGCTCGGCTACAAGGTCGCGCTGACCGACGACCGCAACGAGGACAACGAGCCGGTCTACTTCGCGGGCTCCACGCTCGCCCCCGACCTCTCCCTGCCCCGCATCCGCGAACGCTGGTCCACTCCCCAGCAGGACCCCGCCGCCGTTCGGGACGACCGCGCCAGCGCACCGGGCGGTCCGGCACGGGCACGGCGCCGCGCGGCAGCCGCCGCCTGGCAGGCGGTCCTGATCATCGACCACGGCGCCGACCACCAGGCCGCTGCCCACATCGCGGCGGCTTGTGAGGTCCTCGACGCCCTCGCCAAGACCTCCGCCGCCCACACCCGCAGGCAACTCCAAGAGGCGGCACGGGCTTTCGAGCGTGCCTCCCGCTCCCACGTACGAGCCGAGCGCGGCCACGACCGCGCCCTGCGCCAGGCCGCCCGCGACCTCATCTACAGCGGTCCCGCCCTGGGGCGCGGCGAGGACGGCGCCACCACCGCCATGGTGATCGACATGGTCGCCTTCCTGGTCATCGCCGCGGCCCACTGGCACGGCCGGAAGAACCACGCCCAGCAGGCCGCTGCCGCCCGTCAGGCCGCCGAACACCTGCGCGCGGCCTACCAGTCCGCAGCCCAGCACCCGATGGCCGTCCTGCGCCACCGTGGCCGCCGCCTCTCCCAACCGCTCCAGCGCCGCCAGGCGGCCCACCTGCGCCAGGCAGTACCGGAGTTGGCCGAGCAGGTCCTCGCCGAGCCCGGCTGGCATGCGCTCGCCGCGACCCTCGCGGACGTCGAAGCCGCCGGCCACGAGCCTGCCGCCCTGCTCGCCGAGGCTGTCGCACGCCGCGAACTCGATACGGCCGAGTCGGTCAGCGACGTCCTGGTCTGGCGGCTGCGGCGCCTGGCCGACCTGCCCGCCGACGCCTCCGCCATGCCCGAGCCGGGCACCGCCACACCGCAACGCTCCGGGCGGCCGCAGCGGACCTCCGCGGGGCGCAACGACCGTCCCAGGAAGACGAGATGATTCCCGAATGTGCAAGTTGCAGCAGCTCAGGACCCTGGGGCACTGTCCGTGTGGCCGATGAAAGACGAAGAGGGGGACATATGTTTCGACGCCGCGCGGACCGCGAGTTCCGTGACGCCCAGCTCGCCGGCCAGGCGATGCTGCAGATGCACGCGAACTGGCCGGCGCCCGACTTCGCCGACCCGGCCGCCGAGCCTGCGACTCCCGCCCACGGCGGAGGCATCGAAGAGGTGCCCGACTTTCCGCCGCAGGAGCTTCGCGCGCCATCGCGCCACGAGGTCGAGGGACTGATGATGCGCTGGGAGCAGCCGCTCGTCGTCGACGGCGAGGTGCGCGAGTGCCCGCAGTGCGGCGCGTACCGGGACTGGATCGTCTTCAGCATGCGCGACGACACGGTCTGGCTGCGCTGCCGCGCTGGCCACAACACCGCCGAGCCGCGTCTGGACCCGGCCTGGTACAACCGCAACTCCGGTCCGGTGGACCACTTCCACCCCACCCTGGACGACGGCCTGCGCCACCTGGGCCACTGACCGCCCGTACCCCCCTCCCCGCCGGCAGCGGATCGCGTGTCGGCCCCAGTCAGACCGCCCGCTCCGCACACCAGGGGGTTTCACTTGCGTCACCACACCACGGCCGCCCTTGTCCTGACTGCACTTACTCTTACCGCCTGCTCCGCCGCCCCCTCCGGCACGTCGCCGACAGCGTCCTCCTCGCCCCGCGGTGGAAGCGATGCCGTCGGCGCGAAGTCGCTGTCCTCGGCCGTGCTGAGCAAGCGGCTGCTGACCGAGAAGGACCTGGGCGAGGGCTACGTGCGCAAAGCCGAGCGAACTCAGCACAACGACGACTTCGCGGTGATCGGCTGCCCCGCCCTCAACCAGCTCGGCGGGGACACGGCGACCGGCCAGGGCCTCGACTTCCCGAACAAGGTGAAGGCCACGTTCGCCTACAACGGCGACAGCGACTCCGAGGTGGCCGAGGAGCTGTACAGCGACACCGCGCAGAAGCTGTCAGACGGCGTCGGCCGCATCTTCGAGGCGATGGCCTCCTGCCCGACGTACCAGGTCGTCTCGGGCAGCACCGCCATCGACATGACCACCCAGACGACCGGCGCCCCCCAGCTCGGTGAGGAGCGTTGGAGCCAGCTGCTCACCTACTCCACGGGCGGTCAGCGCAGCGTCGTCAAGCAGACGGCGATCCGTAGCGGCAACGTCCTGGTGATCGTCTCCGGTTCGCCCGGACTCCTGGACGCGCACCTGGGCAAGGCGTTCGCCAAGGCCACCGTCTAGCCCACCGTCGTCTCAGCAGCCCCGCGTGCGCGTGCCGCTCGCGGGGCTGTGTGCTGCCTGGACGGGTGTTCCGCGTCAGTTCGCGCGTGTTGTACTGAGCCGAGCAGGGCTTTGGTGTACTCACCGATGCCTGCGACCAGCGACCTGCTTGCCGACCGTAGAACACCGTCACGTCGATTGCGAAGCTACCCGGCGTCTCCAGGAACACGATCTACAACTACCTGCCCGAGTTGAAGAGCGGCCGCCTCGCACTCGCTGAGGCGAAGCGCACGCCGGTACTGCCCCAGCCCACCAGGCCCGAGGACTGATTACCGCCGTTTGCGGCTGGTGACGATCCTGCTGGCTTATTCCGTGCCCGGCGGGGCTGGCGGCTCGTTGGTCGGGGCAGCGGCGGTCGTCTTGGCGTTCCCGGTCGCGCCCGTTGGCGGACCTATCCGGCTGTTTCCCTCCTCCCGGCCCGTAGGGGGTGGGA
Organism: Streptomyces sp. TLI_146; assembly: GCF_002846415.1. NCBI lineage: Bacteria > Bacillati > Actinomycetota > Actinomycetes > Kitasatosporales > Streptomycetaceae > Streptomyces > Streptomyces sp. TLI_146. Next base: position 1,887,726 of record NZ_PJMX01000001.1, read on the forward strand.
GGCTGGCAATTCAGTGCTCGCTGCCCGCGCGGGGCGGGGCGGAAGGGGACAGCGATGGCCGGGAACGGTGTGGGGGACGACGAGTTGGACCTCGCGGACGCGATCACCCTCCTGCGGGAGCAGGTCGCCGAGGCCCAGCGCCGGGTCGCCGACGACGGGGACCAGGGGGTCGGTTTCGGGCTGGGCGAGATCACCGTGGAGCTCGGCATGGAACTGGCCCGCACCCGCGGTGTGGACGGCGGCCTGCGCTTCAGCGTGGTCAACCTCGGCGGGAAGAAGGAGACCACCCGCAAGACCACCCACACGGTGACCGTGCGTCTCAAGCCGCACCTGCCCGGCGCCGGTGATCCCGGCGACACCGAGGTCGGCGACGAGGACGACATGTAACCGCCAGCCCGGAAGCTGACCGGACGACAGGCGACGGGACGAGACGGGGAGGACGATGGAGTCTGATCGGGTCGTACAGATTCGCGTCCCCAAACCGGACGGCGCCGCGCAGGCCAAGCCGTGGTTCGGCAGCGGCTACCTGGTCGCGCCCCGCCTGGTCCTGACCGCTGCCCACGTCCTGGGCAGCGCGGCCGCCACCGGGCAGGGCGGGGTCTTGGTGAGCCGGTCCGGTGCGGGCGGGCGGCAGTTCGCGGGTACCGTGCGCTGGTGCCGGTACGACGACACCGTGGACGCCGCCCTGGTCGAAGTCGACGACCACGCCGACTGGCAGATCCCCAACTCCCTGCGCGGCCTGCGCACCCGCCCGCCTCAGCGCTGGGGCCAGTTCATCGGCCCCCACCACGCGCAACCCGTCCAGGCCCGCGGCTACCCCCGCCTGCAAAAGGACCAGTCCGGCCGCGGAGCCGAACCGCTCCAAGGCCACGTCAACCCCCTCACCGGCGACCCGGCAGGCCGCTACGAGGTCCTCAGCCTGGACCCCCTGCCCGCCACCGCCCCCACAACGCCCGGGGCCAAAGGAACCAAATGGTCGGGAATCTCCGGGGCCGCCCTGCTGTCCGGGGACCTGCTCGTCGGGGTCCTGCGCCAGGACCGCAAGGCCACCCACGGGGCCCGGCTGACCGCCACCCGCACCCTCGACCTGCTCGCCGACCCCGCCTTCCGCAGCCTGATCCACCGCCACAGCACCGAACCACCCACCCTCAACCCCTGCCCGGAGACCGGATGGCCACCCGTCCTGGAAGCCGTCGAGCCGGCCGGACTGCTGGCACCGGCCGCAACCGAGCGGGACCTGCGCTCACCGGCGATGCTCCTGCGCGCCGACGCCGAAGCCGTCACCTTCCACGGCCGCCACGACGAACTCCGCGACCTGCGCGCCTGGTGCCACGACGCGCGGGAGACCTTCTCCGTGCGGGTGCTGACCGGCCCGGGCGGCCAGGGCAAGACCCGCCTCGCCCGCCACCTCACCACCCAGCTGCGCGAGCACGGATGGATCACCGGGCACCTGCGCGCCGACCTCACCGACGACCCCCAAGGCCCAGGCCCCGACTGGAGTGTCCTGGACACCGCCACCCACCCCCGGCTGCTGGTCGTCGACTACGCCGAAACCCTGCCCCACCAGGTCCGCCGCCTGGTCGAACACCTCCGCACCAGCCACCACCCCACCCGCCTCCTGCTCCTGGCGAGAGCCGACGGGGACTGGAAGAACGACACCCTCGACGCCACCGCGCCCACCCGCGCGATCCTGGCCGGCGCCCCCGTCACCGACCTCGCCCCCCTGATCCCGCGCACCGCCCACACCCACACCCGCGCCACCGCCTTCACCACCGCGGCCACCGGCCTGGCCCGGCTGCTGGGCCAGCTCCCCGATCACGCCGCCACCGACTGGGCCGCCCTGGCCACCATCGTGCGGCCTCCCGACGACCTCACCCACCCCCGCTACGACTCCGTCCTCACTTTGCAGATGACCGCCCTGGTCACGCTCCTGCAACACGGCCCCGCCCCCGTGGACACCGACCCCGGCCAGCCCGCCGAGGCCACCTTGCTCAGCCACGAGGAGCGCTACTGGGGCGGCACCGCGAAATCACCCATGTTCAAGCTCGGCGACCTGACGATGGACACCCTGCGGGACGCGGTGGCCGCCGCGGCGGTGTGCGGAGCCGCCGACCCAACCGAAGCCCTGACCGTCACGGCCGCGGTCCCCGACCTCCCCGGCGGCCGGGCCCGGGCCGTCGCGCGGTGGCTGGGCTTCCTCTACCCACCGGCCCCCGGCCGCTACTGGGGCTCCCTGCAACCCGACCGCATCGCCGAACACCACGCCTCCACCCAGCTCACCGGCCCCGACAGCTTCCTGCCCGCCCTCATGACCCAGGCATCGGCCACTCAGCAGGCCCAGGCCCTGACCGTGATGGCCCGCGCCGCCATCGGCCACGCCAACGCCGGCCGCCCCACCGTCAGCACCGACGTCCTGCACACCATCGACACCGCCTTGAACACTGCCCCACCCACACCCGATGCCCTCCAAGCGGCATCCGCCGCGCTTCCCCGTCCCTCCCGCGCCGTGGCCCCCCTCGCCCTGCGACTCCACCACGACCTGACCTCTGTGTACCGGCGGCTGGCGGCGGCCAACCCCGACGCCTACGAACCCGGCCTCGCCGCCTCGCTCAACAACCTGTCGATCCATTACGGGGAGGTGGGGCGGCGGGCGGAGGGCCTGACCGCGAGCGAGGAAGCCACCTCCGTGTACCGACGACTGGCGACGGCCAACCCCGACGCTCACGAACCCGACCTCGCTGCCTCGCTCAACAACCTGTCCGTCGACTACGGGGAGGTGGGGCGGCGGGCGGAGGGCCTGACCGCGAGCGAGGAAGCCACCGCGATCAGGCGGCGGCTGGCGGCAGCCAACCCCGACGCCCACGAACCCGGCCTCGCCATGTCGCTCAACAACCTGTCGATCCATTACGGGGAGGTGGGGCGGCGGGCGGAGGGCCTGACCGCGAGCGAGGAAGCCACCTCCGTGTACCGGCGGCTGGCGGCGGCCAACCCCGACGCCTACGACCCCGACCTCGCCATGTCGCTCAACAACCTGTCGATCCATTACGGGGCGGTGGGGCGGCGGGCGGAGGGCCTGACCGCGAGCGAGGAAGCCACCTCCGTGTACCGGCGGCTGGCGGCGGCCAACCCCGACGCCTACGACCCCGACCTCGCCATGTCGCTCAACAACCTGTCGATCCGTTACGGGGCGGTGGGGCGGCGGGCGGAGGGCCTGACCGCGAGCGAGGAAGCCACCTCCGTGTACCGGCGGCTGGCGACGGCCAACCCCGACGCCCACGAACCCGACCTCGCTGCCTCGCTCAACAACCTGTCCGTCGACTACGGGGCGGTGGGGCGGCGGGCGGAGGGCCTGACCGCGAGCGAGGAAGCCACCGCGATCAGGCGGCGGCTGGCGGCAGCCAACCCCGACGCCCACGACCCCGACCTCGCCATGTCGCTCAACAACCTGTCGATCCATTACGGGGAGGTGGGGCGGCGGGCGGAGGGCCTGACCGCGAGCGAGGAAGCCACCTCCGTGTACCGACGACTGGCGACGGCCAACCCCGACGCCCACGAACCCGACCTCGCTGCCTCGCTCAACAACCTGTCCGTCGACTACGGGGAGGTGGGGCGGCGGGCGGAGGGCCTGACCGCGAGCGAGGAAGCCACCGCGATCAGGCGGCGGCTGGCGGCAGCCAACCCCGACGCCCACGAACCCGACCTCGCTGCCTCGCTCAACAACCTGTCCGTCGACTACGGGGAGGTGGGGCGGCGGGCGGAGGGCCTGACCGCGAGCGAGGAAGCCACCGCGATCAGGCGGCGGCTGGCGGCAGCCAACCCCGACGCCTACGAACCCGACCTCGCCGCCTCGCTGTGGGCAACTGCCTGGGTGCAGCTCAGGGGGCCGGAAAATCTCCCCCTCGCATTGGAAGCAGTAACCGAAGCAGTAGCGATATTCACCAAACTGGCCGAGCACACGCCTGCGGCCTACCGTGACCGCCTGCAGGCGGCGAGAGGCACGCTGGCCGACGTCCTGGAGGCCATGGGCAGCGCCCAAGAAGCGTCGGACGTGCGCCGACTTCTCAACGGCGAGGAGCGTGGATCGACTGCCTGATCCATCCGCCGCCCCGTCCTGCGGGACAGCGCGACAACCCGCAGATAATGCCCCACTATCTGCGGCACCATGGAACGCCACCTGCAGGAACACTCGCCCGCCGGTGCGCGAAGCGGTCCCGTTATCTGCGGCAAGGAGGACCCAGTACCCCACCGTCGTCACCCTGCGCACCGGCAAGACGTTCACCGTCCAGACCGCCGCCGACGCCTTCCTCGACTCCCTCCGCACCCCGAACGCCGAGCCGCCCTCCTGTCCTGGCTCCACTGGTGCACCGAGCACGACCACGACACCCCCGCCCTACCCGCCTGGACCAAGCGGCTCACCCCGCCCGACTCCGACTCCCCCGCCGATGGCCGCACCTGGCGGGGATGGCACCACCACGTCACCCTCGTCCCCGTCGCGCGCCCCCACTGCAGTTACTCCTTGCGGTCTGGACCGGCGCCTGTCCCACCTGTCACCGCGACATGCCGGTTCCCATACCAACCTGACCAGGTCCTACGAGTCGCATGTGCACGTGGGCTTCTGTTCGACCCAGTGGTAGCGCCAGTACCAATTCGGGTCCCCTGCCGGAGTCCGCTTCGGTTCGCCTATGTCCGCGTACTGCTCTGTGAGGTATCGTTTCCCGCAATCGCACTCCCATATCTCCCGTGTGCGCAAAGTCTCTTCGGTGGGTGCGGGAAAGGTCCTGGCGCAGTCTTCCTTGTAGTGGTACGTGCCGACATGCTTGCTCATATCTCGCTCCATCCTTACGTCCATAAGGCGCCACGAATGACGGCCCCGGGCACCCTGAGACATCACGGTTGATGCCGCCCGCGTGGCGGCATTGCCGTATACCGAGTACACCAGCGACGGCTTCAAGATGATCGCGCGTCTAACATGAGACTTTCACGCTCACGGCGTGCATATGGCCGCGCGCAAAGACGACGACTTCAAGGGTCCCACGCCGGTTCCTGGCGTGCTGCCAGCGGTAGCCACACGTCCGGCAGCGGGAAAGGCGCGATACGCTGAGGCGTGAAGGTGTGCGCCGCCTCGAGCCACTGCCCTCGGCCTGGACATGATCGGCGGGGTGCCGCTCGCAGTCCGGGAACGCGCAGATCCAGTAGCCGCTCTCATGCAACCGATGCCCGGTGATCAACGGCAGCCGGGTGGAACGGGGCCGGTGCCATGCTTGCGTCGAATTTGGGTGGGCGGTCAGAGCGCTCACTTGATCTGGTTCGAATGCTTGGCGGCCAATTTGCGGCCTACCTGGTCGGCCAATTTCACCGTAAACCGGTAGCCGGAGTGGGCGATCCGACCATCTAGTCCAGAGATCCACCAGTGCCAATGCAAGTCCTTGGTGGTGCCGAGAACGCCAGCCCGGGCAAGGTTCTGTTCGATGTGCAGTTCACAGGGACCATCCTGCGGGGGGGTGCGAAAGAACTTCAGGCGAGCCATCGGGCTGAGTTTCTGGAACTCCTCCCAGTCGTCCCGGCCAGTGCGCGGCTCGTATTCAGCCCGGCGCTTGGCCTCTCGCTTCTCGCTTCTCGCTCATGGGCACCTCCCTTGGTCTGTCTGGGTGCCCCTGTACAAGTCTGCGCCGAAAGTTCGCCAAGGTCTCGGTGGCGTTCTGTGTGATCTCTCCGCTTCAGGGGTGGCAGTACCTGGCGGAGTGCAGGGCCCGGCCCCGAAGGGCCGGGCGGGCCCGTCAGCTGTAGAAGGTGGCGCCGAGGGGCGGCGTCGCGCCGGTGGTGCGATCGCGGGGGGCGTAGGTCTCATCGCCGTCCTCATCGAGGACCAGGCCGTGCTGCTGGAGGTAGGCGGCTATGTGGCGCGTTGCTCCTGCTCCTCGCAACGGGCGGAGTCGGCGCCGCGCTCCCCCTCGATGTCGTCGCGCAGGCGGACGATCTCGTGGACGGCGCGCTCCAGGCGGCGGCAAGCCCACTCGGCGAGCAGCCAGCCCTCGGCGAGGGTGTCGAACCATCCGGCAGAGATCACAGTGGAGCGGCCGGTGACGCGGATTTGTCGGTCAGGCCCAGGGTCAGCCGCGGCGGACGATCGTGAGGCGATCTTGCGCGCTGTGCGGCAGCCGGTGGCGTGCCACCGGGACTGGGGAGGCGAGCGAGGCAGCGAACACGGCGACCAGCTCGTTGGGGACGCTCGGGCTGAAGTTCGCACACCACAGATAGGTGGCGCCGAACGTGGGCTCGGCCCATGCCTGCCAGCCCATCAGGTCCTCCCGCAGATCGGCATCCGCGATCAGGTCCGGCAGCATCTCGAGCGAGACGTGCGAGGCGAAGCCCGGGTCCGTGGCGGCGGTGCGGGGCCGGTCCACGTCACGGATCCAGCCCTGCGCGCTCAGGGCTGCCACCACCACCTCGGGCTCCTCGAAGCCGGTATCGGGCACCGCGCTGGCGTCGAGCGCGACGAGGAAGTCGTGCAGCGCCTCGTGCGGGACACCGGTGGTGAAGTAGGCGTTCCACTGCACCAGCGCGCTGCCGGCGTCCGGGCGGGCGGAGATCTGCAGGGCGACGCGCAGGCCGCCGAGCGTGAACGGGCTGCTGGCCAGGATCCATTCGGCGCCGCGCAGCTCGTCCGGGCTCACATACAGCAGGGTGTCGCGGGAGGTCGGCCACATGCGCCAGCCCAGACCGGTCAGGGTCTCGCCGACCTGCTCGGCGAGGGCGTCGTCGTCACCGGCCAGATGGCGCGGGGTGACCCAGTGAACCGGGGGCGGCGAGAGGGGATAGGAGGAGTCAGAGGGATGGTGCGGGTGCAGGGGCGCCTCCGTGGGCTCGCAGGTGATTCACTGCCCGCCGCTGGGGCGGGTGCCGCGCCGGCGGCGCGGCGGGGCCTCGGTCGGTTCGTGCCAGGTCAGCGCGACCGCGACGTGAGGCAACAGGGGACCGAACTGCTCGGCCTCGTCCTCGTCCGGCTCGGTGAGGAACAGCACGGGACGGCCCATCTCATCGCGGGCGGCGGCAATGGGGCCCGCACGGTGGGCCATCGGGAAGCCGGGGTTGAGGGCGAACTGCACGACGGCGTTGCGGTCGCAGGCGGACAGCTGGTCGAGCAGGTCGCCGACGGTCGGCTCGGGCCGCGTGCCGAGCGGCTCGGCGTCCTTGGCCTCTGCGATGAACACCACCGGCCGGTCGGCGTCGTCACGGGTGGGGACCACGCCGCCCAGGCGGCGCACCGTGGGGGCGAAGGGGTTGATCCGCAGACGGACCACCACGTCGCGGTCGCCGGCGGACAGGCTCTCCAGCAGGTCGCCGACGGTCAGCTCCGGGGCCAAGACTCATCTCCTTGCAGTAACGGGCGCCCCACCAGGGGACGAGGGAAGGGTACGTGCCGTCGGTGAGCAGCAGATCCGAGCCGCGCGGTGGTGGTGGGGTCACAGTGGCCGGGACGTGGCCAGCACGCGCTGGACCGTGGCCGCGACGATCTCCGCCGGCGTTTCCGTGTCGAAGCGGATCCGGTAGCCGGGGACCTTGGCGGTGCCGGTGACGGCGAGGGCCCAGCCGTCGCCATCGGTGCCCGGGCGCCCCAGCGGGAACCATCCGAGGTAGAAGCGGCCGTCTTTGCTGCTGACGTGGACATCGGCCCGGTCGTCCACGACGAGGTGGAAGAACTCCGCGTTGAACAGGTCGGTGACCATCGTCGGCTGGCCGGGTCCCAGCTGCCACGAACGCAGCCGCAGAGCCTCGGTGGTAGTGGAGAATCCGGGCGTGGACGCGTCCACGGTCACAGGCATCACCTCTCTGACCTGGTGTTTCGGGGAAGTCGTCTACGTTGACATGCCCCTGGCGGCTTCCACCAGTCCTTTCGCGATCTTTCCTGTCTGCCCCCGGCGAACTGCCGGATCCGACTGCTGTGTAGGTTCTCGAAAATGGCGCCATATTCTCAGAGTTGACTGCACGTCAGGGCCATATATGGCGTTGTGCTGAGAATTGCAGCTCAGCACACTCACTCATTCGAGTGGCAGGGACAGTTTCTGCCTGCCCTCCTCGCGGAGGGTGGGCATCGTGGGTGTATAGGGCCTCACCCGGCTGGGGGTACACCACGGATGGTCCTACCGCAGTGGTCAGTGCTCGCTCGCGCGACGGCAAGTGTGTCGAGGGTCTGTCGTGGATGACTGTGCCTATCGACCTGTTGGGATCGGCGACTCCGTGGCGCACATTCCGTTGGTATCGCGGGCAGAAGCCCCGCTCCGGGGCCTACTGGTCGGCGACGATGCGTGACCACGTGATCTATGAGTCGCGGCTGGAGTTGGCGGGGCTTCTGTTTGCTGACTTCGATCCGTCCGTACACCGTTTCGGGCGATGGCTGTCGAGACCCGCCGCTCAAGCGGCAGTCATCTTCGTGATATAGCGAGGCACCTGGTTCGTCCCGGCGGCGAAAGCGGTTCGGAGCGTCCAGGCGCCCCCATGAGAATCCAGCCTTCGCAGCCGTCACATACGCAGAATGCACCAGGTCTGTGGACGCGTACCGGCGGTAGCGTGGTTGGGTTCCGCTCTTTCGGGGTGAACCGGCTGGCTGCCTCATGACGCCGTCCCTTCAGACGGAGGACGATGTGCAGGAACATCAGCTCGGGCCTGGAACCGGAGCTCGCCGGGCCCGAGTCGTTGGCGTTTACGCCGGGAGGAGTAGCCAGGTGCGCCCTCTCGCCGTAGGTACAACAGGGCTTGGGCAAACAGGAGGGGATCGTAGTGGGCAACACAAGCAGTTCAGATCAGGAGTGGATGGACCTCGCGGACGCGATCGCACTGCTGCGGGACCAGATCGCCGAAGCACAGGAGCGCATCGCCGCCCCTGCGGGCGGTGGCCACCGGGGGGTGCTGTTCACGCTGGGAGAGATCTCGCTGGAACTCGGCCTGGAGTTGACCGGTACCAAGGGTGTTAACGGCGGGCTGCGGTGGAGCGTGATCAGCCTGGGCGGCAGGAAGGAGAGTGGCAGGAAGGCCACCCACACGGTGACCGTGACGCTGCAGCCTCACCTGCCCGGCGGCGGCGACATCGACGTCAGCGACGAGGAATAGCCGGGCCGGGCCTGCGCAGGTTGGGGAGCAGGGAACGGGGGATGCCGTGGAGTTCGACCGCCGGGTGCAGATCCGGGTACGCAAACCGGGCACGGACAAGCGGAGCTTCGGGTCGGGCTACCTGATCGCGCCGCGGCTGGTGCTGACGGCCGCCCACGTCCTGGACAGGATGAACGATGCGGGCGGCAACCCGCTGACCGTGTCCCAGCCTGACGCTGGCGGACAGGAGTTTCCCGCCATCGTGTGCTGGCACCCCGCAGACGAGACGGTGGATGCAGCGCTGATCGAGATCTCCGGCGGGCACGGCTGGCAGACACCGGAGTCCCTGAGCGATCTACTCACCCGTCCGCCGCAGCGCTTCGGACTCATCATCGGTGCCCGCCCGCACCCGATTACCCTGACCGGCTTCCCTCGCATGCAGAAAGACCCCGACGACGGCCGGCGCCTGGACGAACAGCTCACCGGCCACATCGTCCCGGGCAGCGGCTCCTTGGCCGGCCGCTACGAGATTTCCAGCAGCGACCCCACCTTCCCTGCCGCTCCTCCCCCTGGCTCGGAGGGCAGCCGCTGGTCGGGAATCTCGGGAGCCGCCCTCCTGGGCGACGACGTCCCTGGCGGGGACATGCTGTGCGGCGTCGTGGGCCGCGACCGCCAAGCCGACAGCGGCACCCGCCTGACCGCCACCACTGCAGCCCGCCTCCTCGCCGACGACACTTTCCGTGCCGCCGTCGCCCAGCACACCGGCTGGGAACCCGTCCTGGAACCGGTGGAAGCCGCTGGGCTCCTCACACCGGCGGCAGCCGGACGCGACCTGAACTCACCGGCTGCGCTGCTGCGCGCTGATGCCGAAGTCGTCGCATTCCACGGCCGCGACAGCGAACTCAGCGACCTGCGCACCTGGTGCCAAGAGGGTCCCCCCACGCTCGCGGTGCGGGTGCTGACCGGGCCCGGTGGGCAGGGCAAGACCCGCCTGGCCCGCCACCTCACCAACCTCCTCAGCCACCACGGCTGGGTAGCCGGACACCTGCGCCCCGACCTCACCGACTACGACACCCCACCTGACTTCACCCCCCTGACCACCGCCCTGCCCTTGCTCGTCGTCGTCGACTACGCCGAGACTCGCCCCCGCCTGCTACGCCGCCTCATCAGCCACCTGCATTACTCCCGCCACCGGGTGCGGCTGCTGCTGCTCGCCCGCTCCGATGGGGAATGGCGCACCGACCCGCTCAACGCCGCCTCCGCCGTGCGCAGCCTGCTCGCCGCCGCCCCAGTCACCGCACTCGCCCCGCTCATCCCTCGCAGCCGACCCACCCAGGACCGCCGTATCGCATTCACCAGCGCCGCCCACGGCCTCGCCTGCCTGCTGCCCCGGATCTCCACCGTGCCCGCGCACGACTGGACTGCCCTGGCCGCCGCCCTCCATCCCCCCGACGACCTGAGCGATTCCCGCTACGACAACGCCCTCACCCTGCAACTGACCGCCCTGGTCACCCTGCTGCAGCACGGCCCCAAACCCACCGACACACCCCCCGGCACCCCGGCCGAAGAGATCCTCTTACAGCACGAAGGACGCTTCTGGGAGGACAGCGCCAGAGCCCCCGCCTTCAAACTGAACTTGCCCACCACCACCCTGGCCGCAGCCGTCGCCGCCGCGGCCCTGACCGGAGCTGCCAGCAAAGACGAGGCCGCCCACGTCATCAGCACCATCCCCGACCTACCCGCCGACAAGGCCGTACGCACCGCGGCCTGGCTGGCCAGGCTGTACCCGGCCGAACCCGACCGTTACTGGGGCTCCCTCCAACCCGACCGCATCGCCGAATACCACGCCTCCCGCACTCTCACCCACGGCAGCATCTTGCTGCCCGCCCTTCTCGCCACAGCGGCACCCGGACAACAGGCCCAGCTCATCACCATCCTGGCCCGCGCCGCCATCGCCCACTACAACGCCGGCCGCACTAACGACAGCGAACAAGTCCTCCGCACCATGGACACGGCCCTCGACACCGCCCCCCTCGCCCACCAAGCCATCCAGACCACAGCAGCCGCACTCCCCTACCCCTCCCGTGTCATCTGCCCCCTCGCCATTCGCCTCACCACCACCCTCGCCCACACCAACCAGGAACTCGCGGCCGCCAACCCAGCCGCGCGCCAACCCGAACTCGCCCGCTCACTGTCCAACCTCGGCAACCGACTGTCGGAAGCGGGATGCAGAGACGAAGCCCTCACCGCCACCGAAGAGGCAGTGAAGATCTACCGTCGGCTCGCGGACAGCAGCCCAGCCGCGTACGAACCCGAACTCGCCGCCTCACTGTCCAACCTCAGCGTCGATCTGTCGCAGGCGGGTCGCAGGAGCGAAGCCGTCACGGTCGTCGAAGAGGCGGTGGAGATCCGGCGTCGGCTCACGGCCGACAGCCCAGCCGCGTACGAACCCGAACTCGCCGCCTCACTGTCCAACCTCGGCAACCGACTGTCGGAGGCAGGACGCAGAGACGAAGCCCTCACCGCCACCGAAGAGGCAGTGAAGATCTACCGCCAACTCGCGACCGACAACCCAGCCGCGTACGAACCCGAACTCGCCGCCTCACTGTCCAACCTCGGCATCCGGTTGCCGGAGGCCGGGCGCAGGAGCGAAGCCCTCACCGCCGAACAGCAGGCGGTGGAGATCCGGCGCCGACTCGCGGCCGCCAACCCTGCCGCGTACGAACCCGACCTCGCCCGCTCCCTGTCCAACCTCGGCAACCGACTGTCGGAGGCAGGACGCAGAGACGAAGCCCTCACCGCCACCGAAGAGGCAGTGAAGATCTACCGCCAACTCGCGACCGACAACCCAGCCGCAGCCGCGTACAAACCCGACCTCGCCCGCTCCCTGTCTAACCTTGGCGCAGATCTGACGGAGGCCGGGCACAGGACCGAAGCCCGCGCCGCCACCGAAGAAGCAGTGAAGATCTACCGCCAACTCGCAGCCGACAACCCAGCCGCGCACAAACCCGAACTCGCCGCCTCACTGTCCAACCTCGGCAACCGACTGTCGAGGGCGGGGCACAGGGGCGAAGCCCTTACGGTTGTCAAAGAGGCGACGGAAATCTACCGCCAGCTCGCGGCCGACAACCCAGCCGCGTACGGACCCGACCTCGCCCGCTTGCTGCAATTCCTTGCGCCGCTTCTGGCCGTGGAGGGTGATCCTTCCGGGGCTCTCGGCGCAACGGGGGAGGCTGTGGAGCTGTACCGCAGTCACATAGCCACGATGCCGTCTGCGCTCCCACCGCTCCATCCTGTGCTGAACCTGCAGACGAAGCTGCTTGAGGCACTCAGGCGGGAAGAGGAGATAGAAGAAGTCCGCCGCTGGTTCAGGGAGAATCCGCTACCACCCGATTCTCACAGTTGACCACCTGTGAGAACTCTGCGTGAGGCTGGGGAAGGTCCTGTTTCCACAGGCCCCTGCTGACCAAGGCCCGCTAAGGACTACAGGTTCTGTGGCGGAGAGCGCCATTTGCCCAGCCGCCAACGTAGGCCCCACTACCGAGCTGGGAAAAGGCCACGTTCCTGAGACTGAACCGCTGTGTCACCCATCTAAGACAGCGGAAGAAGTGCTGGTCAGCGACCTCGGCCTGTGACACGAGCGGTGAGACCCTACAGATGTGGGATCTCCGATTGCGCGGCACAATCTCACGATCACGGCAACGAACGCGGCATTGTGAGCGTTCACGTTTTTCCCCATCTCGGGTGGTTTGAGCGTCATGTAATTCCTCGTCCCGACTTCTCCTAATTGGCCATGGGTACGACGGAGTTCGGGATCGAGGGACCTGGTCATCGCGGAGGCGCGTGGGCGGCCCTGGGCCTGTGGTTCGGAAGGCCGATGGTCAGCCCGGATGGCAAGGAGTTTCAATGACCGAGTCAAGCTGCTTGCGGGGCCGGAGGAGTTGGCGTGAACAGCCGGTTGTCCCGAAGCAGTGCCCACAGGACGTCGATCCTCCGTCGGGCCACCGCGATGACGGCCTGGACGTGTTTGAGGCCCTCGCTGCGTTTCTTGAGGTAGAAGTCCCGGTTGGGGCCCTCGCGCATGATGCTCACCTGCGCGGACAGGTAGAAGACTCTGCGCAGTCGGCGGTTGTAGCGTTTGGGTCGATGCAGGTTCCCAGTGCGTCGTCCGGAGTCGCGAGGGACGGGTACGAGTCCCGCTGCCGAGGCCAGGTGGCCGGCATCTGCGTAGGCCGACATGGCGCCCGCAGCTACGATGAACTCGGCGCCCAGGATGGGCCCCATGCCCGGCAGGGACTCAATGATGTCGGCCTGGGGGTGGCTGCGGAAGGTCTCTCGAATCTGCTGGTCGATGCACTTGAGGCGATCTTCCATAGCCAGGATCTGCGCGGCCAGGTCTGCGATGATCTGGGCCGCGACGGTCTCGTTGGGCAGTGCGGTCTGCTGAGCCTGAGCGGCTTCGAGCGCGGCGGCTGCGACTGCGTCGGCACCACGCACGTTGCGGTTGGCCAGCCAAGCCGTGAGCCGAGCTCGGCCGCGACGGCGAATCGCGGCGGGGGTCTGGTAGCCGGTCAGCAGCACCACGGCGCCCTTGTGCGCCGAGTAGTCAAAGGCCCGTTCCAGGGCTGGGAACATGCCGGTGAGCACGTCCTTGAGGCGGTTGAGCATCCGCACCCGATCGGCCATCAGATCGGAACGGTGGGAGGTCAGCAGAGCGAGACCGGCGGCCAGTTCGGCGGGCACGTCGATAGGGGCGAAGTCCCGGCGGTGGCGAGCTGCTTCAGCGATGACGTACGCGTCGCGAGCGTCGGTCTTGGCTTCGCCGCGGTAGGCGCCGGACATGCGGTTGACCGTGCGGCCGGGCACGTAAACGGCCTGCTGACCGTGGGCCGCGAGCAGGGCCAGCAGCAGCGCGGAGGATGTGCCGGTGATGTCCACGGCCCAGCCGACCTCGGCGGCCAGGTCGAGGATCTCGCCGAGCGCGGTGAGGATCGCCGCCTCGTCGTTGTCGATCTTCTTCGACCATAAGGTCGAACCGGTCTCGTCTACTGCAGCTGCCCAGTGGTGGGCCTTGCCTACGTCGATGCCCACCCAGATGCGGGCCCGTTGCTTGGTCACGTGCTTCTCCTCGAACCGTTCGCCTTTCCGGCGGCCCGAGGAACACCCCGTCGTCATCTCCGTAAATAGCGACCGATCCGCAGATTTCAATCAGCGACCAGGGCGCCCCGGAGAGCTGGGCGGCCACTCCTTGCGAGCCACTGCAGGCAGAGAACGTTCAGCCACACCCGGCCCTCCCGGGCCACCAAACAACTTACGGAGAACGTTCGTCGTGGTCGACATCACCGAGATCTACGTCCACTGGTACGCGGGCCGTTCGAAGAGCGAGCTGGCAGCGTCGCTGGGGGTGGACCGCAAGACGATCAGGAAGTACCTGGAGCCGGCGGAGGCGTCCGGGATCACGCCCGGCGGGCCGCCGATGCGGGAAGCCGACTGGGCCAAGCTAATCAAGAGCTGGTTTCCCGAACTCGCTGACCGGCGGCTGCGGCAGATCACCTGGCCCGACATCGACCAGCACCGCGACTACATCAAGAACCTGCTGGGGACGGTGACCGTCTCCACGATCCACCAGCGGCTCCGGGACGAGCACAAGCTGGACGTGTCGATCTCCTCGTTCCGCCGCTGGGTGCATGCCACGCTGCCCGACGAGACGGCAAGGTCCCAGGTCACCGTCCTGCGTGATGACGTCGAGCCGGGCTCGGAGGCTCAGATCGACTACGGGCACCTGGGCCAGTGGACCAATCCGAAGACCGGCAAGCGGCACCGGATCTGGGCCTTCGTGATGGTGCTGCCGTGCTCCCGGCACATGTTCGTCCGCCCGGTCCTCTACCTGCACCAGCACGCCTGGACCGAAGCCCACGTCGCCGCCTTCCGCTACTTCGGGGGTGTCCCGCGCCGGCTGGTGCCGGACAACCTGCGGACCGGCGTCGACAAGCCCGATCTCTACGACCCGAAGATCAACAAGGCGTATGCCGAGCTCGCCACCCACTACGGGGCACTGGTCGATCCGGCCCGCGCGGCCCGGCCCAAGGACAAGCCGCGGGTCGAACGCCCGATGCCCTACATCAGGGACTCGTTCTGGCGGGGTCGGGAGTTCACCTCGATCGAGCACATGCAGGCCGAGGCTGTGACCTGGAGTCAGAAGGTGGCCGGCCGACGGCAGTGCCGGCCGTTGCAGGGAGCCGCTCCGATGGCGGTGTTCGAGGCTGTCGAGGCCGAGACCCTGCTGCCGCTGCCGCCCACTCCGTTCGTTCTGGCCCGTTGGTCGACGGCGGTGGTCGGGCCGGACATCCACATCAAGGTCGGCCGCACCCTCTACTCGGTTCCCTGGAAACTGATCGGCTGCCGGGTCGATGTCCGCTCGACCGCCACGATGGTGCAGGTGTTCCTCGACGGCGACCTGGTCAAGACCCACGTGGCACTTGAGCAGGGCAAACGCACTGACAGGAGCGACTACCCGCCGGAGAAGATCGCCTTCCAGATGCGCACGCCGATCTGGTGCCGGACCCAGGCATCCGAGGTCGGGGACGCCTGCCGGACCGTCGTTGACCTGCTGCTGGAGGTCAACGCGCTCTACCGGCTCCGCGCCGCCCAGGGGATCCTCGGGCTGAAGAAGAAGTACGGCGACGCGAGGCTGGAGGCCGCCTGCGCGAGGCCCTCACGGTCGGAGATCCGTCCTACCGCACCATCAAGGGCATCCTGATCGCCGGCACCGAGACCGATCCGGAGCCCGAATCCAGCGGCGACGCGGGTGCCGCGGCCTTCCTCCACGGGCCCCAGCGGCTGTTCGCCTCCGTCGCCCCGTCCGAGACGGCGGACGAGATCCACGACGACCAGGTCCACGGCGAAGCTGAGGGAAGCATCTGATGAGCGTGATGGATTCTGCCCTGCGTGAGTCGCTGAAGTCGCTGCGGCTCTCGGGGATGCTGGAGACCCTCGATGCCCGCCTGGCCCAGGCCCACGGCGGCGAACTCGGGCATCTGGACTTCCTCCAGGTCCTCTGCCAGGACGAGATCACCCGCCGCGAGACCGTCGCTTTCCAACGGCGCCTGGCACGGGCGAAGTTCGAGCAGCAGGTCACCCTGGAGGAATTCGACTTCACCGCCTCCTCGAAGCTCCCGGCCGCCCAGATCCGCGACCTCGGAGCCCTGCGCTGGCTCCACTCCGGCGAGTCGGTCATCCTCTTCGGCCCGGTCGGGGTCGGAAAGACACACGTCGCCCAGGCCCTCGGCCATCTCGCGGTCCGCCAGGGCGCACACGTCCGGTTCGCCAAGACCAGCCGGATCCTCGCGGACCTCGCCGGCGGCCACGCGGACCGCACCTGGGACAAGCGGATCCGTGAACTGGTACGGCCCCACGTGCTCATCCTCGACGACTTCGCCATGCGCCAGCTCGGAGCGTCCCAGGCCGATGACCTCTATGAACTGGTCAGCGAACGGCAGGGACGGTCTTTGATCATCACCAGCAACCGGGCACCCAGCGACTGGTATCCCCTCTTCCCGAACCCGGTCGTCGCCGAGTCGCTGCTGGACCGGCTGATCAACACCAGCCACCAGGTGATCATGAACGGTCCCAGCTACCGCCCCAACAAGCGCCCCAAGAACCCCACCGACAAGCCCGACAAGCCCCCGGTCCGCTAACGCCCAGCCCAGTCCACGTTCCATTCCCGCGGCAGGTCCTCGTCACAGAAGACGCAGACGAAGTCCGCCTCCCGAACGATGTTCAGCTGACTGCAGGAGGGACAGCGCCGGAACATCACCTCATGGGTGAAGCCGGAAGGGTGCTCGATCCCGGCTGCGTCCAGAGCCTTCGCGACGGCCGGCCACGAGCTGATGTCCGGGCAGAATCCGGTCGACTGGTTACTCACCTCGGCGACCACCCACTGCCCGGACTCCTCGCGGAAGCTCATCTCCCCGGCGCCCAGAACAGGGCCACCGCCAGCACACACCACGTGCTCGCTCCGGCGCGGCGCGAGCCGCAGCACACCCGCCAAGTCGATGACGAACGTGAAAGGCTCGGCCAGCTCCACCGCTGCCAGAGCCGAAGCCCAGTCGTCGAAGTCCGCCGCCGAGTGGATGCCTCGGCCCTCAGCCTCCGGCCGGACAAGGGCCCGCAGATCAGGCGGTCCCACATACCGATAGCTCCACCCCAGCAAGTTCACGCAGGCCAACCTAACGCCCGCCCGAGGCCAGGGCCTGGGGAATTACGTGAACTTACCCCTGGGGAATAACGAGAACGTTCACAGGCATCGAACTGAGACATCGCAGGTCAGCGGTTCGCCCTGCTCGCCATCCGAACAGGCGCGCTGAGGATGTGCCACGTCTCGTGAGACTGAACCGTGTGCCAACGCCGTGAGACTGCGGGAACCCTGCTGGTCAGGAATCCTGCCTATGCCACGAGCTGCGAGTTCCTACAGCTGCCGCAAGGCATCCGGCAGACGGTCGAGCAGTCGCCTACGCGCGGGCCGTCGCCGCCCAGACCGCCCCCAGCTCCATCAGCCTCCGGCGGAGCTGGCCTCGCTGCTCCTCAAAGACCAGCGAGGTGGGCGACAGGACAAAGACGTTGTCCCGGTAGTGGAGGAATCCGATCCGCTCCCACCCCCTGGCGATCTTCGCCGTGATGCGGTCCCACTCGGCTTCGTCGCGCAGCCGGTCCGCGCTCAGGTCAGAGACCCCCGGAGAACCACGCCACGGCCCGGCATCCGGGCATCAGCCGGAAGATGGCTTCGATAGCGAGCGTGATCCCCAGACCCTGTCCTCTCCATTCCGGGCTCAGGGCGACACGGTCCATGACGAGTGTAGGGAGCGCGATTTCATGAGCACTGGCTCCTGCGGAAACACCGGAATCCGCGTCTGGTGAGCAGTGCGAGGGGTCGGTGATCATGAGCAGAGTTGGTCGTAGGGCTCCGAAGGGGAGTCACTGCCGGTAGCGGGCCCTGGTTCCGGTGCCGCGAGGATGATGTGTTTTCCACGTTCTCCGTATGAAGCTGCTTGGGGCTGGGGGAGCTTCAATGGTCGCGAGGATCGCCGGTTACCCAAACCGGGGATCGTCGGCCATGTTGCGGTCGCTTCGTGGGGTTGTCCCAAGTGGGGGGACAGCGGTTCGGGCTCCGTAGCACTCGCAGGACACTGCGCCGTCAACGGCCAGGCCGGGACAACGTGAGTACCCCGGACATGGGTCGTGCCTGCAGCAGCTTGGCTCTGTGCGGTCACGGGGCACGGCCGGGACTGGAACGAGGTGGGCCACCGAGCGGGATGGCGGGGTGATTCAGCTGCACGGGGTTGCGTGTGCGGCTAGCCTGAAGGGCTCGGGAATTGCGTTCGGGGGTGGGCGTCATGGCGCGAGTGGTGCTGGTCCATGGGGTTGGCCAGCAGTACGAGGGGCCGGAGCTTCTGTCGCTGCGGCTGGGGGCTGCGCTGCGTGACGGTGTGCGTCTGGCGTCGGGGGTGCGGCTGGCGCCGGAGGATGTGGCGTGTGCGTTCTACGGGAACGTGTTCGTCGAACCCGGTACACGGTCTGACGACCTGCCGCCGTGGGACGAGCACGACGTTGAGGAGGGGCTGGAAGCGGACCTTCTCGACGCGTGGTGGCAGCAGGCTGCGGCGGTGGATGACAAGGTTCCTCCCGTGGAGGAGGACGGCACCCGCGGAGCGGTGGCGTTCGGTGCGTCGCGGTTGCTCTTGTCGCAGCGGGTGCGGTCGGCTCTGGACGCTTTGTCGGGGGCACGGTTTTTCAAGCCGGTGACGGAGCGGATGCTGATCGGAGAGCTGAAGCAGGTACGCCGCTACCTTGACGAGCCGCCTGTCTGGCAGGCGGCGCGCGCCGCGGTGGCTGCGGAGATCAGTGCGGACACGAGGGTGGTGGTCGCGCATTCGCTGGGGTCCGTGGTGGCGTACGAGGCGCTGTGCGAGCACCCGCAGTGGCCGGTGACGGACCTGGTGACGGTGGGCTCGCCGCTGGGCCTACCAGTGATCTTCGACCGCCTCAGCCCACTGCCGATCGACGGGCGCGGGGCCTGGCCGGGGGGCGTGGTGCGGCGGTGGACGAACATTGCCGACCAGGGCGACATCGTCGCCCTGGTGAACGCCTTGGAGCCCCACTTCGTTGCCGGGCCTGCCCAAGCGGTGGTGGACCGGACGATCACCAACGGGGTGCAGATGCATGATCTCCAGCGGTATCTGACAGCGCCGAAGACCGGCGCCGCGATCACTGCCGGATTGCAGGAATAGCGATGGCACCGGCACCGCAGCCGTCTCGTCGGACGGGCTCGGAAAAGGGGCGCCGCTTCCTGATCACCACCGGCGTGGAGACCTACCAGGATCCGGGGGTCAGTGATCTGCCCGGGGCGATACGGGACGCGGAGCGGGTTCGCGTGCTGCTGGAGCCGATGGGGTACACGCACGTTCTTCCCGACCTAGTCCGCAACCCGACCCGGGCCATGCTCGCCGAGGGCATCGAGAACTGGGCGGAAGAGACGCTGCTGGGCCCGCAGGACATCGTGGTGGTGTACTTCGCCGGCCACGGCATCCGCGCCGCCGACCGCCACTACCTCCAGTGCGTCGACAGCCAGCCCCACCTCCGTGCACGCGCCCTTCCGGCTGAAGACTTGGCACGCTCGCTGGTGATGAGCGAGGTCGGGCACCTGCTGGTCATGCTGGACACCTGCTATGCAGCGGCCGGAACGCAGGACATCAACCGGGTGGCCGGGGAACTCGCCCACCTCCACCGCCAACGGGCGAACCGGTGGCACCTGGCGGCTGCCCGTGCCAAGGACCGTGCCAGGGACACCGCGTTCGTGGACGCGCTCACCGATGCATTCGCCCATCCCCGGCATGGTCCGACCCAGCAGTTCATGAGCGTGCGGGAAGTCACCGAACGCATCAACGAGTCCTTCGCCGAGCGCCGAATGCTCCAGCAGGCTCGTCTGACCACGTCCGAGACCGACGGCCAGGACCTCTTCTTCCCCAGCCGCATCTTCATCCCCGGGCTGCCCGCCGACGGCATCGACCTCGCCGCCCTGGCCCGGCTGCGTCACCGGCACGCAGGGTTCTTCGGCCCGCGCAGCCGGGGTGTGGAACATGCCGGCGAGCACGGCGACTACTTCACCGGCCGCAGCCGTGCGCTGAACGAACTCACGGCATTTCTCACTGCGCCCGCCGCCGCACACGACCGCAAGGCCCGCGTCGTCACGGGGAAGCCCGGCTCCGGCAAGTCGGCTCTGCTGGGACGCCTGCTGGCGCAACTCGACTCCTCTCCTCCGCAAGCCACAGGGCCCGTGCCCGCGGTATGGCACGGGGCCCCGCCGGAGACAGGGGGAAGCCAGCCCCGGCTGGGGTTGCCGCCGGTGATTGCCCTGCATGCACGCCGAGTCCCGATGGAGGATCTGGCGGCCGACCTGGCCGCTGCTTTGGGCCTGTCGGCCGGTGCCGGCCGTGACGACATCCTCACCGTCCTGGGAACCCGCACCGACCAGGTGGCTGTCGTGGTCGACTCTCTGGACGAGGCCGGAACCGCAGGCGATGCCCGCGAGAGCCTGCGCGTCGCCCGTGAACTCCTCCAGCCCCTGTCCGTGCTGCCGTCCGTGCGGCTCGTGATCGGCACCCGCCACCCGCAAATCCGTGCCCTCGGCCAGGCCGTCCATCTCATCGACCTTGACAAGCCGGCCTACCTCACCACAGGCGACATCGCCGCCTACGTACAGGCCCTCCTCGAAGACGCCCAGGACCCCCACTCCCGCTCGCCCTACCGTGACCGGCACGATCTGGCGGCTACCGTCGCTGAGGGCATCGCCCGGCGCGCCGGTTCATCCTTCCTGGTAGCGCGGATGACCGCGCGCGCTCTCGTCCACGGCCAGATCCACATCGACACCGGCCAGCCCGGCTGGCGCGAACGCCTGCCCAGTGACGCCGGGGAGGCATTCGCCGCCTACCTCGACCGCTTTGGCCCCGAGCGTCCCAAAGCCGAACGGCTCCTGCGCCCACTCGCCTACGCCCAAGGAGCGGGCCTGCCCTGGTCCACCCTCTGGGCACCGCTCGCCGAAGCCCTCTCCGGCGTGCCCTGCTCCAACGAAGACCTCGACTGGCTCCACACCCACGCTGGCGCCTACATCACCGAAACCTCCTCACCCGACGGATCCGCCTACCGCCTCTTCCACGAGACCATGGCCGAACACCTGCGCCGCCCCGTTCGCGAAGCCGACGACCATGCCCTCATCGCCCGCACACTCGCCCGCCTCGTCCCCACCGACCCAGCAACCAACTTCACCGACTGGCCCGCGGCCCACCGCTACATCCCCCGCCACCTCGCCACCCACGCCGCCGCCGGAAACATCCTCAACGACTTCGTACGGGACGCCGAGTACCTCGTCCACGCTCACCCCGCCCACCTCCTGAACGCGTTCGCCCTGCACACTCCAGCCATGCAAACGGCCGACGCCCTCCTCGCCGCCGCCATCTACCGCGCCTCCGCCAACATCCACAACGCTCTCACCCCCGACCAACGCCGTGACATCCTCGCCATCGACGCCGCCCGCTACCAGCAATCCCACCTCGCCGCCTGCCTGTCACACACCCGGCCTTGGAGACCCCGCTGGGCCACCGGCGCTCTCGTCAACCCTGCCCACCACGCCACCCTCACCGGCCACACCCGCAGGGTGAACGGGGTGGCGGTAGCGCAGATCGATGGCCGCCCGCACGCCGTGACCACCAGCTACGACGGGTCGGTGCGGGTGTGGGACTTGGAGGCAGGAACCGAACGCGCCGCCCTCGCCGGCCACACCAGCGAGGTGCACGGGGTGGCGGTAGCGCAGATCGATGGCCGCCCGCACGCCGTGACCACCAGCTACGACGGGTCGGTGCGGGTGTGG
Source organism: Streptomyces sp. TLI_146 (assembly GCF_002846415.1). NCBI lineage: Bacteria > Bacillati > Actinomycetota > Actinomycetes > Kitasatosporales > Streptomycetaceae > Streptomyces > Streptomyces sp. TLI_146. The sequence goes on from NZ_PJMX01000001.1 coordinate 1,909,735, forward strand.
GACTTGGAGGCAGGAACCGAACGCGCCGCCCTCACCGGCCACACCCGCAGGGTGAACGCAGTGGCGGTAGCGCAGATCGATGGCCGCCCGCACGCCGTCACCACCAGCAACGACTGCACGGTGCGGGTGTGGGACCTGGAGGCAGGAACCGAACGCGCCGCCCTCACCGGCCACACCAGCAGGGTGAACGGGGTGGCGGTAGCGCAGATCGATGGCCGCCCGCACGCCGTCACCACCAGCAACGACTGCACGGTGCGGGTGTGGGACCTGGAGGCGGAAACCGAACGTGCCATTCTCGCCGGCCACACCAGCGAGGTGAACGCGGTGGCGGTAGCGCAGATCGATGGCCGCCCGCACGCCGTCACCACCAGCTACGACGGGTCGGTGCGGGTGTGGGACTTGGAGGCGGGAACCGAACGTGCCATCCTCACCGGGCACATCGGCTCGGTAACCGCGGTGGCGGTAGCGCAGATCGATGGCCGCCCGCACGCCGTCACCACCAGCAACGACGGGTCGGTGCGGGTGTGGGACTTGGAGGCAGGAACCGAACGCGCCGCCCTCACCGGCCACACCAGCTGGGTGAACGGGGTGGCGATAGCGCAGATTGACGGCCGCCCGCACGCCGTCACCACCAGCAACGACTGCACGGTGCGGGTGTGGGACCTGGGAGTGGGGGCCGAACGCGCCGCCCTCACCGGCCACATCGGCTCGGTAACCGCGGTGGCGGTAGCGCAGATCGATGGCCGCCCGCACGCCGTCACCACCAGCAACGACTGCACGGTGCGGGTGTGGGACCTGGGAGTGGGGGCCGAACGCGCCATCCTCGCCGGCCACACCAGCGAGGTGAACGCGGTGGCGGTAGCGCAGATCGAGGATCGCCCGCACGCCGTCACCACCAGCAACGACTGCACGGTGCGGGTGTGGGACCTGGGAGTGGGGGCCGAACGCGCCATCCTCACCGGGCACATCGGCTCGGTAACCGCGGTGGCGGTAGCGCAGATCGATGGCCGCCCGCACGCCGTCACCACCAGCTACGACGGGTCGGTGCGGGTGTGGGACTTGGAGGCAGGAACCGAACGCGCCATCCTCACCGGCCACACCGACTGGGTGAACGCGGTGGCGGTAGCGCAGATTGACGGCCGCCCGCACGCCGTCACCACCAGCAACGACTGCACGGTGCGGGTGTGGGACCTGGGAGTGGGGGCCGAACGCGCCATCCTCACCGGCCACACCAGCTCGGTAACCGCGGTGGCGATAGCGCAGATCGACGGCCGCCCGCACGCCGTCACCACCAGCAAGGACGAGTCGGTGCGGGTGTGGGACTTGGAGGCAGGAACCGAACGCGCCATCCTCACCGGCCACACCGACTGGGTGAACGCGGTGGCGGTAGCGCAGATCGACGGCCGCCCGCACGCCGTCACCACCAGCAACGACTGCACGGTGCGGCTATGGGACCTGGGAGTGGGGGCCGAACGCGCCGCCCTCACCGGCCACACCGACTGGGTGAACGCGGTGGCGGTAGCGCAGATCGATGGCCGCCCGCACGCCGTCACCACCAGCAACGACTGCACGGTGCGGCTATGGGACCTGGTTTCAGCACGTCCCATAGCAGTGGCCTACACACCGTTGCCGGTCTCCGGGCTTGTTGTGCACGACCGCGCCGCCATTTTGGGGATGACAAGCGAGATTGTGGTCCTTGAGCGAGTGCAGGAATAGTGAGAATTTCGGCGCCAGAGCCTGTCCCACACCGGGCTGGCAGGCGTCAGGGGGTGGGCGCCGACCAGTCGATGAGGGCAGGTCGGACGGCCGCGCACAGCGGGTGGCCACGCTGATCAGTCAGGCCGAGTTGGCCGACGAGCAGCCCTTGCTCGACTGCGGTGTTCAAGACCTCCGGGGTGATGCCGTTGAACCAAGCTCGGCGCGTCGGAACGTCGTGAACACACCGTCCTCCACCGCCCCCAGGGCAGGTAGATGGAACGGCCGCCTGGCCGCCCTTGCACGTAGGGGCCGCGCAGGTCCCAGCCCGATGCCGTGGCGCTCGCGGTGACCCCCAGGGCCCGCGTGGCCCCTGCGGCGTCGCCCGGTTGCAGGTGGAGGAGTTCCTCGCAGCCCTCCCACAGCTGCACGCCCACATGGCTGTTGCGGTGACCGCCGCAACGGAACTTCGCGTACCGCCCCGCCCTCATACAGGATCGATGTCGTAGGAACCTTGCGCGTACGACGGGTGCTGCCCGCGTTCCGCACTGCCATCACGGGAACGGTACGGAGCATGGGCAGCCGACACAGAGCTAAGACCGAAGGGGGCTTCTCTGGGACAGCTACTGACCGTAGCCATTGCCAACTGGATCACGGATTTGCTAGTCCACTGCTAACGAACCGCCTTCATTGCCCACGAAGTCGCGGATCCTAGAGCGGAGCCGCTGTACTCCAGCAACTCGCCAACCTCTTCCGCGTAATAGCCGGTGGCGGGGTCAAGGAGGACCTGGGCGATCTCGTAGAGGTCCTCCGATTCATCTGCCAGGGCTGCATAGGCGTTCCGCCCGCGGTCGAGGTGTACCCGGTAGAACGTCATCGAGCCGACAGCAGCATCCTGCAGGGCGTACGCCGGGCACGCGTCGGTGCCGCATTCGCTCGACTCGGCCGGGCATCGGCGGTCGTCGTGCACCCGTCGGCGATGTACCACGGTGACGTCCCACCGTTCAAGCGTGTCCGCGTCGGGGGTGTCGCACAATTCGTCGACGTAGGCGATACGCAAACGCAGCTCGGTGGGGTCGCCGGGGAGTAGAGAGGTCTCGATCACCGCGGCAGCCTAGCCATCAGGCGCTCGCGGCCTCGCCTCTGCCGCCGCGGACGTAGTGAAGGGCCGTGGCGACGGCCGTGCTACCGGCGGCACCTGGGTCCATCGGATGGGGCGCCGGACATGCCGAAGCCCCCGGAATCGCGGGGATTCCGGGGGCAGGAGGGCAGGTGGTGCTAGTTCTCGGTGGAGCCGTCGTCGGTGGCATCGCCGGTGCGGCGTCGGCGGGCCACGACGAGGGCGGCTGCACCGGCGGCGAGGAGGACTCCGGCACCGCCGAGCAGCCACGGGGTGGCGTCCGCGCCGGTGTGGGCGAGAGAGCCCTCCGGGGTCGGGGCGCCGGGGCTCGGCGGGGTCTCGTCCGGGACCGGCGTGTGGGCGGCCGAGGCGGAAGGCGACGGCTTGGTGTCCGGGGTCGGCTTGTCCGTCGGCGGGACTGGCGGCTTCGTCGGCGGCACCGTCGGCGGGATGGTGGGCGGCGGAGTGGGCTTCTCCTTCTTGGTGTCGGCAAAGGTGATGGCGACGGTCGAGCCGGGCTTCGCGGTGAACTTCTGCGGCGTGGAGTCGAGCTGGTAGCCCTCGGGGGCCTTGGTCTCGGTGGCGGTGTAGGCGGTGCCGTTGCGGGAGGCGACCGGGAGCTGGGCCTTGGCGGTGCCGTCCTTGCCGGTGGTCAGGGTGACCGGGTCGCCGCCGCTGCCCGCCGGGATGATGTTGATGACGGCGCCAGGCAGCGGCTTGCCGCTGTCCTTGTCGGTCTTGGTGACGGTGAGGTCGGCGGGCTTGAAGGGATCGATGACCGTCAGGGGCGTGCCGTTGCCGGGGGTGACGATGACGTCCTGGTCGGCGACGGTGTTGTGCAGGGGGCTGCCGCTGCCGGTCTCCTTGAGGCGGTAGACGCCTGCGGCGAGGTCCTTGAAGACCAGTTGGCCCTCCGCGTCGGTCTTGCCGGTGGCCACCTCCTTGCCGGAGGAATCGAGCAGGGCGAAGGTGGCGCCAGCCATCAGGTCACCGCCGGGGTCCTTCTTGAGGATCTTGATGCCGCCGTACTCGACCATGTTCCGCGGGGCGGTCGTGGACGGGGTGGGCTCGGGGGCATGGGCCGAGGCGGCCGGGGCCCAGGCCAGCGTGCCGGTCACGGTGGTAGCGACGGCGAGGGCAACAGCGGAGAGAGAGCGGACGGATCGGGTGGGCAAGGAGGAACTCCAGGTCGGGGCGGGTCTGTTCGGGGTGAGGGGCGGTTCAGCGGGCACGGGCGGCGCCGCGTGCGGGTGGCGGAGCGGGAGTGGGATGGGCGGTACGGCCCTCGGCGCGGCGGGGCGCGGACGTCTGCCATGCGCCGGGGAACCAGACGGCGGTGTACTGCTCGATGGCGTCGCGGAGCCCGCCGGTGACGGCGCCCTCCCAGGGCGGGCGGCCGACGGGGCCGAACGTGCCGTACTGCTTGCTGCGTTTGGGGGTGTTCTTGGCTTCGTCGCGGCGGTGGAAGGTGCCGTGGTCCACGAAGGTGAGCGCCACGGCGTCGATCTCGCCCCGGTCCGCATGGAGGACAGCCAGGCGCAGGCCGCCGTACGTGTCCGCGTGGATGGTTGGCGTGAAGCTGATCCTCAGCCGCAGCGGTGCTCCCGGAACGGGGGTGGCGTAGTAGGTGTTACCCACGACGGCGCTGTGCGCGAAGGGGAGGCACAGTTCGGCGAAGAACTCGGGGGCATGCATCAACACGAGGTGACTCCGGTGGGGATGGAGCCCGGCGTCATCGGCGCAGGCCGGGCAGGGCCGGCGGTGGGCTGGGCAGGGCCGGGCGGCTGGTGGTGCTCCAGCGCGGGACGCTGCGCGTACCAAGCGCGGGCGGGCGGCGGCGGGCGGCGGTCTGCTGGACGTCGAGCGGGGTGGGTGCGGGAGGCTTCGGGGGCTCGACGGGGGTGAGCTGGGCGAGCCGGGCAAGCCGGGGATCGAGGGTGTCCTTGTAGCGGGCGACCGGGGTGGGGTCGACGAAGGCGGCGGCGGTCGCTGCGATGAGGTGCTTGGGGGTACGGGCGGTGAAGATCGCCTCAGCACGGGTTCCCCAGCCCTCGGGTCCGGCCCACAGCTCCACGGTTTCGCGGTCCGGGCCGGTACCGACGACGTCGATGCTGGCTCCCGCCAGCCCGTCCGGGGCGACAATCTCTACCGTGCCGCGGGCCGGCGGTCGGCCTTCCCAGCCGGCGTCGAGCAGGGGCTGGACCGCATCCGTCCAGCGGTACGACGGATCGGCCAGGAAGCTGTCGGTGTCCGTGCTCCACTCGCGGGCGAGGGCACTGGTGAGGCCGTGGACGATCTCGGGCGGGGTGTTCTGGTTGAAGGTGGCCGTCCAGGTCGCGCGGGACACGGCGTCCTCGGCTGCGCTGATCCGCCACACCTCGTAGTCATCGCCCGCCCAGCCGATCTTGATCCGGTGGTCGGGTGAGGTGACGACCGTCTGGAACGGCCCGTCGTCCAGGTGGTGCTGCGGCCAGTGCTTGACGGGGTCGAAGCTCGGATCGGCGTGGCCGGGCAGGCCGGCGAGGTAGCGCGGGGAGACGCAGACATCTCCCTCGATCACGGTGGGGTCGGTCATGGGTGTATCCGTCGGGGTCGGGAGGGAGGTCAGCGGGTGGCCGTCGGGCGCAGAACAGGCGCGGTCGGTCTCGGCGGGGCGGTGGCCGTGACCAGGTGGGGTGGCGCCGATGCCGGGCGTGGTGAGGTGAGTTCGGCCAGGATGTGGCGCTTGAGGGCGCCGCGCTGGTCGGCGTTCAGGACGGATGTGTCCAGTTGGCCGGGGGTGGTCTCGAAGGGCCGCAGCCGGTGGCGGATGTGGTCGTAGGCGTCGGGCTGCTCGTCGGCCAGGCAGTGAAGGGCCCGCTCGAAGACGCCGTGGTGGGCGGCGTGTTCGGGCTCGTCCTGTTCGCGCTGGGTGATGGTCTGGGCGTACTGGCGGGCGACGCGGGTGTTCTCGGCGGTGCGCTGGTGGACGGCGACGAGGAAGCGGCGGGCGTTCAGGACGGCGAAGGCGGCCTGGCGCGGCAGGGTGTCCAGGTCGGTGGTGAGCGGGCCGAGCAGGGTGGGGCTGGTGGCCCCGGCGAGCGGGGCGGTCATCTGTGCGAGTTCGTCCAGCGCGGTGCGCCAGCGGCGCAGCAGCAGGGGGTGGCGCAGTTCGACGTTGCGTTCGTCCTGCTCGCGCGCATCGGCGGCGACGGTGTTGCGGAAGGCGAGGGGGCTCTGGGCGAGCAGTGCGTGGACGGCCGGGGTCATGGTGGCGAAGAGGTAGCCCTCGCCCGCGCCCCATTCAACGGCGTCGAACACATCGGCCGGACCGGGCCGCTCGGGGCGCGGCTCCAGCTGGGCCGTGGCGTACTCCTGGGCGAGGAGCTGCTCGAAGCGGTCGGGGAAGGCGCTGCGCAACCAGCGGCGAGCGGTGGCGTCGGGGTTGGTGTCTACCTGGTGGCCGGCTGAGGCGCGGTGGTTGGTGCGGCGCCGGTCGGCTTCCTCGGCTCGGGCCTGGGCCAGGGCGGTACGGATCTGCTGGAGCTGGCGCCCGGTGCGTCCGGCCCTCGGGTCCCCGATCCAGGTCATGCGCTCGGCGGAGACCTGTATCTCGCCCTCGGCGAAGCGCAGCGCGTCGACGAGGTCGTCGCGGAAGTGCGGTCCGTGCAGCAGCTTGCGGGAGCTGCGGGGCAGGTGTCCGGTCGCGTCCGCGATGGCGGCCGTGACCAGGTTGCGGAAGCTGTCCTGCAGGAGCGGCTGGAGTTGCGCGGCGCCCATGTTCGCAAGGTCGTTCAGGCGCAGGGAGCGCCGCTCGGGCGAGGGAGTACGGGAGGGCTGGGGCATGGCGGGGTTCCTGTTCAGCGGGCCTGGCTCGGGGCGGTGCGCGGGCTACGCCGCGGACGGCGGGGGTGCGGCGGCGAGGGTGAGGTGGCCGAGGGCCTCGTCGGCGCGTGCCTGGGCGACGTCCGCTGTGGGCCCGGTGGTGATCAGGAAGCCGGCACGGGCGCTGAACATGTCGCCGTCGGGCGGAAGGATGACCGTGTCGCCGACCGTGCGCTGGAAGGCAACCTGCTCCAGCCACGGGGTGCGGGCGGCGAAGTCGTCGTCGAAGTGGCAGTGGCAGTGGGTCAGAGTGCCGGAGGCATTCGGGTACAGCAGCCGGATCGCGGCGGCGCTGTGGCGCGTGCGGGTGAGGTCGGGGGCCTGGCCGCAGGCGGTGTCGGCCGCGGCGCGGGCCAGGTCGACGCCGGTGGCGAGCTTCACGAGGTGGCCGATCATGTCGCCGCCGATCCGGGCGTTGACCTCGATCAGGCGGGGGCGGCCACCCACCAGGCGCATCTCGACGTGGCTCACACCGTCGGTGATGCCGAGCGCCTTGATGGCCGCGGCGGCGACCGGCGCCACCTGGTCGAGCAGCCGATCGGCGGCATCGACACTGTGGGCGATCTCCTCGAAGAACGGCGGGGCACCAAGCGTCTTGCGGGTGACGGCGACCGCGGTGGTGTGACCGCGGTGGGTGACGCACTCGACGGAGACCTCGGGGCCGTCGAGGTACTCCTCCACCAGGACCTTGGTGCTCTCGATGCCGTCGCGGGCGCCGGCGGCAGCGAACGCGAAGCCGACCGGGAGTTCTTCGGCGCGGTCGACGCGGATGACGCCGATGCTGCCCGCGCGGGCAGCGGGCTTGAGCACAACCGGGTCGCCGATCGTCTCGGCGGCGAGCGCCGCCTCCAGCAGGGAGCGGGCACTCATCGACGCTGCCGAGGGCACGCCGTGGCGGGCGAACAGGGTGCGGGCACTGGCCTTGTTACGGGCGGCTTCCATGACCTCGGGGCTGTTCGCATGCAGTCCCAGGCGCCGGGCCAGGCGCGCGGCGGGGACGAGGTACCACTCGGTCCACGTCACCACGCCGGTCAGCTCGTGCCGCCCGGCCAGGGCCTCGCCAGCAGCGGCCAGCGCCGGGGCGTCGTCGGGATCGGCGATCTCGAAGTCGGTGATGAACTCCCGCTCCCAGGTCGGCTCGGCGGGGGTGATCAGGACGACGTCGTACCGGGCGGCGACCGCTTCAAGGCAGTAGACGCGGTATGCCTCGGCCTCCGGACCGGTGGTGGAAACGACAAGGATGGTGGGCAAGGACTCTCCAAGAAGAAGCAGATAAGGGGCAGTTCAGGCACGGCGGCAAGGGTTCAGGGGGTGCGCCGCCGGCGCAGCTCGAAGGCGGAGGCCCACTCGGGGTGGTCCGCGACCAGCTGCCTCGCATACAGGGCGGTGTAGTTGTTGTTGAGCCCGCGCAGCCCCTGCGGGAGACGCCAGCGCAGGGCCTCGAACAGTTCCTTGAGCCCGATACGGGTGGCGCCGGCGGCCAGCCGCTCGGCCGTCAGCCTCTCCAGAGCCCGGTAGACGTAGGGGTGCGCGGAGTCGAAGGCGAGGAACTGGTCGGTGATGGTGGGCCGCGCACCCGCGCGGAAGGAGGGGCGGGCGACCGGTATGACGGCCTGTGCGGCGGCAGCGGGCGTGGGCATCGGGTAGATCTCCAGGGCGAAAGGGCAGCAGGGCAGGGAGAGAGTCAGGCGAGACGGGTGCGCAGTCCGGGGAGAGCGCGCAGGCGTGCGAAGGCGAGGCCCAGACCGAGGGCCTGCAGCACCGCGCAGGCGGTGATCACATGGCCGAGCAGGGCGGGCGGCACAGTGGCGACCAGGACGCCGGCCAGCGGGAAGGGCAGCAGGAGCAGCAGGATCGTCATCGAGAGGGTGGCGCCGAACACCGACGCGGGGATGAGGTGGGAGCGCAGGGTGCGCAGGACCACCGTCATGCCGCCCTCGCCGGCCATGAGCACCGCGATGAGCACGAGGTAGGCGGTGTAGGTGTGCGTGAGGGAGACGGCCAGGCACGCACCGGCCGCGACGGTGGCGGAGAACGCGCCGACGGGCCACAGGCCGAAGCGGTCGATCGCGCGGCGGCACGGGGCGACCGTGATCAGGGAGGCGACGGCGGCCACCGACCAGATCAGGCCCACGTCCGCGCCGGAGTGTCCGAACTCCGTCACCACGATCACGGGGGCGGCGGCCTGGAGCAGGCCGATGGCGAGGTTGGAGAGGGTCAGTCCGCACACCAGCCAGCCCAGCGCGGGCAGCGAGCGCAACGTCGTCCATCCGGTGCGCAGCCCCGCGAGGACGGGCTGCGGCGTCGCGGACTGTCCTGGGGTGTGCTGCCGGGGCGCGAGCGCACAGGCCAGGAGCGAGAAGACGGCGATCGTGGCCAGCATTGCGGCGGCCCCGGTCCGCTCCAGCAGCAGGCCGGCGACGGCGGGTCCGGCCAGGGTGGCGACCTGGTCGATGCCCAGGAGCACCGACTGCACGCGGTGGGCGCGCTCGCCTGCCTGGCGGCTGGCGACACCGCCCGCCGTCTCGGCGGCGATGTAGGAGAACTCCGTGAGCACGCCGGTCGAGGCTGCCAGCAGCATGACGGCGACCGTGGTGGCCAGCCCGGTCTCCAGCTGCGGGAGCGCGAGGGCGGCGGCCACGGCCACCGCGGCGCGCAGGGCCGAGGCCGTGAGCAGCACGCGGGTGGTGCCGTGGCGGTCGACCATCGCTCCGGCGACGGCGAACGCGCCCAGGCGCGGCACCCATTCCAGTGCGAACGCCAAGCCGGTCAGGGACGCGGAGTTGGTGGTGGCGAGCACCAGCAGCGGGATGCCGTACGTCGTCATCGCGAAGGCGCCGGCATCCATACCGCGCGGCAGATAGATGCCGCGCAGCAGGGTGGGGACCGGCCGGCGGGCATGCCGGGGTCCGACACTCGATCTCACGCAGCGGGCTCCCACTCATCCGCCGCGCGCAAGGAGCCAAGGGCGGTGTAGTGCAGGACGTACGCATGCGCCTTGAGCCAGGCGGCCAGGACGCGCTGCGGGCCCTCCAGGGCGGCGATGGCCTCACCGTCGAGGACCGCTCCCCCAGGGACGACCATCCCGTACGAGTTGCCGAGCCGGGCGGCCGCGTGGGCGAGAGCCGGAGCGTGGCCGAGCAGGTCGAGGGTGTGCTGAACCCGGGTAACGAAGTCACCGGCCAGGGTGGGGAATTGGTGGGCGCGGGCCCAGCGGGCGGCCGTGTCGTACACCTCGGCGAGGTCCTCGCCGCTGTCGGTGAGCCGGTAGCGGACGCGTTCGTCTTCATCGCCGTGGATGAGGCCGAAGTCGCGGGCCCGGTCGATGGCGTGGCGCAGCTGGGGCGCGCTCAGGTCGTCGAAGGTGCTCTGCAGGCTGCCGCGGCGGCGGCTGATGGGGCCGTTGTCGTCGATCTCGGTGACCACTCGGATCAGTGCGGGCAGCGACAGTGCTCTGATCGCGCGGCGCGTCTGCGGGTGGTCGGCGGTGGTGAGGTGGGTCATCGGCGCGGCCCCCCGGCCTGCGGGAGAGTGATGGGGCGCGCCGGTATCTGGTGCGAGAACAGGTCGCCGCCCTTCCAGGCCGCAGCCGGCGTGGCCGCAGGCTCGGTGGACAGAGCCGGATGCGCGGCGGCGGGCGCGGGAGGGGCCGGTGCCGGGACGCGGGGCTGGGTGGTCAGCCACGGTCCGGACGTCGCCAGCTGCGCCACCGCGACCGTGCCCCACAGGGGGTGGGTGTCGGCGTCGGCGAGCGGGCGTCCTGCGGCCCAGGCGCTCAGGGCCCGGTAGACGGGGGCGAGTGCATGGCCGGTGATGGTCAGCTCGTAGGCGCGGTCCTCCTTGCGGACCAGGCCGTCCGCGACCAGGCGGTCGACCTGGGGGTAGATGTTGCTGAGCCGGTGGCTCGGCATCGTCGCGGCGGACAGTGCCTTGGCGCTGGAGGCGCCGCGTTCCTTGAGTGCCCACAGGATCGGCGTGGCGTGCCGGGGGCTGATCAGTGCGAGGGCGTCCTCGATGTTCTGCGCGGGCGCGACCTGGGCGAGCGGCTCCAGCTTCCCGGTGTCCTTGTTCTTGACCAGGGGCGTTTCCAGGTACGTCTCGCCCCAGGCGGCGATCACGGTCAGGACGGGTATCAGGTCGGTGCCGCGGGCGGTCAGGCCGTAGGTGACGTGGCCCTGGGCGACTTCGGTGCGCTCGACCAGTCCGGCGTCGGACAGCTTGCGTAGCTTGGGGTGGAGGGTGCCGTCGTTCAGCCAGGGCAGGCGCGGCTTGACCTCGGCGTAGCGCAGGGGCTGCGTGGACAGCGTCATTAGGATCCGCACGTTCCACAGCGGGGCGATCATCTCCAGCGACTCGGTGACGCGGGCGACGTCGACCTGGGTGGAGCGGGGCAGACCGGTGGTGGCCAAGGGGGGTAACTCCTCATGCGGGCGGGCGGATCAGCGGGGGCGGGCGGCAGTGGGCGCCACGCCGGAGACCGGTACGGCGGGTGCCGCCGACGGCGGGGTGGGTGTGGCGGGGACGCGGTGCAGGCCGGCGAGGACGGCACTGACGGTCTTGGCCTGGGCGTCCCGGGTGGCGACGGATTCGGCGATCCGGCGGGCGCAGTCGAGCAGGTGGCCTGCTTCGTACTTGCCGATGTCCCGCTCCGGGTGCACCAGTTCACGCAGCCGCTGGAGCTGGAGGGTGATGTTGCACTCGGCGAGCTGGAGATCGGTGTGACTGCTGGTCAGGGCGGCGAGCATGCTGCCGCGGGGGTGAGTGCCGGCGTGGGCTTCGAGCTCGGCGATCGGCTGGCCGTACAAGTCCTCGATGCGTTCGGCGATGGTCTGGGAGAGGGCGTGGGGCAATCGGCAGGGCTTTCAGGGTCGGCGGGCCCGCACCGCCCCGGCACGCACAGGTGCCGGGGCGGGCGGAAGCGTGGTGGTGAGCCTGGGCTGGGCGAGCTGCACCGGTCGCTCAGAGCGGGTTCCGGGTGTCGGCATGGTGTGCAGCAGCCCGGCCAGTGCGGTGGCGTATCCGTCGCGGGCGGACAGGGCCGCCTCCAGCCACCGCGCATCGAACCGCAGGTCGTCGGCGAACAAGTCGCCAAGGTCCCGGTCAGCGGCCGTGGCGTCGTGGATGCGGTCGCGGACCCGGGCGACCTGTTCCTCGGCCACCGCCAGCCAGGAGCGCAGCTCCAAGGCGCGCATCAGGGCGGCGGACGCCTCGGGGCCGGCGGCCTGCGCGTACAGCTCGCTCAGCGAGGCACCGAAGGCTTGGGCCAGGGCCTCGTCCTTGCTGGTGGGCCTGTGCACAACGCTCACCGCACCGCTCCGCGCACCGGGACGGACGGCGCGGGCGCGCTCGGCGCCGGTGCGGTCTGCAGGGCCGGACCACGCCGGGAGGCTGCTTCGGCGCCCCGCCAGGCTCCCGGTCCCCTGCGGCCCAGGGAGTTCGGGTCGGTGTAGTGGCGCACCACCATCGCCCGACCGTCACGCACCGCCACGGCAGTTTTGACCCGGTCGGCCAGCGCCATCACCGGGTCGCCCAGGACGTCGTCAGGCGCGCTGCCGAGGGCTGCGACGAGGGCGTCCTCGACCTTGTTCAGTGCTTCCTGGGCCTCGGCGAGCATGCCGTACCACTTCACGACGACGGTGGCGTCGTCGTTGGCGTGCGGGGCGGCGGCCACCGCCCGGCGCAGGTCGGCCAGCGGCATCTGGAAGCGGGCCTCGATCTGCTCGGTGATGACGCCCATCACGTCGTCGGCGTCGTCGGGCACGGCACGGCTCCTTTCCTTGGAAATACGTGGGGCGGGTCCGTAGCGAAGGCGGGAGGAATTGCGCTGCCGGTTCGGTGAATTGGCGTGGCCGGGCGGCTAGTCGAGGCACATGTAGGCGTCGCGGTAGACGTATGAGCCAGAGACCCAGCCCTTTACGCCGGTGCTTGTGTCGGTGATGTAGTGCCAGTTGCCGCTGGTCTTGTGGACCGTGAAGCGGTGGCTGCGGTAGAGCACGCCGACGGCGGTGGAATGCGCGCTCGCCTTGGAGCGGATCGTGACCGCCTGCGTGTGTACGGCCCACGGTCCGGGCCGGTCGCAGCCGCGGGTGGCCGGTGCCTGGGCCGGTGCCGCGTTCGCGGAGGTGGCACTGGCGAGCGGCAGGGCGAGTGCACCAATAACGGCGGCGCAGACGGCTATGCGGGATGAGCGCATGAGGAATTGACCTCCAGGAAAAAGGGGAAGGGGGAATGCGGAACCACCCCCGCGGCTGACGCCGTGCGGGCAGTGGTTCAAGAGTCCGGAGATTCCCCGGTTTTGCTAACCGGGGATGTGCTGCTATGTTTCGCCCTTCGCAGGGCGTCGGCGCCTCGCGGAGTTCCCGAGGGAGATCCGGCGCGGGGCTAATTTGGGCTCGGAGTCAGCGAGTTGGGCCTGTGCGCGGAGCGGAGGCCACGGGAAGGCCGGGCATCGTGGACGGTGCGCTGCGCCGGGTCGATGTATCGGCGGTCGGCAGAGGGACGTCCTCGCCGGACCAGTGGGCCTGCCACCAGGCGGTGGCCTGCTCGTAGGTCGAAAAGCCGCCTTCGCGCAGGGTGTGCGTCCCGCGCTCGGTGTCGACCTCTTCCAGCAGCACCCGGAAACGCAGTGGCGCCGTCTCGTCGATGGCGGCCAGGAGCACCGTGATCTGCAGGCGATCCGGGTCGTCGTCCGAGGTGTAACTGGTGACGAGGGCGAAGTGATCGCCGTCGGAGGTGAGGCGGTCCTCCAGCGCCTTGGTGGCCTCGTCGGCAGGGTCGGTGCCGATGTCCGCGGGCAGGGCGATGGCGTCCTTCGGGCAGCCGCGGGCGATCAGCCAGCTCTGCGCCATGGGCACCAAGGGCAGTTGGTCGTGCTGGAAGCGGAAGGTGCGGGCCGACACGTCGCGCTGCAGGTGGAGGGCCACCAGCTGCGGCTCGCCGGGTATGCCCCAGGTCACCGAGCTGTTGTGCATGACGTAGTAGCTGTGCCGCTGGTCGTCGGTGTGGTGCTCGGCGAGCACGGTGAGTTCAGTGGCTTCGATGTCGATGTGCTGCCAGAACTGCTCGGCGACACGGTCATTGACGGCTTCGTAGCCGTCGAGGCGGAAGTCCGGGGACGAGAGCATAGAGGCTTTCGGGGATGGGGCACGCGGGGCGTGCGGGTTCAGCGGCGGGCGGGAGTAGCCGCAGGCCAGGTACCGGGGCGGGGTGCGGGAGCGGCTCCCGGTGTCGTGGCCGGGCGCGGGGCGGTCAGGGCGGCGCGGCCAGTGTCGGTCAGCGTGACGGGCTGGCCTGCGGTGACCGGGTGGGAGGTGTCGCGCACCACCAGGCGGTCTTCTTCGAGGCGTTGGAGCTGGCTGTAGGGGAGGCGGGTGCCGGAGGCGGTGACGACGTACAGCTGCTGCGTGAGCAGGTTCTGGTGGAGCTTGGCGCCCTGAGTGATGGCGAGCAGCGCCGCGATGTCGGGCGCCGGCAGGTTGGGCACGTCGCGCGGAGCGTTGTGCCGGGCGGCGGCCTCGACCGGCTTGAGCGCGGCGACGGCCTGTGCCTGCCGCTCATCCCGGGTACGGGCCGCCTCCTCCAGCAGGCTGAGGGTCCGCTCGATGCGCGCGAACAGTGCGCCATCGACCGGGTAGTGGCCGGAGGAGAGGCCGTTGAGCTGGGAGCGGTAGAAGGCCACGGTGGTCTCGGCCTGGACGAGAGCGCGGTGGGCGTCGACCAGGCGGGTGTGCGGTGCGTCGAGCAGGTGGCGGTCGCGGTGCTGCCACAGCCGGTCGACGCTGTGGCCCACGGCCGCCTCGATGCGGTGATCAAGCTGAGTCGGCGACGTGGTTAGCGGGGCGTTGCGGGGCATGGAGAGGTTCCTTGGGGTGGGGCGCGGAACGGTGCGCGAGGCCGCCCGCGCCGAGGTGCAGGCGCACGTCGAGGTGCGCGCCGTGCCGCGTTGCGCGGACGGGGCCAAGACGCCGCAGCAGGCGGAGCATCGCTGGGTTGGATGCCTCGGTGTAGGTGCTCAAGGTGTCGGCGCCCCGGGCATGGGCGTACTGGGCGGCGTGCCGGGCCAGCGCGGTGCCGATGCCGCGGCCCTGGTGGGCGTCGGCGACCTGGAGCCCGAGGTCGAAGACGCCCGCCTCCCGGCTGACGGGACCCGTGCAGACCAGCGCGAGCGGCTCGCCACCGGCACCGAGGCCCAGCCAGCAGTCGGCCTGCGCCAGCAGCTGGCCCGGCGTGCGGTGCGGCAGGTGTGTACGGCCCCAGCGGCGCAGCGCGTGCGCGGGGAACAGTGTTGGTGGAAGGCGTCGACGAACGGGAAGCCCTCGGTCCTCACGCGGCGAAGGGCCGTGAGGGCTGGGTGCCTCAACAGGTGCGGTCGGGCAGCGCGGCCGTGAGGTGGTCGAGGCCGGAGGGGACGTGGGTCGTCAAAGAGTGCGGTCCTTCGGGGTCGGGGACAGGGCGGGGCGGGGAAGGCCAGGCAGCGCGTACGGCGGGCCTGGCTTGGGGATTTCGCGGCGTGTCTCCAGCTGCGGCGAGCGGGAGCGGGCGGCGTGGGCGAGCGCGCTGGTGGGGCGGCGGGTGATGCCCAGGCGTTTGCGGGCGACGTTGTACACCTCGTGGCGGTCGCGCGGGCGGACGGCCACCACGTGGATCTCGGTGCGGTGCGCCGAGGTGGGCGGGGCGGGGCGCTGGGCGTAGACGATGCGCCAGGCTTTGCGGCTGTCGACGTACAGCTTGCGGTAGTCGGCCAGTTCGCCGAGCAGCTTGGGACCGAACTGCTTGGCGTTGACGACGTCCTGGAGCTGGGCGAGGGCCAGGTCGCGGATGTCGCCGGGGGCCGCCAGGAGGTCACTCAGGGCGCGCGGGTCGAAGGAGAGGCCGAAGGCGGGCCGGTGCTCGGGCCCGCTCATGCGCCGGCCTGGTCCGGCTCGCCGGGCTCCGGCTGGTCCGCGGAGGCGGTGCGTGCGGAGCGATTGGAGGAGGCGGGGCCGGGCAGCAGGCGGTGCGCGTCGCGGTCGGGGTCGGTCTGGCAGGCCGAGAGCGGTCCGCCCGCCGCCCGTACATGGGCCAGGCAGTGGGTGAGGAAGTCGCGGTGCCACACGAACATCGCGGACGGCCCGGCTTCGGGGTCTTTGTGCTGCTGGTAGGCCATCCACAGGGCGTGGAGCCAGGCGACGACGTCGTCGTGTTCCTGCCACTGCTTGCACCACGGGGCCGCGGTGGTGACCTCGGCGCCGTAGATGCGGATGAGGTAGCCGTCCACCCAGTCGGAGAGCGCGTCCAGCTCGTCCTCGTACTCGTCGCCCTCCAGTTCCAGGATCGGGCGCGGCTCGGGCGGCGCCTGGAGTGGCGCCCCGGGCATCCCGGGAAGGCTGGGCAGGCCGAAAGCGGCGAACGGTGAGGATTCCGGGGGCATGGAGAGGGCGTCGAGCTGCCGGGCGTGCTCGGCCTGATCCTCCATGAGCTTGCGGACGGTGGCTTCGACGCTCTCCAGCTTCGAGGCCGGAAGCCGGACAGGTTCCCTTTCCCCGTCGTCGGGGAGGTCTATGGATTCGGGCACGAAATGGGTCTCCTTGAAGCCGCAGCCGATGGCGTGTGAATGCCGGCTCCACGATCCGGAGAATCCCCGGTTTCGCTAACCGGGGATCCGGTGCTATAACGCATCACGCGGCACGCGGCACGCGGCACGCGGCACGCGGCACGGGGGACGGGACGGACGGATCAAATCTCCGCTATCGCCCGTGCCAGGCGGCGGGAAAGCCCTAGGCGGACAGGACGAAGTCGTCCTGGGGCAGAGTCTGTTGCGCGGTCTCGGTCAGCCGGTCGGCTACTGGCGGAGCGCGGTTATTCCTCCTCGGCGGTATTCCTGTCGGCACAAGGAGAGAAGACGCCTAGGGGTCGCAGGTCACGAACGCTCCGCAGAGGATAGATCCGGCCCTCCTCCGTCGGGGGGTGACGACGAGGCGGATCCGTCTCGCCCGGCGTGGGGCCGGCGCTCACGAAGGCGGACTGCTACGGCAATCCCGGCCCCGGCCACTGTCGCTACTGCGGTTGCGCGGTCGGGGTCCATCACGTCACCGAGCACAAGTCCACACACCACTGCTGTGACACCCAACACCGCGGTGGCCCACCCCGCTCGCTTCTCCCTGGCCATCACATCTGCCTCCCTTCGCCGTTGGTTCGGACCAGCAACCTGGTCGCAAATCGACCATGCCTCCGTTCCGGCCGTGCCGGCCGTTTCTGCGTCAAGCTGGAACGGATCGGCACACGCTGGTTCGCGGTCCGCTAGCATGGAACACGCAGTGACCGGGGATGCGCTGTGAGTAAGGAAGTCGGTAGTGACGGGACCGGAACGCACGGAAGATGAGAGTCACGAAGCGAGCTCCGTGGCGAACTTACTGAGTCAACTGCGCAAGACAGCAGGGACACCGTCGCTCCGCGAAATCGCTGCCCGCACAGACAGCTTGATGCAACGTCACCAGGTGCAAGGCGCGGCACCACTGACTGGGCCGCACGTGCAGCCGACGCGAGTACCCCTGGCCACCCTCAGCCGCCTCTTCAAGGGCGAGCTCATCATGCAGTGGGCCCAGGTCTACACAACCTTGTGGGCGTTGGGTGATTCCCAACAGCGTCCGCCGCAGGCCCAGGTGGAAGCCTTACGACGCTTGTGGAATGCACGATATGACGCTGAACGAGGCGGCGAGGCCGCGGCCGATGACCGTGAGGAGGTCGCATACCGGCGGGACGTCCGTCTCGCCTGCGACAGCCTGCTGCGAGGCCCCTTGCTACCGCTCACGATCTGGCAGCCTTCCCATGGCACGGCTGACGCCCGTGAGGCCCTGCGAACATGGCTTACCTCGACACAGCGTCTGAGCACGGTCGTTGGCGGCGTCGGGTACGGGAAGTCGATGCTTGCCATGTGGCTGGCACATGAACTGGCCCAGGAACCGAACGGCCCCGTACCGGTACGCGTGTCCGCGCGACGAGTGCTGGACAATGCAGGACAGGACACGAGCGCGGTCAGCGACACGACCATGTCCCTGCTCCGCTTTGCCCATCCACCGCTCCCTCAACGACTGAGGGAAAGTATCGGCGGCGGGGCCACCGACGTTGTGGTCATCCTCGATGACCTGGATGAAGTCGGTGCACTGACGGCTACCGGCTTCGACTCATCACGCCGTGTGCTCCACCAGGCATTCACCTCCCTTGGGTCAAACGTCCGCATCGTCGTTTGCTGCCGAGCCGTCGCGCTCAACTATTCAGATCCCAGCCATGCAACCGAACAGCGTGCCCTTATGGAGGAAACAGAGTTCGCGGTGCGGCAGGTGATCGACCCTGATGTCACGGGGTCCACTCTGTTAGGGATCGATGCTGTGGAGCAGGACGAAGCCGAGGCGTTTCTACGCCAGCAGGGGGTTTCAGATGAGTGGTTCGCCAGTGTGGGTTGGCCGCTGCCCATAGAACTCACTCCCCAGTTGATCCAGCTACTAGTCACTCTAGGCCGGACCTCCCGGGGGAAGGCCCACGAGCTCTCCCTGGATCAGATCTATGAGCAGGTGGCATTCGCTTGGAAACGGAGTGTGCCGCTCCTTGAGCGAGCCGAACGTCGAGACTGGTCGGCACTCCTCACATACCTGGAGCAGCGCTCGGCCTCCTTCATGCGCCCCATGCAGGTGTCTCCGGAACTGGACAGACTCGCCGAACTAGCGGGGTTCCTCAGCTCCGATCAGCTAGGCTGCTTGAGGTTCACACACTTCTCGTGGCAGGAGTTCTTCCTCGCCAGGTACCTGGCCGCCGAAATCTTGTCCAATAGGGCCGCTCTCTTGTCACGACTCAACCTGCTGTTCGATTCAAACATCAACCGCTTCCTCGTGCCGCAGCTCCTCCGTGGTCGCCGCTATAGAGCCATAACGACTAGCCAACAACTTAGGGTTGTCACGGTCGGGGATTTCAAGGAATTCCTGGCGGACACGAAGTGGCGTGGTGGGATCGGCTGGGGAGTCCACCCTGCAGGAGAGCGCGTCCGCGATCGATGGCGGCCGCCAGGAGACATGACAGGTTCCCTGAGCGCAGAAGGCGGTCCGCCGCTCGATGCAGCGGACAACGACCCGGTGACCCATGTCTCCTGGTACGACGCCGAGCGGTTCGCGGCCTGGATGGGGGGACGTCTACCGCTAGGCGACTCGCCCGTCCCCCGCTCCCGTAAACAGACTGCCCCACCTTATGCCTGGACCGAGAGATGGGGCGAAGAATCTATGGCCGAGATGGAACTTCAACCTCTGCAGCAGAACCTGACCACCCAGAAGGCTTCGCGGAACCCCGACTTCAGGAGCCCCCAGATCGGCATCGCAGTGATGACCACGATGCCGTATTGGTCGGGGTTCAACCTTTCCGGTTCGACCACTTCTCATCTGGAAAGCGGGTAGTCGATGATAAGGGCACAGATTGACCCATAGCGCTTAGAACGTGACGACAAAACCACCCTGGGACAAAATCTGTTGCAGTGTTTGCAAAAGCCGAGTTCCTGCCGGTGGAGTGTGAATATTGCAGGCTGTTCCTTGGTGTCGCCCGTGGCGTCCTGGTCTCTGACGCCAAGGTAAGCGGACCAGTTGGGTTGGGTGTAGGCAGCCCACCTGTGCGCAGTGTCAATCGAGATGTCCAGCAACCCAGCGAGTATGGGTGGCGGCAACTTCTCGGCGAGTGCGACAAGCGCAGCGATGCGTGCGGGCTGAACGTGGAAGCCGTGTCGGCGCATGAGGAGGCTGAAGCCGGGTGCGGACATCGGCTGGCCGGGGGATGTTGCCGGGGAACAGCCACTGCTGCGTTGCGGCCAAGGGGGGCACCGGTGGTTCATCCCGGGTGGTGTCGGCAAGTTCGGCGAGGAGGTGGGCCATGCGGGGTGGGAGGAAGAGCGTGCTGGTCCGCAGGCGGAGGTAGCTCTCGGTCCCGCTCTGCTGGAGGTCGGCTGCGGTCAGGTGCCGGATCCGGCTGGCTGGCAGGCCGTAGAGAAGGGCGAGTGCTCTGCCGACGCGAACACGTAGCGGAAAGGCGTCAGAGTTGAGGCACTCGCGCAGTTACGCCCAGCGTTCGTCGTCGGCGAGGAACCGACTGCCCCGGGAGTAGCCGACTGGGGTGATGTCGTGTGCGCCGGTCAGACCCCGGCGGTGCGCCCAGGTCAGGAACGTGCACAGGTCATGGCGGCGGGCGGGTCCGGAATCGAGCTTGCCATGGGTACTGGCCCGTGAAATCCGCCATCCGCCGGATCAAGGCCAGCCGCGGCGCGATCGTGCCGCTCTCTTGCAAGAACCGCGCTCGCTGCTGCCGGGCCCAGCCTTCCAGCATGGCCCGGAAGACCGTGGACTCCGGATCCAACGGCCGCACATTCGCAGCCAGTCCCAAGACCGCTGGCCCCGGAGACTCGATGCCCGTCACCGTCCACCTCCAGCGTTCCAGCCGATGCATCATCGTTGCGCCGAACATGGACGCCGGGGAATCCCCAGATCGTGTACTCCAGGGCCACAGAACGTATACCGTTACTCGGCCTCAGGACCTGCGAGAACGAAGTCCTCCTGGCTGCCCATTTGTTGCATCGTCTGCAATAGCCGCTCATTGGCCACCTCGGCGTACTCTCGGGTCTTCTCGACGCCGATGAAGTCGCGGCCCTCCATCAGGGCCGCGACCCCGGTCGAGCCGGATCCGCAGGTGAAGTCGAGCACGGTGCCGCCCGGCGGGGCGATCTGCACCAGCTCACGCATGACCGAGACGGGCTTCTGCGTGATGTGCTGCCTGGCCTTGCCGCTGGGCTGCGAGCCGCTGAACAGGCCGGGCAGGTAGACCGGGTTCCGGGAGCCGTCGATGGCGCCCTTCGAGCCCCAGATGATGAACTCGCAGTTCTGGGTGAAACGGCCCTTCTGCGGCCTGGCCTGCGGCTTGTGCCAGGCCAGCACGCCGCGCCACAGCCAGCCGGCCGCCTGCAGGGCGTCCGTCGTCGTCGGCATCTGGCGCCAGTCGGTGAACAACAGCGCGGTGCCGCCGGGCTTGGTCAGCCGGTGCGCCTCGGTCATGATCTGGGTCAGCCAGAAGCCGTACGAGCGCTGATCCATGTTCTCGCCGGTGAAGTCCGGCAGGGCGTGCTGCGCATCGGCCGAGGTGTACTTCTGCTTCGCGCTGCGGCTAGTGCGCTCCTTGGCCGTCCGCCCGCCGGAGTTGTACGGCGGGTCGGTGATGACGGAGTCCACGCAGTGGTCCGGCAGCGTGGAAAGCACGCTCAGCGCGTCGCCCTGGTGCAGGGAAAAAGGCAAAGAGAATACCCCAATTCGGTTCGGGTGAGAATGGGTTGAATCACTCCGCCTCGCACACGAAACCCGGCGGAACTGGCATGCCAATGCCTACGGTCCGCGATGCGGGGCGCGAGGGGGAGGAGCCCAAACTGTAGGGGACGATTCCCGGTGGAGCGGTGCCGTTGGGCGATATTCCCGTGGAATTGTTTTCTGACGGAGCGTTATGCCGTCCACCGGGGATCTGCGCTTACTGTTTTGGAGCCCGGCAGCACCCGCCGACGGCTCTCCTCTCCCTGCCCTCACGAACCGAGGTCCACCATGTTCGGCCCCACCTGAGCCTGACCGGCGCACGCAAGCGAGGTGCAACTCGCCGCGTGCGCCGGTCCCTGATTTACCCGCCACCGGCCGCTGCGGCCTTCCCCAAGCACGCCCGCGCGGACTGGACTTCACCCTTCAAGGACGCCCTCGTGACACCTCTCTACCCTCCCCTGCCTGAAACTCCGCCGCCGGGAGGCGTGCCGGATTGAAGGCGATAGCCGTCGGCATCGGCGTCGTCTTCCTCTCCCCCGTACTGCTCGCGGGCACGGCCATGATGGTGGCCGCCGCCTCCAGCGAAGCCGCCGCAACCACCCGCTCATTCAGCAACTGCCTGCACGACGTCGACACCGACGCAGTCACCAAGCAGGTGACGAAGATCCTCGACGGAGCGTCCGGAAAGGACGTGAAGGTCGAGGGCCTGACCCTGCCCGCCGAGCAGGTCCCCAACGCCCAGACCATCGTCGCCACCGGCATCTCGCTCGATGTGCCCAAGCGCGGGCAGATCGTCGCACTCGCCACCGCGATGCAGGAATCACGCCTGCGCAACCTCGGCTCCGGCGACCGCGACAGCCTCGGACTGTTCCAGCAGCGGCCCAGCCAGGGCTGGGGCACCGCCGAGCAGATCCGCGACCCGGTCTACGCCTCGGAGCAGTTCTACAAGGCGCTGCTCAAGGTCAAGGGGTGGCAGCAGATGACCGTCACCCAGGCCGCCCAGGTCGTGCAGAAGTCGGGTTTCCCGGACGCGTACGCGCAGTGGGAGCCGCTGGCCACCGCCCTGCAGAAGGCCATCGCCGCCACGTTCCCCGGCGGGGAGAAGGGCAAGCCCGCCAAAGACGGCGACAAGCCCAAGGACGGTAAGACCCCGGCGTCCGGCTGCGGTCCGGCCGAGGACGGGTCCTCCTACGGGCGCATCCCCGAGGGCAGCGTGCCCAAGGGCTACGCCATCCCGAAGGACGCCGACCCCAGGGCCCGTACGGCGATCGACTGGGCGATGCACCAGCTCGGCACGCTCTACCAGTGGGGCGGCAGCTGCACCAACTCCCGCGGCCCCGGTCCGATGGGCCGCTGCGACTGCAGCAGTCTGATGCAGCAGGCGTACGCCAAGGCCGGCATCAACCTGACCCGCACCACGTACACGCAGGTCAACGAGGGCAAGCCCGTCTCGCCCGACAAGCTGCAGCCCGGCGACCTGATCTTCAGCCGCGGCACGGCTGCCGTACCCGAGCATGTCGGGATGTTCATGGGGGCGGGCCTCGTCATCGAAGCCCCAAGGACCGGCAAACCGGTACGTATCACCCCATTGAAGGACTGGGCGATTCTCGCCGTCCGCCGCGTCCTCTGACGCCGCCCTCCGCCCGGGATCCCCGCACCGCGCGGGCCGGACCGGCCTCTCTCGGCGCCGCTCGCGCCACTCCCCTTCCTCTTCTTCCCCCTTTCGCCGGGCCGTATCCGGCCTGCGCACGCAAGGAGTCCCGCCACACCCATGCCCATACCTCTCGCAGACCACGTCATCCCGCTCGCCTACGACCCCGGCATCTCCCCGCAGGGCGGTGGCCTGCCCGGCGTGAGCGTGCTGAAGAACGTGGTCAACAGCATCAACATGTTCGGGATCATCGCCGTCGTCGGAGCCCTGGCCGTCTCGCTCGGCGTGTGGGCCTGGGGCCACCACACCGGCGGCCACCAGGCAGAAGCCAACGGCAAGAAGGGCGCCATCGTCGCCGCGGGCGCAGCCCTCGGCTTGGGCGCGGCCAATGGCATTGTCGCGTTCTTCAGCACGCTGGGGTCGCAGGTCCAGTGATAAAGCGCTTCCCCTCCTTCTCCCTGTCCTCCTACGGCGTCGGCTGGTCGGCCAACCGCCGCATCGCCATCGTCGCGATCAGCCTCACCGTCCTGCTCGCGCTGGCCGCCGGCGTCGCCTTGTTCACCGGAGGCGGCAACGGCAGCGGCCACTCCGAGTCCGGCTCGCCCTCTGCCGCGAACAGCACCGGCCCCGGTGAAAGCGCTCCGAAGCCCGCCACCACGGGGACGGGGTCGGTGCCCAGGCCGCCGCAGGTCGCCGAGCCCGTCGCCTACGCGAAGGCCGCCGCCGAGATGCTCTGGTCCTACGACACCCGCAACACGACCCGCGACCAGCAGCTCGCCGGCATGAGCGCGTGGATGACCACGGAATCCACGTACGCCGACTGGACATCGGTCACCGCTCAGGTCCCGGATCCGACCCTGTGGTCGCGCATGGCCGACAACGACCAGCACGCCAGCGCGACGGTCACCGAAGGCCACTTCCCCTCCGCGTTCAAGGCGGCCCTGGCCCAGGACCCGTCCGCGATCACCAAGGCGTACGTCTACGTCGTCACCGTCAACGGCAAGCAGCAGATCGCCTGGAACAAGGGCGGCCAAGGAGCCGAGGACCGCGCCGTGACCCTGGCCGTCCAGTGCCGCCCCAGCCACGACTGCACCCTGGCCGCCATCGCCCCGAACGTCACGCAGTGACCCGCGCCTGACACAAGAAAGGAGGCCAACTCCCCGTGGGTTTCTGCGATATCCCCCTCGCCGACAAGGTGTGCGGTGCGGCCGGCACCGCCAAGGGCGCCATCGACTTCGCCAGCGATCCGGGCAAGGTCATCGGCGACTGGATGGCCAAGTCCTCCGGCGAACTCGCCGCCGCCGCAGCCGACCTGGCTGCCAAGGCCGTCAACGCCACCACCCGCGTCGATCTGAACGCGGGCTGGTTCCGCGACAACTACGAGATGCTGCTGCCGATCGGCCTGGTGATCCTGGTCGCGACGTTCTGCGCCCAGCTGGTGCGCGCCGCGATGAAACGCGATGGCGAGGCCCTGACCCAGGCATTCACCGGCACCGCATCCGGCGTGATCTTCGCCTTCAGCGCCATCGCCTTGACCACCGTCGCCATCGAAGTCGTCGACGCCCTGTCCGACGGATTGTTCAAGGCGTCGCACCTGTCGATCGAATCGGCCGTGCGGCGCATCGTGAAGGTGAGCGCGATCCCGGCACTCGCCGGACTGGGCTGGCTCGTGGCGGTCTTCGCCGCCATCGGAGCCGCCATCGGAGCGTTCCTGTACTGGTGCGTGATGATGGTCCGCAAGGTCGGCATCCTCGTCATGGTCACCCTGGCGGTGTTCGCCGGTGCCGGCGGCGGCTGGGAAGTCGCCCGCCGATGGCGGCGCGGCTGGATCGAAGCCACCGCGACCTTGGTCGTCTCGAAACTCCTGATGACCGTGATCTTCGTGCTCGGCATCTCCGCCATGGGCAAGACCGAAGCCTCCAACGGCCTGGCCGCGCTCGCCGACGTCATGTCCGGCATCGTGATCATGGTGCTGGTCCTGTTGTGCCCGTACGCGACGTTCAAGTTCGTGCACTGGGCAGCAGAGGGCTCGGACGGCGAAACGATTCACCGTGCAGGCGGTGCCGGCGCCCAGCTCGCCCGGCAGCACACCGAGCGCGCGGGCCGCAAGGCCGCCGCGATGGCGGCCACCGCCGGAACCGGCGGAGCGGCAGCCGGAGCAGGCGCCGCCCCGCAAGGGCCCGACTCGGTCCCCGGGGGCGGCTTCCCCGGCGACCTTGCCGCCAACCCCACCGGTGGCGGCCAGGGCTCCGGCGGCTCCTCTGGCAGCCAGGGCATGAAGGACGGTCTGGAAAAGGCCGTTCAGCCTCCGCCGACGAGCACGCGCGATGACACCAGCGGCCAGTTCGGCGGCAGCACCGGCCAGGGCGGACCCGGCTCAGGCTCGGGCTCCCCGTCCGGCGGCGGGTTCCTGTCGAACCCGGCAGGCTCCACCACGCCTCCGCCGCAGGGCGCGCCCCCCACGCCGAACTCCGCTTCCTCGCCGGGTGCCGGAGCATCCCCTCCGCCGCCTCCGTCCACCGGTATCTGACCCTGCCCCTTTCGCACCGGAGCGGCACGCACCACTGTCTGTGCGTGCCGCCCCGGCCCCGCCCGCGCACCACCGGAACGGCCCTTGTCTGATCTCTCCATCACTCCCCTCACGGTCAAATTCCCCCACAGATCGAAGCGCGGCATCCTGCTCGGCCTCACCCTTCCCCAACTCGTCCTCGTCTCCTCGGCGTTGGCGCTGCTGCTGGTCACCGTCGTCAGTACCGGGCTGCTCGGCGCGGTCGTGCTCACCCCGCTGTGGGCCGCAGTCGCCGCCCTGGTCGCCATCCGCCGGGGTGGCCGGTCTCTGATCGACTGGGCGCCGATCGTCGTCCGCTTCTCCCGGCGCCGCAGCAGCGGGCAGACCCTGTGGCTCGCCCGGCCGGTGACCCGCCCGCGCCAGGACGGCACCCTCCACCTGCCCGGCACCGCCGCCTCCCTGCGCGTCGTCACCCCCTCCGACTCGGCAGGCGGCGCCGCCGCGGTCCACGACCCGCACCACCAGACCCTGACCGCCGTCGCCCGCGTCTCCTCCCGGGCCTTCGCCCTGCTCGACCCCGCCACCCAGAACCACAACGTCACCGGGTGGGGACGAGCCCTGGCCGGCATCGCGCGGACCGGACACGTCGCCTCGGTGCAGGTGCTGGAGCGCACCGTGCCCGACAGCGGCGACACCCTCGCCCGCCACTGGACCCAACAGGGCTACCCCAACACCCCGGTCGCCGGACAGGTGTACTCCGACCTCGTCGCCTCCGCAGGCCCGGCCGCCGCCCCGCACGAGGCGTACCTGGCCATCTCCCTAGACCTCAAGGCCGCCAAGCGCCTCATCTCCCAGGCGGGCGGGGGCTTCCCAGGCGCGTTCACCGTGATGGAGCAGACCACCAGCGCCATCGCCCAGGCCGCCCGCAGCGCCGGGCTGATGGTCACCAGCTGGCTGAGTGCCCGCGAGATCGCCGCCGTCATCCGCACCGCGTACGACCCCAAGGCGCTCTCCGGACTGCAGCAGTGGTCCCAGAGCGGGCGCGCCGAAGCCGACCCCGCTGCCGCCGGGCCGGTCGTCCAGGTCGAGGAGTACGACCGCCTCGCCACCGACTCCGCCCGGCACGCGACCTACTGGGTCGAGGACTGGCCGCGCACGGAGACCGGCGCCGGATTCCTCCACGGGCTCATGTTCACCGCCGGAGTACGGCGCAGCCTGTCCCTTACATACGTGCCCCAGGGCCTGGAGTCGGCGATGCGCGACGTGCAGCGCAAGAAGGCCGCGATCATCTCGGACGCCGCCGAACGCTCGCGGCGCGGACAGGTCGACTCCGAGGCCGACAGCGTCGAGTACGCCGACGTCAAGAACCGCGAGCGCCAGCTGATCGCCGGGCACGCGGACGTCGCCCTGACCGGGCTGCTCACCGTCTCCGCCGAGACCGACACTCTGCTGGACGCGGCGTGCGCGCAGATCGAGACCGCCGCCGTCACCGCCCAGGTCGACCTGAGAAGGCTCTTCTACCAGCAGCCCGACGCCTTCACCCTCGGCGCGCTCCCGCTCGCCCGGACCGCGCTGTGACGCCCCTCCCGCGCCCCGGATACCTGTTCGACGAACTCCGCACTCTGCTCGCCCCGGTGCAGGAACTCCAGCGGCGCCACCAGCAGCGGCTGGACGCCCACCGCACCATGGGCGAGGAGGTGATCGAGGAACAGTACGCCGCGTACGACGACGCCCGCCTGGAGACAGCCCTGGAGGCCAGCGACACCCTGGACACCCTTGTGGCGCAGCTCGAAGTGCTGGTCGCCGACCCGCCACGCCGGGCCTTCACCCTCGCTCTGCGCGGTCCCGGCGCCGACGAGGGCCAGCTTCCCTGGCTGTTCGTCGTCAACGGCGCCGACCTGGACGACGCCTACCAGAAGTTGAGCCAACTGCCGTCCTTCCAGCAGTGGTTGGACGATGTCCGCAGCCCCGGCACCTCCCGCCACGGCGAGGAAGACCTCGTCGCAGGCCAGAGCCACCCCGGCGTCCGCGGGCCTGGGACGTATATCGACCTGCGCCGCGAACAGGCCCGCGTCCTGGCCCGCCGCGCACGGGCGTGCGGCCCGCTCCTGCCTCCAGCACCGCCCCCGTCAGCGCCTGGCCGCGCCCGCTGACCTCCCCCAGCCCCCTGCCGCCCGGCACGAAGGACTCCTCTTTGACCACTCCCTCTCCGCTCGCCGACGCCCACCCGTATCTGCGGGCCGCCAGTGCCGGCGTCCGCCACCACACCCGCGCCCTGTCCCCCCGCGGCCAAGCTGGTCCCGATCCTGCGGATCGCGGCCACCTCGACGTACTGCATTCCCATCTGATCGCGCTGCACCAGCTGCTGGACCGGCTCTCCGCCTCGACGCGGCCCCCGCATCCGGCGGCCGGGCGGCACCTGGCCACCGCGGGCACCCGGCTGTGGCAGGCCAGCGCCGCCGTCCACGACGCTTTCCACCTCATACCGCCCGTCCACGAACCGTCCGTGGACGAGGCGGAGTGCCATCCCGAGCGGCTCCCCGAAGGCCCTCCGGTGCTGACCATCTGCCAGCGCCACCTCGCCGCCGGACACCTCGTGCGCCGCACCACCACCCCCAGCGACCTCACCCGCCCCGCGCCCGCGCACACCACCACCTGTGTCCAGTAACTCCCGCCTCCTGAATGGCGCCTGCCCGTACTGGTTCACGGGCTCCACCGCGCCCGCCGTCCTCTGAAAGCCGCTCCGCCATGACCCACCGGCCCGCCCGGCGCGCCCGCCGCGCCTCGGCCTCTCCACTGTTCACCCCGCACAGCACCGACCGCGCCAGCCGCAAGGCCGCACGCCGCCAACTCGCCGAGGCCGCCGCCAAGGCACGCGCCGAAGCCGCCCAGCACCCCTCCGGCACCGAGCCGGCAGAACAGGAGATGCCCGCTGCTCTCTTCCCGCCCCACGGCCGCCCCGGCCCCGCCTCGGCACGCGGCGGCAAGCTCAAGCTGCCCGCACACCGCATGACCACCGCCACCGTCGCCGGTGCCTACCCCTTCCTCGCCGAGGGCGGACTGGGCGCCGAAGGCATCTACATCGGCCGCGACATGCACGCCGAAGCATCCTTCTGTTTCGACCCGTTCGCCCTGTACGGCAAGGTCGAGGGCTTCACGAACCCGAACGTGTTGATGGCCGGGGTGATCGGCCAGGGCAAGAGCGCCCTAGCCAAGAGTTTTGCCCTGCGCTCGGTGGCCTTCGGCTACCGCGTCTACGTGCCCTGTGACCCCAAGGGGGAATGGACTCCGGTGGCCGCCGCCCTCGGCGGCACCTCCATCGCGCTGGGCCCCGGCCTGCCGGGCAAACTGAACCCGCTGGACGCCGCCCCGCGCCCGCCGTCGGTCTCCGAGACGGACTGGGCGAACGAGATCCGCAAACGGCGCCTGCTGCTGCTCGGCTCCCTTGCCCGCACCGTCCTCGGGCGGGACCTGCTGCCCATGGAGCACACCGGCCTCGACGTCGCCCTGGACGCCGTGGTCACCCGCGCCGCCGCCAACGGACGCACCCCGCTGCTCGGTGACATCGCCACCATGCTCAACAGCCCCGACCAACTCGACGCGGTCGGCGGCCTGATGTCCGGACACCTGGGCGACGCCTCCCGCGACCTGGCCCACGCCATGCGCCGCCTCGTCCACGGCGACCTGGCCGGCATGTTCGACGCCCCCTCGACCGTGATGTTCGACCCCAACAGCCCGATGCTCACCATCGACCTGTCCCGCCTGGGCGGTTCCGGCGACGACACCGCACTCGTCCTCGCCATGACCTGCGCCGCCGCCTGGATGGAGTCCGCACTCTCCGACCCAGGCGGCGGCCGTCGTTGGATCGTCTACGACGAAGCCTGGCGCCTGATGCGCCACCCCGGACTGCTCCAGCGCATGCAGTCCCAGTGGAAACTCAGCCGCGGCCTGGGCATCGCCAACCTCATGGTCATCCACCGGCTCAGCGATCTACTCACCGCCGGCGATGCCGGATCCCGCGGAAGGGCGCTGGCCGAAGGTCTGCTCGCCGACTGCTCCACCCGCATCATCTACCGCCAGGAGACCGACCAACTCCAGGCCGCAGCAGCCCTTTTGGGCCTCACTTCGGTGGAGGGCGACGCGATCGCCCACCTCAATCGCGGACGCGGCCTCTGGAAGGTCGCAGGCAGATCCTTCATCGTCCAACATCAGCTCCATCCGCACGAACTGGCCCTATTCGATACGGATTCCCGAATGCATTGAAGGGTCCGGGAGTTCCATGAATTTCGATGTGCAGCGCGACCTGATACCCCGCAACATTACCCTCCACCTTATCGACGCGTTCGATGTCATGAAGGCCAAACTCCTCGCCGCCGCCGAGCAATCAGAGCTACTTGACGAGACCGGCCGCGTGCCGGCCACTCCGTCCTATTCGGAACTGCTCCAGCACGCCGCCGACGCACAGGCCCTCTCCCGCGACGTCGTACAACTGACTGTCGACTTCGCCCGGAGCACCCACAGCACGAACCGTGCAGGCAGTGCCGTTCTCGCCCATCTCGCGACGGCAGCCACCATGTCGAGCCAGGCCGCACCGTACTTCGCCGAGACCGCGGAGACCGCCCTTGCCCTGCCCCGGTCCCCCGGCCCGACCGACCGGCAGTACCGGAAGAACCGCATGGTCATCAACCACGCCACGGCGCGCGCCTATCTGCGCCGCACATCGGAATCGCTCCGCGACGCGGCCAAGGAACTCAAAATCCACCTCGAACTCCACCAGCACTTCCCAGCACCGACCCCGCAGCAGAGCCCGGCGCCCCCGCCACCCCAGCCCAGCGCACGCCACCGCTAGAGGCAGCGACGCACCAACGCCAGCATCACCCTCTCAAGACGCCCCCTGAATCGCCCCGCGCCCGGCGCTCCGCCCAGCTATCGCCCCCATCCCGGAGGCAGCCGGAGCGACGCCCGTCCGCGCGACGCGCACCGGCAGCCCTGCCTCTCGCCTCCAAGGAGCCCATGCCTGCATCCCGCGCCGACCTCGCTTCCTTCGCCGACGCGCTCGCTGCCCGTCTGCCCGGCCACTGGCACAGCGCATATCGCCAACACGTGGAATACAGCGACCAGTTCCCCCTCGGCGAAGAGGTCTGGGACGTCGGCCACGTCCATTGGGCCGTCGACGTATTCGTCCTGGGCCATGACGCGCAACTGTCCGGCCCCAATGGCCAGCGGCTGTGCGTCATCGACCGTCCGCTGTATCGCGACCAGTTCCTCGTGGCTCCGCTCACCCCGGACGAGGGCCTCAAGCCGCACCACTTCACCGGCGTCGAGGAACCCAACGGCATCAAGGTCGGCAACGATCCGCTGCGGGCGGCCGTCGCGGTCAGCCGCCGGGTCCTGCCCCGCTATCGCAGCGCCCTGGCGGCCGTGCGCCACAACCGGCAGGTCCGGCCCGAGCCCCCGCTGCGCCCCGCTCCGCCCGAGGTCGACCAGGTCCTCACACTGACCCGGTACGCCGACGGCGTCCTCCGCGCGCCGTACACGACGGTGCCCGCCGAGGCCCGGGACGCGCTCTACATCCACGGCTTTCAGTACCTCCCGCACCAGGGCGCCTTCCTGCTGCCCGCCGCGTACGGCGCGGCCGGGCAGGCCCTGCGCATCCAGGCCGTGGCACAGCAGCTCGCCGCCCACGGCATCGGCGTGAACCTCCGGCACACCCCGCCGCCGCCCGGCGCGGCGCCCGCGCTGAACACCCGCGCCGCGCTGCCGGGCTCGACGCCCGTCACCCACCGCCGTTAGTTCCGCCCCGGGCCTCGCCGCCCCTCCCCTGCTCCAGGAGATCCCCCCTGCCCACGTCCCTCCCACTCCCCGCGGTCCCCGCCGTGCGGGTCTCACCACCCCCACCGATCCCAGCGGCCGTTACGTGTGCGGCCGTCAGGTGCTCGTGCTCACCGACCAGCTCAACGGCACGACGTCGTACGAGCACGCCGCCGACCTCACCGACCAGGTCCTGGAGCCGACCGACGGCCTGCTGGAGCGGCTCGCCGAGTTCTTCGAAGCGGCAGCCGAGAAGGCCAAGGAGTCCGACCACGACGACGCCTTCGACCCCCACTACGACCTGGAGGACGCCGCGTCCACCTTGCGTGGGCTCGGTGAAGACCTCCACGTCGCCGCCGACCGCATGCGCGCCCTGGCTCCCCGCCCTCCCGTACGCCAGACGACCAAGGCGACGGTTGCGGGCTTCGGCGTCGGGCTGCCGACGGCGGTGGCGCCCCCGCCTGGTCGCACCCGGTGACGCCGACCGAGCCGCCCGGTCCGCTCGCCGGCCTGGACCAGGCAGCGCATCTGCACTCGCTGGCCGAGCGCATCCACCATGCCGCCGACGACCTGCCTGCCCCGGAGTCCGCCCACTCGCTGGCCAGCATCAGCGAGGAGGTAGAAGACCAAGTCCATGTCGTTGCGGGCATCTTCGCCTCGCTCGCGCATGAAGCCGCCGTCCATGGCCGGGCGGTGAGGCAGCATACCGGCGCCCCGGACTCCGTTGCCCACCACAAGGTCGTCCTGATGACCCGTGCGGCTGATCCTCTCGGCTGGGCCCTGGCCAAGCTGGGCGAGGCCGTCGTCCAGATCGGCCTCCTCCATGAGATCAGCGCCGACCCACGCACACCGGAGCGGGCCCAGGCCCTCAG
This sequence comes from Streptomyces sp. TLI_146, assembly GCF_002846415.1. Taxonomy (NCBI): domain Bacteria; kingdom Bacillati; phylum Actinomycetota; class Actinomycetes; order Kitasatosporales; family Streptomycetaceae; genus Streptomyces; species Streptomyces sp. TLI_146. Next base: position 1,941,560 of record NZ_PJMX01000001.1, read on the forward strand.
CCGCGCACGCACGGTCCTCGACGAACGGCTCCACAGCGCCCACCGGCACCTGACCGACGCGGCCGGCGACCTGCACCGGGACGCCGACCTGCTCGTTGCGGCGGCCGTTGGCACACGCCGTGCGCCGTCTCCCTCTCCCCATCACCGGACCCGGCCGCCTGACGCACTGCCCGTGCCTCCATCTGTATCACCCGCCACCTCCAGAACCCGCCGCTGACCTGGGCGGACGTCGCGCGCCGTCCCACTGCGGGGAGCTTCGCGCCCCGCGTCACCGGCCAGGGGAGGGCGAAACATAGCGGGCAATCCCCGGTTAGCAAAACCGGGGATTGCCCGGACCCTAGAGGCGGATCACCCACCCCCTTCCCCAGGAGCACCTCATTCGCCGCACCCTCCACCGATTCCCTCTGGCCATCGCCGCTGTTTGCGTGGCGCTGGCCGCGACCGCCTGCAGCAGCGGCAGCGACAGCCCCGAGGCCAAGAACCCCGCGCCGTCCGCCAGCGCCGACAAGCAGCGGGAGCTGCCGCCCGCGCTCACCAAGCAGCAGGCTCTGGCGGCGATCGACCGGTACTCGCAGGTCAATAACAAGGCCAACGCCGACGCAGACACCGCCCTGCTCGACTCCGTCGAGGACGGCCCGATGTATGCCATGTCGGTCTCCGAGTTCAAGGAGTCCGAGGGCCTGACCGCCTCCGAGCGCAAGGCGTACAAGCCGTGGGCGTACGACACGCAGAACGCCCAGCTGTACATCCCGCGGATCGCGGACGGTCAGCCGCGCTGGTTCGCCGCCGCACTCTCCGACACCCCGGGCAAGGCCCCCAGCAGGCTCGCCGTCTTCGCCGAACAGCCGCAGCACAAGCGGTGGGAGATGGTCTCCGCCGCCGACCTGTACGGCACAGACCTGCCCAAGGTCGCCCTGGACACTGACGGATACGCCACCGCCGTCGCGGCCAAAAGCAACAAGGACCTCGCCGTCGGGGCCGATCAGCTCAGGGAGGGCGTCCTGGACAACTTCGCCACCGGCGGGCAGAACTCCGGGAAGAAGACCTTCACCGAGAGCAAGACGAGCAGCCTGCAGATCAAGGTCCACGACGAGACCGTCACCCAGTACGGCAGCCAGGGCACCAGCACGTTCACCGGCGCCACCCACCGGTACGGCGACGCGTACGCGCTCAAGACCACCGACGGCGGCACGCTGGTCTTCTTCTCCCACACCCACACCCAGACCGACGCGGTCGCCCGCCACGGGCTGCAGCTCAACCCCGGCAAGGACGACCGGGCCTGGCTGCACGACATTCCGCGCAGCTCCATCCAGTACACGTTCGTCTGCAACGACGCCGCCACCGTCCCCGCGAAGTCCGCGCCCTCCACGCTACTGGCCTACACATGCGCCCGCACCGACGCCTCCGGCCCGCCGGTGAACTCCGCGTCCCTGCCCCGCGTGTAGCGCACGCCCTTCGGCGCACCGCACCTGGAACGGCCCGCGGCCGATCCTGGCGTAGAGCTGTCCGACGACGTCGGTCGCGACGCCGACCAGATCACCGCCCCCCCGGCCACCGCCACCGTTTCGAGGTTCCTTGTCCACCGGATCCTGCATTGCCCGCCCCACCGAGACCGGCTACACCGCCATATACGTCCACTTCGACGGCTACCCCAGCACGCGCCTCCCGCTGCTCCTGGCCGCCTACCAGTACCGCTTCGCCCGCGACGTCGAGGCCATGAGCGCTCACCTCATCGACCAGGTGACCATCGCCTGGGACGAGCTGGGCACCGACCTCCTCGACGGCGCCCCCACGCCGCTGCTCAAGCAGCTGGTCGGCGGGGAGAGATGGCCCAGCTGCGAGATGGACGACATCATCACCGCCGACGGCTCCCCGCCGGAGCAGGAGGTCATCACCGAAACCAACTCCGACGATCTGTCCTGGAGTTACGTCCTGCATCCCGCCAGCATCGAGGTCATCAGCTTGTACGCGCCCGACCGCGGACCGATCGTCGACTGGAACACCGACCCGCGCACCCGGTTCAGCGACCACCACTCCCTGTGGCTTCCCGGACAACCGGTGCCCGCCACCCGACCGCCGCGCACCGCGCCGCCCCTCGCCGCGCCGGCACCCGCCTCCACTCCCGCACGGCCCGCCACCCACCGCTGACTTCACACCCTCGCCTCTGGAGAACGTTCTGTCCTCGCACTCCCGCCCCGACATCACGGTCGTCATCGCCACCCGGCTGCGGCCCGAACGCCTGGGCTACCTCGCCGAACTGCACGCCAGCCTGATGCGGCAGACCGTGCCCTGGGAGGCCGTCCTCGTCCTCGACGGGGCCGACCGTGCGCTCCTGCCCGAACCGCTGGCCGCCGATGCCCGCGTCCGCGTGGTCGAACTGCCCCGCCCGGTCGGCGCTGCCGCCGCCCGCAACCTGGGCCTGCGCACCGTCCGCACCCCCCTGGTGTGCTACATGGACGACGACGATCTTGTCCCCGACGACAGCCTCGCCGTGAGGCATCAGCGGATCACCGAGACCGGCCTGGGCTGGGTCGCGGGCTGGAGCGCCGACCTGCACCCGGACGGCTCCACCACGATCTGGCGCTGCCCCACACCCCCCGGCGTGCACCAGCCCGGTGACGTGACCGGGTACTGGACCAGTCCCGACGCCCAGATCCCGCTCGGCCAGACCATGCTCCTGGCCCAGACCGACCTCGTCGTCGCCGCAGGTGGGCACGGCGGGCTCCCCGCCGGGGAAGACTTTCTGATGGTCAATGGCGTGACCAACCTTGCCGCGGGCGAACTGCTGCCGCACGTCGTCTATTTCTACCGGCAGCATTCCGCCCAGATGACCGCCGGCGGGGCTGCCGCCTACCGCGATCTTCGGGGCCCTTCACGGGAGTTCGCCTTCCGGCACGGACGTGCACTGCGCTCCACGCTGCAACACTCCCGCGCCCACGGGCAGGAGCTCGCGTCCTGATGACCTCCGGCGTCACTCAGGCGACCTTGGGCCACCTCGCCCGGCGGCTCAACGACATCGCCATGCAACTGCCCACCACCCACGCGGATGTGGACCCGAAGGCGCTCACCGACGACATCGCCCTGCTCGCCCATCACCTCACCTACGCCAGCGAACGCGCGCAGGAACGCTTCGCCGCCCCCGAGACAGTGCACCTCCCCGAGCGCCACACTCTGATGCGGCTCGCCGAGGCCATGACCGCCGTCACCCGCGCCATGGGCCACCTCACCGAAGCCCTCCACTGCGTGTCCACCGGCTTCCACCGCGAAGCCATCCCCGGGGTAGAGACCTCGCACCTGCGAGGCGGCCCCAAGGCACTGCGGATCATCGCGGCCGAGAAGTGCAGCACGGCCCGGACCCAGCTGGTCGCCACCGCCGCACAGCTCCATACGGAGGCCGGCGGCGGAGCCCAACAGCCCCGGCTGGCCACGATCGCGGTGGCACCTCGGCCCGTTCAACCCCTGTCCCCCGCGGTCACGGTCGCCGTGTCGCGAACTGCACGCTGACCACCTGGACCCCATGTCGCCCACACCCCCGACTCAGATCATCCTCAGCACCAGTCGCGCCAACGGACTCGTTGCCATCCCCTACGGCGAGGAGCACCGCCACGCCGCTCGCGCCCTGGAGGAAGCCGGATTCCAGCGGCTCCCCGGCGGCGCCTTCGCCGCGCCACTCACCGACGCAGCGGCCACCCGCCAAATCGCCAGCGCCCTGGTGCACCGCGCCTACGAGCACGGCGCGACCATCACCACCAGCCCCCGCCCCTACCTCGGGGACTTCGGCGACGCCCTCGCCGCCCGGCTGCCCGGCACCTGGAGCGCGCGCCTGGAGCTCTACTACAACCCGCTCGTGCAAGAGGACCTCATCGGCCCGCTGTGGGACAGCGGCGACCTCCTCCAGGCGCTGCTGCACGACCCCGTGCCCAGCGGGGCCGTCCTCAAGAACGGGCTGGGTACCGAACTGCTGCTGATCGAACGCCCCGGGCACAGCAGCGGCTACCTCCTGGGCGCCTTCGCGACCGAGGAGTACGACGACAACTGGGAGGAGCCGAATACGCCGCGCAGCATCGTGCTGCCGGGCGAGCCGGACCTCGCCGCCCGTGCGGTCGCCAACACGTTCCTGCCCGCCTACAGCCGGGCCCTGCACCACCGCCGTCTCGACACGGTCCTGCGCGCGCTGGACCGCATCCGCTCCGAGCACGAGACCCTGCAGGCCATCAAGGAATCCGGCCGCTACAGCGACGGCGTACCGCTCGCCGACGCCCGGATGATTCCCGAGATGGAGCGCACGTTCGCCGACTACGCCTGGCTCTCCTTCCGTGACGTGCTGGAGCACGCTCCCGTCCTGCTCAGCCGGTGCCGCCCCGCCATGACCCCCTGGCCGCAGGACGCCGCTGCACTGGACCGCCTGCGCACGGCACTCGCCGACAGTCAGGAAACGCGGGACGAGGACGCGGTGTCCTGTTCTCCGTCGACGGGTGGAAGAGAGCCCGCAGCCGCTTCGGGCTCGCCGCCCTGCCCGCGATCGAGACCTGGCTCGCCGGCAGCGAGGGGTTCGAGCGCCAGGCCCGCGCCGCTGTGCCTGGCGGACCGGTGGCGCTGGCAGCGCCGAGCCCCCGCCTGCTCACCGCCCGCCCGGCCCCTCCGGCCGTGCCCCGGTCGGCGGCGGCACGCCGCTGACCCTCGCAGAAAGGATCCGTCTTCTGTCCGACCACTTCCACTTCGCCGTCCATCCCGAACACGGCTTCGTTGTCGCCCCCACGGCGGCGGTCACCGAGCACCTGGCCGAGTGGTTCCTCATCCGCGAGCAGTTCGAGCCCGTCCCGGACCTGCCGAGCGTGTACCGGATCACCCAACCGGACCAGGACGGCCAGCGCCGCACCCGCCAGGCCGTACGGGACCTGCGGCGACACGGATTCACCGTGCAAGCTGACTACTCGCTCGACCCCGCGATCACCCCCGAGCCCGCCCGGCCGTACGTCCGCAATGGGCTGCTGGAGCGCCGCCAGCGCATCGCCCAAGCCGCCGCGGTCACCTCGCCGCAGCGCACCTCCGCGCTGTCCACGGCCCCGTCAAGGTCCGCGGCCCAACCGGTCGCCGTCCCCCTCGCCCAGCACGCCCAGCCCGCACGGGGGCGGTGAGCCTGAGCACCGAGCCCATCCGCATCGCCCGCAAGAGCGGCGGCGAAGTTGTTGTGGCCCTACGTTCTGGCCTGGGCCGAGCGTTCCTTCATCATCAGCGACCTCGCCGAACAGCACCGCCCCACCAGCCCGCCGCTGACATCCGAGGAACAGCAGCTCTGGACGGATCTGGCGCAAGCCGCGTGGCGGCGCGGCGACTTGGAGGCCGACGACGTCTGGTACAGCGCCGCCAACGAACTGATCACCCGGGGCCTATCTCGTCGAGAACGGCGAGCAGACCGTAGTGGTGCTGGCCGGTGAACTCGGCAGCGAGCAGATGCGGGTCCTCGGCCACTACGACACCGTGAACGAGGCGATCCAGGCGTCCCCGCCCGCGGTGCCGGCAGGGGTTCTGAACCAGAACTTCGCGCCCTTCGCGCCCCAGGCTCCCGCAGTGGAGGTGCCGGTCGCGAAGCTGGTCCGGCAGGTCGACGAGGCGCGGCACACCGGGGACGTCTACATGGCGCTGCTCGATGCCGTGGACGACTCCGGCCGCTCCCGCAGCCCGCTGCCCCGCCTGGCCGAACTCCTTGACCGGGCAGCATCGTTCGCCGACGCGCTGGAGACGAAGCAGGCGCAGCGCAGCGCCGCCCGCCTGTCCGTCCTCGCGCGGCAGCTGGGTGCGCTGCGAGAGGAAATCGAGTCCGCGGCCGAGGGCCTGGGGGCCGGCGTGCTGCCACCCCACCGCACGCCACGCCCCGTGTTCCACGTCCTTCCCGGACCCCCGGCACCTGCGCCCACGCCGCCCGCCGGACCGGCCGCACCCCCGCCCCTGGCGCGTCCCGCCGCCGCTAGCGGCCCCGCCCCGGGGTGCCTCACCCCAGAAAGCTCGCGTTGACCTCCACCATCGGCTCCGGCCCGCTGCTCGCGCAACGCCACGTTGCCCGCCTGCTGTTCGGCACACTGATCGGCCGGCTACCCAACGGCATGGCGCCGGTCGCGATCCTTCTCCTCGTCGCCGACCAGGGCGGACCGCTGAAGACAGGCGGGCTGCTGTGCGCGCTGTACGGCCTGGCCAGCGCCATCGGACAGCCGGTGCTGGGGCGCCTGGTCGACAGGCGCGGACAGACCGGCATCACCACGGCCGCCGTCGTGATCACCACGGCCTGCCTCCTGGCGTTGCCGTACGTCGACGCCGTCAGCCGGTCGGCGCTGGCGGCCGGCGTCGTCGTCCTGGCGGGGCTGAGCACACCCCCGTTGGAGGCAAATCTGCGCGCATTGTGGGCCACCGTGCTGCCTGATCCGCAGCGGCGGCGCGCCGCCCTCGCGCTCGATACCGGAGCCCAAGGACTGATCTACGTCGCCGGACCGCCTCTGGTCGCCGTGCTGGTCGTCCTGCGCGGGCCCGGCGCCGCCATGACAGTCACCGCGGTGCTCGGGCTGATCGGAGCGGCCCTGGTGCTCAGCGCCGCCCCGTCGCGGGCGTGGCGGCCTGCCACCGCACGAGGCGGCGGGTTCCTCGGGCCCCTGCACCATGGCGGACTGCGGCTGCTGTTCCTGGCCGTCGCCGGTGTCGGCTTCTCCTTGGGTGCGATGAACGTGTGGGCCGTGGCCATGGCCGACCGCCACGGCATGGCGTGGCTGTCCGGGCTGATCCCCGCCGCACTGTCCACCGGCAGCCTCGTCGGCGGCATCCTGTACGGCCGGCGCCGCTGGCCCGGCCGACTCGGCAGCCAACTCCTGGCCGCGGCAGTGATGTTCGTCTGCGCCTGGGCGCCGATCGCCACCAACCCCGCACCGCTCGCGGCGACCGCACTCGCCGCGCTGCCGGGCCTCTTCCTCACCGCACTGATCACCAGCGCCTTCTTGACGGTCGAGGCGTTCGCGCCCGACGGCACCCTCACCGAGGCGTACGCCTGGCTGATCGCCTCCGTCGGCGTCGGGCAGGCAGCCGGGACCGCACTGGCCGGCCTCTTCGCCGTGCAGCCCGCCCTCGGTGCCGCTCTTCCTGCGGGCGGCGCGGTGGTTGCCCTGGCCGTGCTGGCTGGTGCTCGGCGCCAGCTGTCCTCCCCGCACAGCGCCCTGTGCCGCGGCCGGCACCGCCGCAACGACACCAAGACCCGCTCCACCCGAGGCCGGCACCGCCGCGCCCGGATCGCTTAACCACCCCTGACTGAAAGGCCCTTCACCCCATGCCCCGCACCACTTCGCCCACCTGGAACTGCCACCAGGAGGCATGCGCTGCCTGCACCGCCTCGCCCCGAGACAACATGACCCTGCTGCGCTGCTCCCTCCTCGTCCTACTGGAGCACGGACGCTGGATGGCCTCCGATGACATCCCCCTTCCGCAGATCCTCAGTGCCGGCGGCGACTACCTGAACCACCTGGGCGGCCCCGACGGCGATGCTGATGTCCCGGTCCCCCCGCCGGAGCAGTGGGCCTGGATCGAGGCGGAGATGCGCCTTGCCGTGGCCCGCGCCGCCGGACTGGACGCCGTCAGCGCTCTCGACCCCCGCATCAAGAAGGTCCTGGCGAAGGCCGCTCGCCGCTCCTGGCGACACCACGTGGACCTGCTCGACCTGGCTGCCGAACAGCTCGCCGAGCACCTCCCGCAGCACACCCGTACCGCCTGAGCCCTGCAGCTCGCCGCACCGCACCCCGACATGAGGAGATCACCAGTACATGGCCGTTGTTGGTACACCCGGCTATCGGAACGTGCCGAGCTGCGGGGCGGTGAGGCCCGCCCTGGAGCATGTCGGCAGTCGCTACCCATCGTTCGTGGTCGTCCAGCCACGCACCGTTGATGTGCTGAAAGCTCCGGCCCCCCTTGCCTTCGCCAACACCCCACGGCTTTCCCACCATCACCGATAGGAGATCCGCCTTGCCCGAAGCACCAGCAGAGCCCTTCATGACGATCCGGCACACCATCACCGGCGAGATCACCACCACCGGCTACAACGCCGCCGCCCGGCGGATCCTGCTCCAGGACGGCTTCGAAGCAACGCCAGGCTGCGCCTGCCGAGCGACAGAACCCGGTACGGAGCAGACGCTCGGGCCTGCTCGGCGGCCAGCGAGCTGCTCGTCGACGGCCATCCCGTGCACCTGGACCGACCCCTCGGTCGGCCGGTGAGCGCCGACGATACGCGCCGGTTGGCCCGGTCGTCGATGTCGGCACAGTCCGTGATCCGCTCCGAGAGCGGCCAGCCTCTCCAGCGCATCGCCAACCCCGTTCGCACCCGCACCTGTTGAAGGATCCTCGTTTTGACCACACCCGGAACGCCTACCGGTCCAGCGCGCACCAAGGGCGGCGAACTACGGGCCAAGGTGGCCCGACTGCTGGCCGACAGGCCAGCGGACACGCTCACCATCGGGGACATGGCCAGGCAGCTGGGCCACTCCCACGGCGCCGTCCGCAACGCCGCCCTCACCCTGGTGCGACGCGGCGAGGCCGACCAAGGCGGAAGTGGACAACCGGAGTTCCGCGCGAACGCGAAGACCGCCGCAGCCGCGCAGAGGGCTGTGATCAGCCCACCGGGCACCCACTCTCCCCGCGCCCAGGCGGCCACGGCCCGCACGACCATTCCCGCAGCAGCCACGCCCCGGCAGACCGGCCCGATCCGCCGCGCGGGGGGCCAGATCTACCACCCCCGGGAGCTGGCCGATCTGCCCGACGTCGAGGCGCTGAACCGTCTGCGCGACGCCGACGTGCCGGTGCTGCTCTACGGCCCTCCGGGCACCGGCAAGACGTCGTTGGTGGAGGCAGCGTTCCCGGACCTGCTCACCGTCGCCGGTGACGGCGACACCACGGTCGGCGACTTGATCGGCGAGTACACACAGGACGACGCGGGAGCCTACGTCTTCCAGTACGGGCCGCTGGTCACCGCGATGACCGAGGGCCACGCCCTGCTGATCGACGATGCCACCTTGATCTCACCCAAGGTCCTGGCGGCGCTGTATCCCGCAATGGACGGGCGCAGGCAGATCCAGGTCAAGGCCCACAAGGGCGAGACCATCAAGGCCGAGCCGGGCTTCTACGTGGTGGCGGGCCACAATCCCGGCGTCCACGGCGCGGTGTTGACGGAGGCGCTCGCGAGCCGGTTCAGCGTGCAGATCCAGATCGGCACGGACTATGACCTCGCCCTGGCGCTGAGGATCGATGCCCGGGTGGTCCGGGTCGCCCGACACCTCGCCCGCCAGGTCGAACTCGGCGAGCTGGGCTGGGCCCCCCAACTGCGAGAGCTGCTCAGCTACCAGAAGACCGAGGCCGTCCTCGGCACCAAAGCAGCCCTCGCAAACCTGGTCGGCATCGCCCCTGTGGAGGATCGCGGCGCCGTCGCCGCTGCCGTCATCAAGGCTGCCGGCGTCAAGGAGATCGCGCCCCTCACCCTCGGCAAGCAGCTGTCCGCCTCGGCCGTCCGGCAGCCCGCGGGCAGCACCGGCTCCGCGCACCGGGGCCGCTCGCGATGAGCGCCCACCGCCACGTCCAGTCCCCCGCCACCGCGCCGGACGTCGACGCCGACCTCGCGCGCTGGGACGACGACGGCGCCCCGCCCCCGCAACCCCGTTCCTCCCCGGCCGCGTGGCTGCGCGTGGGAGCCGAACTCGGCGATCGGCTGGTCGCCCTCTCCGGCCGCCAGGACCTCCTCGTCACCTGCCGCCCCGGCACCCGCAGCGGCGCACCGGCCGCGTTCTTCCCCACGCTGGGTGAGGTCGAGTTCGATGCCGGCCTCTTCGCCCCGCTTAAGCCCCACGAGATCCATCCGCGGATCGTGGGCGACGAGGAGCGGTATCCCGCCGCCTGGGGAGTGTTCGTCCACGAGGCCGCGCACGCGGCCCACTCCGTCTGGGCGGAGCCTGCCGGAGCGGACCCCCGTGTCGTCGAGGCAGCGCTCCTGCTGGAGGAGAGCCGTGTCGAAGGCGCACACCTCATCGCGCGGCCCACGGACCGCACGTACCTGCGCACCAGTGCCCGAACCCTGGTCATGCCCGACATCGCCCACCCCACCCTTAAGGGCATCGAGCACGCCGCCGCCGTGGCGGCCCTGATCCTCGGCCGCCGTGACGTCGGCATCCTGGACGCCGGCGAGACCCGGGCCGTCGCCGACCTGTGCGAAAAGGTGCTGGGCGCCAACCTGCTGGCCACACTCACCCGCATCTGGACCGCAGCCCACCAGTGCGCCGACCACGACGCCACGGCCATGCTCGCGCACGCAAAAGAATGGTGCGACGCTTTGGACGCCGCGGCCCCGTCCCTGCCCGTGCCGGAGAACCTCACCGATCTGCTGTCCGGCGCCGTGGGGGTCGTCATGGACAGCGCGGCAGCCACCGACGCCGCCGACCTCGCGGCACAGACCGCAGCGACCAACGCCATGGCCACCCGGTCAAGGGCACAGGCCAACGACCGTGCCCAGCAGGTCAGTCGGCGACGCCAGGCCGCCGCCACCGCGAGGTCCGTCTTCAACTCCGGCGGCGGCACCGTCACCCCCGACGGCACACCCGCGCCCTACAGCAACCCTGTCACTGGCACCCGCCGGCCTACCACCGCTGAGAAGAGTGCCGCAGCTCGCCTGAGCCGCGCGCTGCGGGCCGCGGCCTACCGCGAGCGGACCGAGGAGCGGACCACCAGCCCCACCCCGCCCGGCCGCCTCAACATGCGCGCGGCCCTCGCCCGCGACGCTCAGCGCGCGGCCGGGTCGGTCCCCACCGCGGAACCGTTCACCCACACCCGCCGCCGGAACTCCCCCACCCCACCGCTGCGTGTGGGTATCGCCGTTGACGTCTCCGGCTCCATGCGTGCCGCCTGCGCGCCCGTCGCGTCCGCTGCCTGGATCGTGGCACGCGCAGCAGCCCTGACCGACCCCGACTCCCTTACCGCCACCATTGCCTACGACACGCATCTGACCGCGCTGACCCGACCCACCCACCGAGCACCAGAGCGCGTGACAACGTTCGGTGCCAACGGCAGCAGTCACAACCTCGGCGACGCCATCGACGCACTCGACCACGGCCTCGAACTCAGCCGCCCCGGCGCCGGCCGCCTCCTCGTGATCGTCACCGACGCCATCTACACCCCTGACGAAACCGCTCAAGCCGTCACCCGCGTCAAGCAGCTCACGACCGCCGGCTGCGCCGTACTCCAACTCACCCTCGCCGCGAAGTCCCACCACTTGCCGGGGACCACCTTGCTGCACCTTCCCCGGCCCTCCAGCGCTCCCGCCGCCATCGCCACGGCGGCCACAGACGCCATCCGCAGGACACGCTGAAACGACACAGAAGACAGAAAGCAGGAACAACCACGTGGCAGTTCGATCGTCCTATGAAGTTGTCCACGCCTGTGGGCACACCGTCACCCACAACCTGTCCGACCGCCCCGCCGACAAGCGGGCCTCCTTCGCCCGCTGGCTCGCCTCCAAGGACTGCACCAACTGCTGGAAGGCCGCCCGCGACAATGACAGCGCGGGCAAGGCGGAGTGGCTCGCCGCCCGTCGCGCCGCCGAACAGCAGGCGGCTGCCGGCTGGGCCGCCCAGTTCGACATGCCCGCCCTTGAAGGCCCCGAAAGGGCTCTGGAGTGGGGGGAACGCTCCCGCCACCAGCTGGTCACCGCCGCCTACACCGCGCTGGTCACCGAGGGCACCTGGGACGAGGCGGACTGGGCCGCCCTCGAAGAGAAGATCCGCACGATCACCCGCGCCGGGTGGTGGATCGACCAGCGGGACGCCGAAGGAACCGATCTTCCCGAGCTTCTCGACGCCGCCACCGAGGCCGATCGCGGCACGGAGAACCCCTTCCGCTAGGACTTGTCCGGCCGATCACGTCGGGCTGCTCGGCTTTACGGCTCAGGAACGACGGTCAGCCGAAGGTGATCGACGCCGTCGAAGTCCTCGGCCTGGACTTCGATGGCTGAGGTGTCCAAGCGAAAGGTGAAGTGAGCTGTTCCCGTCCTCACCTGCCCTGTCCACGCCATCGGTGCCGCCAGGCATCGTGAAACATCGGCAGTTAACATGAAAGTAAATTCACCTCACGATAGTTGAGGGGTTAATAAAATGGGCTGGTCGGAATGGCGTAAGGTCGCCGACGGATACACCATCCTCGCCGCTACTTACGAGCCCTGGAACAAGCAACATCTGTTCGCCGCACATGACGGCGCCGTCTACCACCAAGGAGACTGGGCCGACGACTCGTGGGACAAATTCGATACCCCTCCCAACGGCTGGGCATGGGGACTGAGCGCCGCGTCCTGGGACAGTAGCCGACTCGATGTCGTCACGAACTCCAACGCGGAGCCGTCGCACAGGTACCGTCAGAATTTCCCATTCAATGAATGGTCCCCCTGGACCTCGCTGGGCGGGATAATCGGACATGCTCCGACCATCGACTCCGAGAAACCCGGGCAATTGAACATGTTCGCCATCGGGAAGGATCTCGGTATGCATCACCGCTGGTACGTCAACAACCAGTGGTCGTGGTGGGAGCCGCTAAGTGGCGACTCCTTCGCATGGGGTCCTACGTCGTGCAGCTGGGGGCCCGGCCGCCAGGACGTCTTCTGCCCCCGAAGCTATTCCTACCGCAACAGCGTCTGGCACAAGTGGTACGACAACGGCTGGTCCGGTTGGGAAAACCTAGGAGGGTCCACTGCCATCCGCCCCGCCGCATGTTCGTGGGGCCCCGGTCGCATCGACTTGTTCATCAGCGGCGACGACAGGAAGATCTACCAAAAGACCCTCGAAGGCGGTCACTGGTCCGACTGGATATCGCTGGGCGGGATCGTGTATGAGGAAGCACGGGGGATCGCTGCCTGCGCGGGCAAAGGAGGGCCCCTCCGCATCTTCCATACGGGGACTGACCGTGCCCTTTATCAGAAGCAGTGGATATAGCCCTGAGACCGCATTTTAGATCTCGGCTGGGGCGGCACAGGCGTGCCGAAAGCCGGTTGAGTTCTGTCGCTGCGTCCCCCTTTAGGGCGGGCGCTGGCGGTGGTTCGGTGCGGGAGCGGATCTTCGTCACGCAGCGACGTGCCTGCTGGCTCAACCTGCAAGAAGGCTGGTGGCGCCTCTTCCGCAAGACCGCGCTGGCCAGCCATTCCTTCTGCAACCCCACGACATCGCCCACGCCACCGAGCTGGCCACTGCCCAGCTCAACACCCGTGCCCGCCCCTGGAGCTGGGGACGACCAGCGCCTCCCACCCGCACACGCAGGCGTCGCTATGTGTACGTCCTATGAGGAACGCAGCACTAGGGAGCCGGCGGGCACGTCGGGGCAGGCGAGGGATGCCTTATACCCCACGATCCCCGGTTAGCGAAACCGGGGATCGTCCGGACCATTGTCCTTCCACCGCCACCCCGTGCCGTTCGTGGAAGGACCCCTCGTGCCCGAAGTTGTTCGCCCGCCCTACGTTCCCGACGACATCCTCACGCCCAAGAGGGACATGCCCCATGGCCACTTCCGGCCCGGCGACCAGGTCGTCATCCTCAAGGGCGTGGCCGGCGGGGAGCTGTGGGGCGATGCCATGACGGTGGTGACCCCGTCCTGGCACACACCCACCGACGAGGACGGGTGGCGGCTGCGCGACCCCAACGGCGGGCGGCAGACCTTCGTCACCGCCCACCCCCGCTACCTGGTCCACCTCTCGCGGCGCTGCCCCGACTGCCTGATCTACCTGCGCGCCCTGGAGGACTACCTGATCCCGAAGTTCACCGACGCGGGCCATGTGATCGACTGCGCCTGGTACTTCACCACCGACAAGAACCAGGTCGTGCACATCGCCGATCGGGGCGGCAGGTGATCCCGTACATCCACGAGGCGGAGTTCTTCCCCTCCATCGCGCTGTCGGCGGCGCTGGACCGGCCGGTCGCCGAACAGGACGTGCTGGGGGATCTCGTGGTGGCCAGCGCGCCCCTGGACTCCAGCGTCGCCGCGGGCGGGATAGAGGAGTGGATGTTCGCCGACTGGGAGGATTACCTCCTCGCGCCGGTGAGCCTCCACCCTTACGCCGCCGGGCCGAACGCCAACGATCCCGAGATCTTCCACATGGCCATCCGGCTGCACCCCGCCGACCGGGACCTGCACCCGCCGGAGTGGGCGGAGATCGCCCAGCGTCTGACCCGCGTCGCCGGTCTCGCACCCGCCGGGAATGAGCACGCCTGCCGCTGGGTGGCGCTGCAGGCCCGCCCCGGCCGACTCGACGTGATCGCCAACCTCATCCGCAGCGACGGCGCCTGGGCCCGCCAGCCCTACCCGCTCGCCCGGACGCTCATGGTGGAGTGCCGGCGCATCGAGGCCGACCTCGACCTGGTGCCCGCCCAGCCCCACGGCGGGCGCCCGCCGACCGCGCAGCTGTCGGCCCAACGCCCGCTGCTGTCACGGGCGGTGGCGGACCAGTCCCCGTCATTCGTCGCCGCCCAGCTCGCCACGCTGATGTGCCAGCTCGCGGATGAGACCAACGGCCCGATCGCCTCGGTCCGCGGCCTGGTCGAACAGGCCGCCCACCGGCTGGAGGAGCTGCCCCACGCCTACGGGCCCGGCGCGGCCCACCGGCTGGAGTGGATCGCCCGGCGCCTGCACGGCATCCAGCAGGACCTTGAAGCCACCGCCGCGGATCTGCCCGGAGCAGGCCAGCGTGCCGCCCTGGTCCCCATCACACCGCCTGCACCTCACGCGGCGCCCGCGCGCCGCTCCCGCTGAACACCCCCCAGAAAGTCCTGCCCTTGGCCCTTGCCGACCGCTACCTGACCCTGCAACGCGACGTGCATTCCGGCGAAGTCCTCGCCCGCGGCGGCGACCCGGAAGCGCACAGCATCCTTGAGCGCACCGGCTTCGTCCCCGTGGTCCGCGTGCACGAGCACTACCACCGGCTGCCCACCGGCCTCGACGAAGCTGAGGAGGAACGTCTCGCCACCCGGGCCGTGGCCCGGCTGCGCGCAGTCCAGTACCACGTCGCCTGCGACACGGCGTTCGAGACCGACCTGCGCGAGGCGCACGACCTCCCCCTCGGCGCCTTGGTCGCTCACCAGGCCGAACGCATCCGGCAGGCGACCACCACCGAGGACGTCGCGGACGCGCTGACCGAACTCACCGCCGCCCACGACGGCGTCCTTGCCGCCCTCGACGAGATCCTCACGGCCACGGCCGAGTTCCACCTGGGCCTCGGCGGGCCAGCCGACATCGCCACCGCCGCCCGGCTGCGCCACCTCGCCGAAGGCCGCCTGGACGTCATCCGCGCCGACCTGGCCGCCGTACGCACCGACCTGGCCGACCGGCACGAACCGCACCCGCAACGGAGCGTGTGCAGCGCCGAGGTCGGGCCGAACGAGCGCGAAGCCTCCGCCGTCTGTGGCTGCCCGCCCCCGCTCCGGACCACCCCAACGCCCAGCCCGCCGCCCGCTCTCCCGGCCCCCGCCGCACGGCGGCGCTGATCCCCATCCCCGAGGAACCCATGCACGACCACACCCCCGCCCCCGATCTCGCGTCCTTCGCCATCGCCCTCGCCGACGAACTCCCCGGCAACTGGACCAGCGAGCACCAGATACACGAGCAGTACCCCGACCAGTTCGCCCGCGCCGAACACGTCTGGGACATGAACCTTCTCGCCCACGCGATTGCCGAGCACGTCCTGGACCAGGACGCGGTCCTCACCCGCGACGACGGCGCCCGCCTGTACGTCATCGCGCGCCCACGCAGCGGCGAGGAGTTCCTCGTCGGCGCCATCGCCCCACCCGGCCTCCCCGCGGAAGCCTTCCGCGCCGTACGAGAGCCCGACGGCATCGTCGTCCCCGACAACCCGGTCCAGGCCGCAGCCGATATCACCACCGGCCTGCTGCCCCGGTACGACAAGGCGCTCGCCCAGGTCCACGACCATGCTGCCCGTCTCGCCCCGGCCGCGCCCCCGGAACTGGTGGTGATCACGCTGACCGGCCGGGACTTCCACGTCGCCAAGCCCGAAAGCCCTGATGCCGCCCAGATCCTCACCGCCAACGGCTGCGTCTACGACCAGGACCAGGACGTGTTCGTGCTGTCCGGCAAGGACACCGCCGCACAGGCCCAGGCCATCCAGCGCGCGGCAGCGCAGCTGGACCGGCTCGGCATCGGCGTCAGCGTGCGGCTCCCGCAGTCCAAGCCCGCCCTGGAGACCGCCCCGGTTACGGCCCCGTCCAAGTCGCCTGCCCGACGGCGATAGCCCCGACAGATAGGGAGAAGGCTCGCCCGTGGGCAACAGAGCCGACGACTACGGCAGCGATGTCGAGATCTACCGCAAGCCCCTGACCGACACGATCTATGCCGAGACCCCCACCGGTGCGCCCGAGCAGCTCCTCGCGCTGCTCGACGCCCTCGGCCTGGAACGCAAGACCGTGACCACCGCCGGACCCGTCTACGTCTGGCACGAAGTCCCCGAACACCTGGACGAGGCCGAGCAAAAGCAGGCCGCCACCCGGGCCATCCCCTCCCTGCTCCTGGCCGGATACGTGGTCAACATCCCCGACGACCTCTTCGACCCCGCCGCCTACCAGGAAGCGGTCGCCGACATACGCAACCACCGTCACCCCACCGCCGCACCCTCGGCCAGGGCCCGGCCCGCGCCCACCGCCCCGAGCCGCGCCCGCCCCGCCCGGCGGTGAACCACAACGCCCCGGAACACCCGCCCATGACGCTCGCCGACGAACACGACGTCGACGTGCTGATCTACCACCGCGACGGCACCGTCTACGTCGACAGCCGCACCGGGGCCCCCGAACACCTCCTGGGGCTCCTCGATGGCCTCGGCCTCGACCGCCACTGCATGCCAGAAGAGAACGACGCATGGCATCAAGTCCTCGAGCGCTGGGGGGAGATCGCCATGAAGGAGATGGCCGACCGCGCCGTTCCCCTGCGGACCGGCTCCGGGTACCGCATCGCCATCGACACCGTCTTCGGCGGTACCGCCGGGCAAGCCCGCCGTCGCAGCACGGCCGTCGCCGCCCCCATCCGCTGCGGCGCCACCTGCCGCAGGACGCCACCGCTCGCGCCGCTCCCCGTAACCGTCCACCGGCCGGCCCCCGCCCCGGGGGCCGGCCCCGCTACCCGAGAGAGATCCCCATCCCCGCGCACGACCGCACACCCCCGCCCATCACCACCAGCAGAAATCCGCGCCTGGCCGCGGCCCTGTTCCGCCGCTACCTGCGCGCCGTCGCTGTCGGCAGCCGCGAACGGTCCATCCCTGTGGCCGGCGCCCGGCCAGAAGCCGTCCTCAGCGAAGCCCACCGCCTCGGCCGACGCAGCTGATCATCCCTCTCCCTCGCCCCAGGAGGCCCATGACCGACCCGTCCAACTCCCCTGCACACCTCGCCAAGGACATCGCCTTGCGCTTGAGGGTCCTGGACGAGTACCTCACCGAGGCGACCCCGCGCCAGGCTGCCGAGATCCTCAGCGAGGTCCTCGACATCGACAACGGGCTCCTGACCGGAGTGACCCACCTGGTGGAGACCGGGTCCCGGTTCGCCCAGAGCCAGGCCCACCGCGGGATGCTCCCGCCCGTGGTGTGGCTCGCGATGGGCCGGGCCGCCAACGAACTCCACAGCGTCGGCATGGATCTTGACGAGCACGCCGAGGCCATCGAGCAGCTCGGGACACC
The DNA here is from genome assembly GCF_002846415.1 of Streptomyces sp. TLI_146. Lineage (NCBI taxonomy): Bacteria > Bacillati > Actinomycetota > Actinomycetes > Kitasatosporales > Streptomycetaceae > Streptomyces > Streptomyces sp. TLI_146. Next base: position 1,959,282 of record NZ_PJMX01000001.1, read on the forward strand.
GCCCACCACGGCGAGCACCCTGCCGCCCACGCCCGTCGCCTCCGCCATGGTCGTCAGGAGGAGCCGGTGAAACAGCAGCAGTGGACCGGCTGGGGCCCCAACGCCCAGCAAGCCGAACAGCACTACCTGGTCGAGCCCCGCTACCTCGCCGGCGGCGGCGACATCCGCTACGTCAGCGAGTTCCTGCGCGCCTCCGGCTGGAATGACAAGTCCAAGACCGGCGGGCCGCTGGTCTTCGACAGTCCGGACAAGTCGATCCGCATCGGATACGACCCGCACGTCCAGCCCGGCGGCTGGACGATCTCCGGGAAAGCCGCTCCCGGCCAGGAAGCCTGGCACGCGACCTTCACCCGCCAGGTGCCCGTCGAGATCGTCGCCGGATTCACCGACGCGCTCACCCGCCCCCGCTCCGCACACGCCCCCAACGTGTGGGCACCCCTGCAAGAACAGCGCTGGACAACCGAGCAGGGCCAGCACGTCACCGCCATGAGCCCCGACGGCGGCGCCTGGCTCCAGTTCCACCAGTCCAAGCCCGGCGAGGCGCACTGGTGGGCCGGCGCCCGCAACGAGCACGGCCGGGTCTGGGACGCCCACTTCACCCTCTCCACCCCGATGCACCTCGTCGAAGCCTTCAGCGCCGCGCTGGCCGACCCGCAGCAGGTCATGCGCCCGCGCGGACATGTGCCGCCCTCCACCCGCATCCGCACCACCTCCGTGTCGGTACGGCCCGAGGAACTGTCCGCCTGGCAACAGGCCCGCGTCCGAGCCGCCCGCGCCGCCACCTGGGCCCGCAACTCCTGGGCCACCACCCGGCCCCGACGCCAGACGCCCACTCCCGGCCCGTACGCCCAGGCAGGCGCCCGCGCCCGCCGCTGACCACCCCTCAAGCCATCCCCGGCCTCAAACCGAAAGCACCCCGACTTGCCCCACCTCACCCCCGATGCCCCCACCCCCGACCAGATCCGTCAGGCCACGAGCACCCTCGCCGACCTCGCGGCGTACCTGCGCACGCATCCCCCGCTCACCGACGCGCTGCCACTGCTCGCGCCGCTGCTCGACGAGGACGACGGCGTCCCGATCCTGCTCGGCAACGCCCTGCGCTGCACCGAGCACCTCGTCGGCCAACAGGCCGCGTTCCCTCCGCCCGACGAGACCCGCCTGATCCTGGAAGCCTTCCGTGAAGCCGCCCAGGAAGTCACGGACTGGCACGTACTGCACTGGGACGTACAGCGCCTGAACGCCCAGAACACCGGCCACACCGCTCCAGCGAGCGGCCGATGAGCCCCGCCCGGCGTGCACCGAGCGCCGACGAGATCGCCGAGGCACTCCACGTCCTGGACGAGGTCGACGAGTATCTCCGTCAGCCCTCGTCACTCGGCGAAGCCCGCAGGGTCCTGGCCCAGGTCCTCGACGAGGAGGGCGGGGTACCCATGGCCCTGGGCAACATCCTGCGCTCCACCGCCGGCCTCATCGAGGGATACGCACTCGGGCCATGGCCCGTCGAGATCCGTCACATCATCGCCCGGATGCGAGCCGCCGCCCCCGAAGTGACCGACTGCCATGCGCTGCACCAAGACGTCCGCCGCCTGGGCAGTCATGAATTCGACCGCCTTCGCGCTGGAACGCCGCGCCACCGCCCTCGCTAAGCGGCGCACCCCTCCGCCAGCGACGGTGCCCGGCCCACCGAGCGAGCCCAAGCCACGCCGGGCCCGCTGACCTTCCAACGGCCAACTTTCCTCTGGAACCGCCCTCTTGCCCCAACCCTCCTCCACCAAATCGACCGACGCGACCGACATAGCCTTCACGGTCCTTCTCGGGGTGCTCGCCGTCGGTGTTCCCCTGTCCAATCTCGCCTGGCTCGGCGGGCAGATCACCGTCTGGGCCACCGACTCCGGGCCCGGCGCCCCCTATCAGCCCGTACAGGCCCTGCTGCATCCCGATCAGCTGTGGCCCACCCTGGGAGAAACGTCCCTCCTGCTCGGCACGCGCATCCTGCCCGGCGCCGCACTGCTCGTCCTGGGCATCACCGCCGCCGTCCTCTACAAACGCCACAAGGGCGGCAGCGGTGGGCGCAAGAAACGCGTCGCCGGGATGGCCCAGCGCAAGGACATCGAACCGCTGATGTCCCAGGCCATCACGGACAAGGCCCGCTCCCTGCGCCCGAGCCTGAAGGACGCCAAACACATTGAGGCCAAGGACACCGGCATCCTCCTCGGCAACCTCCAAGGCACCAAATACGAGGTGCGCATGGGGTACGAGGACGTCGCTGTGGCCATCATGGCGCCCCGCTCCGGCAAGACCACATCGCTGGCGATCCCCTCCATCCTCTCCGCGCCCGGCCCGGTCCTACTCACCTCCAACAAAGCCGCGGGCGACGCCTACACAACCAGCATCGACGCGCGAGCAGCCGTCGGCCGAACATGGTCGATGGACCCCCAACAGATCGCTCATGCAGCCCGGGAGATGTGGTGGAACCCCCTCGCCGACGCCAAAACCCTTGACGGAGCCGGCCGGTTGGCCGGGCACTTCCTCGCCGCAAGCGTGGACGCGAGCCAGCAGGGCGACTTCTGGTCCAAGGCCGGCAGCAACATCCTCAGCCAACTCTTCCTCGCCGCCGCGCTCGACGAGCGCCCCATCACAGACGTCATGCAGTGGCTCGCCTTCCCCGCCGACCGGACCCCGCTGGACATCCTGCGCGACCACGACTTCGCCGCCGTCGCAGCCCAGCTCAGAGGCACCGTGGAAGGTCCGCCCGAAACGAGGGACGGCATCTACGAGACCGCCAGGCAGTACGCCGCGGCCCTCCTCAACAGCGAGATCGCCCGCTGGGTAACCCCGCAGAAGGACGTGCGGGAGTTCAAGCCAGGCGACTTCGTCACCTCGAAGGACACGCTCTACCTGCTGTCAAAGGACGGCGGAGGCGGCACCAGCGCCCTGATCGCCGCGTGCGCGGACTCGGTGATGCGGGCCGCGACCGCCCAGGCCGAGCGCGCCGGCGGACGCCTGGACCCGCCGATGCTCGCGATCCTCGACGAGGCCGCCAACGTGTGCAAGATCAGCGACCTGCCAGACCTCTACTCCCACCTCGGCAGCCGCGGGATCATCCCGATCACGATCCTGCAGAGCTACCGCCAGGGTCAGAAAGTCTGGTCGGACGCGGGCATGGACGCCATGTGGTCCGCCTCTACGATCAAGGTGATCGGGAGCGGAATCGATGACCCGGACTTCGCCGACAAGCTGTCCCGCCTGATCGGCGACCACGACGTGGAGACCACCTCCACCTCGACGTCCGAGTCCGGGAAGAGCACGTCGGTGTCGATGCGGCAGGAGCGGATCCTGGCCGCCGACGCGATCCGCGCCCTGCCCAAGGGCACTGCGCTCTGCTTCGCCACCGGCATGCGCGCCGCCATGCTCGACCTGCGCCCCTGGTATCTCGAACCCGGCGCCGACGAGCTGTCCGCCGCCTCCGCCCGCGCGTCCAAGGGCATCACCGCCCGCGCCGTCGCCAAGGCCGCCCCGAAACAGTCCCACTACGGCCCCGCCGCATAGCCCTCCCCGGTGGTTACTCACGGCTGCTTGGCCATCCGACGTCCCTCGCGGAACCACAACCTGCCACATCCCCTTGGTGCCTACGTGTTCCGCCTGGATAGCGGTGAGGCCGCCCTAGGATGCTGGGCAGGCAGGATCAGTTGACTGTGAGGACACGCATGGCCGCGATGATCAAGCGCCAGGAGTTATCGGTGTACGTGGAGCACTACAGCATCTGTCTCGAAGACCGTGACACCAGCTGGATGCCCCACCCCTTCCCGGACGAGTACGACCCCGGCGTGTTCCTGAATCCGTTTCCGGGCCGTCTGGACATCCGCAGTGCCGGTCACACGCACACGGCTCATTTCACCGTGGAGGTGTGGGACGGCCCGCCGTCCGAACCCGAGGGCGACTGGGATGAACGCGATACCGCCTCTCTCCACTGTGTCTCGGGCCAGCTTCGTCTGCACGGCACGAGCGGCGGGCCGGCCACCGATGACGTACACCTCCCGCAGGCTCCGGCCACCTGGCAGGTGCGTCTGCTGTGCACTGGCCGCTCCGCGGTAGCCGCAGAGACACTGCGCCGTGCGGCCCACAACGTGGAGCGGTACACGGCGCAGTTCTGGCCCGCCGCATGACCGCACGGGGCCGGTGCGCTGCCGCACCGGCCCCGGCCGTCACCAGTGGTGCTCAGTGCGTGATCTGCACCCAAAAGCCGTCGTCAGGACCGTCGATGACCCGGTTCTTGTTGTAGAAGTCCAGCAGGAGATTCCCCCCAGCCCCGTTCTCGGTGCCGGGGACGGGCATGACGCTGAAGTTGTCCTTCAGCTGGTGCGGGTCGTAGTCGCCCGCGGCCGCTCCCTGATAGGTGCTCTGGAACGGGTACTCGTCGCACTCATCGCCGTTCTTGGCGTAGTCGTCGCCGAAGTACTTCAGGCAGTTGTACCGGGACTTGTTGTAGTTCGCTTCCCTGCGCTTGGTGTCGTTGTAGAGCCGGGACAGCGGGTCGCCGGGGTTTTGACCCGGGACCTTCTTGGTGGCACTCGGCGGCACGGTCGAGCCGGGGTTGGTGAACGCCTTCTCTATGTGCCGGGCCACGCCGCGTTCCGGCGCGTTATCCGCCGCGCTGTACACGAGGGGCGTCTGGTAAGCGAGGCTGGCTGCGCCGGTGTTCGAGTTGGGGAGGTAGGGCGCCTTGTCCCACCGCAGGGCGAGCCAGAAGGGTTCCCCGCCGGTGGCGCCGTCCAGCTTCCAGGCCAGCGGAGGCTTGATCTTGAAGGAGGGCTGGTAGATAGCGCTGATCAAGTCCACCGCCCCGCCGTTGCCCTGCCCCGCCGAGGCATTCACGGTCTGACTGAAGGTGCCATTGCTACGCAGGGCCACCCACGGCTTCGTGACCGGAAGCTGTGTGCCGCCCCAGCTGTACTGGACACTGGCAGGCCAGCTCTTGGCTATCGCCGCCGAGGTCTCGATGCCGGTGGTCGTGATCCCCGTCTCCCCGCTGGAGAGCATGTCGGTGAACTGGTAGGTGAGCTGGATCTCCCGGCTGACGGATGGGACCGTCGCGATCACGATGACGTTGAAGTGACTCTGTCCAACCGGCTTGCCGCGCTGAAGCCAAGTCTGGTTGAACGTCGCGCCCGAGCAGACCGCGTAACGGGACTTGACGAAGAACTTGTTCGTCGTGCCCAGACCTGCCACACACTCCGCTGCGGTCATCGTGCGCGGCGGATCCGGCAGGGACACCGCCCCCGCCACTCCTTGCCTCTCCACGGGTGCGGGATGCCCGGACTCACGCCGCGCACGCGGAGCGAACGAGGCCGCGGGTCCCACCGTCTCCTTGGCGAGCCGCGCCTGCATGTCACCGTCGTCGGCTAACGCGCGCAGCTCTGCCAGCCCCTGGCCGCTCTTCAGCTCCGCAAGGGAGGGCGTGTGGGCACCGTAGGGCAGGACGTAGGTGTCCACCCGCTGGTCGAGCGGTACGCCGTGAGCCGCCACCGGAGCCGCCAGCGGCCAGACCAGCACGGAGGCAGCCAGCGCCATTGTGCAGGCACGCGCGTTTTTGAGGAATCGTTTCATCGTCCCCCCTGGACGTAGGAATTCCGCCCTCACAAGGAGCGGCAGACATCATGCCTATCAGCCCCGGCCGCTAAGCCCGAACGCGCTTGTTCTGTTTGGCGCGATCACCGTCGCAACCTGACCGAACACGCCGCGTCGCAACAAATGAGTGGACAGCAGCTCGGGAAGTCCACCAAGCCGATGCCTATCGCGGAAGACCTGGCTCTATCGGTGAGTTCGGAATGCCTTTCAGGCCACCGAGAGAGTGCGACGGTCATGAACCCAACCGACCGATTGCGCCCCCACGGCAGGAGAAGGTGACCAAATCGCGGTGACCCGCCCCGCCATCCTGCGGGGCCGGCGGGCATAGATCTGGTCACTTTCGGCGCTGCCCCCCTGACCTCCATCCCGTGAGCCCCCCTTACACATGGAGAACTGGCCTGCTCACACGACGAAAGGACTGCGCATCCCCTCTGCATCTCTTGCCGAATTCGCTGCGCGACTATCGCTTCGGCTGCCCGGCTACTGGTCCGTTGACATCAAGCACCATCTCAGGCCGAGCGCGCGAGCCGAGCGCACCGGCCGAGTTTGGACCCCCTTCGATGAACGCCCCTCGCTCGCCCGGTTCGAGCCCGTTACGGACGCCGTGCTGACCGGAGCGGGTGGACGGCGTCTGTATCTCCTGGCCCATTGAGCCGGGCGTGTCCTGGTCTGCCCCCTCGTGCCCGACGACCTGCACGAGGGGATCACCGACCGCGTGCCTGCTCCTCCCTGCATCGCAGTGCCCGCCGAGGCAGTTCGCGCCGCGTGGCGTCTGCAGAACCGCCTGCTGCCCCACTACGCCCGCGCTGTCGATGAGGCCCGCCGCGCTCAGACGCCACTCCGGGCGCCCGGGCGCGCCATCGGCCTGCCGCCTCCCCCGGCCGCGCCGCCCGCCACGGCACGCAGACGTTAACTCCCCTCCTGTAATGAGATCCCTGAACTCCCCTGATCGGAATACCTTTTTGACGCAGCCCGCATTCACAGCACTTTCCCTGGGCGCTGGTGTACAGAGCACGGCCCTGCTCTGCCTTTCCGCCGAAGGCGTCCTCCCAAAAATCGACTACGCGATCTTCGCCGACACGGGTTGGGAGCCCGCGGCCGTGTATTCGCATCTCGACCGCCTGGAGCGGGAGATAGCAGAACCCGCCGGCATTCCCGTCCTCCGGGTCTCCTCCGGAAACATTCGCAACGACGCGCTCGATCCGGAGCACAGGTTCGCCTCCATGCCGCTGTACATCCTCAACAAGGATGGCAAGCCCGGGATGACCAGGCGCCAGTGCACGGGCGAGTACAAGATCAAGCCCTTGAAGAAGCAGGTGCGCCAACTCATCGGTTACCCCTATCCCACGCGCATTCCCAGGAGCATCTTCGTCGAGCAGTGGGTCGGCATTTCGACGGATGAGTTCCACCGCGCCAAGGACTCCGACGTCAAGTACATGCGCAACCGGCACCCGCTCATCGATATGAACTGGTCACGGTCCGACTGCACGCGCTACCTGACCTCGCTCGGCCTCGCGGACACACCCAAATCGAGCTGCCTGGGCTGCCCCTTCCACGGAAACGCCCAGTGGCGGCACATCCGCGATACCTCGCCGCAGGAGTGGGAGGACGTAGTCGCCTTCGACGCCGCCATCCGGAAGGGGAATGCACGAGCCAACGCCACCGGCAACCGCCTGCTGGGCGAAGCGTTCCTCCACCGCTCGCGCGTGCCTCTCGGCCAGGCACCGATCGACCACGTCACCGCCACCGAATGGGCCGCGCAGCAGCAGGAACTCGGCGACGGTGACGCTCACGTCCAGGAGCTGGAGGACGGCGTGGTCGACGGCTGCTCCCCGTGGGCGTGCCGCGGTGAAGTCGGGCCGGTCCAGACTGATTTCCAGCTGGCCTCTTGATACTCGACCTGTTCGCCGGCCCCGGGGGGTGGAGCCAGGCCCTGGCCGCGCTCGGCGTACGGGACGTGGGCCTGGAATGGGACGAGTGGGCCTGCAAAACCCGTGCCGCGGCCGGGCAACTGACGATCCGCACGGATGTCGCCACCTATCCCCTATGGCCGTTCCTCGGCCGGATCACCGGGCTGATCGCGTCCCCGCCGTGCCAGGCATGGTCGATGGCCGGCAAACGCCTGGGCCTGGTCGACCAGCCCCTGGTCCATCAGGCCGTCGCCGACCTCGCCCAGGGCCGCGACACCCGCAAACAGCTCCTGGACGCCTGCCGGGATCCGAGGAGTCTGCTCGCCGCCGAACCCATGCGCTACCTGCACGCCCTCCACCAGCACGGCCAGCCGGAATGGGTGGCGATGGAAGAGGTCCCCGATGTGCTGCCGCTGTGGCGCCAGTACGCCGCGATCCTGCGGACCTGGGGGTACTCGGCCTGGACAGGGGTGCTGAACGCGGCCGACTACGGCGTGCCGCAGACGAGGCGGCGGGCGATCCTCCTCGCCTCGCGTACGCGTACCGCCGAGCCGCCGCCGCCCACCCACGCCAAACTCGCCGAGCCCGACTCGCTGTTCGGACCGGGCCGCGCCCGCTGGGTATCCATGGCCGAAGCCCTCGGCTGGGGCGCCACCGACCGCCCCGTCCCCACCGTATGCGCCGGCGGCGGCCCCGGTGGCGGGCCCGAGCCCTTCCCCTCCGGCTCCCGCAAAACCCTCAGCGACGCCCGCGACCGCGGCACCTGGAAGCCCCACCCGCCCGCCGCATCCCCGGCCACACCTCCGGCACATGCTCTGGAGAAGCAGACCAACAGTGTGGAACACCCTGCCACAGGGACGGCGGTGACAGCGTGGCGCTGGTCTCTGCGCAACAACAGCCAGACCAACGCCACCACCCGCAGCCTCGACGAACCCGCCGGGACCCTGTTCTTCGGCCACCGGGCCAACGAGTGCGTGTGGCAGGCCGAACCGAATACCTCCGCAGCTCCGGGCACTATCCCTGCCCCGGATCCGATCCGGATCACCGCTGCCGAGGCCGGGATCCTGCAGACCTTCCCCGCCGACTATCCCTGGCAGGGCAACAAGGGCCAGATCTTCAGTCAGGTCGGCAACGCCGTCCCACCCCGACTCGCCGCCCATCTGCTAGCCCCCCACCTCGACAAGACCCTCACCCCCGACGACTTCACCCTGGCCGCCTGATGCCCCACCCCACCCCCGACCACACCAACGACCTCAACGACACTCCACCACCGCCTCCCGTGCACTACGCCGAGCAATCCCTGCTCGGCGCCCTCCTCCTGGACCCCCACCGCCTCGACGAGATCGGCCCGCTGGAGCCAGGCCACTTCACCCACCCCGCCCACAGCGAGCTGTTCCGCGCCATGCGTACGGCGCCAGCACCCGAGGCCGAACAGCACCGTACGAGCCCGGTCTGGCTGAACTCCGTCCTGGACGCGGCCCGCCCCCACGCACCCGGGCTGACCGCCTCATACCTGCATAGCCTCATCCAGGTCTGCCCTTGGCCCCAGCACGCGGCGACGTACGCGCGGATGGTCCGCGCCGACCACGCCCGCCGCAGCCTGCGCCTGCACGCCGAGCGCCTGGCCCAGACCGCGGTGGACATCGCCCTGCCGCACCGCGCGAAGGCCACCGTCCAGCAGGCCGCCACCCTCGCCCACTTCCTGGACGACCTCTCCGGCCGCTTCACCCCGCACCCCAGCTCCCTGCCGCGCACCGCGCTGCCGCCGGCACCCGCCCGGGACACCAGCGAGGAAGCCCTCGACGAGGAACGCCTCCTGATCGCCACCGCGACCGCATACCCCGCCGAGACCAGCCAGATGCGCTGGCTCGTGCCCGAGGACTTCGCGCTCCCCCTCAACGCGGCGCTGTGGCAGTGCCTGGCCGCGCTCGCCCATCGCGGCGACCCGCTCGACCCGGTCACCGTGCTCTGGGAAGCCCAGCACCGCGGCCTCCTCGTACACGGGATCACCCCCGCGGATCTGCTGGCACTGCTCTCCACGCCGGTCGGCTCCCCCGAGCACTGGGGCGAGAAGGTCCTTGAGCGTGCTCTGCTCAGCCGCGCGCAGACCGTCGCCGCCAGCATCGCTGCCTTTACCGACGATCTGGCCAACAGCCCCCACCAGCTGATCACCGGCAGCCGGCGGGCGCTGGCCGACCTCAATGCCGTGCGCGGCCGCTGGCGCCAGGCCACCGGCCCGGCCACGCCGCGCACCACCCGCCCGGCCAGAACCCCGGCCGCCCCGCGGGCCGGACCGCCCGCGCGGATCGCCCCACGCCCTGTCCGAGTCAGCCGCTAGCCCCCCGGTCCGGGCCGAACCTCTTGCGTCGGCCCGGACCGGCGAAACGAGCCCTCTATGCCCGACACTGCACCCGCCGCTCACGCTCACGTTCATCTCGCCCTGCACCCCCATCACCCCAGCGCCGTCGTCGCCACCCTCACCGGCCCCACACTGCACACCGCCCGTGCCACCCTCGCCTCGGAAGGCTTCCGGCCGGTCACCGAGACCACGATGCTCCTCGTCCGTATCGACCACGAGGAGCCCTACTACGCCAACATCACCGCGAGCCTCCTGCGCGACGCTGGCATCCGCGTGGAGATCACCGAGCAGCTGCGGGAGGAGACCAACACCGAGTGGACCTGGGCGGACCACCCGATGACCTGGCTGGACCGTGAGGAGATCCGGCTCGTGTCCGCCGACGCCCAGAAGATCCACGACGACATCGCCTCCGGCCTACTCGTTGTCCACCTGCACGCTCACGACGGCCACACCACCGTCGCCGTGGGCACCTATCAGCACGCCGACAGCGTCCACCTCCACGGCGAGGACCACCTGCGGGTCGTCAGCGGCACCTACGACACCCCCAGCGAAGCCATCGCCGACTTCGAGCGCCTGTACGGCAACGCCGTCCGCCCCGGCCCGCCGCCGCCCACCGACACCGAACAACAGGCCACCCGGGCCCTCGCCGCCGTGTCCACATCAGCGTCGGCCAGCACCCCTGACGCACCCACGGAACCGCAGGCAGCGAAGCCAGAGTTGGTACCGGTGTACGCCGCCGATCCCGGCGACCACGAAGCCCTCCTCAAGGACTTCCTCGACTCCCAACCCGCCTGGGAGAAGTACCGCCCGTACGACGAGACCACTATCGCCAACCACGAATCCCTCACCCTGCGCGTGGAGTTCGAGCACGAGACCGGGCCGCGCAACATCAACTGGACCGTCGCCGCCTACGAGAAACCGGTGGGCGACCGCCTGTGGCACGCAACGGCCACCGCCTCCACACCGGTCGCGATCATCAACGCACTGCTGGACACGGTCGCCACCGAGAACGTGGGAGTGCTGCGCCTGTCCCCCCGTGCCACTGAGGCCGCTATCGCCGAGGCGACCCGTCCGCTCACCGATGCGGGCTGGAAGCACTCCATCGACGGGAGTTACATCGTCTGGGAGTCCCCCGGCCCCGAGAGAGGCGGCGTACAGTTCGACGCCTTCGCCCCCCAGCAGCCCAACAACACGCTTCCCACATGGACCATCTGGGGCGGCCACACCGCCCACCAGCCCACCTGGGCACTCCATCTTTCCGCCCACGCACCCCCCGCCCTGGTGCAGAACATCACCTTCGAAATGACCGAGGGCCAAGGAAACCGCCCCGTACCCCCAGCAACTGGCGGCCCGGCACTCCGCAACACACACGCCCCCGCTCGGGTGGCAGCACCGAAACTTCCCGGACGCAGGCGATGAGCCCTGCCCGGCGCAGCCGACGATGTTCTGGGTGGACCTCGCCGTCCTGGCCGACTTCGGGACCTCCTGCTTATTCCCGGCGCGACAGCTGATCGGCCACATGCGCTCGGTCACGAGCGGCATCACCGCGGACGGCCGCTGCATCCGCCGGTGCGTCAGAACGCAGCGAGGGCCACACCTACTGGCACCACCAGGGGGCCGATGCCTCCGGACAGGGCATCCGGGTTGCACCTCCCTCTTGGTCATGCCCCACTCCGGACATAGCCGCCTCGCTGAGCGCCTAGGCCGTGTTTTAGGTTCCAGCACCGCACCGCCCAGTGCCGACCCGGAGCCGGCCGGGCTCGTAAAGCCTGCCTATACCGCAGGGCATGACGGTTCGTCACTACCAGTGGACAAGCTGTGCGTGTTACGGCTTGGATCTTGCAAGCCGGTATCCATACACGTGAGGAGCTACTTCCATGGCTGACCCCCAAGCAGGAACTGACTACAGCGTGCTGGCCGCTCCGCAGCCCGTTCAGGACAGTACAAAGGTTGAGGTCATCGAGTTCTTCGGTTACTTCGACAAGTTCAGTGCCGCCCTGGAGCCGTCCCTTCAGAAGTGGCAGACCGGGCTGTCGGCCGACGTCCTTGTCCGCCGCGTGCCGGTTGCCTTTGGCACTCAGGCCGCTTACGTAGCCCAGCAGAAGCTCTACTACACCCTGGAGGCGCTGGGTAAGGTCGACGCCCTGCACCAGAGTGTGTTCGACGCGATCCACGGCCCCGCTCGGGCGCGCCTCGACAGCGATCAGAACGTCCTGGCCTGGGCGGTCAAGCAGGGTCTCGACGAGAAGGAGTTCAGCGCCAACTACAACTCCTTCGCCGTCACCCGGAAGGCCACGACGGCCACGAAGGAACAGAACGACTACCGGCTCGCAGGAGTACCCACGCTCGTGGTGCAGGGCCAGTACACGACGAGCCCCTCTCAGGCCGCATCCACGGCGACGGCGACAACGGAGGCTGCGAGCATCGAGCGGACGTTCCAGGTGCTGGACTTCCTGGTTGCCAAGGCGCGGTCCTGACGGACTCTCGCTCGCCTGTCCGTTCCCAGGGTTGACCCGCTCTGTGACCGAGGCAGCTCCGGCGGGCCCGGGTGCCTCTCTTCCCCGTGCCACGAGGAAGAGAGGCACCCGGGCCCGCATGGGAGACAGGGACGGCCGCCCCGTACCAGCCCCTGGGGTGAGGCCGTTGTCCGTCAGCTTCGGCTGGGGAACAGGGTGTAGACCCACGCTTCGTTCGTGGGGGTCGGGTTCAGGGAGGTGGAGAAGGCGTCAAGCCCGGTGAGCACTTCCTTTGGCGGTGATGGTGCTCTTGCGCTTGGCTGCCCTCAGAGCCACTGCTGTATCGCCGCCACGTGCACGGTCGCCTCGAACCGGCAGGCCAGCTTCTCGAACCGCGTGGCGACCGCCCGGTGCTGCTTGAGACGGCCGATCCCGCACTCCACCGCGTGCCGGGCCCGGTAGTCGTCCTGGTCGAAGGCCGGCGGCCGGCCACCCGAGCGGCCCCGCCGCCGACGGTTGCGGACCTGGTCGGCCGGCTCGGCAATCGTGCACCGGATTCCGCGCCTGCGCAGGTAGGCGCGGTTGGCCACCGACGAATACGCCTTGTCGGCGCGCACCCGCACCGGAGTCCGCCGCGGCCGACCCGCACCCAGTCGCGGCACCCGGATCGCCTCCAGCACCGGCACGAACAGCGGACTGTCCCCCCGCTGACCCGCCGTCACCAACAACGACAGCGGCTTCTGGCCCTGCTCGCAGGCGAGGTGGATCTTCGTGCCGAAGCCGCCCCGGGAGCGGCCCAGCCCGTGATCGTCCGGCTCGCGGACCACGCCGCCCGGCGGCTCCTTCTGCCCGGCCCCGTCCCCGCGTGCACCGGCCGCGTGCTGATGAGCTCGGCAGACCGTCGAGTCGACGCTCACCTCCCAGACGATCAGCCCCGCCGCATCCGCCCGCGCCTGCAACAACGTCAGCATCCGCGCCCACACCCCCTGACGCTGCCACCGGCGGAACAACCCGTACACCGTTTGCCAAGGCCCGTACTCGGGCGGAACGTCTCGCCACGGAGCACCGGTCCGGACCCGCCACCGAACTCCATCGATCAACCGCCGCCAGCTCCTTGACCTGCGACGCACACCTGCTGCGGGCAGCACCGACTCCAACACCGACCAGTGCTCATCCGAGAGATCCCCACGCCCCACACCGCGATCATCACGGCTCACCAGACCCAGCGGATCCGGAACCTAAAACACGGCCTAGGCCGCTCAGTCACGTCTCCACACCCAAGCGGCGAATAAATGGCTCCGCCCAACAGTCAACGTCACGGCGATCCGTCGGGCAGGCTCGGCTCGCTGATGATCAAGCAATTCTGCGGTGCGGACGGCCCATCGGGCCCTACTGGCGGCAGGGCCACTCCTGCTGCCCAGCAGCCACAGCATCAGCGGCAGGGCGATGCATAGCAGACGATCCCCGGTTAGCAAAACCGGGGATCCTCCGGACCATTAGCGGTCCACCGCCATTCCCTGCCCGTCACGTCGGAAGGCAGCACCACGACGACAGCCCACAACTCCACACACCGTTCGGACCGATGCCGTTGCGAGAGAGTTCTATGCCGCGGCGTAGCTGAGGCGGAGAAGGTCTCCAGCGCGCTCCAGGTCCCGCTCTGTACGCAGTTGCAGCTCCAGGTCCCCCGTGCCGTGGTGGCCGAGTCCCGTCACGTCCCGGGTGAAGCCGGGGACGAGGTCGACCTCCTTCGGGTCGGCCTTGAGGTAGACGAGGATCTTGGTCTGCTGCGGCGGGCAGACGCTGGCGAAGTTCCTCAGCCGTCGGTAGGCGCGGTACTGCTTGCGCTGTACCCGGGTGACGCCGTCGCCGAGCCCGACCAGGACCTCGTCGACCGCGTCGGCCAGCTCGGCCATCGCACCGTCCTGCGGCCGGACCGGCGGCGCACCGGTCGCGCGGCGGCGTACCCGCTTGGCCGGAGTCGAGCGCCCCGTGACGGAGGCAACGGTCTCCAAGCCGAGGTGTTCGCTGCCGAAGTACCGGTAGCGGACCAGGTCGATCGAGCGCCGGTGCTCGCGTACGGCGTGCGTGTCGTAGCGGGTGAAGTCGCCGGCCACGCAGATCAGCCGCGGTGCGCTCCACAGGACCTGGGACGCCGCCGTGGCCCCGAGCCGGTCACGGACCAGACTCCGGAAGGCATCCTTGTGGCTCGTCAGCCAGGCCATGTAATAAAGGCCCTGGTTGATCACACCTGCGTCGGTGCCCCGCTTGTACTCGACGATCACCGGAGCGCCGTTCTCATCGAGGCCCAGCGAGTCGATCCGCCCGCCGTCGACACAGTCGATGACGAACTCGCTCGCCAGAAACCTGACCCCCAGCATCGTTTCCATGTGCGCCTCGACGAGGTCCTGCACATCCGCCTCGACCTCAGCCAGACGCGGCATGACCTCACTCACGCCGCCCGCCGTGTTGAACAGCTTCAGGCCCACCACTCCCCCTCCGTGCTCACGGTGTCAGAGGGGAACGTCACAAAGTCCAGGGATATTTCCGCGACCGGGGCCACCTTGAAAGGAACCAAAGAGCCACACATGCACAGCCAGAACAACGTGATGCCGGACCCGGCCGCCCAGTACAGTCCCTCGCACATCCGCGCCACCTGGGGCGGAACCGGCAGCGTCGAGGACGCCTCCCGGGCCTTCGGGTTCTCCAGGGCGAAGGGCTACGACCTAGTCCGCCGAGGGGAGTTCCCTTGCCGTGTGCTGCGCATCGGCCGTTGCACACGAGTTGTAACCGCCTCCTTGCTCCGCGTCCTCGACAGTGGCGAGCCGGAGTACAGCAATACCCACGCCTGACGCATCATCCTGCAGAAGCTAGCCTCCAGGCTGACAGACAACCTCGACTGCTCCGTTTCCCACCCTCGGCCGCAGCCTTCCCCTCGCATCACTCGCGCCCAGGCGCCCGCGCCTCGTGCGACGGCCGTCTCGGCACCGCAGCGAAGCCAAGGGCCCACGGCGCTCCGGAACCCGTGATGCGAAATACGCCCGTCAGATGTCTCGGTTAGGCGATGCCAGCTGGCGACGCCCTCGGCGCGGCCGAATATCTGCCCTCCGGAATTCGACTGAAACCGGTATGGGGATTGGCCGGATCGAGCAAAACTCTCCGTCTGTCAGCGCACGGAATGAGACCCGCCGGGATGATCAGAATGGCTCATTCTCCCTCATGCCAGCTGGAACCAATCGGCGTTTCCGCAGGCAGAAAGAGCAGGCAGCGAAGCGCATGGCTTGATCACTCCTGTCTCATAGGCGTCATTCGCAGATCATCTCGAGCCGCTCTCAGCCCGCTTCAAGACCCTGAGCGCTTAGGCTCCTTATTCGGACCTAACAGCTTCGGAACATGGTCAACACAAAGAATCCGTGCGCCCGGTCCGTGACGAGACCAGCTGCACCCGGAGTGTGTGATCCGGGATCCCGCACGAGCTGGAGCATGGCCCCACGTCTGCCCATCGAACGGAGGAGATTTGATGAGGGTGCTCAGATTATTGGCTGCGACTGCTTGCGCAGCCGGGCTGACCTTCGGTCTGGCCCCTACTGCGAACGCCGGCATCATCAAGCCGGTGCCGACGGAGCGCTGCTATCCCGGCCGAGCCTGCTTCTACTACAACTCGGGGTGGCAGGGTGCGCTGGCGCCCCTCACCACAGTTGCATGGTGGGAGATAGATTTCGTATTTGCCCCAGGCACAGGAAATGGTGCTGGAAAGCCAGTTAAGAACGCTGCAGCCTCTGCGGATAATCGAGATGAAAGCGGAGCCTACTGCATCCACTACAACAGCGGATGGAAAGGCCCATGGGAGTACGTTCCAGCACAAAGTCGACTCATCATGGAGACGACCAAGAATAACAATGCTTCAACGAACTGGTTCCCCAGGCATCAAGATGGCGGAGGGCATTAAGATCCATTGCTCCTTCAACAGCAACAGCAACTCGCCGAGACCGATCACTGCAAACAGAAAGACGGAATTATGAACAAACCCTGCGCTTTCAGGGCGCCCTTAGGGGTGCTTTCAGTCGCGGTTCTGTCGGCACTGCTGGCAGGCTGTTCGGGTTCGGAATCCGACGGAGCTTCGCGGGTGAAGCCCGCCCAGGAGCCGGGACACGGGGCTCCTGGGACATCGGCAGCCAACAGGGCCACCAATGTTCCAAAAAGCGCGGCCCCAGGGAAAGTCTCCGCCGCCTTCCAGCTGCCTCTCACCGCCTACCGTCCGACAGGCGCCGAGTACACACGCATCGAGGAGGCCAAGGCCGATCTCACGCGCCAATGCATGGAAGGGTTGGGATTCACGGGTTTCCAGCCCGCACCGGTGCAGTCTCTCGGACCCGGGCGTGATGGCGCAGATGCCATGGAGGATCTGGACGACCTCCGCTACGGCACCTATGATTCGACACAAGCCGCCAATAACGGCTATAAACCGGAATTCGTAGTGAACAGGACAAACGCCTTTGTCGATCACCCTGCCCCTCCGGATCGCAGTCCGGATGAGTGGCTGGCGCTGACCGGCACCAAGAAGGAGCGCAGCGACGCCCCTCAGAGTGGATTGGCTGCACCGAGGCTCAAAAGCGGTGCGACCGTGCCGTATGGTGGCTGCATTTATCAGTCTCTCCAGAAGGTCACCGGGGGCAAGCCGGTGATCGCTGATCTCGTAATTAATCTAAGCGGCCAGAGCTTCAAATCCTCGCTGGAAGACCGCAGAGTCAAGGGCGCCTTCGCCGACTGGTCGTCCTGCATGAAGAGCAAGGGCTACTCTTACACAGATCCGATGAAGGCGAACGACGACCCGAAATTCTCCGCGAAGAACGCAACAGCGGCAGAGATTGAAACCGCCAAGGCTGACGTCGCCTGCAAGAACAAAGTCGATCTCATCAAGACCTGGAATTCCGTTGACGTGGAAATCCAGAAGCGTCTCATCCAAGAGCACAGCGCGGAACTTTACCAGATCAAGCAGGACAAGGATTCTGCACTCAAGATCGCAGCTTCGGTTAACTCGCGGGACTGAAGCAGTACCGGGTTGCCTTCGCCCCGCCTTCAAGGGCGCAAGGCAACCCGCACTCCTATGCCATGAAACACTAATGGGGAGACGGTGTTGAAACGTAAAGGAAGAAGCCGAGCCTGCTTAGCGGTGTTAGCCGCCACGGCTGTGCTCGCCAGTCTGACCCAGATATCGGTGGCTGCCGCCGCCAATCCGGCAGCGTCTGAGCAGCCCGGGCCGACAGCCGACCCGGCGGCGGTCCCGCCGTCCCAGCGCGCGCAGCTGCTGGGCAAGGACTGGAAGCGGTCTGGGGACCGGGCATGGACCACCAGCGGAGATGCCGACGGCTTCCACGTCCTGACCGCCGATCAGAAGGACGGTTACGCCTGGAAGACGGCGGCCACGTTGTCCGAGCCCGGCTTTGACGCGGATGCCTGGATCGGCAATACGTGTGTCACCGCTTCTGGGAAGCGGGCGGTGGTGGTGTACGCGCCGCGTACGTTCACCAACAAGCCGCAGCTGATGGCCCGCGGAGGCTTCACCGCGATCGTCGATCTGGAGACGGGTCAGGTCAGCAAGCTGGATCTGCTGGCGTCACTGTCGTACTACAACCCCGGTTGCGGGGCCGGTGAGAGCGCCGTGCTGACCCAGTCCGGCGGCGACGACAAGCCCGGCACCCGGCTGATCCGGGTGGATGCCGCTACCGGCAAGCTGTCCGCACCGATTGAGACCAAGGGACAGGTCACTTCTGCCATCCCAGCCACCGGCAGCAGAATCGTTGCTGCGTCCGGTGCCGAGGTCATCCAGGTCGACGCCCGGGGCCGCCACACCCTGCTGGCCCACACTGCCAGCGTGCCTTACCGGCTGACGCCAGATGGTGACGGCGGCGTCGTGTTCCTGGACAAGAAGGGCTCCACAAGCACGGTCAAACGGATCACCACAGCGGCCGTGACCCACCCTGACGCCCGCCGCACTCAGCCGACCGTGCTGGCTACGGGCCCGGCGGCCGAGATGAGCCTGGCGCGCAGCGCCGGCACCGTATACATGACCGGCAACGCCAGCCTCGCCCCGAAGACTGCACTGCCCTCCAACGTTCGACAACTCACCGGCGTCCGCAAAGACGCCCTTGTCACCACCAAGGGCGACGGCTTCCTCAATCCGCCCGAGTGGGGTGACGGCAAGGGAACACTCATACCTCCCGGCGAGGCCGCCCGGGCCCGCCCGGTGAAACTCGCCCTCACCATGGCCGCAACCGGCCAGCAGGCCGCGTTCACCGTCGACCCGGCCAGCCACACCACCTCCCACCCCGCTCAGGGGCGCGAAGCATCCCCGGCCCTGACCAGCCACACCCACCGCCCCGCCACCACCAGGGCGAAGGGCGTCGCGGCAGCTGGCTCGCCGACCGATCCGGTCGAGGCTGAGCGGACCTGCTCTGTACCGCGCAACGATCCCCGCAACCAGGCGATGCAGCCCAAGCCACGCCAGGTGGAGTGGGCCGTGGACCAGGCGGTCACCGGCAACTTGAACATGCTGGTGAAGCGGCCGGCTAATTGGAAGAACCTCGGCATGCCCGAGTACGCCCCGCAGAACCTCTTCCTGAACCCGGTCGTCGAGGGCGGGGACCGGGCGATCGCGCAGGTCATGCTCGGGGTGGCCACTCAGGAATCCAACATGTGGCAGGCGGGCCGCGAGGCCGTGCCCGGCGTCACCGCCAACCCTTTGATCGGTAACTACTACGGCATCAACCTCTACGATGGCGACTCCGGCAACGACTGGGACGTCAACTTCGCCAACGCCGACTGCGGCTACGGCATCACCCAGATCACCGACCACATGCGCATGGCAGGCCGCGAGGACGGCCACGGCGGTACGGCCTGGGACTACCAGAAGCAGCGTGCCGCGGCCCTGGACTACACCGCCAACATCGCCGCCGGGCTGCAGACGCTGATCTCCAAGTGGAACGAGACCCGCGCCGCCGGCCTCATCGCCAACCACGGCACCTCGGCGCGCCCGGAGAACTGGTACTTCGCGCTGTGGGCCTACAACTCCGGCTTCCACCCCAAGACCAGCGACGGCTCCCCCTGGGGCCTGGGCTGGGCCAACAACCCCGCCAACCCCGAATGGGACGCCGGGCGCCTGCCGTTCATGGAGAACGCCAACGGCGACGACGACGCCAGCGCCGCCGCCCGCCCGCAGAACTGGCCCTACCAGGAGAAGGTCCTCGGCTTCGCCGCCCACCCGCCGGCCTTCCTCGAATCGCCCGGCAAGATGGTGCCCGCCTTCCGCGCCGCTTCTTGGAACGGCACCAACGACGGCGTCACCACCAAGGGCAGCGCCAAGTACAACCGGGCCCACGTCAAAGCCCCCGAGGACTTGTTCTGCGACACCTCGAACACCTGCGACCCGAGCCGGATCTCCGACAGCGCCACCAACGACTCAGCCACCAGCGGGCCCTGCGGGCGCGCCGACTTCAAATGCTGGTGGAGCAAACCCGCAACCTGGAAGACCGACTGCACCACCACCTGCGGCTATGAGTTCATGCGGTTCAACAACACCTACCCCGAGGAAGCCGACGGCACCGCCTACCCGCCCAACTGCACCACCAGCGGCCTGCCTTCCAACGCCCTCATCGTCGACGACGTCCCCACCGGCACCCCAGTGATGCGCCCTGGGTGCACGAACTCGTGGACGAACTCGGGCAGCTTCTCCTTCGCCTTCGGAAACAACGGCACCGAAGCGGTCTACCCCTCCAAGGCCGACCTCCACCAGCTCGGCGCCGGCTTCGGCGGCCACTTCTACTACGGCCACACCCGTCAGGACGATGCCAAGGGACAGCGCCTGAAGATCACGGGCACGTGGAAGCTCAACACTCCGATGACGGGACAGGCCCAGGTCCTGGTCCATCTTCCGGACCACGGGGCGCAGACTCACAAGGCCACGTACGAAGTCGACACGGGCTACGGAACGCGAAGCCGGACCATTGATCAACTCGGCAGCTCGAACCGGTGGGTCTCCCTGGGGTACTTCCGCTTCAACGGCAAAGCAGCGGTGAGCCTTTCGACCCTTGCTCCCGACGGCACGGGGGATGCGGACATCGCGTTCGATGCGGTGGCCTTCGCGGCAAGCGACTACAACCCCTTGCCGAGCATCAACATCCCCAACCCGAACCCGAACGCCCCGGATCCTGACAACATGCAGCAGGAACCGGAAAACTTCTCCCCTCCCACAGCATCCCTCCGAGCTGCTGGCGAGCAGTCCTGCGGTCCTCTTGACGGCCGTGGACTTCGCACCTGCATCACCATGGGAACTCCGCGGGAAGGCATACCCTTCCGCGCCGCTCCCACCAAGGGGCATCGAGCCGGCTTGGCCGCGACATCGCTGGTACCTCGATGCGCCACCATGACCACGACGATGACCCGGACCCGCTACGACTCCTGTATGAAGGCGAATTTCACCGCCACGCTGGCTGATAAGGAGGGCAAGGTGGTGGGATGGGTCACGTTCGACGCGTTGCAGGAAATCAGGATCCCTGACAAGTACTCCAAGCCTGCTTGGTCGCGCGGTTTTAATACACAGGTCACCATCAAACCCGTCAACTGGTCGCCGAGCGCCACGAACATTACCGCAGGCGAGTTCAAACCCTCCTGCAGCATCACGGAGTGCCAGGCGACCGTACCGCCGTCGCTGCAGTGGCGAGAGGGGGCCACTTGGGTCAACAACGGCAACGTAAAGGATTCACACGAAGCATCCGCCTTCGGGAGCATCGAATGGACCAACGGTGCACCCAGCACCATGCAGGAATTCGATCTCTTCACGAAGATTGCATTCTCTATGGACGGCGCTGTAGCGGTTGAGCCCTACGCGGGATGGAACACCCTCTATCTCGGGGCAATCCGTTGCGACTCCAAGTTTCCTGCGAACTCGGTTGGATGCGTGAACAAGGCATACCAGCCTACATGGAAGATGAATGATCAGAGGTACCCTGCCGCTGCCGCCTACTACTGGATGATGCGTGAGAAAATGGCGACTCACCCCGGCAGTAAGGCACGCAAGTCTCCTCTGCACAGAGAGGGCGACTCTGCGGTAGCGACCAGCAACCGCGCGAAGGTCTGCGATCGTGGAACCAAGGCTTTGCTTGAGCCATGGAGCCGCCATCCGGATGCGACCGGAGACGAGAACGACGAAGTCCAGTGCGACGAGTTCCCCTTCGCAAGCACGAAGGAAAGCGGCGGACAAAAGCTGGCCAATGGGAAACCCTGTGTCCAGCTCTATGCCAAGCAGGAGAACAACAGGTGGCATCTCTACAATGACGATCGATACGATCCCCCGACAGGTTCCACGTGGCCGCAGATCTGCGGACGCGCTGGAATCCCAGCGATCCAGAACATGGATGCGGGCAGGACGCCGGGACTCGCGACCTTCGTCAGTGACATGAGGCTCCAGGACGACGATGCCTACTACTTCGAGGCACCTCGATATGAAGGATGCAGCGTCGACTCGGTGTGCACAGTGAAGTAATCCAGCAATAGCGAAAACGTGTTGGGGCCCCCACGCCGGCGTGGGGGCCCCAACACGTTCAACCTAGGGAAATCTCGGGTGATACCATTCGAGACTCAAAGAATCCGAGTGCAGCCGAGGAATATATCCGCCAGCATCACCCTCACCGCGCAGAGCTGCGTTCATACTGGCAACCATCGAGCCAAGCGAGGGCCAGGCCATCTGGTAGATTCCATCCCCGTCACTGTACTGCAGCACTGCTCCATAGGAATCGCCCTTCCTGTGGTCAACCACCAACTCATCGCCCGACACTGTGCGCGCAAAGGGCACCCACTCATCATGCAGTGTCTGACCGAGAGCGTAAGAGGCTGAGCCGTCCTCGATACTCGACTCCACATTGCGAAGCATGTACGAATAGGCAAGGGCGGCGCGTTGAGCGCTGTACGGTGCGTAATACTGAGGCAAGAACGCCTCCGGCGCTCCCCCCGCGTCAAGCCTACTGAATCCGTCGTGGAGCAGAAGCCACTGCTCAAACTCCGGATGGACGGCGAAACGCCCGTCGGCGATCTGCCGGATAGTCTCCACATCTGCTGGAGGGCGCAGAATGCCGTAGGTGACCGGGGCATTATCTCTAAGCCAGGTCTCAAACCACTCCCACTCCTCAACTAACCCACTCGCGTTCGACACCGTCACGCTAATCTCCTTTTTGTACATGTGAGCGCGAAAGGCACTTCACCGCCGGAAGGCACGCCAGCCCCCGCGCCAGTGGACCCGTGGGCTCGACGAGCAACGATATTAGTACGGCGAAAATATGCAGGTACCAGTCCCGGAATCATTGACTCATTCTGGCCTGCCGGAGGGGACCACCGCGTTCCGCGCAGCCTGGCACCACCCACTCGCACTCGGTCACCTACGCGCCAGTGGACTCGCCGCCGAAGCACACTGAACCGCCCCGGGTTCGGTAGAGACCTCGGAGTGCCCCGGGTTTCGTGGAGCTGAGTTACTTGGTTTCACGCTACCGGTGGTGTGCGGAGTTCGTACTCCACTGGGCTGAGCATGCCCAGGGCCGAGTGTCTGCGCTGTCGGTTGTGGAAGATCTCGAGGTACTCGAAGAGCGCGGTGGACAGCTCGAGTCGAGCCCTCCATCGCCGGCGGTTGAGTAGTTCGACCTGGACGTGGGCCCAGAAGGACTCAATCATCGCGTTGTCCACGCAGTCCCCGATGGAGCCGGTCGAGGCCGCGATACCGGCCGTATCCAGGTGCTCGGCCAGCTTGAAACTGGTGTACTGCCTGCCCGGAGATCCGTCGCCGCGTTGCGGGCCGTTAGCCTGTTGCCATGTCGGAGCGTGTCGTGACCGGTCGCGCTGGCGGTCTGATCAGCCTGGGCGTCGCGGACGCGTTGTGGGCTGATCTGACGGCTGACAGCGCAGTGCCGACGGCTTCTGGGGCATTGACCCGCTCTTCTTCCCGTTCCCGGGCGGGCTACGTCCTGCTCGGTGCCCGTGCGGTGACGACGGTGAGGGCGAGCAGCGGTTCGTGGCGTGTTTCGGAAGGTGAGGTGCGCCGGGCGGCCGCGGAGTTGAACGCGGTGGCGATGGACCGGCAGGACCTGGTCCGCATCGGTCCCTTCCGCAGGGAGCCAAGGCAGGAGGCCGCCGAGGAAACGACGCTGCGCTGGCGCCGGCGCATCGCGCGGGAACTGCATCAGCCGGGCAGCCCCGAGCGCACAGCACAGTATGAAGAGGGCCGGTCGTACCATCTGGGGGGAATCGACTGGCGACAGGTACTCGTGGAGCAGCTCCGCGACGGGGCGCAGCGGACGTGGTGGCTGCCGCGCACCGTGGTCCGGCTGCTGGATGCAGCCGAACACGCCGAAACACAGTGGGGGCACGCCACGCACAGGCGCCAGACACACACAAGCGTCACTGACCCGCTTCCCCACCCCCGACAAGCCCCGGACGCGGACAACCGGCAACCAATCGGTCCCGAGGGTTCCGCCGCCACGCTGCGCCGGTACAACAATGAACTGGAAGGCCAGCTGTACTCGGTGCTCAGCAAGAAGCCCGGCACCTCCCGCAGGGTGACCGGATGGGCGTGCGCCGTCTGCAACACCGCACCCGCCGCCGTCCTCGACCATTGCCATGAACACGGCTACGTCCGCGGCCCGGTCTGCCAGTCCTGCAACACCCAGGAGCGCCCCGACCATCTGTACAGCAACGACATCCGCGTGGCCGGCCGCTACACCCGTCTCTTCCACACCGACACCGAGGACTGGCTCCGCCACTGGCACCGCTGCCCCGGCTGCCGCGCCCGCACCACCCTCCCGTTGCCGCACCTCGCCGCCTGGACCGCCCATGTGGCCTGCCGCTCCCTGCGCCCCACCCACCCCGCACCCCGCGGACGCAAGCCCTGCGGCACGCTGCGCGTGTCCTGGAGGGGCAGTCACCACGCGCCCCACTCCTGTCTCCTCACGGTCTCCGTCGACTTCTGCCCCTCCGGCGAGCACCGCGTCCTGGCCCAAGTCCCCTACCGCGAGGCCGCCGAGCAGTTCCGCACCTGGCTGGCCCCGACGGCCCCTGCCGTGGCCGCCGCGGCCGGCCCCGACCGCCTGGACAGCCTCCCCGACCGGCCCCGGCCCGTCATCGCGGACCCCAACGGCGAGGGCCTGGCACTGTTCTGAGCGAGCACCAGCGAACCTGCCAACGCAGCTCGCAGCTCCAGGCTCCGACACGGTCTCCCCGCACACCTCAGCGAAATGCGCAGCAGAGCTACCTGGAGCCCTGCTGCACAAGGGGCACGATGGGCCGTCGACGCGGCGGAAGGATCCCCTTGATGCCCAGGCACCCGGTCGCACGGGCCGGATTCCTCCGGCACCCGCTTTTGACGGGCCCAAGCGTGCACAGTCCCCCTGATATGGTTCCCATGCACGAATGGCCGGTGGAATCCCCAGGTCAGACGGGCATCGGGACGTGGCGCAGCTTGGTAGCGCACTTGACTGGGGGTC
Organism: Streptomyces sp. TLI_146; assembly: GCF_002846415.1. Classification (NCBI taxonomy): domain Bacteria; kingdom Bacillati; phylum Actinomycetota; class Actinomycetes; order Kitasatosporales; family Streptomycetaceae; genus Streptomyces; species Streptomyces sp. TLI_146. Next base: position 1,984,156 of record NZ_PJMX01000001.1, read on the forward strand.
AAGGGGTCGCAGGTTCAAATCCTGTCGTCCCGACCAACGCTTGACGCTGGTCGAAGATCGTCTCTGCAGAGGCGAGAAGACAGCCTCCAGCATCCTCCGGGGCGGGCTGGTCACAACGATCACCCTCCATCTGCGAGCTCGGCATCGCAGTCGACGACGGCCCACCACGCGCCCCGCGCAGAACTCCCCCTGACCGGCCCCGTTCACGAGCAAGCCGGCCCTCGACGCTGCCCCTCAACAAGGCGGTAGACCTCCCGGGCCACATACCGCTTCAGGCAGCGGATGATCTCGCGCCGGGTCTTCCCTTCCGCCATCCGCCGCTCGTAGTACGCCTGGGTACGCGGGTCCCAGCGCAGCCGGGTCAGCACGATCCGGTACAGCGCGGCATTGGCCTGCCGGTCACCACCCCGGTTGAGCCGCCGATGACATCTACTCCCCGAGGAATACTCAACCGGGCTTGCCCCACACAACGCGGCGAACGACGCTTCGCTGCGCACGCGGCCCGCGTTGTCGCCCATCGTGATCAACAAGACAGCGGCGCTCCGCGGCCCGGCCCCCGCCGCCGCGAACAACGCCGGGTAGTGCGACTCAACCACCTCAGCCAGACGCTGCTCCAGCTCCCGGGCCTGCACGGTGAGCTGCTCGATCCGCTCAGCCAGTGCGCGCAACGTGAACTTCGTGGCCCGCACCACAGGGTCGTCACCCCTGTCATCTTCACGAAAGTTGGCACACGCCCGAATCAGCGCTCGACGCTTCAATGCCGCCAGCTCCTCCCGCAGGGCCGGCTCGGCCGTGACCAAGACCGCCTTGAGCTGATTGACAGCCTGGGTACGGGCCTTGACAGCGGAATCCCGGACCACGTTGTACATCCGGGCAATCTCCACCGGGCCATCCCCCGCCTTCACACGCGAGCGCGCACGACCACTGAGCACAGCACGGGCAGCGGCCTGTGCGTCGGCCTGATCAGATTTACTCCGCCGGCGACGAGCCGAACGGCCCGGCCCAGGGGCCTCCAATACGTCGATCCCCCGCGACAGCAGATACCGGGACAGCGCCGCCCCGTAATTACCCGATCCCTCCACCCCGGCACGCCGCACAACACCCAACTGGGCCGCCCACTCAACGAGGTGGCCATATCCGAGCGCGGTAGCCGGAAAGCCCTGCACAGCAAGCGTCTTCCCCACCACTGAAACCACAGCCGCCTCATGCGTATCCCGGTGCGTGTCGACACCGAGAATCACCTCCTCAGCACCCTCAGGGAAATTGAGGGGAACAGGGTTCGCGACGATCGTTCATCCACCGCCTTCGATAGGTTCACGTCGGCGTCGCCACTGGCCCGGAGGAGCGGTCATCAGTGAGACAGTGCACATTCCTCATGCAAGTCAGTGCTCTAGACACACTCCCCCGAGACAGGCCCCGCGCATGCCGCCCTGGACCGGTGATCGACGCAGGATCGTTAGGACACCTCGGTCAGAAATTTCAGGAGCCAGAGCCCGGATAGCGACAGCATCGCTGTCATTCTCCCCAGCCGCCCAACGTCGGCACACCGCTACCTGCGCACCAGTGAACCCCCGCGAAGCACACCCCGCCCGACGCAACGCGCGCTCTGTACCGGCGCGAAACCGTGCGCCCGCGCACACAGCAGACGCCTGCTGCGGCGCGTGCCCTCGACGCCGGTCAGCCCGGCGGACTCTCAGGTCCGTCCCCCAAACGCAGAGGCCCCCGCCGCTGCCCGGCGGGGACCTCCACTATCACCAAGTCTCACAAGCGTCTCACCAACACCGTCGACGCACCTGGACTACAAGGCCCCGACCAGCGCAAACGGCCTCATCCTGGACCACGTGGACGCCAGAAGACGCTTCCGCCCACCTGTGCCAGGTAGTACCGAGGTCAACACCGCGCCCCCAAGGCAAAGGGAGCAAAGCGAGTCACTTCACCGCGTAGTGGGAACCGTCACGACGCACGAACCTGGTGTCCCTCGTGGAGCCAGGCTGCCGTCAGGCGGGAGCGACGGGGCCTTGCAACGGGACTGCGAGTGCTTTCAGTGCCTGTTCCAGGCCATGCAGATGAGCCAGAGCCAGCTCGCCGCCCGAAGGGTGCGGGGCGACAGCGGGTGCGTCGATCTCGCTTCGTGCTGCTTCGGGCCTGGTCAGTGCCTGCACCGCCGCCTCCACTCGCCAGCACGCGGCAGCGAGCCTGGCGTCGTGGGACGCATCCGGGTCCGCCGCGACGGACGCCAGGCCCCGCACTTCCTGAGCGCACTGGTTCAGCAGCTCGATCACCTGACGGGCCCGCGCTTTACGGGCTCGCAGTGGGGTGAAGGGGTGCACCAGCGGGGCCACCGAGAGCCTCACCCGCCCCAGCAGCAGTTCCAGTTCAGCGACATACCGGGCCGGATCCGCAGTCGGCGAGCCGGCCAGGCGGGCCGCGGCCTCAGACGTGCACGCGTGGACGCAGTGCAGGGCGCGTTGGATCCACGCGTCGGTGGTGGCGTGCGTGGTCACCGGCAGCACCAGGAGCACAGCGAGTGCCGCGCCGAGCGCGCCCACCCCCGTCTCCATCACCCGCAGAGCCAGCAGTCCCGGATTCAGCACTCCCAGCAGGCCGTACAGCAGCCCGGCCATCACGGTCACCGCCAGCATCATCCACGTATACGACACCGCGGCCGTATAGAAGATGCCGAACACGCAGACCGCGACAAGCGCCGCGGTCGGAGCACCCGCTCCATCCAGCGGAACAGCAATCACCAGGCCAAGAGCGATGCCGATCACGGTCCCCAAGACCCTCCGGAAGCCCCGGACCAGGGTTTCGCCGCGCGAGGTGGTGTTCACGAAAATCCACCACACCGCACCCACAGCCCAGTACCAGCGCTCGTGCGACACCAACTGCCCGACCAGCAGAGCGAAGGCGCCGCCCGCCATTCCCTGGACCGCCTGGCGCGTGGTCACCCGGGCAAAACCCGAACCGCCGGGCGCCATCGCCGAAACAGCGGCCGGTGACAGCCGCCTCTCGTAACACCACAGGCCAAAGCGCACCGTCGACGACGCCAGCAGGGCAAGCGCCACCGCCCCATAAAGCTCCAGCAATTGGCCCGGCACCGCGTGCAGGAACTGCGCCGCGAAAAACATCATGAACGCGAATGTCCCCAGAGCGTGGCCGCGCGGCCCCCACCGGCGGGCATACATCCCCGCGCCGAGGACCGCGACGAAGGCCACGTCCCGCACCCACGGGAAATCGTGCAGTACCGCCGCGAGAGCCAGCACCGGGAAACCCGCCACCGGCAACAAAGCTGTCGTGAGCGCCTGTCCCCGCACCGACGGATCAGCCACCGTGAACAGAGCGAGAAGCGCGGCAAGCCCACCCGCGATCGCCGCCGGCAGCGAATGCGTCGCCAGATCCGACACCGTCACCGCCAGAGCAACACCCAGGACACCCCGCGCGGCACTGCGCAACCGCAGCCGCCCCGGATCAGGCGCGACGAACACCCGCTTCAGCACGACACCTCCCTGACACCCGGAACGATCAACCCACGAAACTGATAGACAGTCAGGAAAGTCAGCAAAGGGTCAGCATCCGTCCACCCACAGACTGCCGAAGATGCCCACACCCGCACATCAAGCGACGCCAAGAAAACCGTGCCTGATCTGCGAAAACACGCCCCAGGCCCGCCACCCCCGCAGCCCGTCCGGTTGACACTACGAAGAACATCATCCAGCTGTACGAAGGCGCCGCCGTATAGAAGATCCCGAAGACGCAGACCGCGACCAGCGCCGCCGTCGGCGCGGGGGCGCCGTGCAGCGGCAGGGCGATGAGCAGACCGGCGGCGATGCCCGCGACCGTGCCGAGCACCCGGCGGAAGCCGCGGACCAGGGTCTCGCCCCGCGACGCCGTGTTCACGAAGATCCACCAGGCCGTGCCGACGGCCCAGTACCAGCGCTCGTGGGAGAGGAACTGGCCCGCCGCGACCGCGAGGGCGCAGGCCACGGTGGCCTGGAAGGCCTGGCGGGTGGTGGGCCGGGCAAGGCCGCGGCCGCTGAGCGGGGCCGGGGCGGCGGGCGGCGGGGTGCGCCGCTCGATGCACCACAGCCCGAAGCGGACCAGCGCCGAGGCGGCGATCGCCAGCGCGATCGCCCCGTACAGCTCGGGCAGCTGCGCCGGGAGCGCGTGCAGGAACTGGGTCGTAAAAAACATCATGAAGCCGAAGATGCCGAGCGCGTGGCCGCGCGGGCCCCAGCGGCGGGCGTAGACCCCCGCGAAGACCACGGCCAGCCAGGCCGAGTCGCGCAGCAGCGGGGTGCCGTGCAGCGCCGTGGCCAGGGCGAGCACGGGGAAGCCCACGGCCGGCAGGAGCGCGGTGGTGAGCGCCTGGCCCCGGACGGTGGCGTCGCCGACGGTGAAGAGCGCGAGGAGCGCGGCGAGGCCCGCGGTGATGGAGGCGGGCAGGGACATCCCGCAGAGCTCGGCGGCGGTGACCGCCAGGCCGATGCCCAGGACGGCCCGTACGGAGACCCTCAGTCGCAACAGCCCCGGATCCGGAGCCACAAACATCCTCTTCACGGCGGTCGCCGCGCCCCCCTTCGCTGGAGCAGACACCCTCTTCGGCTTGCCGGTGCGCGGGCGCGAACGGCTGCGCAGCGGCCTCGGACATGGCAAAGGCGCCGCGGTCCGGGACCGGCGTCGTCGCCGCCCCGGCGCTGCGCAGCGCCATCTACTTGCTACGTACAGAGGAAAGCACCCGCAGTGACACTGGCTCAACTGCTCTCGTTCCGACTGGGCCATTGGTACAGTTGAATCGCGTAAGACAGGACCAGGAAGGGACCAACGGACCATGGCGGTGGACGCGCTCGACACCCGGATCCTGCGGCTCCTCATCGAGCGGCCGCGCACCAGCGTGCGGGAGTACGCACGGCTGCTCGGCATCGCGCGCGGCACGCTCCAGGCGCGGCTGGACCGCCTGGAGCGGGACGGGGTGATCACCGGGACGGGCCCGTTCCTCTCCCCCGCCGCCCTCGGCCACCCGGTCCTCGCCTTCGTCCACGTCGAGGTCACCCAGGGCCATCTCGACGAGGTGGGCGACGCCCTCGCGGCCGTACCGGAGATCGTCGAGGCGTTCTCGATCACCGGTGGCGGCGATCTGCTGACCCGTGTGGTTGCCCGGGACGCCGGGCATCTCGAAGACGTCATCCAGCGTCTGATCCAGCTCCCGGGCGTGGTGCGCACCCGCACCGAGGTGGCTCTGCGCGAGCGGGTGCCGCACCGGCTGCTGCCGCTGGTGGAGGCGGTGGGGCGGGCCGCCGGAGCACCGCAGGAGACCGGCACGGGCGCGCATTCCCGCTGACCCATCGGATTTCCCATGGCTGCCATGCGGTTCTCCATTGGCCGCCCAACGAAGACGGGTCTACGTTCGAGGACATCGGCGCGACGGCCCACCGGACCTTCGGCGCCGCAGCCCGCACCTTCCCCGGGCCGCCCGGCATCCCGGGCCGGCCCGACTCCCCTCGGAGACATCTGACATGGCAAAGATCCTTTTCGTGATGACCGGCGCCGACCAGTGGACGCTCGCCGACGGCACCCTGCACCCCACCGGCTTCTGGGCGGAGGAGGCCGTGGCCCCGTACGAGGCGTTCACCGGCGCGGGCCACGAGATCGTGGTCGCCACGCCCGGCGGGGTCGTCCCGCCCGTCGACAAGGGCAGCCTGGCCGCCGAGGTCAACGGCGGCCAGGAGAACGCCGACCGCGTGGCGAAGACGCTGGCCTCGATGGACGAGCTCCGGCGCCCGGTGAAGCTGGAGGAGGTCGACCTCGACGCGTACGACGCGGTGTTCTACCCCGGCGGCCACGGCCCGATGGAGGACCTGGCGGTCGACGCCGACTCCGGCAGGCTGCTGACCGCCGCGCTCGCCTCGGGCAAGCCGCTCGGTGTGGTCTGCCACGCCCCGGCCGCGCTGCTCGCCGCGACCGGCGAGGACGGCTCCAACGCGTTCGCGGGCTACCGCCTGACCGGCTTCACCAACGCCGAGGAGACCCAGGCGGGCCTCGCGGACAAGGCGAAGTGGCTGCTCCAGGACCGTCTGGTGGAGTTCGGCGCCGACTTCCAGGAGGGCGAGCCGTGGGCCCCGCACGTGGTCACCGACCGCAATCTGGTGACCGGGCAGAACCCGGCGTCCGCCGCCCCGCTGGCCGCCGAGCTCCTGAAGCGGCTGGCCGCCTGACGGCTCGCGGCCCCGACCGCTTCCGGCCCCCGAGTTGCGTCCCGCCCGGGAGCCGGAAGTCTTGGGAGCGACGCCCGTACGGAAGACGCCCGTGGGGACGGTGCCGTGCGGAAGCCGCCCGTACGGCATCGGAGCACGGCCGTCCGGCTCAGCAAGGGGAGATCCATGCAGGACCTCGCAGCGCTCGCGGAGGAGCACCTGGCCAAGGCACGCCTCGCCTCGCACGGCCGCAGCGCCCATCTCATCGTGCACGACGGCGCGCTGCGCCAGAGCGTGATCGCGCTGACCTCGGACTCCGAGCTCGACGAGCACAACGCGCCGCTCTCGGCCACCCTCCAGGTGCTGCGCGGCCATGTGCGGCTGACGTCGAACAGCGGCAACAAGGAGCTGCGCGCGGGCGAGCTCTGCGAGATCCCCAAAGAGCGCCACGGCCTGCTGGCCCTGGAGGACTCGGCGGTGCTCCTCACCGCCGTCACGGCGACCGGGTAGCGGCGGGGTCCCCGGGGCGCCGCCCCGCTCCCCCGCCCGCCCGGGTCACCAGGAAGCCGGCCAGCGTCAGGACCCAGGCCGCCACCGCGACCCACAGCAGCACCACGCCCAGCGTGTGCAGCCCCTTGACGTGCGCGGCGGCGCCGGTGGAGAGCGTGGCCACGGCCGCCATGCCCAGCGGGAAGACGGTCGCCCAGCGCCGTACGTCGTAGTGCGGCCGGGGTCTGACCACCTCGGCCGTCAGCAGGATGGCGTACCAGGCGAGATCGAGGCCGAGCAGGACCAGGGTGGCCGTGCGCAGGGCCTGGTGGGCGTGCCCGGTCCACAGCGGGGACGCGGTCAGCTTGGAGCCCGCCAGCGCCGAGATCGCCAGCGCCCCGCCCGCGATCCACTGGTCGCCCGCCCCCGTCCACACCTGGCGGAAGTCGAACCGGACCAGTGCCTCCCCGTAGAGCAGCACCCCGAGGCAGAAGATGACGAGGGCCGCCCATGCGAGCCACTCGCCCTCGCCCGCCGCGGCCAGCGCGGCCGCGAGGACCGCGAGGCCCTGGGTGGCGACGCACACCAGGAACGCCCCGCCGGGCATCCGCCGCTTCCAGTGGCGTACGACCGAGTAGAGCAGCCCGGGCCAGAGCGCCGCGGCCAGAGCGAGCAGCGCGGCGGCGGCCGTCTGCCAGCCGAGCAGGGAGAGCCGGGTGCCGAGCACGGCCGTGGCCGCGACGGCGGTGAGCGCGGGCGGTGTGTCGGCCTCCGCGTGCCAGCGCGGGCGGTCGCGCAGGAAACGGGCCGAGAAGTTGGCGGCGAGCACCAGCCACACCGCGCCCGCCAGCGCCAGCGCGGCGCGCGAGAAGGTCTCGTGGCCGACGAGGTGGAGGCCGACGGAGACGATGCCGGTCGCCATGACGGCGGCGCCGGCCGCCGGGGGGAGTTCGGCCCACCAGGGGCCGGGAGGACGGGTCACCGTGCCATCGGTACGCGGCGGCCGCCGGGCCCGCCACTTCGGCTGCGCCAAGGGGACCACGGGAACGCCGCCCCCGGCTTGGTCCAGACCTATTGACGGAAGGTCTGGACCACTTTACGGTGTGGCGCAACCGAACCCCGTACCGCAACCGGACCCGTACGTCTCCAGGTTCCCCACAGCCCAGGAGGTACCCCCATGCTCGGTCGGAAGTTACGTCTCGCGGGAGCCGGCCTCGCGCTGGCCCTCGCCGCGCAGTTGCCCGCCGCGGCCTCGCCCGCGGCGCCCCAGGGCGACACCTGCGCGGTCAAGTCGAAGCCCGCGGGCAAGGTGCTCCAGGGCTACTGGGAGAACTGGGACGGCTCCTCCAACGGCGTCCACCCGCCGTTCGGCTGGACCCCGATCACCGACTCCCGTATCGCCACGCACGGTTACAACGTCGTCAACGCGGCCTTCCCCGTGATCCGCTCCGACGGCACCGCGCTGTGGGAGGACGGGATGGACGCGACCGTGAAGGTCGCCACCCCGGCGGAGATGTGCGCGGCCAAGGCGGCCGGGCAGACGATCCTGCTGTCCATCGGCGGGGCGGCGGCCGGGATCGACCTGAGCTCCAGTGCGGTCGCCGACCGGTTCGTCGCGACGATCGTGCCCATCCTCAAGAAGTACAACTTCGACGGAATCGACATCGATCTCGAAACCGGTCTGGTCGGCAGCGGAAATATCGGCCAGCTCTCCACTTCCCAGACGAACCTGGTCCGCATCATCGACGGCGTTCTCGCCCAAATGCCCTCGAACTTCGGACTCACGATGGCTCCGGAAACGGCGTACGTGACGGGCGGCAGCGTCGCATACGGGTCGATCTGGGGCGCATATCTGCCCATCGTGAAGAAATACGCGGACAACGGCCGGCTGTGGTGGCTGAACATGCAGTACTACAACGGCAGCATGTACGGCTGCTCCGGCGACTCGTACTCGGCCGGGACCGTCCAGGGCTTCACCGCCCAGACCGACTGCCTCAACAAGGGCCTGGTCGTCCAGGGCACCACCATCAAGGTCCCCTACGACAAGCAGGTCCCGGGGCTGCCCGCGCAGCCGGGGGCCGGGGGCGGCTATATGTCGCCGAGCCTGGTGGCGCAGGCGTGGAACCGCTACGGCGGCGCGCTGAAGGGCCTGATGACCTGGTCGATCAACTGGGACGGCTCCAGGAGCTGGACGTTCGGCGACAACGTGAAGGCGCTGCAAGGGCGCTGATTTTGTTACTCCACTGCGGAACCTCACCTTCCACAAACCTGCACACGGCATGCCCGAACCGGTCACGCCGGGCCCGCCGGGGACGGAGCCGCCCCCGGCGGGCCGGCGGCTTAAGGGCCGGAGTGTCCCACTTGGGAGAAAGGGCGCCCGGGCGAACGGAATCCATGAGGTGAAGCTCGTGAAGAAGCTGCCACCACTTCCTCAACGGACCTGCACGGGGCGGTAGTCCAGGACCGGAAGAAGGCCTGATCAGGCCTGGTGGGATTGGCTGGGCGCCGCGTCGGCGTGCTTTGATCCTGGCCCATGCGGAGCCCCCCTGACGGGCACTCTCCGCAGGGATTCCCCCACACCATTCCCCCCAACACGAAGGGCAGTTCCCCATGAACATCACCCCCCAGGTCGAGACCCGCGAGATCTCCGACGCCGACCTCGACAACGTGTCCGGCGGCCTCGTCGGCACCGCGCTCGGCAACGTGACCGGCACCGCCGACTCGCTGCTCCCGGTCTCGGGCATCGTGGGCTCGGTCACGGGTCTGGTCGAGTCGACCACCGGTGTGAACACCGGCGCGGTCACCGGCCTGGCCTCCGGCCTCGTCGCCGGTCTCTGAGACTGCGCGCGAGCCCCGGAACCCGCTCGGTTCCGGGGCTTCCCGCATTGGTTCCCAGGTAAGGGCAGCGTCCCGTGCAATTCCGTCAACAGGCCCTTTCCAAGCTGCAGTCACCGGAGGAACTCGACCTGCCGGTGCGTTTCGCGCGCCCGCAGGGGCGGCTCGTCCTCGCCGTCACCGTGGCCGTCATGGCCGCCGCCTGCTTCTGGGCGGTCACCGGATCGGTCTCCTCCACCCTGAGCGCGCCGGGCATCCTCACCCACGCCCAGGGCAGTTACGTCCTGCAGAGCCCCGTGGCCGGACAGGTCACCGGTGTACTCGCCAAGGAGGGCCAGACCCTCCCCGCCGGAGCACCGCTCCTCAAGGTCCGCACCGAGCACGGCGACCGGGTCGTCCGCGCCATCGCCGCGGGCCGGCTGACCGCGCTCAGGGCCGCCATCGGCGCGGTCGTCGCCACCGGCGCGGACGTGGCGAGCGTCGAGCGGACCGGCGGCGCCGACGACCCGCTGATGGCGATGCTGTACGTACCGGGCGACGGCGGCGCCTCGGTCCGGGTGGGCGCGCCCGTGGACCTCACCGTCCAGTCCGTGCCCAGCGGGCAGTACGGAGTGCTGCGGGGCAGGGTGGCGGCCGTCGGCCGGGTCGCCCAGACCCGCGAGCGGATCGCCGCCTTCCTCGGCGACGCCCAGCTGGGCGAGCAGTTCTCGCGGCACGGCAGGCCGGTCGCGGTCCTGGTGGAGCTCGACCGCTCGGCCGCCACGAAGTCGGGCTACCGCTGGTCCTCCGCCCAGGGCCCGCCGTACGCCGTCGACTCCATGACCCCGGCCACCGGCTCCGTCCACCTGGCCGACCAGCGTCCCCTCGATTGGCTCCTCCCGTGACCGCACCGACCGCCTCCTCCGCACCCCCGCAGCTCCCGCCCCCGGCCGCGGCCGCCACCGCCCCGAGGGCGCCCCGGCGGGCCGGCGCCGGGCGCGGCCGGCGCCGAAGGCGAAGCGGGCGAGGACCGTGCGCAGCCCCACCGTCCTCCAGATGGAGGCCCTGGAGTGCGGCGCCGCCTCGCTGGCGATGGTGCTCGCGCACCACGGCCGCCATGTGCCGCTGGAGGAGCTGCGCATCGCGTGCGGCGTCTCGCGCGACGGCTCGCGGGCCAGCAACGTGCTCAAGGCCGCCCGGAGTTACGGGCTCACGGCCAAGGGCATGCAGATGGAGCCCGCCGCGCTGGCCGAGGTACGCGGGCCCGCGATCCTCTTCTGGGAGTTCAACCACTACGTCGTCTACGACGGCACCGGCCGCCGCTTCGGACGGCGGGGCGTGTACATCAACGACCCCGACAAGGGCCGCCGGTTCGTGCCCGCCGAGGACTTCGACACCAGCTTCACCGGTGTCGTCCTGGTCCTGGAACCCGGTGACGGATTCCGGCGCGGCGGCCGCAGGCCCGGGGTGCTCGGCGCGCTGCCCGCGCGGCTGCGCGGCACCACCGGCACGATGCTGGTCGCGCTCCTCGCCAGCCTGCTGCTCGTGGCGGTCGGCGCGACGCTGCCCGCGCTGAGCCGTACGTACATCGACACGTTCCTGATAGGCGATCAGACCTCGCTGCTCGGCGTGCTGTTCGCGGCCATGGGCACCATGGTGGCGCTCACCGCAGCGCTGACCTGGCTCCAGCAGGCCAATCTGCTGCGCGGGCGCATGATCTCGTCCACGCTCGGCGGCGCCCGTTTCTTCCGGCACCTGCTCCGGCTGCCGGTGACGTTCTTCGCCCAGCGCAGCCCCGCCGACCTCGTCCAGCGCCTCCAGTCCAACGACGCGGTGGCCGAGACACTGGCCCGCGACCTCACCGCGGCGGGCGTCGACGGCGTCGTGGTGCTGCTCTACGCCTTCCTGCTGTGGACCTACGACCCGCAGCTCACCGTCATCGGGGTGGGCATCGCGCTGCTCAACGTGGTGGCGATGCGGGTGGTGGTACGGCTGCGGGCGACCCGTACCCAGAAGCTGCGGGCCGACAGCGCCCGGCTGACCAACACCTCGTACACCGGCCTCCAGTTGATCGAGACGATGAAGGCGACCGGCGGCGAGGACGGCTACTTCCGCCGCTGGGCGGGGCAGCACGCCACCACCCTGGAGGAACAGCAGCGGCTCGGGGTGCCGAGCGCGTGGCTGGGTGTCGTCGCCCCGCTGCTCGCCACCCTCAACAGCGCGCTGATCCTGTGGATCGGCGGGCTGCGGGCGGTCGAGGGGCATCTCTCGATCGGGCTGCTCGTGGCGTTCCAGGCGCTGGTGACCCGCTTCACCGCGCCGGTCACCCGGCTCAACTCGGTGGCGGGCCGCATCCAGGACTTCGCGGCCGACGTGGCCCGGCTCAAGGACGTGGAGAACTTCCCGGTGGACGCGCTGTACACGCGCGACGAGCCGGAGGCGAGCACCCGCAGGCTCAAGGGCCATGTGACGCTCGACGACATCACCTTCGGCTACAGCCCGCTGGACGCGCCGCTGCTCACCGGCTTCTCGCTGTCCGTGGGGCCGGGGCAGCAGGTGGCGCTGGTCGGCGGGTCCGGCAGCGGCAAGTCGACGGTGTCGAGGCTCATCTCGGGGCTCTACACCCCGTGGGAGGGCACGATCCGCATCGACGGGCAGCGCCTGGAGGACATCCCCCGCAGCGCGCTCGCCGCCTCGGTGTCCTTCGTCGACCAGGACGTCTTCCTCTTCGAGGGCAGCGTGCGGGACAACGTGGCGCTGTGGGACCCGTCGATCCCCGACGACGCGGTCGTCGCCGCTCTCCAGGACGCGGCCCTGTACGAGGTCGTCGCCCGCCGCCCCGGAGGCATCCACGGCCGGGTCGAGCAGGACGGCCGCAACTTCTCCGGCGGGCAGCGCCAGCGCCTGGAGATCGCCCGCGCCCTGGTGCGCCGCCCCAGCATCCTGGTCCTCGACGAGGTCACCAGCGCCCTGGACGCGGAGACCGAGCAGGTCATCATCGACAACCTGCGCCGGCGCGGCTGCGCCTGCGTCGTGATCGCCCACCGGCTGAGCACCGTCCGCGACAGCGACGAGATCGTGGTCCTGGACCACGGCGCCGTGGTGGAGCGCGGCCGCCACGAGGAGCTGCTCGCGGCGGGCGGAGCCTACGCCGAGCTGGTCAAGGAGCACTGAGGTGACGTCCGTACACGGTTTCGCGGAGCCGGGCGCGCTCGGCCACGACCCGGTCCTGGCGGCGCTCGGCGGCCTCGGCCAGGAGGTCGACTGCACCGGTCTGCGCGGCTTCTCCCTGGAGGGGCCGCAGGTGCTGTGGCTGGTGGTGGGCGGCGCCCTCGACCTGTTCGCGGTGGACGCGGCGGCGCAGGGCCACTGGCACTTCCTCGGCCGCCTCGAACCCGGCACGCTGCTGCTCGGCCCGGTGGAGGGCCCCCAGCACACCCTCGTCGGCAGACCTCTGCGGGAGTGCGTGCTGCGCCGGATCCCGCTGCGGGAGCTGTACCGGTCCGCCTACGCCGACGCGATGGCGTACGAGAACGGCTACGGCAGCCACTACGACACCGGCGACGCGGCCCTCAGTCTGCTGGAACACGCCTTCTCGCTCGGTGTCGGGCGCGGCCAGCGCGTGCTGTTCGAGGCGCCGCTGGACGGCCGGACGACCCTCGACGAGCCGGTGGCCGACGACGACGTGCTGTGGCTGCCGGTCTCCCCCGGCAGCGTCCAGTACGGCGCCGCGTTCAGCGCCGAGGCGGCCGGGGACCTGCTGGTCGACGGGGCGCTGTGGCAGGGCATGGTCAACCGGCAGCACCGGCTGCTCGCCGCCCTCGACCGCTGGATCGAGCACATGGAGCGCGCGCACGAGGACCGCACGGCGGCCGGTATCAAGGCGGGCGAGGCCGTACGCGACGAGGCCGACCGGGCCCTGCTGACCTCCATCGGCCGCCCCGGCAGGACGCCTTCGCGCACGGCCGGGGCGAGCGACGACGCCACGTACGCCGTGTGCTCCCTCGTGGCCCGCGCGGCCGGGATCACGCTGACCGAGCCGTCCAGGAGCGGCGCGGTGAGCGAGCGCATCGACCCCGTCGAGCAGGTGGCGGTCGCCTCCCGGATCCGGACCAGGCCGGTGCGGCTCGACGGGAGCTGGTGGAGCGAGAACGCCGGGCCGCTGGTGGGCCACCGGGCGGGCGGAACGCCGGTCGCCCTGCTGTGGCGGCGCGGCGGGTACGAGGCGGTGAACCCGGCGACCGGGCGGCGCACCCGCGTCGGCGCGGCCAACGCCGAGGAGTTCGAGCAGCGGGCCGTCATGTTCTACCGGCCGCTGCCCGACACACCGCTGAGCAAGTGGGGGCTGCTGCGGTTCGGGCTCCGCGGCACCCGCGCCGATCTGCGCAACCTGGTCCTCGCCGGGCTGGTGACGGTCGGGCTCGGCGCGCTGGTGCCGCTCGCCACCGGCCAGGTGCTCGGGGTGTACGTACCGCGGGCCGAGACCAGCCTGATCGCCCAGGTCTCGCTGGCGATCATCGTCAGCGGTGTCGTGTCGGCGGCCTTCTCACTGCTGCAGAACCTGACGCTGCTGCGGATGGAGGGGCGCATCGAGAGCACGCTCCAACCGGCCGTGTGGGACCGGCTGCTGAGGCTGCCGACGAAGTTCTTCGCCGAGCGCTCCACCGGCGAGCTGGCGAGCGCGGCGATGGGGGTGAGCGCGATTCGCCGGGTGCTGTCCGGGCTGACCCCGGTGGTGGTCCAGGCGGGCACGGTCGGCGCGATGAACCTGGTGCTGCTGCTCTGCTTCAGCGTCCCGCTCGCCCTGGCCGCGCTCGGGATGCTCACCGTGATCGCGGCGGTGTTCCTCGCCCTGGGCATCTGGGAGCTGCGCTGGCAGCGCCGTCTGGTCGAGCTCGGCAACAAGCTCAACAACCAGGCGTTCCAGACCCTGCGCGGACTGCCCAAGCTGCGGGTTGCCGCGGCCGAGAGCTTCGCGTACGGGGCGTGGGCGCGGGAGTTCGCCCGCAGCCGGGAGCTCCAGCAGCGGGCGGACCGGATCAAGAACCTGACGACGGTGCTCAACGCCGTCTATCTGCCGCTGTGTTCCCTGGTGATGTTCGTGCTGCTGGCGGGTCCGGCGCGCGGGTCGCTTTCGGCCGGGGCCTTCCTGACGTTCAACACCGCCGTGACCATGCTGCTGACCTCGGTCACCCAGCTCACCGGCGCGTTCCTGTCGGCCGCCGCCGCGCTGCCGATGTTCGAACAGATCAAGCCGGTGCTCGACGAGGCGCCCGAGGTGCGGGGCAGCGGCACCCGGCCCGGCGCGCTGTCCGGGGAGATCGAGGCCCGGGGCCTGTCGTTCCGCTACACCGACGACGGCCCGCTGGTCCTGGACGACGTGTCCCTGAAGGTGCGGCCCGGCGAGTTCGTGGCGATCGTCGGCCCCAGCGGCTGCGGCAAGTCGACCCTGCTGAGGCTGCTGATCGGCTTCGACCGGCCGGTGGCGGGCAGTGTCCTGTACGACGGGCAGGACCTGGCGGCGCTCGACCGGGCGGCCGTGCGCCGCCAGTGCGGTGTGGTCCTCCAGCACGCCCAGCCGCTCAGCGGGTCGATCCTGGAGTGCATCTGCGGCGCGGAGGCGTTCACCCAGGAGGAGGTGTGGGAGGCGGCCCGGATGGCGGGGCTGGCCGAGGACATCCAGCGGATGCCGATGGGTTTGCACACCATGATCGCCAATGGCGGCGCGGTCTCCGGCGGCCAGCGCCAGCGGCTGATGATCGCCCAAGCCCTGGTCCGGCGCCCCCGGATCCTCTTCTTCGACGAGGCGACCAGCGCCCTCGACAACGAGACCCAGCGCGTCGTCATCGAGAGCACCCGCGCCCTGGACGCCACCCGCGTCGTGATCGCCCACCGGCTCTCCACGGTCCTGGACGCCGACCGTGTGATCGTGATGTCCGAGGGCCGCGTCGTACAGCAGGGGCCGCCCGCCGAACTCCTGGCGGACACGGGCGGACGGCTCCACGAGCTGGTGCGGCGGCAGCTGCGTTAGCTCTCAGGGGCGCTGACTATCCGTCAGAAGCTGACCTGCGCCCGGACGTCGGCGCGCCCGACGGACTCCAGCTCGTACATCGTGCAGTACAGGTGACGGATGTACTCGATGTCGCGGTCGCGGGTACGGGCCTCCGTGACGGGATACATCACCGTCAGCTCGTACGAGCGCTCCCGGTTGATGTCGCCGTCCTTGTCGCGCCACTGGCCGCGCCCCTCCTGGAGGGTGAGGCCGGAGGGGAAGCGCGGGGTGACCACGTCGGCGACGAACTTCATGAACTCCTCCTCGGTGATGGGCGGCTTGCCGCCGTGGCGGCCCGTGCCGAAGTAGAGGTGCGTGGAGAGGTACGGGCTGCCGCGCCCTTCGATGCTCTCCTCGGTGCTCCGCGCGGCCGAGGCCGCGGCCGTGCCATAGGCGACCTCGGAGACCGGGCCCCCGGTGGCGAAGAGGAGCGCGATCGCCACGAGGGCGGCGGCCGCGGGCGTCGAAATCCGAATGTGCAGCATGCGGGTCCTGTCTGTCGACGGGCGGTGGGGGTGGTTCTCGGAACGGGTGGTTCACGGAACAAGTGGTGCGCGGAACCGGCGGCTCTCAGGCCGGGTGGTTCCGAGGGGCGAGGGGATCGGGGCCGCCGGTCCCGGCGGGCAGCGACTCCAGCAGGAAGGCGGCCGCGTCCCGCAGGTTCGACGGGGCTCCGGGGCGCGCGAGCAGCCGGACCGCCGTGGCACCGAGCGTCTCGGTGGTGCGTACGGAGCCGATCCCGGCGGCCCGCGGCGCGACCTGGGCGATCAGCTCCTCCGCCTCGGCCCAGGCCCGCGCGCGTACCAGCGCGGACAGCAGCTCGGCGGTGAACAGGTGGCGGTAGGACGGGCCGGGCGCGGTGGTCGCCTCGTACAGCAGGGGGACGGCCCGGCCCCAGGCGCGCAGCCGGGAGAGCACCCAGCCCTCGTGGCCGAGCAGTTCGGTGCGGTCGATCCACCAGGCCCACGGAGGGTCGTTCGGGGACGCGCCGTCGAGGAACCGGCTGCGGGCCCGGGAGATCAGCGCGACGGCTTCCCGGCTCCCGCCCAGCATGGCGGTCGCGTGCGCCCGGCGGACCAGGACGAGGCTGCCCACCAGGGCGGGCAGCGGCCGGGGCCCGGCCACCCGGGCGGCGGCCTCCAGCGCGGCCTTCGGGCGGCCGGTGTGGGTCTCCAGCATGCTGTGGTTGAGCAGGGTCAGCCGGGCCGTGGCCCGGTCGCCGCAGAGCTCCGCGAGGGCGAGGGCCCGGGCGTTCATCCGGCGCGCGCGGCGGTAGTGGCCCGCGTCGAAGAGGATCCAGCCGATCACCTCGCTCAACTCGGCGAGGGCGGCGAGCAGATCGCGGTCGTGGCCGCGCAGCCGGGCGGGTACGCCCGACAGCTGTGGGATGCGGCGCAGGGTCTCGCGCACGGCGGGCACCGCGGCCGTGGCGCCGTGCGAGGCGTCGAGGGCGACCAGGCGCTCGATCGCGCCCAGGGCTTCGGGGATCAGCGCGGCGGGCTCCTCCTCGGCACACGTGTGCGCGCGGGCCGAGGCGGCCCGGTACGTCCGAGCGCTCACGTGGTGACCCGGGGCTCGGCGCGCGGGGAGCGGCCCTGGGCGAGCGCGGTGAACGAGGAGGCCACCTCGGTCAGCCACTCCACCTCGTCGCGGAAGTCCTCGTACGGCGGGCGCGCCGGGATGTCGGAGGCGTCGGCCTGCTCGGCCCGCTCCTCGGGCGGACGGCTCAGCACGGCCCGCACCTGGAGCGCCTCGCCGAGCGGCGAGGTGGGGTCCTCGGGCAGGTCCAGGGAGCGGGCCTCGCGCGCGAAGTCGGCGAGCGAGAGCGAGGTGCGCAGGGTCAGCTGGCCGTCGCGGATCTCGATGACGCGGCGGTAGAGGCTGTAGTGCAGATCGCGGGGCGGGATGAGGTCGCGCGGCCAGGACCGCGGCGGGTCGAGCGCGATGTCCGGGGACGCCTGGTACAGCGCCCACCACAGCGGTCGCAGCCGCAGGTACGAGCGGTAGCTGCGCAGCCAGCCGAGCGCGCGGGTGATGTGGATGCCCCAGGACGGGATGGTCCAGCCGGTGATCTGGAGCAGGGCCCCGATGCTGCCGCACGACCACTGCACGGGGTCGAGGGCGGAGCCGTCGAAGTGCAGCCGGGTGCCGGCGATCTGGATGCTGCGCGTGACGCAGTAGACCAGGATCAGGCTCGCGCCGAGCGTCACCGTCCGCATGCCGACCTTGAGCCATTGCCGGTTGGCCATCTTGGTGAACCGCAGGGAAAGCCGGACGGTCTCGAATTGGCCGATCGCGCAAATCACCAAATAGAACGACATGTACAGCGCGTATTCGCCGTGCTGAATACTGAGCAGGATCGTCGAGGTCGCCGTTTTGGACTTTGTCACGGGGCTCACCGCGATGGACGCGGCCACCAGTACGCAGAGCGCGACACCGAAGAACAGCACCCGGCGCCGGGCCCGGAGCCGCGCCTCTTCGGGCGGGCACGACCAGTACACGAGCACGACCTGCTGTGCCGCGGTGAGCACGACCACCGCCACCTGCACGATGAGCGAGGTGACGTTGGGGCGGCCGAAGAGGGCCGAGATGTGCACCCGCAACGCGTCCAGATCGACCAGGAAGCTGATCCCGGAGCAGAGGAAATAGGTGCACAGCGCCCACAGGGCCGGGTCGTGCTTTCTGCGCAGCAGATCAGGCAGCCGGTACGCGAACGCCGCGAGGCCGCCGACGGCGCAGGTCCACGCCAGGAATCCGTAGACAGTGTTCATCTGTTGTCATTCATCCGTTTTCCGGCTTCCCCACACCGTTCTCGATCCGGGCGACGACCTCGGCGGCCTCCTCGGGCACGCCCCAGGCGGGTTCGAGCCATCGCTTGGTGGCCCTGGCCAGGATCAACGAGGCCATCGTCTCGGCCTCCTGCTCCTCGTCGTCGCTGTAGCGCGAGCGCATCAGCATGCTCTGGACGACCCCCGGTTCGACGTCGGTGAACAGCTGTCCCGCGTCCCCGCGGTCGAAATTCACGGAGCCGCGGTGCTGGAAGGCGATATGCGCCAGCTCATGGGCGATGATGTGTTCCTTGTGTGACTGCGATGCGGCCTTCTCGTAAGCGATGACGTCGAAGTCGTCCATTTTCAGCCAAAGACCGAAGAGATGGCGCTCGGGGAACGGCATCGGAATCAGATGGATCGGCCGCCGGTTCTGGACGCTGAGAAAGCGGTGCAGTTCCTCGATGCCGCAGCCGTGCTCCATGCCCCACTTCGCGAGCAGCGCCTCACAGGTGTGGCGGACCTTTTTCAGGCGGCGCCTGCGCCGACGGTCCTCCGCTGACGGTAACGCTGAGTCAGGCAGCACGGAATTGACCTCACTGATTCAACGAGCCCGTGATTCAGGGCCCCTGATCCCCGCGGACAATGCGGCCATGATGCCATACCCCTCAACTCGCGAAAGATTGCCGTGAGTTCCGTTCGGCCGCGTGTGACAGCACCGCGCCGGTGCCCCTTTCGTCCGGGTCATGGTGAATGGGTGTGCGCGAGCCCGTCAGCGGAACTCCGCTCCCGCCGCGCCGCGCGGCGACGATCTCCGCGGCGATGGACAGGGCGGTCTCCTCGGGCGTACGGGCGCCCAGATCGAGGCCGATCGGCGAGCGCAGCCGGGCCAGTTCGCGCTCGCTGAGACCGGTCTCGCGCAGCCTGCGGTCGCGGTCCTCGTGGGTGCGGCGCGAGCCCATCGCGCCGACGAACGCGACGGGCAGCCGCAGGGCCGTCTCCAGGAGCGGGATGTCGAACTTGGCGTCGTGGGTCAGTACGCACAGCACCGTGCGCCCGTCGGTCCGCGTGCCCCGCAGATAGCGGTGCGGCCAGTCGACCACGACCTCGTCGGCCTCCGGGAAGCGCTCGCGGGTCGCGAAGACGGGGCGCGCGTCGCACACCGTCACGCGGTAGCCGAGGAATTTGCCGGTGCGCACCAGGGCCGCCGCGAAGTCCACGGCACCGAAGACGATCATGCGGGGCGGCGGCACGCTCGACTCGACGAACACGGTGATCCGGCCCGCTCCGCAGCGCTCCCCGGTCTCCGCGAGGCCGAACTCCCCGGTGCGCCCCGCCTCAAGCAGGGCGTGGGCCTCCACCGCGGCCGCGCGGTCGAGGCCCACCAGCCCGCCGAGGCTCCCTTCGTACGATCCGTCGGGGCGTACGAGCAGGGCCCGGCCAAGGCGTCCGGCCGGGCCCGCGACCACCCGGGCCAGGGCGGCGGCCCCGCCCCCGGCGGCGGCCGCGAGCGCCGCCGCGACCACCGCCCGGTCCGGCGCGTCCCCGCGCACCGGCGTGACCAGCACGTCGACGACCCCGCCGCAGGTCAGGCCGACCGCGAAGGCGTCCTCGTCGCTGTAGCCGAACCGCTCGCGGACCGCCTCGCCGTCCTGGAGCGCCTGGACGCACAGGTCGTAGACCGCCGCCTCCACACAGCCGCCGGAGACCGAGCCGATGGCCGTGCCGTCGCCGTCCACGGCGAGCGCGGCGCCCGGACCGCGCGGCGCGCTGCCGCCCACGGCCACCACGGTGGCCACGGCGAAGTCCCGGCCCTCCCGCGCCCACCGGTCGAGGTCCCCGGCGATGTCAAGCACGCCGGCTCCCGTCCGGCCCAGTCCCGATCCCTGTCCCGGTCCTCGTCCCGGCCGACAGGACGCGGTCGGGGCGGATGGGGAGGTCGCGGTAGCGGACGCCGGTCGCGTGCCAGACGGCGTTGGCGATCGCCGCCGCGGCCCCGACGATCCCGATCTCCCCGATGCCCTTGATCCCGACCGGGTCGTCCGCGTCCGGGTCGTCGACCCAGTCCGCCTCGATCCGCGGCACATCGGCGTGCGCGGCGAAGTGGTAGCCCGCGAGGTCCGGCCCGACATGGGCGCCCGAGGCCCGGTCGCGGACCGCCTCCTCGTGCAGCGCCATGGAGATGCCCCAGGTCATACCGCCGACGAACTGCCCGCGTGCGGTCAACGGGTTGACGATCCGGCCCGCGGCGAAGATGCCGAGCATGCGCCGGACCCGGACTTCGCCGCTGGTGGTGTCCACGGCGACCTCCGCGAACTGCGCCCCGTACGAGTGCCGCTCCTTCTCGGGCAGCGCGGCGATCGCGGCGGAGGTGTCCGAGCGCGCCGTGACGCCCTCGGGCGGGATGTCGCCGCCGAGCGCCAGCCGTTCGCGCAGCTCGGCCGCGGCCGCCATGATCGCCCAGGCCCAGGAGCGGGTGCCCGTCGAGCCGCCGGCGATCATCGCGGGGCCGAAGTCGCTGTCCCCGATGCGCACCTGGACCCGGCCGGGCTCGACCTCCAGCGCGTCCGCCGCGATCAGGGTCAGCGCGGTGCGCGCGCCCGTCCCGATGTCGGCCGCGCTGATCCGTACGGTGAAGGTGCCGTCCGGCTGCGCCGTGACGGCCGCGGTGGAGGGGGCGGCGCCCGCCGGGAAGGTGGCCGCCGCCGTGCCGGTCCCCAGCAGCCAGCGCCCTTCGCGGCGCACTCCCGGACGCGGGTCGCGCTCCGCCCAGCCGAACCTGCGGGCGCCCTCCTCGAAGCAGGCGAGCAGATTGCGGCCCGCGAACGGCAGCCCGGAGACGGGTCCGGCGGCCGGCTCGTTGCGGGCGCGCAGCTCGATCGGGTCGATGCCGCACCGCTCGGCGAGCTCGTCGAGCGCGGACTCCACGGCGAACGACCCGGGGGCCTCGCCCGGCGCGCGCATCCAGGTCGGCGTCGGCACGTCGAGCCGCACCAGCCGGTTGGCGGTGCGGTGCGCGTCGGCGCCGTACATCACGCGTCCGTACGCGGCGCTCTGCTCGACGAACTCCTTGACGGTGGAGGTGAGGTTCTGGGCGTCGTGCCCGAAGGCGCGCAGCCGTCCGTCGGCGTCGGCGCCCAGCCTGACCCGGTGCGCCGTGGGGCTGCGGTAGCCGACGAGGGAGAACATCTGACGGCGGGTCAGTACGACGCGGACCGGGCGGTGCAGCACGGTCGCGGCCATCGCCGCGGCCACCTGGTGGGGACGGACGCCCTTGGATCCAAAGCCGCCGCCGATGTGCTCGGACAGCACGCGCACCGAGGCCGGGTCGAGCGAGAACAGCCTGGCGAGCTCGTCGGCCACCCACTTGCTGCCCTGGTTGGAGTCGTGGACCTCGAGGCGGCCGCCGTCCCAGCGGACCGTCGCCGCGTGCGGCTCCATGGGGTGGTGGTGCTCCTCCGGCGTGCTGTACCGCGCGTCCACGACGACGGCGGACGCGGCGAGCTCGCGCTCCAGGTCCCCCTTGCCGGTCTCCATGGTCTCGCGCGGCTCCGGGGTGTACGTACCGGGCCGGTCCGGGGCGAACTCGATGTCGTGCGGCTCCGTCTCGTACCGGACGACCAGCGCCTCGGCGGCCTCCCTGGCCTGTTCGGAGGTCTCGGCGACGACCAGCGCCACCGGCCAGCCCGCGCACGGCACCCGGTCGCTCTGGAAGAGCCCGACGATCGGGTCGGGCTTCCCCAGCAGGCCCGTGTAGTCGGCGTCGACGCGCGGCGCGTTGCCGTGGTGCAGGACGGTGAGGACGCCCGGCATGGCGAGGACCGGGGCACTCTCCACCGAGCGGATGCTGCCGCGCGCGACGGTCGACACCACCAGCCAGCCATGGGCGAGGTCGGCGAACGGGACCTCCCCGGCGTAGCGGGCCGCCCCGGTGACCTTGTCGCGGCCCTCGACGCGGGTGTGGGCGGTCCCCACGGCGCCGACGGCCCGGGGGGATCCGGCGGTCGTGGTCATCGGGCGGCCTCCTCGGCGAGTTCGGTGAGCACGGCCACGACGAGATTGCGCATCAGCGTCACCTTGTATCCGTTGTGGGGCAGCGCCTCGGCGGCCGCGAGCTCCGCGTCGGCCGCGGCGGCGAAGGCGTCCGCGCTCACCGGTCCCCCCGTCAGCGCCCGCTCGGCGGTACGGGCCCGCCACGGCCGGGACGCGACCGCGCCGAAGGCCAGGCGCACTTCGTGGACGACGCCGTCGCGCACGTCCAGGGCGGCGGCGATCGAGCCGATCGCGAAGGCGTACGAGGCGCGCTCGCGCACCTTGCGGTAGCGCGAGAGGGCGGCGACCAGCGCGGGCGGCAGGGTCACCGCGGTGATCAGCGCGCCGGGCGGCAGCGCGGTCTCCCGGTGCGGGCTGTCGCCGACCGGGAGGTAGAACGCGTCGAGCGGCAACTCGCCGGGCCCGTCGGCCGTTTCGTAGGAGACGACGGCGTCGAAGGCGGCGAGCGCGACCCCCATGTCCGAGGGGTGGACGGCCACGCAGTGCGCGGAGGCGCCGAGGATCGCGTGGTTGTGATGCTCGCCCTCGACGGCGGAGCAGCCGCTGCCGGGGGCACGCTTGTTGCAGGGGGCGGCGAGGTCGGTGAAGTAGCCGCAGCGGGTGCGCTGGAGGAGGTTGCCGCCGACCGTGGCCATGTTGCGCAGCTGGCCCGACGCCCCGGCCAGGACCGCCTGCGCCAACGCCGGGTAGCGGCGGCGCACTTCGGGGTGGGCGGCGAGGTCGCTGTTGGTGACGGTCGCGCCGATGCGCAGCCCGCCGTCCTCGGTCGCCTCGACGCGGTCGAGGGGCAGTTCGCGTACGTCGACGAGGAGCGCGGGCCGCTCCACACCGGACTTCATCAGGTCGACGAGGTTGGTGCCGCCGCCGAGGTAGCGCGCCTCGGGTTCGGCGCCGAGCAGCGCCACCGCGCCGGGAACGTCGACGGCGCGCCGGTAGCCGAACTCCCTCATGCCGCCGCCTCCGCCCCGGCCGCCGGGCCCTGGGCTGTCCCGGCTGCCCGCGCCACCGCTTCGACGATCGAGACATAGGCGCCGCAGCGGCACAGGTTGCCGCTCATCCGCTCGCGGATCTCCTCCGCGGTCAGCTGCGGCACGCCCGCCTCCGGCCGCACGTCGGCGGTCACGGCGCTCGGCCAGCCCGCCGCGTGCTCCTCGATCACGGCGAGGGCCGAACAGATCTGCCCCGGCGTGCAGTAGCCGCACTGGTAGCCGTCGAGATCGAGGAAGGCCTGCTGTACGGGGTGGAGCCGGTCGCCGTCCGCGACGCCCTCGATGGTGGTGATCTCGCGCCCCTCGGCGGCCACCGCGAGCTGGAGGCAGGAGACGGCACGGCGCCCGTCGATCAGTACGGTGCAGGCCCCGCACTGCCCCTGGTCGCACCCCTTCTTCGTACCGGTCAGATCGAGGCGCTCGCGCAGGGCGTCGAGCAGCGTGGTGCGGTGGTCGACGGGCAGCGTGTGCTTCTCGCCGTTGATGTTCAAGGTGATGGCGCTGGACGTCGATGGGGTCATGAGCAGCCTTCTTTCGCGTGGTTGATGCGAAGCGCCGTCCATCGGAAACCTGCGGCGGGCACTGCGGGCGAAAGGCGGTCGGACGTGCACCGGCCGTCCACTCCGGGCGCGTCTGCCGCTATGGTGGACCTAAACGGACAGTTGTCCGTTATCCCCGAACCTAACGGACAGCTGTCCGTTTAACAAGAGCCGAATCCGCCGGGCGGCCCGGCGGCAGGTGCCCGCGCCTGCGGAAGGAGGACGAGTGCAGCAGAGGAAGGACGCGCCGTTGCGCTCGGACGCGCAGCGGAACCGCGAGCGCATCCTGGAGGTGGCGCTCGCCGAGCTGACCCGTTCGGCCGACGCCCCGCTGAGCGCGATCGCCAAGAAGGCGGGGGTCGGGCAGGGGACGTTCTACCGCCACTTCCCCAACCGCGAGGCGCTCGTCCTGGAGGTCTACCGGTACGAGGTGCAGCAGCTCGGCGAGACCGCGGCCCAGCTCCTCGAAACCCGCGCCCCGGACCGGGCCCTGCGGGAGTGGATGGACCGCTTCGCCCAGTACTCGATGGCCAAGGCGGGCCTCGCCGACGCGCTGGGCAAGGCCACCGCCCGGGGCACCCTGGCCGCGCTCGGCCACGGGCCGGTGACCGCGGCGATCACGCTGCTCCTGAACGCCAACGACGAGGCGGGCACCATCCGCCCGGGCGTGACCCCCGACGACTTCGTCCTCGCCATCGCCGGACTCTGGCAGATCGACCCGCACAGCGACTGGCAGCCCCGCGCCGCCCGCCTCCTCGACCTCGTCATGGACGGGCTGCGGGCGGGGGCGCCGGGCGCCGGGGCTCGCGGCTGAGGCCGGTCCCGCGCAGCTCAGCCGAGAAAGCTCAACCGAGGAAACTCAGCCGAGGAAACTCAACCGCACCTGCCGCTCCGGGTTGTCCTTGTTCGTGTCGACCAGGCACACCGACTGCCAGGTGCCCAGCTCCAGCCGCCCCGCGACCACCGGCAGCGTCGCGTGCGGCGGCACGAACGCGGGCAGCACATGGTCGCGGCCGTGGCCGGGGCTGCCGTGGCGGTGCTGCCAGCGGTCGTCGGCCGGAAGGAGCGTGTGCAGCGCGGCCAGCAGGTCGTCGTCGCTGCCCGCGCCGGTCTCGATGACCGCGATCCCGGCGGTGGCGTGGGGCACGAAGACGTTCAGGAGGCCGTCGCCGCCGCCGGCCGCCTCGCGGAGGAACCGCTCGCACTCCCCGGTCAGATCGGTGACGGTCTCGGACGTTCCGGTGGTGAGGCGCAGAACGCGCGTGGTGAAGACGGACATGGCCCCATCCTCGCGCCCATCCGGCAAGATCGCGCGTCCGGCTGGCGAGACACCATTGACCGGGTCCTGACCGGTCGCTACCTTCGGCGCCATGTTGCGTACAGCTCTGCTCACCACGCGCGGTCACATCGACCTGCTGCGGGTGGCCTCCGCCGCGTGTCCTCGCGGCTGCTGACGCCCTTTCAGCGCCTTCGCACGCTCCCCGTCCGGCTCGCCGTCCACCGGCTGAGCCCTGCCGTACGCGCGCCCCGCTGACGTCACCCCCCCGGGTCCGTCCGGCCGCGTACGCGCCCGCTCTCCCCGACCGCCGCCCCTACGGCGGCTTCCCTGGAGCCCTCATGACCGTCGGCCATGCTCCGCCGGATATTTCCGGTAAATCCCCCTCCTTCGAGCCACCCCTCCCGGCCCGCGCCCAGGGCCTCGAACTCGTCACCGTCCCGCCCTCCTCCCGCCGCCGTCGGCTCGCCGTGCCGCGCTGGCTGCGGCGGACCGCCGGGCCGCTGCTGCTCCTCGCCGTGTGGCAGGTGGCCAGCGCCACCGGCGCGCTCGACCCCGACGTCCTCGCCTCGCCCGGCACCATCGCCCGGGCCGGCCGGGACCTGATCGCGGACGGCACCCTGCCCTCCGCGATGGCCGTATCGCTCCGGCGCGTCGTCTTCGGGCTGCTCATCGGCGGGGTCGCCGGCGTCGGGCTCGCCCTGGTGTCGGGGTTGTCGCGACTGGGCGAGGATCTGGTGGACGCCACCGTCCAGATGCTCAGGACCGTTCCCTGGGTCGGCCTCATCCCGCTCTTCATCATCTGGCTCGGCATCGGCGAGGCCCCCAAGGTTGCCCTCATCGCCCTCGGGGTCGCCTTCCACCTCTATCTGAACGTGTACGCCGGGATCCGCGGCGTGGACGAGCAACTCGTCGAGGCCGGGCAGTCGTTGGGGCTCGGCCGGTGGGGGCTCGTACGGCACGTGGTCCTGCCGGGCGCGCTGCCCGGCGCGATGACCGGGCTGCGGTACTCGCTCGCCACCGCCTGGCTGGCCCTCGTCTTCGGGGAGTCCATCAACGCCGAGGACGGCATCGGCTTCCTCATGAACCAGGCCCGCGAGTTCTTCCGCACCGACGTGATCGTCGTCTGCCTCGTCGTCTACGCCTTCCTCGGCCTGATCGCCGACGCCGTCGTCCGCACTCTCGAAAGGCTGCTGCTGCAATGGCGACCGACCTTCAAGGGCCAGTGACCGCACCGGTGACCACCGACGCCGTACGGGTACGGGGGCTCACCCGGGCCTTCGAGGGCCGTCCCGTCATCGACGGCCTCGATCTGACCCTGCGCGCGGGCGAGTTCACCGCGCTCCTCGGCCACAGCGGCTGCGGCAAGTCGACGCTGCTGCGCGTGCTGGCCGGGCTCGACCGCGACATCGAGGGCACGGTCCTCGTCCCCAAGCGGCGCGCGGTCGCCTTCCAGGCACCCCGGCTCATGCCCTGGAAGCGGGTGTGGCGCAATGTGCTGCTCGGCCTGCCGGGCAAGCCCGAACGGGCCGTGGCGGAGAGGGCGTTGGAGGAGGTCGGGCTCGGCCACCGCTCGGGTGCCTGGCCCAAGACGCTCTCCGGCGGCGAGGCCCAGCGCGCCTCGCTGGCCCGCGCCCTGGTGCGCGAGCCGGACCTGCTGCTGCTCGACGAGCCGTTCGGCGCGCTCGACGCACTGACCCGGATCAAGGCGCAGCAGCTGGTGGCCGAGCTGTGGCAGCGGCGCGGCTGCGCGGTGCTGCTGGTCACGCACGACGTGGACGAGGCGCTGCTGCTCGCGGACCGCGCGCTGGTGATGCGGGACGGCGTCATCGCGTACGACACCCCGGTCACCCCGGCCCGTCCGCGCACCCGCGACGCCCCCGCCCTGACCGGGCTGCGCTCCCGACTGCTCACCGAACTCGGCGTGGAGCAGCCCGCGGCCCCCGCCGCCGGCCACCCCACCGCCGCCTGACCACTCCCCGAGGAACTCCTCCATGCGACACCGCTCACTCCCCCTGCTCCCGCTGCTCCTGCTTCCGCTCCCCCTCGCCCTCACCGCCTGCGGCGGCGACTCCGCCGCCGACGACAGGTCCGGTTCCGCCGCCGTCACGCTCAACGTCGGTGACCAGAAGGGCGGTTACGAAGCCGTCCTGCGAGCCGCCGGTGAGCTCGACCATCTCCCGTACAAGATCAAGTGGTCCACCTTCACCTCCGGGCCGCCGCTGCTCGAAGCCGTGAACGCCAAGGCCGTCGACATCGGCGGCGTCGGCAACACCCCGCCCGTCTTCGCCGCCGGAGCCGGCTCCAGGATCAAGGTGGTCGCCGCCACCCACGGCTCCTCCGCCGGGGAGGCGGTCCTCGTCCCCGCCGACTCCCCGCTGAAGGGACCGGCCGACCTCAAGGGCAGGTCCATCGCGGTCGCCCGGGGCAGCTCCGCCCACTACCAGTTGCTGACCACGCTGAAGAAGGCCGGGCTCACCCTGTCCGACGTCAAGGTCGACTACCTCCAGCCGGCGGACGCGCTCGCCGCGTTCAGCCGGGGCAAGGTCGACGCCTGGGCGGTGTGGGACCCGTACACCTCTCAGGTCCTGAAGGGCGGAAAGGCCCGCGTCCTCACCACCGGCGAGGGCAGCGTCAACGGCCTCGGCTTCCAGGTCGCCGCCCCGGCCGCCCTCTCGGACCCCGCGAAGGCCAAGGCGGTCGCCGACTACCTCAGCCGCCTCCAGCGCGCCCAGGACTGGGTCTTCAAGCACCCCGAGGCCTGGGCGAAGGCCTGGTCGAAGGAGACCGGTCTGCCCTACGACGTCGCCCTGGACTCGGTGAAGCGCAGCAACGGCACCCGGGTGGCGGTCGCCGTCGACGACGCCGCGATCGCCTCCGAGCAGCGGATCGCGGACACCTTCGCCGACCTGAAGCTGATCCCGCGCCGCTTCTCCTTCAAGGAGTACGTCGACACCCGCTTCAACGGCACCCTGCCCGCCTCCACCACCGCGCCCCGCACCTATGGAAAGGCCGCCTCATGACCGTCCGTCTGCACTGGTTCCTGCCCACCGGCGGTGACGGCCGCACCCTGGTCGACCGCCACGCGTACACCGACGGGGGGATCAAACGCTCCCGGATCACCCCGGTCAGCGGCGTCCGCGCGCCCGACATCGACTATCTGGTCCAGATCGCCAAGGCGGCCGAGCAGTTGGGGTTCGAGGCCGTGCTCACCCCGACCGGGACGTGGTGCGAGGACGCCTGGCTGACCACGGTCGCCCTCTCCCAGCACACCGAGCGGCTGAAGTTCCTGGTGGCGTTCCGGCCGGGCGTGATCTCGCCGGTGCTCGCCGCGCAGATGGCCGCGACCTACCAGCGCGTCACCCGCGGGCGACTGCTCCTGAACGTCGTCACCGGCGGCGACTCCACCGAACAGCGGCGCTTCGGCGACCACTTGGACCACGACCGCCGCTACGCCCGTACCTCGGAGTTCCTCTCGGTGGTACGGGGTGTGTGGCGCGGGCAGCCGTACGACTTCGACGGCGAGCACTTCCAGGTGGCGGGCGGGCTCACCGCCCTGCCGCCGGACCCGCTGCCGGAGATCTTCTTCGGCGGCTCGTCGGCCGCCGCCGGGCCGGTCGCGGCCGACCACGCCGATGTCTACCTCACCTGGGGCGAGCCGCCCGCGCAGGTCAAGGAGAAGATCGACTGGATCCGGGCGCTGGCCGAGGAGCGCGGCCGGACCGTCCGGTTCGGCATCCGGCTGCACACCATCTCCCGCGACTCGGCGCGCGAGGCGTGGGCGACGGCGTACCGGCTGCTCGACGACCTCGACCCCGAGACGGTCGCCGCGGCCCAGCAGGCGCTCGGCAGGAGCGAGTCGGTCGGCCAGCAGCGGATGCTGGCGCTGCACGGCGGCGGCTCGCTGGAGCGCGACCAGTTGGAGATCTCCCCGAACCTGTGGGCGGGCGTGGGCCTGGTGCGGGGCGGCGCGGGCACCGCGCTGGTGGGCAGCCACGGCGAGGTGGCGGACCGCATCGAGGAGTACCACGACCTGGGCATCGAGCACTTCGTACTGTCGGGCTATCCGCATCTGGAGGAGGCCTACTGGTTCGGCGAGGGCGTCACCCCCGAGCTGGCCGCGCGGGGCCTGCTGCCGACGGTCCCCGCCTCCCCGCTCCTCGGCGTACCAGCGGCCAACGGGCGCCCGGCCTCGGCACCCGGAGGGGCTCCGCTGCTGGTGGGAGGGGGTCGCTAGCCTCCGGGAAGATCCACGTACCTCCCTTGGTTGGTAGAACCGTGAACGACTTCGGGGCACAGGACGTGGACGTGGTGGTCATCGGCGCCGGACAGGCGGGTCTGTCCGGCGCCTACCATCTGCGCCGGGCGGGGTTCGAGCCGGACCGCGACTTCGTGGTCCTCGACCACGCGCCCCGGGCGGGCGGCGCCTGGCAGTTCCGCTGGCCCTCACTGACGTACGGCAAGGTGCACGGGATGCACGCGCTGCCCGGAATGGAGCTGACCGGCGCGGACCCGGCCCGGCCCTCCTCGGAGGTGATCGGGGAGTACTTCACCGACTACGAGGACGCCTTCGGGCTGCGGGTGCACCGGCCCGTGGACGTGAGCGCCGTACGGGAGGGCGAGGGCGGGCGGCTGCGGGTGGAGACGTCCGAGGGTGTGTACGCCACGCGCGCGCTGATCAACGCCACCGGCACCTGGGACCGGCCGTTCTGGCCGCGCTACCCGGGCCAGGAGACGTTCCGGGGACGCCAGCTGCACACCGCGAACTACCCCGGGCCCGAGGAGTTCGCGGGCCGGCGGGTGGTCGTGGTCGGCGGGGGCGCCTCCGGCACCCAGCATCTGATGGAGATCGCGGAGTACGCGGCCGCCACGACCTGGGTGACCCGGCGCCCGCCGGTGTTCCGGGAGGGCCCGTTCACCGAGGAGTGGGGGCGGGCGGCGGTCGCCATGGTCGAGGAGCGCGTACGTCGGGGCCTGCCGCCCAAGAGTGTGGTGTCGGTGACGGGGCTGCCGCTGAACGACGCGATCCGTGCCGCGCGCGAGAGCGGGGTGCTGGACCGGCTGCCGATGTTCGACCGGATCACGCCGAGCGGGGTGGCGTGGGACGACGGGCGGGTCGTGGACGCGGACGTCATCCTCTGGGCCACCGGGTTCCGGCCCGTGATCGACCATCTGGCGCCGCTGAAGTTGCGGGGGCCCGGCGGTGGCATAGCGATCGATGGCACCCGGGCGGTCAAGGACGAGCGGATCCATCTGGTCGGCTATGGGCCTTCGGCGTCCACGATCGGGGCGAACCGGGCGGGGCGGGCGGCGGTCCGGGAGATCAGGAAGCTGCTCGACGCCCCCGTTGAGGTGCGCTGACGTCGCTCAGCGGGTGACTTTGGCCTGGTTCCGGTTGAACTCCCGTACGTTTCGCTGCTGTTCCGCGTAGTCCGCCGTGAAGCGCGTGTCCCCGGGCGCCACCGTGACGAAGTAGAGCCAGTCCCCCGGCGGCGGGGCGATCGCCGCGTCCAGCGCCTGTTGTCCCGGGTTGCCGATCGGTGTCGGCGGCAGCCCGCCGCGCGCGTAGGTGTTGTACGGGCTGTCGGTGCGGGTGTCGGCGTGGGTGGTGGCCAGGGTGGAACGGTTGAGCGCGTAGTTGAGCGTCGAGTCCATCTGCAGCGGCATGCCCTTGGCCAGCCGGTTGTGGACGACCCGGGAGACCCTGCCCATGTCGGCGGCGGTGTCGGCCTCGGCCTGCACGATGCTGGCGACGGTCACGGTCTGATAGACCGTCATGCCCTGCCGTCGGGCGCCCGCGCCGATGTGGTCCTTGCCGAACCGCTTGTTGGCGGTGTCGACCATATAGGCGAGCAGTCCGCGCGGGGTGGTCTTCCCCGTCACCGGGTAGGTGGCCGGGAACAGATAGCCCTCGGGGTTGCCCCGGGCGTCGGCCGGGAGGGCGAGCTCCGCCTCGGAGGCCGCCCGGCGGGTGGTGCCCGCCGCCACGCCGAGGCTCTTGTCGACCGCGGCGTACACCTGCCCGGCCCGCCAGCCCTCCGGGACGACCAGGGACTTCACCTTGCCGCCGGTCTCCCGCAGCACCAGGACGAGCACCGCTCCTCCCACCACGAGCAGCAGGGCGAGGAGGCCCAGGAGCAGCCGGCCGCGCCGGGTGAGCCGGGGCCGGGGGCCGGACGCCCCGCGCGTGGACTCCGTCATACAGGCACGGTAAACCCGCGACCCCCGTCAGGAGGCGACCGGCGCCAGCCGTGCGTCGCGGCGCACCAGTGCGGCGTACTTGCCGTCCTGGTCGAGCAGTTGCTCGTGAGTGCCGCGCTCGGCTATCCGGCCGCCGTCCAGGACGACGATCTGGTCCGCGTCGCGGACGGTGGAGAGCCGGTGCGCGATGGTGAGCGTGGTGCGGCCCGCCGAGAGCGCGTCGATGGCCTGCTGCACCGCGTGTTCCGTACGGGTGTCCAGTGCGCTGGTCGCCTCGTCCAGGATCAGGACGGGCGGGTCGCGCAGGATCGTCCGGGCGATGGCGAGCCGCTGCTTCTCGCCGCCGGAGAAGCGGTAGCCGCGCTCGCCGACCACCGTGTCGTAGCCATCGGGCAGCGAGGCGATGTGGTCGTGGATCTGGGCCGTGCGGGCGGCGGCCTCCAGTTCCTCGGCGGTGGCGTCGGGCTTGGCGAAGCGCAGGTTGTCGGCGACGGAGGCGTGGAAGAGGTAGGTCTCCTGGGAGACGACGCCGACCGCGCGCGCGAGGGTGTCGAAGTCCAGGTCGCGCACGTCGACGCCGTCGAGCGTGACCCGGCCGCCCGTCACGTCGTACAGCCGGGGCACCAGATAGCTGAGCGTGGACTTGCCGGAGCCGGTGGGACCGACGACGGCGAGGCTGGTGCCGGCCGGGACGGTCAGGTCGACCCCGCTGAGGGTGGGGCCGCTCTTCTCGTCGTAACTGAAGTCGACCGACTCGAAGCGGATCTCGCCGCGGACCTTCTCCAGGCGGACCGGGTCCTCGGTCTCGGTGATGTCGACCGGGAGGTCGAGGTATTCGAAGATGCGCTGGAAGAGGGCGAGCGAGGTCTGCATCTGCACGCCGGTGGAGAGCAGGCTCACGGCGGGCCGGAACAGGCCCTGCTGAAGCGAGACGAACGCGACGAGCGTGCCGATGGAGATCGAGGGGCCGCCGGACTGGAGGGCGATGCCCGCCGCCCAGTAGATGACGGCGGGCATGGCGGCCATGACGATGCCGATGGTCGACATCCGCCACCGCCCGGCCATGCTGGAGCGCACTTCGAGGTCGACCAGGCGCTCGGACTCGGCGGCGAAGGACTTGGTGAGCGAGTCGGCGCGGCCCATGGTGCGGCCGAGCAGGATGCCGCTGACCGACAGCGACTCGGTGACCTCGGCGGCCATCGCGGCCATCTGCTTCTGGCGCTGGGTCGTGATCTTCTTGCGCTCGCGCCCGACCTTGCGGCTGATCCAGACGAAGACCGGCAGCAGGAGCAGCGAGACGGCGGTCAGCCGCCAGTCGAGCGCCAGCATGGCGACGACGGTGGCGATCACGGCCGTGAGGTTGGAGACGAGCGAGGTGGCGGTGGAGGTGACGGTCGCCTGCATGCCGCCGATGTCGTTGGCGATGCGGGACTGGACCTCGCCGGTCCGGGTCCGGGTGAAGAAGGCGAGCGGCATCCGCTGGAGCTGGGCGTAGACACCGGTGCGCAGGTCGTGCATGACGCGCTGGCCGACGGTCGTCGAGATCAGCGTCTGCAGGACGCCGAAGACCCCGGTGACGACGGCGGTGGCGAGCATGCCCAGGGCGAGCAGGCTGAGCAGCCCGGTGCGGCCCTGCGGGATGGCGACGTCCAGGATCTCGCGCAGCAGGAACGGCGAGGCGACCGAGACGAGTGAGGACGCGGCGACCAGCAGGCCGACGATCGCCAGCCGGCCGCGGTAGGGGCGGAAGAGCCGCAGGATGCGCCGCGTCTGGGCGGGCGGCTGCTCGCGGTCACGGGGCGAGGGCGTCCAGGAGGATTCTTCGGGGTGCATGGGCTCCTTCGGCAAGGGGTGGGACGGCAGGACGGCGCCGTTCGCAGGTCCGTACGGCCCGCTGGGGCGACGCCACTGACAGGACTTTGTGGAGCATAGCTCACTGTTACCTATACTCACAATGCACAAGGTCCTGTTATTGTTCCCGTATGAGCACCACCGACGCCGACGGCGTGCTGGCCGAGCAGCTGCTCCGGCTCACCCGCCGGCTCCACCGCATCCACAAGCAGCATCTGGAGCCGGTCGGCATCACCCCCGCCCAGTCCCGGCTGCTGCGGACGGTCGCGCACTACGAGAGCCCGCCCCGCATGGCCGATCTCGCCGCCCGTCTGGAGGTGGTCCCGCGCGCCGTGACCACCCTGGTCGACGGGCTGGAGGAGAGTGGCAACGTGCGCCGGGTCCCCGACCCGACCAACCGCCGCGTGGTGCGTATCGAGCTCACCGACACCGGCCGGGCGACGCTGCGTTCCCTGCGCGGCGCGCGCCGGGGCGCGGCGGAGGAGATCCTGGCGCCGCTGTCCGCCGACCAGCGCGAGGTGCTCGGCGGACTGCTGTCCGCTCTGGTCGACGGAGTGCCGGAGCGCCGCTGCTGAGGGGATCCGCCGCATGCCGCTCCTGGAGCCGAAGCCGCAAGCCCTGCGCCCCTCCGGGCGGCGTACTGAATCCCCGGACACGGTCCCGGACCGGGTCCCCGACCGGCTCGCGGACGGCACCCCTCAGCCGCTGCGCGGTGAGCTGACCGCCCTGCTCGGCGCCGAGAAGGTGCTGTGGAAGGTCTCCGACCTGGTGCGGTACGCCTCGGACGCCAGCCCTTACCGGTTCGTCCCCCAGGTCGTGGTGGTCGCCGAGGACATCGACGACGTCTCGGCCGTCCTCTCGTACGCGCACGGCAAGGGCCGCGAGGTCGTCTTCCGGGCGGCCGGGACCAGCCTCAACGGCCAGGCGCAGGGCGAGGACATTCTCGTGGACGTGCGCCGCCACTGGGCCGGTGTCGAGGTCCTGGACGGCGGCGCCCGCGCCCGGATCCGGCCCGGCACGACCGTCGCGCAGGCCAACGCGGCGCTCGCCCGGCACGGCCGCGTCCTCGGCCCCGACCCGGCCAGCGCGCTCGCCTGCACGATCGGCGGGGTGGTCGCCAACAACGCCTCGGGCATGACGGCGGGCACGACCCGCAACTCGTACCGTACGGTCGCCTCGCTCACCTTCGTCCTGCCGAGCGGCACCGTGGTCGACACCGGCGACCCGCGCGCCGACGACGACCTGGCGCACGCCGAACCCCGGCTGTGCGCGGGCCTGCTGGCGCTCAAGGCGGAGATCGAGGCGGACCCGGAGCTCACCGCCCGGATCCGCGCCAAGTACACGATCAAGAACACCAACGGCTACCGGCTCGACGCGTTCCTCGACGGCTCGACGCCGGTGGAGATCCTGCGCGGACTGATGGTCGGCTCCCAGGGCACCTTCGGCTTCCTCTCCGAGGTCGTCTTCGACACCCTGCCGCTGGAGCGCCTGCTCAGCACGGCGCTGCTCTTCTTCCCCACGCTCCCGGCCGCCGCCGCGGCGGTGCCGCTCTTCAACGAGGCCGGGGCGCTCGCCGTGGAGCTGATCGACGGCAACACCCTGCGCGCCTCGGTGAGCGTGGCGGGCGTCCCCGCCGACTGGGCCGCGCTGCCCAAGGAGACGGCCGCGCTGCTCGTGGAGTTCCGCGCGGCGGACGAGGCGGCCCGTGAGGCGTACGAGGAGGCGGCCGCCCGGGTGCTCGCCGGGCTCGACCTGGTGGCCCCGGTCGCCTCGGTGACCAACGCGTTCACCCGGGACCCGGAGGCGATCGCCGGGTACTGGAAGGCCCGCAAGGCGTTCGTGACGGCGGTCGGCGGCTCCCGCCCGGCCGGGACGACGCTGATCACCGAGGACTTCGCGGTGCCGCCGCCACGGCTCGCCGAGGCCTGCGAGGCGCTGCTCGCCCTCCAGGAGACCCATGGCTTCGACGCGGCCGTCGCGGGCCACGCGGCCCACGGCAACCTCCACTTCCTGCTGGCGTTCGACGCGGCCGAGCCCTCCGACGTCGAGCGGTACGCCGCGTTCATGGCCGACTTCTGCCGCCTGACCGTGGAGCGCTTCGACGGCTCGCTCAAGGCCGAGCACGCCACCGGCCGCAACATCGCGCCGTTCCTGGAGCTGGAGTGGGGGCCGCGGGCCACCGAGCTGATGTGGCGGACCAAGCAGCTCATCGACCCGGACGGGGTGCTCGCGCCGAGGATCGTGCTCGACCGCGACCCGCGCGCCCATCTGCGCGGCCTCAAGACCATCCCGAAGGTGGAGCGGATCGCGGACCCGTGCATCGAGTGCGGCTTCTGCGAGCCCACCTGCCCCAGCCGCGACCTGACCACCACACCCCGCCAACGGATCGTGCTGCGGCGGGAGATGATGCGCCAGGGCGACGGCTCGCCGGTCCAGGACGCGCTGCTCGACGCGTACGGATACGACGCCGTGGACACCTGCGCGGGCGACTCGACCTGTGCGCTCGACTGCCCGGTCGGCATCGACACCGGCGCCCTGATGAAGCACTTCCGGCATCTGCGGCACAGCCCGCGCGAGGAGCGGGCCGCCGCCCTCACCGCCCGGCACTTCAAGGCCGTGGAGGCCTCGGCGCGCCTCGCGGTGGCCGCCGCCCGCGCCCTCGGGGACCGCGTCGGCGACCGCGCCCTCGCGCGCGTGACGGGCCTCGCCCGCAGGGCCGTGCGCCCCGATCTGGTGCCCGAGTGGCTGCCCGAGATCCCGGGCGCCGCCGCCCGCGCCCTGCCCCGTACGCGACGGGTCGGCGCGAGCGCCGTGTACTACCCGGCCTGCGTCAACCGGATCTTCGGGGAGCCGGAGGGCCACCGGGGCCCGTCGCTGCCGCAGGCCGTGGTGGCTCTCGCCACGCGCGCGGGGAAGCCGGTGTGGATCCCCGAGGACGTGAGGGGCACCTGCTGCGCCACCATCTGGCACTCGAAGGGGTACGAGCTGGGCAACGCCGTGATGGCCAACCGGATCGTCGAGGCCGCCTGGGGCTGGACGGCCGGCGGCACGCTCCCGCTGGTCGTCGACGCTTCCTCCTGCACCTTGGGCATCGCGCGCGAGGTGGTGCCGTATCTCACCGCGGACAACCGGGAGTTGCACGCCGCGCTGACCGTCGTGGACTCGGTGGTGTGGGCCGCCGATGAGCTGCTGCCGGAGCTGACGGTGCTGCGCCGGGCGCGCTCGGCCGTGCTCCACCCGACGTGCTCCCTGCGGCATTTGGGCGACGAGGCGCGACTGCGGGCCGTCGCCGAGGCCTGCGCGGAAGAGGTCGTGGTGCCGGACGACGCGGGGTGCTGCGCCTTCGCGGGCGACCGGGGGATGCTCCACCAGGAGCTCACGGGGGCGGCGACCGCACGGGAGGCGGCCGAGGTGACGGGCCGTCACTTCGATGCGCACCTCTCCGCGAACCGGATGTGCGAGATCGGCATGGAGCGGGCGACCGGCCGCGCCTACGTCTCCGTACTGCTGGAGCTGGAGCGTGCGACCCGGCCCGGTCCGGAGTATCTGCGGCGCACCTGAGCCGCGCACGGGCCGACGGTGACTGACGGACCGTCAACGACCCGTCGGCGTCCGTTCCCCGCGCCTCCCACGACCCGGGCGTATCCGGACGTACCGTGACGGGGTGCAGCGGTGTACCTTCCCGGGGCGGCCCCGAGCGTCGACAGGCCCCCTTGCGCGGCAGCAGCCCCAACAACCATGGTCCTTACCGAGGTTCGTGTAACGCCGCGCAGAAATCAGCTCCCTCTCTTTCCAGGAGACTCGATGAACGACGCAGCTCCGCAGAACCACGACATCAGCCGACGTGACGTCCTGTGGACGGCGGGGGCCGCGGGCGCCGGGATCGGAATCGGCGGCCTGGGCACGGGCAGCGCCTCGGCCGCCGAACAGGCCCCGGCCCAGCCCCAGGAGGCGCCCGCGCCCAAGCGCCAGGGCAGGACCATGATCGGGGTGCCGTTCCAGCGGCGCTCCACGGTCCGGGTGGGCCTGATCGGCCTCGGCAACCGCGGCGGGAGCATGATCGACCTGTACCTCGCCGTCCCCGGGGTGCGGGTCGTGGCGCTCTGCGACCCGGTGAGGGCCAAGACGGAGAGCGCCGCCGCCAAGGTGATCGCGGCGGGCCAGCCCGCGCCCGCCGTCTACGTCAACGGCGACCACGACTACGAACACCTCCTCAGGCGCGGCGACATCGACTTCGTGCACATCGCCACGCCCTGGGACTCCCACTTCGACATCACCAAGGCGGCCCTGCTCAACGGGGTGCACGCGGGCGTGGAGTGCCCGGCCTCGATGCGCCTGGACCAGCTGTGGGAGCTGGTCGACCTCTCCGAACGCACCAGACGCCACTGCATGCAGCTGGAGAACTGCTGTTACGGCAGGAACGAGATGCGGGTGCTGCGGATGGCGCACGCGGGCAAGTTCGGCGAGCTGCTGCACGGCGCGGGCGCGTACATCCACGATCTGCGCGGTCTGATGTTCGACCCGAAGTACTACGAGGGGCCCTGGCGGCGGCTGTGGCACACCCGGCTGCGCGGCGACCTCTACCCCACGCACGGCTTCGGCCCGGTCGCCAACTACATGGACGTCAACCGCGGTGACCGCGTGGTGTCCATCGTCAGCGTCGGCACGCCCGCGCTCGGCCTCGCCGAGTACCGCGCGGCCCATATGCCCGCGGGCGACCCCAGCTTCAAGGAGTCGTACATCGAGAGCGACCGGACGATCAGTCTGGTGCAGACGGCCAAGGGCCGGGTGATCCGGCTGGAGCACGACGTGTCGACGCCGCACCCCTACAGCCGCATCAACAGCCTCGGCGGCACCAAGGGTGTCTTCGAGGACTACCCGGAGCGGATCTACCTGG
This sequence comes from Streptomyces sp. TLI_146, assembly GCF_002846415.1. Taxonomy (NCBI): domain Bacteria; kingdom Bacillati; phylum Actinomycetota; class Actinomycetes; order Kitasatosporales; family Streptomycetaceae; genus Streptomyces; species Streptomyces sp. TLI_146. Next base: position 2,022,276 of record NZ_PJMX01000001.1, read on the forward strand.
AGCCGGACCAGCACGACGACAACTGGGGCGACTTCTCGAAGTACACCGACTGGGACCACTGGCTCTGGAAGGAGCACGCCAACCCGCCCGGCGGGCACGGCGGCATGGACTACATGCTGGTGTTCCGCACGATGCAGTGCATGCGCCTCGGGCTCGTCCCGGACTTCGACGTGTACGACGCGGCGACCTGGTCGGCGCCGGTGCCGCTGAGCCACCTCTCGCTCAAGGCGAAGGGCGCGCCCCAGCGGATCCCCGACTTCACCCGCGGTGAATGGCACCGACCCCGCCCCGGCATGGACTCCGAGAAGCCTGCCGAGGCCTGATGCCGCGGGGCCCGTGCTTGGCGGCGAGCACGGGCCCCGCACCCGTCGTCAGCAGCGCCGCAGATCCTCGGTGAGAGTGCCCTGGGCGGTCCTCAGGCTCCGGTCGTAGCAGCCGTCGGAGCCGTACAGACGGTAGCGCTCGGCGGAGGTGCCGGTGGCGTGCCGCTGGTCGCGCGGGACGTTCATGGTCCAGGAGGCGTCGCCCCGGTAGGTGTCGTCCAGATGCGAGAAGGAGGCGGTCCGGCCGCCGCGCAGGGTGGCGGAGTCCGCGCGGTCCCCGAGGGTGATCACGGTCCGCAGCCGGTTGTCCGCGCCGATGGTGATGGTGCCGTCCATCGTGTACGTACGGTGCACGCGCGCGGTGACGGCAGGGCCGCGCCCGTCCGTGGTGACCGCGCTGTCATCGGTCCAACTCCCCTTCAGGGCGTCGGTGTTCTCGCCCTCGGTCCAGCGGTGGACCGTGTCGGCGGCGACGCCGCGGGCGACCGTGGTGGTGACGCGGCCGTGCGAGGTGTCCACATAACCCGCCGTGGTCAGCCGGTGGCCCGCCTTCGCGTCGAGGCGCAGTTCGGTTCCGGGCGTGTAGGTGGTGGAGTCGGTGGGCGCGCTCTCCTCGTGGCGGGTGAGCGCCCCGGTGACGACCTCGCTGCCCCGGTCCTGCCAGACCAGCACGTTGACCGGTGTCGACCAGCCGGACTGCCCCTCGGGGACCCCGGCCACCGACACCTCCACCTGGTGCGCGCGGCCGTCGTTGAGCAGCGCCGCGTACGGCGTCAGGTCGTACTCGATCGGCCGGACGTCGAAGGCGTGGGGCGCCGGGACGACGTACCAGAGGAAGGGGTTGGACCAGCCGCCGGTCCACACGTTCGGGAACGGTGAGGCGATTCCGGCGAGTCGGCCGTCGACCTTGATCCGCACCTCGCGGTTGGGTCCGGCGGCGGCCTTGCAGGAGTAGGGCGCGGGGTCGGGCACCGCGAGGTACCAGAACTCCTCGCAGCCGCCGCCCGAGCCGGTCGCGTACACCTCGGCGAGAATGCGTTCGGAGTTGCGCGGCGTGGTCAGCGTGGTGCCCTCCAGCGGCAGCACCTTGTCCGGCGTCGCGGCGGGCTTCACGCGGCCCTCGGCGGCGTAGAACGTCAGCGTGACCTTGACGTCGATCACGCCGGTGTACGTCTCGTCGACAACGTTGCCGATGAGCATCTCCACGGGCTGCGCCGAGCGGAAGGTGTCGCTGTAGCGGGTGACGTCCTTCTCCACGTTCCAGGCGATGCCGTCCGGCGAGGGCTCGGGCGTCGACGTCCGCAGCACCTCGACGCCGCCGACGTGGAGGTAGCCGAGGCGGTCGTACTGCCTGCCCTTGACGGTGCCGTCGAGCCGCAGCACCACCTTGCTCCACCGTTCGCCGCACCCCTTGGGCGGCGCGTAACTCCCCTTGTACGGCGTGAAGTCGCGGAACTGCGCCTGCGCCAGGGTGACTTGGCAGCCGCGGGTGTGCGGGACGGCGACCGGCGGCGCCGCGGTGACCGGGTCGTGCCAGTCGGTGCCGAACTCGGCGGGCGGCTCGGCCGGTTGGGCGGCCGCCGCGGCCGGGCCTGCGCCGAGCAGCGCGCCCGCCGCGAGTACCAGACCGCCGATCATGGACATGATCCTGAGTGATCTCATGCGTCAGGAGTGAAGCGCGAGCGGGCGCCGTGCGCCAGGGGTGGACCGCCGGTCTTGGCGTGTTCCGGTCTCCCGGACGCGAAAATCGTTTGCCCCGGGGCTCCGCCGAACGCGAACCTTGTTCGGTTTGAACCACTCTTTCCGATCCTTGGGACGTCATGCAGATTCGCGATCTTCCTTATACGGATCCAGGCGAACCGGACGTCCGCTCGGGTCCCCGCTTCCTGCTGTGGCTGGGCCGCGGCCAGCTCGCCGGACAGCTCAAGTCGCTGGCCTGGGGGCTGCTGCACCAGTGCGGCATCGCCGGGCTGCCGCTCGCCGTGGGCATCGCCGTCCAGGCCGTGATCGACCGCTCGGGGGCGCGGCTCGCGCTCGCGGGCGGCCTCCTCGCGCTGCTCGGTGTGGCCATCGCCGTCGGCGAGACCATGCTGCACCGCACCGCGGTGACCAACTGGATCACGGCCGCCGCACGCGTGCAGCAGCTGCTCGCGCGCAAGACCGCCGAGCTCGGTTCGGTGCTCACGCGCCGGGTCGCTGCGGGCGAGGTCGTGGCGGTCTCCACCAGCGACGTCGAGAAGATCGGCTGGTTCGTGGAGGCGCTGTCGCGGTTCGCGGCGGCCGCCGTGACACTGGTGATCATCTGTGTCGGCCTGGTGCTGTACCAGCCGGCCCTCGGCGTCGTGGTCGCCCTCGGCGTTCCCGTACTGGCCCTGGCCGTCCTGCCGTTGCTGCCGCACGCCACCCGGCGGGCCGACGTCCAGCGCGAGAAGGCGGGCCGCGCCACCGAGCTGGCCTCGGACACCGTGGCCGGGCTGCGGGTGCTGCGCGGCATCGGCGGCGAGGAGCTCTTCCTCGGCCGCTACCGCGAGGCCTCCCAGCAGGTCCGCGGGGCCGCCGTGCGCAGCGCCCGTATGTGGTCGCTGATCTCCGCGGTCCAGGTGCTGCTGCCGGGCCTGCTGCTGATCGCGGTGGTCTGGTACGGCGCTTCGCTGGCCCGCGACGGCCGGATCGAGGTCGGTGAACTGGTCACCGTCTACAGCGCGGTGACGCTGATGCTGTACCCGCTGCGCCACTTCGAGGAGATCGCCATGGCGTACTCCTTCTCGCGGCCCTCGGCCAAGCGCGCGGCCCGGGTGCTCGCGCTGAGCCGTTCCATCGACCCGTCCGGGACGGACACGGGGGTGCCGTCCCGGGCGGGTGCACAGGAGGCAGGGGCCGAGGGGCCGTCCGGCGACCTGTACGACCCGGCGAGCGGACTCCTCGCGCCCGAGGGCCGGTTCACGGCCGTGGTGTGCGGCGACCCGGACGCGGCCGGACGGCTGGCCGAGCGGCTGGGCGGGCACGCCGTCGAGGCCGACGGCCTGCCGTCCGCCCTGCTCGGCGGGGTCGCGCTCGACGGGCTCCCGCTGGATGCGGCACGGGCCGCCGTCCTGGTGCAGGACAAGGACCCGGTGCTGCTCTCCGGCACGCTCCACGAGCTCCTGGACGTGCCCTCGTCCGGAAAGGTCACGCCCGACGAGGCCCTGGCGGCGGCGCAGTGCGACGACGTCCTCGACGCGCTGGCGCAGGCGTCGGTGGACACCGACGGCGACCCGATGCGCACCCGGATCACCGAGCGCGGCCGGTCACTCTCCGGCGGCCAGCGCCAACGCCTGGCGCTGGCACGGTCGTTGGTGACCGACCCGGACGTGCTCGTCCTGGACGAGCCGACCTCGGCCGTCGACTCGCACACCGAGTCGCGGGTCGCGGGCGGCATCAAGCGGCTGCGCGCGGGCCGTACGACGGTGGTGTTCTCCTCGTCGCCGCTGCTGCTGGACCTGGCGGACCGGGTCGTCCTCGTGCACGACGGCGAGGTCGCCTCGGTCGGGGTGCACCGCGAGCTGCTGCACACCGACACCCGCTACCGCGCGGTGGTCACCCGCGAGACCGACGAAGAGACAGACGCACTTCAGACCTGGGAGGAGACGGCATGATCGGCGTGGCACCACCCGAGTACGACCCGGCGGCCCCGCGGTCGGCCACCACCCTGCCCGTGGGCACCCCGGCGACCGTCCTGGCGTACGTACGTGAGCTGATGCGGCGCCACCGTACGGCGTTCGCGCTGCTCGTCGGCGTCAACGCGATCGCGGTGATCGCCTCGATGGTCGGCCCGTATCTGCTCGGCGGCGTGGTCGAGGACCTGTCGAACGACGCACGGGACCTCCATCTGGAGCGCACGGCCGCGCTGTTCGCGCTCGCGCTGCTCGTGCAGACCCTGTTCGTCCGGCTGGTGCGGCTGCGCGGCGCGATGCTCGGCGAGGAGATGCTGGCCGATCTGCGCGAGGACTTCCTGGTGCGGTCGGTGGGGCTGCCGCCGGGCGTCCTGGAGCGGGCGGGCACCGGCGATCTGCTCTCCCGGATCACCACCGACATCGACCGGCTGTCCAACGCGATGCGCGAGGCCGTGCCGCAGCTGGCCATCGGGGTGGTGTGGGCGCTGCTGCTCCTGGGCGCGCTCGGCGTCACCGCGCCCCCGCTGGCGCTCGCGGTGCTGGTCGCCGCGCCGCTGCTGGTCACCGGGTGCCGCTGGTACTTCAAGCGGGCGCCCTCGGCGTACCGTTCGGAGACCGCCGGGTACGCGGCGGTCGCGGCCGTGCTCGCCGAGACCGTCGACGCGGGCCGGACCGTCGAGGCGCACCGGCTGGGCGAGCGCCGGATCGCGCTGTCCGAGCAGCGGATCACCGAGTGGACCGCGTGGGAGCGGTACACGCTGTGGCTGCGGTCGGTGCTCTTCCCGGTGATCAGCTTCACCCATATGACGATCATGCTCGCGGTGCTGATGATCGGCGGCACGTTCGTCCTCCACGACTGGCTGACGGTGGGCCAGTTGACCACCGGCGCGCTCCTCGCCCAGATGCTGGTCGAGCCGGTCGGCCTCATCCTGCGCTGGTACGACGAGCTCCAGGAGGCCCAGGTCTCGCTGGCCCGGCTCGTCGGCGTCCGGGAGATCGAGCCGGACGCGGGCGACGCCGAGGTGCGCCCGGACGGCCGGGACGTCGAGGCGGCCGGGGTGCGCTTCGGCTACCGCGAGGGCGTGGACGTACTGCACCAGGTCTCCCTGTCGGTGGCGCCGGGCACCCGGCTGGCCCTGGTGGGCCCGTCCGGCGCGGGCAAGTCCACGCTCGGGCGGCTGCTGGCGGGCATCTACGCCCCGCGCGAGGGCCGCGTCACGCTCGGCGAGGCGGAACTGTCGCGGATGCCCGCCGAGCGGGTGCGCGAGCATGTGGCGCTGGTCAACCAGGAGCACCATGTGTTCGTGGGCTCGCTGCGGGACAACCTGCTGCTCGCCCGGCAGGGCGCCGGGGACGCCGAGCTGTGGGCGGCCCTGGGCGCGGTCGACGCCGACGACTGGGCGCGGGCGCTCGACGACGGCCTGGACACCGAGGTCGGCTCCGGCGGGCTCTCCCTCACCCCGGCCCAGGCCCAGCAGATCGCGCTGGCCCGGCTCGTCCTGGCGGACCCGCACACGCTGGTCCTGGACGAGGCGACCTCGCTCCTGGACCCGCGCGCCGCACGGCACCTGGAGCGCTCGCTGGCCCGGGTGCTGGACGGCCGTACGGTCGTGGCGATCGCCCACCGGCTGCACACCGCGCACGACGCGGACGTGATCGCGGTGGTCGAGAACGGCCGCATCAGCGAGCTGGGCAGCCATGACGCCCTGGTCGAGGCGGACGGGGCGTACGCGGCGCTGTGGCGGTCCTGGCACGGGTGAGGCGCGACTGGGGGCGCGGCGGTCAGTCGGGGAAGGCATCTCCCGGACCGACCGCCTCCCGGGACAGACACTTCCCGATCGTGGTCAGCAGGGCGTCGGGGTCGACCGGCTTGGTCAGATACGCCGATGCGCCCGCCTCGATGCAGCGTTCGCGATCGCCCGGCATGGCCTTGGCGGTGAGCGCGATGACCGGCAGAGCCTCACGGCCCGGCATACGCCGGATCCGTGCCGTCGCCTCGTTGCCGTCCATGTGCGGCATCATCACGTCCATCAGGACGAGCGCGATGTCGGTGTGTCCTTCGAGCAGTTCGATGGCCTCCTGGCCGCTCTCGGCGTAGAGGACGCACAGCCCGTTCTTTTCGAGGACCGAGGTGAGGGCGAAGACATTGCGTACGTCGTCGTCGACCACCAGGACGTACTCGCCGTGAAAACTGCCGGTGAACGACGGAAGCAGGACCGACTTCGCCTGGGGCGGCGGCTCGGGCGGCGCTTCGGGGCCCGCCATGTCCACCGGCTCCCTCGGCAGGTCGAGGGTGAACGTCGAGCCCCGGCCGACCTCGCTCTCACAGCGGATCTCGCCGCCCAGCAGCCCGGCCATCTCGCGGCTGATGGTCAGACCGAGCCCCGTACCGCCGTATCTGCGGCTCGTCGTGCCGTCGGCCTGCTGGAACGCGTCGAAGATCATCTGGATTCTGTCGGCGGGGATGCCGATCCCCGAGTCCGAGACCGAGAACACCACGCGCTGGCCCGCCTGGCCGATCCGCAGCTCCACGGCCCCGTCCACATCGGTGAACTTCAGCGCGTTGGAGAGCAGGTTGCGCAGCACCTGGAGCAGCCGCTGCTCGTCGGTGTGCAGCTCGGCGGGGAGCCCGGGGGCCAGGCTCACGGAGAAGTGGAGCCCCTTCTCCGCCATCAGCGGGCGGAACATCGCGTCCACGTGGTCCACCAGCTGGGCCAGCCGGACCATGGCGGGGGAGATGTGCATCCGGCCCGCCTCGATGCTGGAGAGGTCCAGGATCTCGCTGATGAGCTGGAGCAGGTCGGAGCCCGCGCGGTGGATCGTCTCGGCGAACTCGACCTGCCGGGAGGAGAGGTTGCCGTCGACGTTGTCGGCCAGCAGCTTCGCGAGGATCAGCATGGAGTTCAGCGGAGTGCGCAGCTCGTGGGACATGTTGGCGAGGAACTCCGACCGGAACTGCATCGAGACCGCCAGCATCTCCGCCCGCTCCTCCAGGACCTGGCGGGCCTCCTCGATCTCGTGGTTCTTCACCTCGATGTCCCGGTTGGCGCGCGCGAGGAGCTCGGCCTTCTCCTCCAGCTCCGCGTTGGAGGCCTGGAGCGCCTTCATCTGCCGCTCGGTGCGCTCCTGTTCGACCAGCACCGCGAGGCTCCTGCGCGTCAGCGCCCCGACCTCCGGCGGAATGTCGTCAGGGCGCTCGTCCAGCCAGCGCTGCGCCTCCGCGACCCGAGCGGCGGACAGCAGGTCGCCCTCCGTCGCCCGCTCCTCCGCGACCGCCAGCCACTGCTGGAAGTCGGCGTCCTCGTCCACCCAGCCGGCCAGCCGCTGCCAGCCCCGGATCAGGGCCTCGTGGGCGATCTCCGCCGTGCCGGGCCCCTCCGGCCCCAGGACGACCAGACGCCGCTCGGGGTCGGCCATCAGCTGGGCCACGTACCAGTCGGCGCCGAGGTGCTCGCGCCGGGCCGCGACCCGTACCGCGCTGGCGGCGCCGCCCCGGGCCCGGATCATGGAGAGCAGGACGCGCCGGATGCGGGCCTCGTCCAGAGTCTGGGTCAAGAAGCGGTAGACCTGCTCGGCATGGCGGTTGAGGGCGCCCGAGACGCCGCCCAGGCCGTGGTAGCTGTCGAAGCTGATCCGGCGCTCGCGCTGCATCGGCCACAGCTCGGTCAGGGCGAACTCAAGGAGCGGCAGCCCGCCCGGCCCCTTGCTCGCCTCGGCCGCGACGGCCTCCGCCAGCCCCTCGGTGAAGGTCACTCCGGCGAGCGCGGCCGGCTCCACGATCACCCGGGTCAGCGCCGCCTCGTCGAGCGGGGACACGTTCAGCTGCCGGTCCTGCAGCCGTGGCCCGATGTCCGCCAGCTCCAGCAGATCGGGCAGGAAGTCGGAGCGCAGGGTGCAGACGAGGCGCACATCGGGGCTCTGCACCGTCTCGGGCGGCGGGAAGGTCTGCTGGAGGAAACGCACCGGGTCCGCCCCGTCCGCACCGGCGCTGAACACCTCCTCGAACTGGTCGCCGATGAGCGCGAGTCGGCGGCCCGAGAGCACCGACACCCGGGTCGCCACCGGCCAGAAGCCCTCTTCGCGCAGGGCGTGGCAGCGGTGCTCCAGCTGTTCGAGCGAGTGGTCGCCGCCGGGGCACTCCAGGTCGAGCAGCGCCCTGGCCAGCGTGTCGTACGGCGTGGCGCCCGGGCGGAAGGTGGCCACCGACCAGCCGTCCGCGCGCAGCCCCGGTTCGAGCCCGGCCGCCACCAGCGAGGACTTGCCGACCCCGGACGGGCCGGTGACCACGACCAGCGGCCGGTCCTTGACCATCGCCCGCAGCCCGGCGACCTCCCGCTCGCGGCCGACGAAGAGCCCGGCCCGGGCGTCGGCGGCGGTGAAGGACCGCAGGCCCCGGTAGGGACAGGGCGGCAGCATGCTGTCGCCGAGGACCTCGGGCCAGGCGGCCGACACCTCGGTCATGGGCACCGCGTACGCGTCGCCGGTGCGGCCCTGCCGCCCGGCGACCGCCAGCATCCCGACGACCGCGTCGCCCCACGCGTCGCCCACGATCACCGGGGCGCCACTGAAACCGGGCTGGGCGCGCAGCGCGGACTCGCTCTCGGCGTCGAGCTGGACCAGTCCCCCGCCGACCGCGCCCCGCAGCCGGCAGGACGACCAGGCGCCGTTGGCCGTACGGGACGGGCTCACCGGATAGCCGAACACCCCGGCCCGCACGTCCTCGGCCCCGCCGCCCCGCACCGCGACCAGCCGGGCGGGACCGGCGCCGACCGGCAGCGTGTCGCCCACCACGACGAGCCCGGCCGTGTCGCGCCCGCCGAGCCCGGGCGCCGCGGGCGGGTCCCAGGCGGCGACGCGGCACTCGCGCAGCGGGGCGCCCTCGGCGTCCCCCAGGAGGGGGAAGTCGACGCGGATCCTGGCGCTGTCCGGCGGCCGCTCGCGGTCGGCCATGTCCCGGCCGAGCGCCGCGTTGACCACATGGGCGCAGGTCACGATGTGTTTCTCGGCCACGACACAGCCGACTCCGGCCGCCATCGGGGGTTCGCCCGTGGCGTGCCGGATCCTGACGACGAACCCCTCCCGCCGGGTCATGCTCCGGCGCGATTCCCGACGAGCCGGACGGCGAAGTTCACCTCGGCCGTCCCCTTGGCGACGATCACGCCGGACTCGCCGTCGCCGCCGGTCCCGAACAGGGTTGACGCACCGCTGCCGCGCTCCGGCGCCATCATCAGAAACTGCCCCATGCGGTCGCCCCCGCCGCCCTCACTGCCGTACGAGCGCGGCGCGTCCGCCCGGAACGCGGGAGCCGCCGCGATGACGGGTCCCATCGTCGGCCACGGCGGGCCGCGGGCGCAGGCGGTTCACACAAACCCACCCGGGGCCGGGCCCGGCCCGCGGGCTCAGATGAAGTTGAGCGCCCCCGCCGCCCCGGCCCCGCCGAGCACCATGAACGCGGGCATCAGCACCTTCAGCTCGACCCAGCTCCCGGCCCGGAACCGCATCGCCTTCGGCGGGCCCAGCGGGTACCAGCGCTTGCGGCCCAGCGGGATCGGCCACAGGATCGGGCAGCCGGAGACGGTCAGCGCGTCCCCGATGTCGTGGACCAGGGCGCCGAGCACGATCGGCAGGCCCAGCCACAGGTACTCCTGGCCGGAGCCGGTGAAGAGCCAGTCCGAGCCGTTGCCGGGCTTGTCCAGGACCCCGGCCATGATCCAGGCGCCGGCCGCGCCGAGCAGCCACACCAGGACGTCGCTGGACATCCGCGCGGCCCGCCACAGCAGGCCCTCCACGGCGAGGACGACGTGCACGAAGAGGATGCCGAGGACGGCCCAGCGCCCGCCGAACACCGCCGCGGCCGAGGCGCCCGCCCCGATGAGGACGGCCCACAGCCAGGTGTGGGTCAGCGTGCGGTGGCCGCCGTTGCGGCGCGGGTCGCCGGGGCCCCGGGTCGCCTTGTAGACGGCGTGCGAGAGGTCGTCGACGATGCCGCACAGAGCCCGGGAGACCGGTCCGAAGGCGCGCGAGATGGTCGCGGACTTGTGGTCGAGGTCGGGCGCGAGCGCCGCCCCGGCGCTGATCAGCGCGCCGACGACGAGCACCGGCCAGGGCATGGCGTGCCCCGCGGCCGCGGTGGCGGCCCCCACCCCCAGCCAGGCCGCCGCTCCTGACAGTGAGTGCGCAGGTCCCATCATGACCGTGCCCCGCCCCTTTTCCTGTTGTCCCGTGGCCCAGTTGACGTCGCAGCCTATCGCTCTTGATCTTGTCGTCCTCCTCCGGTTCCCTCTCACGGGGTGAAGCCAGGCAAGATGGGGGCGTGACCCTTATCGATCAGCTGCCGCCGAGTGCCGACCCCGATGCCCTTTTCGAGGCCTTCTCCACCTGGGCCGAGGAGCGGGGCATCTCCCTGTACCCGGCGCAGGAGGAAGCCCTGATCGAGGTGGTCTCGGGCAACAACGTGATCCTCTCCACCCCCACCGGCTCGGGAAAGAGCCTGGTGGCGGCGGGTGCGCACTTCGCGGCGCTGGCCCGGGACGAGGTCACGTTCTACACCGCGCCGATCAAGGCGCTCGTCTCGGAGAAGTTCTTCGACCTCTGCAAGCTCTTCGGCACCGAGAACGTCGGCATGCTCACCGGCGACGCGTCCGTGAACGCGGACGCGCCGGTCATCTGCTGCACCGCCGAGGTCCTCGCCTCCATCGCGCTGCGCGACGGCAAGCACGCCGACATCGGCCAGGTCGTGATGGACGAGTTCCACTTCTACGCGGAGGCGGACCGCGGCTGGGCCTGGCAGATCCCGATCCTGGAACTGCCGCAGGCCCAGTTCGTCCTGATGTCGGCCACCCTCGGTGACGTCTCGATGTTCGAGAAGGACCTGACCCGGCGCACCGGCCGGGAGACCGCCGTGGTCCGCTCGGCGACCCGCCCGGTCCCGCTCTCGTACGAGTACGTCACCACGCCCATCACCGAGACGCTGACCGAGCTCCTGGAGACCAGGCAGTCGCCGGTCTACATCGTGCACTTCACCCAGGCCCAGGCGGTCGAGCGCGCGCAGTCGCTGATGTCGATCAACATGTGTACGCGCGAGGAGAAGGACGCCATCGCGGAGCTGATCGGCAACTTCCGCTTCACCACCAAGTTCGGCCAGAACCTCTCGCGCTATGTGCGCCACGGCATCGGCGTGCACCACGCGGGCATGCTGCCCAAGTACCGCCGCCTGGTGGAGAAGCTGGCGCAGGCGGGCCTGCTGAAGGTGATCTGCGGTACGGACACGCTGGGCGTCGGCGTCAACGTGCCCATCCGCACCGTGCTGTTCACCGCGCTCACCAAGTACGACGGCAACCGGGTGCGCACCCTGCGCGCCCGTGAGTTCCACCAGATCGCGGGCCGGGCCGGGCGGGCCGGGTTCGACACCGCCGGGTTCGTGGTCGCCCAGGCGCCCGAGCATGTCATCGAGAACGAGAAGGCGCTCGCCAAGGCGGGCGACGACCCGAAGAAGCGCCGCAAGGTGGTCCGCAAGAAGGCCCCCGAGGGCTTCGTGGCCTGGTCGGACACCACCTTCGAGAAGCTGATCGCCGCCGATCCCGAGCCGCTGACCTCGCGCTTCCGCGTCACCAACATCATGCTGCTCTCGGTGATCGCCCGGCCGGGCAACGCCTTCGAGGCGATGCGCCGTCTCCTGGAGGACAACCACGAGCCGCGCAAGGCGCAGCTGCGGCACATCCGCCGCGCCATCGCCATCTACCGCTCGCTGCTGGACGGCGGTGTGGTGGAGCAGCTGGACACCCCGGACGCCGAGGGCCGCACCATCCGGCTCACCGTCGACCTCCAGCAGGACTTCGCGCTCAACCAGCCGCTGTCCACGTTCGCCCTGGCCGCCTTCGACCTGCTCGACCCGGAGTCGCCCTCGTACGCGCTGGACATGGTCTCGGTGGTCGAGTCGACGCTCGACGACCCGCGCCAGATCCTCGCCGCCATGCAGAACAAGGCGCGCGGCGAGGCCGTCGGGCAGATGAAGGCGGACGGCGTCGAGTACGAGGAGCGCATGGAGCGGCTCCAGGACATCTCGTACCCGAAGCCGCTGGAGGAGCTGCTGTGGCACGCGTACAACGTCTACAAGAAGTCGCACCCGTGGGTGGGCGACCACCCGGTCTCGCCGAAGTCCGTCATCCGTGACATGTACGAACGGGCGCTCACCTTCACGGAGTTCACCTCCTGGTACGAGCTGGCGCGCACCGAGGGCATCGTCCTGCGCTATCTGGCGAGCGCGTACAAGGCGCTCGACCACACCATCCCGGACGACCTGAAGACCGAGGACCTGGAGGACCTGATCGCCTGGCTCGGCGAGATGGTCCGCCAGGTCGACTCCAGCCTGCTCGACGAGTGGGAGCAGCTCGCCAACCCGGAGATCGAGACGGCCGAGCAGGCCCAGGAGAAGGCCGACGAGGTCAAGCCGGTCACGGCGAACGCCCGCGCCTTCCGCGTCCTGGTGCGCAACGCGATGTTCCGCCGGGTGGAGCTGGCCGCGCTCGACAACGTGGCCGCGCTCGGCGAGCTGGACGCGGAGTCCGGCTGGGACGCGGACGCGTGGGGCGACGCGATGGACAAGTACTGGGACGAGTACGAGGACCTGGGCACCGGCCCCGACGCGCGCGGCCCCAAGCTGCTGGCGATCGAGGAGGATGCGGCGCACGGGCTGTGGCGTGTGCGGCAGACCTTCGCCGACCCGAACGGCGACCATGGCTGGGGCATCAGCGCGGAGGTCGACCTCGCGGCCTCCGACGAGGAGGGCCGGGCGGTGATCCGGGTGACGGACGTAGGCGAGCTGTGATCACGAGAGTGGAGACGGACCCATGACGAACCCCGCCGAAAGACTCGTCGATCTGCTCGACCTGGAGCAGATCGAGGTCGACATCTTCCGCGGCCGCAGCCCGCAGGAGTCCCTGCAGCGCGTCTTCGGCGGCCAGGTGGCCGGGCAGGCGCTGGTGGCGGCCGGGCGCACCACGGACGGCGAGCGCCCGGTGCACTCGCTGCACGCCTACTTCCTGCGCCCCGGCCGCCCCGGCGTCCCGATCGTCTACCAGGTCGAGCGGGTCCGGGACGGCCGGTCGTTCACCACCCGCCGGGTCACCGCGGTCCAGCAGGGCCGCACGATCTTCAATCTGACGGCGTCCTTCCACCAGCCGGAGCCGGGCAGCATCGAGCACCAGCTGCCGCCGCGCCATCTGGTGCCGCCGGACACGCTCCCAAAGCTCGTGGACGAGATCCGCGAGCACCTGGGCGCCCTGCCGGAGGCCCTGGAGCGGATGGCGCGCCGCCAGCCCTTCGACATCCGATATGTGGACCGGCTGCGCTGGACCCCGGACGAGATCAAGGACGCGGACCCGCGCAGCGCGGTGTGGATGCGCGCGGTCGGCCCGCTGGGCGACGACCCGCTGGTGCACACCTGCGCGCTGACCTACGCGTCCGACATGACACTGCTCGACGCGGTCCGCATCCCGGTCGAGCCGCTGTGGGGCCCCCGGGGCTTCGACATGGCCTCGCTCGACCACGCGATGTGGTTCCACCGGCCGTTCCGGGCCGACGAGTGGTTCCTGTACGACCAGGAGTCCCCCATCGCGACCGGCGGCCGGGGCCTGGCCCGCGGCCGCATCTACGACCGCGAGGGCCGGCTGCTGGTGTCGGTGGTCCAGGAGGGCCTGTTCCGCCCGCTGCCGACCGGCGACTGACCGGTCCGTATCCCCTTACATCCCCACATCCCCCTGTTACGAGGAGTCTGCCGATGAGCCTGTACGACATCCCGCTGCGCACCCTGTCCGGCGAGCCCACCTCGCTGGCCGACTACAAGGGCAAGGCGGTGCTGGTCGTGAACGTGGCGTCCAAGTGCGGTCTGACCCCGCAGTACGCCGGTCTGGAGCGCCTCCAGGCGCAGTACGGCGAGCGCGGCTTCACCGTACTCGGCGTGCCCTGCAACCAGTTCGGCGCCCAGGAGCCCGGCAGCGCCGAGGAGATCCAGACGTTCTGCTCGGCGACGTACGGAGTGACGTTTCCGCTCCTGGAGAAGACGGACGTGAACGGCGACGGCCGCCACCCGCTGTACCAGCGCCTCATCGAGGTCGCGGACGCGGACGGCGAGGCCGGTGACATCCAGTGGAACTTCGAGAAGTTCCTGCTCTCCCCCGCCGGCGAGGTGGTCGCCCGGATCCGTCCGCGCACCGAGCCGGAGGCCCCGGAGCTCGTCGCGGCGATCGAGGCGCAGCTGCCGGTCTGATCCACCGCTGTCCGGTCCACACTGTCCGGCCCGCCGGGGAAACAACGCGGCTCCGTTCCCGCCACACGGGAACGGAGCCGGTCTCCTGGCCGGTGGGGAGGTTAGCGGATCGGCATGCCCGAGAGGGTGCGGGCGATCACGAGTCGCTGGATCTCGCTGGTGCCCTCGAAGATCGTGTAGATGGCCGCGTCGCGGTGCATGCGCTCCACCGGGTACTCGCGGGTGTAGCCGTTGCCGCCGAGGATCTGGATCGCCTGCGCGGTGACCTTCTTGGCGGTCTCGCTCGCGAACAGCTTGGACATCGAGCCCTCGGCGGAGGTGAAGGGCCGGCCCGCCGTGGCCATCCAGGAGGCGCGCCACACCAGCAGCCGGGCCGCGTCGATCTGCGTACGCATGTCGGCGAGCTGGAACGCGACGCCCTGGTTGTCGATGATCGGGCGGCCGAACTGCTCGCGGCCCTTGGCGTATTCGAGCGCGTAGTCGTAGGCGGCGCGGGCCGTGCCGACCGCCATGGCGCCGACGGCCGGGCGGGAGGCCTCGAAGGTGGCCATGGCGGCGTTCTTCACCCGCTCGCCGCCGCCGGCCCTGACCTTCTCGCGGGCCCGGGCGAGCCGCTCGTCGAGCTTCTCCTTGCCGCCGAGCAGGCAGTGCCCGGGGACGCGGACGTCTTCGAGCACGACCTCGGCGGTGTGCGAGGCGCGGATGCCGTGCTTCTTGAACTTCTGCCCCTGGGACAGACCGGGGGTGTTCGGCGGCACGATGAACGAGGCGTGCCCCTTGGAGCCGAGCTCCGGGTCGACGACCGCGACCACGACGTGCACATTGGCGATGCCGCCGTTGGTGGCCCAGGTCTTGGTGCCGTTGAGGACCCACTCGTCCTTGGCCTCGTCGTACACGGCCTTGGTCCGCATGGAGGCGACGTCGGATCCCGCGTCCGGCTCGGAGGAGCAGAAGGCGGCGACCTTCACGTCGTCCACGTCGCCGTACATCTGGGGTATCCAGGTGCCGATCTGCTCCTCGGTGCCGTTGGCGAGGACGCCGACGGCGGCGAGGCCGGTCCCGACGATCGACAGGGCGATGCCCGCGTCGCCCCAGAACAGCTCCTCCATGGCGACCGGGATACCGAGACCGGTCGGGTCGAAGAACTGCTGGGCGTAGAAGTCCAGGGAGTAGATTCCGACCTTGGCGGCTTCCTGGATCACCGGCCAGGGGGTCTCCTCGCGCTCGTCCCACTCCGCGGCGGCGGGCCGGATGACGTCCTTCGCGAACCCGTGCAACCAGTCCCTGACCTGCTTCTGGTCGTCGTTGAGCTCCATCGTGAACTCAGCCATGTCCCCTCCACCACTTCCCGTGCCACAGTCAAGCGTTACTTGCGGTAACGGCAGTATGTTACTGGCCGGTAGAGCCTGTCAACCGACCATCGCTCGATCAGCGCGAGACCTGGCCCAAGTGTTACGTTGCGCAGGCATTCCGGATCGCGGAACAACGCAAGACGCAGGACGAGTACGGGCGGGGAGACGAAGCCATGGAGACCACACACCAGGCCGAGCAGCAGCGGACGTCGGCCGAGAGCCGTCGGCGGGAACTGCTGGAGGCGGCGGACCGGGTGGTGCTCCGGGACGGCCCCAAGGCGTCGATGAACGCGATCGCCGCGGAGGCGGGGATCACCAAGCCGATCCTGTACCGGCACTTCGGGGACAAGGGCGGGCTCTACCGGGCGCTGGCGCAGCGCCACACGGACGCGCTGCTCGCGGCGCTGCGGGCGGCGCTGGACGCGCCCGCGGAGCGCCGCGAGCGGGTCGAGTCGACGCTGGAGACGTATCTCGTGGCGATCGAGGCGCGGCCGCAGGTGTACCGCTTCCTGATGCACCCCGCAGAGGAGACCGGCAGCGGTGAGCACGCCGGGTTCGACGTGGGACGGCACTCCGCGCCGCTGCTGCGGCGGATGGGCGAGGAGCTGGGCGTGGTGATCGCCGAGCGGATCGACCTGGGTCCGGGGAGCGAGGCGCTGGCGCGGGTGTGGGGCCACGGGATCGTCGGCATGATGCATGCGGCGGGCGACTGGTGGCTGGGCGAACGCCCCTGCTCGCGGGCGGAGTTGGTACGGGGTCTGGCGGACCTGCTGTGGGGCCGCCTGGCCGCGGCGGCGGACCGCGCGGGCGGCCCGGGCTTCTGAGCCCCACCCCTCCCGTCCGGGGGCTTCGCCCCCGGACCCCGCAGGTCTCAGTCGTCTGCAGACCGTCCGTGGCTGGTCGCGCAGTTCCCCGCGCCCCTAACTACCCAGGGGCGCGGGGCTGTGACATTTGCGGCTCCGCCGCGCGGGCGCGAGCAACCCACCACGGTCCGCAGCCAAACTCAGGGGGTCCGGGGCCGAAGCCCCCGGCCACCCCACGGCGCCCGCCGCACCCCCCGCTCCAGCCGCGCCTTCCGCCACCCCGTCAAGCGGTCCGCGTACACGACCCCCTCCAGGTGGTCCATCTCGTGCTGGAGGCACCGCGCGAAGAACCCGGTGCCCGAGATCCGTACGGGCGCGCCCGAGACCGTCGAGCCCTCCACCACCGCCGAGTCGTACCGCTCCGTCCCCGCTTCGAGGCCCGGCAGGGACAGGCACCCCTCCGGCCCCCGCAGCACGAGCCCGTCCGCCGTCACCAGGCGCGGGTTGACGACGTGTCCGAGGTGGCGGACGTCCTCGTCGTCGGGGCAGTCGTAGACGAACACCCGCAGCCCCACGCCGATCTGATTGGCCGCGAGCCCCACCCCCTGAGCCGCGTACATCGTCGCGAAGAGGTCCTCGACCAGCCGGCCGAGGGCCGGACCGAAGTCGGTGACGGGCTCGCAGGGGGTGTGCAGAGCGGGGGCGCCGAGGAGAGACATCTCTCGTACGGAGCCGGAACTGCCGGGAATGGGACGGTGACGCATGGTCGTAAGCGTACGTTCCAGGGGGCTCGCGGCCGCGCCGGTGGTGGCGCGGTTCGGGCCGCTGTCCGGATCTCGATAGGCTGAGGTCCGACCCAGGCGCAAGGAGGATCAAGGACGATGGCAGGCAACGCGGAGCCGCTGTCACCGCGGGCCAAGCTCGCCGTGACGGCGGGCAAGGCCGCTGCGGCGGTGTCGCGCGCGGCGGGGCGGGGCAGTGGATCGGTGATCGGCGGCCGGGTGGCGCTCAAGCTGGACCCCGATCTGCTGGGGCGGCTGGCGACTCACCTGGACGTGGTCCTGGTCTCGGCGACGAACGGCAAGACGACGACGACCCGGCTCATCGCCGAGGCGCTGCGGGCCAGCGGCCCGGTGGTGTCCAACGCGCTGGGCGCCAACATGCCCGCGGGCATCACCTCGGCGCTGGCGGGCGGCTCGGACGCCCGCTACGGCGTGATCGAGGTGGACGAGAAGTACCTCGCGGGTGTCGCGCGCGATGTGACGCCCAAGGCGATCGCGCTGCTCAACCTGAGCCGCGACCAGCTCGACCGGGCCGCCGAGACCCGGATGCTCGCCGAGAAGTGGCGCGAGGGGCTCCAGGGCACCAAGGCCGTGGTGATCGCCAACGCCGACGACCCGCTGGTCGTGTGGGCGGCGTCGTCCTCCCCCAACGTGGTGTGGGTGGCGGCGGGCCAGGAGTGGAAGGACGACGCCTGGTCGTGCCCCGCCTGCGGCGGTGTGATGCAGCGCCCCGGCGACGACTGGTTCTGCGGTGAGTGCGGCTTCCGCCGCCCCGCCCCGAGCTGGGTGCTCAACGGCGACTACGTCCTGGACCCGCACGGTTCGGCCTGGCCGATCCACCTCCAGC
This sequence comes from Streptomyces sp. TLI_146, assembly GCF_002846415.1. Taxonomy (NCBI): domain Bacteria; kingdom Bacillati; phylum Actinomycetota; class Actinomycetes; order Kitasatosporales; family Streptomycetaceae; genus Streptomyces; species Streptomyces sp. TLI_146. The sequence goes on from NZ_PJMX01000001.1 coordinate 2,040,303, forward strand.
TGCCCGGCCGCGCCAACAAGGCCAACGCCGCCACCTCCGCCGCGGTCGCCGCGGTCTTCGGGGTGCCGCCGCAGGTCGCCCTGGAGCGGATGTACCAGGTGCAGGCGGTCGCGGGGCGCTACGACGTGGTGTCCTTCCAGGACCGCGAGCTGCGGCTGCTGCTGGCCAAGAACCCGGCAGGCTGGCTCGAAACGTTTTCCCTGATCGACCCGCCGCCCACGCCGGTGATCCTCTCCGTCAACGCCCGCGGCGCCGACGGCACGGACACCTCGTGGCTGTGGGACGTCGACTACACCCGGCTCGCCGGTCACCCGATCTTCGTGATCGGCGACCGCAAGCTGGACCTGGCGGTCCGCCTGGAGGTCGCGAACCTGGACTTCCGGGTCTGCGAGAGCCTCGCGGAGTGCGTCCAGCTCGCGCCGCCCGGCCAGATCGAGCTGATCGCCAACTACACCGCCTTCCAGGACGTGCGCCGCACGGTCGGCAACTGAGACCCCCTAAGGAGCAAGCGAGCATGAGCGACAACAGCCTGCGCCTCGTGTGGGTCTACCCCGACCTGCTGAGCACCTACGGCGACCAGGGCAACGCGCTGGTCGTGGAGCGCCGGGCCCGTCAGCGCGGCCTCGACGTGGCCCGCCTCGACGTCCGCAGCGACCAGCCGGTGCCGTCGTCGGGCGACATCTATCTGATCGGCGGCGGCGAGGACCGGCCGCAGCGGCTGGCGGCCGAGCGGCTGCGCCGCGACGGCGGGCTCCAGCGCGCCGCCGCCAACGGCGCCATCATCTTCTCGGTCTGCGCCGGGTACCAGATCCTGGGCCACGAGTTCATCAACGACCTCGGCGAGCGCGAGCCGGGCCTCGGCCTGCTCGACGTGGTCTCCACCCGGGGCGAGGGCGAGCGGTGCGTCGGCGACGTGCTGGGCGACATCGACGAGCGGCTCGGCCTTCCGCAGTTGACCGGCTTCGAGAACCACCAGGGCATCACGCACCTGGGTCCCACGGCCCGTCCGTTCGCCCGGGTCCGCCTGGGCCGGGGCAACGGCACCGGCGACGGCACCGAGGGCGCGTACAACGAGACGGTCTTCGGCACGTACATGCACGGCCCCGTGCTCGCGCGGAACCCGCAGATCGCGGACCTGCTGCTGAAGCTGGCCCTCGATGTGAACGCGCTGCCGCCGACCGACGACCGGTGGTACGAGGCGCTGCGCGCCGAGCGCATCGCCTCCGCGACCCAGCCCGCCTGACCCGGAATCAGGCACCCGGACGGCGATTCGTAGCTTCGTACGACGTCCATCAGTCGGACCGCTGATTCGGCCCCGCCACCCTGCGCCGGTAGGGTGGCGGGGATCCAACCGGACGACGGGGTCCGGTCGTCGGCCCACGTTGCAAAGGTTTTCCGGGCAATGCGAATTGGTGTACTCACCTCCGGCGGCGACTGCCCCGGCCTGAACGCCGTCATCCGTTCCGTCGTGCACCGCGCGGTGGTCGACCACGGCGACGAGGTCATCGGCTTCCACGACGGCTGGAAGGGTCTCCTGGAGGCCGACTACCGCAAGCTCGACCTGGACGCGGTCGGCGGCATCCTCGCCCTCGGCGGCACGATCCTCGGCTCCTCCCGCGTCCAGCCCGCGCATCTGCGCGACGGCGTCGAGCGCGCCAAGGGCCACGTCGCCGAGCTCGGCCTCGACGCGATCATCCCGATCGGCGGCGAGGGCACGCTCAAGGCGGCCCATCTGCTCTCCGAGGCGGGCCTGCCCATCGTCGGCGTGCCGAAGACCATCGACAACGACATCGCCTCGACCGACGTCACCTTCGGTTTCGACACGGCCGTCGGCGTCGCCACCGAGGCCCTGGACCGCCTCAAGACCACCGCGGAGTCGCACCAGCGCGTGCTGATCGTCGAGGTCATGGGCCGCCACACCGGCTGGATCGCCCTGCACTCGGGCATGGCCGCCGGCGCCCACGCGATCGTCGTCCCGGAGCGCCCCTTCGACATCGACGAGCTGACCGAGCTGGTCGGCCGCCGGTTCTCGGCGGGCAAGAAGTTCGCGATCGTGGTCGTCGCCGAGGGCGCCAAGCCGCGCGAGGGCTCGATGCGCTTCGACGCGGGCGGCACCGACATCTACGGCCACGAGCGCTTCGCGGGCGTCGCCAGCCAGCTCTCCGTGGAGCTGGAGCGGCGGCTGAACAAGGAGGCCCGCGCGGTCATCCTCGGCCACGTCCAGCGCGGCGGCACCCCGACCGCGTACGACCGCGTCCTGGCCACCCGGTTCGGCTGGCACGCCGTGGAGGCCGTGCACCGCCGCGAGTTCGGGATGCTGACCGCGCTGCGCGGCACCGACATCACCATGGTCCCGCTCGCCGAGGCGACGGCGACGCTCAAGACCGTCCCGGCCGAGCGGTACGCCGAGGCGGAGTGCGTCCTGTAGCACCCGGATTGTTCTGCGCCCAAAGAGCCGCCCCCGGTCGCGATCGCGGCCGGGGGCGGCTCTACTCTGGGTGCGGACAACCGGTACGAAATCAGGAGTCAGCGGATGGATCACAGCGGGCACGGCATGGGCATGAACATGGATCTGCCGCCGTTCACGCTGGAGCGCGGCCTGGAGTGGTCCACGGACCCGTTCTTCCTGATCGGCTGTCTCGCGGGGCTCGGGCTGTACGGCTGGGCGGTGCTGCGGCTGCGCAGGCGCGGCGACTCCTGGCCGGTGAGCCGGATGGTCTTCTGGACCCTCGGCGTGCTGAGCATCGCCCTGGTGATGTGCACCAAGCTCAATGACTACGGCATGGTCATGTTCAGCGTGCACATGGTCCAGCACATGGTCATCAGCATGCTCTCGCCGATCCTGCTGCTGCTCGGCGCGCCGGTGACGCTGACGCTGCGCGCGCTGCCGGTCGCCGGACGCGGCCGCAAGGGCCCGCGCGAGCTGCTGCTCGCCCTGCTGCACAGCCGCTATCTGAAGGTGATCACGCATCCCGCGTTCACCATCCCGATGTTCATCGCGAGCCTCTACGCGCTCTACTTCACCCCGCTCTTCGACTTCCTGATGGGTTCGAGGACCGGCCACATCGCGATGATGGTCCACTTCCTCGCCGTCGGCCTGGTCTTCTTCTGGCCGATCATGGGCGTCGACCCGGGCCCGCACCGCCCCGGCTACATCATGCGGATGCTGGAGCTCTTCGCGGGCATGCCGTTCCACGCCTTCTTCGGCATCGCCCTGATGATGGCGACCCAGCCGATGATCGGCACGTACAAGAACCCGCCCTCCTCGCTCGGCATCGACGCGCTCGCCGACCAGGAGGCGGCCGGCGGCATCGCCTGGGCGTTCAGCGAGATCCCGTCCGTGGTGGTCCTGATCGCGCTGGTCTTCCAGTGGTACGCGACCGAGAAGCGCGAGGCCAAGCGCCAGGACCGGGCCGCCGACCGCGACGGCGACAAGGAGCTGGCCGCCTACAACGCCTATCTGGCCTCGCTCAACGCACGCGGGCAGTAACACCCGGTGCGCCGCTCTGGCGCGGCGGGCCTTTTCGGGGCGACCATGGACTCCACGGCAGCGGCCGGGAGGAAGGGGACCCCATGCCCGGCACGACGAAGGCGATGGTGGTGCTCACCGTCGTGGCGCTGGTGATGATCACTGCGTACACGGTGGCGCTCGGCAGCAGCGGCTGGCTCTGGTTCGGCTGGGTGGTCCTCGGCCTGGCGACGGTGGGCATGGCGGCTTCGCGCAGCGCCTGAGCGGCGGCCCGGCGGGCGGGCCGAGTGAGGAGCTGGTGCGTTGCTGTACTACGTGCTCAAGTACGCCCTGCTGGGACCGCTCCTGCGACTGCTGTTCCGGCCCAGGATCGAGGGTCTGGAGCACATTCCGGACGAGGGGCCGGCGATCGTCGCGGGCAACCACCTGTCGTTCTCCGACCACTTCCTGATGCCGGTGATGCTCAAGCGCCGCATCACCTTCCTCGCCAAGCAGGAGTACTTCACCGGGCCCGGCATCAAGGGCCGGCTCACCGCCGCCTTCTTCCGCGCGGTGGGGCAGATCCCGGTGGACCGCTCCGGCAAGGAGGCCGGGCAGGCGGCGATCCGCGAGGGCCTCGGGGTGCTGCGCAGGAACGAGCTCCTGGGCATCTACCCGGAGGGCACCCGCTCGCACGACGGAAAGCTCTACAAGGGCAAGGTCGGCGTCGCCGTGATGGCGCTGAAGGCGCAGGTGCCGGTGATCCCGTGCGCGATGGTCGGCACCTTCGAGATCCAGCCGCCCGGGCAGGTCATGCCGAAGATCAGGCGGGTCACCATCCGGTTCGGCGAGCCGCTCGACTTCTCCCGCTACACCGGCATGGAGAACGAGAAGGCCGTGCTGCGGGCCGCCACCGACGAGCTGATGTACAAGATCCTGGAGCTGTCGGGGCAGGAGTACGTGGACCGGTACGCGGCCGACGTGAAGGCCGAGGAGGCCGGAAAGTTCCCCAGGATCCTCGGCTGACAGCGGATCCGCGCACGGCGCAACTGTCTGGCCCCGGTGATCACGCGGCCGTAGCGTCCCGTGCATGGGCAAGGGAACAGCGTTCGTCATAGGGGCCACGGGACAGATCGGGCGGGCCGCCGTGCGCGCGCTCGCCGAGGACGGCTGGGAGGTGCGGGCCGCCTCGCGCGGCGGCGGGAGCGATCCGGGCTGGCCGGACGGGGTACGCCCGCTCGCGCTCGACCGGGACGGGGAGGGGGCGCTCGCGGCGGCGCTCGGCGACGGCTGCGACGTCCTGGTGGACATGGTGGCGTACGACGGCGGGCACGCCCGGCAGCTGGCCGGACTCGCGGACCGGATCGGCTCGGCCGTGGTGATCTCCAGCGGGGCGGTGTACGAGGACGACCGGGGCCGCAGCTTCGACACCCAGGCGGAGCCGGACGGCTCGCCCCGCTACCCGGTGCCGATCCCCGAGACGCTGGCCACGGTCGCGCCGGGCGACCGGACATACGGTACGCGCAAGATCCAGCTGGAGCGGGAGCTGCTCGCCTCGGGGCTGCCGTCGACGCTGCTGCGCGCGGGCGCGATCCACGGCCCGCACTGCCGCGGCCCGCGTGAGCTGTTCTTCGTGAAGCGGGCGCTGGACGGGCGGCCGGTGCGGGTGCTCGCGCACGGCGGGCGGAGCCGCTTCCATCCGGCGCATGTCGCCAACATCGCCGAGCTGATCCGGCTGGCCGCTCTGCGGCCGGGCTCGCGGGTGCTCAACGCGGCCGATCCGCAGGCGCCGACCGTCGCCGAGATCAGCGCGGCCGTCGACGAGGTGCTCGGGGTCCGCAGCGAGACGGTGCTCTTCGAAGGGGCGCCGCAGGAGGGCCTGGTGGGCCTCACCCCGTGGGGCGGCCCGCACCCGATCGTCTACGACATGGCGCAGGCGGAGCGCGAGCTGGGCTACCGCCCGGTGACCGGGTACGTTCAGTCGCTGCCCGAGACGGTCGCCTCGATCGCGGACCGGCTCGGGGACAAGGACTGGCGGGAGGCGTTCCCCGGCATGGCCAACTACCCGGACCTGTTCGACTACGCGGCCGAGGACGCCTGGCTGGCCGGGCGAGCCTGACGCGCGAAGGGGGCAGCCGCGGTGGCGGCCGCCCCCTCTTTCATGCGTAGTGCGTGGTTACGGCTTCGGCGTGGCGTGCGGGGTGCACGTCACATCGGCGCTGTCGACCTTGCCGGAGAGGAAGTAGGCCTCCACCCGGGTGTTGATGCACGGGTTGACCAGACCGGTCACCCCGTGCGAGCCCGCGTCCTTCTCGGTGATCAGGCGCGAGCCCTTGAAGCGCTGGTGCAGCGAGACGGCGCCCTGGTACGGCGTGGCGGCGTCGCGGGTGCTCTGGACGATCAGGACGGGCGGCAGGCCCTTGCCGGTCTTGACCTCGACCGGGGTCTGCTGCTTGGTCTGCCAGGTGGCGCACGGCAGGTTCATCCAGGCGTTCGCCCAGGTCATGAACGGGTTGTTCCTGTGGAGCCGGGTGTTGTCCCGGTCCCACTTCTTCCAGCTGGTGGGCCACTTGGCGTCCGCGCACTCGACGGCGGTGTAGACCGCGTTGCCGTTCTCGGCGCTGATGTTGCCCTTGGTGTCCGACATGTCGGGAGCGGCCGCGTCGACCAGCGCCTTGGTGTCGCCCGCCACGAACTTGCTCCAGTTCTGGGCGGTGGGCGCCCAGGCGGAGTCGTAGTACGGGGCGTTCTGGAAGTACGCGATGAGCTCGGCCGGGCCGACCACGCCGCCCAGGGGGCTCTTCTTCGCCTGGGCGCGCAGCTTGAGCCACTGCGCCTCGACCTCGGCCCGGGTGTCGCCCAGGTGGAAGGTGGCGTCGTTCTTGGCGACCCAGTCCTGCCAGTCGTTCCAGCGGCCCTGGAAGGCGACGTCCTGGTTCAGGTTGGCCTGGTACCAGATGTTGTCGCGCGCCGGGTCGACGACGCTGTCCACCAGCATGCGGCGCACGTGCGACGGGAAGAGCGTGCCGTAGACCGCGCCCAGGTAGGTGCCGTAGGAGACGCCCAGGTAGTTGAGCTTCTTCTCACCGAGCGCGGCGCGGATCACGTCCAGGTCGCGGGCGGTGTTCGGGGTGGTCATGAACGGCAGCATCCAGCCGCTGCGCTCGGCGCACCCGTCCGCGTACTCGGCGGCGAGCTTGCGCTGGGCGCGCTTGTCGGCCTCGCTGTCCGGGACCGGGTCGGCCTTCGGCGCCTTGACGTACTCCTGCGGGTCGACACAGGAGATCGGCGTCGAGTGGCCCACGCCGCGCGGGTCGAAGCCCACGAAGTCGTACGCCTTGGCGGTGTTGACCCACAGGGGGTTCTTGTTGGTCACCCGGGTCGGGAACCGCATGCCGGACGCGCCGGGGCCGCCCGGGTTGTAGATGAGCGCGCCCTGGCGCTCGGCCGGGGTGCCGGTCGAGGCGACGCGGTCCACGGCGAGCTTGATCTGCTGGCCGTACGGGTGGGCGTAGTCGAGCGGAACGCTGACGTAACCGCACTGGATCGGCTTGGCGAAGCCCCAGTCGGCGGGGCAGTCGGTCCAGTCGATGCCCTTCTTGGCGGCCCGCTCGGCGGCGAGCTGCACGCCGCGCGCCTCGGACGTGCCCTTGTGACGGCTTTCGGCGGTGGCCGCCGGTGCCGCGATCGCGCCCGCTATGAGCGTGCCCGCGATCAGAGTGCCGGCCGAGCCGAGCACTGCGGTGCGTCTCAAGTCGTTCCCCCCTGCTGAAGTGCGCCGCGTCGGAGCGGCGCGTTCCATGGTCTCGGGGGATCCTCGCGCCTCGGTGGCCGTCGAGAACAGGTCGTACTGGTGTTTCTTTACCGAACCGATAGCCGGGGCAGGAAGTCCCGCTGAGCGGTGCCGATGTCGTCCAGGACGCGCCGCAGCAGCCGGGCGTCCGGCGCGAGGGCCGTCACCAGGAACGCGGGCCCGGCCAGCGGTGTCAGTACCGCGCTCTCCCCCAGCAGCCGCGCCTCGACGGGCTTCTCCCCCAACCCCGGGTCGACGACGAGGAGTTGCCCCACCGCCCGGTGCCCGCCGAGCACCGCCGAACCGTTCCAGCCACCGGGCGCGCCGGGCCCGTACGACAGCGCCTGGTCGAGGAGCGGGCGGCCCGCACGGTGCACGGTGAGCCGGGTGGCGAGCGTACCGGGCTCCTCGCCGTGGCGCCCGAGGATCTGCTCCTCGCGCAGCACGAGCCGCGCGTCCGCCGCGAGCTCGACGCGGGTGCGCATCCGCAGATCGCTGCCGCGCGCCGAGATCAGCTGCTCGGGCAGCCAGTGCAGCGCGCCGCCGGACCCGACGCTCAGGCGTACGTCGTAGTGCGCGGGCGCGCCGGTCCGCCCCGGCAGGGCGATGGTGGCGGCGGCCGAGTCCACGGTGAGCCGGGCCCCGTCCCGCACCTCGGCCTCCACGGCGATCCGGTCGCCGCCGAGCGGGGCGCTCATCGCCCCGACGACGGTGACCCGCTGATGCTCGCCGGTGGCCCGGGTGCGGCGCAGCGCGAGCGGCCCCTCTCCCGCGAGCACCGGCAGCCCGTCGGGGGTGGCGACGATCCGGGCGGTGGCGCGCACTCCCGCGCCCGGGGTCAGCCCGTCCATGCGGCGAGCCGCTCCCGCACCCACTCGGCGACCGCGTCCACGCCGTCCTCGGACCTCAACGACTGGAAGACGACGGGCAGTTCGGCCCGCTGCTCCTTGGCGTCGCGGGCCATCCGCCCCAGGTCCGAGCCGACGTACGGGGCGAGGTCGGTCTTGTTGACGACGAGCAGGTCGGCCGTGGTGACTCCGGGCCCGCCCTTGCGCGGGATGTCGTCGCCGCCCGCCACGTCGATGACGAAGATCTGCGCGTCGACCAGCCCCTTGGAGAAGGTGGCGGTGAGGTTGTCGCCGCCCGACTCGACCAGGATCAGATCGAGCGGCCCGACCGCCTCCTCCAGGTCCTCGACGGCTTCGAGGTTGGCGGAGATGTCGTCCCTGATGGCGGTGTGCGGGCAGGCACCGGTCTCCACGGCCTGGATGCGCTCGGGCGGCAGCACGGCGTTGCGCAGCAGGAACTCGGCGTCCTCGCGGGTGTAGATGTCGTTGGTGACGACGGCGAGCGAGTACCGGTCCCGCAGGGCCCGGCAGAGCGCGGCCACGGTAGCGGTCTTCCCGGACCCGACGGGCCCGCCGAGCCCGACACGCAGGGCACGGCGGGTCCCGTCGGGCCGGTGGGCGTCGGCGCTGAGGGCGGCGGGGCCGGGGTGGGAGTGGTCGAGGTGCATGGTTGCGGCTCCATTTCGGCTTGGAGGCTTCGTGTCCGCCCTGGCGGGGCGGGATTTCCTGTGGTCCGGCGGGCTTGTTGCGGCCCGACCAGGCAGTCTTTTCAGCCCGTCCGGCGTTTGAGGACGAGCCCGTTCAGGGCGATCGGGGGTCGGGGGCGGAGCCCCCAGCGGCTCCGCAAGAGGTCTCTTACGACGCGAACAGCCGCACCGGCCACGCCGCATGCGCCTCCGCCATGACATCGAGCAGCGGCGCCGACGCGGCGGGCAGCGCGTCCAGCCCCTCCACCGCGGCCGAGGCCGCCAGCCGGGCGGCCCGCGAGGCCACCTCGTCCAGCTCGGGCGCCAACCCCGCCAGCACACCCGTCGCGTCGAACGGATCGAGGCTCAGCAGCCGCACCACCGCCGTCGCGGGCCCGCTCACACACTCGTACGCCACACAGTGCGCGGCGTCCTCCGCTCCGAGCCCCGCCGCCCGCGCGGCGAGCCCGAGCACGATCGGCTGATGCGCCCCGCGCGGCCGGGCCGCGGCGAGCGCGGCCAGCTCCTCGCCGGGCCAGGTGGCCCGGGCCGCCCGCATCATCTGGCGGCCGAGCCTGCGCGCGGCCGCCCGCAGCGCCGGGGACGGGGTGCGGGCGTCGGCGGCCTCGTCCAGGGCGAGCGGGTCGAGCCCGAGGGCGGCCGCCGCGGCGAGCGAGGCGGACACCAGACCGGCCGTGTGCAGCCGCCCCCGGCAGAACTCCGCCAGGGAGGCCGCGTCATGGACCCGGCCCGCCTTGACGGCCGGTTCGGCACCCCCCGAGTGGGCGTGCCCACCGGCCGGGAACCGGCCGTCGGCGAGGACGAGCAGAGCTGCGCGAGTCATGTACCAGCCGCTCTCAGAAGAGGAAGTACCGCTGGGCCATGGGCAGTTCGGCGGCGGGCGCGGGCTCGACCGCCTCCCCGTCGATCGTCACCGTGAAGGTGTCCGGATCGACCCTGACGTCCGGCATCGCCGAGTTCTCGCGCATGTCCGCCTTCCCCACCCGCCGCGTGCTCTTGATGGCGGTGAACTCCTTGGCCAGGCCGAGCCGTTCGGGCAGCCCGTCGTCGAGCGCGGCCTGCGACACGAAGTTGAGCGAGTTGGCCGCGGGGGCCTTCCCGTACGCGCCGAACATCGGACGGGGCAGGACCGGCTGCGGCGTGGGGATGGACGCGTTGGCGTCGCCCATCTGCGCGTACGCGATCTGGCCGCCCTTGATGACGAGCTGCGGCTTGACGCCGAAGAACGCGGGCTCCCACAGCACCAGGTCCGCGAGTTTGCCCGGCTCGACCGAGCCGATCTCGCCGTCGAGGCCCTGCGCGACCGCCGGGTTGATCGTGTACTTGGCGACATAGCGGCGCGCCCGGTGATTGTCCGCGCGCCCGTCCCCCGCGAGCGCTCCCCGGCGCACCTTCATGACATGCGCGGTCTGCCACGTACGCAGGATGACCTCGCCGATCCGGCCCATCGCCTGGGAGTCGGAGGAGAGGATCGAGATGGCACCCAGGTCGTGCAGGATGTCCTCGGCCGCGATGGTGGAGGGCCGGATACGGGACTCAGCGAACGCCAGGTCCTCCGGCACGGCCGGGTTGAGGTGGTGACAGACCATCAGCATGTCGAGGTGTTCCTCGATGGTGTTGACGGTGTGCGGCCGGGTCGGATTGGTCGAGCTGGGCAGGACGTACGGCTCGGAGACCACGGTGATGATGTCCGGGGCGTGCCCGCCGCCCGCGCCCTCGGTGTGGTACGCGTGGATGGAGCGGCCGGCGATGGCGGCGAGGGTGTCGCCGACGAAGCCCGCCTCGTTCAACGTGTCGGTGTGGATGGCGAGTTGGGCGCCGGTCTCGTCGCAGACGCTCAGACAGGCGTCGATGACGGCCGGGGTCGCCCCCCAGTCCTCGTGGATCTTGAATCCGAGGGCGCCGCCGCGCAGTTGGGAGTGCATGGCCTCGCGCGACATGGTGTTGCCCTTGCCGAGCAGACCGATGTTGACGGGCGCGTTCTCCAGGGCCGCGAACATCCGGGCGAGGTGCCAGGGGCCGGGGGTGACCGTGGTGGCCTTGGTGCCCTCGGCGGGGCCGGTGCCGCCGCCGACGAGGGTGGTGATGCCCGAGGAGAGCGCCTGGTCGATCAGGGTCGGCGAGATGAAGTGGACATGGGTGTCCACCGCGCCCGCCGTGAGGATCTTCCCGTTGCCCGCGATGATCTCGGTCTCGGGGCCGATGACGAGGTCGGGGTGGACGCCGTCCATGGTGTCCGGATTGCCCGCCTTGCCGAGCGCGGTGATCCGGCCGTCCCGGATGCCGAGGTCCGCCTTGACGATGCCCCAGTGGTCGAGGACGACGACGCCGGTGATCACGGTGTCGGGCGCGCCCTCGGCCCGGGTGGTGCGGGCCTGGCCCATCGACTCGCGGATCACCTTCCCGCCGCCGAACACCGCCTCGTCGCCCGCGCGTCCGGGGCCGCCGCAGCGGTCCTCCTCGATCTCCACGAGCAGATCGGTGTCGGCGAGCCGGACGCGGTCGCCGGTGGTGGGGCCGAACAGGTCGGCGTAGACGGCACGGTGGAGCTCAGTCATCGAGGGGACCTCCGGTCTCGCCGCGCAGCCCGCTGACGATCCGGCGGCCGGTGAGGGGCACGAGCTCGACATCGACGGGGATGCCCGGCTCGAAGCGCACGGCGGTGCCCGCGGCGATGTTCAGCCGCAGCCCGCGGGCGGCGGCGCGGTCGAAGTCCAGGCCGGGGTTGGCCTCGGCGAAGTGGTAGTGCGAGCCGACCTGGACGGGCCGGTCGGCGGCGTTGAGGACGGTCATCGCAGTGATCGCGCGGCCCTCGTTGAGGGCGACGGGCTCGTCCGCGAACAGGATCTCTCCGGGAATCATGGCGGCGCTCCCCCGTCAGACGATGGGCTCGTGGACGGTGACGAGCTTGGTGCCGTCCGGGAAGGTCGCCTCGACCTGCACGTCGTGGATCATCTCCGGGATGCCCGGCATGACGTCGTCGCGGGAGAGCACCTTGCGGCCGGACGCCATGAGTTCGGCGACGCTCCGGCCGTCGCGGGCGCCTTCGAGGATGTGCGAGGTGATGAGCGCGACGGCTTCGGGGTGATTCAGCTTCACCCCGCGGGCGCGGCGTTTCTCCGCGACGTCCGCGGCCACATGGATGAGCAGTCTCTCCTGCTCGTGCGGCGTCAGTTGCACGCTTCCCACCTCACAGTCGTGCCCGGAACGGGGGAATCCCGCCTCGACGCTGCGGGACCCCGGCCAAGTTCAACACCTTGTTGACCTGGGGTTCCCTGCTCCGCAGCCAGGCATTGCACGTTACGGCGGAAGTTTTTCCGGCTCGTTAACTGACGCTTTGCATATCCATGGCCAATGCATCCATCACCGGCCCCGGCGATCCGGAACCCGTCAGTCACCCACCGGCGGCCGCCGGTGCTCGGCGGCGATGCCGAACCGGCGCCGTTCGCCGGGAGCGGACGGAACCTGACCCACCGAGGACACGGAGCTGATCACCTGCTCCTCGGCCGGCTCCGCCGCGCCTTCGAGTCGCTCCAGGTCAGCGGCGGACACCAGGGCGACCAGGGGCTTGCCGTGCCGGGTCACGACGACGCGCTCGCCGCCGTACACCACACGGTTGATCAGCTCGGCGAGCTCGGCTCGGGCTTGCGTCACCGGAATTTCATAGGCCATGCTCCCATCATAACGGCCTGTACGTCCTGTACATTTTTTACAGAAGCACCGGCTGAAGCACCGGCACGAGAAGGAGGTACGTCATGCACGGCCCGTCCGCCCGCTACGTCCTGCCCGAGTTCTCCGAGCGCACCGCGACCGGGGTCCGCACCCTCGATCCGTACGCGAAGCTCCTGGAGGAGCGGATCGTCTTCCTCGGCACCCCCGTCGACGACACCGCGGCCAACGACGTGATGGCGCAGTTCATGCACCTGGAGCACGCCGACCCGGACCGCGACATCTCGCTGTACATCAACTCCCCCGGCGGCTCGCTCACCGCGATGACGGCGATCTACGACACCATGCGGTTCGTCACCTGCGACGTGGAGACGGTGTGTATGGGCCAGGCCGCCTCGGCCGCGGCCGTGCTGCTGGCCGCGGGCACCCCGGGCAAGCGGCTCGCACTGCCCGGCGCGCGGATCCTCATCCATCAGCCCGGGGTCGACGAGCCCATCCAGGGCCAGCCCTCCGATCTGGAGATCTACGCCAGTGAACTCCAGCGCGGGCGCGAGCTGTTGACCGAGCTGCTGGCCCTGCACACCGGGAAGTCCGTCGAGCGGATCAGCGCCGACATCGAGCGGGACACCATCCTCGACGCCGGCGCCGCCGCCGCGTACGGGCTGGTCGACCACGTCGTCACCAGCCGCAAGAACTCGGCCCCGCCGCAAGGGAGGTAGCGCCGTGGTGCCCGAACTGCCGCCGCTGCCCGCGCTGACGCGCGCCGAGGGCGAGTTCATCGACGCGTATCTCGACGCGCTCGACAAGCTGGGCCGGATCAACCCCGCCCGGCACCGCGACACCTACGGCGCGCTGCGGGCCGCCCAGGCGCTCGTCGGGCGGGCCGTGGCACTGCGGGACGCGCTGACGACCATGCACCGGCGTGGTGAGAGCGAGTTGCACTCCGAGACGCTGGCGCGGGCGCTGCGGACCCTCGACGGGGAGCGCCGGGCGGGCCGGCTGACGGTGCCGCCGCCGTCAGCGGCGAGTTGACGCCACGGCGTCCGCTCACCCCGGCGCGGGTACGAGTCGGCGTCCCTCGTTCGCACCATCCGATGGTCCGAACGACGTACCGCAGGTGTTGCTCCGAATGTGCAGACACCGGACGGAATGAATCGTTCCATCGCTGTTGCGACGCAGGTCGGACACGCCGTCAGGGGCGTTGAAACATCGATGTCCACCCGAACGGGTCAGTCGTGAGGAGCCTCACAAAACGCCGTTTCGGCTCGGAAATCCGACACTTCTTGGGTCAAGATCCCTTCCGACGACAAGCCCCCGCCACCGCGGCGGGGCGGTCCGGGCGGACGCCGAGTCCTGCCGCCGTACCCGGATGACTGGTCGACTGAGTGGATCGGCAGGAGTGGAGGACCCAAGCAGTGCGGGCCCACCGGGAGACCGGGAGGCCCTTGGGGTGAAGCCGCGTGAGCGGCCGGGCATCTTCGCCAGTCCGAACCCGACAGGTCATCCTTCGCAGGCGGTTTGACGAAGGGTTGCGCATGCCTGCGCAGAATCATGTCCCGTCCCTGCTGACCCGTGTCGGCGCGGTCTCCGCCCTCACCCTCGCCGCCGTCGGCGGCACCATGCTGGCACCGGGGGCCAGCAGTGAGGCGAGCGCCGCGACACTCGCGACGAAGGCGCTCAATGTCGCCGCGTCGAAGAAGGGATCGCCTTACAAGTACGGGGCCAGCGGCCCGTACCGTTTCGACTGCTCGGGGCTCACCCTCTACTCGTTCAAGAAGGCGGGCAAGAAGCTGCCCCGCACCACCCAGCAGCAGTACAACAGCACCCGGCACATCTCGTCGTCCGCGCGCCAGCGCGGGGACCTGGTGTTCTTCCACTCCGGCTCGAACGTCTACCACGTGGGGATCTACGCCGGGGACGGCAAGATATGGCACTCCCCCAAGACGGGGTCCGTGGTCCGGCTGGAGAAGATCTGGTCGAAGAGCGTCTGGTACGGACGCGTGCGCTGACGCACGCGGCATCAAAGGCCGGTGACGCGGGCGCCCGCGTCACCGGCCTCCGCGAGGGGGCACGGGGCTCAGCTCTGGACCGGCGCCGTCCACGGCAGCGCGATCCAGACGGTCTTGCCGCCGTCCGGCGTCGGGGTGACCGACAGCCGCCCCCCGCACTCGGCGGCGAGCCAGCGGATGATCACCATGCCGCGTCCGTTGTCCTGCTGGACGGCGGCGGGAAGACGTTTCGGCCAGCGGGGATGGCTGTCGGTGACACCGATGTGGAGCTGCTCGTAGCGCTCCAGGCGCAGATCCACGGTGAAGGTGGGCGACTGGCCGAACGTGTGCTGCACGGCGTTGGTCGCGAGTTCGGAGACGATCAGGCGGATCGTATCGGCGGTGTCGGCATCCGTCGGAAGACCCCACTCGGTGAGTACGCCGACGACGTGTCTGCGGGCGGCGGAGACCGAGGCGGGATCGCTCGGCAGAGTGACGGTGGATTCTTGGTGGTCTGCCATGGCGACGCTGTCCCTTTCCCACCCGGGCCGGCCAGCTGGACGCGTAGCGAGCGGACAAACGCGAGGACGGCCCGGACTTGTGCTTCGCGCCAGAGTGCCACTCATCGTGCCGCCGGATGCGCCGATCCACCAAGATGTGCATATATCTGTCGCTCAAAGCGGTGAACTCTGCGACGAAGGACCGTATTTGGGCGCCACACTTGCCCATCACCCGAATCCCGGCCGGGTGGAAGGAGACCGACATGTGGCACGGGCCCGCGGTACGCCGCCGCAAACTCGGCGAGGAACTGCGCCGGCTGCGCTGCGCGGCCGCCCTCACGAGCGGCGAGGTCGCCGGGCAGCTGGGCTGGCACCAGTCCAAGGTGAGCCGGATCGAGACCGGCCGCAGCGGGGTGAAGCCCGCCGACGTGGCCCTCCTCCTTGAGGTGTACGGGGTGGACGACCCCGGGCTGCGGGCGCTGCTCGAGGCGCTCGCGGGGTCGCGGGACGGGCGCGGCGGCCAGTGGTGGCAGGCCTATCGTGGGCTGCTTCCGCCGCAGTACCGCGACTTCATCAGCCTGGAGTCACAGGCGTCGGCGGCGCGCACCCTGGAGACGTCCGTGGTGCCGGGGCTGCTCCAGACGCCCGAGTACGCCCGTGCGGTGACCCGGGCGGCCCTCGGCGGGCTCGACGCGGTACGGGTGGACTCCCTGGTGGAGGTGCGCCTGGCGCGCCAGGAGGTGCTGCGGGCCGATCCGCCGCTGGAGCTGAGCGCGGTGGTCGACGAGGCGGCGCTGCACCGCGAGGTGGGCGGGCCGGACGCGATGCGGCGGCAGTTGCGCCATCTCCTGGAGGCGGCTCAGCTGCCGCATGTCCGGCTGCGGGTGCTGCCTTTCAGCTGCGGTGGCCATATCGGTCTCACCGGGCCTTTCATTATCTTCTCCTTTCCGCACATTTCCGATCTGGACGTTGTTGTTATCGACCACTTGACGAGTAGCCTCTATCTCGAACGGAGAGAAGACCTTGAGGCGTACAGCGCCGCGTTCCACCTGGCCGAGGCGCAGGCCCTCTCGTTCAAGGAATCATTGAATCTCATCGCCGGGATGACTCACGGCGTGTAAGGGAGGCATGATGCCCGCACCCCCCGCGCATGTACCTTCCAGCACTTCTCTGAACGGTGCGCAGTGGCGGCGCAGCAGCCGTAGTACAGGAATGAACAATTGCGTCGAGGCCGCATTCCTCGACGCCGGACTGCTCGCCGTCCGCGATTCCAAGCGGACCGCCGGACCCGCGCTGCTCTTCGGAGCACGGGCCTGGCACAGCTTCCTTTCCGGTCTGCCAGTCGAGCTCAACGAGGCGCCCGACAGCAGGGATTGAGCATGCGAACGGGGGACTAGGCGGTGGGCGCGGTCCGCAGGATCGTGTCCACTGCCCACTGGACCTGATCCTCAGTCAGGTCCGCCCGGGCGGTCAGCCGCAGCCGGGAGACGCCGTCCGGCACCGACGGCGGCCGGAAGCACCCCACCGCGAGTCCCGCGCCCCGGCAGTCGGCCGCCCAGGCCACCGCCTGCTCCGGCGAGGGCGCCCGCACCGAGACCACGGCCGCGTCCGGGCGCGCCGCCCGAAGGCCCGCCGCCGTCAGCCGTCCGTGCAGCTCGGCCGCCACGGCCCTGGCCCGGCCCGCCCGCTCCGGCTCGGCCTCCAGAAGCCGCAGCGCCGCCAGCGCGCCGCCCACCGCAGCGGGTGCGAGACCGGTATCGAAGATGAACGTGCGGGCGGCGTTGACCAGGTGCCGGATGACCCGGGCCGGGCCCAGGACCGCGCCGCCCTGGCTGCCGAGCGACTTGGACAGGGTGAGGGTGGCCACCACGTCGTCGTCGCCCGCGAGCCCCGCGGCGTGCAGCCCGCCCCGGCCGCCCTCGCCCAGGACGCCGAGGCCGTGGGCGTCGTCCACCACCAGCGCCGCCCCGAACTCCCGGCAGGCGGCGGCGAGTCCGGGCAGCGGGGCGGCGTCGCCGTCCACCGAGAAGACCGAGTCGCTCACCGTGAGCGCGGGCCCGCCGTGGGCGTCCAGCGCCTTGCCGACGGCCTCGGGGTCGGCGTGCGGGACCACCTCGGTCCGCGCGCGCGAGAGCCGGCACCCGTCGACGATCGAGGCGTGGTTGCCCGCGTCGGAGACGATCAGCGAGTCCCGCTCGCCGAGGGCGGTCAGCGCGGCGAGGTTGGCCGCGTACCCGGAGGAGAAGACGAGCGCCGCCTCGAACCCGCAGAACCGGGCCAGCGCCTCCTCCAGCTCGGTGTGGAGCGCGGTCGTCCCGGTGACCAGACGCGATCCGGTGGCTCCGGCGCCCCAGCGCAGCGCCGCGTCGGCGGCGCCCCGGGTGACGGCCGGGTGCCGGGTGAGGCCCAGGTAGTCGTTGCTGGCCAGATCCAGGAGGTCCTGGTCGGCGGCGCGCGGCCGCAGCACCCGTACGAGACCGGCGCGCTCGCGCCGCTCGGTCGCTCCGTCGATCCAGTCGAATGGCGCTCGGGGCATGGTGAAGATCCCTTTTGTAGGCAGCGGACAGACCCTATTCCTGGACGGGCGAGGTCAGGGTGTGGCAATACACACACCTTCCGGGAGCGCAGTTGTACGATCCCTCCTTGGCTGGAAGCGGGGTCTTGGGCAAGGATCGGCGCCATGGACCTGCTGAACACGCTGGTGGACAAGGGGCTGCGGCGCGAGCTGCCGAGCCGTGAAGAGGCGCTCGCCGTACTGGCGACCTCCGACGAGGAACTGCTCGACGTGGTGGCCGCGGCCGGCAAGGTGCGCCGTCAGTGGTTCGGGCGCCGGGTGAAGCTGAACTACCTGGTGAACCTGAAGTCCGGGCTGTGCCCCGAGGACTGCTCGTACTGCTCGCAGCGGCTCGGTTCCAAGGCCGAGATCCTCAAGTACACCTGGCTGAAGCCGGACGAGGCGTCCAAGGCGGCCGCCGCGGGTGTCGCGGGCGGCGCCAAGCGCGTCTGCCTGGTGGCCAGCGGCCGCGGCCCGACCGACCGCGACGTGGACCGCGTCTCGAAGACGATCGAGGCGATCAAGGAGCAGAACGAGGGCGTCGAGGTGTGCGCCTGCCTCGGTCTCCTCTCGGACGGCCAGGCCGAGCGGCTGCGCGCGGCGGGCGCCGACGCGTACAACCACAACCTCAACACGTCCGAGGGGACGTACGGGGACATCACGACCACCCACACCTACGCCGACCGCGTCGACACCGTGCAGAAGGCGCACTCCGCCGGGCTCTCGGCCTGCTCGGGGCTGATCGCGGGCATGGGCGAGAGCGACGAGGACCTCGTCGACGTCGTCTACGCGCTGCGCGAGCTCGACCCGGACTCGGTGCCGGTCAACTTCCTCATCCCGTTCGAGGGCACCCCGCTCGCCAAGGAGTGGAACCTCACCCCGCAGCGCTGTCTGCGCATCCTGGCGATGGTCCGGTTCGTCTGCCCGGACGTCGAGGTCCGGCTCGCGGGCGGCCGCGAGGTGCATCTGCGCTCGATGCAGCCGCTCGCCCTGCACCTGGTCAACTCGATCTTCCTCGGCGACTACCTCACCAGTGAGGGCCAGGAGGGCAAGGCGGACCTGGAGATGATCGCGGACGCCGGCTTCGAGGTGGAGGGCGCGGGCACGACCACGCTGCCCGAGCACCGCGCCGACGCGCTGGCCGCCGCGGGCTGCGGCTCGCACGCGCAGAGCGGCTGCGGCTCGCACCAGGGCGGCGGCTGCGGCCCGTGCGGCTCCGAGAGCGTCCCGGCCGCCGCGGCCGAGGTCTCCGAGGCGCGTACGGACCTGGTGGCGGTACGCCGCCGGGGTGCGGGAACGGACCTCGCGCCCAATGCCTGATCGCGGTTACGACGTCGCCGAGCTGCGGGCTCTGGACCGGCAGCACGTCTGGCACCCCTACGGCCCCATGCCGGGCCGCCAGGAGCCGCTGGTCGTGGAGTCCGCGTCCGGGGTGCGGCTGCGCCTCGCCGAGGAAGCGCACGGGCAGCGCGAGCTGGTCGACGGCATGGCGTCCTGGTGGGCGGCGCTGCACGGCTACCGCCACCCGGTCCTGGACGAGGCCGTGCGCGGCCAGCTGGACCGGATGAGCCATGTGATGTTCGGCGGGCTCACCCACGAGCCCGCCGTGCGCCTGAGCACGAAGCTCGTGGAGATCACCCCCGAGCCGCTCCAGCACGTCTTCCTCAGCGACTCCGGTTCGGTGTCGGTCGAGGTCGCCATCAAGATGTGCCTGCAGTACTGGAAGTCGGTCGGGCAGCCGCGCAAGCAGCGGCTGCTGACCTGGCGCGGCGGCTACCACGGCGACACCTGGCAGCCGATGTCGGTGTGCGACCCGGACGGCGGCATGCACTCGCTGTGGTCCGGCCGGCTGCCGGAGCAGGTCTTCGCGGACGCGCCCCCCACGGGGTACGACGCGGAGCCGGACGAGGCCTATGTACGCCATCTGCGGGAGGTGATCGCCCGCCACGCCGACGAGGTGGCGGCGGTGATCGTCGAGCCGGTGGTGCAGAACGCGGGCGGGATGCGGTTCCACTCCCCCGGCTATCTGCGGGTGCTGCGCGAGGCGTGCGACGAGTACGGCGTGCTGCTGGTGTTCGACGAGATCGCCACCGGCTTCGGCCGCACCGGCACGCTCTTCGCGTCCGAGCACGCCGGTGTGTCGCCCGACGTGCTGTGCGTGGGCAAGGCGCTGACCGGCGGCTATCTGTCGATGGCGGCGACGCTGTGCACCACCCGGGTGGCCGAGGGCATCTCCTCGGGCGAGGTCCCGGTGCTTGCGCACGGCCCCACGTACATGGGCAATCCGCTGGCCGCGTCCGTCGCCTGCGCCTCGATCGACCTGTTGCTGTCCCAGGACTGGCAGGGCGAGATCAAGCGCCTGGAGACGGGGATGCGCGACGGTCTGGGCGAGCTGGTGGGGACGCCGGGGGTCAAGGACGTCCGCGTCCTCGGCGCGATCGGCGTCGTCCAGCTCGACCACGACGTGGACATGGCGGCGGCGACCCGGGCGGCGGTCCGCGAGGGCGTGTGGCTGCGCCCGTTCCGCGACCTCGTCTACACGATGCCGCCGTATGTGACGAACGACGAGGACCTGGCGCGGATCTGCCGTGCCGTGGGCGCTGCGGCTCGGGAGGGCTGAGATGACGGTGCTGGTAGTGAGCGGTACGGGGACGGAGATCGGCAAGACGGTCGTCACGGCGGCCGTGGCCGCTCTCGCGCGCGCCGCCGGACGCACGGTCGCCGTACTCAAGCCGGCCCAGACCGGGGTCGCCCCCGGCGAGCACGGCGATGTGGCGGAGGTGCGGCGCCTGGCGGGCGACGACATCACCGGCGCGGAACTCGCCCGCTTCCCCGAGCCGTTGGCCCCCAACACGGCCGCCCGGCGGGCCGGGATGACGGCCGTGCGCCCCGAGGAGGTCGCCGAGGCGGCCGAGAAGCTGGCCGCCGAGCACGACCTGGTCCTCGTGGAGGGCGCGGGCGGGCTGCTGGTCCGCCTCGACGACGAGGGCGGCACGCTCGCGGACGTGGCCCGGCTACTCGGCGCGCCCGTCCTGGTCGTCACCCCGGCCGGGCTCGGCACGCTGAACATGGCGGCGCTGACCGGCGAGGCGCTGCGGGCCCGGGGCATCGCCTGCGCGGGCGTGGTGGTGGGCAGCTGGCCCGCCGAGCCGGACCTGGCGTCCCGCTGCAACCTGGCGGACCTGCCGGAGTCCGCGGGCTCGCCGCTGGTCGGGCTGGTGCCGGAGGGCGCCGGACGGCTGTCGGGCGCCGACTTCCGTGCGGCGGCGCCGAGTTGGCTCGGTCCGGAGCTCGGCGGCGACTGGAGCCTGTGATGGCGGTCATCCGGGCACGGCTGCGCCAGATCGTCGTCGACTGCGCCGTGCCGGACCGCCTGGCGCGGTTCTGGGCGGCGCTGCTCGGCGGCGCCCCGGTGGTCCGCGACGCGGGCTGGGCGTACCTCGACGCACCCGGCACCGCGCGGCTCGCCTTCCAGCGGGTGCCGGAGGCGAAGGCGGGCAAGAACCGGCTCCATCTGGACCTCGTGGTGGAGGACGTCGCCCGTGCCCGGGCCGCCGCGGTGCGCCTGGGCGCGCGGTCGGTGGGCGCGGTCGTGACGGACGCGCAGGGCGCGTTCCAGGTGATGCGCGACCCGGAGGGGAACGAGTTCTGCTTCGTGAGCGGCTGACGGCCGTCCCCCAGACACGAGGGACGGGCCGCGCACGGGTGACGCGGGGCCGGGGCGGGGACAATCACTGTGTCCGCCCCGCCCGTTCTCCCGCCCGTCGTTGGAGGGTTCCCCCATGGCGAAGCGCGCCAAGATCGCCCCGGACGCCGTGCACCATCCCCTGTTCGCCCGCTTCTACGGCCGGTTCAGCGAGGCGGCCGACCAGCGGGCGGGCGTCGCCGCCCACCGCCGCGAGCTGCTGGCCGGGCTCTCCGGCCGGGTCATCGAGATCGGCGCGGGCAACGGCCTGAACTTCCCGCACTATCCGGGCGGCGTCTCCGAAGTGGTCGCCATCGAGCCCGAGCGCGGACTGCGCGCGCTGGCCGTCCGGGCGGCGCTGCGCGCCGAGGTGCCGGTCGACGTGGTGCCGGGCGCCGCCGAGGCACTGCCGGTCAAGAGCGAGGCGTTCGACGCGGCCGTGGTCTCCCTGGTGCTGTGTTCCGTACGCGATGTGGACCGCTCGCTGGCGGAGATCCGCCGGGTCCTGCGCCCCGGCGGCGAGCTGCGGTTCTACGAGCATGTGCGGGCCGAGGGACGGGCCCTCGCGGCCGTCCAGCGCGCCGTGGACCGGACCCTGTGGCCGCTGCTGCTCGGGGGCTGCCACACCTCGCGCGACCCGCTCGCGGCGATCGGGGCGGCGGGGTTCGACGTGGTCGCGTTCCGCCGGCTGCGGGTGCCCGAGAAGGGGCCGCGGCACCCGGCGTCGCCCCATGTGCTCGGCACGGCACGGCGCCCGGATCTCGCCTGACCCCCTTGCGGGATCTCCTGCTTCCGCCGGATGGCCCGGACCGGTCCGCGCCTCTACTCTCGTATGCCGTACGGGAGTCGGTCCAGCCATGACGCAACGACCCGGGAGGCGGCCTTGTCCACACCCGCAGCGGCCACAGCGGCAACGGAAGGGGTCGCCGCGCGGGCCCGGGCGCTGACCAAGGCGTACGGCACGGGCGAGACGGCCGTCCTGGCGCTCGACTCGGTCGACGTGGACATCGCGCGCGGCCGGTTCACCGCGGTCATGGGCCCGTCGGGCTCGGGCAAGTCCACCCTGATGCACTGTCTGGCCGGGCTCGACTCGGTCTCGGCGGGCCAGGTGTGGCTCGGCGACACCGAGATCACCGGGCTCAAGGAGCGCGAGCTGACCCGGCTGCGGCGGGACCGGATCGGCTTTATGTTCCAGGCCTTCAACCTGCTGCCGACGCTCACCGCCGCCGAGAACATCACGCTGCCGATGGACATCGCCGGGCGCAAACCCGACCCGGAGTGGCTGGAACAGGTCATCGACACGCTCGGGCTGCGCGACCGGCTCAAGCACCGGCCCGCCCAGCTCTCCGGCGGCCAGCAGCAGCGGGTGGCGTGCGCGCGGGCGCTGGCGTCCCGCCCGGAGCTGATCTTCGCGGACGAGCCGACCGGCAACCTCGACTCGCGGGCCGGGACGGAGGTCCTCACGTTCCTGCGGGAGGCCGTGGACCGGCTGAGGCAGACGGTCGTCATGGTCACCCACGATCCGGTCGCGGCGGGCCGGGCCGACCTGGTGCTGTTCCTGGCCGACGGGCGGATCGTCGACGAGATGCCCCGCCCGACGGCGGAGGCGGTCCTGGACCGGCTGCGGCTCTTCTCCGGCGGGCCGGGGACGGACTCGGCCACCGCCGAGGACGGCAGCCCCGACTTCGACCCGCTGCGCAAGGGCTGAGCGGCCGTGCTGAAGGCGACCCTGCGCAGCTTCCTCGCCCACAAGGGACGGCTGCTGCTGTCCGCGCTCGCGGTGATCCTCTCGGTGGCGTTCGTCGCCGGTTCGCTGATCTTCTCGGACACCGTGGCCCGTACCTTCGACCGGCTCTTCGCCTCGACGTCCGCGGACGTGACGGTCGGCCCGCCCAAGGGGCTCGACGAGCGGGTGTCGTCCGGCGTGACCCGGACGGTCCCGGCCTCGCTCGCGGCGCGGATCGCGGGCGTCGACGGCGTGGCCGCCACACACGTCGACGCGGCCGTCCAGAACATCACCGTCGTCGACCGCGCCAACGACTCGGTCGGGCCGACCACCGGCGCCCCGACCATCGCCACCAACTGGTACGTCACCGAACGCAGTCCGGTGAAGCTGACCAGCGGCCACGAGCCGCACGGCCCCGGCGAGGCGCTGCTCGACAAGGACACCGCCGACAAGAAGCACGTCCGGATCGGGGACCCGCTCACCATCCTGGCCCAGCCCGGCTCCTTCAAGGTCGAGGTCGTCGGCATCGCCACCTTCACCACCACCAACCCCGGTGCGGCGCTGGTGTTCCTGGACACCCCGACCGCGCAGACCCGGCTGCTGGGCAAGGCGGACGCGGCCACCGCCATCTCGGTGGACGCGGCCGCCGGAGTGTCCGACGAGGTGCTCAAGCAGCGCGTCACGGCGGCCGTCGGCGGCTCGTACGAGATCAAGACGGCCGCCCAGCAGGCCAAGTCGGCCGCCGACGAGCTGGGCGGATTCCTCGACGTCATCAAATATGTGATGTTGGGATTCGCCGGTGTCGCCACGCTCGTGGGCATCTTCCTGATCGTCAACACCTTCTCCATGCTGATCGCCCAACGCACCCGTGAGCTGGGCCTGTTGCGGGCGCTCGGCGCGGACCGCCGCCAGGTGCGCCGGTCGGTGCTGCTCGAAGCGCTGCTGCTCGGCCTGGTCGGCTCCACCCTCGGCCTCGGCGCCGGGATCGGGCTGGCCGCCGGACTGATGGCGCTGATGGGCACGTTGGGGATGAAGCTCAGCGCCGCCGAGATGGTGATCGGCTGGGGGACGCCGGTGGCGGCGTACGCGGTGGGCGTCGGCGTGACGTTCGTGGCCGCGTATCTGCCCGCGCGCCGGGCCGCCAGGGTCTCCCCGATGGCGGCGCTCGCGGACGCCGAAGTCTCCGGCATCGGGCGGCCGTTGAAGGTACGGGCCATGGTGGGCACGGTGCTCACGGTCGCGGGAGCGGCGGCGCTCACCGGGTGCGCCACGTCGACCAAGACCGCCACC
The DNA here is from genome assembly GCF_002846415.1 of Streptomyces sp. TLI_146. Lineage (NCBI taxonomy): Bacteria > Bacillati > Actinomycetota > Actinomycetes > Kitasatosporales > Streptomycetaceae > Streptomyces > Streptomyces sp. TLI_146. The sequence goes on from NZ_PJMX01000001.1 coordinate 2,064,511, forward strand.
TCGTCCTCGCTGCTCGGACTCGGCGTGGTGCTCACGCTGATCGCGACCGTGGTGGCCGGGCCGCTGCTGGTGCGGCCGGTGATCCGGGTGCTCGGCGCCGCCTTCCCGCGCCTGTACGGTCCGGTGGGCCGGATGAGCCAGCGCAACGCCCTGCGCAACCCGCGCCGCACGGGCGCGACCGCGTCCGCCCTGATGGTGGGCATCGCCCTGGTGGCCGGGCTCTCGGTGGCCAGCGCCTCCATGACCAAGTCGTTCGACCAGCAGATCGACAAGACGCTGGGCGCCGACTTCGTCGTACAGAACGGCAACTTCCAGCCGTTCCCGCAGGAGATCACCGACAAGGTGCGCGCGGTGAAGGGCACGGAGACCGTCGTGCGCCAGCGGTTCGCGCCGCTGCGGCTGACGCTGCCCGACGGCAGGACACCGGAGACGACCGCGTCCGGCTACGACCCCCAGCTCGACGACGTCGCCCACATCACCTACGCGGCGGGCGGTTCGGCCGAGGCGCTGGCCCCCGGCAATCTGGCGATGGACCGCGACTACGCGCGCGACCACCGCGTCCGCCTCGGGGACACCCTCCCCGTCACCTTCTCCACCGGCGGCAGGGCACGGCTGCGGGTGGCCGCGCTGACCGACATGGACACCTCGGGCGGCTTCGGCGTGGAGGGCGGGGTGTTCATGGGCCTGGCCACCGTGGAGCGCTACCTTCCGGGCGGCCAGGACGCGGCGGTGTACGTCAACGCGAGCGGCGGCACCGGTGCGGACGAGCTGCGGACCGCGCTGGAGAAGGCCCTGGACCCGTATCCGCAGGTGCAGGTGCGCAACCAGGCGGACTACAAGAAGCTGATCCGCGACCAGATCGCCGTGATGCTCTACCTGGTGTACGCCCTGCTCGGCCTGGCGATCGTCATCGCGGTGCTCGGCGTGGTCAACACGCTGGCCCTGTCGGTGGTGGAGCGCACCCGCGAGATCGGGCTGCTGCGCGCCATCGGGCTCTCGCGGGTCCAGCTGCGGCGCATGATCCGGCTGGAGTCGGTGGTGATCGCGGTGTTCGGGGCGCTCCTGGGGCTGGCGCTCGGCATGGTGTGGGGCGTGGGCATCCAGCAGGTGCTGGCGCTCCAGGGACTCAAGGCGTTCGCCGTGCCCTGGTCCACGGTGATCGCGGTCGCGGTGGGCGCGGCGGCCGTGGGCCTGGTGGCGGCGCTGCTCCCGGCGCTGCGGGCGTCACGGATGAACGTGCTGGCGGCGATCGCGCACGAGTAGGGGGCGCGGCGCGTGCGGCGTTTCGGGTGCGCCGTTTCCGATGCGGCGGATTCGGCGATTCGGATTCGGCGTTTCCGATGCGGCGCTTCAGATGAGGTGCGTTGACCTGGGGTTTCCCGGTCTCCAGAGCCTGCCCCCACCGCCATTTTGCCAATGCTTTACCATGGGTGCACCTACCCACGACTGAAAGGTGTGAGCGTCCGCCCATGGGCGAGCCTCCCAGTACCCGTCCCCGTACCGGTACGCGACATCGCGCGATCCTCCTGGCCCTGCCCGATCATGGGACGGAGGTGAACCGATGACCGAAGTGCTTCTGCTCGTGGTGGCCGTGCTGCTGTCGCTGGCCTGCGGGGCCTTCGTGGCGGCCGAATTCTCCCTCACCACCGTGGAGCGCGGCGAGCTGGAGCGGGCCGTCGAGAACGGCGAGCGCGGCGCGAGCAGCGCTCTCAAGGCCGTCCGCAGCCTCACCTTCCAGCTCTCCGGCGCGCAGCTCGGCATCACCGTCACCAATCTGGTGATCGGCATGCTCGCCGAGCCCTCGATCGCCAAGCTGATCAGTGGCCCGCTCGGCTCCCTGGGCCTGTCCGACGCCGCCTCCCACTCGGCGGCACTGGTGCTCGGCACCGCCCTGTCCACCGTCTTCCTGATGGTCGTCGGCGAGCTCGTCCCCAAGAACTGGGCCATCTCCTCGCCGCTGGCGGTCGCGAAGGTCGTCGCGGCCCCGCAGCGCGCCTTCAGTGCGGCCTTCCGCCCGTTCATCAGCCACCTCAACAACACCGCCAACCACATGGTGCGCCGCCTTGGCCTGGAGCCCGCCGAGGAGCTGGCCTCCGCCCGCACCCCCCAGGAGCTGGTCGCGCTGGCCCGCCACTCCGCCAAAGAGGGCGCCCTCGAAGCGGACACCGCCGAGCTCTTCGTCCGTACGCTCAACCTGGCGGAGCTCGACGCCGAGAACGTGATGACGCCCCGCGTGCAGGTCACCGCGCTGGAGGTGCACGCCACCGCCGAGGACGTCGCGAACGCCACGCGCGCGACGGGCCTGTCCCGCTTCCCCGTCTACCGGGGCAGCCTCGACACCGTCGTCGGCATCGCCCACATCAAGGACGTCCTCGCCATCCCCGCCGAGCAGCGGCCCCGCCATCCGGTCACCGAGCTGCTGCGCGAGCCGCTGCTCGTACCGGAGACGCTGACCGTGGACCGGCTCCTGGACCAGTTGTACGGGCGGCGGACCATGGCCGTGGTCATCGACGAGTACGGCGGTACGGCCGGGGTCGTCACCCTGGAGGACATCGTCGAGGAGGTCGTGGGCGAGGTGCGGGACGAGCACGACCCGCACGAGACGTCCGACCTGGCCCGGGCCGGCGAGGACGCCGACGGGCGCGCGCTCTACTCGGCCGACGGCGCCGCCCGCACCGACCAGCTGGAGGCCATCGGGCTGCGCGTGCCGGAGGGCCCGTACGAGACGCTGGCGGGCCTGATCGCCACCGGGCTCGGCCGGATCCCGGCCCTCGGTGACAGCGTGGAGCTGGGCGGCTGGCGGCTCGACGTCGTCGACGCGTCCGGCCGCCGCGCCGCACGCGTCCTGCTGCACGCGCCGCTGCCCGGCGACGGGGACGACGAGGACGAGGCGGACGGCTCCCGGCGGCGCAGGGAGCACCGGGGCGCGGGGCGTCGCGGGCATGACGGACCCGGCGGGCACGGCGGGCGACGGGGTGCGCGGCGTGGCAGGGGGGCGCGGCGCGCGGGCCGGGACGATGGTGCGGTTGATTCCGTTGATGCCGCTGATTCCGACGGTGCTGTGACTTCCGATGGTGCTGTTGATGCCGACAGTGCTGTCGATGTCGACGGTTCCGCCGATAACAACGGTTCCGCCGATATCAACGGTTCCGCCAAGGACGAGGGGACCGGCCGATGACCGTCATCCAGTTGCTGATCGGTCTGGCGACGCTGGTCGTCAACGCCTTCTTCGTCGGCGCCGAGTTCGCGCTGATCTCCGTGCGCCGCAGCCAGGTGGAACCGCTCGCCGAGCAGGGCAACCGCCGTGCGCGCAGCGTGATCTGGGGTCTGGAACACGTCTCCGCGCTGATGGCGGCGGCCCAACTGGGCATCACGCTGTGCACCCTGGTGCTCGGTGTGGTCGCCGAGCCCGCCATCGAGCATCTCCTGGAGCCGGTGTTCCACCTGGTCGGGATGCCCGACGGCGCGGCACGCCCGGTCTCCTTCTTCATCGCGCTGGCGCTCGCCACCTACCTCCACATGCTGCTCGGCGAGATGGTGCCGAAGAACATCGCGCTGGCCGAGCCGGCCAGGACCGCGCTGCTGCTCGGCCCGCCGCTGGTGACGCTCGCCCGGGCACTGCGTCCGGTGATCTTCGCGATCAACGCCTTCGCCAACGCCCTGCTCAAGCTGTTGCGGGTGGAGACCAAGGACGAGGTCGCGGCGACGTTCTCGGACGACGAGCTGGCCCGGATGGTCCGGGACGCGGGCGACGCCGGGCTGCTCGACGACCGGGCCGCCGAGCGGCTGCACGACGCCCTGGAGCTGGGGCGGCGGCCCGTGCGGGACGTGGTGGTCCCGCTGGAGAAGGTCGTGCACACGCCGGTCGGCACGACCCCGGAGGAGCTGGAGCGGCTCGCCGCCCTGTCGGGCTTCTCCCGCTTCCCGGTCGTGGACGCGGGCAACCGCATCCTCGGCTATCTGCACGTCAAGGACGCGCTCGACGCGATGCCGCGCGACGTGCCGTTCCCGGTGACGGCCCTGTGGCCGATCGCCCGGGTCCGGACCTCGACGCCGCTCGACGACGTACTGACCGCCATGCGCCGCAGCCGTACGCACCTCGCGGCGGTGCTCGGCGAGGACGGACGGCTGTCGGGCCTGGTCACGATGGAGGACGTCCTGCGCGAGCTGGTCGGCCGACCGGACACGGCGTAGGACGGCGGGGCGCCGCCTGTACGGCTAGACGGCTATACGGCGGGCTTGGCGGCGCCTTCGGTTCCGGGTGTCGCCGTCGCCGGCTTGGCGGGGGCGTCGGGCACCGTGGTCTCGGTGAGACCCGGGCCCGGCCGCCCCAGGCCCGACGAGCCGATGGCCATCAGCACGGAGGCCAGCGTCGCCAGACCCGCGGTGGCCAGCGCCGCTTTCCAGTCCACGTCGAACAGGTTGGTCGCCCCGGCCGTCAGGACGGCCGCGAGGGACTGCGCGAACGTACGAATGGCCCGCTCGGCGGTGGCCTTCCAGAAGGCTTTGGTGAACATGGAACGCTCGCTCTCTCGTGCGTGATCAAATGCGGGGTCAAGTGGTCCGGGTACAGCGGGTGTTGAGCTGCGGTGAGTTGAGGTGTTCCTGGCATACCGCGGAACACCCCGCGCCGACAGGGCCCGCGCGGCGGGGATCGGCTGAGTTGGGCCGGGTTCGCCCAGGACAGGTGAGGGGCCGCCGTCGATGACGCCTTCGGCGGCCGGTTCGAGCGACCGGCTTCGGGCGGCAGCGGGTCAGAGCGCCGTCGCGGCCAGCCACGCGTCGAGCACCTCGCGCTCGCCCGTGACCGCGAACTCCTCGTCGCCGGGCGCCCGCCGCCCGTACACGAGCAGCAGCAGTTCGCCCGCCGGGCCCTCGACGGTGACGGTGGCGTCGCCCCTGGGGACGGCGGAGCCGCTCGCGCCGCCTGCGGCGTTCTCCCACCGGAAGTCGTTCGCGCCGCCGAGGACGACCGTCCAGGCAGCGCCGGTGTCGGTGGCGCGCAGCCGCAGGGACGCGCCGTCCCAGCCGAGCGCGGCGACCGACTCCGCGCGCCCGAGGAACGGCAGGTTCTCCAGGAACTCCTCGATGCCGTCGGCCGCCGTACACGCCTCGACGCGTGGCGTACGCCCCAGCGCCAGCTCGGCGTCCGCGAGGTGCACCACGGCCTCGAAGAGCAGCCGCCGGGCGAAGAACCGGACGTGCTGGTCCGCGCCGTGCGACCACATTGGGGTCTCGGGGTCGGCCGAGCGCAGCACCCTCAGCGACTCCTCGGCCGCGGCCGCCAGCCAGTCCGGATAGTCCTTCTCCTCGTCCGGCAGCTCCAGCGGCACGTCCCGCGACCAGACGCGCTCGGTGACCCGGTGGCGTACGAGATGGGCGATCCAGCGGTGCGTGGTGCCGTGGTGGCGGGTGAGGTCGGCGAAGGTCCAGCCCGGGCAGGCGGGCACCTCGGTCGCGGGGTCGACGGCGCGCACGGTCTCGACGAACCGCCGCACCCGCGTCTCGACCGCGTCGCAGTGCCGCTCGTGCTGGTCCTCGTCGAGCCCGAAACCGTCCCCGACCTTGAGCAGGTCGTCGCGCCAGGGCCCGGCCGGTTCGCGCAGCGCGGCGGCCCGGAACAGCTCGGCGAGCCGCCGCCGGTCGGCGGGGGCGAGCCGGTCGAGCACATACGCGCTGCCCTCCAGCCACTTCACTGCGGTGTCGGGGTCGAGCACGTCGTCCTCGCAGGTGTCCACCGCGGTGACCAGCCCCGCCAGCGCCTCCGCCAGCGCCTGTTCCAGCGCCTCGCTCATCCGCTTCCCCCTCGCCGTCACCACCCGGACCGCGTGACACTACCGCGCGGTACGATCGCTCCGCCATGGAGATGAATGCCAGCTACACAAGCTTTGTCGCAGTCGGCGATTCCTTTACCGAGGGCATGTCCGACCTCCTGCCCGACGGCTCCTACCGCGGCTGGGCGGATCTGCTCGCGGCCCGGCTCGCCGCCCGGACACCCGGCTTCCGTTACGCCAATCTCGCCGTACGCGGAAAGCTCATCGGCCAGATCGTCGACGAGCAGGTCGAACCCGCCGCGGCGATGCGGGCGGACGTGGTGACCCTGGTGGGCGGCCTCAACGACGCCCTGCGCCCCAAGTGCGACATGGGCAGGGTGCGCGGGCTCCTCACCGAGGCCGTCGAGAAGCTGGCGCCGTCCTGCGGCCAACTCGTCCTGATGCGCAGCCCCGGCCGCAACGGCCCGGTGATGGAACGCTTCCGCCCCCGTATGGAAGAGCTCTTCGCCCACATCGAGGACCTCGCCGCCAAACACGACGCCCTGGTCGTCGACCTGTACGGCGCGGCCGTGCTCGGCGATCCGCGCCTGTGGGACGTCGACCGGCTCCATCTGACCGCCGAGGGGCACCGCCGGGTGGCCGAGGCGGTCTGGCAGAAGCTCGGGCTCCCGGCCGAGGACGACTGGCTCGCCCCGCTGCCGCACGGTCCGCGGCCGCGCTGGGCGACGCGCCGCGTGGCCGACGCACGGTTCGCCCGGCAGCACCTCGCCCCGTGGATCGCCCGCCGCCTCACCGGCCGGTCCTCGGGCGACGGCCGCCCGGCGAAACGCCCGGAGCTCCTGCCGTACGACACGACCCCGGCGGCGGACGGGCGGGCGGGCACGGCGTCCGGCGATGTGACCGCGCTCTCGTAGCAAGCCACAAACCGGACCGGGGCGCTGGCCTGCAGAAATCGCCAGTAGAATCTGGACACGTGACTGCTGTGTCTGCGAAGCCTCGCATCCCCAATGTCCTGGCCGGCCGCTACGCCTCCACGGAGCTGGCCGTCCTCTGGTCCCCCGAGCAGAAGGTGAAGCTGGAGCGTCAGCTCTGGCTCGCCGTGCTGCGCGCGCAGAAGGACCTCGGGATCGAGGTGCCGGACGCCGCCCTCAGCGACTACGAGCGCGTACTCGACCAGGTCGACCTCGCGTCGATCGCCGAGCGCGAGAAGGTCACGCGCCACGACGTGAAGGCCCGGATCGAGGAGTTCAACGCCCTCGCCGGACACGAGCAGGTCCACAAGGGCATGACGTCCCGCGACCTGACCGAGAACGTCGAGCAGCTCCAGATCCGGCTCTCGCTCGAATTGATGCGCGACCGGACCGTGGCGGTCCTGGCCCGGCTCGGCAAGCTCTCCGGCGAGTACGCGGAGCTGGTCATGGCGGGCCGCTCGCACAACGTCGCCGCGCAGGCCACCACTCTCGGCAAGCGCTTCGCCACCGCCGCCGACGAGCTGCTCGTCGCCTACGGCCGCCTGGAGGAGCTGCTCGCCCGCTACCCGCTGCGCGGCATCAAGGGCCCGGTCGGCACCGCCCAGGACATGCTCGACCTGCTCGGCGGCGACGCCTCGAAGCTCGCCGAGCTCGAACAGCGCATCGCCGGACACCTCGGTTTCGCCCACGCCTTCACCTCCGTCGGTCAGGTCTACCCGCGCTCGCTCGACTACGACGTCGTCACCGCCCTGGTGCAGCTCGCCGCCGCGCCCTCCTCAGTCGCCAAGACGATCCGGCTGATGGCCGGGCACGAGCTGGTCACCGAGGGCTTCAAGCCCGGCCAGGTCGGCTCGTCCGCGATGCCGCACAAGATGAACACCCGCTCCTGCGAGCGCGTGAACGGCCTGATGGTCATCCTGCGCGGCTACGCCTCGATGACCGGCGAGCTCGCCGGCGACCAGTGGAACGAGGGCGACGTCTCCTGCTCGGTCGTCCGCCGGGTCGCGCTGCCCGACGCGTTCTTCGCCTTCGACGGCCTGCTCGAGACCTTCCTCACCGTGCTCGACGAGTTCGGCGCCTTCCCCGCCGTCGTGGCCCGCGAGCTGGACCGCTACCTGCCCTTCCTCGCCACCACCAAGGTGCTGATGGCGGCGGTACGCGCCGGGGTCGGCCGCGAGGCCGCGCACGAGGTCATCAAGGAGCACGCCGTCGCCTCCGCCCTGGCCATGCGCGAGCAGGGCGCCGAGCGCAACGAACTCCTCGACAAGCTGGCCGCCGACGACCGCATGCCGCTCGACCGCGCCCAGCTCGACGCCCTGATGGCCGACAAGCTCTCCTTCACCGGCGCCGCTGGCGACCAGGTCAGCGCGCTGGTCTCCCGTATCGAGGAGATCGCCAAGCAGCACCCGGCCGCCGCCGCTTACACCCCCGGCTCGATCCTCTGACCGCGCCCACCCCCTCCCACGGGTCTTCCCGATGACTCCCGAGGAACTCCAGGCCGCCCGCGACACCGTCATCCCCGACGTGGCCGCGGGCGGTCTGTCCGTGCTCTTCTGCGGCATCAACCCGAGCCTGATGTCCGGCGCCACCGGCCACCACTTCGCCCGCCCGGGCAACCGCTTCTGGCCGGTCCTGCACCTGTCGGGCTTCACCCCGCGCCAGCTGAAGCCCTGGGAGCAGAACGAGTTGCTCACTTACGGCCTCGGCATCACCAACGTCGTCGCCCGGGCCACCGCCCGAGCCGACGAGCTGAGCGCCGAGGAGTTCCGCGAGGGCGGCCGTCTCCTCACCGCCAAGGTCGAACGACTCCGCCCGCGCTACCTCGCCGTGGTCGGCGTCACCGCTTACCGCACCGCTTTCGACGACCGCAAGGCCCGGATAGGCCCCCAGACCCGCACCATCGGCGAAACCCGCGTCTGGGCCCTGCCCAACCCCAGCGGCCTGAACGCCCACTGGACGGCCCAGACGATGGCCGAGGAGTACGCCCGCCTCCGAGCGGCAGCGCAAGCGGACGCGGACACCGCCACCGCCACCGCCTGACCGCCCCACCGCCCGACCGCCGTGAACCGGCACCCTGGAGTCTCGGTACCTCGCCTCCGGACTTCGCCTCCGGCCCAGGGCCTGCCGTCACCTTCCCGTCCGCCCCGCGACACCCCCTTCCCTCACCCCGCCGCTTCCGGCCCCCGCCTCCGCAGACGGATGTCCGTGTCCATGGCATAGCTCTGCGTCCAGGTACGGCCCACGTCCGACTTCCACGTGACGTGCGCCGTCGAGATGGTCTCGTCCACCTTGACCCGGTCCACGGTCATCGACCGGTCGCCGTCCCGTACATCGCCCCGCCGCAGTTCCTGCGCCTTGACCGACACGGGCTCGCCCGGTGCCAGGTTCTCCGCCTCGTTCGCCGCCCGCACCAGCGCCGCCGCCAGCTCCCGGGCCTGTGCGGGGGTGAACTCGGCGACCGACGCCTCACCACCGCCCGCGTAGCCGGTCATCTGCACCACGCCGTCCGCGACGACGGACACTTCCGTCGTACCGCCACCCAGATCCGCCACTGCGTACGTCATCACGATCTCCTCACCCGCCGGCAAGAGACGGCGACGCCCCAGGACGTTACGCCACACCGGCCCGCCGACCTGTCACCCGGCGGCCCCGCCCGCGCCTCCTACGGCCTCACGGCGGATCGACCTCCGTCACCACCGCCATCAGCTGGAACTCCAACTCCGTGTCCCACTGCGAGACGCCGACGGCGACCCAGTGGTGTTCCGCCCGCCAGAGGTGGAGGTACGGGACGCTGTTGCTCAGCTCGCCCCACGGCTCGGCTATCTCCTCTCCTTCCATGCCCCGGGTCAGCACGCTCCAGAGGCTGAACATCTGCGCAGCGCCCCACCGCTCGCTCAGCAGCTGGGCGAGGGCCTCGCACTCCGCTTCGTACTGCTCCTGCACTTCGACGCGTCTGCTGCCGTCGTCGTCCCAGAAGTCCTCGCTGGTGCTGAGCTCCGCCAGGTGGTAGCCGGGTCCGCTGGTGATCGCCCCCGACCTGCCGCGCTCCGCGGGGAAGTCGCGGACGCGCAGCAGATCGATGACTTCGAGATGCCGTGCGGTGGTCATGCAGTCAGTAAACCCGCCGCCACTGACAATTGGCCTCTCAGGCGTCCCGCCGCCGCAGCGCCCACCAGCCCGCCCCCACGACCAGCCCGCTCCACGCCATGAGCACCGCCATGCCGCTCCAGGCCCCCAACGGCCCTTCCGGGTGGAGCAGCAGGATCTGCTGGCCCGCCCGATCCGGCAGGAAGTCCGCGGCGCTACCGCCGTGCGACACGTCCCCGACCACGAACGGCGCGATCAGGAACATGGGCACGAGCACGCTCATGGTGCCGGTGACGCTGCGCAGCAGCGCCGCGAGGCCGGCGGCCAGCAAGCTGAGCAGGGCGAGGTAGAAGGCGCAGCCGACCACCGCGCGAAGTGCCCCCGGATCACCGATGCCTATGCCGAACCCCTTGTCCATGAGCGCCTGGCCGGACAGGAACGAAGTCAGACTGGTGACGAGCCCTACGGCGAAGGCAAGACCGGCGATCACCACCAGCTTCGCCGCGTAGAACAGCCCCCGGTTGGGCACTGCGCCCAGCGAGACCCGTATCCCCCCGTTCTTGTACTCCGAGGCCATGGCTATCGCGCCGAAGGTGAGTGCCGCCATCTGCCCGAAGTTGAGGCCGTAGTAGGAGAACAGAATGGGCTCGACGAAATCAGTGCTGTCGGCGGCCGGGTGCCCCAGCGTGGCGCAGACGAGGACGGTCAGCCCGGCTGTCGCCAGGAACACCGATATCAGCGAGCCGACGAGGGACCGCAGCGAGCGGACCTTGATCCACTCGGCGTGCAGAACTGCGGGGAACGACACGGCTCATACCTCCTGGTCGGTGGCCGAACGGACGGAGCGGATAGACAGGGAGGAAGGGGAAGTAGAGGTCGTAGGGGAAGAAGGAGTGGATGGGTTCGTATGGTGGGATGAGTGAGGAGGGGTGGGACGATTGGGGCCGACGGCCGGGACGGACGAGACGGCTGAGGCGGACGCGAACTCCGCCTCGTCTGCCGTGAGGTCGAGATAGGCCTGCTCCAGCGTTGCCTCCTCCGTCGCGAGTTCGAGGATCGGGATGCCGTCCGTCGCCGCGAGGAGACCCACCTCCTCGACGCGTGCGCCCTCGACAATCCAGCGGCCGTCCTCGCCTTGGACGGGTGCGAAACCCCGCGATGTGAGCAGGGTGTGCAGGCGACTGCCGTCGGTGGTCCGCAGGCGCACTCGCGGCTGTATGCGCGAGTCGATGAAGTCCTGCATGGGTGTGTCGGCCAGGAGTCGTCCTCGGCCGAGGACGACCAGGTGGTCGGCGAACGACGCGGTCTCGTTCATCAGGTGGCTGGAGACCAGGACGGCCCGGCCCTCACGGGCAAGCCTCCGCATCAACTCCCTTATCCAGATGATCCCTTCCGGGTCGAGGCCATTGGACGGCTCGTCCAGGATCAGCACCGAGGGGTCGCCGAGCAGGGCCGCCGCGATCCCGAGCCGCTGACGCATACCAAGGGAGAAGGTCTTGATGCGTCGGCCCGCGACACGGGCGATACCCGCCTCTTCCAGGACCTCGTCCACGCGTCGTGCCGGTATTCGGTTACTGGCGGCCAGAGCCAGCAGATGATTCCGTGCGGTGCGCGAGCCGTGCGCGGCCTGGGCGTCGAGCAGCGCGCCGACGTGGCGCAGCGGCTCGTCGTATTCCGCGTACGGGCGGCCGCCGAGCGTGGCGGTGCCCGACGTCGGCCGGTCCAGGCCCAGGACGAGCCGCATGGTGGTGGACTTTCCGGCGCCGTTGGGGCCGAGGAAGCCGGTGACCCGGCCGGGCCGCACGCTGAATGTCAGGCGGTCCACGGCGCGGGTGGTTCCGTACTCCTTGGTGAGCTCTTGGACGTCGATGCTGGTCATGTCTCAACATTCGCCGTCACCGCAGGTCCCGGGCCTCCCCCGTGCGTGGGGATCGTCTCCCCCGTGCGGGGGAGCCGCGGCGATCCGGACGCTGGCACGATGGCGACATGATCCGCTTTCTCCGCCCGCTGGGCCGCTCCGTGACGTACACGCGATGGCTGCATCTGTCGATGCCCGCCGCGGTGTACGGCATTTGGCTGTTCATCGATATGGAAAAGCCGTATGTCCCCTTTCTCGCCCTGCTGTTGATAGGGCTGATACCGGCCGTGCGCCTGACCGAGGGGATACAGGCCCAGTTGCTCGTGGTGCCGAAGGAGCGGGGCCGACACGACGCGACCGTCTCCGCGGCGCCGTCGGCCAGTTGGGCCGAGCGCGGGCGGACGGTCATGTGGCTGGAGATACGGCTGGCGCTCGCGCTGGTGACCCTGGTGATATCGGTATGGCTTCCCGTGGTCACCTACGAGCTGGTCAGGGCCTCTCTGGGCCACGGCACGAGCGACGTCCCCGTCCTGCGTGACCTGGCTCCGCACTGGTGGTGGTTGCCGCTGTCTCCGCTGCCCGTTCTCCTCATGCTCGGCTGTGTCGCGGCCATGGGGGAACTGGACGCCGCCATCGCGCGGCGGCTGCTCGGCCCGTCGAAGGAGGAGCGGCTGACCGCGCTGGAGGAGCGGACCGAGCGGCTGCTCGAACGTAATCGGATCGCCCGCGAGATCCATGACTCGATCGGGCACGCGCTGACCGTCGCGGTGGTACAGGCCGGTGCTGCCCGGGCGGCGGGCGACCCGGCGTTCACGGCCCGGGCGCTGGCCGCGATCGAGGAGACGGGCCGGGCCGCGCTGGACGACCTGGAGCGCGTTCTGCTCGTGCTGCGTGAGAGCGGGGGGCCGGTGGGGCAGCGGCCGACGCTCGACGAGGCCGACCGGCTGCTCGAATCGGCGCGGGCCTCGGGGGCGAAGGTGGATTCCGAGCTCAGCGGCCCGCTGTCGTTGGTGCCGGGTCCGGTTTCCCGGGAGGGGTACCGGATCCTCCAGGAGGCACTGACCAATGTGCTGCGGCACTCGGGTCCGGTGCCCGTGCGGGTGCGGATAGCGGTATTGGGAGAGCGATTGGAGCTCGATGTGACGAATCCGCTGGCGGGTTCGACGCCCAGGGGGCAGGGCGGCAGCGGCCTGCGCGGCATACGTGAACGGGCGGCGCTGCTGGGCGGCGAGGCCCGGTCGGGTCCGCAGGCGGGGGAATGGAGGGTGCGCGTCCGGCTGCCGCTGGACGGCCTACGCTGACCGGATGCCGGTTACCGTTCTTCTCGTCGACGACGAACCCCTGGTCCGTGCGGGTCTGCGTGCCGTACTGGAGGCTCAGCCCGACATCGAGGTGGTGGGTGAGGCCGCCGATGGCGCCGCCGTCATCCCGCTGGTGCGCCAGCTGCGCCCCGATGTGGTGGCGATGGATGTCCGGATGCCGTTGCTCGATGGCATAGAGGCCACTCGGGCGGTGCTGCGCACGGTGCAGGATCCGCCGAAGATCCTGGTGGTCACGACGTTCGAGAACGACGAGTACGTGTACGAGGCGCTGCGGGCCGGCGCCGACGGGTTTCTGCTGAAGCGGGCCCGGCCCGCCGAGATCGTGCACGCGGTGCGGCTCGTCGCGGAGGGCGAATCGCTGCTGTTCCCGGCGGCGGTCCGGTCGCTCGCGGCCGAGTACGGCAACCGGGACGCCCGGGCGGCGCTGGACAAGGCGGCCCTCACCGAGCGTGAGGCGGCCGTGCTGCGGCTGATGGCGCGCGGGCTCTCCAACGCGGAGATCGCCGCCCGGCTGATCGTCGGCACCGAGACGGTGAAGACCCATGTCAGCGCCGTCCTGGCCAAGTTGGGCGCCCGGGACCGGACTCAGGCCGTGATCGCGGCGTACGAGTCGGGATTCGTGGCTCCGAGCTGATGCGCCTCCGTGACCATCCGCCACTCGCCGTATACCTGACCAGCGAGTACGATCCGGCAGACACGCGTACGAGCTGGGAGGACACACGTTGGGGCGGCTGACCGGCGGGGATCCCTCTCTGCTGCGGCGGATCAACTCCGCGGTGGTTCTCCATGCACTGCGTGGGGCGGAATCTCCCACGCTGACCGATCTGACCCGGATCACCGGCCTGTCGAGGCCGACGGTCGAGGGCGTGGTCGAGGGGCTCATGGAGGGCGGACTCGTCGTGGAGTCGGCTCCCGAGGAGGGCGAGGCGCGCCGTCAGGGACGCCCCGCGCGCCGGTTCAGGTTCCGGGCCGAGGCGGGCCATCTGCTGGGCATCGAGATCGGCCCGCACCGGGTGGCGGCGCTGCTGTCCGGGCTCGACGGACGGATCGTCGGCGCCGGGTCCCGCGAGGTGTCGGAGACGGCCTCGGCCGATGAGCGTCTGGAGAAGGTCAGGGCGACGGTGGCCGACCTGCTGCGGCGGGCCGGGGTGGCGCGCAGTTCGCTCCGCGCGGTCGGTGTCGGCAGCCCCGGCATAGTGGAGGCCGACGGCACCGTGCGGCTCGGCACGGCGCTGCCCGAGTGGACCGGTCTGGCTCTGGGCGAGCGGCTGCGGCGGTCGTTCCGCTGCCCGGTGCTGGTCGAGAACGACGCCAACGCGGCGGCCGTGGCCGAGCACTGGAAGGGCGCGGCGACCGACTCCGACGACATCGTCTTCGTCCTGGCCGGGCTGAGCCCGGGAGCCGGGTCGCTGATAGGCGGACGGCTGCACCGGGGGTTCGGCGGCGCGGCGGGCGAGATCGGCGCGCTGCATCTGCTGGGCCGCGACGTGACGCCCGAGAAGCTGCTGTCGACGACCGAGGAGCCGCTGCACCCGTTGGACGAGCAGGCGGTCGCCGATGTGTTCGCGCTGGCCAAGCGGGGTGACAGCGGTGCGCAGGAGGCGGTCGAGCGGTTCATCCAGCGGCTGGTCCACGATGTGGCGGCCCTGGTGCTCGCGCTCGACCCGGAGCTGGTGGTCGTCGGCGGCTGGGCGGCGGGGATCGACGGCGTGCTGGACCCCTTGCGCCAGGAACTGGCGCGGTACTGCCTGCGGCCGCCGCGGGTGACCCTCTCCCTCCTCGGGGAGGCGGCGGTGGCGACCGGTGCGCTGCGGCTCGCGCTCGACCACGTCGAGGAGCAGCTGTTCGCGGTCGAGGGCACGGTGACGGCTCGCCGCTGAGCAGGCGGGGGGCGGGGGCCGTAGGTGCACCCACGGCCCGGCCGGGGTACGCGGGGCTGGGCCCCGCCGTACCGGGCGATGACGTAGAGCCACGCCCTGGCCAGCCAGGACCGGCCCCTCAAGCCTCGCCGCACCGGGCATGCACCGCCCGACTCGGCATCTGCCCCAGTCGCTGTTCCTGACCCTGCCCTTGCCCTTGCCCTTGCCCTTGCCCTTACCCCAACGCGAACGGCCCGCCGCTCGTCGAGAGTGGCGGGCCGTATCGGGAAACGGGGCGTCAGGAGGCCTGGCGGTGGCCGGCGTGGCTGATCTGCAGGTCGCCGGAGTCGCCGAAGGTGAGGCGGCAGGTGTCGGCGCGGTAGGTCGCCACCGAGACGGCGACGGTCCGGCCGAGGGAGAAGTAGCGCGTCGTCACGACGAGGACGGGCGCGCCCGGCAGCCGGTCGAGCTCCTTCGCGTCGTCGGCGCGGGCCGAGCCGAGCTCGACCGCGCGGTCCTGGCCCTCCAGGTCGAGGCGCTGGAGCTCGCGCAGCACGCTGCGCGCGCGGGCCGGTCCGGACGGCGCGTCGATCGCGGTGAGGTCCGGCACGGAGGACGCCGGTACGTAGAGGAGCTCGGCGGCGACGGGCTGGCCGTGGGTGGTGCGGATCCGGCGGACGGTGTGCACCTCTTCGAGCGGCTCGGTGTCGAAGAGCCGGGCCACCGCGAGCGGCGGGGTGCCGACGGCGCAGTCGGCGGCCTGCCAGGAGTCACCGGCGGTGCCGGGCCAGTCGTGCTGCTCGGCGCCGACGGAGACGCCCACGCGCGGCGGGGCGACGGTCGTGCCGACGCCGCGGCGGCGCTGCAGCCTGCCTTCGAGTTCGAGCTGCTCCAGAGCCTGGCGGAGCGTGGCGCGCGCGACACCGAAACGGGCGGCCAGCTCACGCTCGTTGGGCAGGATCTCTCCCACCGCGAAGTCCGAGTCGAGCGCCTCGCTCAGCACGGTCTTGAGGTGCCAGTACTTCGGCTCCGGCACCGTTTCCAGCTGCGTGGTCCCCACCCTGTCCTCCGCAATCGCCGTGCCCCGGCGGCTTTTCTGCGCCCTTGTTTATTAAAGGTTCCTGCACTAACTCTGCGACCATAGGGCGGCACACCCCCTTGGTCAAGACCAATCCTCGTTCCGTTACGGAACGAATCCGAGCCCTGGCGCAGAGCGTTCACACGACGTTCGCGGTCCCGTGAGCAGGGCGCAGCAAAGTGACCTGTGCCCGGATCCGGGCACAGGGTCGTGCTACTGGGGCGCGTGCGGCTAACAGGACGACTGATCCACGCGCGCCTCGCACAGTTCGTGGGCGAGTGCGGTCAGTTTGTCCGGGTTCCGTACGACATAGATGCAGTGGATGCGGCCATCGAGGACGTCGAGCTGCAGGACGCTGTCGGGCTCGCCGTCGTAGAGGACCAGCACCGCGGGGCCGCCGTTGATCTCCGTGATGCGGAAGTCACCCTCGGGCCCGCCCTCCTGTGACACCGCGTACAGGAAGCGTCCGACCTTGTCGGCGGACTCGATGATCCGCATCGGGGCCTTGGACTTTCCGCCACTGTCGCCGATGAACCGTACGTCGGGGGCGAGCAGGGAGAGCATGGAGTCCAGGTCGCCGCCGCCCGCGGCGGCCATGAACCGCTCGGTGAGGTCGCGGCGGTGGGCGGGGTCGACGTCGTAGCGGGGCTTGCGCTCGTCGACGTGGCGCCGGGCGCGCCCGGCGAGCTGGCGCACGGCGGGCTCCGTGCGGTCCAGGGTGGCCGCGATCTCCGCGAACGGGAAGCCGAACGCCTCCCGCAGGACGAACACCGCGCGCTCCAGCGGCGAGAGCGATTCGAGGACGACCAGAACGGCGAGCGAGACGGAATCGGCCAGCATGGCCTGTTCGACCGTATCCGGTACGACAGGCCCGAAATCGGTCGAGATCAGCTCGGGCAGCCAGGGCCCCACGTACGCCTCGCACCGCGCCTGGATCTGTCTGAGCCGGTCGATGGCGAGCCGGGTGGTGATCCGCACGAGGAACGCGCGCGGGTCGCGCACGCCGTCGCGATCCTGCGCCGACCAGCGCAGCCACGCCTCCTGCACCACGTCCTCGGCGTCGGTCACACGGCCCAGCATGCGGTAGGCCACGCCCGTGAGGACGGACCTGTGGTCTTCGAAGAGTTCGGCGGCGGTGGGGGCAGTCACCGCTCCATCCCAGCCGACCGGCAACCGGCTGTCCAGAAGGCGAACTCTCGCTGTTCGATTCTGCGCCCCTGGCGCGGTGTCCGGGACCCGGCTCTTGAACTCCAAGCTACTGAAGGGTAATTGTTGCTGACAGGGTGTCTACCGCCGCCCGCGCGGCACCGTCCGTCCACCACCGGGAGCAGCAGCATGGCCGAAGAGGTCTCCTTCACGATCGGCTCCCCCCGGGGCAGCCGCACCGTCACCGTCTCCTACCGGCGGGCCGGTTCCGGCGACCCGCTGCTCCTGCTGCACGGCATCGGCCACCACCGCCAGGCGTGGGACCCGGTGTTCGACCTGCTGGCCGCCGAGCGCGATGTCATCGCCGTGGACCTGCCCGGTTTCGGCGAGTCCCCGGCGCTGCCCGAGGGCGTCTCGTACGACCTGCGGTCGGTCGTACCGACGCTGGGCGCGCTCTGCGAGGAGCTGGGTATCGAACGGCCGCATGTGGCGGGCAACTCGCTCGGCGGGCTGCTGGCCCTGGAGCTGGGGCGCGAGAAGCTCGTACGGTCGGTGACGGCGCTCTCCCCCGCCGGGTTCTGGACCCAGGCCGAGCGCCGCTACGCCTTCGCGACGCTGACCGCGATGCGGCGGGGCGCGAGGCTGCTGCCGCTGCCGGCCATCGAGCGGTTGTCCCGGAGCGCGGCCGGGCGCGCGGCGCTGACGAGCACCATCTACGCGCGCCCCGGGCGCCGTTCACCCGAGGCCGTCGTCGCCGAGACGCTCGCGCTGCGCGAGGCCACCGGCTTCGACGAGACCCTGGCCGCCGGGGTGCGGGTCCGGTTCACCGACGACGTGCCCGGAGTCCCGGTCACCGTCGCCTGGGGCGCCAAGGACCGGCTGCTGCTGCGCCGTCAGGGCATCCGCGCCAAGCACACGCTCCCCAGCGCCCGGCTGGTGCGGCTGCCCGGCTGCGGCCACGTCCCGATGAACGACGACCCCGCCCTGGTCGCGCGCGTCATCCTCGACACCAGCCGCTGAGCCGGTGCGCTTCGGGCGCCGGGCCAGCACTCCCGCGCCCAGCGCGACCCCGGCGGCGACCAGCGCACTGCCCGCGGCCTGCGCCGTGCCGTACGCTCCGGCGCCGACCAGCGGGGCCGTGAGCGCGGCCGACACCGGGATGAGGCCGGAGAAGAGCGTCGCCCGTTCGGCGCCGATCCGCTGCACGCCGATGTACCAGCAGACGAATCCGACCACGGTGACGACGGCGGCCTGCCAGACCAGGGCCGCCGTCTCGGCGGCGTCGGGCAGCCGCAGCGCCGACCGGCCGTCCAGTACGAGAGCGAGCGCCGCGGACTCGACGGCCGCGACGCCGCACACGGCCGCCGACAGCAGCTTCGGGCCGAGCGGTCGCAGCACCGGAACCGCCAGCACCGCGAACCCCACCTCGCCCACCAGCGCACCCGCCGACCAGGCGATGCCCGCCGCGTCGGTACGGCCCCACCCCTGCACGGTGAAGGCTCCGGCCGCCACCAGAAGCGCTCCGTAGAGCACCGGCCGGGTGGGCCGCCGCCCGTCGAGCAGCGGCACGAGGACCGCCACCATGACCGGCGCGCACCCGACGAAGACACCGGGGACGGCGGGCTCGGCCGTGCGCTCGGCGGCCAGCACCGCCATGTTGAAGCCCACCATCCCGACCGCGGAGACCAGCGCGAGCCGGCCCCACTGCGCCCCGCCCAGGGCGCGCAGCGGCGCGGTGCCGCCCCGGCCGAGCAGCGGGAGCAGCAGCAGACAGGCGAGGCCGTAGCGGAGGGCCTGGCCGCCCGCGTGCGGATAGTCGCCGAGGACGCTGTTGGCGGTGAAGGACCCGCCGACGAGGAAGCAGGCGACGGCGGCGAACGCCGCGCCCCGCAGCTGTGACACGTTCATGGGGCCGACGCTAGGCAGCGCGGTGGCCTTGTTTAAGGTCCACTTCCATGACTCCATCGGGGACCACTTCGCCCTCCGCGCCACAGGGCGACGACGCGCCGCCGTCCTGGAACGCGGCCTGGGAACTGCTGCTTCCGGCCGCCGCCGCTCCGGCCCGGCAGCGGGGCAGGCTGCTCCAGTCGGCGTTCCGCGAGGCCGTGCGGTCGGGGCGGCTCGCCGCCGGGACGCGGCTGCCGTCGAGCCGTGAGCTCGCCGCCGACCTCGGGGTGTCGCGCGGCCTGGTCACCGAGGCTTACGAACAGCTCACCGCCGAGGGCTATCTGCGCAGTGACCGGGGCGCGGGCACCTGGGTGGGCGCGGCGGCGCGCGCCGCCGACGCGCCACGCGCGCGTGACCTGGCGCCGCGCGACCCCGGCGCCCTGGCCGACTTCCTGCCCGGCACACCGGACCTGTCGCTGTTCCCGCGGGCCGCCTGGGCCGCCGCGCACAAGGGCGTCCTGGAGCGGCTGCCGCACCGCTCGCTCGGCTATCCCGATCCGCGCGGGCTGCCCGAGCTGCGCACCGCGCTGGCCGCGCTGCTGGCCCGGCGGCGCGGCGTGGTCGCCGACCCCGAGAGGATCGTGGTCTGCTCCGGGGTGGCCCAGGCCACGACGCTGCTCGGCTTCGCGCTCGGGGAGCGGGGCGAGCGGACCGTGGGCGTCGAGGACCCCGGCAGCCCCGAGCACACCGCGCTGTTCGCGGCCACCGGCGTACGGACCCGGCTGCTGCCGCTCGACGAGGAGGGCCTGGCGATCGGCCCGCTGTACGCGAGCGGGGTACGGGTCGCGGTGACGACTCCGGCGCACCAGTTCCCGTCCGGGATCGCCTACTCCGCGCGCCGGCGGGCCGAACTCCTGGACTGGGCGCGGGCGGTGGACGGGCTCGTCGTCGAGGACGACTACGACGGCGACTTCCGCTACGACAGGGCTCCGGTCGGAGCGCTCCAGGGACTCGACCCGGAACACGTCGCGTACACCGGGTCGGTCAGCAAGTCGCTCGCCCCCGGGCTGCGGCTCGGCTGGCTGCTCGCGCCGGAGCGGCTGACCGGCCCGATCGTCGCCCGCAAGCGCACCATGGATCTCGGCAACCCCGCCCTCGACCAGGCGCTGCTCGCGGACTTCCTCACCAGCGGCGCGTACGACCGCCAACTGCGCCGGTGCCAACGCGCCTACCGGGAGCGGCGGGACGCGCTGGTCGGCGCGTTGCGCGAGCACTTCCCCGGCACCGAGGTGAGCGGCATCGCGGCCGGGCTGCACATCATCGCCCGACTGCCCGCGCGGTACGGCCCGGAGCCCCGTCTGCTCGAACGCGCCGCCCACGCGCGCGTGGCCGTGCGCCCGCTCTCGTACTACAGCTCACGCGGGAGAGAAACGGGATCAGGAGCGGGTACGGGAACGGGAACGGGAACGGACACCGAAGCGGGCGTCGGCGTTGCGCTGGTGATGGGGTACGCCCATCTGACCCCGTCCGACATCGCGCGCGGGGTGCGGCTCCTCGCCGAAGCCGTGCCCACGCGTGACGCCTAGGAGTTCGACCAGCCCCGTATGCAGAGCACCAACCGGTACCCGTCCGGGTCCTCGATCGTCACGCCCCACTCGTTCCAGTACGGGTTGGGCGACTGCACCCGCTTGCCGCCGTGGGCCTCCAGGCGAGCCACCAGGTCCTGCGGAACTTCCTCGTCCACGTAGATGACCAGCAGGTCCTCCTCGGTCGGCCGGGGCTCCACGGGGGCGGCCGACTCGTGGACCAGCTCCAGGTGCCAGTCGGCGTCCGGCCAGCCGACCATCAGGAGCGCGTGCTCACCGGCGGCGGCGCTCGCCGCGTCGTGCCGCCACACGACGTCGAGCCCCAGGCCGTCGACCCAGAACCGCTCCGCCGCCGCCAGATCGCGCGAGGGGCGGGCGATGCGGATGTGTGAGCGGGCTCCGACCGGCATGGGAACTCCCTGTGCTTTCGCTGTTGCTGTCGTCCGGGGCCGCCTCGGCGGCGGCCCGTACCGGCAACGTACTCAACGAAGATCACCCGGTCGATGGTTCCTTGGTCCCCGGCCGATTGCCCTAGTCCGACCGCCCTAGTCCCAGCGCCCCGGGACGAGCCGTCCAGGCCGCCCACCCCCGAGCCGCCGACCCATCGGCCCATCGGCCCGTCGCCCAATGGCCCAATCGCCCCCGGGCCAACATCCCGTTGTTCACCTGGGGTTCGCGCCCGCGCCGCAGCCGGGCAGTAGGCATGGCACGGATCCGCACGCACCGGACCACCCGCCCCATCCCGCCACTCCGTCCCTGGAGGCACCTCGATGCCGTACCGCCCTCGGATCCCCTCGCCCAACCGCCGTACCGTACTCAAGGGTTCACTCGCCGTGTCGGCGGGTCTCGCCCTGCCCGCCGGGCTCGCCACGGCCGCGCCCGCGCTGGCGCTCTCCGGGCGGCCGAGCGCCGACTGGGGCGTGCAGGCCGGTGACATCACGGCGTCGTCGGGGCTCGTGTGGGCCCGGTCCGACCGGCCCGCCCGGATGGTCGTGGAGACCTCCGCCACCGAATCGTTCCGCCGCGCCCGCAGATGGCACGGTCCGCTGCTCGGACCGGGCACCGACTTCACCGGTACGACGCAGCTGCGCGGACTGCCCGCCGGGGAGCAGATCCACTACCGGGTGACGCTCGCCGACCCCGACGACCCGCGCCGTACCGGCAAGCCGGTGTACGGCACGTTCCGCACGGCGCCCGCCTCGCGCCACCAGGACGTGCGCTTCCTGTGGTCCGGCGACATCGCCGGGCAGGGCTGGGGCATCAACCCGGACATCGGCGGCTTCGGCGTCTACGACGAGATGCGGCAGCTCAACCCGGACTTCTTCCTGTCCAGCGGGGACAACATCTACGCGGACGGGGTGATCCTGCCCAGCGTGACGCTGCCCGACGGCCGGGTCTGGCGGAACATCACGACCGAGGAGAAGTCCAAGGTCGCCGAGACGCTGGCCGAGTACCGGGGCAACTTCCGCTACAACCTGCTCGACGAGAACGTCCGGCGGTTCAACGCGCAGGTGCCCTCCATCGTCCAGTGGGACGACCATGAGGTACGGAACAACTGGTACCCGGGGCAGATCCTGGACGACGCCCGGTACACCGAGAAGAACATCGACGTGCTGGCCGCCCGTTCGCTGCGGGCCTTCAGCGAGTACTTCCCCGTCTCCACGCTGCGGCCGGGCAGCCGGGAGGGGCGCGTGCACCGGGTGGTGCGGCACGGGCCGCTGCTCGACGTGTTCGTGCTCGACATGCGGACGTACCGCGATGCCAACTCCCCCGGGCGGCAGGCCGACGACACCGTGGGCATCCTCGGCGCGGAGCAGCTGGAGTGGCTGAAGCGGGAACTCGCGCGCTCCCGGGCGGTGTGGAAGGTGATCGCCGCCGACATGCCGCTCGGACTGGTCGTCAGCGACGGCCCGGCGAACTTCGAGGCCGTGGCGCAGGGCGACCCGGGCGCGCCGCTCGGGCGCGAGCTCCAGATCGCCGAACTGCTGCGGTTCGTCAAGCACCGCAAGATCACCGGCACCCTGTGGCTGACGGCCGATGTGCACTACACGGCGGCCCAGCACTACGAGCCGTCGCGGGCCGCGTTCAAGGACTTCGCCCCGTTCTGGGAGTTCGTGTCGGGGCCGCTCGCCGCGGGCGGGTTCCCGGCGAACAAGCTCGACGCGACCTTCGGTCCCGACCAGGTCTTCGTCCAGGCGCCCGCGCGGGCCAACGCCTCCCCGATGGAGACCCCGCCGAACTTCGGCGAGATCGAGATCGACGGCGGCAGCGGCGAACTGACGGTGCGACTGCGCGCCCAGGGCGGTTCGGTACTCTTCACCAAGGTACTCAGGCCGGGTCTGGTGGGCCAGTAGCGAGGTACGGCAGTGGTGAGGCAGCCCAGAGCGACGTACGCCGAAGCGACGTACGGACTGCGGCACCGACCCGGTCATTCCGCGCCACAGACCGTAAGAAACGGCCAGAAAAGCACCAGAATCACACTTAACCCATCAGTCACAAAGCGTTCGTGATCACGCAACACCGCTCGGCCACAGTGAGGGCATGACTGAGATGCCTGAGTTGACTGCCCGCAAGAGCGCCCGCCGCCACCACTGGCGGCGGGACATGATCGAGCTGGCCGCGCTGTTCACGGCCGTGGCGGTGGCCGACGGGCTGGCGAACACGGTCGCCCACGGGCCGGACGGACCGTTCCTGCTCATCGCCTCGGCGGTCGCCCTGGTGGCCACTGCGGCGTTCCACACCTGGTGGGCCCACCGCCACAGCCACGCACCCCCGGCGGACACACGGGCCGATACGGACGCGGCGCCCGCGACAGCCGGCGCCGCGTCCACCGACGGGTCCGCCGCACCGCAGGCGGCGCCCCGCGAGACCTCGCTGTGGCGGATGCGGGCCACCGTGCGGGACGAGCCGGGCAGTCTGGCCGCCCTGTGCACCGCGCTCGCCCACAGCCGGGTCGACATCCTCACCCTCCAGACGCACCCGCTGGCCGACGGCACGGTCGACGAGTTCCTGCTCCGGGCCCCCGCCGAGCTGACGGCCGCCCGGCTCACCAAGGAGATCGCGGCAGCGGGCGGCGGCGACATCTGGCTGGAGCGCGCGGACGCACACGACCTGGTGGACGCGCCCACCCGGGTGCTCGGCCTCGCCACCCGGACCGCGCTCGACGCGGCCGAACTGCCTCTCGCACTGAGGCAGTTGCTGGGCAGGTGCACCATCCACTCGCTGCCCGCCGTGTCCCTGTCGGGCCGCCCGACCGGTGAGACGGCGCCGGTCGAGGGCGTACTCGAATCGACCACCATGCGGCTGCGCGACCCGAACGGCGGGGCCATCACCATCGAGCGACCCTACCTCCCGTTCACCCCGACCGAGTTCGCGCGGGCGCGCGCGCTGGTCGAGCTGGACGCGCGGCTCGGCCCGCGCATCCCGCGCAGCCAGGACGTCCTCACCCTGCCCGAGGGCAACGAGATCGCCGTTCGCCGGGCCGGTCAGGACGACGTCGAGGCCGCCAAGGCCATGCACGAGCGCTGCTCCGACCGCACGCTGAGCCTGCGCTACCACGGTCCCGTCGGCGACGCCGACCGCTACCTCAACCACCTGCTCAGCCCCCGCTACGGCCGCACCCTCGCCGCCCAGACCGCCTCGGGGCGGCTCGTCGCCCTCGGCCATCTGCTGTGGGACGGCGACGAGACCGAGGTGGCGCTGCTCGTCGAGGACGACTGGCAGCGCCGGGGCATCGGCTCCGAGCTCCTGGAGCGCCTGGTGGCGCTGGCGGTCGAGGCGGGCTGCGAGAGCGTGTACGCGGTCACGCAGTCCTCCAACACCGGGATGGTGGCGGCGATGCGCGGCCTCGGCCTGCCGCTGGACTACCAGATCGAGGAGGGCACGCTGGTGGTCACCGCCCGGCTGCCGAAGGCTCGGGTGCCGGCGCGTCCGTCGTTCGAGCAGCAGGCTTCGTTCGGGCAGACGCCGTTCGGGCAGGCGTCGCGGGCGGAGCGCTGAGCGCCAGACTCAGATCGCTCCACAGGTCGTCGACGTCCTCCAGTCCGACGGAGAGCCGCAGCAGGCGGTCGCTCACTCCGGCGGAGCGCCGGTCCCCCTCGGCCACGATGCGGTGGCTGATGGAAGCGGGGTGCTGGATGAGGGTGTCGACGCTGCCGAGGCTGACGGCCGGGGTGATGAGCCGGACGCCCGCGATGACGCGGTGCGGATCGCCGTTCACCTCGAAGGAGACCATCGCCCCGCCCACCTTGGGATAGTGGACCCGTTCCACGCGCGGATCGGCGGCCAGTCTGCGGGCCAGCTCCGCGGCGCTCCCCGCGGCCGCCCGCATCCGTACCGGAAGCGTCGACAGGCCCCGCAGCAGCAGATAGCCCGCGAGCGGGTGCAGGACGCCGCCGGTGGCGAACCGCACCTGGCGCAGCTGCCGCGCGAACGCGTCGTCGCAGGCGACGACTCCGCCCATGACGTCGCCGTGGCCGCCCAGGTACTTGGTGGCGCTGTGCAGCACGATCCGCGCGCCCTGTTCGAGCGGCCGCTGGAGCACGGGCGTGGCGAAGGTGTTGTCGACCAGCAGCGGCACCGAGCCGCAGGCGTGGGCGACGGCCCGGATGTCGACCTCGGCGAGGGTCGGGTTGGCCGGGGTCTCCACGATCACCAGTCCGGTGTCGGGCCGCAGGGCGTCGGCGATGCCCGCCGGGTCCACCCAGGTCACCTCCGTACCGAGGAGTCCGGCGTCCAGGAGGTGGTCGCTGCAGCCGTACAGCGGCCGGACCGCGACCACGTGCCGCAGGCCCGCCGAGGCCCGGGCGAGCAGCACCGCGGTCAGCGCGGCCATGCCGCTGGCGAACGCGACGGCGCCGGCGGCCCCTTCCAGCCGTGCGAGGGCTGTCTCGAAACGGCCCACGGTCGGGTTGTCCAGACGCGCGTAGACCGGGGGTCCTTCGGGCAGCAGCCCGGTGGCCGCGAAGGCGTCGATCCGAGCGGCCTCGGCCGCGCTGTCGTACGAGGGGTAGGTCGTCGAAAGGTCGATCGGCGGGGCGTGCAGGCCGAGTCCCGCGAGGTCGTCGCGGCCGGCGTGGACGGCTTCGGTGGCCAGGGCACGGGGTGCGGCCTGGGTACGGTCCTGCGTGTCGGTGTCCATGGCGGCACTGTGATGACGTGACCGGAATTGAGCGGCGAGGTCCGTGCTACGTTCGGCCAATGGCCGATTCTGTCGCACTGGACCCGGTGGATCTGGACATTCTGCGCCTCCTGCAGAACGACGCCCGGACCACCTACCGTGACCTGGCCGCGCAGGTCGGCGTGGCGCCCTCCACCTGCCTGGACCGGGTGACCAGGCTGCGCCGCTCCGGAGTGATCCTGGGCCACCAGCTCCGTCTCGACCCGGCCAGAATGGGCCGCGGCCTGGAGGCACTCCTCTCCGTACAGGTGCGACCACATCGGCGTGAACTGATCGGTCCGTTCGTCGAGCGCATCCGGGCGCTGCCGGAGTCCCGCGCCCTGTTCCACCTCACCGGGCCGGACGACTACCTGGTCCACGTGGCCGTGACCGGCACCGCCGACCTCCAGCGGCTGGTCATCGACGAGTTCACCTCGCGGCGCGAAGTCGCCCGGGTGGAGACGCGGTTGATCTTCCAGCAGTGGGAGTGCGGCCCTCTGCTGCCACCCTCGTCGACACCGGGCTCACCTTCCGCTTCGCCCCCTGTCTCCCCTTCCGCCTCCGGTGGCTGAAGGTCGACTGTTGGTGACGCGGAGCCTCCGCTCGTACGAGTATGTGGTCCATGCCAGACACTTCCAGCAGCGTGCTGCCCCGCCAGGTCGCCGACGCCCATGTCGACGCACTCATCGAACTCGACCCCATCACCGGTACCTATCTGGGCGTGCGCAGAAGCGCCCGGCTGCTTCCGGACTTCACACCCGCCGGGCAGGCGGCCGTGGCCGACCTGGCCCGCGCGACGCTGGCGCGGCTCGACGAGGCGGAGCGGCTGCCGGGCGCGGACAGCGACTCCGAGCGGCGCTGCGCCAGACTGCTGCGGGAGCGCCTGACGTCCGAACTCGCCGTCCATGACGCGCAGGAGGGCCTGCGCTGCATCAGCAATCTGCGCTCGCCCGTCCACTCGGTGCGCCAGGTGTTCACCATGATGCCGGTCGCCGACGAGGCGGACTGGGCGGACGTCGCGGCCCGGCTCACCGCCGTCCCCGCGGCCCTGGACGGCTATCGCGCCTCGCTGCAACTGGGGCTCGACCGGAAGCTGTTCGCGGGCCCGCGCGCCACGGCCACCTTCATCGGCCAGCTCACCGAGTGGATCGGCACGGACCGCAACTGGTTCGAGGAGTTCGTCGCGCCGGGCCCCGAGGCGCTGCGTCCCGAGCTGGACGCGGCCGCGCGCGTGGCGGGCGAGGCGCTGGTCGCCCTGCGCGACTGGCTGCGCGAGGTGTACGCGCCCGCGATCGCCGGGGCGCCCGACACGGTGGGCCGCGAGCGGTACGCCCGCTGGGTGCGCTACTTCAACGGGACGACCCTGGACCTCGACGAGGCGTACGCGTACGGCTGGTCCGAGTACCACCGCATCCTCGGTGAGATGAAGGCCGAGGCCGACAAGATCCTGCCGGGCGCGGGCCCCTGGGAGGCGCTGGCCCACCTCGACGAGCACGGCACCCACATCGAGGGCGTCGACGAGGTCCGCGAGTGGCTCCAGGCCCTGATGGACGAGGCGATCGCGGCCCTGGACGGCACGCACTTCGAACTCGCCGAGCGGGTACGGAAGGTGGAGTCGCACATCGCGCCCCCCGGCAGCGCCGCCGCGCCCTACTACACGGGCCCCTCGGAGGACTTCTCGCGCCCCGGCCGCACCTGGCTGCCGACCATGGGCGAGACCCGCTTCCCGGTGTACGACCTGGTCTCGACCTGGTACCACGAGGGCGTTCCCGGCCACCACCTGCAGATCGCGCAGTGGCGGCACGTGGCGGACCGGCTCTCGCGCTACCAGGCGACCATCGGCACGGTGAGCGCCAACGCCGAGGGCTGGGCGCTCTACGCCGAGCGGCTCATGGACGAGCTGGGCTTCCTGCCCGACCCGGAGCGGCGGCTGGGGTACTTGGACGCGCAGATGATGCGGGCCTGCCGGGTCATCGTCGACATCGGCATGCACCTGGAGCTGGAGATTCCGGACCACTCGCCGTTCCGTCCCGGCGAGCGGTGGACGCCGGAGCTGGCACAGGAGTTCTTCGGCAGCCACAGCGGACGCCCGGCGGACTTCGTGGAGAGCGAGCTCACCCGCTATCTGTCCGTGCCCGCCCAGGCGATCGGCTACAAGCTGGGCGAGCGGGCCTGGCTGATGGGCCGGGAGAACGCGAAGAAGCACCACGGCGACGCGTTCGACGCCCGGGCCTGGCACATGGCGGCGCTCTCCCAGGGGCCGCTGGGCCTGGACGACCTGGTGGACGAGCTGTCCAAGCTCTGACGCGGCGGGGTGGCGGGTTCCCGCCCGGCGGGGGTCGGGTTCCCACCCCGTGGGTGGCGCGTCCCTACCCGGCGGGTGGCGGGTTCCTACCGGGCCGGTGGCGCGTCCCTACCCGGCGGGTGGCGGGTTCCCACCCGGTGGGTGGCGGGTCCAGGCCCGCCACCCACATCCCGCCACCGCGGCCCGGCCGTCAGCAGCCGCAGTTCTCCGCGCCCACGGGCGCGGTCAGTGCGTCGGCCTCGCGCGTCTCGCGGCCCTCCCAGGTCTCGAACTCGAAGCCCTCGCGCACCCAGTACTCGAAGCCGCCGAGCATCTCCTTGACCTGGTAGCCGAGTTCGGCCAGGGCCAGGGCGGCGCGGGTGGCGCCGTTGCAGCCGGGGCCCCAGCAGTAGGTGACGACCGGCACGGACTTGTCGAGCAGCTGCTCGGCCTGCTCGGCGATGAGCGCGGTGGGCAGGTGTACGGCGCCGGGCACATGGCCCTGGTCCCAGGACTCCGTGGAGCGCGAGTCCAGCACCACGAAGCCCGGCTCGCCGCCTGCGGCCAGCACGGACGCCACGTCGGAGACGTCGGCGTGGAAGACCAGGCTGGCGCGGAAGTACGCGGCGGCGTCGGCGGGCGCGGCCGGGGCGACGCGGAGGACGGGGTTGGCGGCGGTGGCGAGCTGCGTTGTTGTCATGGCCAGAAATCTACGGTCCTTGATCATGAGCCGGAAGATGCGATCCCCGGAACATCTCTTGATTCGCCGGGGATTTCACTGTTGTCTGGCAGCCATGACCGAGTATTCCCCGGACGCCACCGACTGGCGCATCCTGGACGCCCTCCAGCAGGACGGCCGGGCCACATTCGCGGAGCTGGCCCGCGCCGTCGCCATGTCCCCGAGCGCCGTGACGGAACGGGTGCGGCGCCTCGAAGAGGCGGGGGTGATCTCGGGCTATACGGCGGTCGTCGACCAGGAGCGGCTCGGCCGGGGCATCCTCGCCTTCGTACGGCTGCGGTACCCGAACGGCAACTACAAGCCGTTCCACGATCTGCTGGAGGCGACTCCGGAGATCATGGAGGCGCACCATGTCACGGGCGACGACTGCTTCGTGATCAAGGTGGGGGCGCGGTCGATGAGCCACCTGGAGGAGATCTCCGGGAAGATCGGCGCCCTGGGGTCGGTGACGACCAGCGTCGTCTACTCCTCGCCGCTGCCCCGCCGGGCGATCGGCCGCTGAGCCCCGGCCGGATTGCTCACTCCCCGGCGTGCGCCGACCGGTGCCGCACCTCCGACCCGTTCCGCTCCTTGACGATCTCCAGCTGGGTCGGGATGCGGCGGCGCAGATCCCCGACGTGGCTGACGATGCCGACGCTGCGGTCCCGCTCGCGCAGCGAGTCCAGGACGTCCAGGACCTCGTCGAGCGCCTGGTCGTCGAGGCTGCCGAAGCCCTCGTCGATGAAGAGCGTGTCCAGCCGTACGCCCCCGGCCTCGTCGGTGACCACATCGGCCAGGCCCAGCGCCAGCGCCAGCGACGCGAAGAACGTCTCGCCGCCCGAGAGCGTGGCGGTGTCCCGCTCCCGGCCCGTCCAGGCGTCGACCACATGCAGCCCGAGGCCGGAACGGCCGCGTCCGCCCCGGGCGTCGGAGTGCACCAGGGTGTAGCGCCCGCCGGACATCCGGCTCAGCCGGGCCGTCGCGGCGGCCGCCACCTGCTCCAGGCGCGCGGCCAGTACGTACGACTCCAGGCGCATCTTGCGCTCGTTGTCGGCGGAGGTGCCCGCGGTGAGCCCGGCGAGGCGGGCCACCCGGTCGTACTCCTCGCGCAGCGGCCCGATCCTGCGCGTCTCCGTGGCGGCCTCGCGGCCCAGCCGGGCGAGCTCGGCGCAGCGGGCGCGTGCGGCGGCGAGCACCGAGGCGGCCTCGCGCAGCGCGCGCTCCACGCGCGCGTGGACGGCCTCGGCCTCTTCGGTGCGCGCGTCCGGGCGCTCGGCCGCTGCGACCGTGTCGGGCTCGGCGAGCCGGTCGGCGACCGCCGCCTCCTCGCGCTGCCACTCGTCGAGCCGGTGCTGGAGCTCCCGCTGGCGGTGGTCGTCGAGGAACGCCTCGGCCGCCGCCCGGGGGGTGTCGAAACCGGCCCGGAAGGCCGCTTCGGAGAGCCGTCCGTCGGCGTCCTTGAGGCGCTGGGCGGTCACCTCGACCTCGCGGACCGCCTCGGCGGCCCCGGCGAGCAGCCCGGCCCGGTGCTCCAGGAGCGCGGCCTGCTCGGCGACGCTGCGCGCCTCGCCCCGCGCCTGCGCCAACTCCCGTTCCAGGGCGGCCTGTTCCCGGTCGATCTCCTCGCGCCGGGCGTTGCGGGCCGAGACACGGTTCTCGGCCTCCCGCTGCTCCGAGACCCGGCGCGCGTGTTCACGCTCGGCACTGGCGAACGCCTCCTGCGCGGCATGCAGGGAGGCGGCAAGCGCCCGGACCTCGCCGTACTCGCGCTCCAACTCACCGACCTGGGACGCGAGTTCCGCCACGGTCTCGGCGCCCGCTTCCGCGCGCGTGGCCGCGAACCGCTCGCGTACGGAGGCGAGGGCACGCTCGGCGTCGGAGCGGTCCGCCTCGACGCGCCGGTACGCCTCGTGGGCGGCGTCCTCGGTCGCGCGGTCCACATGGCCGTCCGCCGCGCGCGCGGGAGCGGGGTGCTCGGCGGAGCCGCAGACCGCGCAGGCCTCGCCGTCGCGCAGCCCGGCGGCGAGCTCGGCCGCGATGCCGCGCAGCCGCTCCTCGCGCAGGGCGAGCCAGTGCTCATGGGCCTGGTTGGCCCTCTCCCGCGCGGAGGCCTGCCGTTCCTCCGCGGCGTCCAGCCGCGCCTGGAGGGCGTCGCGCTCGCGGGCGGCCGCGAGCCGGCGCCGGGCCGGGTCGAGCCGCCCCACCAGCTGCTCCGCGCGCGTGGCCGCGAGGTGGGCCGTCTCGATGCGCTCCTGGTGGCGCAGCCGGTCGGCGTCCCAGGAGGCGAGCCAGCCGGAGGCGTCCAGGAGCAGTTGCTCGTCGGCCCTGGCCTCGCGGTCCAGGGCGGCGCGCTCGGCGGTGATCTCGGCGCTGCGGGCCTCGGCCCTGCGGGCGGCGTCGAGCGCGCCGAGCTCCTGGCGCATCTGCCGCTCCAGGGCGCCGAGTTGATCCGCTCCGGCCTCGGCCAGATCGGCGGGCAGTAGCGCGCGGGAGCGCTCGCGGGCCGTGGCCGCCGCCTGGTGCTCGCGCTCGGTCTCGGCGCGCAGGGCGAGGGCGGGGGCGACGAGGTCGGCCTTGCGGGCCCGGTCGAGCCGCTCCCGTACGTCCGCGCGGCGGGGCTCGGCGGCGGCCAGCTCGTCGGCGCGGCGGCGGGCGTCCGCGTACCGGCGCTGCAGCTCGGCGAGGCGGCGCTCGTCGTCGAGCGCGATCCGGGCGGCGGCCTGCCGGCTCTCGGCGGCGGTAACGGCGCACTCGGCGACGGCGAGGCGCTCGCGTGCCCCCACGCGCGCGACGGCGGCCCACTCCAGGACGGCCTCGGCCAGGCCGGGCTCCCCGGGGCGGTGCTCGGGCAGCGGCCAGTCGCGCGCGTCCGCGCCGTCCCCGGCGGCCTGCGCCATCCGCTGGGCGAGCGCGAGCAGCCGCTCGTCACCGGCTTTGACCTGCTGTTCGGCGGCGCGGCGCAGCTCGGCGAGCCGCTCCTCGACAGCGGCGAAGCGGCCGGTGTCGAAGAGCCGCCCGAGCAGCTTGCCGCGCGCCTCGGCGTCGGAGCGCAGGAACTTGGCGAAGTCGCCCTGCGGCAGCAGGACGACCTGGCAGAACTGCTCGCGGCTCATACCGACGAGCTGCCCGATCTCCTCCCCCACCTCCTGGTGGGAGCGGCTGAGCGCCTCCCAGACACCCTCGCGCGCGTCGTACTCGCGCAGCCAGGTCTGCGCCTTCTCGGCGGTGAAGCCGGTGCCGCGCTTCTTCGGCCGGTTCTGCTGGGGCCGCCGGGTGATCTCCAACCGCCGCCCGCCGACGGTCAGATCGAGCAGGACCTCGGTGACGGTGTCGGGCGCGGCGTGGTCGCTGCGCAGGGTGGCGCCGGGGCTCTGGCGGGCGCCGGGCACCGCCCCGTACAGCGCGTAGCAGACGGCGTCGAGGACGGAGGTCTTGCCCGCGCCGGTCGCCCCGTGGAGCAGGAAGAGCCCGGCGGCCGAGAGCGCGTCGAAGTCCACTTCCTGGGTGCCGCCGAAGGGGCCGAAGGCGGTGACGCGCAGCCGGTGCAGCCTCATCGGGCACCCTCCCGCGCAGCCGCGGCCTCGCGCGCGTGGTCCTGGGTGAGCGCCGACTCCACCCGTACGTCGTCGAACGCGCCGCGCAGCACCGTCCGCTCCTGTTCGTCGGGGCCGCTGCCGCCGCGCACATGGGCCACGAAGTCCTCCGCGATCTCCTGGTCGCTACGGCCCTGGAGGCGGCGCGCGTACGAGGCGAGCGGGTCCTCGGGGGCCCGGTCCGGCTCGAAGACCAGGCTGAGGGTGTGCGGGAAGCGGGCGGCGACGCGGGCCATCGCGTCGTCGGGGCGGACCGGGTCGGTGAGCGTCGCCTCCACCCACGCGTCCTCGTGGGGCTCCAGGGCGGGATCTTCGAGCAGCTCGTCGAGGCGGCCCCGGATGCGGGCGAGGGGGCGCGGGACCGGGCAGTCGATCCGCTCGGCGGCGACGGCTCCGTCGGCGGCCAGGTCGACGAGCCACATCGACTTGCGGTGGGTGGTCTCGGAGAACGAGTACGCCAGCGGGGAGCCCGAGTAGCGCACGCGGTCGGTGAGGGTCTGGCTGCCGTGCAGATGGCCGAGCGCCACATAGTCGACGCCGTCGAAGACTCCCGCGGGCACGGCGGCGACCCCGCCGACCGTGATGTCCCGCTCGCTGTCGCTCGGCTCGCCGCCCGCCACGAAGGCGTGCGCGAGGACGACGGACCGGGTGCCTCGCGCGCGTGCCGCGAGATCCGCCCGGACGCGCTCCATGGCCGCGCCGAGAACCTGCTCATGCCCGGCCTTGTCGGTCTTGAACTCGTCGCGGACCAGGGCCGGTTCGAGGTAGGGCAGCCCGTAGAAGGCCACCTCCCCATGGGCGTCGGACAGCAGCACCGGGGTGCCGCACCCGGCCGGGTCGGTGCGCAGGTGGATGCCCGCCCGCTCGATGAGGCCCGCGCCGACGCCGAGCCGGCGGGCCGAGTCGTGGTTCCCCGAGATCATGACCGTCGGCACGCCCTCCTCGGCGAGCCGGTGGATGGCGCGGTCGAAGAGCTCCACGGCCGCGAGCGGCGGCACGGCCCGGTCGTAGACATCCCCTGCCACCAGGACCGCGTCCACGTCGCGCTCGCGCACCGTCGCCACCAGGTGGTCGAGGAACGCTGCCTGGGCGTCGAGCAGGGCGACCCGGTGGAACGACCGTCCCAGGTGCCAGTCCGACGTGTGCAGGAATCTCATGATCCCCGAGGGTAACGGTGGGGTCGGACATCCCGGGCGGCAACTGCCTTACCGGTACGGCGCAGAGCTGTCACGCGTCCCCGTACGCCTCTCCGCCGAGCTCCAGCGTCGCCGTGCCCGCGGTGACGTCCGCGAGCCAGCGCCGCAGGGACTCCACGTCCGCCTCCGGAATGCCGATCTCGATGGTCACGGCCTCGGCGTAGCGCACCTCGCGCACCGCGCGGCCGGTGGCCCGCAGGTCGTTCTCCAGCTTGCCCGCGCGCTGGTGGTCGACGGTGACGGTGGCGAGGCGGTACCGCCGGCGCACCACGGTGCCGAGCGCGTCCAGGGCTTCGCCGACCGCTCCCCCGTACGCGCGGATGAGCCCGCCGGCGCCGAGCTTCACTCCGCCGTAGTAGCGGGTGACGACGGCGACGGCGTACCGCACCTCGCGGCGGGTCAGCATCTGGAGCATCGGGACTCCGGCGGTGCCTCCCGGCTCGCCGTCGTCGCTCGCCTTCTGTACGGAGGCGTCGGCCCCGATGACGTACGCGAAGCAGTTGTGGGTCGCCGTCGGGTGCTCCCTGCGGACGCGCGCGATGAAGTCCTGCGCCGCCTGCTCGGTCGCGGCGGGCGCGAGCGCGCAGAGGAACCGCGATCGGTTGACCTCGGTCTCGTGCACGCCCTCGCGGGCGATCGTCCGGTACTGCTCCTGCATACGGCCACCCTATGCGGTGCCGGGCCGGTGACCCGCTGGTCACCGGGGCGCCGGGGCCCCGGGGGCGGAGATCCCCGGCCCGCCCCGGTGGCACGGGGTGACCGATGTCACCCGGCGCGGCTCCACAGCGGGCCGGGGCCGTCGCCCGGCCGCACACCCGGGCGACGAGCGGGTGGACGCCGGTTGAACCCTCACCCGCTCCTCCCCCTTGATCCTCAACTCTCGCTATAGGCACCTCCAGCAGGCTGCGGGGAGGAGTCGTGCCACAGCAGAGAGTGCGCCGGTTCATAAGGAGCAACCCGATATGTCATCAAACCTCCCGTTATTCTCCGTCCTCCTGGGAGGCGATTACGCGGGCAAGTCATCGGCGATGTCCCGGCTCGCCAAAGGCCCCGAGCCGGTCCGGGTCGTCTCGGTCGACGATCGCTTCCTCGCCGACCGGCACGCGCTGATCGGCCGGCTGCGGCGGGACGTGGTCAAGGACGTCGCCGCCCCGGACGGCGCCTACTCGCCGGACTTCATGGCGAGCATGCTCCAGACCGCCGTGGTGCACCTGCGCGACCAGCTCCTCACGGCCGCGGACGCCGCCGACGGACGGCCGCTCCTCGTCGACTCGTACTACTACAAGATCCTCGCGAAGTGCCGCCTCGCGGGTGTGCGCGAGAACCCCATGTACGACTGGTGGCGCTCGTTCCCGCAGCCGCGCCACATCGTCTACCTGAAGGTCTCGCCGCACGAGGCCTGGCGCCGGAGCCGCCGCGGGACCCGGCTCAACTCC
Source organism: Streptomyces sp. TLI_146 (assembly GCF_002846415.1). Lineage (NCBI taxonomy): Bacteria > Bacillati > Actinomycetota > Actinomycetes > Kitasatosporales > Streptomycetaceae > Streptomyces > Streptomyces sp. TLI_146. The sequence continues at coordinate 2,099,464 of NZ_PJMX01000001.1, forward strand.
CTGGAGCACTACGGCGAGCGGGCGAACCGGACGTCGTTCGAGCGGTACCAGACCGACCTGGAGAAGCTGATGTGGGACGAGATCCGGTCCCTCCCGGTCACCGTCGTCGAGCAGCAGAACTCTCCCGAGCGGACCGCCGACGCCGTGCGGGAGGCGGTCTGCCATGACTACGTCTGAGAGTCGTCGGGACGGCCCGTCCTGGCCGGATCCGGAGCGGGTGGAGCGGTACCGGTCGCGGGTGTTCGCCGAGCGGGCCCGGCTGCGGGCCGCGTTCGCGGATCCGGCCGGACTCCAACAGCGGGTCCTGGAGGACCTGCTCGCCTTCAACGCCGACACCGCGTACGGCCGCGCCCACGGATTCGCGCGGGTGCGCACCCTGGACGACTGGCGCAAAGCCGTCCCCGTCCAGGACTACAGCGGGCTCGCCCCCTGGATCGAGCGGGCGGCGGCGGGCGAGGACAACGTCCTCACCGCCGACAAGCCCGCCGTCTTCTTCACCAGCAGCGGCAGCACCGGCGCCCACAAGAAGATCCCCGTCACCCCCCAGTTCATGCACACCACGTTCTTCCCGTTCTACTACGCCGCGTGGGCGCCCTTGGCCGAACACTTCCCCGACGTCCTCGCGCGCCCGGACGCGGTGCTGAACCTCAAGCACGACCCGCTGGCCGCCCCGCCGACCACGGCCTCCGGCAAGCCCCATGTGGGGGCCAGCCAGGTCGACTTCGGCACCAGGTTCGGGGAGCCGCTCTCGGCGGAGCCCGGCACGAGCGCCCCCTGGGCCACGCTGGCGGTGCCCGTGGCGGCCGACGCGCATCTGGAGAAGATGTATCTGCGGCTGCGACTGGCGGTCGAGAGCGATGTGCGCTGTGTCATCGGCATCAACCCCGCCATGGTCGCCGCCCTCCCCCACCAGCTGAACCTGTGGTGGGAGCGCCTCGTCCAGGAGGTGCGCGACGGCACGCTCGGCGGCCACCCCTACCGATCCCCCAACCCCGATCGCGCCCGCGAACTCGACCGTCTCGCCGCGCACTTCGGGCGTGTCCGGCCCGCCCATGTGTGGCCGAACATGCGGGCCCTGTTCTGCTGGACCACCGGTCTCGCCTCGCTCTACCTCCCCCGGCTGCGCGAGGAGTTCGGGCCGGGGGTCACCCTGCTGCCCGCCCCGGTCGCCGCCTCGGAGGGCCCCACCGGCGTCGCCCTCGACCGCCACCCGAGCGCCGGAAGCCTCGTCGTGACCGCCTCCGTGTACGAGTTCGCCGACGCGGACCAGGACCTCACCCCCGACACACCGACCCTCCGGCCCCACGAGCTTGAAGCGGGACGCGACTACCACACCGTTTTCAGCCACATCGGCGGCCTCTACCGCTATGCCGTCGGCGACGTCGTACGTGTCGTCGACAGCGAGCACGGCGTACCCCGCCTCGAATACACCGGCCGCAACACGCTCTCCAACGCCGCCGGGGAACGCCTGCGCGACGCCCACGTGCTGCGCGCCCTCACGACCGCCCTGGCCGCGGGCGGACTCGAACTGCGCAACACCGCCTGCCGCGTCGTCCCCGGTCAACACGGCACCCCCTTCTACCAGTTCGCCCTGGCCTCAACCACCCCTTGGAGCGGCGCCGAGACCGACGCGTTCCTGACACGCCTCGACCGCGCCCTCGCCCACGAATCCCCCGGCTATCACCACGCCCGCGCCCAGCACCGCCTGGGCGCCCCCACCGCTCTCCCGCTGCACCCCGACGCCTTCCTCGACGACTGGCACGCCGCCGTCGCCACCGGCGTCCGCCCCACCCAGGTCAAAGACCGGCTCTTCCGCCAGGACCCGGCGCTATGGCAACGACTCACCGACGGGAACGGTTCCTGACCGGCACTCCTCCCGGCGCGGCCCCGCCCCCCACCGCGGTCCCGCACTCCACCCATCCGACCGAAGGAGACGAGAACCCCGTGACCGAGTTGCTCGACGCCGTCGAACGCACCGCCCTGCTCACCGCCGCCCTGCGTGCCGCGGAGACGCGCCGGCCCGACCGCATCTACCAGGATCCGTACGCGGACGCGCTCTGCGGTGAGACCGGGCCGGAGCTGCTCGCGGAGATCCGGCAGGCCACCTTCCCGGCGGACGCCTCGCGTACGCTCCCCAGCACTCCCGACTACAACGCCATCCGCACCCGGTTCTTCGACGACTACCTCCAAGAGGCCGCCCGCGAGCCCGGGATGCGGCAGATCGTGCTCGCCCCGGCGGGGATGGACTCGCGCGCCTACCGGCTCGACTGGCCCGAAGGGCTGCGCTACTACGAGGTCGACCGGCCCGCGGTGCTCGCGTACAAGAAGGACCGGCTGGAGGGCGTCAGCCCGCGCACCGACCACCGTACGGTCGCCGTGGACCTCACCTCTCCCGACTGGGAGGACGACCTCCTGGCGGCGGGGTACGACCCGGCCCTGCCGTCCACCTGGCTGCTCGAAGGGCTGCTGTACTACATCCCCGAGCAGGACACCCACCGCATCCTGCGCCGCGTCGCCGACTTCTCGGCGCCCGGCAGCCGGATCGCCGCCGACCTGGTCAACGCGGCCGCCCTGACGCTCCCCCAGATGCGCGGGCTGCTGGAGATCTTCGCGGGCTGGGGCTGCCCGTGGCTGTTCGGGACCGACGAGCCCGAGGCGCTCTTCGACAGCTTCGGGTTCTCCGTCGAGGCGCTGCAACCCGGCGAACCAGGAGCCGACTTCGGCCGCTGGCCGGACCCGGTGCCGCCCCGGGACGAGGCGAACGTGCGCCGGGTGTTCTTCATCCACGGTCGGCGGCGCTGATGCCGACAGCTTTGGTCGTAGGAGGCAGCGTCGCGGGTCTGGCCTCCGCGCTCGCGCTGGCGGGCACCGGGCGGCGGGTCGTCGTCCTGGAGCGCTCCGCCCCGCCGCCCCGGGGCGCGATGGCCGACCTGCACAGCCGCTGGCAGCGCCCGACCGTGCCGCAGGCCCAGCACTCCCACACGCTGACCTCGCTCGGCGTACGCACGCTGCGCACGCGCGCGCCCGAGGTCCTGGCACGTCTGGTCGCCGCCGGTGCCCCGCTGTTCGACCTCACGCGCGCGTTGCCGCAGGGCGCGACCGACCGGGCGCGCGAGGTGGGCGACGACGAACTGGTCGCGCTGGGCTGCCGCCGCACCACGCTCGAACTCGTCCTGTACCGGACGGTCGAGGCCCTGCCGCAGGTGGAGATCCGGCACGGCACGACGGTGCGCGGGCTGCGGCTGAGCGGCGACCGCCGGTCCGTGCGCGGCGTGGTGACGACGGACGGCGCGCACCTGCCCGCCGACGTGGTCGTGGACGCCACCGGCCGCCGCGCGGCCGCCCGGGGCTGGCTCTCGGATGCCGGGGTCGCGGTGGCGGGGGATCTGACCAGCCCGTCCGGTCTGCGCGGCTTCACCCGGTTCTACCGGCTGAGAAGCAGCTCACTGCCCGGGCCGCTGAACCGGGGCCATGCCGCCGGGGACATCTTCGACCACTACGCGGGCGTGCTGCACCCCGGCGATGCGGGCACCTTCGCGATCGCCCTGGGCACCCTGCCCGGCGACACGGAGCTGGACCGGCTGCGCCACTCCGACGCCTTCACCGCCGTCGCGCGCGCCACTCCGGGCCTGACCGCCTGGCTCGACGACGCCGTGAGCGCGCCCATCTCCGGCGTCCATGCGATCGGCGGCCCGGCCAACGTCCTGCGTGCCACCGCCGTACGCCCGCCCGTGGCGGGCCTGTTCCCGGTCGGGGACGCCGCCTGTGTCACCAACCCGCTCTACGGGCGGGGGATGTCGCTGGCGCTCGCGCAGGCCTTCGGCCTCGCCGACGCGCTGGCCGCGCACCCCGCGGCGGAACGGACCGAGGCCGCGGCCGGGTTCACCGACGCGCTCCTGCGGCCGTGGTACGAGCACGCGGCGAGCGTCGACCGGGAGCGGATCGGGCGCTGGAGCGCCCACGTGCACGGCCGCGCCCTGCCGCCCGCGTACTCCGGCTGCCCCAACACGTCCATACGGGCGGCCGCCGCCCAGGACGGGACGGTGTGGCGGGGGCTGATGCGGGTCCTGATGGGGCTGAGCACTCCGGACGAGGTGTTCGGGGACGAGAAGTTCCGTCACCGAGTGGCCCAGGCGCCCCGTGGCGCGGTTCCGGCGAGCACGGCGACCCAGCCCCGCCAGGAGCTCCTACACGCCCTCCTGGCGGCGGAAGGAGACCCGTCGTGACGCCCGTCGCAGCGCCGTCCTCCCGCCGCGTGCCCGCCGTGGCGGAAGGAGCGCGCCGCCGGGTCCTGCTGGCTCCGATCACGATCACCCCCTCCAAACCGCTCGCCCCGTCCCACCTGAAGGGTCTGTTCTGGACGGACGTGATGTACCGGGCGACCGCGTGTCTGGCGGACGTCGACTACCGCTACAGCCACTCCACGTACCACCTCACCGAACAGACCCTGGGGTTCTGGGAGTTCCTCGACCGCACCCACGGGGACACCGGTTACGCGGAGCTGACGGAGGACGACATCGGCTCGCTGTACGTACGCCACCGCGCGGCGGCTGACCGGGTTCCGGCCGCCGCGCTGCGCCCGTACGCCGACGCCGTCGAGCACCACGGCTGGGTGCACCCGGCCGCCACCCGGATCCTCGAACTGTGGCGGGGGCACTACGCCCGCCTCGGCCTGTACGACCCCGGGCTCCTCGCCCACCAACCGCCCGGCCTCGGCCTGGAGGAGATGCTGGAGCGGCTGCGCGCGCGTGGTCTGTGCCTGGACCACCGGGGGCTCGGCGGACCGGTCTACCTCGACCTGACCCGGCACGGCCTGCCGCTGCGGCAGATCGTCACCGCCGACGGCCGCCCCAACTACCTCGCCTGCGCCCTGCGCGAGCTCCTGCCGCTCGCTCCGGGGTACGACGAAGTGGTGTTCCTGTACGACCCCGAGCTCGACCCGGACTACCAGCTCCTCGCGCGCGTGCTCGCCCCGCTGGGGCCCATCGTGCACCGGGTCCCGGTCGGGCGCGTCCCGGTGGACGGCGAGATCCGCTCGGCCCGTGCGGGCGGCTGGCGGGGCCTGGACGCGGCCTCGCTGATCGAGGCGGCGTCCGCCGACCACGACGACGCGGCGCTCCGGCTCGGCATGCGGCTCTACTTCATCGCGACGCTGGGGCCGGGCCAGGGCCAGTCCCATCGGCCGGAGCTGCTGCACCAGTGTCTCAAGCGGGCCGGCCGTCTGCTGGCCGGTGCGCCCGCCACCGCCGAGCCGGGTCTGCCCGAGCGGCTGGGCGTCCACCGCCGCGACCACGCCCATGTGGACCCGTACCGGCTCACCACGAGCCTGCTCGGCCGGCGCCGCGCCGCGCCCGCGCGCGATCTGCTGGCGGAGGTGTTCCTGTGCCGCTGACCGAGCAGCGACGACCGGCGGGTGTTCCCGAGCCCCTGACCCAGCGACGGCTGCGCGCCGAGGCGTTCCGGCGGCTGCGGCGGGTGCGGCCCGAACTGGCCGCCGCCGAGGGCGAGTCGGATCTGGCCGCGCTGCTGGCGGCGCGCGCCCGGGCCGTCGAGCGGCCGGACGCCGACGCCGTGCAGGCGGTGGCGGTCGTGCGCCACTTCGACCCCGCCGCCTGGGTCCGGGACGCGGCGGCCTTCGCGCTCGGGCTCGCGCCCGGCACGGCGGCGGCCTGGCGGCGCTCATTCACCCGAACGGTGTTCCTGGCCGGGAACCCCGCGAACCTGCTGGGCCGTTACTCCTTCGACCGCCTGGCCGAGGACGGGTCGGTCGGCTGGTGCGGCCCGGCACCGGCCGGGAGCAGCGCGGGGCTGCGCCGCCTGCTCAAGCTGTTCCAGTCCACGGCCACGTTCCCGGTGGGCCCGCCGGGAACGGTCACGGTCCCGGCCCCGACCGCCAGTCGGGGTGCCCCCGGGACGCACCGGCAGGCCCCGACATCGGGGCCCGGCGCCGAACCGCTGCCGCAAGGCGCCGTCCCGCCGCGACCCGGCCCCCCGCCGAGGGCCGGGGTCCACCGCGACCTCTATGTGGCCGCCTCGGGTGTTCCCGTGCCCGAGGCGCTCGTCCACCTCAACCACCTGGTGGTCGAGGCGGCCCTGGACGGCCTGATCACGCCGGGAGACCGGCTGACGCTGCGCTCCGTCCCGAGCCTGACCGGCGCGACCGCGCCCTTCGCCGCGCTCCGCGTCGATGTCGACCGCACCCGTCCCGACCGGCTCCGCGCTTTCGCCGCACTGACCGAGGAGACTCCCGATGACTGACCGCACCACCGTTCCCGACGGCAGCACCCCGGGCACGCCGCCCGTCCGCCTGGGCATCCACGGCTCGCCCGACCTGGCCACCGCGATCGTCCGCGCGGCGGGCCGCGCCGAGAGCGGGGTCGAGCTGGTCGGGTACGACGTGGCCGACCCGTTCCGCGGGCTGCGGGCCAAGGAGCTGGACGTCATGATCGTCAAGTACGGGCTGCGGGAGCCGGATCTGGCGGTGAGCGAGCCCGTCGCGCTCGACCCGCGCGCGGTGATCGTCGGCGCCCACCACCCGCTCGCCGCGCACGCCTCCGTCTCGGTGGAGGAGGTGGCCGCCTACGAGGGATTCCGCTGCCCCGGCTCCTTCCCGGAGTACGTGTGGGACGAGGTGGTGCCGCCGCGCACCCCGAAGGGCCGCCGGATCCGGCGCGCGTACGACATGGGCACGGTGAAGGGCCTGATGGGGACGCTCTCGGGGACCGACGCCGTCCATCTGACGTTCCAGTCCTTGGAGGCCATCGCGCCGGCGCAGACGAGGGTGATCCCGATCTCCGACCTGCCGCCCGCGCCGGTCGCCCTGGCGTGGCTGCGCGATCCCGAACCGGCGGCGCACATAGCCCGATTCGTCGCGGACGCCGAGAACGGGAGCACGGCGCGATGACCGCGGCGGCCGACGGCCGGGTCCCGGTGGTCCTGCTGCACGCGCTCTCCCTGGACTCGTCGATGTGGGACGCGCAGCGGGAGGCCCTGGAGCGGCGTGGACACCTGGTCGTCGCTCCCGACCAGCGCGGCTTCGGCGCCACCGAGCTCGGCGACGAGCCGCCGTCGCTCGACACGGTCGCGGACGACCTGGCCCGCGAGCTGGACGAGCGCGGCATCGCGCGTGCGGTGCTGGTCGGGGTCTCGATGGGCGGCTATGCGGCGATGGCGTTCCTTCGTCGGCATCCCGGGCGGGCGCTGGCGCTCGCCCTGGTGTCCACGCGGGCGGACGCGGACGACGAGGCCGCGCGCACGGCAAGGGAAGGCTTCGCGGCCTTGATGGAGGACCCGGTGAAGGGCCCGGCGGTCATCGAGTCCACCGCGCCCCGGCTGGTCGGCGCCACCACGCACGCCGAGCGTCCGCAGGTGCTGGCCCGGGTCCGTAAGGCGGTGGCCGGGGCCTCTCCCGCGTCGCTGGCCTGGGCCCAGCGGGCGATCGCCGCCCGGGGGACGCGCTGGACGTCCTGAAGGCCACCGATGTTCCGGCCGTGGTGATCGTCGGGGAGGAGGACGAGCTGATCTCGGAGGCGGACACACGCGCCACGGTCGAGGCCCTTCCCCGGGGGCGTCTCGTGGTCGTCCCGGGCTCGGGACATCTGCCGCCGCTGGAGACACCGGAGGCGATCCAGCGCGAACTGGACGCCTTGCTCGCCAAATTGGACGCGTGCACGACGGAAGTGGAGCGCTGATGCTCACCGACGACCACCGGGCCTGGGGGTTCACCACCTCCACCGGACTCGGCTTCACCCACCACACCATCGTCGACGCCCACTTCGACGCGTGCCGGGACGCCTACCTCGGCCTGCTAGGGCAGGCGGGCATCCGGCCCGGCGCGCACGTCCTGGACGCGGGCTGCGGCGGCGGGGACTTCCTGCCATGGCTGGCCGACCTGGTCGGCCCGGAGGGCCGGGTCTCGGCGGTGGACCTGGCCGAGGAGAACGCGGCGCTGGCCGCCGAACGGCTGGCGGAATGGTCCCCCATCTGCCCGGTGGACATCCGCCGCGCCGATCTGCTGGAACTCCCCTTCGCGGACGCCACGTTCGACGCCGTCTGGTGCGCCAACACCGTGCAGTACCTGAACGACTCCGAACTGGCCCTCGCGCTGCGCGAGCTGCGGCGGGTGGTGCGGCCCGGCGGCACGATAGCGGTGAAGGACCTGGACGCCCACCTGATCACGGCCCGGCCGACGGACCCGTATCTCTTCGCGGACTTCTTCCGCGCGGCGGTACGCACTCCCGGATACGCGGCCCAGCTCCTGCGCACCCGTGATCTCCACCGCCATCTGAAGGCCGCGGGCCTGACCGAGGTGCGGCAACAGGCCGTCCTGATCGAGCACTTCTCCCCGCTCACCCCGCAGGCCCGGGCCTTCTACGCGCCGACCTGCGCCCGGCTCGCCGAACAGGCCCTGGCGCTCGGGCTGAGCGAGGAGTGGCGCCGCTTCGCGGACCCGGACGCGGCGGACCACCCGCTCGACGGACCCGACGGATATATCAGCGAGGGCAATGTGCTGGCCGTCGGGACGGTGCCCGGCGAGCGGGAATTGCGCGCGCCCGTCGCTCGTTCTGCGGGAGAGGAGCACATCTAACGGACCTGCGGTCCGCGGGAGGCACGGAGTGAACAGCGAGCAGGACACCATCCGCAGGATCCTCACCGAGACCGGGGACACCTGGGCGGTCGTGGGTCTGTCGTCCAACGAGCGGCGCGCGGCGTACGGAGTGGCGGCGGTGCTCCAGCGGTACGGCAAGCGGATCGTGCCCGTGCACCCCAAGGCCGAGACGGTCCACGGCGAGCAGGGCTATCCGTCGCTGGACGCGATTCCGTTCAAGGTCGACGTGGTGGATGTGTTCGTGAACAGCGAGCTGGCCGGTGACGTGGCCGACCAGGCCGTGGCCGCCGGGGCCGAGGCGGTCTGGTTCCAGCTCGGGGTGATCGACGACGCGGCGTACGAGCGGACCCGGGCGGCGGGGCTCGACATGGTCATGGACCGGTGCCCGGCGATCGAGATACCCCGGCTGGGCTGAGGCTCGCCCCGGAGGCCGGCCCCGGAGACCCGCCCGGGCGACTCGCACACGGCGCTGTACCGGCCGTGCCGCACACCCCGTTCTCGCCCGGTCGCGGCCCGCTGCCGCCTCCCGTCCGCTGTACCGGACCGCCCGGCGCGCTCATACTGGCGCCGTCCCCCAGCTCCCGAACAAACCCACGGGAGGCGTTCCTTGCTCAAGCTCGTCCGCACCCCGGACGGCCGGAAGCTGGCCGTCGAGAGCCGGGGGCACCCCCTGGGCAGACCGGTGTTCCTGCTGCACGGCACACCGGGCAGCCGGCACGGCCCCGCTCCCCGCAGCACCGTGCTCTACCGGATGGGCGTCCGCCTCATCACCTTCGACCGGCCGGGGTACGGGGACTCGGACCGGCGGCCGGGGCGCCGCGTCGTGCACGCGGCGGAGGACGTGGCGGCGATCGCCGACGCCCTGGGCATAGGCGAGTTCGCCGTGGTGGGGCGCTCCGGCGGCGCGCCGCACGCGCTGTCGTGTGCCGCGCGCCTTCCGGGGCGTACGGCCAAAGCGGTGGCGCTCGTACCGCTGGCGCCGCGCGACGCGGACGGCCTCGACTGGTTCGACGGCATGACCGAGGACAACGTCCGGGCGTACACGATCGCGGCGGGCGGCCCGGAGGCGGTGACCGCCGCGTTCGAGCTGCGGGCGGAGGAGATACGGGCGGATCCGAGGGCGACGGTCACCGCCATGCACGGCATGGTGCCGGAGCCGGACCGGGAGGTGCTGACGGACGCGGCGATCCGGGCGCTGCTCGTCCGCAACTTCGCGGAGGGGCTGCGCTGTTCGGCCGACGGATGGGTCGACGACGTGCTGGCGCTGAGCTCGCCCTGGCAGTTCCGGCCGGAGGACATCCGTACGCCGGTGCTGCTGTGGCACGGAGAGCAGGACGTCTTCGCGCCCGCGCAGCACACCCGGTGGCTGGCCGAGCGGATCCCGGGGGCACGCCTGGAAGTACCCCCGGACGCGGCGCACTTCGGCGCGCTCGCGGTGTTCACCCGCGCCCTGCGCTGGGCGGCGGCCTGCTCCTAGGCCGGACGACCGCCCGTGGCACGACAGGGCCCACCCGCCTCTGAACCTGCTGCCTGGACCAGAGACAAAGCGAGGAAAGCCCCCGTCCCTGGACCTCCCTAGACCGGCTGGATCTCGATGTCCCGGTCCAGCCGCTGCCAGGCGCGGGCCGCCTCCGCGATCGGATGGTCCACGCCCAGGCGTTCGGCGGCCGGTTCGATCACCGCCGCGCGCATCCCGGCCGCGTCGTCGCCCCGGTCCGCCGCCCGCAGGGTGACCGCCAGGTTCGACCGGCAGACCAGCACGTCCGGATGCCACGGCCCGAGCTTGTCGAGCAGTCCCTCCAGCGCCGCGTACTCCCACCGCTCGGCCAGGTCTACCCGGCCCAGGTCTCCGTACACGTTCGCCAGGTTGACGGCCGCGCAGAGCGTGAACGGGTGCTGGGGGCCGAGCGCCCGCTCCAGCCGGTCGCGGACCTCCTCGGCGTCCGCGACCGCCTCCTCGGCGCCTCCGGTCGCCCGCAGATGGACGACGGCGTTGGCCGCGCACGCCAGGCTGTAGGGGTGGGACTCGCCGAGCGTCCCCCGGTAGCCGTGCAGCATCTGCCGGGCCAGGTCGAGGGCGTGCGCCGGGTCGCCGGTGGCCGCGAGGTCCGCGGCGAGGCTCACCCCGCAGGCCAGGGTGTCGGGCGAGGCGGGCCCGTACCGGTCGCGGAACCGCTCGTACGTCTCGCCCGACAGCCGCATCGCCTCGTGCGGATGCCCGGCCCTGCGCAGCGAGACGGCCAGGCTCTTGGCGGCGCGCAGCACCTCGGGCGCGTGCGGGTCCAGGACCCGGCGCAGCCCGTCCACGACCTCCCGCAGGACCTCCACCGACACCGCGTACTCGCCGGTCTCCCGCAGGTCCCCGGCGAGGTTCATCTTGGTGACCAGGGTGTAGGGGTGGTCGTCGCCGAGCAGCATGCCGCGCCGCTCCACGGTCCGCTCGTCGAGCCGCCGGGCGGCCTCGCTGTCGCCGGTGAGGCGGTAGTCGATGGCCAGGTTGTGCGCGGCGATCAGGGTGCGCCGGTGGGCCTCCCCGAAGAGGCGGCGCATGCCCCGGTAGACCCACAGGTCGCGTTCGAGCGCCTCGTTGAACCTGCCGACGGCGCGCAGGTCGGCGGCCAGGCTGCCGGTGACGATCAGCACGCTGGGGTGGTCGTCGGCGGGATGGTCGGCGTGGAACAGGCGCAACTGGCGGGCGAGGGTGTCCTCGTCCATCGTCAGTGCTTCCTGGTATCTGCCCTGCGCGCGCAGGGCGTTGGCCAGCTCGAATCGGATGTTGAGGGTCTGCAGCGCGTCCTCGCCGAGCCGACGGCTCCAGATCCGGTCCAGCTGGGCGCCGAAGACCCGGGCGCTCTCCAGTTCGCCGCGCCGCAGGAGGTAGCGGATCCGGTCGACCATCAGGTCACGGGCCTTGGCGTCGTCGCTGTCCGCGATGCCGGAGGCGTTCAGATGGGGCCAGATCAGCTCGAAGGCGGGCCAGCTCTTGGGGTCGTTCACCGGGTCGTCCCGGTCGACGCCCTCGGTGGGCCGGGCCTGCGCCAGGATGCGGTGGACCACGCTCTTGGTCTCGGTCTGCTCCTCGGGGGTCAGCGCGTCGCGCACGGCCGCCTGGACGAGGCGGTGCACCTGGATGCTGCTGTCCGCCGGGTCCACCTTGGCCAGGGCGAACCGGTTCAGCGTCTGGATGACCCGGCCCAGCATGTACCGCTCGCGCAGATCGGCGTCGTACGGGAGCAGCGCGTCGAACATCGCGTCGCTGCCGATGAGCCGCATCGAAACGGGTTCGGCGGAGAAGAACGCGCAGATCTCCAGCAGGCGCACCGCGGCCCTGGACTCCTCGCGCAGCCTGCTGATGGAGATGGCCCAGGTCGCGCCGAACCGCAGCCCGTACCCCTCCGGCGTGCCGAGCGAGAGGACCGTGGTGCTCTGCTCCGCGAGCTGGCGCAGATAGGCGTCCACGGGCGTCGCCGTCTCGGCGAGCCAGGCCGCCGCCACCTCCACGGCCAGCGGCAGATCGCCCACCGCGTTGGCGACCAGGTCGGCGTCCTCCGGCGGCAGGCCCGCCACCCGCCAGGTCAGGTGCTCCACGCTCTCGAACCGGGTGAAGACCTCGACCTGGGTGGTCTCCACCCGGTTCGTGGCCGGTTTGTTGCGGCAGGTGGCGAGCAGATGGCCGTAGACGGCGGCGGGGAGCGGCCCGATGGCCGGGGGCAGCCGGCGCAGCGCCTCGTCCGGGTCCTCCACGTTGTCGAAGATCAGCAGCCAGCGCGGGTAGCGCTCGCCGCGCCACAGCTCCTGGAGGGCCGCCAGGGCCGCCTCGGCCACCACGTCCCCGGTCCGCAGGCCCATCTCGGCGGCGAGCTGCGCCAGCGAGGCCAGCACCAGGTCGGGCCGCTCCGCCTCGATCCACCACACCAGGTCGTAGTCGGCCCGGAAGCGGTGCGCGTATTCGAGCGCCACCTGTGTCTTGCCGACGCCGCCGAGTCCGTACAGGACCTGGGGCAGGCGCTGTGCGGAGCGGCTGTCGCCGCGCAGTTGGTCGCGGACCCGGTCGAGCAGGTCGGTGCGGCCGGTGAACCAGCTGTTGCGCGGCCGTACGTTCCAGATCCGGGGCGCGTTCCCGGGGAAGCGGGGCCGGTCGGGGGCGCACGGGAGCGCGGCGGCGGCCTCGGCCCGGCCCAGCGCGCCGAGCAGCGCGGCCGCCGCCTCGGCCTCGTCCACCCGCACCAGGTCCACCGCCCGCAGCCCGCCCGGCGGCGGTGTGAGCCGTACGTCGCCGACGCGCACGGGCAGCACCTGGCGGCGCCCGCCGGCCCGGTCCGGGGCGGGCCCGCTGTCCCACAGCCCGCGCCCCGCCCGGGACTTGAGGTAGGGCGGGGAGGCGATGTGCAGGACGCGGTGGGCGCCGTCCTCGCCGGTCTCCGGCTCCATCAGGGCGGAGCCGGGGTCGCGGACGTCCACCGGGAAGGTGCGGAAGCCCGCCGCGCCGAGCACGGCCGAGAGCCAGTCCACCCACATCCGGTCCTCGGACACGTGGTTGAGCACGATGTTCGCGGGCGAGGTGGGCCTGCGCCGGGTGAAGGCGGCGACATGGGCGAGCCGCAGCGACTCGTCGATCGGCGGAAGGCCGGTGACCTGCCCGTGGGTGAGCACCGAGGTGAGCCGCTCGCAGGCGGCGAGCAGGGAGCTGCCGAGGTTGGGCGGGTCGCCGAAGGTCGCCAGGACCTCCTCGTAGGCGTAGAAGGGCCGGTACGGAATCTCGACCGTGCCCCAGTAGCTGTCGGCGGACTCGCCGGTCAGGCCGCTGGGGAGGCCTTCGAAGTACTCCCGGGCGAGCGCCCGCCCGGCGTCGGCCTTCTCCTTCTCGCCCTCGTCGATACGGGTCGGCACGGGCAGGATGCGGATGTTCCGCTCCTGGTAGCGCTCCTCGATGTAGCGGGCGACGGCCGAGGCGCCGTCGATGCTCTGGTCGCTGAGGGTGAAGCAGACGACGAGGACCTGGGGCATCTGGACGGTGCAGATGTCGGCGATGTCGCTCAGCCCGGTGCGGCTGTCGATCAGGGTGAAGTCGTAGTGGCGGCGCATGTCGTCGGCCATGGCGTCGAAGAACTGGCCGCCGCCGGAGTGCTCGTAGAAGTGGTCCCAGTCCATCCGTCCCACGACCGAGGAGTAGTCGCGGTTGCGGCGGCCCGCCGAGAGGAAGTCCAGGCTGCCGCCACTGGGGAAGGACCAGTCGAGGGTGACGGCGTGCGGACGCACGCGCGCGTAGGCGCGGTGCCAGTCCGGGGCGCGCTCGCCGGGCCGCCGGGCCTCCTCCTGGTACTCGGTGATCAGGTTGATCAGGCCCGGCGTCGCCTCCAGGTCGCGCAGGTTGAGGAAGGGGTGGAAGAACCGGTGCAGTCCGGGCGCCTCCAGGTCCCAGTCGACGGCGAGCACCCGGTGGCCGTTGGCCGCCAGGATCCAGGCGCAGTTGGCGAGCGCCATCGTGCGTCCGGTGCCGCCCTTGTACGAGTAGAACGTGATGACGGTCCCGTCACGGTTCTCGGCCATCTGGGGGGCCCTCCACCTGCTCGGCCTTGCTCTTCCCGGCGGCGCGCTGTTCTCGCTGGTCCCCGGGGCGGGCGCGGGCCGCCCGGCCGAGCCCGACCCCGTCCGGCAGGACGTGGGGCAGCGGGCTGCCGGGCCCGGCCGGCCGACCCGTGCGCGCGGCGCTCTCGTAGTGCCTGACCGCCGACCGGACCGCCCTGGGGAGCTCCTGGCTGAAGGCTTCCAGAGTAGGCAGCCCGCCGCCCTGCGTCAGGTGGCCGGGACTCTGCCGCAGCCTTGTCGCGAGCACCTCGTCGGCGACATGGCGCAACTCGGCTTCGCGCGGCGGCGATTCGGGGTCGGCGCGGTTCCAGGGAACCATCACGCTGAGCCACGGGCGGGGCTCGGCGCAGAGCAGCCGCACCAGTTCCCGGTGGCGCGGCGAGTCCAGCGCCCAGCGGTCGAGCAGCAGCAGCCCGGGGGCTTCGGGCGGGCCCGGGCGCAGCAGCCGGTCGGCGCTGTCGTCGAACTCCGCGAGGCGCACGGTGTAGTTGAGGTTGACGACGAGGTCGGCGGTGTGGCGGGCCAGCGGCCGCGCGGACAGCGGGTGGTACGGGTTCCAGTCGCTGGGCCGGGGGCCGTAGCAGTCGGGGCCGCGCCCGCGCGGCAGTCCGTCACGGGAGCAGGCGAGGACGGTCACCTCCAGGTCGCGGCCGGGGCCGGGGGCCGTGCCGAACGCGGAGGTGAGCGTCGCGTAGTCCTGGAGCGGGTCGCCGTCGGCCACCCGGGTCCGCTCGGCGACGCTCACGATGCGCTTGGCGAGCTGGTAGACGGCGTGTTCGTAGTGGTCGCGCAGATAGCTGAGCTTGATCATCCCGTAGAAGCCCTCGTCGGCGTACTCCTCGCCGAAGTCCGCGTGGTCGAACCGCAACCGGCGGGCGGGCTCGGGGAGTTGGTGCGGCAGGACGGGGATCCAGAGCGCGGGGATGATCGCCGGGGGCGCGCGGTGCTCGCTGCGCGACTGGTGGAGGGTGTCGCGCTCGGCGAACGCGAACCACTCCCGGCCGCACTGCTCGCTGAGGAAGTAGCGCGGCGAGTAGAGCGGGACGAAGACGCGGCAGTGCGCCAGCGCCTCGGTGATCTGCCCCTGCCAGTCCTCACCGGGGCGTACGTGCTGGTCCATGAACCCGGCGGGCACCCCGGCCGGGAGCGCGGTCAGCTGCATCACGTGCGCGGACAGGTCGCGGAAGAAGCGCTGCACCCAGAGGTCGGGGTCCTTGTCCCGGGGATCGTTCTTCGGTGTGTGCGCGTAACTCAGGAAGAAGTACGGCCTCGGCTCGTGCCCCCCGCCCCGCGCGGCTCCGTGCAGCACCGCTCCCTCCCGGTCCGAGTGGGTGGGTCCCCAGTGTAGAAAGCGAGCGATCCGCGGCGGAACCGCTTGTACGAGCCGATTCGGGGGCGGCCGGTCACCCGCGCGGCGCGTTGCGGGCCCGCCAGGCGTCCCGGTGGCGCCGGGCGGAGTCGGCGGCCGCGGCGAGCGCCTCGGGTGCGACCCGCTCCTCCCGCCAGGCCGATGCGGTCTCCCCCATCCCGGCGACGAAGCGCTTGCCCGGGCCGGTGAGCGCGCCGCAGCGGGCGAGCGTGTCGATCGCCTCCGTCGTCTGCCGCCGCCAGCGCGCGAACTCCGCCTCGGCCCGGCCGCGCGCCGCCGGCGTGTCCGCGGTACTGCGCCGCACCCGCCAGAAGTCGGTGACCGCCAGGTGCGCGTACGCCCCTTGCAGCAGGGCGCCCAGCGGTCGCGGGTCGTCGCGCCAGGGGGCGTAGTAGCGGCCGGTGTCCTCCGGGTCGTACAGATCGCAGCTGTCCAGCACCGCGCCCAGCTTCACGTGCTGGAACTCGTGGACGATCAGGAGGGCGAGCAGCGCGGGGGCGGCCGGGCGGGCGGCGCCCACGGCTCCGAAGGCGTCCCGGCAGGTGGCGCTGGTGTCACTGCCCGCCCGCGGCCTCAGCGGGGTGATGGACCGCAGCCCGGCGGCGATCCCCGGTGCGTACGCGGGCAGATGACGCTGGATCAGGGACCAGGCCCCGGCGAGCGCGTCGGCCCAGGCGCGCGCCCCGGACGCCGGGAGCCGCTCGTCGGCGGGCCAGGGATAGCGGTCGCGCAGCGGGTCGGTGTCCTCCAGGGCGACGGTCCAGCCGCTCGCCTCGAAGAGCCGTACCGGCTGCCAGTGGGGGGTGCGGCCGTCCAGGCCCTCGCCCCATCCCATCTCGATCCTGCGGCCGCCCGCCCTTACGGTGAACCCGTAGGCCTGCGCGGTCAGTTCGGCCTCCTCGGCGCCGCCCGGCAGCAGGGCCCGGCCGATGCCGGGCAGCCGCAGGGTGCCTTCGCGCAGCGGTACGACGACGGTGTCGGCGCGCCGGGCGCGCAGCGCCGCCGACGCCGCGAGCTCGGCCAGACCGCCCGCGAGCGTGCCGGGTTCACGGCCGCCGAGGACGCCGAGCGCCCAGGGCCGGAAGTAGGGGTGGGCGAGGGCCGTCTCCAGGGCGTGCGGGGCCGCCGTGTCCAGGTCGAGCAGCAGCTCCCAGGCGGCGGCCGCCCGGCGGTCCGACGGGTCGGCCCGGCCGCCGACGGCGGCGAGCAGACCGCGGTTGAGGTCGAGCTGGGCC
This sequence comes from Streptomyces sp. TLI_146, assembly GCF_002846415.1. NCBI lineage: Bacteria > Bacillati > Actinomycetota > Actinomycetes > Kitasatosporales > Streptomycetaceae > Streptomyces > Streptomyces sp. TLI_146. The sequence goes on from NZ_PJMX01000001.1 coordinate 2,116,265, forward strand.
AGCGCCAGGCGGGCCACGGTGTCGGCGCCGCCGAATCCGGCGGCCAGCTCCTCGAAGTCGGCCGGTTCCAGGGCCTGTTCGGCCTCGGGCCGGACGGGCTCACCGGCCCGGGCGTGCGCCGGGCGCTCGGGGAGCGACTCGTGCGTGCGGATGTTCATGATCAGCGCCATCAGGTCGGGGCAGAACACGGACGGATTGTCGAAGCCGGTTCCGGTCCGGTAGCGGTGGGCGTAGAGGCCGCCGCCGCAGGACGCGACCACGGGACAGGAGGTGCACTGCGCGCAGAGCGCCTCGATGCCCTTCTGGCGGGCCAGCATCCCGGGGTGGGTGAGCACGTCGTCGAGGCTGTGCTCGAAGACGTTCATCCCGGTGGCCGGGGCGCCGTCGTAGGACGTCTTGAGGCTGTCGGCCTGCTCGAAGGTGCCGTCGGTCTCGACGACCACCAGATCGGCCGGGGCGAGCCCCAGGGATTCGGTGAGGCTGCTGCCGCCGCGCAGGGTGCGCTGCACGGATTCGAAGAGCCGTACGGGGACCGGGCGCCCCTGCCCGTCCCAGCGCCGGTACACGACGTCGAGCCAGTCCGCGTACGGCGTCGGCGAGCCCGTGGGGCGCGGCGGCGGGTGGTCCCAGGTGGCGTGCGGGAGCAGGAAGTCGATGCGCGGCGGGTGCAGCGCGGCCAGCGCGTCGTACACCGCGACCGGGTCGTTCGCCAGGTCGATGGTGCACAGCAGCCCGGCGAACAGCTCCCGGTAGCGGGGGCGGCCGAGCAGGGCGACCGCGTCGAGGACCCGGGCGTGGCTGCTGCGGCCGTCGGCGTAGCGGCGGTGGCGGTCGTTGGCGGCCTTGTCGCCGTCGAGCGAGATGCCGACGCGGATGCCGAGTTCGCGGAAGAGCTCACAGAACTCCTCGTCGAGCAGTACCCCGTTGGTGTGGATGCGCAGATCGAGGGCGCTGACGCCGCGCAGGGCGCGCCCCAGCTCCTCGGCGGCGCGTCTGAGGAGGGCGGGCCCGGCGAGCAGCGGCTCGCCGCCGTGCAGCACCACATGGACGGCGGGCAGCCGGTGGGCCCGGGCGTGGGCGGCGATCCCGGCCGCGGTGGCGGTCAGGGTCTCGTGCGAGACCGCCCTGGGCCGGCCGCGCCAGCTGGTGTCGGCGTGTTCGTACACATAGCAGTGGTCACACGCCAGGTCGCAGCGGCTGTGCATCTTCAGTACGACCTGCGACACCACCGGAGGCGACCGGTCCACGGCGGATGGCCTCCGGCTAGAGCGCCGACTGGAAGGCGGCGACCGGCACCGTCGAGGCGTGCTCGGCGGCGATCAGGCGCTGTACCGCCGCGGGGAGTTCCCCGCCGCGCGCCTTGGCAGCCTGTGTGTGCAGTGAGGGCCGTTCACGGCCCTGGCGGTCGGTCGCCGGACAAGGTCGTTCGGCGGCCGTGACGAGATGTCCCATGGATCCCCCCACCGGCGGGCGTGCGTCGCTGCGGGAGGGCTTTTGCCCTCTCCGCACTTGTCTTCCCCGCTTCGGCCACTCTCGCACAGGTCCGCGCCGGATCGGTCCGACTCCCGCGCATGGATGGCCAGTTCGCGCCACCCGCCGGAGGCCGACCATACGCCCCACGGGCCACTCTGGCACCGCGGGCCACGGCGCCGGAGCGGTCAGCGTTCGAACGGGACCGAGATCGCCATGGTCATCTCCACCGGCTCGGTGCCGTCGTTGCGGTAGGTGTGGCTCGTACTGGCCTCGAAGGAGACCGAGTGGCCCGCGGGGACGGGGTGTTCGACCCCGTCCACCACGAGGGTGAGGGTGCCCGCGGTGACATGGATGAGCTCGTGGGTGCCCGTCGGGTGCGGGTCGGAGGAGCTGCCGTCGCCCGGCATCAGGCGCCAGCGCCACATCTCCAGCGGGCCGGTGGCCTCGGTGCCCGCGAGCAGCGTGCTGGAGCTGCCCCGCTCGGTGGACCAGAGGCGGACGGCCTGGTCCGGCGGCACGATCCGCACGCTGGGCCCGCTCTCGTAGTCGAGCAGGGTCGTGATGCTCACGCCGAGGGCGTCGGCGATCTTCACCACGGTGCCGACGCTGGGGTTGGTGCGGGCCTGCTCGATCTGGATGAGCATGCCGCGGCTGACCCCGGCGCGGGAGGCGAGCGCGTCCAGGGTGAAGCCGCGCTCGGTGCGCCAGCGCTTGACGTTGCGGGCCAGGGAGTGGGTCAGCAGATCGAGGTCCGACACATTCCGTCCATGATGGGGGCCGCCAAGGACGACCGGCTAATATTTTGGATAACAAGTTCAGTATAGTGAACTACGGTCCGGTGCACCGGACCGTTCACCGCACTGTACTGCGAGGCGCTCCCATGACGGCACAGACGGCACTCTTCGCCCTGGCCACCAGCCTCCTGTGGGGGCTGGCCGACTTCGGCGGCGGGCTGCTCACCCGGCGCACGCCCGCGCTGACCGTGGTCGTCGTCTCGCAGACCATCGCCGTGGCCGTCCTCGGCGCGGTCGTCGTGGCGACCGGCGGGTGGCACGAGGCCGGGCCGCAGCTCTGGTTCGCGGTGGCGGCGGGCGCGGTCGGCCCGGTCGCGATGCTCAGCTTCTACAAGGCGCTGGCGCTCGGCCCGATGGGCGTGGTCTCCCCGCTCGGCTCGCTCGGCGTGGCCGTGCCGGTCGGCGTCGGCCTGGTCCTCGGCGAACGGCCGGGGCTGCTCCAGCTCGCCGGGATCGCCGTGGCGGTGGTCGGCATCCTCATGGCGGGCGGCCCGGAGTTCCGGGGCGCGCCGGTCCAGCGGCAGGCGATCGCGCTCACGCTGCTCGCCGCCTTCGGGTTCGGCGCGGTGATGGCGCTGATCGCCGAGTCCTCGACCACGGTCACCGGTCTGTTCCTCGCGCTGTTCGTGCAGCGCGTCACCAATGTCGCGGTCGGCGGGACGGCGCTGTACGTGTCCGTGAGGCGCGGCGGCGCGGCGCTGCCGGAGGGCGGCCGGGCCGTCGTCGTGGCCGCGCTGCCCGCGCTCGCCTTCGTGGGGCTGGCCGATGTGGCCGCGAACGGTACGTACGCGATCGCCGCGCAGCAGGGGCCGGTCACCGTCGCGGCCGTGCTCGCGTCTCTGTACCCGGTGATCACCGCGCTCGCCGCGCGGGGTGTGCTCAAGGAACGGCTGCGCGGAGTGCAGGCCGTAGGGGCGGGGGTCGCGCTGGTGGGGACGTTGCTGCTGGCGACGGGTTGACGCGGCCGGGGGGTTGCCCGCGTGCTGGTCGCACCCGCAGTGTTTACAGCCCCGCACCCCTCAAGGCGCGCTCACACCTCGTCCGCCGCCAACTCCGCCACCGCCAGCAGCTGTTCCGGCGTCACGCCCTCGGGGATCGGCACCGGGGCCGGTGTGCGCAGGGGCGGCTGCCAGCCGTTCTCGCGGTCCCAGGTCCGTACGACCCTCGCGGGCGCCCCGGCCACCACCGCGTGGTCGGGCACCTCGCCCCGGACCACCGCGCCCGCCGCGACCACCACGTTGCGGCCGAGCCGGGCGCCGGGCAGGACGACCGCGCCGGTGCCGAGCCAGCAGCCCGGCCCGATCTCCACCGGCTCCATCCGGGGCCACTGCTTGCCGACCGGCTGGTGGGGGTCGTCGTAGCTGTGGTTGGTGGAGGTGATGTAGACGTACGGGCCGCAGTACGTGTTCGAGCCGATGGTCACCGTCGTGTCCGCGATGACGTGGCTGCCCCGGCCGAGCACCACGCCGTCCCCGAGGGTGAGGATCGGCTCGGCGCCGAGGTCGAGGCCCGGCATCATCCCGGCCGTCAGGGTGACCTGCTCGCCGATGATGCAGTGGTCGCCCAGCTCGATCCAGGCCTCGCCGAAGACCGTGCCCTGCGGGAACGCGAGCCGGGTGCCGGAGCCGATCCGGCGGAACCGCAGCCGCCCGGGGTGCTCGGCGGTGATCGCCCCCGCCTGCTGCACCCACTGCCAGCCGCGCTGGACCGCGCCCGCGGCCAGCCGGCGCCGCCAGGCGGTCAGCGATGAGAACGTGTTTCTGTTCTTCGGCACCCGCACACGGTACTCACCGCCGACTGCGCCGGTCAGCGCCGGGACCTGTGATCTTCCGCTCAGCCCGGACCCGGCAGGTCAGCCCCGGTGCGCCTCTCGATGGTCCTTCGCCAGGCCCAGGTACATCAGCGCGTTGACCTTGATGCCCTCGCGCTCCTCGTCGCTGAGCTCGCGCCTGACCTTGGCGGGCACACCCGCGACGAGCGAGCCGGGCGGTACGACCATCCCCTGCGGCACCAGCGCCTGCGCGGCGACCAGCGAACCGGCGCCGATCACGGCCCCGTTGAGGACGGTCGCCCCCATGCCGATGAGCACGTCGTCCTCGACCGTGCAGCCGTGCAGCACGGCGTTGTGCCCGACCGAGACGCGCTCGCCGACCGTCACCGGGAAGCCGGGGTCGACATGGACCGTGCAGTTGTCCTGGATGTTGCTGTCGGCGCCGAGCACGATCGGGCCGCAGTCGGCCCGCAGCACCGTGTGGTACCAGACGCTCGCCCCGGCGGCCAGGGTCACCTCGCCGAGCACCACGGACGTCGGCGCGGTGAACGCCGCCGGATCGACCTGCGGCTTCTTCCCGCCCACCGCCACGACCAACGCCTGCTCTGCCATGCGCCACTCCTTCGTACGGATCTCATCGCGCCCAGGGGCACGGTAGGCGACGGTTCACCGGGGTGTGCGCCCGGGTGGCCCGTACGATCACCGGATGGCACTCTTCCGGATCGACCGGCGTACGCAGGCGGGCCCCGACGAGGTCTGGCGGCGGCTCACCGACTGGAGCCGCCACTCGGGAAGCGTCCCGCTGACGCGGATCGCCGTCACCACTGCCCCGCCCACCGCCGTCGGCACGGTCTTCGTGGCCCGTACGGGCATCGGGCGCCTCGCGTTCGAGGACCCGATGGAGGTCATGGAGTGGGAGCCGCCCGAGCGGGGGCGGCCGGGGCGCTGCCGGATGGAGAAGCGCGGGCGGCTGGTCACCGGGTGGGCCGAGATCGAGGTGCGCCCCGGTCCCGAGGGGGCCGGGGCGCTGCTCGTGTGGCGGGAGGACCTGCGGGTGCGGGGGCTGCCGCGCGCCCTGGACCCGGTGGTGTCGCGTGTGGGCCGGTATGTGTTCGGCCGCGCGCTCACGGTCCTGCTCGGCGGCTGAGTCAGTCGACGGCGGGCACGTTCTCGGCCGGGGCCGACTCGATCTCGGCCGACGCCTTCTTCGCGCGGTTCTTGACCACCAGCATCGAGACCACGCCGAGGACGGCCGCGAGGCCCAGACCCACGTACGAGAAGTTCTTCAGCCACGACTCGGCGACCACGCCGATGTAGTAGATCGCGGCCGTCGTGCCGCCCGCCCAGCAGATGCCGCCGAGCACGTTGGCGATGAGGAACTTCCAGTACGGCATGTGCAGCACGCCCGCCAGCGGGCCCGCGAAGATGCGCAGCAGCGCGATGAAACGGCCGAAGAAGACCGCCCACATGCCCCACTTCTGGAAGGACTTCTCGGCCATGGCGACATGGCCCGCGCTGAAGTGCTTGGGGAACTTGGCGCCGAGCCAGGCCAGCAGCCCCCTGCCGCCCTTGCGGCCGATCGCGTAGCCGATCGAGTCACCGACGACCGCGCCCACCACGGCGGCGGCGCCGAGGATCACCGGGTTGATGTGGCCCTGCTGGGACGCCAGCAGCGCCGAGCTGACGAGGACGATCTCGCCCGGCAGCGGAATGCCGAGGCTCTCCAAGCCGATGACCAGCCCCACCAGGAGGTAGACACTGACGGCGGGGATGTTCTCCAGCCACTCCTGGATGTGCAACGCCCGTTTCCTCCCGATAGCGACGGGCCGACGCCCGGCGTGCGCCCCCCTTGGCGCACGCCGGGAAGCCTACCCGCTCACGCCGAGTCGGCGGCGTCCCAGAACGCGCACCTGTGCGCGCGGGCGACCGTGGTGACCACGGCGTTGCCGCCCGCCGACGCCGTGCGCAGCCGCAGCACCCGGCCCGGGGCCCCGTCGCCGGACCCGTCGGGCATCGCCGGCTGCCCGGCCGCCCGGGGCGGTCCGCCGTGCAGGAAGGAGCCCCAGTACGCGGTCATCTGCCGGGCCAGCGCCCGCTGGGCGGCGTCGAAGGGCGCGTCGAGCCCGAAGTGCCGGAAGAGGTACTGGACCTCGTTCACATGCGTCGCCCCGAAGCCGAAGTCGGTGTGCAGGGCGCGCAGCGAGGCGAACGGGGGCGAGGTGCGGTCGGCGAACTCGTACGCGTAGACCGGAACCCGGGCCGCCGCCGCCCGGTCGAGCCGCAGCGCGGGGCAGGCCATCAGGTGGTCCCCGATGGCGGTGGCGTAGGCGAGCGTGGCCGAGGGGAAGGCGCTCAGCGGGTAGTGCGCGAGGACCTCGGGGGCGCGGGCGGCGCCGAAGTGCTCGGCGACCGCCTCGGGGTAGTCGGCCGCCGCGAGCGGATAGCGGGAGAAGGCGAAGAGCCGCCCCTCGTCCTCGTTGGCCCCGTTGAGCAGGGGCACCCGGGCTACGCGGCCGGTCGCGAACGCGGTGGCGGGCTGCTCGGGCAGGAAGGCGCCGCCGGTGACCGGCCCCCAGTCGAGGCCGGACTGCGCGGCGAGCAGCTCGGCCGCCGACTTGCGGCGCAGACACGCGAGGGCGGTGGTCTGCTCGGCGCACCCGGCCCGGCGGGCGAAGGCGGCGCCGTCGGCCGCGGCCTTCGCGCGGGTCCTGGCCGCGCAGTCGCCGTACGCGCCGCTCTGGATCACGGCCGCGCGGAACAGGCCGCGCGCGGTGGGCGAGGCGAGCTGGGTGCAGACCGAGCGGCCGCCCGCCGACTCCCCGGCCACGGTGACCCGGCCGGGGTCGCCGCCGAAGGCGCCGATCTCGGAGCGCACCCAGCGCAGCGCGGCCTGCTGGTCGAGCATGCCGTAGTTGCCGGAGACCCCGTCCCAGGCCTCCGCGTCCAGACCGGGCAGGGCCAGGAAGCCGAGGGCGCCTAGGCGGTAGTTGACGGTGACGACGACGGAGCCGGTGCTCCGGGCGAAGGCGTCCGGGACGACGTCGGAGCCCGCGCCCCCGGTGAGTCCGCCCCCGTGCAGCCAGACGAGGACGGGCAGCGCGCCTCGCCGGTGCCCGGGCACGTACACATTGAGGGCGAGGCAGTCCTCGGTGTGGGTGGCCCGCTCGTATCCGGGGTCCCAACTGGCGCCCTGGACACAGCGGTCGGCGAACCGGGTCGCGTCCCGTACGCCCCGCCAGGGCGCGGCCGGGCGCGGCGCCGTCCAGCGCAGCGCGCCGACCGGCTGCTCGGCGTAGGGAATTCCCAGGAACTGCCGCCCCTCGTCGGTCGTTTCCCCTGTGAGCAGACCGGAGTGCGTACGTACAAGGGTGGCATCGGGGGTGAGCGCCCCGGCCGGGACGGGGGTGAGCAGGGCGGCCGCGCAGGCGGCCGTGAGCAGCAGGGCCGTGCGGATCCGGGGCGCGAGCCGGGCCGTGCGGATCCGGGCCGTGCGGATCCGGGGCGCGAGCCGGGCCCATATCGCGCCGCCGCTCACCGCCGGACCTCCCCGTGGCCGGTGAGCCGGATGTCGCGCGCGGAGGCGCCCACCTCCACGCGGCGGCGGCCGGTGCCCAGGACCCAGCCGTGCCGGGCCGGGTCCCAGGACGAGAGCGCGCGGGCGGGCAGCGTGACGGTGACCCGGCGGGCGCCGCCCGGGGGCAGCTCCAGGCGCCGGTAGCCCGCGAGCGCGCGCTCGGGCTGGTCGAGGCGGAGGTGCGGCGAGCGGCCGACGTAGACCTGCGCGACCGTGGTGCCGGTGCGGCGGCCGGTGTTGCGGACGGTGAAGGACACCGAGAGCCCGCCGTGCTCGGCGCGCACGGACAGGTCGTCGTAGCCGAAGGATGTGTACGACAGGCCGTGGCCGAAGGGGAAGAGCGGTGCGACGCCCGCCCGGTCGTACCAGCGGTAGCCGAGGTGGATGCCCTCGCTGTACTCCTCGACGCCGTCGACGCCCGGGTAGCGGCGCGGGTCGCCCGCCACCGGGTGGCGCTCGTCGGAGACCGGGAAGGACTGGGTGAGCCGCCCGCCCGGGTCGCAGTCGCCGAAGAGCACCGCGGCCGTGGCCGCCGCGCCCTCCTGGCCGGGGTAGTACATCTGGAGCACCGCGGCGGTCCGCTCCAGCCAGGGCATGGTGGTGCTGGAGGAGGTGTTGAGGACCACGGTGGTACGGGAGTTGGCGGCGGTGACGGCGTCGATCAGCGCGTTCTGGTGGCCCGGGAGCGCGAGGGTGGTGCGGTCGGCGCCCTCGGTGGCGTCCTCGTACGCGAAGAGGACGACGCTCTCGGCCCCGCGCGCCACGCGTACCGCCTCGGCCACGTCGGCGGCCCGGGTCGCCCCGGTGATCCGGCGCAGCCGGAACACCTGCCCGTCGGCGCCGCCCTTCGCGGTGATCTTCAGCGTGTGCGGACCGGCCGCCAGGCGCACGGTGGCCCGGCGCACGGCGAGCCCGTCGGGGGCGGCGCTGACCAGGCCGCCCGCGAAGTACTCGCCGTAGCCCGGGGCGAGCGGGAAGAGCTCGGTGCCGTCGAGCAGCACGACGGGCCGCTCGCGCCCGGAGTAGTGGATGACCAGCGTCCACTCGTCGGCCTCGGCGGCGGTGAGGGTGCCGTCGTAGGTCCAGGTCGCGCCCGCGGCGACGTGCTGTCCCTCGAAGTCGGCGCCGGGCGAGACGGCTCCGGCGGGCAGGGCCCGGCCGAACAGGTCCTCGCCCAGGGCGTGGCGCACCCGCGCGCCCTTGCCCGCCCGCTCCCTGATGGCGTCCAGGGGGCTGGCGGCCCGGTCCGGCACCACATGGGCGCTGCCGCCGCCGCTGACGAAGGGGAGCGAGCCGGTCGGGCCGATCACGGCGATCGAGCGGGCGGCGGCGCCGGTGAGCGGCAGCGCGCGGCGCTCGTTGCGCAGCAGCGTGGCGCCGGCCTTGGCCACTTTGAGGGCGGTGCGGGCACCGGCGGCCGGGTCGCGGTCGGGGCGGGCCGGAGCGCTGCCGTCGAGCAGCCCGAAGCGCTCCATGACGGTCAGGACGCGGCGCACCGATCGGTCCACGAGCGCCCGCGGGACGCTGCCGTCCCTGACCGCCGCCTTCAGAGCGGCGCCGAAATAGGTGCCGTCGGGCATCTCCATGTCGAGCCCGGCCTTGATCGAGGCGACGGTGGAGTGGGCGGCGAACCAGTCGGTCATCACCCACCCGTCGAAGCCCCAGGCCTCCCGCAGCACCCCGGTGAGCAGGTCCGCGTTCTCGCAGGCGTAGGTCCCGTTCACCTTGTTGTACGCGCCCATGACGGCCCCGGCGCGGGCGGCGACCGCCGCCTCGAAGCCGCGCAGCTCCGCCTCGTGCAGGGTCCGCTCGTCGGCCCGTACGTCGATGGACATGCGCTCCTTCTCCTGGTTGTTCAGGGCGAAGTGCTTGACCGTGGCGATCAGGCCCTGCGCCTGGATGCCGCTCACCTCCTCGGCCACGAGATCGGCCGAGAGCAGCGGGTCCTCGGAGAAGGTCTCGAAGTTGCGGCCCGCGTACGGGGTGCGGATCAGGTTGACCATGGGCGAGAGCAGCACGTCCTGGCCGAGCGCGCGGCCCTCGCGGCCGATGACCTCCCCGTACTCCCGGGCGAGCGCCGGGTCGAAGGCGGAGGCGAGCAGCACGGGAGCGGGCAAGGCGGTCGCGTGCTTCGTGACGCGGACCCCGGCGGGACCGTCCGCCAGCCGCAGGGGCGGGATGCCGAGGCGGGGCACGCCGGGCACGTATCCGGCCTGGCCGAGGCTGTGGGGGTCGTCGGCGCCGTGCAGGAAGGTCAGCTTCTCGTCGAGGGTGAGGCGGCGGATCAGCGACTCGACCCGGGGGCTCGCGGCGGGGGCCGCGGCGGACCCGGTCGCGGGGGCACGGGTTCCGGCGGCCCCGGCGGGCCGGGCGCTCCAGCCGGTCGCTGCCGCGGCGACCGTGACGGCGCCGCCGAGCAGCCACAGGGCGGACCTGCGGGAAACGGTGTCGGACATGACCGTCACTCCTTTGTGTGCGGGCACGGCGAGGTGACACGTGCAAACGACAGGACGTGCTTCGGCTTCTGAACACACCATGAGCCAGAACCCCGGTGACGGTTCGTCAGGCGCCACGTGTTGTCCGAGAAAGCTAGGACCGGCCCGGAAAGGAGTCAATAAGTTGAACAAGAAACGGATCCGGCCCCGAGCACATGAGCGCTCGGGGCCGGATCCGTTCGGGAACCGCGTGGATCAGCTGTGCGGCCGCAGGGTCCAGACGACGGTCATCTCGCCGGTGACGGCGCCGTCCTCGCGGGTGATCGCGATGGCGACCGGGAACTCGGGGCGCTCCCCCGCGTCCAGCTCCGCGACGACGTCCGCGATCGGGCGGCCCAGCGTGGCGGTGGCGGTGACCACGCCCATGGCGAGCTTCTTGTAGCCGATCTCCGCCTTGACGGCGAGCGGCACGGCCCGGTTCATCTGGTCGCCGAAGGCGGCGATCACGATGGCACCACTGGCGGACTCGGCGAGCGTGAACATCGCGCCGGCGTGCGGTCCGCCCACGTGGTTGTGGTAGTCGGCCTGGTCGGGCAACCGGACCACGGCCCGCTCGGGGGTGGTCTCCAGGAACTCCAGCTTGAGGGTCCTGGCCATGGGAACGGTCGCGGCGAGCATCTCGCCTACGGACATCTGATCAGCGCTCATAGCATCGGATGTTACCCGTGAGTAGTAGACCTTGACCATCCCCTCACAGGGGCGGACGTTGGAGCTGTGACCTGTCCCCTCTATGGTTACTCGCCATGTGGCAAGGACAGCAGCCGCCCGGGGGCGAGCAGAATCCGCAGGACCCTAACCAGAACCCGTACCAGCAGCCGGGGTACCAGGCACCGAACCCGTACCAGCAGCCGACGCAGCCGGCGCAGCCGGCGCCCGGCGGCTACCAGCAGCCGGGATACGGCTATCCGCAGCAGCAGCCCAACCCGTACCAGCAGCCGACCGTGCCGCAGTACCCGGTGGGGGCGCCGCCCGGACCGCCGATGCCGCCGCAGGACGGCGACGGGGGCAAGAAGAAGACGACCCTGATCGCCATCGTCGCGGCGACCGCGGTCGTGGTCGCGGCGGTCGTCACCGGCGTCGTGGTCATGAAGGACGACGGCAAGAAGGACACCAAGGCCGACGACAACAAGCCGTCGCAGAGCGCCTCGGCTCCGCCGCAGGCCTCCTCGCCCGCCGCCAACCCGCGCGGCGGCTCCACCGAGCAGGAGAAGCCGACCATCGAGGGATGGAAGGTCATCACCAACCCGAAGTGGGGCACGGCCTTCGACGTCCCGTCGGACTGGGAGTTCAAGGGCCCGACCTGGGCGGGCGGCTTCGAGGACCACGCCAACCCCACCGGGAAGCCGATCATCATGCAGTCGGCACCCGCGTACTACAAGCCCAAGTGGTGCACCGAGGACTCCAACCACGACGGCAACACCGAGGACACCGAGCTCGCGGGCACCGGCACCAAGGGCGCCGACGGCGCCAAGAACACCGACGAGGTGGCCGAGAACCAGGTGCCGTGGTGGGTGTACGGCGCGTACACCCAGCCGGACAAGAACATCATCAAGATCGTCAAGCCCGTTCCGTACACCACCAAGTCGGGCATCACGGGCAGCGTCGCCCGTGCCTCGGCGACCGGGGTCAAGAAGACCAGCAAGTGCGACACGGACGGCCAGGCGATCACCTTCGGCTTCAAGAACGCCAAGGGCGACTTCGTGGCCTGGAGCCTCTACTCGGTCACCGGCGTCAACGGCGCGGTCTCCGAGGAGACCATCCAGAAGATCCTCAGCACGGTCCGCCTGGCCGGTCAGCCCACCGGCTGACCTCCGCCGTACGCGGTGACACCCCCGGCACCGCGTACGCGACGGCAATCGGTTTGGCACATCGAGGCGGCGGCGGCGATAGTCCACAGGTGACATCTGCCGCCGCCGTCTCCCGTGTCCGCCGCCCCAAGTGGGCGGGCCGCAACTACTCGCTGCTCACCGCCGCCGCGATCGTGACCAATCTGGGCAGTCAGGGCGCCCTGATCGCCTCGGCGTTCGCGGTGCTCCAGGCGGGCGGCGACGGCGGTGATGTGGGCCTGGTGGCGGCGGCCCGTACCGTGCCGCTCGTCCTCTTCCTGCTCGTCGGCGGCGCGCTCGCGGACCGCATACCCCGGCACCGGGTGATGGTCGCCGCCAACAGCCTCAACTTCCTTTCCCAGGGCGCCTTCGCACTGCTCGTGCTCACCGGCACGCCGCAGCTGTGGCAGATGCTGGCGCTCAGCGCCCTCGGCGGTGTGGGCCAGGCGTTCTTCGGCCCCGCGTCCGAGGGCATGCTGATGTCCAGCGTGGAGGGCGAGGAGGCCGGGCGCGCCTTCGCGCTGTACCGGATGGCGATGCAGGGCGCGGGCATCGGCGGCGCCGCCCTCGGTGGGGCGCTGATCGCCGCCGTCGGACCCGGCTGGGTGCTCGCCGTCGACGCGGCCGCCTTCGCCGTCGCGGGCGGGCTGCGCGCCTTCATCGACGTACGCCACATCCCGCCGCGCGAGCCCGGCGGCGGCATGGTGGCCGATCTGCGCGACGGCTGGCGGGAGTTCATCGGCCGCCCCTGGCTCTGGGCGATCGTGGCGCAGTTCTCGATCGTCAACGCCGTCGTGGTGGCCGCCGACGCGGTGTACGGGCCGCTGGTCGCCCGGGACCACCTGGGCGGCCCGGGGCCGTGGGGTCTGGCGCTCGCCGCGTTCGGGGCGGGCACGGTCGGCGGCGCCGTGGTGATGATGCGCTGGAAGCCGCGCCGGCTGCTGTTCGTCGGCTCGCTCTGCGTCTTCCCGCTGGCACTGCCGTCCGCCGCGCTCGCCGTGACGGTGCCGATCGGGGTGCTGGTCGCGGTGATGTTCCTGACCGGTGTGTCGATCGAGGTGTTCGGCGTCTCCTGGATGACCGCGATGCACCAGGAGATACCCGAGGAGAAGCTGTCCCGGGTCTCCGCCTACGACTGGCTGGGCTCGCTCGCCGTGGTCCCGCTGGCCACCGCCCTGGCGGGTCCCGCCGAGAGCGCCTTCGGCCGGACCTCCGCGCTGTGGGGCTGCGCGGTGGTGATCGTGGTCCTGACGGCGGCGGTGCTGACCGTCCCTGACGTACGGAACCTGACCCGCCGCACCGCGCCGGTGACCGGGGCCACGGCGAATGCGGACGCGGTGGTTCCGCCCGTCTCAGCCGATGCCGAACGCCCCCTCGGGGGGCTCGGGTGACGGCTGCGCCTCGCTGTCCGGTACCGGCCGCGCGCCGCCGGTGAACCGCCGCACCGCGTCGCCGTGCTCGACCCGCGCGGGGAAGGCGTCCCCGGCGGTCAGCCGGGCGAGGGGGGCGATCGGCAACGGCCCGTGCGAGGCCAGCAGCACCACGTTGCCGAACCGCCGCCCGCGCAGTACCGAGGGCTCCGCGATCAGCGCGACCTGCTCGAACACCGCCCGGAAGGTGGCCAGCTGGGGGCGGAGGAAGTCGAAGGGCGCGCCGTCGGCGAGGTTGGCCGCATAGAGCCCGCCGGGCCGCAGCACCCGCTCGGCGGTGCGCGCGTACTCGACGGAGGTGAGGTGCGCGGGCACCCGGGAGCCGCCGAACACGTCCGCGAGCAGCAGATCGGCCGAGTCCGCCGGAGCCTCCTCGGCCCAGGCGCGGGCATCGGCCGCGTGCACCCGGATCCCGCTGCCGTCGGGCAGCGGCAGATGCTCGGTGACCAGGGCGAGCAGCCCTCGGTCGGCCTCCACCACGTCCTGGCGCGAGCCCGGCCGGGTCGCCGCCAGATAGCGCGGCAGGGTGAGCGCGCCGCCGCCGAGGTGGAGCACGTCGAGCGGTGCGCCCGGCTCGCCCGCGCAGTCGACGACATGGGCGAGCCTGCGGGCGTACTCGAACTCGATGTACGTGGGGTCGTCGAGGTCGACGTACGACTGGGGCGCGCCGTTCACGGTGAGCAGCCAGGCCCGCTCCCGGTCCACGTCGGGCATCAGCTTGGCGGTGCCCCAGTCCACTGTCCGGCTGACCGGTATCGGCTCGTTCACCGTCCCATTGTGCGCGAAGCGCCGCGCGCGAAACGCGGTTCGTCGGCTCGGGGCCGTCTGCGGCTGGTCGGGCGGTTCCCCGTGCTCCTAAGCCCAGAGCTCCGCGACGGCTTTCGCGTGGGCCGCCGCCTGGGTGCGGCCCGCTCGGGCGGCCGGGGCGCGGCGGGACGGCTCCAACGAGTTGCGGCCGAACGCGCGGCGGGCGGCGGAGTCCGGGGTGATGAGCTCGACGCGCGCGCCCGCCGCGGCCAGCGCGGCCACCTGGGTGCGCGGCGAGTCCAGCGGGCCGCCACCGAGCGCCAGCGGCGCGAGGACCAGCACCCGGTCGTATCCGGCGGCGAGCTGGGCGTTGGCCGGGGAGTGCACTCCCCCGTCGATCCAGCGGCGGCCCTCGACGGTGACGGCGGGCCACACCCCGGGCACCGCGCAGCTGGCGGCGACCGCGTCCACCAGCTCCACGCCGCTCTCCGGATCGAAGATCCGCAGTTCACCGCTGTCCGCCGCGACCGCCGTGATCCTCAACCGCCGTTGCGGCCACTCGTGCGACACCAGCCGTCGGGCGATCACCTCGCGCCGCGCGGCCTCCTGCCCGGTGCCCCCGGCGAGCGCGACCCGGCCCAGTTTCCTGCCGTACTCCTCGGGCGTACGGGAGGTCAGCGCCGCGCGGGCGAACCGGAACACCGCGGCCGGGCCCAGGTTCGCCGGGACCTCGCCGTCGGGCCGGGCGAGCTGACGCTCATACAGCTGCGGCAGCCCGATCCGGCCCGAGGTGATCTGCGCGGCGACCACCGAGCCCGCCGAGCTGCCGACCACCAGCTCGGCGCCGGTCACGTCGACGCCCGCCTCGGCGAGCCCGTACAGCATGCCGATCTCCCAGCCCACGCCGGTGATTCCGCCCGCGCCGAGCACCAGTGCCGTGTCTCCCATGCCCGAAGCATGACGGAAGACGGCGGGCCCGCCTCCGTCGGGGGGTGCCCCGGGAGACGGGCCCGCCGGGCCGCCGGTCAGAGCAGGCCGGTGACCGTCCCGGCGCCGACCGTGCGGCCGCCCTCGCGGATCGCGAAGCCGAGCCCGGGCTCCAGCGGCGTGTCCCGGCCCAGCTCGACGGTCATGGTGACCGTGTCGCCGGGGCGCGCCACCGCCGCCTCGCCGAGGTCGACGTCCCCGACCACGTCCGCGGTACGGATGTAGAACTGCGGCCGGTAGCCGGTGGCGACCGGGGTAGTGCGCCCGCCCTCGCGCGCCGACAGGACGTACACCTGGGCGGTGAAGCGGCGGCTCGGTGTGACGCTGCCGGGCGCCGCGACCACCGCCCCGCGCCGGACCGCGTCGCGGGGCACCCCGCGCAGCAGCAGCGCCACGTTGTCCCCGGCCTCGGCGGAGTCCATCGGCTTGCCGAAGGTCTCCAGACCGGTGACGACCGTCTCCACGTCCGCGCCGAGCACCTCGACCCGGTCGCCGACGCGGACGGTGCCGCGCTCGACGGCGCCGGTGACGACCGTGCCGCGGCCGGTGATGGTCAGCACGTTCTCCACCGGCAGCAGGAACGGCGCGTCGGTGTAGCGGACCGGCATCGGCACATAGGTGTCTACCGCGTCGAGCAGCGCCTCGATCGCCGCCGTCCAGCGCGGGTCGCCCTCCAGGGCCTTCAGGCCGGAGACCCGGACGACCGGCACCGAGTCGCCGCCGTACCCGTGCGCCGAGAGCAGGTCGCGGACCTCCAGCTCGACGAGGTCCGCCAGCACAGCGTCCTCGCCGTCGGCGACGGCGTCCGCCTTGTTGAGCGCGACCACGATGTGGTCGACGCCGACCTGGCGGGCGAGCAGGACGTGCTCGGCGGTCTGCGGCATGATCCCGTCGAGCGCGGAGACGACGAGGATCGCCCCGTCCAGCTGGGCGGCGCCGGTGACCATGTTCTTGACGTAGTCGGCGTGCCCGGGCATGTCGACGTGGGCGTAGTGGCGGGTGTCGGTCTCGTACTCGACGTGCGCGATGTTGATGGTGATGCCCCGCGCGGCCTCCTCCGGCGCCCGGTCGATCCGGTCGAACGGGACGAAGGTGCCGGTGCCGCGCGCGGCGAGGACCTTGGTGATGGCGGCGGTCAACGTGGTCTTGCCGTGGTCGACATGACCCATCGTGCCGATGTTGAGGTGGGGCTTGGTGCGTACGTATGCCGTCTTGGGCATGGCTGTGTCCCTCGGATGCTGAGCTCTTAATGGCTGGAAGCCGCGACGGGACCCCTGGATCCGGCCGACCCTCCCCCTGCGGGGTCCGCCGGTTCTCTCCGGGAAGGGTCAGCTTCGGGCGCCGTCGAGGGGCGCTGCGGCAGCGATGAGGGCCGCCGCCGCGGCGACCGCCGCAGCAGCGAGGGCAGCCTTCGGCGCGTCCGCGACTGCGGACGGCGCTGCGGGGAAGGCGTGCCGGAACATGCTGCCGATCATGCCCCGGCGCCGGGCGGGCGTCGAATGGTTTTCGGGGGCGGGGAGTTGGGGCGGGCTGGGCCTGTTCGGTCGCGGTCGCGGGCCCCGTGGCGGGTGCGATGCCTAGTGGGGCGGCGCCCTCGCCGCGAGGCGGGTCCCTCGGCACCGGGTGCTGTTCGCCCCGCGTACGGCCGTAAGGCGACGCCCGTTACGGCGATCACATGCCCCTGTCGGTTACTCTCCCCGGATGCTCGACGACCTCGTCGCCCGACCGTCCGCCGGGCTCGCCGTGCGCTGCACCAGGGCCCTGCTCTCGCCCTGGTCGCGGCTGGCCCTCCTGGTGCTCGTGCTCGCGGGGGCCGCCACGGCCGTGCTGCTGCTCGAACCGCAGCGGCTGCTCGCCGACGGCTGGCCGCAGCGGTTGAGCGGCGGCGGCGCGGTGGTGCTGTTCGGTGTGGCGTACGGACTGTGCACCGCGGCGTTCGTGCCGCGTCCGCTGCTCAACCTCGCCGCGGGCGCGATCTTCGGCTCGCAGGCGGGTCTACCGTCCGCGCTCGCCGGGACGGTGCTGGGCGCCGGGATCTCCTTCGGGCTCGGCCGGGTGCTCGGCCAGGACGCGCTGCGGCCGCTGCTGCGGGGCCGCTGGCTCAAGGCGGCGGACGGCCAGCTCAGCCGGCACGGCTTCCGGTCGATGCTGGCGATCCGGCTCTTCCCCGGCGTCCCGTTCGCGGCGGCCAACTACTGCGCGGCGGTCTCCCGGATGGGCTGGCTGCCGTTCCTGCTCGCCACGGGCCTGGGCTCGGTGCCCAACACGGCGGCGTACGTGGTCGCGGGCAGCCGCGCCGCGTCCCCGACCTCGCCGGTGTTCCTGATCGCGATGGCGTTCATCGCGGTGTCGGGCCTGGGCGCGGCGGCGGTGGCGTGGCGCAAGCGGCACCGGTTGAGCGGGCGGGCGCAGGAGCCGGGGGCGTCCGCCGTCTCCGGGGCGCCTGCGGGACCGGGAGCATCCGCCGGGCCGGGGGCGCCCGCGCCCCGGGCGACCAGCACCCCGGCCGCGCCCGCGCCCGACAGGACCGCATAGCTCCCGCTTCATCTCCGGCCTGTACGCTGCCCTGCGACCGGCCGTCGATCGCACCATCACACCGGCCGTCGGATCGTCGTGCCCGCAACCGTCTTCAGCACCCGGGATGGCCCACGCCCCATGTCTTGGTTCGAATCGTTCATACTCGGGCTTGTCCAGGGGCTGACGGAGTTCCTGCCGATCTCCTCCAGCGCGCACCTGCGCCTCACCGCGGCGTTCGCCGACTGGCAGGACCCGGGGCCGGCGTTCACCGCGA
Source organism: Streptomyces sp. TLI_146 (assembly GCF_002846415.1). Classification (NCBI taxonomy): domain Bacteria; kingdom Bacillati; phylum Actinomycetota; class Actinomycetes; order Kitasatosporales; family Streptomycetaceae; genus Streptomyces; species Streptomyces sp. TLI_146. Next base: position 2,134,153 of record NZ_PJMX01000001.1, read on the forward strand.
TCACGCAGATCGGCACCGAGACGGCCGTCCTCATCTACTTCCGCAAGGACATCGTCCGGATCATCTCGGCGTGGTTCCGCTCGCTCACGGACCGGCAGATGCGGAGCGACCAGGACGCCCGGATGGGCTGGCTGGTCATCGTCGGCTCGATCCCGATCGGCGTGCTCGGCATCGTCCTCAAGGACCAGATCGACACCACCTTCCGTGATCTGCGGGTCATCGCGGCCACACTGGTCGTGATGGGCGTCGTCCTCGGCATCGCCGACCGCCGCGCCGCCCGGGACGAGGCGGGCGGCCGCCACCGCGCGGCCAGGCAGCGCAAGTCGCTCCAGGACCTGAGCGTCAAGGACGGCCTGGTGTACGGCATGTGCCAGGCCATGGCCCTGATCCCGGGCGTCTCCCGCTCGGGCGCCACCATCAGCGGCGGCCTGCTGATGGGCTACACCCGCGAGTCCGCGGCCCGCTACTCGTTCCTGCTCGCCATCCCGGCGGTGCTGGCGTCCGGCGTCTTCGAGCTGAAGGACGCGGGCGGCGAGGGCCAGGCCCCGATGGCCGAGACGCTCTTCGCCACGGTGATCGCGTTCGGCGTCGGTTATGTCGTGATCGCGTGGTTCATGAAGTTCATCTCCAGCAAGAGCTTCATGCCGTTCGTGGTCTACCGCATCCTGCTCGGCCTCCTGCTCTTCGCCCTGGTCGGCGCCGATGTGCTGAGCCCGCACGCGGGCGAGGTCACGGGCGGCTAGTAGGGCTCCGGGAGGCGCACCTCACTCCCCGAACACCCCATGCCGCCCCGCACCCCCGGCGAACCGGGCCGCCCCCTCCCCCGCCCGCTCCAGCGACCGCACGCCGTGCGCGAGTTCGTTGCGCAGGGCCTCCCGCTCGGGCAGGGCCTCCTGTTCGAGGAGGGAGAGGCGGTCCTCGCGCAGGCAGAGCTGGGGGAAGGCGGCGATCTCCGAGGCCAGTTTCTCCGCCGCCGCCCGGGCCGTCCCGTTCGGCACCACCCGGTCGGCCAGGCCGATCGCCAGTGCCTCGGGCGCGTCCACCGGGCGGCCGGTCAGGACCAGGTCCATCGCCCGGCCCGCGCCGATGAGCCGGGGCAGCCGTACCGTACCGCCGTCGATCAGCGGCACTCCCCAGCGGCGGCAGAAGACGCCGAAGACCGCGTCCTGTTCGGCCACCCGCAGATCGCACCAGAGCGCGAGCTCCAGGCCGCCCGCCACGGCGTGGCCGGAGACCGCCGCGATCACCGGCTTGGTGAGCCGCATCCGGGTCGGGCCCATCGGGCCGTCGCCGTCCTCGGCCACCGCGTTGCCGTGCTCGGTGCCGATCGCCTTGAGGTCTGCGCCCGCGCAGAAGGTGCCGCCCTCGCCCCAGAGCACCGCGACCGCCGCCTCGTCGTCGGCCTCGAAGGCGCGGAAGGCGTCGGCGAGCGCGCGGGCGGTCGGCCCGTCCACGGCGTTGCGCGCGTGGGGGCGGGAGAGCACCACGGTCGTGACGGGGCCGCTGCGCTCGCTGCGGACGGTGGCGCGGGCGGGGGCGGATTCGCTCGGTGCGGTCATGGCGCCCAGCGGTAGCACGCGCCCCCTGGCGCCCACAAGAGCCGGGCCGTCCGCGTTGTCGGCCGTCGGAGCCCTTGGCCCCTCGCGTCCGCTGCCGGAGACTGAGGCGATGACCCAGCGTGTGGAACTCTCGACCGTGATGGACCGGCTCGCCATCGATGAGATCGTCACCGGGTACGCGGCCGCCGTCGACGACGCCGACTGGTCCGCGTACGGCGAGCTGTTCACCCCCGACGGACGCGCCGACTACCGCGCGGCGGGCGGGGTGGAGGGGCCCGCGGCCGAGGTCGCGGCCTGGCTCGCGGAGACCATGCGGCTCTTCCCGGTCCGCCAGCACTTGATCGTCAACCGGCTGCTCACCCTCCAGGACCTCGGCGGCTATCCCGGCGACCGGGCCCGGGTGCGGGCCGACTACCTCAACCCGATGCGGTTCGGCGCGGGGGACAACGGCGACGGCGGGCCGGTGGAGCCCAACTTCGTCTCCGGCGGCCGGTACGCGTTCTCGCTGCTGCGCACCGATGCGGGCTGGCGGCTGCGCGAGGTGACCGTGCAGGAGAAGTGGCGGCATGTGTCGGGGGCGCTCGGCACGAACTGAACCGGCGTACGGGCGCGTGGCGGAGCGGACTCGCCGGGCGCGCGGGCCATCTGGGCGCCGCCGCTCCGCTGCCGCAGACTGAGGGCGCACACTGGGGAGACGCTCGGGCGGAAACCACTGCTCACGGGCGGGGCGAGGAGGCGCGGCATGCGGGTTCCGGTCGGGCTGCGGCACACCCTCACGGGGCTGCGCCACCGTCTCATGGTGTCGCGGTGGTGGCGGGGCGCGGCGGCGCTGCTCGCCGGGGCGCTCCCGGCGCTGGCGTTCCCAGCGCCCGCCCTGTGGTGGTTCGCGTACGTCGCGCTGGTGCCGTGGCTGCTGCTGATCCGCTCGGCCCGCGACGGGCGGCGGGCCGCGCTCGACGGCTGGCTGGGCGGCACCGGGTTCATGCTCGCCGTGCACCACTGGCTGATGCCGAGCCTGACCGTCTTCATCGTCGTCCTGGCCGCGCTGCTCGGGCTGCTGTGGGCGCCGTGGGGCGCCCTGGTGCGCTCGACGCTCGGCGGGCCCGGCGCGGGCAGGCCCTCGCCGCAGCGCGCGACGGCCGCGCTCGCCGTGCTGCCCGCGGGCTGGCTGATGGTCGAACTGGTCCGCTCCTGGCAGGGGTTGGGCGGCCCGTGGGGGGTGCTGGGCTCCAGCCAGTGGCAGGTGGCTCCGGCGCTGCGGCTCGCCTCGGTCGGCGGGGTCTGGCTGGTGAGCCTGTTCGTGGTGGCCGCCAACGTCGCGGTGACGGTGCTGCTCGTCTCCCGCCCGGCGCGGACGCCCGTGGTGGCCGCGGTGCTCGCCGGGGCCGTCGCCGCCGGGGCCGTGTGGGCCTGGGCGCCGCGTCCCGAACGGGCGGGCCGGATGCGGGTCGCTGTCGTCCAGACGGGCATGTACGAGGGCGGCGACGTCCGCTTCGCCCGCAGCGAGGCCCTGACCCGGTCGCTGGCCGGGCGGGACGTGGACCTAGTGGTGTGGGGCGAGAGCAGCGTCGGCTCCGACCTGACGGCCCGGCCGGACCTGGCGGCCAGGATCGCCGCGCTGTCGCGGGCGGTGGGCGCGGACATCCTGGTGAACGTGGACGCCCGCCGCGCCGACCGGCCGGGGATCTTCAAGAGTTCGGTGCTGGTCGGGCCGGACGGGCCGACGGGCGCGCGCTACGACAAGATGCGGCTGGTGCCGTTCGGCGAGTACATCCCGGCCCGCTCGCTGCTCGGCTGGGCCACCTCCGTCGGCAAGGCCGCGGGCGAGGACCGGCGCCGGGGCTCGGCGCCGGTGGTGATGACGCTGCCGGACGGGCTGCGGTTCGGCCCGGTGATCTGCTTCGAGTCGGCGTTCCCGGACATGAGCCGCCATCTGGTGCGCGAGGGCGCCCGGTTGATCGTCGCCCAGTCGTCGACGTCGTCGTTCCAGCACAGCTGGGCGCCCGCGCAGCACGCCTCGCTCGCCGCGCTGCGCGCCGCCGAGACGGGCCGCCCGGCCGTGCACGCCACGCTCACCGGGATCAGCGCGGTCTACGGCCCGGACGGCGAGCGGATCGGCCACTGGCTCGGCACCCACCGCAGCACCGCCGAGGTCTACGACGTGCCGCTCGCCGACGGCACCACGCTCTATGTCCGGTTCGGCGACTGGGCGGTGTACGCGGCGCTGCTGGTCCTCGCCGCGTACTTCGCGTTCACCGGGCGGCGCTCGCTCAGGAGGCCTGCTCCAGAGCCTCCCGTACCACCCGCTCGCACAGCTCATGAGTCGCGAGAGCGTCCCGTGCACTGAGCGTCTTCCCGGCCCGTACGGCGTCGAGGAAGGAGTGCACGGACTGCTCGATGCCGCGCTGGCGGGCCACCGGCACCCAGTCGCCGCGCCGGCGCACGGTCGGCTGGCCCTTGTGGTCGACGACGTCGGCCAGGTTGAGCACCTGCCGCTTGGTGTCCTGGCCGGAGACCTCCAGGATCTCCTCGGTGGAGCCGTTCATCCGGTTCATGGTGCCGATGGCGGTGAAGCCGTCGCCGGACAGCTGCAGAACGACGTGCTCCATCAGTCCCTCGCGTACCCGGGCCCGTACGACCGTGTGCTCGATCGGCCCCGGCGCCAGGAAGCGCAGGGTGTCCACGACGTGGATGAAGTCGTCCAGGACCAGGGTGCGCGGGTCCTCGGGGAGCCCGACGCGGTTCTTCTGCATCAGGATGAGCTCACGCGGGTGCTCGGCGCACTGCGCGTAGCCGGGCGCGAGCCGCCGGTTGAAGCCGACGGCCAGGCTCACCCCGCGCTCCTCGGCGAGCTCCACGAGCCGCTGGGAGTCGGCGAGTTCGTACGCCATCGGCTTGTCGACATAGGTCGCCACGCCCGCTTCGAGCAGCCGGGTCACGATCGTCGGGTGCACGGCGGTCGGCGCGTGCACGAAGGCCGCGTCGAGGCCCTGCGCGAGGAGCGCGTCGAGCTCGGTGTGGCGCTGCGCGAGCGGGACGTGGTGGGTGTCGGCGACCCGCGCGAGGGTGGCGGGGGTGCGGGTCTGCAGATGCAGCTCCACCCCCGGCAGGGTGGTCAGGACCGGCAGATAGGCCTTCTGCGCGATGTCCCCGAGTCCGATGCAGCCGACCTTCACGAAGTCTCCCGTCGCCGTCCGGCTTTCTGCTTCCTTGCCTGGTCAGCATACGTGGGCCGGAATCGGGCCGGTCCTCGCCCGATATCCCGTGGCGGTGGCGGGGGCGATCCGTGAGGATGACCGCCATGACGACGATGGAGACACCCGAACGCCAGGAGCCCGCCCTCGACGCCGACGAGCTGTCGATGCTCGTGGGCTGGCTGGACTACCACCGCGAGACGCTGGCCGTGAAGTGTTCCGGCCTCACCGACGACCAGCTCAGGACGGCCTCCATGCCGCCCTCCACGCTCACCCTCATGGGCCTGGTGCGGCACATGGCCGAGGTCGAACAGCACTGGTTCAGCAATGTCTTCGGCGGCGAGCAGGGCGCGCCGCACTACTTCACGGACGAGGACCCGGACGGCGACTTCCACCCCGGCCCCGAGGACACGTACGAGGAGGCGCTCGCCACCTGGCGCGGTGAGATCGCCAAGGCCCGCGCGCACGCCGAGGGACACGCCCTCGACGACCTGAGCGCCGGCACCTCGCGCGGCGGGCAGCACTTCAACCTGCGCTGGATCTACACCCACATGATCGAGGAGTACGCGCGCCACAACGGCCACGCCGATCTGCTCCGCGAGGGCGTGGACGGGTCGACCGGCGACTGACCCGTCACCCCCGGCCGTCACTCGTGCGGGCCAATCCCGGCCCGCACGCGCGCGCAACAGGCCCCGCACCCAGCAGAGTTGAGCGGGTGCACCGAACACGAACCACAGTGAGGCTCCTCGTCGGGGTGGCCGCCCTGGCCGTTTCCGGCTGTGTCACCGTCCCGCGCGGTCCCGCGCCGGGGCCGCCCGCGCCCGCGGGGCGGACCAGCGAGCAGGCCGACCGCAACGTCCGGCCCCAGATCGTCCAGGCCCCCGTCCGCGAGGCCCTGGACGCGGCCCTGCCGCCCGTCCCGGAGCCCCGCGCTCCGGCCGCGCGCCCCTCCCCCGCTCCGCGCCCGCACCCGCGCGCCGCCCGTCCGGCGCCCGCGCGCCCGCGCCCCGCGCCGCACCCGGCCGTGCCGCATGTGCCGCATGTGCCGCATGTGCCGAGTCCCGCGCCGCTCATCGGGGACGACGTCTGCGACCTGGGCAGGTCGCTGGGCGGCTGGCGTCCGGACAGCCCGGAGGCCCGCATCTGCGAGGGGACGTACGGGAAGTAGCGGCGGGCCCCTCGGCACCTGCGGCGACAGGCCCGGGAGCCGCGCCGGAGCCTCAGCGCGATTGTCGGTGCGGGCGGCTAGCGTCGAGGTGACCGGATGCGTACGACAGGCTCGCGGAGGCCGCAGTGACGGAGCAGCAGGAGGCGTCGGAGGACGTCGTCATGACCCGGATCGGGCAGGCGCTGATGCTCCTGCACGGCGGCGACCGGGAGGAGGCCCGCAACCGCTTCGGCGTCATCTGGGCGGAGATCGGCGAGCACGGCGACCCGCTGCACCGCTGCACGCTGGCGCACTACATGGCGGACGCGCAGGACGACGCGGGCGACGAACTCGCCTGGGACCTGCGGGCGTTGGCCGCCGCCGATGGGCTCGGCCAGGACCGGCCCGACGCGCACCGGGCCTCGCTCGCGGTCCGGGCCTTCTACCCGTCGCTCCATCTGAACCTGGCGGCGGACTATGTGAAGCTGCACCGCCCGGACGCCGCCCGCATCCATCTGGAGCGGGCGCACACAGCCCTGGACGCGCTCGACGACGACGCGTACGGGAACGGGATCCGGGCGGCGCTCGACCGGCTGGAGGGGCGGCTCGACGGCGTCTGACGCCCGCGCCGACGGGCGCCCGCGGGCCCCGTCGGGCAGGCACCCCCGGGACGGTCAGCCCAGGTTCGGGATGCGCCAGTCGATCGGGTCGTGGCCCTGCGCCGCGACCGCCTCGTTGATCTGGGTGAAGGGCCGCGACCCGAAGAACCGCTTGGCCGACAGCGGCGAGGGGTGGGCGCCCTTCACCACCACGTGCCGCTCCTCGTCGATCAGGGGGAGCTTCTTCTGCGCGTAGTTCCCCCACAGCACGAAGACCGCCGGGTCCGGGCGGGTGGCGACCGCGCGGATCACCGCGTCGGTGAACTTCTCCCAGCCCTTGCCCTTGTGCGAGTTGGCCTCGCCCTCGCGGACGGTCAGCACCGCGTTCAGCAGCAGGACGCCCTGCTCGGCCCACGGCATCAGATACCCGTTGTCCGGCACCGGGTGGCCGAGCTCCTCCTGCATCTCCTTGTAGATGTTCCGCAGCGACGGGGGCGTTCTGACTCCGGGCCGGACCGAGAAGCACAGCCCGTGGCCCTGGCCCGCGCCGTGGTACGGGTCCTGGCCGAGGACCAGGACCTTCACCTTGTCGTACGGAGTCGCCTCCAGCGCGGCGAAGACCTCCTCGCGCGGCGGATAGACGGGACCCTTCGCCCGCTCCTCCTCGATGAAGTCGGTGAGCTCCTTGAAGTACGGCTTCTGGAGCTCCTCGCCGAGGACGCCGCGCCAGGACTCGGGCAGCATGGCGATGTCGGTCACGTCAACAACCTCCGTGGGACGTTCGGTTCCGCACCCTGCGGTGCGAGATACCGAAAAACCTACCGGCCGCCACTGACAACGCCCGCCACGCCCGTTCCGCCGGGCCTCCTACCAGCTGGTCTTGCGGTGCAGCTCCCACATGCACATGACCGTCTGGGGGTCGATGGCCCGCTCGCCGCCCGCGATCTCGTCGCTGGCCGCGACGTACAGCTTGCCCTGCCACAGCGGCAGCAGCCGCACGTCGTCGGAGAGCACGTCCTGGGCCCGCTCGAACTTCTTGCTGACCGCGCCCCGGTCGGAGACCTCACGGGTCTGCGGGATCAGCTGGTCGACGATCTCCTTGGGCTCGTACGGGGTGCCGACCGCGTTCTCCTTGCCCACGAAGGGGGCGATGAAGTTGTCCGGGTCCGGGAAGTCGGGGAACCAGCCGCGTCCGAAGACGGGGTAGTCGCCGGCCTGCATCCCCTGCGTGTACGCCTTCCAGGGGCGGTTCTGCAGGGTCACCGTGAACAGCCCCGAGGCCTCCAGCTGCCGCTTGATCTCGGCGAACTCCAGCGCCGTGGACGAGCCGTAGCGGTCGGTCGTGTACCAGAAGGTGAGCGGCACCGGGTCGGTGATCCCGGCCTTGCGCAGGATCGACTTCGCCTTGGGGGCGCTGGGCGCGCCGAAGGTGTCGAAGAAGCTCACGGTGTGCCCGGCCACACCCTTGGGCACCATCGAGTACAGCGGCTCGGCCGTGCCCTTGTAGATCTTGGCCACCAGCGCGTCCCGGTCGACGAGCTGGGCGACGGCCCTGCGTACGGCCGGGTTGGCGGCGAGCCGGTCCCTGGGGTTGAAGACCAGGAAGCGGATCTCCGTGCCGACCGTCTCGACCAGCTGGAGGGGCTTGCCCTCGGCCTTCTCGTTCTGGACGTCCACGACCTCGTCGGCGGTCAGGCCCCGGTAGGTGACGTCGATCTGCTTCTTCTTGAGGGAGTCCACCATGGCGGCGGAGTCCTTGAAGTAGCGGATCGAGACGGCGTCGTTCTTGAGCTGCGCGAACCCGGCGTAGTGCGTGTTCTTCTTCAGCTCGGCCCGGTCGCCCGCGCGGTACGACTCCAGGGTGTACGGGCCGGAGCCGGTGAGGCCGCCGTCCTCGCGCAGCGCGTTCGCCGGGTAGGCCTGGGGGTCCACGATGGACATGGCGGGCGCGCCGAGCACGAAGGGGAAGGTCGCGTCCGGCTTGTTCAGATGGAAGGTGACCGTCCGCTCGTCGTCGGCGGTGACCCGGTCCAGGCTGGTGAGCAGGCCCTTGGGGCCCGCCTTCACATTGATCTTCACAATGCGGTCGATCGAGTACTTGACTGCGGCGGCGTCGATCTTGTCGCCGTTGGAGAACTCCAGGCCCTTGCGGAGCGTGCACTGGTACGTACGGCTGCCGGGGCCCTTGAACTGGCAGTTCTCCGCCGCGTCCGGCTGGGGCGTGTTGCTGCCGGTCGGAAAGGACAGCAGCGTCTGGAAGACGTTACGGAACAGTTCCCAGGAGCCGTCCCAGGAGGCGGCCGGATCGAGGGTGCTCGGCTCGCTCACCGTGCCGACCTTGATCGTCTGCTCGGTCTCCGAACCGCTCCCGGAGAGCAGTCCGCAGCCGCTCAGCAGGGACATCGCCGATATGGACGCAAGGGCCGCGGTGGTGCGCAGGCATATGGTCCGGTTGAACACGTGCACGCTCCTCGTTCAGCCATGAGTCGGCAGACCATACCGCAGCGCCCCGCCCGGTCAACTGGAGGACCGGACGGGGCACTTGTGGTGATTGAGGGGCAAACCGGGCGACTACTCACCGGTACGAAGATCACTCTACGCGACGCACGCGCGCGTACGCGCGGCGGCGCCCCCGCGCGTCAGTGCACGCCCGCCCCGAGGAACAGTCCTCCGTCGACCACCAGCGTCTGCCCGGTCACCCAGGCGGACTGCTCCGAGGTGAGGAACGCGACCGCTCCCCCGATGTCGGAGGGCACCCCGAGGCGCTTGAGGGGGTAGGCCGCGGCGGCCTCCTCCTCGCGGCCCTCGTAGAGCGCCTGGGCGAACTTGGTCTTGACCACCGCCGGGGCGATGGCGTTGACCCGCACGTCCGGCGCGAACTCGTGCGCCAGCTGGAGGGTCAGGTTGACCATGGCCGCCTTGCTCATCCCGTACGCGCCGATGAAGGGCGAGGGGGCGAGGCCGGCGACGGAGGCGATGTTCACGATCGCGCCGCCGTTCTCCTTCTGCCAGGCCTTCCAGGTCTGCTGGGCGAAGCCGAGCGCCGAGATCACATTGGTCTCGTACACCTTGCGCGCCACGTTCAGGTCGAGCTCCGCCATCGGGGAGTAGACCGGGTTGGTGCCCGCGTTGTTGACCAGGAAGTCGACCCGGCCGAAGGCCTCCATGGCGCGCTCCACCGCGACGGCCTGGTGGGCCTCGTCGTGGGCCTTCCCGGCGACGCCGATGACCCGGTCGGCGCCGAGCCGCTCGACGGCCTCCTTGAGGGCGTCCTCGCCCCGGCCGGTGATGCAGACGCGGTCGCCGCGGGCGACCAGCGCCTCGGCGACGCCGTAGCCGATGCCCCGGCTGGCGCCGGTGACCAGGGCGACCCGGCCGGAGAGCCCGGGGAGCTGAGTGTCCGTCATGATGTGTTCTCCCGGCTTCAGTTGAGGGGCCCGCCGGCCACGTACAGCACCTGGCCGGAGACGAAGCCCGCGTCGTCGCCGGTGAAGAAGGCGATGGCGCCCGCGATGTCGTCGGGCCTGCCGACGCGCTGCACGGGGATCTGGGTGGCGGCCGCGGCCTGGAAGTCCTCGAAGCCCATGCCGACCCGGGCGGCGGTCTGCGCGGTCATCTCGGTGACGATGAAGCCGGGAGCCACGGCGTTGGCGGTGACGCCGAACTTGCCGAGCTCGATGGCGAGGGTCTTGGTGAAGCCCTGGAGGCCCGCCTTGACGGCGGAGTAGTTGGCCTGGCCGCGGTTGCCGAGCGCGGAGGACGAGGAGAGCGAGACGATACGGCCCCAGCCGGCGTCCACCATGTGCTTCTGGACGGCCTTGGCCATCAGGAACGCGCCCTTGAGGTGCACGTTCACCACGGTGTCCCAGTCGGACTCGGTCATCTTGAAGAGCAGGTTGTCGCGCAGCACGCCCGCGTTGTTGACGAGGATGGTGGGCGCCCCGAGCTCGGCGGCGACACGCGCGACGGCGGCCTCCACCTGGGCGCCGTCGGAGACGTCGCAGCCGACGGCGAGCGCCTTGCCGCCCGCCGCCGTGATCTTCTCGACGGTGTCCTTGCAGGCCGCCTCGTCGAGGTCGAGTACGGCGACCGCGCGGCCCTCGGCCGCGAGCCGGACGGCGGTCGCGGCGCCGATGCCCCGGGCCGCCCCGGTCACGATGGCTACGCGCTGCTCGGTGGTGGACATGCTGTTCTCCTCGCCCTGGGGATCCGCGGCTCCTCGTCCCTGAGCAACCGCTTAGTAGCTTCAGCAGACGAGACGCTAGAAGCCCTGGCACCCGGTGTCAACGGCCCACGGATCCCCCGGCGAAGGTCACACCCGCGCGGGCCCGCGCCCAGGCCCTGCCCTAGCGGACCAGCAGGTCGAGCAACCGCTCGGTCTCCGCCGCCGGATCCGCCGTGAGCCCGGTGTGCACCGGCCCCGGCTGCACCACCGTCGAGCGCGGCGCGATCAGCCAGCGGAAGCGGCGCCCGGGGTCGTCGCCCGCCGCCTGCCCGGCCGCCTCGCCGCCGCCGCAGACCCCCTCGACGGCGCGCAGCGCCGCCCGCACCCCGACGACGTCCGCGTGCGGGTCGAGCGCCCTCAGCTTGGCCTCGTCCAGATGCGTACGGGCCGCCACGAACGACTTGGCCCGGCAGTAGACCAGCACTCCGGCGTTGAAGCACTCCCCGCGCTCGACGCGCGGCACCACGCGCAGCAGCGCGTACTCGAAGACGTCGCGGTCGCTCACTTGCCGTCCTTCTCGCCGGACCGGCCGGCCTTGCTGTCCTTGGTGGGGTGCGGCCAGGGCTTGAGGTGGTCGGTGAGCCAGCCGGGGGCCTGCGACGGGGTGTCCTTGGCAGGCGCGTCCAGCGTGATCCGCTCGTGGATGTCGGCGGCGCGGGCCAGCAGCGGCGCCACGTACGCCCGGCGCAGCGCGTCCGTCGTGTCGAAGCCGGGCTCGTCCACCAGCCACTCGTCGGGCACCAGCGCGGTGACCTCGGTCAGCAGCTCCTCGGTCACCAGCGGCGCCAACTCGGCCGCCGCGGCGGCCACATCGGGCCCGAACGGGGCGAGCGCGTGGTCCGAGGCGTTGTACGGCTTGGCCGCCGAGGCCTGCGCGCCCGGCCAGTTGTGGTGCCAGATCATCGTGGCGCCGTGGTCGATGAGCCAGAGATCACCGTGCCAGACCAGCATGTTAGGGTTCCGCCACGAACGGTCGACGTTGTTGATCAACGCGTCGAACCAGACGACCTTGCCCGCCTCTGCCGAGCTCACCTGGTAGGCGAGCGGGTCGAACCCGATCGAACCGGGCAAGTAATCCATTCCGAGATTCAGTCCGCCGCTCGCCTTCAGCAGCTCCTGCACCTCCTGGTCCGGCTCCGAGAGCCCGATGACGGGGTCGAGCTGAATGGTGACCAGTTCGGGGACGCGCAGAGCGAGCCGTCTGGCGAGCTCCCCGCAGATCACCTCCGCCACCAGGGTCTTGCGGCCCTGTCCGGCACCGGTGAACTTCATGACGTACGTACCGAGATCGTCGGCCTCGACGATCCCCGGGAGCGAGCCGCCCTCACGCAAAGGCGTGACATAGCGGGTCGCTGTCACTTCATTGAGCATCCGCCCAGGCTACTGGGACGGATGCGACTGTTCGATCACTCGACCGCACGATGAACCCCCGAAGGGACGCTTCGCCATGCCCACCGAAGAGAAGACCCCCCAGGCCCCGGCCGCCGAAGACCTGCCCCTCCAGTTCGCCCGCACCAGGCGCTTCACGCTCGGCGCGCCCCGCGGCCTCACGGTCTCCCCCGACGGCGAGCGGGTGCTGTTCGTCCGCGGCGCCGACGGGCGCTCCCCGCTCAGCTCGCTGTGGCTGTTCGAGGACGGCGAGGAGCGCGTCCTCGTCGATCCGCTCGCTCTCGGCGAGGGGGACGAGGTGCCCGAGGCGGAGCTCGTCCGCCGCGAGCGGGCACGCGAGACGAGCGGGGGCATCGTCGGGTACGCCACCGACACGGCCGTCCGCACGGTCGTCTTCACCCTCTCCGGCGCGCTCTGGGTGGCCGGGACGGACGGCGGCGCCCCGCGCCGGATCCCGACCGCGGGTCCGGCCGTCGACCCGCGCCTGTCCCCCGACGGCACGCTCGTCTCGTACGTGACCGGGCGCGCCCTGCACGTCGTACGCGCCGACGGCACGGGCGGGCGCCAACTGGCCGCGCCGGAGGGCCCGGAGGTGTCCTACGGCCTCGCCGACCACGTCTCGGCCGAGTCCATCGGCCGCACCCGCAGCTCCTGGTGGTCCCCGGACGGCTCCGCGCTCCTGGTGGTCCGGGTGGACAACTCGCCTGTGCAGCGGTGGTATCTGAGCGATCCCTCGGACCCGGCGAAGGCTCCGCGCGTGCTGCCGTACCCGGCGGCGGGCACGGCCAACGCGGAGGTGTCGCTGGTCGTCGTCCGCGTCGACGGCGAGCGGGTGCCGGTGCGGCTGCCCCGGTCGGCGGACCCGGAGTCGCACCCGGCCGGTACCTGGACCGACCGGGCCTTCGAATACGTGGTGGAGGGCGGCTGGGACGGGGCGGGCCCGTTCGCCACCGTCCAGAGCCGGGACCAGCGCACGGCGTACCGGCTCGCCATCGACCCGGCGACGGGCGAAACCGAGGTGACGAGCCGTCACCATGACGACCACTGGCTGGAGTTCACGCCGGGCGCGACGGCGCTCGCCCGTCGCGGGACCGCTCTCCCGGACGGGCTTCCCGCCGGTCTGCAAGTGCGCGCGATACTCGGCTCGGCCGGTGACACGCTCTACTTCACGGCGAGCGACGAGCCGACGGAGACCCATGTCTGGGCGTACGCACCCGCCTCCGGCTTCACCCGCGTCACCGAGGAGCCCGGGGTGCACACGGCGGCCCTCGGCGGCGACACCCTCGTCCTCGACAGCCGCACCCTCCACGAGCACACCGTCACCGTCCTGCGCGACGGCAAGCCGGCGGGCCGGATCGGCGTGCTGACCGAGCGGCCGGTGGTGACGCCGAGGCCGGTGTTCCTGTCGCTGGGCGAGCGCGAGCTGCGCACGGCGCTCTATCTGCCCTCCTGGCACCGCGAGGGCGCGGCCCGGCTGCCGGTCGTCGTGCACTCGTACGCGGGTCCGGGCATGCAGACCGTCGTACGGGCCAACGCCTGGCACCACGCGGTGAACCAGTGGTTCGCCGAGCAGGGCTTCGCGGTCCTGTCGATCGACGGGCGCGGCACTCCGGGGCGCGGCGAGGCGTGGCGCACCTCCATCCACGGCGACCAGCTCACCCCGGTCCTGGAGGACCAGGCGGACGCGGTGCGGGCGGCCGCCGAGCGCTACCCGGATCTGGACACGGGCCGGGTGGGCATCCGGGGCTGGTCGTTCGGCGGGTATCTGTCGGCGGCCGCCGTACTGCACCGGCCCGATGTGTTCCACGCGGCCGTGGCGGGCGCGGCCCCGACCGATCTCATGCTCTACGACACCCACTGGAAGGAGCGCTATCTCGGCCACCCGGACGTGCAGCCGGAGAACTACGAGCGCTGCTCACTGGTCGCGCACGCCCACAAGCTGACCCGGCCGCTGATGCTCGTACAGGGGATGGCGGACGACAATGTGCTGCCCGCACACATGCTGCGGTTCTCGCAGGCACTGCTCGCGGCGGGCAAGCCGCACAGCGTGCTTCCGCTGGTGGGAGAGAGCCACTTGGTCACCAAGGAAGGTGTGGCCGACACCCTGTTGTGGCTCAATCTCGACTTCCTCAAGAAATCCTTGAACGTCTGAACAAGCGGTCGCGCCTGGCCGTATCCCTTCATGCAGCCCCGTGTAGCAAGGTGAAGGGAAAGCCAGTATGAGCACCCAAGCTCTTCCGTCCGAGCCGGGCCCGGCCCGCCGTACCGTCGTCGCGGCGGTCGGCGGCGCCGGGCTCGCGGCCGCGCTCGCCGCCTGCGGCGACTCGGACAAGTCCGGCGACGCCGCCAAGTCCTCCGGTGACGGGGGTACGGGAGGAACGGGCGGCACGGCCGGAGGGGGCGACGCCGGGTCGGCCGGCGGCGGGGTGCTGGCGAAGACCGCCGACATCCCGCAGGGCGGCGGCAAGGTCTTCCCCGACCAGGGCGTGGTGGTGACCCAGCCGACGGCGGGCACCTTCAAGGCGTTCTCGGCCACCTGCACCCACCAGGGCTGCACGGTGAAGGACGTCGTCGGCGGCACCATCCACTGCCCCTGCCACGGCAGCAAGTACGACGCGGCCACGGGCAAGGTCACGGGCGGCCCGGCGCCGAAGCCGCTGCCCGCGAAGACGATCAAGGTGGAGGGAGACGCGATCAAGCTGGCGTGAGGGACGCGCTCTCAGGCCCGGCGCGGTCCCTTGAGGCAGGCGACGATGTCATCGGTCGTGGCGACGGTGGCGACCAGGGCCAGCGTGTTGCGGATCATGGCGGGGGTGTACTCGGCGGGCACCCCCGCGATGGCGTCCACCGGCACCACGGCCGTATAGCCGAGGTTGACGGCGTCGAACACGGCATTCGGTATCGCCACGTTCGCCGAGACACCGCTGACGATCAGGGTGCGGCAGCCGAGGTTGCGCAGCAGCGGGTCGACGTCCGTCCCCGCGATCGGCGAGAGCCCGTGCAGCCTGCGGACCACCAGGTCCTCGTCCGCCACGTCGATGCCCTCGACGATCCGCACCGCCGTCGTGCCGGAGTACTGCTGTACGGGCAGCCGTTCGGCGGCCCGGAACAGCCGGGCGTTGCGGGACGCGCCGCGCCCGTCCGGCCGCCGCTCGGCCACCGCGTGCAGGACCTGGACGCCCGTCTCGTGCGCGGCGGCGACGAGCCGGGCGATGTTGTGGAGGGCCCCCGACGACCGCGCCACCTTGGCGAGTTCGGGCAGCGCGCTGTCCAGGCCGACGACCCCCTGCTGGCACTCCACGGTCATCAGCACGGTGGAGGCGGGATCCAGTTGCGCGGCCAGCCGTCCGCCGCGCGGTTCGTTCAGTCGTTCGTTCGTCGCCATGGCGCGGGAGGCTAACGGGCATTGCGCGAGGGGGAAAGGGCGCGCATGATTTCTGACACCCAGTCAGTTCACGGGTCAACTCACCCGAGGAGCCGCCCGATGACCTCAACCCAGCGCCGGGGCCGCCGGATCATGATGACGGACGCCGAACGGGACGCGTTCCTCACGGAACAGCGCACCTGCCGGGTGGCCACGGTCTCCCCCGACGGCCACCCGCACGTCGGAGCACTCTGGTACGTCTGGGACGGAACCGCTCTGTGGCTGTACTCCATCACCCGCAGCCTGCGCTGGTCCCAGCTGCTCAAGGACCCCAGGATCGCGGTGGTGGTGGACGCGGGCGAGTCGTACGGGGAACTACGCGGCGTAGAACTCCGGGGCAAGGCGGTCCCCGTCGGCGAAACCCCGCGCACGGGCGAGCCGTGCCCCGAACTGGAGGCCCCGGAGCGCCAGTTCGCGAGCAAGAACTTCGGCCTGAAGGAAATGGTCCACGACGGCCGCCATGGGTGGCTGCGCCTGATGCCGGAGAAGATCGTGTCGTGGGACTTTCGGAAGCTGACCGATTCCCACCCCGCCGGCGCTTGAGGGGGCAGGGACCACGGGCCCGCCTTCAGGGGGGCAGGGGCCGAGGCCCCGCCCTTCAGGGGCGCGGGGAACTGCGCGCCCAGCCACAAACGACCGGCAGACGAACGGGGTCCGGGGGCGCAGCCTCCGGGAGAACCACCTCAACCCCCCACCCCCGGAGGGTTACGGGAAGGGGCGGGGCGGGGACAAGGCCGCCGCAGGCGCCCCGCAACCTCACCCCACCAAACCCCGGCCGGCCAAGGCCAACGCCTCCACCGCAGCCCGAATGGAAGGCCGCCGATCCGCATCCGCCCGCCACACCGCGTACACATGCCGCCGCATCGCATCCCGCACCGGCACCACCCGAACCCCCTCGGGAACCGGCCCCCGCCCGAGCCGAGGCGCGACGCTCACCCCCAACCCGGCCGCCACCAGCGCAAGCTGCGTCGCGTGCTCACGCGCCACATGCCCGATGCGCGGCTCGACCCCCTTCCCCCGCAACGTGAACATCAGCCACTCGTGGCAGAACTCGCCCTCGGGCCAGGTGACCCACTCGTCCGAGGCGAACTCCTCCAGATCCACGTCCGAGCGCCCCGCGAGCCGGTGCCCCACGGGCATCGCCACATCGGCCAAGTCGTCGAGGACCGACCGCTTCGCCAGCCCGTCGGGCAGCGGCAGCGGCTTGTTGTACCAGTCGAGGACGACCGCCAGATCGAGGTCCCCGAGGAGCACACCCCGTACGGAGTCCTCCGCCTCCAACTCATCCGAACGGACGGCCAGTTGAGGGTGCTCGGCACGCAGAGCCGTGAGCGCCGCCGGGAACAGCCCGCGCGCGGCGGTGGCGAAGCCCGCGATCCGCAGCTCGCCCACGACCCGGCCGCGCTGGGCCTCCAGATCGGCCTGGGCGACCTGGACCTGGGAGAGGATCCTCGCGGCGTGCTCGGCGAGCAGCCGGCCCGCGTCGGTGAGGCGCACGCCCCGCCCGTTCTTGGCGAGCAGCGGCTGCCCCGCCTCCCGTTCCAGCTTCGCGAGCTGCTGGGACACGGCCGAGGTCGTGACGTGCAGATTGTCGGCGGCGCCGCCCACCGAACCGTGGCGGGCCACCGCGTCGAGGGTCCGCAGGCGCTCCAAGTTCAACATGTAAGCGATGCTAACCGAACCGGTCCACTTTTTCTCGCTTGTGCTACGAGGTTGAACAGACCAGGCTGATCGCCATGAGCACCGTCACCCCGCCCCGGCCCCCGTCGGCCACGGCCCCGTCCACCTCCACTTCCACCCGCCGCCCGGCCCTGGACTGGCGCGTCCGGTTCGCGGTGCTCTCGCTGGTCTGGGGGTTCAGCTTCCTCCTGATCAAGGTGGGCACGGACGGCTACGCCCCGTTCCAGGTCACCTTCGGGCGCCTCTTCTTCGGTACGGCGGTGCTCGCCGTCGCCATGGCCGTCAAGCGGGAGCGGCTGCCGCGCGGCGCCCGCACCTGGCTCCATCTGGCGGTGGCGGCCCTGCTCCTGAACGCGCTGCCGTTCTCGCTCTTCGCCTACTCCGAGCTGACGATCCCCTCCACCCTCGCCGGGATCTGCAACGCGACCTCCCCGCTGTGGGGCATGGCGCTCTCACTGGTGGCGCTCTCCGAGGACCGGCCGACCCGGCGCCGGGTGGCGGGCCTCGGCCTCGGCTTCCTCGGGGTGCTGACGGTCCTGGGCGCCTGGCAGGGCTTCAACGGCCTGGATCTGAAGGGCACCGCGATGGCGCTGCTCGCCTCGCTCTGCTACCCGGTCGGCTGGATCTACGTGCGCCGTACGCTGGCGGGCAGCGGCCACTCCAACCTGTCGCTGATCGGCTCCCAGCTGGGCCTGGCGACCGTGCAACTCGCCCTGGTCACCCTGGTGTTCGCGGGCTTCCCGACCTCGTTCCCGGTGGTCCCGCTGCTCGCCGTCGCCGCACTCGGCGCCTTCGGTACGGGCTTCGCGGTGCTCGTCCAGTACGGCCTGGTCAACGAGGTGGGCCCGACGACCGCGCAGATGGTCACCTACTTCATCCCGGTCATCGCCACGGCGGCCGGAGTGCTCGTGCTCGGCGAAAGCCTGAGCTGGAACACGCCGGTCGGCGCGGCGATCGTGCTGGCGGGGGCGGCGCTGACGCAGAGCCGGGCACGGCGCGCAGGCTGAGTGGCCGCCCGTTGCGGTCCCGGATCACCCCCAGGGGCGCGGGGAACTGCGCGAGCAACCGGCCACCGGCCCGCAGCCAAAACCCGGACCGGCGAAGCTAGTCGTACCGCCACCCCGGCGAAGACCCCAGCGCCGCCACCACGGCGTCGGCGGCGGACCCGATGTCGGCCGGGGCGAGCGAGGAGACGGTCAGCCGGATCCCCGGCGGCGCCGACATCCGGAAGCGCGCCCCCGGCGCCACCGCCCACCCGGCATGCAGCAGCCGCGCCACCGCCGCCGTCTCGTCGGGCACCGGCACCCACACACTGAACCCGCTGCGGCCGTGCGCCGCGACACCCCGCGAGCGCAGCGCGCGCACCAGGGTGTCGCGGCGCTCGCCGTAGGAGCGGGCCACGGCCGCCGGGTCGAGCACGCCCGAGGTCCACAGATGGACGACGGTCCGCTGGAGCAGCCGGCTGACCCATCCGGGGCCCAGCCGCTGACGCCCGCGCACCCGGTCCAGCGTCACCGCGTCCCCCGTGAGCACCGCGAGCCGCAGATCCGGCCCGTACGCCTTCGCCACCGATCGTACGAACGCCCAGTGCTCGACGACCGGGGACAGCGGGGCGAGCGGCACCTCGACCATGCCGTGGCCGTGGTCGTCCTCGATCAGCAGGACCGACGGATGGGCGGACAGCACCGCGCGCAGGGCGCGGGCGCGGGCCGCGCTGACGGCCGCCCCGGTCGGGTTCTGCGCCCGGCAGGTGACGACCAGCGCCCGCGCCCCGCCCGCCAGCGCACTCTCGACGGCCTCCGGCAGCGGCCCCTCGTCGTCGAGCGCCACCGGCACCGGCCGCAGCCCGAGCGCCGGAACGAGGTCGAGCAGCGCGCCCCAGCCCGGGTCCTCGATGGCGACCGCGTCACCGGGCCGCAGATGCGCGGCGAGCACCCGCTCGATCGCGTCGAGCGAGCCGGAGAAGACGCCGACCGGGCCCGCAGGCACCCCGTCGGCGTCAAGTGCCGCGCGGGCCAGCCGCGCCAGCTCCGGGTCCACCGGGTCCTGCCCGTACAGCGCGGGCCGCTCGGCGTGGTCGCGGGCGGCGGCCGCCAGCGCGTCGCCGAGCGGCGGCAGCAGGGCCGGGTCGGGATTGCCGTCGGCGATGTCGCGTACACCTACGGGCACGTCGATGCGCTGGGCGTCGCGGGCGGTGCTGGCGGGGCGCGGACGCACCCGGCTGCCCCGGCGGCCACCGGTCTCGATGACGCCCCGGTCCCGCAGCAGCCGATAGGCAGCCGCGACCGTATTGGGATTCACCCCCAGCTCGGTCGCCAACTCCCGCAGCGGCGGCAGCGGTTGCCCCGGCTCCAGCTCCCCGGCACCCACCGCGCGCTCCACGTCGGCGGCGATCTCCGATGCGCGACGCCCCACGATCCGATACTCTCCTAGCACAAACATAACTATGCACTAGTGCAATGGAGAACGCAAATGTCCGACACCGCTGCCTACGAGCCCACCGAGCGCACCGTGCCGACCCGCTCGCGCGAGCGGGCGTCGTACGACCGCGAGCTGGTGCACGGGATACTCGACGAGGGATACGTCTGCCACCTCGGCTTCGTCCGCGACGGCGCCCCGGTCGTGCTGCCGACGCTGTACGGCCGGATCGGCGAGCGGCTGTACGTGCACGGCTCGACGGGTTCGCGGCCGCTGCGCATGACCGGCAAGGCCGACCCGGGACTCGCTGTCTGCCTCACCGTCACGCACGTCGACGGCCTGGTGCTGGCCCGCTCGGCCTTCCACCACTCCCTCAACTACCGCTCGGTCGTGGTGCACGGCATCGCGTACGAGGTCACCGACCCCGAGGAGCGGCGCACCGCGCTGGACGCGCTGGTCGACCAGGTGGTGCCCGGCCGCTCCTACGACTCGCGGCAGGCCAACGCCAAGGAGCTCGCCGCGACCGCGGTGATCCGCCTCGACCTGGAGGAGGTGTCGGCGAAGGTGCGCACCGGCGGCCCCAACGACGAGCCGGAGGACAGCGCCCTGCCGCACTGGACCGGGGTGCTCCCCCTCGTCCGCGGGTACGGCACGCCGATCCCGGCCGACGACCTGGACCCGTCGGTGGAGCTGCCGGGGTACCTCGCGGCGCTGTGAGGGGCGCTGTGAGCGGCGCGGCGCACGCGAAGCGCCGGACGGGCGTGGCGAATCCCGCCCGTCCGGCGTGTGAGGTCGAGTCGGGCCGAAGGCCGACGATCAGGGGGTGACCAGGGTCGCCCGGGCCCTCGCGGCACCCGCCTCGGACACCGCGAGGCCGACCACCGCGACCAGCAGCAGCAAGGTCCCGGCAACCGTGGCGGCGCTCAGCGGCTCACCCAGCACGGCCACCGCGAGCAGCGCCGCGCTCACCGGCTCCAGGAGCATGATCACGGAAACCGTCGCGGACCGGACGACGGCCGCGCCCGCGAAGTAGAGGGCGTAGGCCAGCGCCGTGGGCACCGCCGCCACGTACAGCAGCAGCACGGCCACCCGCACCGGCTCGACGGTGTGCGGCACCAGTCCTTCCGCGCCCGCGAGCGGCAGCAGCAGGACCGAGGCGATGGCGAACGCCCAGGCGGTGGTGGTGGAGGGGTCGGCTGCCTCGCCGCTCCGGCCGAGCTTGCGGGTGAGGAGCGTGATGCCCGCGTACCCGGCCGCCGAGAGCAGCGCGAGCAGCACCCCGGCGGGGCGGACCGTGCCGCCGCCGTTGCCGAGGACCAGGACCGCGAGCCCGGCGAGCGCCCCGGCCACGGCGGTCAGCCCGGCGCCTCCGATCCGCTCGCCCATGGTGAGCCGGGCGCCGACGGCGATGAGCACGGGCCCGGCGCCGAGAGTGACCACGGTCGCCACGGCCAGGCCGGTCGAAGCGACGGCGGCGAAGTAGGCGCTCTGGAAGACCGCGAGGCCCACGCCGTTGCCGAGGATCCGCAGCAGCCGCCTGCCGAGCGGCTCGGCGGGCCTGAGCGCCGGGCGGCGCCGCAGCGCGCGGGCGGCGAGCAGCAGGACGAGCCCGCCGACGCAGCGCCAGAAGGAGAGGGCGAGCGGGCCGAGGTCGCTGGCGTCGAAGACCAGCGCGGCCGCGCCGCCCGCGGTGCCCCAGGCGACACCGGCGAAGACGAGATAGAGCAGGCCGCGCCCGACGGGCAGGCCGGAGGAAGAGGAAGCGTTCGACACGTACGTACTCCGAAGAGGAAGACGGGAAAGGTCGCATGCCTGGAGTACGCGGGCAGCGACGAGCCGCTCGGGGACTGCCCGAGCCCGGTCTTCGTCTGGGTGCGGCCGCCCGCGCTTACGCGGCGGGAGGCGGCAGGACGGTCGAATGCATGATCGTCACCCTACGGGGCGGTCCGACCGGCCGACAACTCGCTTTCGGGCGCGGGCACCTCGTGGACCGGCGCCTCTTGAACGGGCACCCCTTGAAGGGTCGCCTCCTGAACGGTCGTCTCCTGAAGGGTCGCGTCCTGCACTGGCGTCTCCTGAACGGGCAGCGGATGCCCGTCCCCGCCCGCCACCGGGCCCGACGGCTCCTTCGGCGCCGAGGACTGCGCGATGAAGGCGCCGACCAGGACCACCGCGCCGCCCGCGATCTGCGGCGCGGAGAGGTGCTCGCCGAGCAGCACCCAGGCCAGGACGGTCGCGATGACCGCCTCCAGACAGGCGACCACACCGGCCACCTGCGGCGACAGCTTGCGCACCGAGATCACCCCGGTGACGTACGCGATCACGGTCGCGACCAGCACGATCCAGCCGAGCAGCAGGCCCGCGGGCACGTCCGTACCGTTCATGTCGGCGCTGCCGCCGAGGACCGACCAGTCCATCCCCCAGGGGCGGGCGACCAGTGTGAGCAGGACGGAGCCGATGAGCAGGCCGTACGCGATGACGCCGATCGGGTCGGGCGCGTCGTCCGTGTCGCCGCCCTGGTCGGACAGGACGAAGTAGCCGACCTGGCAGCAGGCGGCGCCGAGGGCGAGCACCAGGCCGAGGACGTCGAAGCTCAGCCCGGACCAGATCTCGACGACGGAGGCGAGGCCGCCCACAGCGAGCACCACGCCGATGGCCGCCGCCCGGGTCACGGGCCTGCGCTGGACGAACCGGACCCAGCCGAGGACGAGCGCGGGCGCCAGATACTCGACGAGCAGGGCGACGCCGACCGGGATGCGGGATATCGCCGCGAAGTAGCAGGCCTGGACGCCGGCGACGGCGAGCAGGCCGAACCCGGCGAGCAGCGCGGGCCGGCGCACGAGCAGACTCCGGTGGCGCCAGGCCACGGGCAGCATGACGAGCGCGGCGCCCGTCACCCGCAGCCACACCACGTGCAGCGGGTCAAGGCCCGCCTCGATCAGCGGCTTGGCCGCGACACCCGATCCGCCGAATGAGAACGCCGAGGCCAGGGCCAGTCCCAGGCCGACGTTCCTCCCCTGAGACGCCTGCATCGGCACATCATGACAGGAGAAGTCAGGACCGTCACCCCTGTGACACCTGTCGAGACGGCGGACCCTGTGCAAGCCGTGCCGCGAGCTCCCCGGCGTCCACTCCGGCGTGGTCGAGGACCTCCACGGCCCGGCACTCCGGGTCGGCCGCGAGCGCCGCGAGAAGGTCGGTGCCTCCTACCCGTATCTCACCGCGGGCGCCGGCCCGGGACAGGGCGGCCTCCATCGCGGTGACCGCGGCGGGCGACCAGCCGGGCTGGGTGAGCAGCGGCAGCGCCCCCGAGTCCTCCACCGACCCCTGCCAGCGCAGCCCGTATCCGATGGAGCGCTGGACGAGGTAGCCGAGCACTCGCGCCACCTGCGGCGCGCCATCGAAGGCGGCCCGCACCTCCGGGTCCGTCTCCATCAGCGAGTGCAGCAGATGGGCGGTGTCGATCTGCCGGTCGCCGTCGCGCAGCGCCCGCCTGCGGGCACCCGCGACCACCGAAGCCATCTCGTCGGTGAGCCGGGCTTCGAGGTCGGGGGCGGCGGGGACCGGAGCCGGGACCCGCGGGATCGGGAGGTGCACCCTCCTACCCCATCAGGACACACACCCCCCGGGCATCCCCGCCGGGAAGCATTCCGCATCCCACGTTGGGTGGGTACGGATGACCGGGTTCTCCTCCTTATGGATGAGATTTGCGGTTTACGTCTCAGGGGCGCGCACGGCCGGGCCGTACGCCCCGCACGCAACCACACCGCCGCCGGACACGTCCCCTCCCGTACGACACAGCCGCCCCGGCAACGGCGGGAGGGGACCCGATGCGCTGGATGGTCGCCCTGCTCGCCGAGGACGGGCTGCAGTACGTGTACCGCGTGTACGCCCCGGGGGACGCCCTGCCCGGCGATCTGTTCTGGGCCGCCTTCCACTGCCACGACGAGTCACAGCGCCCGCGCGCGTCCGACCTCTTCGACTCGGCGCAGATCTGGGCACTGCCGGTGAGCGACGCCAGGATCTGATGCCGGTCAGGGCGTGATCTGACGGTTCATCAGTATTGAATGTTCACGACTCCCCGGCTACGTTCCGCGACACGTTCCCGGTTCGCGTCCGGACCCACGCCCTGGACCCGCGGTCCGGACTCGCGTTCCTTAGTGAAGGGGTGGTCGCATGGCCGAGGTCAGCGCTGAGGCGCGCCTGGAGGCTCCGGCGGAGAAGGTCTGGGCCCAGCTGACGGACTTCACCGCGTACGGCGAGTGGAACGCCACCCACACCAGCTTCCCGCACGGCGGACCGGAGAAGCTGGAGCTCGGCGCCAGCTACGCCGAGAGCATGAAGCTCATGGGCTTTCCCGCCGAAGTCACCTGGACCGTGGACGAGTTCGAGGCGGGCCGGCTGCTCGGCATCAAGGGCAAGGGCCCGATGGGCGTGAGCGTCGGCAACCGCTACACGCTCACGCCCGAGGGGGACGCCACGGTGGTCCGCATCGACGGCGAGTTCACCGGCGCCGCCGTCTCGCTGATGGCGGGCAAGCTCAAGGACTCGGCGACGGCCGCGCTGAACGAGTCGCTGCGCAAGCTCGGCGGCCTGGTGGCCTGACCCGCCCGCGCACCCCACGCGCGAAAGCCCCGCGACCGGCGGTCGCGGGGCTTTCGGTGGCCGGCGGGGTCAGTCCTCGTCGGCCAGGATCAGATACAGCTTCTTACGGGCGTCGTTGATGACCCCGAGCGCCTTCTGCCGCTGCTCGGCGGTGCCGGTCTTCCAGACCTGGCCGAACGCCTCCATCAGACCGAACCCGGCCTGGCGGATCTCGTTCATGCTCTCCCAGTCGACCCCGCGCCCGGCCTCTTCCCACGGGGCCTCGGACCCCGATTCGGCCTCGGTGCGCCCGGTGTCGGTGAGCGTGAACAGCTTCTTGCCGCCCTCGCTCTCACTGGTGATCAGGCCCTCGTCCTCCATCATCTGGAGGGTCGGATAGACCGAGCCGGGGCTGGGCTTCCACGCCCCGCCGCTGCGCTCGACGATCTCCTGGATCATCTCGTAGCCGTGCATCGGCCGGTCCTTCAGCAGGGCCAGGATCGACGCGCGGACATCCCCGCGCCGCGCCCTGCCCCGCGGACCGCCCCGGCCGCCGCGGCCGGGCCCGAACGGCCCGCCACCGAAGCCCGGACCGAAGGGCCCGAAGGCGGCACGCCGCCCCTCAAAGTCGCCCCGACCGCGATGGCCGGGTCCGTGCTGTCCATGTCCATGTGAACGCATCGCTACGCTCCTTCCATCGTTGATCCGTCGCGATGCTTCAACGATATATCGGGACTGTTCGGTTGGCAAGGCCCTTCCGAACGCGGCACGGAACGGGAGCCCGACCCGGTCCACCAAAGAGGCCAATAAACCCGGATTGGCCTTGGCCGGTGGCCTGCTCCGGCCCGTACCGTCCCGCCCATGCAGATGCGAATAGTCGACGCCTTCACCGACCGCCCGTTCGCCGGAAACCCGGCCGGGGTCCTGCTCCTCGACGCGTTCCCGGAAGATGCCTGGCTGCAGGACGTCGCCCGGGAGGTCAACCTCTCCGAGACCGCCTTCGCGCACCCGCTGCCGCCCGGCGGCGAGGCCGACTGGGCACTGCGGTGGTTCACCCCGGCCACCGAGGTCGGCATGTGCGGGCATGCCACTCTGGCCACCGCCCATGTGCTGCACACCACGGGCGCCGCGACCGGCACGGTCAGGTTCGCGGCCCGGTGCGGCATCCTCTCCGCGACCGCGCACGAGGACGGGTCGATCACGCTCGACTTCCCCACCTCGCCGCTGACCCAGGTGGAGATCCCGGACGGCGTCCCCGAGGCGCTCGGGGCGCGGCCCCTGTCCGTCCACGACACCTCCGAGTTCATCGGCGACCTGGTCGTCGAGCTGGCGGACGAGCGGACCGTGCGGGCCCTGACGCCCGACTTCAAGGCGCTGGCCGCGTACTCCAAGCGCGGCGTCATCGCCACGGCCGCGGCCGAGGACCCCTCGCTGGGCTACGACTTCGTCTCGCGGGGCTTCTTCCCGGGCGTCGGCATCGACGAGGACCCGGTGACGGGCAGCGCGCACACCGCGCTGGCGCCGTTCTGGTCGCCGCGCCTGGGCAGCACCGAGCTGACCGGCCTCCAGGCCTCCGCCCGCACCGGCCTGGTCCGCACCTCCCTGCGGGGCGAGCGCACCCTGCTGACCGGTTCGGCGGTCA
Source organism: Streptomyces sp. TLI_146 (assembly GCF_002846415.1). Taxonomy (NCBI): domain Bacteria; kingdom Bacillati; phylum Actinomycetota; class Actinomycetes; order Kitasatosporales; family Streptomycetaceae; genus Streptomyces; species Streptomyces sp. TLI_146. The sequence continues at coordinate 2,160,014 of NZ_PJMX01000001.1, forward strand.
CGGTCATAGAGGGCGAGCTGCTGACGGCGCCGTAGCCGGACCCGGGGGAATGTGTAAGGGGCGTACGCCATAGCCGTACGCCCCTTACACCTCATCCACGCGCGCGGTGCGCGGCGGCGGAAGCCGTCACACCGTCGGCAGCCAGCTCACCTTCCCCGCGAGCAGCGCGTACCCGACGAACGCCCCGATGTCGAGCAGGGAATGGGCCACGACCAGCGGCCCGACCCGCTGCCAGCGGCGGTAGAGCAGGACGAAGACGACCCCCATCGCCATGTTGCCGAGGAAGCCGCCGATGCCCTGGTAGAGGTGGTAGGAGCCGCGCAGCACCGAGCTCGCCGCCAGCGCCGCCAGCGGGGTCCACCCCAACTGCCCGAGCCGGCGCAGCAGATACCCGACGACGATCACTTCCTCCAGTACGGCGTTCTGCACCGCCGACAGGACGAGCACCGGGTACTTCCACCAGACGTCCGGCAGCGACTCGGGCACGACCGTCAGATTGCCCCCGGCCGCCCTTGCCACCAGATAGAACCCGAGCCCCGCGGTGCCGATCCCGGCCGCGATCAGCGCGCCCCTGCCGAGGTCCGGCCAGGGCCGTCGGCGGTCGAACCCGAGCACCCGCAGACCGCCCGTCCCCTCCCGCAGCAGCAGGTGCGCGACGAGCGCCACCGGCACAAGGGCGGTCGCGATGCCGAAGAGCTGCCAGGCAAGATCCAGCCAGGGCCGCCCGGGGGCGTACGAGGTGTTGAGTTTCGCCGCCTGGTCCTTGAGGCCACCCGGCTTGGTCAGCGATCCGACAAAGCTGATCAGCGACGACACACCGCTCGCGCCGAGCGAGAGCGCCAGCACGAGCACCGTCTCGGACCGCAAGATCCGCGGCGGCACCCCCTGTTCGGGAAGAGAATCAGCCACACGCCCCGCCTCCACCTGCACACCTGCCTCCAGTTGACCGAACCCGTCCCACGCCCACCACTGCCCCGCTAGGGTCTCGAATGAAAGTACGAAGATCGCGCGCGACAGGCCGGGGGGCGAGCGCCATTTCGATGGTGCGGTCCCTCTTTTTCCTTGTTCAGGATTCAAGGAGGGCACCACCGCCATGGGACGTCACAGCTTGCCCGACGCGTACGCGAGCGAGGGAACCCGGGGCCGTCCGGCCGCCGGCCGCCGCCGTACGGTCGTCGTCGCCACCCTGCTCGTGCTCGTCGTGGCGGGCGGCGCGGCCGTCGCGGCCGGGAGCGGACTGCTCTCCTTCGGCGACTCGTGCCGGGACTCCGCGGTGCGGCTGGATCTCGTCGCCTCCCCCGATGTCGCCCCGGCCGTCCGGTCCGTGGCCGAGCGGGCGCGCGCCGACAAGGTCACCTCCGACGGCTCCTGCATCGACGTCCGGGTCACCGCCCGCGAGTCGTACAAGGTGGCCGACGCGCTCGGCGCCGGCCGCGACCCCGACTTCGCGGTGTGGATACCGGACTCGGCGCTGTGGGTGGACCGCGCCAAGGAGGGCGGCGACGGCGTATCGGTCGCCACGGCGGGCCACGTCGCCGCGTCCCCGGTCGCGCTGGCGCTGGTGGCGCCCGCCGCCAAGTCCCTGGGCTGGCCCTCCAGGACGTACACCTGGGGCGAACTCGCCGCGGCCGCCACCCGCTCGGACGCGCTGCGCCTCGGCGCGGCCGACCCGTCCCGCTCGGCCGCCGGTCTCCTCGCCCTGAGCAGCATCGGGCGCTCCACGGCCCGCCAGGGCGCGGACGGCTCCACCAAGGCTGCGGCCCTGGCCAAGCTGCTCTCGCAGCGCACCTCCGACACCGACGCCCAGGTAGTCGACACGCTCGCCCGGGACGGCTCGGGCACCGAGAGCGGCAACCCGCGCCGCAACCAGGCAGTCGTGCTCTCCGAGCAGGCGGCGTACGCGTACAACACCGGTCGCGGCGCGGGGCGGGGGCTCGACCTCTTCTACCCGAAGGACGGGGCGCCGCTGCTCGACTACCCGTACACGATCGTCCGCGAGAGCCGACTGAGCACCGACCGCAGCCGCGCCGCGATGCGGTTCCTGACGCTGCTCGGCGAACCGGAGTCCCGGCGGACCCTTGCCCGGAGCGGCTTCCGCACGCCCGGCGACGCGGTGGACGAGGCGGCCGTGAAGAAGGCGGGCGGCACCGCGCCGCAGCCCTACGCCACGTCCAGCGCCGAGGCCCCGTCCGCCAAGGAGCTCCAGGAAGCCCTCGGGATGTGGACGATCATCGTGCAGAGCGCCCGGCTCACCACCGTCGTGGACGCCTCGGGGTCGATGGCCGCGCCCGTGCCCGGTGCGGGCGGCCGGACCCGGATGGACGTCACCAAGACCTCACTGCTGCGGGCCCTCGCGCAGTTCACGACGGAGGACGAGATCGGCCTGTGGGACTTCGCCACCCGCCTCGACGGCTCGCGCGACTACCGCGAGCTGGTGCCTACCGCCCGCCTCGGCGACCCGGTCAAAGGCGGCCGCACCCAGCGCGAGCGGCTCGCCGCCGCCTTCGGCGCGCTCCAGCCGGTGCCGGACGGGGCGACCGGTCTGTACGACACGGCCCTCGCCGCGTACCAGCAGGCCACCGCGGGCTACCGGCAGGGGAAGTTCAACGCGCTGGTGATCCTCACGGACGGCGCCAACGAGGACCCGGGCAGCATCTCGCGCGGCGAGCTCATCACCCGGCTCCAGAAGCTCGCCGACCCGGCGAAGCCCGTGCCGATGATCGCCATCGCGGTCGGCCCGGACGCGGACGGGGAGGCGGTCAGGGAGATCGCCAAGGCGACCGGTGGCGCGGGATACCAGGTCACCGACCCGGCCGAGATCCAGGCGGTGATCCTGAAAGCCATCATGACGGTGGGTCAGGGCGGCGGGGCGGGCTGAGCAACCCGACCGCACACCCCCCTCGCCCCTCGCCCCGCGCTCCTCACCCCGGCGCCGGGAAGCCCACCGGCCAGGTGTGGACGGGCTCGCCCCCGTGCATCAGATCGCGGTAGCGCCGGGTGGTGGCCGCCAGCGCCGCCTCCCGGGTCAGACCGGCGTCGAGGGCGCGGTGGTACGTGTCGACCTGCCAGGAGGCCCCGTTGACGCGGCGCCGGCAGCGCTCCTCGATCACGCCGAGGTAGTGGTCCCGGTCGGCCGGCTCCACCCCCCACGCGTCGAGCCCCGCGGCGGCCAGCGGCAGCAGTTCGTCCCGGACCAGCTTGACGGCCGGTACGCGCGCGACGCCGCCCGCCCGGCGCGGCACCGGCCACAGCAGGTCGGCGTCGATGCCCTGGCGGCAGGCCGTCTCGAAGTTGGCGGCGGCCACCGCGAACGGCAGCCGGGTCCACACCGGCCTGCTGTCCTCGGCGAGCGAGCGCACCAGCCCGTAGTAGAAGGCCGCGTTGGCGATCACGTCGGTGATGGTGGGCCCGGCCGGCAGCACCCGGTTCTCCACCCGCAGATGCGGCACGCCGTCCGCGATGCCGTACACAGGGCGGTTCCAGCGGTAGATCGTCCCGTTGTGCAGGACGAGCTCCTGGAGGGTGGGCACCCCGCCGGCCGACAGCACCCGCAGCGGCTCCTCCTCGTCGCAGATGGGCAGCAGCGGCGGGAAGTAGCGCAGGTTCTCCTCGAACAGCTCGTACGCGGAGGTCACCCAGCGCTCGCCGAACCAGGTGCGCGGGCGCACGCCCTGGGCGCGCAGCTCCGGCGGCCGGGTGTCGGTGGCCTGCTCGAACAGCGGCGGGCGCGACTCGCGCCACAGCTCCCGGCCGAACAGGAAGGGCGCGTTGGCCCCCACCGCGATCTGCACGGCGGCGATGGCCTGCGCCGCGTTCCACACCGCCGCGAACCGGGCAGGGGTGACCTGGAGGTGCAGCTGCACGGAGGTGCAGGCGGCTTCCGGGGTGATGGAGCCGGAGGTGCAGACGAGGCGTTCGACGCCCTCGATGTCGAGGGTGAAATCCTCGCCGCGGGCCGCCACGATCTGATCGTTGAGCAGTACATAGCGATCGGAATTGGAAAGGTTCGCGGAGACCAGGTCCTGCTGGCTGATCGTCGGGAGAATTCCGATCATCAGGATCCCGGCACCGACTTCGCCCGCTTTGCGTTCGGCGTACCCGAGGCCGGTCCGCAGCTCCTCGGAGAGCTGATCGAAGACCCGGCCGCCGAGCCGGTGCGGGGCGATATTCACCTCCAGGTTGAACATGCCGAGTTCGGTCTGGAAATCCTTGCTCGCTATCCGCTCCAGAACCTCCGCGTTCATCATCCGCGGCATACCGTCGGGCCCCACGAGATTCAGCTCGATCTCCACGCCCATCAGATTCCTCGGACGATCGAACCTCCGTTCGGTCAGGAGTCGCCCCAGCCCCTCCAGGCACTGCTGGAGCTTCTGCCGGTACGCGTGCCGATCGGACAGGTCGAACTCGCCCGCCACGACCTTCTCACCCATCGAAGCGTCCCTCCTCGAATGGGCAGCCGGCCCGGCCGGCCGCGTGCGTCACGGTCGATAATGCCCAGGCTGGCTGATCCATAACGCCCCATGGAAGGGTGCCGGGTAGTAAGCTGGTACGAACCGGCCCCAGGCACATGCATTCGGCATACAGCAACCTGCGGATACCACCGCTTCGGGAATCGTGAAAAACACCGACGGGTTTCGGCCTACCGCCATCGGCGGACCTTTCCAGGCCAGTCCGGTACCCCGTTCCCCGAATCGGGATGAATGCCGCATCACAAGGACCGGAATCCGCCTTGCCCGCAATACGGACGAGAGCTAGCCGAAACACGCCCTGAACACGTGTCGTATAAACTTCGCGAACGAGGCAGAGAGTTGGCGCCCCGGCCATTGTCCCCCGGCCCCCCTCTGACCCCGTATCACCGCAGACAGCGCCGTCCGCACTGCCCACGCACCAAGGTGTCTCCGAAGTGAGAGGCGACCCACCATGCCGCTGCATGTTCCCCCGGCCCCCGCGCCCGCCCTGCGCAGCGTCCTCGCGGCACTCGGTTCCCCCACCGCCGTCCGCGCGGCGCGCACCCCAGCCCTGCGAAACGCGCAGGGCCCGCTGACCCCCGAACTCCCGCTGCCCGTCCACGTGCTGGACCGGATCACCCCGAGCGCCCGCGCCCCGCGCAGCCGCCTGGCCGGCTGGCGCTTCCTCATCAGCGATCCAGAGGGCGCGGTCGCGGCCGCGGACACCATGCTCACTCCGGACGGCTGGGCCTTCTCCCACTTCTTCGAAGGTCCCTACCTCGCCTCGACCCAGCGCGCCCTGCGCCAGGCCGAGGCGCTGACCATGGACTTCGAGCCCCGGCTGCTCTCGGTGCCGGAGCTGTACATGCTCACCCTGTGGCTGCGGCGCGACCTCACGGCCGACCCCGCCTGCGGCGACCTGGACCCGGCCGACTTGCTGGTGCCGCTGGCGCCCGCCCCGCCCGGCATCTGCGCCCACCGGCCGCACCGGGTCTCCGAGCTGCTGCCGGTGATGACCCTGCGCCTCACCCCCGCGCCGTTGCTGAGCCAGCCGGTCTGACGCCCTGCCCGCCCGCCGGAACAACGAGCCCACAGCGCCCCGGAGCCCCCTTCGGCCCGGGGCGCTGTGCCGTGCGCCCGCGCACATCCTCCGTACGGGCTAGCCCGTAACGGCCACCACGAACCACCCGAAGGGACAGGGCAGTTGAGTTGAACCGGCCGCACGAGTGATGCGTCAATATGCAGTAGGAAGTGGTGCCGCGAAATCCCTGCGGATTGACGCCCGTAGGGCAACACTGGGAGCGGACCGACCGGACTTACCAACGGGGGGCGGCCATGAACACCGCATCGAGCCGCAGGACACTCACTACTACGACCCAGCGAAAGAACGCATCCATGTGCCAGCACCAGCCAGCCTGCCCGACAGCCGACTCCGCCGACCGGGAGGCCGCGCAGCTCGTGGCGCACCACCCGGAGCAGGGCTGGAGCCTGCTGTGCAACGGCGTCCTGATCTTCGAGGACACCGGTGAGCTGCTGCCGGACGGGCGGATCATCGCCCCGCACCGGGCGCTGACAGCCGGACAGGTGGCGAAGGCCGCGTAGCGCGGCCGATGGCACGAGGACAACTCCACAGCACCGCACGACAAAGGGGCCGGCCCGGGGAGAGAACCCCGCACCGGCCCCGACGTATGTCAGCCGTCGACAGCCCTACATCAGTTGTCGTACTCGTCCAGCGGCGGGCAGGAGCAGACCAGGTTGCGGTCGCCGAAGGCACCGTCGATGCGGCGCACCGGCGGCCAGTACTTGTCGGCGGCCGAGACCCCGGCCGGGAAGACCGCCTCCTCGCGGCTGTACGCGTGGTTCCACTCGCCGCCGAGCGCGGCCGCCGTGTGCGGGGCGTTGGCCAGCGGGTTGTCGTCGGCGGGCCACTCGCCCGAGGCGACCTTCTCGATCTCGGCGCGGATCGCGATCATCGTCTCGCAGAACCGGTCGATCTCGTTCAGGTCCTCGCTCTCGGTCGGCTCGATCATCAGCGTGCCGGCCACCGGGAACGACATCGTCGGCGCGTGGAAGCCGTAGTCGATCAGACGCTTGGCGATGTCGTCGACGCTGACGCCGGTCGACTTCGACAGCGGGCGCAGATCCACGATGCACTCGTGCGCCACCAGGCCGTTGGGGCCCGTGTAGAGCACCGGGTAGTGCGGCTCCAGGCGCTTGGCGATGTAGTTGGCCGCGAGCACCGCGACCTGCGTCGCCCGCTTGAGGCCCTCGCCACCCATCAGACGCACGTACGCCCACGAGATCGGCAGGATGCCCGCCGAGCCCCACGGGGCGGCCGAGATCGGGCCGACGCCCGTCTCCGGGCCGGCGCCCGGCTGGAGCGGGTGGTTCGGCAGGTACGGCGCGAGGTGCGCGCGCACACCGACCGGGCCGACGCCGGGGCCGCCGCCGCCGTGCGGGATGCAGAACGTCTTGTGCAGGTTGAGGTGCGAGACATCGCCGCCGAACTTGCCCGGCTTGGCGAGGCCCACCAGCGCGTTGAGGTTGGCGCCGTCGACGTAGACCTGGCCGCCCGCGTCGTGCACCTCGCCGCAGATGTCCGCGACGTGCTCCTCGAACACCCCGTGCGTGGACGGGTAGGTGATCATCAGCACCGAGAGCTCGTCGCGGTACTGCTCGATCTTGGCGCGCAGGTCGGCGATGTCTACCTCGCCGTCGTCGGCGGTCTTCACCACGACGACCTTCATGCCGGCCATCACGGCGCTGGCGGCGTTGGTGCCGTGCGCGGAGGACGGGATGAGGCAGACCGTGCGCTGCTCGTCGCCGTTGGCCCGGTGGTAGGCGCGCACCGCGAGCAGACCCGCGAGCTCGCCCTGCGAACCGGCGTTGGGCTGGATGGAGACCGCGTCGTACCCGGTGACCTCGGCGAGGCGCTCCTCCAGCTCGTGGATGAGCGTGAGGTAGCCCCCGGCCTGCTCGGCCGGCGCGAAGGGGTGCATCTGGCCGAACTCGGGCCAGGTGACCGGCTCCATCTCGGTGGTCGCGTTCAGCTTCATGGTGCAGGAGCCGAGCGGGATCATGCCGCGGTCCAGCGCGTAGTCGCGGTCGGCGAGCTTGCGCAGGTAGCGCAGCATCGCGGTCTCGGAGCGGTGCTGGTGGAAGACCGGGTGGGTCAGGACCTCGTCGGAGCGCAGCAGCGCGTCCGGCAGCGTGTCGGCGGCCGCGGCGTCCAGCGCCTCGATGTCGCCCTCGGCGCCGAAGGCGGCCCAGACGGCGGCGATGCGGTCGCGGTCGGTGGTCTCGTCGCAGGCGATCGAGACGGTGTCGGCGTCCACCAGGTGCAGGTTGACCCCGCCGTCACGGGCGGCGGCGACGGCCTCGGCGGCCTTGCCGGGGACCTTGACGGTCAGCGTGTCGAAGTACGAGCCGTGCACGACCTCCACACCGGCGGCGCGCAGCCCCTCGGCGAGGATCACCGCGTACCGGTGGGTGCGCCGGGCGATCTGCCGCAGTCCGTCGGGGCCGTGGTAGACCGCGTACATACCGGCCATGACGGCGAGCAGGACCTGCGCCGTACAGATGTTGCTGGTGGCCTTCTCGCGGCGGATGTGCTGCTCACGGGTCTGCAGGGCCAGGCGGTACGCCCGGTTGCCGTCCGCGTCCACGGAGACGCCGACCAGGCGGCCGGGCAGGCTGCGGGCGAACTTCTCCTGGACCGCCATGTAGCCGGCGTGCGGGCCGCCGAAGCCCATCGGGACGCCGAAGCGCTGGGTGGTGCCCACCGCGATGTCCGCGCCGAGCTCGCCGGGCGAGGTCAGCAGGGTCAGGGCGAGCAGGTCGGCGGCGACGGTGACGATCGCGCCCAGCTCGTGGGCCTCGTCGATGACGGGCTTGAGGTCGCGGACCTCGCCGGAGGCGCCGGGGTACTGGAGCAGCACACCGAAGACACCGCGCTCGGCGATCTCGGCCGGGATGCCGTGGCTCAGGTCGGCGACGACGACCTCGACACCGGTCGGCTCGGCGCGCGTCTCTATGACGGCGACGGTCTGCGGCAGCGTGTCGGCGTCGACGAGGAAGACCCCGCCCTTGACCTTGCCGACGCGGCGCGAGAGCGCGAGCGCCTCGGCGGCCGCGGTGCCCTCGTCGAGCAGCGAGGCGCCGGAGGTCGGCAGCCCGGTGAGGTCGGCGACGACGGTCTGGAAGTTGAGCAGCGCCTCCAGACGGCCCTGCGAGATCTCCGGCTGGTACGGCGTGTACGCCGTGTACCAGGCCGGGTTCTCCATGACGTTGCGCAGGATCACCGGCGGGGTGAACGTGCCGTAGTAGCCCAGGCCGATCATCGGGGCCAGGACCTTGTTGCGGTCGGCGAGGGAGCGCAGCTCGGCCAGGACCTCGGCCTCGGTGCGGGCGCCGGGCAGACCCAGCGCCTCGGCGCTCTTGATCACGTCCGGCACCGCAGCGGCGGTCAGCTCGTCGAGCGAGCCGTAGCCGACCTGCGCGAGCATCTTCGCCTGGGCCTCGGCATCGGGCCCGATGTGACGCTGCTCGAAGGGGATGCCACGCTCGAGCTCGGTGAGCGGCATGCGGTTGGCGGTCATTACGGAGGCCTCCTGGTCTGCACGACCTGCGAGGGGCACCACGGCGCGGGTGCCCGGACGGCCTCCCCCTCTGTCATCTCAACCTGAGAGCTTCACCGGGGCGCGTGGGGGCGTCCCGGCTTTCACCGTCGGTGAGGAAAGGGTGCGCGCACGGCAGCTGCCCGCACGTCCCCCGTCCTGCTTTCCAGAGTGACCTCGTCCGCGCGGTACGTGGGCCTGAGAGATTCCGGGGAGGATTTGCTCCTTCGGCGCCTCCGGACTTCTCTCCGGAGGACTCTCCCGCGCGGGGTCAGCAGCCACCGCCAGGGTACCAGCGCGTTCCGGCCCTGATCCTTCGAGTGGCCGACGCCCGCGATGTGCACTTTCGTAGTGCTTACGAGCAGTTGCGACCAGTTGGAGGGACCGTGCAGACCGATATCGATCCGCGCAGCCTGATCGGCCGCAAGGCGTTCGACCGCAACGGCAACAAGATCGGCACGGTGGACGAGGTCTACCTCGACGACGCCACCGGGGCGCCCGAGTGGGCCGCCGTACGCACCGGCCTGTTCAGCCGGGACGCCTTCGTCCCCCTGGAGCCCAGCACCCTCGTCGACGAGGCGCTGCACATCCCCTACGACCGGGCGCTGATCAAGGACGCTCCCGACTTCGGCGTCGGCCGCCACCTCTCCCCCGAGCAGGAGCTCCAGCTCTACCACCACTACGGACTCGACATCGCCGCCCCCGATCCCCTGCCCGGCTCCGACCGGGACTTCGGACGGCTCGCGGGCGAGGAGGACGACGAGGCCTGACCCTCCGCGTCACCCGTCTCCCCGGGCTCCGCCACCAGCGGCAGCGGCTCGGACGGCTCCAGGTCGGGGTCGTCCACCCGGAACGTCCGCACCCGTCCGGGCGCCTTCGACGTGGGCGTCTCGAACCGGACGGTGACCCGCCCCACCCCGCTGCCCTGCACCCAGCCGGGGCCGAACTCGCGGTGGCGCACATCGTGCCCGGCCGGCCAGTGCCGCTCGGCCGGGTCGGCGGCCGCCGTCTGCTCGGGGACGGCCGGATCCGCCTCCTCCTCGGCGGCCGCCTCCTCGACCGGCTCCCGCTCACCGGCGGCCTGCGCGAAGAGGTCCTCCTGCGTGAAGTCCGCGAGGCCGCTGACCCCGACCCCGAGGAGGCGCACGCCGCCCGTCGTGTCCACGGAGTCGAGCAGCCGGCCGGCCGCCTCGCGCACCACCGCGGGGTCGTCCGTGGGCCCTCTGAGCGTCTCCGACCGGGTCAGCGTCGAGAAGTCGTACCTGCGGACCTTGAGGACGATCGTGCGGCCCGAGTGCCCGGACGCCCGCAGGCGCTGCACACACCGGTCTGCGAGCCGCCCCACCTCGTTCATCACCCGCACCCGGTCGTGCAGGTCCACGTCGAAGGTGTCCTCGACCGACACCGACTTGGTGTCCCGCTCGGCCACCACCGGCCGGTCGTCGAGCCCGAGCGCCATCCGGTGCAGCGACGCCCCGTGCGCCTTGCCGAGCAGCCGTACGAGCTCGTCCTCGCCCGCTTCGGCGAGATCCGCGACCGTGGTCATCCCGGCCCTGCGCAGATGCTCCCCGGTCGCCGGGCCCACCCCCGGCAGCGTCCTCACCGGCATCGGGGCGAGCATGTCCCGTTCGGTGCCGGGTTCTATGAGCCTGAGACCGTCGGGCTTGGCCTCCTCGGAGGCGATCTTCGCCAGCATCTTGGACCCGGCGAGCCCCACCGACCCCGTCAGACCCGTCACCGCCCGGATGTCGGCACGCAGCCGCTGACCGGCCTCACGGGCCGACTGGGCGTCCCACGCGACTCCCCCGGCCTCCAGGTCCACGAAGGCCTCGTCGAGGCTCAGGGGCTCCACCAGGGGCGACAGCCGCCCCAGCAACTCCATCACCTGCTCGCTGATCGAGCGGTAGAAGCCGAAGCGCGGCACCAGATAGGCGCCATTGGGACACAGCCGTCTCGCCTGAGCCATCGGCATCGCGGATCGCGCACCGAAGCGCCGTGCCTCGTACGACGCGGTGGCCACCACACCGCGTGGTCCGAGGCCGCCCACGATCACGGGTTTTCCGCGCAGGCTGGGCTTCGACGCCTGCTCTGCGGCGGCGAAGAAGGCATCCATGTCCAGATGCAGAATGGTCGGCGCGGCTCTCACACCACCGATGCTGCCTCACGCCACTGACAATGGGCCCCCGGCGGGCCCGCGGCCTCTCAGACGGCCCGGTTGCGGCGCCTGGCGAGCTCGTCGGCGGGGTTGTGCCCGACCAGCGTCTCGCCGGTGTCGACCCGCTCCCCGTGCAGCTGGGACAGGGCCGTCTCGACGTCGCGCCACACCACGCCGACGGCGATGCCGAAGACGCCCTGGCCGCCCTGGAGCAGGTCGACGACCTCGTCGGGCGAGGAGCACTCGTAGACGGTGGCCCCGTCGCTCATCAGCGTCATCCGCTCCAGATCGCGGAAGCCGCGCTCGCGCAGGTGCTGGACGGCGGTGCGGATGTTCTGGAGGGCGACCCCGGTGTCCAGGAAACGCTTGACGATCTTGAGGACGACGACGTCCTTGAAGCTGTAGAGCCGCTGGGTGCCCGATCCGTACGCCGGACGCACACTGGGCTCGACCAGGCCGGTGCGCGCCCAGTAGTCGAGCTGCCGGTAGGTGATCCCGGCCGCCGCGCACGCCGTCGGCCCCCGGTACCCGACGGTGTCGGTGCCGGTGTCGTCCGCACTGTCGTGAAGGGGGTGCTCACTGCTCGGCCGAGAGCCTGGGGGCGGGTACGGCCCGCTCTCCCCCGGACGTCCGGGGGCCTCCCCTGCCGTACTGTCGCCGCTGCTTCTCACGCCGACCCTCCGTCCTAGAACTGCCTTCACGACGGTAGGCAGTCACTCGGGGTGCGTCAACGATCGCCACACTCGGCACGCCGAGTGATAATCACCCTGAGAGTGGTTTCGCGTACCCCTCTTCGGGGAAAGGCTACTCGAATGCGCCGGAGCCGCCCGGCCTGCGGGGACTCCCGGCGCGGCGGCTCACTGGCTGTTGGTGCCGAAGTCCTCGGGCGAGATCTGGTCGAGGAACTCGCGGAACTTCTCCACCTCGTCCTCCTGCTCGTCCGGGATCGCGATCCCCGCGTCGTCGAGCACCCCGTCACTGCCGTAGATCGGCGTTCCGGTGCGCAGGGCGAGCGCTATGGCGTCGGATGGACGCGCGCTCACCTCGACACCACTGGCGAAGACCAGCTCCGCGTAGAAGACACCTTCGCGCAGGTCCGTGATGCGGACCTCGGTCAGCTCCTGGCCCACGGCCTCCAGCACGTCCTTGAAAAGGTCGTGCGTCAGCGGCCGCGCCGGAGCCATCCCCTGCTGGGCGAAGGCGATCGCGGTCGCCTCCCCTGGACCGATCCAGATGGGGAGGTACCGATCGCCTCCCACTTCACGCAGGAGCACGATCGGTTGGTTGGAGGGCATTTCCACCCGGACACCCACGACGTCGAGCTCGTTCACACAGCAACCCTAGGACGTGCCCGGCAGGTTTGGGTAGTCGGGGACCCCCTGGCTCACTACAGCCGGACCCCGAGAGCGGTCTGGACCAGGGCCGCGTGGAGCCGCACGGTCAGCGCCGCCAGCTCCTTCACGGTCGCCTCCGCATGCGCCCTGGTCTGCGGGTTGCGGTGCAGCCGCAAGGGTGCGACCACCTGTTCGACCAGCCCGGCCTCGCGGTCGGCAGCCGCCTTCATGGCGCGAAGATGCCTCGGTTCCAGACCGAATCGGCCCAGGTCCGCCACGAGACGCGCCACATTCACCGACTCCGAGTCGTAGCCGCCCTCGGGACCGGCCGAGATCAGCCCGTAGGACTCCCACTCGGTCAGCTCCGCCTCGGTGACCTCTGCGGCCACCAGCAGCTCTGTGCGGCCCACACGGGACGCCGTGCGGCGCTCCGGATCGCCCTCGGCCCCGCCGTCCGCGAGATCGCCAGCTCCGCCCGGAGCGGGCAGCGCGGGCTGCTCCCCCCGGCTCAGCGCGTCGAGGTGCTCGCGGATGACCTTCAGCGGCAGATAGTGGTCCCGCTGCATCCGCAGCACCTGGGCGAGCCGCTCCACGTCCTCGGGGCTGAACTTGCGGTACCCCGACGGCGTGCGCCGGGGCTCCACAAGACCCTCGGACTCCAGGAAGCGGATCTTGGAGATGGTGACTTCGGGGAACTCCTCGCGCAGCTGATTCAGCACGGTGCCGATGCTCATCAGCCGGTCGCCAGCGGTGGCGGTGCCGTTTCCGGCACCGCCCGTCGGTGTGTGCAGCATGGGCCTTCCCTGGATGGATCTTTCCCCTGAGGGGCCCCCGAACGGACTGGGAGGGGTCAGGCGCCGCGCTGGCTCGCGTAGAACACCAGCCGGTACTTCCCGATCTGCACCTCGTCGCCGTTGGACAGGTCGATCGAGTCGATCCGCTCCCGGTTCACATACGTACCGTTGAGGCTGCCGACGTCCGAGACGGTGAATCGGCCGTCCGCGCCCCGACGGAACTCCACATGACGGCGCGACACGGTCACGTCGTCGAGGAAGATGTCGCTCTGCGGATGCCGGCCCGCCGTGGTCAGCTCGCCGTCCAGCAGGAAGCGGCTGCCCGAGTTGGGCCCGCGGCGCACCACCAGGAGGGCGGAGCCCAGCGGCAGCGCGTCGACCGCGGCCTGCGCCTCCGGCGACAGCGACGGCAGCGCCGTCTGGCCCGTCACCTCGGAGTCGTACGCCTCGAGCCCGGAGATCGAGATCGTCGACGTGGTCTCCGCGGCACGCTCGGGAACCGCGCCCGGGCGCAGCGGGGCGCCACAGTTGGAGCAGAAGCGGCTCGCCGCCGCATTGCTGTGCCCGCACCTCGTACACACCGGCATGGACGGATCCTCCTGCCCCGGCTGGACCGCGTGGGCGCTGGTCGCATACGGGTCGGGCGCAAACCCTCCACCCGTACTTGATGGATCCCCGAAACCTATGCGGCCGGGACCGGCAGGGTCAACAGAAGACGCGCCCGGACCGCCCGGAATGTCACCCCCGGGGCGGCTCACCTCATCGCGGAACAGCGGGCGCTCGCCGCCCTGCTCCTCCGCCTGTCCACGGCCTCGGGCACGGTGCCGGGCGGAGCCGCTGGCACCGTCCTCACGTGCGCTCTTGCCGAACAACTTCGCAAACAACTTCACGGGCGATTCCCCTTGACCGAAACAGACCCGCCCGTGGGGCAGGACGAACCCAGAATCAACACACCGGCCGACCCGGACATCCTCACAACGTCCGTATCCGCCAAACAGTTTCCACCACGCACCACGAGTTGGGTGCGCCGACCCCCCGCAAGCTCATGCCCTTGTGCGGTCGCTCGCATGCGGCCCCGCGTCACCGCGAGGACGACCGAGCGTAGTCAGGCCGCTTCGCCGGTCGCAAGGCATCCACGACGATCTTCTCGGAACGGACCACAGTGGCCGTGGCCTGCTCCTTCTCCAGAGTCTGCACCACGCCGCCGGGGATGTTGAGCGCGGGTTCGAGATCCTGTGGCTTCCCGATCACCTTGAAGACATAGGGAGCGGTGACCTTCCGCCCGTCGACCTCGATGCCCCCGTCGGCGTCCGAGAAGTACGTGTTGGCGACCACCCGGACGTCGTTGACCTGGATCGCCTCCGCACCGGCGGCGCGCAGCTCCTGGATGGTGTCGAGCAGTTTGTCCGCCTCGACCGCCTTCTTGGAGTCGGTGATGGTCAGCGTGATGCCCGGGCCCTGCGCGGCGACCGTACCGGCCAGGATGCCCAGCTGACGCTCCTTCTCCAGGGTCTGCTTGCGCGCTTCGGCCGCCTGGTTGGAGCTGGTCTCCAGCTCGGTGCGCTGCCCTTCGAGCCGCTGCTTCTCGTCCTCAAGACGCTTGGTACGGGAGTCGAGCTCGTCCAGGATGCGCACCAGGTCCTCCTGGCGGGCCCCGCGCAGCGCGCTGTTGTCGCTGGTGGAACGGACCTGGATGGCCAGGCCCAGGCCGAGCACGAACAGCAGCAGGGCGACGATCAGTTGGGCCCGGGTCACCCGCGGCGGCCACAGCCCCGCGGCCAGCCGCTGGCGGCCCGTCACCTGCGGCCCCGAAGGCTCCTGGGGCGCGGGGGCGGACGTCGCGGGTGCTTCGGGCGTTTCGGGCACCGGCGGCATCTGCGGCGGCGTTCCCGGCGCCTTCGGCGTGTCGGGTCCCTTCGGCGTGTCGGCCCGAGGGGGCTCCGGCACGGAAGGAGTGCTGCCGGCGCCGGGCCCCGGGGTGCGGTCCGGCCCCTGCTCAGGGGTGTCCTCGCTGCTCATCGGCCTCACGCCCGGAAGACGTGCCGGCGGATGGCCGCGGCGTTGGAGAAGATCCGGATGCCGAGCACGACGACCACACCGGTCGACAGCTGCGCGCCCACGCCCAGCTTGTCACCGAGGAACACGATCAGCGCCGCCACCACGACGTTCGACAGGAAGGACACCACGAAGACCTTGTCGACGAAGATGCCGTCGAGCATGGCCCGCAGACCGCCGAAGACCGCGTCCAGCGCGGCGACGACGGCGATGGGCAGATACGGCTCGACCACCGCAGGCACCTCGGGCCGGACCAAAAGTCCGACCACGACTCCCACGACGAGGCCAAGTACGGCGATCACGATGTGCCTTTCCTTGTGGCGGCCGCGCCCCTGCCGGCGCCGGTGGCCTGCGGCTGTGCTGTACGTACGATCAGGCTCGGCGCGGCCGGCAGGCGCACCTCGCCCTGGTCCGAAATGCTGGAGCGGATGCCGTAGTTCTCCTGGAGAACATGGAGGTACTGGCCGTCGGCGCTGTCCTGGAAGGCGGTGCTGAGCTTCTTCCCGTCCCCCACTGCGAGGACCGTGTACGGCGGCACCAGCGGCCTGTTGTCGACCAGTATGGCGTCGCCGGCCGCCCTGATCGCCGAAAGGGCTGTCAGCCGCTGTCCGTTGATGGCCACGGCCTCGGCGCCGGACTGCCACAGGCCGTTGACGATGCGCTGCATGTCCCGGTCGCGGACCCGGCCGGTGTCCGAGAAGCTGCTGTTCTCGCGCGGCCCGCCGCCTCCGCCCGACTCCGTGTTCTTGGCGTCGTCGACGACCAGCTTCACTCCGGGGCCGCGCACTTCGGTGGCTCCCGACAGCAGCGCGACCAGTTCGCCCTGGTCACCGCCGTGCTTCTCCAGCGCCTTGCGCTGGCGGTCACCGACCTCGTCGCGCAGCGAGTCGACCTCCTTCTGGAGGTCGTCCGCCGCCTTGGTCTCCGCCTCCACGCGCCCGATGAGCTCCTGGCGCTCCTTGGCGACCACCGGCGCCGTTATCCGCGCCTGCGCGGCGCCGATCGTCACCACCACGGCGGCGAGCACCAGACCGGCGGCCAGCCCGAGCTTCGCGCGCAGGGTGCGGGGCATGCCCTCCTGGCCCTCGGCCTTGCGCCGGGCCGTCGCCTCCGCGTACCCGTCGTCGAGCGCGTGGTCCATCACATTGGTCAGCAGCGACATGGACGCGTCGGGGCGCGACGGTGGAGAAGGAGTGCTCCGAACGGGGGGCTGCTGCGGCATGCCGCACATCGTCGCACGTCGGCGCCGCTGCCGCCGAATGGCCCCACCGGTGCGCCGGGCGGCGTCCCACGACCCCGCCCGGCGCCCCCCGAAGACCTCAGTGACCTGCGCTGTCCACGATCGCGGACCACTCGTCGAGCAGCGCCTGCGCGGAGGCGTCGTCGGGCCCCTCGGCCCACAGATGGGTGACCGCCTCGGCCGGGTCGGGCAGCACCATCACCCAGCGGCCGTCGGCTTCCACGACCCGCACTCCGTCGGTCGTGTCCACCGACCGGTCCCCGGCCGCCTCGACGACCCGCCGCATGACCATGCCCTTGACCGCCCACGGGGTCGCCAGGTCCCGGCGCAGCACATGGGCGCGCGGTATCCGCGAATCGATCTGGCTGAGCGTCAGCTGTGTCCGCGCCACCAGCCCGATGAGCCGTACGAAGGCGGCGGCGCCGTCGAAGACGCTGCTGAACTCGGGAATGATGAACCCGCCGCGCCCGTCGCCGCCGAAGATGGTCGACTCCTCGCGGCCCACGCGCGTGAGGTCGTCGGGCGACGTGGTCGTCCACTCCACCTGCGTACCGTGGTACGCGGCGACCTGCTCGGCGATACGGGTCGTGGTCACCGGCAGCGCCACCCGCCCGCTGCGCCGCTCGGCCGCCACCAGGTCCAGCATCACCAGCAGCGCCCGGTCGTCCTCGACGATCCTCCCGCGCTCGTCGACCAGCGACAGCTTCTCCCCGACCGGGTCGAACCGCACCCCGAACGCAGCCCGCGCCGAGGCCACGATCTCCCCGAGCCGCACCAGACCGGCCCGCCGCCCGTCGGCCGTCTCGGTCGGCCGCGACTCGTCGAGCCCCGGGTTGATGGTCAGCGAGTCCACCTGGAGCCGCCCGAGCAGACTGGGCAGGACGAGCCCCGCGCTGCCGTTGGACGCGTCGACCACGACCTTGAGCCCGGCCTCCGCGACACCCGTCGTATCGACCTTGCGCAGCAGGGATCCGGTGTACGAGTCGAAGACGCTGCTCGGGAACTGCAGGTCCCCGATCTCGCCGGGGAACGCCCGCCGGTACTCCTGACGTGCGTACACCCGGTCCAGCTTGCGCTGCCCGGCCTGCGAGAGGTCCGCGCCCCGCTCGTCGAAGAACATGATGTCGACGGAGTCCGGCACACCCAGCGAGGTCCTGATCATGATCCCGCCGGCGCTGCCTCGCGCGGTCTGCTGTCTCGCCACCGGCAGCGGCACGTTCTCCAGGTCCCGTACGTCGATGGCGCTGGCCTGGAGGGCCGAGATCACCGCCCGCTTCAGGGCGCGCGCACCACGGGAGTGGTCACGGGCCGTCGTAACGGTCGCGCCCTTCTTCAGGGTCGTGGCGTACGCACCCGCCAGCCGCACCGCGAGCTCCGGGGTGATCTCCACATTGAGGATGCCGGAGACACCGCGCGCCCCGAAGAGATGGGCCTGGCCGCGCGACTCCCAGATCACCGAGGTGTTGACGAACGCGCCCGCCTCGATGGTCTTGAACGGATAGACCCGGACATTGCCCTGAATGATCGATTCCTCACCGACCAGGCACTCGTCCCCGATGACGGCGCCGTCCTCGATCCGGGCCGACCGCATGATGTCGGTGTTCCTGCCGATCACACAGCCGCGGAGATTGCTGTGCTGGCCGATGTAGACGTTGTCGTGGACGACGGCCTTGTGGAGGAAGGCCCCGGTCTTGACGACGACGTTGGACCCGATGACCGTGTGCTCGCGGATCTCCACATCGGCTTCCACCTTGGCGTAGTCCCCGATGTAGAGCGGGCCGCGCAGCACCGCGTCCGGATGGACCTCGGCGCCCTCCGCGACCCAGACGCCGGGCGAGATCTCGAAGCCGTCGATGTCGACGTCGACCTTGCCCTCCAGCACGTCGGCCTGCGCCTTCACATAGCTCTCGTGCGTGCCGACGTCCTCCCAGTAGCCCTCCGCGACATAGCCGTAGATGGGCTTGCCCTCCTTCATCAGCTGAGGGAAGACGTCACCGGACCAGTCGACGGACACATCGGCGTCGACGTAGTCGAAGACCTCGGGCTCCATCACATAGATTCCGGTGTTCACCGTGTCCGAGAAGACCTGGCCCCAGGTCGGCTTCTCCAGGAAGCGCTCGACCTTTCCCTCTTCGTCGACGATGGTGATGCCGAATTCCAACGGGTTGGGAACCCGGGTCAGGCACACCGTGACCAGTGCGCCCTTCTCCTTGTGGAAGTTGATGAGATCTGTCAGGTCGAAGTCGGTGAGGGCGTCACCCGAGATGACGAGAAAGGCATCGTCCTTGAGGGCCTCCTCGGCGTTCTTGACGCTGCCCGCGGTACCGAGGGGCTTCTCCTCATTGGCATAGGTGAGCTCCATCCCGAGCTCCTCGCCGTCACCGAAATAGTTCCTGACCAGCGAGGCCAGGAACTGCACGGTTACGACGGTCTCATTGAGCCCATGCCGCTTGAGCAGCCGTAGCACATGCTCCATGATCGGCCGGTTCACCACCGGCAGGAGCGGCTTGGGCATGCTCGAGGTCATGGGGCGAAGTCGTGTTCCTTCGCCACCGGCCATCACGACGGCCTTCATGTCGGAAGCGTCCTCCTTGACGAGACGACGGTCTAGCCGACTGCACCCGTCCGGGTGGGCCCCCTGGCATCATGCGCGGACCCCTCTGCTCCGAAGGACCGCCGACGAGCTCAATCGGCCGCTGAGTCCGCCTTGACCAGCCGGCGGACCTGAACCACATACAGGATCCCTGCCCACCAATACAGAGTTGTACCCCATCCGGCGAACGCCCATCCGAAAATCGCCGCCAGATCGGCGAGCCATCCGCTTCCGTCGCTCAGCAGAAGCAACGGGAAGGCGTACATGAGGTTGAACGTGGCCGCCTTACCCAGGAAGTTCACCTGCGGCGGCGGATAGCCGTGCCTGCGGAGGATTCCCACCATCACCAGAAGCATCAGCTCCCGGGCCAAAAGGGCAGCGGTCAGCCAAACCGGCAGAATCTCCCGCCAGGTGAGACCGACGAGCGTGGAAAGGATGTACAGCCGGTCGGCCGCCGGGTCGAGGAGCCGGCCCAGACTGCTGATCTGGTTCCAGCGCCGGGCGAGCTTCCCGTCCAGGTAGTCACTGACACCGCTCAGCGCCAGTACGAGCAATGCCCAGCCATCGCTCTTGGGCCCACCGAACTCGGGTCGAAGGATCAGCCACAGGAACACGGGTACGCCGACGAGACGCGCCATGCTGAGGATGTTGGGGATGGTGAGCACCCGGTCCGTCTGAACGCGAGTCTCCTGGACCTCCACCCGGGGGCCTCCTGTGAACGTGCCAACGATGCCCCCTGACCTTACCGGCAGCGGACGTGCACGAGTGCACAGGGGTACGGGTCGAATAAAGCCCTGAACGGGACTTGAACGGGTCCTGAACGCAAAAATGCCTCAACCCCCGGCCCAAAAGGGCACGGGGGTTGAGGCTAAAGATTGTTCGGCGGTGTCCTACTCTCCCACAGGGTCCCCCCTGCAGTACCATCGGCGCTGAAAGGCTTAGCTTCCGGGTTCGGAATGTAACCGGGCGTTTCCCTAACGCTATGACCACCGAAACCCTATCGGTTTCGAGCGAACAAGCACACTTTTTAATTAGTGGGTTCTGCTCAACCAGCAACTGTTCGTTGCTTCAGAACTAACACAGTGGACGCGAGCAACTGAGGACAAGCCCTCGGCCTATTAGTACCAGTCAGCTCCACCCCTTACGAGGCTTCCACATCTGGCCTATCAACCCAGTCGTCTACTGGGAGCCTTACCCTCTCAAGGAGGTGGGAATACTCATCTCGAAGCAGGCTTCCCGCTTAGATGCTTTCAGCGGTTATCCTTTCCGAACGTAGCCAACCAGCCATGCCCTTGGCAGGACAACTGGCACACCAGAGGTTCGTCCGTCCCGGTCCTCTCGTACTAGGGACAGCCCTTCTCAATATTCCTACGCGCACAGCGGATAGGGACCGAACTGTCTCACGACGTTCTAAACCCAGCTCGCGTACCGCTTTAATGGGCGAACAGCCCAACCCTTGGGACCGACTCCAGCCCCAGGATGCGACGAGCCGACATCGAGGTGCCAAACCATCCCGTCGATATGGACTCTTGGGGAAGATCAGCCTGTTATCCCCGGGGTACCTTTTATCCGTTGAGCGACGGCGCTTCCACAAGCCACCGCCGGATCACTAGTCCCGACTTTCGTCCCTGCTCGACCCGTCGGTCTCACAGTCAAGCTCCCTTGTGCACTTACACTCAACACCTGATTGCCAACCAGGCTGAGGGAACCTTTGGGCGCCTCCGTTACTCTTTAGGAGGCAACCGCCCCAGTTAAACTACCCATCAGACACTGTCCCTGATCCGGATCACGGACCCAGGTTAGACATCCAGCACGACCAGAGTGGTATTTCAACGGCGACTCCACAACCACTGGCGTGGCTGCTTCAAAGTCTCCCACCTATCCTACACAAGCCGAACCGAACACCAATATCAAACTGTAGTAAAGGTCCCGGGGTCTTTCCGTCCTGCTGCGCGAAACGAGCATCTTTACTCGTAGTGCAATTTCACCGGGCCTATGGTTGAGACAGTCGAGAAGTCGTTACGCCATTCGTGCAGGTCGGAACTTACCCGACAAGGAATTTCGCTACCTTAGGATGGTTATAGTTACCACCGCCGTTTACTGGCGCTTAAGTTCTCAGCTTCGCCCCACCGAAATGGAGCTAACCGGTCCCCTTAACGTTCCAGCACCGGGCAGGCGTCAGTCCGTATACATCGCCTTACGGCTTCGCACGGACCTGTGTTTTTAGTAAACAGTCGCTTCTCGCTGGTCTCTGCGGCCACCCCCAGCTCAGAGTGCAAGACTCATCACCAGTGATGGCCCCCCTTCTCCCGAAGTTACGGGGGCATTTTGCCGAGTTCCTTAACCATAGTTCACCCGAACGCCTCGGTATTCTCTACCTGACCACCTGAGTCGGTTTAGGGTACGGGCCGCCATGAAACTCGCTAGAGGCTTTTCTCGACAGCATAGGATCATCCACTTCACCACAATCGGCTCGGCATCAGGTCTCAGCCTTAACGTGTGACGGATTTGCCTACCACACGGCCTACACCCTTACCCCGGGACAACCACCGCCCGGGCTGGACTACCTTCCTGCGTCACCCCATCGCTTACCTACTACAAGTCTGGTTCGTCGGCTCCACCACTTTCCTTTCCCCGAAGGGTCCGGAACGGCTTCACGGACTTAGCATCGCCTGATTCGATATTGGGCGTTTCAAAGCGGGTACCGGAATATCAACCGGTTGTCCATCGACTACGCCTGTCGGCCTCGCCTTAGGTCCCGACTTACCCTGGGCAGATCAGCTTGACCCAGGAACCCTTAGTCAATCGGCGCACACGTTTCTCACGTGTGTATCGCTACTCATGCCTGCATTCTCACTCGTGAACCGTCCACCACTAGCTTCCGCTGCGGCTTCACCCGGCACACGACGCTCCCCTACCCATCAACACACCCGTTAGGGCTATATATGTCAATGACACGACTTCGGCGGTACGCTTGAGCCCCGCTACATTGTCGGCGCGGAATCACTTGACCAGTGAGCTATTACGCACTCTTTCAAGGGTGGCTGCTTCTAAGCCAACCTCCTGGTTGTCTCTGCGACTCCACATCCTTTCCCACTTAGCGTACGCTTAGGGGCCTTAGTCGATGCTCTGGGCTGTTTCCCTCTCGACCATGGAGCTTATCCCCCACAGTCTCACTGCCGCGCTCTCACTTACCGGCATTCGGAGTTTGGCTAAGGTCAGTAACCCGGTAGGGCCCATCGCCTATCCAGTGCTCTACCTCCGGCAAGAAACACACGACGCTGCACCTAAATGCATTTCGGGGAGAACCAGCTATCACGGAGTTTGATTGGCCTTTCACCCCTAACCACAGGTCATCCCCCAGGTTTTCAACCCTGGTGGGTTCGGTCCTCCACGAAGTCTTACCTCCGCTTCAACCTGCCCATGGCTAGATCACTCCGCTTCGGGTCTAGAGCGTGCAACTATATCGCCCTGTTCGGACTCGCTTTCGCTACGGCTTCCCCACACGGGTTAACCTCGCTACACACCGCTAACTCGCAGGCTCATTCTTCAAAAGGCACGCAGTCACGACGTTACATGCAAGCATGCAACGCGACGCTCCCACGGCTTGTAGGCACACGGTTTCAGGTACTATTTCACTCCGCTCCCGCGGTACTTTTCACCATTCCCTCACGGTACTATCCGCTATCGGTCACCAGGGAATATTTAGGCTTAACGGGTGGTCCCGCCAGATTCACACGGGATTTCTCGGGCCCCGTGCTACTTGGGTGTCTCTTAAACGAGCCGTTGACGTTTCAGCTACGGGGGTCTTACCCTCTACGCCGGACCTTTCGCATGTCCTTCGCCTACATCAACGGTTTCTGACTCGTCTCACAGCCGGCAGACCGTGAAAAAGAGATCCCACAACCCCGTATGCGCAACCCCTGCCGGGTATCACACGCATACGGTTTGGCCTCATCCGGTTTCGCTCGCCACTACTCCCGGAATCACGGTTGTTTTCTCTTCCTGAGGGTACTGAGATGTTTCACTTCCCCTCGTTCCCTCCACATGCCCTATGTGTTCAGGCATGGGTGACAGCCCATGACGACTGCCGGGTTTCCCCATTCGGAAACCCCCGGATCAAAGCCTGGTTGACGGCTCCCCGGGGACTATCGTGGCCTCCCACGTCCTTCATCGGTTCCTGGTGCCAAGGCATCCACCGTGCGCCCTTAAAAACTTGGCCACAGATGCTCGCGTCCACTGTGCAGTTCTCAAACAACGACCAGCCACCCATCACCCCACCAACAACATGGTGAGTTCACTGGGGCCGGCGACTGAAGTACAAGCGGGCAAAGCCCGTGCCTTCAGACACCCAACAGCGTGCCCGGCCCGGCTCCCTCAGGTTCACGTTCCACGCCGAAGCAGTACTAGTGATCCCTCGAAAACCGTGCCGAATAGTCAACGTTCCACCCATGAGCTGACCGTGCAGAACATTTGCCTGCAATCGGTACTGTGCTCCTTAGAAAGGAGGTGATCCAGCCGCACCTTCCGGTACGGCTACCTTGTTACGACTTCGTCCCAATCGCCAGTCCCACCTTCGACAGCTCCCTCCCACAAGGGGTTGGGCCACCGGCTTCGGGTGTTACCGACTTTCGTGACGTGACGGGCGGTGTGTACAAGGCCCGGGAACGTATTCACCGCAGCAATGCTGATCTGCGATTACTAGCAACTCCGACTTCATGGGGTCGAGTTGCAGACCCCAATCCGAACTGAGACCGGCTTTTTGAGATTCGCTCCGCCTCACGGCATCGCAGCTCATTGTACCGGCCATTGTAGCACGTGTGCAGCCCAAGACATAAGGGGCATGATGACTTGACGTCGTCCCCACCTTCCTCCGAGTTGACCCCGGCAGTCTCCTGTGAGTCCCCATCACCCCGAAGGGCATGCTGGCAACACAGAACAAGGGTTGCGCTCGTTGCGGGACTTAACCCAACATCTCACGACACGAGCTGACGACAGCCATGCACCACCTGTATACCGACCACAAGGGGGCGACCATCTCTGGCCGTTTCCGGTATATGTCAAGCCTTGGTAAGGTTCTTCGCGTTGCGTCGAATTAAGCCACATGCTCCGCTGCTTGTGCGGGCCCCCGTCAATTCCTTTGAGTTTTAGCCTTGCGGCCGTACTCCCCAGGCGGGGAACTTAATGCGTTAGCTGCGGCACCGACGACGTGGAATGTCGCCAACACCTAGTTCCCAACGTTTACGGCGTGGACTACCAGGGTATCTAATCCTGTTCGCTCCCCACGCTTTCGCTCCTCAGCGTCAGTAATGGCCCAGAGATCCGCCTTCGCCACCGGTGTTCCTCCTGATATCTGCGCATTTCACCGCTACACCAGGAATTCCGATCTCCCCTACCACACTCTAGCTAGCCCGTATCGAATGCAGACCCGGGGTTAAGCCCCGGGCTTTCACATCCGACGTGACAAGCCGCCTACGAGCTCTTTACGCCCAATAATTCCGGACAACGCTTGCGCCCTACGTATTACCGCGGCTGCTGGCACGTAGTTAGCCGGCGCTTCTTCTGCAGGTACCGTCACTTTCGCTTCTTCCCTGCTGAAAGAGGTTTACAACCCGAAGGCCGTCATCCCTCACGCGGCGTCGCTGCATCAGGCTTTCGCCCATTGTGCAATATTCCCCACTGCTGCCTCCCGTAGGAGTCTGGGCCGTGTCTCAGTCCCAGTGTGGCCGGTCGCCCTCTCAGGCCGGCTACCCGTCGTCGCCTTGGTAGGCCATTACCCCACCAACAAGCTGATAGGCCGCGGGCTCATCCTTCACCGCCGGAGCTTTCCACCCAGAAGCATGCGCTTCCGGGTCGTATCCGGTATTAGACCCCGTTTCCAGGGCTTGTCCCAGAGTGAAGGGCAGATTGCCCACGTGTTACTCACCCGTTCGCCACTAATCCACCCCGAAGGGCTTCATCGTTCGACTTGCATGTGTTAAGCACGCCGCCAGCGTTCGTCCTGAGCCAGGATCAAACTCTCCATGAATGTGTACCGGTAATCCGGTGCGCACACACGAAAGAGCGGGACAGTCATGTCGGAATAAGACCGACCGTCCTCAGCGTCCTCGCTGTGTAATTGCCTGCCGACCACGAGGGCCTGCAGGACTTTTCAAAGGAACCTCCAACCCAACCGACAAGCGGTGGGCCGGGGTTGTCAATCTGGCGTTGACTTTTGGCACGCTGTTGAGTTCTCAAGGTACGGACGCTTCCTTTGTTCCCGTTTCCGGGCCCTCCGGGCGCTTCCTTCGTTTCCGACTCTATCAGACCGTTTCCCGGTCCGACTTCCTCGGTGCTTTCCAGGTTTCCGCTTTCGCGTTTCCCTTTCCGGCGGCTCCGACTCTATCAGTACTTTTCCTTCTCCCCGACCACTTCGTTTTGCAGCGCACGGAAATACCGACGCAGCAGAGCGAGGCGCAGGATCAAGATCAGCAAGTTGAGGAGGAGCCTGCCCGACCCGACACATTCACGTGAAGTTCACACGTTGTCGTCAGGCGGGACTTAGGACAGTACAGCCCCCGGAGCGGTCGGGGCAAATCGGCCCTGGAGCCCCCGGGGGTCTATGGTCTAGTCCACTACCGCACCGGTCTAGTCCAGTAGTCTCCGTCGGGGAAGCCCGGCCTGGAGTCATACCAGGCGAACCCGGACTTCTTATGACTTACCCTTCTGAAAAGTACGCCGTCACACAGCACGTAGTGGCAGCGACACGAAGAAGCCCCACCCCCTGGGAGGCCATCCATGACCACCGTGACGTCCCCGCTCGCCGGGCAGGCCATCGGACTCGCGGCAGTGCCCGATCCGGTGTTCTCCGGCGCAATGGTGGGCCCCGGTACCGCCATCGACCCCGTACGGGAGCCCTCGGAGGCGGTTTCCCCCGTCGACGGTGTCATCGTCTCCCTGCACCCGCACGCTTTCGTCGTCGTGGACGACGAGGGCCACGGTGTGCTGACGCACCTCGGTATCGACACCGTCCAGCTCAACGGCGAGGGCTTCGAGCTGCTCGTCAACAAGGGCGACACCGTCACGCGCGGCCAGGCCGTCGTGCGCTGGAACCCGGCTGCTGTCGAAGAGGCCGGGAAGTCCCCCGTGTGCCCCATCGTGGCCCTCGAAGCCACTGCTGACTCCCTCGGCGACCTCCGTGAGGACGGCGATGTGAAGGCCGGCGACGCCCTCTTCACCTGGAAGTAGTTCAGCCAGAAGTCGTGACGCCGCCGTCGCCGAGACGGTGAGTCGGACATCCACCGCGGTGGCGCAGACCGCCGCACCAATCGGAGACGGGTGAAATGGAGACAACGCTGCGAGGCGTCGGCGTGAGCCACGGTGTGGCGATCGGCCAGGTCCGGCACATGGGCACTGCGGTCCTGGAGCCGCCGGCCAAGCAGATTCCGGCGGAGGAGGCGGAGCGCGAGCAGGGGCGTGCCCGCAAGGCCGTCGAGGCCGTGGCGGCCGACCTGAACGCGCGCGGCAACCTGGCGGGGGGCGAGGCGCAGGCCGTACTGGAGGCGCAGGCCCTGATCGCCCAGGACCCCGAGCTGATCGCCGACGTCGACCGGCGCATCGCCGTCGGCAGCACCGCCGAGCGGGCCGTGTACGACGCGTTCTCGCACTACCGCGAGCTGCTCGCGGGCGCCGGTGAGTACATGGCCGGGCGCGTCGCGGACCTCGACGACGTGCGCAACCGCATCGTGGCGCGCCTTCTCGGCGTCCCGATGCCGGGCGTTCCGGACAGCGACGAGCCGTACGTACTGATCGCGCGCGACCTCGCTCCCGCCGACACCGCGCTGCTCGACCCGGCGCTCGTGCTCGGCTTCGTGACCGAGGAGGGCGGGCCGACCAGCCACAGCGCGATCCTGGCGCGGGCGCTGGGCGTCCCCGCGATCGTGGCGCTGCCGGGCGCCGGTGAGCTCGCCGAGGGCACGATGGTCGCCGTCGACGGCAGCACCGGCGAGATCTTCGTCGACCCGAGCGAGGACAAGCGCGCCGAGCTTGAGCGTGCCGCGGCCGAGCGCAAGGCGGCGCTGAACGCGTCCTCCGGTCCGGGTGCGACCTCGGACGGGCACAAGGTGCCGCTGCTCGCCAACGTCGGCGGTCCCGCCGACGTGCCGGCGGCGGTGGAGGCGGGCGCCGAGGGCGTCGGTCTGTTCCGTACCGAGTTCCTCTTCCTCGACGACTCCGCGAAGGCGCCGTCGGAGGAGAAGCAGGTCGAGGCGTACCGCAAGGTGCTGGAGGCGTTCCCCGAGGGCCGTGTGGTCGTGCGGGTGCTGGACGCGGGCGCCGACAAGCCGCTGGACTTCCTGACGCCCGCCGACGAGCCGAACCCGGCGCTCGGCGTGCGCGGTCTGCGGTCGCTGCTTGACCACCCCGAGGTGCTCCGGACGCAGCTGACGGCGCTGGCCAAGGCCGTCGAGGGGCTTCCGGTCTACCTGGAGGTCATGGCGCCGATGGTCGCGGACCGTACGGACGCCAAGGCGTTCGCGGACGCGTGCCGGGCGGCCGGGCTGCAGGCGAAGTTCGGCGCGATGGTGGAGATCCCCTCGGCCGCGCTCCGCGCGCGCTCGATCCTCCAGGAGGTCGAGTTCCTGTCGCTCGGCACCAACGACCTGGCCCAGTACACGTTCGCGGCCGACCGGCAGGTCGGTGCGGTGTCCCGGCTCCAGGACCCGTGGCAGCCCGCGCTGCTCGACCTGGTCGCGCTGTCCGCCGAGGCGGCCAAGGCCGAGGGCAAGAGCTGTGGTGTCTGTGGTGAGGCTGCCTCCGATCCGCTGCTCGCGTGTGTGCTCACCGGTCTGGGTGTGACCAGCCTGTCGATGGGTGCCGCGTCCATTCCTTACGTGCGCGCGACGCTGGCGAAGTACACGCTCGCCCAGTGCGAGCGCGCTGCCGCCGCGGCACGGGCCGCGGACTCGGCCGAGGAGGCCCGCGTGGCCGCGCAGGCGGTGCTGTCCGGGGAGTGACCCGGTCGGCCGTCGACTGCGTCGGCGCAGTATCTGAGTGAGAGGGGCTTCCCGTCGCCTGTGCGGCGGGGAGCCCCTTTCGCTTGTCCGTCAGTGGTCGGCGGTCAGTGGTCGGTGGTGGGCTGGTCGAACGGGAAGCCCGCCCGGTAGTCCACTCCTGGTTCGGGTGCCACCGGGTCCCCGGTGTCGGCGTCGGTGCAGTACGCGCTGAAGACTTCGCCCGCGGTGAGCGGGAGCAGCCTGCCCTCGTGCAGCCGCCAGCCGTGGACGCGGTCGGGCGCGTCGGTCTCCGTCGTGCGCAGCACCAGGCCTCCCGGGCTGTGCTGGGCGATGCCCGCGGCGAGGACGGTGACGAACTCGGCGACGTCCGTCTCGTCGAGCAGGGCCGGGGCGCCGCTGCGGCCTTCGGCGTGGAGCACGGCGATGAGATGCTCCTGCTGTGCCTGGACGCTGCACACCACGTGGTGCAGGCCCGGGCCCGCCGCCTCGATCAGGTGCGTGAGGATCGTCGAGGCGCGTTCGAAGGCGGAGCGGCCGATGTCCTGGCCGCATTGGGCGCACTCCCCCAGGTCGGCCAGGAGCAGCGTCGCGTAGTCCCAGGTCGCCTGGCGGACCGCTTTGTTGATGAGCTCGGGCACCAGGCGGTCGATGGGCTGGCCCGCGTAGGCGACGCGGGCGCCGCCCGCCGCGATCTCGGCGGTGAAGCGGGTGCGGCTGTCGGCGGTGTCGGGGTCGAGGCCGCCTGCCGTGCAGAACTCGGTGAACTCCTCCGGGTCAAACAGGGCGACCGTGGTGTGCAGTCCTTGGGCGGCGAAGGATCTGAGCAGGCCGTCGACCTGGCGGAGGTAGGCGGTGTGGTCGTCGAAGGCGAAGGACCGGTACCGCGTCATCGCCTCGAAGTCGTACGCGTCGGCCAGCAGCCCCACCGTGTTCGGCGTCTCCCTGCGCAGGGTCCGCCGCAGGGCTCTGGCCGCGTGGCCGGGCCGGGAGCCGCGAGGTGTCCGGGACCGGGTGGAGACCGTCGGGCCGGTGGATTTCCTGGAGTTGCGGATGTGCGCCATGTTTCCCCCTGCATGCTGTCGATCAGTGCTCACTCACCGTAACCGAGGGCACTGACAACGCCGGTCGCGGCAGCCGGTCCCGTACCAGCCGGTGCTGAACACAGCAGGTCAGAGCGATGACGGCGCCGAAGGCCGTCCAGCCGACGGGGCCGGTCGCGATGGCCGCGGTCACGGCGAGCGGCCCCGCGCTGCGCTGTGCGGACTGGGCGAGGCCGTGCACGCCGAGGTAGCTGCCCTGGGCGTGTTCCGGGGCCAGGGCGATCGAGAGTTCCCACGAGACGGTGGCGTGGATCATCTCGGCCAGGGTGAAGGCGGCGGCCGAGACGGTCAGGCAGATGCTCGCGGGTACGGCGCCGTGGACCGCCGAGGCCGCCATGGCCACTCCGGCGGCGGCGAAGACGACGGAGAGCGGGAGGAGCAGCCGGTGTGCCGCCTTGGTGGTCGCGCCGAAGCGGGCGAGGGGGACCTGGAGGCCCACCACCATCACGTTGTTGAGCACCATCAGGAGCGGTACGAGGCCGTGCGGCGCGTCCGTGGCGGAGACGGCCCAGAGGGGGATGCCGACCTTGAAGACGGCGTCGTCCATGAAGAGCACCGCCTCGGTGGCGACGTAGGCCAGGTAGGCGCGGTCCTTCCAGGGGCTGCCCGGTCGCGCGGCGGGGGCGGGGTCCTTGGAGGTGGCGACCGTGCGCGCGGGCGAGGGCGGTTCGGCGCAGCGGGCGGTGACCAGGGCGGCGCCGACGAAGGAGAGGGCGTCTCCGGCGAGCAGCCACTGGTAGGCGGCCGTGGTGGCGAGCGCGAGGGCGAGCGCCGCGGCGAGGCCTCCGACGGCCCAGCCCGCGTTGGCCAGGGTGCGGCTGACGGCCTGGTAGCGGACGCGGTCGGGTCCGGCGACGCGGGCCGCGTACAGCTTGGTGAGCACGTTGGCGGAGCGGTCGCCGAAGCTGCCGACGGCCGAGTACACCAGCAGGAGCGCGTAGTTGTCGGTGGTGAGCAGGGCGGCGGAGGCCAGTGCGCGCAGGACCTGGAAGACGATGAGCACGCGCGTGAGGGGCAGCCGGTCCGCGATGCGGCCTCCTACGGGGGCGCCCGCGATGCCGACCGCGCCGGCGAGGGCGACCAGCGTGCCGACCTGGGCGACGGAGAGTCCGGCCACGTAGGTGAAGTACAGGACCGAGACCGCGGCCCACAGGCCGCTGCCGGTCCGGTCGACGAAGGCGACCCAGAGCATCAGTCGGCCGTCGCGGCCTCCCGGGACTCGTTCCCACAGTGCGGCACGTCGGCTGCGCAAAGTCACTGCTCCCCCTTGACTGGAATTATGTATTGATACATAGTTCAGTACGTGGCAGAACAATATGCGATCAGCGGCACCTCGGCCAAGGGAATTGCCGCATCCGTCGAACGGGGAGTCGCCGACGGCGGGTTGGCGCCCGGGGACACGCTTCCTCCGGTCCGCCGGCTCGCCGACGACCTGGGCGTGAGTCCCGGCACGGTGGCGACGGCGTACAAGGAGCTGCGCGGACGCGGCGTCGTGGTCACGCACGGGCGGGGAGGGACCGTGGTCGCCGCGGCGCCCTCGGTGGCCTCGCGGCGCCCGCCGAAGGTGCCGGAGGGGCTGCGGGATCTCGCGGGCGGCCACCCCGACCCGGCCTTCCTGCCCGAACTGCCCGCGCCGGTGCGGATGACGGCCGGTGCGCGGTCGCACCGCTCGACGCCCCGGCTGCCCCTCCTTGAGGAGCGCGTCCAGGAGTGGCTGGGCGCGGACGGCGTGCCGGCCGATGCGGTGACCTTCGCCCACGGCGCGCTCGACTGCGTGGCCCGGCTGCTCACCACCGAGCTGCGGCCCGGTGACGCGGTGGCCATGGAGGACCCCGGCTACCACCATCTGCTCGACCTGGTGCAGGTCATGGGGTTGCGTACGGTTCCGGTCGCCGTCGACGACGAGGGGATGCGGCCCGAGGCCCTGCGTGAGGCGCTGCGGGCCGGGGCGCGGGCCGTCGTGTGCAGCCCGCGGGCGCAGAACCCGTACGGCGGCTGCTTCTCGCGGCGGCGCCGGGACGACCTGGTGGAGGTGCTGCGCGCCGCGCCCGAGGTGCTGGTGATCGAGAACGACCACGCCGCGGAGATCGCGGGGGCGCCGCTTCACTCTCTTACGGAGGGCGGGCAGCTGGCGCGCTGGGCCCATGTGCGGACAGTGACCAAGTACCTGGGCACGGACCTGCGCTGGGCCGCCGCCGCCTGTGACCCGGCGACGCTGGCGAGGCACGACGGGCGGCTGCTGCTGACCTCCGGCTGGGTGAGCCATCTGCTCCAGGGCACGGTGCTCGGGCTGCTCACCGACCGGATGGCGCGGGAACTCGTGCAGCGCGCGCGTGATGCCTACGCGGAGCGGCGCGGTGCTCTGGCGGGCGAGCTGGAGCGGCGCGGGATCGCCTCGCACGGGGCGAGCGGGATGAACCTGTGGGTGCCGGTGCGGGACGAGTCCGCGGCGGTGAACGGGCTGCGCTCGCGCGGCTGGTGGGTCGCCGCCGGGGCGCGGTTCCGGATCTCCTCCGGTGCCGGTGTACGGATCACCTCGGCGGGGCTGAAGCCCGCCGAGGCGGCCCGGCTCGCCGCGGACTTCGCCGAGGTGCTGGGCGAGTCCGAGGCCACGTACGGAGGGTGACGGGCGGCGCCCCGGCCTTCGGCGGCCGGGGCGCGCGCGTGTCAGCCGTGCTTGCGGCCCGCCGCTTCGTAGAAGCGGAGGAGGTCGAGGTTGTCGACCGAGCCCGGGTTGACCGCCTTCTCCAGCGGCGTGCCCTGGAGAAGCCGCTTGACCGGCACCTCGATGCGCTTGCCCGTCAGCGTGTGCGGGACGCCCGGGACTTCGATGATCTCGTCCGGGACGTGGCGCGGCGAGAGCTGCTCCCGGATCGCCTGCTTGACCTTCGTACGGAGGGCGTCGTCCAGGACGGCGCCCTCGGCGAGGTGGACGAAGAGCGGCATCCAGTAGCCGCCGTCCGGCTCTTCGATGCCGATGACCAGCGACTCGCGGATCTCCGGGAGGCGTTCGACGACTTCGTAGATGTCGGCCGAACCCATACGGACGCCCTGGCGGTTGAGGGTGGAGTCGGAGCGGCCGTGGATGACCACCGAGCCGTGGTCGGTGATCGTGATCCAGTCGCCGTGGCGCCACACGCCGGGGAACATCTCGAAGTAGCTGTCGCGGTAGCGGCTGCCGTCCGGGTCGTTCCAGAAGCGGATCGGCATGGAGGGCATCGGGTTGACCACGACCAGCTCGCCCACCTCGCCCACGACCGGCTTGCCCTGCGGGTCCCACGACTGGAGGTCCGTGCCCAGACAGGCGGCCTGGAGCTCGCCGATGTGCACGGGGAGCGTCGGGACGGCGCCCGCGAAGCAGGAGCACACGTCGGTGCCGCCGCTGACCGAGGCGATCCACAGGTCCTCGCGGACCTCGTCGTGGAGCCAGCGGAAGCCGTCGGGCGGAAGCGGCGAGCCCGTGGTGGCGACGCACTTCACGCGCGAGAGGTCGTGGTCGCGCGACGGGTGCACACCGGCCTTGCGGCACGCCATCACATAGGCGGCGGAGGTACCGAAGAGGGTGGCGCCGGTCCGCTCGGCGACGCCCCACTGGGCGCCGGTCTCCGGGTAGCCCGGGCTGCCGTCGTACAGGACCACCGTGGTGCCCGTGAGCAGGCCGGAGACGAGGAAGTTCCACATCATCCAGCCGGTGGAGGTGTACCAGAAGAACCGGTCCTCGGGGCCCAGGTCGCAGTGGAGGCCGAGCTGTTTGAAGTGTTCGAGGAGGATGCCGCCCTGCGACTGGACGATGGCCTTGGGCAGGCCGGTCGTGCCGGAGGAGTAGAGCACCCAGAGGGGGTGGTCGAAGGGAACTTGCTCGAAGACCGGCTCGTTGTCACTCTCAGTGAGCGATGACCATGCGAGAGTTCCTTGGGGGGCAGGGGTGCCGAGCAGCGGGATGTGGACGACGGCACGCAGGGTGGGCAGTTCGCGGCGGAGCTCGGAGACGACGTCGGTGCGGTCGTGTTCCTTGCCGCCGTAGCGGTAGCCGTCGACGGCGAACAGGACGACGGGTTCCACCTGCTGGAACCGGTCGAGGACGCTGCGCGCGCCGAAGTCGGGGGCGCAGGAGGTCCACACGGCGCCGACGGCCGCGGTGGCCAGGAGCGCGGTGACCGCCTGCGGGACGTTGGGCAGATAGCCGCTGACGCGGTCCCCGGGCCGGACGCCCAGGGCGCGCAGCTCTGCGGCGAGCGAGCCGACCTGGCGGCGCAGCTCGGCCCAGCTGGTGGCGACGGGCTCGTGCGTCTCGTCGACGTGCAGCAGCGCGGCGTCGTCGGCGCGGGCCGGGTCCTCGGCGGTGCGCAGTGCGTGCTCGGCGTAGTTGAGGGTGGCGCCGGGGAACCACTGGGCGCCCGGCATCGACCGGTCGGCGAGCACCGTCTCGTACGGGGTGGAGAAGCTCACGTCGAACCAGTCGGCGACGGCCTTCCAGAAGGTGTCGAGTTCGGTGACGGACCAGCGGTGCAGCGCCTCGTAGCCGCCCTCGGCAGGGGCGCCGTACCGCTCGGCGGCCCAGGTCTGGAACGCGGTGATCCGCGCCCCGGCGATGCGCTCGGGGCTCGGCTGCCACAGGGGCGCGGGCTGCGGCGCGGCGTTCGCTGGTGAGGTCATGGGTCGGCTCCCGGGCTGGTACGCGTGGTGTGCGTGCCGCGCGCACACGCGTAGGGGTGTGCGCATGCGGCGGCTCACAGGGACGATGCCATGTGATCGTCTTCCGCACCAGGGTGTGCCGCCCATAGTCCGGCACCTGACGATGTGGTGCCACCACGGGTGAACGGAAGTTGAACGGAGCACACAGCTCATGATCCGGATGGCAGGGTGAGCCGCATGGACGGCAATGACCTGGTGCGCTCGGTGAAGGCGGTCGGCTCGGTGCAGGGGCTGCGGGCGGTCCGCTCGGCCCTGCGGCGGCGCCGGGCGGACGCGTGGGGGCTGCCCGCGCGCGGGCCGGAGCGCGCCCGGGTGCCCGGTCAGGTCCAGGGCGCGGAGCCCCGGCCGGGCGGCGGCGTGGTGCGGTTCGCGCGCTCTGTCCTGGAGGTGCGGGTGGCGGCGGGCGGCGCCGTGTTCTGGGGCTGGGACGGAGCCGGCCCCGACCCGTCGTACGCGCTGGCGGGACCCGCGCCCGAGCCCGACGCGCGCGCGGTCCTGGAGCCCGACACGGACGGCGGCTGGCGGGTGGTCTCCGAACGCGTGATGGTGGCGGTGTCCCGGCACGGGGCCCTGGAGGTGCGCACCCCGGGTGGTGTCGTGCTCCGCCGCGAGCTGCCGCCGCGCTGGTGGGAGCCGGTCGGCGGCGGCCCCGCGCGCTGGGTGCAGCGCTCCGAAGTCCCCGCCGACGCGCGCGTGTTCGGGCTCGGCGGGCGCGCGGACGGCCCCCGGCTGCGCGACGGGGCGTACCGGCTGTGGAACACGGACCCGCGCGGCGGCTTCGCCCCCGGCGACGATCCGCTGTACATCACCATGCCGGTGCAGCTGGTGGTGGCGGACGCCGGGACGCATCTGGCGTTCTACGACAACACCTGCGACGGCCGGGTCCTGCTGCGCGAGGGCGAGGAGGGCGCCGGTTCCGGGCACGACCGGGCCGGGAGCAGCGAGCTGCGGATGGAGGGCGGCCCGCTGCGCTGCTGGGTGGTGGCGGGCACCCCCGCGCGCGTGCTGCAGGGCTGGACGGCGCTGACCGGCGCGCCCGCGCTGCCGCCGTCCTGGGCGCTGGGCCCGCAGCACGCCCGCTGGGGCTTCGGCAGCGAGGCCGAGGTGCGGCGGGTCGTCGCCGGGTACCGGGAGCACGGCCTTCCGCTGTCCGCGCTCCATCTGGACATCGACCATTACGACGCCCACCAGGTGTTCACGGTCGACCGCGAGCACTTCCCGGATCTGCCCCCGCCTCGCCAAGGACCTGGCCGAGGACGGGGTGCGGCTGGTGTCGATCGTCGACCCGGCGGTGAAGGCGCAGCGCGGCAACGCGGTGTACGACAGCGGGCTCGCGGCGGACGCGTTCGTGCGGGACGCACGCGGCGACGAGGTGCGGGGCGTGGTCTGGCCGGGCGAGTGCGCGTATCCCGACTTCACGGATCCGCGCGCGCGTGAGTGGTGGGGCGGGCTCTACCAGGAGCGGCTCGACCAGGGCTTCGCCGGGGTGTGGCACGACATGAACGAGCCGACGTCGTTCGCGCCCTTCGGCGATCCGACCCTGCCCCGCTCGGCGCGGCACGCGCTGGAGGGCCGGGGCGGCGACCACCGCGAGGCCCACAACGTGTACGGCCTGGCGATGGCGCGCGCGGGCTACGAGGGGCTGCGCAGGCTGCGCCCCGACGACCGCCCCTTCCTGTTCAGCCGCTCCGGCTGGGCCGGGATGCAGCGCTACGGAGGCACCTGGTCGGGTGATGTGAGCACCGGCTGGCCGGGGTTGCGGGCCTCGCTCGCCCTGGTGCTCGGGCTGGGGCTGTGCGGGGTGCCGTACTCGGGTCCGGACGTGGGCGGCTTCAGCGGCACTCCGTCGCCGGAGCTGTATCTGCGCTGGTTGCAGCTGGCGGCCCGGCTGCCGTTCTTCCGTACGCACTCGGCGATCTGGGCCGGGCGCCGCGAGCCGTGGGAGTTCGGGCCGGAGGTCCTCGGCCACGCGCGCGTGGCGATGGCCGAGCGGGAGCGGCTGCGCCCGTACTTCATGACGCTGGCGCAGCTCGCCCGGCTGACCGGGGCGCCCTACGCACGGCCGGTGTGGTGGGGCACGCCGGGCGACCGGGCGCTGCGGGACTGCGAGGACGCGTTCCTGCTCGGCGACGCGCTGCTGGTGGCGCCCGTCTTCGAGCGGGGCACGGACCGGCGGGCGGTGCGGCTGCCGCGCGGCCGCTGGTACGACACGGCGACCGAGGAGCCCCACGAAGGGCCCTGCCAGGTCCTGGTGGACGCGCCCCTGGCCCGTATCCCGGTGCTGGCCAGGGCCGGTTCCGTCATCCCGGTGCGCGGCGCGCACGGCGAGGTGGAGCTGGAGGTGTGGGCCCCGGCGGCCGGGCGCACCGGCGGCGGCCTGGTCGTCCGGGACGCGGGCGACGGGTGGGCGCCGGCGGCGGTGGAGCGTTTCACCACCCGGACGGCGGGCGGCCGGGTGGTGGTGGAGCGGATCACGGACGAGGGGGCGACGCGGGAGCTGGGGTACGAGGTGCGGGTGCGGGGTGGAGGGCGGTGAGGTGGGGCGCTCTCCGATCCCGGGGCGGGTGCCCCCGGCCCTCGCCTCCTCGGCGCCCAGGCACCCTCGACGCCCGAACCGCCCCCGCCCCCCCCCTCAACCCCCCGCGAACCACGCCCGTACCACCTGCGTATGCAGGGGAAACGCCAGTTCCTCGGGGCGGTGGAGCACGCGCCAGCCCGCGGTCTCGTCCGTCGGTGCCGGCCGTGGGAGCTCGGCCGCGGTGCGGGTGGGCAGCAGGCCGAAGAGGAGGACGTGGTGCGGGGAGCTGAGCGCGTCCGCGAGGCGCACCTCGTCGGCGGACGCTTCGATCCCGGTCTCCTCGTACAGCTCGCGGACGACCGCCTCCTGCCACAGCTCGCCGTCGTCGACGAAGCCGCCGGGCAGGGCGGACCGGCCTATATGGGGCTCCACGGCGCGGGTGATGACGACGAGTCCCGTACCGCGCGCGTCCGCCACGGGAAGGAGGGCTAGGGCGACGGGCAGCGGGTTGCGATAGGCGACGGTCCCGCAGGCCGCGCAGGGGCGGGGCCAGCCGGCCGAGGCCGAGGGATAGGGCGACCCGCACGCGGTGCAGTGCGAGTCCTTCACAGGCTGCTTCGAGGTCTTCGAGGTCCCGGTCACGCGCGGACTTTAACCGAATACATTCGGCCATCGGATCACATTGCCCCAACTTCCCCTTTTCTACGTCCCGTTGAGCCATGAAGGGTGTGCCCATGACACTCAGATCAACCGTGCGCGGCCTGATCGCCGCTGCCGCGGCCCTGCTCGCCGTGACCGCCACCTCGTCCACCGCCCGGGCCACGCCCGAGCCCAAGGCGCCCGCCGAGTTCGTGGCGCTGGCCACCGTGGACCCGACGATCATCCAGGAGATGCGCTACATCACGCCGCACAACTTCGTGGGCAAGCCGATCGACGGATACAAGCAGCCGGTGTGCATCCTGACCCGCCAGGCGGCCCAAGCGCTGCACCAGGCGCAGCTGAGGCTGCTGCGTGAGGGCTACTCGCTGAAGGTGTACGACTGCTTCCGGCCGCAGCGGGCCGTGGACCACTTCGTGGAGTGGGCGAAGGACCTCGACGACCAGAGGATGAAGACCGAGTTCTATCCGCTTGTCGACAAGTCGAGGCTGTTCGAGGACGTGTACATCGCGGCCAAGTCCGGTCACAGCAGGGGCAGTTCGATCGACGTCACCCTCGTCAGGCTGCCCGCGTGGCCGACGCCGCCCTACCGTCCCGGTCAGCCGCTGGTGCCGTGCTTCGCGCCGAAGGACCAGCGCTTCCCCGACAACTCCGTCGACATGGGCACCGGGTTCGACTGCTTCGACACCCTCTCGCACACCGACGACCCCCGCATCCAGGGCGTCCAGCGCGCCAACCGCCAGCTCCTGAAGGGCACGCTCCAGGCCGCCGGGTTCGTCGGGATCCCCCAGGAGTGGTGGCACTTCACCTACCAGCCGGAGCCGTTCCCGGACACCTACTTCGACTTCCCGGTGGCGTGGCGCTCGGTGGCCGGTCACCGCTGAGCGACGCCCTCTGCCGGAGCACGGCCTCCCGTGGCACACTTCTGACGTTCCGTCAGATACGAGTGCCGGGAGGGGCTTTGACGCGCACGCGCACGCCCGTGGTGGCGGACTGGTTCACGGAGGCGGAGGACGAGGAGTTCCGGCTGCTCGGCACCCGGTGCTCGGCCTGCGCCTCCGTGTTCTTCCCCCGTGAGGACGCGTTCTGCCGCAACCCCGGCTGCGCCGGGCGGGAGCTGACCGAGGTGCCGCTCTCCCGGCGCGGGCGCGTCTGGTCGTACACCGACGGGCGCTACCGGCCGCCCGCGCCCTACGTGTCCGACCCCGAGGCCGTCTGGCAGCCGTACACCCTGGTCGCCGTGGAGCTGGAGGCCGAGCGGATGGTCGTCCTCGGGCAGGCCGTGCCGGGGGTGACCACCGCCGACCTCGCCGTCGGTATGGAGGTCGAGGTGGTGCCCGGTGTGCTCAATGAGGAGGCCGGGACGGTCTGGACGACCTGGCACTGGCGGCCCGTGGAGGCGGGCGCATGAGCGGCACGGACGACATCGCGGTCCTCGGCGCCGGAATGCACCCCTGGGGCAAATGGGGCAGGAGTTTCATCGAGTACGGGACGGTCGCGGCCCGCGCCGCGCTCGCCGACGCCGGGCTCGACTGGCCGGACGTGCGGTCCGTGGTCGGCGCCCAGACCGTGCGCGGCGGCTACCCCGGGTACGTGGCCGGGGCGACCTTCGCACGGGCGCTCGGCTGGCAGGGCGCGCGCGTGACGAGCGTGTACGCGGCCTGCGCCTCCGGGGCGCAGGCGATCAACACCGCGCGGGCGCAGATCCTCTCCGGGATGGCCGAGGTGGTGCTCGTGGTGGGCGCCGACGCGGCGCCCAAGGGGTTCTTCGCCCCGGCGGGCGGCGAGCGGCCCGACGATCCCGACTGGCTGCGCTTCCGGGTCCTGGGCGCCACCAACCCGGCCTACTTCGGCCTCTACGCCCGCCGCCGCATGGCCCTGCACGGGGACACGCCCGACGACTTCGCGCGCGTCAAGGTGAAGAACGCGGCGGCGGGCGCGCTCAACCCGTACGCCCGCTACCGCAAGGCGGTGACCGCCGAGGAGGTGGCCGCCTCCGCCGTGGTCGCCGATCCGCTGCGGCTGCTCGACATCTGCGCGACCTCCGACGGGGCGGCCGCGCTGGTGCTGTGCGGCATGGACTACGCGCGCCGCCGCGGAGCGGTGGACCCGGTTCGGATACGGGCCGTGTCCACGGTCACGCCCACCTACCCGAACACCGTCCTGGACCTGCCGGACATCGCCACCGACTCGGCGGTCGCGGCCGAGCCCTCGCCGTACTCCTTCCGCGCCTCCATCGCACGGGCCGCCTACGAGGAGGCCGGGATCGGGCCCGAGGACCTGTCGCTGGCCGAGGTGTACGACCTGTCGACCGCTCTGGAGCTGGAGTGGTACGAGGATCTGGGGCTGTGCGGCGCCGGGGAAGGCGCGAAGCTCGTACGGGAGGGCGTGACGGCGCTCGGCGGTCGCGTTCCGGTCAATGCGA
Source organism: Streptomyces sp. TLI_146 (assembly GCF_002846415.1). Lineage (NCBI taxonomy): Bacteria > Bacillati > Actinomycetota > Actinomycetes > Kitasatosporales > Streptomycetaceae > Streptomyces > Streptomyces sp. TLI_146. The sequence continues at coordinate 2,199,637 of NZ_PJMX01000001.1, forward strand.
GCGGGGGGCTCGCATCGTTCGGCGAGGCGGTGCCCGCCCAGGCCATCGCGCAGGTCTGCGAGCTGACCTGGCAGCTGCGCGGCACGGCGGGCGAGCGGCAGATCGCCGGGGCGAGGACCGGGATCACCGCCAATCAGGGCCTGTTCGGGCACGGCTCCTCGGTGATCGCGGTGCGCTGAACTCCCGGCCGCCCCCGTGCCCGTACCCCAACGGCCGTTGCTGTCGGCGACCTTGACGCTCCATCACGGCCGGTGAACACTTCCCGTTGTCTCTCGGCGTCGCCGTTCCTCGGCTCCCGGCCGCGTGCCCTCCACGCGGTCGCCGGGCTGCTCCCCCACCGGTGGCTCCGCCAGACGAGCACGCTCGTCACGGATGCCGGGCGGGGGCGAGCAGGCCCTCACCACCGGCTCCGCAGCCATGGGAAGCGCGCACCCTGCACGGAGGACCGGGGCCACGCCCCGGGCGAGGGCATAGGAGCAGCCATGAGCAACGGAGACATCTTCCTCGGTGAGGTCATCGGCACGTCCATCCTGATCCTCTTCGGGGCCGGGGTGTGTGCGGCGGTCACGCTCAACCACTCCAAGGCGAGAGGCGCCGGCTGGGTGGTCATCGCCTTCGGCTGGGGCTTCGGCGTGCTGGCCGGGGCGTACACCGCGGCGCCCCTGTCGGGCGGCCACCTCAATCCGGCGGTGACCGTCGGCATCGCGGTCGACACCGGCGAGTGGGACAAGGTCTGGCTCTACGTGCTGGGGCAACTGTCCGGCGCGATGCTCGGCGCGGTCCTCGCCTACCTCGTGTACTTCGCCCAGTTCCGGGCCAACGCCGACCGGGACGGCGGCGTCCCGACGCTCGGCGTCTTCTCGACGATCCCCGAGATCAGGAATCCGGCCGCCAATCTGGTCACCGAGATCATCGCCACCGTCGGCCTGGTGCTGCCCGTGCTCGCCTTCGGCGACAACCAGGGCCTCGGCGACTCCGGCAGCACCGTGCTGGTCGTGTCGCTGCTCGTCGTCGGCATCGGCCTCTCGCTCGGCGGGCCCACCGGCTACGCCATCAACCCGGCCCGCGATCTGGGCCCGCGCCTGGTGCACAGCGTGCTGCCGATCCCCCGCAAGGGCACCTCGGACTGGGGTTACGCCTGGATACCGGTGGCGGGACCGCTGGCCGGCGGGGCCCTCGGCGGTCTGATCCACCACGCGGCCTTCTGAACACGCGCCGCGCACCCGCGGCCTTCCGACCTAGGGGTAGCCATGACGCAGAAGTTCGTCGCAGCCATCGACCAGGGCACCACTTCAAGCCGCTGCATCATCTTCGACCAGGGCGGCGCCATCGTCGCCGTGGACCAGCGCGAGCACCGCCAGATCTTCCCGAAACCGGGCTGGGTCGAGCACGACGCCACCGAGATCTGGTCCAAGGTGCAGGCCGTGGTCGCGGGCGCGCTCGCCAAGGCCGGGATGCGCGCGGAACAGCTCAGCGCGCTCGGCATCACCAACCAGCGCGAGACGACGGTCCTGTGGGACCGGGCGACCGGCAAGCCCGTGCACAACGCGATCGTCTGGCAGGACACCAGGACCTCGGCGCTCTGTGCCCAACTCGGCGCCGAGGACGGCCAGGACCGCTTCCGTGAAGCCACCGGGCTGCCGCTGGCCAGCTACTTCTCCGGTCCGAAGGCGGCCTGGCTGCTCGACAACGTACCCGGGCTGCGGACCCGTGCCGAGCGCGGCGAGATCGCGTTCGGGACCATCGACTCCTGGCTGATCTGGAACCTGACGGGCGGTACGGACGGCGGGGTGCACGTCACCGACGTCACCAATGCCTCGCGGACCATGCTGATGAACCTGTCGACCCTGGAGTGGGACTCCTCGATCCTGGCCGCGATGAACGTGCCGGAGGCGATCCTTCCGGAGATCCGGTCCTCGGCCGAGGTGTACGGGACGGCGGTGGGCCAGCTGGCGGGCGTGCCGGTGGCGTCCGCGCTCGGCGACCAGCAGGCGGCGATCTTCGGGCAGGCCTGCTACGACACCGGCACGGCCAAGAACACGTACGGGACCGGAAGTTTCCTGCTGCTCAACACCGGCGGGCGACCGGTGGCATCCAAGAGCGGCCTGATCACCACCGTCGGCTACAAGATCGGCGACCAGGCGCCGGTCTACTGCCTGGAGGGCTCGATCGCGATCACCGGGGCCCTGGTCCAGTGGTTCCGGGACCAGCTCGGGCTCATCCGCAGCGCCGCCGAGATCGAGACGCTCGCCGCGAGCGTCGAGGACAACGGCGGGGCCTACATCGTGCCCGCCTTCTCCGGCCTGTTCGCGCCCTACTGGCGCTCGGACGCGCGCGGTGTCATCACCGGCCTGACCCGGTACGTCACCAAGGCGCATCTGGCCCGCGCGGTCCTGGAGGCCACCAGCTGGCAGACCCGCGAGGTGGTGGACGCGATGTACCAGGACTCCGGGGTGCGGATCACCACGCTCAAGGTCGACGGCGGAATGACCGTCAACAAGCTCCTGATGCAGCATCAGGCGGATGTGCTCGGCGTGCCGGTGATCCGGCCGAAGGTCTCCGAGACGACCTGCCTGGGCGCCGCCTACGCGGCGGGGCTCGCCACCGGGGTGTGGGCGGGCCTGGACGAGCTCAAGGCGCACTGGCAGAAGGACGTGGAGTGGGTGCCCGCCATGGAGGCGCAGGTGCGTGAGCGCGAGTACGAGAACTGGCGCAAGGCGGTGGAGCGCAGCCTCGGCTGGCACGAGGAGGACGCCAAGTAGGCCGCATCCGCCCCCCAAGACGCACGGCCCGTACCCCAGTCGGTGGGGGTACGGGCCGTGTCCTCGCGTACGGGCCTCAGATCGAGACCGTGCGGCGTCTGCGCTCGGAGAGGACCATCGCGTGTTCCACGACCGCGACCAGGACGTCCTTGACGGCCTCGCGGTCGCGCGCGTCCGTCATCATCAGCGGTACGTCCGGGTCGAGGTCGAGCGCGGAGCGCACGGCTTCGGCCGGGTAGCGGGCCGCGTCGTCGAAGCAGTTGACGGCCACCGTGAAGGGCAGCCCCCGGCGCTCGAAGTAGTCGATCGCCGCGAAGGAGTCCTCCAGGCGGCGGGTGTCCGCGAGGACCACCGCGCCCAGGGACCCCTGCGCCAGCTCGTCCCAGAGGAACCAGAAGCGGTCCTGGCCGGGCGTGCCGAAGAGGTAGAGGACCAGGTCCTCGCGGAGCGTGATGCGCCCGAAGTCCATGGCGACGGTGGTGGTGCTCTTCGCCTCCACTCCCTCGACGTCGTCGACCGGCCGCCCGGCCTCGCTGAGCCGCTCCTCGGTGCGCAGCGGCCGGATCTCGCTGACCGCGCCCACCAGCGTGGTCTTGCCGACTCCGAAGCCGCCCGCCACCAGGATCTTGAGGGTCACCGGTTCGACGGGCCGCTTCCTGCGGCTAGAGCGCCCGAAGGCCATTGATCACCTCGCGGAGAAGGGACTCGTCCGGCAGCTCGGCCGGCGGAACGGGTCGGGAGACGTGCACCAGCTGGTCCTGGACGAGGTCGCCCACCAGGACGCGGACCACCCCGACGGGGAGGTCGAGTCCGGCGGCGAGCTCGGCGATGGACTGCGGGGTGCCGACGCAGCGCTCGACGATCTCGACGTGCTCGGGCGAGAGCGAGTGGTCGTGCCCCGGGTCGTCGGCGGCCGGTTCGGGCACCACCACCGCGATCAGGTCGAGCCGGTGCTGACCGACGCTGCTGGTGCGGCCGCGGGTCATCGCGTACGGCCGCACCACCGGTCCCGCGTCGTCGTCGAACCAGTGGTGCTGCCGGGGCGGTGACTGCTGCGGCACCCGGTCCGGCTGCTGCGGGCCGTTCGCCGGCGCCCGCTGGTCTGCGTCACTCATACCGTCGCGCTCACCCTGCGGTGGGCAGGCCGGTCCGTGGTGCCGTGGTGAGGTGGGCCCCGACCCGCTTGACCATCAGGGTCATCTCGTACGCCACCTGGCCGACGTCCGACTCGGCGTCGGACAGGACGGCCAGACAGCTGCCGTCGCCCGCGGCGGTCACGAACAGGAAGGCGTCGTCGAGCTCCACGACGGTCTGGCGGACCCCGCCCACGTCGAAGTGGCGGCCGACGCCCTTGGCGAGGCTGTGGAAGCCGGAGGCCACGGCGGCCAGGTGCTCGCCGTCCTCCCGGGTCAGGTCCCTGGACGTGCCGGTGGGCAGGCCGTCGCTGGACAGGACGAGCGCCTTGCGGATGGAACCGACCCGGTCGACCAACTCGTCCAGCAACCAGTTGAGTTCCCCGGCGCCCTTCCCGATGACGTCGTGTGCTGCGGACTTCGGTGCGGTCATCGACCGTCCCCCTCCGATGTATTGCGTCGTACGCCGCCCAGGGCCTGGTCGGGCCCGTCGGCTGTGGTCTCTGCGCTGGTCATCGCGTTGTGCCGACGCCCGCGCTGCCAACCACGCTGCATCGACGCCATACGGTTGCGCACTTCCTCTGCGTCGCGCTCGGGCTGCGGCTGAGCGCCCGGGCCGCCCGGCCCGGTGCGGTCCGCGGGCTCGGCGGAGGTCTCTTTCAGCTGGGGGGCGAGGCTGGCCTGACGGACCCGGCGGGGCAGGGCGCCCTGCGGTCCGGTTCCGTCGGCGCTCTCGCGGGCGTGCGCGGGCCGCCGCAGCGGCTCGGGCGCCGGGGCCGGGACGAGCCCGCTGGCGCGCAGCGCGTCGGCCCGCCGCAGCTCCGGGGTGGGCCCGGCCGGACGGACCGGCTCCGCCCCGTAGGGCGGGTGGTCGCGGCCGGGCTGGTCGTCGACCCGGCGCCCGTGGTCGCTGACCAGGGTCGGGGCGGGCGGGCGGCGGCGCGGCAGCGGTACGGGGCCGGACGGCCGGGCCGGGGCTCCGGCGCCCTCGTCGGCCGACTGCGGGTGCTGGCGGCGCTCGGCCGGGACGCCTCGGGGCGCGCCGAGGAAGCCGGTGCGGTCGTCGTCCCGCTCGTCGGCGCCCAGGGCGTGCGGGGCGTCCAGCTCCAACGGGTCCACGGGTGCCTCCAGTTCGACCGGCCCGTCGAGCAGGGCGCGGTCGGGGATGCCCACCGGGAGCGGGTTGAGCGCACGGGGTCCCGCGTCCCGCTCGCGGCGTCCGGCCGCGTCGCCGTGGGCCGCCTTGCGGTCGAGGCGGAATCCGGTGCCGTTGGTGTCCGGCGCGTCGGTGAGCAGGGCCGCCGGGATGAACACGATCGCCGTGGTGCCGCCGTACGGGGAGGGCTGGAGCGAGACGCGGACGTTCTGCCGCTGGGCGAGCCGGCTGACCACGAACAGGCCGAGCCGGTCGGTGTCGGAGAGCTCGAACTCGGGGGTCTCGGCGAGGCGCAGGTTGGCGTCGAGGAGCGCTTCGGGCGTCATGCCCAGGCCCCGGTCGTGGATCTCCAGCGTGAAGCCGTTGGCCACCCGCTCGCCGTGCACCTGGACGGCGGTGTGCGGGGGCGAGAACACCGTGGCGTTCTCCAGGAGTTCGGCCACCAGGTGGGTGAGGTCGGCGACGGCCGGGCCGCCCACGCCGAGCCGGGGCAGCCTGCGGACCTCGATGCGCTCGTAGTCCTCGACCTCGGCCACCGCGGCGCGGACGACGTCCATCAGCTGGACGGGCTTGCGCCACTGGCGGGAGGGGGCGGCGCCGGAGAGGATCACCAGGCCCTCGGCGTGGCGGCGCATACGGGTGGTGAGGTGGTCGAGCCGGAAGAGGTCGGCGAGCTCGTCGGTGTCCTCGGTGCGGCGCTCCATGGTGTCGAGGAGCGTGAGCTGGCGGTGCAGGAGGACCTGGTTGCGGCGGGCCAGGTTGACGAAGACCTCGGCCACCCCGCGCCGCATGTCGGCCTGTTTGACGGCGGCCTCGACGGCGGCGCGCTGAAGGGTGTTGAGGGCCTGGCCGACCTGGCCGACCTCGTCCTTCTCGTAGTCCAGGCGCGGCGCCTCGGTCTCGACGTCGACCTGCTCGCCGGCGGCGAGGCGGCGCATCACGCTGGGCAGGCGCACGCCGGACACCTCGTGCGCCTCCTTGCGGAGCCGGGTGAGGTCGCGGATCAGCTCGCGGCCGATGCGCACGGAGAGGAAGAGCGAGAAGACGAGCGCGAGGAAGCCGAGGACGCCGGCGACACCGGCCTTGATGAGGACGTTGAAGGCGACCGGGTGGACGCGGTCGCGGTAGCGGTCGTCGGCGTCCGAGACGGACTCCGAGAGGCGTGCGAGCAGCGGGGTCGCGGTCTGCTGCCAGCGGGCCAGGTCCACCTTCGGGTTCTTGGTGGGGCCCGCGGTGATGATGTTCTGCTCGGCGGCGCGCAGCGACTCGGAGCCCGAGGCGGCCCAGAACCGCTCGAAGATCTCGCGTTCGCCGGCGGGCAGGTTCTCCAGGCTGATCTCGTACAGGAGCGTGCGGTTGGCCACCAGGTTGACCACCTCGCGCAGTTCGTTCCAGGTGAACTGCGGCGGGGCGACCAGCGAGGAGGCGACCAGCGCGTCCTCGCGCGCCAGCATCTCGCGGGCCCGGGCGAGGCCCACGACCGCGCGGCCCTGCTTGTCCATGTCCACGTTCTCCAGCGCGTGGAGATTGGTCAGGAACGTGTAGCAGGGCTCGATGACGTCGCTGTACGCCTCCAGCGCCCGGGTGCGGTTGAGGCTGCGGCGGTCGACCTGCCGGCGCAGGTCGCCGATGCCGTCGAACTCCTCCAGGACGGTCTTCAGCCGCGCCCGGGCCGCCGGGCGCAGATCGTCGCGCACCTGGGAGTCATTGGCGGCGGAACGAATCTTCGCCACCGCGCGGTCGGTGTCCCGGCGGCGGTTCTGCAGCGCGGCGAGCGCGTCGGCGGCCCGCTGGTCGGCCAGATAGACGAGCGTCTGGCGGCGTTCCTCCTGGATGACCTGGACCGTGTCCTCCATCGGGGAGCCGACCTTGTCCACGATGTACGTGACGTTCAGCAGCTCGTTGGCCTCGCGGCCGGTGATGTAGGTCGTGAATCCCCACAGGGCGGTGAGGGAGACGAGCGGCACCAGCAGCAACGCCACGATCTTCCTGCGGATGGACTTCCCGCGAAAGCGCATGGCCTCCCCCAGATCAACCGTCAACAAACGGCGTGAGCCTACTACTGCCACACAGACAACTCGAAGGCACGTCCGGACGATTTTCGGCCGCCCTCACGGGAGTTGATCATGGGTTGTCCTGGTATTACGTGAGATCACCTCCAGGGTGTGGCCGAGGACACCCGTAGGGCCGGTGGTTCCCGTCCTGGCCCGGTTGGCTGGAATTCTGCCTTCCACGCAAATCCGGGGAATCTTGGGGGAGTTCCGTTCGTCCTTCTGTACGGGGGTTGTGACGGGGATGTACGGACCCGTGCGCATCGGCAGGCATCGATGCGCCGGTGGTGGGGAGTGAATATCCATGGGCACTGAAGGCATGAGTGCGAACCGAGTGGCGGCCGAGGGCACGCACGCGGACGGCAGGCATGACGACAGCGGGCACGGCGCAGGCGGACGCGGCGGGGGTGAACTGCCGCCGCTGTGGGTGGAGGAGCCCGCCATTCGGCCGCGGCTGCCCGACCCGATCAGGGACGCGGCAGTGCGCTCGGTGCTGATCGTGGCGTTCACGCTGATCCAGGCGGTGATCGCGTTCCTGTGCACGGTGGCGGGCTCCTGGCTGGCCTTCCCGATGGTGCTCAGCAGCGTGGCGAGCACGGTGGTGGCGACCTGGGCGGTCCTGGACGTGTGGGTCACACGCCAGGTGTGGAACCAGCGCAACGGCGTGGTGTCGGTGCCGAGCAGCACGGCGCGCCAACTGCGCCGGGAGCGGCGCCGGGTGCGGCGCGCGGCCCGGTCGCCCGAGCGGTCGGGGACCGGCCGAATAGGCACGGGCGAGACGGGCAGCCTCTCCCGGGCATAGCGGCCCGAGGGAGTGCCGGTGGGTGAGGTGCAGGAGCCGGACGCGGCCGTGGGCAGACGACGGGGCGGCGCCGGGGCACTGCGGTCGGTCGACCGCGCGGTCAGCGTCCTTGAGGCGCTGGCCCGGCTCGGCGAGGCCGGAGTCACCGAGATCGCCGATGAGTTGGGGGTGCACAAGTCGACCGCGTTCCGGCTGCTCGGGGCGCTGGAGAACCGGGGCCTGGTCGGCCAGGAGAAGGAGCGGGGGAAGTACTTCCTGGGCGCCGGGATGCTGCGGCTGGCCGGTGCCGCGGCAGTGCGGCTCGACGTCTCGCAGGAGGGCGTGCCGGTCTGCCGCGCGCTCGCGGACCGCACGGGCGAGACCGCCAACGTCGCCGTGCTCGACGGCGACGCTGCCGTCAACATCATGCAGGCGCGCGGGGCGGCGGCCGTCACGGCGTTCAACTGGCTGGGCCGGCGTACCCCGCTGCACGCGACCGCGAGCGGCAAGGCGCTGCTCGCCCACCTCCCCGAGGAGCGCCGCGAGGCACTGCTGGGCCAGGGGCTGGCGCGCTTCACCGCGCACACCCTCACGGATCCGGCCGTGCTCCGCGCCGAGTTGGCGGGAGTGGTCGAGCGGGGGTACGCGCAGACGGCAGAGGAGCTGGAGGACGGGCTGAACGCCCTGGGGGCGGTGGTGCGCGGCCACGACGGCGCGGTGATCGGCGCGATCGGCGTCTCGGGCCCTGCGTACCGGATGCCGAGGGAGTCACTCCCGGAGGTCGCCGAGCACGTCCTGGAGGCTGCCCAGGACCTCTCGCGCCGCATGGGGCATCCCGGGCAACACGAGCGCTGATGTCACGTCACATCCCTTTCCGGCCAGGTGAATTCATGGCCGGGACGCTCTCGGCCGACGTCCGGTCCGACCCTCTTGACGCTCTCCTGGGCCGTCCCCACCATGTCTCACATCGCGCAACCGGGAGTGCTCTGCGCAACAGGAGGGTGAGGCCGTGTCTCACGAGATCCGCACCGCCCCCGCACCCGACCCCGCCCACGCGCGCGTCGTCGTCATCGGCGCCGGAATCGTGGGCTGTGCGCTCGCCGACGAGCTCACCGCGCGCGGCTGGTCGCACGTCACCGTGGTGGAGCAGGGGCCGCTGCCCGCGCCGGGCGGATCCAGCTCGCACGCGCCCGGTCTGGTCTTCCAGACCAATGCCTCCAGGACGATGACGGCGTTCGCGGCGTACACGGTGGACACGCTGCGAGGGCTGAGCGTGGACGGTGAGCCCTGTTTCCGGGCCGTCGGCGGCCTTGAGGTGGCCACCACCCCGGAGCGCTGGGCCGATCTGCACCGCAAGGTGGGCCTCGCGGCCGCCTGGGGCGTACGGGGCGAGTTGCTCAGCGCACACCGGTGCAGGGCGCTGTGGCCGCCGCTCGACGGGGAGAAGGTCCTCGGCGGCTTCCACACCCCCGACGACGGGCTCGCCGACGCGGTGCTCGCCTCCCGGGCACTGCAGGCCCGCGCCCAGGGCCGGGGCGCCCGCTTCCTGGCGCGGCACACGGTCACGGACATCGAGCGGCAGGACGGCCGCGTCACCGCCGTCGTCACCGACCGGGGCCGCTTCCCGGCCGACGCGGTGGTCTCGGCGGCCGGGTTCTGGGGCCCGGTGATCGGACGGATGGCCGGGGTGAGCGTGCCGCTGCTGCCGCTCGCCCACCAGTACGCGACGACCGCCCCGCTGGCCGGGCTCACCGCACGGGCGGCGGCCGCCCTGCCGATCCTGCGCCACCAGGACCGCGACCTGTACGTCCGGGCGCACACCGACGCGGACGGGGCACGCCTCGGCATCGGCTCGTACGCGCACCGGCCGCTGCCGGTGGACCCGTTCGCGGTCCCGGCGTACGACGACGCGCCCGTGATGCCCTCCTCGCTCGCCTTCACCCCGGAGGACTTCGCGCCGAGCTGGGCGGACGCCACGGAGCTGCTGCCCGAGCTCGCGCACAGCTCGGTCGCGCACGGCTTCAACGGCGTCTTCTCCTTCACGCCCGACGGTATGCCGCTGCTCGGCGAGTCCCGGGAGCTGCGCGGGTTCTGGCTGGCGGAGGCGGTGTGGGTGACGCACTCGGCGGGGGCGGCCAGGGCGGTCGCCGAGTGGATGACGGACGGCCGCCCCTCGCTCGACGTGCACGCCTGCGACGTCCGGCGCTTCGAGAACGTGCAGCTCACGCCCCTGTACATAGAGGAGCGGTCGGCCCAGAGCTTCGTCGAGGTGTACGACGTCGTGCACCCGCTCCAGCCGATGGAGCGCCCGCGCCCGCTGCGGACCAGCCCCTTCCACGTACGCCAGCGCGAGCTCGGGGCGTACTTCCTGGAGGGTGGCGGCTGGGAGCGCCCGCAGTGGTACGAGGCGAACGCGCCCTTGGTGGACGGGCTGCACATCCCCGTGCGGGACGCCTGGTCGGCGCGGTACTGGTCGCCGATCGCGGCGGCGGAGGCGAAGGCGACGCGCGAGCGGGTCGCGCTGTACGACATGACCCCGCTGCGGCGCCTGGAGGTGACCGGGCGCGGCGCCCTCGCGTTCCTCCAGCGGATGACCACCAACCAGCTGGAGAAGAAGCCGGGTTCGGTGACGTACACCCTGCTGCTCGACGGGGCGGGCGGGATCCGGTCCGATCTGACCGTGGCGCGCCTGGCCCCGGACCGCTTCCAGGTGGGCGCCAACTCCCCCGCCGACCTGGACTGGCTGCTCGCGCACGCGCCGGACTCCGTGACCGTCCGGGACATCACCTCCGGCACCTGCTGCGTCGGCGTCTGGGGCCCGCTCGCCCGCGCGCTCGTCCAGCCGCTGACCCGCGACGACTTCTCGCACACCGCGTTCGGCTACTTCCGGGCGAAGGAGACAGTCGTCGGGAACGTCCCGGTCACCGCGCTGCGGCTGAGCTACGTCGGCGAGCTGGGCTGGGAGCTGTACACGAGCGCGGATCTCGGGCTGCGGCTGTGGGACACCCTCTGGGAGGCCGGGCAGCGGCTCGACGTGGTCGCGGCGGGCCGCAGCGCCTTCGAGTCGCTGCGCCTGGAGAAGGGCTACCGCGCCTGGGGCCGTGACATGACGGCCGAGCACACCCCGTACGAGGCGGGGCTCGGCTTCGCGGTCCGGCCCGGCAAGGGCGAGTTCATGGGCCGCGATGCCCTCGGCGATCCCGCGGCCGTGACCCGCAGGCTCACCTGTCTGACCCTGGACTCCCGCTCGGCGGTGGTCCTCGGCAGTGAGCCGGTCCTTGTCGACGGTGTGCCCGCCGGTCACGTCACCAGTGCCGCGTACGGCTACACGATCGGCCGGTGCGTCGCGTACGCCTGGCTGCCCGTGCTGGCGCCGGGCACCGCGGTCCATGTCGAGTACTTCGGCGAGAAGGTCCCCGCGACCGTCGCCGAAGAGCCGCTGTTCGACCCGCGGATGGCCCACCTGCTGCGTTGACCGGCGCCTGCGCCGCACGGCGTCACGAGGCGGGCCCGGCCGGGCACCGACCCCTCCGGGAGGAAGCATGGCTCCGACGTACGACGTGATCGTCCTCGGTCTCGGCGGCATGGGCTCGGCCGCCGCCTGGCATCTGGCCGCGCGCGGCGCGCGCGTCCTCGGCCTGGAGCGGTTCGGCCCGGTGCACGCGCACGGCTCCAGCCACGGCGGCTCGCGGATCACCCGCCAGTCCTACTTCGAGGACCCGGCGTACGTGCCGCTGCTGCTGCGGGCGTACGAGCTCTACGACCGGATCGAGCGGGACTCGGGGCGCGAGATCGCGCTGCTGTGCGGCGGGATGATGGTCGGCCGCCCCGACTGCCGTACGGTCGCGGGCGCGGTGCGCTCGGCCCGGCAGTGGGACCTGCCGCACGAGATGCTGGACGCCCGCGAGATCCGCCGCCGCTTCCCGACGATGAACCCGCACGACGACGAGGTGGCGCTCCACGAGGCGCGGGCCGGGCTGCTGCGCCCGGAGGCCACGGTCGCGGCCCACCTCCAGCTCGCCACCAAGGCGGGCGCCGACCTCCACTTCGAGGAGCCGGCGACCCGCTGGGAGGAGCTGCCGGGCGGGCGCGGGGTCCGCGTCCACACGCCCGAGAACAGCTATACGGCGGGCCGGCTGGTGATCTGTCCTGGTGCCTGGGCCCCGGAGCTGCTCGCGGACCTCGGTGTGCCGATACGTATCGAGCGGCAGGTCATGTACTGGTTCGCGCCCGAGGGCGGCACCGAACCGTTCCTGCCGGAGCGCCAGCCCGTCTTCGTGTGGGAGAAGGCGGACGGGGTCCAGGTGTACGGGTTCCCGGCCATCGACGGGCCCTCGGGCGGCGTCAAGGTCGCGTTCTTCCGCAAGAACGGCGCCCCCTGCACGCCCGCCACCGTCGACCGTACGGTGGCCCCGGCCGAGGCCGAGGAGATGGCGGCGGCCATGCGCCGGGTGACCCCCACCCTGCCCGGAACCTTCCTGCGGGCCGTGACCTGCATGTACTCGACCACTCCGGACGAGCACTTCGTGATCGCGCGGCACCCGGCGCACCCCGGGACCACCACTGTGGCCTGCGGTTTCTCGGGGCACGGCTTCAAGTTCGTGCCGGTGGTCGGCGAGATCCTCGCCGACCTGGCCCTCGACGGCACGACAGCCCATCCCATCGAGCTGTTCGACCCGCTCAGATTCGCCACGAAAGCGGAGGCGGAGGCGAAAGCAGAGGCGGACGCGGACACCACGGCCCCCGCGAGCGCCCGTGGCGGCGCGCGATGACCGCCGGGGCCGCCGAGCGCACCCCGAGCCTGCTGGAGACCCTGCCCGGCCGGTTCTACTGCGACCCGGCGGTCTTCGCCCACGAGCAGGAGCGGATCTTCGAAACACTGTGGTTCTGCGCGGTGCGCGCCGCCGACCTCGACCGGCCCGGCGCCTTCCGCACGGTCCAGGTGGGCCGCGAGAACGTGCTGGTGGTGCGGACCCGCGAGGGCGCGCCGCGGGCGTTCCTCAACGTCTGCCGGCACCGGGGCGCCCGGGTGTGCGCCGAGGAGAGCGGCACGGTCCGGCGCACCCTCCAGTGCCCGTACCACGCCTGGACGTACGACCTGGAGGGCAGACTCGTCGCCGCGCCGAACCTGGCGCGGATGCCGGACGTGGACCGCGAGGAGCGCGGGCTGCTGCGGGTCGCGCTGCGCGAATGGCTCGGCTATGTGTGGGTGTGCCTGGCGGAGGAGCCGCCGTCGTTCGAGGACACGGTGGTCGGCGCGGCCACCGAGCGGCTCGGCGACCCGGCGGCGGTGGAGCGCTACCGGGCCGCGGAACTGGCCCTGGGCCGCCGGATCTCGTACGACGTGCGCGCCAACTGGAAGCTGATCGTCGAGAACTTCATGGAGTGCTACCACTGCGCGACCATCCACCCCGAACTCACCCATGTGCTGCCGGAGTTCGCCAAGGGGTTCGCCGCGCAGTACTACGTGGGGCACGGCGCCGAGTTCGCGCGGGGCGCGCAGGGGTTCACCGTGGACGGCAGCGCGGGGTTCGGGCGCCTCGCGGGGCTGGCGGACGGACAGGACCGCCGCTACTACGCGATCACCGTGAAACCGCAGGTGTTCGTGAACCTGGTGCCCGACCACGTGATCGTCCACCGGATGTTCCCGCTGGCCGTGGACCGCACGGTCGTCGAGTGCGACTGGCTGTACGCACCGGAGGTCGTGGCGTCCGGCGCCGATGTGTCGCGTTCGGTGGAGCTGTTCCACCGCGTCAACGTGCAGGACTTCGCGGCGTGCGAGCGCACCCAGCCCGCCATGGATTCGCGCGCGTACCGGCGCGGCGGCGTGCTGGTTCCCAGCGAACACCACATCCGCGCCTTCCATGAGTGGGTTCTCACATGTCTGAAGCCTCACATGTCTGAAGTGTGAATACCTGGGTAGCGGCGCCCCGGGGCGCCGATGTGATCACGGCTGCCCCGACTCAACTCTGGTGACCGAGGAGCTGAGGGAACTGACGGAAGTCAAGGAGCGTCATGCCTGAACTGTTCATCGGCGGCCGATGGAGCGCCGCCGTCGACGGGGAGACCCGCGAGATCCGCTGCCCTGCGGACGGCTCGCTGGTCGCCGTGGTCGACGAGGCGGGACCCAAGGACGCGGCGGCAGCGGTGGCTGCCGCCCGCGAGGCCTTCGACCGGGGCCCCTGGCCCGGGACCCCCGTCGCCCAGCGGGCCGCGCTGCTGCTGCGCGTCGCCGACCTCATCGAGCGTGACGCGGCCGCGCTGGCCCGCGCCGAGTCCCTGGACACCGGCAAGCGGCTGGTCGAGTCCGAGTACGACATGGCGGACATCGCCAACTGCTTCCGCCACTTCGGCCACCTCGTCGCGGCCCAGGAGCCCGGCCGGGTCGTGGACACCGGGAACCCGGTGACGGACAGCCGTACCGTCACCGAGCCGGTCGGCGTCTGCGCGCTGATCACGCCGTGGAACTATCCGCTGCTCCAGACCGCGTGGAAGGTCGCGCCCGCCATCGGCGCGGGCAACACCTTCGTCCTCAAGCCCAGTGAGCTGACCCCGCACACCGCGATCATGCTGATGCGGCTGCTCACCGAGGCCGGGCTGCCGGACGGCGTCGCCAACCTGGTCCTCGGCACCGGCCCCGCCGTGGGGGCGCCGCTGACCGAGGACGAGCGCGTGGACCTGGTGTCGTTCACCGGCGGTCTGGCCACCGGGCGGCGTGTGATGGCGTCGGCGGCGGCCACCGTCAAGCGCACCGCGCTCGAACTCGGCGGCAAGAACCCCAACATCGTCTTCGCCGACGCCGACTTCGAGACGGCCGTCGACTACGCCCTGACCGCCGTGTTCCTGCACTCCGGCCAGGTCTGCTCGGCGGGCGCGCGCCTGCTGGTGGAGGACTCGCTGCACGACCGCTTCGTCGACGAAGTGGTGCGCCGCGCCCAGCTGATCAGGCTCGGCGGGCCCTTCGACGAGCAGGCCCGCACCGGCCCGCTGATCTCGGCGGCCCACCTCGCCAAGGTCGAGGCGTATGTCGCGGCCGGGCTCGCCGAGGGCGCGGTGCTGCGCTGCGGCGGCGCCCGCCCGGACGACCCGGCGCTCGCGTTCGGCAACTACTACCTGCCGACGGTTCTGGACGAGTGCACGGCCGCGATGTCCGTGGTCCGGGACGAGTCGTTCGGGCCGGTGCTGACCGTCGAGCGGTTCCGCGACGAGGACGAGGCCCTCGCGCTCGCCAACGACACCATCTACGGCCTGGCCGGAGCGGTCTGGACCCGCGACGAGGCACGCGCGCGCCGGGTCGCCGCCGGGCTGCGCGCGGGCACGGTGTGGATCAACGACTTCCACCCGTACGTCCCGCAGGCCGAGTGGGGCGGCATGAAGCAGTCGGGAACGGGCCGCGAGCTCGGGCTCGCCGGGCTCGCCGAGTACCAGGAGACCAAGCACATCTGGCGCAACACCGAGCCGCGCCCGCAGCGCTGGTTCGACTGAACGACCGCTGCCCGCGGCGCCGTTCCGAGCAACGGCCGCCGCTTCGGCGCGGCCCCGCCGCACGCCCGTCCCTGCCCTCCCCTCTGCGCGATCCTGTACGAGGAGTGATCCCCGATGACCGCCACCACACCCCCGCCCCCCTCTCCCTCCCCAGCCCGGGCGGGCGCCGACGCCGATGACGCCGCGCTCGCCGAACTCGGGTACAAGCCGGGGCTCAAGCGCACCCTCGGCAACTTCCACACCTTCGCCGCCGGGATCAGCTACATCTCGATCCTGACCGGCACGTTCCAGATGTTCTACTTCGGCGTCAGCCTCGGCGGCCCGGCCTACTGGTGGTCGTGGCCCCTGGTCTTCGTCGGCCAGCTGATGGTCGCGCTCTGCTTCTGCGAGCTGGCCGCCCGCTACCCGGTCGCCGGATCGGTCTACAACTGGGCCAAGAACCTGGGCGGTCCGCACGTCGGCTGGCTGGCCGGCTGGATGATGACGCTGGCGAGCATGGTCTCGCTGGCCGCCGTCGCCCTGGCGCTCCAGCTGACGCTCCCCCAGATCTCCTCGTGGTTCCAGTTCGTGGGCGACGGCAGCGGGAAGTACGACGCGGCCGCCAACGCCGTCGTGCTCGCCTGCGGCCTGATCCTCTTCACCACCCTGGTCAACGCGTTCGGCGTCAAGCTGATGGCCCGGATCAACACGGCCGGCGTCTTCATCGAGCTGGTCGCCGCCGTGATCCTGGTGATCCTGCTGGCCGCGCACATCACCCGCGGCCCCAGCGCCATCGTGGAGACCCACGGCATCGGCGCCGGCCAGAACCTGGGCTACTTCGGCGCGTTCCTCACCGCCTCGCTCGCCTCCGCGTACGTCATGTACGGCTTCGACACCGCGTCCTCGCTCGGCGAGGAGGCGGTCGACCCGAGCCGCAACGCGCCGCGCGCGATCCTGCGGGCCCTGATCGCCTCGTTCGTCATCGGCGGCCTCATCCTGCTGTGCGCGCTGCTCGCCACGCCGGACCTGAGCGCGCCCGAACTCTCCGTGGACGGACTCCAGTACGTGGTCCTGAGCACGCTCGGCGACACCATGGGCCAAGCGCTGCTGTGGTGCGTGGTGATCGCGGTCGTGGTCTGCGAGCTCGCCGTGCACACCGCGGGCATCCGGCTGATGTTCGCCATGGCCCGGGACAACAACCTGCCCGCGGGCAGCCGGCTCGCCAGGATCAGCCCGCGCTTCCAGACCCCGATCGCGCCCGCCGTGGTCTGCGGGCTCGTCGCCATCGGCATCCTGCTGGTCAACATCAAGCAGCCGCAGATCTTCTCGGTCGTCACCAGCATCGCGATCATCATGATCTACGTGGCGTATCTGCTGGTCACGATGCCCATGCTGGTCCGCAGGCTGCGCGGCACCTGGCAGCCCGCGCCCGGGCGCTTCTCGCTCGGCCGCTTCGGCCTCCCCGTGAACATCATCGCGGTGCTGTGGGGCCTGGGCATGACCGTCAACCTGCTGTGGCCGCGCGCCGCCGTCTACAACGCGGCGGCCCCGTACCACTGGTACCTGCGCTGGGGCGGTGTGCTGTTCGTCGGCGCCGTCACCGTGGGCGGCTTCGCCTACTACTGGTTCGTCCAGCGCCACCGCACCGGCGTCCTCGCGGACCACGCCGCCGAGAAGCAGGACACCGACCCCACCACCACCCCCGGCACCACCGCCGCCGCCACCGGCTGAAGCAAGGAGCGAAGGAATCATGAACGAGGCCAACACCGGTACGCACCCGGACGAGTTCGACTACGTCGTCGTCGGCGGCGGCACCGCGGGCAACGTTGTCGCGGCCCGGCTCAGCGAGGACCCCTCGGTGACCGTGTGCGTCCTGGAAGCGGGCCCCTCGGACGTCGGCGACGACAACGTGCTGCGCCTGGAGCGCTGGATGGCGCTGCTCGACTCGGGCTACGACTGGGACTACCCGGTCGAGCCGCAGGAGCGCGGCAACAGCATGATGCGCCACGCGCGCGCCAAGGTGCTCGGCGGCTGCTCCTCGCACAACTCCTGCATAGCCTTCTGGGCGCCGGCCGAGGACCTGGACGGCTGGGCGGCCGAGGGCTGTACGGGCTGGGGCGCCGAGGACGTGTTCCCGCTGTACAAGCGCCTGGAGAACAACGACGCGCCCGGCGACCACCACGGCCGCAGCGGCCCGGTGAAGCTGCGCACCATCAAGGGCGAGGACCCCTGCGGCAGCGCGCTGCTCGACGCGTGCGCCCAGAACGGCATCCCCACCACGCCCTTCAACACCGGCCGTACGGTGATCAGAGGCGCCAACTGGTTCCAGATCAACTCGGACGAGAACAACATCCGCCAGTCGTCCTCGGTCGCGTATCTGCACCCGATCATCGGCAAGCGGCCCAATCTGACCGTACGGACCGGGATCCGCGCCAAGCGGCTGGTGATCGGCGAGGACAAGCGCTGCACCGGCGTCGAGTACCTGGACCCGGATCTGGTCCACACCCGTACCGTCTCCGCGCGGCGCGAGGTCGTCGTCAGCTGCGGCTCGATCGACACGCCCAAGCTGCTGATGCTCTCCGGGATCGGTCCCGCCGACCATCTGCGCGAGGTGGGGGTGGAGACGCTGGTGCACTCCCCCGGCGTCGGCGAGAACCTGCAGGACCACCCCGAGGGCGTCATCATGTGGGACGCCAAGCGGCCGATGCCGACCCGCTCCAACCAGTGGTGGGAGATCGGGATCTTCGCGGACACCGAGCCGGGCCTGGACCGGCCGGACCTGATGTTCCACTACGGCTCGGTGCCGTTCGACATGAACACCGCCCGGCACGGCTACCCGACCAGCGAGAACGCGTTCTGTCTGACGCCCAACGTCACCCACGCCAAGTCGCGCGGCACGGTCCGGCTGCGCACCCGCGACTACCGCGACAAGCCGATGGTCGACCCGCGCTACTTCACTCATGAGCACGACGTACGGGTGATGACGTACGGGCTGCGGCTCGCCCGGGAGATCGCCGCGCAGCCCGCGCTCGCGGACTGGGCGGGCGCGGAGCTGGCGCCCGGGCCCGACGTCCGTACCGACGACGAGCTGTTCGAGTACATCCGCACCACGCACAACACGGTCTACCACCCGGCGTGCACGGTGAAGATGGGCGCCGACGACGACGCGATGGCCCCGCTCGACGCCCGGCTGCGGGTCAAGGGCATCCGCGGGCTGCGCGTCGCCGACGGCTCGGTGATGCCGGAGCTGGTCACCGTCAACCCGTGCATCACGACGATGATGATCGGCGAGAAGTGCGCGGACATGATGAAGGCGGACGCGCGCGTCTGATCAGGGTTCCGATGCGTTCCCCGCGCCCTTGGGGGCGCGGGGAACTGCGCGACCAGCCACAGCGGGCCCGCAGCAAACGGCCCACGCATCCCAGCGGACCGTTACGGCTTCTTGAACATCCGCGTCGCAGTGATCTCCCCGTGCACCGACCCGTCCGGGTCCTTCGGCAGGCCCGGCCGCAGGTGCTCCTCGACGCTGATGTACTTCAGCCCCGCCCGCAGGTCCGCGTCATTGCGCAACCGGACGACCAGCGGGAACTCCGCGAGCGCCGTCGTGTCGAACAGGCCCGTCGTGTACAGGAGCTGGACGCCGAGCGCGTCCGACACGGCCCGCTGGAGCTCCAGCAGATACGTGGCGTTGGCCCGGCCGATCGGGTTGTCCAGGAACAGCGTGCCCGCGTGGCGGTGCTTGTCGCGGCCCCGGTCGTTGCTGCGCAGCGCGGCCATCGTGCAGTACAGCGCGATCGCGGCGGTGAGCAGCTGCCCGCCGGAGAACACATCGCCCATCTGCCCGACCGGAACGCGCTCGGCGCGCAGCACCGCGTCGGGCTTGAGGATCTCCACGGCGATGCCGCGCGGTTCGAGGGCGGCCTGAACTCCCCGCAGCAGCAGGGACATTCCGTCCCGGCGCAGGTCGGAGTTCTTCTTCAGGGCCGCGCGCGTCGCCTCGTCGATGACCTCGCCCAGGCGCTCGGTTAGCGTGGCCTGGTCGGGCTCCTCGAAGCGGATCCGCAGGAACTCCTGCCCCGACCACTCGCCCAGCCCCTCCGGCAGCTGCGAGAGCCGCTGGGCCGAACGCAGCGTGGTCAGCGCCGACTCGACGAGCCCGCGCAGCCGGTCCACGATCGAGTCGCGGTTGCGCTCCAACTGCTCCAGCTCGTCGGTGAGGACCCGCAGCCGGGGCGCGAACGCCGCCGCCCAGGACGCCGCGTGCTCGGGCAGCGCGGCGGCGGGCAGCTCCCGGATCTGCTGGCGGGCGGGGGTGCGCACCTGCTCGTACCGGGTCGCGTTGGCGTGCCGGACCAGGACGTCCGAGGCCTCCCGGACAGCGGCCTCGGCACTCGACAGGTCGCCCGCGCAGCCGCGCAGCGAACGCCGGGCCTCGGCGGCCGACTGCCGGGCCTCGGCCAGATCGCCGGGGAACGACTCGGGCTGCTGCTCGTCCTCCTCCTGCTGGTGGTCGCGGAGCAGGTCGCGCAGGAGCGCGGCCGTCTCGTCGAAGCCCCCGGCCGCGTCCTCGGCGGCCCGGTGGGCCTGGAGGAGCTCGGCGTGGGCGGCCCGCGAGGTCTCCAACTCGGCGGTGCGGGCGGCCAGTTCGGCCGTCGCGGTGCGCAGCAGGGCCTGCGCCTGCTCGGCGTCGCCGGGCACCTGCTCCGGGGGCAGCTCGGTGTGCGCCTCGCCGTCCTCGGGGGCCAGCCGCTCGGCCTCGCCGCGCAGCCGCCCGAGCTGCTCGCTCGCCGCCGACGCCCTGGTCTCCAGGAGCTGTACGAGGGATTCGGCGCGGGCCGCGGCGGCCTGCCGGGACGGGCCGTCGGCTCCGTCGGTGCCCTCCAGGAGCTGGGCGGCGCGGGTGCGGACCTTGTTGGTGAGCCGGTCCAGCTCGGCGAGCGCGGCGCTCTCGTCGCTCTCCGCGCGCGCCTGCTCGGCGCGCAGATCGGCGCCGACGCCGACCTTCTCGTACAGCTGGGAGGCGGCCCGGTAGGCCTCGCGCAGGGCGGGCAGCGCGGCCTTGGGGGCGGCGCCGTCCGGCTCCGGCAGGTTCTCCGGCGCGCCAGCGATCTCGGCGCGCTCGGCGCGCAGCGCGCGGGCGGTGCGGTGGGCGTCGTCGGCGGCGCGCTGGGCGCCCCGGCGGTCCTCGTCGGCGGCCCGGGCGCGCTCCAGGAGGGACTGGGCGCGGGCCTCGGACTCGGCGGCTTCGTCGACGAGTTCACGCAGGGTGCTCTGCCAGCCCGCGCGCTCGCGCAGCCGGAAGGCGAGCCCGGCCAGCGCGTCGGCGGCGCGGCGGGCGCGCTGGGCGGCCTCCTGGCGCTCGTCGCGGACCCGGGCCGCCTCGGCGGCGGCCTCGTCGGCCTCCGCCCGCTCCGTACGGGCCTCGGCCAGCGCCTCCGCGGCGGCCTTGGCGGCGGCGCGCGCGTCCCGCGCGGCCGTGGCGAGCTCGTCGAGCATCCCGGGCGGGCAGTCGGCGCGCCAGGAGCCGAGCCGTGCGGCGAGCCCCCGGTCGCCCGCGAGGCGGGCGGCGAGGGCGCGGATCTCCTCGTCGCGGGCGGCGGCGCGGGTGCGCAGCGCCTGCCGCTCCTCGTCGGCGGCGTGCTCGTCGTGCATGGCCGGGTTCGGCGGGACGAGGAAGACGTCCGTCTCGCCCGCGCCTTCCGCGCCCTGCCGGGGCACCGGCGCGAGCAGCGCGGCTGCGGTGCCGACGGCCACCGCGGACCGGGGCAGCAGCGCCGCGCCGGCCAGCGCCTCGCGGGCCCGGACGTGCGAGGCGGGGTCGGTGATCACCACACCGTCGACCAGCTCGGGCCGGGCCGCGAGCACCGAGGCGTGGTCGGCCGGGTCGACGGCCTGGGCGAGGTAGCGCCAGCCGGGCAGGGCCGGGATGCCGTGCTCGCCCAGGTACTCGACGGTGGCGAGGACGTCGGGGCCCGGGGGCAGCAGTCCGCCGTCACCGAGGGCGCCGAGGATGCGGGCGTCGTCGGCGGCGGCGGTCCGCAGCTCGAACAGCTGCCGCTCGGCGGATGCGATGCCCTGGTCCAGGAGCTGCCGCAGCTCGTCGGCCTGGCGGTCCAGCTCCTCGACGGTCAGCGGGGTGTCCGCACGGTCCGCCCCGAAGGCGGCGGGGGTGCCGTGCACCGCGTGGTGGACGGCCTCCGCCGCGTACATCGCCTTGCGCGGCAGCGGGACCCCGGCCGCGGGGGCGGACGGGAGGCCCAGGAGCTCCGCGAGGCGCTCGTCGGAGGCGATCGACTCGGCGGCGCGGCGCTCCGCGTCGTACGCGTTCCCGGCGGCCTCGGCCGCGTCCTGGGCGCGGGCCGCGGCAAGTTCCGCGCGGGCCTGCTCGGCGGCGGCCTCGCGGGCGCGGTCGGCGGTGGCGCGGGCGCTCTCGCGGGCCGTGTCCCAGGCGGCGACCGCCGTCTTCTCGGCGTCGCTGGCGGCGAGCGCGGCCCTGGCCGGGTCGGCGTCCGGCGCGCTGTCGTCCAGCCAGCCCGCCCGGACCGCCTCGGCGGTCTCCTGCTCGACCTCGGCGAGGCGCTGGCGCAGATGCCCGGCCTCGCTGCGGGCGCGCTGCGCCTCGGTGGCGGCGGCCGTGGCGTCACGGTGGGCCGCCTCGCTCGCCTCCTGGAGCGCGGCGGAGCGCTCCTCCTCCTCGGCGGCGACCCGCTCGCCGTCCTCGGCGGCCGTGTGCAGCGCCCGTACGAGATCGGCGGCCGCGGTGGCGCGGGCGGCGAGCGCGGGCGCGGCGTCCCGCTCAGCCTCGCGGATGGCCGCGGCCACGCGCGCGGAGCGGTCGGCGGCGGCCTTGTGCCGCAGCACCGCCTCGGCGGCCTGCCAGGCGGAGTGCAGCGTACGGGCGTCGGCCAGCTCGCGGCGCTGGGCGGTGGCGGCCTTCTCGGCGACGGCGAGCGCCAGCGAGGCGTGCCGGTAGGCGAGTTCGGAGGCGATCAGGGCGCTGCGGCCGCGCGCCTGCTCGGCCTCGGTGACGGTGTGCGCGGCAGCGGTGACCCGGCCCGCGAGGTCGGTGGCGCGCCCGCGCTCCTGGCCCGCGCGCGCGGAGAGCCTGCGCGCCAGCGTACGGGTACGGCGCTCGGCCCCGGCGTGGATGTCGCGCGCGCGGGAGCGGGCCTCGGCGGCCTCGACGATCCGGTTGAGCAGGTCCACCGAACCCGCGGTGAAGT
Organism: Streptomyces sp. TLI_146; assembly: GCF_002846415.1. Classification (NCBI taxonomy): domain Bacteria; kingdom Bacillati; phylum Actinomycetota; class Actinomycetes; order Kitasatosporales; family Streptomycetaceae; genus Streptomyces; species Streptomyces sp. TLI_146. The sequence continues at coordinate 2,222,207 of NZ_PJMX01000001.1, forward strand.
CGCGCTCGGCGGTCAGCTCGGCGCGCCGGCCCAGCTTGTTGCCGAAGCCGCTGACCAGGTCCGCGAGGCCGTCGGTGTCCCGGGTGTCGGTGACGGCGCGCAGCAGCAGGTCGGTGAAGTCGGAGTCCTTCTTGACCGCGAAGAGACCGGCGGCCTCGCCCTCGTCCGCGTTCATCTCGCGCTGGTAGCGGAAGAGTTCGGGGTCAAGGCCCAGGTCGCCCAGGTGCTCGTTCCAGCGGTCGTGGATCTCCTCCCAGACCACGTCGAGGTGCGGATACGCCTTGCCCGCCTCGGTGACCGCGTCGCGGAAGCCCTTCATGGTGCGGCGCCTGCCCTGGGCGCCGGACGCGCCCTCGGCGGCCGGGCGCATCGCGCTGGACTCGGCGACCGGCAGCGAGTCCAGGCTCAGCCCCGGGCCGGGCCGGAACGAGTACCAGGCCTCGGCGAACTTCCTCGGGTCGTTGGAGACCTGCCGCCCGCGCCACTCGCTCACCTTGCCGACCACGACCAGCTCGCCGGTGAGGGTGTGCTGCCACTCCAGGGCGACGTGGCCGCAGTCGTCGGCGAGCAGGAACTTGCGCAGCACGCCGGAGCTGGCGCCGCCCAGGGTGTTGCGGTGGCCCGGCAGCATCACCGAGAAGATCAGCTTGAGCAGGACGGACTTGCCGCCGCCGTTCTCCAGGAAGAGCACGCCTGCGGGGGCGGGGCGGCGCGGCGGGCCGACCGGCTCGTCCTCGAAGAACTCCGCCTGGGTGGGCGCCGGGTGGGGCACGGGCGCACCCACGCCGCGCAGGTCCAGCACGGTGTCGGCGTAACGCGCACCGGCGGGGCCGATGGAGTAGAGGCGGACCCGGGACAGCTCGTACATGGCGGACTCTCGTAGATGGGGCGGGCAGGTATGGGGGGTGGTCAGGCGTGGAACGGGAGGCCGGCGTCGGCGGCCAAGTCGAGGTCGTCGCCGTCGGGGGGCGGCAGCAGGGTCGCGCTGCCGTCGCTGACCGCGACGACACCGAGCTCCAGGAGCTCGGCGAGGGCGGCGCTGCCCGCCATGTCGCGGACCTGGAGCTGGTAGCGGGCGGTGGTGCGGTACGCGCCGCCCGCGTCGTCGCCGGTCCGCTGGAGGAACCCGGACTCGGTGAGGAACGCGACGGCCTTGGCCACGATGCCGGTGGTGGATCCGGCGAGGCGGCGGGCGTCCTTGGTGGCGCCGGTCGAGCTGCGCCGGGCGTAGATCCGCCAGGCGGCCTCCAGGCCGGGGGCGCCGGTCTCCGGGTCGGTGTTCTCGCCCTGCTCGGCGGCGCGCTCCTCCAGGCGGCGGCAGGCCTGGCGGACGAACGCGTCGACGCCGTTGACCGTGATCCGCCCGATGTAGCCGTCGTCGGCCAGGTCCTCGGGGCGGGGGAAGGCCATCGCGGCGACCGCGAGGTGCGCGAGGCCGTGCAGGAAGCGGTCGGCGGAGTCGGTGGCGGCGCGGCGGGCGTAGTCGCCCATGCGGACGGCGAAGACGGAGTCCTCGGCGGCGGTCACGGCCATGCCGGCGCGGGGCGAGACCTCCAGGACGACGAGTCCGAGGCCCGCGGCGACGGCGTCCGCGAGCCTGGCGAACGCGGGGTCCTCGCGGTGGCGGCGGAGCAGTTCCGCGTACTCCGCGTCGCGGGCGGGGAGCAGTTTGGGCTGGAGCCCGAAGGCGACGAGGCGGGCGGCGTCGGCGGCGTCGGCGGGGGTGATGCGCCGCTCACCCCCGTCCCGGGGCACGTCGACGCCACCGTCGCCGGCGTCGGGCTCACGCTCGGGGTGGTGGTCGGTCACGGGGGTCTCCTTGGGGGGTGTTCGTTGCGTGGTGCGGGTGGGGGGCCGGCGGGTTCATTCCCCCACCCCGCCCCTTCCCTGAAGCCCTGGGCGGGCGGCCGGGTGGGGGGTTGGGGCGGGCTGCCGGGGGCTATGCCCCGGACCCCCTGGGTTCGTCTGCGGACCGTGCTGATTTCGTCCGGTGTTCGTCTGGGGGTGGTGGTGGGTTGCTCGCGCAGTTCCCCGCGCCCCTAGGGGGGTGCGGGCGATCGCGACGGCGAAGCCGAGCCCTTAAGGGGCGCGGGGAACTGCGCGACCAGCCACCGACAACCCGCAGACGACGGGGTCCAGGGGGCGAAGCCACCCCCGGAGGGTTCAGGGAAGGGGCGGGGTGGGGGAATCACGCCGCCTCCCGGGCCGCCGCCATCCCCGCCGCGTCCAGCCGGGCCGTTCCCACGATCAGATCCGCCCCGCCGAACTCCGGGTCGTCCAGCTCCGTCCCGTCGTCGACGGCGAACAGCAGGCGCTCCTCGCCCTGCCGGTACGCCGTACCGACCGGCGGGCTCGCCGCGTGCACCGCGAGCAGCGCGACCAGGTACGGCAGCTCCGGGTCCAGCCCGCGCGCCTCGGCGAGCAGGCCGGACAGCCGGCGCGGCGCGTCGTGCTCCAGGTCGAGCAGCTCCATCGCCGCGGCCAGCTGCTCCTCACTGAAGCGGCTGTCGTCGGGCGTGGCGATCAGATCGGGCTCGGGCATCTCCGCGCCGAGGTGCTCCCGCTCTATCGGAGGCGTGAGCAGTATGTCGACGAGGTCGCCCACCCGCACCGAGACGGGCGTGCGCAGCCCCGTCCCGCGCGCGAAGAACGCGTCCGTCACCCGCGTCGCGTCCTCGACCGGCAGCGGCAGCAGCGGCGCGACCAGCTGCCCGTACAGGTCGAGGCCGGTGCGGGTCGCCGGGCGCGCGAACGCCTGGCGGTCCTGCTCGGCGCGGAACAGCGGCCCGGCCTCCAGGAGGCGCGACTGCAACTGCGTGTGGCGGCGGATGCAGTCCTTGACGATGTCGACGAGCTCGGCGGCCCGCCGCTTGTTCTCGGGCTCCTCCGCCTCGTCCCGGGCCTTGCGGATGTTGGTCAGGATCGCGTTCTCGTGCCGGTAGCGGTCGGCCACGTGGTCGAGCGCCTCCGCGATCATGTCCGGGACCGCGTTCAGCCAGTCGACCGCGCGCACGTTGCGCCGGGTCGCCTCCAGGGTGCGGCGCAGGGTCTCCGCGTACTGCACGGTCCGGTAGCGCGCCTGCTCGGCGGCGAGCTGGGCGTCGGCCAGCCGGCCCCGGCTGATCAGCACCTCCAGCTTCACCTCGGCGGCGATCTGCGCGCTGGTGACGTCCGTGTCGAGCGCGCCCACCAGCACGTTCACGGCCTCGTCCGTCGTGCGCAGATAGACGCTGCCGCCGTACCCCGGGACCTCTTCGATCAGCTTGAAGTCGTAGTCCCGGCGGACATAGACGCCGTCCGGGCCGAACGTCCCGTACACCGCGCGGAAGCCGCGGTCCACGCTGCCGACGTTGATCAGGTTCTCCAGGACCCAGCGGGCCACCCGCTCGTGCTCGGCGGCCGGGCGGCCGGGCGCCTGCGCGGCGACCCGAGGGATCAGCCTGGCCACTATCTGCTCGTGGTCGGCGCCCGTGTCGAAGTCCATGTTCAGCGTGACGAGGTCGATCGAGGCGAGGGCGACCTCCGCCATCGCGTAGACCGAGTACTCACCCGCCAGGTTCGCCTTGCGCACGTCCAGGTCGTGCAGCGGGGCGGTGCAGGCGAGCGCGCGCAGCCTGCGCGCCAGCCCCTCGTCGGCGGCCGGGCCCGGTGCCGGGCGCGGCCCCGCGCTGAGCTGGGGCGGAACGGGTTCCGTCGAGGCAGGCGAAGTCACGCTGCACAGATTAGGTCCTCGCACTGACAACGGTCGAAACGGCGCAGATACCACCGCCGCGACCGCCCGGGCCGCGTCTAGTCCCCGGCCGCCACGAGCCCCGCGTACGCCTCCACCAACTGACTGCGGGAGTCGTCGAGATAGTCGGCGAGCAGCCGGACCGCCCCGTTCCGCTCGCCCGCCCGCAGAGCTTCCAGAATCTCCCGATTCCGTATGAGATAGGGCTGATGGAGCCGTTTCGGGTCGTCCACCACATGGAAGGCGAGCCGCAGTTCGGCCAGGACGCCGCGCATCAGCTCGTCCGTGCGCGCGCTGCCCGCGAGGCCCACGAGCTCCCGGTGGAAGTGGATGTTGGCGGTGGCGACGCCCTTCCAGTCGTGGCGCCGGGCCGCCCGCTCCCCGTCCGCGACGGCCGCGTCCAGGGTCTCAAGGGCGTACGGGGGCCCGCCGAGGCCCTGGACGACGGCGCACTCGACCAGGCGTCTGGTCCGGTAGATGTCCTCGACGTCCTCGACCGCCAGGATCCGTACGAACACCCCGCGGTTGAGCTCGTGGACCAGCAGCCGCTCGTGGGTCAGCAGCCGGAACGCCTCGCGCAGGGTGTTGCGCGAGACCCCGAGCGCCTTGCCGATGGCGTCCTCCGCGAGGCGCTCCCCCGGCCGGAAGTAGCCCTCGGCGACGCGGCCGCGCAGGATGTCCGCGACCCGCTCGGCCGTACTGGTGCGGCCGAGCAGCGGACGGTCCTCAGCCAGCCCGCCGACCTCGGACTCCGTCGTCCCCACGGCATCCTCACTCCCCCGCCGGGCTCCCGGCGACGCACGGCTCCCATCGTAGGACGCGGGTGCGGATCGCAGGACGAGCCGACACGACTCTTGTCGGATTGTTCAACGATCCTCTAGCTTGGGCGGCACCGTACGGCCACACCCCCACACGCACGCCCTCCCCCTGCGAGGTGCAGATGAGCACGACCCAGGCACAGCCGGAACAGGGCGAACTCCCCGGCGGCGGCGGCCCGTTCGGGTGGCTGCGGGCCCTCGGTCCGCGCGGCCGCCGCGCCTTCGGCGGCGCGTTCGGCGGCTACGCCCTCGACTCCTACGACTACTTCACGCTGCCGCTGAGCATGGTCGCGATCGGCGCGTACTTCGGCCTCGACCACGGCCAGACCGGCCTGCTCACCACGGTGACCCTGGTGGTCTCGGCGGTCGGCGGCGCGCTCGCCGGGATCCTGGCCGACCGCATCGGCCGGGTGAAGGCCCTGATGATCACGGTGATCACGTACGCGGTGTTCACGGTGGCCTGCGGCTTCGCGCCCACGTACGAGACGCTGATGGTCTGCCGCGCCCTGCAGGGCTTCGGCTTCGGCGGCGAGTGGGCGGTCGGCGCGATCCTGGTCGCCGAGTACGCCTCGGCCAAGGAGCGCGGCCGCACCCTCGGCGCCGTGCAGAGCGCCTGGGCGGCGGGCTGGGCGCTGGCCGTGATCGTCTACACGCTGGTCTTCCACTACGTGGACGCGGACACCGCCTGGCGCGTGATGTTCTGGACGGGCGCGCTGCCCGCCCTCCTGGTGATCTACATCCGGCGCCATGTGAGCGACGCCCCGGAGGCCGCCGAGCAGCGGCGCGCGGCCGGCTCCGGGCGCGGCTCGTTCGCCGCGATCTTCAAGAAGGACCTGCTGCGCGCCACCTTCTTCGCGACGCTGCTCTCCACCGGCGTCCAGGGCGGCTACTACACGCTCGCCACCTGGGTGCCCACCTATCTCAAGACCGACCGCGGGCTCACCGTCGTCGGCACCGGCGGCTATCTGACGTTCCTGATCTCCGGCGCCTTCCTCGGCTACCTCACCGGCGGCGTGCTCAGCGACCGGCTCGGCCGCAAGCGGAACATCCAGCTCTTCGCCGTGCTGTCCGCGCTCTGCATCCTGGTGTACACGCACATCCCGTCCGGCGCGAACACCCTGCTGCTCGTCCTCGGCTTCCCGCTGGGCTTCTGCATGTCCGCGATCTTCAGCGGGTTCGGCTCGTTCCTGAGCGAGCTCTATCCGACGGCGGTACGCGGGACGGGCCAGGGATTCACGTACAACAGCGGCCGGGCCGTCGGCGCCTTCCTGCCCACCTTCGTGGGCTACCTCTCCGACAGCTGGGGCGTGGGCGGCGCGCTGGCCCTCGGCGCGATCGGCTACGCGCTGGCCGTGGTGGCCCTGTTCGGACTGCCCGAGACCCGTGGACAGGAGCTCAAGTGACCCCGGTCATCGACCTCAACGCCGACCTGGGCGAGGGCTTCGGCCGCTGGCGGCTGACCGACGACGAACAGTTGCTGTCAGTCGTCACCAGCGCCAATGTGGCCTGCGGCTTCCACGCCGGCGACGCGGCCACCATGCGGCGCGTGTGCGCGATGGCGGCCGAGCGCGGGGTGCGGATCGGCGCCCAGGTCTCGTACCGCGATCTGGCCGGGTTCGGACGGCGTGCCATGGACGTGCCGCCGGACGAGCTCGCGGCCGAGGTCGCCTACCAGATAGGCGCGTTGGAGGTCTTCGCGCGCGCCGCGGGCAGCCGTGTCGCCTACGTCAAGCCGCACGGCGCGCTCTACAACCGCGTCGTCCACGACGAGGAGCAGGCGGCGGCCGTCGTCGAGGGCGTGGGCCTGGCGGGCGGCGCCCTCCCGGTGCTCGGGCTGCCCGGCTCCCGGCTCCTCGTCCACGCGGGCAAGGCCGGACTGCCCGTTGTCACCGAGGCGTTCGCGGACCGCGCCTACACCGCGCGCGGCACCCTCGTCCCGCGCGGCGAGAGCGGCGCGGTCGTGACCGACCCCGGCGCGGTCGTCGCGCGGTCGCTCACCCTGGCCAGGACCGGGGCGGTCGTCGCCGCGACCGGCGAGAGCGTCGACGTACGCGCGCGTTCGCTGTGTCTGCACGGCGACACGCCCGGCGCCGCCGCCCTCGCCCACCGGGTGCGGCAATCCCTGGAGGGCGCGGGCGTACGGGTGGAGGCGTTCGCGTGAGGCGTGCCCTGCCGATGCGGACGCTGCCGGTCGGCGACCGCGCGCTGCTGGTCGAGCTGGACAGCGGCGAGGACGCCGAGGCCCTCCACGCCGAGCTGCTGCGCCGCCGCGCCGCCGGAAGCCTGCCGCCTGTACGGGAGATCGTCCCGGCGGCCCGTACGGTCCTGCTCGACGGTCTGGACGACCCGGCGCGCCTCGCGGCGCTGCTGCCCGGCTGGGAGGTCGCGCCGCCGCGCGCGGACGCGGGTGCGGCGGTGGAGATCCCGGTCCGCTACGACGGCCCCGACCTGGCCGAGGTCGCGCGCGCGTGGGGCGTCTCGCCCGAGGCGGCGGTACGGATCCACCGCACGGCCGAATTCCGGGTGGCCTTCTGCGGGTTCGCGCCCGGCTTCGGTTATCTGACCGGCCTTCCCGAGCGGTACGAGGTGCCCCGCCGCGCCACCCCGAGGACCTCGGTCCCGGCCGGGTCGGTGGCCCTGGCGGGCCCGTACACCGGCGTCTATCCACGCTCGTCGCCGGGCGGCTGGCAGCTCGTCGGCAGCACGGACGCCGTGCTCTGGGACCCGGACCGGGAGCCCGCCGCACTCCTCGCACCGGGCACCCGGGTGCGCTTCGTCCCCCGGGGCGGGGCATGACGGACCGGGCCTTCCGCGTGGTGCGGGCGGGCGCACTCACCTTGGTCCAGGACGAGGGGCGCCACGGCCACGCCCACCTCGGCGTGCCCCGCTCGGGGGCGCTCGACCTGCCCGCGAGCCGCCTCGCCAACCGGCTGGTGGGCAACCCGCCGGGCGCCGCCGTCCTGGAGACGACGCTGACCGGGTGCGCGGTGCGCCCGCGCCGGGCCGTCACGGTCGCGGTGACGGGGGCGCCCTGCCCGGTGTCCGTCGACGGGCGCCCGGCGGCGTGGGGCGCGCCGGTGCGGGTGCCCGCCGGGGCCGTCCTGGAGGTCGGCGCCGCCGTGCGCGGGGTGCGCTCCTACGTGGGGTTCGCCGGGGGCATCGCCGTCGAGCCGGTGCTCGGCAGCCGCTCCACCGACCTGCTCTCGGGGCTCGGCCCGGCACCCCTCGCCGACGGTGCCGTATTGCCCCTGGGACATCCGGCCGGGCACTACGCGCGCGTGGACGCGGCCCCGGCGCCGGGCCCGCCAAGGGAGTTGGTGCTGCGGATGCTGCCGGGGCCGCGCACCGACTGGTTCACGCAGAACGCTTTCTCCGCCCTCGCCACCGGCCGCTACCGGGTCTCCGCCGCGAGCAACCGCATCGGCCTGCGCACCGAGGGCCCGGCGCTGGAACGGGCGGTCCACGGCGAGCTGCCCAGCGAGGGCATGGTGTGGGGGGCGGTCCAAGTGCCGCCGGACGGGCGCCCGGTGGTGTTCCTGGCCGACCATCCGACCACCGGGGGATATCCGGTGGTGGGCGTGGTCGCCGGGGCGGATCTGCCCGCCGCCGCACAGGCCGCGCCCGGCACACCGCTGCGGTTCGTGCTCCTGCGACGTGCCGTACGGGCGCGTCAGCTGCCGTAGCCGCCGCCTCCGGGCGTGCGGACGACCAGGACGTCCCCCGGGCCCACCTCCACCGTGTCCACGCCCTCCAGCGGCTCGCTGCGGCCGTCCGCGCGCTCCACCAGGTTCGCGCCGAGCCCGCCCGGCGCGCCGCCCGCCATGCCGTACGGCGGCACGCGCCGGTGGCCGGTCAGCAGGGCGACGGTCATCGCCTCCAGGAAGCGGATCCGGCGCTCGACCCCGCACCCGCCCGTCCACCGGCCCCGCCCGCCGCTGCCCTCCCGTACCGCGAAGGCGTCGACCCGCACCGGATAGCGCCACTCGAGCACCTCCGGGTCGGTGAGGCGCGAGTTGGTCATATGGGTCTGCACGGCGTCCGCGCCGTCGAAGCCGTCGCCCGCGCCCGAGCCGCTCGCCACCGTCTCGTAATACTGCACCCGGTCGTTGCCGAAGGTCACGTTGTTCATCGTGCCGGAGCCCTCGGCCTGGATCCCGAGGGCCGCGTAGAGCGCGCCGGTGACGGCCTGCGAGGTCTCGACGTTTCCGGCGACGGTCGCGGCCGGGTACTCCGGCGCCAGCATCGAACCCGGCGGCACCCGTACCTCCAGCGGCTTGAGGCAGCCGCTGTTGAGCGGGATGTCGTCGTCGACCAGCGTCCGGAAGACGTACAGGACGGCCGCCGTCACCACCGACCGGGGCGCGTTGAAGTTGCCCGGCTGCTGCGGCGAGGTGCCGGTGAAGTCCAGTACGGCGCTGCGGCTCTCGCGGTCCACGGTGACGGCGACCCGGATGACCGCGCCGCCGTCGGTCTCGTACGCGTACGAGCCGTCGCTCAGCCCCGCCACGATCCGCCGCACGGACTCCTCGGCGTTGGCCTGGACGTGCCCCATGTACGCCTGGACGACGTCGAGCCCGAACTCGTCGGTCATGCGCCGCAGTTCGGCGATGCCCTTCTCGTTGGCGGCGATCTGGGCGCGCAGGTCGGCGAGGTTGGTGTCGGGGTCGCGCGAGGGGTAGGCGGCGCCGGTCAGCAGCGCGCGCGTCTCGGCCTCGCGCAACCGTCCGTCCCGGACCAGCAGCCAGTTGTCGAAGAGCACGCCCTCCTCCTCGACGGTGCGGCTGAAGGCGGGCATGGAGCCGGGGGTGATGCCGCCGATCTCGGCGTGGTGGCCGCGCGAGGCCACCAGGAACCGCAGCTCCTCGCCGTCGAAGACCGGGGTCACCACGGTGACGTCGGGCAGGTGGGTGCCGCCGTGGTACGGGTCGTTGATCGCGTAGACGTCGCCGGGCCGCATGGCGCCCTTGTTGCGGCGCAGCACCTCCTTGATGGACTCGCCCATCGAGCCCAGATGCACGGGGATGTGCGGGGCGTTGGCGATCAGGTTGCCCTCGGCGTCGAAGAGCGCGCAGGAGAAGTCGAGGCGCTCCTTGATGTTGACGGAGTGGGCGGTGTTCTCCAGGCGTACGCCCATCTGCTCGGCGATCGCCATGAAGAGGTTGTTGAAGACCTCCAGCATCACCGGGTCGACGTCCGTGCCGACGGCGGTGCGGCCGGGGCGGGGGCGCGTCCGGGTGAGCAGCAGGTGCCCCAGGTCGCCGGCGGCGGCCTGCCAGCCGTCGTCCACCACGGTGGTGGCGTCGGCCTCGGCGACGATCGCCGGCCCGGCCACCGTGTCGCCCGGCCGCAGGGCGGCGCGCCGGTACAGCGGGACGTCTTGGCGCCCGCCCGCGACGAACATGGACACGGTGGCGGGGGCGCCGTCCTCGCCCTCGCGCGCGTACTCCTCGACCTCGGGGGCGCCGTGCGGCCCGGCGGCGCCGACGGCCTCCACCGACACCGCCTCCACGACCAGCGGCTTGTCCATGGTGAAGGCGTACCGCGCGCGGTGTTCGCGCTCGAACGCCTCCTTCATGGCGTCGGCGGTGTCCAGGGCGACCGGCAGGCTCGCGTCCGTACCGGCGTAGCGGAGCAGCACGCGCGCGTGGGTGGTGATCGCCTCGTCCGGGATGCTGTCGGCGCGCAGTTCGCCACGCGTGCGTGCCGCGAGCTCGTCGCACAGCTCGCGCACCCGCCCGACGCTCTCCTCGTCGAGCTCCGCCTCGACGGACCGCTCGCGCATAGCGGTCGCGTCGGCGAGGCCGATGCCGTACGCGGAGAGGACTCCGGCCAGCGGCGGTACGACGACGGTGTCGATGCCGAGCGCGTCCGCGACCGCGCAGGCGTGCTGGCCGCCGGCGCCGCCGAAGCTGGTCAGGGCGTAGCGGGTGACGTCGTGGCCGCGCTGCACGGAGATCTTCTTGACCGCGTTCGCCATGTTGAGGACGGCGATCTCCAGGAAGCCGGCCGCCACCTCCTCGGGACCGCGCCCGCCCCCGGAGCGCTCGGCCAGCTCGGCGAACCGCTCCCGTACGACCTCGGCGTCCAGCGGCAGATCGCCGCCGGGGCCGAACACCGCGGGGAAGCGGGCGGGTTGGACGCGGCCGAGCATCACGTTGGCGTCGGTGACGGTGAGCGGGCCGCCGCGCCGGTAGCAGGCGGGGCCCGGGACCGCGCCCGCCGAGTCCGGGCCGACCCGGTAGCGCTGTCCGTCGAAGTGGAGCACCGAGCCGCCGCCCGCCGCCACGGTGTGGATGTTCATCATGGGGGCGCGCATCCGGACCCCGGCGACCTGGTTGGCGAAGTCCCGCTCGAAGGCGCCCGCGTAGTGCGAGACATCGGTCGAGGTGCCGCCCATGTCGAAGCCGATCACGCGCGCGTAGCCGGCCTGTCCGGAGGTACGGGCCATGCCGACCACGCCGCCCGCCGGGCCGGAGAGCACCGCGTCCTTGCCCCGGAAGTGCGCGGCCTCCCGCAGGCCCCCGTTGGACTGCATGAACATCAGCCGTACGCCGTCGAGTTCCTCGGCGACCTCGTCCACATAGCGGCGCAGGATCGGCGACAGATAGGCGTCCACCACGGTGGTGTCACCGCGCGGCACCAGCTTGATGAGCGGGCTCACCTCGTGCGAGCAGCTGACCTGGGTGAAGCCGAGCGCCCTGGCGGTCTCGGCGACGGCCACCTCGTGCTGGGGGTGGCGGTAGCCGTGCATCAGGACGACGGCGGCGCTGCGCAGGCCCTCCGCGCGGGCGGCCCGCAGCCCCTCGGTGACGCCCGCGAGGTCGAGCGGGCGGACGGTGGCGCCGTGCGCGTCGATCCGCTCGGCCACCTCGACGACGCGCTCGTACACCGCGTCCGGCAGCACGATGTGCCGGTCGAACAGCCGCGGCCGGTTCTGGTACGCGATCCGCAGGGCGTCCCGGAAGCCCTCGGTGACGACCAGGACGGTCGGCTCGCCGCGCCGCTCCAGAAGGGCGTTGGTGGCGACGGTGGTGCCCATCTTGACGACGGAGATCCGGTCGGCCGGGACCGGCTCGTCGGGCCCGAGGCCGAGCAGCAGCCGGATCCCGGCGACCGCCGCGTCGCGGTCGCGGTCCGGGTCGTGGGAGAGGAGCTTGCGGCTGACCAGGCGCCCGTCGGGCCGTCTGCCCACCACGTCCGTGAAGGTGCCGCCGCGGTCGATCCAGAACTCCCAGCGCCCTGTCATCCCTCCATTGTGGCAAGGCGGCCCTGGCCGGGGGGCGCGCCGACGGCCGCGAGCGCGGCGGAGAGCGCCTGGGCGGCGCGCAGATCGAGGTGGGCGGCGGTGCCGCGCGCGGCGTGGCGCAGCTCGGCCCCGGCGAGGCCCAGCAGCTGGGGCAGCAGGTCCGTGGAGCGCCGCGCCACCCAGGCGGTACCGGCCGTCGCCAGCCACAGCAGCGCGGCGGACCGGCCGGGCGGCGGCCGGTCCGGCTCGTACGAGGGAGGCGCGCCCGGCGCGAGGCCGCGCTCGGCGAGCAGGGTGTAGCTGCGGGCCGCGATCAGCCGGTGGCCGCGCTCGCCCGGGTGCAGCCGGTCCGCGCTCCACAGCGAGCGGTCGCCGACCCAGGCCCGGTCGGCCAGGTGCAGATGCGCGGCGCCGTACCGTACGGAGAGGGCGTGCACCACGGCGTTGACCGCCTGCTGGCGCCGGGCCAGCGGACGGGCGAGCGGGCCGGGCAGGGCGAGCATCGCCCCGGGGTCGGGCAGACAGGCCGTGAGCAGCACCGCGCCCTGCGCGGCGAGCCCGCCGTAGACCGCGTCGAGCCGGGCGGCGATGTGGTGGATGTCGAAGGACCGGCGCAGCGTGTCGTTGACCCCGACCACCACGGAGGCGAGGTCGGGCGCGAACGCACGCGCGCGTGGCGCCTGTTCCTCGGCCACGTCCCGGGTGAGCGCCCCGCTGACGGCGAAGTTGCGGAATTCGCACCCGGGCCCGTTCCCGGCCAGCAGCGCGGCCCAGCCGCGCCACCCGCCGGGCACGGGGTCGCCGACGCCCTCGGTGAGCGAGTCCCCGAGCGCGGCGAACCGCAGGGGCCGCCGGGGGCCGAGGGACGCGCCCGTCAGCGGCGGCAGGGCCGCGACGGACGCGGTCATGCCGCCACGCCCGGCTCGCGCGGTGCTGGGACGGGCGCAGGCGGTGCTTGGGCGAGCGGTGGCTGGGCGACCGGCGGTTGGGCGAGCGGTGATTGATCGGCCCCTGCCCGCGCGGCAAGCGCCGCCCTCGATGCCGGGGCAAGAGGCACCCGCGAAGCCCGCGCCGCCCCCACCGGCGCGTCATGCGCCGCCAGGAACGCGGTCACCGACGCGTCCCACCCGAAGAGTTCGGCACGCGCGCGTGCCGCGTGCCTGCGGGGCTCCTCCGGGCGGGACAGGAGGTCCTGGACCGCGTCGGCGAAGGCCGCGCCCGTGTCGGCGGCGGCCAGGCCCGCCGCCCCCACCACCTCGGGCAGCGCCGAGGACCGGCTGCACACCACCGGCGTCCCGCCCGCCAGCGCTTCCAGGGCCGACAGGCCGAACGTTTCAGCGGGCCCCGGCGCCAGACAGACGTCCGCCGCGGACTGGAGATCCGCCAGCCGCGCCCGGTCACCGACGTGCCCCAGGAACTCCACCGGCAGCCGCGCGGCCCGCGCCCGGCGCTCCAGACCGGCCGCCAGCGGCCCGTCCCCGGCCACCACGAGGCGCGCGCGCACGCCCCGGCGCCGCAGCTCCGCGAGCGCGTCCAGGGCGGTGCCCGGCCGCTTCTCCACGGAGAGGCGGGAGCACAGCACCAGCAGCACCCGCTCCCCACGCAGCCAGTGCTCGCGCAGCGGCAGCGAGCGCCGCCCGGGGCGGCACCCCACCAGGTCGACGCCGAGCGGCGCGCGCGTGACGTTGCCCGCCCCGATCCGTACGAACTCGCGCTCGGCCCACTCCGTGGTGCACACGATGCGCGAGTACGCCCAGGCGGAGCGCCTGTTGAGACGGTCGGCGGCGGCGCGCGCGAGGTGCCCGGGGGCGCCCCAGGTGCGCAGCACGCCGTCCGCCGTCTCGTGCGAGACCATCACCGACGGCACCCGCTCGCGCCGCGCCCACTCCCCGGTCCAGCGCAGGGTCGTCCGGTCCGACACCTCGATCCGGTCCGGGCCGAGCGCGTCGAGGACGCGCCGCACCCGGCGGCGGTCGGCGAGTACCCGGTAGCCGCCGGTGCCGGGCAGCACCACACCGGGCAGGGTGACCACCCGGCCCTGTTCGGTGTGCTCGTCGCGCGCGTGGGTGCCGGGGACGATGAGTACCGGGTCATGGCCGGCGGCCAGATAGCCGCGGCCGAGCTCGCGCAGGGCCGTGCGCAGCCCGCCCGAGGAGGGCGTGACGAAGTTCGCCAGACGGACGATCCGCAGCCCGCTCATGCCGCCACCACCGGGCGCTCGCAGAGCACTTCGGCGTAGTGGTCGAGCAGTTGGTCCCCGACGGCCGTCCAGGTCCGGCCCTCGACTGCGGCCCGCCCGGCCCGCCCGTACGCGTGGCGCAGCGCGGGATCCGCCAGCCGCAGCACCGCGTCGCGGAGCGCGTCGGCGTCGCGCGGCGCGACGAGGAGGCCGGTGCGCCCGTGGTCCACCAGGTCGAGCGGCCCGCCCGCCGCCGGGGCGATCACCGGCACCCCGCTCGCCATGGCCTCCTGCACGGTCTGGCAGAACGTCTCGTACGGCCCGGTGTGCGCGAAGACGTCCAGGGAGGCGAAGACCCGGGCGAGTTCACCGCCGGTGCGGCGGCCCAGGAACAGCGCCCCGGGCAGCGCGCCCCGCAGCGCCCCGGCGCTCGGCCCGTCCCCGGTGACCACCACCCGGACCCCGGGGAGCGCGCACACCCCGGACAGCAGCTCCACCTGCTTCTCGGCGGCGAGCCGGCCCACATAGCCGACGATCAGCTCACCTCCGGGGGCGAGTTCGCGCCGCAGCGCCTCGTCGCGCAGCTCTGGCCGGAACCGTTCGGTGTCGACGCCGCGCGGCCACAGCCGCACCCGCTCCACCCCGTGGGCCTGGAGATCGCGGACGGCGGCGGTGGAGGGGGCGAGGGTGCGGTCGGCGGCGCCGTGGACGGCTCTGAGCCGCCGCCAGGCGGTGTTCTCGCCGGTGCCCATGTACGTACGGGCGTATCCGGCGAGGTCGGTCTGGTAGACGGCGACGGCGGGCACCCCGAGCCGCGCGGCGGCCGCCATCCCGCGCGCCCCGAGCACGAACGGGCTCGCCAGATGGACCAGTTCGGCCCGGTGGGCGGTGAGGGCGGCGGCCACCCGGCGGCTCGGCAGGGCCACCCTGACCTGCGGATAGCCGGGCAGCGGCAGCGAGGGGACGCGGATCACCGTACAGGGGGCGGTGAGGTCGTCCCCGGCTGCCGCGGCCGGGGCTATGACGAGCGGTTCATGACCGCGGGCGGCGAGGTGCCGGGCGGTCTGCAGGGCGCAGTGGGCGACGCCGTTGACATCGGGCGGGAAGGATTCGGTGACGATGACGACACGCATACCCGTGTTGTCGTCGCCGCCGGGGTGGCCCCGCCGACTTGGATCTTTCCGCCCGGGGAACGTCCCATGAGCTTTTCAGACAGCGTGTCTTTCGGACAGCGCTCCCGGCTCGGTCGGACGCCGCTCGCGACTCATATCGCGGGTGCGTCCGGGCCCATCCGGTTGTGGATGGCGCTCTGTACCTCGGCCTCCTCGGCCGGGTCGTCCGCGAGCCGCCGCAGCCGCTCGGCCACGCGCGCGTCGACGAGCTCGGCGTACTGCGCGGCCACTTCGCGGGTGGTCTCCTCGCAGTCCCACAGGCACTCGACGGCGAAGCCGGTGGCGAAGGAGGGGTCGGTGGCAGCGAGGGCGCGGGCGGTGCGGCCGCGCAGCTCGGAGGAGGCGGTCTCGCGGTAGAGGTGCCTCAGTACGGGGGCGGCGCAGCCGATGCCGAGCCGTCCCGCCCCGTCGACGAGGGGGCGCAGCAGGGGCGCGTCGGGCCCCTCGGAGCGCACGCACTCGCGCAGTGCGCCGAGGACCAGCTGGGCGTCCTCGGCCTCGCCCCGGCAGGCGAGCACGCCCGCGGCAGCGGCGCCGAGCGCGTCGGGCCGGTGCACCCAGCCGCGCGCCCGGTCGACGGCCTCGGGCCCGCACATCCGCTCGAAGGCCTGGACGGCGGCCTCGGCCACCGCTCGGGAGCCGTCGGCGACGGCGGCCTCGATGAGGTCGAGCACGCGGGGGTCGCGTGACTCGGCGAGGTAGTGCAGGCAGGCGCAGCGGGCGCCGTCCGAGCCGGCGCGCGCGGCCTCGACGATCAGCTCGCGGTCGTCGGGCCCGGCCACCGCGCCCAGGCAGCGGGCGGCGGGCAGGGTGAGGTCGGCGCCGCGCTCCAGGCCCTCCTGGGCCCAGTCGAAGACGGCTTGGACGCTCCAGCCGGGACGGGGTCCGGACGGCCGCATCTGTCGCTGCCAGCGGTCGAAGGACCCGGCTTCCTGGGCGGCGCGCACCCGTGCGCCGACGGCGTCCCGGGTGTCCTCGGCCCACAGCCGCCAGGGCCGGGGCTCGAAGGCGTCCCGGACGGTGACGGCCAGTTCGGCGTCGCCCTCGGGGGTGGTGGGGAACCGGGCGAGAACGGGCTCGGCGAGGGCGCGCAGGCCCGCGTCGTCGTCACGCAGGGCGAGCTCGTCCAGGGCCCAGCCCCAGTTGGCGCCCCGCACGGCGTACCGCCGCAGCAGCGACAACGCGTCGCTCCTGCCGTAGGAGGCGAGGTGGCCGAGGACCGCCAGCACCAGACCGGTGCGGTGCTCGTCGGCGTCGAGGACATCCTCGGCGCTGAAGAGGTGGGCCTCGATCTCGTCGAGTCCGCCGTCGAGATCCAGGTAGAGGCGCGCGTAGTACAGGGAGCGGTTCTCCACCTGCCAGTCGCGGCGGGGGTCGCCCAGTACACAGTGGTTGAGGGCCGCCAGGGCTTCTGGGCGCGGGGCGGCGAGCGCGTGCAGGGTGCCGTCGCCGCGGCCCCGCTGCAGCAGGCCGAGCAGCGTACCGCTCGGCGCTATGACCGGATCAAACATGGAAGTAGCCTCACATCAAGCTGTCGACGCAACCGGGATTCGTGCCGTGCCCTAGTAGGCCGCGCGCCAACATGTTCGGCCGTCCGCCGTCTTCCGCTTGCTGTGAGTCATCTTCCTGCCTCTCTTCGTGTCCCCCGATGTAAGGACCCTGCCCCTGATGAAGGGGCTCGTCGTCATGATGACCCAGGCATTTCGCCACCGCGACCACATTTACGAGCCCCTCTCACCAGGTACGCAGGGGGCACCCGGCGCAAACCTCAGCGGTCGCCGAAGAGTGCGATCAGTTCCGTCTTGCCGAACATCCGTGCGGTGTCGAGCGCGGACGGCGTTCCGGCGGAAGGGTCGGCTCCGCCTGCCAGCAGCGCCTTGACGACCGCGTCCTCGCCCTTGAAGACGGCACCCGCGAGCGGGGTCTGACCGCGGTCGTTGGCGCGGTCCGGGTCGGCACCGCGCGCGAGGAGCGCGGAGACCGCCTCCGCGTGCCCGTGATAGGCGGCGAGCATGACGAGCGTGTGGCCCTTGTCATTGGTGAGGTCGGGCGAGACCCCGGCGTCGAGGTACGCGGCGAGCGCCTCCGCCTCTCCCCGGCGTGCCAGATCGAAGATCCTGCCCGCCAGCTCGACCACCTCGGGATCGAGGGCATCGCTCATCGCACGGACCGCCTTTCGCTGCGTACGGCGCTCCTCGGAACGCCTGTGACCTGGCCCGCACGGCACCGGGGCCGTACGAGTGAATCGACAGGGTACTGCCCGTCGGACGACATGGATCGGTCCGGCCGGGGCAAAGCTCACCGCGAGTGACGGCTGCCGGTCCCGCGGCCGCACAGTGTCCCGCCCGCGACCCGGTTCCGTATCCGCCACTCCAGTGAAAATCGGAGAATTTCACCCGATTGCACCTTTTATCACATAGATACTTGCTGTGATCCTGGAAGAACTCATGGTGACTGTCCCCATCAACCAGGAGAACTCCTCATGATCCTGTCCATCTCAGGTGTCGTCCTGCTCGGAATCATCGTCTTCCTCTTCTTCCGGAAAGACGGTCTGAAGGCGTCGCACGCCATGGTCTGCGCCCTCTTCGGCTTCTACCTCGCGGGCACCGCGATCGCCCCGAGCATCAAGGCCGGCGGCCAGAGCCTGGCCAGCCTGCTGGGCGGGATCAAGTTCTGACCTCCCGCAGTCCCGACCACCCCCTCAGGAGACCGACGTGGCCCGGCGACCACTCCCCCGCATTCTGAGCAGCACCAGCGTTCCGATCGCCCGCAGCCGCGAGATCGCGCGCACGGCCGCCGACAGCGCCACCGACGTCCTCCATCCGCTCATCACGATCAGCCGCGGCCTGCGGCTGATCGCCGCCGCCCTGGGCGGCAAGTGGACCGCCACGCCCAAGGAGCGGCGTGGTCCCGCGCTGTTCCTGACGGCGGCCGTGGTCCTGGTGGTCGCGCTCATCCCGTACGGGCCGCTGCTCGCCCTGATCACGGTGATGGCCGCGGCCGCCTGGAAGGGCCGCGAGCGCACCCCCGTCAGGACCGGCCCCGACGAGGCCGAGACCGCCCGCCTCCAGGCGCTCTACGAGGCGCTGGTGCCGTACTTCTCGGTGGCGGAGGACCCCAGCCCGCTCTTCGCCCACGGCGGGGAGTGGGCCGGGGCCTTCAGTGAGTACGAGTTCGACGACGCGGGCCGGGTCACCCGGCTCCTCATCCGCTACCCGGCGTACTTCACGGACGGCGAGCCCGAGGCGCGCGCCCGTATCGAGCAGTTGCTGCACACCAAGTCCGGGCGCGGCCGGGAGTACCGGTTCGAGTGGGACGAGGAGGGCAACCAGCTCGTCATGCGCGTCCTCGACGCACTCTCCACCTCGATCGCCGCCCAGCGCTTCGTGGCGGGCCCAGGCGAGACCGTGCTCGGGTTCACCGACGCCGACGCGGTGCAGCGGACCGTGCCGGTCACCGAGGGCGAGGACGTCCGCGACGCGCCGCCGGTCGTCTGGCGCACCGGCCCCCGCTCCACCGAGCCGCACCTGCTGGCGGTCGGCGAGCCCGGCAGCGGCACCACGACCCTGCTGCGCTCCATCGCCCTCCAGGCGCTCCAGCACGGCGACGTGCTCGTGGTCGAGGGCAGCGGCACCGGCGAGTACGCGTGTCTGACCGGGCGCCGGGGCGTGCTCGCCGTGGAGTGCGGCCTCGCCGGGGCGCTGGCCACCCTGGAGTGGGCCGCGCACGAGACCGAGCGCCGGCTCATCGCCGCCAACCGCGCCCGCCAGGGCGGCCACCCGGCCCCCGACGACATCAAGCGGCCGCTGTGGATCCTCCTCGACCGGCCGAGCGTCTTCGGGCACCTGGCCGCGGCCGACGGACGGCCCGATCCGCAGCAGCTGCTCCAGACCCCGCTGCGGCACGGGCGGGCGGCCGGGGTGACCGTGGTGGTCGCCGAGCAGTTCGACAGCCTGGAGGCACTGACGGAGCCGGTACGCACGCACACCCGCGCGCGCGTGGTGCTCGGCCCCTGCTCCCCGACCCTGGCCGAGTGGGTCCTCGGCGTCCCGCCGCACACCACCCCCACCACCACCGTCCCGCCCGGCCGCGGCTACGCCCGCCTCGGCACCGGGCCCGTGCTGCGCCTCCAGGTCCCGGCGACACCGGACCCGTACGACGACGCGACCAGCGAGCAGCACCGCCAGGCCGTCCTGGACCTGCTCCCGGAGCGAGACCTCCCGGTGGAGGCGACGCCGCCGCAGCAGGCGGTGCCTGCGGAGGGCTGACAGCTGACAGCTGACAGCTGACAGCTGACAGCTGACAGCTGACGGCTGACGGCTGACGGCTGACGGCTGACGGCTGACGGCTGACGGCTGACGGCTGACGGAAAACAGATATCGGCGGGCAGATCGCGAAATCTGTCCGCCGACATCCAATGACTGACATCCGTTAACTGACATCCGTCAGCCGATAGCCAGTGGCTGACATCTGCCAGCCGACATCCGGTAGCTGACATCTGTCAGCCGACATCCGGTAGCTGACATCTGTCAGCCGTCAGCCCCCACCCCTCACGCCACAAACGTCCGCGGCGACTCTCCCCCATTGCTCGCGCCCTTCTCCACCAGGCGGGCCGCCGCGGCGAGCCGGGCCGCGGCCTCCTCGGCGACCGGGCCGCTGACCGTGAAGGGCAGCCGTACGTACCCCTCGAAGGCGCCGTCCACGCCGAACCGGGGGCCGGAGGGCACCCGTACGCCGACCCGTTCGCCCACTTCCGCCAGGCGTGAGCCGGAGATCCCTCCGGTGCGGACCCAGAGGGTGAGCCCGCCCACCGGCACGTCGAACTCCCACTCCGGCAGCTCCCGGCGGACCGCCGCCACCAGCGCGTCGCGGTTCTCGCGTGCCTGGGTGCGGCGCAGGTCGACCGCCTGCTCCCAACCGCCCGTGGCCATCAGCCAGTTGACGGCGAGCTGCTCCAGGACCGGGGTGCCCAGATCGGCGTAGGCGCGGGCGGCGACCAGGGAGCGGATGACGTCGGGGGCCGCGCGTACCCAGCCGATGCGCATGCCCGCCCAGAACGCCTTGCTCGCCGAGCCCACCGTGAGGACGGTCGCGCCCGCCGGGTCGAAGGCGCAGACGGGGCGCGGCATGTCGATGTCCTCGTCCAGCCAGAGCTCGGACATGGTCTCGTCGACGACGAGCACGGTCCCGGCCGAGCGGGCCGCGTCGACCAGGGCGCGGCGCTGGTCCTCGTCGGCCAGCGCCCCCGTCGGGTTGTGGAAGTCGGCGACGACATAGGCGAGCCGGGGCGCCGAGTCGCGCAGCACCTGCCGCCACAGGGGCAGGTCCCAGCCGGTCAGCCCCTCGGCCATGGCGACCGGCACGAGCCGGGCCCCGGCCTCGCGCATCAGCTGGAGGATGTTGGCGTACGAGGGCGACTCGACCGCGATCCGCTCGCCGCGCCCGGCGAAGAGGTGGCAGATGGCGTCGATGGCGCCCATCGCACCGGTGGTGACCATGATCTGCTCGGGCATGGTGGGGATGCCGCGCGCGGTGTACCGCTCGGCGAGCATCTGGCGCAGCGCGGGCAGCCCGGCCGGATAGTCGCCGTGGGTGTGCGCGTACGGCGGCAGCTCCTCCAGGGCGCCCTGGACCGAGCGGGTCAGCCAGGGCTCGGGCGCGGGCAGCGCCGCGCACCCCAGATCGATCATGGAGCCCAGCGACTCGGGCGGCAGCGGCTCCAGGCCGCGCGCGGGCAGCGGGTTGCCCGCGGGGACGGCCGTCCAGCTGCCCGCGCCCCGGCGGGACTCCAGGAAGCCCTCGCCGCGCAGCGCCTCGTAGGCGGCGGCGACCGTGGTGCGGCTGACCGAGAGGGCCATGGCGAGCTCCCGCTCGGCGGGCAGGCGGGCGGCCACCGGCACCCGTCCTTCGAGGACGAGCAGACGGATCCCGTCGGCCAGCGCCCGGTAGGCGGGCGGCTTGCGGGTGCCCGCCGGGCGGGGCTGCTGCTGTGCGTTGAGCTGACGGGCCAGCTGTGCCGGCCCGACCGCCGAGGTCCACTGCGCCATGGAAGTCAGTCCACCTTCCCCGAATTGGCCATGGTTGGGATGGGTTTCCCAGCCACAGAGTGTCATGCGCCGGTCCACTACCACCAGACAGGGGGGCATTCACGTGTCCACGCACCTCACCCGCAGGCTGCTCCAGCTCTACGTCGGCCTGACGCTGTACGGCGTGAGCTCCGCGCTGCTCGTGCGCAGCGGGCTCGGGCTCGAACCGTGGGGGGTGCTGCACCAGGGGATCGCCGAGCGCACCGGCCTGACCATCGGCGTCGTCTCGATCATCGTGGGCGCGCTGGTGCTGCTGCTGTGGATCCCGATCCGGCAGCGGCCGGGCCTGGGCACGGTCTCCAACGTCTTCGCCATCGGCATCGCGATGGACTCCACCCTTGCCCTGGTGCCGGACGTGCACGGGCTCGCCGCCCGGATCCCGGTGCTTGTCGGCGGGATCCTGCTCAACGGCGTGGCGACGGGCCTGTACATCGCGGCGCGGTTCGGCCCCGGCCCGCGCGACGGGCTGATGACCGGGCTGCACCGGCTCACCGGCCGCTCCATCCGGCTGGTGCGCACCTCGATCGAGGTGGCGGTGGTGGTGACCGGGTTCCTGCTCGGCGGCTCGCTGGGCGTCGGCACGGTCGCGTACGCCCTCGCGATCGGCCCGCTCGCCCAGTTCTTCCTGCGCTTCTTCGCCGTCCCGGAGCCGTCGCCCGAGCCGTCACCCGAACCGTCGCCCGAGCCGGAGCGGACGGCCGCCCCGGAAACGGCGCCCGTCGAGCCCGTCACCGGGGCGGCACCGGCACAGGCGATACTGCGCGGGTGACTCGCGTACGCCACCCCTATCTGGACCACCCGACGCCGATCGCCTTCGCCCACCGCGGCGGGGCGGCCGACGGCATCGAGAACACCGCGGCCGCCTTCGGCCGGGCCGCGGCGGCCGGTTTCCGGTACTTCGAGACCGATGTGCACACCACCGTGGACGGCCGTCTGGTCGCCTTCCACGACTCCACCCTGGACCGGGTCACCGACGCCGTGGGGCGGATCGCCGATCTGCCGTGGGCCGAGGTGCGCCAGGCCCGGGTGGCGGGCCGTGAGCCGCTGCCGCTCTTCGAGGAGCTCCTGGAGGCGTTCCCCGACGCGCGCTGGAACGTCGATCTGAAGGCCGAGTCCGCGCTCGTCCCGCTGGTGGAGCTGATCCGCCGGACCGACGCGTGGGACCGGGTGTGCGTGGGCTCGTTCTCGGAGGCCCGGGTGGCCCGGGCCGCGAGGCTGGCGGGCCCGCGCCTGGCCACCTCGTACGGCGTGCGCGGCGTCGCCGCTCTCAGGCTGCGCTCGCTCGGCCTGCCCGTGCCGCTGCGGCGCGGCGCGGTGTGCGCGCAGGTGCCCGAGGCGCAGAACGGGATCCCGGTGGTGGACCGGCGGTTCGTGGAGACCGCGCACGCCCTGGGCCTGCAGGTACACGTATGGACAATCAATGATCCCGATCGGATGACGAAACTCCTGGACCTCGGCGTGGATGGCATCATGACCGATCATCTGGAGACGCTGCGCACGGTACTGACCGACCGGGGAACCGGGTTCTGACACCCGGCGCGCGCCCGAGGAACGAACGAAGGGGCGCGGGGTTTGACCGCCGAGACCATGGGCCGGACCGCCGCACAGGCGGCGCCGGAGGCCGACCGCCGCCGCGAGCAACGCGGCTGGTACTTCTACGACTTCGCGTGCTCGGTCTACTCGACGACCGTCCTGACGGTGTTCCTCGGGCCCTATCTGACGGCCATCGCCAAGGACGCCGCCGACGCGGACGGCTTCGTGCACCCGCTGGGCGTTCCGGTGCGGGCCGGATCCCTCTTCGCGTACGCGGTGTCCGCCTCGGTGGTGCTCGCGGTGGTCCTGATGCCCATGGTGGGCGCCGCGGCGGACCGCACCGGCCGCAAGAAGCCGCTGCTCGCGGCGGCGGCGTACACCGGCGCGGCGGCGACGGCCGGCATGTTCTTCCTCGACGGACACCGCTATCTGCTCGGCGCGGTGCTGCTGATCGTCGCCAATGCCGCGCTGTCGGTCTCGATGGTGCTCTACAACGCCTATCTGCCGCAGATCGCCGGTCCCGAGGAGCGCGACCGCGTCTCCTCGCGCGGCTGGGCCTTCGGCTACACCGCGGGCGCGTTCGTCCTCGTCCTCAATCTGGTCCTCTACTCGGGCCACGACAGCTTCGGGCTCTCCGAGGGCACGGCCGTACGGATCTGTCTGGCCTCGGCGGGGGTCTGGTGGGGCGCCTTCACGCTCGTGCCGCTGCGGCGGCTGCGGGACCGGCACGCGCCCGGCGGGCACGTCCCGGCCGAGGACAAGGTGGGCGCGGGCTGGCGCCAGCTCATCGCGACGCTGCGCGACATGCGCGCGCGTCCGCTGACCCTCGCCTTCCTGCTCGCGTATCTGATCTACAACGACGGCGTGCAGACCGTGATCTCGCAGGCCTCGCTGTACGGCTCCGAGGAGCTCGGCCTCGACCAGAACACGCTGATCGTCGCCGTGCTGCTGGTGCAGGTGCTCGCGGTGGCGGGGGCGCTCGGGATGGGGCGCCTCGCGCAGACGCACGGCGCCAAGCGCACGATCCTCGGCTCGCTGGCGGTGTGGGCGCTGATCCTGGCCACCGGGTACTTCCTGCCCGCCCACTCGCCCGCGCTCTTCTTCGTGCTGGCCGCGGCGATCGGCACGGTCCTGGGCGGCAGCCAGGCGCTGTCGCGGTCGCTTTTCTCACATATGGTGCCGAGCGGCAAGGAGGCCGAGTACTTCTCGGCCTACGAGATGAGCGACCGCGGGCTGAGCTGGCTGGGGCCACTGGTGTTCGGGCTCGCGTATCAGCTGACCGGGAGCTACCGGGATGCGATCATCTCTCTCGTGATCTTCTTCGGCGTCGGCTTCGTGCTGCTCGCCCGGGTCCCGGTGAGGGCCGCCGTGGCGGCCGCCGGAAACCCGGTTCCGGCGCGGATTTAGACGTTGAAGTGAAAGGCCGGTAGTGTACGCCTTTGGCCTGCCAGGCGGACCGTTACTGCGTGCTCAAGTAGTGAAGACGCTGGGTGACATCTGCTGCCAGATGTGACAAACCGGGCACTGGTGGGTACAACAAGGGGCGGCACGACGGCGACACATGACCCACAACGGGAATCTTTACCGCCGACCGGACGTTGACCGGATGACGACGACAGCGACACCTGTCCTGTGGGCGACAAGCCCGGGAGGCACGATTCATGAGTGAGCGAGCTCTTCGCGGCACGCGCCTCGTGGTGACCAGCTACGAGACCGACCGCGGCATCGATCTGGCCCCGCGCCAGGCGGTGGAGTACGCATGCGAGAACGGACATCGATTCGAGATGCCGTTCTCGGTGGAGGCGGACATCCCGCCGGAGTGGGAGTGCAAGGCGTGTGGCGCCATGGCACTCCTGGTGGACGGCGAAGGTCCTGAGGAGAAGAAGGGCAAGCCCGCGCGTACGCACTGGGACATGCTCATGGAGCGACGCACCCGCGAGGAGCTGGAGGAGGTTCTGGCCGAGAGGCTGGAGGTCCTGCGTTCCGGCGCCATGAACATTGCCGTGCATCCGCGCGACAGTCGCAAGTCCGCGTAGGCGCGCAAGCGCTTGGGCGAAAGGCAGAAGAAGAGGGCCGGTCACACCGTTTCGGTGTGACCGGCCCTCTTTTTCGTGCTGCGCCGGGCTCTGGCGGTACGCCTACGGGCCTCAGTGGGTCAGCGGCGGCCGGGGCTCGTCCCGCTGGGGGCGCTCGTCGTGACGGATGACCTCGCCCTGCACCACCTTGCCGTCCGGCTGGTGCATCCGGGCCTGCTGGAAGGCGTCGCCCAGGGTGCCGGGGCGGGCGGTGCGCATCCGCTTCTCCAGCGAGCTCTCCGCGTACCTGCTCAGCGCCTTGCGCACCGGCGGCACCAGGCAGAGCAGCCCCAGGACGTCCGAGAGCAGTCCCGGGACCATCAGGAGCAGACCGCCGAGCATCGTGAAGGTGTTGCCCTCGCTGCCGGGCTGCGGCTGGGCGCCGGGGCCCGCCGCCCCGTACTGCTGCTGCTGGAGCGTCTGCGTGAGGTTCTGGAAGGCCCGGCGCCCGGCCCGCTTGATCACGTATCCGCCGAGCACGGCGCCGCCGACCAGCAGGGCCAGCACGGTGAGTCCCCCGGCGGCGCTCGCCACCGTGATCAGCAGCCATATCTCCGCGAGGAGCCAGGCGGCGATCCCCAGCGGGACGAGGGTGCGCGCACGGGAGCGCTTGGGCGGGGTGGAGGGCGGAATGCCGGTCGTCATGCTCCCAGTGTGCCTGGGAGCATGACAGGACGGCGTAAGGGATCCGTCAGCGGACGGCGAACGCGAGCGCCGCCCGTCCGAGGTCAGGACGGCTTGCGGCCCAGGAGCTTGTTGGCGCGCGAGCCGACGCCCCAGGCGGTGACCCGCCAGAGCGCCTCGACGATGATGTCGTTGCTCATCTTGGAGTCGCCGCGCTCGCGCTCGACGAAGGTGATCGGCACCTCGACCACGTGGTAGCCGGCGGCCACCGCGCGGCGGGCCAGGTCGACCTGGAAGCAGTAGCCCTGCGAGGCCACCTCGTCCAGGCCGAGGCCTTCGAGGGTCTCGCGGCGGAAGGCCCGGAACCCGCCGGTGACGTCGCGGATGTCCACGCCGAGCAGCAGCCGGGAGTACGTGGAGCCGCCGCGGGAGATGAACTCGCGGCTCTTGGGCCAGTTCACCACCCGGCCGCCCGGCACCCAGCGTGAGCCGAGGACCAGGTCGGCGCCCTTGAGCGCGGTGAGCAGCCGGGGCAGCTCCTCGGGCTGGTGGGAGCCGTCCGCGTCCATCTCGACCAGTACGCCGTAGCCCTCGTCGACGCCCCAGCGGAAGCCCGCGAGGTAGGCGGCGCCCAAACCCTCCTTGCCCTTGCGGTGCAGGACGTGGACGTGGTCGTCGTCGGCCGCCAGCTCGTCGGCGAGCTTGCCGGTGCCGTCGGGGCTGTTGTCGTCGGCGATCAGGACGTGCGCCTCGGGGACCGACTCCCTGACGCGGGAGACGATCGGCTTGATGTTCTCCGCCTCGTTGTAGGTCGGGATGATCACCAAGGCTCTGCCGAGCGGGCCGTATCGCCTCTGACCGCCGTCGTTCACTGCTGCCCCTTATTGTCCGTACGCAGGGCACCACCATAGCGAGCGGTCGGGGCACTCCCGCACCGCGAGGTCCCGGGGTGTCGGAATGGGGGCCCGGCGCCCTTCGGGCCGGCTCGGGACCCGCTGGCTGCGGGCTGCCTGGAGCCGTTGTCTACTGAACGTCCGGGCCCCATCCGGGTCGCACCCTCCCCCGAGCTCCCGCGGAGCAGGGGGGACCCCCCGGACGGCAGAAACCTTCTGTCGGCCGGACGTCCTGTGGTGGACCCGGCCGAACCTACCGGCCCCCGGCCGCTCCCTGTCAACAGTCGTTTGACCTGCGGCGTCGAAACGAAACCGCAGGTCAACGAGGAAGATCCGCAGGTGGTGGCGGCGCCGTGAGGGCAGCCTGACGGCCGTACGAAATGTCCCTACGTCACTCGTTCGGCCGGACGAAGACCGTTTGTCCGAACACCACCGTGCGCAGGCAGACCGGCAGCTCCGCCCCGGGGCTGAGGTCCGGCAGTCCGGGCGTGCCCGAGCGCGGGTCGGTCGACCAGCGGGCCACCCGGTCGTCCGGCGCCTGCACCACGAGCTCGTCGGTGCGCCACACCGCGTAGTCGGCGGGCGCGCCCGGCACCAGGGTGCCCGCGTCGTCCCGGCCGATGGCGCGCCAGCCGCCCCGGGTGTGGGCGGTGAAGGCGGCGCGGGCCGAGACGCGGTGCTCGGGGGTCCGGTGGAAGGCGGCCGCGCGGACCGTGCCCCACGGGTCGAGCGGGGTGACCGGCGAGTCCGAGCCGAAGGCGAGCGGCACCCCGGCGCGCAGCAGGGCCGCGTACGGGTTCAGGGTGCGGGCCCGCTCGGCGCCGAGCCGCTCGGCGTACATGCCGTCCTCGCCGCCCCACAGCGCGTCGAACGCGGGCTGCACGGAGGCGGTGAGGCCGAGCTCGGCGAAGGCGGCGATGGTCTCGGGGGTGAGCATCTCGGCGTGCTCGACGCGGTGCCGGGCGGCGCGGATGCGGGCCAGGCCCACCTTGGCGGCGGCGGCCCGGACGCCCTCGACGACGGCGGTGACGGCGGCGTCCCCGATGGCGTGGAACCCGGCCTGGAGCCCGGCCTCGGTGCAGGCGGCCACATGGGCGGCGACGTCGGCCGCGTCCAGATGGCCGGTGCCGGTGTGCGGGGCGTCGGCGTAGGGCTCGTGCAGACAGGCGGTGTGCGAGCCGAGGGCGCCGTCGACGAAGAGGTCCCCGGCCGCGCCGAGCGCGCCGAGTTCGCGGATGCGATCGGCGTCCTTGGGGCCGGTGACGCGCTCGGCCCAGTAGCCGAAGACGCGCGGGCCGGACTCCTCGCGGGCCAGTTTCAGGAGCGAGGTGAAGTCGTCCTCGTCGGAGATCTCGGGGCCGCCGCACTCGTGGAGGGTGCCGATGCCGAGGGAGGCCGCGCGGTGCAGCGCGGCCCGCTGGGCCTCCTCGCGCTGGCGCGGGGTGATCGCCGCGTGGGCCGCGGCCCGGACCGCGTGGTGGGCGGCGGCGGTCAGCGGGGCGTCCGGGTGGTAGCCGTCGAGCCCGGTGACGCCCGGGATCCGGTCGAGCAGCGCGGTGGTGGCGACGGCCGAGTGGACGTCGATGCGTGGCAGGTAGAGCGGGCGGCCGCCGGTGGCCTCGTCGAGCTCGGCGCGGGTCGGCGGGGTCCGCTCGGGCCAGCGCGCGGAGTCCCAGCCATGGCCGAGCAGCACGTCGTCGTCGGGGCGGGACGCGGCGTACGCCCGTACCGCCGCCAGGGCCTCGGCGCGGCTGCCCGCGGACGACAGATCGAGGCCGGTGAGCGCCAGGCCGGTGGCCGTGGTGTGCACATGCGCATCGGTGAACGCCGGGGTGACCAGGGCCCCTTCGAGGTCGACCACCTCGTCGACGCCGGACGCGAAGGCGTCGGCCGCGCCCTCGGAGCCGACCCAGGCGACGTGTCCGCGCTCGACGACCATCGCCGTGGCGAACGGGTCGGCGGGGCTGTGGACCTCGCCGCCGCGCAGCAGCACGGTGCGGTGGTCGGGCTCGCCCGTGGACAGCGGGGCGACGGTTCGGGCCGGCAGGGCGGCGGCGCTCTCGGAACTCATGGGAACAGCCTAGATACGCGGCGGACGTGCCTCGTACGGGGTCGAGAGAACGACGGTCGTCCGGGTGGAGACGCCGGCCAGCGAGCGGATACGCGTCAGCAGGTGCTCCAGCTCCAGGGGCGTGGCCACACGCACCTTGAGGATGTAGTTCTCGTCGCCCGCCACGCTGTGGCACGCCTCTATCTCCGGCACGTCGGCCAGCCGCTCGGCGATGTCGTCGGGGGCGCTCGGGTCGAAGGGCTTGACCGAGATGAACGCGGTCAGCGGCAGCCCCACCGCCTCGGGGTCCACGACGGCGACATAGCCGCGGATGACTCCGCGCTGCTCCAGCCGGCGTACCCGCTGGTGCACCGCCGAGGTGGACAGGCCCGTGGCCTTGCCCAGGTCGGTGTAGCTCATCCGCCCGTCCTTGACGAGCAGATCCACGATCTGACGGTCCAGCTCCTCCATGCGGATCAACCTATTCCCACAGGTCCCCTCCGGCACAGTCGGCGGCAACCGGAAGGGGCACCTGCGGGCGGCATGTGACGAAGACCACAGCCTTGTCGGGGCGCTCGGGGGCACGGCGCGGTTACGGGCGGGTCTTGGCGGGAATTGCTTGCTGTGGTCGCGGCGACGGCGCCTTGCCGGCCCACCCGAGGGGGAGAACCCAATGCAGAACATCAAGCGTGGCGGACGTGTGTCGAATGAACGCACCGATCCGGAGCCCGTCGATCCCACCGTCGAGGACGAGCTCGACGACGAGATCGCGGCGGACGCCTACGACACCTTCGAGATGTACCGGGTGATCTGCCCGGACTGCGCCCAGCCGATCGCGCTGCTCGCGGACGAGACGGTGCTGCCGGAGCACGCGCTGTGCCCGAGCCCGTGGAACCCGTTCGTCCTCACGGTGTGCGCCGGGACCGGCCGTCCGGCCTCGCAGAGCAGGCCCGCGGACACCTCAAGGGACCTCCAGGAGCAGGACACCGCGCTGCTCCTGACGCTCCCCCAGGGCCTCGACTGGCGGACGCAGCCCTTCTCGCACGTCGGCGGTCCGGGCTCGCGTCCGATGCGGGTGCCGCGCATGCGGCGCGCGGCCTAGACCGCGTCAACTCCAGTACGTCCCCCGCACCATCGCCTCCAGGCTGCCCCGGTGCAGGATCAGCGCGTCCGGGTCCTCGGGGACCCGGACCTCGCCGAAGTGCAGCTGCCGGTAGGCGATCCTGAGCATCACCACCGCGTGCCGCAGGGCGGCGTAGAGCGTGTGGAACTCCATGGCGCGCGGCACGTGCCCGGTCAACTCGGCATAGCGCGCCTCGATGTGGTCGCGCCGCAGGAAGGCGGGCAGGCCCGGTTGGCCGAAACTCACCGTCAGATCCTGGAAGAAGCGGTGCAGATAGACGGTCCAGCCGAGGTCGAGTTCGCGCGGGCCCAGCGCGGCCATCTCCCAGTCGAGGACCGCGGCGGGCTCGAAGCCGTCGTAGACGATGTTGCCGATCCGGGCGTCGCCCCAGCAGAGCACCGCCGGGCCTTCGTCGGCGGGCCAGTGCGCGTCGAGC
Organism: Streptomyces sp. TLI_146; assembly: GCF_002846415.1. Lineage (NCBI taxonomy): Bacteria > Bacillati > Actinomycetota > Actinomycetes > Kitasatosporales > Streptomycetaceae > Streptomyces > Streptomyces sp. TLI_146. The sequence goes on from NZ_PJMX01000001.1 coordinate 2,252,172, forward strand.
CAGTCGAACGCGGACTCGATGAGCGGCGAGCGCGGCAGCCCGTCCACCACCCAGTCGTAGTAGGCCCGTTGGGACTCCACATGGCGCCGCAGGGGTGAGCCCTCACCCTCGGGCAGCAGGAAGGCGGCCTCCTCGGGCGGGAACCCGTCGTGCAGCCGGGCGAGCACCGCGACCGTGGCGTCCTGAAGACGCGCCCGCTCGGCGTCACTGGCGGAGTGCAGCCAGTTCCCCTCGTACGTATAGGGCATGACGTCGGGCGGTACGCGCCCCTCGGCGCGCTCCATCACGAAGAACGGGGCGCCGAGCGCGGTGGGGTCCTCTTCCAGCCAGAGCACCCGGGGCACCGGGACGTCGGTGTGCTCGGCGACCAGGCGCATCACCCGGTGCTGGCGAGCCATGTCGTAGACCGGGAAGACGGAGTACGCGGCGGGGTCGGCGGCGAGGCGCAGAGCGCAGGCGCGCACTGGCGCGTCCGGGTGGTCGAGGACGAAGAGCAGGGTCTCGCTGGACATGCCGTTGGAGGCCGGGACCTCGACGCCGGTGACGCGGGCGCCGGGCAGCCGTGCGTCGAGCCAGCCGGTGAGCCTGCGGCCGAGTTCCTGGGGGTCGCGCGTGGTGGTGCGGGGGCGTGGTGCCGTGGCCATGGGTATCCCTTCTCGGGGCACGGAGGGGTCAGGGCGCGACGGAGGTGTGGTCGGCGAACCCGCTGGGGTCGTGGCGGCCGAAGCTGCCGTGCTCGAAGATCCCGTACCCGGTGCGCCCGTCGAGCGTGAAGCGGGCGGCGTGGTCGGTGACGCCGTAGGCGGCCATCGGGTGGGCGGCCGGGTCGGAGAGGTCGTAGGCGCGGCGGTCGGTCCAGGCCCGGCCCTGCCAGGTGCCGTGCTGCCAGTCGTCGGCGGGCGGATAGCCCGCGCCGACGGCCAGCGGCGAGGAGGTGAGCACCTCGACGCCGAGTTCGAGGGGCTTGCGGGCGGCGTCGGTGAGGTGGACGACGGCGCGTTCGGGGTGACGGGTGCCGGACCGGTAGCTGATGTCGGCCTGCGGCCAGCCCAGTTGGGCGTCGGGGTGGCCGTCCCGTACGAGCACGGCCTCGTTGAGGGTGCGGTAGCCGTCGGCGTCCTCCTGGGCGATCACCATCAGGAAGCGGTCGTCGAAGCGGACCGGCGCCCAGAGCCAGTGGAACCCCTCGGGCCGGTGCTCATCGGCGCGCCCGTCGCTCTCGCCGGGGATCGGCCGCACCCCCCAGCTGCGGTCCCGGGTGCCGGTCCACTCCCCCGCCGTGACGGGTATCTCCTCGCCCGCGACCCGGATGGCGCCGGTGCAGCGGCCCGCCTGGACGAAGCGGCGGCCCTCCAGGGTGAGGCGGTCGCCCCGGCGCTGGACGTGGTGCGGCTCCCAGACGGCCGGGAAGTCGGCCTGCCAGGTGATCTCGTACGAGAGCGAGCCGGGGTCGGCCGGGTCGGGGGCGCAGTGCAAGGTGAGGCGGCGCAGCGGCTCGTCGACGGTGATGCGCAGCGGTCCCACCGAGAGGTTCATGCGGTCGTCGGTGAGCGCGTCGCTGGCCCGGACGGCGTGCAGCCGATCGCCGAGCCGCAGGGTGGCGTAGGCGTCGATGACCCCGGTGTTGGGGTAGACGCCGAGCCCCGCGATCAGCAGCGCGCGGCCGTGGTGGTCGAAGACGTGGAAGATGCAGCGGTCGTAGGCGTTGCGGTCGCCGGTGGCGACGTGTTTCAGGGAGAGGGGGACCTGGTGGATCGGGTATTCGTCGAGTGCGATCGGACGGTCCTGGGACACGGCAACCTCCTGGACGACAGGGAAGTTGACGGTACGTCAGATGCCGTGAAAAACAAGCCCCCGGAGCCGGGGTGCGTGGATCCGCACACCCCGGCGCACAGGGGGCGTCAGCGGGTCTCGGGGCCGGCCAGGTGGCGGGCGACGACCATCCGCTGGATCTGGTTGGTGCCCTCGACGATCTGGAGGACCTTGGCCTCGCGCATCAGGCGCTCGACCGGGAAGTCGGCGGTGTAGCCGTAGCCGCCGAGCACCTGGACCGCGTCGGTGGTGACCTTCATCGCCGCGTCCGTGCAGAACAGCTTCGCCATCGCGGCCTCCTTGGAGAAGGGCCGTCCGGCGTCCCGCAGCCGCGCGGCCGACAGGTACAGCGCCCGGCCCGCCTCGATCTGGGTGGCCATGTCCGCCAGCATGAACCGCAGGCCCTGGAAGTCCGCGATCGGCCGGCCGAACTGCTGTCTCCCGGTCGCGTACGCCACCGCCTCGTCCAGGGCGGCCTGGGCGACGCCGATGGCGCAGGCGGCGATCCCGAGGCGGCCGGAGTCCAGGGCGGACAGCGCGATCGCGAAGCCCTGGCCCTCCTCGCCGATGCGACGGCTGTCAGGCACCCGGACCCCGTCGAAGTGCAGCTGGGCGGTGGGCGAGCCCTTCATGCCCATCTTCTTCTCGGGCGCGGCCGCGCTCAGCCCCTCGGCGTCACCGGGGACCAGGAAGGCCGTGATGCCCCGGGCGCCCTCGGCGCCGGTGCGGGCGAGGACGGTGTAGAAGTCGGCGATCCCGCCGTGGGTGATCCAGGCCTTGGTGCCGGTGATCACCCAGTGGTCGCCGTCTCTGACGGCCTTCGTCCGCAGCGAGGCCGCGTCGGAGCCCGAGGCGGGCTCGGAGAGGCAGTACGCGCCGAGCAGACCGCCGCCGAGCATGGCGGGCAGATGGTCGGCCTGCTGCTGCTTGGTGCCGTAGCCCGCCAGGGCGTGGCAGGCCAGCGAGTGGACGCTGACGCCGAGGCCGACCGTGAGGCGGGCGGCGGCGAGCTCTTCGAGGACCTGGAGGTACACCTCGTACGGCTGGTCCCCGCCGCCGAACTCGGAGTCGTACGGAAGGCCGAGCAGCCCGGACTCGGACAGCAGGGAGAAGACCTCGCGCGGAAAGTGTCCGGCGTCCTCCTGCTCGGCGGCATGAGGAGCGATCTCCCGCTGGACGATGTCGCGTACGAGCGCAACGAGGTCCCGGGCCTCCTCGGTGGGCAGCTGTCGGTCCACCGGCTGCGGGGCGCGGTCGGGCATGGCGGCGCTCTCCTCCCTGTCGGGCGCTTCGGCGGACGCGCGCGCAGGGTGTGGCGGCGCCGCCGGTGACTCTGCTGGACAGCCGATGCCTACCCTCCCGGATCACGGAAGCTGCAGGCTGGTGGCTGTGGCGCTGTGAGTATGCCCGATCGGACGCGTCCCGTCACGGGGTCCAAGATCACGTTTAGGCCAGGGCCGTTCGGGGCGCGGACGTGCGGCGCCGGGCGGGAATGGGCGCTTCCGGAGTTGGTCCAAACCATTGACGAAGTGGTCTAGTCCTTCTAGCGTCTGGGCGAACGCGTTACCGCGTTCATGCCAAGCACCCGTGAACGGCTCCCCTCCCCCACGAGGAGATCACGATGCTCAGACCACCTCGCGTGCGCGCCCTGCTCGCCGCCGCCTGTACCGCCGCACTCGGCGTCACCCTGCTCGCCGGGACCGACAGCGCCACCGCCTCGCCCGAACCCGCCGCCGCCCGGGCCCCGTTGGCGGCCGGGTCCAAGGTCGTCGGGTACTTCACCGACTGGGGCGTCTACCAGCGCAACTACCACGTCAAGAACATCGAGACCTCGGGCTCGGCCGCCAGACTGACCCATATCAACTACGCGTTCGGCAACGTCACCGGCGGCAAGTGCACCATCGGGGACGCCTACGCCGACTACCAGAAGACCTATGACGCGGCCTCCAGCGTCGACGGCACGGCCGACAAGTGGGACCAGCCGGTCGCGGGCAGCTTCAACCAGCTGCGCGAGCTGAAGAAGAAGCACCCCGGGCTCAAGGTCCTCTGGTCGTTCGGCGGCTGGACCTGGTCGGGCGGGTTCGGGGAGGCCGCCAAGAACCCGGCGGCGTTCGCCAGCTCCTGCTACAGCCTGGTGGAGGACCCGCGCTGGGCCGACGTCTTCGACGGCATCGACATCGACTGGGAGTACCCCAACGCCTGCGGGCTCTCCTGCGACACCAGCGGGCGGGCGGCCTTCAAGAACGTGATGGCCGCGCTGCGGGCCAAGTTCGGCTCCGCCGACCTGGTCACCGCCGCGATCACCGCCGACGCCTCGGCGGGCGGCAAGATCGAGAAGGCCGACTACGCGGGCGCGGCCCAGTACGTCGACTGGTACAACCCGATGACGTACGACTTCTTCGGCGCCTGGGCGGCGCAGGGCCCCACGGCCCCGCACTCCCCGCTGACCTCCTACAGCGGCATCCCCACCCAGGGCTTCCACACGGACGCGGCCATCCAGAAGCTGAAGGGCCTCGGCATCCCCGCGAACAAGCTGCTGCTCGGCATCGGCTTCTACGGGCGCGGCTGGACCGGAGTGACCCAGAAGGCGCCCGGCGGCACCGCCACCGGCCCGGCCTCCGGCACGTACGAACAGGGCATCGACGACTACAAGGTACTCAAGACCAAGTGCCCGGCCAACGGCACGGTCGCGGGCACGGCGTACGCGTACTGCGGGAACAACTGGTGGAGCTACGACACCCCGTCCACCATCGCCGGGAAGATGGCCTACAAGAACAACCAGGGCCTCGGCGGCACCTTCTTCTGGGAGCTGAGCGGCGACACCTCCAACGGTGAGCTGGTCAAGTCCATCAAGTAGCCCGGGAGCGGGGCGGGGAGGGGCGGCCGGCCGTGTGGCCCGGCCGCCCCTCCTGCGTCACGCTCCGGGCGGGGGCGAGGGGCAGGCCGGCTCGAACTCGCCGATGGTGTCCATGGTCTGCCGCAGCATCCGCACCAGCAGATCGCGTACGGTCGCACGCTCCGGCTCCAGCGTCCCCAGCCACTCCAGGGTCACGCTCTCCACACAGCCCATCCAGCCGAGCAGTGCGAGCCGGGCGAGCACCGGAATATCCCGCCGGCCGTAGGCGCCCTCCGCGATGGTGGCGATCAGCTCCTCGCGGACGGCGTCGCGTATCGCCTGCACCTGGGTGTCGAAGCCGACGCCGCCGGTCACGATGGTCCGGTAGGCCGCCTGGTGGTGCTGGGCGTACAGCAGATACCCCTCCATCGTGCGGTGGACGCGGTCGGCGCGCGGCAGCTCGGTGTCGCTCCCGGCCCGGGCGACCAGATCGGCCACCGAGTCCTCGACGATGGCCAGGTAGTAGCCGCGTTTGCTCTTGAAGTAGTAGTAGATGAGGCCCTTGGCGACCCCGGCGTGCTTGGCGATGTCGTCCATCGACAAGGCGTCGTACGACGTGTCGGCGAACAACTTCCGCCCCGTCGCGATGAGTTCGGAGCGACGCACCTGGGATTTCTCGGTCGCGCCTCGCTGTTGACTATTATTCAAATTAAGCCCTAGTCTCCAACTGCCACAGGATCTCCGCAGTATGGCAGACCTGCACACGCACTCCCCCTGCACCGCTCGGACGTACGGGAGGAACAAGTGAGCGCAGACAGGCGGCCGTTGGCCGAGGGAAGAACCGCCTGGAAGAAGGCGGCGCTGGTGGCGATGCCGGCGGTCCTCGCCGTCGGGGTCATGGCCAATGTGATGGCCGAGGGCGCGCTGGCCGCCTCCTTCGCCGTCTCGGGCACCAGCTTCCAGGTCTCCTCGGGGAAGCTGACGAGCCAGGGCCTCGCCTCCTATGTGCAGACCGACAAGTCCGTGGACGGCAAGGGCCATCCGGTCGCCCTGCTCGGCATCGGGGACGCCCGGCTCAGCGACATCTGCCAGTCCGCGCAGGTGAAGACGCCGGTCGGCACGGTCGTGTTCAAGCTGACGGCGGGCGGCGACGCGGGCGAGGTCACCGCGAGCAATCTGGTCATCGACGGCGAGGACCTGGTCGGGGACGCCCGGTTCGGCACCGCCGAGATCGGCCGGGACGCCTCCACGCTCGACCAGGTGCCGGGAGTCCACGGCGAGAAGGGCAAGTTCGGCCTCCAGGCCGGGGACATCGAGGTCGCCGGGGTGCGCTCGCACGCCTGGTCGGCGACCGGCGGCAACTTCCGGCTGAAGGGCATGCGGGTCGATGTGAGCATCGGCGGCAAGAAGTGCTTCTGAGCGAGGGGTGGCTCGACAGGCGCCTCCCGCTGCCGGACGCCCGCCGGGCCGCCCGGCGCTGGCGCCGCACCCGCCCCTTCTGGGCCGGACTGCTCCTGGTCCTGGGCGGCGCGGAGCTGCTGCTCGTCCCGCTCTCCCCGCTGACGATCCTGGTCAGCCTGGGGCTCGGCGGGATCGCGGCCATCGGGATCGGGCTGGCTCTGATCGTCGCCGGGCTCTTCCTGTGGTTCCTGCCGCACACCCGCCACTACGTCTCGATCAACGCGCTGCTCCTGTCGGTTCTCTCGTTCGTCGCGACCAATCTGGGCGGCTTCCTCGTCGGCATGGGCCTGGGCATCGCGGGCAGCGCCATGGGATTCGCCTGGACACCGGCGCGCGAACCGGAACCCGGGCTCGCCGAGCTGCGGGACGGACGCGGCACACGCACGCTCGCGGCCGCGCTGCCGGTCGCGCTGCTGCTGGGTCTCGGCGGGTCGGCGGAACGGGCCCCGGCGACGGGCGCCGTCGAGGTGCCGCGCGTCCCGCCGACCGTCACCACCACCCTCTTCGCACCCAACGGCTTCCTGCTCGCCGGGGTGCGCACAGTGCCCAGCGCGGGCGGACCGGTGAAGGTGATGGTCCTCAAGATGGCCTCCGCCTCGCTCACCGACTACCGGCTGCGCACCCGTGACGGCCACGACGAACTCGCCCTGGCAGCCGACACATTGGACCTCAGCGGCCATGTGACGCTCTACCTCACCAAGTTCAGCGGCTGCCTGGAGGGCATCCTCTGCCTGACCTTCACCCCGGACCGGCTGCCGGTGCCGCCGGTCGTCCCGCCCTTCGTCTTCATGACCCAGGTCAGCGCCGAACAGGCGCTGGTCACCTCGGACTCGATCGTGGCGGGCGGACTGAAGCTGGAGGCCTCGTGATCCAGATCCAGGCCGCGCTGTTCTGGGCGTACGCGACGGGCGCGACCTTCGCCGTCTCGGCCGGGCGCCAGCTCCAGTGGTGGGAGCGCTCGGTGTACGGGGAGGGGGTCCGCACCCGCAGCCGCGCCGCCAACCCCTATCTGGCGCTCACCCTGCTGTACGCGGCGGTGCTGCTCGCGCCGACCGGCCTGTTCATGCTGTGGCGCAACCCGTCCTGGGCGACCATGCAGGTGGCCCGGGACCACGACGGCGTCTGGGCCGGTTTCGTGCTCTTCTATGCGGGCGGCATCGTCGCCGCCGCGCTGCTCGGCTTCCTGGCCGCCCAGCTCCTGGTACTGGTCGGCGCGGGGTACTGGGCCTACCTCCAGAGCGTCGGCGGCCACTTCCTGCTGTTCGGGACGCTCATCCACGGCTGGGACGGCAACGGCTACCGACGGACCCTGACCACCAGCGCCAAGGCCTACCGGGAGTGGTCGCAGGACAGTGTGGTCAACAACGTGCTGCACTTCCTGACCTCGGGCACGTTCCTCGCCCTGCTCGTCCTCGGCTCGGCCGTGCTCGGCACGCTGTTCCTGACCGAGATCGGCTGGCTGGTGGAGGGGTGGCAGCTGCCGGGCGCCGACGAGGAGCGCAAGGTGCCCCGTCCGGTCGCGGTCGCCATCGCGGCGGCCGGGGTGTACGGGCTGCCGTTCACCGGGGCCCTGGGCGCGAGCCTGCTCGTGCGCCTGGCGGGGTGGCTGCTGGGGCTCGCCGCCTTCGCGGTCCTGGCGGGGGTGGTGCTGCTGACCCGGCGCTCGCCGGTGCGGTGGCTCTACGGCCTTGTGGGCGTCCCGGGCCGGCACTGGAAGGCCGACCTGGAGGTCACAGCAGCCCGGTCTGCGTGACCAGCATCGCCAGCACCACCACGAGGGTCCAGCCCAGGAAGTGCTCCAGGATCTTGGGGCCGTCGTCGGGGCCGCCGGTGCGGGCGCGCAGCTCTGCCAGGGCGCGCGGGTCGTCGGCGGTGGTGGCGTGCAGGGTCATGGCAACTCACTCGGTCGTCTGGCGGTGGACGGTCCCCCCGGGTGCCATTTCAGAGTGCCAGTGGATGCGGCCCCGGAGGGAGAGACGTTGGTCACTGCCGCCGGGGCCGCCGGGTGTCAGGCCCGTACTCCCACCGAGGCCAGTGCACGCTTCTGAGCTGGGGAAACGTGCGTGGGCCAGTACAGATAGCAGACCCCGCCGGAGCCCGAGACGACCTTGCCGCTCGCGTTGTACCGCTTGGTCCGCAGCCAGATGTTCTCCCACTCGCGCCGCAGATAGACCCGGCGCACCTCCGGGTCGCTCGGCGAGGCCGGGTCGTTGGCGATCACGTCGCCGTCGGCCGTGAAACCGATCACCGTCATGAGGTGGCCCGAGGTGCCGTAGCCGGCGCCGGTCAGCTCGGTCCTGAGGAACGACTGGGAGGTGATCGCCGGGATGCCCGCCCGGATCAGCCTCTCCAGGTCGTTGAGGGACTGCAGCCGGGTCACCACCGCGCTCATGTCGCGGTACGTGGTGGCGTACGCGGCGTTGAAGGGCCAGTTGCCGCAGCCGCCGTACTGGTAGTCGTAGGTGTACCGGGCCGCGTGGCAGACCTGCGGGTCGGCGAAGGAGGGGTCCACCCAGGCCAGGTCGGCGGCGCTCGGCTTCCGCCCCCAGTACTCGACGATCATCTGCGAGGAGGTCGGGCTGCACCAGGCCTCGCCGCCGTTGTCGTACTGCGGGTACTGCCCCTTGTGGATCTCCTGCGAGTAGCGCGGCACGAGCAGCTCGCCCGCGTACGCCGGGGTGGAGGCGGGCACCGTGAAGCGGTCCGGGACGTCGGAGGCCATCGCGCCGAGCCGCCACACCGTCGGGGTGAGGCCGCTGTCGGGGGTGCGGTAGAGCGTCAGCCGCAGCCGGTAGGAGGCCAGCCGCAGCCCGCTCGCCGCGTCGTCGATGGCGAAGGTGTCGGTGTAGACGGTGCTCCTGCCGTCCTTCTGCCCGTCGACCGAGGTGCGCCGGATGTCGGCGTCGCCGTCGCCCGCCGTCCAGCGGCCCAGCACGTACGCCGGGGTCGCCGTGCCGTCGGAGTAGGTGCCGAGCAGCTCGACCTGGAGCCAGGTCCCGGCGGGGGTGTGCGCGTTCCAGTGGGCGACGACCTCGGTGGCCGGGACGGGCGAGCGGTGCTCCGGCGAGGTCCAGGTGGCGTACTCCCAGGTGGCCGTCTTCTTGGTGTGCGGGTCGGTGTAGTCGACGCTGCCCGCCGGGCGGGCGATCACCAGGCCGGGGCGGCGGCCCGGCACGGCCCGCACTCCGGCGGCGTCGCCCGAGCGCCAGTCGGAGTGCGTGGTCCAGGCGCGGTTGTCCACCAGTGAGGGGATGCCTTTCGAGGGCCTGCCCGCGGCGGGGCGCACGGTCGGCGGGGCGGGGGCGGCCGCGGCGGAGGCCGGGACGGCCGTGCCCGCCGCGGCGGCGAGCGCGGCGGCCAGGACGGTTCTGCGCGGAGTGGAGCCGGTCATGATCGGGACCCCCAGTCGGACGAGGATGGGGCGATGGGCGCGACAGTGGGCCAACTATCGCGGGTTCCGGGCGACTTCTGCCAGTGATGCGCGCCGTGCCGCGCCACCAATATGGGTCTGGACCACTGGCACGACCTGCGCCGCCGTCGCCGAGGCAGGTCGATCTAGGGTGGGGGCATGGCAGAAATCGACCGAATCGCGGCCGCCGTGCGCGCCCTGCCGCCCTCCTGCGGCCCGGTCCGGCTGGTCGCGGTGGACGGGCACGCGGGCTCCGGCAAGTCCACCTTCGCCGGACGTCTCGCCGCCGCGCTCGGCGGGGCGCCGGTCGTCCGCCTCGACGACCTGGCCACGCACGAGGAGTTCTTCGCCTGGACGCCCCGGCTGCGCGCCCAGGTGATCGAGCCGCTGGCGCGCGGGGAGGCCGGGCGCGTCACGCCGTACGACTGGAACCTGCGCCGGTTCGGTGCGTCAAGGCCGCTGGAGCCCGCGCCCGTGGTGCTGATCGAGGGCGTCGGGGCGGGGCGGCGCGAGGTGCGACCGCATCTGGCGTTGCTGCTGTGGATGGACATGGGCGCCGAGGGGTCCTGGGCGCGCGGGCGCCGACGGGACGGAGCGGCGCTTTCCGGCTTCTGGGACGAGTGGACGGAGGCGGAGATGCGCCATTTCGCCGCGGATCCGTCGCTTCCGTATGCGGATGCACTGGTACGGCAGTGCCAGGAGGGATACGAGTGGCTCCCGAGGCGCGATTCCGCACCCCTCGCACACCACTCGGTCACGGACAGTGAGGGACTGCCCCCATCGGGCTGAACCGTCGGAAAACCACCCCTCGCAGTCGTCCAACTCCGCTTGACCCGGGGGCCGTACAGGTCTTACGTTCTGAATGTGCGGCTTTCCGGAGCCGCCGCAGACGCGAAGCCCCCGGTTGTTCCCCCGTGATCGGGGGCTTCGTTCTGCCTTTCAGGGCCTTACAGAGCCTTTCAGCACGCCGTTTCAGCGGCTTTCGCTCACCCTCGGTCACCGGCCAGGTCGTGCTGCCACTCCCCCCGCGCCACCCTTCGGTCCGGGGCCCCCTCGCGGGTACGATGCAACCGGTGCGGTCAATTCCCGTCAATTCCGTTCTGTGTTCTGTGAATTGGCGGTTCAGCACGGGGGCACGGTGGTGGGGGACGTGATGGACTTCGGCACGCAGGGCGCGCACGCCCCGGCCGATCTCGCCTGGCTGCGGGGCATCGACGCGTACACCATGGGCGCGTATCCGCAGGCCGAGGAGGAGTTCCGGGCCGCGGTACGGATGGATCCGGGCATGGTGGACGGCTGGCTGGGACTGCATGCGCTGCGGGTGGACACCACCACCGCGCTGCTGCGCATGTACCGCCACCGCGAACGCTTCGGCGAACAGCGCGCCCGGCACCGACGCACCCTCAACTCCTGGTACTGGCTGGGCTGGTGGGTCCAGCCGGTCCTGGAGAGCCCGCGCGATCTGCTGCTCGCGCACGCCTCGCACTGGCTGGACGGGCGCCATGTGCCGGAGCTTGACCGGGCGCTGGCCGGTCTGCCACCGGTCGACACCGACCCGCAGGTCCGCTTCCTGCACGCCTGCCGGGCGTATCTGGTCAAGGACTGGGACCAACTGGTGCGGCACACCGAGCCGTTGCTGAACGATCCGCTGCTCGGGATCGAGGCCGGGCTGTTCGGCGGGATGGCGCGGGTGCGCCTGGAGATGTTCGGGCAGGCCGAGCCGCTCCTGTCGGCGGCCCTGATGCGCTGCCGCAGCGAGCAGCCGCAGCGCAAGGAGCTGCGCTACTGGCTGGCCCGCGCCCACGAGGGCACCGGCCGCTCCGCCGCCGCGCTGCCGCTGTACCGGGCGGTGCACCGGGTCGACCCGGCGTTCATGGACACCTCGGCGCGGCTGGCCGCGATCACCGAGTCGGACGGCCTGGACGGGGCGTACGGCTCCGACGACCCGGCCGACCTGGCGGCCGTCTCGCTGGCCGGGTTCGGCCAGGACACCGCGGCGGACGGCGGCGAGCCGGAGGCCGCGCCGCTGGAGCCTCCCGAGGGGCGCGAGGTGCGGGTGCCGCTCGCCGGCCCGGCGGTGGCGGTGCCGCCGCCCGACGGCGCACGGGAGAAGGCCGGCGTCCCGGCCCAGCCGGCCCCGCCGCCGGTGCCGACCGGCCCGACGGACTCCGCGCTGCTCGCCCAGGCGCTGGCGGAGCTGGAGCGGATGGTGGGCCTGGAGCCGGTGAAGCGCCAGGTGAAGGCGCTGTCCGCGCAGCTCAACATGGCCCGGCTACGGGTCGGCCAGGGCCTGCCCGTCCAGCCGCCGAAACGTCACTTTGTCTTCTCCGGCCCCAGCGGCACCGGCAAGACCACGGTCGCGCGGATCCTGGGCCGGGTCTTCTACGCGCTCGGTCTGCTGGGCGGCGACCACCTGGTGGAGGCCCAACGGGCCGACTTGGTGGGCGAGTTCCTCGGCCAGACGGCGGTCAAGGCGAACGAGCTGATCGACTCGGCGCTGGGCGGGGTGCTCTTCGTGGACGAGGCGTACAGCCTCTCCAACTCCGGCTACAGCAAGGGCGACGCGTACGGGGACGAGGCGCTCCAGGTGCTCCTCAAGCGCGCCGAGGACAACCGCGACCACCTGGTGGTCATCCTCGCGGGCTACCCCGAGGGCATGGACCGCCTCCTAGCCACCAACCCCGGCCTGTCCTCCCGCTTCACCACCCGGGTGGACTTCCCTTCGTACCGCCCCCTGGAGCTGACGGCGATCGGGGAGGTCCTGGCGGCGGAGAACGGGGACGGCTGGGACGAGGAGGCGCTGGACGAGCTGCGCTCGATCAGCGGGCACGTGGTGGATCAGGGGTGGATCGACGAGCTGGGCAACGGCCGTTTCCTGCGCACGCTGTACGAGAAGAGCTGCGCGTACCGGGATCTGCGTCTGTCGACGTATCCGGGCACGCCCGGGCGGGAGGATCTGTCCACCCTTCGGCTGCCGGATCTGATGCAGGCGTACGGGGAGGTGCTGTCGGGGAGGGGCGGCCCGGTGGACCCGCTGTAGCCCACGGGCGGCTTCGCCCCCAGACCCCCCTGTTCGCCTGCGGACCGTGGGTGGCTGGTCGCGCAGTTCCCCGCGCCCCAGGTATTTAGGGGCGCGGGGAACTGCGCGAGCAACCCAGCACGGTCCGCAGACGAAAAAGGCGGGGTGCGGGGGCCGCAGGCCCCGCGAAAGGGGTCCGGGGCGTAGCCCCCGGGAGAACACCTCCGCCCCCTCCCACCCCCGGAGGGTTCAGGGAAGGGGCGGGGCGGGGGCGAACCCGGGGTCAGCCCGCCAGGGCCTGTTCCGGGCGGGGCTGGGTCGGGAACGGGCGGTGGGACGGGTCGCGGACCTCCCCGACCAGCATCTCCAGGACGTCCTCCAGAGCCACCAGCCCCAGCACACGCCCGCCCGCGTCCACCACCTGGGCAAGATGCGCCGCCGCCCGACGCATCACGGTGAGCGCGTCATCGAGCGGCAGCTCCGCCCGCAGCGTCACCAACGGCCGCCACACCTGCTGCGGCACCGCCCGCTCCTGGTCCTCCAGGTCCAGTACGTCCTTGACGTGGAGGAAGCCCATGAAGGCACCCCCCTCCGCGCACACGGGGAAGCGCGAGTACCCCGTACGGACCGTCAGCTCCTCCACCTGCCGGGGCGTCACCGAGCAGCCCACCGTCACCAGCGACGACCGGTCGAGCAGGACGTCCGTCACCGGGCGGCTGCCCAGCTCCAGCGCGTCCTCCAGGCGCTCCATCTCCCCCGGGTCCAGCAGACCGGCCTGCCCGGAGTCCTCCACCAGACGGTTGAGCTGCTCGCTGGTGAAGACCGCCTCGACCTCGTCCTTGGGCTCCACCCGGAACACCCGCAGGACGAGCCGCGCGCACGCGCCCAGCGCCACCGTGACCGGACGGCACACCCGGGCGAAGGCCACGAGCCCCGGGCTGAACCACAGCGCGGTCTTCTCCGGCGCCGCCATGGCCAGGTTCTTCGGGACCATCTCGCCGATGACGAGGTGGAGGAAGACGACGAGGGCGAGCGCGATCGCGTAACCGAGGGGGTGGATCAGGCCCGCCGGGACCCGGGCCGCCTCGAAGACGGGCTCCAGGAGGTGGGCCACCGTGGGCTCCGCCACCGCGCCGAGCGTCAACGAGCAGACCGTGATGCCGAACTGCGCGGCCGCCATCATCTGCGGCAGGTTCTCCAGACCGTGCAGCACCTGCCGCGCCCGCGCCGACTGGGACGCGAGCGGTTCGATCTGGCTGCGGCGCACGGACACCAGGGCGAACTCGGCCCCGACGAAGAAGCCGTTCGCAAGGACCAGGAGCAGGGCGAAGAAGAGTTGCAGCAGGCTCATCGCACGGCCTCGCTCAGGACGTCGGCGGTGCGCACGAAGCGCACCCGCTCCGCCCGGTACCGCTCGACCCGGCGGACCTGGATCCGCCAGCCGGGCAGCTCGGCGCGGTCACCGGGGACCGGGATCCGGCCGAGCAGATCGGCGACGAGCCCGGCGACCGTCTCGTACGGGCCGTCCGGCACGTCCAGTCCTATCCGGCGCAGGCTCAGCACCCGGCAGCTGCCGTCGGCCTCCCACGCGGGGCGGCCGTCGTCGCTCGCCACCGCGGCGAGGTCGGGCCCGGTGTCGCCCTCGGCGTCGTGCTCGTCGCGCACCTCGCCGACCAGCTCCTCGACGATGTCCTCCAGGGTGACGACCCCGGCCGTGCCGCCGTACTCGTCGACGACCACGGCTATCGGCTGCTCGCTGCGCAGCCGCTCCAGGAGCTGCTGCACGGGCAGTGTCTCGGGCACCAGGAGCGGCGGCACCGCGATCACCGCGGCGGCGGTGCGATGGCGCTCCTGCGGCGGCACCGCGAGCGCGTCCTTGAGGTGGACCATGCCGACGACCTCGTCGATCCGCTCCCGGTAGACGGGGAAGCGGGAGAGCCCGGTGGCCCGGGTGAGGTTGAGGACGTCGGCGGCGGTCGCGGAGGTCTGCAGCGCGCTCACCTTCACGCGCGGCGTCATCACGTTCTCCGCGGTGAGCCGCCCGAGCGCGAGGGTGCGTACGAAGAGGTCGGCGGTGTCCTGTTCGATGGCTCCGGCCCGCGCCGAGTGGCGGGCCAGCGAGACCAGTTCGCCCGGGGTGCGGGCGGAGGCCAGCTCGTCGGCGGGCTCCACGCCGAGCGCCCGCACCAGCCGGTTGGCGACGGTGTTCAGGAGCGAGATGACCGGCCGGAAGAGCCGGGAGAAGCGGCTCTGCGGTCCGGCGACGAACCGCGCGACCTGGAGGGGCCGCGACACCGCCCAGTTCTTGGGGACGAGTTCGCCGACCACCATCTGGACGGCGGAGGCGAGCAGCATGCCGACGACGACGCTCACCCCGGGCACCACCCCGTCGGGCAGGCCGGTCGCGGTGAGCGGCCCGTCGAGGAGTCCGGCGAGCGCGGGCTCCGCGAGCATGCCGACGACGAGCGAGGTGATGGTGATGCCGAGCTGGGTGCCGGAGAGCTGGAAGGACAGCTCGCGCAGGGACTCGACGACGGTGCGGGCGCGGCGGTCGCCGTCGGCGGCGGCCTTTTCGGCGTCCGGGCGCTCCACGGTGACCAGGCCGAATTCGGCGGCCACGAAGAATCCGTTGGCGAGGATGAGAAGGAATGCCGCGGCGAGCAGCAGAAGCGGGATGGTCATGCCGCCGCCTCCTGCGAGGGGGCGGCGCATGTACTACCGGACGATCCGTCCATTGCTGGAGGGAGTCACTCCTCGGGTCGCTGGTGCCCCGCAGGCCGATGGTGCCGCCTTGTGCGCGGGGCGGGCGCGTTGAGCGCCACCGTCACCAGGGTAGCCATTGAGATCGTCGCCGCAATGCTTGCCCCGGTGCTGAAAAGGGCGGGTCAGCCGCCCTGGGGAGTGCCGTGCGACTCGGCGAGCGCGCGCAGCGCCCGGGCGTCGCGGATGGCCCGCTCCTTGGCGATGCCGGGCTGGATGCCGAGCGCGGGCAGGCTGGTGCCGTCGCTGAGGTCCAGGAACACCCAGGGGTCGCCCGGGCGGAGGTTGACGCGCAGGATCTCCGCCCAGGCGAGCCGCCGCGTCCGGGTGAGGTTGACGACCGTGACGCCCGTGTCGTCGGCGACGACCTTGGGGCGGCTCAGCAGCGCGAGGACCGCGAAGAACATCGCCGCGGTGAACACGAAGCTGGCCCGCTCGCCCCCGCTCATGTTCTCCAGGAGCAGTGCGACGCCGGTGATCACGGCGAACATCACGGCACCCACGCTCAGCAGCACGGCCCGGGTGCGGGTCGGCCGGAACGTGACCGGGAGAGCGGGGAGTTGGGGCGCGGGGGCGGACACGGGGTACGTCACTTCCGTACGGGAGTAAAGGGGTCGGTCAGAGACGGCAGGCGTGGATGGCCGTGGTGAGGATGGCGCGGGCGCCCAGCTCGTACAGGTCGTCCATGATCCGCTGGGCCTCCTTGGCGGGGACCATGGCGCGCACCGCGACCCAGCCCTCGTTGTGGAGCGGCGAGATCGTCGGCGACTCCAGGCCCGGGGTGAGGGCGACGGCGCGCTCCAGGTGCTCGGCGCGGCAGTCGTAGTCCATCATCACGTAGCTGCGGGCGACCAGGACGCCCTGGAGGCGGCGCAGGAACTGCTGGACCTTGGGGTTCTCGGCGTCGGCGCCGGTGCGGCGGATGACGGCCGCCTCCGACTTCATGATCGGGTCGCCGAAGACTTCGAGACCCGCGTTGCGCAGCGAGGTGCCGGTCTCCACGACGTCCGCGATGACCTGGGCGACGCCCAGCTCGATGGCGGTCTCCACAGCGCCGTCGAGGTGCACCACGGAGGCGGCGATACCGGCCTCGGCCAGGTGCTTGGCGACGATGCCCTCGTAGGAGGTGGCGATCGTCTTGCCCGCCAGGTCCTCGATGCCCGAGACGGTCCCGGGCTTGGCGGCGAAGCGGAAGGTGGAGCGGGCGAAGCCGAGCGGCAGGATCACCTCGGCGTCGGCACCCGAGTCGATCAGCAGGTCCTCGCCGGTGATGCCGATGTCGAGCTTGCCCGCCGACACGTAGATCGCGATGTCCTTGGGGCGGAGGTAGAAGAACTCGACCTCGTTGACCGGGTCGACCAGGACGAGTTCCTTGGACTCCTTGCGCATCTGGTAGCCGGCCTCATGGAGCATCGCCGACGCAGGTCCGGACAGTGAACCCTTGTTGGGGACGGCGATGCGCAGCATGAGGTCGGCTTCCTTACGTGGAGACGTACAGAGGGAAAGTGCGGGTGTGCTCAGAGGTGCGCGTAGACGTCGTCGAGGGAGATCCCGCGCGCGACCATCATCACCTGGACGTGGTACAGCAGCTGCGAGATCTCCTCGGCGGCGGCGTCCTTGCTCTCGTACTCGGCGGCCATCCAGACCTCGGCGGCCTCCTCGACGACCTTCTTGCCGATGGCATGCACGCCCTTGTCCACCAGCTCGGCGGTGCGGGAGGTGGACGGGTCGCCGTTGGCGGCCTTGAGCTGGAGCTCCGCGAAGAGCTCTTCGAAACTCTTGGAGGGTTTGTTCGCCATGATGCTTCTCAGGGTAAGGGGTGCGTCCCCGGCACTCAGCGCCAGGGTTCGCTGACGGTGCGCAGCGTGGCGGCCGTGGCGACGGCGGCGGTGACCGCTTCGTGTCCCTTGTCCTCGTTCGACCCTTCGAGGCCGGCCCGGTCCAGGGCCTGCTCCTCGGTGTCGCAGGTCAGCACGCCGAACCCGACGGGTACGCCGGTGTCGATGCTGACCTGGGTGAGACCGTTGGTGACACCCTGGCACACGTAGTCGAAGTGCGGTGTACCGCCCCTGATGACGACGCCGAGGGCGACCACCGCATCGTACCCGCGGCCCGCGAGCACCTTGGCGACGACCGGCAGCTCGAAGCTGCCGGGGACGCGCAGCAGCGTCGGCTCGTCGATGCCGAGCTCGTGCAGGGCGCGCAGGGCGCCGTCGACGAGTCCGTCCATGACCTTCTCGTGCCACTGCGCCGCGATCACGGCGACCCGGAGGTCTGCGCAGTTGCGTACGGACAGTTCGGGTGCGCCCTTGCCACTCACGTGCTACTCCTCAGTGATCTTTCAGCTCTGTACGGGTGTCGCTGTACGGGTGTCGCTACTGGTTGCCGCAGGCCGACGCGGTCGCGTCCAGCCACGGCAGGTCGTGTCCCATCCGGTCGCGCTTGGTGCGCAGGTACCGCAGATTGTGCTCGCCCGCCTGGACGGCCATCGGCTCGCGGCCGGTGACCTTGAGGCCGTGGCGCACCAGCGCGGTGGTCTTCTCCGGGTTGTTGGTCATCAGCCGCAGGCTGCGCACGCCCAGGTCCTCCAGGATCTGCGCGCCGGCCGCATAGTCGCGGGCGTCGGCGGGCAGCCCCAGTTCCAGGTTGGCATCGAGCGTGTCGCGGCCCTGCTCCTGGAGCTCGTAGGCACGCAGCTTGGAGAGCAGTCCGATGCCGCGCCCCTCGTGGCCGCGCAGATAGACGACCACGCCGCGGCCCGCCTGGGTGATGGCCTCCATGGAGGCCTGCAGCTGGGGGCCGCAGTCGCAGCGCAGCGAGTGGAAGATGTCGCCGGTCAGGCACTCGGAGTGGACCCGGACCAGCACGTCCTCGCCGTCGCCGACCTCGCCGTGGACCAGCGCCACGTGCTCGACGCCGTCGACGGTGGAGCGGTAGCCGTAGGCGGTGAACTCGCCGAACGAGGTGGGCAGGTGGACCTCGGCCTCGCGGCGCACGGTCGGCTCGGAGGAGCGGCGGTAGGCGATCAGGTCCTCGATGGAGATGATCGTCAGGCCGTGCTTACGGGCGAACGGGACGAGCTCGGGCAGCCGCAGCATCACGCCGTCCTCGCCCGCGATCTCCACGATCGCACCGGCCGGGGCGAGCCCCGCGAGCCGGGCGAGGTCGACGGCGGCCTCGGTGTGGCCGTTGCGGGCGAGGACGCCTCCCGGCTTGGCCCGCAGCGGGAAGATGTGCCCGGGGCGGACGAAGTCCCCGGGCGCCGAGCGCCCGTCGGCGAGCAGGCGCAGGGTGGTGGCGCGGTCGGCGGCGGAGATGCCGGTGGAGACCCCGTAGGCGGCGGACGCGTCGACCGAGACGGTGAACGCGGTCTTCATCGACTCGGTGTTGTGGTCGACCATCTGCGGCAGCCGGAGCCGGTCGAGCGCCTCGCCCTCCATGGGCGCGCAGATCAGCCCGCGGCACTCGCTCATCATGAAGGCGACGATCTCGGGGGTCGCCTTCTCGGCGGCGATGACGAGGTCGCCCTCGTTCTCGCGGTCCTCGTCGTCCACGACCACGACCGGGCGGCCGGCCGCGATGTCGCGGATCGCCTGCTCGACGGGGTCGAGGGAGAGGTCCTCGCGGTTGTCGGTGGAGTACCAGGTGGGTGTGGTGGCGCTCATGCCGCCGCTCCTTCCAGGACGGGCTGCGCGCTCGTACGGGAGCGCAGCCACCAGTCGCGCAGGCCCCACAGGACGATTGCGCCGTAGATGACGTAGACGAAGCCGGAGAAGGCGAAGCCGTTGGCGAAGTTGAGCGGCACGCCCACGGCGTCGACGAGGAGCCAGGCGAGCCAGAACTCGACCATGCCGCGCGCCTGGGCGTACATGGCGACGATGGTGCCGACGAAGATGTACGCGTCCGGCCACGGGTCCCACGACAGCGTCGGGTAGGCGGTGAACAGGGCGCCGACCGCGAGGGTGCCGAGCGCCGCGCCCGCGACGAGCAGGCCGCGCTCGCGCCAGGTGGCGAACCGCACCGCGATGGAGCCGTCCTGCCCCTGCCCCTTGCCGCCCTGCCACTGGTACCAGCCCCACAGCGCGACCACGATGACCACGACCTGCTTGCCGGCGCTGCCGGAGAGGTGGGCGGTGGTGAACGCGGCCAGCAGGATGACACCGGAGAGGAACTGGGCGGGCCAGGTCCATATGGAGCGCCGCCAGCCGAGCGCGAGGGCGGCCAGGCCCACCGTGTTGCCGATCATGTCGGACCACATGATGTGCTGGTCGAAGGCGGTGAAGGCCTCGGAGTTGAGCCAGTTCACTTGGGGTCCTCCTGGCCGTGTGCGCCCATCAGGCGCTCGACGTACTTGGCGATCACGTCGACCTCCAGGTTGACGGGGTCGCCGGGCTGCTTGCGGCCCAGCGTGGTCAGCGCGAGCGTGGTGGGGATGAGGCTGATGGTGAAGTAGTCGGGGCCCGCGTCGACCACCGTGAGGCTGACGCCGTCGACGGTGATCGAGCCCTTCTCCACGACGTAGCGGGAGAGCTCCGCGGGCAGCGAGACCTTGACGATCTCCCAGTTCTCCGAGGGGGTGCGCGCCACGATGGCGCCGGTGCCGTCGACGTGGCCCTGGACGATGTGCCCGCCGAGGCGGCCGCCGACGGCCATGGGCCGCTCCAGGTTGACGCGGGAGCCGACGTCGAGGGCGCCGAGGCTGGAGCGCTTCAGCGTCTCCTCCATGACGTCGGCGGTGAACTCGCCGTCGCCGGTCTCCACGACGGTCAGACAGACCCCGTTGACGGCGATCGAGTCGCCGTGCCGGGCGCCCTCGGTGACGACGGGGCCGCGCAGGCGGAAGCGGGAGGAGTCGCCGAGCTTCTCGACGGCGGTGACCTCACCCAGCTCTTCGACGATTCCGGTGAACACGCTCATCGCTCCTTGGGAGTGGCACTGATACGGAGATCGGGGCCGATGCGGACGGTCTCGGTCAGTTCGAGCCGCAACGCGTCGGCGATCGTGGTGATTCCGGCGCCGGTGAGGGCCGCGGGGCCCGCGCCGAGCAGGACGGGTGCCAGGTAGCCGACGACCTTGTCGACGGCGCCCGCGGCGACGAAGGCCCCGGCGAGGGCCGGGCCGCCTTCGAGGAGTACGGACCGGACGCCGCGCCCGTGCAGGGCGGCCAGCAGCGCCGGGATGTCCAGACCGGAGGCCGCGCGCGGCAGGCGCACGACGTCGATGTCGGCATCCGCCAGCGGGGCGGTGTCGGCGTCCTCGGCGACCGCGACCAGGGTCGGCGCGGCGTCGTCGAGGACCCGGGCGCCGGGCCGTACGGCCTTGGCCTCCGTGTCGACGACGACCCGCAGCGGCTGGACGGCGCCCTCGACGCCCCGTACCGCGAGGTGCGGGTCGTCGGTGCGGGCGGTGCCGGAGCCGACCACCACGGCGTCGGCCTCGGCGCGCAGCCGGTGGACGTCGGCGCGGGCCTCGGGCGAGGTGATCCAGCGGCTGGTGCCGTCCTCGGCCGCGATCCGGCCGTCGAGGGTCGCCGCGTACTTCCACAGGACGTAGGGCCGGCCGAGCCGTACGGAGGTGAGCCAGGCGGCGTTGCCCGCCTCGGCCTCCTCGGCGAGCAGGCCCTGCTCGACCTCGACCCCGGCCGCCCGCAGGGTGTCGGCGCCGCCGGTGGCCTGCGGGTTCGGGTCGCCGACCGCGTACACGACCCGGGCGATCCCGGCCTGGAGGAGCGCCTGGGCGCAGGGGCCGGTGCGGCCGGTGTGGTTGCAGGGTTCGAGGGTGACGTACGCGGTGCCGCCCCGGGCGCTGTCGCCCGCGGCGGACAGGGCGTGGACCTCGGCGTGCGGGCCGCCGGCCTGCTGGTGGAAGCCCTCGCCGACCAAGGCGCCCGAGGCGTCGGTGATGACGCACCCGACGACCGGGTTGGGGCTGGTGGAGCCGAGTCCGCGCGCGGCGAGCTCAATGGCTCGGCGCATGGCGTCTGCGTCGGCTGCGGTGGCCACCGGGTCCTCCTGCCTCTTCGGGCACGGACTCCGGGGCTGTCGATGAACGACAGAGAGCGGGAAACAAAGCCGTACAGACTGCTCACGCATGGCCGAAGGACACCGACCGTCGCGGACGACGATCAGCGGAACGGCCGGCATGAGCCCTGATGGGGCCCGCCCGCCGCGCACTGCCTCCCATCCGGACTTTCACCGTCGGTCCAGGAATTCCACCTGGTCAACCGGCCACTGGATGCGGCCGGGTCGCGGACTATTACCGCCGGTTCGGAATTACACCGACCCCGGAGTGCGCTGCTGCTGGTACAGGGTCAGTGTGCCACGACTGATCGTCGGCCATACGGGCGAACATCTATGGCCTGGGTCACAGTGCGGTCGCGGCCCGTAGCGGAGGTTCACCGTCCGCCCCATCGCGCGGCCCTCGCGGCCCCTGCATTGGTCCATACCTATTGACGCTCTGGTCTAGTCCTCTTAATCTCCGTGTCACCTCAGAGGTGAGGCCCGCCGGTGTGCGCACGCCGGGGCGCCGCCGCACGACCGCCTGCAGTCCTGTGCCCCACCGACCTCCCCTGGAGGAACAGATCGTGCTGTCCCCCACTCGTACGAGAGCCACGCTGCTCGCGGCCGGTGCCGCGGTCGCCGGGCTGGTGCTCTCCTCGCTCTCCGCGGGCGTCTCGCACGCCGCCGACAACGAGACCTGTCGCCCCGACGGGCTGTACAAGACGCCCGGCGTCGACGTCCCCTACTGCTCCGTGTACGACACGGACGGCCGCGAGAAGATGGGCGCCGACCACCAGCGCCGGGTCATCGGGTACTTCACCGGCTGGCGCACCGGCCAGGACGGGACCCCCGCCTACCTCGCCTCCGACATCCCGTGGGACAAGGTCACCCACGTCAACTACGCCTTCGCGCACATCGGTTCCGACAACAAGATCTCGGTCGGCGGCGACAGCGAGAAGAACGCGGCGACCGGAGCGACCTGGCCGGGCGTCGCGGGGGCCGAGATGGACCCCGCGCTCCCCTACAAGGGCCACTTCAACCTCCTGAACAAATTCAAGAAGCAGCACCCGAACGTCAAGACGCTCATCTCCGTGGGCGGTTGGGCCGAGACCGGCGGCTATTTCGGCGACGACGGAAAGCGCGTCTCCTCGGGCGGCTTCTACTCGATGGCCACCAACGCCGACGGTTCGGTGAACCAGCCGGGCATCGACACCTTCGCGGACTCGGCCGTCGCCTTCATCAAGAAGTACGGGTTCAACGGCGTCGACATCGACTACGAGTACCCCACCACGATGAAGGACGCGGGCAACCCGCTGGACTGGAGCCTGTCCAACGGGCGCCGTGCGGGCCTGGTCAAGGGCTATGCGGCGCTGATGAAGTCGCTGCGCGAGAAGCTGGACCGCGCGGGAGCGGCTGACGGAAAACACTATCTGTTGTCTGTCGCCGCACCTTCGTCCGGCTATCTGCTGCGCGGCATGGAGACGTTCCAGGTCCAGAAGTACCTGGACTACGTCAACATCATGTCGTACGACCTGCACGGCGCCTGGAACGAGTACGTGGGGCCGAACGCCTCGCTCTTCGACGACGGCAAGGACGCGGAACTCGCCGCGGCGGGCGTCTATTCGACCTCCCAGTACGGCGGAATCGGCTATCTCAACGCGGACTGGGCCTACCACTACTTCCGCGGCTCGATGCCGGCCGGGCGCATCAACATGGGCCTGCCGTACTACACCCGCGGCTTCAAGAACGTGAGCGGCGGGACGGACGGGCTGTGGGGCAAGGCCGCGACCACCAGCTGTCCGGCCGGGTCGGGGCTGACCAAGTGCGGTGACGGCGCCACCGGCATCGACAACCTCTGGCACGACCTCGACGACAACGGCAAGGAGGCCCCGGCGGGCTCCAACCCGATGTGGCACGCCAAGAACCTGGAGAAGGGCGTCGTCGGCGACTACGCGGCCAAGTACGGCTTCCCCGCCGACACCAAGCTGACCGGCACCTACGCCCGCAAGTACGACGCGACGCTGGTGGCGCCCTGGCTGTGGAACGACCAGAAGAAGGTCTTCCTCTCCACCGAGGACGAGCAGTCGGTGAACGCCAAGGCCGACTACGTGGTCGACAAGGGCATCGGCGGCACGATGGTCTGGGAGCTGGCGGGCGACTACAAGTACAACGCCGCCAAGGGGCAGTACGAGCCGGGCTCGACGCTCACGTCCGCGATGTACGACAAGTTCAAGTCGGCAGCCCCGTACGGCGCCAAGCGCTCCACGGTCACGCTGCCCACGCAGGCGCTGAACATCGGGGTGGACTTCGGGCAGTTCCCGCTCGGCGACTCCAACTACCCGATCAGCCCCAAGGTGACGCTGACCAACAACACCAAGGCGACGCTGCCGGGCGGTACGGAGTTCCAGTTCGACTACGGGACCTCGGCCCCGGCGAACGCCAAGGACCAGTCCGGTTTCGGCACGGCGATCGTCCGCAGCGACCACAGCGGCAGCAACGTGGGCGGTCTGAAGGGTGACTACAACCGGGTCTCGCTGAAGCTCCCGGCCTGGCAGTCGCTGGCGCCGGGCGCCTCGGTGACCCTCGACTTCGTCTACTACCTGCCGGTGTCGACGCCCTCCAACTGGACGGTGACGTTCGGCGGCCGCACCTACGCGCTGGCCGGGGACCTCACCCGGGGCGCGACGGTCACCGAGCCGGAGACCGGCACGCCGTCTCCGTCGCCCTCGCCGTCCGGCGGTACGACGGGCGGCTCGACCGGCGGCTCCACGGGCGGCGGCTCCTGCACGGCACCCGCCTGGACGGCCACGGCCGAGTACGGTGGCTCCACGACCGTCTCGTACAAGTCCCACAACTGGAAGTCGAAGTGGTGGACGAAGGGCGAGGAGCCCGGAACCACCGGCGACTGGGGAGTCTGGCAGGACCTCGGCGCCTGCTGATCCCCCGCCCCCGAACGCCCGGCGGCGCGACTCGAGGCCCTTGCCGCTGTCGCCGGGCACCCCCTGACGCCCGCGCCCCGGCCGGATCTCCCCGGCCGGGGCGCGGGCGTCAGAACAGCTCGTCCTGGGCCGCGTCCCGGGCCGCGAGCAGGGCGCCGCGCAATACCGCCCGGTCGCCGAGTTCGCTGGGCCGGACCTCGGCGCCCAGCGGGGTGAGCGCGGCGAGCCTGCCGCGCACCCGGGTGGCGAGCAACGCGCCGCCCGTGTGGCCGAGTTCGCCGCCGAGCACGATCAGGCCGGGGTCCAGTACGGAGACCACGGCCGCCGCGCCGATGGCGATCCGCTCGGCCAGCGCGTCGAGGAACGGGCCGGCCGCCTCCCGCACCAGCGTCTCGGCGCTGCCCGTCAGACCGTGCGCGGCGGCGAGGCGCACCACCGCCTCGGCGCCCGCGAGCGCGTGGAACCCGCCGTCGCAGCCGGTCGCGGAGGGCAGCGCGCCGGTGCCCGGAACGGGCAGGAAGCCGATCTCGCCCGCGCCGCCGGACGCCCCCCGGCGCAGCTTCCCGTCCAGGAAGACCGCCGCGCCCACGCCCTGGCCCAGCCAGAACAGCACGAAGTCGTCCTGGCCGCGCGCGGCGCCGAGCCGGTGCTCGGCCAGCGCCGCCAGATTCACCTCGTTCTCCACCAGGACCGCGGCCGACAGCCGCCGCTGGAGGGCGGGGACCAGCTCCCGGTGCCAGGCGGGCAGGCCCGTGCTGTCGCGCAGTTCGCCCGTCGCCGGGTCGATCAGGCCGGGCGCCCCGATGCCGACGCTGTGCAGCCGCTCGGCGCCCGCCTCCTTCGCGGTCCGCTCCAGGAGCGCCACCGTCCGCTCCACCGCGGGCCCGGTCCCGGCCTCGGCCCCGATCGGGAGGGCGGCCTCGGCGAGGGGCGCGCCGAGCAGATCGGCCACGAGCACGGTGACGCCGTCGGTGCGCACGTCCAGGGCGGCGAGGTGGGCCCGGTCGGCGACGATCCCGTACAGCCGGGCGTTGGGTCCGCGCCGCTCGGCGCCGGACTCCCCCACGACCTCGACGAGCCCCGAGCCCTGGAGCCGTTCGACCAGGTCGGCGACGGTGGGGCGGGACAGCCCCGTGAGCTTCTTGAGCTGACCCGCCGTCAACGGGCCCTCGTCCTGGAGCAGCCGCAGGGCGAGGCGGTCGTTGATGACCCGGGCGGTGCTGGGTGATGCGGGCATGCCGGGAATCCTTCCAGACGACCGGAACCCGATGGACGGCGGAGTATTTATCAGGCAGGGTTCCTGATAGTTTATCGCACACCGGAACCCAGGGGAGGGCCGCGCTGATGGCGAGCGAAGCGGACGACGGCATACGGCAGTTGAGGCGGGCCAGGATCGCGATCGCCGCGGTGTTCTGCGTCCACGGCACGGTCACCGGGAACTTCGCGACCCGGCTCCCGTGGATCCAGGACCACACCGGGGCCTCCACCGGCCTGCTCGGTCTGGCGCTGGCGTTCCCCGCCATCGGCTCGTCGCTGACGATGCCGCTCTCGGGCGCGGTCACCCACCGCTTCGGGGCGCGCCGCGCACTGCGCGGGCTGCTCGCCCTGTGGACCCTGGCCCTCGCGCTCCCGGCGCTCGCGCCGAACCTCTACACGCTCTGCGCGGCGCTCTTCGTGTTCGGGGCGACCGCGGGGATGTCGGACGTGGCCATGAACGCGCTGGGCGTGGAGACCGAGAACCGGCTCGGCCGCTCCATCATGTCCGGGCTGCACGGCCTGTGGAGCGCGGGCGCCCTGATCGGCTCGACCACCGGCACGCTCGCCGCGCACCTCGACGTCGACGCGCGCGTGCACCACCTGGTCGCGGCGACCGTCCTCACCGCCCTCGGCGCGCTCGTCTGCGGCGGCGTGCTCGACCTGCGCAGCGCGCCCGACGAGACCCCGCCGCCGCGCTTCGCCCGGCCGCCGAGGTCGGCGCTGGTCATCGGGCTCGTCGCGTTCTGCGCGGTGTTCGCCGAGGGGGCCAGCCTGGACTGGTCGGCGGTGTACCTGCGGGACACCATGGACGCCTCGGCCGGTCTCGCCGCCGCCTCGACGACCGCGTTCACCCTGACCATGGCGGTGGCGCGGATCGCGGGCGACAAGGTCGTGGACCGGTTCGGCGCGGTACGGACGGTCCGCTGCGGGGGCGTGCTGGCGACCGTCGGCGGCCTCGCGGTGGTCCTCGCGCCCGGGCCCGCCGTGGCGATGGGCGGGTTCGCGCTGATCGGCCTGGGGGTCGCGGTCGTGGTGCCGCTGGCCTTCGCGGCGGCCGGACGCAGCGGCCCCCATCCCAGCCAGGCCATCGCGGGCGTCGCCACCATCACGTACACCTCGGGTCTCATCGCCCCCTCGACCATCGGCGGCATCGCCGATCTGACCTCGCTGGTGGTGTCGTTCGGCCTGGTCACGCTGTTGGCGCTGGGGCTGGTGGCGGGGGCGGAGGTGCTGCGTACGGGAGTGCGCGCCCGGACGGGCGGCGGCCACGCGGCGAAGGCGGCGCCGGTGCGGTCCACCGACGCTGCCCAGTAGCGGCGGCCGAACCGTATGGGGGGGGCGGTTCGGCCGGGGCGCTCCTTCCGCCTCAGCCCGCGATCGAGTCCAGTTGTTCGGCGGCGGGGCGCAGCGCCCAGAGGTCGCCGGCGGGCGGGGCCTGGAGCTTCGGCACGGCCGCGCGGGCTTTCTTGTCGCCCGCGTCGGCCGCCGCGTGCACCACGTCACTGGCCGCGTACCGGTAGAACTCCAGCTCCGGGTGGGGCCAGACGGCCGCGCCGGTCGCGGCGGGCAGCAGATAGTCGACGGCCTTGAACAGGCTCTGCCCCTGCGGCCCCCGGTAGCCCCACAGGTCCACCCCGACCTGCTGGCCGATGGCGGCGAGCCGGGCGTACGCCACCAGGTCGAAGACCGAGTAGTGCCAGCTGCGGGTGCGGGCGAGCTCCTTGGGCTGGCTGCCGTCGGCGGCGATCTGCGGATCGATACGCAGCTTCCCGACGGCCCGGACCTTCTTCGCCGCGAGGGCCCTGTCGCCGGTGGCCAGCGCGAGTGCGGCGATCTGCATGTCCTGGAAGGTGCCGTGGTTGTTGTCGGCCGCCGACTCCTCCTTGCCGAACGGCGAGGTCACCAGCCAGTTCAGGAACTTCTTGTTCCAGTCGAGCATCCGCGCGCGGTCGTCCGCCCGCCAGCCCGGCGCGCCCAGGTCGAGGACGGCGACCGCGTCCAGGACGCCGGTGTACTGCTGCGAGAAGTCGATGATGCCGATCGCCCGGCCGTCGTACTTGCAGGGGATGAACTGCCCGTGGTCCAGGTTGGGGTTCATCCGGGTCGCCGGGTCCAGGAACCAGGTGCGCAGGGCGGTCGAGGCCTGTTCGGCGTACTGCGCCCGGCCGGTGTAGTACCAGGCGAGGCTGAGCGTGGTCACGGAGCTGACGACCTTGCCGAGGTCGGGCCGGTCGGTGCCGGTGTCGACCTCGGGGTTGCGCTGCCCGTCCCTCTGCACGTACGGGCAGCCCCAGGGGTTGTCGGCGGTCCTGGGCTTGGAGGGCCACCAGTACGGGGCCTGGCTGAGGTAGTCGTGGGGGTCGCCGCCCGGCGCGGGCTTCGGCTTGTCCACGACCGTCCAGGGGCCCTGCCCGAGCCAGCCGTCGGCGGCCCCGGTCAGCTTCGCCACGGCGGTGCGCAGCGCCGGGTCGCCGGCGTCGAGCCGCAGCCGCGCGTCCCGCATGCGCGCCCCGTCGACGACCACGGTGTGCGGGGCCTTCACGGCGGCGGGCTTCCTGGTGGCGGCGTGCGAGGCGGCCGGTACGAGCACCGACGCGAGCAGCGCGGCCGTGGCCAGCAGGGCCATGAGCCCGCTGCGAGATCTTCCGCCGTCCATAAGGGCATCCTCTTCGGCCGGAGTTTCACAGTCAGCCAGAGTTCACGGGATTCATATATGCGAACTCTGTTCATGGATAGGGCGGTTGGAGCGTAGGGCCAGCAGTTCCGGGTGACAATGCCTCGCGCAGGATTCACGGATGGGACCTGAGATCACGGGGCCCACTACCATTGCGCTGATTCTTCTCAGCACGGAACGAACTGGAGCAAACTCATGGGCCTCGGCGTGCGCTGGACCCTGCACGGTGACGGGCGGACCCCCGCCCCCGGCGCGGTCGTCCGTCCCGACGAGCGGCTGTCCTGGCCGCGGACGATCGGCCTCGGCGCGCAGCACGTGGTGGCCATGTTCGGCGCGTCGTTCGTCGCGCCGGTCCTGATGGGCCTGGACCCCAACCTCGCGATCATGATGTCCGGCGTCGCCACGGTCATCTTCCTGCTCGCCACCAAGGGCCGGGTGCCCAGCTATCTGGGCTGCTCCCTCTCCTTCGTCGGCGTCGCGGCCGCCATCCGGGCCACCGGCGGCACCAGCGCCACCGTCACCGGCGCCGTCTTCGTCGTCGGGATCGTGCTGTTCGCGGCGGGCCTCGCGGTGCAGCGGTTCGGCGCGCGGATCATCCACGCCGCGATGCCGCCGATCGTGACCGGCGCGGTGGTCATGCTGATCGGCTTCAACCTGGCGCCGGTCACCGCGTCCACCTACTGGCCGCAGGACCAGTGGACCGCGCTCCTGGTGATGCTCTTCACCGGGCTCGCCGTGGTCTGTCTGCGCGGCTTCTGGTCCCGGGTCGCGATCTTCCTCGGCCTGCTCTTCGGCTACGGCGTCTCCTGGCTCTTCGACCGCCTCTTCGGCAAGATCCACTCGGTCGCGGGTGCGGGCGAGGCCACCGACCACTGGCGCCTGGACCTCTCCGGCGTCGGCCGGGCCGACTGGATCGGCCTGCCCTCCTTCCATGCCCCGCACTTCGAGTGGTCCGCCATCCTGGTCGCCCTGCCCGTCGTGATCGCGCTCGTCGCCGAGAACGCCGGGCACGTCAAGGCCGTCGGCGAGATGACCGGCGACGACCTCGACGACAAGCTGGGCACCGCGATCGCCGCGGACGGCGCCGCCTCGATGCTCTCCACCGCCGTCGGCGGCCCGCCCAACACCACGTACTCCGAGAACATCGGCGTCATGGCCGCCACCCGCGTCTACTCGACCGCCGCCTACTGGGCCGCCGCCGCCTTCGCGCTGCTCTTCGGCGTCTGCCCCAAGTTCGGCGCGATCGTCGCGGCCATCCCCGGCGGCGTACTCGGCGGCATCACCGTCATCCTGTACGGCATGATCGGCCTCCTGGGCGCCCAGATCTGGATCAACGCCAAGGTGGACCTGCGCAATCCGCTGAACCTGGTCCCGGCGGCCGCGGGCATCATCATCGGCATCGGCGGCGTCACGCTGAAGTTCACCGACGACTTCCGGCTCAGCGGGATCGCGCTGGGCACCATCGTGGTCATCACCGGCTACCACGTGCTGCGCGCCCTGGCCCCGGCCCATATGAAGGAGCAGGAGCCGCTGCTCGACGAGGGCACGTCGTCGTACGACGAGGCCGGCGCCGGGGACGAGGCGGCCGAAGGGGCTCAGCGCGCCAAGTCGTAGGCGTAGTCGGGGGTGAAGCTGCCCGCCGCGCCCCGGCAGCCGTCGGACTCGCCGGGCACCTTCACCCACAGATAGGCGTCGACGCGCGCCTCGCCCGTGTGGGTGGTGGGGGCGTGTCCCAGCGCCCGCCCGGCCGGGTCGCACCACTGCCCGTCGGGCGGCGCTCCCCTGCCGTTGCGGCTGGTGTCGATCACCGCGCCCAGCCGCGCGGGACCGCCCAGCGCCTTGAGCACCCGCCGCGCGTACGCCACCTCGTCGGAGGTGCGGTGGAAGTTGGAGACGTTGGTGAAGACGCCGTCGCCGCTGGTGGCCGCGCCCGCCGCGCGCAGCAGGCCCGCCATCTCCTCGGCGTCGCGCCATCCGGAGTGGCCCGCGTCGAAGTACACCCTGGCCCGGGCGTCGGCGGCGTGGATCGCGCGCCCCGCCCTGGCCAGCGAGGCGAACCGGGCGGCGCGCTCGCTCTCGGAGAGGCAGTCCGACTGGGCGATCGCGTCCGGCTCCAGGACCACGATGACCGGTGAACGCCCGAGCCCCGCCGCGAAGTTCCCCATCCAGGTGTCGTACGCCTCCAGGCTCGGCGCACCGCCCTGGGAAGCGCCGCCGCAGTCCCGGCCGGGAATCGCGTACGGGACGAGCACCGGCACCCGGCCCTGCCCGGCCGCCGCCGAGGTCACCGCCCGCACCTCGCGGGTGATCGCGCCGGGGTCGTACTCGGTGAACCAGACCGCCGTCGGCTGGTCCGCGATCCGCCGCTCGATCAGCGCCCGCCGGGGGTCGTCCGGGTGGGCCCGCACCCAGTCCAGGACCTGCGAGTCGGGCGAGCGGTAGAGCGCGGCGGAGACCGCGGACCGCGGCGGCGACGGGGTGGCCGAGGGCTTCGGGGCGGGGGACGGGCTGGCCAGGCGCGGCGTCGCGCGCGTGGCGGACGGCGTCGCGGACGGCGAGGTGGGCACGGCGGGCAGGGTCACCGTGGCGGGCGACGCGGTCGCCGTGGGCCGGGCCGTGTCCTCGCCCCCGCCCCCGAGGGCCGCCACGGCGCCCGAGACCGCGCCGACGGCCGCGACGGCGCAGGCCAGCGAGACCATGGCGGTGCGCCGCGCGGCCGAACGGCGCTCGGCTCTGTCGTCCCGGCGTCTGCGCGCGCGTGACGGCGGTGTTCCCGACACCGTGAACTCCCCTCCCCCGAGGCCCCGATGGCCCCTCGTTCACCCGTTCCGGGGAAGCCCCGGGCCCGGCGACGTCCCGAAAAGCGCGGTGCTGGGACGCTGCCCTCATGGTGCTGATCGAACAGCGGGCAGGTGGAACGGCGCTCTCCGGGGTGTCGGTGGACACCGTAGCGGTGCGGATGCGGGCGCTGCGCGCGAGCCTGCCGCCCAAGGACGGCCTGGCCGTCTTCAACCGGGTCTATCTGGCGGTCACCGAGGAGATCGGCCGGTCCCTCACCGGGGGCGCGTTCGACGACCCCCGGGCCGCGGCGACGCTGGACGTACTCTTCGCCGGGCGCTATCTGCGGGCGGTCGACGCGGTGGCGGCGGGGCTGCGGCCGCCCGCCTGCTGGCGGCCGCTGTTCCAGTACCGGCGCCACCCCGGCGTACGCCCGCTCCAGTTCGCGCTCTGCGGCATCAACGCCCACATCGGGCACGACCTGGCGCTCGCCGTCGTCGACAGCTGCCGCGTCCTGGGGTGCGAACCGGAGGAGCTCGAGCGGGACTTCGAACGGG
This sequence comes from Streptomyces sp. TLI_146, assembly GCF_002846415.1. Taxonomy (NCBI): domain Bacteria; kingdom Bacillati; phylum Actinomycetota; class Actinomycetes; order Kitasatosporales; family Streptomycetaceae; genus Streptomyces; species Streptomyces sp. TLI_146. The sequence goes on from NZ_PJMX01000001.1 coordinate 2,283,673, forward strand.
TCGGCGACACGCTGGTGGCCCTTGAGGAGCGGGTGCGCGAGGAGCTGATGCCCGGGCCCGACCTGCTGGAGATCGCGGACCCGCTCACGCACCTGCTGGCGTCGTGGAGCCTGGAGCGGGCGCGGGACGCGGCCTGGTCGTCGGCCCGGTTGCTGTGGAGGCTGCGGGAACTTCCTGACCTCTCCCGGGAGTTCAGGGAGCGGATGGACGCGGGTGTCGGCCTGGTGGGGCGGTGCCTGCTGACGCCTTACGCAGATCCTTCTTCCGCACGAGGAGTTCACCCATGGCGATCCGGCTCGGACTCGGCCTTCCGCAGATGAGGCAGTACGACATCGGCCGCGACATCCCCGCGGTCGCGCGCGCTGCCGAGGAGCTGGGCTACGAGAGCCTGTGGGTGTTCGAGCGGGTGCTCTTCCCGACGCCCGCGACCCAGGGGCTGTACGGAATACCGGGCCTGGCCTGGCCGGACGCCTACCGGTCGGTGGCCGACCCGCTGGTCTCGCTCACCCTCGCGGCAGCGGCCACCGAGCGGGCGCGCCTGGGCACCAGCGTGCTGGTGGCCCCGCTGCACATGCCGTTCCAGCTGGCCCGCTCGCTCGCCTCGCTGGACGCGGCGAGCGGCGGCCGGGTCCTCGCGGGGATCGGCACGGGCTGGTCCCTCGACGAGTACGCGGCGGCGGCCGTGGCGCCGTTCGAGCAGCGCGGCAAGGTGCTCGACGAGACGCTGGACGTGTTCGCGGCGGTCTGGGGCCCGGACCCGGTCGCGTACGAGGGCGAGTTGACCACCATCGCCCCCTCCGAGGTCGGCCCCAAGCCGGCCCGGCCGATCCCGGTGTACCTCGCGGCGGCGGGCCCGAGGGCGGTGCGCCGGGTGGTGGACCGGGCGGACGGCTGGATGCCGGTGGCCCAGGGCGCGGCGCAGCTCGGCGAGGCGTGGCACAAGCTGCGGGAGCAGGCCGCCGAGCGCGGCCGGGAGCGCCCGCTGGAGGTGTGCGTCCGCGTGAACGCGCGGTACACCCCGAAGCCGTACGAGAACGGCGAGCGCCCGCCGTTCACCGGCAGCGCGGCCCAGATAGTGGAGGACCTGGTGGCCCATGCCCACGAGGGCATAGGCGAGTTCCTGCTCGACCTCCAGGGCTCCGCGCGCGACGCGGAGGAGCTGAAGGACGTGGCGGCGGAGGTGTACGGGCTGGCGCGCGCGGCGGGGCTGTGACAGCGGCGGAGCTGTAACAGCGGACCGGCGGCAACCGGACGGACCGAAACGGAACGGGCCCGGGGGCAGAAGCCCCCGAGCCCGTCGCGATCAGCGGCCCTCTTGGGCCACCGGCGGCCGTCAGTCCTCCGGCAGCTCGACCGGCGCGATCTCGTCGTAGACGTCGCCCGGGCCGGGGTTGGTGGCGTCCGTGGCGCCGCCGAGGTGGTGCATGACGCCCCACACCGCGTTCAGGGCGGTCTGCACCGCGCCCTCGGCCCAGCCCGCCGTCCAGGAGATGTCGTCGCCCGCGAGGAAGATGCCCCGCTTGTCCTCGGGCAGCGAGTCCTGCATGAAGTGCGTGAACAGACGGCGCTGGTAGCGGTAGTGGCCCGGCAGGTTCGCCTTGAACGCGCCCATGAAGTAGGGCTCGTTCTCCCACGACACGGTCACCGGGTTGCCGATGATGTGCTTGCGGATGTCGACCTTCGGGTAGATCTCGCCGAGCGACTTGAGCATGACCTCCATGCGCTCGTTCGCCGACAGCGGGAGCCACTTCAGGCTGTCGTCGCACCAGGTGTAGGAGAGGCAGATGACGGCGGGCTGGTCCGGCCCGTTGTCCAGCAGGTAGGTGCCTCGGGTCATCCGGTCCGTGAGCGTCATCGACATGACGTCCCGGCCGGTCTCCTCGTCCTTGTCCAGCCAGAACGGCCTGTCCACCGGAATGAAGAGCTTCGAGCTCTCCATGTAGTGGGTGCGTTCCATCGCCGTCCAGTGGTCGATCGGGAACAGCGAGTCGTCGCACTCGATCTTGGACAGCAGCATCCACGACTGCGCGGTGAAGATCGCCGCGCGGTAGGTGCGGATGTCTCCGGAGGCGTCGGTGACGGTGATGCGGTTGCCGGCCGTGCGGTGCAGACGCGTCACCGCCGGGCGCGGGGTGCCGTCGTGCAGGGAGGACAGCGAGGTGCCCTGCGCCCAGTGGACGATCTTCTCGGGCTCGCGCTCCCACAGGCGCAGCGGCAGCTGCTGCGAGCCGCCGACGATGCCGCGGTGGTGGTCGTCCGCCTCGGTGTAGACGACGCGCAGGATCTCCAGGATGGAGTTCGGGAAGTCGGTGTCCCAGCCGCCGGTGCCGAAGCCGACCTGGCCGAAGATCTCGCGCTTGCGGAAGGACTGGAAGGCCTCGGACTTGCAGAGGTAGCCGTAGAAGGTCTCGTCGTCGAGCTTCTCGACGAGCCGGGCCCAGATCTCGCGGATGCGCGGGACGTCCCGCTCGCGCATCGCGGTGTTCATGTCCGAGAAGTCGGCGCCCTCTTCGAGGCAGGCGTTCCACGCCTCGGCGACGTCGCGGTAGATCTGCGGCAGGTCCGCGATCGTCTCCGCGTAGTGGGTCTCGCCCTTGAGGTCGACGACCGTCGACGGGGTGGCCTCGGCGAGCGGGTTCGGGAACGGCTCGGTGACCAGGCCGACGAGGTCGATGTAGTGCTGGAGCGCCGTCGAGGAGGGCGGGAAGCGCATCGCGCCCATCTCGGCGGTCAGACCGGCCGTGCCGGGCCCGTCGAACTCGACGGTGCGCAGCCGCCCGCCGATCTGGTCGGCCTCGTACACGACGGGCTTGAGGCCCATCTTCATCAGCTCGTACGCGGAGATGATGCCGGACAGACCGCCGCCGATGACGGCGACCTCGGTGCCGTGCTCGGTCGCGGGTATCTGGCCGAGCCCGGCCGGGTGGGCCAGGAAGTCGTCGTACGCGTAGGGGAAGTCCGGACCGAACATGGTGATCGGCGGCTGGCCGTCGGTGTGCGGGACAGCGGTGGGCACCGTGGACGTCATGGGGTACGGACTCCTTGCGCGGTACGAAGGGGGGTGGGGGCGGGCCGGAAGGGTCCGGGTCAGACGAGGGAGGTGTAGAGGCCGGGGCGGCGGTCCCGCAGATACGGGTTGCCGGCGCGCGAGGCGGCCAGGAACTCGGGGTCGGCGTCGCCGACGACCAGTTCGGCCTCGCGGCCCGCGCGGGCCCGGGCGGTGCCGTCGGGCCCGGCCAGGCAGCTCAGCCCGACGAACTCGAACTCGCCCTCGGTGCCGGTCCGGTTGACGTACGCGATGTACATCTGGTTCTCGAAGGCGCGCACCGGCACCACGGACTCGGCGACGAACTGGAAGGGGTGCATCTGCGCGGTGGGCACCAGGAGGAGGTCGGTGCCGGCCAGCGCGTGCGCCCGGACGTTCTCGGGGAACTCCACGTCGTAGCAGATCATCATCCCCAGCCGCAGCCCGTTCAGCTCGGCCTGGACGACCTGCTGGTCGCCGGGGGTGAACCACTCCTGCTCGAAGCAGCCGAAGAGGTGGGTCTTGCGGTAGTTCGCGAGGCGCCGCCCGTCGGCGTCGATGAGCTGCGCCGAGTTGTAGACGGTCTCGCCGTCCCGCTCGGGGTAGCCGTAGACGACCGCGAGCCCGTGGCGCACGGCGATCTCGGCGACGGCCTGCGCCCCGGGGCCGTCGGCGGCCTCGGCGAGCCTGGGCACGTCGTCCCCGATGGCGTAGCCGGTGAGGAACATCTCGGCGGTGACCAGCAGACCCGCTCCGGTCGCCGCGGCCCGGGCCGCCGCCTCGTCCAGCACCTTCAGGTTCGCGGCGACGTCACCCGGACGGCCGGAGCTCTGAAGCAGGGCGGTGCGCAGCGGCGGCATGGCAGACCTCGGGGGCGTAAGGGGGTGGAGGGGTCGCATATGACGGTACGTTCCGGCCTTCGGCCCGGACAAGGCGCGACCGTTGCGCGCCGGAGGATGATTCATTGCGCGTCGGTGGCCTTCGGCGGTGATTCGTTGCGTGGCGTTGACGGGGCCCTTACGCCTGGGGGCGTACGTGGGGACCCGCTTCCCCCGCCGCACGGCGGAGGCGGTCCCTCCTCGGGTGCGATGTGGCGGACCCCGCGGCGGCGGGAAGCTGAATGCGCCCGGAGGAACCGGGCCACCACGACCGCTTCGGAGGACCCGCCATGAACCGCCCCGCCCTCACTCGCCCCCGTACCCGCACTCTGGCGCTGGCCGCGGCCCTGCTGATCGGGGCGGGCGCCGCCGGGTCGGCGGTGGCCTCCGACAACGGGGCCGGACCGGGCGCGCCGCGCGAGGCGGCCGCGCTGACGGGCACGGCCAAGCTCTACCGCCCGGCCGGTGACGACATCACTTTCTCCTTCGACGCGCATCTGGCGGCGCGGGACGTCAAGGACCCGGAGAAGGCGTTCGGCACGTTCACCTTCCGGCACGTCTTCCCGGACGGCCGGACCGGGACGGCCAAGGCGAAGGTGGACTGTCTGGTCACCGGCGGCAAGGTCGCGGTGGTGACCGGGATCGTCACCGACACCGACACCCCGTTCAAGGGCAAGCGCGTCGGTGTCTCGGTCCACGACCAGGGCACGCACGACCGGCTCGGCTACAGCTGGATCGGCTCGGAGGACGAGGCGACCAAGAAGCTGCCCAAGTGCATGAGCGCCGCCCCCTTCGAGAAGGTCAAGGCGGGCACGGGCGACTTCCACGTGCTGCCGTGGCAGGTCCCGTACAAGTAGAGCCGGTCAGGCGGGCGAGCCCGACGAGAACCGCCTCAGCAGGGGGGACAGCACCAGGACCGACTTGGTGCGCTCCACGTACGGCTCGCCCGCGATCCGTTCGAGGACCCGCTCGAAGTGGCGCATGTCCGAGGCGAAGACCTGGACGATCGCGTCCGCCTCACCGGTGACGGTGGAGGCGGACGCGACCTCGGGGTACCGCTCCAGCCCGCGCCTGATGGCGTCGGGCGAGGTGTTGCGGCGGCAGTAGATCTCGATGAAGCCCTCGGTCTCCCAGCCGAGCGCCGCGGGGTCCACCCGGACGGTGAATCCGGTGATGGCCCCCTCGGCGCGCAGCCTGTCCACGCGCCGCTTCACGGCGGGCGCGGACAGGCCGATCAGCGAGCCGATGTCGGCGTAGGAGCGGCGGGCGTCTTCAGCGAGCGCGTGGACGATGCGCTCGTCGAGGTCATTGAGTCGCACTGCGGGTGGATCACTTCTCTGCGGATGCGGTCTCCGTGGCCGTGGCCAGTCGGGAGCGGCGGATGCCGTATCCGAAGTAGATCACGAGACCGACGGCCATCCAGCCACCGAAATACTGCCAGGTGATCCCCGGCAGGTTCCACATCAGATAGCCGCAGCTGAGGAAGCCGAGCACCGGGATCACCCAGCCGAACGGCACCCGGAAGGTGCGGTGCATCTCGGGGCGGGTGCAGCGCAACACCACTACGGCGACGTTGACCAGGGCGAAGGCGAAGAGCGTACCGATGCTGGTGGCGTTCGCCAGCTCGCCGAGCGGGATCGCGGCCGCGAGCACACCGCAGAACAGCGACACGATGACGGTGTTCACGACCGGCGTCTTGGTGCGCGTGCTGACCTTGGCGAAGGTCTTCGGCACCAGGCCGTCGCGGGACATCGCGAAGAGAATGCGGGTCTGCCCGTACAGCACGGTCAGGACGACACTCGCGATCGCGATCACGGCGCACGCGGCGAGGAGCGTGGCCCAGAAGGACTGACCGGTGACGTCCTTCATGATCCCGGCCAGGGCCGCCTCCGAGCCCTCGAACTTGTCCCAGGGGCGGGCGCCGACCGCGACGACGGCGACGAGGACGTACAGCGCGGTGACGATGACCAGCGAGAGCATGATCGCGCGCGGCAGGTCGCGCTTGGGGTCCTTCGCCTCCTCACCGGCCGTGGAGGCGGCGTCGAAGCCGATGTACGAGAAGAAGAGCGTCGAGGCCGCGCCGCTGACGCCCGCGGTGCCCATCGGCATGAAGTCCGAGTAGTTGCCCGACTTGAAGCCGAGGAAGCCGATCACGCAGAACAGCACGAGCGCGGCCATCTTCACGCACACCATGATCGTGTTGGCGCGGGCCGACTCACGGGCGCCGCCGAGCAGCAGCACCATCGCGAGCACGACCACGATCAGCGCGGGAAGGTTGAAGTACCCGCCGTCGCCCGGCGGCGCGGCGATCGCGTCCGGGATGGTGACGCCTATCGTCCCGTCCAGGAACTCGTTGAGGTACTGGCCCCAGCCGACGGCCACGGCAGCGACCGAGACGCCGTACTCCAGGATCAGGCACCAGCCGCAGATCCAGGCGATGAACTCACCGAGCGTTGCGTAAGCGTACGAGTACGACGAGCCCGCGACCGGGATGGTGCCGGCCAGTTCGGCGTAGGCGAGGGCCGAGAACAGCGCGGTGAGACCGGCGATGACGAAGGAGATCGTGACGGCCGGACCGGCCTCGGGAACGGCCTCGCCGAGGACGACGAAGATGCCCGTGCCGAGCGTGGCGCCGATGCTGATCATCGTGAGCTGCCACATGCCGAGGGTGCGGCGCAGAGTGCCGCCCTCGCCCTTGCCACCCTCGGCGACCAGCAGTTCTACCGGCTTGCGCCGCATCAGCGGATTGCCGGGCCGCTTCGCCCCAGCGGCGGGTGCTTCTGCGGCGGGGGGCGCTGTGCCGTGGTCCAACACTTCAGTGGGCTCCTTGTCGCTGCCTTCGGAAGCCGACGACCGCGACGGTCCGGCCGTTCCCCTACGAGGGGGGAATCCGGGCATGACTGAGCACACCGTGGCCGGTACCGCCGAGCAGGCGGTCGCCGCCACTCCACGTATGGCGAGAAGAGTAAAGGGTTCCGCTTCCCGCTCGTAATGCAGCAACCTTGCGCATCGGTGAATGATCATTGCGCACAAGGGCGACGGATGGGTGTTTGTTGCGCATCAGCGTTCGATCCGTGCGCGAAGGGTGCTCATCGCTGCTCGTCGGCGGGGTAGGAGTGAAGTCCCGCACGTCCCTGGCGGGAGGGTCCGAAGACGATCGGTGGTGCCTGGGTGAACTGGCTGGATCCGGAGCCGTTTCTGCGCGGAGTCGCCTGGCGGGGCACATCGGGCAGGCCGCTGCGCGCCGACCCGGCGCAGCTCGGCCGGCTGCCCCTGGACGTCGTCGAACGGGCCGCGCTGCCGGTCGGCGTACGGCTGGAGTTCACCGCCGAGGGCGCCTCGGCGGTCGAGATCCGCTACCGGGCGGAGGTGCCCGAGCCGTCGCAACCGCTCGCCCCGCTCGCCCACACCTTCTCGGTCTGGACGAGCGAGCGCCAAGTGGCCGAGACGACGGTCCCACCGGCGGGGGAAGCGCTGGTCCGGCTTCAACTGCGGCCCGGCGCGGGCCCGTTCACCGTCCACCCGCCGCAGGCCGTGGCACCCCGGATACTGGCCCTGCGCGGCATCGGCGGCACCCTGCGGCCCGTGCCCGCGGGGCCGCGCTGGCTGGTCCACGGCGACTCCATCACCGAGGGCTGGTGGTCGACGCGCCCCGCCCACGCCTGGCCCGCCGTCGCCGGGCGGGCGCTCGGCCTGGACACCGTCAACCTCGGATACGCGGGATCCGCGCGCGGCGAACTGGCCACCGCCGGACAGCTCGCGTCCCTGCCCGCCGACGCGCTGACCCTCGCGTTCGGCACCAACTGCTGGTCGGACGTGCCGAGTTCGGCGCCGCTGCTGTACGAGACGACGCGCGCGTTCCTGGCCCTGGTGCGCCGGGGCCACCCGCGCACCCCGCTCCTGCTGCTCTCCCCGCTGCTGCACCCGGCGGCCGAACACACCCCGAACGCCCTGGGCGCCACGCTGAGCGCCTTGCGCGCCGCGATGGAGGCGGCGGCCCAGGAGCGCGTGAAAGACGGCGACAGCCACCTCTACGTGCTTCCTGGCCGCAACCTGCTACAACCCGAGGACCTGGCAGACGGCCTGCACCCGAACGACACCGGCCACGAGAAGATCGCGGCAGCGGTGACGAAGACACTGGGCCCGCACCTGAAGAAATGGGCCCCCCGCGCATACGGCACGGGGGGCCCACGTCTTACCTAGGGGCGCGGGGAACTGCGCGACCAGCCACAACCGACCCGCAGACGAACCCCGGGCCTAACTCCAGCTGGCATGCAGCGGCTTGCCCTCGGCGTAACCGGCCGCGGACTGGATCCCCACGACCGCCTTCTCCTCGAACTCCGCCAGCGAGCTCGCGCCCGCGTACGTGCACGAGGACCGCACACCCGCGATGATCGAGTCGATCAGGTCCTCGACGCCCGGCCGGCTCGGGTCGAGGAACATCCGCGAGGTGGAGATGCCCTCCTCGAACAGCGCCTTGCGGGCCCGGTCGTACGCGGACTCGTCGCTCGTACGGTTGCGGACGGCACGCGCCGAGGCCATGCCGAACGACTCCTTGTAGAGACGGCCGTCGGCGGTCTGCTGGAGGTCGCCCGGGGACTCGTACGTACCGGCGAACCAGGAGCCGATCATGACGTTGGAGGCACCGGCGGCGAGCGCCATGGCGACGTCGCGCGGGTGGCGCACACCGCCGTCGGCCCACACGTGCTTGCCGTACTTCTTCGCCTCGGCGGCGCACTCCAGGACCGCGGAGAACTGCGGGCGGCCCACGCCCGTCATCATCCGGGTGGTGCACATGGCGCCGGGGCCCACACCGACCTTGATGATGTCGGCGCCGGCCTCGATGAGGTCGCGCACGCCCTCGGCGGCGACGATGTTGCCCGCGACGATCGGGACCTGCGGGTCGAGGCCGCGCACGGCCTTGATCGCGGAGATCATCGACTCCTGGTGGCCGTGCGCGGTGTCGACGACGATCGTGTCGGCGCCGGCGTCCAGGAGCTGCTTGGCCTTGCCCGCCACGTCACCGTTGATGCCGACGGCGGCGGCGATGCGCAGCTTGCCCTCGGCGTCGGTGGCCGGGCTGTACAGGGTCGCGCGCAGGGCGCCCTTACGGGTGAGGATGCCGGCCAGGCGGCCGTCCTTGTCCACGGCCGGGGCGTAGCGGCGGTTGGCGTTGTCGAGCTTGTTGAACGCCTCGCGCGGGTCGATGTCCGCGTCGAGCAGCAGCAGGTCCCTGGACATGACCTCGGAGAGCTGCGTGAAGCGGTCGACGCCGGTCAGGTCCTCGTCGGTGACGACGCCGACCGGGCGCTGGTCGCCGTCGACGACGACACCGGCGTTGTGGGCGCGCTTGGGCAGCAGCGCCAGCGCGTCGGCGACGGTCTGCGTCGGGGCGAGGACGATCGGGGTGTCGAGCACGTGGTGACGTGTCTTGACCCAGGTGATGACGTCGGTGACGACCTCGATCGGAATGTCCTGCGGAATGACGACGATGCCGCCGCGGCGCGCCACGGTCTCGGCCATCCGCCGTCCCGCGATGGCCGTCATGTTGGCGACGACCAGCGGGATCGTGGTGCCCGTGCCGTCGGGCGAGGCCAGGTCGACGCCCTGGCGGGAGCCCACCGCGGAGCGGCTGGGGACCATGAACACATCGTCGTACGTCAGGTCGTACGGCGGCTTGATGTCGTTGAGGAAACGCACGTGCAGAACATCCCAGTCGATCGGAGTGACCCCAGGCATTTCAGCCGGGGCTAAACGCACGTACTTCATTGTCCCATGTTCGGGTGATTGCGCCGCCCGGGCCGATCATCCAGGGCTTGGGCAGTGCCCTGGTGGGATCACACGAAGGCGCCGAGCGCGAGCACCACGGCGAGGGTGCCGCCGTCGCCGTCGCCCGCCGCCTCGTCGAACACGTCCCGGGCGGTCTCCCACTCGTCGGGGCGCGCCGCCGCGTACCCCTGCCAGCGCCGCACCACGAGGAGGCGGCCGGGTTCGGCCGGGCCCCAGTCGGGGTCGCCCAGGCAGTCGGCGAGGGCGTCCCAGTTCCGGCCGAACCACTCCGGCAGGCGCAGCGCGCGGGCGCAGCGGTCCATGAAACCGGCCTTGTCGGTGACCCCGGCGAGGTCGAGCACGTCGACCTGCCAGCCGGAGGCCCGTACGGCGTCGAACGGGTCGGCCGTCATCGCAGCACCGCCTTGAACGTCTTGTAGTGGTCGCCGGTGTAGTAGACCTCGCCGCTCTGCCCGGTGACCAGGCGCCGGGCGCCGCGGTCGCGCGACTTCGGAGTGGTGACCGTGTACTCGTGGTAGTAGCCGCGCTTCTGCTGCGGCAGGGCCTTCTCGAAGTTCCCGAAGACCGTCCCGTCCTTGGCGTACGGGAACGGGCCGCCCTGGTCGATCAGCTTCAGGGTCTGCTGGGCCTCGGGCGGCAGCTGGGAGGCGCGGACGGTGGCCCTGCCCTTGGCCCAGCCGGGGGTGGCGGCGGTGCTGGAGGCGGCGGCCCCGGAGGGCTTCGCCTCCTTCTTCGACGCTCCCCCGCACCCCGCGAGCAGGAGCGCCAGACACGCGAGCAGGACGGCGACGGTCGTTCGGGCGGACCTGGTGAGCATGGGCCGATGCTGTCATCCAGAGCCTGCGGGCGCGAACGCGCCGGGTGACGATGAGGGCATGCTCCTCGCCGATGTGGCCCTCACCTCCCGGGAGATCGCGGCGACCTCCTCCCGTACGGAGAAGTCCGCGCTGCTCGCCGCGCTGTTCCGCCGGACCGCGCCGGACGAGGCCCCGCTGGTGGTCACCTATCTGGCGGGACGGCTGCCGCAGCGCCGCACCGGGCTCGGCTGGAGCACGCTCAAGGACCGCCCGCCGCCCGCCGCGAGCCCCGCCCTGACGGTCCAGGAGGTCGACGCGGCGCTCGACCGGATCTCCGCCCTGGCGGGCAAGGGCGCCGGGAGCGAGCGCAAGCGGCTCGCGCGTGAGCTGATGGCCGCCGCCACCGAGGAGGAGCAGCGCTTCCTGATCGGCCTGATCACCGGCGAGGTCCGCCAGGGCGCGCTGGACGCGGCCGCCGTGGAGGGGCTCGCCGAGGCGGCCGGCGCCCCGGCGGCGGACGTGCGGCGCGCGGTGATGCTCGGCGGCTCGCTGGGGACGGTGGCCGCGGCGCTCCTCGGCGGCGGCACCGACGCGCTCGCCGCCTTCCGGCTGGACGTGGGCCGGCCCGTGCTGCCGATGCTGGCGCAGACCGCCAAGGACGTGGACGAGGCGCTGGACCGGCTCGGCCCGTGCGCGGTGGAGGAGAAGCTCGACGGCATCCGGGTCCAGGTGCACCGCGACGGCGAGGAGGTGCGGATCTTCACCCGTACGCTCGACGAGATCACCGGACGGCTGCCCGAAGTGGCCTTCGCCGCCCGGGAGTTGACGGCACAGCGGGCGATCCTCGACGGCGAGGTGATCGCGCTTGACCTGGAGGGGCGGCCGCGGCAGTTCCAGGACATCGCGGGCCGGGTCGGCTCGCGGCTGGATGTGGCCGGGGCGCAGGACCGGTTGCCGCTGTTTCCGGTCTTTTTCGATCTGCTCTCGGTGGACGGCCGCGATCTGCTCGACCTCTCCGTACGGGAGCGCGCCGCGGAGCTCGTCCGGGTGGCGCCCGAGCCGCGCCGGGTGCGGCGGGTGGCGGTGGAGGACCCGGACGACCCCGAACAGCGCGCGGCGGCACGGGAGTTCGCGGCCCTGACGCTGGAGCGCGGCCACGAGGGCGTGGTGGTGAAGGCGCTGGACTCGGCCTACAGCGCGGGCCGCAGGGGCGCCTCCTGGCTCAAGGTCAAGCCGGTGCACACCCTCGACCTGGTGGTGCTCGCGGCCGAGTGGGGACACGGCCGGCGCACCGGCACGCTGTCCAATCTGCACCTGGGCGCCCGCCGCCCGGACGGCTCCTTCGCCATGCTGGGCAAGACTTTCAAGGGCCTCACGGACGTGCTGCTCGCCTGGCAGACCGAGCGGCTGAGGGAGCTGGCGGTGGCCGAGGAGCCGTGGGGGGTGCGGGTGCGGCCGGAACTCGTCGTAGAGATCGCCTTCGACGGGGTGCAGAGATCGTCGCGCTACCCGGAGGGGGTGACACTGAGGTTCGCGCGGGTAGTGCGCTACCGCGAGGACAAGAGCGCCTCGGAGGCGGACACGGTCGCCACGGTGAAGGCACTGGGCGGCGGGAGGGACTGAACAAGTGCGGTCGGAGCAGGTGCGGGAGCGGGTACAGCGGGCCCGGCAGGAGGCGGCGCGGCTGGCCGCCGAAGGGGTTCGCGCGGTGGCGCTGACCTCGGTGGACAACGCGGGCATCGCGCGCGTGAAGGCGGTGCCCGCGGGCCGCCTCCCGGCGGTCGTGGAGCGCGGGGTCGGCATGTCGCCGTGCTTCGACGCCTTCCTGGTGGACGACTCGGCCACCTCCAGCCGCTACAGCGGCGGCCCGGACGGCGATCTGCGGCTCTTCCCCGATCTGGACCGGCTCACCGTGCTCGCCGGACAGCCCGGCTGGGCCTGGGCCCCGGTCGACCGCTACGACCAGCAAGGGGGTGAACACCCGGGCTGCCAGCGGCTGTTCGCCAAGCGGATGACGCGCCGGGCCGCCGAGCGGGGCCTGTCGCTGCGGATGGGCTTCGAGACGGAGTGGACGGTCTCGCCCTCCCTCGAAGGCCCGGCGTACGGGATGGCGCGGGTCGTGGAGCGCTCCGCTTACGTGGGTGATGTGCTCGGCGCACTCCTGGAGCAGGGCGTGGAGGTGCTCCAGATCCACCCCGAGTACACCGAGGGCCAGTTCGAGGTGTCGGTGGCCCCCGCCGATCCGGTGGGCGCGGCGGATCTGGCGGTGCTGGTGCGCGAGACGATCCGCGCGGTGTCGGTACGGCACGGGCTCACCCCGCTCTTCGGCCCGGTCGTCACGGCGGGCGGCGTCGGCAACGGCGCCCACCTCCACCTCAGCCTCTGGCAGGAGGGCCGCAACCTGTGCGGCGGCGGGGACGGCCGCTTCGCCATGACGTCGGACGGCGAGTCGTTCCTCGCGGGCGTCCTGGCGGCCCTGCCCGCCCTCCTCGCCGTCGGCGCCCCCTCCCCCGCCAGCTACCTCCGCCTGGAACCCTCCCGCTGGGCCGGCGCGTTCCAGTGCTGGGGGCTGGAGAACCGGGAGGCCGCCCTCCGCTTCATCGCCGGCGCACCCGGCGACCCGGACGCCGCCAACGCCGAGGTCAAGTGCTTCGACCCGGCCGCCAACCCGTATCTGGCGGTGGGCGCGGTGATCGCGGCGGGCCTGGCGGGCCTGGACGCGAAGGCGATGCTGCCGGATCCGGTCACGGGTGACCCGGCGGTGGTCGGCGGCCGCCCCCGGCTCCCCGCCTCCCTGCCCGAGGCGCTGCGCCACTTCACCGCCTCCGACGTGCTGCGCGAGGCGATGGGCGACCCGCTCTTCGAGTCGTTCGCGGCGGTCCGCCAGGCGGAGGCGGCCCTGTTCGAGGGCAAGTCCGCCCAGGAGATCGCGGACGCGACGCGGGGAAGGTACTGAGGTGGCGGGAACGGACGCCCCCCGGAGCACCGCCGTGCAGGCACCGCCGGGCACCCTCCTCGACCACCACTGCCACGGCGTGCTGCGCACCGACCCCGACCCGGCGGCCTTCGAGGCGTTCCTGACCGAGGCCGACGGGCCCGCCGCGCCCGGCACCAGCTTCTTCGACACCCAGCTCGGCTTCGCGGTACGCCGCTGGTGCCCGCCGCTGCTCGGTCTGGAGCCGCACTGCGCGCCGGAGCGCTATCTGGCCCGGCGCCGCGAGCTCGGCGCCCGCGAGGCGACCCGGCTGCTGCTGCGGGGCAGCGGCATCGGGGCGTACGTCATGGACACCGGCCTCCCCGGGGACATCACCGGGCCCGCCGAACTCGCCGAGCTGAGCGGCGCCCCCGTCCACGAGATCGTGCGCCTGGAGCGGCTGGCCGAGCTCGCCGCCGACACGACCGGGGACGCGGACGCGTTCCTGGCGGAGGTGGCGGCGGGGATCCGCTCCGCGGCGAACACGGCGGTGGGCTTCAAGTCGGTGGCCGCGTACCGCTACGGGCTCGACCTCGCCCCCGAGCCGCCCGCGCTCCACGAGGTGCGCGAGGCGGCGGCGAATTGGCTGAAAAAACGGCCGAAGGGCGACCGCCCGAGAGAGAAGGACGACCGGCTGAGGGATCCGGTCCTGCTGCGCCATCTGCTGTGGTCGGCGGTGGCCACCCGGCTCCCGCTCCAGCTGCACACCGGTTTCGGCGACCCGGACCTGCGGCTGCACCGCTGCGACCCGCTGCTCCTGACCGACTTCATCCGGGCCACGCGCCGCTCCGGCACCCCGCTGATCCTGCTGCACGGCTACCCGTACCACCGCAACGCGGCCTATCTCGCCCACGTCTATCCGCACGTGTACGCGGACATGGGCCTCACCCTCAGCCACACGGGCGCCCGGGCCGGCGCCGTACTGGCCGAGATGCTGGAGCTCACCCCGTTCGGCAAGCTCCTGTTCTCGACGGACGCGTACGGCCTGCCCGAGCTGTACGTGGTCGGCGCCCGCCTCTTCAGGGAGGGCCTGGACGAACTGCTGGGGACCTGGACGGGTTCGGGGGCGTGGTCACGTACGGACGCGGACAGGGTGGCGGAGCTGCTGGCGAGCAGGAACGCCGAGCGGGTGTACAGCGCCCCGTAGCGCCCTGGACACGCGGGTGTGCAGCACCACCGTCCCCCTAAGGGGCGCGGGGAACTGCGCGACCAGCCATCCACGGTCCGCAGACGAAAGGGGGCCGGGGGCGAAGCCCCGGAAAGGGGCCCGGCCCCGCCGGAGGACTCAGTCCCCGTCGGGGTCGGCCCGGTCCAGCGCGGGCCGAGGCTGCGCGCCGGTCTCATGCAGCAGGAAATCGGCCGCGGCGGTGTCCGTCACCAGGCTGGTGACGAGGCCGGACCGCAGCACCGCGTCGATGGCGGACGCCTTCCGCTGCCCCCCGGCGATCGCCACGACCTCCGGGATCCGCCGCAGCCGGTCCGCCTCGACCGTGATGCACCGCTCCCCGAGGTCCCGGCCGACCCGGCGGCCCTCCGCGTCGAAGAGGTGCGCGGACATCTCCGCCGCGACGCCGAGCGAGGCGTAGTGCGCCCGCTCCTCGTCGGTCAGCATGTCGTGCACCGTGGAGATGCCCGGCTCCCACGAGCCGATGGAGACCGCCGCGACCGTCACCTTGTCGAAGTACTCGAAGGCCCGCGCGATCCCGGTCTGGTTGCGCAGCGCGGCCGCGGTGGCCGCGTCCGGCAGCAGCATCGGCGCGTAGATGGGGTGGGCGTCGCCGCCGGAGACCTGGGCGGCGCGCCGCACGGCCTCCACCGAGCCGCGCTCGGCCGTGCCCGCGTCGTACACCCCGGTGAGCTGCACGACCGTGCACGGCGGCAGCCGGTCGAGGGCCGCGGCCATGTGGATGGTGGACCGGCCCCAGGCCAGACCGAGCACATCGCCCTCGCTGACCAGCTCGCCGAGCAGGTCAGCGGCGACCTCGCCGAGGTTCTCCGGGTCGGGCGACGACTCGTCCTCGCCGGCCTCGGGGGACTCGACGACGACGGCGTGCCGCAGCCCGTACCGGGCGCGCAGCGCGTCCGAGCGCTCCGCGTCCAGCTCGGCCGGGACGCGGATCTCGATCCGCACCAGGTCGCGTTCGAGGGCGGTCTCCAGGACCCGGGCCACCTTGAAGCGGCTGACGCCGAACTCCTCGGCGATCTGGATCTTGGACTTGCCCTCCAGATAGAAGCGGCGGGCCATGGCCGCCGCCTGCACCAGCTCCGCGGGTCCCATCCGCAGGGCTGACCGACCCGCCGACATTGCAGACACCGCGATCTCCTCACTGCTGTTCACACTCTGGACTCGCTGTTCATCCTGTCAGATCCAACGGTCCTTGATCAGCCCCGTAGGGCCGCGTTCACCGAGCCGTGGCTCAGTGGCCGCATGCCCATGGGGCGCTCGCCGTGCTGCGTTCCGCCATGGAGCGCAGGGTACGCACCGCGTCGGCGGGGTCCTTCGCTCCGTATACGGCCGACCCGGCCACGAAGACGTCCGCGCCCGCCTCCGCGCACCGCTCGATGGTCGTCGCGGAGACCCCGCCGTCCACCTGGAGCCACAGTTCGAGGCCGTGCTTGGAGATCAGCTCCCGGGTGCGGCGGATCTTCGGCAGCATCACGTCCAGGAACGGCTGGCCGCCGAAGCCCGGCTCCACGGTCATGATGAGCAGCATGTCCAGCTCGGGCAGCAGGTCCTCGTACGGCTCGATGGGCGTCGCGGGCTTGAGCGCCATCGACGCCCGCGCCCCCTTGGCCCGGATCTCCCGCGCGAGCCGCACCGGCGCGGCGGCGGCCTCCGCGTGGAAGGTGACCGATCCGGCCCCCGCCTCGACGTACTGCGGGGCCCATCGATCCGGGTCCTCGATCATCAGATGGCAGTCCAGCGGGGTCTCCGTCGCCCGGCGCAGGGATTCCACGATCGGCACGCCGAGCGTGAGGTTCGGCACGAAGTGGTTGTCCATGACGTCCACGTGCAGCCAGTCGGCGCCTTCGACGGCCTTGGCCTCTTCGGCGAGGCGTGCGAAGTCGGCGGAGAGAATGCTGGGGTTGATCTGAGCCATGCCCCAAGCCTGCCATGCCTCGCACCACTTGCCTGCCACGGTACGGATACGGGGCCCCCGGGAGGCGAGACCTACGTCTCTCCTACGACTCGCCGGAGCGCGAGACTCCGTGTAATCCTGGTGTTTCAGGCCATTTCGGAAGCGGCATCCCGCGCCGACCGCGGGCCCCCTGGGGGACGTGATGTCCGACGCGCGCAACCACCCTGACCTCAGCGAAGAACGCCCCGCGGCGACCGGGCGGGCCCCCGGCCCCCGCGGAGTCGCGTGGCTGGTCTGCGGCCGCCGTACCAAATGGCTGGTGCTCGTCCTCTGGCTGATCGTGGTCGCGGTCGCCTTCCCGCTGGCGCAGAAGCTCACCGACGCCCAGGACAACGACGCCACCTCGTGGCTGCCCGGCAGCGCCGAGTCCACCCAAGTCTTCAACTCCGCCAAGGCGTTCAGGCCGGAGGAGGTCCCGGCGATCGTCGTCTACGCGCGCGACGGCGGCCTCACCGTCGCCGACAGGCAGAAGATCGGCGCCGACGCGACGGCGATGCGCGCGATGAGCGCGGACGGGATCCAGGGCGCCCGCGTCCAGGGCCCGCAGTTCGACGCCGGTGCCACCGCCGCGCAGATCCTCGTGCCGATCAAGATGGACAAGAACGGCTGGAACCACATCGCGGACGCCGTGGACCGGCTGCGCGACCGGTCGGGGACCGGCGACAACGGGCTCCAGGTGCACATCACCGGCCCGGGCGGCACCTCCGCCGACTTCGCCAAGGCCTTCTCCGGCATCGATTCGACCCTGCTCTTCTCGGCGCTCGCGGTGGTCGTGGTGATGCTGTTGATCACGTACCGCAGTCCCACGCTGCTCCTGGTGCCGGTGATCTCCGTGGTCTGGGCGCTGTCCGCCGCGCAGGCGCTGATCTATCTGCTGGCCCGGCACGCGGGCCTGACCGTCAACGGCCAGAGCGCGGGCATCCTCACCGTGCTGGTCTTCGGCGCGGGCACCGACTACGCGCTGCTGCTCGTCTCCCGCTACCGCGAGGAGCTGCGCCGCCACGAGGACCGGCACGAGGCGATGGCGCGCGCCCTGCACCGGGCCGGGCCCGCGGTCCTCGCCAGCGGCGCCACGGTGGTCCTGGGCATGCTGGTGCTGATGGTGGCCGAGATGAACTCCACCAAGGGCCTCGGCCCGGTCGCGGCCATCGGCGTCGCGGTCGCGCTGCTCGCCATGCTCACGCTGTTCCCGGCGCTCCTGGTGATCTTCGGCCGGTGGATCTTCTGGCCGGTCAAGCCGGTCTTCGGCTCCCTGGACCCGACCGCGCGCGGGGTCTGGGCCCACACCGGCCGCCGCATCGCCACCCGTCCCCGTACGGTCTGGGTGACGACCGCCGTGGTGCTCGCGGCGTGCTCGCTCGGCCTGCTCCAGCTGAAGGCGGACGGGCTGAGCAACGCGGACTCGTTCACCGGGAAACCGGACTCGATCGTGGGTGCCGAGGTGCAGGCGAAGCACTTCCCCGCGGGCAGCGGCGACCCCCTGGTGATCATTACGGCGGCGGACAAGGCGGCGGACGTACGCCGGGCCGTCGCGGCCACCGACGGCGTGGTGCCCGCGTCGATCGGGGTGCCACCGGGCACCGCGGCCGAGCACGACGGCGAGGTCCTGCTCGAAGCCACCATGACCGCGAGGCCGGACAGCGACGCGGCGCACGCGACCGTCGAGCGGGTGCGGGACGCCGTCCACGCGGTGCCCGGCGCGCACGCCCGGGTGGGCGGCGGCACGGCCGCGGTCCTGGACATGGAGAAGGCCACCACGCACGACAACAAGCTGGTCATCCCGCTGGTGCTGCTTGTGGTGCTGTGCGTCCTGGCGATCCTGCTGCGGGCGCTGGTCGCGCCGCTGCTGCTGATCGCGACGGTGGTGCTGTCGTTCGCGGCGGCGCTGGGCATCAGCGCGCTCGCCTTCCGCCATCTCTTCGACTACGCGGGCGAGTCCACCGACTTCCCGCTCTTCGTCTTCGTCTTCCTGGTGGCGCTGGGCATCGACTACAACATCTTCCTGTCCACCCGGATCCGCGAGGAGGCGGCCCACCAGGGCACCCGCCGGGGCGTGGTGACCGCCCTGGCCGCCACCGGCGCCGTGATCACCTCGGCGGGCCTGGTCCTGGCGGGCACCTTCGCGGTGCTCGGCACCCTGCCGATGACGGGCTTCGCCGAGATCGGCTTCGCGGTGGCGCTGGGCGTGCTGCTCGACACCTTCATCGTCCGCTCGATCCTGGTGACGTCGCTGTTCCTGGACGTGGGGCGGCGGGTGTGGTGGCCGCACCGGTTGTCGGGCCGCGCCGACAACGGGCGCGGGGAACTGCGCGACCAGCCACCACCAAGCCGCACCGTCAACGAAACGCGCGGCTGAGGAAACACGTTTTGCCCGGCGCTCAAGCCGTCCGCCGCAGCAGCGCCAGATACATCGCGTCCGTCCCGTGCAGATGCGGCCACAGCTGTACGTCGGGGCCCTCGCCCAGGCCCGCGACGCCCGGCATCAGCGGCCGTACGTCGATCCACTCCGCCTCGACGGGCGCCCCGCCCCGGCCCTTGAGCACGTCCTCCACCACGATCCGCGTCTCGGCAAGGTGCGGCGAGCAGGTCGCGTAGCCGACCACGCCGCCCACCCGGACCGCCGAGAGCGCCTCGCGCAGCAGCCCGCGCTGGAGCGGCGCGAAGCCCTCCAGGTCCTCGGGGCGGCGGCGCCAGCGGGCCTCGGGGCGGCGGCGCAGCGCGCCGAGCCCGGAGCACGGCACGTCCATGAGGACCCGGTCGAACGAGCCCTCCCGCCACGGCGGCCGGGTGCCGTCGGCCGCGATCACCTGGTACGGGCCGGGGTTGCCGGCGAGCGCGCGCTCCACAAGGCGGGCCCGGTGGGGCTGCTTCTCGGAGGCGAGCAGGGCGGCCCCGCGCCTGGCGGCGAGCGCGGCGAGCAGCGCCGCCTTGCCGCCGGGACCCGCGCAGCCGTCCAGCCAGCGCTCGTCACGGCCCTCGATCGGCGCGTTCGCGAGTGCGACGGCCACCAGCTGGCTGCCCTCGTCCTGCACACCGGCCCGGCCGTCCTTCACCGCCTCCAGCGCGCCCGGCTCGCCGCCCTCGGCCATCCGTACGGCATAGGGCGACCAGCGGCCGGGCAGTGCGCCCTCCTCGCCGAGCGCGTCCATCAGCTCGTCGGTGGTGGACCGGCCGGGGCGGGCGACCAGGGTCACCTCGGGCCGCTCGTTGTCGGCCTCCAGGAGGTCCTCGATGCCCGCGCGGCCGCCACCCAGTGCGTCCCAGAGCGCCGAGACGACCCATCGCGGATGCGAATGCACGATCGCGAGATGGTCCTCGGCGTCGTCGTCGTACGGGGGCGCGACCTTCTCCAGCCAGCCGTCCAGGTCCTGTGCCGCGATCTTGCGCAGTACGGCGTTGACGAACCTGGCCCGGCCGTCGCCGAGCACCACACGGGCGAGCTCGACGCTGGCGGAGACCGCCGCGTGGCTCGGGATGCGGGTGCCGAGCAGCTGGTGCGCGCCGAGCGCGAGCACGTCAAGGACCGGCGGGTCCACCTCGCGCAGCGGCCGGTCGATACAGGCCGCGATGATCGCGTCGTAGGTGCCCTGGCGGCGCAGCGTGCCGTAGACGAGCTCGGTGGCGAGCGCGGCGTCACGGCCGTCGAAGTTGCCGCCCTCGCGGGCCTTGCGCAGCAGCGGCGGCAGCACGAGGTTGGCGTACGCGTCCCGCTCGTCGACGGCGCGCAGCGCCTCGAAGGCGAGGATGCGGACGGGGTCCTTCTTGGGGCGGCGGTACGGCTTGCCGCCGCCCTTGCCGTCGCTGTTCCGGGGACGGCTACGCGGCTGATCGTTCACGTGAAAGGTGCTCCGCTGGTCAGATGGTGCGAACCCGACCAGCGTACGACTCTTCACCGCGCGCCCCCACCCGGGTCGGCGCGCCTCATCGGCCCGGGGCGTGCCCCGGGCCGCTCTCCGGGTCAGCCGACGTGCTCGTCCGGGGCGATGCGCACGCCGCGCGCCCAGTCCGCGCCCTTCATCGGCTTCTTGCCCTGCGGCTGGACCCAGAGCAGCTCGACGGCGTGCGAGCCGGTGCCGACGTACACGTTGTTCTTCCCGGCGGACAGCTCGCCCGGCGCCAGGTCCGTGCGGTCCGGGACCGGCACCGCCTGGACCAGCTTGAGCCGCTCGCCGCGGAAGACGGTCCAGGCACCCGGGGCCGGGGTGCAGCCGCGCACCACGCGGTCGACCCGAAGTGCCGGGGCGGACCAGTCGATCTGCGCGTCCTCGACGGTGATCTTCGGGGCGAGGGTGATCCCGTCGGCGGGCTGCGGAACGGCCTTGAGGGAGCCGTCCTCGATGCCGTCCATGGTCGCCGCGAGCAGCCCGGAACCCGCGAACGCGAGCCGGGTCAGCAGGTCGCCGCTGGTGTCGGTCGGACGGATCACCTCGGTCACCGTCCCGTACAGCGGACCCGAGTCGAGCCCGCGCTCGATCTGGAACGTCGAGGCGCCGGTGATCTCGTCGCCCGCCATCAGCGCGTGCTGCACGGGGGCGGCGCCGCGCCAGGCGGGGAGCAGCGAGAAGTGCAGGTTGACCCAGCCGTGGACCGGGATGTCCAGCGCGACCTGCGGGAGCAGCGCCCCGTAGGCGACGACCGGGCAGCAGTCGGGGGCGATCTCGCGCAGCCGCGCAAGGAAGTCCTCGTCGCTCGGCTTCACCGGCTTCAGCACCTCGATGCCGGCCTCCTCGGCGCGCTGGGCGACGGGGCTGGCCACCAGCCGACGGCCGCGTCCGGCGGGCGCGTCGGGCCGGGTCACCACGGCGGCGACCTCGTGGTGGCCGGAGGCGATCAGGGCGTCCAGGGCGGGAACGGCGACCTCGGGGGTGCCTGCGAAGACGAGCTTCACTGGGGGATACCTCGCTTTGTAGAGAGCGACGCCCAGTCTATTGGGTGTCCGGGCCCGCCGGTTGGGTGTCCCGGCCGTGCCGCCGGGGCTCCGGTCAGGGGTTCCGTACGCGGTAGGAGGGCAGGGGCGTACGCGGCGCCGCGCGCCCCGTGCATATGCCCATACGCCCCCGCAGCGTGACCACAAGAGCAGGTGGCGCGTTGGTCAAAGGAGATTGACCGAAACGGGCCGCGCGTGCGGCCCGATCCCTTTTCAACAACGCCGGTTCGAGAGGCTTGTTCATGGCCGACCACGCAACCCACGACGCCCAGGCACGGGCCAGTCTGCACTTGTTGGTGCGGGACATCGAGCGGGTCCGCCGGCAGGTGGACGCGCTGCGCACCCTCACCGCCCAGCTCGGCAACGTCTACCGTCCGCGCCGCTCCGGCCCGTCCACGGGCTTCGTCGTCTACGGCAGGGCTCCCGCCCCCACCGTCCGGCTCGCGCAGGAGCTGCGGGACAGCGTGGAGACGCTGGTGACCGCGGCGGTGGACTTCGACCGCTCCCTGGGCTTCTCGTGGGACGCGGTGGGTTCGGCGCTGGGGGTCACCAAGCAGGCGGTGCACCGGCGTTACGGGGCGCGGCGGGCCGCCGCCCAGACCGCCGAGGCCGAGCGCCCGGCCGAGGCGACCGTGACGCGCACGCTGCCGGTCCCCGCCGGGATCCCCGCGGTGCCGGCCGCGCGCTCGATGCCGCCGCAGCCGACCGCGACCACGCAGTCGCTGCGCGAGGAGGCCCGCACGACGGCGTTCCCGGGCCCGCGCAACGGCTGACCGCACACCCTTTTCCGTGCCCTCGTCGCACCTGAACGTGCGCCGGGGGCACCTGTCTGCGCGTGCGCGCCTTTGGAGGGCGTACGTACGGGGCAGGGCGCCCCGGGTGCGACGGGTGCGACGGGTGCGACGGCGCAGGCTTCCGGAAGCAGGCCCGCCACCCACGGCAGCCCGCCCGCGCACCCCCCGCGCGCCCAGCCCCCTCAGCCGATGTCCGGCGGATCCACCCTGATCCGCACCGGGTCGCCGCCCCCGCGCGCCAGCCGTCCCGCCTGCGCGGTCTTCAGCGCGGCGGCCAGGGCCGAGCCGCTGCCCGGGGGCACCCTCAGCAGGGCTCGCTCCCAGGTCTCCCCCACCGGAGGGTCTCCGGGGCGCCGGGCCCGGCCCGGCTCGGTCGGCCGCATCAGGACCGGGCCGAGCACCTGCGCGTCGGACGGCAGCCGAGCGCTCTTCAGGAACGCCTCGACCGCCTCGGGGCGGCCCAGGACCTCGGCCATCCGGGAGACCGGCGGGAACCCCAGCTCGGCCCGCTCGGCCAGCTCGCGCAGGGCGTGCCCGACCGGGTCCCAGCGGACCAGGGCCTGGACCGGCCGCAGGGTCGGCTCGGCGACCACCACCACCGTGCCGCCCTCGTCCTGGCCGCGCACCAGCGAGGCCGCGCCGATCCAGCGCCGCAGGGCCTCCTCCCCGGCGCGCAGATCGGGCCGCCCGAGCATCGCCCAGCCGTCGAGCAGCAGCGCCGCCGCGTAACCGCCCTCGGCGACCGGCTCGGCGCCCGGGGTGGAGACGACCAGCGCGGGCCGTCCGGGCACGCTGTCCAGCACGTGGTCGCGCCCGGACGTCCGGACCGGCACCGCCGGGAACGCCCGGCCGAGCTCCTCGGCGGTCCGGCGCGCGCCCACGACCGCCGCCCTCAGCCGTACGCCGCCGCACTCCGCGCAGCGCCACTGCGGCTCGCCGCGCCCGCACCACCCGCACTTCAGGTCCCGCTCGTCCGGCGCCTCAAGGGGTCCGGAGCAGTGCCGGCAGCGCGCGGGCGTGCGGCACCGCTCGCAGGACAGCCTGGGCACGTATCCCCGCCGGGGCACCTGGACCAGGACCGGGCCGCTCTTCAGCCCGTCCCTGACGGCCTGCCAGGCGAGGCTGGGCAGCCGGGCGGCGCGCGCCGCCTCGTCCCGGGCCAGCTCGCCGTCGCCGACGGTGCGCACCAGCGGCGCCGCCGCCCGCACGGTGGCCCGGTCCGCCACCAGCGGCGCCGCCCAGCCGCTCTCGACGAGCTGGGCGGCCTCGACCGTACAGCTCGTACTGCCCAGCAGGAACGCGCATTTGTCGTGGGTGGCGCGCAGTTCGAGGACCTCGCGGACGTGCGGGAACGGCGCGTGGTCGTCGCTGTGGCTGGAGTCGCCGTCCTCCCAGACGACGACCAGGCCGAGCTTCTCGACCGGGGCGAACATCGCGGCCCGGGTGCCGACCACGGCCCGCACCGAGCCCCGCCGCACCGCGAGCCACTGCCGGTAGCGCTTCTCCGGGCCGGACTCTGCGGTCAGCAGCGCGTGCCGGCCCTCGCCGAGCAGCGCGGTGAGCGCGGCGTCGACCCGCCCGGCGCTGCGCCCGTCGGGCACCACGACCAGCGCCCCGCGCCCGCCCGCGAGCGTGGCGGCGACGGCCCGGGCGATCTCGTCGGCCCAGGAGGGCCCGGGCAGCGCGGTCCACACCGCGCGCGGCGCCCCGCCCGCGGCCAGCGCGCGCAGGAACGCGCCCCCGTTCCCGTACCGCACCCAGGTCCCCGGGTCCGGCACCGGCGGCGGCCCCGGCGGCTCGGGCGAGGGCTTCGACTCGGCCCGCGCGTTCCTCGGCGGCACCGCGAGCTGGAGCACGTCCGCCAGGCTGCCCGCGTACCGGTCGGCGACCGCGCGGGCCAGGGCCAGCGTCTCGGGGCTGAGCACCCGCTCCGGCGAGACGACGCTGGCGAGCGCGGCCAGCGGCCCCGAGTAGTCGGACTCGGCGAGGCGCTCGACGACGAACCCGTCGATCAGCCCGCCGCCCTCCCGGCGCCCGCCCTGCACATTGCGCGCCCCGGCCCCGAACCGCACCCGCACCCGCACGCCCGGCTGCGCGTCGGCGTCCAGCTCCTCCGGTACGGCGTAGTCGAAGTACCGGTCGAGGTGGACGCCGCCCTTGTCGACCACGACCCGCGCCACCGGCAGCCCCTTGGCCAGGGCGGCCCCGCGCCAGGTCCGCGGCTTGGCCTTGGGCACCTTGGCCTTGCGCACGGTCTCCCGAATAAGCGCGAGCTGCTCCGCCCCGCCCCCCTCGGCGCCCCCGTCCGGCTTCTCGTTCTCGCTGCTCACAGCCAAATTCCTACCAGACGGCACTGACAGCGGCCCGGGCCCGGACGCACCGCGGCCCCGGACCGCAGGGGTCCGGGGCCGTCGTGAAGCCGGGTCGGGTTACAGGCCCGCGGCCTTGCGCAGCGCGTCCACGCGGTCCGTGCGCTCCCAGGTGAAGTCGGGGAGCTCGCGGCCGAAGTGGCCGTACGCGGCGGTCTGGGCGTAGATCGGGCGGAGCAGGTCGAGGTCGCGGATGATCGCGGCCGGGCGGAGGTCGAAGACCTCGGCGATGGCGTGCTCGATCTTGTCCGTGTCGATCGTGGCGGTGCCGAAGGTCTCGACGAAGAGGCCGACCGGCTCGGCCTTGCCGATCGCGTACGCGACCTGGACCTCGCAGCGGGCCGCGAGGCCGGCCGCGACGACGTTCTTGGCGACCCAGCGCATCGCGTACGCCGCGGAGCGGTCGACCTTGGACGGGTCCTTGCCCGAGAAGGCGCCGCCGCCGTGGCGGGCCATGCCGCCGTACGTGTCGATGATGATCTTGCGGCCGGTCAGACCGGCGTCGCCCATCGGGCCGCCGATCTCGAAGCGGCCGGTCGGGTTGACCAGCAGGCGGTAGCCGTCGGTGTCGAGCTTGATGCCGTCCTCGACGAGCTGCTTGAGCACGTGCTCGACGACGAACTCGCGGATGTCCGGGGCGAGCAGCGAGTCCAGGTCGATGTCGCTCGCGTGCTGCGAGGAGACGACGACGGTGTCGAGGCGGACGGCCTTGTCGCCGTCGTACTCGATGGTGACCTGGGTCTTGCCGTCGGGGCGCAGGTAGGGGATGGTCCCGTTCTTGCGCACCTCGGACAGCCGGCGCGAGAGGCGGTGCGCCAGGTGGATCGGGAGCGGCATCAGCTCGGGCGTCTCGTCGCACGCGTAGCCGAACATCAGGCCCTGGTCGCCGGCGCCCTGCTTGTCGAGCTCGTCCTCGTCGCCCTCGACCCGCTTCTCGTACGCCGTGTCGACGCCCTGCGCGATGTCGGGGGACTGCGCACCGATGGAGACCGAGACGCCGCAGGACGCGCCGTCGAAGCCCTTCTTCGACGAGTCGTACCCGATCTCCAGGATCTTGTCCCGGACGAGCTGGGCGATCGGCGCGTACGCCTTGGTCGTGACCTCGCCCGCGACGTGGACCAGACCCGTGGTGATCAGGGTCTCCACGGCGACACGGGACGTCGGGTCCTCGCGCAGGAGCGCGTCGAGGATCGTGTCGCTGATCTGGTCAGCGATCTTGTCGGGGTGACCCTCGGTCACGGACTCCGAGGTGAACAGACGACGGGACACAATGCTCCCTGGGGTTGCAGCGGCTGCTGGCTGATCATGGGTGGGACGGGCCGGAGGCTGCGCCCGGCGTCGTTCCACCACCAGTTTATCGGTCGGCACCGGTCATCGGGCCACTTGTCTCGCACATTGAAAGCTCTGTGACCTGCGACACCGCATTCCGCGGTACGAAGATCGGCCTTCGCCAGGGGCCGCGGGACCGGAATTTGGCGGGTTTGGAGCAGCCTCGGGGATGAACGTGAATTCACGCGAAACGCGGAACGACGAGATCCCACACGACGTCGGCGAGCGCTTCCTTGGGCCCGTACGGAACCGGGGTCTCGGTCCCGTCGGCGCCCAGCACGACCGCTTCGTTCTCCTCCGAGCCGAAGGTCTTGCGCTCCCCCACCTCATTGACGACCAGCAGGTCACAGCCCTTTCGCTGCAATTTCCTGCGGCCGTTGGCGAGGACGTCGTCGGTCTCGGCGGCGAAGCCGACGACCACCTGGTCCGGGCGCGGCCGGTCGGCGGAGAGCTCGGCCAGGATGTCGGGATTGCGGACCAGCGCGAGCGGCGCGGGCTCCTGTCCGTCCTTCTTCTTGATCTTTCCGGCGGCGTACGACTCCGGCCGGAAATCGGCGACCGCGGCCGCCATGACCACCGCGTCCGCGTCCGAGGCGGCCTTCAGCACCGCCTCCCGCAGTTGAACGGCGGTCCCCACCCGGACGACGTCCGCCCCGGCCGGGTCGGGCAGCCCGGTGTTGGCCTCGATCAGCGTGACCCGGGCGCCCCGGGCCACGGCGGTGCGGGCCAGGGCGTACCCCTGCTTCCCGGAGGAACGGTTCCCCAGGTAGCGGACCGGGTCCAGCGGCTCGCGGGTGCCGCCCGCGCTGACCACCACGTGGCGGCCCTCCAGGTCCCGTTCGGCGCTGCCCCGGGCGAGCACCCTGCGGCACACCTCGAAGATCTCGGCGGGCTCGGGCAGCCGCCCCTTGCCGGTGTCGACGCCGGTCAGCCGGCCCACCGCGGGCTCGATGACGACCGCGCCCCGGCGGCGCAGCGTCGCCACGTTCTCCTGGGTGGCGGGGTGCTCCCACATCTCGGTGTGCATCGCCGGGGCGAAGACCACCGGACATCGCGCGGTGAGCAGGGTGTTGGTGAGCAGGTCGTCGGCGAGGCCGTGGGCCGCCTTGGCCAGCATGTCGGCGGTGGCGGGGGCGACCACCACGAGGTCGGCCTGCTGGCCGATCCGCACGTGCGGCACCTCGTGGACGTCGTTCCAGACCTCGGTGGAGACCGGGTGCCCGGAGAGCGCGGACCAGGTGGCCGCGCCCACGAAGTTGAGCGCCGACGCGGTCGGCACCACGCGGGTGTCGTGCCCGGACTCGGTCAGCCGGCGCAGCAGCTCGCACGCCTTGTAGGCGGCGATCCCGCCGCTGACCCCCAGAACGACCTTCGGCTTGTCCACCGCGTCTCCCCGCATTCGGATACGTACTCCCCTATGACACACCGCAGGCCCGGCAGTCGCTCCCCCAGCTGAAACGCTGGGAGGTGCCCCCTGCCGGGCCTGTGGTCACACGAAACGGAGGCCTTACTGGGCCGGGCCCTCGATGGCCTCGGAGGTCAGCAGACCCGCGTTGATCTCGCGAAGCGCGATGGAGAGCGGCTTCTCGTGGACGTGGGTGTCCACCAGCGGGCCGACGTACTCCAGCAGGCCCTCACCGAGCTGCGAGTAGTACGCGTTGATCTGGCGCGCGCGCTTGGCGGCGTAGATCACGAGGCTGTACTTCGAGTCGGTTGCTTCGAGCAGCTCATCAATCGGCGGGTTGATGATGCCCTCGGGCGTGGTGATGGAAGAGGACACGTCTGCCTTCCGAAGGGGGATAAAGATCAAGCGACTTTCATCAAGGCTAGCAGCTCGCGTGCTACGTCCTCGACGGAGGTGTTGACCAGGGTCGTATCGAACTCCTCCTCGGCGGCGAGTTCGATCTTCGCGGCGGCCAGCCGGCGCTCGATGACGTCGGGCGCCTCGGTCCCCCGGCCGGTGAGCCGGCGGACCAGCTCGTCCCAGCTCGGCGGGGCGAGGAAGACCAGTTGGGCCTCGGGCATCGACTTGCGCACCAGCCGGGCGCCCTGGAGGTCGATCTCCAGGAGGACCGGCTCACCGGCCTCCAGTCGCTCCAGGACGGCGCGGCGGGGTGTGCCGTAGCGGTTGCCCGCGAACTCGGCCCACTCCAGCAGCTCGCCGTTGGCGACGAGCTTGTCGAACTCCTCGTCGTCCACGAAGAAGTAGTGAACGCCGTGGCGTTCGCCGGGGCGCGGCTTGCGGGTCGTCGCCGACACCGAGAGCCAGACCTCGGGGTGAACCTTGCGCATATGAGCGACGACCGTGCTCTTGCCGACCCCGGAGGGGCCGGAGAGCACGGTCAGCCGCGGACGTGCGTCCGGGGGTACGGGGGATGACCCCCGGGGTGTAGCTGCCATGCAGCGATTATTCCAGCTTCCCGGGGGTGCCCGGGACGTCAGGCCCCGGAGCCGCCGAACTCACGCTCAAGGGATGCGATCTGGTTGGAGCCGAGACCCCGCACT
Source organism: Streptomyces sp. TLI_146 (assembly GCF_002846415.1). Taxonomy (NCBI): domain Bacteria; kingdom Bacillati; phylum Actinomycetota; class Actinomycetes; order Kitasatosporales; family Streptomycetaceae; genus Streptomyces; species Streptomyces sp. TLI_146. The sequence continues at coordinate 2,312,201 of NZ_PJMX01000001.1, forward strand.
CGGCGGCTCTCGGAGATCCCCAGCCGCTCCATGATCTGCTTGGCCCGGACCTTGCCCACGCCGGGCAGGGACTCAAGGAGGGCGGAGACCTTCATCTTGCCGATGACGTCGTTCTCCTGGCCCTGCTTGATGACCTCGTGGAGGGAGGCGCCGGAGTGCTTGAGTCGATTCTTGACCTCGGCCCGCTCCCGGCGAGCCGCGGCGGCCTTTTCGAGCGCGGCTGCGCGCTGTTCAGGGGTAAGGGGCGGAAGAGCCACGCCTACGTCACCTCGGATGTCGAACTGTCGGATACGGACCGGTGAGGAACCTAGTCGCCCCACACCAGGCGAGCAACGAGCGACGCACAATGCCCGTTCGCTCGTCTCTGCTCTCGTCGGAGACTAGCGGCCTAGACCGCTCCAGTCAGCGAGAACAGACGAAAAGTCCTGGTCAGCCTTGGCCGACCAGGACATTCGCGACATAACACCCCGGTTTTGGGTATGGAATGCGTCAACTTGGTGGCGCGGAATCTCGCGAAGAGCCCGCGGACCACTACGCCGAGGCCACCGCCGTACGGATCTCGTCCGCGAAACGGGCGGCCGAATCCCGCAGTCCGGCGAGGTCGGGACCGTGACGCAGAACACCCCGGCTGACGTTCGGGACCACGTTGCGGACGGCCGCGCCGAACACCGCGGGAAGGTCCGCGGCCGTCGCGCCCTGCGCCCCGATGCCCGGAGCGAGCAGCGGCCCGTTGATGTCGAGGTCGAAGGCCGACAGATCGCCGAGCGTCGCCCCCACCACGGCGCCGAACGAGCCCATCGGGGTCGCGTCGGCGTTCTCGGCCGCCAGGTGCGCCAGCATGGTCGCGCCGATCGTCCGCCCGTCCTCGCGCACCGCGCGCTGGACCTCCGCGCCCTCCGGGTTGGAGGTCAGGGCGAGCACGAAGAGCCCGGCGCCGCTCTCGCGGGCCAGCTCCACGGCGGGCCTGAGGGAGCCGTAGCCGAGGTAGGGCGAGACGGTGAGCGCGTCGGAGAACAGCGGCGCGTCCTTGTGCAGGAAGGTCTCGGCGTACGCGGCCATGGTGGAGCCGATGTCGCCGCGCTTGGCGTCCATCAGGACCAGCGTGCCGGCCGCGCGGGCGTCCGCGACGGTCCGCTCCAGGACCGCGATGCCGCGCGAGCCGAAGCGCTCGAAGAAGGCCGCCTGCGGCTTGAAGACGGCCACGCGCTCGGCCAGCGCCTCCACGACCGTACGGGAGAACCGCTCCACGCCCGCCACGTCGTCGCTCAGGCCCCAGTCGGCGAGCAGTGAGGCGTGCGGGTCGATGCCGACGCAGAGCGGACCGCGCTCGTCCATGGCGTGGCGCAGCCGCGCGCCGAAGGGAAGAGTCACTTCACGGCCTTTCGGGTCTCGGCGCCGACGGCCTCGGCGAGGGTGGCGTACGGGGAGGCGGCGAGCCGGGCCGCGAGGCCCTTGTGGATCGCGCGGGCGTAGCACGGGCCCTCGTAGATGAAGGCGCTGTAGCCCTGGACCAGGGTGGCCCCGGCCAGGATCCGCTGCCAGGCGTCCTCGGCGGTCTCGATGCCGCCGACGCCCACCAGGGTGAGGGAGTCGCCCACGCGCGCGTAGAGGCGGCTCAGGACCTCCAGGGAGCGGTCCTTGAGGGGAGCGCCGGAGAGGCCGCCGGTCTCCTTGACCAGCGCGGGGTCCGACTTCAGGCCGAGGCCCTCGCGCGCGATGGTGGTGTTGGTGGCGATGATGCCGTCCAGGCCGAGTTCGACGGCGAGGTCGGCGACGGCGTCGACGTCCTCGTCCGCGAGGTCCGGGGCGATCTTGACGAGCAGCGGCACCCGCCGGTCGGTGACCGTGCGGTCGGCGGCCTCGCGCACCGCGGTGAGCAGCGGCCGCAGCGACTCGGTCGCCTGGAGGTTGCGCAGTCCGGGCGTGTTCGGCGAGGACACGTTGACCACGAGGTAGTCGGCGTGCGCGGCGAGCCGCTCGGTCGACTTCACGTAGTCGGCGGCGGCGTCCGCCTCGGGGACGACCTTGGTCTTGCCGATGTTGACGCCGACGGTCGTACGGAAGACAGCCTTGCGGGCCGCCAGCCGCTCGGCGACGGCCGCCGAGCCCTCGTTGTTGAAGCCCATGCGGTTGATCAGCGCGCGGTCCTGGACCAGCCGGAACAGCCGCTTCTTGGGGTTGCCGGGCTGGGCCTCGCCGGTGACCGTGCCGATCTCGATGTGGTCGAAGCCGAGCATCGACATGCCGTCGATGGCCACGGCGTTCTTGTCGAAGCCCGCGGCGAGGCCGAACGGGCCGTGCATCCGCAGGCCGAAGGCCTCGGTGCGCAGTTCCTTGTACCGGGGCGCGAGCGCGGCCGCGAAGAACGTGCGCAGGACGGGGATCCGGGCGGCGAGGCGGATCCAGCGGAAGGCCAGGTGGTGGGCCTGCTCCGGGTCCATCCGCTTGAAGACGAGGTTGAAGAACAGCTTGTACATGTCGGTGTCCTCATGCGGAGGGGGACACCGGATTCCGGTGTCCCCCTCGGGCGGTTGCTAGTCGCGGGCCGCGGTCAGGTGTTCCGCGTGTTCCTGGAGCGAACGGACGCCCACGTCACCGTGGTTGAGGGCGTCGATGCCCTGTACGGCGGCCGCGAGGGCCTGGACCGTGGTCAGGCAGGGGACGCTGCGCGCCACCGCCGCGGTACGGATCTCGTAGCCGTCGAGGCGGCCGCCGGTGCCGTACGGCGTGTTGACGATGAGGTCGACCTGGCCGTCGTGGATGAGCTGGACGATCGTCTTCTCGCCGGCCGGGCCCTCGCCCTCGGACTGCTTGCGCACGACGGTGGCGTTGATGCCGTTGCGCTTGAGGACCTCGGCGGTGCCGGAGGTGGCGAGCAGTTCGAAGCCGTGGGCGACGAGCTCGCGGGCCGGGAAGATCATCGAGCGCTTGTCGCGGTTGGCGACCGAGATGAAGGCGCGGCCCTTGGTGGGCAGCGGGCCGTAGGCGCCCGCCTGCGACTTGGCGTAGGCGGTGCCGAAGACCGAGTCGATGCCCATGACCTCGCCGGTGGAGCGCATCTCCGGGCCGAGGACGGTGTCGACGCCGCGGCCGTGGATGTCGCGGAAGCGGCTCCAGGGCATCACGGCCTCCTTGACGGAGATCGGCGCGTCCAGCGGCAGCGTGCCGCCGTCGCCGTTCCTCGGCAGCAGGCCCTCGACGCGCAGCTGGGCGATGGTGGCGCCGAGCGAGATGCGGGCGGCGGCCTTGGCGAGCGGCACCGCGGTCGCCTTCGAGGTGAAGGGGACCGTGCGGGAGGCGCGCGGGTTGGCCTCCAGGACGTAGAGGATGTCCCCGGCCATCGCGAACTGGATGTTGATCAGGCCGCGTACGCCGACGCCCTTGGCGATGGCCTCGGTGGAGGCGCGCAGCCGCTTGATGTCGTAGCCGCCGAGGGTGATCGGGGGCAGCGCGCAGGCCGAGTCGCCGGAGTGGATGCCGGCCTCCTCGATGTGCTCCATGACGCCGCCGAGGTAGAGCTCGGTGCCGTCGTAGAGCGCGTCCACGTCGATCTCGATGGCGTCGTCCAGGAAGCGGTCGACCAGGACCGGACGGGTCGGGGAGATCTCGGTGGACTCCGCGATGTACGACTCCAGGCGGGTCTCGTCGTAGACGATCTCCATGCCGCGGCCGCCGAGCACGTACGAGGGGCGCACCAGGACCGGGTAGCCGATCTCGTCCGCGATCGCCTTCGCACCCGCGAAGGTGGTGGCGGTGCCGTGCTTGGGGGCGGGCAGTCCGGCCTCGGCGAGGACCTGGCCGAAGGCGCCGCGGTCCTCGGCGGCGTGGATGGCCTCCGGCGGGGTGCCGACGACCGGGACGCCGTTGTCCTTGAGCGCCTGCGACAGACCCAGCGGGGTCTGGCCGCCGAGCTGGACCACCACGCCCGCCACCGGACCGGCCAGCGTCTCGGCGTGGACGATCTCCAGCACGTCCTCGAGGGTGAGCGGCTCGAAGTAGAGGCGGTCGGAGGTGTCGTAGTCGGTGGAGACGGTCTCCGGGTTGCAGTTGACCATCACCGTCTCGTAGCCCGCCTCGCTCAGCGCGAAGGAGGCGTGCACGCACGAGTAGTCGAACTCGATGCCCTGGCCGATGCGGTTGGGGCCCGAGCCCAGGATGATCACCGCGGGCTTCTCGCGCGGCGCGACCTCGGACTCCTCGTCGTACGAGGAGTAGAAGTACGGGGTCTTGGCGGCGAACTCGGCGGCGCAGGTGTCGACCGTCTTGTAGACCGGGCGCACGCCGAGCGCGTGGCGCACCTCGCGCACCACGTCCTCGCGCAGGCCCCGGATCTCGGCGATCTGGGCGTCCGAGAAGCCGTGCCGCTTGGCCTCGGCCAGCAGCGCCGGCTCCAGCTTGTCGGCGGCCGCGAGCTCGTCCGCGATCTCCTTGATCAGGAAGAGCTGGTCCACGAACCACGGGTCGATCTTCGTGGCGTCGAAGACCTCCTCGGGCGTGGCGCCGGCCCGGATGGCCTGCATGACCGTGTTGATCCGGCCGTCGGTCGGGCGCACCGACTCGCGCAGCAGCTCGGCCTTGTCACCCGGCTCGCCGGTGAAGGTGAACTGCGAGCCCTTCTTCTCCAGCGAGCGCAGGGCCTTCTGCAGCGCCTCGGTGAAGTTGCGGCCGATCGCCATGGCCTCGCCCACCGACTTCATGGTGGTCGTCAGCGTCGAGTCGGCCGAGGGGAACTTCTCGAAGGCGAACCGCGGGGCCTTGACCACCACGTAGTCGAGGGTCGGCTCGAAGGACGCGGGGGTCTTCTCGGTGATGTCGTTGGGGATCTCGTCCAGCGTGTAGCCGACGGCCAGCTTCGCCGCGATCTTCGCGATCGGGAAGCCGGTGGCCTTCGACGCCAGCGCGGAGGAGCGCGAGACACGCGGGTTCATCTCGATGACGATGATCCGGCCGTCGTCCGGGTTCACCGCGAACTGGATGTTGCAGCCGCCGGTGTCCACGCCGACCTCGCGGATGATCGCGATGCCGATGTCGCGCAGCCGCTGGTACTCGCGGTCGGTCAGCGTCATCGACGGGGCCACCGTGATCGAGTCACCGGTGTGCACGCCCATCGGGTCGAAGTTCTCGATGGAGCAGACGACCACGACGTTGTCGTTCTTGTCGCGCATCAGCTCCAGCTCGTACTCCTTCCAGCCGAGGATGGACTCCTCCAGGAGCACCTCGGTGGTCGGCGAGAGCGTGAGGCCCTGTCCGGCGATGCGGCGCAGCTCCTCCTCGTCGTGCGCGAAGCCGGAACCGGCGCCGCCCATGGTGAAGGAGGGGCGCACGACGACGGGGTAGCCGCCGAGGGTGTCGACGCCCGCGATCACGTCGTCCATGGAGTGGCAGATGACCGAGCGGGCGGACTCGCCGTAACCGATCTTCGCCTTCACGGCCTCGACGACGCCCTTGAACAGGTCGCGGTCCTCGCCCTTGTTGATCGCCTCGACGTTGGCGCCGATGAGCTCGACACCGTACTTCTCCAGCACGCCCTGCTCGTGCATGGAGATCGCGGTGTTCAGCGCGGTCTGGCCGCCCAGCGTCGGCAGCAGCGCGTCCGGGCGCTCCTTGGCGATGATCTTCTCGACGAACTCCGGGGTGATCGGCTCGACGTAGGTGGCGTCGGCGATCTCCGGGTCGGTCATGATCGTGGCCGGGTTGGAGTTCACCAGGATGACCCGCAGGCCCTCGGCGCGCAGGATGCGGCAGGCCTGGGTGCCGGAGTAGTCGAACTCCGCGGCCTGGCCGATGACGATCGGGCCGGAGCCGATGACCAGGACGGACTGGATATCGGTGCGCTTAGGCACGCTGGCCCTCCATGAGCTCTACGAAGCGGTCGAACAGGTAGGCGGCGTCGTGCGGGCCCGCTGCCGCCTCGGGGTGGTACTGGACGCTGAAGGCCGGCTGGTCGAGCAGCTGGAGGCCCTCCACCACGTTGTCGTTGAGGCAGACGTGGGAGACCTCGGCGCGGCCGAAGGGGGTGTCGGAGACCTTGTCGAGCGGGGCGTCGACGGCGAATCCGTGGTTGTGAGCGGTGACCTCGACCTTGCCGGTCGTGCGGTCCTGCACCGGCTGGTTGATGCCGCGGTGGCCGTACTTCAGCTTGTACGTGCCGAAGCCGAGCGCGCGGCCCAGGATCTGGTTGCCGAAGCAGATGCCGAACAGCGGGGTCTTCCGCTCCAGGACGGCCCTCATCACGGAGACCGGGCCGTCGGCGGTGGACGGGTCGCCGGGGCCGTTGGAGAAGAACACGCCGTCCGGGTTGACCGCGTACACGTCCTCGGCGGTGGCCGTGGCGGGCAGCACGTGCACCTCGATGCCGCGCTCGGCCATCCGGTGCGGGGTCATGCCCTTGATGCCGAGGTCGACGGCGGCCACGGTGAACTTCTTCTCGCCGATCGCCGGGACGACGTACGTCTCCTTGGTGGCGACCTCGGCGGAGAGGTCGGCGCCCGACATCTCGGGGGCCTGGCGGACCTCGGCGAGCATGGTGCCCGCGTCGGGCAGCGCGTTGCCGGAGAAGATGCCGACGCGCATCGCGCCGCGCTCGCGCAGATGGCGGGTGAGCGCGCGGGTGTCGATGCCGGAGATGCCGACGACGCCCTGCTTGCGCAGCTCCTCGTCGAGCGAGCGCCGCGAGCGCCAGTTGGAGGGCACGCGCGCGGGGTCGCGCACGACGTAGCCGGCGACCCAGATCCGCTGCGACTCGGGGTCCTCGTCGTTGACGCCGGTGTTGCCGACGTGCGGCGCGGTCATCACGACGACCTGGCGGTGGTACGACGGGTCGGTGAGGGTCTCCTGGTAACCGGTCATGCCGGTGGAGAACACGGCCTCGCCGAAGGTCACCCCCACGGCCCCGTAGGCGCGGCCGTGGAACGTACGGCCGTCCTCCAGGACGAGTACTGCGGGAGCCTGGGCTCCTCTGGTGGAGGTCGTCATCGTGCGGCGCCTTCCGTCGTGGTGGTGGGGTGGTTCATGGAGTTGATGGCTTCGATCCAGGCGGCGTGCTCGGACGCCCGGTCGGAGCGGAAGCCGGAGTCGATCAGCTTGTCGCCGTGGGCCCAGGTGACGACCAGCAGGCCGCCCTCCGGGAGGACCTTTCCGGCGATGGCCTTCTCGGTCCGGGCCTCGCGCAGCGCGGCGGCCGGGATGAAGAAGTCGTTCGCCCCGGGGCGTACGACGTTCACTCCCTCGGCCGTCAGGGTGAGCTCGGCCTTGCTGCGCACGCCCAGACCGTGCGCGACGATCCGGTCGAGCCACTGCCCGGCCGTGGTGGAGCCGTGGTAGCGGCCGCTCATGCTCAGTGTCGCCGGGCCGGTCGCCTTGGGCACGGCGGGCAGCTCCGGCAGGTCCGACTGGAGGGTGCCGCGCCACTTCCAGCCCTGGCGCATCAGCCAGTACACGAAGCCGATGAAGATCAGCACGCCGACGACCCAGGCGATCCGGGCCCCCCAGTGCGTCACCTCGGCCGACTTCTGCTCGGCGGCCAGCGCCGCCCCGCCGAGATTGAAGAGTGCAGGTGTCATGCCAGCTTCCCGTCCACGACCGTCGCCCTGCCCCGCAGGAAGGTGTGGGTGACGCGACCCGGCAGCTCACGGCCCTCGTACGGGGTGTTGCGGCTGCGGGAGGCGAAGCCCGCGGGGTTCACGGGACCACGGTATGCCGGATCCACCAGCGTCAGGTTGGCGGGCTCGCCTGCCGAGACGGGGCGGCCGTGGTCCTCGGCGCCGCCGATCCTGGCGGGCTTGACGGACATGCGGTCGGCGACATCGGCCCAGTTCATCAGGCCGGAGTCGACCATCGTGTGCTGGACGACGGAGAGCGCGGTCTCCAGGCCCACCATGCCCATGGCGGCCGCGGCCCACTCGCAGTCCTTGTCCTCGTGCGGGTGCGGGGCGTGGTCGGTGGCGACGATGTCGATCGTGCCGTCCGCGAGCGCCTCGCGCAGCGCCATCACGTCGGCCTCGGTGCGCAGCGGCGGGTTCACCTTGTAGACCGGGTTGTACGAGCGGACCAGCTCGTCGGTGAGGAGCAGGTGGTGCGGGGTGACCTCGGCGGTGACGTCGATGCCGCGGGACTTGGCCCAGCGGACGATCTCGACCGAGCCGGCCGTGGAGAGGTGGCAGATGTGGACCCGGGAGCCGACGTGCTCGGCGAGCAGCACGTCGCGCGCGATGATCGACTCCTCCGCGACGGCCGGCCAGCCGCCGAGGCCGAGCTCGGCCGAGACGACGCCCTCGTTCATCTGGGCGCCCTCGGTGAGGCGGGGCTCCTGGGCGTGCTGGGCGACGACGCCGCCGAAGGCCTTCACGTACTCCAGGGCGCGGCGCATGATCACCGCGTCGTCGACGCACTTGCCGTCGTCGGAGAAGACGGTGACACCCGCGGCCGAGTCGTGCATGGCGCCGAGCTCGGCGAGCTGCTTGCCTTCAAGGCCCACGGTGACGGCGCCGATGGGCTGCACGTCGCAGTAGCCGTGCTCGCGGCCCAGGCGCCAGACCTGCTCGACGACGCCCGCGGTGTCGGCGACCGGGAAGGTGTTGGCCATGGCGAACACCGAGGTGTAGCCGCCGCGCGCGGCGGCCCGGGTGCCGGTCAGGACGGTCTCGGAGTCCTCGCGGCCCGGCTCGCGCAGATGGGTGTGCAGGTCGACCAGGCCGGGGAGCAGGATCTGCCCGTCGGCCTCGATCACCTGGGCGCCTTCGTCAAAGAGCCCGGTGCCGACGGCCGCGACCGTCTCGCCGTCGATCAGGACGTCCTGGACCTCGCCGCCCAGCACCTTCGCACCACGGATGAGGATCTTGCTCATGATTACTTGGTCTCCGAATCGACGGGGCGGGCGTGGCTGACGGCGGGCTCGTTGCCGCCCAGAAGCAGATAGAGGACCGCCATCCGGGTGTGGACGCCGTTGGCGACCTGCTCGATGACGGTGCAGCGGTCGGAGTCGGCGACCTCGGCGGTGATCTCCATGCCCCGGACCATCGGGCCGGGGTGCATCACGATGCCGTGCTCGGGCATCCTCGCCATCCGCTCGCCGTCCAGGCCGTAGCGGCGCGAGTACTCGCGCTCGGTCGGGAAGAAGGCGGCGTTCATCCGCTCGCGCTGCACACGCAGCATCATCACCGCGTCGGACTTCGGCAGCACGCTGTCGAGGTCGTACGAGACGTCGCAGGTCCAGTGGTCGACGCCGACCGGCAGCAGGGTGGGCGGGGCCACCAGGGTGACCTCGGCGCCCAGGGTGTGCAGCAGGTCCACGTTGGAGCGGGCGACCCGGCTGTGCAGCACGTCGCCGACGATGGTGATGCGCTTGCCCGCCAGGTCCTGGCCGAGCCCGGCGTCCCGGCCGACCAGGCGGCGGCGCATGGTGAAGGCGTCCAGCAGGGCCTGGGTGGGGTGCTGGTGGGTGCCGTCGCCGGCGTTGATGACGGCCGCGTCGATCCAGTCGGAGGTGGCGAGCCGGTAGGGGGCGCCGGAGGCGCCGTGCCGGATGACCACGGCGTCCACGCCCATGGCTTCGAGGGTCTGGGCGGTGTCCTTCAGGGACTCGCCCTTGGAGACGCTCGATCCCTTGGCGGTGAAGTTGATGACGTCGGCCGACAGGCGCTTCTCGGCGGCCTCGAAGGAGATCCGGGTGCGGGTCGAGTCCTCGAAGAAGAGGTTGACGACGGTACGGCCGCGCAGGGTGGGCAGCTTCTTGATCGGCCGGTCGGCGACCCGGGCCATCTCTTCGGCGGTGTCGAGGATGAGCACGGCGTCGTCGCGGGTGAGGTCGGCGGCCGAGATGAGGTGACGCTTCATCTGGTTTCTTCTCCAGGAGGGTGGAGGTTCGGGCGTACGGGCGCGCAGAAGTGCCGCACGGGCCGGTGCGACCCGTGCTCCGTGCGGAGGGTGGCTTACTGCTCGCCGTCCTGGGCGGTCCGCTTGGCACCGAGCAGCACGGCGTCGCGGCCGTCCTCCTCGGCGAGCAGGACCTTGACCGTCTCCCGCAGCGACGTCGGGAGGTTCTTGCCGACGTAGTCGGCGCGGATCGGGAGTTCGCGGTGGCCCCGGTCGACGAGGACCGCGAGCTGCACGGCGCGCGGGCGGCCGAGGTCGTTCAGCGCGTCGAGCGCGGCGCGGATGGTGCGGCCGGAGAAGAGCACGTCGTCGACGAGGACGACCAGCTTGCCGTCCAGGCCGTCACCGGGGATCTCGGTGCGGGCCAGCGCGCGCGGCGGGTGCATGCGCAGGTCGTCGCGGTACATGGTGATGTCGAGGGAGCCGACCGGGACCTTGCCCGCGGTGATCTCTTCGAGCTTGTCGGCCAGCCTGCGGGCGAGGAAGACGCCACGGGTGGGAATGCCGAGCAGCACCACGTCGTCGGCGCCCTTGGCGCGTTCGACGATCTCGTGGGCGATGCGGGTCAGTACCCGCGCGATGTCGGGGCCCTCGAGAACCGGGCGGGCCGCATCGGGCTGTTGCGTGTCCATACGAAACGGACCTCCTTCTCCGCCTCACGGGACGGACCTTAAAGGACGTCGGAATTACTCCGTCCAAGGTACCAGGGCCTTTGCCCGTCTTCACACGGGGTCGTCACCCGTCTGGGGTGGGGGTATGGACCATTCGGCTTGACGCGGGCAAGTAACGCTGCGTAACCTCACAGTGAGTTACCAGCCACGCGGCGGAGCCGCACGTTGTCACAGCGTCCGGGGAGCTATATGTCCAGCGAATACGCAAAACAGCTCGGGGCCAAGCTCCGCGCCATCCGCACCCAGCAGGGTCTGTCGCTCCATGGTGTGGAGGAGAAGTCCCAGGGCCGCTGGAAGGCCGTCGTGGTCGGGTCGTACGAGCGCGGCGACCGCGCCGTGACCGTACAGCGCCTTGCCGAGCTGGCGGACTTCTACGGGGTCCCGGTGCAGGAGCTGCTGCCCGGCACCACGCCCGGCGGGGCCGCCGAGCCGCCGCCGAAGCTCGTGCTCGACCTCGAGCGCCTCGCGCACGTCCCGCCGGAGAAGGCGGGCCCCCTGCAGAGGTACGCGGCGACGATCCAGTCGCAGCGCGGCGACTACAACGGCAAGGTGCTGTCGATCCGCCAGGACGACCTGCGCACCCTCGCCGTCATCTACGACCAGTCGCCCTCGGTCCTCACCGAGCAGCTGATCAGCTGGGGCGTCCTGGACGCGGACGCGCGCCGCGCGGTCGCCCACGAGGACAACTGACGCCTCCGCCGCTTCAGCAGAAACGTGCCGCCGCCGGGCCGGCCGGGACCCTTCGGGGTTTCCTGGCCGGCCCGGCGGCGTTCTGCGCGCCCCACGCGGCCGGGTGCGTCTCTCGGGTCTCCCTGGGCCCGGACACACGAAGGGGCCCGCTGTACGTGCGTACAGCGGGCCCCTTCGTGTGTCCGGCGCCTGAGGCGTCCGTCGGAGGCTAGGCGTCCCGGCGGAGGCTCGGCTTGAGTTCCTTGAAACGGGCCAGCAGCCCGTTCACGAAGGCCGGGGAGTCGTCCGTGGAGAACTCCTTCGCCAGCTGCACCGCCTCGTCGATGACGACGGCGTCCGGCGTCTCGTCCTCCCAGACGAGCTCGTACGTCCCGAGCCGCAGGATGTTCCGGTCGACGACCGGCATGCGGTCGAGCGTCCAGTCGACGGCGTACGTGGAGATCAGGTCGTCGATCCGCGCCACATGCTGCGCGTACCCCTCGACGAGCTGCATCGTGTACTCGTTGACCGGCGGCTGACGGTCGTCGGACCGCGAGTGGCGCACCCAGTCCGCGAGGACCGTCTGCACGGACTCGCCGCGCTGGTCGGCCTCGAAGAGGATCTGGAAGGCGCGCTTGCGCGCCTTGTTCCGGGCAGCCACGGTTAGCTGTTCACCCGGCCGAGGTAGTCGCTGGTGCGGGTGTCGACCTTGACCTTCTCACCGGTGGTGATGAAGAGCGGGACCTGGATCTGGTAACCGGTCTCCAGGATGGCGGGCTTGGTGCCACCGGTGGAGCGGTCGCCCTGGACACCCGGCTCGGTCTCCTGGATGACGAGCTCGACGGCGGCCGGCAGCTCCACGTAGAGCACCTCGCCCTCGTGCTGCGCCACGGAGGCGGTGAAGCCCTCGATCAGGAAGTTGGCGGCGTCGCCGACGTTCTTGCGGTCGACCATCAGCTGGTCGTACGTGTCCATGTCCATGAAGACGAAGTACTCGCCGTCCATGTACGAGAACTGCATGTCGCGGCGGTCGATGGTGGCGGTCTCGACCTTCACGCCGGCGTTGAAGGTCTTGTCGACGACCTTGCCGGAGAGCACGTTCTTGAGCTTGGTGCGCACGAAGGCCGGGCCCTTGCCGGGCTTGACGTGCTGGAACTCGACGACGGACCAGAGCTGGCCCCCGTCGAGCTTGAGCACCATGCCGTTCTTGAGGTCGTTCGTGGAAGCCACGGTTGCGGAATCTCCTGGACTGAAGCTGGTGGGACCGAGGATGCGCGGCACAGCGGAGCTAGAGCGCGAGCAGTTCCTTGGTCGTAATGGTGAGTAGCTCTGGCCCGCCATCCGCCTCGGGGCGGACGACGAGCGTGTCATCGATTCGGACACCACCCCGGCCCGGGAGGTGGACCCCCGGTTCGACGGTGACCGGCACGCAAGCGTCCAGTTTACCCATGGCTCCAGGTGCGAGCTGCGGGTCCTCGCTGATTTCGAGGCCGACGCCGTGTCCGGTGCACGCTCCCAGGCCCTCCGCGTGGCCCGCCGCGTCCAGCACCTGACGCGCCGCGCGGTCCACCGCACGGTACTCGGCGCCCGGCGCCAGGGCCTCCCGGCCGGCCCGCTGAGCGGCGAAGACGACGTCGTACAGCTCGATCTGCCAGTCGGCGGGAGTCGTCCCGATGACGAACGTACGGCCGATCTCGCAGCGGTAGCCGCGGTAGGTGGCGCCGAGGCAGACGGAGAGGAAATCTCCTTCCTCCACCCGTCGGTCGGAGGGCCGGTGGCCGCCGCGGCCGGAGTTGGGGCCGGTGCCGACGGAGGTGGGGAAGGCGGGGCCGTCGGCGCCGTGGTCGACCAGACGGCGCTCCAGCTCCAGGGCGAGGTGGCGCTCGGTGCGGCCGACGAGGATCGACTCCAGGAGCTCACCGAGCGCCTGGTCGGCGATCTCGGCCGCGATGCGCAGACACGCGATCTCCTCCTCGTCCTTGACCAGCCGCTTCTGCTCGACCGCTCCCCCGAGGTCGCCGAGGAGCAGCCGGGGCGCGACCGAGCCGATCGCCCGGTGCCGGGCGACCGTGAGGTCGTGCTCCTCGACGCTCAGCGAGTCGGCGCCGCTGGCCTGGGCGAGGTCGGCGGCGGCGACCGCGGGGTCGCCCGAGGGCGTGGGCAGCACGGTGATCCGCAGCTGCTCGTCCAGCCGCCCCTCGACGAGGTCACCGGTGGGCGTACGGGGGCAGAGCAGGACGTCCTCGGCCGGGCCGAGCAGCAGGACGGCGCCGGGCGGGGCGCCGCCCGCGAGATAGCGGACGTTGGCGGGGCGGGAGACCAGGGCCGCGGCGCTGCCCGTGGCGGCGCAGCGGTCCTTGAGCCAGCCGCGGCGGAGCCCATACACCTCTGACATGCGTCGAGCGTATGAGGGGGCCGGGGGATCGGCTGTTTCTGCGCGTCCGACCGGGGGCCGGTCCGCGCGGCCGGGTCCCTACCAGCTCGGCGGGCTGGCGATCGCCCTCGCCAGGACGTCGTCCAGGAGGCGGGCCGTCGTGGGGACGTCGTACTGGGAGTTGTCGATGATGGGGAGGCCCGAGCCGTACCAGCCCGCCATGCGGCCGTGGATGCCCGCGACCTCCTCGTCGGAGAGGCGGCGGTTGCCGGACCGTTCGGCGTTGCGCTCCAGGACGATGTCCAGGCCCGGGAGCAGGACGACAGGCAGCAGGCCCGGGCCCACGTGGCGCTTCCAGCCGCCGAGGCCCACCACCGGGCGGTCCGGGAAGACGGCGTCGTCGAGGATGCAGGAGATGCCGTTGGCCAGGAAGTTGCGCGCGGCGAAGCCGCAGGTGCGGCGGGCCAGGCGGTACTGCGCCTCGGAGTGGTCGTTCCAGCCCGACTGGGGGTCGGCGAAGCCCGCGCAGACCCATTCGCGCACGTCGTCCAGGCTGATGTGGGCGGTGGGGACGCGGCGGTGCTGGGCCCAGTAGCGGGCGACCGTGGTCTTGCCCGCGCCCGCCGGGCCTATGAGCAGCACCGCGAGCGTGGTGACCCCGGTGCCCTCCGGGGCCTGCGGCAGCGGCACGGGGCCGCCCGGGGGCAGCTGGACGTGCCCCGTGGTGTCCCGGGAGGGCGGCGCGTGCCAGCCCGGGGCCGTCGGCGGCGCGGGCGGCGGGCCGGGGACGGGGGGCGGCTGGGCGCCGTGGGCGAGGGGCTGGTGGGCACCCGGCGCCACAGGAGCCTGGGCCGCGGGCTGGTGGGCGCCCGGCGCCACGGGACCGGCCTGGGCCACGGGGCGGGCCACGGGCTGGTGGGGGGCGACGAAGGCCCAGTCGGGCCCCGCTCCGTGCCCCGGCGCGTGGGGCGGCGGAAGCGGCGCTCCCGCTTCGTGCTGCATCCGGTGCCACTCCGTCTCGTACAAGGCAACTGGCGCTGTTCCGACGCCCGTCGGAGGCGTCCGGTCCAGAACCGTACCTTCCCCGGCCGTCCCAGTGTGAACGGCCGGGGTACGGCGAAGGTGCCCGGTCAGCCGCCGATCTCGTCGGCGAGCGCGCGCAGCGCCAGGCGGTACGAGCCGATGCCGAAGCCCGCGACGGTGCCGCTCGCCACGGCCGCCACCACGGAGGTGTGGCGGAACTCCTCGCGGGTGTACGGGTTCGAGATGTGCACCTCGATGAGCGGGGCGGTGCGCTGGGCGGCCGCGTCCCGCATTCCGTACGAATAGTGGGTGAACGCGCCCGGGTTGAGAACGACCGGAATCTTTCCGTCGGCCGCCTCGTGCAGCCAGCGGATCATGTCGCCCTCGTCGTTGGTCTCGCGGACCTCCACATCGAAGCCGAGCTCCTTGCCGAGGCTCTCGCAGACCTCGACGAGCCCGGCGTACGTCGTCGCCCCGTAGACGTCCGGCTCGCGCGAGCCCAGGCGGCCCAGGTTGGGGCCGTTGAGCACCAGGACGCGACGGCTCACGAGGACACCTCGCCGTACGCCGCGAGCAGCACCGCCGGGTCCGGGCCCTCCAGGACCGTCGGCTTGGCGAGCCCGTCCAGGACGATGAAGCGCAGCAGGTTGCCCCGCGACTTCTTGTCCAGCTTCATGTTCTCGACCAGCTTGGGCCACTGGTCGGCGCGGTAGGTCAGCGGCAGCCCCACCGACTCCAGGATGGAGCGGTGCCGGTCGGCCGTGGCGTCGTCCAGGCGCCCGGCGAGGCGGCCCAGCTCGGCCGCGAAGACCATGCCGACGGAGACGGCGGCGCCGTGGCGCCACTTGTAGCGCTCGTTCTTCTCGATGGCGTGCGCGAGGGTGTGCCCGTAGTTCAGGATCTCGCGCAGGCCCGACTCCTTGAGGTCGCTGGAGACGACCTCCGCCTTCACCCGGATCGCCCGCTCGATCAGCTCGGCCGTGTGCGGGCCCTGGGGGGTGCGGGCACCCGCCGGGTCGGCCTCGATCAGGTCGAGGATGACCGGGTCGGAGATGAAGCCGGCCTTGATGACCTCGGCCATGCCGGAGACGAAGTCGTGGACCGGCAGCGAGTCCAGCGCCGCGAGGTCGCACAGGACGCCCACGGGCGGGTGGAACGCGCCCACCAGGTTCTTGCCCTCGGCGGTGTTGATGCCGGTCTTGCCGCCGACGGCCGCGTCGACCATGCCGAGCACGGTGGTCGGGACCGAGATCCAGCGCACCCCGCGCAGCCAGGTCGCCGCGACGAAGCCCGCGAGGTCGGTGGTGGCGCCACCACCCACGCCGACGACCACGTCGGTACGGGTGAAGCCGGACTGGCCGAGCGCCTTCCAGCAGTAGGCGGCGACCTCGTAGGTCTTCGCCTCCTCGGCGTTGGGCACCTGGATGGCGATGGCCTCGTAGCCCTGCGCGGCCAGGTCCTCGCGGATGGCGTCGCCGGTGCCGGCCAGCGCCTCCGGGTGGATGACGGCGACCTTGCGGGCCTTGGGGCCGATCAGGCCGGGCAGTTCGGCGAGGAGGTTGCGGCCGACGAGCACTTCGTACGGGTCCGTTCCGGCGGTGCCGCCGACGTGGATCCGGGTGGGTGCCTGCTCGCTCATGCGGATTTCAGCTCCAGTGCGTCGAGGACCGCCTGGGCGACCTCTTCGGGGGTACGGCCGTCGGTCTCGACGACGACCCGGGCTACTTCGGTGTACAGATGGCGCCGGGCTTCCATCAGTTCGCGCCACTGGCGGCGCGGGTTGACGGCGAGGAGCGGGCGGGCGGCGTTGAGACCGACCCGCTTCACCGCCTCCTCGACGTCCATCGACAGATAGACGACCGGCAGGCCGGACAGCAGCGCGCGCGTGGACGCGTCGAGGATGGCGCCGCCGCCCAGGGCGAGCACACCGCTGTGTTCGGCGACCGCGGCGCGCACCGCCTCCCGCTCCAGCTCGCGGAAGTGCGGCTCTCCCTCGTCGACGAAGATGTCGGCGATCTCCCGGCCCTGGGCGGCCACGATGTCGGCGTCGGTGTCCCGGTAGGGCGCGCCGAGCCGCTCGGCCAGCAGCGCGCCCACGGTGGACTTCCCGGAGCCCATCGGGCCGATCAGGACGACCAGCGGACCGGTGGTCACCGGATCTGCAGGTTGTCGAGGTAGGACTGGACGTTGCGGCGGGTCTCGGGGACCGAGTCGCCGCCGAACTTCTCCGCGACCGCGTCCGCGAGGACCAGCGCGACCATGGCCTCGGCCACGATCCCGGCGGCGGGCACGGCGCACACGTCCGAGCGCTGGTGGTGGGCCTTGGCGGCCTCGCCCGTGACCACGTCGATGGTGGCGAGGGCGCGCGGCACGGTCGCGATCGGCTTCATCGCGGCGCGGACGCGCAGCAGCTCACCGGTGGTCAGACCGCCCTCGGTGCCGCCGGCGCGGCCGGAGGTGCGCTTGACCCCGTCGGCGGTCCTGACGATCTCGTCGTGCGCCTTGGAGCCCGGCACCCGGGCCAGGTCGAAGCCGTCGCCGACCTCGACGCCCTTGATCGCCTGGATACCCATCAGGGCGGCGGCGAGCCGGGCGTCAAGGCGCCGGTCCCAGTGGACGTGCGAGCCCAGGCCGACGGGCACGCCGTACGCCAGGACCTCGACCACGCCACCGAGCGTGTCGCCGTCCTTGTGGGCCTGGTCGATCTCCGCGACCATCGCCTTCGACGCGTCCGCGTCCAGGCAGCGCACCGGGTCGGCGTCGAGCTTCTCGACGTCGGCCGGGGTCGGGTACACGCCGTACGGCGCCTTGGCCGAGGCCAGCTCGACCACGTGGGAGACGACCTCGATGCCCGCCGTCTCCTTCAGGTACGACCGGGCCACCGCGCCCAGCGCCACACGGGCGGCCGTCTCGCGGGCGCTGGCGCGCTCCAGGATCGGCCGGGCCTCGTCGAAACCGTACTTCTGCATGCCCGCGAGGTCGGCGTGGCCGGGGCGCGGGCGCGTCAGCGGCGCGTTGCGGGCCAGGTCGGCCAGGATCTCGGGGTCCACGGGGTCGGCCGACATGACCTGTTCCCACTTGGGCCACTCGGTGTTGCCGACCATGACCGCGATGGGCGAGCCCATCGACAGGCCGTGCCGGACGCCGCCGAGGAAGGTCACCTCGTCGCGCTCGAACTTCATCCGGGCGCCGCGTCCATAGCCGAGGCGCCGCCGGGCCAGGTGGTCCGCCACCATCTCCGTGGTGATCGGCACGCCGGCGGGAAGGCCCTCCAGCGTCGCCACCAGTGCGGGTCCGTGGGACTCCCCCGCGGTCAGCCAGCGCAACCTGCTCAACGGTGCTCCTCGTTGCTCGCGCGTCCTGGTGCTTCTTCGGCGCGGCCGGGGTGCGCGGCCCTGGCCCGCCACCCTCTGATCCTCCCACGTCCCCGGTCGTACCTGGTCACCGGTCCAGCAGGCGGACGGTGATTTCGTCAGGTGCGGCACGCCTCAGCGGGACGCCAGGGCCTTCTCGCCCGCCTCGCGCATGGCCGCCAGCGGTGCCTTCTCGGCGCCCGTCATCTGTTCCACCTGGAGCACCGCCTGGTGTACGAGGAGGTCCAGGCCGCCCACCACCGCTCCGCCGCGCGCGGACCAGGCCGCCGCCAGCGCCGTCGGCCAGGGGTCGTACAGGACGTCGAAGAGCGTGCCGGGGCGGTCGGGGACGGCCGTCGCGAGCGTGTCGGTGGTGCCCGCCGGGGTGGTGGCGATGACCAGCGGTGCCTCGAAGGCCTCCGCCGCGTCCGCCCAGTCGGCGGTGCGCAGGGCGACCCCGAGCCGCTCGCCCCAGCCCCGCATCTCCTCGGCCCGGGCGGCGCTGCGCACATACGCGGTGACCTCCCCCGTACAGATACGGGCGAGGGCGGCCAGCGCGGAGGAGGCGGTGGCGCCCGCGCCGAGCACGGCGGCCGACGGCACGCGCTCCACACCGCGCTCGCGCAGCGCGGCGATCATGCCGGGGATGTCGGTGTTGTCGCCGTAGCGGCGCCCGTCGCCGGTGAGGACGACCGTGTTGACCGCCTCCACCGAGGCGGCGGTGTCGCTGATGCCGTCGAGCAGCGGGATGATCGCCCGCTTCAGCGGCATCGTGAGCGAGAGCCCCGCCCACGACCGGTCGAGCGCGTCGACGAAGCCGGGCAGCGCGTCCTCGTCCACCTCGAAGCGGTCGTACGACCAGTGGGTGAGGCCGAGTTCCCGGTAGGCGGCGCGGTGCAGCACCGGGGAGAGCGAGTGCGCGATGGGCGATCCCAGTACGGCCGCCCGTCGCGCACCGCTCTCCTGGCTCACGGAGCTCACTGGCCGGATTTCTCCTTCTCGTACTTCTTGCGGTTCTGCTCGTGCTCTTCGTTGGTGACCGCGAACAGGGTCTCGTTCTCGGTGACGGAGACGAAGTAGTACCACGGGCCCGGCGTCGGGTTGAGCGCCGAGTGCAGCGCGGACTCACCGGGGTTGCCGATCGGACCGGGCGGCAGACCGTGGATGTAGTACGTGTTGTACGGGTGCTTGAAGTGGCGCAGGTCCTTGACCGCGCCGGTGTCCAGGGTCGACTCGCTCTTGGCGTAGTTGACCGTGGAGTCGAAGTCGAGCAGGCCGTAGGTCTCGGTGTTGTTCGGCTTGAGGCGGTTGAGGACGACCCGCGCGACCTTGTCGAAGTCGTGCTTGTACTTGCCCTCCGCCTGGACGAGGCTCGCGACCGTGATGACCTGGAGGGGCGACTTCAGGCCGAGCTTGGCGGCCATGGCCTTCAGGTCGACCTTGCCGTACTCCTGGTTGGCGCGGGAGACCATCTTGCGGAGCACGTCCTCGGGCTTGGCGCCCTTGGCGACCGGGTAGCTGGCCGGGTAGAGGAACCCTTCCAGCGGGTCGGCGATCTCCTTGTTGTCGTTCGCCCAGTCGGGCAGACCGAGGTTCTTCGCCTGGGCCTTGGCGACGTCCTTGGTGGTGCCCGGCTTGAGTTCGAGGCGCTTGTCGATCTGCTCGTAGACCCAGGCGTTGCGCTTGCCCTCGGGAATGATGAAGTTGCTGCGGCTGGCCGGGTTGAGCATGGCCGCGACCGCGTTCGCCGCCGACATCCCCTTGTTGAGCGTGTAGACGCCCGCCTGGAGGGTCTTGCCCTTGGGGTTGTCGTTCTGCGCGGAGACGAACGCGCCCTGGCTCTTGACCACTCCGGCCTTGGCCAGGATGCTGCCGATCTCATAGCCGCCGGCGCCCTGCGGGATCTCCACCTGGACCGGGGTGGTGCCGGTGCCGACGTAGTCGGGAGCCGCGCCGAACTTCTTCTGCCAGAACTGGTAGCCGAAGTAGCCGGCGCCGCCCACGCCGAGCGAGAAGACCACGACGAGCACCAGGCAGGCGCGTCCGCTCTTGCCCTTCTTCTTCCCCTTGCCGCCCCGGCGGTCGCGGCCACCGCCGCCGCGCCGGGAGCCGCGCGGCTCGTCCTCGTCGGAGCCGGGCTCGTCGCCGCCCTTGCCGTCGCTGAAGAAGGGGTGGTTCTCCTCCTCCGGCTCCTGCTCCTCCTCGGGCGTCCACTCCGGCGCCTGCTCGGGCACCGCGCGCCGCTGGCCCGGGGGCTGCGGCGGCGGATACGCCTCGGGCGTGCCGTAGTAGTCCTGGGTCTCGGTGCCGTAGCCCGGGTAGCCCTCGGCGCTCTGCTGGGCCGCGTAGGGCATGGCGGCCTGCTGGCCTGTGGTGTCCCAGCCCGCGGTGTACTGGGCCTGCTGCTGTACGTACTGCTCCTGCGGGTAACCCTGCTGGGGCTGCTCACCGTAGTGCTGCTGCCCGTACGGGTCGTGCGCCTGCTGCGCGTACTGCTGCTGGTGCTGGGGCTGCTGCTGAGGATGCTGCTGGTGCTGCTGGACCTGCGGGTTCTGCTGCTGGGCGTACTGCTGCTGCGCCTGCTGCTCGCCGTACTGAGCCTGACCGGGCGCGACCTGCTGCTGCGCTCCCCACCCCTGGTCCCCGTAGAGGGGATCCTCGGGATGCCACGGTTCGGAGCCTGCGCCCCGGCCATACTCAGTCATCGGTCCCCTAGAGCCGCGAGGCATCCGGACGGTCCGCCTCTTTTGCTGTGCGGCAGCTGTTCGAATGTCGCCGCATCGCGCGGAACGTTACCGTATCGCGATCAGATAACCACTTCGACGCCCTCGCCGGGCGGGCGTCCTGACACCCGTTCGGCCTCAAGCGCGTTCTGCAGGATGACCACCGCGGCGGCCTGGTCGATGAACGACCTGCCCTTCTTCGCCTTCACCCCGGAAGCGCGCAGTCCCTGGGTGGCTGTGACCGTTGTCATCCGCTCGTCGACCAGCCGGACCGGGATCGGGGCGATCCCCTTCGCCAGTTCCCCGGCGAACTTGCGGACCTTGACGGCCGCCGGGCCCTCGCCCCCGCTGAGGGAGCGAGGCAGCCCCACGACCACCTCGATGGGCTCGTACTCCTCGACGATCTGGCGCAACCGCCGGTGGGCGGCCGGGACGTCACGTCCCGGCACGGTCTCCACCGGCGTGGCGAGGACCCCGTCGGGGTCGCACGAGGCGACCCCGATCCGGGCGTCCCCGACGTCGATCGCGAGACGGCGTCCGCGTCGCATCAGACGGTCTCGCCGACCTGGCGCTCGACGGCGTCGATGGCGTCGCCGATCGCGTCCGGGTTCTGGCCGCCGCCCTGGGCGACGTCCGGCTTGCCGCCACCGCCGCCGCCGAGGGTCTTGGCGGCGGTACGGACCAGCTCACCGGCCTTGAGACCGCGCTCGCGGGCGGCCTCGTTGGTGGCGATGACGGTGACCGGGCGGCCGTTGGCCGTGGTGAAGAGCGCCACCACGACCGGACGGTCGGAGGAGATGCGGCCGCGCACGTCGAGCACGAGCTTGCGCAGGTCGTCGGCGGAGGTGCCGTCCGGCACCTGGCCGGTGACCAGGGCGACACCCCGGACGTCCTTGGCGCCCTCGGCCAGCCCGGCGGCGGCCTGGAGCACCTTCTCGGCGCGGAACTTCTCGATCTCCTTCTCGGCGTCCTTCAGCTTGCCGAGCATGGTGGAGATCTTCTCCGGCAGCTCCTCGGGACGGCCCTTGACCAGCTCCTGGAGCTGGGCGACGACCGTGTGCTCGCGGGCGAGGAAGTTGTACGCGTCCACGCCGACCAGGGCCTCGATGCGGCGCACGCCGGAGCCGATGGACGACTCGCCGAGCAGCTTCACCAGGCCCAGCTGGGCGGTGTTGTGGACGTGCGTACCGCCGCAGAGCTCCTTGGAGAAGTCGCCGATGGTGACCACGCGGACGCGCTCGCCGTACTTCTCGCCGAACTCGGCGATGGCGCCCTGCTTCTTGGCCTCGTCGATCGACATGACCTCGGCCTGGACGTCGAGCTCCCGCGAGAGGACCTCGTTGATCTTCTGCTCGACGTCGGTGAGGACCGTGCCGGGAACGGCGGCGGGCGAGCCGAAGTCGAAGCGGAAGCGGCCCGGCGAGTTCTCCGAACCGGCCTGGGCGGCCGTCGGGCCGAGCGCGTCGCGCAGCGCCTGGTGGGTCAGGTGCGTGGCGCTGTGGGCGCGGGCGATGGCGCGGCGGCGCTTGATGTCGATGCTGGCGTAGGCCGAGGCGCCGACCGTGACCTCGCCGACCTGGACGACGCCCTTGTGGACGTGGACGCCGGGGACCGGCTTCTGCACGTCGCGGACCTCGATGACGGCGCCGCTGTCGAGCCTGATGCGGCCCTGGTCGGCGAGCTGGCCGCCGCCCTCGGCGTAGAACGGGCTGCGGTCGAGGACGACCTCGACCTCGTCGCCCTCGGAGGCGGCGGGCGAGGGCACGCCGTCGACGAGGAGGCCGACGACCGTCGACTCGTTCTCGGTGAGCGTGTAGCCGGTGAAGTCGGTCTCGCCGGAGTTGTCGGCCACCTCGCGGTAGGCGGACAGGTCGGCGTGGCCGGTCTTCTTGGCCTTGGCGTCGGCCTTGGCCCGCTCGCGCTGCTCCTTCATCAGACGGCGGAAGCCGTCCTCGTCCACGGAGAGGCCCTGCTCGGCGGCCATCTCCAGGGTGAGGTCGATCGGGAAGCCCCAGGTGTCGTGGAGCAGGAAGGCCTTCTCGCCGGCCAGGACCGTGCCGCCGGAGGCCTTGGTCTCGGTGACGGCGGTGTCCAGGATGTTGGTGCCGCCCTTGAGGGCCTTGAGGAAGGCGGCCTCTTCGGCGAGCGCGACCGTCTCGATGCGCTTGCGGTCGGTGATCAGCTCCGGGTACTGCAGGCCCATCGTGTCGATCACGACGTCGATGAGGTCCTGGACGACCGGGCCGGTGGCGCCCATCAGCCGCATGTTGCGGATGGCGCGGCGCATGATGCGGCGCAGCACATAGCCGCGGCCCTCGTTGCCGGGGGTCACGCCGTCGCCGATGAGCATCACGGACGTACGGATGTGGTCGGCCACCACACGCATGGAGACGTCGGTGTCGTGCTTGTCGCCGTAGCGCACACCGGTCAGCTCGGTGGCCTTGTCCATGACGACGCGCAGGGTGTCGGTCTCGTACATGTTCTGCACGCCCTGCAGGATCATGGCGAGGCGTTCGAGACCGAGACCGGTGTCGATGTTCTTCGACGGCAGGTCGCCGAGGATCGGGAAGTCCTCCTTGCCCTCGCCGGCGCCCCGCTCGTACTGCATGAAGACGAGGTTCCAGATCTCCACGTACCGCTCGTCGTTGACGGCCGGGCCGCCCTCGACGCCGAACTCGGGGCCGCGGTCATAGTTGATCTCGGAGCAGGGGCCGCAGGGGCCGGGGACGCCCATGGACCAGAAGTTGTCCTTCTTGCCCAGACGCTGGATGCGCTCGGCGGGGACGCCGATCTTCTCGCGCCAGATCTGCTCGGCCTCGTCGTCGTCGAGGTAGACCGTGATCCAGAGCTTCTCGGGCTCAAGGCCGAAGCCGCCGTCCGCCACGGAGCTGGTCAGCAGCTCCCAGGCGTACTTGATGGCGCCTTCCTTGAAGTAGTCGCCGAACGAGAAGTTGCCGCACATCTGGAAGAACGTGCCGTGCCGGGTGGTCTTGCCGACCTCTTCGATGTCCGGCGTACGCACGCACTTCTGCACGCTGGTGGCGCGCGGGGCGGGCGGCTTGGTCTCGCCCAGGAAGTACGGCTTGAACGGCACCATGCCCGCGTTGACCAGGAGCAGAGTCGGGTCGTCCGCGATGAGCGACGCCGAAGGGACGACGGTGTGACCGCGCTCCTCGAAGAAGCTCAGCCAGCGGCGGCGGATTTCAGCCGACTCCATCAGTGGTCCTCATTCCGGTTGTACGAGATCTTCTTGTAGGAGATCTTCGGGTTCTGCTGGTTGGGTTGGTCGATGGCCGCGAGGCGGCGCTGCGCCGGGAGTTCCCGCACGTTGGAGGCGTTCAGCCCCAGCGCGTCGTTGAGTTCGGACTCGCGCTGGACCATTCCTGCCTTCACGTCGAGCGCGAAGTCCTTGAGCTTGTGGCCCGCCTCGATCGCCTTGTCGGCGGTGCGCGCGGCCAGCGACTCCGGGGTGAGCTGCTTCAGCTTCCGGTTGACCTTGGTGGTGGCCCACACACCGGCTGCGGCGCCCGCGGTGAACCAGAACGTACGGCGGAACATCGCAGCGTCAGCCCTTTCGCTTGCTCCGCCGCGCGGACGGCAGAGTCCGCCCGACGATCACCGTACGAGGCGGCTCGGCGGGCCCGGTTTTCCGTCCGATGGCCCGGCGCACCCCGTACCCGAAGGCCGCGACCTTCACCAGCGGGCCGCCGAAGGTCGAGGCGACCGTGGTGGAGAGCGCCGACGCGTTGGAGGTGACCTCCTGGACGTCCGAGGCGATCGCGTCGACCCGCTCCAGCTGGGTCTGCGCCGAGCGCACCGCCGTCGAGGCGTCCGCCAGGAGCGGGACGGCCTGTTCGGTCACGTCCGCCACCAGCTTGGTCGTCGCCTTCAGCGTCTGGGCCAGCCTCACGAGGACTACGGCGAGGAAGGACACCAGGATCGCCCAGAAGACGGCCACCAGGATCCCGGCCACCTCTCCACCGGACACTTCGCACCGCTCCCTGCGCATCGACCGTCGGACAAGAAAAAGTTGTCTCCCGACCCTATCGCGCCGAGGGTCTTGCCCCCTACCGCATTAGGGCCCCGCGCGAGCGGAGTCGCGCACGCCGGTTGTACGTACTGCGCACGCGTGAGTACTCTGCGTGTTCCATGCGCTCCCATCTGCCGTCGGAGCTGAACGGCTTCGTCGGGCGAGAACGTGAACTGGCCGCGCTGCACGGGCTGCTGGCCGAGGCGCGGCTGACCACCGTGGTCGGGGTCGGCGGCGTCGGGAAGACCCGGCTGGCCCTGCGCGCCGCGTCGGCCGCGGCGGTGCAGGAACGCTTCCGCGATGGGGTGTGGCCCGTGGACCTCTCCACGGTCACCGACCCGGAACTGCTCGACCACGCGGTCCTGGAGGCGCTCGGCCTCACCGACCACACCAGCCGCCCGCCCCGCCGCATCCTCCTGGAGCACCTCGCCGACCGCACCCCGCTGCTGGTCCTGGACGGCTTCGAACAGCTCGTGGACGCCTGCGCGGAGCTGGTGTGCGACCTGCTGCGGCGCTGCCCGGGGCTGCGGGTGCTCGCCGCGGGACGGCTGCCGCTGCGCCTGGCCGGGGAGCGGCTGCTCGCGCTGGCGCCGATGGACGACGAGGACGCGGTGGCGCTCTTCGCCGACCGCGCCGCCGCCGGACGCGGCGGCTTCGCGCTCACCGACGACCTGGCGGCGGCCGTCCTGGAGCTGTGCCGCAGGCTCGACGGGATCCCGCTCGCCCTGGAGCTGGCGGCCGGGCGGCTCGGCGCGCTCTCGCTGGAGCAGGTGCTGCGCCGCCTCGACGACCGGTTCCGGCTGCTGACCGGCGGCGGGCGCGGGGTGCTCGCGCGCCACCAGACCCTGCGGACGACGATCGGCTGGAGCCACGAGCTGTGCACCCCGGCCCAGCGGCTGCTGTGGGCTCGCCTCTCGGTGTTCGCCGGGCAGTTCGACCTGGAGGCGGTCGAGTACATCTGCGTCGGCCCGGACCTGCCGCCCGAGTCCGTCCTGGACGTGGTGCAGGAGCTGCTGGACCACTCGCTCGTGGTGCGCGAGGACGGCCCGGCGGGCGTGCGCTACCGGATGCTCGACACCGTACGGGAGTACGGCGCGGACTGGCTGGCGGCGGCCGGTGACGCGCAGCGGCTGCGCCGGCGCCACCGCGACTGGTACCTGGGGCTCGCCACCTGGTGCGAGCTGGACTGGTTCAGCCCGCGCCAGGCCGAGGTGGCGGTGCGGGTGGAGGCCGAACTGCCCAATCTGCGCGCCGCGTTGGACTACTCGCTCGACTCCGAGCAGGACACGCATCTGGCCCAGTACCTGGCCGGGACGCTCTGGTTCTGCTGGGTCGGCTGCGGGCGGCTCGCCGAGGGACGGCACTGGCTGTCCCTGGTCCTGGAGGCCGGGGGCGGCGACCACGACGGCGCCCGGCTCAAGGCGCTGTGGGTGCTCGGCTACGTCTCGGTGCTGCGGGGCGAGACCGCGGCGGCGATCGCGGCCCTGCACGAGTGCCGCGAGGAGGCCGAGCGCACCGGCGACGCGGTGGCGCGGGCGTACGCGGTGCACCGGACGGGCTGTCTGGCGCTGGTCTCGGACGACATGCCGAGGGCCGAGGAACTGCTGCGCACGGCCCTCGCCCAGTACGAGGAGATCGGCGAGCTCAACAGCAATGTGCTGATGGCGCGCATCGAGCTGGCGATGGCGGTGGCCTTCGGCGGCCACCTCGAAGAGGCCGTCGTGATGTGCGAGCAGGTGGTGGAGGTCTGCGCGGACCACGGCGAGCGCTGGGCCCGGGCGTACGCGCTGTACGTCCTCGGGTACGCGGCCTGGCACGCCAAGGACCTGGGCCGGGCGCGGACACTGCTCGCCGAGTGCCTGGTGATCGACCACGCCTTCCACGACCTGCTGGGCACCGTGCTGGCGCTGGAACTGCTGGCGCTGGTCGTGGTGGACGGCGGCGATCCGGCGGAGGCGGCGGTGCTGCAGGGGGCGGCCGAGGGGATCTGGCCGTCGGTGGGGCTGCCGCTGTTCGGGTCGGTGTCCTTCAACGCGGCGCATGTGCTGTGCGAGCAGCGGGCCCGGGAGCGGCTGGGCGACCCGGCGTACCAGTCGTTCCGGGCCGTGGGCCGCGGGCTCGGCCCGGACGCGGCGGTGGCCCGGGCGCTGGCGGGACCGGACGACGCGGCCCCCGAGGCGCCCGGGGCCCGTGGCGTACCGGCCCAGGAAACGCGAGGGCCCGCCGCCTCCCGCTCCGTGCGGAGCGAGGGGACGGCGGGCCGGAGCGCGGAGCGCTGACTACTGCGCCTGGATCAGCGGGCGTAGTACTCGACGACGAGCTGCTCGTCGCAGATGACCGGGATTTCCTTGCGGTTCGGGTCACGGTCCAGGCGGAAGGCCAGGGCCTTCAGGTTCACCTGGAGGTAGCGCGGGGTCTCGCCCTCGCCGGCGTAGCCACCCTCGCGGGCAACCTGGAAGGGGTGCTTCTCGCGGCTGCGCTCGCGGACGGTGATGACGTCGTCCGGACGGACACGGAACGACGGCTTGTCGACCTTGCCACCGTTGACCTCGATGTGGCCGTGGACGACCATCTGGCGGGCCTGGTAGATGGTGCGGGCGATGCCCGAACGCAGGACCAGGGCGTCGAGGCGGCGCTCGAGCTCGACGACCAGCGCCTCGCCCGTCTTGCCCTCGGCCTTCTTGG
Organism: Streptomyces sp. TLI_146; assembly: GCF_002846415.1. Classification (NCBI taxonomy): domain Bacteria; kingdom Bacillati; phylum Actinomycetota; class Actinomycetes; order Kitasatosporales; family Streptomycetaceae; genus Streptomyces; species Streptomyces sp. TLI_146. The sequence goes on from NZ_PJMX01000001.1 coordinate 2,339,602, forward strand.
CGCGGTCGTAGGCACGCGCCATCTGACGCTCAGAGATGTCGTACTGGGCGCGCAGACGCTGCTTCTCGAGCAGACGGACCTTGTAGTCCGAGTTCTGCTTGCGGCCACGGCCGTGCTCGCCCGGCGGGTACGGACGGGCCTCGAAGTACTTGACGGCCTTCGGCGTCAGCGCGATACCGAGCGCACGGGACTTCTTGACCTTGGGACGCGACTGGTTAGGCACGTTCTCCAAACCTCCATGGTTGGGTTAGGTTAGGCTCACCTTACTCAAGGAGATCGTATGTCTCGTCCGGGGAACACCAGTCACATCACGGACAGCACGAAGAAGGCCGACCCTCAAGAAGGGGCCGGCTCCACCAGCCCTCAGAATGGGGCCGGTACCGGTGCGCAGCATGCCACCGGTCACGTGACGGAGGTCCGATCAGATCGTGGTCAGCCGCGTCCCAGCGGACTTGAAATCGCGCGGATGCCGTCAGCAGCCGAGCGCACACGAACTCTCGTACATAGTACCTGCTCCTCGGCGCTGCTCATCACCGGCCTCGAGGGCGCCCGCCCGGAGCAGCTGGAGCCACGGCTGCGGAACGTGGGCCCCGAGGGCGATCTGTTCCTGCTCTTCCCCGCCGACTCGCCCGTCGTACGGGCCGCGACCCACGCCCAGGACGACGAGCTGTCGGCCGTCCTGGAGATCACCGATGTGGCGCCGGTCTCCGTCCCGCACCGTATCCGCGGCCGCGCCTGGATCACCGGCTGGCTCACCCGCGTCCCCGGCCTGGCCCCGCCCGGCAGCATGACGCTGCGCCTGGAGGTCAACGAGGCGTACGTGGACGACCTGTGGGGCGCCTGCGCGGTGGAGCCCGAGGCGTTCGCGGCCGCCCTGCCCGATCCGCTGGCCCGGGACGAGACGGAGCTGCTCCAGCATCTGCACGCCCACCACGGGGAGCAGGTGCGGTCGCTGTGCGGGCTGGTCGACCGCGAAGGGCGCGAGGGACACGACGGGAACCGGCGGATCAAGTCGGTCACGCCGCTCGCCCTCGACCGGTTCGGGCTGCGGGTCCGCTTCCAGGACACCGACGGGCGCTGCTTCGACGCGCGCTTCGAGTTCCCCGAGCCGGTGACCGGCCTGGGCCCGCTGCGCCGGGCTATGCGCCGGCTCTTCGAGGCGGCGACGGACTGAGGGGCAGAGACAAGGACACGGTGGTACGAGGCCGAGCGGCCGGGGGCGAGGGAGACTACTCGCCCCGGCCCAGCCGCTCGCGGACCTTCTCCACCACGTCCGCGTACCGCGCCTCCGCGCCGTAGCGCGTCGGCTCGTAGTAGCGCTTGTCGGCCACCGCGTCCGGTGCGTACTGCTGCGCCGCGATCGCGCCCGGCACATCGTGCGGATACACATAGCCCTGGGCGTGGCCGAGCTTGGCCGCGCCCTTGTAGTGGCCGTCGCGCAGATGCGGCGGGACGGGCCCGGCCAGGCCCTTCCGTACGTCCTCCATCGCGGCGAAGATCGCGTTCGTCGCCGCGTTCGACTTGGGGGCGAGCGCCAGGGCGATGGTGGCGTGGCTGAGTGTGAGGGCCGCCTCGGGGAAGCCGATCATGGCGACGGCCTGGGCGGCGGCGACGGCCGTCGGCAGCGCCGTCGGGTCCGCGAGGCCGATGTCCTCGCTCGCGGAGATCATCAGGCGGCGCGCGATGAACCGCGGGTCCTCACCCGCCTCGATCATCCGGGCCAGATAGTGCAGCGCCGCGTCCACGTCCGAGCCGCGGATCGACTTGATCAGGGCGCTCGCCACGTCGTAGTGCTGGTCGCCGTCCTTGTCGTACTTCACCGCCGCCCGGTCGACCGTCTCCTCGACCGTCTGGAGCGTGACCTCCCGCTCCTCCTTGGCCAGGGCCGAGCCCGCCGCCGCCTCCAGGGCGGTCAGGGCGCGCCGGGCGTCGCCGCCCGCGATCCGCAGCAGATGCGCCTCGGCGTCCTCGGCCAGCGCCACCGCACCGCCGAGCCCGCGCTCCTCCGCGACCGCCCGGCGCAGCAGCGCGCGCAGGTCGTCGTCGGTGAGCGGCTCCAGGGTCAGCAGCAGGGAGCGGGAGAGCAGCGGGGAGATCACCGAGAAGTACGGGTTCTCGGTCGTCGCCGCGATCAGCGTCACCCAGCGGTTCTCCACCGCCGGGAGCAGCGAGTCCTGCTGGGCCTTGGAGAAGCGGTGGATCTCGTCGAGGAAGAGGACGGTCTCCTTGCCGAAGCCGCCGATGGCCCGGCGGGCCCCGTCGATCACGGCCCGCACTTCCTTGACGCCCGCGGTGATCGCGGAGAGCTCGACGAACCGCTTGTTGGTCGCCTTCGACACCACGTAGGCGAGGGTCGTCTTGCCGGTGCCGGGCGGGCCCCACAGGATCACGGAGGAGGGTCCGGCGGGGCCGCCGCTCCCCTCCCCCACCAGGCGCCGCAGGGGCGAGCCGGGCTTCAGCAGGTGCTGCTGCCCGACCACTTCGTCGAGGGTGCGCGGGCGCATCCGGACGGCCAGAGGGCTGCCCGCCGGGTCTTTCTCCTGGCGGTCCTCTGCGGCTGCGGTGAACAGGTCGGGCTCCACGTCCAGAACCCTATGCCACCCCACTGACAACGCCGTCAGAGCGGGCGAACCCCCAGGTCAGGCAGGTCAGCTGGTCCAGAAGTCCCACCAGCGCGTCAGGATCAGCATCCCGATGATCCCGACGTGCACCACGGGCAGGACCCAGGTGAACTCCGACAGGAACGACTTCAGCCAGCCCGGCGCCGGCAGCAGGCCGCGGCGGATGTTGTGCGAGGTCAGGTACCAGAACATGAAGATCGTGGCGACCCAGGCCAGGCTGCACCACAGGCACAGCGCGTTGATCCGGTACAGCGACTGGAACTGGAGCCAGGTGCAGAACCCGACGCCGAAGAGCGTGCCCGCGTTGAAGGTCAGCCAGTACCAGCGCCGGAAGCGCGCGCCCGCCAGCAGGCTCATGCCGACCGCGATCACGATCCCGTACGCCACCAGACCCAGCATCGGGTTCGGGAAGCCGAACGCCGAGGCCTGGTCGCTCTTCATGATGTTGCCGCAGGAGACCACCGGGTTGAGGCTGCAGCCCGGCGTGAAGTTCGGGTCCTCCAGCAGCTTGAACTTGTCGATGGTGATGACCCAGGCCGCGAGCAGTCCGGCGGCCCCCGTGATCACCAGGAGCCACGCGAACGCGCGGCTGCCGCCGACGGTGCCCTTGGTGCTCACCTGCTCCTGGCCGGAGGAGACGTCGTCAACTGTTGTGGTCATATCGCCGTTCCGTCATTCCGTGGCTGCTGGGCAGGGCCATTGTGCCGCAATCGGTGGCCCGGCCACCGTTCGCTGGGGATAAGGACGGCGGCGGCCACCGTGCCAAGTCCGGCCCGCGGGGACCGGACTTGGCACTTCGGCCTCGGCGTCATCCATCAGGACGACGCCGTACGCACCGAGTTGACCCGGCCGTCAGGCCAGGCGGGCGCGCACGGCCTCGACGACCTCCGCGACGGGGACCGCCACCTGGTCGCCGGACTCCATGTCCTTGAGCTGGACCACGCCCTCGGCCAGGTCCCGCTCGCCCGCGACGATGGTGAGGCGGGCGCCGGAGCGGTTGGCGTTCTTCATGGCGCCCTTGAGGCCCTTGCCGCCGTAGCTGAAGTCCGTCGCGACCCCGCCCCGGCGCAGCTCGGTGACCACGCGGAACAGCACGCGGCGGGCCTCCTCGCCCAGCGGCACCGCGAACACGCTGGTCGCGGAGGGGATGTCGAGGGCGACGCCCTCGGCCTCCAGCGCCAGCACCGTACGGTCGACGCCCAGCGCCCAGCCCACCGACGGCAGCGCGGGGCCGCCGATCATCTCGGAGAGGCCGTCGTAGCGGCCGCCGCCGCCGACCGCGGACTGCGAGCCCAGGCCGTCGTGGACGAACTCGAAGGTGGTGCGGGTGTAGTAGTCGAGGCCGCGCACCAGCTTCGGGTCGTCCTCGTACGCGACGCCCTCCGCGGTCAGCAGCTCGCGCACCTCCTCGTGGTACGCCTTGCAGGCGTCGCACAGGTAGTCGCGCAGCAGCGGCGCGCCCACCAGCTGCTTCTGGACCGCGTCCCGCTTGTCGTCGAGGACGCGCAGCGGGTTGATCTCGGCGCGGCGCAGGGTGTCCTCGTCGAGGTCGAGGCCGCGCAGGAAGTCCTGGAGGGCGGCCCGGTAGACCGGACGGCACTCCTGGTCGCCCAGCGAGTTCAGCAGGATGCGGAAGTTCCGCAGGCCGAGCGAGCGGTAGGCGTCGTTCGCCAGGATGATCAGCTCGGCGTCGAGCGCCGGGTCCTCCGCGCCAATCGCCTCGGCGCCGACCTGCGAGAAGTGCCTGTAGCGGCCCTTCTGGGGGCGCTCGTAGCGGTAGTACGAGCCCGAGTACCAGAGCTTGACGGGCAGGTTGCCGGCCTTGTGGAGATTGGCCTCCAGGGCCGCGCGCAGCACGGACGCGGTGCCCTCGGGGCGCAGCGCCAGCCTGTCGCCGCCCTTCGTCTCGAAGGCGTACATCTCCTTGGTCACGATGTCGGTGGACTCGCCGACACCGCGCGCGAAGAGCTCGACGTTCTCGAAGCCCGGGGTCTCCACGTAGCCGTAGCCGGAGTTGCGCAGCGGGGCCGCGATCGCCTCGCGGACGGCGAGGTAGGTGGCGCTGTTCGGCGGCAGCAGGTCGTAGGTGCCCTTGGGGGCCTGGAAGGTACTCATGGGGAAGCTTCTCGTCACATTCCTCGTCGGGGAGAGGCGATGCCCTCTCCCAGGCCGGCGGCCACCTGCCGCAGATACGGGTTGGTGGCGCGCTCCTGGCCGATGGTGGTCTGGGAGCCGTGGCCGGACAGCACCACGGTCGAGTCGTCGAGCGGCAGGCACACGCGGCCCAGCGACTCAAGGAGCTCGGCGTGGCTGCCGCCGGGCAGGTCGGTGCGTCCGACGGAGCCGGCGAAGAGCAGGTCGCCCGAGAACAGGATCGGAGGGATGTCCTCCGCCTCGGGCAGCCCGAACGTCACCGACCCCTTGGTATGGCCGGGCGCGTGCGACACGGTGAGCTCCATGCCGGCCAGCTCCAGCGTGGCACCGTCCGTCAGCTCCTTGACGTCGTCCGGTTCGCCGATGGTCAGCTCGCCCATGATCTGCGCGCCGAAGGAGCGGCCGAGCGCCTTCTCCGGGTCGCTCATCATGTACCGGTCCGAGGGGTGGATCCAGGCGGGCACGTCGTGGGCCCCGCAGACCGGGACGACCGAGGCGCAGTGGTCGATGTGGCCGTGGGTGAGGACGACGGCGACGGGCTTGAGCCGATGCTTCCTGAGCGCGTCCTCGACTCCCTGGGCGGCCTGGTGGCCCGGGTCGATGATCACGCACTCCTCGCCTGCGGCGGGGGCGACCAGATAGCAGTTGGTGCCCCAGGCCCCGGCGGGGAACCCGGCAATGAGCACGATCGTCCTCAATTTCTCGTACGACGGGTGATTGCGGCTGTTCAGAGCCTACCGGCGCTGCTCCTGTCACAGCGAACCCATATACGGTACGGGCACAGTCCGCGCGTACACGCGTCCTACCCGACTACACCGCACAAGGAGACCACCGGTGGTCAGCAGCGATCAGCGCCGGCGCCAGCTCGCCCGGGAGAAGTTCGAGCGTCAGCAGCGCCGCCGCGAGGAGGCCCGGCGCAAGTCCAAGCTCCGCAACACCGTCATCGCGGCCGTCCTCGCGGTGGTCGTCGTGGGGGGCGGGGCGGCCTACGCCACGGGAGCCTTCGACGGCGACGACAAGAAGAAGTCGGACTCGGCGGCGCCGAGCGAGACCCCGACGCCCCAGGCGAGCAAGGACTCCGGGCCGGAGCCGAAGATGGCGATCGACCAGAAGGCCTCGTACACGATGTCGCTGAAGACCAGCGCCGGGGACATCGCGTTCAAGATGGCGGCGGCGAAGACCCCGCACACGGTCAACTCGTTCAAGTCCCTCGCCGACAAGGGCTACTTCACCAACACGAAGTGTCACCGACTGACCACGCAGGGCATCTTCGTGCTCCAGTGCGGCGACCCCAAGGGCGACGGCACCGGCGGCCCCGGCTACACGATCCCCGACGAGAACCTGACGGGTCTGGGCAAGGCGGGCGCGGACGGCACCGTGACGTACCCGGCGGGCACCGTCGCCATGGCCAACACCAGCCAGCCGCACACCGGCGGCAGCCAGTTCTTCCTGGTCTACAAGGACAGCAAACTGCCGCCCAGCTACACGCCGTTCGGCACGATGGACGCCGCGACGCTCAAGGTGGTGCAGGACGTGGCGAAGGCGGGCGTGGCCGGCGGTGCCGGGGACGGCGCGCCGAAGACGGCCGTCACCATCACCAAGGCCGCCGTCAACAAGGACTGACCCGCGGAATTCGGCCGTGCTGAGTGCGGACAGCCGGGCGGCCGGTCGCCTAGATTGGCGTTGTGCAGCGCGGTGGAAAACGCGCTGTGGAGGGCGGGCGAGGCCCGTCCCGGAAACTGTGGACGATGCCACGAGGGCCGAACCCCTCGCGCAGGCATCATGTGGAGGAGGCGCTGTGAGCAGCGACCCGTGGGGCCGCGTCGACGAGACGGGCACCGTGTATGTGCGTACAGCCGAGGGCGAAGTGGTCGTCGGATCGTGGCAGGCGGGGACTCCCGAGGAGGCCCTGGCCTACTTCGAGCGCAAATACGAGGGCCTGGTTGTCGAGATCGGCCTCCTCGAACGACGGGTGAAGACCACCGACCTGTCGGCGAAGGACGCCCAGACCGCGATCGACCATCTGCGCACCCAGGTGGACGAGCACCACGCGGTGGGCGACCTCGAAGCGCTGCGCAAGCGGCTCGACAAGCTCGTCGAGACCGTCGAGTCGCGGCGCGAGGAGCGCAAGGTCCAGAAGGCCAAGCAGACCGACGAGGCCAAGCACGCCAAGGAGGCGCTGGTCGCCGAGGCCGAGGAGCTGGCGCAGAGCGAGCAGTGGCGCTCGGCCGGCGAGCGGCTGCGGGCTCTCGTGGACACCTGGAAGGGCCTGCCGCGGCTCGACCGGAAGTCCGACGACGAGCTGTGGCACCGCTTCTCGCACGCGCGCTCGGCGTTCTCCAAGCGCCGCAAGGCGCACTTCGCGTCGCTCGACGCGCAGCGCGAGGAGGCCCGCAAGGCCAAGGAGAAGCTGGTCGCCGAGGCTGAGGCGCTGTCCTCGTCCACGGACTGGGGCACCACGGCCGCCCGCTACCGCGAGCTGATGGCGGACTGGAAGGCGGCGGGCCGCGCCCAGCGCGAGGCCGAGGACGAGCTGTGGAACCGCTTCCGCGGCGCCCAGGACGTCTTCTTCGCCGCGCGCGGCGAGGTCTTCGCGGAGCGTGACGCCGAGCAGACCGAGAACCTGAAGCTCAAGGAGGAGCTGGCCGTCGAGGCCGAGAAGCTCGTCCCGGTGACCGATCTGAAGGCGGCCCGCGCCACCTTCCGCGGCATCAACGAGCGCTGGGAGGCCATCGGCCATGTGCCGCGCGACGCCCGCCCGAAGGTCGAGGGCCGGATGCACGCCGTGGAGCGGGCCCTGCAGGAGGCCGAGGAGTCGGAGTGGCGCCGCACCAACCCGGAGGCACGCGCGCGTGCCGCGGGTCTGACGGGCCAGCTTCAGGCCGCCGTCGACAAGCTGCGCGGCCAGATCGACGCGGCCCGCGCGGCGGGCAACAACGCCAAGGCCGACAAGCTGGCCAAGGAGCTGGAGGGCCGCCAGGCCCTGCTCGACCAGGCCCTGAAGGGCCTGGAGGAGTTCGGCGGCTGACCCACCGCCGTCGCCGCACCTGAAGGGGCCTCCCGTACGTGACGTACGGGAGGCCCCTTGCGTATGTGAGGCCCCTTCGTATGTGAGGCCCCTTCGTTGTGCCGCTCAGGCCGTGGCGCCGGGCTGGCGGGTGGCGCGCTCCAGGCTGTCCAGCGCGTGGCGCAGCACCTCGCAGGCCTGGCTGTGGTTGCCGGCGGTCTGGAGCAGTTCGGACAGCCGCCGGGAGACGGTGACGGCCTCCGGGCCGAACCGCTTGTGGGTCTGGTGGAAGGCGCTCTCCAGGACCTGGATGGCCTGCTGGTCCTGGCCGGTCTCGGTGAGCAGTTCGGCGAGCTCCAGGTGCACGGTGATGGTGTCGCCGTCGGCGTCGGGCACGCTGTTCTGGAGGATCATGCGGAGCACGGGCAGGGCGTCCCTGCTGCGGCCGACGGATCTGAGCAGTCGCGCCAGTTGGAGCCCGGAGGAGACCATCGCGGCCTCCACGTCGGCGTCGATGACCGGCCCGGCCGGGGCGTCGGGCGAGGCCTTGGCGCGGTTGCGCACCAGCGGGAGGCGGCCGACGTCGTTCTCCTGGCTGCGCTGCGGACGCGGCCGGTTGCGCGCGCCGAGCCGGGCGTCGACCGCGCGGAACAGCGTCTCCAGGTCCAGGGTGTCGGGTGCGTCCGGGAGTCCGTTGTCCAGGACGTGCAGCAGCTCGCCGGTGAAGGCGGTGTGCCGCTCGCCTTCCGGGGCGAGGGCGACGTGGTCCTTGGGCGAGGCGGTGAGCACATAGGCGCCCTGGATCCCGGCCTGTGCGGCCAGGGCGCCGGGGCTGCTGAGGGTGCGGGCGGCGCGCCCGCTGAAGCAGCAGTCGAGTACGACGATCTTGCGGCGGGCCGGGGAGGCGAGGATCGCGGCGCGCAGATGCCGGTATTCGACCGCCGTGTAGCCGGAGCTCTCGCGCGAGCCGGTGAGGGCGACGTAGAGGTCGGCGGAGTCGGAGTCGCGCAGGCCGTGGCCGCAGTAGTAGACGAACAGGGTGTCCTCGGCGCGCTCGCCCGCCGCGTACACGGGGTCGAGGAAGGCGGCCGGGGTCTCCGGGTCGGCGACCGTCAGGGTGTTCGCGCCCGGCAGCCCCCACACGGTCGGGTCCTGGAGGATCTTCGACAGGTCCGCGATGTTGGTCTCGACGGCCGGCAGCTGCGGCAGGTGCAGATAGCTGCTCGTGCCGATCAGGACGGCCGCCGAGGCGGAGGGGTCAGGCAGGCCCGCCGGCATCGCCCTGCTCCTCGTCCGTGTGCTCCCTCAGCAGCTCGGCGATCTCCCGTACGGTCCGGGCGTCCGCGCCGTCCACCTCGATCTCCCAGCCGTCCCTGCGCAGCGTGACCCGACGGGCGCCGCGCCGGCCCGCGCGCCACTGGTCGATGGCCAGGGAGAGCTGTGCGGCGGAGAGGCCGCCGCTCACACCGAGCGAGATGAGGTCGAGCAGGACGCCCAGGTGGTCGGGGCGGGCGGGCTCGGAGCTCGCGAGCACCCCGTGCACACCGCGTCCGATGTCGTCGTCCGCCTTGAGCCAGCGCAGCAGTGAGCGCAGCTCCTCCTCGGAGTCGGCTCCGCCGGTCACCCGGACCTCGATCTGCGTCACTGGGCCCTCATCACCTTTCGTCCGGAGGATGCGGTTCGGCGCCCGGGGCGAGCCGGGCGAGCTGCTGCTGGGTGAGGGCGCGGTGGGAAGCGGCGGACACGGTCGAGAACTTGGCGACCGCCTCCCCGGCGGCGCCGAGCCGGGCGAGGCAGACCCCCTGCCAGTAGGCGCAGGTGAGGGTGGCCGGGTGGTCGGGGCCGTGGATGGTGCGCCAGACCTCGGCGACCACGGCGAGGAGCTGCACGGCCTCTTCGAGGGAGCCCCGCAGGACGAGGTTGACCGCTTCGCGCTGGCGGGCCTCGGCGGCCTCGGGCGACATGGCCCGCAGGATCTGGCCGCGGGTGCCGCTGCTGAGGGCGAGCGGCTGGTCGGGCTGCGGCAGCTGCCACGGGGGCGCCTCCCGCGCCGCGGCCGCCGACGGCTCCCCGGTCACCGGGGGGACGTCGAACACGACCTCGGGGGGCGAGGCGAAGGACTCCAGGGCCCGTTCGCGAAGCTCCCCCGTGACGGCCGCCGCGACCAGTGCGTCGGCGTCCGCGGGGCAGCGCAGCAGGGCGATGACCGTCTGGGCGTCGGGCCGGTCGGCCGGATCCTTGCGCAGCAGCGCGTCGACCAGGTCCGCGAGGTCGTCCGGGATCCCTGGGCTGCCGTGCAGAGGCGGCGCCGGTTCCTGGGCGATGCGGAACATGACGGCGTGCATCGAATCCGCCGCGAACGGCGGAGCGCCGGTCAGCATCTCGTAGACGCAGCTGCCCAGGGCGTACATGTCGGACTGCCGTCCGGACGGCGCGCCCCTGACCTGCTCGGGCGCCATGTAGGCGGGCGTGCCGACGACGAGGCCGGACTGGGTGATCGCCGTGGAGTCGTGCTGCTGGGCGATGCCGAAGTCGTGCAGGGCCACCCGGCCCGTCCTGGTGAGCTGGATGTTGCTGGGCTTGACGTCCCGGTGCACCATGCCGGCCTCGTGCACGGCCGCGAGTGCCCGGCAGACCCCGGCGGCCACCGCCCGTACCGTCGCCTCGTCCTGCGGCCCGCGCTCCCGGAGCAGCTGCTGGAGACCGACCCCCTCCAGCAGCTCCATGACCAGGTAGGGGACGTCGTCCTGGACCCCCGCCTCGTACACGGTGACCACGTTGGGGTGGTCGATCCTGGCCAGCGCCCGCGCCTCCCGGGCGAACCGCGCGCCCGACTCCTCGGACAGGAGCGCGGAGCGGATGAGCTTGACGGCGACCCGGCGGTCGAGGGCCGTGTCCAGCGCCTCGTAGACCTCGCCCATGCCGCCGGCTCCCAGGCGCCGCAGCACCGCGAACCGCCCGCCGATCAAGGTTGGCTCCGCCATCTCACCCCCCGTTGCCGCCCGCCCCGATCATTCGCCCAACCCGGCCGTACCGCAAGCCGATTGGAGGATCCGGGCGGGCGCCCGCGAAAGGGTCAGGGCCTGCGCGCCGACGTCACCCGGTAGACGTCGTAGACGCCCTCCACTCCCCTGACCGCCTTCAGGACATGGCCGAGGTGCTTGGGGTCGCCCATCTCGAAGGTGAAGCGGGACGTGGCGACCCGGTCGCGGGACGTCTGGACGGCCGCCGACAGGATGTTGACGTGCTGGTCGGACAGGACGCGGGTGACGTCGGAGAGGAGCCGGGAGCGGTCGAGTGCCTCCACCTGGATGGCGACCAGGAAGACCGACGACTGGGTGGGCGCCCACTCGACTTCGAGGATCCGCTCCGGCTGCTGCGAGAGCGAGTCGACGTTGACGCAGTCCGCGCGGTGCACCGAGACGCCGCTGCCGCGCGTCACGAAGCCGATGATCGGGTCGCCGGGGACGGGCGTACAGCAGCGGGCCAGCTTGACCCACACGTCGTCGACGCCCTTGACCACCACGCCCGGGTCGGCGTTGGCGCGGCGCTTGCTGCGGCCGCGCGAGGGCGGCGCCGACTCGGCGATGTCCTCGTTGGCCGCCTCCTCGCCGCCGAGCGCCTGCACCAGCTTCTGCACGACGCCCTGCGCGGCCACATGGCCCTCGCCGATCGCCGCGTAGAGCGACGAGATGTCGGGGTAGCGCATCTCGTGCGCGAGGGTGACCAGGGAGTCGCCGGTCAGGATGCGCTGGATCGGCAGGTTCTGCTTGCGCATGGCGCGCGCGATGGCGTCCTTGCCCTGCTCGATCGCCTCGTCGCGGCGCTCCTTGGAGAACCAGCCGCGGATCTTGTTGCGGGCCCGCGGCGACTTGACGAAGCCCAGCCAGTCGCGCGAGGGTCCGGCGCCGGCCGCCTTGGAGGTGAAGACCTCCACCAGGTCGCCGTTGTCCAGGGTGGATTCGAGCGGCACGAGCCGTCCGTTGACGCGTGCGCCTATCGTGCGGTGGCCGACCTCGGTGTGCACCGCGTACGCGAAGTCCACCGGCGTGGCACCCGCCGGAAGCGCTATGACGTCGCCCTTGGGGGTGAAGACGAAGACCTCGTTGCGGGAGAGGTCGAAGCGCAGGGACTCCAGGAACTCGCTGGGGTCCTCGGTCTCCTTCTGCCAGTCGAGCAGCTGGCGCAGCCACGCCATGTCGTTGATGTGGTCGTCCTTGCCGGCCTTCTTCGGTACGTCGGTGCGCACCTTGGAGGCTCCGGCGACGGCCTCCTGCTTGTACTTCCAGTGCGCGGCGATGCCGTACTCGGCGCGCCGGTGCATGTCGAACGTACGGATCTGCAGCTCGACGGGCTTGCCGTTGGGGCCGATGACCGTCGTGTGCAGCGACTGGTACATGTTGAACTTGGGCATCGCGATGTAGTCCTTGAACCGCCCCGGAACCGGGTTCCAGCGGGCGTGGACCGTGCCCAGCGCCGCGTAGCAGTCGCGGACCGTGTCCACCAGGACGCGGATGCCCACCAGGTCGTAGATCTCCGCGAAGTCACGGCCGCGGACGATCATTTTCTGGTAGACGCTGTAGTAGTGCTTGGGGCGGCCGGTGACGGTGGCCTTGATCCGGGCCGCGCGCAGGTCGGACTGGACCTCGTCGGTCACTATGGCCAGGTACTCGTCGCGCTTGGGCGCCCGCTCGGCGACCAGCCGGACGATCTCGTCGTACATCTTGGGGTAGAGGATCGCGAAGGCGAGGTCCTCCAGCTCCCACTTGATGGTGTTCATGCCCAGGCGGTGGGCCAGCGGAGCGTAGATCTCCAGGGTCTCGCGGGCCTTCTTCTCCTGCTTCTCCCGCTTGAGGTAGCGCATGGTGCGCATGTTGTGCAGGCGGTCGGCGAGCTTGATGACCAGGACGCGCGGGTCCTTGGCCATGGCGACGACCATCTTGCGCACGGTCTCGGCCTGCGCGGCGTCGCCGAACTGGACCCGGTCGAGCTTGGTGACGCCGTCGACGAGCAGGGCGACCTGGTCGCCGAAGTCGCGGCGCAGGGTGTCCAGGCCGTACTCGGTGTCCTCGACGGTGTCGTGGAGCAGCCCGGCCATCAGGGTCGCCGGGTCCATGCCCAGCTCGGCCAGGATGGTGGTGACGGCGAGCGGATGCGTGATGTACGGGTCGCCGCTCTTGCGCTTCTGGCCGCGGTGCCAGCGCTCGGCGACCTGGTAGGCCTTCTCGACCTGGCGCAGCGTGGCGGTCTCGATCTTCGGGTCGTTGCTGCGCACTATCCGCAGCAGCGGCTCCAGGACCGGGTTGTACGCGGAGGAGCGCTGCACACCGAGGCGGGCGAGCCGGGCGCGGACGCGGTTGGAGGAGCCGGCCGAGCGGGACACCGGGCTCGCGGGGGCCGTGGGCTTGGGGGCCGGGGCCGCGGCGAGGGGCCGCTGGGGCGTGGGGGGCTTGGGCTCCGCCACCGGCTGCTGGGGCGCGGCGGGGGCCGCCGTGGCCTGCTCGGCCTGCTGGTCGGGCCGCTCGGCGGAGAGTGGCTGGGCCTCGTCTGGCAAGAGCGCTCCTCTGGGGGTCCCCCCGGACCGAGTCTGGGGGAGGATCCGGGTCCCCCGGTCAGGCCCGGAGAGCCCATGGTATCGATCCTGGGCGGCCGGTTCGTGTCGGGCGGGTGTGACGGGCTGTACCCAGTGAACGCGGAAGACGGGCGCCGGATTCCTCCGACGCCCGCCTTACGGGGTTTACCGCCCTGGTCAGAGCGTGATGAGTGCCTCCAGCGGGGCCCCGCGCAAGGCGGGTTCCAGCCGGTTGCGCCCGGCCAGGAAGCCGAGCTCCATCAGGACCGCCACTCCGGCCACCTCGGCCCCGGCCCGCCGGATCAGCTCCAGGGAGGCCTCGGCCGTGCCGCCGGTCGCGAGGACGTCGTCGATGACCATGACGCGGTCGCCCGCGGCCAGGTCCTCGGCGTGCACCTCGATCTCCGCCGTGCCGTACTCCAGCTCGTACGCCTGCGAGAGCGTCGCTCCGGGGAGCTTGCCCGCCTTGCGCACGGGGATGAAGCCGATTCCGGCGCGGACCGCGACGGGGGCCGCCAGGATGAAGCCGCGCGCCTCCAGACCGACGATCTTCGTCGCCCCGTGCCGTACGCACAGCTCGGCGAGGGCGTCGGTCAGGGCCGTGAACGCCAGCGGGTCCGCGAGCAGCGGCGTGATGTCCTTGAACAGCACGCCCGGCTTCGGGTAGTCCGGTACGTCACGGATGCGGCTGAGCAGCAGCTCCTGGGTGGAGACCGTCATCGGCGCTTCCCCCGGTTGTTGCGGGACGGCTGGCGGCGCTGGCCGACGACCGCGCCGGCGGTCTCGGCCTCGGCCTCGTCCTGCGGCTCGGCGTCCTGCGGCTCGCCCGTCTCGCCCTTGGCAGCGGCGGCGGCCCGCTTGGCGAGCACCCGCTTCTTGAGGGCCTTCATCTGCGGGTCGCGCTCCTTGAGGTCCGCGACCAGCGGGGTGGCGATGAAGATCGAGGAGTACGCACCGGCCGCGAGGCCGACGAACAGCGACAGCGAGATGTCGTTCAGCATGCCGGCGCCGAGGACGCCGCCACCGATGAACAGCAGGCCCGCCACCGGGAGCAGCGCGACGACCGTGGTGTTGATGGAACGCACCAGGGTGCCGTTGAGGCTCTTGTTCGCCATCTCGCTGTAGGTGAGCCTGGTCTGCTTGGTGAGGCCCCGCTGGCCCTCCTTGAGACCGTCGAAGACGACGACGGTGTCGTAGAGGGAGTAACCGAGGATGGTCAGCAGACCGATCACGGTGCCCGGGGTGACCTCGAAGCCGACCAGCGCGTAGACGCCGACGGTGATCGTGATGTCGTGGATCAGCGCGACCAGGGCCGCGAGCGCCATACGCCACTCGAAGGCGATCGCCAGATAGATCACCACGAGGATCATGAACACGATCAGACCGGTCCACGCCTTGTTGGCGATCTGGTCGCCCCAGCTGGGACCGACGAGGTCGGCGTTGATGTCCTCGGCCGGGACCTTGAGCTCCCTGGAGAGCTCGGTCTTGATCGAGTCCGACTTGTTGGTGTCGATCCCGCTGATCTGGATGCGCAGGCCCTTGTTGCCGAGCTTCTGCACGATCGCGTCGTGGCCGGAGGCCTTCTCCGCGACCTCCTCCGCGTGGGCGACCGAGGCGCTGGTCTTCGGGGTGGTGAAGACGGCACCGCCCTCGAACTCGATGCCCATCGTCAGACCCCGCACCGCCAGGCCCACGATGGCCGTGATGGTGATCAGGATCGAGATGCCGTACCAGATCTTCCGCTTGCCGACGAAGTCGTAGCCGACCTCACCGCGGTAGAGCCGGGCGCCGAGATGACCGAGTCGCGACATCTCACGCCTCCTTCGGGTCGGTGGGGGCGGACGAGGTGCGGCGGGAGCGGCGCAGCGGCGGCTTGGCACCGAGGCGCTGCGGGTCCAGACCGGACCACGAGTGGCCGCTGGCGAAGAACTTCTTGCGCGCCAGGAGCGTCATCACCGGCTTGGTGAACAGGAACACCACGACGATGTCGAGCAGGGTGGTCAGACCCAGCGTGAACGCGAAGCCCTGGACCTTGCCGACGGTCACGATGAACAGCACCGCGGCGGCGAGGAACGACACGAAGTCGGAGACCATGATCGTGCGCCGCGCGCGGGGCCAGGCCCGCTCGACGGCCGGACGCAGCGTGCGGCCCTCGCGGATCTCGTCCCGG
Source organism: Streptomyces sp. TLI_146 (assembly GCF_002846415.1). NCBI lineage: Bacteria > Bacillati > Actinomycetota > Actinomycetes > Kitasatosporales > Streptomycetaceae > Streptomyces > Streptomyces sp. TLI_146. The sequence continues at coordinate 2,355,126 of NZ_PJMX01000001.1, forward strand.
ATCCGTTCGAAGTACACGATGAACGAGTCCGCGGTGATACCGATGGCGACGATGGCGCCGCAGACCGCGGGCAGGTTCAGCGCGAAGTTGATGGCCGGGCCGAGCAGCGCCATGATCACGTACGTGAGGATCGCGGAGACCACGAGGCTCAGGATCGCGACCAGCGCCAGACCCCGGTAGTAGAGCACCAGGTAGATGATGACCAGCGCCAGACCGATGGCACCGGCGATCAGACCGGCGTGCAGCTGGTCGGCGCCGAGGGCCGCGGTGACGGTGGTGACGCTCTGCTCCTCGAAGGAGAGCGGCAGGGCGCCGTAGGACAGCACGTTCGCCAGGTCGGTGGCGGAGCGCTGGTTGAAGCTGCCGGAGATCTCGGCGCTGCCGCTGAGCGTCTGGCTCACCGACGGGGCCGAGACGACCTGGCCGTCCAGGGCGATGGCGAACTGGTTCTGCGGGGACTGCTGCTTCGACAGCTTGCCGGTGATCGACTGGAACTTCTTCGAGCCCTTGCCCGTGAAGTCCATCTGGACGATCCACATGCCGCGCTGCTGGTCGATGACCGCCTTGGCCTTCTTGACGTCCGTACCCTCGATCTCGGCCGGGCCGAGGATGTACTTGGCGTCACCCGTCTGGCTGCAGGCCGCGATCGTGTCGGTGGCCTTGCTGCCGAAGGCGGCCTTGGCGCGGGACTCCTTGGTGGAGCAGTCGAGCGACTCGAAGTCCTTCTGGAGCTTGGCGACGGCGGCCGCGTCGTTGGCCGGCGGGGGCGTGGTGCCCGGCGTCGTCCCCGGCTTCGGGGTGGTCGGCGGCGTGGTCTTCGGGGACGGCTTGCCGTCCGCCTTCAGACCGTCGGTGAGCGCGCGGCCCTGCGGCGTCGCCTTCGAGCTCGGCTTGTCCGACGGCGTCGAGGACGGCTTGTTCTTGTCGCCGTTCTTGTCCGCGCCCTTGCTGGCCGAGGGGCTCGGCGTGGTGCTGGGGGCGGGCTTCGTCGGGGTACCGGCGGCGACCGTCAGGACGGGCCGGAAGTAGAGCTTGGCGGTGGTGCCGACCTGCTGGCGGGCCTGCTCCGAGTTCGTCCCCTTGGGGATGTTGACGATGATGTTGCGATCGCCCTGGGTCTGGACCTCGGCCTCGGAGACACCCAGGCCATTGACACGGCGGTTCATGATCGAGACCGCGGTGTCCATGTTGGCCTTGTTGATCGCCTTCTCCTGGCCGGGCTCGGCCTTCGCCTTGAGCGTGATGCTCGTACCGCCGGCGAGGTCGATGCCCAGGCGCGGCGTCGTGTGCCCGGAGGCGAACATGCCGCCCGCGAGGGCCACCATGGCGATCAGGAACAGGACCAGGGTGCGCCCCGGCCTGCCCTGGGCCCCCGCCGGCCTTCGGCCCTTCTTCGGTGCTGCCACCTTGTCGTTTCTCCCTGTCCAACCGCCCGCGCCGGGTGTGCGCCTGGGCGGCCACGAAGTGTTGTGGGGACGTCCCCCGTGGAAGTCGTCACCCTCGGCGGGACCGGCGGGCGCGGATGCGCGCCCAGCGGTCCCGGAGAGTGGTTACTTCGCGTCCGACTCGCCGTCTGCCTTGCCGTCCTTGGGCGCGGCGGCGTCGTCCGCCTCGTCCTTCTTGCCCAGGTCGATCTTGTCCGCCGGGGCGGCCTCGGCCGCGTCGTCGGCGGTCTCGGTCAGCGACGAGGCGTCGTCCGGCACGGCCGGGAGGTCGGACGTCTCGCCCGAGTCGCCGTGCACGATGCGGTTGTACTCCTCGTCGGAGAGGACCGCGCCGATCGCGTTCTTCGCGTAGACGGCGTGGACGCCCGGCGCCACCTCCAGAAGGACCGTGTCGTCGCCGAGCTCCTTCACGGTGGCGTACATACCGCCGATGGTGCGGACGCCGGTGCCGGGCTGCATCTCCTCGCGCATCGAGGCGGCCTGCTGCTGCTTCCTCTTCGCCGAGCGGGTCATGAGGAACATGGCCCCGATGAGGACGATGAAGGGGAGAAGGGTCACGAGACTCACGGGACGAACTTCCTTCGCACGACCGCGCAAGGAGTGCGGCCTGATCTGGGGGTGGGTATGCCGACCTGTAAATGTAAGGGCGGCATCGGCGGAGTCTAAGCGAGTCCGCACAGCTGGAACAACGCCCAGCATCCCACCGGGGTTCCTCCCCGCGCACCCACCCGCGCCGTCACGGCCCGAAGAGCCCCTGTTGTCCGCTTCCCGAGACGCCGCCCTGGCCCTGCTGGGGCGGGACCAGGCCCAGGTGCGCCCAGGCGGCGGGGGTGGCGACGCGCCCGCGCGGGGTCCGCGCGAGCAGGCCTTCCCTGACGAGGAAGGGCTCGGCCACCTCCTCGACGGTCTCGCGCTCCTCCCCCACCGCGACCGCCAGCGTGGACAGGCCGACCGGGCCGCCGCCGAACAGTTTCAGCAAGGCCTGGAGCACCGCCCGGTCCAGCCGGTCCAGACCCCGGCCGTCCACCTCGTACACCCCCAGGGCCTTCGCGGCGATCTCCTGGGTGATCACGCCGTCGGCCTTGACCTGCGCGTAGTCCCTGACGCGGCGCAGCAGCCGGTTGGCGATACGGGGCGTGCCGCGCGAGCGGCCGGCGATCTCGGCCGCGCCCGCCGGGTCGATCTCCACGTCGAGCAGACGGGCCGAGCGGTGGATCACCCGCTCCAGCTCGGCGGGCTCGTAGAACTCCATGTGCCCGGTGAAGCCGAAGCGGTCGCGCAGCGGGGGCGGCAGCAGCCCCGCGCGCGTGGTGGCGCCGACCAGGGTGAACGGGGGCAGCTCCAGCGGGATGGCGGTGGCGCCGGGGCCCTTGCCGACGATCACGTCGACCCGGAAGTCCTCCATCGCCATGTAGAGCATCTCCTCGGCGGGCCGCGACATCCGGTGGATCTCGTCGAGGAAGAGGACTTCACCCTCCTGGAGGGAGGAGAGGATCGCGGCGAGGTCGCCCGCGTGCTGGATCGCCGGGCCGCTGGTGATCCGGATGGGGGCGCCCATCTCGGCCGCGATGATCATCGAGAGCGTGGTCTTGCCGAGGCCGGGGGCGCCCGAGAGCAGCACGTGGTCGGCGGTGGCGCCGCGCGCCCGGGCCGCCCGCAGCACCAGGTCGAGCTGCTCGCGGACCTTCTCCTGGCCGACGAACTCCTCCAGGTCCTTGGGGCGCAGGGCGGCCTCCACGGCCTGGTCCTCGCCGTCGGCCACCGAGTCGACCAGCCTCGGGTCGGTGGCGTCGGCTCCGGTCTCGTCCCAGTTCATCAGTGTCGTTCTCGTCTCGGCTCGGTCAGCGGGCGCGGTTGAGGGTCTGCAGCGCGGCCTTCAGGAGCGCTCCGATGTTCGGGTTCCCGTCGGTCTCGGCCTGCGGGGCGACGGCGGCGACCGCCTCGTCGGCCTCCCGGGTCGCGTAGCCGAGGCCGATCAGGGCGGCGTGCAGCTGGTCGCGCCAGCCCGCCGTGACAGGGGCGCCGACGGCCGGGGCGCTGCCGACGGGCGCGCCGAGCCGGTCCTTCAGCTCGATGAGGAGCTTCTGGGCGCCCTTCTTTCCGATGCCGGGGACGGCGGTCAGCGCCTTCTCGTCGCCGGAGGCGAAGGCCCGGCGCAGCGCGTCCGGCGTGTGCACCGAGAGCACCGCCTGGGCGAGCCGGGGGCCCACCCCGTTGGCGGTCTGGAGCAGCTCGAAGACCTGCTTCTCGTCGTCGTCCGCGAAGCCGTACAGCGTCAGGGAGTCCTCGCGCACCACCAACGACGTGGCGAGCTTGGCCTGTTGGCCGATGCGCAGACCGGCCAGTGTGTTCGGGGTGCACTGGAGGGCCATGCCGACGCCGCCGACCTCGACCACCGCGGTGTCGGGGGCGAGGGCGGCGACCGGGCCGCTGACGAAGGCGATCATCGCGTGACCTTCTTTACGGAGAGGTGGGCACGGCGGGCCTGCTCGTGCGCCTGTTGCAGGCGGTTCACGGCGGGGGCGCGCCAGATGTGGCAGATGGCGAGGGCCAGCGCGTCCGCCGCGTCGGCCGGTCTGGGCGGGGCGTCGAGCCGGAGGAGCCGGGTCACCATCGCGCCGACCTGGGCCTTGTCGGCCCGGCCGCTGCCGGTGACGGCGGCCTTGACCTCGCTGGGGGTGTGCAGGGCGACCGGGATGCCGCGGCGGGACGCGCAGAGCATGGCGACGGCGCTGGCCTGGGCGGTGCCCATCACCGTACGCACGTTGTGCTGGCTGAACACCCGCTCCACGGCGACGAATTCGGGCCGGTGCTCGTCCAGCCACGCTTCTATGCCCTGCTCGATGGCGACCAGGCGGTGGCCCAACTCGGCGTCCGCGGGCGTCCGGACGACACCGACGCCCAGCATGGTGAGCGGCCGGCCCGCGACCCCCTCGACGACGCCCACGCCACACCGCGTCAGCCCGGGGTCCACTCCGAGTACGCGCACGGCCCCTCCCCTCGGTGATCTTCGACTTCCTGCCAGGCTATCCGCTGCCACTGACAACAGCGGCGGGCCGGTGGGACGTGTCCCATCGGCCCGCCGGAACTGCGCGGCAAGCGGCAGCGTTACGCGTCGACCTTCTCCATGACCTCGTCGGAGACGTCGAAGTTGGCGAAGACGTTCTGCACGTCGTCGCTGTCCTCCAGCGCGTCGATCAGCTTGAAGATCTTGCGCGCGCCCTCCTCGTCCAGCTCGACCTGCATGGTCGGGACGAAGCTGGAGTCGGCCGAGTCGTAGTCGATGCCCGCCTCCTGGAGCGCGGTACGGACCGCGACCAGGTCGGTGGCCTCGCTGATGATCTCGAAGGTGTCACCGTTGTCGTTGACCTCTTCGGCACCGGCGTCCAGGACCGCGCCGAGCACGTCGTCCTCGGTGAGCTCCGCCTTGGGCAGGATGATGACGCCCTTGCGGTTGAAGAGGTACGAGACGGAGCCCGGGTCGGCCATGTTGCCGCCGTTGCGGGTCATGGCGACGCGGACGTCCGAGGCGGCACGGTTGCGGTTGTCGGTGAGGCACTCGATGAGCACCGCGACACCGTTCGGGCCGTAGCCCTCGTACATGATCGTCTCGTAGTCGGCGCCGCCCGCCTCGAGACCGGCACCGCGCTTGAGCGCGGAGTCGATGTTCTTGTTGGGCACCGACTGCTTCTTGGCCTTCTGCACGGCGTCGAAGAGCGTCGGGTTGCCGTCGATGTCCGCGCCGCCGGTGCGCGCCGCGACCTCGATGTTCTTGATCAGCTTCGCGAAGAGTTTGCCGCGCTTGGCGTCGATCACGGCCTTCTTGTGCTTCGTCGTAGCCCATTTAGAGTGGCCGGACATCTGCCTGTCTCCTTCGCGTAACCAATTCTGCGTCGTTCGCCAGAGATCCTACCGGGAGCGGGTCACCCGGCGTCGCGCACCATGTCCACGAAGAGCGCGTGCATCCGGTGGTCGCCGGTCAGCTCGGGGTGGAACGAGGTCGCGAGGGCGTTGCCCTGGCGCACCGCGACGATGTGGCCGCCGTGCTCGGCGAGGACCTCGGTCTGCGCGCCGACCGACTCCACCCAGGGTGCCCGGATGAAGACGCCCTCGACGGGGCCGACTCCGGTGACCTCCACGGTGGCCTCGAACGACTCGTTCTGCCGTCCGAAGGCGTTGCGGCGCACGATCATGTCGATGCCGCCGATCGTCTCCTGGCCCGAGCGCGGGTCGAGGATCTTGTCGGCGAGCATGATCAGGCCGGCGCAGGTGCCGTAGACGGGCATGCCGTCGGCCACGCGCGCGCGAAGCGGCTCCATCAGCCCGAAGAGGACCGCGAGCTTGGAGATGGTGGTGGACTCGCCGCCGGGGATGACCAGGCCGTCCACCTCGGCGAGCTCCTCGGGGCGCCGGACCGGCCTGGCCACGGCGTCCGCCGCGGCCAGGGCGATCAGGTGCTCCCGTACGTCGCCCTGGAGGGCCAGGACGCCTATGACGGGTGTGCTGCTCATGTCCTTCGGTACCTGTGCCTTACCAGCCGCGGTTGGCGTAGCGCTCGGCCTCGGGGAGGGTGTCGCAGTTGATGCCGACCATGGCCTCGCCCAGGTTGCGGGACGCGTCCGCGATGATCTTCGGGTCGTCGTAGAAGGTGGTGGCCTTCACGATGGCGGCGGCGCGCTTGGCCGGGTCGCCCGACTTGAAGATGCCGGAGCCGACGAAGACGCCCTCGGCGCCGAGCTGGCGCATCAGCGCGGCGTCGGCGGGGGTGGCCACACCACCGGCGGAGAACAGCACCACGGGGAGCTTGCCGAGCTCGGCGACCTCCTTGACCAGCTCGTACGGGGCGCGCAGGTCCTTGGCGGCGGCGAACAGCTCGTTGTTGTCGAAGCCGCGCAGCTTGGCGATCTCGTTCTTGATCTGGCGCAGGTGGCGGACGGCCTCGACGACGTTGCCGGTGCCGGCCTCGCCCTTGGAGCGGATCATGGCCGCGCCCTCGGCGATGCGGCGCAGGGCCTCGCCCAGGTTGGTGGCGCCGCAGACGAAGGGGGTCGTGAAGGCCCACTTGTCGGAGTGGTTGACCTCGTCGGCCGGGGTGAGGACCTCGGACTCGTCGATGTAGTCGACACCGAGGGACTGGAGCACCTGGGCCTCGACGAAGTGGCCGATGCGGGACTTGGCCATGACCGGGATGGAGACGGCCTCGATGATCTCTTCGATCATGTTGGGGTCCGACATGCGCGCCACGCCGCCGTCCTTGCGGATGTCGGCGGGCACCCGCTCCAGGGCCATGACGGCCACGGCGCCGGCGTCCTCGGCGATCTTCGCCTGCTCGGCGTTGACCACGTCCATGATCACGCCGCCCTTGAGCTGCTCGGCCATGCCGCGCTTCACGCGCGCGGTGCCGGTCTCGGGGTTCTGGGCGCTGGTGGGCAGGGTGCTGGACACGGGACCTCGCTGGTGAAGAAGGGGTTCTCTACTGCCTCAGAGGGTCGCCGGGCGGACCAGTCCACTGCAAGGGCCAATGTGGAGGCGGTGGATCGTTTTGCCGGGCGGTTTGGCTGGCCGTGTGGCTGGCCGTTCTGGCCGGTGGGCGCCTTGGCAGGCGGTCCCTGGCGGTTACGGCAGTGAGCCCGGGCGGTCCGCCAGCGCGGCCGGGGGCTCGTCGTCCATCTCGAAGGCGAGGGGGAACGGGGCGTGCCCGGCCAGCCGGAACCAGCGGACCTTGCGGTGCCTGCGCAGGGCGCGGGCTGCGCGTACGGCGTCGTTGTGGAAGCGGCGGGCCATCGGGACGCGGCGTACGGCCTGGGCCAGCTCCTCCGCCGCGTCCACGCCGCCGGGGGCCTCGCGGACCGCGTCCACCTGGGCGGGCTCGCCGAAGACGGCCCGCAGCGCCTGGCTGAGCTCGCTCTCGGCGACCTCCCGTTGCTCCTCCTCGGCCTGGCGTGCCGCGTGCGCCGCCTCGTACAGGACGATGGACGCGGCGGGGTCCAGGACTCCGGAGGTGGCCAGTTCCTGGGTGACCGAGGCGCGGCGCAGCAGCTGGGCGTCGAGGGCGGCGCGGGCGGCGTCGATACGGGCGTGCAGGCGGTCGAGGCGGCCGGCGGTCCAGCTGAGGTACAGGCCGATCGCTACGAGGGCGATGGCGGTCCAGATGAGGGTTGCGGTCACGGGCGGCAAGGCTACCGGGCCCTCCGGGGGGCTGGGGGGGGTGGAGACGGGGTGCCCGGGGCTATGGCCCCGGACCCCGCTTGGGGCTTCGCCCCTTATTGCCCGGTGCTTGTCTGCGGGCCGGTGGTGGGCTGGTCGCGCAGTTCCCCGCGCCCCTTAACGGGCCGGTGCTTGTGTGCGGGTTGTGGTGGGTTGCTCGCGCCGTTCCCCGCGCCCCTTAAGCCGTCTTCGTCTGCGGACCGTGGTCGGTTGCTCGCGCCGTTCCCCGCGCCCCTTAAGCGCCCCTGCGGGGCGCCCAGGGGATTGCCGCGCAGCGGCATTTTCAGGGGCGCGGGGAACTGCGCGACCAGCCCACCACCGGGCCGCAGACGAACTCCGGGCCCTCAGTCCCTCGCCAAGCCGAATCTCGCCCTGAACCCGGGGCGTTCGTCCGCTGCCACCGAGGCCGCGCCGTCCGTCACCGTTTCGTAGACCGCGAGGATGTCCGCGCCTACCGTCGACCAGTCGAAGCGGCGCACATGGGCTGAGCCGCGGGCGCTGAGTTCGGCTCGGCGGGACGGGTCGGAGAGGAGAGCCAGGGCCGAGCGCGCCAGCGCGTCCGCGTCCTCGTTGGCGAAGAGTTCGCCCGCGCCGCCCTGGTCCAGGACCTGCGCGAACGCGTCCAGGTCGCTCGCCAGGACCGCCGCCCCGGCCGACAGGGCCTCGACGAGGATGATGCCGAAGCTCTCGCCGCCGGTGTTGGGCGCCACGTACACGTCGACGCTGCTCAGGAAGCGCGCCTTGTCCTCGTCGCTCACCATGCCCAGGAACTCCACCCGGGAGCGCAGCTCCGGAGGGAGGGACGCCACGGCTTCCTGTTCGTCGCCCCTGCCCGCCACCAGCAGGCGGGTCTGCGGGCGCTCGGCCAGGATCTTCGGCAGCGCCTTCATCAGGACCGGCAGGCCCTTCCTCGGCTCGTCGATGCGCCCTATGAAGCCGAGCGTGTCGCCCTGCCACTGCGGCTTGGGCTCCGCCTTGGCGAAGAAGTCGACGTCGACGCCGTTGGGGATCACCACCGCGTCGCCGCCGAGGTGCTCGACCAGCGTGCGCCGCGCGTACTCGCTCACCGCGATCCGCGCGCTGATCTTCTCCAGGGCGGGCTGGAGGATCGGGTACGCCGCGATCATCGCCCGCGAGCGCGGGTTGGAGGTGTGGAACGTCGCCACGATCGGGCCCTGCGCCGCCCAGCAGCTCAGCAGGCCCAGGGACGGCGAGGCGGGCTCATGGATGTGGATCACGTCGAACGTGCCCTCGTGCAGCCACCGCCGCACCCGGGCCGCCGAGAGGAAGCCGAAGTTGAGCCGGGCCACCGAGCCGTTGTAGGGCACCGGCACCGCCCGGCCCGCCGAGACCACGTACGGCGGGAGCGGCGTCTCGTCGTCGGCCGGGGCCAGGACGGAGACCTCGTGGCCGCGCCGGATCAGATGCTCGGCCAGGTCCCTGATGTGGAACTGGACGCCGCCGGGGACGTCCCAGGAGTACGGGCAGACGATGCCGATCCTCACGCCCGGCGCTCCTCAAGGTCGGCGAGCCACAGTCGCTGCAGCATGTGCCAGTCCTCCGGGTGTTCGGCGATTCCGGTGGCGAAGGCGTCCGCCAGCGCCTGGGTCATCACGGAGGTCTTCTCCGCGCGCGTGCCCGTCTCCGGCACGTCGATCGGCGGGTGCACCCTGCCCTGCATGACGGCCGACTCGTCGTACCAGAGCGTCACGGGCAGCAGCAGCGCGCCCGTCTGCTGGGCCAGCAGGGCCGGACCGGCGGGCATCCGCGCGGTGTCCCCGAAGAACTTCACCTCGACGCCGGAGGCCGACAGGTCGCGGTCGGCGACCAGGCAGACCAGGCCGCCGTCGCGCAGCCGCCGGGCCAGCGTGCCGAAGGCCGAGCCGCCGGTGTGCGGCAGGACCTCCATGCCCAGGCTCTCGCGGTAGGCGACGAACCGGTCGTACAGCGTCTCCGGCTTGAGCCGCTCGGCGACCGTGGTGAACGGGGTGTCCAGCTTGGTGGTGACCCAGGCGCCCGCCAGGTCGTAGTTGCCCATGTGCGGCAGCGCCAGGACCACGCCCCGGCCGGAGGCGAGGCCGTCGACCAGGTAGTGCACGTCCTGCGGCTCGAAACCGGTCTTCATCCGGTCCTTGCTCCAGGCGGGCAGCCGGAACGACTCCATCCAGTACCGCATGTACGAGCGCATTCCGGCCTTGGACAGCTCGGCCAGGCGCTGCGGGGAGGCGTCGGGCACCACGCGCGCGAGGTTGGACTCCAGCCGCAGCACGCTCTTGCCGCGCCGCTTCCACACCGTGTCCGCGATCCGCCGGCCCAGGCCCGTGGCCATCGGCTCGGGGAGCTTCTTGACGGTGGCCCAGCCCAGTCCGTACAGCGTGTCCGTCAGCCGTTCCCTCATGAGGCCGCCTCGCCGGCCGCGGCGGCGGCGTCGGCCTCCGCGGCCTCGCGGCGCACCGTCACCACCCGCTGGACCAGGGTGATCAGGCTGCCCACGGCCACGATCCACAGCGCGATCGGCAGCAGGATCTGGATGCCCGGCACGCCGAACTTGTGCAGTCCCGCCAGACCGGCCGCGACCAGCGAGATCACCAGGCGCTCGGCCCGCTCGATCAGGCCGTTGACGGCGACCGGCAGTCCGATCGACTCGCCGCGCGCCTTGGTGTACGAGACGACCTGGCCGCTGGCGAGGCAGAAGATCGCGACCGCGCACAGCACGTTGTCGTCGCCGTTGCCCGCGTACCAGAGGGCGAAGCCGCCGAAGATCGCGCCGTCCGCGACGCGGTCGAGCGTCGAGTCGAGGAACGCGCCCCAGCGGCTGGAGATCCCGGCCTGGCGGGCCATGTTGCCGTCGACCAGGTCGGAGAAGACGAACGAGGTGATGACGATCGTGCCCCAGAAGAACTCGCCCCGGGGGAAGAAGACCAGCGCCCCCGCCATCACTCCGGCCGTGCCGAGCAGGGTCACGGCATCCGGGCTCACCCCCCGGCGGAGCAGAAACGCGGCGAACGGCGTGAGGACACGCGTGAAGAATGCACGCGCGTACTTGTTCAGCATGGCCTTCCCGACGGTCGGTGTGGCCGCGCGGCCCTGCTGGCCACCGGCTGGCCCATCGTAGCCAGGCCCGGGGGCCTCCATCGCCGCGCACCCTTCCCGGCCCGCGTTCCCGTACGACGTATGGACGCACAGTGACCGGAGTGGAACGCTGGAAAGACCGCGGGCACGCGAAGCCGCCTCCGCCGGGGACCGCCCGGGCCGGGGGCTGGGGGAGGATTCCGCGCGGCCGCGCCCTTTCACCACCTCACCGTGCAAGAAACGGAAGCCATACGGGAGGAACGGCATGGGCGACAAGGCGAGTGCACATCCCGGAGCCGCCGGCAGGGCAGCTACGGCCGACCACCCCTCATCCGTACGGAATGTGGTGCTGGTCGGCCACAGCGGATCCGGGAAGACGACATTGGTGGAAGCGCTCGCGCTGACGGCGGGAGCCGTCAACCGCGCGGGCCGGGTCGAGGACGGCGGGACCGTCTCCGACTACGACGAGATCGAACACCGGCAGCAACGCTCGGTCCAGCTGTCGCTGGTCCCCGTGGAGTGGGGCGGCTGCAAGATCAATATCCTGGATACCCCCGGATACGCCGACTTCGTCGGGGAACTCAGGGCCGGTCTGCGAGCGGCGGACGCGGCCCTTTTCGTCGTCTCCGCCTCGGACGGCGTGGACGGCGCGACCCGGATGGTGTGGGACGAGTGCGCGGCCGTGGGCATGCCGCGGGCCATCGTGGTCACCCACCTGGAGGCGGCCCGCGCCGACTTCGCCGAGATGACCCGGGTGTGCGCCGAGGCGTTCGGCGGCGACGACCCCGACGCCGTACTGCCGCTCTACCTGCCGCTGCACGGACCCGAGGGACCGGACGGCCACGCGCCCGTCACCGGCCTGATCGGGCTCCTCTCGCAGCGCGTCTACGACTACGCGTCCGGCGAGCGCAAGGAGGCCGAGCCCGGACCCGAGCAGCTCCCGCTCGTCGAGGAGGCCCGCAACCGGCTGATCGAGGGGATCATCGCCGAGAGCGAGGACGAGACCCTCATGGACCGCTATCTCGCCGGCGAGGAGATCGACGTCAAGACCCTCGTCGACGACCTGGAGCGGGCGGTCGCGCGCGGCACCTTCCACCCGGTCCTGGCGGCCGCCCCCGCCGCCGAGGGCGCCCGCCAGGGCATCGGCACCGTCGAGCTCCTGGAGCTCGTCACGGGCGGCTTCCCGACCCCGCTGGAGCGCACCGCGCCCGACGTGACGACCCCGCAGGGCTCCGCGCGCCCCACCCCGGTCTGCGCCCCCGACGGCCCGCTGGTCGCCGAAGTGATCAAGACCTCGTCCGACCCCTACGTGGGCCGGGTCAGCCTGGTCCGCGTCTTCTCCGGCACCCTGCACCCCGACGAGACCGTCCACGTCTCCGGCCACGGCATGACCGACCGGGGCCACGAGGACCACGATGTCGACGAGCGGATCGGCGCCCTCTCCTCGCCCTTCGGCAAGCAGCAGCGCACCCTGAGCTCCTGCATCGCGGGCGACATCGCCTGTGTGGCCAAGCTGACCCGCGCCGAGACCGGGGACACCCTCTCCGGCAAGGACGACCCGCTGCTCATGGCGCCCTGGGACATGCCCGACCCACTGCTCCCGCTGGCCATCGAGGCCCACAGCAAGGCGGACGAGGACAAGCTCTCGCAGGGCCTCTCCCGGCTCGTCGCCGAGGACCCGACCATGCGCCTGGAGCAGAACCCGCACACCCACCAGCTGGTCCTGTGGTGCCTGGGCGAGGCCCACAAGGACGTGGCCCTGGAGCGGCTGCGCAGCAGGTACGGAGTCCAGGTCGACGTCGTCCCGTACAAGGTGTCGCTGCGCGAGACCTTCGGCGACACCGCCACCGGGCGCGGCCGGCACGTCAAGCAGTCCGGCGGCCACGGCCAGTACGCGATCTGCGAGATCGAGGTGGCGCCGCTGCCGCCCGGATCCGGCATCGAGTTCGTCGACAAGGTGGTGGGCGGCGCGGTGCCGCGCCAGTTCATCCCCTCGGTCGAGAAGGGCGTACGCGCCCAGGCCGCCAAGGGCGTCGCCGCGGGCTACCCGCTCGTCGACGTACGGATCACGCTCCTGGACGGCAAGGCCCACTCGGTGGACTCCTCGGACGCCGCCTTCCAGACCGCCGGGGCGCTCGCCCTGCGGGAGGCCGCCGCCGACGCCCGCATCCACCTCCTGGAACCCGTCGCCGAGCTCCAGGTGCTGGTCCCCGACGACTATGTGGGCCCGGTCATGAGCGATCTGTCCGGCCGCCGGGGCCGCGTCGTCGGGACCGAGCAGGCGGGCCCGGGGCGCACCCTGGTGCGGGCCGAGGTGCCCGAGATCGAGATCGGGCGGTACGCGGTGGACCTGCGCTCCGTCTCGCACGGCACCGGACGGTTCGACCGCAGCTACGCCCGGCACGAGCCGATGCCTCCGCAACTGGCCGAGAGGATCCGGGATCAGGTGGAAAATACCGCTTAGGTACGGTACTTGACGGATCGTCGGAAACGCCGCCCGCCCAACCCCCTTGCGGCGGGCGGCATTCCGATGCGCCGTGTACCAGGGGCACCGACCCCGATACGCTGTGTCCCTGCTCAGCAGGTGTGCGGGGAACGGCAGTCGGGAAGAGGCCGCAGAGCGACAGCGTGCGGCGATGGGGGCGGCAGTGGCGGACGAACCATTCGACTTCTCACCCGGGGCCCAGGTCCCGCTCCAGGGCGCGGCGGGCCAGACGGCCGCGACCCAGGCGCTGGCCTCGGCCGCCTACCGGGACAGCCTGGTCGCCGACATACTCAAGGCCAACAACGAGTGGCACGAGTCGACGGTCACCAAACCCCGGCTGTCCCTCTTCGAGCCGAACCTCGGTGAGGCCTTCTCCCGCGCCGTGCAGTCCCGCATGCTCGGCGCCACCCGCAAGGCGCTCATCCAGTCCTTCGGCACCGAACCGCAGACGGTCGTCGAGCACTGCCTCGCCGCGATCCGCATCCGCAAGGAGCGCGACGCCAGGCTCACCCTGGTCACCGGCGTCTTCGGCGTGCTCTTCCTGCCCGGACTGCTGCTGTGGCTCGGCCTCTTCCAGCTGCGCCGCACGCTGGCCGGCGCCAAGGACCGCCGCGTCGGGGCGCTGGGCAACCTGCTGCTCGTCGCGTTCGCCGTGCTCGCCGTGATCGCCCTGGTCAAGCTGCCCTTCGGCGGCTTCCTCGCGATCTATCTGCGGGCCATGCTGGTGATGCCCGTGCTCGGCTGGTTCTGGGCCAAGCAGATCTGCGAGTCCACCGCCAAGGACCTGCGGGCCCGCTGGAGCGGCCTCCTCAGCGGCGGCGGAGTCGGCGCCCGGATCCCCGAGGCCGTACCGAAGAACCCGCACGAGACGGCCGCCGAGCAGCTGCGCCAGAACCTCGCCAAGCTCACCGCCGAGCAGCACAGCAACGCCGTCTTCTACGCCGGCCCCAAGGGCATACTCGGCATGGGCACCCGCTGGGGCAGCTGGCAGCTCGCCGAGGAGCTCGTCCCCAAGGAGCCGGGCAAGGAGATCCACGGCTTCCGCAGCTGGGACGTCATAAGGTCCATTCAGGACCGCCTCCAGCTGCTCGAACGCGGCCCCCTGCACACCGGCGGCTTCCCCAGGCCCTCGGTCAACAACTGGGTCGTCTCCCCCGTCGGCGAGAACGCCAAGGAGGTCGCCCGGCCCACCGGCCAGGACGTCGACAACTTCCAGGTGCGCCAGCACGAGGTCCAGCGCATCTGCAACGAGCAGCAGTTCTCCAGCGGCAACCGCCACTACCTGGGCGTGCAGTTCACCCTCTGGGACGGCCAGCTGGTGATCACCATGATGATCACCGTGACCGTGCTCCACGAGACCCTGCGCATCGAGGTCACCGGACACGCCCTGGGCCCGGTGCACGCCCTGTTCACCACCAAGCCCAGCCCCAAGACCAAGTCGGTCGACAAGACCTTCAAGTTCTGGGAGAAGAAGGAGATACAGCTCCCGCTGGTCGAGCCGCGCGAGGTCGTCCGCCTCGCCGCCCGCGCCCCGCTCACCTGGTACCCGCCGCTCCTGGACCACCTCGGCGGCAAGCTGGTGCTGCCCGAGCCGTTCGGCCTGCGGCACGCCTGGGCCGACAAGCCCTGGCGCCACCGCTTCATGGCCGACGACGCGATGCGCGCGGCCACGCCCGTCCTGCGCGTGGTGCACGCCGCCGCGATGAAGGTGCTGGACGAGCACGGCGTGGACATCGAGCGCTTCAACAACCGCTCGATGATGCTCAGCGGCATGGTCCAGGACCCGGCGCCGCGGAGGGCGGACTCGTACGACGCGTGAACCTCAGCCCCTGGGCGGCCACGCCTCCGCGAGCATCTTGCGGGTGTCGCCCAGGAGTTGGGGCAGGATCTTGGTGTGGCCGACGACCGGCATGAAGTTGGTGTCGCCGCCCCAGCGGGGCACGATGTGCTGGTGCAGATGGGCGGCGATACCGGCCCCGGCCACGGTGCCCTGGTTCATGCCGATGTTGAAGCCGTGCGCCCCGGACGCGGTCCGCAGGGCCGTCATGGCCTGCTTGGTGAGCTCCGCGAGCTCCAGCGTCTCGGCGGCGTCCAGGTCCGTGTAGTCGGCGACGTGCCGGTAGGGCACGACCATGAGGTGGCCGCCGTTGTACGGGTAGAGGTTGAGCACCGCGTACACATGCTCGCCGCGGGCCACGATCAGCCCGTCCTCGTCGGATTTGGCCGGGATGGAGCAGAAGGGGCAGCCGTCGCCCGCACCCGGGCCGGTCGGCTTGTTCTCACCCTGGATGTAGGCCATCCGGTGGGGCGTCCACAGGCGCTGAAAGGCGTCCTGGACACCCACCCCGATCTGCTGTTCCGGCTCACTCGTCATGCTGTGCAGCATATGACTTCACGTGCGGGGACGAGGAGCGGCCCCCGGGGAGCAGGGCTTCCCGGGGGCCGCGTCGGGCGGTGAGGGCGTCAGACCTGCGCCCGCTCCTCGACGACCTTGAGCAGCTTGGCCAGCGCCTCGTCGCGCGCGATGCCGTTCTCCTGCGAACCGTCGCGGTAGCGGAACGAGACCGTGCCGGCCGCCATGTCCTCGTCGCCGACGATGATCATGAACGGCACCTTGAGCTTCTGGTGGTTCCTGATCTTCTTCTGCATCCGGTCCGAGGACGCGTCCACCTCGACCCGCAGGCCCTTCTTCTTCGCCTCGGCGGCGAACTCCCGCAGGTACTCGACATGCGCGTCGCCGATCGGGATGCCGACCGCCTGGACCGGGGCCAGCCACGGCGGCATGGCGCCCGCGTAGTGCTCCAGGAGCACCGCGAAGAACCGCTCGATGGAGCCGAACAGCGCGCGGTGGATCATGACCGGGCGCTGCTTCGAGCCGTCCGGGCCGGTGTACTCCAGGTCGAAGCGCTCCGGCAGGTTGAAGTCCAGCTGCACGGTCGACATCTGCCAGGTGCGGCCGATGGCGTCCTTGCACTGCACGGAGATCTTCGGGCCGTAGAACGCGGCGCCGCCCGGGTCCGGGACCAGCGGGAGGCCCTGCTTCTCGGCCACCTGCCGCAGGGTCTCGGTGGCCTCCTCCCAGATCTCGTCCGAGCCGACGAACTTCTCCGGGTCCTTGGTGGAGAGCTCCAGGTAGAAGTCGGTCAGACCGTAGTCGCGCAGCAGGTTCAGGACGAAGGTGAGCGTCTTGTCGAGCTCCTCCGCCATCTGCTCCTTGGTGCAGTAGATGTGCGCGTCGTCCTGGGTGAAGCCGCGGGCCCGGGTCAGGCCGTGCACGACGCCCGACTTCTCGTACCGGTAGACGGTTCCGAATTCGAACAACCTCAACGGCAGCTCGCGGTACGAACGCCCGCGCGCGTCGAAGATCAGGTTGTGCATCGGGCAGTTCATGGGCTTCAGGTAGTAGTCCACGCCCTCGTCGAGCTGCATGGGCGGGTACATGCCGTCGGCGTACCAGTCCAGGTGGCCCGACTGCTCGAAGAGCTTTCCCTTCGTCGCGTGCGGGGTGTAGACGAACTCGTAGCCCTCCTCCTCGTGGCGGCGCCGCGAGTAGTCCTCCATGACCCGGCGGATGATGCCGCCCTTGGGGTGGAAGACGGCGAGGCCGGAGCCGATCTGCTCCGGGATGGAGAACAGGTCCAGCTCGCTGCCGAGCTTGCGGTGGTCGCGCTTCTCGGCCTCGGCCAGGAAGTCGAGGTGCGCCTTCAGCTCGTCCTTGGAGGGCCAGGCGGTGCCGTAGATGCGCTGGAGCATCGGGTTCTTCTCGCTGCCCCGCCAGTACGCGGCCGCGTTCCGCATCAGCTTGAACGCCGGGATGTTCCGGGTGGTCGGCAGGTGCGGACCCCGGCAGAGGTCCTTCCAGCACAGGTCGCCGGTCTTGGCGTCCAGGTTGTCGTAGATGGTCAGCTCGCCGCCGCCCACCTCGACGTCCGCGCCGTCGTCGCTCGACGCGGAGCCCTTGATGCCGATGAGCTCCAGCTTGTAGGGCTCGTCCGCGAGCTCCTCGCGGGCGGCCTCGTCGGTGACGACGCGGCGCGAGAAGCGCTGGCCGCGCTTCTGGATCTCCTGCATCTTCTTCTCGATGGCTTTGAGGTCCTCCGGGGTGAAGGGCCTCTCGACGTCGAAGTCGTAGTAGAAGCCGTCCCGGACCGGCGGGCCGATGCCCAGCTTGGCCTCGGGGAAGAGCTCCTGGACGGCCTGGGCCATCACATGCGCGGTGGAGTGGCGCAGGATGTCGAGGCCGTCCTCGGAGGAGATCTCGACGGGCTCGACCTCCTCGCCGTCCTTCACCTCGTACGCGAGGTCCTTCAGCTCACCGGCCACGCGGGCCGCGACGACGGTGCGCTCACCGGTGAAGAGCTCGGCAGCCGTAGTGCCCGTCGTCACCACGCGCTCTTCCCGCTCGGAATCGCGTTGGATGATCACACGGACGTCTGACACCGGTCTCTCCTGACTGAAGGGGTACGCACGCTCGTAACCGCGTACGCGGGTGAATCCTACCGAGCCACCGGGTGCGGTCGCGAAACGGTTTGGGCGGCGCCGCCGGCACCGCGGCCCGCTCGGCCCCCTCACTCCTCCCCCGTGCACGCCTCCTCGAAGAAGTCCAGATTCTCCTGGAGCGACTTCATCAAGCGGTCCCGCTCCGCGTCGTCCACCTGGACCGGCACCACCCCCGTGGCCCCGGCGAGCCTGCGGAAGCCGCCCCGGCTCTCCAGCCGGCCCACCACCCGGATCGGCAGCCCGACGAGGTGGGCATGGCCCGCGATCCGGTAGGCCTCCTCGTCGAGCTGCATCCGTACGTACGGGATCTCCGCGCCCGCAAGCACCCGCAGCCGTACGGTCCCCGGGCCGCGCGGGCCCGAGCGCCGCAGCCGGACCACCGCGCCGGTGACCCGGACCGGCAGCGGGGGCTCGTCGTCGAGGTAGCGCGCCCCCGCCTCCCGGAGCGCGGGCAGGTCGCCGGGCGAGAACTCCACCGGTTCGGGGCGCGGCGCGCACCCGGCCGGGACGCCCGCCGCCGGAGCCCACTCCAGGGCGACCCGGACGCCTTCCGAGCCCGACACCAGGGCGACGACCGCCTCGGTGAGCTCGCGGCTGGCGCCCGCTCCGACGGCCGCGTCGAAGGCCTCCATGCCGCCGGTGGTGCGGCGGTAGTCGATGGCCTCGCGGACCGCGTACAGCGCCTCGTAGAGCCGGACGACCACCGGGCGGCCCGGCTGCACGGGGACGAACGCGGTGAGCCGCCCGCCCGGCGCCGGGCCGACCAGGACGTGCTCCAGCGCGGCCAGTGCCTGTCGGCGGTGGCGGGCGCCGTAGTACCCGGCCCGGCCGCGCACCGCGAGCGCGCCCGCCAGGAGCATGCGGTGGGCGGCGGCGCGCAGCCGCTCCTGCTCGGTCCAGGGGGCGGTGCCGGAGGGGCCCGGCGGGGTGGCGCGCCACCAGCGGACCTCGTCGCTGGGCACGGCGAGCGAGACCAGCACCTCGCGCGCACAGGGCGCGGCCGAGCGGGCGAGGGCGGTGAGCGCCTCGCCGATCAGGTCCTCGCTGTCGGGGTACGCGCGGCTCTCCGGCACCAGCAGGCTGGTGCCGGCGGCGGCTCCCCCGGGCGGGGTCCAGCGTGTGTACCGCCCGGCCGCGCCGCCGCGCCGCTGCCAGCCGTGCCGGTGCAGCAGCACGCCGAGCACGGCCGGGTCCACCTGTGCCGGATCCGGCTCCACCGTCTCCGGTCCGCCGGACTCCCCGCTCGACAGACGCATCAGGGCCTCCCTCCCACCCCGACCCGGGTCATGATCTCGCAGAGCGCGCGATCGTCGAAGATCCGCGTGGTCGGTATCCGCACTGTGGTCCTGCGCCGCCCGGTCACCGGGTGGCCGGCCAGGTTGGTCCAGTAGCAGCAGTGCCGCAGCGCGAGCCGGTCGTGGCCCGCGCGCAGCCACTCGTCCCGGCTTCTGGGCGCGAGCATCACGACCAGGATCTTGTGCACCGACACGGGTGTGCGGGCCAGCTTCACCAGGTGCTCGTTGTCGAGGGTGAAGGAGAAGGCCCCGCCCGGCGGGTGCGGCGGGATCTGGTACGTGCACTTGAGCTGCACCTTGATCGTGACTTCGTCGTCGACGGTGTGGCCGGGGGCGCTGTGGCTCACGTGCCAGTCGATTCCGTTGTCCGGAAAGGGCTGTGAGAGCGAACACCCGGCGGCGGCCGCCACGGCGTGGAGGTAGCCCACCTGGAGGGTCTCCATGCAGGCGGTGGTGGCGAGTGAGCCGCGCAGTGGTGCGATCCGCTCGGATATCAGCCCGTCCGGCTCCGGCTGCGCGATCGCCATGGCCGTCGTACGCCTTCCGTCAACTTGCGGGGCCGTCACCTGTGTTGTTGCCGGAGGGCGTACGCCGCAAACGGCCCGGGTATCACGGAATCGGGCAGGGGACGCACGCCATCTGCCAAGGGCGCAAAGGGAGTTGAACCATGACGTGCTGGTACGAAGGCCCCCTGGCCGCTTTCGACACCGAGACGACGGGCGTGGACGTGGAGCGGGACCGCATAGTGTCGGCCGCCCTGGTGGTCCAGGACGGGCCGGGTTCGCGGCCCCGGGCGACGCGCTGGCTGGTGAACCCGGGCATATCCGTTCCGGAGAGCGCGACCGCCGTGCACGGGCTCACCGACGAGCACCTCCAGCTGAACGGGCGGTGGCCGGCGCCGGTGATGGAGGAGGTGGCCAGGGCGCTGGCCGAGGAGTGCGCGGCGGGGCGGCCGCTGGTGGTGATGAACGCGCCGTTCGATCTGACGCTGCTGGACCGGGAGTTGAAGCGCCACCGCGCCTCGTCGCTGGCGCGCTATCTGGACGGGGCGCCGCTGCGGGTCCTCGATCCGCGGGTCCTGGACAAGCACCTGGACCGCTACCGCAAGGGCCGCCGCACCCTGACCGATCTGTGCGCGCACTACGGGGTGGAGCTGGACAGCGCGCACGACGCGGCGGCGGACGCGCTGGCCGCCCTTGAGGTCGTACGGGCGGTGGGGCGCCGGTTCGCGGCGCGGCTCGAACGGCTCACCCCGGCGGAGATCCACTCCTTGCAGACCGGCTGGCACGCGGCCCAGGCGCGGGGCCTGCAGGCGTGGTTCACGCGCAACGGGACGCCGGAGACGGTGGACCCGGCGTGGCCGCTGCGGCCCGAGCTGCCCGCGGCGGCGTGAGGTCCCGTACATGCGGAAAGGCCGGTCCGTCGATGACGAACCGGCCTTCTCCCGGTGGGCGATACTGGGTTCGAACCAGTGACCTCTTCGGTGTGAACGAAGCGCTCTCCCACTGAGCTAATCGCCCGGGAACGGACTGAACCATACAGGCCCGGGCGGCCTGGGTTCAAACTCCGTTCAGGACGGCCGTCAGTCCCCGCCGTCCGGCGCGCATCATCAGGGCGTGGTTGGCGAGGAAGACGGGCCGTCCGGGGAGGGCGAGCCGCCGCATCAGCGGCTTGCGCACCTCGACCTCCTGCTCGTACACCGCGCGCGTGCCGTCGGCGTACGCGCTCAGCGTCCAGCGGGCCCAGCCGTCCAGGTCGCCGCTCATGGCGACTTCCAGGACGCCGGCCGCCTCGTCGCGGCGCCGCTCGCGGGCGGTGACGACCAGGTCGTACGGCAGGACGGAGCGGAACCTTGCGATGCCGGTGCGCTCGTCCACGGCGGTCACCTCGCGGATCTGGGGCCACCAGCGCGGATAGCCCTCGGCGCGCTCCAGGACCGCGTAGACGGCGGCGGGCGGGGCGGGCAGGTGCCAGACGCTGCGGAACCGGTAGTGGCTCCAGCCCGCGGTTCTCGGCTTCATGGTTCAAGTCTGCGCCGGGGAACGGGAAGTACACCGGGAGATGGCCGGACTCCGGGAACGCCGAAGGCCCGGAGATCGGTTTCGATCTCCGGGCCTTCGGTCCGGGTGGGCGATACTGGGTTCGAACCAGTGACCTCTTCGGTGTGAACGAAGCGCTCTCCCACTGAGCTAATCGCCCGGGCGCACCGCAAACATTACCGCATGTCAGCGGGGCGTTTGACCATGGTGGCCGGTCCCGCTCGTCACTCGTTGATCTTCCACGGCATGACGAGGCCGAACTTCCAGAGGTAGACCGCGGCGAGCGCCGCCACGATCACCAGGCCGATGGTCGTCAGGATGATGTTGCGCCGCCGCACCGCCGGGTCGAGGGCCCGCTGCGCGGCCTCGGTCACCTTGCGCTTGGTCCAGCGCAGCACCAGCTGGGCCCAGACGAACTCGGTCGCCCAGATCGCCATGCCCCCGAAGATCACCAGCCAGCCCGGGCCCGGCAGCGGAAGCATGATGACGCCCGCGACCACGACCGCGAGGCCCACTATGAAGACGCCGACCTGCCAGCTCAGATGCAGCGGCCTGGACGCCTTGATGAAGGCGGGCGCGCGCGATCCGAGGACCGCCTCCGGCGCACCGGCCTGCTCGTCACTCCCCGTATTCATGCTGTCCAACCTACCCGACCGGGGCCCTCACCAGAATGGCCGCATAACCCAAAGTAATACTCCGCCGTACGAGCTACCTGAACGACCGCAAAACGGCCAGAGGGGTTTACAACGGCACCGTAGGTGGCATGTCGATTTCGCCGACGTGCGAATCCCCGAGCGCACACTGAGCGAAAGGCCCTGGCGCTTATGAACACCACGGTCAGCTGCGAGCTGCACCTGCGCCTCGTTGTGTCGAGCGAGTCCTCACTGCCTGTACCCGCGGGCCTGCGGTATGACACGGCCGATCCCTACGCCGTGCACGCCACCTTCCACACCGGAGCCGAGGAGACCGTCGAGTGGGTGTTCGCCCGCGACCTTCTCGCCGAGGGCCTGCACCGGCCCACCGGTACCGGAGACGTCAGAGTCTGGCCGTCGCGCAGTCACGGCCAGGGCGTCGTCTGCATCGCCCTCAGCTCCCCGGAAGGAGAGGCCCTGCTCGAAGCCCCTGCGCGGGCTCTGGAGTCGTTCCTCAAGCGGACGGATGCCGCGGTGCCACCGGGTACCGAACACCGCCACTTCGATCTGGACACGGAGCTCTCGCACATCCTGGCGGAGAACTGAGCCAGGCCGAGAGCCGCACGGCGCCGTCCGACTCGGGGAGACGGCGCCGCGCGGACATCCGCATAGGCACGCCCACCGCATAGCCACCCCCACCGGCGCCCGTCCCGCGAACACCCTCGCGGGACGGGCGCCGGTGCGCTCGCGCGCGAGCCGCTAGAGTCACCGGGCATCGGCGGGCACCGGCCCGCAGCAGGCCAGGGAGCGAATCGTGCTGATCCCTCACGACACCCGGATCGCCCTCGACATGGTGGTCGATCTGGTGAACACCTCGCCGGAGAGCGAGGCGCCCGACCGCCTCGCCGACATCGAGGCGCTGTACGGCTTCGTACGGGACCACGACATCAGCGGCGTCGAGAGCCTCACGGCACGCGATCTCTCCGGCGTACGGACCGTACGGAGCCGTTTCGCAGGTGTTTTCGAGGCGCCGGACGCCCGGGCGGCGGCGGGCCTGGTCAACGAGATCGTGGCGGAGGCGGGCACCACGCCCCAGCTCACCGACCACGACGGCTACGACTGGCATGTGCACTACTTCGCGCCCGGCGCCTCGATCGCGGACCACCTGGCCGCCGACGGCGGAATGGCGCTGGCGTTCATCGTGGTGGCGGGCGAGCAGGAGCGGCTGCGCCGGTGCGAGGCGCCGGACTGCGGGCGGGCCTTCGTGGACCTCTCGCGCAACCGCTCGCGCCGCTACTGCGACAGCCGCACCTGCGGGAACCGGCTGCACGTGGCCGCCTACCGGGCCCGGCGCAAGGAAGCCGCAGGCTGAGCCCGGGGCCGACCGCTCCCGTACGACCGCTCCCGTACGGCCGGTCACAGCAGGTACAGATCGTGCAGGGCCGCCATGAGCAGCAGGCAGCCGATCACCCCGAGGAAGATCATCAGGGGTGGCTGCGAAAGGGCGAAGAGACAGCCGCGCGGCTCGTCGGACGGGGGCGCGGCGTGCGGGTCTTCGGGCGGCGCGGGGACGTGCCCCGGGGAAGTGTCCAGCATCTCGGGGTGATGATGGACCAGCGGCGGCGCCACGGGCCGCCAACACGCCCACCCGCAGGGGGAGTTACTTCGATGTTGCCGGGCGGGCCCGGCACCGGGTGCCGCCCGGCCCGGCGCCGGTCGGACGTTCGGCGGGGAATTCGCGGCGGGATCGGGAATGAGCCATGGGAGCGCTCCCGGAGCCCGGCCGGAATTCACTCCAACTAGAATTCCGTATAAGGGAATTCACGACCGCGGGAATTCCCCGGTCAGGCCGGTCACGGCAAGTTACGGAGGGTCAGATTCCGACGCTCTTTCAGATTCCGCGCCGTGTTCCGCATCGCGTCCGGTCCCGTACCGGGGTTCCGTATCCGGGCGTGCGCACCGGGGGCGCGGCTCAGATGCCGTGCTTCTTCAGGATCGCCTCGATGTCGCTGAAGTCCTCGGCGCCGCCGGACTTGCCCTTCGCCTTCGGGGCGGGCCGGTCGGCCCGGCGCCCGGCGCCCAGGGAGGGCGCGGAGGCCTTCGGGGCGATCGCCTCTCCCCCGGCCGCCTCGGCCGCCCTGCGCTCCTTGCGGGTGCCGCCCTCGGAGCGGCGCTCGACGAAGCGGGTGGCCGAGAAGAGCAGCCAGGCTATGCCGAGCAGGCCGAAGCCCGCCCAGACGCTCGGCTTGAACACGATGCCGGACACCCATCCCACGACACCGGTCATGACCAGGGCGACGGGGACCAGCGAGTAGGCGGCGATCCGCGTGGCCGACAGGAAGCGCTTGCGGTACGCCGTGACGACGGCGATGCCCAGTCCGGCCGCGGACGCGGCGGAGCAGACGGTCTCGGCAAGCATCCGGTTCCTCCAGACATGGGGGGTGTGGCCCTTCCATCCTGCACCGGAGCGGGCCGTCCGGGCCACGGTGTGCCAGGACATCAGGGAGATCTCGGGGGCGGATCCTCCCCAGGTCCCGGTTGGGGCGCGTCGGGCGGGGCTGGAAGACTGGCCCCATGACCGACAGCACCCCCGAAACCCCCGGCTCCGCCCCCGTCGTCCTCGACGTGTGGTGCGAGCTCCAGTGCCCCGACTGCCACACCGCCCTCGACGACGTCCGCGCCCTGCGGGCCCACTACGGCGACCGGCTGGACATCCGGCTGCGGCACTTCCCGCTGGAGAAGCACAAGCACGCCTACGCCGCCGCGCAGGCCGCCGAGGAGGCGTTCGAGCAGGGGCAGGGCTGGCCGTACGTGGAGGCGGTGCTCGCCCGCACCGAGGAGCTGGGCGAGCGGGGAGAGCGCGTACTGCTCGACGCGGCGCGGGAACTCGGTCTGGACGCCGAGGAGTTCGACACCGCCCTCATCGACGGCCGGCACCTGCTGATCGTCGACGCCGACCAGGCCGAGGGCAAGGCGATCGGCGTCACCGGCACGCCCACGTACGTCATCGACGGGGAGCGCCTGGACGGCGGCAAGAGCCAGGACGGGCTGCGCGCCCGCATCCAGGAGATCGCGGACCGGCTGCTGGGCGCCTGAGACCTACAGGAGCGCCTTGGCCCGGTTGTACTCCGTCGGCTCGTACCCCAGCGACTCGTACAGCCGCACGGCCGGGGTGTTGTCGCTGAAGACGTGCAGGGCCAGCGTGGACATGCCGTCGGCCAGCGCCGCCCGCTCGGCCAGCAGCATCAGGGCCCGGCCGTGCCCCCGGCCCCGGTGCTCCTCGGCGACGGCCACGTCGTAGACATAGGCGGCGGGTCCCGTCTCCAGCTCCTTGCGGGCGACCCAGACGTGCCCGACCACGGAGCCGCCGCTGACCAGCACCTCCAGGTGGACGCCGGGCGTCGCCAGGCCGGCGGGCAGCAGGTCCCGGTGGTCGGCCTCGGCCTTGGCGCGGGCCTGGTCGGCCGGGACGCCCCGGGCGATCCAGCTGCGGGCGTAGTTCTCCTGCTCGTCGTGGTGCCAGACGGTGTACTCGGCCTCGGTCATCGGGCGCCCGGTGACCGAGGCGGGCAGGGCGGGCGGCTCGGCGGGCAGCCGCTTGGCCATGTTGCGGCTGCGTTCGGTGTAGCCGAGCGCGTCGGCGAGCCGCAGGGCCGCCACGGCGTCCGCGGGCACCGCCGCGCGCACCTGGGTGCAGCCCCAGCCGCGCAGCACCTCCTCGGCGGCGAGCGCGGCGACGGTTCCCCGGCCGCGCCCCCGGTCGGGCTCGTCGATGCGCAGCCCGGCGATCACCCCCATGGCGCGGCCGAAGGCCGGATCGGTGGCGACGGTGATGGTGCCGACGCGTCTGCTGTTCACACAGACGTCGTACGTACGGGAGGCGGCGCCGTCGGCGCCCTGCTGGAGCGGCCCGGTCGGCCGAATGGTGGTGGTCATCAAGGCCGTTGTACCTGCCGGGCCGCCGTCCGTCACCGCATTTGTCGCGATACGGGGAGCGCGAGGGGCTTACGGGTCGAGGTCGGAGGCGGCCCGCTCGTCGAAGACGCGCATCGCCTTGGCGGTGACCGGTCCCGGTGTGCCCGTCAGCTCCCGGCCGTCGACCCGGTGCACGGCCTGGACGTCCCGGAGGGTGGAGGTCAGGAAGACCTCCTCGGCTGAGGCGAGCACGTCGAGCGGCAGGTCGGTCTCCTGGGCGCCGGTCCACTCCACGACCAGCTCGCGGGTGATCCCGGCGAGGCAGCCGGAGGCCAGCGGCGGGGTGTGCAACTGTCCGTCGACGACGACGAAGACGTTGGAGCCGGTCCCCTCGCAGAGCGCGCCGACGGTGTTGCCGAAGAGCGCCTCGGTGGCCCCGTGCTCGTGGGCCCGGGCGAGCGCGACGACGTTCTCGGCGTACGAGGTGGTCTTGAGCCCGGCGACGGCGCTGCGCTCGTTGCGCGTCCAGGGGACGGTGACCACGGCGGTGGTGTCGGGGCGGCGCCGGGTCTCGCCGACGGCCACGACCAGCGTCGGGCCGGTGTCCCCGCGCTCGGAGCCGAGCGGGGAGAGGCCGCCGGTGTAGGTGATCCGCATACGGCCGAGGGCGACCGGGTTGGCGTCGAGCACGGCGGCGCAGGCGCGGCGGACCTCGTCCAGATCGGGCTCGGGCAGCCCGAGGCCGCGGGCCGAGCGGGTCATCCGGGCGAGATGGCGGGTGAGCGCGAACGTCGTCCCCTTCTGTGCCTTCACCGTCTCGAAGACGCCGTCGCCCACGGTCATCCCGTGGTCGAGGACGGACACCTGCGCGGCGTCGGCGTCCCGCAGCCCGCCGTTCACCCAGATCTGCATTTACGCGGTCCTTCCACTCTGCGTATACGCGCCCGACGCTACCGCGAGGAGCCGCGACGCCTTCAGCTCGGTCTCGGCCCACTCCCGCTCGGGGTCCGAGCCCCAGGTGATGCCCGCGCCGGTGCCGAAGCGGAGCACGCCGTGGGGGCGGTCGATCCAGAAGGTGCGTATGCCGACGGCGAGCTCGGCCGTGCCCCGGTCGGCGTCGACCCAGCCGATGCCGCCGCAGTAGGGGCCGCGCGGGGCGGTCTCCAGGGCCTCGATGATCCGCAGCGCGCTGGACTTGGGCGCCCCGGTGACCGAGCCTGGCGGGAAGGAGGCGTCCAGGAGCTCCTTCCATCCCGCCCCCTCGCGCAGTTCCCCGCGGACGGTCGAGACGAGGTGGACCAGGCCGGGGTGCGGCTCGACCGCGCAGAGCTCGGGCACGGTGACCGAGCCGGTGGCGCAGACCCGTCCCAGGTCGTTGCGGACCAGGTCGACGATCATCACGTTCTCGGCGTGGTCCTTCTCCAGCAGGTCCTCGGCCGTGCGGCCGGTCCCCTTGATGGGCCCGGACTCGACGACCCGTCCCGTACGCCGCAGGAAGAGCTCGGGCGAGGCGGTGGCGATCTCCACGCCGTGCGCGGGCAGCCGAATCGTTCCGGCATAGGGGGCCGGGTTGCCCCGGGCGAGCAGCGAGGTGAGCGCGTCGACGTCGGCGGCGGCCGGGTCGGGCAGCGGCGCGGTCAGCACGCGGCAGAGGTTCGCCTGGTAGACCTCGCCGGCCGCGATGTGCTCGCGGATCCTGCGTACGCCCGCGGTGTACGCGGCGCGGTCGAGCGAGGACGTCCAGTCACCGGCGGCGGGCCCGCGCCAGGCGCCCGGGACGGGCGCGGGGACGGGGGCGGCCCGTACGTCCGCGAAGCGGGCACAGACGAGACGGCCCTCGAAGTCGGCGGCGACGGCCCAGAAGCCGGCGGAGTCCAGCGCCTCCGGGTCGGCGGTCACATCGCGGAGATCGGAGGCGAGGAGCCCGCCGAAACGGGCCAGAGGAGCGAGGTCATGCACGGTTGTGAGTCTAGGGGTGCTGCCGTGCGGCCGCCCCGGACCGGGCGCGGACCAGGGACGACGCCGGGTGCGGGCCGAGCACACCGCAGCACGCTGCGGAAACGCGTTTTTGTACTGGCCCAGGAATCCGCTAGAGTTCAACACGTCGCCGGGACGCGCAAGCGAAACGGAAACGACAAGCGGACGTGGCTCAGTTGGTAGAGCATCACCTTGCCAAGGTGAGGGTCGCGAGTTCGAATCTCGTCGTCCGCTCGATGTGGGGGATCTTCCCGAACCCCTGCTCTCACTCCTGGTGGAGTGGCCGAGAGGCGAGGCAACGGCCTGCAAAGCCGTCTACACGGGTTCAAATCCCGTCTCCACCTCCAAGGACGATTAGCTCAGCGGGAGAGCGCTTCCCTGACACGGAAGAGGTCACTGGTTCAATCCCAGTATCGTCCACTGGATCTTCTCGAAGATCTGCCCGCGCGATTAGCTCAGCGGGAGAGCGCTTCCCTGACACGGAAGAGGTCACTGGTTCAATCCCAGTATCGCGCACGCAGTACCACCTGGTCCGGAACCGTCCTGTATGGTTCTGACCGACCCCGCGCGATTAGCTCAGCGGGAGAGCGCTTCCCTGACACGGAAGAGGTCACTGGTTCAATCCCAGTATCGCGCACAGCCCGGAGCCCCCGGCCTTCTCGAAGGCCGGGGGCTTCGTCGTGCGCGGACGTCGGCGTACGGGGCCCCGGGGTGCGGGGCCGCGCCGCTCAGGAGTCGCTCAGGACGAGAAGAGCATGTGGCCGAAGCCCTTGTGGCGCTTGTGGCCGCCGTAGTGACCACCGCCGTGGCCGCCGTGCTGCGGGGCGCCCCAGGCCGGGGCGTGCGGGGCCTGGGCCGGGTAGCCCTGCGGGGCCGGGGGCGCGGGATAGGCCTGCGGAGCGGGCGGGGCCTGCTGCACCCACTGCGACTCCAGCCGGGTCAGCGACTCCAGCTCCCCGTAGTCGAGGAAGATCCCCCGGCAGCCGCTGCACTGCTCGATCTGGACACCGTTGCGGTTGTACGTGTGCATCGGTGCGTGGCACTTGGGACACTGCATGACCGGCTCAACTCCTCGCCGTTTCTACGATGGGCAACCAGCACCCTACGTCGGCCGCCGTCACGGGAACTCGGGCGGGAGTGCTGCGATTCGGGTACAGCTCCCGATCATGGCCAGCTCCGCCTCGTCCGGCGCGCGGCGCTCGTCGGCGCATTTGGCGAGGGCCAGGGCCGCCGTCTGTACGGTCAGGGCCCGGGCGGGCACGTCGAGTTGGGGCCAGGGATCGCCCTCCGGCGGGACGGCGGGACCGCCCGCTTCCCGGTACGCGGCGAGGAACCGGGCCCAGTCGTCGGGGTCGAGCAGGCCCGCCGCGTACCAGGCGGCCGGGCGCGCCAAGTCCCAGGCGGGCTCGCCCAGTCCCAGGTCGTCCACGTCGATCAGGAGCCAGTCGCCGGTGCGGGCGTCCCGGACGAGCTGGCCGAGGTGGAGGTCGCCGTGGCAGAGCCGGGCGGTGCTCGCGGCCGGGCCGGGGTGCGGGCCCTCGGCCGGGCGGGGGTGCGGGGCAGTGGCCGGGCCGGGGTAGGGGGTCTCGGCCCGGGCCCATGCGGGGAGTTGGGACCAGGCTCGCAGTACGGCGTCGGCCGTCGACCCCCGGACATCGGCGTTCCGCATCCGCGCCACGGCCCTGGCGGCCTTGACGGGGCCCCGCATGGCGGGCAGTGGCCCTGGCAGGGCGTCGATCGGGACCCGGTGCAGGGCCGCCAGCAGTCGCCCGGCCTCCGCCCAGGGGGCGCTGTCGGGGTCCGTGGGGTCCACGGGGGTGCCGTGGGGCCAGAGGGTGAGGGAGCGGCTCGGTAGGGCTGCGTGTTCGTCTACGGGCCGGTGGGGGCCGGGCGCGCGGTTCCCCGCGCCCCTTGGGGGGACGGGGTCGGTCGGGACCGAGGCCCGGGTGCCCTGGAGGGGGGCCAGCAGCACGCCGTGCAGGAAGGGGTGTGCGGCTACCGCCAGGCGGACGTCCAGCGCGGCCCGGTCCGTGTCAGGGGCATGCGCCTTGGCCACCACGGGGCCGTGCCGCACGACGGTCCCGTCCGGCCGGTCGGCGAGGACTTCGGTACCGGGGTCCCCCGGTTCGCGATCGGCCGCCGCGCACGCGCCGCACGGGTGACGGGATGCGGTGCGGTGGGCCGCCGTGCGGGCGGCCGTGGCCAGGGTGGCGATGAGGGAGCGGCGCATGGGTTTCCCAGCGTACGGCTCGGCCGCGCCGGCTGGGAGTGCCCTCCTGGGGAGGTGCCCGGCGGATGGCAGTCCCGGCGCGGTACCGCGCCCTGAAGGGGCGCGGGGAACCGCGCGACCAGCCACAGACGGCCCGCGGACAAACCCCGGGCACATACAAAGGCGTTGCCCGGACGGCTCCCCAGCCGTCCGGGCAACGCCTCTTTACTGCCGTCCGCCGCACCCCCGTCCCCACGGGGCTGAAAATGGCCGGATGTCCCCGACCCGGTCCGCTCTACCGGGTCCGGGGCGCCGCTCAGCGCCCCAGCATCACGCCCACGGACGACGCTTGTGTGACCACCGCGTCCCAGCCGCCGAAGACGACTGTCAGCAGGGCCGCCAGGGGAAGAGCCATGGCCGTCGCCACCAAGGGGTGGCGCGGATCGGACCGGCGGCCGCCGAACGCCGCGGCGTGAGCCCTGCGTCCTCGCGTGCGGAGAACTGTCCGCGTTGCCGTGTCCGCCATGGTCCCTCTCCTGTCGAATTGGACAGCGGCGGGCGTCTGACCTCGGGGGACGAGTGCTGCGCCCGCCGCTTGACCTCAACAGTAGGGAAACGGCGGACGCCGGGCGTCATGCCCTCGTACCGATTGCCGGGCCTCCCAGGGGATGAGTGGGCCACCCCTCCCGTACTCCCCTGGGTGGAGATGGGGTCCTAGGACTTGGGGTCTTCCCGGAGGGGACGGGTCTGCGCCTCCGACGCGTCCTCCCTGGGGACGGGCTGCTCGACCAGGGCGAGGACCCGGGTCGCCATGAAGCGCGCGGTGCGCACGACTGTCCCGCTACGGGTGACTTCGCTCACTTCCACCACCCCTCTGCGGACGGCCGTCTCCACCCTGCGACCCGCCCGGCTTGCCACCACTTCGTACGTCCGTGTCGTGTCACCCGCGTCCACGACTATCTCCACTCGGTCACCCTTCACCGATCCAATCCCCCTTCTGCGACGGACGGTTGAGATCGCGCTCCGGCCGGCGCGCCGCGCACGGCGCGTTGCTGACCACTCTTCAAGTTTCCCACCGGGCACTGACAATCGATGGGTGCGCGAGGGCGCGGCCTATGAGCACACCGGGCCGGGGGTACGTAAGCTGTGCCACGTCAACAGGACCGGGCAGCGGGGATGAACATGGCGATGATGCGGCTCCGGCGCGAGGACCCGCGTGTCGTCGGCTCGTTCCGGCTCCACCGGCGCCTCGGCGCGGGTGGCATGGGTGTCGTCTACCTCGGCTCCGACCGGCGCGGCCAGCGGGTCGCGCTGAAGGTGATCCGGCCGGACCTCGCCGAGGACCAGGAGTTCCGCTCGCGCTTCGCCCGCGAGGTGTCGGCGGCCCGGCGCATCCGCGGCGGCTGCACGGCCCGGCTGGTGGCGGCCGATCTGGAGGCCGACCGCCCCTGGTTCGCGACGCAGTACGTGCCGGGCCCCTCGCTCCACGACAAGGTCGCCGAGGAGGGCCCGCTGGCCGCGGCCGAGGCCGCCGCGATCGGCGCCGCGCTCTCCGAGGGACTGGTGGCGGTCCACGAGGCCGGTGTGGTGCACCGGGACCTCAAGCCGTCCAACATCCTGCTCTCCCCCAAGGGCCCCCGGATCATCGACTTCGGCATCGCCTGGGCGACCGGCGCCTCCACGCTGACCCACGTCGGCACCGCGGTGGGCTCGCCCGGCTTCCTCGCGCCCGAGCAGGTGCGCGGCGCGGCGGTCACGCCCGCCACGGACGTCTTCTCGCTGGGCGCGACACTGGCGTACGCGGCGATGGGCGACTCGCCCTTCGGGCACGGCAGTTCGGAGGTCATGCTCTACCGCGTCGTGCACGAGGAGCCGCAGCTGCACGGGGTGCCGGACGCGCTGGCGCCGCTGGTGCGGGCCTGTCTGGCCAAGGACCCGGAGGAGCGCCCGAGCACGCTCCAGCTGTCGATGCGGCTCAAGGAGATCGCGGCGCGGGAGGCGCAGGGCGGCGGCCTCGACGCGCGCCCGCCCGCCCAGCGCGACCGCTCCGAGGCGGACCGCCCCACCGGGCGGCTCCCCGAGCGCACCGAGCGGTACGAGCACGACGAGCGCACCCAGCGCTACACGGACACCGGCCGGGGCACCGGCGCGGGCCAGCGGGAGCGGGCTCCGCGCCCGGCGGGGCCGCGCACCGGCGGCTCGCGCCCGCCCGCGCCCCGTGGCGCCGCCCGCTCCGGCAGCCGTACCAACGGCACCAACGGGAGCCGCCCCGGCACCCGTCCGGGCGCCCGCACCGGCACGGGCCGGCTGCGCCCCGCCAACCCGCGGCTGCTGCGCCAGCGGCTGATCGTGTTCTTCGTGGTGACGCTGATCGTGGCGCTGGGGATCGCGGCGGCGCAGCAGTTGTAGCGCGTGCTACGCGGGGCGGCCCGTCGCCACCGCGTAGAAGGCGACCGCCGCCGCCGCGCCCACGTTGAGCGAGTCGACGCCGTGGGCCATCGGGATGCGGACCCACTCGTCGGCCGCGACCAGGGCCTGGGTGGAGAGCCCGTCGCCCTCCGCGCCCAGCATCAGGGCCACCTTGTCCAGCCGGTGCGGCGCCGCCTCGTCGATGGCGGAGGCCTTCTCGTCCGGGGTGAGGGCGAGCAGCCGGAAGCCCGCCTCGCGCACGGTCGCCAGGCTCTTGGGCCAGGACTCCAGGCGCGCGTACGGGACGGAGAAGACCGCGCCCATGGAGACCTTCACCGAGCGGCGGTAGAGCGGGTCGGCGCAGTCCGGCGAGAGCAGCACCGCGTCCATGCCGAGGGCGGCGGCGCTGCGGAAGATCGCGCCGATGTTGGTGTGGTCGTTGACCGCTTCCATCACGGCGACCCGGCGGCTGGTCGCGAGGATCTCCTCGGCCGTCGGCAGCGGCTTGCGCTGCATCGAGGCGAGGGCGCCGCGGTGCACGTGGTAGCCGGTGACGCGCTCGGCGAGGTCGGGGCTGACCGCGTAGACCGGCGCCGGGAGCTCGTCGATGACGTCGCGCATGACGTCGACCCACTTGGCGGAGAGCAGCATGGACCGCATCTCGTAACCGGCGTCCTTGGCGCGTCTGATGACCTTCTCGCCCTCGGCGATGAACAGGCCCTCGGCGGGCTCGCGCTTGCGGCGCAGTTCGACGTCGGTCAGGCCCGTGTAGTCGCGCAGGCGCGGGTCGTCGGGGTCGTCGATGGTGATGAGATCAGCCACAGGGTGATACTGCCTTGTCCTGGGTGGAGTGCCAACGGCCCGGACCGAGATCCGTTACCGCGGGTTACGTCGTCGGGAGCGCGGGACCCACGGCGACCACGTCACCGATCACGATGACCGCCGGCGGCCGTACGTCCTGCGTGGTCACAGTCTCCCCCACCGTGGCGAGGGTCGCGTCGACCCGGCGCTGGGCGGCGGTGGTGCCCTCCTGGACTAGGGCCACGGGGGTGTCGGGGTTCTTGCCGTGGGCGATCAGCGTCCGGGCGATCGCGCCGATCTTGTCGACGCCCATCAGGATCACCAGCGTGCCGGTGAGCCGGGCGAGCGCTTCCCAGTCGACGAGCGAGCGCGCGTCGTCGGGCGCCACATGGCCGCTGACCACGGTGAACTCATGCGCCACGCCCCGGTGGGTGACCGGGATGCCGGCCGCGCCCGGCACCGAGATGGAGCTGGAGATGCCCGGGACGACCGTGCACGGGATGCCCGCGTCGGCGAGCGCCTGGAGCTCCTCCATGCCGCGGCCGAAGACGTACGGGTCGCCGCCCTTGAGCCGGACGACCGCCTTGCCCGCCTTGGCGTGCTCGATCAGCGCGTTGTTGATGGCCTCCTGGGCCATGAACCGGCCGTACGGGATCTTCGCCGCGTCGATCACCTCGACGTGCGGCGGGAGTTCGTCGAGCAGGTCGCGCGGGCCGAGCCGGTCGGCGATGACCACGTCGGCCTCGGCGAGGAGGCGGCGGCCGCGCACGGTGATCAGGTCCGGGTCGCCGGGGCCGCCGCCCACGAGGGCGACGCCGGGAGTGCGGGTGCGGTGGTGCGGGGCGACCAGGGTGCCGTCGCGCAGGCCCTCCACCACCGCGTCGCGGACGGCGGCGGTGCGGCGGGGGTCGGGGGCGCCACCGGTGAGCACGGCGACCGTGACGCCCTCGCTGCGGCCGGTGGCCGGGGTCCAGGCGGTGGCCCGGGACGCGTCGTCGGAGCGTACGCACCAGACGCGGTGGCGCTCGGCCTCGGCGGACGCCCGCTCGTTGGCGGCCGTGTCGCTGCTGGCGATCAGGGCGTACCAGGCGTCGGCGAGGTCGCCGTCCTCGTACACGCGGCGGTGCCAGGTGATCTCGCCGGTGTCCGCCATCGCCTCCACGGAGGGGGTGGCGGACGGGGAGACCAGGACGATGTCGGCGCCGGCCGCTATCAGGGCCGGCAGGCGGCGCTGGGCGACCTGGCCGCCGCCGATGACGACTACGCGGCGGCCGGTCAGGCGCAGGCCTACGGGGTACGCGGGGTGTTCTGCCATGGCGGGTGGCTCCTGGTGCGGCGTCGGCGGGCGTCGTCGGAGGACGGGGCGTCGCCCCGGACCCCATTGTCTGCGGACCGTCGCCCGGCGCGCCCCCCGTTCCGTACTGCGGAACGGGCGGGCACACCGGGTACGACAGTGGCTACTTCTCGGTAACTCCGGCCGAGTCGAAGGTCGCGACCTCGTGCATCGCACGCGCCGCGCTCTGCACCAGCGGCAGGGCGAGCAGCGCGCCGGTGCCCTCGCCCAGGCGCAGGTCCAGGTCGACCAGCGGGCGCAGGCCCAGCTTGTTCAGGGCCGCGACATGGCCGGGCTCCGCGCTGCGGTGGCCCGCGATGCACGCCGCCAGGGCCTCCGGAGCGATGGCCCGCGCGACCAGGGCGGCCGCGCCCGCGCTCACACCGTCCAGGATCACCGGCGTACGCAGCGAGGCGCCGCCGAGGATGAAGCCGACCATCGCCGCGTGCTCCAGGCCGCCGATCCCGGCGAGGACGCCGATCGGGTCGGCCGGGTCCGGGCTGTGCAGCTCCAGGGCGCGGCGGACCACGTCGACCTTGCGGGCGTGCGTCTCGTCGTTGATGCCGGTGCCGCGGCCGGTGACCTCGGCCGGGTCGACGCCCGTGTAGAGGGAGATCAGGGCGGCCGACACCGTGGTGTTGGCGATGCCCATCTCGCCCGTCAGGAGCGCCTTGTTGCCCGCCGCCACCAGGTCGCGGGCGGTCTCGATGCCCACCTCGACGGCGGCGACGACCTCCTCGCGGGTCATGGCGGGCCCGGTGGTCATGTCGCCGGTGCCGGGGCGCACCTTGCGGGGCAGCAGGCCCGGGGTGGCCGGGAGTTCGCCGGCCACGCCGACGTCGATGACGCAGACCTCGGCGCCGACCTGGTTGGCGAACGCGTTGCAGACCGCGCCGCCGCCCAGGAAGTTGGCCACCATCTGGCCGGTGACCTCCTGCGGCCAGGGGGTGACGCCCTGGGCGTGCACGCCGTGGTCGCCCGCGAAGATCGCCACGGCGGCGGGCTCCGGGATCGGCGGCGGGCACTTGCGCGACAGACCGCTGAGCTGTGCGGAGATGATCTCCAGCATGCCGAGCGCGCCGGCCGGCTTGGTCATCCGCTTCTGCCGCTCCCACGCCTCGCCGAGCGCCTTGGCGTCCAGCGGGCGGATGTTGGCGACGGTCTCCTGGAGCAGGTCGTGCGGCTCCTCGCCGGGCAGGGCACGGCGGCCGTACGTCTCCTCATGGACCACCCAGGACAGCGGGCGCCGCTTGGACCAGCCCGCCTGCATCAGCTCGGGCTCCTCCGGGAACTCGTCCACGTACCCCACGCAGAGGTAGGCGACGACCTCCAGGTGCTCGGGCAGACCGAGCGCGCGGACCATCTCGCGCTCGTCGAAGAAGGAGACCCAGCCGACGCCGAGGCCCTCGGCGCGGGCGGCGAGCCAGAGGTTCTCGACCGCGAGCGCCGAGGAGTACGGGGCCATTTGCGGCTGGGTGTAGCGGCCCAGGGTGTGGCGGCCGCCGCGCGTCGGGTCGGCGGTGACCACGATGTTCACCGGGGTGTCGAGGATGGCCTCGATCTTCAGTTCCTTGAACTGCTTGGCCCGGCCCTTGGGCAGCGACTTCGCGTACGCGTCGCGCTGGCGCTGGGCGAGCTCGTGCATGGTGCGGCGGGTCTCGGCGGACCGGATGACCACGAAGTCCCAGGGCTGCGAGTGGCCCACGCTGGGGGCGGTGTGCGCGGCCTCCAGGACGCGCAGCAGCACCTCGTGCGGGATGGGGTCGCCGCGGAAGCCGTTGCGGATGTCGCGCCGCTCGCGCATCACACGCAGCACGGCCTCGCGCTCGGCGTCGGCGTAGCCGGGGGCCGGGGCGCCCGGCTCGGCGAAGGCGTCCTCGCCGTCGGCGCCCTCGGTCTCCGGGGCGGCGTCGGCCGGGAGCGGCTCGGGCTGCTCGACGGTCTCCGCGGCGGGGGCGGCGAGCTCCTCGGCCGCGTCCTCGTCGTCCTCGATGATCACGGGTACGGGCGCGGCCTGCTCGGGCGCGGCCTCGGCGGGCAGGGGCTCGGCCTCGTCCGTGACGAGCAGGGGGGCCGGTGCCTCGGGGGCGGCCGGGACCGTCTCCGGCTGCGGCTCCGGGAGGGGCTCCTCCGAGCGGGGTACGGGCACGACCGGCGTCGCGGCGGCCGGGACGGGCGCGGGCTGCGGCTCGGCCGCGTCCGGCTCGACCTGGACCTGGACCTGGGCGTGGGTCTGCTCCTGGGCCTGCTCCTGGACCTCGGCCACGGGCTCGGCGGGCGCGGGGGCCGCCACGGGCTCCGCGGCCTCCGGGGCCACGGCGGCCGCTGCCTCGACGGCCACCGGCTCGGGGGCGGGCGCCACCGGCTCGGCCACGGCGTCCTCGGCCTCTTCCACGGCCACGGGGGCCACGGCGACCGGCGCCACGGGCTCGACGGCCGCCTCGGCCACCGGCTCCGCCTGCACGCCCTCGGGCTGGGAGGGCTGGGCGGGCTGCACCGGCTGCGGCTGAGCGGCCTGCGACGTCGGCTCCGCCGACGCGGCGGCCACGACCGGCCCGGCCACCGGTTCGGCGGCGGGCGCCGCGACGGGCTCGGGTACGGGCGCGTGCTCGGCCACGGGGACGGCCACCTGCTCAACCGGCTCCACCGGCGACGGCGCCAGATGCGGCCCGGTCGGGACCGAGCCCTCCACCGGCACGAACTGCCCGACGGCGGGCGGCTGTACGGCCGGTGCCGGCATCACGGGCGAGACCGGCGACACCGGTGCCATGACCGGCGACGGCTGCTCGGCGGCGACGGCCTGGGCGGGCACCCCGGCGGGCGCGAGCTCCTCCGGGACGACCGTTTCTGCGGGGCTGACCAGGTCGTTCGGTGACTGCTGGGGCTCCGGCTGCGCCAGGGACTGCTGGGGCTGAACGGCCTGCGGCGCGGCGGCCTCGGCCCGTACGGGCTCGGGCTGCCGGACCCGCTCGGCCGGCTGCGGCGCGGGCTGCGGGGCCGGGGCCAGGACGGCCTCGTGCGGCGCCATGGGCTCCCACGGCGTCGCGCCCTGCGGCGGGAGCTCGCTCAGCTGGGGGCCGGACGGCGGCGCGGCCGCCTCCTCGCGGGGCACGTCCAGGTACTCGGGGCCGGTGGTCGGCGGGCCGGGGGTGCGCACCGGGGCCGGGTTCGCCGGGGCGCCGGCGGCCGGGCCGCGGTCGGCGAGGGACCGTACGACACCGCCGGCGGCGTCGGGCACGGGCGGGCCCATGTGCAGCGGGCGGCGCGCGGGCTGGGGCGTCGCGGGCGCGGTGCGGACGGCGCCCAGGTCCACCGAGCCGGAGTCGCGGCCGCCGGCCTCGTGGGCGCCGGGCTCGGCGGGCTGCTCCGGGGCGGGGGCGGCGTGCGCCGGGGCCGGCATCGGGGCCGCGAGCGGGGCGGGCGCGGACTGCGGGTCGATCCAGGCGCCCTGGGCCCCCGGCATCAGCAGGAGGTCGTCGTCGTCCGCGCCGAGCGCCGAACCGTCGGAGGGGTCGAGGAAGGTGTACGCGCCGGGAGCGGGGACGCCCGGCTGCTCCACCATGCCTGCGTCCTCCGGCAGCCCCTCGCCCGGGACCTGGCCGGTGTCAGTCATGCGTACCCCTCGCCCATCTGTAGTGCTTCTTCGGCCTGCGCCCGGGACCGCCCACGCACGGCGCGCCCCGCACCCGTCGACAAGAACGAGCGGGCACGCCGCGCGGTGCGAACGGCCCGCGAACACAAAGCATTCTCGCGGGAGATCGCCGACCTGGCGCCCCGTCTCGGCCACGGAACGTGTGGGGTGCGCCACGTTGCGCTTCCCCGGGATCCGACGTACCGCGACAGGGCCCCAAACCGGTTCCCCATTCCGGACATTGACGAACGTAGCGCCGAACGGCCCGGTGCGGTACAACAGTCGGCCAGCCTACCCCGGACGACACGCCGGAGAGATCACGGGGACCTTTCCCGGCGCCTTCCGGAGAGCAGGAATGCGACCGAGCGTTCGCGTTCCGACCAGGCGCTCGTGTCCAGTTCGACGGACTGGAGGAGGGCGCACTCCACGTCGTACCCGCCGGCTTCGAGGGCGGCTCCGATCGCCTCGGCCCCGTCGCGGGTGGCGGCGTGCGCGACGATCCGCTCCGGGCGGCGGTCGGCGCAGGCGGAGACGACCTCCGCTCCCCCGCCGCCGACGCGGACGACGTCGGGCTCGGGCAGCGACTCCAGTACGTGCGGGGCGCGGCCCGCCCGCACCTGGATCTGGACGCCGAAGCGGCGGGCGGCGGCCTCGGTGCGGGCGCAGGCGTCCGGGTCCGCGTCGACGGCGATGACGGCGGCCCCGAACCGGGCGGCCTCGACGGCCAGCGCGCCGCTGCCGCAGCCGATGTCCCAGACCAGGTCGCCGGTGCGCGGGCCGAGCCGGGCCAGCTGGGCGGCGCGCAGCCCGGCGGACTCACCCGGGCCGAGGCCGTCCCCGTACTCCCGCGCGGGCAGCGCCCAGCCGCGCACCTGCTGCGGGTGGCCCGGGTCGCGTCCGGCGATCCAGCCGGATCCCGGTACGGCGCCGTGTCCGGCGCCGCCGATCACGATGACCAGGTTGGGGTCGCGCCAGGCGTGGTCGGCGACCTTGTCGGAGGTGAGGACGGTGACCTGTTCGCGCTCGCTGCCGAGCTCCTCGCAGATGACGAAGGTGCGGTGGACGCCTTCGAGGAGCAGGGCCAGCTCGGCGGGCCCGGCGCCCGGCGAGGTGAGGACGGCGACCTTGGTGTGCGCCCGGCACACGTTGACGGCCCGGCGCAGGGTGCGGCGGTGGGCGACGACGATCTGGGCGTCGTCCCAGGGCATCCCGGCCCGGGCGAAGGCGGCGGCCACGGCCGAGACCGCGGGCACCACTTCGACTTCCAGGCCGTGCTCGGGGGCGCGCAGGGTGCGGACGACGCCGAAGAACCCGGGGTCCCCGTCGGCGAGCACGACCGCGCTGCCGCGGTGTCCGGCGATACGGCGGGCGGCGAGGTCGACGCTGCCCAGGCGGATCCGCTCGGCGCGCGCGGGCACCTCGGGCAGCGCCAGGTGGTGGGCGGCGCCGGCCACCAGGGTGGCGGCGGACAGCGCGGACCTGGCCGCCGGGGTGAGCGGCGAGCCGTCCCAGCCGATCACCGTGACGCGGTCGGCCATCGTCGTCGAGTCTCCTGGAGTTGTCGCAGGTCGGGGGCCCCGGTGGGCCCGGCCACGGTGAGGGTACCTGGTGCCGCGGGAGTGCGGTCGGGCGAGCGGGGAGGGACCCGGCTCAGTTCCAGT
Organism: Streptomyces sp. TLI_146; assembly: GCF_002846415.1. Taxonomy (NCBI): domain Bacteria; kingdom Bacillati; phylum Actinomycetota; class Actinomycetes; order Kitasatosporales; family Streptomycetaceae; genus Streptomyces; species Streptomyces sp. TLI_146. The sequence goes on from NZ_PJMX01000001.1 coordinate 2,394,737, forward strand.
CGGCGTACGAGGCGTATCCGGCGTCCGCGAGCTGGTCGGCGACGCCGTCCAGGTCCTCGGGGAGCAGGCTCCACACGATCAGGTCGGTGCGGATGTCCGCCCAGCCGCCGTCCTCCGTCTGCGTGCGCGCTATCCAGGCGTTGCGCAGCACGCCCTCGCTGATGCAGCCGATCTTCTGCGCGACCTGCTGGGAGGCGGTGTTGTCGGCGGCGGTGCGCAGCTCGACGCGCTCGAAGCGCTGGTCCCGGAAGAGCCACTGCGCGGCGGCGAGCACGGCCTCGGTGGCGTAGCCCTCGCCGCGCGCCCAGGGGGCGATGACGTAGCCGACCTCGGTGGCCAGGGTGCGCCAGTTGGTGTTCTGCAGGTGCACGACGCCGACCAGGCGCTGGGTGAGGAACTCGGTGACGGCGAAGACGATCCCGCGCCCCGAGGTGCGCTCGGCGGGGGCGTGCAGCCGGACGAACTCCAGGGCGTCGCGGGCCGTGTAGGGGTGGGGCACGGAGGTCCAGGCGATGACGTGCTCGTCGTTCATCATCTCGATGTGCGCCGGGATGTCGTCCTCGTCGAAGGCGCGCAGCACCAGCCGGTCGGTGCTGATGGAGATGTCCGGGAACACCGGGGTCGGGGTAGTCATGTGCCGCTCCATGCCGGGGGACGGTCGTCAGGCCGTAAAGGCACAGCATGCAGCATCGGCGCGGGGATGTGCATGGCCGGGGGGGCCTGGCCGGGAGGCGGAACACGCGCCGGGGCCCCGCGCACCGTGCGGTGTGCGGGGCCCCGGGGCGGTGGCCGGAACTGACCGGCGGGGTTCAGGACTTGACGGCGCCGAAGGCCGGGACGACCGAGCCCTGGTACTTGTCCTGGATGAACTTCTTGACCTCGTCGGAGTTGAGGAGCTGGGCCAGCTTCTGGATCCGCGGGTCGGCCTCGTTGCCCTTCTTGACGGCGAGGAAGTTGGCGTACGGGTTGCCGTCCGCCTTCTCCAGGACGAGCGAGTCCTTGGCCGGGCTGAGCTTGGCCTCGATGGCGTAGTTGCCGTTGATGACCGCGGCGTCGACGTCGTTCAGGGCGCGGGGCAGCGTGGCGGCCTCGATCTCCTTGAACTTCAGGCCCTTGCTGTCCTTGATGTCGGAGAGCTTGGCGGAGGTGCCGACGCCGTCCTTGAGGGTGATCAGGCCGTTGCCCGCGAGCAGCTGGAGCGCGCGGCCCTCGTTGGTGGTGTCGTTCGGGACGGCGATCGTCTGGCCGGAGGCGATCTCCTTCACCGACTTGACCTTCTTGGAGTAGAGGCCGAGCGGCTCCAGTTCGACGTTGACGACCGGCACGATGGTCGTCTTGTTCTTCTTGTTGAAGTCGTCGAGGTAGGGCTTGTGCTGGAAGAAGTTGGCGTCGACCTGGCCCTGCTGGGTGGCGGTGTTCGGCAGGACGTAGTCCGTGAACTCCTTGACCTCCAGCTTGAGTCCGGCCTTCTCCGCCAGGTTCTTCTTGACGAAGTTCAGGATGTCGGCGTGCGGGGTCGGGGACGCCGCGACGACGAGCGCCTTGGAGGTGTCGGCCGAGGCGCCCTTGGCGCTCGACGTCTTCGGGTCGGAGGAGGTGCCGCAGGCGGTGAGGCCGAGGGCGAGCGCGGCGGTGGCGGCGGCAGCAGCGGTGATCTTGATGTTGTTACGCACGAAAAGTGCCTCTTTCTGGTGGTGCGGGTGGTCGCCCGGACAAGGAGTGCGGGCTCTGCGGAGAGAAGTTCAGGAGGTACGGCCCCGGCGGGCCAGAAGCCGTACGGCGCCGTCGCCGATCAGCTGGATCACGGTGACGATGGCGATGAGCACACCGACGGTGATGAGCATGAACTGCGTCTCGAAGCGCTGGAATCCGTAGGTGATGGCCTTGGATCCGAGGCCCTCGCCACCGACCGCGCCGGCCATCGCCGAGTAGCTGACCAGCGTGATCACGGTGGTGGTGAGTCCGGCGATCAGCGAGGGCAGCGCCTGCGGGAGCAGGACCTTGCGGACGATGGTCGGGATGGAGCCGCCCATCGACTGGACGGCCTCGACCAGACCGTGGTCGACCTCGCGGATCGCGGTCTCGACGAGCCGGGCGAAGAACGGGATGGCGCCGACGGCGAGCGGCACGATCATCGCGGTGGGGCCGATGAAGGTGCCGACCACCCAGGTGGTGAAGGGGATCAGCGCGATCAGCAGGATGATGAACGGCATCGAGCGGCCGATGTTCACGATCACGCCGATGACCTTGTTCACCGGGCGGTTCTGGAGCAGTCCGCCCTTGTCGGTGAGTACGAGCAGCACGCCAAGCGGCAGTCCGCCCGCGACGGTGACCAGGCTGGACCAGAGCACCATGTAGAGGGTGTCGATGGTTCCCTGGGACAGCAGCGGCTGCATCTCGGACCAGCTCACTTGGCACCTTCCTTGACCGGGGCGGCGACGGCCTGCGCCGGGATTTCCACCGCGGTGTCGACCGCGTCGGCTTCGACGACGTCCACCTGGAGGCCCTGCTCGCGCAGGAAGCCGACCGGGACGACGTTCTCCTCGTACCGTCCGGGCAGCTCGATGCGCATCCGGCCGATCTGCCGGCCGCCGACGGTGTCCATCGCAGCGCCGAGGATCGAGATGTCGACGTTGTACGTGCGCGCCAGCTGCGAGATGACCGGCTGGGTGGCCGACTCGCCGTGGAAGGTCACGTCGACGACCGTGCGCTCGGGGCCGGTGGCCTCGCCGGTCACCGGGAACAGCTCGGCGGCGAGCTCGGAGCCGGGGGTGGCGAGGAGCTCGCCGACGGTGCCGGACTCGACGATCCGGCCCCGCTTCATCAGCGCGGCCGAGTCGCAGACCGTCTTGACGACGTCCATCTCGTGGGTGATCAGCAGCACGGTGAGGCCGAGCTGCTGGTTGAGGTCGCGCAGCAGCTGGAGGATGGAGCGGGTGGTCTCCGGGTCGAGCGCGCTGGTCGCCTCGTCGGAGAGCAGCACCTTGGGGTCGCCGGCCAGGGCGCGGGCGATGCCGACGCGCTGCTTCTGGCCGCCGGAGAGCTGGGCGGGGTAGGCCTTGGCCTTGTCGGCGAGGCCGACCAGGTCGAGGAGTTCGAGGGCCTTGCGGGAGCGCTCCTTGCCGGAGACGCCGAGGATCTCCAGCGGCAGCTCGATGTTGGCCTGCACGGTGCGCGCGGAGAGCAGGTTGAAGTGCTGGAAGACCATGCCGATGCGGCTGCGCGCCTGGCGCAGCTCCTTGCCGGCGCGGCGGCCGCGCCCGGCGAGCGCGGTGAGGTCGACGCCGTCGACGGTCACCGTGCCGGTGGTCGGCCGCTCCAGGAGATTGACGCAGCGGATGAGGGAGGACTTGCCGGCGCCGCTCTGGCCGATGACGCCGAAGACCTCGCCCTCGCGGACATGGAGGTCTACGCCGTCCAGGGCGGTGACCTCACGGCCGCGCGACTGGTAGACCTTGGTGAGGCCCGTAGTGGTGATCACAGGATTTCCGTCACTGTCGAGTGCGCGGCGCGGTGTCCGCCGGGCACGGGGCATTCGTGTTCGGGACGCGTCACAGCCACCATCGGTGGTAACCGGGAGAGGCATGGCGTGCGCGGGCATGGCTCATGGGTCTCGCTTCGGGGCGCGAGGCTCAGGCGGGGGCCCTCAGAAGGCGCACATTCGACACATACAACGAGCACCGGGCGCGTTCATCGCCTCGGTCGCAAGGGTGCGGCTGCTCGTCGTGGTCATGCATGAAGTAAAGCAGAAGGAGCGAAGAGCGGATCAATGCTGTCCGCATTCCGGACAAGCATGGACCGCCATACGGACGCGCACGGGACGGCCCCGGGACGGCGGAAACACCCCCGCCCACCCCCCGCTCCCCCGTCTGGCCTGCGCCGATACGGAGAGCGCCGCCCACCTGCCCACAGCGGCGCCGACACCCCGGCCGGTGGCGTCCTGTGGCCAAGGCCACGGCGGGCCGATCGCCCCGGCCGGTCCCGCCCGGGGCGGGCGCATCGGGCGCTTCGGGCCGTAATACGCTCGTTCTCATGCTTGACGCCCTGACGGTCGCGGTCGCCGCCGCCGCGCTCGCCCTCGCCGCCTGGTGCGGCTTCGCCGCCTACCGGGACCAGCCCACCAAGGACTGGCACTTCATCGGCATGGCCGTGGTCACCGTGCTCGCCCTGGCCCAGCTGGTGGTCGGCATCGTGCAGCTCGGGCGGGGCGAGCGGCCCGACCAGGGCATGGCGATCTTCATCGCCTATCTGGTGGGCTCGTTCGCGGCGGTCCCGGCGGCGGGTCTGCTGTCGCTGAGCGAGCGGACCAAGTGGGGCTCAGTGACGGTCTCGGCCGGCGCGGTGGTGCTCGCGGTGCTCGAAGTGCGTCTCTACGACATCTGGGGAGGGTGACCGTGGCCGAGTCCACCACCGAGTCCACCGGGCGGAACGAGTCCGAAGGCGGAAAGCTGGGCAGCGGCCCCGGCCGCGTGCTGGTCTGGTTCTACGGGGTGTTCACCGTCGCTGCCGCCTCCCGCTCGATCGTCCAGATGATCCAGGACTTCGGCAAGGCGCCGCTGGCGTACGTGCTGTCGGCGGTGGCGGCCGTGGTGTACGGCTTCATCACGTACTCGCTGGTGCGCGGTGGCGAGCGGCTGCGGCGCACGGCGCTGGTGTGTTGCGCGGCCGAGCTGGTCTTCGTCCTGACCGTGGGCACCTGGACGCTGGCGGACAAGTCCGCGTTCCCGGACGCCACGGTCTGGTCGGACTACGGCGCGGGCTATCTCCTCATCCCGGTGATCCTCCCGGTACTCGGCATGCTGTGGCTGCGCCGCAACCGGGCAGAGGCCTGAGCGCTTTGTCGATCCCGCGCCCCTCTCGATGGGTCCGAAGGGCCCTCCTAGGGGCGCGGGGAACTGCGCGACCAGCCACAGACGGCCCGCAGCCGAATGACCGCCCCCCGCGGAGCGCTACGCGCTGGCGACGAACTCCCGAGCAGACGCGTCCTTCTCCAGGGTGACCAGGGAAAGCCCGGGACTCAGCGCCTCCGTCGCGACGGGCGCGTACCCGTGCTTGCGGTACAGCCGCAGGTTGGACTCGCTGCGATGCCCCGTGAAGAGCCGGAACCGCTTGGCCGACAGCTGCCCGGCGAAGTGCTCCTCTATGGCGCTCAGCAGCCGGCCGCCCAGCCCGTGCCCCTGCATCCGCGGGTGCACGATCAGCTTGTCGATCCGGCCGGTGCCCGACGCGTCGACGCTGCCTCTGACCGAGGCGACCACCTCGTCGCCGAGCCGCGCCACCAGCGCGTACCCGCTCCCCAGCTCGTCCCGCAGGCCGTCCAGCGTCTGGGTGAGCGGCTCGATGGAGTAGTCGCCGTAGAGCTCCGCCTCGCTCTGGTAGCAGAGGTACTGAAGCTTGAGGATCTGCTCGCAGTCACCTTCACGCGCCGCAGAAATGGTCACGCTCATGCCCATGTGTGCATGCCTTCCGCTCACCTGTCCGCCGGTTGTCTAACGCTCCATTCCCCGCACGCCAGGAGCCGCAACCTCCGCCGCGAGCATTCTGCGCAGGCATCCCAGGCAACGGGAACGCATCGGCCCCAGACTCCCCTGTGAGATATCCAACTCCCCTGCGATTTCTCGGTAAGTGAGGTCGCTGGGCGAAAGAAGCGCAGACAGCAGACGCGGGCAGTTCCCCGGCGTCCTGGCCACGGCCGTACGCAGCGCACGGCTCAGCTCCTCGCTCAGAGCCCGGCGTTCCGGGCCTGTTTCGGGGTCGGCGGCCGGTTCCGCGGCGAACGGGAGTTCGCGCCGCGCCCGTCGGCGGGCCCGTCTCACTTCCGCCCGAACGGCCCAGCGCACCCAGGGGACGGGGTCCGCCGGACGGCTTTCGAGCAGACGCACCCAGACGTCCTGTTCGAGGTCGGCGGGGTCGACTCCGGCGCCCGGCGCCTCCGCGGCGGCCTCGGCGGCCAGCAGCGGGCTCAGCTCTTTGACGAGGTCCATGCCGGGCGGGACGCGACCGCCGCGTGAGGCGGTTTCGGCGGCGGCCGCATCTCACCCGTACGTGAAGACTCGTATACGAGAGCTACCGGTTCGGGGACTGGCGCTTCGCGCGGAAGTCTGCTGCCGCAAGGAGCGCGGTGTCCGCGTTGTCGGAGAAGACCGCGTCGATACCGGTCGCGAAGTACGCCTTGAAGGCCCCGAACGCGTCCCCGTACGCGTTGGGGTCGGTGCCACGCCGGAAGTCGGCGGGCAGGAAGGTGTTCTCGTTGCGCATCGTGTACGGGTGGAGGACCAGCCCCTGCGCGTGGGCGTCCGCGACCAGGGTGGTCGGCGTGGTGAGCCGGCCCGCCGCGTCCTTGGGGACGATCAGGTCCAGGGTGGGGCCGATGCCCTGCGCGTACGAGGCGATCCACTTCAGACCCGCCGGCTTGACCAGGTCGTCGGTGGTGCGCGGGTCGCCGCTCACCACGAAGTCCCAGGGCTTGCTGCCCTTGCCGGAGAGCAGCACGACGGACGGGGTGTCGACCAGTCGGCTGAGCCGCTGGATGCTGCTGGGCTCGAAGGACTGGAGGAACTGCGGGGAGTCGGCGCGGTGGCGCCCGTACCGGCGCAGCAGCCGCGCCACCCGGTCCTCCAGGGGAAGGCCGAGCCCCCGGAAGTAGGTGGGGTGCTTGGTCTCGGTGTGCAGCCAGACGCGACGGCCCAGGCGGCGGCCCTCGCGCTCGGCCCACTGGAGGACCTCCTCGAAGGTGGGCACGTCCCACCGGCCGTCGTAGAGCGTGTTGCGCTGGCGGACGGCGGGCAGCCGCTCCTTGGCACGCAGGGTCTTCAGCTCGGCGAGGGTGAAGTCCTCGGTGAACCAGCCGGTGACGGAGACGCCATCGACCGTCTTGGTGGCCTTGCGGGCGGCGAACTCGGGGTGGTCGGCGACGTCCGTGGTGGCGGTGATGTCGTTCTCGTGACGGCAGACCAGGTGCCCGTCCTTGGTGGGGACGAGGTCCTGCTCGATGACGTGGGCGCCGAGGTCCAGGGCGTGCTGGTAGGAGCCGAGGGTGTGCTCGGGGCGGTAGCCGGAGGTGCCGCGGTGGCCGATCACGTACGGGACCGGCAGGTCCTTGTACGTTCCGTGGCGGCGCGCCTCGCCGTGCTCCGGCCGGGGCTGCGCGCTCGCGGCCGCGGCGGGCAGCCCGGCGGCCGCCGTGCCCAGCACCGCCGCGCCGAGCACCGTGCGCCGCCCGGGGCTCATCCGCTCACCCTGTGTCATGAACGCTCCTTGGAAGTATGGCTGGTTCCACATGTCCCGCACCTGTCAACGGGAGGGGTCGAGCGTAGGCGTACACCCCTTAAGGAGGGGAGCCCCCGCGGCCAATGGGGGCCGAACGCGGCGCGAACACGCGTCAACATCGCGTATCCACTCCGTGAACCCGATGTGCGATCAGACGCGGGCCGCGAGTATCGTCCTCACCTGCGCGGACCTCGGTTCCGTGCGGACCCCTAAGCCCACGACACCGGAGGAAGCGTTGTCCCGACTCGCGCTCATCAAGGCAGTGCTCGGACCGATCATGCGCCTGATGTTCCGTCCGCAGGTGGAGGGCGCCGAGAACATCCCCGGGACGGGTCCGGTCATCCTCGCGGGCAACCACCTGACGTTCATCGACTCGATGATCATGCCGGTGTGTCTGGACCGTCCGGTGTACTTCATCGGCAAGGACGAGTACGTCACGGGCAAGGGTCTCAAGGGCCGGCTGATGGCGTGGTTCTTCAGCGGCGTCGGCATGATCCCGGTCAACCGCGACGGCGGGCACGGCGGGGTCGCGGCGCTGATGACGGGACGTCAGGTCCTGGAGGAGGGCAAGGTCTTCAGCATCTACCCGGAGGGCACCCGCTCCCCCGACGGCCGGCTGTACCGCGGCCGCACGGGCATCGCGCGGCTGACCCTGATGACGGGTGCGCCGGTCGTGCCGTTCGCGATGATCGGCACGGACAAGATCCAGCCGAGCGGGGCGGGGCTGCCGCGGCCCGGCAAGGTGACGGTGCGGTTCGGCGAGCCGATGGAGTTCTCGCGGTACGAGGGCATGGACCGGGACCGGTATGTGCTGCGGGCCGTCACGGATTCGGTGATGGCGGAGGTCATGCGGCTGTCCGGGCAGGAGTACGTCGACATGTACGCCACGAAGGCGAAGGCCGCGTAGCGGCGGCTTTTGGTTTTCAGGGGCGCGGGGAACTGCGCGCTCAGCCACGCACGGCCCGCGGCCGGAGGACTGTCCTTCGACTGCGGGCCGTCTGTGGCTGGTCGCGCAGTTCCCCGCGCCCCTAGGGGGTACGGCTTACGGGTGTTCCAGGCCCTCCTCCAGACGCTGGCCTCGCAGGAGGAACCACGCCGCCACCGCCGTCGCGAACAGCACCGCGCTGCCGACCGCCGCCGCCGTCTGGAAGCCGTCCGTGAACGCGTCCCGGGCCGCGGACAGCAGGGGGTCCGCCTGTTCGGCCGGGAGCCGCGCGGCCACCTCCACCGCGCCGCCGAGCGAGTCGTGGGCCTGGGCGGCGGCGCCCGCGGGCAGGTCCGCCGGGGCCGTGAAGCCGCGGTAGATTCCCGTGACCACGGAGCCCAGGAGCGCGATGCCGAGGGCCGCGCCCAGCTCGTACGCCGTCTCGGAGACCGCCGACGCCGACCCCGCCTGCTCCTTCGGCACGCTGGAGAGGATCACGTCGGCGGTGACGGTGAAGGCGAGACCGGCTCCCAGGCCGCCCACGAACAGCGCGATGCCGAGGGCCACCACGCCCGTGTCGGCCGATATGGCCATACAGGCCGCCAGGGCCGCGCCGACCGCCGCCAGCCCCACGGCGACCGCGCTGCGCACCGAGGCCCGGCGGGCCACGTAACCGGCAGCGAGCCCCGCGCCCACCGCGCCCACGGCCGCGGGCAGTTCGATGAGACCGGCCTCCAACGGCGAGCGCTCCTGGACCAGTTGGAGGAACTGGGAGAGGAAGAACACCAGGCCGGACAGGCCCAGGATGGTCAGCAGGTCGGCCAGGACCGCGCCGGAGAAGCCCCGGTGGTGGAAGAGCCGCATGTCGAGCAGCGGTGAGTCCAGGGTGAGCTGGCGGCGTACGAACCAGAGCAGGGCCAGCACGCCCACCAGCGCGACCCCGGCGATCTCCGGGCCGAACCCGTTGACCGCCGCCTCCTTCACCGCGTACACGAGCGCGACCATGCCGACCAGCGAGAGCAGCACGCTGCCCAGGTCCCACGGGCCGGGGTTCGGGTCGCGGGACTCGGGGAGCAGCTTGATGCCGACGAGGACGAGGACGGCCATCACCGGCAGGTTGATCAGGAAGACCGAGCCCCACCAGAAGTTCTCCAGGAGGAAGCCGCCGACGACCGGCCCGACGGCCGCGCCCGCCGAGGCCGCCGCGCCCCAGATGCCGACGGCGAGGCTGCGCTCGCGCGGGTCGTGGAAGATGTTCCGGATCAGCGCCAGCGTGGACGGCATCAGGGTCGCGCCCGCGACGCCGAGCAGTGCCCGCGCCAGGATCATCATCTCGGGGCTGGAGGCGTACGCGTTGAGCACCGAGACCGCGCCGAAGGCCACCGCGCCGCAGAGCAGCAGCCGCTTGCGGCCGATCCGGTCGCCGAGGCTGCCCATGGAGACGAGCAGGCCCGCGATGACGAACGAGTAGACGTCGCCGATCCACAGCAGCTGCGGGCCGGACGGCTTCAGGTCCTCGCTGAGGAACGGGGTGGCGAGGCCGAGGACGGTCGCGTCGACCGCGACGAGGAGAACGGCCAGGACGAGCACGGCGAGGGCGAGCCAGCGGCCCGGGTGGCGCGCGTCGGGCAGGGGCTCGGCCCGCCGGTCGGTACTGGTCATTTCTCCACGCTCCGTCGCGCTCCGCCGAGCAGCAACTCGACGATCATGTACTGGAAGTCGTTGGCGGCCACCCGGCCGACCTGGACGGCCCAGGCGCAGGTGCCGATCAGGCCGTAGAGGGCCTCGGTGAGCCAGGCCGGGGTGAGGTCGATGCGGAACTCGCCCTGCTCCTGGCCGCGCCGGAAGAGCGCGGAGACGCGGGCGTCGAGCCGGGCCCAGCCCTCGTTCATCTGGTCGCCCTCGAAGAGCTGGTTCTCGGTGACCAGGAAGGCGAGCAGCCCGGCCGCGGGCTCCACCTCGGCGATGAGGCGGCGCAGTGCGTCGGGGGCTGGTCCCTCGTCCAGCCGGGCCGCGTCCAGGGCGGCTTCGAACTGCTCGATGCCGAAGTTCTCCAGCGCCCTGACCAGCGCGTCGCGGCCGGCGAAGTGGCGGTGCAGGGTGGCGCGCCCGATCCCGGCGGCACGGGCCACCTCGTCCATCGTGGCGGTCGCTTTGCGGGAGAGCAGGGCGGCTGCCGTACGCAGCACCTGGTCGCGGTCCACAGTCATGAGACAACCATAGACCGAATGATACGTTGACGTCTCATTCGAAAGTCTATCGACTCGCCACCCCTTGATCACTAGCCTGGCGAGCGACCTCTCAACGCCCTCGAAGGGAACCCGAAGTGACCGACAACCGCGTGCCGCCGCCCCTCCTCGCCGGTGAACGCGAGACGCTGCGGGCCTTTCTGGACTACCACCGCGCGACACTCGCGATGAAGTGCGAGGGCCTGACCGACGACGAGCTGCGCACCAGGTCCATGCCGCCCTCGACGCTCTCGCTGCTCGGTCTCGTACGGCATATGGCCGAGGTGGAGCGCACCTGGTTCCGCAAGATCGTCAACGCCGAGGACATCTCGCTGGTCTACTCGGACGTGGACGACTACCAGGTGGCGTACGACGCGAGCGGCGCCAGCCGGACGGACGCGTTCGAACGGTGGCAGGCGGAGGTCGAGCACTCCCGCCGCATCGAGCGCGAGGCCGAGTCGCTCGACAAAGTCGTCCACGCCGCCCGCTGGGACACGGACGTCTCGCTACGCCTGGTGATGGTGCACGTGACGCTGGAGTACGCCCGCCACAACGGCCATGCCGACTTCCTGCGCGAGGGGATCGACGGGACGGTCGGGGCGTAGCCCGGACACGATGAAGGGCCGGACCGTCCGATCGGACGGTCCGGCCCTTCATCCGAGCATGTTCGCCTCAGCGGCCCGCGCTCAGCCGCCGGCGCCGGCGCAGCAGCACGATCGGGGCCGCGCCGAGCAGGCCGAGCGCGGCCGGGGCCGCCGTCGCGACCGTGCCGATGCCCGACTGGCCGAAGGTGCTCGGCACCGGAAGGTTGTCCCAGCGGTTGACCGGCCAGGCGATGACGAGCGCGCGCCCCACGACCTTGTCGACCGGCACCGAGCCGCCGCCCGGCTGCTCCTGGTGGTAGCGGGAGTCCGCCGAGTTCTGCCGGTGGTCGCCCATGACCCAGATGCGGCCCTTGGGCACCGTGACCTTGAACTGGCTCTCCGGGTCCGTGCTGCACGGGGTGTTCCCCGCGAAGACGTACGGCTCGTTCAGGGCCTTGCCGTTGACCTTCAGCGGGCCCGTGCCCTTGCACTCGACGGTGTCCCCGCCGACCGCCACGACCCGCTTGATCAGGTCCTTCTCCTCGGCGGACGGCATCAGCCCGACGAAGCTGAGCGCCTTCTGCACGGCGTTGGGCTGCGGCGTCGGCTCGCCCTGGAGCCAGTTGCCCGGGTCGTGGAAGACGACGACCTCGCCGCGCTCGGGCTCGGAGCCGAACCACGGCGTCAGCTTGTCCACCAGGACGCGGTCACCGCGCTGGAGCGTGTTCTGCATCGAGTCCGAGGGGATCGAGAACGCCTGCACCAGGAACGTCTTGATCAGCAGCGCGAGGATCAGCGCGATACCGATGAGCAGCGGCAGCTCCTTCCAGAAGGAGCGCTGCTTCTTGGGGCCGCCGACCGGCTCGCCGACCGGGCCGCCGACCAGCTCGCCGGGCTCGCCCGTCTCGTCCGGCGCCGCCTCGGGCGCCGTCTCCTCGGGCCCCCGGGGCCGCTCGGCCTCCCCGTGTCCTTCTTGCGCGCCGACCGCCACGTCCCCCACGTCCACTCCCTCACCGCCGAAGGGACCATGGTCGCACGAAACGGGTGCCGCTGATCGACATCGGCGGGCCACTCCATCCGTACGGGGCATGCGCGGCGCGCACACCCCGTACCGGTATCTCACTTCTTGGCGGTGGCCCAGGCGTGCTGGACGGTCAGATCGGCCTTGACCTCGGCGAGTTGGACGGCGACGGCCGAGGGGGCGGTGCCGCCGCGGCCGTCGCGGGAGGCGAGGGCGCCGGGGACGTTCAGGACGGTCCGCACCTCGGGCGTCAGATGCTCGGAGATCGTGGCGAACTGCTCGTCGGTGAGCTCGTCGAGCTCGATCCCCCGCGCCTCGCAGACCTTGACGCACTCCCCCGCGACCTCGTGCGCCACCCGGAACGGCACGCCCTGCCTGACGAGCCACTCCGCGATGTCGGTGGCGAGCGAGAAGCCCGCGGGCGCCAGCTCCTCCATGCGCTCCCGGTTGACCGTGAGGGTCGCCATCATCCCGGTGAACGCGGGCAGCAGCACCTCCAGTTGGTCGCAGGAGTCGAAGACCGGCTCCTTGTCCTCCTGGAGGTCCCGGTTGTACGCGAGCGGGAGCGCCTTCAGCGTCGCCAGCAGGCCGGTCAGATTGCCGATCAGACGGCCGGACTTGCCGCGCGCCAGCTCCGCGATGTCCGGGTTCTTCTTCTGCGGCATGATCGAGGAGCCGGTGGAGAAGGCGTCGTGGAGGGTGACGAAGGAGAACTCCTTCGTGTTCCAGATGATGACCTCCTCGGCGATCCGGGAGAGGTTCACGCCGATCATCGCCGTGATGAAGGCGAACTCCGCCACGAAGTCGCGGGAGGCCGTGCCGTCGATGGAGTTGGCGGCGGAGCCGTGCTCGAAGCCGAGGTCCCGCGCCACCGCCTCCGGGTCCAGGCCGAGGCTGCTGCCCGCGAGCGCGCCCGAGCCGTACGGCGAGACCGCCGTGCGCTCGTCCCACTGCCGCAGCCGCTCGGCGTCCCGCGACAGGGACTGGACGTGGGCCAGGACGTGGTGGGCGAAGAGCACCGGCTGGGCGTGCTGGAGGTGGGTGCGGCCGGGCATCGCCACGTCGGGGTGCGCCTCGGCGAGGCCCACCAGCGCGTCCTGGAGCTCGGCGATCAGGCCGCCGATGATGCGGGCGTGGTCGCGCAGGTACATCCGGAAGAGCGTGGCGACCTGGTCGTTGCGGGACCGGCCGGCCCGCAGCTTGCCGCCGAGGTCGGGGCCGAGCCGCTCCAGCAGGCCCCGCTCCAGGGCGGTGTGGACGTCCTCGTCGGCGATGGTGCCGGTGAAGGAGCCGTCGGCGACGTCCGCCTCCAGCCGGTCAAGGCCCGCGATCATCCGCTGGAGCTCGTCGGCCGTGAGCAGGCCCGCCTTGTGCAGCACGCGCGCGTGGGCGCGGGATCCGGCGATGTCGTACGGCGCGAGCCGCCAGTCGAAGTGGACCGACGCGGACAGCTTCGCCAGCGCCTCGGCCGGACCGTCGGCGAAGCGGCCGCCCCAGAGCCGGACGTCACCGTTGTTGCTGCTCACAGCTGTTGCTCCTCACAAGGGTGGATATGCGTCCGCCTCCCCGCCGCGGAGGTACGGGGAGGCGGCACGTACAACGAATCGTCGTTATGAGAGGTCGCGCTTGGCGGCGATCTTCGAGGAGAGGCCGAAGATCTCGATGAAGCCCTGCGCCTTGGACTGGTCGAAGGTGTCGCCCGAGTCGTAGGTGGCAAGGTTGAAGTCGTACAGCGACTCCTCGGACCTGCGGCCGGTGACCACGGCGCGGCCGCCGTGCAGGGTCATCCGGATGTCGCCGGTGACGTGCTGGTTGGCCTCGTTGATGAAGCCGTCCAGGGCGCGCTTGAGCGGGGAGAACCACAGGCCGTCGTAGACCATCTCGCCCCAGCGCTGCTCGACCTGCCGCTTGTAGCGGGCGAGCTCGCGCTCGACGGTGACGTTCTCCAGCTCCTGGTGGGCGGTGATCAGCGCGATCGCGCCGGGCGCCTCGTACACCTCGCGGGACTTGATGCCCACGAGCCGGTCCTCGACCATGTCGATCCGGCCGATGCCCTGGCCGCCCGCGCGCTCGTTGAGCTGCTGGATCGCCTGGAGCACGGTGACGGGCTTGCCGTCGATGGCGACCGGGACGCCCTCCTTGAAGGAGATGACGACCTCGTCGGCCTCGCGCTGCTCGGCCGGGTTCGAGGTGTACTCGTAGATGTCCTCGATCGGCGCGTTCCAGATGTCCTCCAGGAAGCCGGTCTCGACGGCCCGCCCGAAGACGTTCTGGTCGATCGAGTACGGCGACTTCTTGGTGGTGGCGATGGGGAGGTTCTTGGCCTCGCAGAAGGCGATCGCCTTGTCCCGGGTCATCGCGTAGTCCCGGACCGGGGCGATGCACTTCAGGTCGGGGCCGAGGGCGGCGATACCGGCCTCGAACCGCACCTGGTCGTTGCCCTTGCCGGTGCAGCCGTGGGCGACCGTGGTGGCGCCGTGCTTCTTGGCGGCGGCCACCAGGTGCTTGACGATGGTCGGCCGGGAGAGGGCGGAGACCAGCGGGTAACGGTCCATGTACAGGGCGTTGGCCTTGATCGCCGGGAGGCAGTACTCGTCGGCGAACTCGTCCTTCGCGTCCGCGACCTCGGCCTCGACGGCACCGCAGGCGAGCGCGCGCTTGCGGATGACGTCCAGGTCCTCGCCGCCCTGGCCGACGTCCACGGCAACGGCGATGACCTCGGCGCCCGTCTCCTCGGCGATCCAGCCGATGGCGACGGAGGTGTCCAGACCGCCCGAGTAGGCGAGTACGACGCGCTCGGTCACGGGTTTCTCCTTACGGTGCATTCGGTGATGGGTATAACTATGCAGTGCTCCGTATGTTTTGTCAACGAGAGGTCCCATGAGGGGGGCGAGGGGCGTCGGGAGGCGGCCGGGAGCCCGGCCGGGGTAACGGTTGGGTCCCCTGAGAGGACGTCAGCGGCCGGGCCGCGTACGGTCTCGGGCATGATGCGTACCGCTCTCGCGCTGGGCGCGGCCCTGCTCGCGCTCGCGACCCCGGCCGCCGCCGCGGACTCCTGCCCGTTCCACTCGCCGAACCTGCCCAACCGGATGGCCGACACCGGCGGCGGCACCCAGCTGATCACCGCCGAGGCCCCCTCCACCGGCTCCACCACGGGCACCGTGACCTGGTGGAACAAGCGCGGCCCGCTGTGGGTGGCGGCGGGCCGGGCCGCCGCCAGGTTCGGGTCCAACGGGCTGGTCGAGGGCACCGCCCGCAAACAGAGCACCAGCACCACCCCGACCGGCCTCTACGACCTGCCGTACGCCTTCGGCACCACGGCCGCCCCCGCCGGCACCCGGTTCTCCTACCGCCGCGCCACCGACAAGTCCTGGTGGTGCGAGGACACCGCCTCTCAGGCGTACAACCGCTGGGTGGAGGGGCTGCCCGCCGACTGCCGCGCGAGCGAGTCCGAGAAGATCACCGCCTTCCCGACGCAGTACGCCCGCGCCCTGGTGGTCGGGTTCAACTACGACCAGCCGGTGCGCGGGCGGGGTGCGGGGATCTTCCTGCACGTCAACGGGAAGGGGGCGACGGCCGGTTGCGTGTCCGTCCCGGCGGACGCGATGGCCCGCATCCTGGCCTGGGCGGACCCGGCCAAGCACCCCCACATCGCGATCGGCACGGCGTCCGGGCCGACCGCGATCACCCGCTACTGAACCGCCTCCCCCTCAGCGGTCGTTCTGCGCCAGGCGCAGCAGATGGTCGGCCAGCGCCTGGCCGCCCGCCGGGTCGCGGCTGATCAGCATCAGGGTGTCGTCACCCGCGATCGTGCCGAGGATGTCGTGCAGTTCGGCCTGGTCGATGGCCGAGGCGAGGAACTGGGCGGCGCCCGGCGGCGTACGGAGCACCACCAGGTTGGCGGAGGCCTCCGCGGAGATCAGCAGCTCCGCGGAGAGCCTGCGCATCCGCTCCTCCTTGGCCGACTCGCCGAGGGGGGCCTTGGGCGTGCGGAAACCGCCTTCACTGGGCACCGCGTAGATCAGCTCGCCGCCGGTGTTGCGGATCTTCACCGCGCCCAGCTCGTCGAGGTCGCGGGAGAGCGTCGCCTGGGTGACGCTCAGCCCGTCGTCCGCGAGCAGCTTGGCGAGCTGGCTCTGGGACCGCACCGGCTGCCGGTTGAGGATGTCCACGATCCGGCGGTGGCGGGCGGTGCGGGTCTGCGGTACGGCGGGGCCGCCGAGCTCTGGGTCCTGCGCCTCGTCGGTCATCGTCGTCGTCTCATTCTGATCGTCCGTCCCCGTTGGTCACTGCGTCGAGGACGCCGGGCAGCGACTGGAGGAACGCGTCCACCTCCGCGTCACCGATGATCAGCGGCGGCATGAGCCGTACGACATCGGGGGCGGGCGCGTTGACCAGGAAGCCGGCATCCTGGGCCGCGCGCTGCACCTGGGCGGCGACGGCCTCGGTGAGCACGATACCCAGCAGCAGGCCCGCGCCACGGACATGGGAGACCAGCGGGTGCGCCAGCGCCTCGATTCCGCCCCGCAGCCGCTCGCCGAGCCGCTTCACCCGGTCCAGGGCGCCGTCGGCGGCGAGGGTGTCCAGAACGGCGAGTCCGGCCGCGCACGCCACCGGGTTCCCGCCGAAGGTCGTGCCGTGCTGACCGGGCTTGAGGAGGTCGGCGGCCCGGCCGAAGGCGACGGTGGCGCCGATGGGCAGTCCGCCGCCGAGGCCCTTGGCGAGCGTGACGAGGTCCGGCTCGACGCCCTCGTGCCGCTGGTGCTCGAACCAGCTGCCGGTCCGGCCGATGCCGGTCTGCACCTCGTCCAGGACGAGCAGCGTGCCGGTGGCCGCGGTGATCTCGCGGGCCGCCCGCAGATAGCCCTTGGGCGGGACGACCACGCCGTTCTCGCCCTGGATGGGCTCGATGACGAGCAGCGCGGTCTCCTCGGTGACCGCGGCCCGCAGCGCCTCGACGTCCCCGTACGGCACATGGGTGACGTCGCCCGGCAGCGGCCGGAAGGGCTCCTGCTTCTTGGGCTGGCCGGTGAGGGAGAGCGCGCCCATCGTCCGGCCGTGGAAGCCGCCCTCGGTCGCGACCATGTGCCCGCGCCCGGTCAGCCGACCGATCTTGAAGGCGCCCTCGTTGGCCTCGGCGCCCGAGTTGCAGAAGAAGACCCGGCCGGGCCGCCCGAAGAGCTCGATCAGCCGCTCGGCGAGCGCCACCGGGGGCTCGGCAATGTACAGGTTGGAGACGTGGCCGAGCGAGGCGATCTGGCGGGACACCGCCTCGACGACGGCCGGGTGGCCGTGGCCGAGGGCGTTGACCGCGATGCCGCCGACGAAGTCGGTGTACTCGGTGCCGTCCGCGTCCCACACCTTGGCGCCCGCGCCGCGCACCAGCGCGAGCCGCGGGGTGCCGTAGTTGTCCGCCATGACCCGCTGCCACCGCTGGGCGAGGCCGCTCATGATTCCCCCTGTCCGTCCGGCACGACCATCGTGCCGATGCCTTCGTCGGTGAAGATCTCCAGCAGGATCGAGTGCTGGACGCGGCCGTCGATCACGCGCGCGGTGGTGACGCCGTTGCGCACGGCGAACAGACAGCCCTCCATCTTGGGGACCATGCCGCTGGAGAGGTCGGGCAGCAGCTTCTCCAGCTGGCTCGCGGTGAGCCTGCTGATGACCTCGTCGCTGTGCGGCCAGTCCTCGTACAGGCCCTCGACGTCAGTGAGGACCATCAGGGTCTCGGCGCCCAGCGCAGCCGCAAGAGCCGCAGCCGCCGTATCAGCATTGACGTTGTAGACATGTCCGTCGTCCTGGGAGCGGGCGATCGAGGAGATGACCGGGATCCGGCCGTCGGCGAGCAGCGCCTCGATGGCGCCGGTGTCGATCGCGGTGATCTCACCGACCCGGCCGATGTCGACGAGCTCACCGTCGATCTCGGGCCGGTGCTGGGTGGCGGTGATGGTGTGGGCGTCCTCGCCGGTCATGCCGACGGCGAGCGGGCCGTGCTGGTTGAGCAGCCCGACGAGCTCGCGCTGGACCTGCCCGGCGAGCACCATCCGTACGACGTCCATGGCCTCCGGCGTGGTGACGCGCAGGCCCGCCTTGAACTCGCTGACCAGGCCGTGCCGGTCGAGCTGGGCGCTGATCTGGGGGCCGCCGCCGTGCACCACGACGGGCTTGAGGCCGGCGTGCCGCAGGAAGACGACGTCCTGGGCGAAGGCGGCCTTGAGGGCCTCGTCGACCATGGCGTTGCCGCCGAACTTGATGACGACGGTCTTGCCGTGGTGGCGGGTCAGCCACGGCAGCGCCTCGATGAGGATCTGCGCCTTCGGGAGCGCGGTGTGCTTACGGGTACTCATGAGCTGTACGCGCTGTTCTCGTGGACGTAGTCGGCGGTGAGGTCGTTGGCCCAGATGACGACGGGCTCGGCGGATCCGGCGGCGAGGTCGGCGGTGATCCGGACCTCCCGGTAGCGCATGTCGACGAGGTCGCGGTCCTCGCCGACCGAACCGTTCTTGCAGACCCATACGCCGTTGATGGCGACGTTGAGCCGGTCCGGGTCGAAGGCCGCCCTGGTGGTGCCGATGGCGGAGAGCACCCGGCCCCAGTTGGGGTCCTCGCCGTGGATGGCGCACTTGAGGAGGTTGTTGCGGGCGATGGAGCGGCCGACCTCGACGGCGTCGTCCTCGCTCGCCGCGTTCACCACCTCGATGCGGATGTCCTTGCTGGCGCCCTCGGCGTCGCGGATCAGCTGCTGCCCGAGGTCGTCGCAGACGGCCCGGACGGCCTCCGCGAACTCCGCGTACTCCGGGGAGACTTCGGCGGCGCCGGAGGCGAGCAGCAGCACGGTGTCGTTGGTGGACATGCAGCCGTCGGAGTCGACCCGGTCGAAGGTGGTCCGGGTGGCGGCGCGCAGGGCCTTGTCGAGGGTGGCCGCGTCCAGGTCGGCGTCGGTGGTGAGGACGACGAGCATGGTGGCGAGGCCGGGGGCGAGCATGCCCGCGCCCTTGGCCATCCCGCCGACACTCCAGCCGTCCTTGGTGACGACGGACGTCTTGTGGACGGTGTCGGTGGTCTTGATGGCGATGGCGGCCTTCTCGCCGCCGTGCGCGGAGAGCTCGGCGGCGGCCGTCTCGATGCCGGGCAGCAGCTTGTCCATCGGCAGGGTCACGCCGATCAGTCCCGTGGACGCGACGGCGACCTCGCCCGCGCTGTGGCCCTCCAGCACCTCGGCCACCTTCTCGGCGGTGGCATGGGTGTCCTGGAAGCCCTTGGGGCCCGTACAGGCGTTGGCGCCACCGGAGTTGAGGACGACGGCGGTGACCGCCCCGCCCTTGAGGACCTGCTCGGACCAGAGCACCGGCGCGGCCTTGACGCGGTTGGAGGTGAACACGCCGGCGGCGGCTCGGCGGGGCCCGGTGTTGACCACGAGGGCCAGGTCCGGGTTGCCGTTCTCCTTGATCCCGGCGGCGATGCCCGCCGCCGTGAACCCCTTGGCTGCCGTCACGCTCACGGCGCAACTCCGATCGTGGTAAGGCCCGTGGTCTCGTCCAGCCCCAGGGCGATGTTCATGCTCTGCACCGCGGCGCCCGCAGTGCCCTTGGTCAGGTTGTCGATCGCGGCGACCACCACGATCCGGTGGGCGCTCTCGTCGTAGGCGACCTGGATCTGCACGGCGTTGGAGCCGTACACGGACGCGGTCGCGGGCCACTGCCCCTCGGGGAGCAGATGGACGAACGGCTCGTCGGCGAACGCCTTCTGGTACGCCGCCCGTACGGTCTCGGCGCCCACCCCCGGCTTCGCCTTGGCGGAGCAGGTGGCGAGGATGCCGCGCGCCATCGGGGCGAGGGTCGGCGTGAAGGAGACGGTGACGGGCTCCCCGGCGGCCGCGCTGAGGTTCTGGATCATCTCGGGGGTGTGCCGGTGGCCCCCGCCGACGCCGTACGGCGACATGGACCCCATGACCTCGCTGCCCAGCAGGTGCGCCTTGGGCGCCTTGCCCGCACCGGAGGTGCCGGAGGCCGCCACGATGACGGCTTCGGGTTCGGCGATGCCGCTCTCGTACGCGGGGAAGAGCGCGAGCGAGACGGCGGTGGGGTAGCAACCGGGGACCGCGATGCGCCTGGACCCCTCCAGCGCGGCGCGGCCGCCCGGCAGTTCGGGCAGCCCGTAGGGCCAGGTCCCGGCGTGCGGCGAGCCGTAGAACCTCTCCCAGTCGCCGGCGTCCTTCAGCCGGAAGTCGGCGCCCATGTCCACGACCAGCACCTCGTCGCCGAGCTGCTCGGCGACGGCGGCGGACTGCCCGTGCGGCAGCGCCAGGAACACGACGTCGTGGTCGCGGGCGAGCACCTCGACGGTGGTCGGCTCCAGCACCCGCCCGGCCAGCGGCAGCAGGTGCGGCTGGAGCGCGCCGAGCCGCTGCCCGGCGTTGGTGTTCCCGGTCAGGGCGCCGATCTCGACGCCGGGGTGCGCGATGAGCAGCCGCAGCAGCTCCCCGCCCGCATATCCGCTCGCCCCGGCCACTGCCGCTCGTACCGCCATCGAAGCCTCCTCGTCGATGGCATGACTATACGCAGCTATGCAGTTTTATGCAAAGGTCCTCATGCCTGATACCGCGCCCGGTTCAGTACCCCGCCGGCCGCACCAGCCCGCTCTCGTACGCGAACACCGCCGCCTGGGTGCGGTCGCGGAGGGCGAGCTTCACCAGGATGCGGCTGACGTGGGTCTTCACCGTCTGCTCGGCCACGACCAGTGCGGTGGCGATCTCCGCGTTGGACAGGCCCTGGGCGATCAGGGACAGGACCTCCGTCTCGCGTTCGGTCAGGGTGGCCACGCGGTCCCTGAGCGGCGCGCGGGGAGCGCCCGCCGTGCGGGAGAACTCGGCTATCAGGCGCTTGGTGACGCCCGGCGCGAGCAGGGCGTCGCCCGCCGCCACCACCCGTACCGCATGCGCCAGTTCGGCGGCGGAGGCGTCCTTCAGGAGGAAGCCGGAGGCGCCCGCGCGCAGGGCCTCGTACACGTACTCGTCCAGGTCGAAGGTGGTCAGGATGAGGACCTTGACCGTGGCGTCGGCCGGGCCGGTGACGCGGCGGGTGGCCTCGATGCCGCCGACCCCGGGCATCCGGACGTCCATCAGGACGACGTCGGGGGCGAGTTCGGCGACCTTGGCCACGGCGTCGAGGCCGTCGACCGCCTGGCCGACCACCTCGATGCCCGGTTCGGCGTTGAGCAGCACCGTCAGGCCCTGCCGCACCATCATCTGGTCGTCGGCGATCAGGACGCGGATGGCGGTGGTCGTCATGGGGTGTCCTCGGCGGTGTTCGTGGCGGCGGTGCGGTCCGTGGGCAGGAGCGCCGTGATCTCGTAACCGCCCTCCGGGGTCGCGCCGGTGGCCAGTTCGCCTCCCAGCATCGCAGCCCGCTCCCGCATCCCGAGCAGGCCGTGGCCGGTGCCCGGCGAGGGCGGGGCGGACCTGGTGGGCCGGGAGTTGGTGACGCGGACGGTGAGCGTGGCCGGGTGGTAGCCGATCGCCACCCGCACCCGCGCCCCGGGCGCGTGCCGCATCGCGTTGCTCAGCGCCTCCTGGACGATGCGGTACGCCGAGAGCCCGACGCCCGGGGCGAGCGGGCGCGGGGTGCCCGCGGTCTCGGTGGCCACCTCCAGACCGGCGGCCCGCACATTGGCGACCAGTTCGCCGAGCCGGTCGAGGGTGGGCTGCGGGGCGTGCCGGGCGCCCTCCGGGTCCGCCGAGCGCAGCACGCCCAGGACCCGGCGCAGTTCGGTGAGCGCCTGGACGGCGTTCTCGCGGATGCCCGCCAGGTTCTCGGTGAGCTCCGGGGGCGGGTCGGCCACCAGGTGCGGGGCGACCTGGGCCTGGATGGAGATCACCGACATGTGGTGGGCGACCACGTCGTGCAGCTCGCGGGCGATGCGGCCGCGCTCCTCCAGGAGGGTGCGCCGGGCCCGTTCGTCGGCGGTGAGCACCTCCTGCTCGACCAGCCGGGAGCGGGCCACCCGGCTGGCGCGCAGCGACGCCCCGACCACCACGGCGGTCCCGAAGGCGATGGCGGCCCGGGTGACGTCCTGGTTGTGGCCGCGGTCCGAGAGGGCCAGGCCGAGCAGCCCCGACCCGACGGTGATCACCAGGGCGGTGGCCGCGACCCGGGGCCGCACCCGCAGCGACAGCAGGAGCAGCACCGCGGTGTGCAGCGCGATCCCGGAGACGCTCCACGGCCACACCCGGCCCCCGGGGACGGTGGCGGCCACCGACTCCGCCGACACGGACATCGCGGCCGTGGAGAGCCACCAGGCGGCCACCGGACGGGAGAGCGCGACGACGACGGCACCGGCCTGCGCCACCGCGCACACCGCGAAGAAGACCTTGGCCGGTCCCTCCGCGTACTTGTACTCCACCCAGTTGGCGATCCCGAGGACCAGCGCGAACAGCACCACATGGACGTGCGGCAGCCAGCCCAGCATCCCCTGGCGCGGCAGCGGGTCGCGCCGCGCCGTCAACAGCTCCTCGCACATCCCGCGCGCCCCCGCCCGTACGGCTTCCACCAGCCGTTTCCCGTCCACCCGCAAGCCCCCCTCGCCGACACCGCCCACACCAGGCACGATAGGGATCACGGCCCGTCGCCCGCGTCCGACCGGGGAGGGCATCGTCCGCGTAGCTCCCAAGTACTACGGGTACGGGCCGGGGCGCCGAACTGCCGGGGCCCGGCGGTGAGATCCTTCGTCACGAGGACGAGGAGGAGCTCCCGTGGGTGAGAACAAGCGGCTCATGCTGGCCGGTGAGTGGTACCTGCCCGACGACCCCGAGCTGGGCGCCGACACCGAGCGCCGGATCGCGCGGTGCGCCGCCTACAACGTGGCGGGCGGCGCCCCTTCCGCCGAACGGCACAAACTGCTGGCCGAGTTGCTGGGCGAGGTCGACGAGAGCGTACGGGTGCGGCCGCCGTTCCACTGCGACTTCGGCTACAACATCAGCATCGGCGCCGGTACGTTCGTGAACTTCGGGGCGGTGTTCCTGGACACCGGCCGGATCACCGTCGGCAGGGACGTCCAGATCGGGCCGAACGTCCAACTCCTCACTCCCACGCACGAGTTGGATGCCGAGCGGCGGCGCCAGGGGTGGGAGAAGGCCGAGCCGGTGACGATCGGGGACAACGTGTGGCTCGGCGGCGGGGTGATCGTCTGCCCCGGGGTGAGCATCGGCGCCAACACGGTGGTCGGCGCCGGATCGGTGGTCACCAGGGACCTGCCCGCGGGGGTACTGGCCGTGGGCAACCCGGCGCGGGTGATCCGCGAGCTCGGCTGAGCGGGTTCGGGGCTGCTCCCCCGGATCCCTAGCCCGCGGCCAGGCTCATCAGGCTCAGCTGCCAGCCGTGGGCGCCGCCGGTGAGCGTCACCGTCGACAGGGGCCGGACGTCGACGTTCCAGTACGTCGACGGCGGCGCCTTCAGGGCGTACACCAGCGCCGCCCGTACGACCGCGGGTTCGGCCACCGCGACCATCGCGCCGTCCTCGGCGGGGCGGGTGTCCAGCCAGCCCCCTATCCGGGCGATGAAGCCGAGCAGCGGCTCACCGCCGTGCGGGGCCGCACGCGGGTCCGCGAGCCAGGCGTCGACGGCCTCGGGCTCGCGGGCCGCGACCTCGGCCAGGGTGTAGCCGCGCCAGCGGCCCATGTCGCAGTCGCGCAGCGCGGGCTGGGCCATCGGCGCGTACCCGAGGGCCTCTCCGGTGGCGCGGCTGCGCGCGGTCGGCGAGCAGTAGCGCAGCTCGGCCGCGCCCAGCGGCACCAGGGCGTGCGCGGCGAGCGCGACCTCGTGCCAGCCCGCCCCGTCGAGCGGGCGGTCGTCGTCGAAGCGTTCCGCCGGCAGCGCCGAGCAGCGCGCCGCCGCGACCAGCGTCAGCCGGACAGTCATGGCCGAGATCGTGCGGCCGAACGCCCGGCTGGTCAAGAGTCCGCGGCCGCGAGCGGCCTCGTCAGGCCGCTCCCCGGGCTCCCACCTCGTCGTATGCCGTACGCAACCGTCGTACGCCCTCCTCGATCTCGGCCCGGCCCGCCACGCCCGCGAAGCACAGCCGCAGATGCGCGGCGGGGGGCTCGGCGCTGAAGTAGGGGCGGCCGGGGGCGACGGCGACGCCGGAGCGCAGGGCCGCGGCGGCGACCGCGTCCTCGGGCGTGCCGTCCGGCAGCCGCAGCCAGAGGTGGTAGCCGCCGAAGGGCAGGTGCGGCATCTCCAGGTCGGGGAGGTGGCGGGCCAGGGCGGTCGCCATGGCCTGTCTGCGGTCGCCCAGCTCCTGGGACACGGCCCGCAGATGGCGGGGCCAGGCCGGGGAGCCGACCAGCTCAAGGGCGGTCTCCTGGAGCGGGCGCGGCACGAAGAAGCTGTCGACGACCTGGATCGCGCGCAGCCGCTCCAGGACCGGGCCGCGGGCGGCGAGCGCGCCGACGCGCAGACTGGGCGAGGCGACCTTGGTGAGCGAGCGGACGTGGACGACCACGCCGTCCGGGTCGTCGGCGGCGAGCGGCGCGGGCAGCGGGCCCGCGTCCGCGTGGACGAGCAGCCGCGCGAAGTCGTCCTCGATGACGAACGCGCCGAACTCCCGTGCCACCCCGAGCACTTCGGCCCGCCGGGCCGGGGAGAGCACCGCGCCCGTCGGGTTCTGGAAGAGCGGCTGGCTGACCAGGACACGGGCCCCGGTGGCCCGGAAGGCGGCCGCGAGCAGATCGGGGCGCACCCCGTCGGTGTCGACCGGGACCGGCACCGGCCGCAGCCCCGAGGCGCGGGCCACCGCGAGCATGCCGGGGTAGGTGGGCGACTCCACCAGGACCGGCGCGCCCGGCGCCGCGAGCGCCCGCAGCGCCGTGGTGAGCGCGGACTGGCCACCGGCGCAGATCAGCACCTCGGCGGCGGTGACCGTGCCGCCGATCTCGCGGGCGAACCAGTCGCGCAGCTCGGGCAGCCCGTCGGTGGGCGGGCGCCCCCAGGCACCGGGGCGGCGGCCCGCGCGGGCGAGGGCGGCGGCCATCGCCCGCTCCGGCTGGAGGGCGGGGGCGAGGTAGCCGCCGTTGAACTCGATCACCCCGGGCGGGGGCGCGGCGAGGGTGGCCAGGACCCCGGACGCGTCGACCGCGCGCGGCACCGCGTCGGTGGCACCGTCGGCGCTGAGCGAGACCTCCTGCCAGGAGGTGTCGCCGGGGCGGGAGGCGGGGGTGCGGGGCTCGGCGCGGAAGACCCCGGCGCCGGGGCGGGTCACGACGAGGCCCTCGGAGGCGAGCCGGGCCAGGGCCCGCGAGACGGTCACCGGCGAGACCCGGTACTTCTCGACCAGCGCCCTGCTCGACGGCAGCTTTCCACCTACGGAGTAGCGGTCGAGGTCCTCTTTCAGGATGTTCGCCAGCTCGGCCACACTGCTACGCTCTTGCATGACAGCACAGGATAGCGCTACTGCCCGGACATCGATAGCGGTCGACGAGCCCCGGACCACTCCCGTGGCCGCGGAACCGGCCGCGCCCGCCGCGGCCTCGCGCCAGGGCGCGCTGCTCGCCGGGCTCGGCGTCGTCGCCTTCTCGCTGACCTTCCCGGCGACCGCCTGGGGCCTGGAGAGCTTCGGCCCGTGGTCGCTCGTCGCCGTCCGCAGCCTGCTCGCCGGACTGATCGCGGGCGCGTTCCTGCTGGCGGGCCGGGTGGCGCTGCCCGAGCGGCGGCACTGGGCCGGGCTCGCGGTGGTCGCGGCCGGGACCGTGGTCGGCTTCCCCCTCCTCACCACGCTCGCCCTCCAGACGTCGACGACCTCGCACGCGGCGGTCGTGGTGGGCCTGCTGCCGCTGACCACGGCCGCGCTCTCGGCGCTGCGGACCGGCCGCCGCCCCTCCCGCGCCTTCTGGGCCGCGGCGCTGGCCGGGGCCGGGGTGGTGGTCGCCTTCACCGTCCAGCAGAGCGGCGGCGCCCTCTCCACCGGCGACCTCTACCTCTTCGGGGCGCTGCTGATCTGCGCCGCCGGGTACACCGAGGGCGGGCGGCTGGCCCGGGAGATGCCGGGCTGGCAGGTGATCGGCTGGGCGCTGATCCTCACACTGCCGGTGGCCGTCCTCGGTTCGGCGGTGGCCCTCGCCGCCGAACCGGTCCATCTCAACGCCCACGGCGTCCTCGGGGTGCTGTGGGTGGCCGCCGGGTCGCAGTTCTTCGGGCTGTACGTCTGGTACCGGGGCATGGCCGCCATCGGCGTGCCCCGGGCCAGTCAGCTCCAGCTGGCGCAGCCGCTGCTCACGCTGGTCTGGGCGGTCCTGCTGCTCGGCGAGCACCTCTCCCCCGCCGCTCCGCTGGCCGCGGCGGGGGTGCTGGTGTGCATCGCCGTGACCCAGCGCGCGGCGGCCTGAAACCGCCCGGCCGGTGCCACTCGTGGCCCATCCGCACGGGCTCAACTCGGGCCTGCCGCCCTAGAATGGGCACATGCGAGCGAGCGTGGGCGACCGGCTGCTGGTCCATGGCAGAACCGTCGGACAGCACGACCGGAGCGCGGAAGTCATCGAGGTACTGGGCCCCGACGGGTCCCCGCCCTACCGGGTGCGTTTCGAGGACGGGCACGAGACCCTGATGTCCCCGGGGCCCGACACCGTCGTGCGGCACCCGGCCGAGGAGTAGGCGGCGCGGTCACGGCCGCACCCGTCCCCGGTAGTGGTCCGCGACCACGCGTGCCATGGCGCCGATCGGGTCCAGCGCCACGTCCTTCGCCGAGAAGAAGCAGTGGCCCCGCACGGAGGCGTACTTCCGCGCGAACGTGAGGTGCCGGGACAGCTCCGCCGGGTCCTGCCAGGCGGGCGGCTGCGCCGGGTTCCCCGCCTTGTACAGCGCCTCCCCGATGATCAGCTGGGTGCCGCTGCCCCGGGCCACCGCGTCCCACCAGGGCACGAGCTTAGCGTAGTCGGCGGCCTGGAAGCCGATGTTCCAGTACACCTGCGGGCAGATGTAGTCGATCCAGTGCTCGCGCACCCACTTGCGGGTGTCGGCGTGCAGGTCGTCGTAGGTCTGCACACCGGCCGTGGTGGGCGAGCCCAGCGGGTCGGTCGCCGCGTTGCGCCAGACCGCGAAGGGGCTGATCCCGAACTTCACGCGCCGGCGGATCTGCTTGATCCGGGCGGCCGTCTCCCGTACCAGCCGGTCGATGTTGTCGCGCCGCCAGGCCGCCCGGTCCGGGAAGCCCGCCCCGTACCGGGCGTAGGCGTCGTCGTCGTCGAACCTCTGTCCGGCCACCGGGTACGGATAGAAGTAGTCGTCCCAGTGCACCGCGTCCACGTCGTAGCGCGCGACCGCGTCCAGCATCGCGTCTTGCACGAACCGGCGGACCTCGGGCAGCCCCGGGTTGTAGTAGAGCTTTCCGCCGTACGCCACGACCCAGTCGGGGTGCACCCGCGCGGGGTGGGTGGGGACGAGCCGGGACGGGTCGGTGTGGTTGGCCACCCGGTACGGGTTGAACCAGGCGTGCAGCTCCAGACGGCGCCGGTGGGCCTCGCGGACGGCCGTGCCGAGCGGGTCCCAGCCGGGGTCGCGGCCCTGGGTGCCGCTGAGGTACTGCGTCCACGGCTCGTACGGCGAGGGCCACAGGGCGTCGGCGGTGGGGCGCACCTGGAGCGCCACCACGTTGAGTCTTCGCGCCTCGGCCCGGTCGAGGTGGGCGAGGAGCTCGGCCTCCTGCCGCTCCGGGGGCAGACCCGGTTGTGAGGGCCAGTCGAGGTTGGACACCGTGGCCAGCCACATACCGCGGAACTCCAGCGGCCGCGGCGGGTGCCAGGGGCGGGCCGGGCCGGGGGCCGCCAGGACCCCGGGCGCACCCTCCGCGGCACTGGCCGCACCCACTGTGACCAGCCCGTTCATCGCGCCCGCCGTTCCGGCCGCGAGGGTTGCCGCCAGCAGTCCCCGCCGAGTGATCCGTCCCACTTCATGACCCCCTCGTCGCTACGAATGTCCGGTGTTGCGCACAGCATGCCCGCCCCACCCCGTGATCCACACGCAGGCGCGGAGTAACGTCGTGGGGTCGGGACGGGCGCCGGAATCACACGGGGGACCCGCCGGGACTTTTTCTGTCAGAAGCGAAAGGCAGCGATGTGACGGACCCTACGGGAGATATTGCACGCGTCGGAGTGGTGGGCTGCGGCCAGATGGGGGCCGGCATCGCGGAGGTCTGCGCCCGCAGCGGCCTGGACGTGAAGGTCGCCGAGACCACCGGCGAAGCCCTGGAGATCGGCCGTACCCGGCTGCACAACTCCCTTTCGAAGGCCGCCGAGCGTGGCAAGATCACCGAGGAGGAGCGCGACGCGACGCTCGCCCGGCTGAGCTTCACCACCGACCTCGGCGAGTTCGCCGACCGCGATCTCGTCATCGAGGCCGTGGTCGAGAACGAGCAGGTCAAGACCGAGATCTTCCAGGTGCTCGACCAGGTGGTGACCCGCCCGGACGCGATCCTGGCCTCCAACACCTCCTCCATCCCGCTGGTGAAGCTGGCGGTCGCGACCTCGCGGCCCGACCAGGTCATCGGCATCCACTTCTTCAACCCGGCCCCGGTGCAGAAGCTCGTCGAGCTGATCCCGGCCCTCACCACCTCCGAGGGCACCCTCAGCCGGGCCCAGGCCATGGTGGAGAAGGTCCTCGGCAAGCACGCGATCCGCGCCCAGGACCGCTCGGGCTTCGTGGTCAACGCCCTGCTCATCCCGTATCTGCTCTCCGCGATCCGGATGTTCGAGTCGGGCATCGCCAGCCGCGAGGACATCGACAACGGCATGGAGCTCGGCTGCGCCCACCCGATGGGCCCGCTCAAGCTGTCCGACCTCATCGGCCTGGACACCGTCGCCTCGGTGGCGGACTCGATGTACCAGGAGTACAAGGAGCCGCTGTACGCGGCGCCGCCGCTGCTCCAGCGCATGGTGGACGCGGGACGCCTGGGCCGCAAGACCGGCTCCGGGTTCTACACGTACGCCTGAGTACATCCGCGCACGTCAGAGGCGTCTGTCGCCGGGCCCGGCTCCTCTGCGTGAGGACCGGGCCCCACCGCGTTCACACCGGGTGTGCGGCGCGAGCTCGCATATGCTCTTCGCACACTCTCCCGCCCCTGGAGCAGGGCGAGTTGACTCCTTGCCGAAAAGTCAATGGCGATCCGCCACAACGACGAAGGAGCCTCGCCGTGCCGAGCGACCCCGGCCTACCGATGGCCGTCGACGAACTGTTCGAGTTACGCCGTTCCCTGGAAGTGGGCCTGGCCCGCATCGACGGGCAGCTGACGCTGCTCGCCCACCGCGACGACCAGAGCGAACGTGAACTGACCGAGCTGGGCGTGCGGGTGGCGTCCCTGGAACACACGAGGTGGCCACTGCCCGCGCTCACGGTGCTCACCGCCCTCGGCGCGCTGACCGTGGCGGTGTGGCAGGCGCTGGGGCGGTGAGCGGGTGACGGCCGATCAGCCGTCGCCGAGCCGCATATGGTGCAGGAGCAGGAGTCCGGCCGCCATATTGGCGGCCGGGACCTCGCCGCGGGCGATCATGTCGGGTACCAGCTTGAGCGGTATCCACTCGCGCCGCGACGACTCGAAGTCGTCCTCGGGGTGGCCGATGTACTCGGCCGACTCCGACCAGTAGAGGTGGTGCCGCGCGTCGATGAGCCCGTTGGCGGGCTCGACGGTGAGGAGATGGCGCAGCGGGCCCGGCCGCCACCCGGTCTCCTCCTCCATCTCGCGGGCGGCCGCGGCCGCGATGTCCTCGCCGTCCTCGACGACGCCGGCGGCCAGCTCCCAGCCCCAGCTGTCGGTGATGAACCGGTGCCGCCACAGCAGCAGCACCTCGTTGGCCTCGTTGACGGCGGTCGCCACGGCGACCGGGCGGAGCCGGATCACGAAGTGGTCCAGGTGCCGCCCGTCCGGGAGGGCGACGTCGGCGAGGTTGACCCGGAACCAGCGGTTCTCATACACAGTTTGTTCACTCAGGTTCGTCCACTGCACGTTTTTGCCACCTTCCGACAAGTAGATGGCAATATCGCAGCAGGCGCACGCTCACAGGGGAACGCGCAATGCCCCGTCGATCAGCTCGGCGGCTTCGTCGGCGCCGGCGCAACCGCTCTCGACCAGGTGCTCGCGTACGACGCGCAACCGGTCGCGCAACCGCTGCGACTCCATCCCCCGGGCCCGCTCGGCCATCTCGACCGCCGTCGCGACGGCCCGGTCCACCTCGCCCTGCCGGAGCTCGATCTGCGCGAGCATCGCCAGGCGGTGCACCCTGCCCCGGTCGTGCGAGGGGGCGTGCGCCGCCAGTCCCGCCTGCTCGCGCGCGGCCGGCAGATCGCCCAGCCGCAGCAGGGCCTCCGCCACCTGGACGTTGACCAGGCCCGGCTGGACGTAGCCGGTCTCGGCGGGTTCGTTCTTCGGCCGGATCCGCTCGGCCGCCCGCTCGGCGCCCCGGATCGCGCCGAGCGCGCTGCTCCCGTCGCCGAGGTGCGCGTACGCCTTGGCCTGCATCGCGTGCAGATCCGCGGCCAGCGCCGGGGTGAGCTGGTGGCCCGCCGCCCGCAGCGCCGCCTCCGCGAAGGCGACGGCCTGGCGGTAGTCGCGCATGAACAGCGACTGGTTGACGAGCAGGGCGATCACATACGCGCCGAGCCCCCGGTCCCCGCTCGCCTTCGCGAGGCGCAGCGCCTGGTGGAAGTAGCGCTGCGCCAGGCCCTGGGCGTTGGAGTCGTACGCGCAGATCCCGGCGATCGCGACCAGGCCGCCGGTCGCCCGGTGCAGCTGGCGGCCGGTCGCGTCGGTGTAGCAGCCGCGCAGCAGCGGCGCGGTCTCGGAGTTGAGGAAGCCCACGATCCGCGAGCGGGTGGCGATGCCCCCGGCCTTGCGGTACATCAGCTCGTAGTGCGCGCGGGCCGCCCGCAGCATCTCGATGTCGCCCTCGCTCACCGCGGTCTGGCCGTGCCGCGACACATCGGTGTCCTCCGGCGGGTTCTCCCACTCCCACACCGGCATCACGGCCGGGGTGCCGGTGACCGCGGGCGCACCCAGTATGTGCGGGCGCTGCTGCTCGTCGGAGCGCCACAGGGCGGTGGCGCGCTCCACGAACCCGGCCAGCGGCGAGCCCACTTGCGCGGCCGGCTCGCCCGGCACGCCGAGCCCGATGTCGTCGAGGGTGACCGGCCGGTGCAGCCGGGCCGCGAGCACCTCGCAGATCAGGTCGGGCACCTGGCCGCGCGGCCGCTGGCCCTTCAACCACCTGGCCACCGCGGTGTGTTCGTACTTCAGCGCCAGACCTCTGGCACGGCCGGCCTGGTTCACATGGGCCGCGAGCCCGGCGTTCGAGATGCCGGCCTCGTCGACCAGCGCGTCGAGCAGGGTATTGGGCTGCATCAGGCCCTCCGTTGGCTCGGTGGACCCAGCGTAAACGAGGCGCGTTCACACGGGGTGTGAAGGGAGTACTCGCATTTATGCGCCGCGCACTCTGCCGCGGCGGGGCGGCGGCCGATTGACTGAACTGCCTCTCCACAGAGGCGTGCCGGGCCGCCGGCTCCCCCTCGTACAGTGCGGCGGCCCGCTCCCGGCGCCGCCGGTCCTGCCGAACTGCCCGTCACTCCGCGGCAGGGCCGACGGCGCACGCGCCACCGCCTCAGCGCCGCGCCTGCGCGGTCCGGACGGCTCCGGGCTGCGCGGGCACACGCACCCGGTCGTTGCGCAGCACCATCAGCGCCACGTCGTCGGCCAGTTGTCCGCCGGTGTGCCGCAGCAGCTCCCGCTGTACGCAGTGGACCACCGCGGCGGGTGACAGCGGGGTGTCCAGGGCCGCCCGGGCGAGTACTTCCTGCAGCCGGAAGAACCGCCCGGCGCGGTCCCGGGCATCCTCGGCGCCGTCCGTGTGCAGACACAGGGCCTCCCCGGGCAGCAGCCGGGTGCAGCGGTGCAGCGGCAGTTCGGCGGGCAGCGGGAAGGAGCCGAGCGGCGGCAGCGGGTCGCCCGGCACCAGCGGCTCGGCGCCGCCGCACAGCCGGTAGGGCCATGGATGGCCGCAGTTGAGGGCGAGCACCAGGCCGTCGGCGCGGATCTCCAGGAGCAGTACGGTCACGAACTCCTCGGCGAGCGGGCTGTCCGGCGCGCCCGCGCAGCTCGCCGGGTGCTCGGCGCGGGCCCGTTCGCGCAAGTGCCGTTGCAGCGCCCGCTCCAGCCGCCGCAGCACGCCCGCCAGGTCCGGCTCGTCGTGCGCGGCCTCGCGGAAGCTGCCGAGCACCGCCGCGACCGCCGCCAGCGAGCCGAGGCCGTGTCCGCGTACGTCGCCCATGACGACCCGCACCCCGTACGGCGTGGCCATCGCCTCGTACAGATCGCCGCCGACCACCGCGCCCCGGCTCGCGCAGAGCTGTCCGGCGGCCACGGTGAGCCCGTCGAGGCGGGGCGGCGGGGGCCGCAGCAGCACCCGCTGGGCGGCGTCGGCGACCTCCTGCACGAGCCGCAACTCCCGTGCCGCGCCCAGCCGTACGCCGTGCACCAGACAGACCACCGCGATCAGGAAGGCCGCGCAGGTGGCGATCCGCAGGCCCATGGACTCGTCGGTGACCAGCGGGCAGGTCAGCTGCCAGACGACGACCAGGACCAGCCACAGGACGGGCAGCGACAGGGCGAGCCCCCGGCCCGTACCGAGGGCGCTCGCGCAGGACGCCGTCCAACTTCTGGTACGGATCATGCCGTCGGCCCCCCTGGCCTCTGCACCGTTCACCCCTGTACCGGCCACCACCGGCCGCCCCGGCCCTCACGACCGGATTGATTCTGTCGACGGTGCGCCCCCTTTTGCGTACATCGCTCCCTCTTCTCACCCGAACGAGTGAGAAGGCGTGCGGACATGCGCGAAGGGCGCATCCGGTGGTCCGGATGCGCCCTTCGAGGGTCCTGCCTGGGGGTTACGCCCCGCGGAGCACCGCGCCCGTGCGCTCGGCGGCCAGGGCCACCGCCGCGTCGCGGGCGGCCGAGGCCTCCTCGACGGTCAGCGTGCGGTCGGCGGCGCGGAAGCGCAGGGCGTACGCCAGCGACTTCTTGCCCTCGCCGATCTGCTCGCCGGTGTAGACGTCGAACAGCCGGATGGACTCCAGGAGTTCACCGGCGCCGCCGCGCAGGAAGTACTCGACGACGGCCGAGGGGACCTCCGTGTCGACGACCAGCGCCACGTCCTGGGTGGCCACCGGGAAGGTGGAGATCCGCGGCGCCTGGAGGGCGCCCTCTCCGGCCTTCGCCAGCAGGTCCAGGTCGAGCTCCATGGCGCAGGTGCGCTCGGGCAGGCTCAGCGCCTTGAGCACGCGCGGGTGCAGCTCGCCCGCGTGGCCGATCACCACGATCTCGCTGTCGATGACGACGGCGAGCTCGGCGCAGCGGCCCGGGTGCCACGGCCCGTACTGGCCCTGCTGGACGATGAGTTCGGCGCCCGCCTCGGCGGCCAGGGTCCGGGCGGCCTCGACCGCGTCGGCCCAGTCCGCCGGGCGGCCCTTGCCCCACCAGCCGGCCTGCTCGCGCGCACCGGCGAGGACGACGGCCGCGTGCCGGGGCTGCGCGGGCAGCACGGCGTCGAGCGCGGCGATCTCCTCGTCGGTGGGGCGGCGGTCGACGGGCAGCTGGACGGCGACGCCCTGCTGCCCGTCGACCGGCTGGAAGACCAGACCGGTCTCGAAGAGCGCCAGGTCGTGGCTGCCGCGGCCGTCGTTGCGGCGCAGCGCGGTGAGCAGCCCCGGCAGCAGCATGGTGCGCAGCGCCGGCTCCTCGTCGTTGAGCGGGTTGACCAGCTTCACGACACGGCGGGCCGGGTCGCCGGCCTCCAGGCCCAGCTGGTCGAAGACCTGCTCGGAGACGAACGGGTAGTTCAGCGCCTCGACGTAACCGGCGCCCGCCAGCGCGCGGCCCGCGCGGCGGTGCAGCCGCTGCCGCTCGGTGAGCCCGCGCCCGGCCGGGGGCCTGGGCAGCGTGGAGGGCAGGTTCTCGTACCCCTCCAGGCGGATGACCTCCTCGGCGAGGTCGTTCGGCTCGGTGAGGTCGGGGCGCCACGAGGGCACGGTGACGACGAGCTCGTCCTGCCCGTAGACGTCGCAGCCGATCTCCTGGAGGCGGCGCACGACGGTCTCGCGGCCGTAGTCGACGCCCGCCACCTTGTCCGGGTGGTCGGCGGCGACGGAGATGGTGCGCGGCGCGGAGGGCGCGATGACCTCGGTGACACCGGCCTCGGCGGTGCCGCCCGCGAGCAGCACCAGCAGGTCGACGGTCCGCTGGGCGGCCGCGGAGGCCGCCTGCGGGTCGACGCCGCGCTCGAAGCGCTTGGACGCCTCGGAGGACAGCTTGTGGCGGCGCGCGGTGCGGGCGATGGCGACCGGGTCGAAGTGCGCGGCCTCGATGACCACCTCGGTGGTGCCCTTGACCTGTCCGGTCTCCGGGTCGGTGACCGAGTCGGCGATCTCCGTGTTGGCGCCGCCCATCACACCGGCCAGGCCGATCGGGCCCCGGTTGTCGGTGATGACCAGGTCGGCGGCGTCCAGCTTGCGCTTGGCGCCGTCGAGGGTGGTGAGCACCTCGCCGGGCTCGGCGCGGCGGACCCCGATGGGGCCGTCGACCCGCGTGCGGTCGTAGGCGTGCAGCGGCTGGCCGAGCTCGATCATCACGTAGTTGGTGACGTCGACGGCGAGCGAGATCGGCCGCATGCCGGCCTTCTGGAGGCGGCGCTGGAGCCAGATCGGGGAGCGGGCCTCGGGGTCGAGGCCGCCCACGGTGCGCGCGGTGAAGCGGTCGCAGCCGATCGGGTCGGAGATCTTGACCGGGTAGCCGTACGAGTTGGGCGCGGGCACGTCGAGCAGCGCCGGGTCGCGCAGCGGCAGGCCGTACGCGATGGCGGTCTCGCGGGCCACGCCGCGCATGGAGAGGCAGTCGCCGCGGTTGGCGGTGACGGCGATGTCCAGGACCTCGTCGACGAGCTCCAGGAGCTCGATGGCGTCGGTGCCGGCCTCGTGCTCGGGCGGCAGGACGATGATGCCGCCGCTGCCGTCGTCGCCCATGCCCAGCTCGTCGCCGGAGCAGATCATGCCGTGCGAGGTCTTGCCGTACGTCTGGCGCGCGGCGATGGCGAAGTCGCCGGGCAGCACGGCGCCGGGGAGCACCACGACGACCTTGTCGCCGACCTGGAAGTTGCGCGCGCCGCAGACGATCTCCTGCGGCTCACCGGTGCCGTTGGCCGTGCCGACGTCGACCGTGCAGAAGCGGATGGGCTTCTTGAAGCCCTCCAGCTCCTCGATGGTCAGCACCTGGCCGACGACGAGGGGGCCCTTGAGGCCGGCGCCGAGCTGCTCGACGGTCTCGACCTCGAGGCCGGCGGAAACGAGCTTGGCCTGGACGTCACGGCCGGTCTCCGTCGCCGGCAGGTCGACGTACTCCCGCAGCCAAGAAAGCGGGACCCGCATCAGATCTCCATCCCGAACGGCCGGGTGAACCGGACGTCACCCTCGACCATGTCTCGCATGTCTTCGACGTTGTGGCGGAACATCAGCAGGCGTTCGATGCCGAAGCCGAAGGCGAATCCGCTGTACTTCTCAGGGTCGACGCCGCAGGCGACGAGCACCTTGGGGTTGACCATGCCGCAGCCGCCGAGCTCGATCCAGCCCTCGCTGGAGCAGGTGCGGCAGGGGCGGTCGGGGTTGCCGACGGACTCGCCACGGCACACGTAGCAGACCATGTCCATCTCGGCGGACGGCTCGGTGAACGGGAAGAAGTTCGGCCGCAGCCGGGTCTTCATGTCCTGGCCGAAGAGCGACTGGACCATGTGGTCCAGGGTGCCCTTGAGGTCCGCCATGGTCAGGCCCTCGTCCACGGCGAGCAGCTCGACCTGGTTGAAGACCGGGGTGTGCGTGGCGTCCAGCTCGTCCGTGCGGTAGACCCGGCCGGGGCAGATCACATAGACCGGCGGCTCGCGGTCGAGCAGCGAGCGGATCTGCACCGGGGAGGTGTGCGTGCGCAGCACCGTGCCGGAGTTCGCCGTGCCGTCGGCGGCCTGGACGAAGAAGGTGTCCGCCTCGCCGCGGGCCGGGTGGTCCGGGCCGATGTTGAGCGCGTCGAAGTTGAACCACTCGGCCTCGACCTGCGGGCCCTCGGCGACCTCGTAGCCCATGGCCACGAAGATGTCCTCGATGCGCTCGGAGAGCGTGGTCAGCGGGTGGCGGGCGCCGACCGGTACGCGGTCGTACGGCAGCGAGACGTCCACCGCCTCCTCGACCAGCACGCGTGCGTCGCGCTCGGCCTCCAGCTCGGCCTGGCGGGCGGCCAGCGCCTTGTTCACCGCGCCGCGGGCCATGCCCACGAGCTTGCCCGCCGCGGCCTTGGCCTGCGGCGGCAGGGCGCCGATCTCGCGGTTGGCGAGCGACAGGGGCGAGGTGCCACCGGCGTGCGCGGTCTTCGCGTGTGCGAGCGCTTCGAGGTCACCGGCCGCGGCGAAGGCGGCGAGCGCCTCGTCCCGCATGCGCTCGATCTCTTCCGGTTTCAGTGCCTCGACCTCAACAGGGTCGTACGACTTATTGGGTGCCGACATCTCTTCCCGTACTTCCGATTGGCTTGGCTGGGGGTCCGCCACCGCGACAGCGACTCGACCGCGCGAGCGCGACGACACGGACACAAACGCGCCAAAGGTCGAGTCTAACGGGGTGCGGGTACGCACATGCGCCCGTGGGCTGCCCGGCGGTCCTTACTGGAGGTAGGCCGGGGCGCCGACGGGCAGGATAAATCGGAACTCGGCGCCGCCGCCGGAGCCGCGGCCCACGGTGATGGTGCCGCCGTGCGCCTCCACGATGCCCTTGACGATGTAGAGGCCGAGGCCGGTGCCGCCGCGTTTGCTGCCCCGCCAGAAGCGGGTGAAGACACGGCCCATCGACTCCTCGGGGATGCCGGGGCCTTCGTCGCTCACGGTGACGGCCGTTCCCTTCTCGTCGTGCTCGTCGATGCGGACGGGCGCGGGTGCCACCTCGATGGTGACGGTTCCCTCGCCGTGGCGCACCGCGTTTTCCAGCAGGTTGCCCAGGACCTGGTCGATCTTGTCCGGATCCGCCCACAGATCGGGCAGCGGGCGCTGGATGCGGACGAGGAAGCGGTCGGGGGCCTGCCCGGAGGCGACATGGGCCTGGATGTGGCGGCCGACGGCGGCCGCTATGTCCACCGGCTGGCGGCGCACCTCCAGACGGCCGGAGTCGATCCGCGAGATGTCGAGCAGCTCGGCGATCAGCCGGGTGACGCGGTTGGCGTCGGCGTCGACGGTCTCCAGCATCAGCCGCTTCTGGTCGTCGGTGAACCGCTCCCACTTGGCGAGCAGCGTGGCGGTGAAGCCCTTGACCGAGGTCAGCGGCGAGCGCAGCTCATGGGCGACGGTGGCGATCAGCTCGGCGTGGCTGCGCTCGGTGCGCCGCCGGGCCTCGGTCGAGCGCAGGCTCACCACGACCCGGCGCACCGGGCCCATGGGGTGCTCGCGCACGTACCGCGCGGAGACCAGTACCTCGCGCCCGCCCGGCAGCAGCAGATTGCGCTCGGGCTGGCCGACACGGATGGCGAGGCCGCCGTACGGGTCGGTCAGCTGCCACCAGCGGCGGCCCTTGAGGTCCTCCAGCGGCAGGGCGCGCTCCAGCTCCACGCCGAGCGCGTCGCGCTTGGAGACGGCGGTGATCCGGGCGGCGGCCGCGTTGAAGCAGATGACCCGGCCCTTCTCGTCGGCGACGACGAGACCGTCGGGCAGGTCCTCGGGGTCTATCCCCAGGGCGCCCGGGCCACCGGAAGCGCGCACCAGGGCATTGTCACCGATGGTCCTCACGCCGACAGCCATCCCCGTATCCCACCTCTCCGAAGCGCACAGTGGGCCCCCGAGCCCGTCACACTACTAGCTGGAGGTGACGGTGCGGACCCCCTCAGCGAGGAGTACGGGTGCGCTGGGCCCGCGCCGAGGCGTACAGGCACACCGCGGCGGCGGTCGCCAGGTTGAGGCTCTCGGCCTTGCCGTGGATAGGGACGCGCACCACGGCGTCCGCGAGCGCCCGGGTCTCCTCCGGCAGGCCCCAGGCCTCGTTGCCGAAGATCCAGGCGGTGGGGCCGCCCATGGTGCCCGCGTCGAGCTCGTCGTCGAGGTCGTCCTCGCCCGCCCCGTCGGCGGCGAGGATGCGTACCCCGGCGTCCCGCAGCCCCTGCACGGCCTGCTCGACGGGTACGCCGACGGCGACCGGCAGATGGAAGAGCGAACCGACCGAGGCGCGCACGGACTTGGGGTTGTACAGGTCGACGGAGGCGTCGGTCAGGACGACCGCGTCGGCGCCGGCGGCGTCCGCGCAGCGCAGTACGGTGCCGGCGTTGCCGGGGTCGCGGACGTGCGCGAGCACGGCGACCAGCTTGGGCCGCGCCTTGAGGATCTCCTCGAACGGCGAGTCCAGGAACCGGCAGACCCCGACGAGCCCCTGCGGGGTGACGGTCTGCGAGACCTCGGCGAGCACCTCGTCGTCCGCGTAGTGCACCCGGGCCCCGGCGTCGCGGGCGGCGGCCACGATGTCCGCGTACCGCTCCGCGGCCTCGACGGTGGTGAACAGCTCGACGAGCGTGCCCTCCCCGCCGACCCGGTGCTCCACGGCCTCCCGCACGGCCTGCGGCCCCTCGGCGATGAACCGCCGCTCCTTCCCCCGGAAGTTGCGCCGCGCGAGCCGCTTGGCGGCGGCGACGCGGGGGGAGCGGGGGGAGATCAGCTCGGGGGTGGGCATGTGCGGTCTCTCTACGAGGGGGCGGGGGGCTTCTGGACCCGGTGTTCGTCTGCGGACCGTGGTGGGTTGCTCGCGCAGTTCCCCGCGCCCCTGAAGCGCCCCTGCGGGGCGCCCAGGGAGATGCCGCGCAGCGGCATTTTCAGGGGCGCGGGGAACTGCGCGACCAGTTGGGGACGGCCCGCAGACGAACGGAAGTCCGGGTCCGAACGCACCCGGACCCGCAGGCCGATGGCCTGCGGGTCCGGTCCGGCTCAACAAGCCGTCAGGCGCTTACGCGGCCTTCGGGGCGTTGACGTCGCTCGGCAGCGCCTTCTGCGCGACCTCGACGAGCGCGGCGAACGCGTTGGCGTCGTTGACCGCGAGCTCGGCCAGGATCTTGCGGTCCACCTCGATGTTGGCGGCCTTCAGACCCTGGATGAGGCGGTTGTACGTCATGCCGTTCTGGCGGGCAGCGGCGTTGATGCGCTGGATCCACAGCTGACGGAAGTCGCCCTTGCGCTTCTTGCGGTCGTTGTAGTTGTAGACCAGCGAGTGGGTAACCTGCTCCTTGGCCTTGCGGTACAGGCGCGAACGCTGACCGCGGTAGCCGGAGGCCGCCTCGAGGATCGCCCGGCGCTTCTTGTGGGCGTTGACTGCCCGCTTGACGCGTGCCACTTGTTAACTCCTTGTAGCGGGGCCGTGGTGCGTATTCACACGGCCCGAATTCGAATAGGTCCCGGTCTCGACGTCCCGCCCCCGGTCACCGGGGGCGGAGGAACGTCACTTGCCGAGAAGCTTCTTGATCTTCTTGGCGTCGCCCGGGGCCATCTCGGCGTTGCCGGTGAGGCGACGCGTCAGCTTGGACGACTTGTGCTCGAGCAGGTGGCGCTTGCCGGCACGCTCACGGAGCACCTTGCCGGAGCCGGTGATCTTGAAGCGCTTGCTGGCACCGCTGTGCGACTTGTTCTTCGGCATAGCGCCGTTATCTCCTCGTCAGTGGCGCTCCCAGCCGGTCCGGGGACCGGCGCGCGGGAGCGTCATATGTATCGGTTGTCCTGGGCCGGCGGCCCGGGAATCAGGCCTCGGCAGGTTCCTCGGCCGACGCCTCGACGACGGGCTCCTCGACGGAACCGTCCTCGTCGGCGACGGGCTGACCCTGGCGCTCCGCCTTGCGGGCGGCCTGCGCCTCGCGGGCTTCGGCCATTGCCTCGGTCTTCTTCTTGTGCGGACCGAGGACCATGATCATGTTCCGGCCGTCCTGCTTCGGGCTGGACTCGACGAAGCCGAGGTCCTCCACATCCGAAGCGAGACGCTGGAGCAGTCGGTAGCCGAGCTCCGGCCGGGACTGCTCACGACCACGGAACATGATCGTGATCTTGACCTTGTCGCCCTGCTTGAGGAACCGGACGACGTGACCCTTCTTGGTGTCATAGTCGTGCGGGTCGATCTTCGGCCGGAGCTTCATCTCCTTGATGACCGTGTGCGCCTGGTTCTTGCGCGCCTCACGGGCCTTCATGGCCGACTCGTACTTGAACTTCCCGTAGTCCATGAGCTTGCACACGGGCGGACGGGCGTTCGCCGCGACCTCGACCAGGTCCAGGTCGTACTCCTGTGCGAGCTCCAGGGCCTTGGCAAGCGGAACAATCCCGACCTGCTCGCCGCTGGGACCGACAAGTCGCACTTCGGGAACGCGAATCCGGTCGTTGATGCGGGGCTCGGCGCTGATGGATCCTCCTCGGTAGCACCACACGTCTGCCCGGTGGACAGCCGCGTATGTCTTCACTCGGACCAACCGCCGCGGCAAATGAAAAATGCCCCGGACGGGACACAGGCGGGGCTCCAAGAACAACCGGAGCACCGCCGCGGTCAACCGCGGGGCGCACATCGGACGGCTCCATCGTCCGTACGGAACGATGGCGGCCGTCTGACCGGATGACCCGCCGCCCCGGAGGGCAGTCAGGTGGGAGATCGGAGCCTCCACTTGTGGGCCGGGCACATGGGAGTGCCTGGCCGGTCGTTACACAAGGTTAGCAGCACACCGGCACGGGGGCCAATCGTGTGCACACCGCCGCAGCGCCTATCGTGTGAGGCATGAGTGAGACCTCCCCCCAGTCCTCCGGGACCACCGACTTCGACACCATGACCCGCGACATCGCGGAGGTCCCGGCCGTCGAGGTGATCGTCACGGTCGCCGTGAACCTGATGAGCGCCGCCGCGGTGAAGCTCGGACTGACGGAGGAGGGCGACGAGCACAAGGACCTGGACGAGGCCCGCAAGCTCGTGCACGCGCTGGCCGGTCTGCTCGACGCCAGCACCACCGAGATCAGCTCGTTCCACGCCGCCCCGCTGCGCGACGGCCTGAAGTCGCTCCAGCTCGCCTTCCGCGAGGCGTCGATCGTCCCGGACGAGCCGGGCCAGGGCCCGGGCGAGAAGTACACGGGCCCGGTGTACGGCTAGTCGCCGGTCCTCCACCCGTACGAAGCGAAGCGCCTCCGGTCGAACCGGAGGCGCTTCTTCATGTCTGCCGCCCGTCCGGGCTCAGCGCGTGAACAGGGGCTCGTTGGGCTGCGGGGCCGCGGCCGGGAGCAGGGCCAGGTCGAGGCCCTGGACGAGCCGGGCGCGCAGCACCTCGTCGGCGGCGAGCAGCTCGACGACCCGGCGCGCGGCGTCGGCCGCCACCGTACCCTCGGCGAGGACCAGGGCGAGGGTGCCGTCGGCGCTGCCGGGGCCGAGGTGGGCGCGCAGGACGGCCGGCTCGGCGGCGACCGCCGTGCGCACGGCCTCGATGACCGCCGGGTCGTCGAGCGGGTCGGCGCTGGTGCGCCCCTCGGCGAGGGCGAGCAGCGCGCCGCCCTTCAGTTCGTACGCGACGGGCCCCGCCAGATCGAGGACGACCGTGTCGGCGCGCTCGTGCGCGGCGGCCTGGAGCGCCTGCTGCAGCGGTACGGCGACGGGCCGGGCCTCGGGGTCCCACAGCGCGAGCGAGGCGAGCGAGGTGAAGGCGGGCAGCGCCTTGCGGTCGCCCGCGGTGAGCGTGGGCACCGCCATGTCGCTGGTCTTCTCGCGGCGCAGCCCGTTCTCATCGGTCTCCACCTCCCCGAGCACGGCGACGACGGGGACGAGCAGCCGGGCGCCCTTGAGCGCGGCCAGGACGCGCGACTGGGCCGCGCCGCTCCCCCGGTCCTCGGCCCAGGCGGCGAGCGCCGCCGTGAGTTCGGGGTCGGCGGTGCCGTCGTCGTCGGAGAAACCGGGGTCCGGGATGTTCTTGAGCGCCACGCCACGAGCCTAACGGGGGCCCGCCCCGGCCCCTGCACCAGGGGAATGGCCGGCCAGGGCGCGAGACTGGTGCGCATGGATCCGAACGCGGTGGTGTCGGCGGCCGTGGCCCCGGTGGCCGAGCGGGCCGGGGGTTCGCTGTCGCTGGGGGTGTACGACCTGGTCGGCGGCGGGGAAGCGGTGTACGGGGGCGCGGGGCGTACGTACGACTCGGCGAGCGTCGTCAAGGTGGACATCCTCGCGGCCCTGCTGCTGCGGGCCCAGGACGAGGGCCGCGGGCTGACCGGGCAGGAGCGGGCGTACGCGGCCGACATGATCGAGCGCAGCGACAACGACGCGGCGACCGCGCTGTGGCAGGTGATCGGCGGCCCGGCCGGGCTCGACGGGGCCAACGCGCGGCTCGGCCTGACGGAAACGGCGGGCGCGGCGGCGTGGGGGCTGACGCAGACCACGGCCCGGGACCGGCTGGCGCTGCTGAGGGCGGTGTTCGGGGCGGATTCGGCGCTGGACGCGCGGGCGCGGGGCTATGTGGGGGCGCTGATGGGCCGTACGGTCCTGGGCCAGGACTGGGGCGTGTCGGCGGCGGGCACCGGCTGGGCCCTGAAGAACGGCTGGCTGCCGCGCAGCACGACGGGGCTGTGGGTGGTGAACAGCATCGGCCGCGTCACGACGGCCGACGGCCACGGCTGGCTGGTGGCGGTCCTGTCGGACGGGCACACGTCGCTGGAGGCGGGGGTGTCGGCGGTGGAGGAGGCGGCCCGGGCGGCGGTGCGGGCGGTGGGGGCCGGGTGGTGAGAGCCGCGTGCCGGGCGTCGAGGCGCGGACGGGGGTTCGGCAACACACTCTCAGGCGTTCCCGGGGGCCGCCCCGGATCGTACGGTCTCAGGCGCCCGCGTGTTCGGCCGTGCGGCTGCCGCGCCACAGGGTCAGGGACGCGGTGAGCAGCAGGGCGCCCGCGACGGCCGCGAGCGCGGCGAGCCAGTCGCCGCGGTGGTCGTCGTCCTTCTCCTTGTCGGGGCCCGCGCCGAAGTACGTGCCGGCGTGGCCGGTCGCCGTGTTCGTCCGTACGTCGGGCTTGAGGCGGGCGCCCTCGGCCAGCGCGGCGGCCGGGTCGACGCTGCCGTAGCCGCGCGCGTCGTCGCGCCCGCCCTTGGGCGCGTTGCGGGCGGTGTCCGCGAGCAGGGTCTTGATCTGGGCCGGGGAGAGGCCGGGGTGGGCCGCGCGGACGAGGGCGACGGCGCCGGAGACGAAGGCGGAGGCGGCGCTGGTGCCCCAGCCTTCGTAGTACTTGCGGTCCGGGTCCGCTATCACCACGTCCACACCGGGCGCGGAGACGGTGGCGTACCAGCGGCGGGTGGAGAAGGCGGCGTGCGTGCCGTAGCGGTCGACGGCGGCGACGGCGATGACGCCCGGGTAGGCGGCGGGGTAGGAGACGTGGTCGCCCTGTTCGCCGCCGTTGCCCGCGGAGGCGACGACGACGGCGCCCCGGGCGAGGGCGTACTGGATGGCGGCGTCCTCGGACGGCTCGGGGTGCGCGGAGGCGCTGTCGTCGCCGAGGGAGAGGTTGATGACGTCGGCGCCTTGGTCGGCGGCCCAGCGGATGCCCTCGGCGAGTGCGCCGCCGCGTGACTCGCGGGCCTTCTTGCGCGCCGGGTCGGTGGATTCGAGGATCACCCGGACCGGCAGGATCCTGGCCTCGGGGGCGATGCCGAGGACGCCGTCCCCCC
This sequence comes from Streptomyces sp. TLI_146, assembly GCF_002846415.1. Classification (NCBI taxonomy): domain Bacteria; kingdom Bacillati; phylum Actinomycetota; class Actinomycetes; order Kitasatosporales; family Streptomycetaceae; genus Streptomyces; species Streptomyces sp. TLI_146. The sequence continues at coordinate 2,438,511 of NZ_PJMX01000001.1, forward strand.
GGCCCGGCCCGTGTCCGTGGCCCGCGATGATCCCGGCCATGGCGGTGCCGTGCCGGGCCCAGTCGCGGCTGCCCCGGCCGGCCCCGAAGCCGACGAGGTCCTTGCCGGTGAGGACCTGTCCGGCGAGGTCGGGGTGGGTGGCGTCGACCCCGGTGTCGAGCACGGCGACGGTGATGCCCTTGCCCTTGGTCGTCCGCCACGCCTGCTGCGTGTGCATGGCGGCGAGCTCCCACTGGCGGTCCCGGATGACGTCCGCGTGCGCGGGGGCGGCGGGCAGGAGGAGCGCGAAGGAGGCCGCGGCGGCGAGGGCGGCGGCACGCCGGGGCGTACGGCGGGGCGAGGTCATGACGGCTTCTTCGTTCCGGTGGCGGCGGTCTTGCGCAGGGCCCGTTCCACGCGGTCCGCGATGCCCTTGGCGTCGTAGGTGAGCCCCGCCTCGACGGGGGCCTCCGTCGCGCCCTCGTCCAGGGCGCGGTCGGCGGGCTGCGGAGCGGTGACGGTACGGGCGTCGGCGAAGCCGGTGACGGAGTAGACGACGACGGGGGCGTCGGTGAGGACGCGTACGGTCCAGCTCGCCCGCTGCTTGTCGCCGAACCGGGCGGCGGGGGTGCCCTCGACGGCGTACGGGCGCGGCATCAGGTCGTCGCGGTCGCCGAGGGACTCGTCGCTGAACCGGGTGCGCAGCGCGCGCATCGCGTCGGCGTCGGCCTCGGTGAAGACGAGCCCGACGGTGGTGACGGCGGAGGAGGTGGCGTCGGTGTACGTGGCCCGCAACAGCCGGGCGCAGCCGACGGGTTGGAGCGCCTTGAGCAGCAGCGGGTCGAGCGCTCCGGCGCACCCCGCGTCGGGCGCGACCCCGACGCGGGTCCACACGCGGTCGGCGCCGCCCGGCCCGGCGCCGCTGCCGTTGAGGGTCGGCGGGAAGAGGGTGTCCACGGGGGTGCTGTGCCACATCTCCCGGGCGGCGGTGTACCCGCCCCGGGCGTCCGCTCCCCCGGCCCCCCGCTCAGCCAGCTCCCGGCGGCGGCGCCGCCGACCAGCCCGATCCCCAGCACCAGACAGACGGCGGCCGCGACGGCCCGGCCCCTGCGCCGGGCCGGGGGCGCGGCGAGGGGTATGGGCGGCACGGGGTGCGGAACGGTCCCGGGGAACGGCGGCGCGGCGGGCCGGGGCGCGGGCACGGTGGGCTGCGGCGGGACGGCGGCGGACCGCGACGCGGCGACGGGTGCGGGCCCCGCGGGCGGGGCGGCGTCGGCGGGGCCGGGGGGCGCGTCGGGGTGGGGTGCGGCGGGAAGGGCGGGCGCGCGGGCGGCGGGGACGTACGCGTCGGCGCGGCCGCGCGCACCGCGTCCGCCGCCGGAGCCGTCGGGGGCTTGGCGGGTATGGGAGCGCGGGGCGGCAGCGCCGCGTCCAGAAGGTCGATGGCCGAGCGCGGCGGCGCGGCGGCGGACGGCGGCCTGCCGGGTGCTTCGTCCATGGGCCGGCGGGGGCTCGGCGCGCCCCTCCGCGGGACGGCGGGCTCGCCCGAGGCGGGGAGCGGCGTGGGTCCGGCCACGGCGTCGCGGTCCGGCTCGTCCTGCGCGGGGCGGCGCGCCGCGGCCGGGGGGCGTTGTGCGTCCGTGGTCAATGGCCCCCCTCGTACCCCTGGTGCGTGCGCTGCGGATCGGCTTGGCCGGCAGGGCCGTTCGTCGCCGCGTGGGCGCTACTTTACGGGCTGGGGCGAGGCGGCAGGGCGGCGGTCCGTGGTCGGGGCATCTGCACCGACTCGTCCCCCTACCCCCGGGTAAGCCGTTCTGGCAGGCTCTGCGCATGACTCCCCGCGCCGCAGACCGGGCCCGGTACGACCGGGCCACCGCCCATCTCGACGCCCCGCTCGCGCTCGTGGACCTGGAGGCGTTCGACGCCAACGCCGACGACCTGGTCCGGCGCGCGCAGGGCAAGCCGATCCGGGTCGCCAGCAAGTCCGTGCGCTGCCGGGCCCTGCTCGAACGGGTGCTGGCCAGGGACGGGTTCGCCGGGATCATGTCGTTCACGCTGGCGGAGTCGGTCTGGCTGGCCCGGGCCGGGTTCGAGGACGTCCTCCTCGCCTATCCGTCCGCCGACCGGGCCCGCTTCGCGGAGCTCGCCGCCGATCCCAAGCTGGCGGCCGCCATCACGGTGATGGTCGACGACCCGGCCCAGCTCGACCTCATCGACCGGGCCCGGGACCGGGACGACCTTCCCGTACGGATCTGTCTGGAACTGGACACCTCGCTCCAGCTGTTCGGCGGGCGCGTGCGGGTCGGTGCCCGCCGCTCCCCGCTGCGCGAGCCCGCGCAACTGGCCGAGCTCGCCCGTGCCGTCGCGCGGCGTCCGGGCTTCCGCCTGGTCGGGCTGATGGCGTACGAGGGTCACGTCGCCGGGGTGGGGGACGACATCGCGGGGCGGCCGGTGCGCTCGCGCGCGATCCGGCTGATGCAGACCGCCGCGCGCAGGGAGCTCGCGGCCCGCCGGGCCGAGGTGGTGCGGGCGGTCCGGGCCGTCGCGCCCGACCTGGAGTTCGTCAACGGCGGCGGGACCGGCAGCGTCCAGCACACCGCGGCCGAGGACGCCGTCACGGAGATCGCCGCCGGGTCAGGGCTCTATGTGCCGCGGCTCTTCGACAACTACACGTCGTTCACCGGGCGCCCCGCCGCGCTCTTCGCCCAGCCCGTGGTGCGCCGCCCGGGCGTGGGCGTCGTCACCGTGCTCGGCGGCGGCTACCCCGCGTCCGGGGCGGCGGGCGTGGACCGGCTGCCCGTCCCGTACCTCCCCGAGGGGCTGCGCTACGACCCGCAGGAGGGCGCCGGGGAGGTGCAGACTCCGCTGCTCGGCACGGCCGCCGACGATCTGCTGATCGGGGACAAGGTGTGGTTCCGGCACGCCAAGGCCGGTGAACTGTGCGAGCGGTTCGACGAGTTGCAGCTGGTGGAGGGCGACCGCGTCACCGCGACCGTCCCCACGTACCGGGGCGAGGGGCGCACGTTCCTCTGAGGGCGCGGGCCTCGCGGCCGTTCACGGGGCCGGTGGCGCCAGGCTGCTGCCGACCCCGCCGCTCTCCTGGCCGCCGAGGGCCCGGATCCCCGAGGTGATACGGTCGAGGACGGTGAGCGGCGGGGCGCCTCTCCCCGCGTCGAAGGCGAAGCGGATGAGGACCATCGACTCGCTGCCGACGCTCGACGGGAAGGCCAGCGACTGCACCTGACCGCCGGGCCCCGCCCCCGTCCTCACGCTCCAGCGCACCAGGTATCCGGTGCGCCCGGCGACCACCACGGCCCCGGACTTCACCTCGCGGTGCGAGACGATCCCGCCGTACCGCCGCCGGCCGACGGCGTCGTCCCCGAACGCGGCGTCGGCCGCGTCCGCGATGTCGTGCTTGGCCAGTGCCTCGGCGGTCCTGAGGTCGGTGCGGCTCGGCGTACGGGTGTTGACCCAGGCGTGGTGGCAGAACGCGCCCGAGTCGCCCGGGCAGTCGTAGGTCTCCTTGGTCTGCATGGTGGGCAGGCCGTCGATCCTGGACTCGGCCTTCTCCCAGCCCGGCAGGACCGGCAGGGTGATGCCGTTGAGCTGATCGACCAGGAGGTTCGGGTCGTCGCCGGCCGAGGGCGGCGGCGCGGGGGCCGTGCTCTGCGCCCGCGAGGCGGTCGGCGTGGCCGTCGCGGAGCCGGGTGCCGCGTCGGCCTTCGCCTCCCCGTCGTCCCCGTTCAGGACGATGACCCCGGCCACCAGTGCCGTGACGAGCACCGCGGCGGCAGCGGCCACGGCGACCACCGGGCCCCGGCCGCGCGGCCGGGGCCGCGGCGCGACGGGCCCCAGGGGAACGGTCGGCGGCGACGGCGGCACCGCCGGCTGACCGGCGGCCCTGGTGTGCCCGGTCCAGGCGGTGCCGTCCCACCAGCGCTCCAGCACGGGCGTGCCCGGATCCGGGTACCAGCCGGGCGGTGTCGTCATGCTCATCGGGCCACCCTAGAGCGACGGTTCAGCCGCCGTACACCGTGTCCTGCTGGTCGGGCACGACCGTGCCGTCGGACCGGCGGACCGGGGCGGCACCGCCGTCGTGGTCGGTGTACGCGGTGGTGGCGCACGGGTAGGCGCCGCTCTTGCGCCCCTTGGGCTGGATGAACATGGGGTTGACGATCCAGCGGCCGTCGCCGTTGTCGTACGCCCGGCACATCAGCTCGTTCTTGTTGCGGTTCAGGACGAGCCGCAGGCCGGTCGCGTCGCGCAGGAACGAGACGTCCGTGTCGGAGTCGCCGGCCGCGAAGACCTGGCGCCGCGCGGCGGGCTGCACCCGCTCGGCGGCGGCCCCGCGCACCCCGAACACCTCCTGGTTGATCCAGCACCGCTTGCCGTCGATGTACGTGATCATCGCGTCCTCGCCGTCCGCCACCGAGCCGCAGCCCTTGAGGTGCGGGGTGATCCGCCCGTGCGCGGTGACCGGGCGGATGCCGATGGTGTGGTCCGGCGCGATGCCGACGCCGCCAGCCCACACGTCGACGACCGGCTCGGGCGACGCCGAGGTGATCCAGACGTCGAACCCGGCCTTGCGGAGGGTACGGATCAGATCGCGCTGCTGGTCGTAGTAGCGCACCCAGCCCGTCACCTTCGCCGTGCCGACCTGCTGCTCGGCGCCGATCGGCGCGGCCAGGTTCTCGGCCCGGGCGGCCCGGGCGAAGGAGCGGACATCGGCGGTGCGCCAGCCGCTCATCAGCTGGGCGAGCCAGGCGTACTGCGGCTCGATCGTGCGCCGGTCCCAGCCCGCGAAAGCGGTGGCCCCGCCCGTCGTCTTCCCGTCCCCGTAGACCGTACGTATCTCGTCGGCGCAGCGTGTGTCGGTGGCGGTGGGCAGGGTGGTGGCGCCGGACGGGCAGGCGACGGCGAGTGCGGCGGCGGCCAGGTCGGTCAGATAGCGGCTGGTGGTGTGCCAGTCGCCGTGCGACGGGCGGCGGATCTTGGAGTGGCGCAGCATCCAGTACATCGTGGCGTCGCCGACGTCGTTCTTGACGACGGTGTTGTCCCAGTCGAAGACCGCGACGGGCTTGTGGCTCTTGGCCGCGCCCCGGCCGCAGCTCCCGTAGGTGTCGACGAGCTCCTGGAGGCGGGCCTTGTTCTGGCCGTACCAGCCCTGTGTCACGGTGAGTTGGGGGCACGCGCCGGTCCTCGCCTGGGCGGTGGGGGCGGCGGCGAAGGCGCTGCCCGCGATCGCCAGGGCGGCGGCCGCGGCCTGCCAACGACGTGCACTGCGCATGAACACTCCTGTCACGAACAAAAGATCACCGGGGACGGTAGACAGCACAGCCGGGCGTCGTGCGACGCCCGGCTGTCGGGTGGGTGGAGTACAGGTGAACGCCTAGAGCGGCGTCACGTACGCGCCCGAGATACCGCCGTCCACCAGGAAGTCGGTGGCGTTGACGAACGAGGAGTCGTCGCTGGCCAGGAAGGCCACGGCGGCGGCGATCTCGTCGGCCTCGGCGAACCGGCCGAGCGGGATGTGCACCAGGCGCCGCGCCGCCCGCTCCGGGTCCTTGGCGAACAGCTCCTGCAGCAGCGGGGTGTTGACCGGCCCCGGGCAGAGCGCGTTGACGCGGATTCCCTCGCGGGCGAACTGCACGCCCAGCTCGCGCGACATGGCGAGGACGCCGCCCTTGGACGCGGTGTAGGAGATCTGCGAGGTCGCCGCGCCCATCCGGGCCACGAAGGACGCGGTGTTGATGATCGAGCCCCGGCGCTGCTCGCGCATGTACGGGATGGCCGCCTTGCAGCACAGGTAGACCGAGGTCAGATTGACCTCCTGGACCCGCTTCCACGCCTCCAGGCCGGTCTCCAGGATGGAGTCGTCGTCGGGGGGCGAGATCCCGGCGTTGTTGAAGGCGATGTCGACGCTGCCGTAGGTGTCGTACGCGGCCTTGAAGAGCGCGTCGACCTGCTCGGCGTCGGTGACGTCGACGCGCACGGCGAGCCCGCCGACCTCGTCCGCGGCCTTCTTGGCGGCCGCCTCGTCGATGTCGCCGCAGACCACATGGGCGCCCTCGGAGGCGAGCCGGCGCGCGGCCGCCAGACCGATGCCGCTGCCGGCTCCGGTGATGACGGCGGTACGGCCGACCAGGCGGCGGCAAGTGATGTCGTCGGTCATGTTGCTCAGGCCTCCGTGCTGATGAAGACGTTCTTGGTTTCGGTGAAGGCGGCCAGCGCGTCCGGGCCGAGTTCACGGCCGAGGCCGGACTGCTTGTAGCCGCCGAAGGGGGTCCAGTAGCGCACGCTGGAGTGCGAGTTGACGGAGAGGTTGCCCGCCGCGACGGCGCCGGAGACGCGCAGCGCGCGCCCCACGTCACGGGTCCAGATCGAGCCGGACAGGCCGTACTCGGTCGCGTTGGCCAGCCGTACGGCGTCGGCCTCGTCGTCGAAGGGGAGGACGACCGCGACCGGCCCGAAGACCTCGTCGACCGCCACCGGGGCGTCGGGCGAGACGCCGGTGACGACGGTGGGCGCGAACCAGAAGCCGGGGCCCTCGGGGGCGGTGCCCCGGATGCCCGGCAGGTCGCCGGGGACGTAGCCGCGTACCCGCTCCAGCTGGGTCCGCGAGATCAGCGGGCCCATCTGGGTCTTCTCGTCGGCCGGGTCGCCGACGACCACGGACTCGATGCCGGGGGCGAGGAGCTCCAGGAAGCGGTCGTAGACCGGGCGCTGGACGAGGATGCGGGTGCGGGCGCAGCAGTCCTGGCCGCTGTTGTCGAGGAAGGACATGGGGGCGGCGGCCGCGGCGGCCTCGACGTCGGCGTCCGCGAAGACGATGTTGGCGCTCTTGCCGCCGAGTTCGAGGGTGACCCGCTTCACCCGCTGCGCGCACTTGGCCATGATCTGCTTGCCGACCCGGGTGGAGCCGGTGAACACGATCTTGGCGACGCCGGGGTGCTCGACCAGCGCGTCGCCCGCGACGGCGCCCGCGCCCGGCAGGACCTGGAAGAGGTGCTCGGGCAGGCCCGCCGCCAGAGCGAGTTCGGCCAGGCGCAGGGCGGTGAGCGGGGTGGTCTCGGCGGGCTTGAGGATCACCGCGTTGCCGGCCGCGAGCGCGGGGGCGGTGCCCCAGGCGGCGATCGGCATCGGGAAGTTCCAGGGCGCGATGACGCCGACGACGCCGAGCGGCTCCAGGATGGTGATGTCCAGGCCGCCCGCGACCGGGATCTGACGCCCGGTCAGGCGTTCCACTCCGCCGGCCGCGTAGTCGAGCAGATCACGGACGTTGCCCGCCTCCCAGCGGGCGTTGCCGACGGTGTGCCCGGCCTCGCGCACCTCCAGCTGGGCGAGTTCTTCGAGGTGTCCGTCGACGGCTGCGGCGAAGCGGCGCAGCAGCCGGGCGCGGTCGGCGGGGGCGAGCGCCGCCCACGTCACCTGCGCCCGGGCGGCCCGCACAACGGCGGCGTCCACATCGGCGGCGGTGGCGGCGGGGACGGTCGCGATGACCTCCTCCGTCGCCGGGTTGAGCACCTGGTGCTCGGTCGGGTCGTACGGATCGGACACAGCGGGCCTCACAGGCGTTCGAAGGAGCGGCGGAGCTCCCAGTCGGTCACCGCGGCGTCGAAGGCGTCCAGCTCGACGCGCGCCATGTTGCGGTAGTGCGCGACCACCTCGTCCCCGAAGGCGGCCTTGGCGATGGGGCTGTTCTCCCACAGCTCGGCGGCCTCGCGCAGGGTGGTCGGGACGTGCTCGTAGTCGCCGGTGTAGGCGTTGCCGGTACAGGCGTCCGGCAGCTCCAGCTCGTGCTCGACCCCGTACAGGCCCGCCGCGACCAGTCCGGCGACCGCGAGGTGCGGGTTGACGTCGCCGCCGGGCAGCCGGTTCTCGAACCGCGTCGAGCGGCCGTGGCCGACGACCCGCAGGGCGCAGGTGCGGTTGTCGTGGCCCCAGGCGACGGCGGTGGGCGCGAAGGAGCCGGGCTGGAAGCGCTTGTAGGAGTTGATGTTCGGCGCGTAAAGCAGCGAGAAGTCCCGCAGGGCGGCCAGCTGGCCCGCGAGGAAGTGCCGCATCAGGTCCGACATGCCCTCGGGCCCGTCGCCCTGCATGACGTTGCGGCCCTCCTCGTCGGTGAGCGAGAGGTGGATGTGGCAGGAGTTGCCCTCGCGCTCGTTGTACTTCGCCATGAAGGTGAGCGAGACGCCCTCCTGGGAGGCGATCTCCTTGGCGCCGGTCTTGTAGACGGCGTGCTGGTCGCAGGTGACCAGGGCCTCGTCGTAGCGGAAGACGATCTCGTGCTGGCCCGGGTTGCACTCGCCCTTGGCGGACTCGACGGTCAGGCCCGCGGCCGCCATCTCGTTGCGGATGCGGCGCAGCAGCGGCTCGATCCGGCCGGTGCCGAGCACCGAGTAGTCGATGTTGTACTGGTTGGCCGGGGTCAGGCCCCGGTAGTCCGCGTCCCAGGCCTCTTCGTAGCTGTCGCGGAAGACGATGAACTCCAGCTCGGTGCCGACCTGGGCGGTCAGACCGAGCTCGGCGAGCCGGTCGAGCTGGCGGCGCAGGATCTGGCGCGGGGCGGCCACGACGGGCGAGCCGTCGTTCCAGGCGAGGTCCGCGATCAGCAGTGCGGTGCCCTCGTTCCAGGGGACGCGGCGCAGGGTCGCGAGGTCGGGGTGCATGGCGAAGTCGCCGTATCCCCGCTCCCAGGACGACATCGCGTAGCCCTCGACGGTGTTCATCTCGGTGTCCACGGCGAGGAGGTAGTTGCAGCCCTCGGTGCCGTGGGCCGCGACCTCGTCGAGGAAGAATCGTGCGGCGAACCGCTTGCCCTGGAGCCGCCCTTGCATATCGGGGAACGCCAGGACCACAGTGTCGATCTCGCCGCTCTCTACGAGGGCGCGCAACGCCTCGATGTCGAGCGGGGGTGTGCGGTCTGCCACGGGAAAAGCCTCCTTCGGTCAGCCGAGAGCCCATAAGGTATTGCCGAGAACCATTGCTTGGGAAGGGGGTGCGGCCAGATGTCGCAACCGGATTCCTCGGACCGGCTCGCGCCGGTGCTGCGGACCGTACGGGCCGGCAACGGCTTCGAGGAGGCGCTGGAGCAGATCCTCCAGGTCGTACGCCTGGGTCTGGTGCCCGGCGGCGAACGGCTGCCGTCGGAGCGGGAGTTGGCCGAGCGGCTCGGCATCAGCCGGGTGACGCTGCGCGAGGTCCTGAAGGTGCTGACCGACCAGGGCCTGGTGGAGGCGCGGCGCGGGCGCTACGGCGGGACGTTCGTGCTGCCCAGGGCCCAGTCGCCCGGCGAGGACGAGCTGCGGCGCCGGGTGGCCGGGGTCGACGTGGAGGACGCGCTGCGCTTCCGGGAGGTCCTGGAGGTGGGCGCGGCCGGGCTGTGCGCGGCGCACGGGCTCACCGACGAGCAGGCCGACCGGCTGCGGGACGCGCTGGCCCGCACGCACGACGCGCCGCTGAGCGACTACCGCCGGCTGGACACCCTGCTGCATCTGACCCTCGCCGAGCTCTCCGGCTCACCGACGCTGACCGCGCAGTACGCCGCCGTGCGCGCGACCGTCAACGATCTGCTGGACTGCATCCCGCTGCTGGTCAGGAACTTGGAGCACTCCCAGCGCCAGCACACCGCGCTGGTCGAGGCGGTGCTCGACGGGGACGCGGACGGGGCGCGGGAGATGATGCGGGAGCACTGCGCGGGGACCGCTGCGCTGCTTCGGGGGTTCTTGACGTAGGCGGCCTTTCGTCCGCGGACCGTGGTGGGTTGCTCGCGCCCGCGCGGCGGAGCCGCACATGTCACAGCCCCGCGCCCCTGATCGGCGCCCGGTACCGCGAGGCACCTCCACCCCGTTTACCCCGACGTAACGCAAGGGGCTTGATTTCCGGCCGTCAACACCGCAAAGGTATGGCCCCAGTCCATTGAGCCCGCCGCTCTGCCCGGCGCCGCATCGCCGTGCCCTGCGTGCCACCGTCCAGTTCGGGAGCCGCGTCATGACCATCGAGTCCACGGAATCCGCCAAGCCCCCCGCCGCCGGACCGGCGGACGACTACCTGGAGCGCCGTACGCTCCGCCGCGGCAGCGCCGGCTGGCTGCTGCTGACCGGGCTCGGCGTGGCGTACGTCGTCTCCGGCGACTACTCCGGCTGGAACTTCGGCCTCGCCGAGGGCGGCTTCGGCGGCCTCGCGATCGCCATGGCCCTGATGGGCCTGATGTACGTCTGCATGGTCTTCTCGCTCGCCGAGCTCTCCTCCGTCCTGCCCACGGCGGGCGGCGGCTACGGCTTCGCCCGCCGCGCGCTCGGCCCCTGGGGCGGCTTCCTGACCGGCACGGCCATCCTCATCGAGTACGTGCTCGCCCCCGCCGCGATCTCCCTCTTCATCGGCGACTACGTGGAGTCCCTCGGGCTGTTCGGCCTCACCTCCGGCTGGCCGGTCTACCTCGCCTGCTTCGTCGTCTTCATCGGCATCCACCTGTGGGGCGTCGGCGAGGCGCTGCGGTTCAGCTTCGTCGTCACGGGCGTCGCGGTGGCGGCCCTGCTCGTCTTCGCGGTCGGCGCGTTCCTCGACTTCGACGCCTCCAAGCTGGACGACATCGCCGTCCACGAGGACGCGTTCGGCGCGAGCTCCTGGCTGCCGATGGGCGTGATGGGCATCTGGGCGGCGTTCCCGTTCGGCATGTGGTTCTTCCTCGGCGTGGAGGGCGTGCCGCTGGCCGCCGAGGAGACCCGCGACCCCGCCCGTACGCTCCCCAAGGCGATCCGCTGGTCCATGGGCATCCTGGTGGTGCTCGCCCTGCTGACCTTCTTCGCCTCGGCGGGCGCGCGCGGCTCGGCCGCCATCCAGGACGCGGGCAACCCGCTGGTGGAGGCGCTCCAGCCGGACGGCAAGGCCACGGCCCTCAGCCGGATCGTCAACTACGCGGGCCTGGCGGGCCTGGTGGCGTCGTTCTTCTCGCTGATCTACGCGGGCTCGCGCCAGCTCTTCGCCCTGTCCCGGGCGGGCTATCTGCCGCGCTTCCTGTCCCTGACCAGCCGCCGCAAGGCGCCCTATCTGGGCCTGCTCGTGCCCGGCGCGATCGCCTTCTCGCTGGCGGCCGCGACCGGCGACGGGGCACGGATGCTGAACGCCGCGGTCTTCGGCGCGACCGTGTCGTACGCACTGATGTCGCTCTCGCACATCGTGCTGCGCCGCCGCGAGCCGGACCTGGAGCGGCCGTACCGTACGCCGGGAGGAGCGCTGACCTCCTCGGTCGCGTTGGTCCTCGCGTGCGCGGCGCTGGTGGCCACGTTCCTGGTGGACGTGGTGGCGGCGCTGATCGCACTCGGGGTGTACGCGGTCGCCGTCGGGTACTTCGGCCTCTACAGCCGCAAGCACCTGGTCGCGCGGGCCCCCGAGGAGGAGTTCGCGGCGCTCGCGGCGGCGGAGGCCGAGCTGGAGCGCGAGTGAGGATCCGACCGAGGGTCCGACTGCCGAAGGAGAAGGAGCACACGTGGGACGGCCACTGATCGGTGTCAGTACGTATTGGGAGAGCTCGGTGCGCTGGGGGGTGTGGGACTGGCCCGCCGCCCTGCTGCCCGCGTACTACCCACGCCTGGTCAAGGCCGCGGGCGGGCTCACCGCGATGCTCCCGCCGGACGACCCGGAGACGGCCGCCCAGGTGGTGGCCCGGCTCGACGGCGTGGTGATCGCGGGCGGCCCGGACGTGGAGCCGGTACGGTACGGGGCCGCCCGCGACGCCAGGACCGGGCCGCCCGCGCCGGAGCGGGACGCCTGGGAAACCGCCCTGATCGAGGCCGCGTTGGCGTCCGGGACGCCGCTGCTCGGCATCTGCCGGGGGATGCAGCTCCTGAACGTGGCGCTCGGCGGCACGCTCGTCCAGCACCTGGACGGGCACACCGGCGGCCACGGCGTCGTCGGCCGCCACACCGTGCGCCCCGTGCCCGGTACGCGCTACGCGGGCATCGAGCCGGACGAGGCGTCCGTGCCGACCTACCACCACCAGGCGGTGGACCGTCTCGCCCAGGGCCTGGTGGTGTCGGCCCGCGCCGGGGACGGCACCGTCGAGGCGGTCGAACTGCCGGGCGAGGCCTGGGCGCTGGGCGTCCAGTGGCACCCCGAGCTGGGCGAGGACACCAAGGTGATGCGGGCGCTGGTGGCGGCCGCGGAGGCCCGGGCGGGGGTGCCGGTGTCCTGAGCCGCGCGGCCGCCACCGGCCTCGGGAGTCCTCAGCCCGCCGGGGCCCCTCAGCCCGACCCCGTCACCGCCCCCGCCCCCGGCCCCGACCGCGTCAGCGACAGCAGGTCGCGGGCCGGGCCGGTGGGGCGGTGGGCCGTGCGCCAGACCGCGCGCAGGTCGCGGCGCAGCCGCAGGCCCTCCAGGGGGACGCGGACCAGACGGCGGCCCGCCAGCTCCTCCCCCAGGGCGAGTTCGCTCAGGACCGAAGGGCCCGCGCCGCTCACCACCGCCGCCTTCACGGCCGTGGTGGAGGCGAGCTCCAGGAGCGGCCGGGCCACCCCGCCCTCGGCCGCGAGCGCCGCGTCCAGGACCTGCCGGGTGCCCGAGCCCTCCTCGCGCAGGATCAGCGGGGTCGCGGCCAGTTCGGCCGCGCCGAGCGGGGCGCGGCGCCGGGCCCACGGGTGGGAGGGCGCGGTGACCACCACCAGGCGGTCGTGGCCGATCACGGCCCCGTCGAGCCCGGCGGGTACGGCCAGGCCCTCCACGAACCCGAGGTCCGCCTCGTCGGAGAGCAGCCGCTCGGCCACGAACGCCGAGTTCCCGGCGAGCAACGAGACGGCGGTGCCCGGGCGTTCGCCGCGCAGCGCGATCAGCCAGCCGGGCAGCAGGTACTCGGCGATGGTCATGCTCGCGGCCACCCGCAGCCGGGAGTCGCGCCGCCCGCGCAGCGCCTGCGCGCCCGCGTCGAACGCCTCGGCCGCCTCCACCACCCGCCGCGCCCAGTCCGTCACCAGCGCGCCCTCGGCGGTGAGCTTGGACCCGCGCGGCGAGCGGTCGACGAGGGCGACGCCGAGGTGCCGCTCCATCGAGCGGATGCGGCTGCTCGCGGCGGGCTGGGTGATGCCCATGTCGCGCGCGGCGCGCCCCAGGCTGCCGTGCCGGGCGACCGCGATCAGCAGCTCCATCGCGCTCAGATCGGGCACCCGCCGCGACAGCGGACCGGTCTCCTCCGCACTGCTCATGCTCATAAGCCCAGGTTATGTCCTCATAGGAAGATCCGGTCTGGTGACCCCCTCGTACCGGCGCGAAGGTGGATACATGGTCACCGTCACCCACCCCCGCCCCCAGGCGCTCGCCGCGCCCTTCGCACCCCTGCGGCATCTCGGTCCCAACTGGTACGCCGCGGTCATGGGCACCGCGATCGTCGCCAACGCGGGCGCCGGGCTGCCGTTCCGCGTGCCGGGGCTGAGCGCGGTGTGGGTCCTGTCGCTGACCATGCTCACCGTCCTCGTCGCCGCCCGCGCCGCCCACTGGCGCCACCACCGCGACCAGGCCCGCGCCCACCTCATGGACCCCGGCGTGGCCCCCTTCTACGGCTGTATGTCGATGGCGTTCCTGGCCGTCGGCATCGGCACCCTCACCGTCGGCAAGGACGTCATCGGCGAGGGCGCGGCGGTCCCGCTGGCCTGGGTGCTGTACGGCGTGGGCACCGCGACCGGCCTCGTCGTCGCCGTGGGCATCCCGTATCTGATGGTGGTGCGCCACCAGGTCGCCCCCGGCACCGCCTCCCCGGTCTGGCTGCTGCCCGTGGTGGCCCCCATGGTCTCCGCCACCCTCGGCGCGCTCCTGGTCCCCCACCTGCCCGCCGGCCAGCCCCGTGAGGCGATGCTGCTCGCCTCGTACGCGATGTTCGGCATGAGCCTGCTCGCCGTCCTGGTGCTGCTGCCCCTGGTCTTCGCCCGGCTCGTCCACCTGGGCCCCCTGCCGCTGGTCCTGACCCCCGCCCTGTTCCTGGTGCTCGGCCCCCTCGGCCAGTCCACCACCGCCGTCAACAAGCTCGCCGACGTGGCCCCCGGCGCGATCGACACCACCTACGCGGGCGGTCTGAGCGCCTTCGCCGTCGTCTACGGCGTCCCCGTGATGGGCTTCGCCCTGATGTGGCTGGCGCTGGCCACCGCCATGGTGGTGCGCGCGGCCCGTTCCGGGATGCCCTTCGCGATGACCTGGTGGGCGTTCACCTTCCCCGTCGGCACCTGTGTCACCGGCGCCGAGGGCCTGGCCCACCACACCGGCCTGGACGCCTTCACCTGGCTCGCCTGCGGCCTGTACGCGCTGCTCGCCGCCGCCTGGCTGGTGGCGGGCGCCCACACCGTACGCGGCCTGGTCAGCGGCAGGCTGCTCGCAGCGCCCCGCTGAGTGCGGCGGGGGCCGCCGCGAGCGACGGCCCGTACCAGGTGAGCATGCGGCCGTCGACCAGCGCGGCCGGGAGGTGCGGGAAGGCCTCCGGGCCGTCGTCGGCGGTGAAGCGGTAGGGCTCGTCGGGGAGGACCACCAGGTCCGCCCCGGCGGCCCTCAACTCGTCCAGGGGGACGCGCGGATAGCGCTCGGCGTGCTCCGCGTACACATTGCGCACCCCGAGCCGGGCCAGCAGGTCGCCCGCGAAGGTGTCGCGGCCGAGCACCATCCAGGGGCGGCGCCACACCGGCACCACGGCGGCGACCGGCTCGGCCGGCGCCGCCACGTCGTCCCAGGCCTCGCGCGCCTCGTCGAGCCAGCGGGGCCGGGCCAGCCCGCAGGCGTCCACCAGGACCCGGGACAGCTCCGCGAACGCCTGGTCCAGGTCGCGGACCTCGGTGACCAGGACCTCCAGACCCGCCGCGCGCAGGGCGGCCAAGTCCGGCTCCCGGTTCTCCTCCTCGTTGGCGATCACCAGATCGGGGCGCAGCGCCGCGATCGCGGCCGTGTCGGGGTTCTTGGTGCCGCCGATCCGGGCCGCCGCGAGGTCCGGCGGGTGGGTGCACCAGTCGGTGGCGCCGACGAGGAGGCCGGGGGCCGTGGCCGCCACCGCCTCGGTGAGCGAGGGCACCAGCGAGACCACCCGTGGACCGGTGGGCGACACCATCAGTGGCGGGTCTCCTCGATCGCCTCGATGTGGTCGGCGACCGCCACGAGCAGGATCCGGGTGCCGGGCACGGCCGCGCGCCAGCGGTGGCGCACCCCACCGGACAGGCACAGCGTGTCGCCGCGTTCCAGGCGGTAGGCCCGGCCCTCCGCCTCGACCTCGGCGGCGCCGTCGGCCACGTACATCAACTCGTCGTTGCGGTGCTGGAACTCGCGCGCGGTGTCGTGCTCGCCGGTGAACTCCATGGCGTGCAGCTGGTGGTGGCCGCGCAGCAGCTGGCGCACCCCGCCGCCGTCGCTGTCGTCGGCGCGGGCGACCTCGACCGTACGCGCGGTGTCGGCGGCGTCGTACAGCTCGGGGACGGTGGTGCCCAGGGCGTCGGCCACGCGCGCGAGGGAGCGGGGGCTGGGGCGGGCCCGCTCGTTCTCGATCTGGCTCAGGAAGGGCACCGAGAGGCCGCTGCGCTGCGCGACCGCGGCGAGCGTCAGCCCCAGCTCGCGGCGGAGCCGCCGCACCGCCACTCCCACCCGAAGAGTTTCCTTGTCGTCCATCTCTCCGGCTCCCTCCCCGTCACCTGGACCACTGCGGCCGCCGCACTGCCTGCACCCTACGCAGCTTCGGGGCCCCGGGGCAGCATCGCGTGGAAGAAGAGTGCCCGCACGCCGCGCTGGGCATACCTGCACGGATGGGGCCCCGCCGGTGTCCGGCGGGGCCCCATCCGTGTGCGGGCGGCTGAAATCATTCGCCCGTTGTGCCTACGCGGCTAGCCGCCGACGGGCGTCCACTTGTCCGCGAGGCCCGGGTTGTCGTCCAGCCAGGCGCGGACCGCCTCCTGCTCCTTGCCCTTGCCGGTCGACTGGATCTTCGCTTCGAGACCGGTGAGCTGCTGCTCGCTCATCTTGAAGTTCTTCAGCCAGTCGCCCACCTTCGGGTTGTCGCCGGAGAAGCCCTTGCGGGCCAGGGTGTGCACCCCGTCGCCCTTGCCCCAGGTGCCCTTGGGGTCCTTGAGCTTCTTCAGGTCGTACGTGCTGTACGCCCAGTGCGGCGACCAGAGCGTGACCGCGATCGGCTCCTTCTTGGCGTACGCGCGCTTGAGCTCGGCGAGCATGGACGGCGTGGAGCCGTCGACGACCTTGTACTCGCCGTCCAGGCCGTACTCCTTCAGGACCTTGTCCTTGAGCAGGCCCATCATTCCGGCGCTCGGCTCGATGCCGATGATCCTGCCCTTGAACTGGCCGGACTTGCCCTTGAGGTCCTCCAGCGAGTCGATGCCCTTCATGTACGAGGGCACGCTCAGCTCCAGCGAGGTGGGGCCGTACCAGGAGCCGAGGTCCTCCAGCTTGTCGTGGTACTTCTGCCAGTAGGTGGCGTGGGTGACCGGGAGCCAGGAGTCCGTCTCGAAGTCGATCTGGCCGCCGGCCATACCGGTGTAGAGCGCGCCCGCCTCGTACTGCTTGGTGTCGACCTTGTAGCCGCGCCGCTCAAGGAGTTCCTTCCAGAGGAAGGTGGAGGCGATGCCCTCGTCCCAGGGGATGTAGCCCAGGGAGACCTTCTTGCCCTTGCCGACGTTCTCGGCGCCGGAGGCGGTGGCCGTGGACGAGGAGCCGAACATGCCCATGCCGCCGGCCACCAGCGCGAGGACGACCACGCCGACGACCGCGACGGCGGGCTGCGGGCGGTGGTTCCAGATCTTGGCGCCGGAGGTGCGGGCCTTGGCGAGCGCCCGGCGGCCGACCGGCGAGACCTGGCGGCCGAGGGCGCCGGTCATCCGGTCGAGGTACATGGCGAGGATGACGATGGAGACGCCCGCCTCGAAGCCCAGGCCGATGTCGACGTTGCCGATGGCCCGGTAGACGGCGCCGCCGAGGCCGCCGCCGCCGACCATGCCCGCGATGACGACCATGGACAGGCCCAGCATGATGACCTGGTTGACGCCCGCCATGATGGTGGGCAGCGCCAGCGGGAGCTGGACCCGCAGCAGCGTGTTGCGCGGGGTGGTGCCGAACGCCTCGGCCGCCTCGACCAGTTCGGGGTCGACCTGGCGGATGCCGAGCTCCGTCATCCGCACGCCCGGGGGCAGCGAGAAGACGATGGTGGCGATGATGCCGGGGACCACGCCGACGCCGAAGAAGATGATGCCGGGGATCAGATAGACCATGGCGGGCATGGTCTGCATGAAGTCCAGGATGGGGCGGCTGATCGCGCTCACGGTCTTGGACCGGGACGACCAGATGCCCAGCGGCACCGCGAGGACCAGCGTGACGACGGTCGCCACGAGGACCAGCGACAGCGTCGACATGGCCTCGTCCCACAGCTCGATCGAGTCGATCAGCGCGAACCCGCCGAAGGCGAGCACCCCGGCGACCAGGCCGCGCAGCCACCAGGCGACGACGGCGAGGATGCCCGCGAAGAGCAGCGGGTGGGGCGCGGACAGGACGGCGTCGATGCCGTCGTACATGCCGTTGACGACCTTGGTGATGGCGTCGAACAGCCAGGAGAGGTGGTTCTGGAGGAAGGTGACGGCGCTGTCCACCCACTCGCCGAGAGGGAGCCTAGGCACGGGCCACCTCCTGCATCGAGCAGGCGACCGGCCCGCGCTGGTCGTCCCCGAGGAAGGCGATCAGCCGCTCCTGCGGTACGACGCCGAGCAGCGAGCCGTCGGTGTCCTTGACGGCCACGGGGTGCGGCACGCGCGCGGCGACGGCGCACAGGTCCGCGACGCTGGTGTCGGCGCTCACGGTCTCGCAGTCGCACTGCCCGGCGTCGGGGCGGTGCGGCTCGGTCATCACCGACAGGGCGGTGAGCACCCGGGAGCGGTCGACGTCCTGGATGAACGAGGCCACGTAGTCGTTGGCGGGCGTCAGGAGGATGTCCTCGGCGCTGCCGAGCTGGACGATCCGCCCGTCGCGCATCACGGCGATGTTGTCGCCGAGCCGCATGGCCTCGTTGAGGTCGTGGGTGATGAACACGATGGTCTTCTTCAGGCGCTTCTGGAGTTCGAGGAGCTGGTCCTGCATGTCGCGCCGGATCAGCGGGTCGAGCGCGCTGAACGACTCGTCCATGAGGAGCAGGTCGGCGTCGGTGGCGAGGGCGCGGGCCAGGCCCACGCGCTGCTGCATGCCGCCGGAGAGCTCGTCCGGCCAGGAGTCGCCCCAGCCCGCGAGCCCGGTGAGCTCCAGGGCCTCGGCGGCGCGCTTCTCGCGCTCGGCGCGCGGCACGCCCTGGACCTCCAGGCCGTACGCGGCGTTCTCCAGGACACTGCGGTGCGGGAAGAGCGCGAAGTGCTGGAACACCATGCTGATCTTGGTGGAGCGGACGGCGCGCAGCTCGCGCGGGCTCAGGCCGGTCAGGTCCTGGCCGTCGTAGAGCACCCGTCCGGAGGTGGGTTCGAGGAGCCCGTTGAGCATCCGCAGCAGCGTGGACTTTCCGGACCCGGACAGACCCATGACGACGAAGATCTCGCCGGGCTCGACCGTGAACGACGCGTCGATCACCGCCGCGGTCGTCCCGTCGGCCCGCAGCTCGTCGCGGTCGGCGCCGCCCTCGAGCTTGCGCACCGCGTCGTCGGGTCGTCTGCCGAACACCTTGTAGAGCTGCTCGGCTTGCAGCGTGGACACATAAACCTCACGGATAGCACTGAGAACGGCCCGCATCCCCCGCGGGCGGGCCGTGGAGCGGCGCGGATTCGGTCCGTCGCCCTGCGTATGCGGTGCCGTAGTCGTTGAAACCGATACGAGGGTCCGCTCCGGCGCCGCGCCTGCCCGCCTTCACGCGGAGCAAACGCGAAGGTGATCCAGTTCACTGCCACGCACAGTGACCGGGCGGCGTTCGGCGGGGGCGGCGGCCGCCGCCGCGCGGTGACTGTCAGTGGGGTGCGGCATCATCGGGGTGTGACGCGACGCCTGATGCTCCTCGACACCGCTTCCCTGTACTTCCGGGCCTATTTCGGGGTCCCCGACACGGTCCGGGCCCCGGACGGCACCCCGGTCAACGCCGTGCGCGGCCTGCTGGACTTCATCACCCGCCTGGTCCAGGACCACCACCCGGACGACCTGGTCGCCTGCATGGACGCCGACTGGCGCCCGCACTGGCGCGTCGAGCTGATCCCGTCGTACAAGGCGCACCGGGTGGCGGTCGAGACGGCCGACGGCGTCCCGGACGAGGAGGAGGTCCCGGACACGCTGGCCCCGCAGGTCCCGGTGATCGAGGCGGTCCTGGACGCGCTGGGCATCGCCCGGGTCGGAGTCGCGGGGTACGAGGCGGACGACGTGATCGGCACCCTGGCCGCCGCGGCCCTGGGCCCGGTGGACATCGTCACGGGCGACCGCGACCTGTTCCAGCTGGTCGACGACAAGCGCGGTGTGCGGGTCCTCTACCCGCGCAAGGGCGTCGGCGACTGCGACGCGATCGACGAGGACCTGATCCGTACGAAGTACGGGGTCCGGGCCGATCAGTACGCGGACTTCGCGGCCCTGCGCGGCGACGCCAGCGACGGCCTGCCGGGCGTGAAGGGCATCGGCGAGAAGACGGCCGCGCAGCTGATCACCGAGTACGGCGATCTGGCCGGGGTGCGCACGGCGGCCGGGGACCGCACCTCCCGCCTCACCCCTGCCAAGCGCCGGGGCATCGTCGAGGCCGCCGCGTATCTCGACGTGGCTCCGAAGGTGGTCCGGGTGGCGCTCGACGTGCCGCTGCCCGCGTTCGACCCGGCGCTCCCGGCCGAGGCGCTGCACCCGGAGACGGTGGACGAACTGGCGCGGCGCTGGGGGCTCGGAAGCTCACTGACCCGCCTGCTCGCGACGCTGGGGCGCTAGCGTCTCGGGCCCGGTAAAGGGGTGATCCAGCAGGGCCGGGATGCTAACTTAGGTAAACCTAAGAAGAGCAGACGGTTCAGCGCGCCGGGCAGTCGGTCCGGCACACATCAGGGGAGAAACGCTGTGGCAGAACGACCGGCCCGCAAGGGGCCGCGGGCCCATGAGACGCGCGTGGTGCGTACGGAGTGGATCACCCCGCACATGGTCCGGCTGGTCCTGGGGGGCGCGGCGGCGAGCGGCTTCGCCGTCGGCGAGTACACCGACCACTATGTGAAGCTCCTCTTCCCGGCCCCCGGGGTGACCTACCCCGAGCCCTTCGACCTGGAGCGCGTCCGCACCGAGTTCCCGCGCGACCAGTGGCCGAGCAACCGGACGTACACGGTCCGGGCCTGGGACGCCGAGCGGGACGAGCTGACCATCGACTTCGTGGTCCACGGCGACGAGGGCCTGGCCGGGCCGTGGGCCGCCCGCGCCCAGGTCGGCGACGTCATCCGGCTCTCCGGCCCCGGCGGCGGCTACGCCCCGGACCCGGCCGCCGACTGGCACCTCCTGGTGGGCGACGAGAGCGCCCTCCCGGCGATCGCGGCCGCCCTGGAGCAGCTGCCCGAGGGCGCGGTGGTCCACGCGTTCGTGGAGGTCCCCGGCCCGGAGGAGGAGCAGAAGATCCTCGCTCCCGACGGGGTCGCGGTGACCTGGCTGCACCGCGGCGACGCCCCGGTGGGCGACGCGCTGATCACTGCGGTGCGGGAGCTGGCCTTCCCCGAGGGCGACGTCCACGCCTTCGTCCACGGCGAGGCGGCCTTCGTCAAGGAGCTCCGCCGCCATCTGCGCCTGGACCGGGAGATCCCCCGCGACCGCCTCTCCATCTCCGGCTACTGGCGTCTCGGCCAGAGCGACGAGGCCTGGCGCGCGGTCAAGCGCGAGTGGAACGAGCAGGTGGAGCGGGAGCAGGAGGCGGCGGCGTAAAGCCGAGGGGGCCTCGCCGGCCCCCTCCCCGGCTCCCCCCTTTTTTTTGTCTGCGGACCCTGGGTGGCTGGTCGCGCAGTTCCCCGCGCCCCTGGGTAGTTAGGGGCGCGGGGAACTGCGCGAGCAACCCAGCACGGTCCGCAGACGAAGACCCCCGAGGGCCCGTCAGCCGACCGAGCTGTACGCCACCACGCCCCTCAGCAGCGCGTCGACCGCCTTGCGGGCGTTCTTGGCAACCGTGCTCCCCCCGGCGGAGCCGGGCGCCGCCGCGATCTGGCCGAGTACGTCGATGACCTGCTTGCACCAGCGGACGAAGTCGCCCGCGGGCATCTCCGCCTCGCGCAGCACCTCGTCGAGGCCCTGGCCCGAGGCCCACTGGAAGGCCGCCCAGGCGAAGCCGAGGTCGGGCTCGCGCTGGCCGACGCCCTCCGCCTGGTTGATCTTGTGGTCCTCCTCCAGCGCGTCGAGCCGGCCCCAGATGCGGACCATCTCGCCGAGCGCCGCCTTGGCCGCGCCCGAGGGCAGCTTGGGCGCGACCGCGTCATCGGCCTGGCGCGCCTCGTACACCAGCGCCGAGACGCACGCGGCCAGTTCGGCCGGGCTCAGGCCCTCCCAGACGCCCGCGCGCAGGCACTCGCTGGCCAGCAGGTCCAGCTCGCCGTAGAGCCGGGCCAGGCGGCGGCCGTGCTCGGTGACCTCGTCGTCGCGCAGATAGTCCAGCTCGGTCAGGAGCGCCACAATCCGGTCGAAGGTGCGGGCGATCGTGTTGGTCCGCCCCTCGATACGGCGCTCCAGCTGCTGGGTGTCCCGCTTGAGCCGGTAGTACCGCTCGGCCCAGCGCGCGTGGTCCTCGCGCTCGTCGCAGCCGTGGCACGGGTGGGCGCGCAGCTCGGCGCGGAGCCGGGCGATCTCACGGTCGTCGGCGGCCTCGGCGCGGCCCCTGCGGTGCCGCTCGGGCACGATGTGGCCCGCCTTGGTGCGCAGCGCCGAGGCGAGGTCGCGACGGGACTGCGGCGAGCGCGCGTTGAAGGACTTGGGGATCCTCATCCGCTCGATCGCCTCCACCGGCACCGGGAAGTCGATCGAGGCGAGCCGCTTGACCTGCCGCTCGGCGGTGAGCACCAGCGGGCGCGGACCGTCGTGCTGGTCGAAGCCGCGGTGGCCGTTGGAGCGCCCGGCCGGGATGCCCGGGTCGAGCACGAGGGCGAGTCCGGCGAACTTCCCGGTCGGCACGTGGATCACGTCGCCCGGCTTGAGCTTCTCCAGGGACGCGGCCGCGGCGGCCCGCCGCTGGCTGGCGCCCTGCTTGGCGAGCTCCGTCTCGCGGTCCTTGAGGTCGCGGCGCAGTCGCGCGTACTCCTCGAAGTCCCCCAAGTGGCAGCTCATGCCCTCCTGGTAGCCCTCCAGGCCCTCCTCGTTGCGCTGCACCTGGCGGGAGATGCCCACGACGGACTTGTCCGCCTGGAACTGCGCGAAGGACGTCTCAAGCAGCTCGCGCGAGCGGTGCCGGCCGAACTGCTCGACCAGGTTCACGGCCATGTTGTACGAGGGCTTGAAGCTGGAGCGCAGCGGATACGTACGCGTGCCCGCCAGGCCCGCCAGCGCGCCCGGGTCCATGCCGCGCTGCCAGAGCACCACGGCGTGGCCCTCGACGTCGATGCCGCGGCGCCCGGCGCGGCCGGTCAGCTGGGTGTACTCACCGGGGGTGATGTCGGCGTGCTGTTCGCCGTTCCACTTCACCAGCTTCTCCAGGATCACCGTCCTGGCGGGCATGTTGATGCCCAGGGCGAGCGTCTCGGTGGCGAAGACCGCCTTCACCAGGCCGCGGACGAACAGCTCCTCCACGACCTCCTTGAAGGTCGGCAGCATGCCCGCGTGGTGGGCCGCGATGCCCCGCTCCAGGCCCTCCAGCCACTCGTAGTACCCCAGGACGTGCAGGTCCTCGCCGGGGATGGAGGCGGTGCGCTCCTCGACGATCTCGCGCACCTTCTGGCGCGCGTCCTCGTCGTTGAGGCGCAGCCCCGCGTACATGCACTGCTGGACGGCGGCCTCGCAGGCGGCCCGGCTGAAGATGAACGTGATGGCGGGCAACAGGCCCTCGGCGTCGAGCCGTTCGATGACCTCGGGGCGGCCCGGCGTCCAGATCCGGGAGCGCTGGCGGCGCTCGCGCTCGCGGTCGGCCTCGCGGACCATCTTGCCGCGCCTGCGCTCGCGCGGGTTGTACGTCTTCTGGTTCTCCATCCGGGCCATGCGCAGCAGGTCCGGATTGACCTCGCGGCGGGCGCCGCCGCGGCCGCCGTGGTCGGTGGACTCCTCGAAGAGGTCGTACATCCGCCGTCCGGCCAGCACGTGCTGCCAGAGCGGGACCGGGCGGTCCTCGGAGACGATCACTTCGGTGTCGCCGCGCACGGTGTCCAGCCAGTCGCCGAACTCCTCCGCGTTGGAGACGGTCGCCGACAGTGACACCAGCGTCACCGACTCGGGCAGGTGGATGATCACCTCTTCCCAGACGGCGCCCCGGAAGCGGTCGGAGAGGTAGTGCACCTCGTCCATGACCACGTAACCGAGGCCGAGGAGCGACTGGGAGCCCGCGTAGAGCATGTTGCGGAGCACCTCGGTGGTCATCACGACCACCGGCGCCTCGGAGTTGACGCTGTTGTCCCCGGTGAGCAGGCCGACCTTGTCCGCGCCGTAGCGTCTGACCAGGTCGGCGTACTTCTGGTTGGAGAGCGCCTTGATCGGCGTGGTGTAGAAGCACTTGCGGCCCTGCTGGAGGGCCAGGTGCACGGCGAACTCGCCGACGATCGTCTTGCCGGAGCCGGTCGGGGCGGCCACGAGCACACCCTTGCCGGCTTCGAGTGCCTGGCACGCCTCGATCTGGAAGGGGTCCAGAGCGAAGTCGTACAGGTCGCGGAAGGGTGCGAGCGCGGTGGCCTGCTCGGCGGCGCGGAGCCGGGCAGCTGCGTACGCTTCGGCTGGTGAGAGGTCCTCTGTCATCTTGTCTTCGAGCCTACCCGCCGCCTCTGACAGAGGTCGCGATCTTTATCGGGACGGGGGCCGGGGACGGAGTGCGGCGGGGTACGCAGAAGCGGCCGGGTGCGCGCCGTGCGCGCCCCGGCCGCTTCGCGGCGTGCGATCAGGTGACGTCGTCGTAGCCGTTGACCCGGCTGCCGGAGCGGCCGCCGTCGGCCTGCTCGGGCAGGGACGGCGTGGTGACCGGCTCGATCTCGCCGATGTCCGCGGGCGTGAGGTCCAGGTCGGAGGCCTCGTCGTCGGCGGGCTTGGCTTCCTCGCGCTGGCGGCGGCGCTTGTCGTTGAGCATGGCGATGCTGACGGCGATGAAGTAGAGCAGCACGATCGGGGCCGCGAGCGACAGCATCGACACCGGGTCGACGGTCGGCGTCGCGAAGGCCGCGAAGACCGTGACGCCCATGATCATGCCGCGCCACCAGCCGAGCATCCGGCGACCGGTGACCACTCCGCCGAAGTTGAGCATGATCAGGAAGAGCGGAAGCTCGAAGGAGAGACCGAAGACGACGATCATCCGCAGCACGAGGTCGATGAGCTCGCTCAGCGGGAGCAGGTTGAGCGCGCCCTCGGGGGTGAACTCCAGGAGGACCTTCGCCGCGGCGGGCAGCACATGGTACGAGAACCAGCCGCCGGCGACGAAGAGCGGGAAGCCCGCCGCGACGAAGCCCAGCGAGTACTTCTTCTCGTTCTTGTGCAGGCCCGGGGCCACGAACGCCCAGAGCTGGTAGAGCCAGACGGGGCTGGCCCCCACGACCCCCGCCACCAGGGACGTCTTGATCATCAAGGTGAACGGCGACATGAGGCCGGACATCGTGACTTGGCCGCAGTGGTCGTTGCCGTCCTTCTGGGCCAGCGTGTCGAAGGCTTCCTTGCAGCCGACCGACTCCTTGATCGGCTTGATGATCAGGTCGACGATGTCCTTGTAGTAGAACGCCGCCACCACGGCGCAGACAAGGATCGCGAGGACCGACTTCGCGAGCCGGTTGCGCAGCTCACGGAGATGGTCCGAGAGGGGCATCCGCCCCTCCGGGTCCTTCTGCTGATTGCGGGCAGACTTCAGCAACCCACGTCCTCATCTCGTGCGGCAGGGCGCCTTGGTGATCAGCGCCTGCTTCGGCCCAGGTGTCAGCGGGTGGAGTCGGTCGGCTCGGTGACGGGACGCGAGCTGCTGACGTCGCCGGGGGCCGACTGGATGGTGCGCTGCGCCGGCGGCTGCTCGCCCGGGTGCGGCGGGTCGGCGGGGGCGGTCTGCTGGCCCTCGGCCTTCATCGCCTTCGCCTCGCTCTTGAGGATGCGCGCGGACTTGCCGAGCGAGCGCGCCATGTCCGGAAGCTTCTTCGCGCCGAACAGCAGGACGATGACGACGAGGATGAGAATGATCTCGGGGGCGCCGAGCCTTCCGAACATAAGCTTTTACCTTCTCACCGAGGCGACGTGGGTGGGGCTGCGTGGTCCCGGCCGGACTGGTGTCCGACCGGTTGCGTGCAGCGATCGTAACGCGCAGGGGTGAACACCGGGCAATCCCCGTGCGTACTCCCCGGCACGGCCCACCGCCTCGCTTCGTGGTCCGCGCATTGAAGCGTACCTAAAGGGACGGACACACAGGAGTCCCCGCCGTCACCGCAAGGTCTCACCGGTGGCCGAGAGTTCGACGGCGGCCCGTTCGAGCTCCTCGGCGGCGTTGTTGATCTTCCTTGTGGTGTCGGCCACTTGGCGGCCGAGCCGCTGGGCCTCGACGAACACCTTGATCGCGAGGACACCGAGGACGGCGATTCCGAGGAACCCGAGGGCGATGGCGGTCATCGGCCAGAACATGAGCGGACCCTAGACGCTGGAGTGGAGGCGGAGGGTGCGGACCCCTCCGCCGGTGAGGAGTTCGACGATGCGCTCACCGGCCGGCTTGCGCACGGCGGAGCCGCACTCGGGGCAGGTGAAGGAGTAGAAGGTGGTACGGCGGCTGGCGCCGATGGCGAGGCGCAGCGCCCCCGCGGCCAGTTCGAAGCGGGCGCGGCAGTCGGGGCAGGCGGCCTTGAAGAGCACCGACTGGACCGCGGCCACCTGACGGGAAATACCGGGCATCACCGACATGTTCCGCATATCTCCTCAGCTCTGTCCGTCGTGCGCGCTCTGCTCTTCGTACGCCGCCAGCGCCGCCAGGGCCGCGCCGCGGGCACTTTCGGCCAGTTCGTCGGGGGCCACGATCCGGCCGTCACGGCCGAGACGCAGCGCGAGGCGGCGCAGCGAGGCGGGCTCCGGGGTGCGCAGGGTGATCCGCAGACCGCCGTCCGCCAGCTCCTCGGCGCTGTCATGCGGGTAGTACTCGGCGACCCAGCGCCCGCCGGGCCCCACCTCGACGATCACTTCCGGGTCCTCGGCGGCGGGCTGCACCAGGCCCTCGGACAGGTCCCGCAGCTCCAGCTCCGGCGGCGCGGCCGGCTCGTCGAGCAGCCGGATTTCGGCCACCCGGTCGAGGCGGAAGGTGCGCCGCGCCTCCGAGAGCCGGCACCACGCCTCCATATAGGTGTGGCCGACGGCGAAGAGCCGGATCGGGTCGACCTCGCGCTCGGTGAGCTCGTCGCGCGCGGGCGAGTAGTAGCGCACCCACAGCCGCCGCCGCTCCGAGATCGCCCGGTCGACGTCCGCGAAGACCCCGCCCTCCGACTCGAAGGTCACCGAGAGCCGGGAGCTGGCCCCGGCCGCCTCCCCGGCCGCCGCCTCCAGCTTGGCGGTGGCGCGCAGCAGCGCCTGGCGGTCGCCCTCGCGCAGGCCCGGCAGCGTCGCCACCGCGCGGGCCGCGACAAGGAGCGCGGTCGCCTCGTCGGCGGCGATCCGCAGCGGCTCGGCCGCCTCGGCGCCCAGCGCGTTCGGATTGCGCCACCAGATGCGGTCGCCGTCGGTGTCGATGTCGAGCAGGTCGCCGCCGCGGAAGCTGGTCCCGCACATGGGCAGCACGTCGAGGTCCGAGATCAGCTCGTCCTCGGTGATCCCGAAGGCGCGGGCGACGTCGGCGACGTGCGCCCCGGGCCGCTCGCGCAGATAGGTGACGAGGGAGAGCATCCGCCGCGTCTGGTCGATGGCGTTGGCAGCCATATGGTCGTCCGGTCCCCTCAGCCCTTGGCCACGGCGCGCAGCCGGTCCACCACGTCGGCCCGCAGGTCCGCGGGCTCCAGCACGACCACGTCGGGGCCGAACTCCACGAGCCAGGCGTCGAGCCCGTGCCCGTACGGAATCTCCAACTCGTCCCACCCGTCGCCGAGTTCCCGCGTCGAGGTGGCGCGCGAGCGCAGCGGATAGCCGGACCCGGCGCGCAGCCTGATCCGCGCGGAGCGGGTGGCGGTCTCCCCCGCCCAGCTCTCCACGGTCTCGCGCACGGTGACCACGTCGGGCACCGGCGCGGTGAAGGCCCCGGCCCGCGAGCGCACCTTGCCGGTGATCCGGGAGAGCCGGAAGACCCGCTCGGCGCCCCGGTCGCGGTCCCAGCCCGCGAGGTACCAGTGGCCGCGCCAGCACTCCAGGGTCCACGGCTCGACATGGCGGGTGCCGGGGCGGGCGGCGGTGGCCTTGCGGTACTCGAAGACGACCGGGCGGCGGTCGCGGCACGCCAGCATCAATGGCTCGAAAGCGGCCTCGTGCACCGGGATGCGTGGCTCGATCGCGCTGTGCTCGTACGGGTTGTCGGCTTCCGGCATTCCGGCGGCGCGCAGCTTCTGCAGTGCGCCGCTGGCCGCGCCCGCGAGCCGGGCCTGCTGCCAGACCCGGGCGGCGAGCCCGAGGGCCGCGGCCTCCTCGGCGTCCAGCTGGACCGGCGGCAGCCGGTTGGAGTCGCGGCGGGCCAGATAGCCCGTCTCGCCGTCCAGGTTCTCCACCGTCTCGATGACCAGGCCGAGTTCGCGCAGATCGTCCTTGTCGCGCTCGAACATCCGGTTGAAGGCGTCGTCGGATCCCGCCTCCAGATAGGCCTCGATGGAACCCCGCAGCTCGCGCTTGCTGAGCGGACGGCGCGTCCCCAGCAGACACAGCGCCAGGTTCATCAGCCGCTCGGCCTTGGCAATCGCCATCGACGCCCTTCGCCTCTCCTCGTCATGGGGGAGCGGCTCCGCTGCTCCCGACCGTTGACCGTACCGTCCCCGGGTCGCGCGGCAAAAGCCGAGGGCCCGTGCCGGACGGCACGGGCCCTCGGTGTGATCGGGTGTGATCAGACAGCGACCAGGTCGCAGACGAAGATAAGCGTCTCACCCGGCGCGATCCGGCCACCGGCGCCGCGGTCGCCGTAGGCGAGGTGCGCGGGGATGACCAGCTGGCGGCGGCCGCCGACCTTCATGCCCTGGATGCCCTTGTCCCAGCCCTGGATGACCTGACCGGCACCGAGCTGGAACTCCAGCGGGTTGCCGCGGTTCCACGACGCGTCGAACTCCTCGCCGGTGGAGAAGGCCACGCCCACGTAGTGGACCTTGACGTAGTCGCCGGCCTGGGCGACGGCGCCGTCGCCCTCCCAGATCTCCTTGATCTCAAGGTCCGCCGGCGGCTCGCCACCGGGGAAGTCGATCTCGGGCTTGTCGATGCTCACTGAACTGCTCCTCTTGAATACGTGCAGGGCAACCCGGACAGTCTTACATCTCCACCGTCACATCTTGGCCAGGATGTCGATCGAGAAGACCATGGTCGAGTTGGCCGGGATGCCCGACTGCTCCTTGTCGCCCAGGCCCTGGTCCGGCGGGATGACGACCAGGATGCGGCTGCCGACCTTCTTGCCGATCAGACCGGCCTTGAGGCCCTTGAGGGTCAGGTTCGGCAGCGCGAAGGTCTGCGTCTTGCCCTGGTCGTAGGTGCTGTCGAACTTCTTGCTGTCCTTCCACAGGAAGCCCTCGTACGCCAGGACCACGCTGTCGGTGTCCTTCACCACGTCGCCGTCGCCCTCGAGGACGTAGTCGGAGACGAGCTTCTTGGGGGCGTCGGTCTTGGGGATCGTCAGCGTCGGCGCCTTGCCGTCGGTGTTGGTGCCCACCTTCGGCAGGTCCTTGTCGTCCTGCGCGACCTCCTTGCCCTTGGCGGAGGCCGGGATGGTGGTCGCCTTCACGATGTCCACGACGAAGACCAGCGTGGCGTTGGGCTTGATGCTGTCGCCCTGGCCCTGCGCCCCGTAACCCAGCTCCGGCGGGATGCCCAGCTCGACGCGGCTGCCGACCTTCTGGCCCTCCAGGCCCTGGTCCCAGCCCTTGATGACCTGGCCGGCGCCGAGGGTCAGCGTGAACGGCTCCTTGCGGTCGAAGCTGTTGTCGAACGGCTTGTCCGAGTCCCAGGCCTGGCCGAGGTAGTTCACGGACACGGCGTCGTTCTTCTTGAGCGCCTCGCCCTTGCCCTCGCTGATGACGTTCACCTTGAGGGCCTTGGGCGGATTGCCCTCGCCCTTGGCGAGGGTCGGCTTCTCCCCGAACTTGGCGCCCGCGGTGATGGCGGGCAGGCCGTTCTTCATCGAGGCGGAGTCGGAGGTGGAGTCGGAGCCCTTGTCGTCGCTTCCGCAGGCGGCTGTGGCAACCAGCAGCAGCGGGACGGCGAGCAGGCCGGCAAGTCGGCGCACGTGTTCCTCAGATCTCAGACGGCACAGTAGTTTGCCCGCCACTCTAAGGCGTACTACGGGCCCCGTACGAGGAACGTACGGGGCCCGTGTTCAGGTCGCCGGTCTCGTCGTCCGGTCACATACCGGCGATCAGTTTCTCCACCCGGTCGTCCACGGAACGGAACGGGTCCTTGCACAGCACGGTGCGCTGCGCCTGGTCGTTGAGCTTGAGGTGCACCCAGTCGACGGTGAAGTCCCGCCGCTGCTCCTGCGCGCGGCGGATGAAGTCGCCGCGCAGCCGCGCCCGAGTGGTCTGCGGGGGCACCGACTTGCCCTCGAAGATCTTCAGGTCGTTGCAGATCCGGGCCGCCTGGCCCTTGCGCTCCAGCAGGTAGTACAGCCCCCGCTGGCGGTGGATGTCGTGGTACGCCAGGTCTATCTGGGCGACCCGCGGGTGCGACATGGTCATGTTGTTCTTCGCCCGGTACCGCTCGATCAGCTGGTACTTCATGACCCAGTCGATCTCGGTGCCGATCCGGTCCAGGTCCTCGGCCTCGATCGCGTCGAGCGTGCGGCCCCACAGCTCCAGGACCTGGTCGACGGTGCCGGTGCGGATGCCCCGGCGCTCCACGAAGTCGACGGCCTTCTCGTAGTACTCGCGCTGGACCTCCAGGGCGGAGGCCTCGCGCCCGCTGGCCAGGCGCACCTTGCGCTGGCCCGTGATGTCGTGCGAGACCTCGCGGATGGCCCGGATCGGGTTCTCCAGGGTCAGGTCGCGCATCACCGTGCCCGCCTCGATCATGCGCAGCACCAGGTCGGTGGCGCCGACCTTGAGCAGCATGGTCGTCTCGGACATGTTGGAGTCGCCCACGATCACATGCAGGCGCCGGTAGCGCTCGGCGTCCGCGTGCGGCTCGTCCCTGGTGTTGATGATCGGGCGCGAGCGGGTCGTCGCGGAGCTGACGCCCTCCCAGATGTGCTCGGCGCGCTGGCTGACGCAGTAGACCGCGCCGCGCGGGGTCTGGAGGACCTTGCCCGCCCCGCACAGGAGCTGACGGGTGACCAGGAACGGGATGAGGATGTCCGCGAGGCGGGAGAACTCGCCGTGCCGGGCGACGAGATAGTTCTCGTGGCACCCGTAGGAGTTTCCCGCGGAATCGGTGTTGTTCTTGAAGAGATAGACGTCGCCCGCGATTCCCTCCTCGTGCAGGCGGCGCTCGGCGTCGACGAGCAGACCCTCGAGAATGCGCTCGCCCGCCTTGTCGTGGGTGACGAGTTCGGTCACGTTGTCGCATTCGGGAGTTGCGTATTCCGGATGCGAACCCACGTCGAGGTAGAGGCGGGCGCCGTTCCGCAGGAAGACGTTGCTGCTGCGGCCCCATGACACAACACGGCGGAAGAGGTAGCGCGCCACTTCGTCAGGTGACAGTCGGCGCTGTCCCCTGAACGTGCACGTGACGCCGTACTCGTTCTCCAGCCCGAAAATGCGGCGGTCCATGACTGAACATTACGCCCGATGCCCTCAGCTGAAACCGGGTTCGGCAGCACGGGTTGGATCATTTTGGTCAACTCCCATGACACTTTCCGTACGCCCGGGAGCTGCGAGGACCCCTCGGGTGGCGAGCAGCACCACGAGCGCGGCCGCCCCGCCGCCGCCCGCGACGGCGAAGCTCGCCGCGCTGCCGCCGAGTTCGACGGCGGGCCCGGCGACGGCCGTGCCGAGCGCGGTGCCGACCCCGAACGCGGTCACCAGCCAGGAGAACGCCTCGGTCACGGTGCCGCGCGGGGCGTGCCGGTCGACCACGATGAACGCGCAGGCGATGCACGGCGCGAGGAAGAGCCCGGAGACCACGGCCAGTCCCGCCATGGGGACGACACCGGGCACGAGCATCAGCGGCAGATAGCCGACCGCGAGCAGCGCGACGAGCGAAATCAGCCGTTTCTCGGGAGTTCCGGCCCACTGGCGCGCCCCGTACACCAGACCGCCGAGGAGCGCCCCGAGGCCGTTGGCGGCCATCAGCCAGCCGTAGATCGCGTCCCGCCCGTGGTCGTCGGCGTAGGCCGACGCGGCCACAATGATCGCGCCCAGCGCGAGGCCGACGAAGAAGAACGCACCGAGGAGCGCGAGCAGGCCCGTGGAGCGCAGTGCGCCCAGCCAGTGCGCCTCGCGCGGGGCGGAGCGCCAGGCGCGCGAGGGCGCCGAGAGGACCACCGAGAGCGCGCCGAGCACCCCGAGCACGTTGATCACGACCAGGGCGGTGGCGGGCGACCACAGGGCGATGCCGAGGGTGACCAGGAGCGGGCCGACCGTGAACATCACCTCCTGGGCTATCGCGTCCATCGCGTACGCGGTGTGCACCTGGTCCTGGCGGGTCAGGACACTGGGCCACAGCGCCCGCAGCCCGCCCTCCAGCGGCGGTGTGCAGAACCCGGCGACGACCATGGCCGCGTACGCCACCGCGACCGGCTCGATGCCGGTATACGCGAGGACCGCCATTCCCAGCGCGCTGGCCACCGACGCCGGGAGCATCACCCGGGGCTGCCCGTACAGGTCGACGGCCCGGCCGAGCAGCGGCTGACCGGCCGCGGTGGCCAGGCCGTACACCGCGGTGAGCGCGCCCGCCAGCGAGTAGCTGCCGCCCTCCGCGCGGACGAACAGGACCACCGCGATGGCCGCGGTGGCGTTGGGCAGCCGCCCGGTCAGCGTGCCCGCCAGCAGTCGCGCGGCGTGCCGCGTCCGGAGGATCTCCAGATATCCCGCCGCCATGTCGCCCCTCGGTCGCATCAGTTTTACGTATAACGTTCGACGTCATACGTACCATGTCGACAACCCCCGGGTCCACTCCCGGAGCAGGGACAGCCAGCCCCCACACCCCGCCGGAGGACCCCGTGAAGACCCAGCCGACCAGCCGGGACGTCGCCCGCGCGGCCGGGGTCTCCCAGGCCACCGTCTCGCTCGTCCTCGGAGACAAGTGGCGCGGCCGCGTCTCCGAGCGGACCGCCGCCCTGGTCCGCGACGCCGCCCGCGAGCTCGGCTACCGGCCCAACCTCGCCGCCCGCAGCCTGCGCCTGGGCCGTACCCGCACGGCGCTGCTCGTCGTCCCCGCCCTCACCAACGAGTTCTTCGCCCGCGTCTACACCGGCGCCGCCCGCGTCGCCGCCGAGCACGGCTTCGGCGTCGTGCTCTACCCCTCCCCCGAGGGCGTCGGCCCGGCCCGCGACCCCTTCGACTCGGCCAGCGCCGCCCTCGACGGCGTCATCGCCTCCTCCATGGCCGCCGACGCCCTCGCCGGGATCCGGGGCACCGACCTGCCCCTCGTCATGCTCGACAGCGACCCCGCCGGGGCCGGCCCCGCCGCCCGCGTCAACCTCGACATCGCCGACGGCATACGGCAGGTGACGGAGCATCTGCTCGGCCTCGGCCACCGCAGATTCGCCCACCTCGCCTCGGCCGTGGACTCCTGGACCTTCCAGGTACGCGGCCGCGCCCTGGAGGAGGCACTGCGCCGGGTGCCCGACGCCGAGGTCCTGACCGTGCCCTCGGCGCTCACCGTGGACGCCGCCCGGCAGGCGGCCGAGCACGCCCTCACCCGCCCCGGCCCCCGGCCCACCGCGCTCATCTGCGACGACGACATCCTGGCGGCGGGAGCCTGCAAGGCCGCCCGGCGGCTCGGCCTGCGCATCCCCGACGACGTCTCGGTGGCCGGGTTCGACGACCTCGCCCTCGCCACCGCCCTCGAACCCGAACTCACCACCGTCCAACTGCCCGCCGAGCAGGTGGGCGAGCGCGGGATGGCCGCCCTGCTCGCCGTCCTGGACGGCCGCGAGCCCGAGACGGGCGACCTGCCCGTCGCCCTGGTCGTACGCGGCTCCACGGCCCCGCCCGCGGCCTGACGCGGTCCGGATACGGAAAGGCCCGTGCCCCGCCGTGAGGAACGGCGGGGCACGGGCCTTTGCGGCGACTTCTACTCGTCGTCGTTGTCCGACGGCACCTCGGTCGGCTCGGCGCTCGCCTCTTCCGTCTGCAGGAGACGGGAGAGCTGACGGCCGACGATCCGCTTGAACTTGCGCTGCTGCGGCCGCGTCCGGTCGAGCACCGCGACCTCCAGCCGCTCCGCGGGGATCTCCCGCTCGGCGCCGTTGGTCTGGTTCGACAGGGCCTGCACGGCCAGCTTCAGCGCCTCCGCCAGGGACATGCCGTCCTGGTGGCGCTGGTCGAGGAAGGTGCTGATCTGCTCCGCGTTGCCGCCGACCGCGACCGAGCCGTGCTCGTCCACGATCGAGCCGTCGTGCGGCAGCCGGTAGATCTGGTCCTCCTCCGGCGTCGCCCCGACCTCGGCGACCACCAGCTCCACCTCGTACGGCTTCTCGCCGACGCTGGAGAAGATGGTGCCCAGCGTCTGCGCGTACACGTTCGCCAGGCCACGGGCCGTCACATCGTCACGGTCGTAGGTGTATCCCCGCAGATCCGCGTAGCGCACTCCGCCGATGCGGAGGTTCTCGTACTCGTTGTACTTGCCGGCGGCCGCGAAGCCGATCCGGTCGTAGATCTCGCTGAACTTGTGCAGCGCACGGGACGGGTTCTCGCCGACGAAGACGATGCCGTCGGCGTACTGCAGCACGACCAGGCTGCGGCCGCGCGCGATGCCCTTGCGGGCGTACTCGGCGCGGTCGGCCATGGCCTGCTGGGGTGAGACATAGAACGGCGTCGACACCGGCTATCCGTCCCTTTCTGTCAGTGGCGGGGTCATCTCTGCGGCCTCTCCCCGGCCTCAGAGCAGCGCGGCACGCGGGCCGTCGGGCTGTTCCAGACGCCGCTCCAGGATCGAGCGCGCGATCTCGGAGGACTCCGCCTCGGTCAGCCGCCGGAAGCCCTCGTCGCTGATGACGGTGACGATCGGATAGATGCGGCGGGCGACATCGGGACCGCCGGTCGCCGAGTCGTCGTCCGCCGCGTCGTAGAGCGCCTGGACGACCAGGGTGGTGGTCTGCTGCTCGGTCAGGTCCTCGCGGTACAGCTTCTTCATCGAGCCGCGGGCGAAGATCGAACCCGAGCCGGTGGCCGCGTAGCCGTGCTCCTCGGAGCGGCCGCCGGTGACGTCGTACGAGAAGATGCGGCCCTTCTCGCGGTCCACGTCGTACCCCGCGAAGAGCGGGACCACGGCCAGGCCCTGCATGGCCATGCCGAGGTTGCCGCGGATCATGGTGGAGAGCCGGTTGGCCTTGCCCTCCAGCGAGAGGGTGGCGCCCTCGACCTTCTCGAAGTGCTCCAGCTCCAGTTGGAAGAGCTTGACCATCTCCACGGCGAGGCCCGCGGTACCGGCGATGCCCACCGCCGAGTACTCGTCCGCCGGGAAGACCTTCTCGATGTCGCGCTGGGCGATCATGTTGCCCATCGTCGCCCGCCGGTCACCGGCGAGCACCACGCCGCCGGGGAACGTCGCCGCCACGATGGTCGTGCCGTGCGGCGCCTCCACGTGCCCCTGCACGGGCGGCAGGACCCGCTTGCCCGGCAGCATTTCGGGCGAGTGCTCGGACAGGAAGTCCATGAACGAGGACGAGCCCGGCGTCAGGAAGGCAGCTGGTAGACGCCCTGTGCCACGAGTGTTGGCTTCCACGAGGTTCCCTCCAGGTAGGCGGCAGCCCGACGAACTGTGTCGGGATCGTCTCCCAACTTGCCGATGGCCGAATCGCAGTTGAAGCACCGTACGCCACGGACCTTACCCGTCTCGTGGCGGTGATCCACATGAACGGCGAGGGCGGAAGGGCGGGTTGGGCACACCGGGCGCCGCCCCGCCGCGGGGAGCCGTCGCTCCCTCACACACGCCCCCCGCCGTTCACATCCGTGGACTACTGTCCACCCTTCTGAACGAAGGAGCGCACGAAGTCCTCCGCGTTCTCTTCGAGGACATCGTCGATCTCGTCCAGCACCGAGTCGACGTCGTCCGAGAGCTTCTCGTGGCGCTCCTTGAGGTCCTCCGAAGCCTGCGCGTCCTGGGCCTGCTCCTCGACCTCCTCGGTGGAACGCGTGGCCTTCTGCTGTCCGCCGCCGGTGTCCTTGGTCGCCATCTACCTCACCCCGCTCGGTTCGATGTCCTTGATCAGACCCTACAAGCAGGGCCTGACATCGGCCCCGCACTTGATGGAACGTGCGGGGCCTACCTCTGTGTTTCCCACGCCGCCGACTTTTCAGCCCCGGTCAGCCGCCCGAGAGCACCCGGACCAGATCCTCGGCCGTACGGCAGCGGTCGAGCAGCTCCTTCACGTGATTACGCGTTCCGCGAAGCGGTTCCAGGGTTGGCACGCGCTGGAGCGAATCGCGGCCCGGCAGATCGAAGATCACCGAGTCCCAGGAGGCCGCCGCGACGTCGTCCGCGTACTGCTCCAGACAGCGGCCGCGGAAGTACGCCCTGGTGTCCTCCGGGGGCTTCGTCCGGGCCTCGGCGACCGCCGGCTCGTCGTGGAGCCGCTTCATCTTGCCCCGGGCCGCCAGCCGGTTGTAGAGGCCCTTCTCGGCCCGTACGTCGGCGTACTGGAGGTCCACCAGGTGCAGCCGGGCCGCGTCCCAGCCGAGGCCGTCACGGCGCCGGTAGCCCTCCATGAGCTCCCGCTTGGCGATCCAGTCGAGCTCGCCGGACAGGCTCATCGGGTCGTTCTCCAGCCGGTTGAGCACGTCCTCCCAGCGCCCGAGGACGTCCTTGGTCTGGTCGTCCGCGTCGACGCCGAACCGCTCCTCCACGTACTTGCGCGCGAGCTCGAAGTACTCCATCTGGAGTTGTACGGCGGTGAGGGTGCGGCCGCTGCGCAGGGTGACCAGGTGGCGCAGGTCAGGGTCGTGGGAGACCTGGTGGAGGGTGCGGACCGGCTGGTCGACGGCGAGGTCGACGTTGATGAACCCGTCCTCGATCATGGAGAGGACGAGGGCCGTGGTACCGAGCTTGAGGTAGGTGGAGATCTCGGAGAGGTTGGCGTCGCCGATGATGACGTGCAGCCGGCGGTACTTCTCCGCGTCCGCGTGCGGCTCGTCGCGCGTGTTGATGATGGGGCGCTTGAGGGTGGTCTCCAGACCGACCTCGACCTCGAAGTAGTCGGCGCGCTGGCTGATCTGGAAGCCGTGCTCGTGGCCGTCCTGGCCGATGCCGACGCGGCCCGCTCCCGTGATGACCTGGCGGGAGACGAAGAACGGGGTGAGGTGGCGCACGATGTCGCTGAACGGGGTCTCCCGCTTCATCAGGTAGTTCTCGTGCGTGCCGTAGGAGGCGCCCTTGTTGTCGGTGTTGTTCTTGTAGAGGTGGATGGGCTGGGCGCCGGGGAGCTGCGCCGCGCGCTCGGCCGCCTCGGCCATGATGCGCTCGCCCGCCTTGTCCCAGAGCACCGCGTCACGCGGGTTGGTGACTTCGGGCGAGCTGTACTCGGGGTGGGCGTGGTCGACGTAGAGCCGTGCCCCGTTGGTGAGGATGACGTTGGCGAGGCCGATGTCCTCGTCGGTGAGCTGGCTGGAGTCGGCGGCCTCGCGGGCGAGGTCGAAGCCGCGGGCGTCCCGCAGCGGGTTCTCCTCCTCGAAGTCCCAGCGGGCGCGGCGCGCCCGGTGCATCGCCGCGGCGTACGCGTTGACGATCTGGGACGAGGTGAGCATGGCATTGGCATTGGGGTGGCCGGGGACGGAGATGCCGTACTCCGTCTCGATGCCCATTACTCGCCGTACGGTCATGCGGCCCTCCTTGCCCGGCGGCGCTCCCCTCCGGGAGCGGCGCTCAAGTACCGCTGTTTCTCCGGTGCGTGTGCGGTGCCCGTCCCCGCACTGCGCGACTCGGCGGTACGGAAGAGCCTAGAACGCCTTTGCGCTGGTGGGGAGATCAATTCCGTCATTGCTCTTGGTCTGTCTGTGGCCTGTTTTTGGCCGGAAAAGCAGTCGGCTGCGGATGCCCCGGTCGGGCACCCGCAGCCGACCTGTGTGCTACAGGTACTGACCTGTGTTGGCCACGGTGTCGATGGAGCGTCCGGTGTCCGCGCCCTGCTTTCCGGTGACGAGGGTACGGATGAACACGATCCGCTCGCCCTTCTTTCCGGAGATACGGGCCCAGTCGTCGGGGTTGGTGGTGTTGGGCAGGTCCTCGTTCTCCTTGAACTCGTCCACGCAGGCCTGGAGGAGGTGGGAGACGCGGATGCCCTTCTGGTTGTGGTCGAGGAAGGCCTTGATGGCCATCTTCTTGGCCCGGTCCACGATGTTCTGGATCATGGCGCCGGAGTTGAAGTCCTTGAAGTACAGGACTTCCTTGTCGCCGTTGGCGTACGTGACCTCCAGGAAGCGGTTCTCCTCGGATTCCGCGTACATCTGCTCGACCACGGACTGGATCATCGCGTGTGCCGCGGCGTCCTTGGAACCGCTGTGTTCGGACAGGTCGTCCGAGTGCAGCGGCAGGGACGCCGTGAGGTACTTGGCGAAGATGTCCTTGGCCGCCTCCGCGTCCGGACGCTCGATCTTGATCTTGACGTCGAGCCGGCCGGGCCGCAGGATCGCGGGGTCGATCATGTCCTCGCGGTTGGAGGCGCCGATGACGATGACGTTCTCCAGGCCTTCCACCCCGTCGATCTCGGCGAGCAGCTGGGGGACGATGGTGTTCTCCACGTCCGAGCTGACGCCGGATCCGCGGGTGCGGAAGAGGGACTCCATCTCGTCGAAGAAGACGATGACGGGGGTGCCCTCGCTGGCCTTCTCCCGGGCTCGCTGGAAGACGAGGCGGATGTGCCGCTCGGTCTCTCCCACGTACTTGTTGAGGAGTTCGGGGCCCTTGATGTTGAGGAAGTAGCTCTTCCCCGCGGGCTGACCGGTGACCTCCGCCACCTTCTTGGCGAGCGAGTTGGCGACGGCCTTGGCGATGAGCGTCTTGCCGCAGCCGGGCGGGCCGTAGAGCAGGATGCCCTTGGGCGGCCGCAGTTCGTGTTCCTTGAAGAGGTCCGGGTAGAGGTACGGGAGCTCGACCGCGTCGCGGATCATCTCGATCTGGCCGCCGAGTCCGCCGATCTTGTCGTAGTCGACGTCCGGGACCTCTTCGAGGACCAGTTCCTCGACCTCGCTCTTGGGGACCACTTCGTACACGTAGCCGGAGCGGGGTTCGAGCAGCAGGGCGTCGCCGGGGCGGATGGTGATGTCCAGGAGCGGCTCGGCGAGCCTCACCACCCTTTCCTCGTCGGTGTGCCCGACCACCAGGGCGCGCTCGCCGTCCTCCAGGATCTCCTTGAGGGTGACGATGTCCCCGGCGCGCTCGAACTCCATGGCCTCGACCACGTTGAGCGCTTCGTTGAGCATGACTTCCTGGCCGCGCCGGAGCTCGTCGAGCTCGACGCTGGGGCTGACGTTCACCCGGAGCTTGCGGCCCCCGGTGAAGATGTCGGCCGTGCCGTCCTCGTTGGACTGCAGGAAGACACCGAAGCCGGCCGGCGGCTGTGCGAGCCGGTCGACCTCCTCCTTGAGGGCCACGATCTGGTCCCGGGCCTCGCGGAGCGTATTGGCGAGCCGCTCGTTCTGCGCGGACACGCCCGCCAGGTTGGTCTGCAGCTCGACGATCCGCTCTTCGAGAATCCTCGTATGACGCGGAGAGTCGGCGAGCTTGCGTCGCAGGACGGCGATTTCCTGCTCTAGATAGGCAACCTGGCCGGCTGGGTCCTCAGACCCCCGCCCGGGCCGGATGCCGCGGTTGATGTCGTCGTCGTGGGCTGCCACGGTCCTCACCTCCTCCAAGGGGAGCTGGACGCTTCCTGACCCTACCTGGGCGGGTGGTGATTGAAACCCCTAGATCACAAAGACTGCGGGGTGTGTCCGATCTTCACCCTTGCGCTCTCCCTCACGCCAGGGGAATACCCACCCATCAACATCGGAAAGCGGGCGGTTGTATCGTCGAGTCGGTCAACACCCGTCAGGACTGGTACCGATTGCTCGGCCACCCTGGCCGGTGGAGCACCCCGTACGAACACAGCACCGCGCACGAACGGCAGGCCATATGAACGACGCTCTTGAAGTCTGGATCGACCAGGAGCTCTGCACCGGCGACGGCATCTGTGTCCAGTACGCGCCCGAGGTCTTCGAGCTGGACATCGACGGTCTGGCGTACGTGAAGAGCGCCGAGGACGAGCTGCTGCAGTCGCCCGGCGCGGTGACGCCGGTCCCGCTGCCGCTGCTCCAGGACGTCGTCGACTCGGTGAAGGACTGCCCGGGCGACTGCATTCACGTACGACGGGTTTCGGACAGCGTCGAGGTCTACGGGCCGGACGCCGACTGAGACGGTACGTGACGAAGTCCGTACGCTGGGTGACGGATCAGGTACCCAGCGCCTGGGACCGGGTGCTCCGGACGAACTTCCCGCCCTGCCACCGCCACTTGGTGTCGCGCTCCTCGTCGGGGCAGCAGCGCGGCACGTCCGGTGAGGAGTAGCCGAGCAGGGTGGCCGTGACGGCTCCCTCGCGGACCGCGAGGTGGGAGACGCCGAGCCTCTCCCCCGGGTCGGCCAGGGTCGCCACCAGGCGCGGCGGGGCGCCCTTCACGGCGGGCCGGGTCAGCACGTAGATCCCGCTCGGCGGGGTGCCCGAGCCGGCCCGGCAGTGCACGACGGCCACGGTCTCGGGGCTGCCGTCGCCGTCGAGGTCCCCCTCGGCGCGGGCCGCGACCTGGGTGCCCACCGTGCCGCACTGGAGCGGGTAGGCGACGGCCGCCGCGTCGGGGGCCGGAGCGGCCGCCACCACGGCCCCCGGGGCCCCTTGGGAGGCCTTGGCGGTGTCGGGCTGCAGCCAGCCGGCCAGCGCCACGACACCGGCCATCGCGGCGGCCGTGGCCAGCCAGTGCACCGGGCGGGCGTGGGTGTGCGCGAGCTCGGGGACGGCGGCGGTCTGCACGCGGGAGGTCTCCTGTGAGGGATGGTGCGGGTGGTGGGAGTGGCCAGCATCGTGCCACACGTCACAGTCGGGCGGAACAGCGGGGTCCGGACGTTGTGCGCCCCCTTGGCGCCCCCGTGCCCCGAGGCGTCCGCCCGTACCTCCAACGGAAAAGCGCCGCCGCCGAGTTCCCGGACACTCCCGGGAACTCGGCGGCGGCGCCGGTGCGTTGAGCTGACGGGCTCGTCAGTCCTTGTTGGGGCCCTCGTAGTCGTCTCCGTACGCGCCCTTGGCGGGGCGGCGGCGGCGCAGCGGGGGCTCGACGCCGTCCGCGAGGCGGCGGGCGGTGACGAGGAAGCCGGTGTGGCCGATCATCCGGTGGTCCGGGCGGACGGCGAGGCCCTCCACGTGCCAGTTGCGGATCATCGACTCCCACGGCTGCGGCTCGGCGAAGCAGCCGATCTCGCGGATCGCCTCGACGGTGCGCGAGAGCTGGGTGGTGGTGGCCACGTAGCAGCAGAGGATGCCGCCGGGCACCAGCGCCTTGGAGACGGCGTCCAGGCACTCCCAGGGGGCGAGCATGTCGAGGATGACGCGGTCGACGTCGGTGTCCGACAGGTTGTCCTGGAGGTCGCCGACGGTGAGCTGCCAGGCGGGGTGCGGCTCGCCGAAGTAGCGCTCCACGTTCTGCTGGGCGATCTCGGCGAAGTCCGCGCGGCGCTCGTAGGAGTGGAGCATGCCGTGGTCGCCGATGGCGCGCAGCAGGAAGGCGCTGAGCGAGCCGGAGCCCACGCCCGCCTCGACGACGCGCGCGCCGGCGAAGATGTCGGCGAAGGCCAGGATCTGCCCCGCGTCCTTGGGGTAGACCACGGCGGCGCCGCGGGGCATGGACAGGACGTAGTCGGGGAGCAGCGGGCGCAGCGCGAGGTACGCGACGTTCCCGGTGGTACGGACAACACTGCCCTCGGGAGCGCCGATCAGCTCGTCGTGCGGGAAGGAACCCTTGTGGGTGTGGAAGTTCTTCCCGGCTTCGAGCGTGAACGTGTAGTGGCGTCCCTTGGGGTCGGTGAGCTGGACCTGGTCCCCGACCTTGAAGGGCCCGCGACGGCGGGCGGCACCGGTCGGTTCGGACATACGAACAGGGTACCGGCCCTGTTGACCCCGCAACGCCACGGCCTGCGCCGCTGGGGCCGGGGGCGGGGTTACGGGGTGGGCCGGGCCATCGCCGCCACGAAGGCCTTCTCGACGTCGGCCGCCGAGAGCACTCCGTAGATCTCGCCGGTCTCCTCGACCACCAGGTACTCGGTGGCGGGGGTGGCCCGGAGCTTGTCCAGGAGCGGTTCGCCGGCCAGCTCGGCCGGGACGCGCATGCCGTCGGTGAGGTCCTGGGCGAGCCCGCTGACCGCGACCCAGGGGCGGCGGTGCTCCGGCACGCCGACGATGGCGGCCTCCCGGACCAGGCCGGTGGGGTCGCCCTGCCCGTCGACGACGACCAGGGCGCGCGCGCCGGCCTCGTTGGCCCGGCGCAGCGCCTCGGAGAGCGGGGTGGCCGACTCGACGGGGACGGCCCGGCGGGTGAGGTTGCGGGCGCGCAGCTCCGGCAGGTGCTCGCGCAGCCGGGCCATGCGCAGGCTGTTGCCCGCGCCGGTCCAGATGATCGCGGCGAGGATCGCGGCGAGCAGCGCGTCGGTGACGGTGTCCATGCCGTCGACCTCTTCCGGCGCGTTGCCGAGCGCCCCGGTCTGGGTGAGCAGCGGGAGGCCGATGAGGACGGTGACGGCGAGGGCGCGGCCGACCCAGGCGGCGGCGACGGTGCCGCTCATGGGCCTGCCGGTGATCTTCCACACCACGGCGCGGAGCATCCGGCCGCCGTCCAGCGGCAGCCCGGGCAGCAGGTTGAAGCCCGCCACGATCAGGTTGGAGATCATCAGCCCGGCGAGCAGGACGCCGGGCACGGTGCCGGGCTCGACGGCCTGCATCCCGACGTAGAACAGCCCGGACAGGACGAGCGAGAGCAGCGGGCCGACGAAGGCGAGCACGAACTCGCGGCCCGGCGTCTCGGTCTCCTTCTCGATCTCGGAGACCCCGCCGAAGAACTGGAGCTGGATGCGGCGCACCGGGAGCTTGAAGCGCAGCGCGGCGACCGTGTGGGCCAGCTCGTGGACCAGCACCGAGGCGTAGAAGGCGACCGCGAAGAAGAGCGAGACGAGGTAGCGGGCGGCGCCGAGCTCGGGCAGCACGCGGTCGAGCTGGCCGCCGAAGACCCAGGTGATCAGGGCGGCGACCAGGAACCAGCTGGGTGCGACGTAGACCGGTACGCCGAAGGGGCGCCCCATGAGGATTCCGCCGCCCGGCTCACGTCCGCGGGGCGACTTGCCGTTGTCGGGCGCGGCGCCGGGACCGTCGTCCCCCGCGCCGGACTGCGGCCTTTTGCTGTCGCCGCTCTCGTCCACGGTGTCCCTTCGTCGGTGGTTCTGTCTCGATCATGCAGTGTGAGGGGGCTCGTCGTCGATGGTATTCCGCTCGCTGTCAGTGGCGGGTCGTAGGGTCTGTGTCATGGATACGAGCACCGGAGGGGCCGCGGCGGCCCAGCGCCCCGTGTCGTTGTCGCCGTCGCGGGCGAACGACTTCATGCAGTGCCCCTTGCTGTACCGGTTCCGGGTGATCGACAAGCTCCCCGAGAAGCCGAGCGAGGCGGCGACGCGCGGCACGCTGGTGCACGCGGTGCTGGAGCGCCTCTTCGACGACCCGGCGGCGGAGCGGACCGCGCCGCGCGCGAAGGCGATGATTCCCGGCCAGTGGGACCGGCTGCTCGAATCGAAGCCGGAGCTCACCGAGCTGTTCGCCGAGGACGCCGACGGCGAGCGGCTGGCCAAGTGGCTGGGCGAGGCCGAGCGGCTGGTGGAGCGGTGGTTCTCGCTGGAGGATCCGACGCGCCTGGAGCCGGTGGAGCGGGAGTTCTTCGTCGAGACGGAGCTGGAGTCGGGGCTGCGGCTGCGCGGAGTGATCGACCGGGTCGACGTGGCGCCGACCGGCGAGGTCCGGATCGTCGACTACAAGACGGGCAAGGCCCCGCGTCCGGAGTACGCGGAGGGCGCGCTGTTCCAGATGAAGTTCTACGCGCTGGTGGTCTGGCGGCTGAAGAACGTGCTGCCGCGCCGCCTCCAGCTGGTGTACCTGGGCAGCGGCGACGTGCTGACGTACGACCCGGTGGAGGCGGATCTGCAGCAGGTGGAGCGGAAGCTGCACGCCCTGTGGGAGGCGATCCGGCTGGCCACCGAGACCGGCGACTGGCGCCCGCGGCCGACCAAGCTGTGCGGCTGGTGCGACCACCAGGCGGTCTGTCCGGAATTCGGGGGGACTCCCCCGGTCTATCCGCTTCCTTTGATCCCGGCCGGGGATTCTCCAGGCTGAGGTGCGACGGCCCGCCCCGGGTCCGGGGGCCGCAACCCGGGCAGGCCCAGCCCGCTCCAGGCGCTCCCAGCCGGGGTGACGCAGGATGAGCAGGGCAGAATGGACCCGGTCCAGCAATCCTGATGAGGAGTTCCCGTGGCTATCCGCGTCCTACTGGTCGACGACCAGCCGCTGCTGCGCACCGGTTTCCGGATGATCCTGGAGGCCGAGCAGGACATCGCGGTGGTGGGCGAGGCCGGCGACGGTCTCCAGGCCCTCGACCAGGTGCGGGCGCTCCAGCCCGATGTGGTGCTGATGGACATCCGGATGCCCCGGATGGACGGGGTGGAGGCGACCCGGCAGATCAGCGGGCCGGGCAAGGACGGCCCGGCGAAGGTGCTGGTGCTGACCACGTTCGACCTCGACGAGTACGTGGTGGAGGCGCTCAAGGCGGGGGCCAGCGGCTTCCTGCTGAAGGACGCGCCCGCCAATGAGCTGGTCCAGGCGATCCGGGTGGTCGCGGCGGGCGAGGCGATGCTCGCCCCGTCGATCACCCGTCGGCTGCTCGACAAGTACGCGGACCATCTGCCCTCGGGCGAGGAGCCGGTCCCGGACACCCTGCACACGCTCACCGACCGCGAGGTCGAGGTCCTGAAGCTGGTGGCGCGCGGACTCTCCAACGCGGAGATCGCCGCGGACCTGTTCGTCAGCGAGACGACGGTGAAGACCCACGTCGGCCATGTGCTGACGAAGCTGGGGCTGCGCGACCGCGTCCAGGCGGCGGTGTACGCGTACGAGAGCGGGCTGGTCCGGCCGGGAGCGCAGTAAGCGCGGATAAAGCGGATAAAAAAAGGGGGGGTGCGGGGGCCGAGCCCCCGCACCCCCCTTTTTCAAGGGCCGCGCTCCCGCTAGTTCTTGCTGATCTCCCAGAACCGGAACACGGTCGACGGGTCCAGGGTCCACTCGAGGCCCGCCACGCCCTCGCGGGCCACCGCGTACTGCTTGCCCTGCCACAGCGGCAGGATCGGCAGGTCGTTGGCGACGATGTCCTGGAGGCGGGAGAACTCGGCCTCGGTGGCCGCGCGGTCCTCCGTGGCGGCCGTCGACGGGATGATCTCGCCCGTGATCGCCTTGTTGTCGTAGTGGTTGGACAGCACGTTGTCCT
This sequence comes from Streptomyces sp. TLI_146, assembly GCF_002846415.1. Lineage (NCBI taxonomy): Bacteria > Bacillati > Actinomycetota > Actinomycetes > Kitasatosporales > Streptomycetaceae > Streptomyces > Streptomyces sp. TLI_146. The sequence continues at coordinate 2,483,360 of NZ_PJMX01000001.1, forward strand.
TGCCGAAGAACGGCGAGGTGAAGTTGTCGGGATCCGGGTAGTCGGGGATCCAGCCCTTCACGTACACACCGTACTTGCCGGCCTCGACGTCCTTCTCGTACTGCTTGAACTCGACGGACTTCACCTCGGCGTCGAACAGCCCGCTCGCGTTGAGCTGCTTGGCGATGGCGCGCATCTCGTCGTCGGTGCCCGGCCCGTAGCGGATCGGCGTGGACCACAGGGTGAGCTTCACCTTGCCGGTGAGGCCGGCCTTGTGCAGGACCTGCTTGGCCTTCGCGGGCTGCGGGCTGCCGCCGTACATGTCGAACAGCGAGGTGCTGTGCGCGGTGATGCCGGACGGGACGATCGAGTACAGCGGCGTCGCGGTCGACTTGTAGACATCGCGCACCAGCGCCTCGCGGTCGACGAGGTAGGCGATTGCCTTGCGGACGGCGGGCTTGCCGGCGACCGGGTCGTTCATGTTGAAGGCCAGGTGCTGGACCTCCGCGCCGGTGCCCTCGACGACCTTGATGCCCTTCTTGTCCGCCACACTGGCGGCCTGGAGGTCGGCGATGTCCTTGGCGGTGAGACCGCGGTAGGCGAGGTCGACGTCGCCGTTCTTCAGCGCGTCCGCCAGGTCCTTCTGGCGGCCGTGGAACAGCTTCATGGTCATGCCGGAGTTCTTGACCTTGGCCGTGCCCTTGTAGCTGGAGTTGACCGAGAAGCTCGCCTGCTTGTCGCCGAAGGCGTCGAGCTTGTAGACGCCCGAGCCGACCGCCTTGTCGTCGGTGCGCAGCTTGTCGGCCGGGTACACCTCGTGGTCGACGATCGAGCCGGCACCGGAGGCGATCTTGTTGGGGAAGGTGGCGTCCGGCACCTTGAGGTGGAAGACGACGGTCTGCGCGTCCGGGGTGTCGATCTTGCCCAGGGTGGACAGCAGCGGCGCGGGTCCGTTGGCGTCGTTGATCTTCAGCACCCGCTGGAACGAGAACTTGACGTCCTCGGAGGTCAGCGCGTGGCCGTTGCTGAACTTCAGGCCGGAGCGCAGGGTGCAGCGGAAGACCTGGGAGCCGCCCTTGTCGAACGAGCAGCGCTCGGCTGCCTCGGGCTGCGGGGTGGTGCTGCCCTTGGGGAAGCTGAGCAGCGACTGGAAGACGTTGTTGAACAGCAGCCAGGAGCCCGGGTCGTAGCCGGAGGCAGGGTCGGTCGCCAGGATGTCGTCCGACATCCCCATGACCACCGACTCGCCGTTCCCGGACGAGGATCCGTCCTCCGAGCCGCAGCCGCTGAGGAGACCGGCCGCCAGTCCCGCGGCGAGCGGGGCCGTCAGCCATCGGTTCCGTATCTTCACGTGCACGTGCCTCACAGTCGTTGCTCGGCCGGCGGCCCGGGGCTGTCCCCGGGCCGTGCGGCCTCACTGAAATTGCTTGCCGGCACGTGATGAACGCGGCCGGGTCCTGCGTTACTTCACGCCGCGGCCCAGCTCCCAGAGCTGGAGGTCGGCCGAGGAGTTGAGCGCCCACTCGGTGCCCGTGATCTCGCTGCGGGCGGCGACGTACTGCTTGCCCTGCCACAGCGGGAGTACGGGGACGTCGTTGGCGACGATGTCCTGGATCTTCTCGAACGGCTTGGAGGCCTGGTTGCGGTCGGCCGCCACGCGCGATTCGGGGATCAGGGTGTTGCGCACCTCGACGTTGGAGTACGGCGAGTTGAGGAAGTTGTCGCGGCCGAGGAAGGGCGCGACGTAGTTGTCCGGGTCCGGGAAGTCGGGGAACCAGCCGAGGCCGTAGACGGCGTACTCGCCGGCCTTCTGGGCCGGGCGGTACTTGGGCCAGTCGGTCGCCTTGAGCGTGGTGGCGAACAGGCCGGTGGCGTTCAGCTGGTCCCGCAGGATCGAGAACTCCTTGGCGGTACCCGGGCCGTAGTGGTCGCCCGTGTAGTTCAGCGTCAGCTTGACCGGGGTGGAGACACCGGCGGCCCGCAGGATGCCCGCGGCCTTCTGCTTGCTCGGCTCGCCGTACTTGTTGAAGAACGAGTTGGTGTGCCCGGCGATCGAGGTCGGGATGAGCGAGTAGAGCGGCTCGGCGGTCGCCCCGTACACCTTGGAGGCCAGTGCGCCGCGGTCGACGACGGCGGCCATCGCCTGGCGGACGGCCTTGTTCTTCACGGACGGGTCGTTGGTGTTGAAGCCCAGGTAGCGGATTTCCAGGCCGGGCATCTCGACCAGGTTGACGTTCTTGGGCGGGGTGACCGAGTACTTCTGGATCTGCTCCGGCGACATGGAGCGGGTCATCATGTCGATCTTGCCGGACTCCAGCTCGGCGCCCATCGCGTCGGCGTCGGCGAACGAGCGCAGCTCGACCTTGCTGTTGTTGACCTTCAAGTCCCCCTTGTAGTTGGGGTTCTTGCTGAAGACGGCCTTGACGACCTTGTCGCCGCTGTACTCGGCCTTGAGGGTGTACGGGCCGGAGCCGTCCACCTCGAAGCCGCCGCGCAGCTTCTTCGCCGGGTACTTGTCCTTCTGCACGATCGCGGCGGCGGGCGTCGCGAGCTTGTACGGGAAGGTGGCGTCCGGGGTCTTCAGATGGAAGACGATCTCGTCGTCGCCCTTGGTCTCCATCGTGTCGATGTTCTCCAGGAGGGCGATCGGGCCGTTGCCGTCCTTGATGTTCAGGACGCGCTGGATCGAGTAGTGGACGTCGGCGGCGGTCAGCTTGGAGCCGTCGGCGAACTTGAGGCCGCTGCGCAGCTTGCAGCGGTAGCTCTCGTTCTCCTTGTCGGTGAACGAGCAGCTGGAGGCCGCGTCCGGGACGGGCACGCCGCCGCCGCGCGGGACGTGGACCAGCATCTGCACGGTCTGTCGCAGCACGTTCCAGGCACCGGTGTCGTACGCGTAGGCCGGGTCGAAGGGAGCGGGTGCGTCCTTGGTGACCACGAACTGGTCCGTGGTGCCCACGACGATGGCCTTGCCGCCGTCGCCCCCACTTCCTGCCCCGCCACACGCGGCGAGTACGGGGGCGAGCAGGCCCACTACGGCCGGCAGCACCAAAGTCTTGCGGTTCATCCTGGACGTTCTCCCTATGTGTCCGGCACTGGGGTACAGCGAAGTACGCATCACTCCGCCGCGGCCGCCCGGTCGGGGCGGGGAGGCGATCGGGCCGGTACGTACGATCGGACCTGCGCGCCCGGCGGCTGGGTGGGTGCCGGGGCAGTTGAGGGTGCGGCGAAGTTCTCGCGACGAGATTAGTGGGCGGGCCGGGAAAGCCCGTACTGGGCCTGCTCCATTCACACGCCACGCAGTGGCCGGAAATAGCAGCCCGCCGATATCGCGGCGGCGGAATCTTTCGTACAGGAGATCACCAAACAGGACACAAGGGCACCTCCGGAGCGCCCGGAGAGGCCCTTGACACGGGTCACTGACGGCAGATCAGGTGACGAACGTCACCCACTTGACACGCATTGACCCGTCGTGAATTCAACCTTTGTGATGTTGTCGTGACGCCCTTGCAAGGTCACGGAAAATGTACGGCCGGATGCGATGAGTTTGCGCCGCATTCCGGCGGCACGCTGCGTGAACGGATCAGTTCATCCGGGTGATCAGGGTGCGCAGAAAAGCCAGGTCGACTTGTTCGAGGGAATCGACGACGACCCGGCCCGAGGCGGGCTCGATCGGCGCCACGGACGGCACCGCCACCACCCGGCAGCCGGCCGCCTCGGCGGCCGCCACACCGGTCGCGGTGTCCTCGACGACCGCGCATCTGGTCGGGTCCGCGCCCAGCCCGGCGGCGGCGAACAGATACGGCTCGGGGTGCGGCTTGGTGCGCCCGACCTCGTCCCCGGCGACGGTGAGCGCGAAGTGGCGCGAGCCCAGCGAATGCAGGACCCGGTCGATGATCCGCCGGTGCGAGGCCGAGACCAGGGCGGTCGGCACGGAGTGCTCGGCGAGCTCGCCGAGCAGCCGGGCGGCTCCCGGCATCAGCGGCACCCCGCGGCTGATGCGCGCCTCGAAACGGTCGTTGAGCAGCACGGTGAGCTCGGGGACGGTGATGTCGGCGCCGGTGGCCTCGATGAGGAACCCGGCGCTGCGGGTCATGGGCCCGCCCACCACGACGTCGCGCCAGCTCTCCTGGAGCGGATGGCCGAGCGCGGCGAAGACCTCCACCTCGGCGTCCCACCAGAAGCCCTCGGTGTCGACGAGCGTGCCGTCCATGTCCAGGAAGACGGCCTGGAGCGCCGAGCTGTCGGCCGTACGTGCTTCGGGCGCGGGAACCGTGGTGGTCATCCGGGCACACCTCCTGGAGGGACGAGAAGGCCGGTTCCCAGGGTGGGAACCGGCCTGCGCTGGACCGACAAGTGTACGTCCCGGCGGTCGGAAACGCTCGTGATAAACCTCGCGGCGACCAGCGCCTACCGTGCGTTGAAGTACTTCGCCTCGGGGTGGTGGATGACGATCGCGTCCGTGGACTGCTCGGGGTGGAGCTGGAACTCCTCCGAGAGGTGCACGCCGATCCGCTCGGGCCGGAGCAGCTCCGCGATCTTGGCGCGGTCCTCCAGGTCGGGGCAGGCCCCGTAACCCAGCGAGAAGCGCGCGCCGCGGTACTTGAGCGCGAACATGTCCTCCACCTCGGACGGGTCCTCGCCCGCGAAGCCGAGCTCGCTGCGCACGCGCGCGTGCCAGTACTCGGCCAGCGCCTCCGCCAACTGCACGGACAGGCCGTGCAGTTCGAGGTAGTCGCGGTAGGAGTTCGCCTCGAACAGCTCGGCCGTGGCCTCGCCGATCTTCGAGCCGACCGTGACCACCTGGAGCCCGACCACGTCCGTCTCGCCGGACTCCTCCGGGCGGAAGAAGTCCGCCAGGCACAGCCGGCGGCCGCGGCGCTGGCGCGGGAAGGTGAAGCGGGTGCGCTCCGAGCCGTCCTCGTTCAGGATGATCAGGTCGTCGCCCTTGGAGACGCACGGGAAGTAGCCGTGGACGACGGCCGCCTCCAGCAGGTTCCTGGTGTGCAGCTGCTCCAGCCAGCCGCGCAGCCGCGGGCGGCCCTCGGTCTCCACCAGCTCCTCGTAGCTCGGCCCGTCGCCGGCCCGGTTCTGCTTGAGGCCCCACTGGCCCTTGAAGAGCGCGCCCTCGTCGAGCCAGGACGCGTACTCCTTGAGGCCGATGCCCTTGATCACCCGGGTGCCCCAGAACGGCGGCTCGGGGATGCGGTTGTCGACGGCCACGTCCGAGCGGACCGAGCCCTCGGGCTCCTCCGCCTCATGCACGGCCGCCGCGCGCTTGGGCACCCGGCGCTGCTTGAGCTCGGGCAGGGTCGCGCCGGGCACCCCGCGCTTCACCGCGACCAGGGCGTCCATCAGGCGCAGGCCCTCGAACGCGTCGCGCGCGTAGCGGACTTCGCCCTCGTAGATCTCGTGCAGGTCCTGCTCGACGTACGCGCGCGTGAGGGCCGCGCCGCCGAGGATCACCGGGTAGTCGGCGGCCATCTTGCGCTGGTTGAGCTCCTCCAGGTTCTCCTTCATGATCACGGTCGACTTCACCAGGAGGCCGGACATGCCGATGACGTCCGCGCGGTGCTCCTCGGCGGCCTCCAGGATCGCGGAGACGGGCTGCTTGATGCCGAGGTTGACGACGTTGTAGCCGTTGTTGGAGAGGATGATGTCGACGAGGTTCTTGCCGATGTCGTGGACGTCGCCGCGCACGGTGGCCAGCACGATGGTGCCCTTGCCCTCCGCGTCGGACTTCTCCATGTGCGGCTCCAGATGGGCCACGGCCGTCTTCATGACCTCGGCGGACTGGAGGACGAACGGCAGCTGCATCTGGCCGGAGCCGAACAGCTCGCCGACGACCTTCATGCCCTCCAGGAGGGTGTCGTTGACGATGTCGAGGGCGGGGCGGGTCAGCAGCGCCTCGTCGAGGTCCGCGTCCAGGCCGTTCTTCTCGCCGTCGATGATCCGGCGCTTCAGGCGCTCGTCCAGCGGCAGCGCGAGGAGCTCCTCGGCCTTGCCCGCCTTCATCGACTTGGTGCTGACGCCCTCGAAGAGCTCCATCAGCCGCTGGAGCGGGTCGTACCCCTCGGCACGGCGGTCGTAGATGAGGTCGAGCGCGACCTTGACCTGCTCCTCCTCAAGCCGCGCGATCGGCAGGATCTTGGAGGCGTGCACGATGGCGGAGTCGAGGCCCGCCTTGACGCACTCGTCCAGGAACACCGAGTTGAGGACGACCCGGGCGGCCGGGTTGAGGCCGAAGGAGATGTTGGACAGGCCGAGCGTGGTCTGGACGTCCGGGCGCCGGCGCTTGAGCTCGCGGATCGCCTCGATGGTGGCGATGCCGTCCTTGCGCGACTCCTCCTGGCCGGTGCAGATGGTGAAGGTCAGCGCGTCGATGAGGATGTCGGACTCGCGCACGCCCCAGTTGCCGGTGAGGTCGTCGATGAGCCGCTCGGCGATGGCGACCTTGTTCTCGACGGTACGGGCCTGGCCCTCCTCGTCGATGGTCAGCGCGATCAGCGCCGCGCCGTGCTCCACGGCCAGCTGGGTGACCTTGGCGAACCGCGACTCGGGCCCGTCGCCGTCCTCGTAGTTGACGGAGTTGATGACCGCGCGCCCGCCGAGCTTCTCCAGACCGGCCTGGAGCACGTCGACCTCGGTGGAGTCGAGGACGATCGGCAGGGTGGAGGCGGTGGCGAAGCGGCCGGCCAGCTCCTCCATGTCGGCGACGCCGTCGCGGCCCACGTAGTCGACGCAGAGGTCGAGCATGTGGGCGCCCTCGCGGATCTGGTCGCGGGCCATCTCCACGCAGTCGTCCCAGCGGCCCTCCAGCATGGCCTCGCGGAACTTCTTGGAGCCGTTGGCGTTGGTGCGCTCGCCGATCGCCATGTACGAGGTGTCCTGGCGGAACGGCACGCTCTGGTAGAGCGAGGCGGCGCCGGGCTCGGGGCTCGGGTGGCGCTCGGTGGGCGCCAGGCCCCGGACCCGCTCGACGACCTGGCGCAGGTGCTCGGGCGTGGTGCCGCAGCAGCCGCCGACCAGGGAGAGGCCGTACTCGCGGACGAACGTCTCCTGGGCGTCGGCGAGCTCCGGCGCGGAGAGCGGGTAGTGCGCGCCGTCCTTGCCGAGGACGGGCAGTCCGGCGTTGGGCATGCAGGACAGCGGCACCCGGGAGTTGCGGGCCAGGTAGCGCAGGTGCTCGCTCATCTCGGCGGGGCCGGTGGCGCAGTTGAGGCCGATCATGTCGATGCCGAGCGGCTCAAGCGCGGTGAGCGCGGCGCCGATCTCGGAGCCGAGCAGCATGGTGCCGGTGGTCTCGACGGTGACCGAGCAGATGATCGGGACCCGGTGGCCCGCCGCGTCGAGGGCGCGCTGGGCGCCGAGGATGGCGGCCTTGGTCTGGAGCAGGTCCTGGGTGGTCTCCACCAGGAGCGCGTCGGCGCCGCCCGCGAGCATGCCCTCGGCGTTCTGCTGGTAGGCGTCGCGCAGCGTGGTGTACGGGGCGTGGCCGAGGGTGGGCAGCTTGGTGCCGGGACCCATGGAGCCGAGCACCCAGCGCTGCTGTCCGGTCGAGGCGGTGAACTCGTCGGCCACCTCGCGGGCGATCCGGGCGCCCGCCTCGGACAGCTCGTACACGCGCTCGGGGATGTCGTACTCACCGAGGGCGGAGAAGTTCGCGCCGAAGGTGTTGGTCTCGACGCAGTCGACGCCGACCGCGAAGTACTCCTGGTGCACCGAGCGCACGATGTCGGGCCGGGTGACGTTGAGGATCTCGTTGCAGCCCTCGAGGTCCTGGAAGTCCTCCAGGGTGGGGTCCTGGGCCTGGAGCATGGTGCCCATGGCTCCGTCGGCCACCACCACACGGGTGGCGAGCGCTTCGCGGAGCGCGTCGGCGCGGGTCCGGCTGTCAGCGGAAGGGGTAGGCAACGAGGCCATGGATGTGCTCCCTGGAGTGCGACGGCTGTCGGCTTTGCGGCGTCCTCGGGGAGGCCGCACCCGGTCAGGGTAACCGGGTGAGGGCCGGGTGGGCACAGGTGTCCCACGGGGCGGACTGCGCGGGGGGCCGCCCGGGCGACCGCCGGATGGCCGCGGTGCGTCTGTCATCTGAACTGGCCGGATGGCGGCGGGGGCCGTCCATCACGGTGACACGAGGTCGACAACGGCCGATACTGTTCAGCATTGTCGAACTCAACGTTCCGAAGTGGGAGGAAGCGCGATGGCGCGGAACATCCAGTCGCTCGAACGGGCGGCCGCCATGCTGCGGCTGCTCGCGGGCGGCGAGCGGCGGCTCGGCCTGTCCGAGGTGGCCTCCGCGCTCGGCCTGGCCAAGGGCACCGCGCACGGCATCCTGCGCACCCTCCAGGCGGAGGGGTTCGTCGAGCAGGACCCGGCCTCCGGCCGCTACCAGCTCGGCGCGGAGCTGCTGCGCCTGGGCAACAGCTATCTGGACGTCCACGAGCTGCGGGCCCGCGCCCTCGTATGGACGGACGACCTCGCGCGCTCCAGCGGCGAGAGCGTGTACGTGGGTGTGCTGCACCAGCAGGGCGTGCTGATCATGCACCACGTCTTCCGGCCCGACGACAGCCGTCAGGTCCTGGAGGTCGGGGCGATGCAGCCGCTGCACTCCACCGCGCTCGGCAAGGTCCTGTCCGCCTTCGACCCGGTGGCGCACACCGAGGCGGTGGACGGCGAGCGGACCGCGTTCACGCCTCGCACGGTGACCACCGCCGCGGGCTTCGAGGAGCTGCTCGACCTCGCGCGGGCGCGCGGCTGGGCCAGCGACATGGAGGAGACCTGGGACGGGGTGGCCTCGGTGGCCGCGCCCATCTTCGACCGGCGCCGTATGCCGGTGGGCGCGGTGGGGGTGACCGGGGCCGTGGAGCGCGTGTGCAAGGACGGCGAGGTCCGCTCCGAGCTGGTGGCGGCGGTGCGCGACTGCGCCCGCTCGGTCTCGCGCGATCTGGGCGCCGGCCGCTTCTGACCCGGCCGCGGGCCGTTCGCGGCCCGCCCGCCGACCCGTCGTACAGACCCTTGCGCAGGCCTGACCAGCCACTTCCGGGCCCGTTCTGATCGTTTCTGATCCTGGCCGGAAGTTTTCGATCAATGTGGCCGGAAGATACCTACTGGTAACGATCGGGATACCGGCCACAGAACCCTTGACGTCGACTTAACCCCGGAGCAACACTGCCGTTCATCGGTCGGCATTGTCGAACACCTAACGGCAATACGAGTTAGAGTGTGACAACGCCAAGGGCCGCCAAGCCCTCGACGTGAGGGCGCGGACCACCGGAGGGACCCGGGGTTCGCCTTCCCCTGGACGAAGGACAAAGGAGTCGCGGGTGTCCAGCTCCGACATCTTCACCGGCGAGATCATCGGTACCGCCGTTCTCATCCTGCTCGGCGGTGGCGTGTGCGCCGCCGTCACGCTGAAGAGCTCCAAGGCACGCAACGCGGGCTGGCTCGCCATCACCTTCGGGTGGGGCTTCGCGGTGCTCACCGGCGCTTACATCTCCGCCCCGCTCTCGGGTGCGCACCTCAATCCGGCGGTGACGCTCGGCCTCGCCATCGAGGGCGGCACCGAGTGGAGCGACGTGCCCACCTACCTCGCGGGACAGCTGCTCGGCGCGATGATCGGCGCCACGCTGGTCTGGCTGGCCTACTACGGGCAGTTCCAGGCGCATCTCACCGATCCGGAGATCGTCGGCAAGCCCGACGAAAACGCCGCCAAGGCGATCGAGGGCCCGCACAACGGCGCCTCCCACGCGGGCCCGGTGCTCGGCATCTTCTCGACCGGCCCCGAGATCCGCAACGCGATACAGAACCTCACCACCGAGATCATCGGTACGGCCGTGCTGGTCCTCGCGATCCTGACGCAGGGCCTGAACGGCGACGGCAAGGGCCTCGGCGTCATCGGCGTGCTGATCACCTCCCTGGTCGTGGTCGGCCTCGGCCTCTCGCTCGGCGGCCCCACGGGCTACGCCATCAACCCGTTCCGCGACCTGGGTCCGCGCATCGTGCACTCGCTGCTGCCGCTGCCCAACAAGGGCGGTTCGGACTGGGGCTACGCCTGGGTGCCGGTCGTCGGCCCGCTGGCCGGTGCCGCCCTCGCGGGCGGCCTGTACAACCTCGCCTTCGCCTGAGCCGTTGAGCCGTAGAGACCTTCCGACCTCCAGGAGAAACCCGTGAGCGACACCCACACCACCGCCTCGCACGGCCACGGCCCGTTCATCGCGGCCATCGACCAGGGCACCACCTCGTCCCGCTGCATCGTCTTCGACAAGGACGGCCGGATCGTCTCGGTCGACCAGAAAGAGCACGAGCAGATCTTCCCGAAGCCGGGCTGGGTCGAGCACGACGCCGCCGAGATCTGGACCAACGTCCAGGAAGTCGTGGCGGGCGCCATCGACAAGGCGGGCATCACCGCCGCCGACGTCAAGGCGATCGGCATCACCAACCAGCGCGAGACCACGCTGCTGTGGGACAAGAACACCGGCGAGCCCGTGCACAACGCGCTCGTCTGGCAGGACACCCGCACCGACGCGCTCTGCAAGGAGCTCGGCCGCAACGTGGGCCAGGACCGCTTCCGCCGCGAGACGGGCCTGCCCCTCGCGTCGTACTTCGCCGGCCCCAAGGTCCGCTGGCTGCTCGACAACGTCGAGGGGCTGCGCGAGCGCGCCGAGCGCGGCGACATCCTCTTCGGCACCATGGACTCCTGGGTCATCTGGAACCTGACCGGCGGTGTCGACGGCGGTGTGCACGTCACGGACGTCACCAACGCCTCGCGCACGCTGCTCATGAACCTCCACGAGATGGCGTGGGACGAGAAGATCCTCGCCTCCATGGAGATCCCGGCGGCCGTGCTGCCCGAGATCCGCTCCTCCGCCGAGGTCTACGGCCACGCCAAGGGCGGCGTCCTGGACGGCATCCCGGTCGCCTCCGCGCTCGGCGACCAGCAGGCGGCCCTGTTCGGCCAGACCTGCTTCTCCGAGGGCGAGGCCAAGTCCACGTACGGCACCGGCACCTTCATGCTGATGAACACCGGTGACAAGCCCGTCAACTCGTACAACGGCCTGCTGACCACCGTCGGCTACCAGATCGGCGACCAGAAGCCGGTCTACGCCCTTGAGGGCTCGATCGCCGTCACCGGCTCGCTCGTCCAGTGGATGCGCGACCAGATGGGCATGATCAAGACCGCGGCCGAGATCGAGACCCTGGCCTCCTCCGTCGAGGACAACGGCGGCGCCTACTTCGTGCCGGCCTTCTCCGGTCTGTTCGCCCCGTACTGGCGCTCCGACGCCCGCGGTGTGATCGCCGGTCTGACCCGGTACGTCACCAAGGCGCACATCGCGCGCGCCGTGCTGGAGGCCACCGCCTGGCAGACCCGCGAGATCACCGACGCCATGACGAAGGACTCGGGCGTCGAGCTGACCGCGCTCAAGGTCGACGGCGGCATGACCTCCAACAACCTGCTGATGCAGACCCTCTCGGACTTCCTGGACGCGCCGGTGGTGCGTCCGATGGTCGCCGAGACCACCTGCCTCGGCGCCGCCTACGCCGCCGGTCTGGCCGTCGGCTTCTGGCCGGACACCGACGCGCTGCGCGCCAACTGGCGCCGGGCGGCGGAATGGACCCCTCGCATGGACGCCGACCAGCGTGACAGCGAGTACAAGAACTGGCTCAAGGCCGTCGAGCGGACCATGGGCTGGATCGAGGACGAGGAGTAATCGAAATGACCACCCTGCAGAGCGTCCCTGCCCTTGGGACGCACCCGGCCTCCGGCTCCACCCAGAGCCGCGCCGAAACTCGGGAGCAGCTTTCCAAGGCGACGTACGACCTCCTGGTGATCGGCGGCGGCATCCTGGGCATCTCCACCGCCTGGCATGCCGCGCAGTCCGGGCTGCGGGTGGCCCTGGTGGACGCCGGCGACTTCGCCGGCGCCACCTCCTCGGCCTCCTCCAAGCTCCTCCACGGCGGTCTGCGCTACCTGCAGACCGGCGCGGTCAAGCTGGTGGCCGAGAACCACTTCGAGCGGCGTGCGGTGTCGCGTCAGGTGGCACCGCACCTCGCCAACCCGCTCACCTTCTACCTGCCCGTCTACAAGGGCGGTCCGCACGGCGCGGCCAAGCTCGGCGCGGGTGTCTTCGCCTACTCGGCGCTCTCCGCGTTCGGTGACGGCGTCGGCCACCTGCTGTCGCCCTCCAAGGCCGCGCAGGACGTGCCGGAGCTGCGGACGGACAACCTGAAGGCCGTGGCCGTGTACGGCGACGACCAGATGAACGACGCGCGCATGGCCCTGATGACGGTCCGCGCCGCCGTGGACGCGGGCGCGGCCGTGCTCAACCACGCCGAGGTCACCGGCCTGCGCTTCACCAAGGGCCGGGTCACCGGTGCCGATCTGCGCGACCGCCTCTCCGGCGACGAGTTCGGCGTCAACGCCCGTCTGGTGCTCAACGCGACCGGCCCGTGGGTCGACCACCTGCGCAAGATGGAGGACCCGGACGCGGCTCCCTCCATCCGCCTGTCCAAGGGCGCGCACCTGGTCCTCAAGCGCACCTCCCCCTGGAAGGCGGCGCTGGCGACCCCGATCGACAAGTACCGCATCACCTTCGCCCTGCCGTGGGAGGACATGCTCCTGCTCGGCACCACGGACGAGGAGTTCGAGGGCGACCCGGCGGATGTCGCGGTCACCGAGAAGGACACCGCCCAGATCCTGGACGAGGCCGCGTTCTCGATCCGCGACCAGCAGCTGTCGCGCGATCTGATCACGTACTCCTTCGCCGGTCTGCGGGTGCTGCCGGGCGGTCCCGGCGACACCTCCAAGGCCAAGCGCGAGACGGTCGTCACCGAGGGCCGCGGCGGCATGCTGTCGGTGGCCGGCGGCAAGTGGACGACCTTCCGCCACATCGGCCGTACGGTGATGCAGAAGCTGGAGCAGCTGCCGGGGCGTCCGCTCGGTGACGACTTCGAGCCGATCTCCTCGCTCCCCGGCAAGCTGCCGCTGCCCGGCATAGCCAACCCGCGCGCCGTCGCCCACCGCCTGATGGTGGACGGCCCGGCGCCCGGCCCGCGCATGGCGGCCGACACCGCCAAGCACCTCGCCACGCACTACGGCTCGCTCTCCTTCGACATCGCGCGCCTGGCCAACGAGGACGCGGCGCTGGCCGAGCGGATCCACCCGGACGCGCCGGAGATCTGGGCGCAGGTCGTCTACGCGCGCGACCACGAGTGGGCCGAGACGGCCGACGACGTGCTGCGCCGCCGCACCACGTTGACGATCCGGGGCCTGGCCACGGACGAGATCCGCGGCAAGGTCGACGACCTGCTCGGCAAGAAGAACTGACGTATAGTTAGTCCGGTCAGTCAGCCGGAAGGGGCGGTTCCCACGGGGGGATCCGCCCCTTCCGCATGCCCGGGCCCGTCCGGCGGGGCTGCCACACCCCGTACACGCGCGTGCAACAACCCGCGCGGACAGTGGATGTATGAGATTCCAGGTGCTCTCCCTTGCCGGTCACGCCCCGCACCCGCTGACCGGTGAACTCTCCTCCGCCGCCGACCGGTTGGAGGAGGTATTGAGCGTCGGTGAGGCCGCCGAGCGGCTGGGCTTCGACGCGTACGCGGTCGGCGAGCGGCACGCCGGTGCCTTCCTCTCGTCCAGCCCGACCGTCCTGCTCGCCGCGCTCGCGGCCCGTACCACCCGGATCAGGCTGCTCACCGGTGTCACGGTCGTCGCGATCCTGGACCCGGTCCGGGTCGCGGAGGACTACGCCACCCTCGACCAGATCTCCCGGGGCCGTATCGAGCTGGTCGTCGGCAAGGGCGCGGAGGCCGGCCACTTCGACCTCTTCGGCCTCGACGAGGCCCGCCAGTGGGACCTCCAGAAGGAGAAGTACGAGCTGCTGCGGCGGCTGTGGAGCGAGGAGGGCGTCGACTGGGAGGGCGAGTTCCGCCCGCCGCTGCGCGGGGTGACGACCGTGCCGCGCCCCTACGCCGGGGTGCCGCGCGTCTGGCACGGCTCGGCGACCAGCCTCAACTCCCCCGAGCTCGCCGCCAAGCACGGCGACCCTCTGTTCACGGCCAACGCCATCCAGCCCCGCGAGGCGTACGCGCGGCTGATCGCGCACTACCGGGAGAAGTTCGAGGAGTACGGGCACGACCCGGCGCGCGCGTATGTGGCGGCGGGCTCGGGCGGGCTGCTGATCGCGGACACCGACGAGGAGGCGGTCGCCCGCTACCGGGATGTGTACGAGGCACGGGTGCGGCAGACCTTCAAGCCGCATCTTGAGGGCAAGCCGGGCTACAACACGCCGTTCAGGACGATCGAGGACGCGATCGAGAACGGGCCGCAGCTCATCGGCTCGCCGCAGCGGATCATCGACAAGATCCTCGGCTACCACGAGGTGTACCGCCACGATCTCCAGTCGGTGAGTGTGGACGGCTTCGGTCTGTCGGCGGCCGAACAGGTCGACACGCTCCAGCGGTTCGCCGAGGAGATCGCCCCCGTCGTACGGAAGGAGGCGCCGACGCGGCTCTGGGACGCATAATGGGGGCCGATTCATCGGATGTATGCCCCTGTATGGAGGTCGCCCCATGGCAGTCACCGACGAGGCCATCGAGAAGATCAAGGAAATGATCGTCTCCGGTGCGCTGCGCCCGGGCGACCGGCTGCCCAAGGAGAGCGAACTCGCCGCCGAGCTCGGCCTGTCCAGGAACTCGCTGCGCGAGGCGGTCCGCGCGCTCTCCCTGATCCGCATCCTGGACGTGCGCCAGGGCGACGGCACCTACGTCACCAGCCTGGATCCCCAGCTCCTGCTGGAGGCGATGAGCTTCGTCGTGGACTTCCACCGGGACGACACGGTCCTGGAGTTCCTGGCGGTGCGGCGGATCCTGGAGCCCGCGGCCACGGCGATGGCGGCGGCCCGGATCGAGGACGCGGAACTGGACGCGCTGGCCGCCCAGTTGGACGCGCTGGGCCCGGACCCTTCGGTCGAGGAGCTGGTCGCCTGCGACCTGGAGTTCCACCGGGGGATCGTGCGGAGCGCCGGGAACTCGGTGCTCTGCTCCCTCCTGGACGGCCTCTCGGGCCCCACCACCCGGGCCCGGGTGTGGCGTGGCCTGACCCAGGAGGACGCGGTGGCCCGCACCCTCCACGAGCACCGCGCGATCCTCGCGGCCCTGCGGGCCCGCGACGCGGAGACTGCGAGGGCGTGGGCGACGGTGCACATCGCGAGCGTGGAGCAGTGGCTGAGGTCGACGCTGTAGGTGTTTTGGCTGCGGACCGTGCTGGGTTGCTCGCGCAGTTCCCCGCGCCCCTGAAAATGCCGCTGCGCGGCAATCCCCTGGGCGCCCCGCAGGGGCGCTTTTAGGGGCGCGGGGAACTGCGCGGGCAACCCACCACGGCCCGCAGACGAAGCACCACGCCCCCTAATCCTGTTTCTCCCCGCTCGCGAACCGCGAGATCACCAGTGCGACGATGATGATCGCCCCGTTCAGGAACTGGTTCCACAGGGCCGGGACGCCGCCCAACGTCATGACGTTGACCACCAGTTGCAGCGTCAGCACACCCGTGAGCGCGCCGAACAGCGTCCCCCGCCCACCCTTCAGGCTGATCCCCCCGATCACCGCCGCCGCGAACACCTGGAAGATCCAGCCGTTGCCCTGGGTCGCTGCGACCGAGCCGTAGTGGCCGGTGTAGAGGATCCCCGCGAACGCGGCGAGCAGGCCGCCGATCGCCAGGACCGCCCAGGTGATCCGGTCCACCCGGATCCCGGCCGCCCGCGCCGCCTCCGGGTTGCCCCCGATCGCGTACAGCGCCCGCCCGTGGCGCAGCCAGGCGAGCGCGGCGCCGCCGACGGCGAAGAGGGTGAGGCAGATCCACACGGCGGCCGGGGCGCCCAGCCAGTCGGTCTTGCCGAGGTAGCGGAAGGACTCCGGCACCTCGGTGATCGACTTGCCCTCGGTGATGCCGACGTGGAGGCCGCGCAGCATCGTCAGCATGCCCAGGGTGGCGATGAACCCGTTGACGTTCAGCTTCAGCATCAGGAAGCCGTTGACCGTACCGATCGCCACACCCACCAGGAGGCAGAGCGGGATCGCCGTCCAGGCCGGCAGCAGACCGAGCCCCGCGAACCGGCCGCCCTCCGACGGCAGCACCAGCCACATCGCGATCACCGGCGCGATGCCGATCGTGGACTCCAGGGAGAGGTCCATCCGGCCGCAGATGAGGATCAGCGCCTGGCCGAGCACCAGCAGGCTGAGCTCGGAGGACTGCTGGACCACGCTGATCAGGTTGTCCGAGGTGAGGAAGACCGGCGACACCACGAAGCCGATCACCATCAGCACCAGGATCACCGGGACCAGCGAGAAGTCGCTCCAGCGCACATGCGCGAGCCGCCGCCGCGCGCCCGCGTCCGCCACCCCGGCGGGCGCCGTGGTCACCGTCTCGGTCATGGCCGCTCCCCCACACCTTCCATGGCGGCGACCAGTTCCCGGTCACTCCACCCGCTGTCGTATTCGGCGACGACCCGCCCGTGGAACAGCGCGAGCACCCGGTCGCACACGCGCAGGTCGTCCAGCTCGTCGGAGACGATCACGGCGGCGTTCCCCTCGTCGGCGACCCGCCGCACCACCGCGAGCAGCGCCTCCTTGGACTTCACGTCGACCCCGGCCGTGGGACGCACCGCGACCAGCGCCACCGGCCTCCTGGCCAGCGCCCGCGCCACCACGACCTTCTGCTGGTTGCCGCCGGAGAGCCCGGAGACGGGCTGCCCCGGCCCCTGCGTCCTGATGTCGAGCGAGGCGATCATCGACCGCGCGAACTCCCTCGTACGGGACGGCAGTACGGTCCCCCACGGCCCGAGCTGGTCGGTGACCGTGAGCGTGGCGTTCTCCGCGACCGAGCGCTGGGGCACCAGGCCCTGGCGGTGGCGGTCCTCGGGGATGTAGCCGATGCCCGCGTCGAGCGCGTGCGGCACGCTGCCGGGCTTCACCGCCCTCCCCCGCACCGCGATCCGGCCCGCGCTCGCCCGGCGCATCCCGGCCAGGGTCTCGCCGAGCGCGGTGTTGCCGCTGGCGGCGGCCCCCGCGAGGCCCAGCACCTCGCCGGGGCGCACGGCGAGGTCGACCGGCTCGAACGCGCCGTCCAGGGCGAGCCCTTCCACCGTCAGGACCGGGGCCGCGTCCGGGGAGCGCGCCGCGCGGGCGCCCGCGTGCCAGGAGGCTCCCGCGCCCGCCTCGCCCGTCATCGCCGCCACCAGGTCGTCCTTGGCCAGCTCGGCCACCGGCGCGGTCAGCACATGGCGGGCGTCGCGGTAGACGGTGACGGCGGTGCACAGCTCGTACACCTCCTGGAGGTGGTGCGAGATGAACAGGAACGCCACCCCCTGGGCCTGGAGCTCGCGCAGCTTGGTGAACAGGCGCTCGATGCCGCGCGCGTCGAGCTGGGCGGTCGGCTCGTCCAGGACGATCAGCCGGGCGCCGAAGGAGAGGGCGCGGGCGATCTCGACGAACTGGCGCTGCTCCACGGTCAGTTCGCGGGCCCGTACGTCCGGGTCGACGTCCACCCCGTACTCCGCCAGCAGGTCCGCAGCGCGCCGCCGCAGCCGTCCCCAGCGGATCGGGCCGCCCTCGAAGCGGTTCAGGAAGAGGTTCTCGGCGACGGTGAGGTCCGGGACGACCATGGACCGCTGGTAGACGCACGCCACCTTGGCCTGCCAGGCCGCCCGGTCGCCGAAGCGGGGCGCGGGCACGCCGCCGAAGGCCACGGTGCCGGCGTCCTGGCGGTGCAGTCCGGTGACCACGCCGACCAGGGTGGACTTGCCCGCGCCGTTGCGGCCGACGAGCGCGTGGGACTCGCCGGGCCGCACGGTCAGCGCGACCGAGTCGAGCGCCAGGGTCGGCCCGAAGCGCTTGACGATCCCCCGGGCGTCCAGGGCGGGCGCGGCGCTCACGCTCAGCCCTTCCGCTGGAGCTGGTTGGCCCACAGTGCCGGGTCACCGGCGTTCGCCTTGGTCACCAGCGGCGCCGGGAGCTGGTCCTCGTATCCGCCGGGGATCTTGACGATGGTGGAGCCGTGGTCGGTCGGGCCCTCCGTGAAGGTCTTGCCGTCCAGGGCCGCCTTGGCGTAGTACAGCGCGTACTTGGCGTACAGGTCGGCGGGCTGCGACACGGTGGCGTCGATCTTCCCGGCCTTGATGGCGTCGAGCTCCTCGGGGATGCCGTCGTTGGAGACGATGGTGATGTGGCCGGGGCCGCCCGGCGGCTTCAGGAGGTGCTTCTGCTCCAGGAGGGCGAGGGTGGGCTGGAGGAAGACGCCGCCCGCCTGCATGTAGATGCCGTTCAGGTCGGGTTGGGCGGCGAGCGTCGACTGGAGCTTGGCCGAGGCGACGTCGCCCTTCCAGTCGGTGGCCAGCTCGAAGACCTGGATGCCGGGGAAGTCCTTGGCCATACAGGCCTTGAACGCCTGGGAGCGGTCGCGGCCGTTGATCGACGACAGGTCGCCCTGGAACTCGGCGACCTTGCCTTTCCCCTTCAGCTGCTCGCCCAGGAACCTGCAGGCCTTCTCGCCGTACGCCTTGTTGTCGGCCCGTACGACCATGTAGACGTCGCCCTTGTCGGGGCGGGTGTCGACGCTGACGACGGGGATCTTCCTGCTGTGCAGGGTTTCCAGCGTCGAGGCGACGGCGCCGGTGTCCTGCGGGGCCATGATCACGGCCTTGGCGCCGCGGTCCATGAAGGCGGTGACGTTGGCGACGAGCTTGCCGATGTCGTTCTGCGAGTTGGTGAGCGGCAGCGCGGAGACCTCGCCCGCCTTCGTGCCCTGCTGGATGTACCGCTGGTAGGAGTTCCAGAAGTCGCTGTCGCTGCGCGGCAGGTCGATGCCGACCTTCTTGTCCCCGGTGCCGCCGCCGGAGTCGCGGTTGCAGCCCGCCAGTGCCCCGGCCGCCAGAAGTACGCAGCAGGCGGCGGCAGTTGTCGTACGCACTCTCATGGTGGTGTCCTTCGCGGTTCGCGGCTCAGAGGGTGGGGCGCGGGCGCAGGCCCTGCATGCCGCCGTCGACGGCCAGGGCGGTACCGGTGACGCAGGAGGCGGCCGGGCTCGCCAGATACGCGATGGCGGCGGCCACCTCGTCGGCGGTGACCAGCCGGCCCATGGGCTGGCGGGCCCGCAGCGCCGCCCGCTCGGCCTGCGGGTCCTCGGCCCCGGCGAGCAGCCGGGCCACCCACGGGGTGTCCGCCGTGCCCGGGTTGACGCAGTTCACCCGGATCCCATCGGCCACGTGGTCGGCGGCCATGGCGAGGGTGAGGGAGAGCACGGCGCCCTTGGCGGCGCTGTACAGGGCGCGCTGCGGCAGACCCGCGGTGGCGGCGATCGAGCAGGTGTGGGTGATCGAGACATGGCCGGGCCGCTCCCGGGCCGCGCGCCGCAGATGCGGCAGCGCATGGCGGGCGGCCCGGACCATGCCGAGGACGTTGACGTCCAGGACCCGGTGCCACTCGGCGTCGTCGTTGTCCTCGACGGTGCCGGTGGCGCCGATCCCGGCGTTGGAGACGAGCGTGTGCAGCGCGCCGAACTCCCGCGCGGCCCGGGCCACCGCCTCCCGTACGGCCGCGTCGTCGGTGACGTCGGCCGCCAGGGCGAGGGTGCCGTGCGGGGCGCCCTTGACGTCCCGGTCGAGTACGGCGACGCGGGCGCCCCGGGCCATCAGCAGCCCGGCGGTGGCCGCGCCGATCCCGGAGGCGCCGCCGGTGACCAGTGCGGCAAGGCCGGTGAAGTCGCCGGGTGCGGCGGGCGGGGTGGACTCCCGCAGGGTGCTCATGAGATGACCTCCTGGGCCGGGCGGCGGGCCAGCCATACCGGTCCGTCCGGGTAGCGGTGGGCGGCGATCGACTCGGGGCGCATCCGGGCCGAGAAGCCCGGGGCGCGGGGCGCGCGGTAGCGGCCGCCCTCGACGACGGCCGGGTCGGTGAAGTGCTCGTGGAGGTGGTCGACGTACTCGATGACGCGGTCCTCGCGGGTGCCGGAGACGGCCACGTAGTCGAACATCGCCAGGTGCTGGACGAGTTCGCACAGGCCCACGCCGCCCGCGTGCGGACAGACCGGGACGCCGTACTTGGCGGCCAGCAGCAGGATCGCCAGGTTCTCGTTGACGCCGGACACCCGGGCCGCGTCGATCTGCACGAAGTCGACCGCGCCGGCCTGGAGGAGCTGTTTGAACACGACCCGGTTGGCGACGTGTTCGCCGGTGGCCACCTTCACGGGCTGCCCGGCGCGTACGGCGGCGTGGCCCAGGATGTCGTCCGGGCTGGTCGGCTCCTCGATCCAGTGCGGGGCGTACGGGGCGAGCGCGGCCATCCAGCGCAGCGCGTCCGGCACGTCCCAGCGCTGGTTGGCGTCGACGGCGATGCGGATGCCGGGGCCGACCGCCGCGCGGGCCAGCCGCAGCCGCCGTACGTCGTCGTCGAGGTCGGCGCCGACCTTCAGCTTGATCTGCGCGAAGCCGTCCGCGACCGCCTGCTTGGCGAGCCGGACCAGCTTGGCGTCGTCGTAGCCGAGCCAGCCGGGCGAGGTGGTGTAGGCGGGATAGCCCTCGGCGCGCAGCAGCCGGGCCCGCTCGGCGCGGCCCGGTTCGGCGGCGCGCAGCAGATCGAGCGCCTCCTGCCGGGTCAGCACGTCGGTGAGGTAGCGGAAGTCGACGAGGCCGACCAGCTCCTCGGGGCTCATCGCGGCCAGGAACTCCCAGACGGGCAGCCCGGCGGCGGTCGCGGCCAGGTCCCAGGCGGCGTTGACGACCGCGCCGGCCGCCATGTGCGTCACCCCCTTCTCCGGGCCGAGCCAGCGCAACTGCGAGTCATGGGTGAGGTCGTGGTGGAGCGCCGCGAGATCGGCGGCGCTCCGCGGGGCCGGGCGGCCCACCACGTACGGCCGCAGCGCCTCGATGGCGGCGGCGGTGACGTCGTTGCCCCGGCCGATGGTGAAGACGAAGCCGTGGCCCTCGGTGCGGGCCGGGCCGTCGGTGCGCAGCACCACATAGGCGGCCGAGTAGTCCGGGTCGGGGTTCATCGCGTCCGAGCCGTCGAGCCGCTCCGAGGTGGGGAAGCGGATGTCGTATACGTCGAACCCGGTGACACTCGGCCTCATGCATGCCCCCTGTGGCTGAGTCCTGTCTGAAGAACTCTTGCGACGAACTCCTGCTCGAACATCCGACCTCTCGCGGTCATCCGATGTATTCCGGATGTATAGCGCCGGTCGAGCGCCCCAGTCCAGGGCCGGGACAGAAACAGGGGAGAAATTTCCCGGCACAGCTCGGATGAATCAGGGGGGAGATCGCGCTCTGCCCCGGCTGCTGCCCGTTCATGCGGGGATCACTCCGGCGGGGAGCGTGCTGTGCACGGGGGCTGCGGCGGGGTAGTGCTGAAGCCGTAAGGTTGGGGCGTACGTATGAGGACTTCGGAGGGAGGCACTGGGTGATCGAGCTGGAGGGAGTTCCCGAGCTGGTCGACCCGGTCATGATCGCCGCGTTCGAGGGCTGGAACGACGCGGGCGACTCCGCCTCCTCAGCCGTCGCTCACCTGGAGCGCGAGTGGAAGGGCGAGGTGTTCGCCGCGCTCGACGCGGAGGACTACTACGACTTCCAGGTCAACCGGCCCACCGTGTTCCTGGAGGGCGGCGTCCGCCGGATCACCTGGCCCACCACCCGGCTCTCCGTCGTCCGGGTCGGCGGCGACAAGCCGCGCGACCTGGTCCTGGTGCGCGGGATCGAACCGTCGATGCGCTGGCGCTCGTTCTGCAACGAGATCCTCGGCTTCGCGCACGAGCTGGGCGTGGAGATGGTGGTGATCCTGGGCGCGCTGCTCGGGGACACCCCGCACACCCGCCCGGTGCCGGTCAGCGGGGTCACCTCCGACCCGGACCTGGCCCGCACGATGGACCTGGAGGAGACCCGGTACGAGGGCCCGACCGGCATCGTCGGCATCCTCCAGGAGGCGTGCACCCACGCGGGCGTCCCGGCGGTCAGCCTCTGGGCGGCCGTGCCGCACTACGTGTCGCAGCCCCCGAACCCGAAGGCGACGCTGGCCCTGCTCAACCGCCTCGAAGACCTCATCGACCTGCGCATCCCGCTCGGCGAACTGGCCGAGGACGCCCGGGCGTGGCAGCTCGGCGTGGACCAGCTGGCGGCCGAGGACAGCGAAGTGGCCGAGTACGTCCAGACGCTGGAGGAGGCGCGGGACACGGCGGACCTGCCGGAGGCGTCGGGCGAGGCGATCGCCCGCGAGTTCGAGCGGTATCTGCGGCGGCGTGACGGCGGGCCGGGGCCCGGCCATGCGACGGACGGGGGCGAGTCCACGTCGTATCTGCGCGATACGAGCAGTGGGCGGACCCGGCCGCCGAAGCCCTCGCGGGACGAGCCGGACGAGCCCGGGGAGGGCTCGGGTCCCGAGTCCTCGGAGGACTGAGCGGGGCATCTCGTTCCAGCCGAATTGCCCCCGTTGCCCAACCCGCTTTTGTTTCAAACCCAACTGCCCTTACGGGGTGGACGCATCGGCATCCTGGTAGCAGGGTGTGCCGGGTAGGGACGCGCGCGAACCCGATCCGAGATCGCCATCAGATGGGAGCGGGAGCGGCCATGACCGACCAGGCACTCCCGGGCCAGGGCCCCGGAACGGCGGGCCCCGGACCCGATGGAGCCGGATTCACCTACCAAGGCGCCGAGCCGGAGCTGATCGTCGTCGCCCGTCCGGATTCCGCGGCGGACACCACGGCGCTCACCATGTTCCTCGGCGACCAGCAGCTGGCGCTGGAGCCGCTCTTCGGCCGGGGCGCGCAGCCCGAACTGTCGCTCTTCCACCGCGTACGCGGCGCGGCGGACCGGGCCGAGGAGATCGCCGCCCGGCTGGCCGCGCTGCCCGGGATCGAGACTGCCTATGTGAAGCCGGGCGCGGTTCCGGCGGAGTACCCGGGCCTCGACGACGAGGTGGTGCGGCGGCTCAAAGAAGGTGCGCCCGTGACCCCCGACTTCACCGGCCGCCAGGGCTACTTGCGGGCCGCGCCCGAGGGCGTCGACGCGTACTGGGCCTGGCAGCGGCCGGGCGGCTCCGGCCGGGGCGTCACCGTCGTCGACGTCGAGGGCGCCTGGCAGCTGGGCCACGAGGACCTGGCGGACCGGCTCGCCGGGATCGTCGTCGGCACCCCGGTCCAGGACCTGGCGTGGCGCAACCACGGCACCGCGGTCCTCGGCGTGATCGGCGGCGACCGCGACGACAAGGGCATCACCGGGATCGCCCCGGAGGCGGTCACGGCGGCGGCCTCGTGCGCCTCCACCGGCACGGCCGCGGCGATCCACGCCGCCGCCGAACGGCTGGCGCCGGGCGACGTCGTCCTGGTCGCACTGCACCGGCCGGGGCCCCGGTTCGCCTATGAACACCGCGACGACCAGGCCGGTTTCCTCCCCCTTGAGTGGTGGCCGGACGACTTCGCGGCGATCCGGCGGGCGACCGCCAGGGGCGTCCTCGTGGTGGCGGCCGCCGGGAACGGCGGGGAGAGCCTGGACGACGCGCTGTACGAGCGGCGGCCCGAGCGGTTCCCGCGGACCTGGCGCAACCCCTTCAACCCCGCCAACCCGTCCTCCGGCGCGGTCCTGGTCGGCGCGGGCGCCCCGCCGCCCGGCACCCACGGGCGCGACCACGGCCCGGACCGCTCGCGGCTCGCGTTCTCCAACCACGGGGCGCGCGTCGACGCCCAGGGCTGGGGCCGGGAGATCACGACGACCGGCGGGTTCTGGGACCGGGCGGGTGAACTCCAGGGCGGCGCCGAGGAGATCGCCTGGTACACGGACGCGTTCTCCGGCACCTCGGCCGCCGCGCCCGTGGTGACCGGCGCCCTCGTCTGCCTCCAGGGGATCCTGAAGGCGGCGGACCTGGCGCCGATGACCCCCGAGCGGGCCCGCGAGATCCTGCGGACCACCGGCTCGCCGCAGCAGGACGCGCCGGGGCGGCCCGCCTCCCAGCGCATCGGCAGCCGCCCCGACATCAAGGCGGCGGTGACCCGGCTGATGCCCTCCACGGTCGGCACCGGCCAGGCCGAACGGTACTGGGACGAGCTCCTCCCGTACCCCCCTGAACTTGCCCCGAGGCTCCGGCTGTTCGTCGCCGGGGCGTGGCGCAACCTCAACGACCCGGCGCCGGAGCTGCGCAGGGCGGTGCACGCCGCCTTCGCCGGGGGACGGCCCGACGTGCGCGTCTGGTTCTCGGACGACGAGGTCGTCGGTCTCGTCGTCGCGGGCTGACCGCTCCGCTCACCCAGCCCCCAACCCCCAACACGCAACCCGCACACCCAACCCATCCCACCCGCACGTCGACCCATGACCGAACCACGCATCGACACAGGGAAGGTGACACCCGTATGAGCACCACCCCGCAGATGAGTCAGCAGCAGTACGGTCAGCCGCAGTACGGCCAGCAACAGGGCTTCCCGCAGGGCCAGCAGGGCCAGCAGGGCTTCCCGCAGCAGCAGGGGTTCCCGCAGGGCCAGTCCGGCCAGCAGCAGGGGCCGAACACCTCGCCGCCGCAGATCCAGCAGCAGCTCCAGCAGCTCGGCCAGCAGCAGCCCTTCCAGCAGCTGCTCCAGCAGATGGGCAGCGGCATGCACGCCCAGCAGCAGGGCCAGCAGCCGCTCGTGCTGCCGAGCGCGGTCGAGGCGGCCTCGGTGACCAGCGGCATCGCCACCAGGTTCTGGGACGTGGTGACCCCGCTGCCCGGCCAGCCGTCGATCCTGTACCTCTTCATCGACGGCACCTGGCATCCGCTGGCGAACCCGAGCCAGACCACGCATGACGCGGTCCAGCAGGCGTTCGCGTTCGGCCAGCAGGTCATCGGGTTCTTCGACACCAGGACGGGCGCGGTCCAGGCCGTCGTGGTGAACCGGCAGTAGCACCGGCACATACGCGAAAAGGCGCCGGGTGGGCAGTGCCCACCCGGCGCCGTGCTCTGGGCTCCGAGCCCTTGGAGGCCCTTAGAGGGCCACGCCGAGCAGCGCGTCGACGGCGCGCGAGACCACACCGGGCGCGCCCTCGTCCGTACCGCCCTCGGACTGCTGGAGTGCGGCCCAGCGGTCCACGGCCAGGAGCGCCGTCGGGGCGTCCAGGTCGTGCGAGAGGGCGTCGCGGATCTCCTCGACCAGCGCGTCCGCGGACGGCCCGTCGGGGCGGGAGACGGCCGCGCGCCAGCGGGCGAGCCGCTCCACGGCGTCCCGCAGGACCTGGTCGGTCCACTCCCAGTCGGCCCGGTAGTGGTGCGAGAGCAGCGCGAGCCGGATCGCCGCCGGGTCCACGCCGTCGCGGCGCAGCTTGGAGACGAAGACCAGGTTGCCCCGGGACTTCGACATCTTCTCGCCGTCGAGCGCGACCATGCCGGCGTGGACGTACGCCTTGGCCATCGGGAACTCGCCGGTGAGCGCCTGGGCGTGCGAGGCGCCCATCTCGTGGTGCGGGAAGGCGAGGTCGGAGCCGCCGCCCTGCACGTCGAAGCCCATGCCGAGGTGGTCGAGGGCGATGGCGACGCACTCGATGTGCCAGCCCGGCCGGCCGCGGCCCAGGCTCGCGCCGTCCCAGCTCGGCTCGCCCTCGCGGGCGGCCATCCAGAGCATCGGGTCGAGCGGGTTCTTCTTGCCGGGGCGCTCGGGGTCGCCGCCGCGCTCGGCGGAGAGCCGCCGCATCGCCTCGGCGTCCAGGTGGGAGACCTGTCCGAAGTGGGCGTCGCTCTCCACGGAGAAGTAGATGTCCCCGTCGAGTTCGTAGGCGGCGCCCGCGTCCCGCAGCCGCTCGACGAGCGGCACGATGCCGGGTATCGCCTCGACGGCTCCGATGTAGTGCTTCGGCGGAAGCATCCGCAGGGCGGTCATGTCCTCGCGGAAGAGCGCGGTCTCACGCTCGGCGAGCGCGGTCCAGTCGTGGCCGTCGCGGATGGCGCGCTCCAGGAGCGGGTCGTCGACGTCGGTGACGTTCTGGACGTAGTGGACCTGCCGCTTGGTGTCGAGCCACACGCGCTGAACGAGGTCGAACGCGTTGTAGGTCGCCGCGTGACCCATGTGGGTCGCGTCGTACGGGGTGATGCCGCAGACGTAGATACGGGCGACGGGACCGGGGTCGAGGGTGACAAGACCGCCGGTCGCGGTGGAGTGGATCCGGAGGTCGCGGCCCTTGCCGGGCAGGGCGGGGACCTCAGAAGCGGGCCAGGCATGCATGTCACGAGCGTAACCGGATGCACGCTCCATATTCGAACCGGATGTGCGCTCTTGGCCGAATACGGGGTCTTGCGCACACCCGGCCCGCCGTGCATGGATCCCGCTTGTCCCGTTACGTCACCGAGGTCGCCGCTACACCGGTGGCCAGGGAATCGGCGGCCACTCGCCCGACGGGCTGCGGTGCACCCCGTCCGACAGGAGGCCCGCCACCCGGCCCCGGAGCGCGTCGAGCTCGGCCGCAGTGATCAGCTCCGCCAGTCGGGTGGCCAGCGGCTCGCCGGGGGCCAGCGCGGCCGCGAGCCGGGTCAGCGCGCCTACCGCCTCCTCGGTCAGCGGCTCGCCCGCCCACCCCCACAGGAGCGTGCGCAGCTTGTCGTCGACGTTGAAGGTGACCCCGTGGTCGATGCCGTACAGGCGGCCGCCCTCGGTGGGCAGCAGATGGCCGCCCTTGCGGTCGCCGTTGTTGATCACGGCGTCTAGCACGGCGAGCCGCCGCAGCCGCTCGTCGTCGGCGTGCACCAGGAGCGCCGTCCGGCCCTCCCCCACGTCCGCGAGCCCGACCGCCTTCCAGCCCTCGCCCGGCTCCTCGCCGTCGACGAGCGCGAGCAGCCCGCCCGCTCCGGGGTCCTCGGCGTCCTCCGGACCCTCGTCGAGCGGCTCGATCCACAGCTGGACCATGCCCTCGCCGTACGGCCCGTCGCGCAGCACGGTCGGCGGTACCAGGTCCCAGCCGAGGGCCGCGCTGACCTCGTACGCGGCGACCTCGCGCTGGGCGAGCGTGCCGTCCGGGAAGTCCCACAGCGGGCGCTCCCCGGCCACCGGCTTGTAGACGCAGTGGGCGCTCTCGCCCTCGTGCGCGACGGTGCAGTACAGCACCGCGTTGGAGGCCTCGCGGATCCGGCCGCGCACGGTGAGCTCACCCTTGGCGAGCAGTTCCACCGCCGTCAGGCTCCCCGTCGGTATCCGTTCTGGCGCGGGCATACGTGTCCTTCCGGGTCGAGCGGCAGGCTGCACAGCGGGCACGGCGGGCGGCCCGCGTTGACCACGTCCAGGGCGCGCTTGGCGAAGGCGCGGGCCTGGGCGCCGGTGAGGCGCACCCGCAGCATCGGCGGGCCGTTCTCGTCGTCCTGGAGCAGCCGCTCCTCGGCCTCCGCGAGGTCCTCCTCGGAGTCGGCGTCGAGCTCGACCAGGGCCTGCGCCTCGATGACCATGCGCTGCTCCTCGCCGTCCCAGGCGAGCGCCATGGTGCCGACGCGGAACTCCTCCTCCACGGGGGAGTCGAGCGGCGCGGTGTCGGTGACGTCGGCGGGGGCGACGGCCGGGACGGGCGCGTTGCCCCCGGTACGCCGCACGACCTCGTCCAGGAGCTCGTCGATCCGCTCGGCGAGGGCGGCGACCTGGGTCTTCTCCAGGGCGACGCTGGTGGTACGGCTGCCCGCGGACGCCTGGAGGAAGAACGTACGGCGTCCGGGCAGCCCGACCGTACCGGCCACGAAGCGGTCCGGTGGGTCGTAGAAGAACACCTGACGGGACACGTCCTGGTCTCCCTATGTCGGATTGAGCGATGGGTGCGGGCCCGCCGGGGCGGAGCGCGGTGTTTTCGGCCCGTCCACCCTACTGCGCCTGACGATCACGGTGCTCCCGCGCCACCTCCCACGATGGCCTGCCCGTTACCGGACGGTTCCTTCTGCTCCCCCCGCTCGGCCGGGGCCAGCGACCTGAAGTCCCCGGTCTCTCCCAGGCGCATCAGGAACGGGCGCAGCCGGGTGTAGCGGATCGCGGTCAGGGAACACGGTTCCACCGAGATCCGCTGAAAGAGGTCCAGATGCATTCCGAGGGCGTCGGCCACGACCGACTTGATGATGTCCCCGTGCGAGCACATGACGAACACGGCGTCCGCGCCGTGCTCGGCCTCCACGCGCGCGTTCCACTCGCGCACCGCCTCGACCGCGCGCCGCTGCATGGCCGGCATCGACTCGCCGCCCGGGAAGGCCGCGGCCGACGGGTGCTGCTGCACCACCTCCATCAGCGGGTCCTCGGAGAGCTCGGCGAGCTTGCGGCCCGACCAGTCGCCGTAGTCGCACTCGCTGATGCGCTCGTCGGTGTGGAGCGCGAGCCCGGGCCGGGCGTCGAGCAGCGGCCGCAGGGTCTCCTGGCAGCGCTCCAGCGGGCTGGAGACGGCGGCGGCGATCGGCAGCCCGGCGAGCCGGGCGGGCAGCTCGGCGGCCTGGGCGGCGCCGCGCTCGTCGAGCAGCACACCGGGCGTACGCCCGGCCAGTACGCCCGAGGTGTTGGCGGTGGAGCGTCCGTGACGTACGAGGATCAGCGTGGCCATGTCCGCCAGCGTAGGCCGAGCGGCGCGAGCGGGTGCGGGCGGTACGGGTTCGCGGAAGAATGCGCGCCGTGATCGTCGACTGCGCCATCTACCGGGACGGCCGCCGCACCGAGGGCCCGCCGGACTACTCGGACGCGCTGGAGGAGGCCCGGGCGGCCGGGGACGCGTTCGTGTGGCTGGGCCTGTACGAGCCCACCGAGGACGAGTTCGACCTGGTCAGCAGCGAGTTCGGGCTGCACGCGCTGGCGGTCGAGGACGCGCTGACGGCCCATCAGCGGCCCAAGCTTGAGGTGTACGACGACTCGCTGTTCGTGGTGCTGAAGCCGGTGACGTACGAGCAGGAGAGCGACACCGTCAGCACCGGCGAGCTGATGCTGTTCATCGGCGACTCGTTCGTGGTGACGGTCCGGCACGGCGAGGGCTCGCCGCTGCACGCTGTGCGCATGCGGCTGGAGGCCGAGCCCGAACTGCTCAAGCACGGCCCGACGACCGTGCTGTACGCGGTGAGCGACGCCGTCGTCGACCACTACACGGAGGTGGCCGCGGAGCTCCAGACGGACCTGGAGGAGCTGGAGGCGGAGGTCTTCGCGCCGGTCGGCCGCGAGGGCAAGGGGCGCGCCCAGAGCAACGGGGCCACGGTCGCCTCCCGGATCTACACCTTCAAGCGGCAGGTCCTGGAGTTCCGCCGGGCGAGCGGCCCGCTGGCGGAGCCGATGCAGCGGCTCTCCGGGGCCGGGGTGCCGTTCGTGCACGACAAGGCGCAGCCGTTCTTCCGCGATGTGAGCGACCACCTCACCCGCGCCAACGAGGGCGTGGACGGCCTGGACCGGCTGCTCTCCGACATCCTCTCCGCCCATCTCGCGCAGATGGGCGTGCGGCAGAACGACGACATGCGCAAGATCTCGGCGTGGGCGGCGATGGCCGCGGTGCCGACGATGGTGGCGGGGGTCTACGGCATGAACTTCGAGCACATGCCGGAGCTGCGGTACGTCTGGGCGTATCCGGCGGTCCTGGTGCTGATGGCGGTGCTCGAAGTGGTGCTGTACCGCACGTTCAAGCGGCGCGGCTGGCTCTAGGGAGCGGTGGTCAGGCGAACTCGGGTGCGGGGGCGACCGGTCCGCCCAGGGCGTCGCGGTGCTCGGGCATCGAGAGGCTGACCATCCGCCGCCAGCCGCCGGCCCGCTCATAGGCGTACATGCCGTGGATCCCGGCCGTCAGCGCCGCCGACTTGGCCTTCGGCCAGCCGAGGATGCGGCCCATGTGCGCCATCACGGCGAGGCTGACGTCCCGGTAGACGCGGATCTCGGCGAGCGCGCACTCGCGCAGCACGCGCTGGATGGTGCGGCCGTGCCCGGCGTACGCCAGACGCAGCAGCTCCTCGTGGCAGTAGGCGAGGTGGTTGTCCTCGTCGTGGCTGATCATCCGGATCGCCCGGCCGACCTCGGGGTGGTCGCCGAAGTACCGCACCAGCATCACCATCTGGTCGGCGGCGCGCTGCTCGGTGACCCGGCTGTGCGAGAGGTAGGTGACGATGTCCTGCTCGGTGAGCGGCCGGTCCGCGCGCAGCCGTTCGTGGGCGAGGCCGATGCCGTGCCGCTCCAGGAGCATGGTGTAGTCGGTCTCGGCCGGCACCGGGACCGGGGTGAGGCCGCGCTTCTTGAGCAGCGCGTTGAAGATCCGCCCGTGCTTGTCCTCGTCGGCGCCGTGCCGGGCGATCTTGGGGGCGAGCTCGCGCTGCTCCGGCGGGACGAGGGCGGAGATACGGCCGTTCTCCCAGCCGCCCTGGGACTCGCCGCTGGCCGCGATCGAGCAGAAGAGCCGGAACGACTCGTCGTTGTCGAGGATCTCCTGGAACAGGCTCTTGGCCGAAAGCATCGCCGTACCTCCGCATGACTCCCGTACAGACATCTGCAAAGAGCAAGTCAATTGCGAAGGACAGAACGGGGCAACAGGGGTGCCTCCGTACTGGGCCGAACGAAGGAACCCACGGCGGCGTGTCCACCCGTAACCCACCCGGCGCACAGCGCGTTGTTCGGGGTGACGGCCGTGGCGGGGAAGACCCCCCGAGCCCCCACCACGGCCGCAGACCTCCCGTCGCGTTTACGCCAGACCGGCGTGCTCCAGCGCCTCGGTGCCCGCCCGCAGCGCCGCCACCCGCTCGTCGAGCGTGAAGCCGGCCGGGGCGAGGGTGAGCGTGGTGACCCCGGCGGCGGCGTAGGCCCGCATCCGGTCGGCGATGCGCTCCACCGAGCCGAGCAGCGTGGTCGAGTCGATGAGCTGCTGCGGGATGGCGGCGGCCGCGCCCGCCTTGTCGCCGGAGAGGTACTTGTCCTGGATCTCGGCGGCCTCCTTCTCGTACCCCATGCGCTGCGCGAGCTGGTTGTAGAAGTTCTGCTTGCGGCTGCCCATGCCGCCGACGTAGAGCGCGGTGTACGGGCGGAACATGTCGGCCAGCGCGGGCACGTCGGCGTCCGCGCCGAGCGCCAGCGGCAGGGTCGGGCAGACGTCGAACCCGTCGAGCGTCTTGCCCGCCTTCTCGCGGCCCGCCCGCAGATGGCGGATCGCGGTGTCCTCCAGGTGGTCGGCGGAGGGGAAAATCAGCAGGGCACCGTCGGCGATCTCGCCGGTCTGCTCCAGGTTCTTGGGGCCGATCGCGGCGATGTAGAGCGGGATGTGCTCGCGCTCGGGGTGGACGGTGAGCTTGAGGGCCTTGCCGGGGCCGTCAGGCAGCGGCAGCGTCCAGTGCTCGCCCTGGTAGGAGAGCCGCTCGCGGGTCATCGCCCGGCGCACGATCTCGACGTACTCGCGGGTGCGGGCGAGCGGCTTGTCGAACTTGACGCCGTACCAGCCCTCGGAGACCTGCGGGCCCGAGACGCCGAGGCCGAGGCGGAAGCGGCCGCCGGAGAGCGAGTCGAGGGTGGCGGCGGTCATCGCCGTCATCGCGGGCTGGCGGGCCGGGATCTGGAGGATCGCGGAGCCGACGTCGATGCGCTCGGTCTGGGCGGCGACCCAGG
Source organism: Streptomyces sp. TLI_146 (assembly GCF_002846415.1). NCBI lineage: Bacteria > Bacillati > Actinomycetota > Actinomycetes > Kitasatosporales > Streptomycetaceae > Streptomyces > Streptomyces sp. TLI_146. The sequence continues at coordinate 2,514,909 of NZ_PJMX01000001.1, forward strand.
CCAGGACGGTGGGCGCGTCCGAGCCGTAGGCCTCGGCGGCCCAGCAGACGTCGTAGCCGAGCCGGTCGGCCTCCTGGGCGACGGCGAGGTTGTCGCCGTCCATTCCGGCGCCCCAGTAGCCGAGGTTGATCCCGAGCCGCATGACGGTCCCCTTACTGATCAGTAACGTCCCTGTTCCGGGGGACTCTAGCGCGCGGGCGGGCGGGGCGGCAGGGCTCCCGGAGCCGAGTTGTCCACAGGCCCTCACCGCATGGCGCCCCGGCCAGTAATCTCAGCGCCCATGGAGCAGAGGCACCTGGGCCGTACGGGCCTGCGCGTATCCCGGATCGGGCTCGGCACCCTCACCTGGGGCCGGGACACCGACGAGCACGACGCCGCCGATCTGTTGAAGGCGTTCTGGGAGGCCGGCGGCACGCTGGTCGACACGGCGGACGTGTACGGGGGCGGGGACGCCGAATACCTGCTCGGGCAGCTGGTGGAGCGGCTGGTGCCGCGCCGCGAGCTGGTCATCGCGACCAAGGCGGGCAGCGTGCCCGACCCGGACCGGCGCTTCGACGGCTCGCGCGGCCATCTGCTCGCCGCGCTCGACGAGTCGCTGGAACGTCTCGGCACGGACTACGTGGACATCTGGCAGGTCCACGCCTTCGATCCCGAGACCCCGCTCGACGAGACGCTCCAGGCCCTGGACATCGCGGTGAGCAGCGGCCGCGCGCGGTACGCGGGCGTGTCCAACTTCTGCGGCTGGCAGCTGGCGAAGGCGGCGACCTGGCAGCTGGCCGCGCCGGGCGTGCGGACCCGCCTCGCCAGTACGCAGATGGAGTACTCGCTGCTCCAGCGCGGGGTGGAGCGGGAGGTGCTGCCGGCCGCGCTCGACCTCGGGATCGGGCTGCTGCCGTCCTCGCCGCTGGGGCGCGGGGTGCTGACGGGGAAGTACCGCAACGGCACCCCGGCGGACTCGCGCGGCGCGTCCGAGGCGCTGGCGCCGTTCGTCGCGCCCTATCTGGACGAGGCGGCGAGCCGGATCGTCGACGCGGTGGCGATAGCGGCGGACGGCCTCGCGGCGACGCCGCTGCAAGTCGCGCTCGCGTGGGTGCGGGACCGGCCCGGAGTGGCCGCGCCGATCGTCGGCGCGCGCAACGCGCAGCAGCTCACGGCGGCATTGTCAGTGGAGGCGCTTAGTCTTCCAGACGAGATCTGCCGGGCGCTGGACGATGTGTCGGCGCCCGTGCACCGCTATCCCGACCAGGACTGGAGCACCTTGTGACCGCGCTTCCCCCGGGGACGGCCCCCGGAACCCCGGCCGAAGGCGTCGCCGACGCCGAAGGGGCCGGTGTGCCCGAAGAGGCCGAGGCGACCGTCGAGGCCGACGGCTCCGACGGCGCCGCCGACACGCCCGAGGGCGCGGGGGGCGCCGAAGACGCCGAGGGCGGGGACGGCGACTCGGCCGGGGCGGAAGGCTCGGCCGAGGACGGCGGTGGTCGCGGGGACGCGGACGAAGCGGCGCCCTCGGCCGAGGGCGCGGGCAGCCCTGCTCCCGCCGCCGAAGGCGACGAGGGTGGGGCAGGGGACGACGGCGCCGCAGCGGCCGGTGACGGCTCCGCCGCGTTGTCCGAGGCCCAGGCCGAGCTCGCCGCCCAGCGGGAGCTGCGGGCGCGGATCGAGGCGCGCAAGGCCGAGAAGGAGGGGCCCGTCGCGGCCGGGACCAAGCTCAGCGGGCAGGCCGCCGACCTCCTCGCGGCCGTCCGCGCGGTCGAGAGCGGCGAGAAGCCGGGGGCCTCGTTCTTCGCCTCCGCCCCGGCACCGCGCCGCCCCGCCCCGGTCCCCGACGCCCCCGCGCCCGTACGGACGCAGGCGCCGCAGCCCGCGCGCGTGGCCGCCGGGCCGGAGGCGCTGGCCGCGGTGCGGGCCGTGCTGAGCGGTGGCGGCGCGCCCGACTCGCTGGCCCCGCAGGTCACCGACGCCCTGGGCGAGCAGGCGGCCGACGTGCTGCGGACCGACCCCTGGCAGTTGCTCGCCGTGCCCGGCGTCCGCCCCGAGCAGGCCGACGGGTTCGCCCGGGCGCTGCTCGGCGCCGAGTGCGGCCCGGACGACCCGCGCCGGGCGGCCGCGCTGGTCGCCTGGACCCTGGAGCGCGCGTCGGTCCAGGGCCACACCGCGCTGCCGATCGCGGCGGTGAAGGCGGCCCTCGCCGAGCGCTCGGTGCCGGACGTGGACGAGGCCGTGCGGCACGCGATCACCGAGGGCGTGGTGCTGGTCTTCGAGGACGGCGTGGCCGCGCTCGACACCGAGCCGACCGGCGCCGAAGAGGACGCCCCCGAGGAGGAGGAAGAGGCCGCCCCCGTCGAGGTGCTGCTCGGCCTCGACCGGTTCGCGCTGGCGGAGGAGAGCCTCGCCGACGGGCTGGCCCGGCTCGCCAACGCCCCGGTGAAGGACGACGGTTCGGACTGGGCGCAGGCCGCCGCGGCCGCCCCCTCGCCGTCCGCCGCCGAGCTGATCAGAGCGGTGGCGGGCAACGGCCTGGTCACCCACTCCGGCGGCGAGGCGGCCCGCGCCGAGTCCGCGGCCGTGGTGAGCGCCGCACACGCCCTCGGCCTGCGGGCGGCCGCCGCCGCGCACACCCGGGACGGCCGGCGCCGGCTCGCCGCGGCGGTGGGGGCCGAGCGCGCCTTCACCGTGGCCGCGCTGCTCTCCGGGGCCGAGGGCCCCGGCCGGGACGAGGACGGGGCCCTCGCCCTGGACGTGCTGGTCGTGCAGGACGCCCCGCAGCTCGACGTGGAGGGCGCGGCGATGCTCGTCGAGTCCCTGCCGGACGGCTGCCGGCTGGTGCTCGGCGGGGACCCGGAGGTGCTGGGTTCGGCGGGCGCGGGCCGGGTGTTCGCCGATGTGCTGGCGGCCCGGGCGGTCCCGCACGTGGCGTCGCGCACCCCGGACCCCGGCCCGCTCGGCGAGCTGGTCTCGGGGATCGGCGCGGGTGAGCTCGGCCAGGTCGAGGCGCCCGGCAAGGAGGTCGTGATCGTCCCGGTGCGGGACGCGGGCGAGGCGGTGCACCGCTGCGTCCAGCTGGTCGCGGACTCGGTGCCGCGCGCGATCGGGGTGCCCACCGAGCAGACCCAGGTGATCACGGTCGGCCACGGCGGCTCGGCGGGGACCCGGGCGCTCAACGCGGCCCTGAAGCAGCGCCTCAACCCGGGCCCCGGCCGGTTCGCGGGCTTCGACCCGGGCGACCGCGTGGCGTACGCGGAGGCGCCCGGGCGCACCTCGGTGGGCGTGGTCGGCTCGGCGGGCCCGGACGGGCTGCACCTCGACTGCGGCGGTGAGCCGCTCGTCGTACCGAAGGAGCGGGTCGAGTCGGCGCTGCGGCACGGCTGGGCGCTGACCGCCCACCAGGCGGCCGGGATGCGCTGGCCCGCGGTGGTGGCGGTGCTGCCGGGGGACGCGGCGCAGGGGCTCAGCCGGTCGTGGGTCTACACGGCGTTCGGTCGCGCCGAGCGCCATCTGTCCGTGGTCCACGGCCTGGACCAGGCCCTCCCGCGCGCGGTGGCCGAGGTGCCCGCCCCGGCGCGTACGACGCGGCTCACGCCCCTTCTGACGGCCCTGCTGCGGACGCCCGAGGCGGAGTAGCCCCGGGCCCGCCCGCCGCGACACACGACAGCCTCCGTGCCCGTACGGGACACGGAGGCTGTCTGCGAGGCGCCAGCACCTCGAAGGTTGCAGAACCCCGAAGGTGTCAGAGCCCCGGGGTGTCAGAACCCCGGAGGCATCACGACACCCGTAGGAGTCACGCCGCCCGAGGTCACGCCGCCTGGGGTCAGGCCGCCCGGGGTCACGACGCCCCCGGCAGGTCGTCCTCGTCTCCCAGCTCGTCCTCGTCGAAGACCGCGCTGACGTCGAACCGGCACACCACCCGCTGCGGATCCGCGTGGTCGAACGGCGTGCTCAGCCACTCCCCCGGCTCCGGCAGCTCGTCCGCCGCCGACACCCACAGCGTGGAGTCGCCCTCCTCCAGGCCGAACTCCTTGTGCCGGGAGGCGATCTCGTCCGGTTCGTACTCCCCGAAGAGCACCCCGAGCGCCGCGTGCACGCTGGTGCCGACCACGGCGGCCGCCCGGTCGTCCGCGGCCGAGTCGTCGGCCTCCGGGTCCAGGTCCGCGATCCGCTGGGCCTGGGCGAGCAGCCGCTGGGGTTCCACCACCGCGTAGTCGCGGCGGATCAGCACGCTCAGCGCGTTCGGCTCCTCCGGTCCCGTGTAGGGCGGCAGGGAGTCGTCGGCGCCCGGGATCTCGAAGGGGGTGACCTCGTCGTACCGGTCGTAGAGCCGCTCGTCGTACGCCTCGGCAGCGGCCGCCAGGGCGTTGAACGCGTCGTACACGGCCGGATCGTCGTCCCCGGTGCGGCGTTCCACCGCCTCCAGGTGGCGGTCCAGCGCGGCTTTGACCGCGTCGGCGGCGGCACGTACCTCGGCAGCGGAGGGCTGCGCAGCATCAGACATAGTGCAGACGCTATCCGTACCGGGGCTCTGCCCGCACAATAGATGCGATGCCGGAATACGAATTTGTCGACGTGTACGTGCCGCGCGGGGTCTCCCGCAAGGACACCACACGCCTGCTGACCGACCACGCCGAGTACGGACACTGGGAGTTGGAGCGACTGAGCCTGCTGCGTGACGGCAGCCGCAGGGTGCGGCTGCGCAGGCGGATCATCCGCCAGCTGCGCGCCACGTGGTGACGGACATCGGGTGACGAAAACGGATCGGGCCCCGCGACTGCGGGGCCCGATCCGTTCTGTCTGGTTATCTCCGCTCTGGTGCACTCCGGTGCGCTCTGCTGCACCTGGTGCGCGGCTCCGCGTTACGCGCCGGAGCGGGCCCGGCGGTAGAGCGTGGCTCCGGCGAGCAGCAGACCCGCGCCGGCCGGGAGGGCGATGCCCGCCGCGTCCGCCCCGGTGTGCGCCAGCGTGCCGGCGGCCTGCGGGCCCGTCACGTTCTGGGTACCCGAGGTGCCCGAGACGCCCGAGGTGCCCGGGCCGTGCGGGGCGGCCGGGGTGCCCGGGGTGTGCGGGTGCTGGCCCGGCTTGGTCCGGTGGATCGGCTTGACCGAGTCACCGGGCTTGCCCGGGTGGTGCGGGGTGCCGGGGTGGTGGGTGCCCGGGTGCTCGCCCTCGCACGGCTCACCGGGCTTGCCGGGGTGGCCCGGCTTTCCCGGGTGGCCCGGGTGCCCCGGGTGCCCGGGCTTGCCGGGGTGGTGCGGGGTGCCGGGGTGGTGGCCGCCGCCGGACACGTTGGCGCAGTCGTTGCCGAAGACCGGGTTGAGGGCTCCGATCACGGTGACGCCGTTGCCGCAGGCGTTGACCGGGACGTCGACGGGCGCCTGGACGCTGTTGCCGGAGCCGACGCCGGGCGAGTCGCTCGCGTGGCCGTGGGCCGTGGCCCCGCCGCCGCCGTGGTGCGAACCACCCTTGTTGACACAGGTGTTGCCCATCGCCGGGTTGAGCAGCCCGATGATGTTGACGGTGTTGCCGCACGCGTTGACCGGCACATGGATCGGTGCCTGGACCGCGTTGCCGGACAGGACGCCCGGGGAGTCGGTCGCGGCGCCGTTCGCCTTCGAGTCGGCGTGTGCGTAGCCGCTGCCCATGGCGATGACGCCGGTGGCGGCGGCCATGGTGATCAGGCCTTTTCTGGTGACCTGTCGCATAGGTTGTTCCCTGCCTTCTACCTTCCGGATGCTCCCGGACACCGTTGCGCCCGGGAGTGGGTGCCTGGCGGCCCCGGAGTGCATGGCGCGCACTCCGGGGCCGCCGGGCTCAGACCCTCACGGGTTCAGGCTCGACGTCACTTGTTGACGCAGACGTTGCCGAAGGCGGGGTTCAGCAGCCCGATCACCGAGATCGTGTTGCCACAGACGTTCACCGGCACGTGCACGGGCACCTGGATGACGTTGCCCGAGGCGACACCGGGGGAGCCCACAGCGGCGCCCTGCGCACCCGCGTCGGCGACGGCGAGGCCCGCACCCGCGAGAACCAGACCACCAGTGACAGCCGCAGCAGCGACGACCTTCTTGATCATTACTTCCTCCTTGTTGGCAAAGGTGCGATCCCAGCCGCGGACCGCACACCCTGTAACGAGGGGGAAGTTATGGGGCTACGAGCTTATGAACGCATTCACTCTTTTCAGTCAACTACGCACGCGTGGGCGATTGTTGGTTTGTCGTTTCAGCAAAACGGGCTTCGTACGCGCCACGGGTGCCGCTGTGCCCCGGCACCCGTGGATTCCCCAGGTCAGGACGCGTCGATGAACCGGTCCAGGACCCGCACGCCGAACTTCAGACCGTCCACCGGCACCCGCTCGTCCACGCCGTGGAACATCCCGGCGAAGTCCAGCTCCGGCGGCAGCTTCAGCGGCGCGAAGCCGAAGCAGCGGATCCCGAGGTCCGCGAACGACTTGGCGTCGGTGCCCGCCGAGAGCATGTACGGCACGGCGCGCGCGATCGGGTCCTCGGCCACCAGGGCCGTCTGCATGGCGTCGACGAGCGCCCCGTCGAAGGTGGTCTCCAGCGCCTTGTCGGCGTGCACGTCCTCGCGCCTGACCCGGGGCCCCAGGATCCGGTCGAGGTCGGCGAGGAACTCCTCCTCGTACCCCGGCAGGAAGCGGCCGTCGACGTGCGCGGTCGCCTGCCCGGGAATCACGTTGACCTTGTAACCGGCGCCCAGCTGGGTCGGGTTGGCGGTGTTCTGGAGGGAGGCGCCGATGAGCTTGGCGATGCCGCCGAGCTTGGCCAGCGTCTCGTCCATGTTCTCCGGGTCGAGCTCGGTGCCCAGCGCGTCGCCGAGTTCGTCGAGGAAGTGCCGCAGCGTCTTGGTGACGCGCACCGGGAACTTGTGCCGCCCGAGCCGCCCGACCGCCTCGGAGAGCTCGGTGATGGCGTTGTCCTTGTGGATCATCGAACCGTGCCCGGCGCTGCCGTCCACGGTCAGCTTCATCCAGTGCATGCCCTTCTGGGCGGTCTCCACGAGGTAGAGCCGCAGGTTCTCGTTGACGGTGAACGAGAAGCCGCCGACCTCGCTGATCGCCTCCGTCACGCCCTCGAACAGGTCGGGGTGCTTGTCGACGAGGTAGCGGGCCCCGTAGGTGCCGCCCGCCTCCTCGTCGGCGAGGAAGGCCAGCACGATGTCGCGCGGGGGCTTGCGGCCGCTGCGCAGCCGGTCCCGTACGACCGCGAGGGTCATCGCGTCCATGTCCTTCATGTCGACCGCGCCGCGCCCCCACACGCAGCCGTCCGCGATCTCGCCCGAGAACGGGTGGTGCGTCCAGTCGTCGGCGTTGGCCGGGACGACGTCGGTGTGGCCGTGGATGAGCAGCGCGGGCCGCGACGGGTCCTCGCCCTGGATCCGGGCCACGGTGGAGGCCCGTCCGGTGTGCGACTCGAAGATCTTCGGTTCGAGTCCGACCTCCGCGAGCTTCTCGGCCACGTACTCGGCCGCCGCCCGTTCGCCCGGACCGGAGTGGTCCCCGTAGTTGCTGGTGTCCATCCTGATCAGCTCGCGACAGAGGTCGACGACCTCGTCCTCGCCGGTCACGCCCCGCGCCGCCTTCGACTCGCTCACGCTGCTTCCTCCCGCTGCCGCTGCCGCATCTTCAGAGTCCCCCTCATCCTCCCCCGCGCCCCCCGCCCGCCCAAGGGCGGCTTCCCGTCGACATACGACGTTCACGCAGGCCACGGGGGTGATCGAGCACCCCCAGATGTTTGCTATTGTTTTCCACGTCGGAACGGGCACGGCCCGCGAGACAGACACCTTGTCCGGGTGGCGGAATGGCAGACGCGCTAGCTTGAGGTGCTAGTGCCCTTTATCGGGCGTGGGGGTTCAAGTCCCCCCTCGGACACTACTTGAAAACCCCAGCTGAGCTGGGGTTTTCTTGTTTTGTGAGACGTAGATCCAAGGCCCCGGCCGCCCCCCTCCCCCAACGCGACGGCATCGACCCCGCGCGGCTGCGGCTGCCCGTCGATGCGGATGGGGCCTGGGGCACGGTCCGGGAGTATCTGGTCGAGCGGTTCGGCGGGGCGATCGGGGCCGGGCGCGTCGAGGCGATGGTGCGTGGTGGGCGGTTCGTGACCGTCGACGGGCCCGTGGACGACGCGCTGACGTACCGGCCGGGGATGTACGTGTGGTTCCACCGGGACTTCGCCCCCGAGGTGCCCGTGCCGTTCGGGATCGGGATCGTCCACCGCGACGAGCGGATCGTGGTCGCGGACAAGCCGCACTTCCTGGCCACCACGCCCCGGGGGCGGCACATCACCGAGACCGCCGTCGCCCGGCTGCGGCGAGACCTCGCGCTTCCCGGGCTCCAGCCCGCGCACCGCCTCGACCGGCTGACCGCCGGCCTCGCCCTGTTCGTGGTGCGCCCGCAGGACCGGGGCGCGTACCAGGGCCTGTTCGCCGAGCGGCGGGTGCGCAAGGAGTACGAGGCGGTCGCCCCGTACGACGCGGGCGTGGCGCTGCCGGTGACCGTGCGCAGCCGGATCGTCAAGGAGCGCGGGGTGATCGCCGCGCGCGAGGAGGCGGGCGAGCCGAACGCCGAGAGCCGGATCGAGCTGGTCGAGCACCGGGGCGCGCTCGGCCGCTACCGGCTGCTCCCGGCGACCGGGCGCACCCATCAGCTGCGGGTCCACATGAACGGCCTCGGGCTGCCCATCCTCGGCGACCCGGTGTATCCGGTCGTGACCGAGGAGCCTGCCCCGGACGACTTCAGCCACCCGCTGCAACTGCTGGCGAAGGTGCTGGAGTTCACGGATCCGGTGGACGGGCGGGAGCGGCGGTTCGAGAGCGGGCTGCGGCTGGCCGCCTGGCCGCGAGCCGAGGCCGAGCGCGAGCGCGAGGGTGATTCATCGGACCAATAGCGGTCTACCGAACGGAAATTGGGGTCTCAGGGGTGTCTGGTGCCCCGATACATCTGATAAATATGCGGGCATGCGCCTCACCGAGTTGGGCGGCAGCGGCTGCCTCGTCAGCGCGCTGTCCTTCGGGGCGGCGGGGCTCGGCAACCTCCTGGGCGAGGTCGACGACGCCACCGCGCGGGAGGCGGTCGACGCCGCCTGGGACGCGGGCGTCCGCTACTTCGACACCGCGCCGCACTACGGCCTCGGCCTCTCCGAGCGCCGGATCGGGGAGGCGCTGCGGGACCGGCCCCGGGACGCGTACACCGTGTCCACCAAGGTCGGCCGCGTCCTGGAGCCGCTGGCCGAGCCGGCCGGTGACGATCGCGCCGAGGGGTTCGCCGTGCCCGCCACCCACCGCCGCCGCTGGGACTTCAGCGCGGACGGGGTGCGGCGGAGCATCGAGGACAGCCTCGGGCGGCTCGGCCTCGACCGGATCGACATCGCCCTCCTGCACGACCCCGACGACCACGCCGAACAGGCCCTGGCCGAGGCCTATCCGGCCCTTGAGCGGCTGCGCGCGGAAGGTGTCGTACGGGCCATAGGGGCCGGGATGAACCACGCGGGGCCGCTGGCCCGGTTCGTGCGGGAGACGGACGTGGACGCGGTGCTGTGCGCCGGGCGGTACTCGCTGCTCGACCAGCGGGCGGCGGAGGAGCTGCTGCCGGAGGCGGCCGCGCGCGGCAAGAGCGTGGTCGTCGGCGGGGTCTTCAACTCGGGGCTGCTCGCCGATCCCCGGCCGGGCGCCCCCTACGACTACGCCGCCGCGCCCCCGGCCCTCCTGGAGCGGGCGCTGCGGATCAAGGCGGTCTGCGAGCGCCACGGGGTGCCGCTGCGGGCCGCCGCGCTCGCCTTCCCGCTGCGGCACCCGGCGGTGGCGAGCGTGCTGGTGGGGGCGCGCTCGGCGGCCGAGGTCCGGGACGCGGCCGAGCAGTTCGGGCGGCCGGTGCCGCAGGCGCTGTGGGAGGAGCTGGGCGTATGAGGGTCGCACTGCACACCAGGGTCCGGAGCGACCGGATCGAGGCGTACGAGGCCGCGCACCGGGAGGTCCCGGCGGAGCTGGCGGCGGCGATCCGGGCCGCCGGGGTCACCGGGTGGACGATCTGGCGCAGCGGCACCGAGCTGTTCCATGTGATCGAGTGCGCCGACTACGCGCGGCTGCTCGCCGAGTTGGAGCGGCTGCCCGTCAACGTCGCCTGGCAGGCGCGGATGGCCGAGCTGCTCGACGTCGTCCACGACTACTCCGGCGCGGGGGCGGACGCCGGGCTGCCGGTGGTGTGGGAGCTGTGACGTCCGACGCCGCTATCCGTGTCGTCGACGCGCACCACCACGTGTGGGACCTCTCCGTCCGCGACCAGGAGTGGCTCGCCGGGCCCGGACTCGCCCCGCTGCGGCGCACCTTCACGCTCGACGAGCTGCGGGCGCAGGCCTCCGGTGTGGCGGCCACCGTGCTCGTGCAGACGGTGACCGTGGCCGAGGAGACCCCGGAGTTCCTGGCGCTCGCCGAGGACGACCCTCTCGTACGCGGTGTCGTCGGCTGGACCGATCTCACCGCGCCCGGGGTCGCCGACGAGCTGGCCCGGCTGCGCGAACTGCCGGGCGGTGAACGCCTTGTGGGGATCCGCCACCAGGTGCAGGGCGAGCGCGACCCCGAGTGGCTGCTGCGGCCGGACGTGGCCCGGGGGCTGGCGGCGGTCGCGCACGCGGGGCTGGCGTACGACCTGGTGGTCCTCCCCCGCCAGCTGCCCGCCTGTGTGCGGGCCGCCGAGCTGCACCCCGGCCTCGTCCTCGTCCTCGACCACCTGGGCAAGCCGCCGATCGCCTCGGGCGGGACCGAACCCTGGGGCTCGGCGGTCCGCGCGCTCGCCGCGCTGCCGAACACCGTCTGCAAGCTGTCGGGCCTGGTCACCGAGGCGGGTCCGGGCTGGAGCGCGGCGAGTCTGCGGCCGTACGCGGACACGGCTCTGGAGGCGTTCGGACCCGGGCGGCTGATGTACGGCTCGGACTGGCCGGTGTGTCTGCTCGCCGCCTCGTACGGCGAGGTCCTGGACGCGGCACGGGCGCTGACCGGGGACCTGGGCCCGCACGAGCGGGCCCAGGTCTTCGGCGGCACGGCCGACCGCGTCTACGGGCTCAGTGGCCGCGCTTGATCCACTCGTCCAGCTGGGGCGCCTCGGCGCCGACCGTGGTCGAGTCGCCGTGGCCGGTCCGTACCACCGTCTCGGGCGGCAGGGTGAGCAGCCGCTCGCGGATCGAGTCGACGATCGTCGGGAAGTCGGAGAAGGACCTCCCGGTCGCTCCCGGGCCGCCGGCGAACAGGGTGTCGCCGGTGAAGACCGTGCCCAGCTCCGGGGCGTACAGGCACACCGCGCCCGGGGCGTGGCCCGGGGTGTGCAGCACGGTCAGATCGGTGCCCGCGACCGTGACGGTCTGGCCGTCGGCCAGTTCGCCGTCGGGGGCACGGTCCGGGTGGGTGAGCTTCCACAGCGGCAGGTCGTCGGGGTGCAGGAGCACCGGCGCCCCGGTGGCCTCGGCGAGCTCCGGGGCGGCGTCGATGTGGTCGTTGTGGGCGTGGGTGCAGACGATCGCGCGCAGGGTGCGGCCGCCGAGCGCGGCCAGGATCGCCTGGGCGTCGTGGGCGGCGTCGACGACGACCGCCTCCTCGTCGTCGCCGACGATCCACACGTTGTTGTCGACGTCCCAGACGCCGCCGTCCAGCGCGAAGGTGCCGGAGGTGACCAGGTGCTCGATGCGGGCCGCCATCAGAACGCCACCACCGAGCGCAGCACGTCGCCCTGGTGCATGCGCTCGAAGGCCTTCTCGACCTCGTCGAGCGCGATGGTCTCGGTGACGAAGGCGGCCAGGTCGATCCGGCCCTGCTGGTGCAGGTCGATCAGCATCGGGAAGTCCCGGGAGGGCAGGCAGTCGCCGTACCAGGAGGACTTGAGCGCGCCGCCGCGCCCGAAGACGTCGATCAGCGGCAGCTCCAGCTTCATGTCCGGGGTGGGCACGCCGACCAGGACCACGGTTCCGGCCAGGTCGCGGGCGTAGAACGCCTGCTTGTACGTCTCGGGGCGGCCGACCGCCTCGATGACCACGTCGGCGCCGAAGCCGCCGGTCAGCGCGCGGATTGCCTCGACGGCGTCCTCGGTGCGCGAGTTGACGGTGTGGGTGGCGCCCATGGTCCTCGCGGTGGCCAGCTTGCGGTCGTCGATGTCCACGGCGACGATCTTCGCCGCGCCCGCGAGCCGGGCGCCCACGATCGCCGCGTCCCCGACCCCGCCGCAGCCGATGACGGCGACCGAGTCGCCGCGGCCCACGTTGCCGGTGTTGAGGGCGGCGCCGATGCCCGCCATGACGCCGCAGCCGAGGAGCCCGGCGACGGCCGGGGAGACCGACGGGTCGACCTTGGTGCACTGCCCGGCGGCGACCAGCGTCTTCTCGGCGAACGCGCCGATGCCGAGCGCGGGCGACAGCTCGGTGCCGTCCAGCAGCGTCATCCTCTGCTTGGCGTTGTGGGTGTCGAAGCAGTACTGGGGGCGGCCGCGCAGACAGGAGCGGCACTGGCCGCACACCGCGCGCCAGTTGAGGATCACGAAGTCGCCGGGCGCCACGTCGGTGACCCCGGCGCCGACCGACTCGACGACACCGGCGGCCTCGTGGCCGAGCAGGAAGGGGAAGTCGTCGTTGATCCCGCCCTGCTTGTAGTGCAGGTCGGTGTGGCAGACGCCGCACGCCTGGACCTTCACCACGGCCTCGCCGGGCCCCGGGTCCGGCACCACGATCGTCTCCACCCGTACGGGCTCGTCCTTGCCCGGCGCGATGACCCCTCGGACCTGCTGCGGCATGCGTGAACTTCCTTTCTGGCACCGCCGGTACGCGCGGACGCGTACGGGCGGAAATGTGGACGGGCCCGACCTCCGCACGTTACCTGCACCATGCCGAAGGGCGGCACCCCGCGCCCGGGATGCCGCCCTTCTCGTACGTACGCGGTGCTACTTGGCCGCGATCTCCGCGACGCGCTTGCGGACCAGGTACCAGCCGCCGACCAGCATGCCCACGATCACGGGCAGGCAGTAGACGGTGGTGCGGCCGACGCCGCCGCCGTACCACATCAGGTACAGGACGGTGGCGAGGAAGACCAGCGTCACGATCTGGGTGTACGGGGCCCAGGGCAGCCGGTAGGAGGGACGGGTGAGCTTGCCCTCCTGGGCGCGGCGCCAGAACAGCAGCGAGCAGATCATGATCATCGCCCAGGTGCCGAGGATGCCGATGGAGGCGAAGTTCAGCACGATCTCGAAGGCGTCGTCGGGCATCAGCTTGTTCAGGGCGACACCGGCGGCGCCGAACGCGGCGGTCAGCAGCACACCGCCGTAGGGCACCTGGCCCTTGTTCATCCGGGCGGTGAACTTGGGCGCGGAGCCCGCGACGGCCATCGAGCGCAGGATGCGGCCGGTGGAGTACAGACCCGAGTTGAGGCTGGAGAGCGCGGCGGTCAGGACCACCAGGTTCATCACGCCGGCCGCGCCCGGCACACCGAGCTTGTCGAGGACGGTGACGAAGGGGCTCTGGTCGCCCGAGTACGCGGTGTACGGCAGGATCAGCGCGAGCAGGACGACCGAGCCGACGTAGAAGATGCCGACGCGCCACATGATCGAGTTGATCGCCTTGGGCAGGATCTTCTGCGGGTTCTCGGTCTCGCCCGCCGCGACACCGCAGAGCTCGACCGAGGCGTACGCGAAGACGACGCCCTGGACGACCAGGAGCATCGGCAGCATGCCCATCGGGAAGATGCCGCCGTGGTCGGTGATGTTGGCCAGGCCCGGGGTGTTGCCGTCGACGCTGTGCTGGGTGGCGACCAGGTAGATGCCGACCAGCATGAAGGCGACCAGGGCCGCGACCTTGACGATCGCGAACCAGAACTCCATCTCGCCGAAGTACTTCACCGAGATCAGGTTGGCGGTGAGGACCACGGCCAGGGCGATCAGGGCGAGCACCCACTGCGGGATGTCGCTGAACATGGCCCAGAAGTGGGCGTAGGTGGCGGCGGCCGTGATGTCGGCCACGGCGGTGGTCGACCAGTTCAGGAAGTACAGCCAGCCCGCCGTGTAGGCGCCCTTCTCGCCCATGAACTCACGGGCGTACGAGACGAAGGCACCGGAGGAGGGCCGGTAGAGCACGAGCTCGCCGAGGGCTCTGACGACGAAGAACGCGAAGACGCCGCAGACCGCGTAGGCGATCGCGAGCGAGGGGCCCGCGCCCGCCATCCGGCCGCCGGCACCGAGGAACAGGCCGGTGCCTATCGCGCCGCCGATGGCGATCATGTTGATGTGGCGGGACTTGAGGTCCTTGCTGTAACCGGCGTCACCGGCGTCGATGTGGGGGGTGCCCTGCGCCGGCGCGGGCGCCGACGTCTCGGCCGCAGGCATGGTGCGGTCACTCATGTAGCTGTATCGCCTTCGTGAGGGGTCATGCGGTCGTGCGATACCGGGCTGTGCCGGTGCCGTCCCGGCGGTGGCCGGTGATGCGGGGTGAGCTCTGTGGGGTCACCCGCGGCGTGGCTGATTCGGGACATGGTCGCGGCTCGACGGGGCATTTGGCAGTGGCCAATGTCACGTACGGGCAGATCTGTGATGAATCTGAGGTAAATCTGAGCTTTACGGAGCGAGTACGTCCAATTCCTTCAGGGCGCCGAGGGCGATCTCGCGGGTGAGTCTCTCGGCCCGTTCCGCGTCCCGCTCCCGGACCGCCTCGGCCACCTGGACGTGCAGGGTGACGGCCGCCGGATCGGGGTCCTCGAACATCACCTGGTGCTGGGTTCTGCCGGTCAGCACCTCGGCGACGACATCGCCGAGTCGCGCGAACATCTCGTTGCCGGAGGCGTTCAGGACGATCCGGTGGAAGGCGACGTCGTGGACGAGGTAGCCCTCCAGCTGGCGCCCGCGCGAGGTGGCGACCATGCCGAGCGCCTGCTCGGTGAGGGCGGCGCACTGCTCGGGGGTGGCGTGGTGGGCGGCGAGCCCGGCGGCGACCGGCTCGACGGCCGAGCGCAGCACGGTCAGTGAACGCAGCTGGCGCGGCCGATCGGATCCGGCCAGCCGCCAGCGGATGACCTGGGGGTCGTACACGTTCCACTGCTCGGTGGCCCGGACCGTCACCCCGACCCGGCGCCGGGACTCGACCAGCTGCATGGACTCCAGGACCCGGATCGCCTCGCGGATCACGGTGCGCGAGACGTCGAAGCGCTGGGCGAGCTCGTCGCCGCGCAGCACGCTGCCGGGCGGATATTCGCCTGCGGTGATCGCGCGGCCGAGGGTGTCGAGCACCTGCGCGTGCAGTCCCTGGGCCTGTGTGGTCATGGGCAAAGCGTACGGGGAGGTGCGGACCGGGCCGTACGGGCGCGCGGGGCCGCCACCGGAAAAGTATTACTTATTCATCACAGGGTCTTGAATACGTCGCACCTTTTGGGTTTCAGTAGCGCGACGGACGGATGGCCGGAAACGGCCGCCGCCCGGAACACATCGATGTCGACGAAGACAGCGAGGCACCGCTATGAGCACCCCCCACGTCGTCGTGGTGATGGGCGTGGCCGGCACCGGCAAGACCACGATCGGCCCGCTGGTCGCCGAGGCCCTGGGCGTTCCGTACGCCGAGGGCGACGACTTCCACCCGGCGGCCAACGTCGCCAAGATGTCGGCCGGCGTCCCGCTGGACGACGACGACCGGTGGCCCTGGCTCGACGCGATCGGGCGGTGGGCGCACGGCCGGGCGGGCCTGGGCGGGGTGGTGAGCAGCTCCGCGCTCAAGCGGGCCTACCGCGACCGGCTGCGGGCGGCCGCCCCCGGCCTGGTCTTCCTCCACCTCACCGGCGACCGGGAGCTCATCGAGCACCGGATGGGCGAGCGCAAGGGCCACTTCATGCCCACCGCCCTGCTCGACTCGCAGTTCGCCACGCTCCAGCCGCTGGAGGCGGACGAGGCCGGTGTGGCCGTCGACGTCGCCGGCACCCCCGAAGAGATCACCGACCGGGCCGTCGCCGCGCTGCGCCGACTCGCCCCCTGATCCACCAGCTAAGGACCACCACCGTGACCAGTCTCAGCGTCGAGATCCTGGCAGCGGGCGCGGCCGAGCCGATCACCTCGGCGGGCAACGCCCGGCTGGGGATCGCCGTACTCGCCGGCATCGCCGTCATCGTCCTGCTCATCACCAAGTTCAAGCTGCACGCGTTCCTCGCCCTGACCATCGGCTCGCTGGCGCTCGGCGCCTTCGCGGGGGCGCCGCTGGACAAGGCGATCACCAGCTTCACCACCGGTCTGGGCAACACCGTCGCCGGTGTCGGGGTGCTCATCGCCCTGGGCGCGATCCTCGGCAAACTGCTCGCCGACTCGGGGGGCGCGGACCAGATCGTCGACACGATCCTGGCGAAGGCCGGGAAGGCCGGCGGGCGCGCGATGCCGTGGGCGATGGTGGTCATCGCCTCGATCATCGGGCTGCCGCTGTTCTTCGAGGTCGGGATCGTGCTGCTGATCCCGGTGGTGCTGCTGGTCGCCAAGCGCGGCAACTACTCGCTGATGCGGATCGGCATCCCGGCGCTCGCCGGTCTCTCGGTGATGCACGGGCTGATCCCGCCGCACCCGGGCCCGCTGGTCGCCATCGACGCGGTCGGCGCCAATCTGGGTGTCACGCTCGCCCTCGGTGTGCTGGTGGCCATCCCCACGGTGATCATCGCCGGGCCGGTCTTCTCCCGGTACGCGGCGCGCTGGGTCGACATCCCGGCACCGGACCGCATGATTCCGGCCCGCCCGTCGGAGGACCTGGAGACCCGGCCGAGCTTTGGCGCGACCGTGTCGACCGTGCTCCTGCCGGTCGTGCTGATGCTGGTGAAGGCGCTGGTCGACATCGTGGTCGACGACCCCGAGAACCACGTCCAGCGGGTCACCGACGTGATCGGCTCGCCGCTGATCGCGCTGCTCGCGGCCGTGCTCGTCGCGATCTTCACGCTGGGCCGGGCCGCCGGGTTCAGCAAGGAGCGGATCTCCACCACGGTCGAGAAGTCGCTCGCCCCGATCGCGGGCATCCTGATGATCGTCGGCGCGGGCGGCGGCTTCAAGCAGACGCTGATCGACGTGGGCGTCGGGCAGATGATCCTGGATGTCTCCAAGGACTGGTCCATCCCCGCGCTGCTGCTGGCCTGGCTGATCGCGGTCGCGATCCGGCTCGCGACCGGCTCGGCCACGGTGGCGACGATCTCCGCCGCCGGTCTGGTGGCCCCGCTGGCCGCCGACATGTCGACCGGGCACACGGCCCTGCTGGTCCTCGCCGTCGGCGCGGGCTCGCTCTTCTTCAGCCATGTCAACGACGCGGGGTTCTGGCTGGTGAAGGAGTACTTCGGGATGGACGTCGGCCAGACGGTCAAGACGTGGTCGGTGATGGAGACGATCATCTCGGTGGTGGCGCTGGGCTTCGTACTCCTGCTGTCACTGGTGATCTAGCGGAGCACGCTCCTTCTCCAACTCGTCCAGCCACAGCCCGTGTTCCCTGCGGGCCCAGTGGCGCCCCACCGACCCGGTGCGCATGCCACGGCGTGCCTCCGGGTCGAGGAGCGCCATGGTCACATGGCCGCTCAGGACGATCCCGACGGCCAGCGCCAGCCAGTCGTGGACGAAGGTCGAGCCGATCCGCACCGCCAGCGGCGCCAGATGCGTGAACCACATGAACAGGCCGGTGCCCATCAGCACGAGCGCGGCCCCGGTGATCCACCCCGCGTAGACCTTCTGCCCGGCGTTGAACTTGCCCGCCGTACGCGGGTGTTCGTCCCGGGTGAGCGCCGAGCGCAGCCAGCGCCGGTCGTGCGGCCCGAACCGGTTGAGGCGGCGCAGATCGGCGCGGAAGGCCCGCGAGAGCAGCCCCGCCAGGACCGGTACGGGCAGCAGCGCCCCCGAGATCTCGTGCACGGTGACCACCAGCTCGCGGCGGCCCACGGCCTCGGCGAGCTGCGGCAGATAGAGCACCGCGGCCGACAGCGCGCACACGCCGAACACCAGGGCGTTGGCGCGGTGCACCCAGCGCTCGGCCCGGGTGAACCGCCGGACCCGCGTGGCCGGTTCAGCTCGTGGGGTGGTCGTCGCGTCCGTTGGACCGGCCGACCCAGGCATCCGTGTCATAGCCCCGCTCCTCCCAGAATCCCCGCCGCACCTTGCTCGTCACGGTGATCCCGGAGAGCCATTTCGCCGACTTGTAGAAGTACATGGGCGCCACATAGAGGCGGACCGGTCCGCCGTGCGAGTGGGAGACCGGCTTGTCCTGCATGCTCAGGGCGACCAGCACGTCGTCGCGGCGGGCCTGTTCGAGCGTGAGGCTCTCGGTGTACGTGCCGTCGAAGCAGGTGAAGCGGACCGCCCCGGCTCCTGGGCGCACCCCCGCGGCGTCCAGGAGCCGGGACAGCCGCACCCCCGCGAACGGGGTGGCGGGCACCCGCCAGCCCGTCACGCACTGCACGTCCCGGACCAGCCGGGTCTGCGGCAGCGCCCGCAGCGCGTCCAGGGTGTAGGTGGCCGGGCGGTCGACGAGGCCGTCGACGGTGAGCCGGTAGTCGGCGGCGCCCTTGTGCGGTACGGAGGCGGCGACCGAGTAGTAGCGGAAGCCGCCGCCGTTGGGCAGCAGGCCGGTCAGGCCGGTGGGGTCCTTCCCGGCGGCGGCGCCGAGGAACGACTCCAGGCCGCGCTGGAGGACCGGGGCGGCGGCGACCCCGGCGGCGCCGAGGCCGAGCATGCCCAGCACGATCCGGCGGCCGACCGGGGCGCTCTCGGCGGGCGGTGGTTCAGGGTTCACCCCCTGATTCGAGCACCGGCGGCCCCCGGACACCAGGGGCCCCGGCACACCGTCACCGTTTGGTCAGATCCGCTTGATCAGATCCGTTTGGTCGGATCCGCTAGGTCAGATTCCGCTTGTTCGGATCCGCGCCTACACCCTGGTGGCGCCCGCCGCCCGCTCCAGCTTCTCCAGCTGGAAGGCCTCGTTGCCCTGGCCGATCCGGGCGTGCGCCTCGGGCCGTACCGCCCGTACGACCAGGCCGTACGCCACACCCCCCGCCAGGGCGAGCGCGATGATCGAGGGGAGGATCCAGCTGAGCGAGGAGTCCGGTCCGGCGCCGACGAGGACGTCGAAGTCCTTGACCGTGTAGACCGCGATGACGAGGAGCGCGACCCCCGCGATGCCGGAGGCGAGCAGCCGCCACAGCTGGGCCGCGGCCGCTCCCCGGCGGACGAAGAAGGCGATGACCGCGAAGGAGGCGGCGGCCATCAGCACGATCACGCCGAGCGCGCCCACGTTGCCCATCCAGGTGAACAGGTGCAGTACGGCGGCGGTCGGGTCGCCGGTGGGCTTGTCGTCGGCGACGGCGAAGGCGATCACCACGACGGCCGAGATCACGGTCTGGAGCAGCGAGCCGCTGCCGGGGGCGCCGCTGGTGTGGTTGGTCCGGCCGAAGGCCGCGGGCAGCAGTCCCTCGCGGCCCATGGCGAAGACGTACCGGGCGACGACGTTGTGGAAGCTGAGCAGCGCGGCGAACATGCCGGTGACGAAGAGGACGTGCAGCACATCGGTGAAGGTGGTGCCGAGCCGGTCCTCGGTGAGCCCGAACAGCAGCCCCGGGCCGTTCTTCTGCGACGCCTCGACGATGCCGGCGGGGCCGGTGGCCACGGTGAGCACCCAGGAGCTGAGCGCGAAGAACACGGCGGTGAAGCCGACGGCCAGGAACATCACGCGCGAGACGACCAGATGCGGGCGGCTGGTCTCCTCCGCGTACACCGGTGCCTGCTCGAAGCCGGTGAACGCGGCGATGCAGAAGCACAGGGCGGTGCCGATGCCCGCGCCGGAGAGCGTGGACGGGTTGAACGCGTGCAGCGACAGGCCCTCCTTGGCGGGGTCGGCGACAGCGGCGAAGTCGAAGACGACGACCAGGGCGACCTCGATGACCAGCAGCACGCCGAGCACCTTGGCGTTGAGGTCGATCTTCAGCCAGGCGAGCACACCGACCAGCGCGACGGCGGCCAGCGCCGGGATCCACCAGGCGATCTCGGTGTCGAGGTAGGTGGCGCAGAGGCTGGAGACCTCGAAGCCGAACATGCCGTAGATGCCGACCTGGAGGGCGCTGTAGGCGACGAGCGCCACGAAGGCGGCGCCGGAACCGGCGGTCGGGCCCAGGCCCCTGGCTATGTACGCGTAGAACGCGCCGGCGTTGTGGACGTGGCGGCTCATCTCGGCGTATCCGAAGCTGAACAGGACCAGGACGGCGCCGAGGATGAGGAAGAGCAGGGGCTGGCCGACGATGCCCATCACGCCGTACGTGGTGGGCATGACACCCGCGACCACCATCAGCGGGGCGCTCGCGGCGAGCACCGAGAGCAGCAGGCCCGGAGTGCCGAGCCGGTCGGCGCGCAGGGCTCTCTCCTGACCCTTGTACGTACGGATCTCATCGGTGTCGCTCGACATGGCGGGGGTGCCCTTTCGGTGGGACGCGGGGGGGGTGGTGCCGAGGGGGTACGGGAGATGCGGGGTGTGGCTAGGCGGTGCCGAGTGCGGCGCTGCGGGCGGCCTGGAAGGCGCGGTACGGGTCCCGGTCCGGGTACGACCAGGGGGCGGGGGTGAAGTGCCGGCCGATGCGGTGGAAGAGCGCCGCGGCCTCGGCGGGGCGGCCCTCGCAGTGCTTGGCGTGGGCGAGGAAGTTGAGGTCGACGCCGGCCCGGGGGTGGTCCTCGCGCTCCCACTCCAGCCACCAGTCGAACGCGGACTTGATCACCTGGCGGGCGCGGCGGCCGGTCCAGTGCTCCGAGTCGACGGGGTCGCCGGGGGCCGCGCCCCGGGCCGCGAGCACCCGGTACCGCTCGGCGTGGGCGACCAGCGGGAGCAGGGCGAGCGGGGAGTCGGCGGGGGCGCGGGCGACGGAGGCGGCGGCGAAGGCGTACACCTCGTGCAGGGGGTCGGCGCCGTCGCCCGGGCGGCGCTCGGCGAGCCGGGCGGCCATCAGGTGGTGTGCGTGGTGGTGGTCCGGGTGCCGGGAGCACACCTCGGCGAATATCTGCTCGGTCTCGTTGTCCGAGCCGAGGCTGCGGGAGAGGGCGAGCAGGGCGAGCCAGGGGGTGGGGTCGGCGGGGGCGAGGCGGGCGGCCTCCAGGCAGGCGTCGCGGGCGGCGTCCTTGTCCCCCTTGCCGGCCAGGCACCGGGAGACCAGGGCGCAGGCGTGGAGGGCGGCCGCGTCGGCGCTCTCCGGCTCGGCGAGCAGCCACTCGCGGGCCCAGGCGGCGGAGGTGGCGGGCTCGCCCAGGACGGTGAGGCGGTGGCCTCGCCGGTCCCAGTCGTCGCCGGTCGCGACCAGCAGCGAACGGACCCTGGTCCACCGGCCCTGCGCCAACTGGGCGCGGACGGCGACGAGTTCGGCGTCGTCGAGCGCCGGGTCGAAGGCTCGTCCGCCGCGCTTGCGGGGGCGGCCTAGCGGGGGCGGGGGCATCCGCGTACTTCCCGGGGGGTGGTTGGTGTGGTGCGGGGGTGGTGGGTGGGGCTTCTGTGTTCGGTGACAGGGTGATCGCGGACAGCAAAGCGGTACCCAATGCTCCACGTCAAGGTCGGGCGGGGGTCCTTCGGGGTTCAACTTGGGGGTGCGGTCCGTGGGTTGCCCTGGGGTTGACCCCCACCCTGCTTCGGGGCTTCGCCCTGGGCCCTGTTTCGTCTGCGGGTCCGCTGTGGCTGGTCGCGCAGTTCCCCGCGCCCCTGAAGTGCTCGGCTTCGCCCTCGCGTACCCCCTGGGGGCGCGGGGAACTGCGCGAGCAACCCACCACAACCCGCAGACGAACCCCGGGCCGCAAACCCACCACCACCCGCAGACGGACCAGCGGGCCCGGGACGGGGCGACCAAAAGGGGGCCAGTCGTCCGGACGGTGGGTGGTCGGGAGGCGTCGGGGCGCTCGGGGCGCTATCGTCGAGCAAGTTCACAACCCCCGGCCGCACTTGAAGGGCCCCCCGTGTCGGTTCTCGTCCTCGCTCTCGCCGTGGGCGCGGCCTGCTGTCTGGGCTTCGGGTTCGTGCTCCAGCAGAACGCCGCCCAGCACGCCCCGCTGAGCGACTTCCTGTCGCCGCGGCTGCTGCTCGACCTCGTCCGGGTGCCCCGCTGGCTCGCCGGGATGGGGCTGATGATCGCGGGCATGGTGCTCGGCGCGCTGGCGCTGGGCCAGGGCGAGGTCTCCCAGGTGGAGCCGCTGCTCGCCACCAACCTCTTCTTCGCCATGGCCCTGTCCCGCTGGCAGACCAAGCAGTCCCTGGGCCGCCAGGGCTGGGCGGGGCTCACCCTCCTCGCGGGCGGGGTGACCGCCTTCATGGTGGCGGGCCAGCCCCGTGGCGGCAACGACGTCGCAGGCCCCCTGCGGCACTGGCTGATCGTCGGGATCGTCGTGGGGATCGCGCTCGTCCTCACCGTGTACGCCAAGCGGTCCCGCCTGAGCGCCGGACCCACCCTCCTCGCCACCGCCGCCGGTTTCCTCTACGGCCTCCAGGACGCCCTGACCCGCGTCAGCGGCGAACGGTTCCGGGCCGACGGCTTCGCCCATCTGCTGACGGGCTGGCAGCCGTACGGCGTGCTGGCGCTCGGCGTGACCGGCCTGATCCTCGTCCAGAGCGCCTTCGAGACCGCCCCGCTGCGGATGTCGCTGCCCGCCCTCACCGCCGCCCAGCCGCTCGCCGGGATCGCCTGCGGCGTCGGCTTCCTGGGCGACCAGCTCCGTACCGACGCGGCGGCGCTCGCCTGGGAGGTCTGCGGACTCGCCGCCATCGTCGCCGGGATCATCCTGCTCGGGCTGCATCCGGCGATGCCGTCGGGGACAGGGGCGAAGGAGCCGATCCACGACCTTCAGCCGCACTAGGGCCTGGTGATTGGATGGGTCCCATGAGCTCATCCGCGCCCTCCCCCGCCGACGAGATCCTCGACATCGTCGACGAGCACGACCGCGTCGTCGGCCAGGCACCGCGCGGCGAGGCGTACGCCCGGGGGCTGCGCCACCGGTGCGTCTTCGTCCTCGCCCGGGACACCGAGGACCGGATCTTCGTCCACCGGCGCACCCCCACCAAGCTGGTCTTCCCCTCGCTGTACGACATGTTCGTCGGCGGTGTCGTCGGCGCGGGCGAGAGCTACGACGACGCCGCGCTGCGCGAGGCCGAGGAGGAGCTGGGGGTGTCCGGGCTGCCCCGGCCCGTACCGGTGTTCAAGTTCCTCTACGAGGGCGGGGCGAACGGGCGGCAGACGTGGTGGTCGGCCGTGTACGAGGTGCGCTGCACGCTGCCGGTGCGGCCGCAGGTCGAGGAGGTCGCCTGGCACGACTTCCTGCCCGAGGCCGAGGTGGAGCGGCGCCTGGGCACCTGGGAGTGGGTGCCCGACGGGCTCGACGCGTACCGGAGGCTGCGCGCGCACCGGGCCGGGTGATCGCCTGCGGGTAGTGTGCAAAGGTGATCAGCTTCACGCAGACCCTGCGGCTGTGGTTCGCGCCCGAGCGCATCGGCGAGGAGGGCGAGACGCCGGACTACCGGTTCTCTCTCGCCAACGAGCGGACGTTCCTGGCCTGGATCCGGACGTCGCTCGCCCTGGTCGGCGGCGGGTTCGCGGTCGACCAGTTCCTGCCGGACCTGCGCTGGGGCGTACGGGTCGGGCTCGCCCTGGCGCTGCTGGTGGCCGGGGTGCTGTGCGCGCTGCGGGCCGTGAACCACTGGGTGCGGTGCGAGCGGGCGATGCGGCGCGGCGAGGACCTGCCCGTGTCGCGCTTCCCCACCCTGCTGAGCGTGGCGGTGGCGGCGGTCGCCGTCGTCATGGTGGTGGTCGTCGTCTTCGGCTGGGCCGGGTGACGGGCGCGCCCGACCGGGATCCCGGCCTCCAGCCCGAGCGGACCCGGCTCGCCTGGCGCCGTACGACCCTGTCCTGCACGGTGGCCGCAGTCCTCGCGGCCAAGCAGGCCCTGCACGGCGGCAGGACGCCGGTCGGACTGGTCGCCGTGGCCCTGAGCGGCCTGGTCTGGCTGGGCTTCCTGGCCGTGGCCCACCGCCGCATCCAGTCCCTGACCCGCTCGGCCCGCCCCGGCGTGCTGCGGCCCCGCGAGGCGGTCGCGGCACTGGCGTGCGTGGCGGCGCTGGCACTGTTCGCGGTGGCGATGCTGCTCTGAGGGCCCGCCCGCTCCCCGACGCCCGGCACGCACACCCACGGCGCGGCAGCGGAAGCGGAGCCGCACCCCGCGCACTAGCCTGAGGAGTGGGGGGCGATCTTGAGGGATGGACGCCATGACCGTAGGCCACGAGGAACACCCCACCACGCACGAGCATGTGCACGGCCCCACCTGCGGGCACCGGGCCGTGCCGCACGGGGACCACACGGACTACGCCCACGACGGGCACATGCACCGCGAGCACTCCGGCCACTGGGACGAGTGCGAGCCCGCCGGGCACGTCGCCCACGACGGGCACGCGCACGAGCACGGCGTCGGCTGCGGCCACCAGTCCGTGGAGCACGGCGACCATCTCGACTACGTCCACGACGGGCACCGGCACGCCGAGCACGAGGGCCACTGGGACGACCACTGACGGCCTGATCCCTTACGGCGGGCCGCATCCGGGCGGGGCAGCATCTGGACGACATACCGACTGGTCGGTAGCGTGTCTGTGACACGATCGCCGTTCCCGGAGGTAGCCCGTCATGAGCACAGTCCCGCCAGGTCTCGATCCGGAGCGGCTGCGCGCCCATCTCGACCGCGAGCGGCCGGGACTCGTCAGCGGACCGCTCAGTGCCCGGATCGTCGAGGGCGGCCGGTCGAACCTCACGTACATCGTGACCGACGGGACGGGCCAGTGGGTGGTCCGGCGGCCGCCGTTGGGTCATGTTCTGGCCACCGCGCACGACATGAAGCGCGAGCACCGGGTGATCAGCGCCCTGCACCCGACGTCGGTCCCGGTGCCGGAGCCGCTGCTCCTGTGCGAGGACGAGTCGGTCCTCGGCGCGCCGTTCTATGTGATGGAGTACGTGGCCGGGACCCCGTACCGCACGGCGGAGCAGCTGGCTCCGCTGGGGCCTGAGCGGACCCGGGCCGCGCTGCTCGGCCTGGTGGACACGCTGGTCGAGCTGCACGCGGTGGACCCCGAGGCGGTCGGCCTCGGGGACTTCGGGCGCCCGGAGGGCTTCCTCGACCGCCAGTTGCGGCGCTGGGGCAAGCAGCTCGACGCCTCCCGCAACCGCGAGCTGCCCGGGATC
Organism: Streptomyces sp. TLI_146; assembly: GCF_002846415.1. NCBI lineage: Bacteria > Bacillati > Actinomycetota > Actinomycetes > Kitasatosporales > Streptomycetaceae > Streptomyces > Streptomyces sp. TLI_146. The sequence continues at coordinate 2,540,118 of NZ_PJMX01000001.1, forward strand.
GACGAGCTGCACGCGGCGCTCGGCCGTGAGCTGCCCGTCTCCCCCGCCGCCACGGTCATCCACGGCGACTACCGGCTCGACAACGTCCTGGTCGGGGACGACGACGAGATCAAGGCCGTCCTCGACTGGGAGATGTCGACCCTCGGCGACCCGCTGACCGACCTCGGGCTGCTGGTGATGTACAGCGCCCCGCTGGAGGTGCGGAACTCCCCCGTCTCCACCACCGCCGGGGCCGCCGGGCACCCCACCCCCGCCGAGCTGATCGAGCGGTACGCCGCCCGCTCGGGCCGGGACACCTCGGCCATCTCCTGGTACACGGCGTTCGCCTGGTTCAAGCTCGCCGTGATCCTGGAGGGCATCCACTACCGCTACACCCTGGGCCAGACCGTCGGCGCGGGCTTCGACCGCATCGGGGACCTGGTGCCCGTCTTCATCGGCCACGGCCTCACCACCCTCCAGTCCTCGCAGTCACCGCAGGAAGGCTGAACTCCCGCCATGGACTTCGCATTCGACGCACGGACCCAAGAGCTGCGCGCCAAGCTGCTCACCTTCATGGAGCAGTACGTCTACCCGGCCGAGACCACTGCGCACGAGCAGCGGCTGCGGCTGGCGTCGCCGTGGGACACGCCCGCCGTGGTGGCCGAGCTGAAGGCCGAGGCCCGCAGCCAGGGCCTGTGGAACCTCTTCCTGCCGGACGCCGAACACGGCGCCGGGCTCACCAACCTCCAGTACGCGCCGCTCGCCGAGATCACCGGCCGCTCCCCGCACCTGGCTCCCACCGCCCTCAACTGCGCGGCGCCGGACACCGGGAACATGGAGGTGCTCGCCCAGTTCGGCTCGGACGAGCAGCAGAAGCGGTGGCTGGAGCCGCTGCTGGCCGGGGAGATCCGCTCCGCGTTCGCGATGACCGAGCCGGAGGTGGCCTCCTCGGACGCCACCAACATCGAGACCCGGATCGCCAAGGAGGGTGACGAGTACGTCATCACCGGCCGCAAGTGGTACATCTCCGGGGCGATGAACCCCGACTGCAAGATCTTCATCGTGATGGGCAAGACCGACCCGGAGAACCAGGACGTCCGCCGCCAGCAGTCGATGGTGCTGGTGCCGCGTGACACCCCGGGCGTCGAGGTCCGCCGCGCCATGCAGGTGTACGGGTACGAGGACCACTCCCACGGCGGCCACGCCGAGGTCGTCTTCCACGGGGCGCGGGTGCCCGCGGAGAACCTGGTGGGCGAGGAGGGCGGCGGCTTCGCCATCGCCCAGGCCCGCCTCGGGCCCGGCCGGATCCACCACTGCATGCGGCTGATCGGCATGGCCGAGCGGGCGATCGAGCTGATGTGCCGGCGCGCGGCGGCGCGTACCGCCTTCGGCAAGCCGATCGCCCAGCAGGGCGTGGTGCAGGAGTGGATCGCTGACGCGCGCGTGGCGGTGGAGCAGTTGCGGCTGCTCGTCCTGAAGACCGCCTGGCTGATGGACACCGTGGGCAACCGCGGTGCCCACACCGAGATCCAGGCCATCAAGATCGCCACGCCCCGGACGGTCCTCGACATCATCGACAAGGCCGTCCAGGTCCACGGCGCGGGCGGGGTGAGCCAGGACTTCCCGCTCGCCGAGCTGTGGGCGGCGGCGCGCACCCTGCGCATCGCGGACGGCCCCGACGAGGTCCACCAGCGCTCGCTGGCCCGCCGGGAGCTAAAGAAGTACCTGTAGGTCCTACGGGCGCAGGGCCCGCAGCAGCAGGTCGGCGAGGTGGTCGGCGACCTGCTGCGGGGTGAGCGGGCCGTCCGGCCGGTACCAGGTGGACAGGTGGTGGACCGACCCGAAGTGGTAGTCCACCACCAGGTCCGCCGGGGTGGCCGTGGAGAACACCCCGGCCGCCTGGCCCTCTTCGATCAGGGCCCGGAACCGCTCGTGGTAGCGCCGCCGCTCGACCCGTACCTGCTTGTTCTTCTCCGGGCTGAGGTGGTGCATCGAGCGGAAGAAGATGGCCGCGTCGTCGAGGTTCTCGATGGTGGTGACCACCACGTCGGCGGCCGCGTCGCGCAGCCGCCGCTCCACGGGCTCGTCCGCGTCCGCGAAGGCGTCGAGGCGCTCCTGCTGGAGGCGCAGCACGCGCGCGTAGACCTCCTGGAGCAGGTCCTCCTTGGAGCCGAAGTAGTGGTAGAGCGCCCCCTTGGTGACGCCCGCCGCCTCGACGATCTCCTGGACGGAGGTCCTGTCGTACCCGTTCTCGGCGAAGAGGCGGGTGGCGGCGGCCAGCAGCCTCTGGGGGACGGGAATGCCGCTCCCGTCCGTCGTCCTGGCCATGCCGTTGCCGCCTCTCTCCTGGTCCACCCGTTGGTTTCACGCCGTTCTAGTGGCGAGAACGCAGTTCCCGCCTGAGGATCTTCCCACTCGCCGTCTTGGGAAGCTCCGCGAGTACCTCGACCTGCCGGGGATATTTGTACGCCGCCAGCCGCTCCTCGCAGTACGCGGAGAGCTCGCCGGGGGTGGCCTCGGCGCCGGGGCGCAGACTCACGTACGCCTTGACGTTCTCGCCCCGGTACGGGTCGGGGACGCCGACGACGGCCGCCTCGCGCACCGCCGGGTGACCGTAGAGCACGTCCTCGACCTCGCGCGGCCAGACCTTGAAGCCGGACGCGTTGATCATGTCCTTCTTGCGGTCGACGACGTAGAGCCAGCCGTCCCGGTCCATGAACCCGATGTCGCCGGTGCGCAGTTCGCCGTCCGGGAAGGTCTCGGCGGTGGCCTCGGGGCGGCGCCAGTATCCGGGCACGACCTGCGGGCCGCGCACCACGATCTCGCCCTGCTCGCCCAGCGGCACCTCCTCGCCCTCCTCGTCGACGATCCGTACGACCGTGTCGGGGCCGGGCAGCCCGACCGAGAGGGTGCCCGAGACCGGGTCGACCGGGGCCTCCCGCTCCGGCGGCACCGAGGCGCAGGGGGCGGTGCACTCGGTGAGCCCGTAGCCGTTGCGCAGATACGGGCCGAACGCCGCCCGGAACTTCTCCACGAGCGCGGGCGGCACCGGTGCGCCGCCCGAGGAGATCACCCGGAAGGAGTCGAAGTGGTCGCGGGTGACGCCGGGCGCGGCCGCCAGCGCCATGAAGGCGGTGGAGGGGCCCACGGTGTAGGCCGGGCGGTGCTCGGCGAAGGCGTCGAGGACCACACCGGGGTGGAAGCGGTAGGCGAGGATCAGCGTGCCCGCGTTGGCGACGCACGCGGCGAGCTGGCAGACCATGCCGGTGATGTGGAAGAGCGGGGCCAGCGCGAAGTAGCCCGCGCCCTCGGCTATCGGGTGGCCGGTGCGCTGGCGCTCGGCGTTGTAGGTGATGCCCGCGTGGGTGTTCATGGCGCCCTTGGGGGTGCCGCTGGTCCCCGAGGTGTAGCTGATCAGCGCCGTGGCGTCCGGGGCGGGTTCGCGCCCGCCCGGGGCGGGCAGGCCCTGCCGGGCGACGGCCAGCAGATCGTCGGTGTCGGCGGGGCGCGGCAGCCGCTCGAAGGCGAGCACGCGCGCGTCGTCGCGGCTCTGCAGGTCGAGCTCGCAGGCGGTCAGCGCGATCCGGACGGGCGAGGCGGCGGCGGTGTCCCGCAGATACGCCTCCCACGCCCGGTCGGAGCAGATCAATGCGGCGGCTTCGGAGTCGCCGAGCACGTGCCCGACCTCGGCCGACTTGTACATCGGGTTGAGCGGGACGACGACAGCGCCCGCCTTCCAGGCGCCGAGCAGCGCGATCACGAAGTGCGGGGTGTTCTGGAGCATGATCGCGACCCGGTCGCCGGGCTGGATGCCCCGGGCCGCGAGGTGGCCGGCCACCGAGTCGGAGAGCGCGTCGGTCTCGCGGTAGCCGAGCCGGCCGTCGAAGTAGGCGAGCGCGGTGCGGTCGGGGGCGCGCAGGACGGCGGCGCGGAAGGCGTGCACCACGCTCGCGGGCGGGCTGACCGGCGCCCGCTGGGCCTCGGTGAGCTGCCCGAGCCAGGGCTTGGCCGCGTACGGAGAGGTCATGCGCCGCCCGCCTCCCACTTCTGCTGGAGGTGGTTCATGGAGGTGAGCCAGCGGTCCGGATCCCCGGCCCGCGCCCCGTAGAAGCCGGCGACCTCCGGGTGCGGCAGCACCAGGAACCGCTCCTCGGCCATCGCCGCGAACAGCGCGTCGGCGACGGCCGCCGGCTCGATCGCGGTCGGCGCGAGCACCAGGTCCCCGGCCGAGCCGGTGGCGGCCAGCATGTCGGTGCGCACGCCCTGCGGGCAGATCGCGTGGACCCGCACGCCCCGGTGGCGGTAGGTGAGCGAGAGCCACTCGGCGAAGGCGAGGGCGCCGTGCTTGGTGACGCTGTACGGGGCCGCGCCGATCATGGTGAGCAGCCCGGCCGCCGACACGGTCGACACGAACCGGCCGCCGCCGCGCTCCAGCCACTCGGGCAGCAGCTCGCGGGCGGCGCGGACGTGGGCCATCACGTTGACGTCCCAGGCGGCCTCCCAGACGTCCTCGGGCGCGGCCTCCGAACCGCCCGAGCCCAGGCCCGCGTTGGCGCAGTAGACGTCGATGGTCCCGCCCAGCGCCTCGCGGGCGAGCGGGACGACGCCGGAGGCGTCGCCGGGGACGGCGATCGCGCCGATCTCCTCGGCGGTCCTGCGGGCCTTGGCCTCGTCGAGGTCGTTGACGACCACCCGGGCGCCCTCCGCCGCGAATCTGCGCGCGAGCGCGGCGCCGATGCCGCCGCCCGCCCCGGTGACCACCACTGCCGCGCCCTGGACGCCCTGGACCGAACCCATCGAGAATCCGCCTCTCCGCATGCCGACTGGTGTGCAGACTAACCAGTCGGTATGTACGGACGGAAGGGGCCGTCGCGAACCGTCCCGTGCGGCTCGTTCCCGGCCGCCCGCCCGCGCGCTAGCGTGCGTGGCCATGACACCGCGAGCGGCCGTGGAGGTACGCCGATGAGCCTGTCCAGACGGGGCCTGCTGGCCGGAACGGGAACAGCGGCGGCGGGCGCGGTGGTCGCGGGCGCGGCTCCCGCCCGGGCCCGCCACCGCCCCGGGCCCGTGCGGACCGGCTTCGACCGGCTGGCCGCCGGCGGCTACCGGGCGCTGGCGGGCCGCAAGGTGGGCGTGGTCACCAACCCGACCGGCGTGACGGCGGACGTCCGGCACATCGTGGACGTCATGCACGCCGACCCGCGCGTGGACCTGGTCGCGGTGTTCGGGCCCGAGCACGGCTTCCGGGGCACCGCGCAGGCGGGCGGCTCCGAGGGCCGCTACGACGACCCGGCGACCGGGCTGCCGGTGTACGACACGTACGGCGTCAGCGGTCAGGCGCTCGCCGCCGTGTTCACCGCGTCGGGCGTGGACACGGTCGTCTTCGACATCCAGGACGTGGGCGCGCGCTTCTACACGTACATCTGGACGCTCTACGACTGCATGGAGGCGGCCGCGCTCGCCGGGAAGCGGTTCGTGGTCCTGGACCGGCCGAACCCGGTGACCGGGCGGGCGGCGAGCGGGCCCGTGCTCGACAAGGCGTTCGCGACCTTCGTCGGGCGCGAGCCGATCGCGCAGGCGCACGGGATGACGGTGGGCGAGCTGGCGGGGCTCTTCGACACCGAGTTCCTTGGCGGGCGCGTACGGGTGGAGACCGTACGGATGACGGGCTGGCGGCGCGAGGGTTTCTTCGACTCCACCGGACTGCCCTGGGTCCCGCCGAGCCCCAATATGCCGACCCCCGACACGGCGCTCGTCTACGCGGGCACCTGCATGTTCGAGGGCACCAACCTCTCCGAGGGGCGCGGCACCACCCGGCCCTTCGAGTTGCTCGGCGCGGAGGGCGTCGACGGGCGCTGGGCGGCGGCCGTGAACGCCCTGGAGCTGCCGGGGGTGCGCTTCCGAGAGGCGTACTTCACGCCCAGCTTCTCCAAGTTCCAGGGAAAGACGGTCGGCGGCGTCCAACTGCACGTCCACGACCGCGAGTCGTACGACCCGGTGCGCACCGGCGTAGCGCTCCTGGTGACGGCGAAGAAGGTGTGGAGCGGCTTCGCGTGGCGGCCGGACCACTGGATCGACAAGCTCACCGGGTCGGCCACCGTCCGCACCCTGATCGACGCGGGCGCGGGCACCGACGAGGTGGTGGGCGCCTGGCAGACCGGACTCACGGCGTTCCGCGCGACCCGGGCGCGGTATCTGCTCTACCGGTGAGGGCCCGGGGGGAAACCCCCGGGGCGGACGGTGGCTGGCGGGATGGGCCCGGCGCCCGCCCGGCCGACAGGCTGGGACCATGCATCTGTTCCACGACACCCACCACCGCCCGCGCCAGGCCTTACTGCTGCTGCTCGGCCTGACGCTCAGCGTCTTCACGGCGGCCGTCCCGGCGGCCCGGGCGGCCGAACCCCCCACCCCGGAACGGCAGTTGGCGCAGTCGGCCCAGCCCCTGGACGACCTGCGGCCGCTCGGCCGGATGGTCGGCTCGGCCGACATCGTGGGACTCGGCGAGGCGACGCACAACTCGCACGAGTTCTTCGCGGCCAAGCGGCGCGTGTTCCAGTACCTCGTCGAGAAGAAGGGCTTCACCACCTTCGCCCTGGAGACGGCCTGGTCCTCGGGGATGCGCGTCAACGCCTATGTGCTGCGCGGCGAGGGCGACCCCGAGCGGATCGTGCGCGAGGAGTTCCAGAGCTCGTACGCGATGTGGCGGACCCGGGAGTACCTCGACCTGATCCGCTGGATGCGCGGCTACAACCTGCACCACGACCGCAAGGTCCAGTTCATGGGCGACGACGTGGGGTACGCGGGCCCCCGGCTCTTCGACGAGGTGAGCGCGTACACCGCGAAGCGCTACCCCGCGCTGCTGCCCCGGCTCACCGCCCTCTACAAGGACTCGCGGCCCACGGCGGGCGTCGACGACACCATGAACGGCAGGCTCAAGCGCCCGCTCGCCGAACGCAGGCGGCAGGCCGACGAGGTGCGCCGGGCCTACGAACTGCTCGCGGCCCAGCGCCCCGGACCCGACCGGGCCGAGCACGCCTGGATCCTCCAGTACGCCCGCACCATCGCGCAGACCGGCGCCATGTGGTCATTCGACTTCTTCGACGACGGCCAGCTGCGCGAGTCGCGGCTCTACCGGGACCGGATCATGGCCGAGAACACCGTGTGGTGGCAGCGCCAGACCGGGCACAGGATGCTGCTCTCCGCGCACAACGGCCATGTCGGGTACGCCCCGACGCTCAGCGCCGAGTACCCGAAGGTGCAGGGCGCCTTCATCCGGGAGGCGGTCGGCGCCGCGTACATGAACATCGGATTCACCTTCGGACAGGGCTCGTTCAACGCCCTGGACCTGAACGACCCGGCCGAGCCGATCCGCGAGTTCACCGTAGGGCCGCCCGAGCCGGGCAGCAACGAGGAGGTCCTCGAACGCGTCTCACCGCGCGACTACTACCTCGATCTGCGCAAGGTGGCGAACCCGGCCAAGGACTGGCTGGGCGCTTTCCGGCCGACGCGGTCCATCGGGAACTCCTGGCCGCAGGACGCCGACCGGACGCGGCTCGGCCCTTCGTTCGACGTACTGGTGCACCTCCACCGGATAACCGCGGCGCACCGGCTCTGACCTCCCCCATCGCGGACTTTCTCCCCTGTCCGGCGTATGGTCAGCCCTCCGGTCCGGCGGGACGATGTGAGGCCTCAGCCTCGCCCCATCGTCAGCGAACGGACCGGAGGGCAACCCCATGCCGGACATCGGAGTCGAGCCATATCGGGAGATCACCTTCGACGCGGACGGCGACGCCTCCCCGGCGGAGCGCGCGGCCCTCGCGGAGCTGGACGTCACCGATCTGGTGATGTTCTCGCACGGCTGGAACAACACCCCGTCGGTCGCGACGGCCCTGTACCGCCACTTCTTCGCCCCCTTCCCCGGCCTGCTGGCCGAGGCGGGCCCGGCCGGGGCGCGGGTGCGCCTCGGGTACGCCGGAATCGTGTGGCCCTCCATCCGCTTCGCCGACGAGCAGATCCCCAACTTCCCGCACAACGCGCTGGCCGTGGAGCCGGGCGCGGGCCTGGACCCGGCGACCGTGGACGCGCTCAAGCGGGCGTTCCCCGAGCACGGGGTGACCGTCGACGCGCTGGCCCGGCTGCTCGACGAACAGCCGGACTCGGAGGAGGCATTCCGCCAATTCGGCATCCTGGCCCGTGAGTTGGTGGCGGATGACGTGGAATCGTCTGGCTTCGCCGCCGACACCGTGGGCGAGGGCGCGGGCGCGGCGGCGCTCCTCACGGACGACACGCTCGGGCTGTGCCGGGAGTACACGCTCGCCCTGTCCGACACCGGTATGCGGGTCGAACCGGGCCCGCCCGGCCCCTCGTTCTCGCTCGGCAACTCGCTCAAGCACCTGTGGCACGGCGCCAAGGAGGTGCTGCGGCAGACCACGTACTACGAGATGAAGCGCCGGTCGGGCAAGGTCGGCCAGCTCGGGCTCGGGCCGCTGCTCGGCGAGCTCGCCCGGACCAGACCCGCGATGCGGATCCATCTGGTCGGGCACAGCCAGGGCGGGCGGCTGGTCGCGTTCGCGCTGAAGGGGCTGCCGGAGGGGGCGCGCACCGTCAAGTCGGTGACCCTGCTCGAAGGGGCCTTCTCGCACTACGCGTTCGCCGAGCGGCTGCCGTCGGGGCTCGACGGGGCGGGCGCGCTCGCGGCGCTGCACCGACGGGTCGACGGCCCGGTGGTCTCCTGCTACTCGCGCTTCGACACCGCCCTCGGGGTGATATACCCGCTGGCGTCGAAGCTCGCCGGGGACTACCAGGGCCTGCTGGCACTCGACCGCCGCTGGTGGGCGATCGGCCACGACGGCATCCAGTCGGTGTCCCCGTGCACCGAACTCACCCTGGCGGAGGTGCTGCGGGACGGGGTGCCCGACTCGGGCTGTGTGAGCGTCAACGCCGAGTCGGTGGTCCGAGCGGGCGGCCCGCCCTCGGGCGCCCACTCGGACATCTGCCACCCGGAACTGGCGAGGGTGGTACTGGCGGCGGGCCGGATCGCCTGTACCTGACGCGAATCCCCGCGCCCCGTTCCTGTGAGGGGCGCGGGGCTGTGTCGTTGTGCGGCTCCGCCGCGTGGGCGCGACCAGCCGCACACGGCCCGCAGCCGAAGAACAGCCCTACCGGTGCGAAGCGAACTCCACGACCTGCTGATACGTAGGCCGGTTCTGCCAGTTGATCGCGTTCTGCGAAATCCCGCCCAGCGGCCGCTGCACGATCGAGTCGGCACACCACTGGTTGCCGGCGGCGCACCCCGCGTCACCGGGATACACCTGCGCGGGCGTCTTGGCGGCCGCCTGCTTCAGCGTGGCCAGGAGGGCGTCACGGCAGGCGGAGAGGCTCCCGTCGCCGCAGTACTTCCGGGCCAGCGCCCCCTGCACGGGCTCGCCGAGCACCGACCGCAGATCCTTGTCCGCGTAGCTCCACCAGCCGTACTGGAAGGCGGATCCGGCGTGCGCCCCGGTCGGGCCGTGCCCGGCCGACGGTGCCTCGTCCGTGGACAGGTTCGAGGTGAGCGCCGAGTACAGCCCGTCCCCGAGCCCCGGCCGGAACTCGGCCTCGACCAGTAGCGGCCACCACGCGTCCATCAGCCGCACGGCGTCCGGGTGGGTGTAGGTGTGCGAGCCCTGCGCGGTCTCCCGGCGCTGGGTCCCGTCCGCCTTCCACGACTCCAACTGCCCCACAGCCGTGGCCAGTTGCGGATCGTTGACGGGCGCGCTGCGGATGACCTTCAGGAGCTCGGGCAGCACGTCCTCGCCGCGCAGATCGGTGACGGCGGCCTGCGCCATCGCCCGGGTGAGCGCGGCCCGGGTCACCCCGCCCTGCGCGACCAGCGCCTTGACCCGGTCGTCGAGGAGGTTGCCCCGGTGCACCGAGCCGTTGCCGAACCCGGCGGACGTGTAGTCCTTGGCCTGCTTGTTGTTCCAGGAGATGTAGTAGTCCTGCCCCACGGACTGCGGGTGCTGGGCGGGCGGGGTGTAGTCGGCGGTGTTGTAGGCCGGGTCGAAGCCCTGCCACTCATAGGCGCGGTCGGCCGCGATCGGCAGCGACGGGTCGACGTCCGGGTTGCGGACCGGGTTCTTGCCGCTGTTGTAGTACGCGGCGGTGCGGGAGTCCGCGTAGAACCAGTTGAAGGCGTAGTCGACGTGCTGGGCGGCTTGCTGGAAGGTGGCCGCGTCCTTGACGTACGTCGGGTCGTTGAACATCTGGAAGCCGATGATCGAGTCGGCCTCGTGGCGGTAGGTCGAGCGCAGCGAGGTGTACGCGACCTGCTTGCCGCCGACCGTGGCGCGGGCGGTGACGATGCCGTAGTTGGTGCGCCAGACCTGCATCCGGTAGGAGCCGGCGGCCGTGTTGTCGGCGGTGGTCGGCTTCCAGGCGTTGGTCTTCTCCAGCTTCTCCATCGGGGTGCACACGCCCCGGTAGAGGTAGTGGGCCGCGTCCTGGCAGAGCTCGACGGTGTAGGTGTCGGTGATGTCCTGCCCGGCGGAGGTGGCCGACCAGGCGTAGTCCTGGCCCCGGCCGAGCTGCACATACATGCCGACGCCCGCGAAGGAGGCGCCGCGGGCGCTGATGCCCGGGCCCTGGATCTCCTGGAGCATCAGCAGCTGCGGGGCGAAGTAGCCGGTCTGCGGGCCGAAGACGGCGACCGGGTTGCCGCTGGCGGTGCGGCTGCCGGAGACGAGCAGCGCGTTGGACATCCCGCGCGGCTTGCCGATGTCGAAGCCGGGCAGGGCGCCGCTGTTGAAAATGCCCTTGAGCGGCTTGAGCCGCTCGGGTACGCGTACGTCGGCCTTGGCCTTGGTGAGCGCCGAGCCGGTGCGGTCGTAGACGAGCTGTTCGGGCACGACCGTGCCGGGGTCGGGCAGTGCGGTGCCGCGCGCGTTGGCGGGCTTGGTGGCGTACGGGAAGCTGGTGCCGTCGTGGACGGTGAGCGCGGCCTCGGGGTCGTTGCGCTCGCGGAAGGACTCCCAGACCTTGGTGCCCTCGGCGACGCCGTACTTGGCCTGCGCGGCCTGGAGCGAGAGCGCGGCCTGCACCTCGCCGCCGCCTCCCCCGCCGAAAAGCCCGCCGACGACGGAGGCGAGCGCGATCAGGTCGGTGACCTTGAACGGCTGGATCTCCCCGATGTTGGTGATGGCGTCGATCTTGCCGGTGAGGACGTACTCGCCGGGGAAGTACCGGCCGTCCTTGGACTGCTTGGCGTAGGCGTTGATGCCGTCCACATACGCCTGCGCGTCCGCCATGGCCTGCTCGCCGCGCGGGCCGTTGACGGTGCGGATCCGGTCGACCTGGGCCTGGAGGTCGGCCTCGGTGTACGGGGCCTGCGGCCAGAACTCCTGCTCCAGGCCCTGGTTGGCGAGCGCGCCGCCCGCGAACGAGGTGAGCTCGCCGCGCCCGATGTGCCGGAACAGGTCCATCAGCCAGAGCCGGTCCTGGCCGGCCGCGTACCCGGCGCCGTACTCGGTTCCGTAACGGGTGGTGCCCTTGATGTGCGGGACGCCGGTGGCCTTGTCGCGGGTGATGGTGACGTCGGGGCGCGGGGAGCTGGTGGAGGCCACCTGGCCGCCGGGCACCCCGAAGGAGGCGTCGTTGAAGAAGGAGTTGAGCTTGTCGTCGGTGAGCGAGGACTGGCCCGCGACGAGCGCGTCGTACTTGCCGAGCTGGTCGTCGCTGTGCGCGGGATGGGTGCCGAAGGCCTTGTTGCCGAGGATCTCGACAAGGGTGGCGTTGCCGTTCTCGCCGGGCGGCAGGATGTCGCCGCACCGCCCCAGGCAGTAGTCGCTGTTGGGGGGTTCGGCGGCGCCGGCCTGGCCGAGAGGGGCGAGCAGGGCGGCCGCGAGGGCGATCACGGTGGCGGCGGTGGCGGTTCTGAGCCGTGCGGTGGGTCGTCGCATGCGTGCTCCTAGTGAGGACCGATGCGGCGGAGGTTACTGAGGGGTACCGCAGGAGGGAAGATGAACACACGTCACCTTTCCCGAACGTGCGTGACCTTCCCGGAATCACCACAGGGTGACCGGGTGGGGCGCCCGGAGCATACGGGGGGCGTGCGACGGATTCCGGTCAGCGCCGCCTGATGGGGCCCATCGGATTTTCGATGGAGCCGGATCGGGTAGCCGTACGTCCATTCCTCGACGCCGAGCATTCGCCGAAGTAGTGAGCGACGGAGGTGGCAGGGCCATGGCTGGTTTCCGCAGCCTTGCGAGACAGGTGCGCGACCCAGGGAACGATCTCGCACTGCGCCGGTATTCGCTGCGCAAGTGCCTTGAGCGGTTCGCCCCTTATGGACACCGGGCGACCTGGGACCATCTGTGTGTGAGGCATGGCATCGGGCCCGAGGACCGGGCACCCGATCCGGCGCGGCTGGTGGCCGCGCTCGACGAGCTGGAGGCGGCGCGGGCCGTCTGGCTCGGATACGAAGCGGAGTTCGCGGCCCGCAGGAAGCGTGAGAAGCACGCCGGCCTGCGGATCCCGGGCTCCTTCGACGACTGGCACCGGCGCACCTGGGGCGGTTTCGGGGTGGCCTGGTGCGACGACCCGTCGGTGCATCCCGTCCAGCCGCTGGCCGAGGTGCTCGGCCGGATCATCGCGGCCCTGCGGACGGTGCCGGGCGCGGGCTGCCCGGTGTGCGGCGGGCGGGCGCTGGTGTGGCAGCGGGACCTGGCCCACGATCCGTGGTGCGGGCCGGTCTGCACGGGCTGCGGAATCCTGGTGCCGCAGCCGGTGCTCACCGCCGAGGCGCTGGTGCGCGCCAAGTCGGTACGGCGCGAGGCGCTGGCATCGGTGGCATGAGACACGCGGGGGCGGATGCGGCCGAGGGCCGCGGGGGCCGCCCCCGCGATGTCGGCGGGAGCACGTCCCGTACGGCTAACAGGTCTCGCACGACGGGGCCTCGGCCGCGGCCCGCTTCTTCTTGCGCTCGGGCAGCAGCCGCGAGCCGGTGAGGCGGTCGCCGGAGATGTCGTCCGGGTTGGACAGGACACAGGTCTCCAGGGACAGGCATCCGCAGCCGATGCAGTCGGTGAGGTGGTCGCGGAGGCGGCTCAACTGCTTGATGCGCTCGTCGAGTTCGGAGCGCCAGGTCTCGGAGAGCCGCGCCCAGTCCTCACGGGTCGGGGTGCGCTCCTCGGGGAGTTCGGCGAGGGCGTCCCGGATGGTGGCGAGCGGGATGCCCACGCGCTGGGCGGCCCGCACGAAGGCGACCCGGCGCAGCACGTCACGGCCGTAACGGCGCTGGTTGCCCGAGGTGCGGCGGCTGCTGATCAGACCCTTGGACTCGTAGAAATGCAGGGCGGAAACGGCGGCCCCGCTTCGGGCGGACAGCTGGCCGACCGTGAGCTCATGGACCTTCTCTGGAATCTGCGGCACCCCTCGAACCCTACTGCGCGGGTGAGATCACCGTTGACAGCGGGCACCGCCCCCAGCATGCTGAGCAAGCGCTTGGACAGTGGAGGCGCAAAGGCAGCCGAAGCATGCGAGAGAGGCAGGAACCGGGCATGGCAGAGCCGAGGATCTTCACCTCCGCCGACGAGCTGAAGGCCGGAGTGGGCGAGCCGCTCGGGTACAGCGACTGGCTGGAGATCGACCAGCACCGCATCGACCTCTTCGCCGACGCCACCGGCGACCACCAGTGGATCCACGTCGACCCGGCGCGCGCCGCGGCGGGCCCGTTCGGGACGACGATCGCGCACGGCTATCTGACGCTCTCGCTCCTGCCGGCCCTGGTGCCGCAGGTGCTGCGCGTCGAGGGCATGAAGATGGGCATCAACTACGGCACGGAGAAGGTCCGCTTCCCCGCCCCGGTCCCGGTCGGCTCCCGTCTGCGCGCGACCGCCGTGCTCACGAACGTCGAGGAGGCGGGCGGCGGCGTCCAGGTGACCGCGAAGGTCACGGTGGAGCGGGAGGGCGGCGAGAAGCCGGTGTGCGTGGCGGAGTCGGTGTCGCGGTACTTCTTCTGAGCGGCGCCTGCCGAGCAGCCCCTTCCGAGCGGGCTCTTCCGAGCCGCCTCGCGAGCCGCTACTTGGGCTGCGCCCCCACCATCCGCAGCACCAGGTCCGCGTAGAGCGCGCCGACCTCGTCCGGGGTGCGGCGGCCCTCCGTGTTGAACCAGCGGGCCACGTCGATGCAGAGCGACAGGACCGCGAGCGTGGTGCCGGGGACGTCCGGGACGTCGAACTCGCCCGCCGCCACGCCGTCGTTGAGGATGCGCCGCACGGCGGCGTCGCTGCGGCGGCGCAGGCCCACGATCTCGGTGCGGTGCTCGGCGCCGAGCGCGTCGAGCTCGTACTGCACCACGCGGGCGGTCATATGGTGCCCGGCGTGCCACCGTACGAAGGAGCGGACGGCGCCGTCGAGCCGGTCGGCGGCGGTGCCGGGAGCGGCCGCCGCCGTCTCCAGGATCTCCAGGGCCTTGTCGTGGCCGATCCTGCTGATCCGGTGGAGCAGCTCTTCCTTGGTCTTGTAGTGGATGTAGAGCGCGGCCGGGCTCATCCCGGCGCGGCCCGCGATGTCACGGGTCGTCGTGGCGTGGTAGCCGCGCTCCGCGAACGCCTCCACGGCGGCGACCAGCAGCCTCCGGGCGGCCTCGGGCGTGACCTCGCCCCACGGCTTGTCCTCGCCGCCCACCGTCTGCTCAGCCGCGTCCATCGCTGCCCCTTCCTTCGGACGAACACCATACCCCGAAGGTGAGCAAGCGCTTAGAGCGTGCCCTACAGCTTCTGGAACGGGTCGTGCTCAGCGAGCAGCTTCTCCAGGCGGGCCTGGTCGACCCGGCTGACGATCTGCCCGGCCTCCTGGCGGTCGCGGACCACCTTGGCGAGCGTGAAGGCGGAGGTGACGAGGTAGAGGACGGCTATCCCGAGGAACGCGCGCACCCAGGCGTCGGCCTGGAGCCGGGCGATGCCGATGGCGGTGGCGCTGATGGCGACGGCGAAGGACGCGACGGCCTGTCCGTAGTACGCGGCCGTGTTCTGCTGCTTGACCGGTGTCTCACTCATGGGCACAGCATGCGGCGGATGTGGCCGGGGCCACATCCGCTCGCGTACTCAGGACGTACTCATAACGCCGGGAGCCAGAACGCGGGGCCTCAGAACGCCGAGACGCCCGTCTCCGCCCTGCCGATGATCAGCTTCTGGATCTGGCTGGTGCCCTCGTACAGCGTCATCACGCGCGCGTCGCGCAGCAGCTTGCCGACCGGGTACTCGTCGATGTAGCCGTAACCGCCGTACACCTGAAGGGCGTTGTTGGCCGCGCGCACCGCCGCCTCGGAGGCGAACAGCTTCGCCTTGGAGGCGGCGGTGGCGAACTCCTCGCCCCGGTCGATGAGATCGGCCACCCGCCAGGTCAGCAGCCGGGCCGCGTCCACGTCCACGGAGATGTCGCTGATCAGCTCCTGGACCAGCTGGTAGTGCGCGATGGACCGGCCGAACTGCTCGCGCTGCCCGGCGTACCCGACCGCCGCGTCCAGGGCCGCCCGGGCGATGCCCACACAGCCCGCCGCCACCGACATCCGTCCCTTGGCCAGCGCGGACATGGCGATCGAGAAGCCCTTGCCCTCGGGCCCGAGCAGCGCGCCCGCGGGGACGCGCACGTCCTGGAGGACCACCTCCGCGGTCGCCTGGCCGCGCAGGCCGAGCTTGCCGTGGATGGGGCGGCGGCTGAGACCGGGGGCGTCGGCCGGCACCAGGAAGGCGGAGACGCCGCGGTGGCCGGGGGTGTCGTTGGTGCGGGCGAACAGCAGCACCAGATCGGCCCAGGTGCCGTTGGTGATGAACATCTTGGAGCCGTTGATGACGTAGTCGCCGCCGTCGCGGACCGCGCGGGTGGCGAGGTTCCCGGCGTCCGAGCCGGTGCCGGGCTCGGTCAGACCGAAGCAGCCGAGCGCCTCGCCGGAGGTCAGCCGCGGCAGCCAGGCCCGCTTCTGCTCCTCGCTGCCCCAGTGCGCGACCGTCTTGGCGACCAGGCCGAGCGAGACGGAGACGATGCCGCGCACCGACGAGTCGCCGCGCCCCAGCTCCTCGGTCACCAGGCAGTACGCGAGGTGGTCGCCGCCCGAGCCGCCGTACTCCTCGGGGACGGTGAGCCCGAGGAACCCGAGGGCGCCCAGCTTCTTCACGATCGACCGGTCGACGCTCTCGGCCCGGTCCCAGGCGGCGGCGTACGGAGTGACCTCGCGGGCGACGAAGTCCTCGGCGAGCCGCCGCACCGCGGCCTGCTCCTCGCTCAGCTCCAGGTTCATGTCGCTCGCACCCCAGGTGGTCCGGTAGGGCGGCCCGGCAGTCCGGTCGGCCGCCCTTTAATTAGCGCTGCTAGTTTTCCAGGCGCAGGCCTACTATGTGCCGCATGGCCCGACCGCGCAAGCCCCTCCTCAGCCACGACCGCATCGTCGCGGCGGCCAGCGCGCTCGTGGACGCCGAAGGGCTCGCGGCCGTCTCGACCCGCCGCCTCGCCGCCGAGCTGGGCGTGAGCGGGCCCTCCCTCTACAACCACTTCCGGACGAAGGACGAGATCCTGGAGGCGGTCGCGGACGCGACCTCCGCACAGGTCGACCTGTCGATGTTCGAGGCGGGCGACGCCCGCGGCTGGCGCACCGCACTGCACGACTGGGCCGTCGCCTACCGCGCGGTCCTCACCCGCCACCCCAACATCGTCCCGGTGCTCGCCCAGGGCCCCGGCCGCCGCCCGGCGGGCCTGCGGCTCGCGGACGCGGTGTTCGGCGCGATGGTCGCGGCGGGCTGGCCGCCCGCGCAGGCCACCCGGATCGGCGCGCTGATGCGGTACTTCGTCATGGGCTCGGCCCTCGGCTCCTTCGCCCGCGGCTTCGTGGACGACGAGACGGCGTACGACCCGGCCGACTACCCCCACCTCGGCCAGGCCCATCTGCTGGCCGAGCGGCAGGAGGAGATCGACGAGGGCGCGTTCGACACCGGCCTGCGGGCGCTCCTGGACGGGCTCCAGGCGCAGTACGACGCGCTGCCCCGCCGGACCGCCGCCCACGATTCGGCCCCCGCCGAACGGTGACGGCGGCATCCTGGAGGTATGACCACCACAGCGGGATCAGGGCTCGCCGCGTTCGCCTCGCTGCTCGCCGACGAGACCCGGGCGGCCTTCTGCCTGGCGCTGCTCGACGGACGGGCCTGGACGGCCGGGGAGCTGGCACGGCACGCGAAGGTCGCCCCCTCCACGGCCAGTGAGCACCTGGGCAAACTGGTGGCGGGCGGCCTGCTCTCGGAGGAGCGGCAGGGCCGCCACCGGTACGTACGCCTGGCCGACGCCGGGGTCGCCCACCTCGTCGAGCAGCTGGCGGCCCGTACGGCGCCCGCCCCGGCGCGGAGCCTGCGGGCCGCGTCGGCGGGCAGCGCGATGGCCCGTGGGCGCACCTGCTACGACCACCTCGCCGGCCGCCTCGGCATGGCCGTCACGGACGCGATGACGGTACGGGGGCTGCTCACCCAGGACGCCGGATTCGCGCTGACGCGCGAAGGGGTGCGCTGGTACGGGGAGTTGGGGCTCACCCTCGACCACAAGGGCAAGCGCCCGCTGGTGCGCTCGTGCCTGGACTGGACCGAGCGCCGCCCCCATCTGGCCGGGGTGGCCGGGGCCGTGCTGTGCGCGCACGCGCTGGACGCCGGGTGGTGCGTACGGATCGGCTCGGAGCGGGCGGTCCGGGTGACGCCGGAGGGCGAGGAGGCCCTGGGCGAGCTGCTCGGGATCGAGAAGGCGAGCCTGCGGTGACCAGGGCCGGGAAAGCCGGGGGCGGCGGCGAATAATTCGGTGAGCGCCGAACGGTTCCGGCCGTACCGTTCGACGCATGACGAACTCCTCGCACACCGGGCGCCGCTCGGAGCGGCTCGCCCTCGCCGCCGCCGGGGTCTCCGTGGTGCTGTGGGCCTCGGCCTTCGTGTCGATCCGCAGCGCCGGTGACGCCTACTCCCCGGGGGCGCTCGCCCTGGGCCGACTGCTCGCGGGCACCGCCGTGCTCGGCGCGCTCCTCGCCGTCCGGCGCGAGGGGCTCCCGCCCCGCGCCGCCTGGCGCGGCATAGCCGTATCGGGGCTGCTGTGGTTCGGCCTCTACATGGTGGTGCTCAACTGGGGCGAGCAGCAGGTCGACGCGGGCACGGCCGCGATGGTCGTCAACATCGGGCCGATCCTGATCGCGCTGCTCGGCGCCCGGTTCCTCGGGGAGCGGCTGCCGCCCCGGCTGGTGGCGGGCATGGGCGTCTCGTTCGCGGGCGCGGTCGCCGTCGGCCTGTCGATGTCCGGCGAGGGCGGCGCCAATGTGCTCGGGGTGGCGCTGTGCCTGCTCGCGGCGGTGACGTACGCGGCCGGTGTGGTGGCGCAGAAGCCCGCGCTCGCCCATGGCAGCGCGCTCCAAGTGACCTTCTTCGGCTGTCTGGTGGGGGCCGTGGTCTGTCTGCCGTTCAGCGGGCAGCTGGTGTCGGACGCCGCCGACGCGCCGCTCCCGGCGACGCTGAACATGGTCTATCTGGGGGTCTTCCCGACCGCGCTCGCCTTCACGACCTGGGCCTACGCCCTGGCCCGTACGACGGCGGGCAGGCTGGGCGCGACCACCTATGTGGTGCCCGCGCTGGTGGTGCTGATGTCCTGGCTGGTCCTGGACGAGGTCCCGGCGTGGCTCACCCTGGTCGGCGGCGCGCTCTGCCTCGCGGGGGTCGCGGTGTCGCGCTCCCGTCCCCGGCGCCGTACCGGACGTACGGAACCGGGGAGCGGGAGCGCGATCGTGGCCGCCGCCGCGGCGGACGCGGGCTAGAAGACCACCAGCGCCCGGCCGCCCTTGCCCGCGAGCATGTTGTCGAACGCGGCCGGGATCCCGTCCAGGCCGATCCGCTCCGAGACCATCGCGCCCAGGTCCAGGCGCCCGGCCCGGACGTGCTCGGCCAGCACCGGCAGGTCGCGCGCCGGGTCGCTGTTGCCGTAGACGCAGCCCGAGAGCGTACGGCCCCAGTGGAAGATCTCCAGGGCGTTGAAGGAGACCTGCTGGTCCTTGCCGCCGATGCCGACGACCGTGGTGCGCCCGCCGCGCCGGGTGGACTCCCAGGCGGTACGGATGGTCACCGCCCGGCCGACGCACTCCACGGCCACGTCCACCCCGTGGCCGCCGGTCAGCTTGCGGATGTCCTTGGCGGTCGTCTCCGAGGCGACGACGAAGTCGGTGGCGCCCGCCCGCCGCGCCAGCTCCTCCTTGGCCGGGGAGACGTCGACCGCCACGATCCGCGCGGCGCCCGCGATCCGGGCCGACTGGAGGGTGGCCAGGCCCACGCCGCCGACGCCGAACACCGCGACCGTCTCCCCCTCGCGCACCTTCGCCGAGTGGTGGACCGCGCCGTAGCCGGTGAGGACCGCGCAGCCGAGCAGGGCGGCCTCGGTGAGCGGGATGCCCTCGGGCAGCGGCAGCAGACAGTTCTCGGCCACCACCGTCTCCTCGGCGAACGCGGCGACGTTGAGGCCGGGGTGGAGCTCGGTCCCGGCGGCGGTGCGCGCGTACACCGCGCCCACACCTGTCAGCGCGTTCACGCAGAGCCAGACCTCGCCGAGCGAGCAGGGGTGGCAACTGCCACAGGAGGGCGCCCAGTTGAGGACCACGCCGTCGCCCGGTGCCACCGAGGTGACCCCCTCGCCGACGGAGACGACCGTGCCCGCGCCCTCGTGGCCGAGGACCGCGGGGACGGGGACGCGCATGGTGCCGTTGGAGAGCGACAGGTCGGAGTGGCAGACCCCGGCGGCGGCGAGGCGGACCCGCACCTGGCCGGGGCCGGGCTCGGGGAGTGCTATCTCGGTGACCTCCAGCGGGGAGCCGACGGAGGGAAGGACTGCGGCGCGGACCACGATGCTGCTCCCGGGAATGAGTGATGCGAAACGACGAGGTGTCAGAACTGGAGGGACTTGGTCTGGAGGTACTCGCTCAGGCCGTGCGGGCCGAGCTCGCGGCCGACGCCCGACTGCTTGTACCCGCCGAACGGGGCCAGCGGGTTGAACCGGCCGCCGTTGATGTCGACCTGCCCGGTGTCCATCCGCCGGGCGAAGGCGACCGCCTCGGCCTCGTCCCCGGCCCAGACCGCGCCCGCGAGCCCGTACACCGTGCCGTTGGCGATCCTCAGCGCGTCGTCCTCGTCCTCGTACCGGATGAGCGAGACGACCGGGCCGAAGATCTCCTCCTGGGCGATGGTCATCCCGGGTTCGACGTCGGCGAAGACGGTCGGCGCCACGTAGTACCCCTGCTCCAGCGGGGCCTCCGCGCCGCCCGCGACGATCCGGGCGCCCTCCTCGACGCCCTTCGCGATGTAGCCGCGCACCCGCTCCCGCTGCCTGGCGCTGACCAGCGGGCCGACCCGGTCGCCCGCCGGGTACTTGGCGACGGCGGCCTTGGCGAGCTCGACCGCCTCCTCGTACCGGTCGGTGTGGACCAGCATCCGGGTCCAGGCGCTGCACGTCTGGCCCGCGTTGCTCATGACGTTGGCGATGCCGACGGCGACCGCCTTGGCGAGGTCGGCGGAGGGCAGGATGACGTTGGCGGACTTGCCGCCGAGCTCCAGGGCGACACGCTTGACGGCCGCGCCCGCCGTGGCGCCGATCTGCCGGCCCACGGCCGTCGAGCCGGTGAAGGAGACGAGGTCGACCCCCTCGTGCGCGGCCAGCGCCTGGCCCGCGACCGGGCCGAGGCCGGTGACCAGGTTGAACACCCCGGCGGGCAGCCCCGCTTCGTGCACCGCCTCGGCGAAGAGCCGGGCGGTGAGCGGGGTGTCCTCGGCGGGCTTGAGCACGACCGTGCAGCCCGCCGCGAGGGCGGGGGCCACCTTGGCGACGATCTGGTGCAGCGGGTAGTTCCACGGCGTGATCGCGCCGACTACGCCGACCGGCTCGTGGAAGACCGTGGAGTTCCCGATCCGCTCCTCGAATCCGTACGCGGCGGCGAGTTCGGCGTACGAACCGGCGACCGCGATCGGCAGGCCCACGTGCACCTGCTGGGCGAACTGCTCGGGCGCGCCGAGCTCGGCCGTGACGGTGGCCGCGATCTCGTCCTTGCGGGCGGCGAGCCGGTCCCGCAGGGCGGCGATCAGGGCCGCGCGCCCGGCGGGCGGGGTCGCGGCCCAGCCGGGCAGCGCCGCGCGGGCCGCGCGCACCGCCGCGTCGACGTCCTCGGCGGTGCCCGCCGGGACGTGGGCGATGACCTGCTCGTCCGCCGGGTTCACCACGGCGATGGTGTCGCCGCCCGAAGCGGGCGTCCACCGGCCGCCTATGTACATCCCGTCGTGGGCGTTCATCGCACTCCTCCTGAGCCTGGGGGGCCTGAGCCCGGGTCCGGGGACCCAAACTAGCGCCGGTAGTTTTCCGGCACCAGGGGCCGCCCGGCCAGTGCCCGGGCGTCAGGAGGAGGCTATGCGGTCGGGCCCGGGCCCCGGACGGCGGTCACCGCGCAGTGGTCACCGGGCAGTGGTCACCGGACGGCGGTCAGGTGGGCGAAGACGACGACGTTGCTCTCGTAGCCCTTCTTGCGGTCGAACTTCCCGCCGCAGGTGATCAGCCGCAGCTCCGGCCGGTTCCGCGGGCCGTACACCTCCTCGTTGGGAAAGTGCGCCTTGTCGTACTTGCGCACCGCGTCCACCGTGTACACGGCGACGCGGCCGTCGGCGCGCCGGGCCTCGACCAGCCTGCCGGGCTTCAACATGGAGATGTTGGCGAAGACGGCGGCCCCGGTGCGGGTGTCGCGGTGGCCGACGGCGAGGGCGGTGCCGGCCTCGCCCGGGGTGGGCCCGCCCTGGTACCAGCCGACCAGCTTGGGGTCGTCGACCGGCGGGGTGGCCAGATGCCGCGCCCGGTCGAGCCCGAGACCGACGACCGGTGCCTTCAGGCTCAGATACGGGATGGCGAGGCCGGTCGCCCGGGACGGCGGCAGCGGCCGGGGCGGACGGGCGGGCGCCGCGTGCCCGGCGAACCTGCCGCGCCCGCCCGGGGCGGGCGCCTTGGCGCCCGGCACGGCCGGGGCCGCGGGCGCCCCCGGGGCCTGCTTGTCCCCGTCGGCCCCCGTGGGGGCCGAGGGCGTCGCCGCGCCCCCGGCCCCCACAGTGCCCATGGCGACCGGTGCGACCGACCCGTCGTCCTGGGCCCACCAGACGCCGCCGACGACGAGGGTCGCGGCCAGCGCCGCCGTCCGCGTCAGCCGGTAGGCGCGGGTGCGGTGGAAGGGCCTGGGGGAACCGCTACGCGGCGCCATGGGGGCGGCGGCGCAGCCGTCGGACGAACAGCACCCCGGAGACCCCGACCAGGCCGAGGGCCGCGATGCCCGCGGCCGGCGAGACGCCGTCGGTGACCCCGTCGGTCCCGGCCAGGCCGCCGCCGCCGGCGTTCGGCCCGCCGTGGGGGCCGCCGGTGCTCGCGCCGGGCGGATTGCTGACCGGGGGGCAGTCGACCTTGAAGACCTTGTGCTTGCCCGCGCCCTTGCCGCCGGTGATGTTCCAGGTGAGCTTGTACTGCCCGTTCGGGAGGGAGAGCGGCAGGGTGTGGCCGACGCCGGCGGCGAGGGTGATGGCGCCGTTGAGGGTGGCGCCGCCCGCCCTGAGCGGCTGCGTCTGGATGGACCAGGTGATGCCCTGCGCGACGTCGAAGTTGAACGCGTCGAGGTAGAACCCGCAGACCTTGGGCTCGTCGCGCTGGTCGATGAACCGAACGCCCAGGCTGTGGATCTTCACGTCGCCGTTGTCGCCGGGGGCGGCGTACGCGGCGGGCGCCCCGGCCAGGGCGGCTCCCGCGAGCCCCAGGGCGAGGGCGGTGGCGGCCGGGCGGCGGACGGTGGGACGCGGGGGTGAGAAGGCAGACATGCACTTTCCTTTGAGTCAGATTGTCATATAAATCGACCTTTCGTCTGACTCTCTTTCACACCCGCGCGGCGAAACGGCGGAGCAGCGCCGGACGGGCCGCCCGATATCGCCCGTCCGGCGCAGCGCGCCCGGTGCCCGGCACCGGGCGCCCCGCCTCGGACGACCCCGCCTCAGAGGCCCCTGCCTCAGACGGTCCCGAACAGGATGCCCGCGCCGAGGACCACCAGCGAGGTGAGTGCCGCCCACTTCACCGTGAACCGGGTGTGGTCGCCGAACTCGACCTTGGCCATGCCCACCAGGACGTACACGGCGGGCACCAGCGGGCTCGACATGTGCAGCGCCTGGCCGGCCAGCGAGGCGCGGGCGATCTCCACCGGGGAGACGCCGTGCGCGGCACCGGCCTCCGCGAGGACCGGCAGGACGCCGAAGTAGAAGCCGTCGTTGGACATGAAGTACGTGAGCGGCAGGCTCAGGACGCCGGTGACCAGCGCCATGTGCGGGCCCATGCCCTCGGGGACGGCCCCGACCAGCCAGTCCGCCATGTGCTTGACCATGCCGGTGCCGTTGAGGACACCGGTGAAGACGGCGGCGGCGAAGACCATGCCCGCCACGTTGACGACGTTGTCGGAGTGGGCGGCGATCCGCGCCTTCTGGTCCGGCATGTGCGGGAAGTTGACGGTCAGCGCGAGCGCCGCGCCCAGCAGGAACAGCACCGGGATCGGCAGCCACTCCATGATCATGGCGGTGAGCAGCACCACGGTGAGGGCCGCGTTGAACCAGTACAGCTTGGGGCGCAGGGTCGCGCGCCGCGGGTCCAGCCCCGGGAAGTCGGCGGCCTCGGGCAGGTCGGCCGCGCCGCCCGTGCCCGGGCGCGGCGCCTCGGAGCCGCCCGCCACCACCAGGACCGTCTCGCTCTCCGGCTCCAGGGCCT
Organism: Streptomyces sp. TLI_146; assembly: GCF_002846415.1. Classification (NCBI taxonomy): domain Bacteria; kingdom Bacillati; phylum Actinomycetota; class Actinomycetes; order Kitasatosporales; family Streptomycetaceae; genus Streptomyces; species Streptomyces sp. TLI_146. The sequence continues at coordinate 2,563,902 of NZ_PJMX01000001.1, forward strand.
CGTCCAGCGTGAGGTAGCCGAGCCGCTTGCGCTCGCGGCGCCCGAGGACGTACGCGAGGACGAAGACCGCCACGAGGCCGACCGCGAGGGCCGGGATCATCGGGACGAAGATGTCGGTGGCGTCGAGCTTGAGGGCGGTGGCGGCGCGGGCGGTGGGGCCGCCCCAGGGCAGGGTGTTCATCACGCCGTTGGCGGTGGCGGCGACGCCGGTCATCACCACGAGGCTCATCCCCAGCCGCTTGTAGAGCGGATACATCGCGGAGACCGTGATCATGAAGGTGGTCGAGCCGTCGCCGTCGAGGGAGACGATCGCGGCGAGCACCGCCGTACCGACGACCACCCGCACCGGATCGGCCTTGCAGAACCGCAGGATGCCCCGGACGATCGGGTCGAAGAGGCCGACGTCGATCATCACGCCGAAGTAGATGATCGCGAACATCAGCATCGCGGCGGTCGGCGCGAGCTTGCCCACGCCTTCGACCACGTAGTCGCCGAGGTGGGCGCCCTTCCCCACGAAGACGCAGAAGAGGGCGGGGATCAGAACCAGCGCCGCGATGGGCGACAGCTTCTTCAGCATGATCAGCACCAGGAAGGTCGCGATCATGGTGAAGCCGAGGACGGTCAGCATGGAGGACACCTAACGTTCACCCTTGAACTCCCGCCAGGGGGCTGGCGGTGCGGATGACGTTAGGGCGGCCGTTCCGGCGTTAACAAGATGTTGACCTGTGAGCAATACGAGCAAAACCCCAGGTCAACGAAGTGCGACCAGCTCGACCGGGAAACCGTTAAGCACCGCCGTCCCCGACAGCGGGTCCAGGCGCGAGCCGTCGAGCAGCTGGTTGACGTTGACGCCGGGCAGGCCTTCGGCGACGCCGAGGCGGGTTCCGGGGCGGTTGTGCCCCCACCCGTGCGGGAGGCTGACCACGCCCGTACGGACCGAGTCGGTGATCTCCACGGGCGCCGCCACCTCGCCGCCGTCCGCCTTGACGCGTACCGGATCGCCGTCGCGCAGCCCGAGCCGCGCCGCGTCCTCGGGGTGGACGTGGAGCGTGCAGCGGTTGGAACCGCCGTTCAGGGACGGGATGTTGTGCAGCCAGCTGTTGTTGGAGCGCAGATGGCGCCGGCCGACCAGGACGAGCCCGTCCGGGCGGGCGCCGAGGGCCGCCCGCAGCCGGGGCAGATCGGCGGCGATCGGTGCGGGCAGCAGCTCGATCCGCCCGCTGCGGGTCCGCAGCACCTGCGGAAGGCGGGGCCGAAGGGGGCCGAGGTCGATGCCGTGCGGGTGGGCGAGCACCCTCTCCAGGGTGAGCCCGTCGGGGGCGGCGCCGAAGCCGTCGCCGTAGGGGCCGAGTCGCAGCATCAGGTCGAGCCGCCGCTCGGGCCCGCTGTCGCCGGTCAGCGCCGCCGCGAGCTCCTTGGGGTCGCGTCCGTACACGGCCGAGTGCGGGTCGGCCACGGCCTTGCCCAGCGTGCGGTCGACGACCATCGCGTCCACGGCGTCCGCCGGGGCGCCGTGCATACCGGTCGCCGCGAGGACGAGCCGGGCGTGGATCTCGCACTCGTCGAGCCTGCCTTCGGCGAGCGGGACGGCGGGCCGGGTGTAGCGGACCTGGTTGCGCACGGCGAGCGCGTTGAAGGCGAAGTCGAAGTGGGCGCTCTGCGAGGGCGGCGGCGGGGGCAGCACGACATCGGCGTGGCGCGAGGTCTCGTTGAGGTACGGGTCGACGCTGACCATGAAGTCGAGCCCGGCCAGCGCGCGGTCGAGCCGGTCGCCGTCGGGGGCCGAGAGCACCGGGTTCGCGGCGCACACGATCAGCGCCCTGATCTGCCCCTCGCCCGGCGTCTCGATCTCCTCGGCGAGCGCGGCCGCCGGCAGCTCCGACTTGGCCTCCGGGTGGCCGCCGACCCGGCTGCGCCAGCGGCCGATCTCGAACCCCTTGCCGGGCCCGGCCGGTCGCGGGGCGCGGTCGGTGGCGGAGAGCGGGAAGAGCGCGCCGCCGGGCCGGTCCAGGTTGCCGGTGAGGATGTTGAGGACGTCGACGAGCCAGCTGGCGAGGGTGCCGTGCTCCACCGTGCAACTGCCGATGCGGCCGTAGACGGCGGCGGTGGGCGCGGCCGCGAGCTCCCGGGCGAGGGCGCGGATCTCGTCCGGGTCGAGGTCGCAGGCCGCCCCGGCCGCCTCGGGGGTGAACTCCCGTACGGCCTCGCGGACTTCGGCCAACCCCTCGACCGCGTCCGCGAGCTGCCCGGGCGAGGTCAGCTCCTCCTCGAAGAGGACGTGGGCGAGGGCTGCGAGCAGCAGCGCGTCGGTGCCGGGCCGCGGGGCCAGGTGCCGGTCGGCGAGCTTGGCGGTACGGGTGCGGCGCGGGTCGACGACGGTGAGGGTGCCGCCGCGCCGGCGCAGCGCCTTCAGCTTGCCGGGGAAGTCGGGCGCGGTGCACAGACTCCCGTTGGACTCCAGCGGGTTGGCGCCGAGCAGCAGCAGATGGTCGGTGCGGTCGAGGTCCGGCACCGGGATGGCGAACGGGTCGCCGAAGAGCAGCCCGCTGGAGACGTGCTTGGGCATCTGGTCGAGGGTGCTGGCGGTGAAGAGGCTGCGGGTGTGCAGCCCGCCGAGCAGGACGGGCGGGTAGAGCGCCCCGGCCATGGTGTGGACGTTGGGGTTGCCGAGCACGACCCCGACGGCGTCGGCCCCGTACGTCTCGACCACCGGCCGCAGCCGCGCCGCGACCAGGTCGAACGCCTCGTCCCAGGTCGCCTCCTCCAGCTTGCCGTCGCGGCGGACGAGGGGTGCGGTGAGCCGGTCGGGGTCGCCGTCGACCTCACCGAAGGAGGCACCCTTGGGGCAGATGAACCCCTGGCTGAACACATCGTCCCGGTCGCCCCGGGCGCCGGTGACCCGGGTCCCCTCGACGGTCAGGGTCAGCCCGCAAGTGGCTTCGCAGAGGGGGCAGATGCGCAGTGCGGACATGGGGGGGTCCTCCCCGGGGCGGCGGTGGTGACGCGCGGGCGGTTTGAGCATACCGACCGGTAGGCATGGTGGCGAGGGCTGAGCGGGACCGTTACGGCAGTCGCCGCACCGCCGTCGTGGGCGAGGGCTCAGCCCAGGGTCCTGGCCAGATAGGCGTGCAGCAGTTCCCGGGTCTCGGAGACGATGCCCGGGTCGCCGTCCGGGTCGGTGCGGAAGGCGAGCCGCAGCAGCGCGTCCGCCGCCTCCACCGCGACCAGGATGGTGAGGCGCAGCTCGGCGTCGGGGGCGCGGCCGAACTGAGCCGGGAGCAGCTCGGCGAGCCGGTCGGCGAGGAGGTGGTTGGCGTCGGCGGCGGGGTCGGCGACCGGCTGCGGGCCGCCGAAGTCGACCAGGTTGAAGCCGGGCACGGTCTTCTTCAGGACCAGGTACTCGTCGAGCACCGCGTCGATCGCCCCGCGCCAGTCCTCGGCCTCGATGGTGGCGAGCCGGGCACCGACGATCTCCGCGAACCGGTCCAGGTTGCGGGCGGCCAGCGCCTCCGCGAGCGCCCGCTTGTTGCTGAAGAACCGGTAGACCGAGCCGATGGGCACCCCGGCCCGCTGGGCGACGGCCCGGGTCGAGAGCTCTTCGTAACCGGTCTCGTCCAGGAGCTCGGCGCAGGCGTCCAGGATCCGGCTGAGGCGCTCGGCGCTGCGCTGCTGCACCGGTGCGCGGCGGAGGTTCGCATGGGGCACGGCCCCATCATGCCGCGCTCGGCCGGTTTTGCCGTTGACGCGGTCGAATCCGAATCCTACGGTGACCCATAGGATTGCAGGATTCTTCGGCAGCGGGAGCGGCAGATGACGACCAGCAGCGAGCAGGCCAGGAAGACGGCGGAGGCGTTGACGTACTCCCCGGGGTTCGGCAACGAGCACAGCTCGGAGGCGGTTCCCGGCGCTCTGCCGCATGGCCGGAACTCGCCGCAGCGCGCGCCCCTGGGGCTCTACGCGGAGCAGCTGAGCGGTTCCGCGTTCACCGAGCCCAGGGCGCACAACCGCCGCTCCTGGCTGTACCGGATCACGCCGTCGGCCGCGCACCCCGCCTTCGTCCGCACCGACAACGGCCATCTGCGCAGCGCGCCGTTCACCGAGACCGTGCCCGACCCCAACCGGCTGCGCTGGAACCCGCTGCCGGAGCCGGCCCCGGGCACGGACTGGCTGGCGGGCCTGTGGACGCTGGGCGGCAATGGCGACGCCACCCAGCGCACCGGCATGGCGGTGCACCTCTACCACGCCAACGCCTCCATGGACCGGGTCTTCAGCGACGCGGACGGCGAGCTGCTGATCGTCCCCGAGCACGGCGGGCTGCTGCTGCGCACCGAGTTCGGCCTGCTCGCGGCCCGCCCCGGCGAGGTCGCGCTGATCCCGCGCGGCGTGCGCTTCCGCGTCGAGCTGCTCGACGCGACGGCCCGCGGCTATGTGTGCGAGAACTACGGCCAGCCGTTCCAGCTCCCCGACCTCGGCCCGATCGGCGCCAACGGCCTCGCCAACGCCCGCGACTTCCTGGCGCCGGTCGCGGCGTACGAGGAGGTCGAGGGCCCGGTGGAGGTGGTCAACAAGTTCTGCGGCAACCTGTGGACCGCGCAGTACGACCACTCCCCGCTCGACGTGGTCGCGTGGCACGGCAACCACGTCCCGTACGTGTACGACCTGCGCCGCTTCAACGTCATCGGCACGATCTCGTACGACCACCCGGACCCGTCGATCTTCACGGTTCTCACGTCCCCGTCGGACACCCCCGGCCTCGCGGGCGTCGACTTCGTCGTCTTCGCGCCGCGCTGGCTGGTGGGCGAGGACACGTTCCGCCCGCCGTACTTCCACCGGAACGTGATGAGCGAGTACATGGGCCTCATCGAGGGCGCGTACGACGCGAAGGCGGAGGGCTTCGTCCCCGGCGGCGGCTCCCTCCACAACATGATGTCGGCCCACGGCCCCGACCGTGAGACCTTCGACAGGGCGAGCGCGGCGGAGCTGAAGCCCCAGAAGATCGACGACGGCCTCGCGTTCATGTTCGAGACGCGCTGGCCGGTGACGGCGACGGAACAGGCGGCGTCGGCGGAGCACCTCCAGCGGGGGTACGACGAGGTGTGGCGGGGGCTGGAGCGGCATTTCCGGGCGTGACGGGGGTGACGGGGCGGGTGTGGCCGGACCCGGTCCGGCTCGTTTCCCCGGGCCGGGCCATGCCGAGCCGCCCCCTCCCGGATCCTGATCAGTACCTTCCGCTTCGTCCCAGAGCCTGATACGGAATCTCCGTGACCTCCTCGACCCCCGCCCCCACTCCCCCGGCCTCCGCCTTCGCCCCCGACTCGCTGGTCCTCAACCGCAAGCTGCCGCTCTGGTACCAGGTCTCGCAGTCCCTGCGGGCGTCGATACTGGGCCGCACCCCGGACGCCTCGCTGCGGCTGCCCACCGAGGAGCGGCTGGCCGCGCACTACGGCGTGAGCGTGCTCACCATGCGGCAGGCGCTGAAGGAGCTGGAGGAGGAGGGACTGATCACCCGGCACCGGCGGCGCGGCACGTTCATCGAGCCGGCCGCGCGGCGGGGGGCGCCGGTGCGGCTGCTCGGCTCGATCGACGCGATCGTGGCGCAGCAGTCGGGCGAGCCGACGGCGGTCCTCGGGCACGGGCCGGAGCCGGTGCCGGGGGAGCTCGCGGAGTACTTCCCCGACTGCGAGTCGGTCGTCACCTACCGTCGTCTGCGGCGCGACAAGGACACCGGGGAGCCCACCAACTGGGCGGAGAACGCGGTACGTCCGGAGCTCGCGGCCGGGATCGACGTGGCCGACCTCGAACGCTGGCCCATGACGAAGGTGCTGCGGGACGCGGTGGGAGTGCGGATCCTGCGGATCACGGACACGGTGGAGGCGCGGTTGGCGGATCCGGAGACGGCGGAGCTGCTGGAGGTGCCGCTGCTGTCGCCGATCCTGCATTACACGGGGGTGACGTACGACGTGGCGGGGCGGGTGGTGGATGTGGCCCGGATCCGGTACCGGGGTGACCGCTTCTCGTTCTCGGTGACGGTGGAGGCGCGGTGACCTCCCGGGGGCGGGTGTTCGTCTGCGGGCCGGTGGTGGGCTGGTCGCGCAGTTCCCCGCGCTCCTAGGGGGTACGGGCGAGTGCGATGGCGAAGCCGAGCATTTCAGGGGCGCGGGGAACTGCGCGAGCAACCCACCACGGCCCGCAGCCGAACACGGGGGTCTGGGGGCGCAGCCCCCGGCAAGCCACCTCAGCAGGCCCTAACATGGGCCCCCGTGAGTGACGACCTGCAGCCGCTCGACGACCTGATGCCCTGGTCCGTGGCCCAGCTCCGCCCCGGCCGCCCCTGGGTCACCGCCCCGGACGCCCGTACGCTCAGGACCCGCTGGGACAGACTCGTCCAGGCGGACGGGGACACCCGCGAACACCTCTTCCGCCCCACCCGCACCCGCACCCTCCACACCCGCGTCCCCGCCCTCCCCTCGACCCCCGCAGGCACCACCCCCCTCGCCCTGGAATCCGGCCCCTGCCCCACCCCCTCCGCTTCACCCACGGCCCCTTCGACCAGCAGTGGCTGATACCCGATCACCGCCTCCTGGACGCCGCCCGCCCGGAGCTGTGGCGGGTCGCCGACGAGCGGCAGGTGTTCCTCGTCGAGCAGGGGTACGTGCCGAAGACCAGCGGGCCCGCCCTCACCGTCTCCGCCCTGCTCCCCGACGGCCGCTCCCTCGCCGGCCGCCCGGGCCGCATCCGCCCCCTCTACCGCCGCCCGGGCGCCACCGAACCCAACGTCACGCCCGGCCTGCTCCCCTTCCTCGGCAAGGCGTACGGGCACGACGTCACCCCCGAGGACCTGCTCGCCTGGACCGTGGCCGCCGCGCAGCCCTCGCCCTCGGGGTGCGTGCTGCCGCTCACCTCCGACCCCCGGCTCTGGGAGCGCGGCGTCGAGCTGGGGCACCGGATCGTCGAGCTGACCGTGCGCGGGGCGCGCGGCGGCGACAGGCCCCGGCTGCCCGGCGGCCGGCGGCCGTACGTGCGGGCCGCGATCCCGGCCCGGCCGGACACCCTGCGGTACGACCCGGAGGACGAGAGCCTGTACCTCGGCGAGGGCCGGATCTCTCCCGTCCCGTCGGGCGCCTGGGAGTTCGGGGTGAGCGGCGTACGCGTACTGGAGCTGTGGTTCGAGGCGCGGACCGGGACCGGTGAGCCGGGGACCCTGGAAGCCCTGCGGCCCGCCTCCTGGCCGCAGGAGTGGACCTCCGAGCTCCTTGAGCTCATCACCGTGCTGGCCCTGCTCGACGAACTGCGGCCCCGGCAGCGGGAGCTGGCCGACGGTCCCCGTCTCGCCCGGGACCGGCTCGTCGAGGCGCGCGTCCTGCCCGTACCGCCCGCGGCCCGCCGCCCCGCCTCCGTACTCGACCACCACGAAGAGGGCCCGGACGGTCAGCTGGCCCTCCTTTGATCCAGAAGCCTCCTGATCCGGACGGCTCCTGATCCGGACGCCTCGGACCGGCAAGTCGACTGATCCGCAAGTCGACCGTGACAAAAGTGGGTCATCCACGATAGGCACGGCTTCCATGAGCACTCCGCAGCCCCTCCCCCTCGACGGGATCACGGTCGTCGCCGTGGAGCAGGCCGTCTCCGCCCCGTTCGCCACCCGCCAGCTCGCCGACCTCGGCGCCCGGGTGATCAAGGTCGAGCGGCCCGACGGCGGTGACTTCGCCCGTCACTACGACACCGCCGCCCGCGGCCTCGCCTCGCACTTCGTCTGGTGCAACCGGGGCAAGGAGTCGATCGCCCTGGATCTGAAGGACCCGCGCGGACTCGACGTCCTGCGGCGGCTGATCGCCGGGGCCGACGTGTTCGTGCAGAACCTGGCGCACGGGGCCGCCGCGAGGATGGGCCTGGACGCGGCCACGCTCTGCGCCGCACACCCCCGCCTGGTCGCGGTCGACATATCGGGGTACGGCGCCGACGGCCCGTACGCGCACAAGCGGGCGTACGACATGCTCGTGCAGTGCGAGGCCGGTCTGGTGTCCGTGACGGGGACGCCGGAGCAGCCCGTGAAGGCGGGGATCCCGGCCGCCGACATCGCCGCCGCGATGTACGCCTACTCGGGCGTCCTCGCGGCCCTGCTGCGCCGGGGCACCACCGGCCGCGGCGGCCCGGTGGAGGTCTCGATGCTGGACGCGCTGGCGGAGTGGCTGGGGCATCCCCTGCACCATGTGATGCACGGGGGAACGGAACCGGCGCGCACAGGGGTCGCGCACGCCGTCATCGCCCCGTACAACGCGTATGCGACGGCGGACGGCCAGGTGCTGCTCTCCGTACAGAACGACCGCGAGTGGCGGAGGCTGACCGAACAGGTGCTGGAACGACCGGAGTTGGCCGAAGACCCGGCGTACGCGACCAACACCGCGCGGACCGCGCACCGGGCGGAGACGGACAAGGCCGTCGGTGAGGCGCTGGCCGGGATGACCGCCGCCGAGGCGATCGCCCGCCTGGAGGCCGCCGGCATCGCGTGCGCGCGGCTCAACACGGTCGCTCAGGCCGCCGCGCATCCGCAGCTCGCGGCGCGCGACCGCTGGCGGGAGGTGGACTCACCGGCGGGGCCGCTGCGGGCGCTGCTGCCGCCCGTCGTCCTGCCGGGCGGCGCCGAGCCGAGGATGGGTGCGGTACCGGCGCTGGGCGAGCACACCGAAGCGCTGCTGCGAGCCCTGGGGATGACAGAGGAGCTGACAGCAGCGCTGCGCCGGGACGGCGTGATCGCCTGAGCGTGGGTCAGGAAGTCGTTGTTCTCTGCGTCAGCCGCGGCTGCCGAAGAGCGAGCGGCGAAGGCGCCGCAGCGGGGCGAAGAGCGAAACGCGGGCGCTCTTGCTCCTGTGGCTGTGCGCGGCGTCACGCGAGGTCAGCTCACGCATCAGCAAGGTCGCCTCGGCCGACTCCCGCAGCGGGACGGCGGGACCGCCCAGCACCGAGAGATGGCGGTCGAGCCGCGAGCTGGTCGCACTGCTCCCGCAGGTGATGGCAGGCACTCGCGCCCTGCTGCGCACTGTTATCTGTTCCATGTCACTCCCCACCCATACGAGGGCACCCGGCCCCGGGCAGGGTAACCCTATCGCCCTCGCATCACACTCGTGTATCCCGGTGGTGGGATTCACCTCTCCCGGGGAGGGGTTGACACGAGGCACCGATTACTCTCCGAATATGCCTGATTCCAGGGCGAGTTGGACAACGCGTCGGAGGGGGCCACTACCGCGCTGACCTGAGCTAACGTGGAGAGGATCCGCCGTTGTGGTCGCGCCCTCGCCGAGGAGGCCCGCCAGTGAGCGAAGTGCCGGGCAGTGAAGAGCGCGTGATCGGGGGCCGCTACCGGCTGCTGTCCCCGCTCGGCCGCGGCGGCATGGGCGAGGTGTGGCGGGCGCGCGACGAGGTGCTGGGGCGCGAGGTCGCGGTCAAGGAGGTACGGGCTCCGGCCGGGCTCGACTCCACCGACGAACAGCGGCTGTACGCACGCCTGGAGCGCGAGGCGTGGGCCGCGGCCCGGATCTCGCACCGCAACGTGGTGACGGTCTATGACGTGGCGACCCACGACGGCCGCCCCTGGATCGTGATGGAACTGGTGCGCGGGCTCTCGCTCTCCGAGGTCCTGGAGGCGGACGGGCCGGTGTCGCCGCAGCGCGCCGGGCACATCGGCGCCGAGATCGTCGCGGCCCTGCGCGCCGCGCACGCGGCCGGGGTGCTGCACCGCGATGTGAAGCCCGCCAACGTGCTGCTCGCCAACGACGGCCGGGTGGTCCTCACCGACTTCGGGATCGCCATGGTCGCGGGCACCTCCACGCTCACCATGACGGGCGAGGTGATCGGGTCGCCCGAATTCCTCTCCCCCGAACAGGCGTTGGGGCGCACGCCGGGACCCGCGTCGGACCTGTGGTCGCTCGGGGTGCTGCTGTACGCGGCGGTCGAGGGCAGCACGCCGTTCCGCCAGGCGACCCCGCTCTCCACACTGCGGGCCGTGGTCGACGAGGAGCTCCCGCCGCCGCACCGGGCGGGCGCGCTGGCCCCGGTGATCGCGGGGCTGCTGCGCAAGGACCCGGCCGAGCGGCTGTCGACGGAGGAGGCCGAGCACCAGCTGCGGGTGGTGGGCGCGGGTGGTGAGGTGCGGGACATCCCGCCGCCGTATCCCGGGGCGTACGACCCGACGGTCGCCGCGCCCGCGCCGGGCCTCGGTCCGACGCCGCCGCTGCCGACCGCCCCGGTGGCGCCGGGAGCGTACGACCCCGAAAGGGCGGAGCCGTCGACGGGCCGTCAGAGCAGGGCCGGTGTGGTCCTCTTGATCGGAGCCCTGCTCCTGCTGCTCGCGCTCGGCGGGCTCGTGTGGGCGCTGACGCACCGCGGGGACGGCGGAGGGGGCGACGAGAGCGCGGGCACACCCTCCGCACCGGGCCCGGTCTCGCACTCCACACCGCACAGCAGCAACACCACCACCAAGAGCCACAGCCCCACGACCGCCACCACGGGCCCCACCAACACCCCCAGTTCCAGCCCGAGCAGCTCCGCGCCGCCCGCGCAGTCCGTAAAGGTCTCACTCAAGACCGTTCGCGGAAGTTACGAGGGAACCTGCCCGCCGCCGGACGACTCGGCCCCGGCCGTGGTCGCCACGTTCACCGTGGGCCGTACGCCGGTGGACGTCCAGTACCGCTGGGTGACGGCCACCGGGGAGTCGTCCGAGCCGGGGTGGAAAACGCTGAGCTTCGGGTCCGGCGATGCCAGGAGCAAGGAGGTGCGGCACGTCGAGTCGGGGTACGAGGCCGGGAAGACCGTCCACAACGCGGTGCAGCTGGAGGTGCGCTCACCGGTCGCGGCGAACTCCAACTCGGTGTCCTATTCGATCACGTGTAAGGAGGAGACCCCGACGGGCGGGGCCTCCTCCTCTGGTGCGGAGCCGGCGGGCGGCGGCTCTGGATCACCCGCCGGGCAGAACAGGACCGGCCGGGATCAGGCGGCGTTGGCGAAGGTGGGCAGGTAGCCGCCGGACTGTCCGGCGGCGGTCGGGTGGTAGGACTCGCCGATGTTGGTCCAGACCAGGCTGTTCAGCCAGGAGCTGCTGGAGCAGATCTCGTGGTTGGTGAAGGGCGGGACGACCGAGGCGAAGGTGTAGCCGTGGTCGGCCGCACGCTTGGCGGTGACCGTGTTCAGCTCGTCCGCCGCGCTGTTGATGGCCGCGCGCGAGGTGTCGCTCAGCCCGCCGAAGCAGCTGCCGCCGATCTTGTAGAAGTGCGGGTAGCCGATGACGACGACATGGGCGTTGGGGGCCTTGGCTCTGATCGCGTCGTAGACGGAGTCGAGCTTTCCGGGCAGGACGGTGTCGGCGTAGGTGCGCGCCTGGTCGATGCGGTTGATGCAGGTGGACTGCGAATACAGGACGCAGGTGGTCATGACGTCGGAGAAGCCCGCGTCATTGCCGCCGATGGTGATCGAGACGAGGTCGGTGGCGGAGGTGAGCGGGCCGAGCTGACTGGCCTTCACATCGTCGGTCGTCGCCCCCGAACAGGCGGTGAAGGCGAACGAGGCAGGGGCGTGGGACGCCGCCCAGAGGGACGGGTAGGCCTTGGGCGAGCGCTTGCAGGAGCCGCTGGCGCTGTCGTACGTACCGGTTCCCACTCCCGAGGAGTAGGAGTCGCCGAGCGCCACATAATCGGTGCCCGCGGCCTGGGCGTGGGTCGCGGCACTGGCCACGCCCGCCCCGGTGAGGGCGAAGGCTGCGGTCAGGAAGATCGACGACACATAGGCCGTCATACGGGAGAGCTTCATGTGGGGGCCTCCTAGTGCGGGATATCCGCCACAGATGTGGTACCAGCGAGTAGGGATCACCGGAAGTGGACATGCCAAGAACTTTCAGAAATCCGCTCCAACGGGTGAACCCCTGACCCTGAGTTCCCGTCAATTGACCTTCGCCGCACGGAAGTTCACCTGCACGCCCCTTGCCTTGACGGCCCACCTGGGGTGCGCCACATTGAAGCCCCGCTCACCACGCAGAGGATCAGAGTGGCCCGGACGGCATCGGCCCCACGGGGTCCGCGACATGACAGGTCATCGGCTCGCGCGGACCTGACGGCGGTCGCGTCCGGCGCCGCGCTCGCCGCGTCCGCGGCCGGAGCGGTGCTCGCGTACATTCCCCTGGATTCACCGCTGCGTGCGCCATTGGCGCTGTATTTCTTGATCGCCGCTCCCGCCGAAGCGCTGTTTTTCGCCTTGCGCCGAAGGGAACCGCTCACCCGCGCGGTGGCGTCGTTGTCAGGGGCGGTACTCATCGATCTGGTGATCGCCGAAATCCTGGCACATGCTCATGTCCGGTCCGTACGTGGCGAGATCATGGCAGTCGCCGTGATCAGCTTTCTTCTTTTCCTGGCGGGAACAGGAGCAAAGAACTCCACAAGCGACCGGTCGAGAAAGGTCAAAAACCCAAAAACGTGAGACCGCGTTCCAAGGTCTTGCCATACGGTCCCAATCATCAATACCGTCTTACATCCACCCGCATCGGTCCATCACGCACGGCGGTTTCAGGGGAGGGCTCGAGCGCCGTCGATGGGTGCCGGGGCGGGGCGCGCTAGGGGGGTACCGTGCTCGGTCTTCGTGCGTCGTCGACCGGTCACGGGCCGCGCGGCCAGCAAAGCCAGCTCACCCACACAGCACGGAATGCGAGACCTTCATGACGGAATGCCAGCCCGTCATGACCGGGGTGAGGACCCCCCTTTCGTAACCGGACCATCATCCGGACCGCCCGGGGGCGGGCGGTCCACCGGACGAGAGGGACAGAGACTCGTGAGCTCTTTTGTGCGCCCGGCGAGCCGGGAAGAAGATCCAGCGGCCCAATCGCCGGGCAGAGAAGCGGACGGCCCCGCACTGATCGCGGTGGCCGACGAATCCGCCGCCCGAATACCGGCCTTTTCCGCGCACTACCGCGCGGTCTCGCCCAATCTCGCGATCGCGCCGCCGGTGAGCGTCGTGATCCCCGCCATGAACGAGGCGGAAAACCTTCCGTACGTCTTCAAGACGCTTCCCGAGTGGATCCATGAAGTCGTCCTGGTCGACGGCAATTCCACCGATGACACCGTGCGGGTCGCCCGTGAACTGCGGCCCGACGTCAAGGTCGTCAAGCAGGTCGGCAAGGGCAAGGGAGACGCCCTCATCAGCGGCTTCGCCGCCTGTACCGGCGAGATCATCGTGATGGTCGACGCGGACGGCTCGGCCGACGGCGAGGAGATCGTCAGCTATGTGTCCGCCCTGGTCGGCGGCGCCGACTTCGCCAAGGGCTCCCGCTTCGCCAACGGCGGCGGCACGGACGACATGACGCCCGTCCGCAAGCTCGGCAACTGGGCGCTCTGCGGCATCGTCAACCGCAAGTTCGGCGCCCGCTACACCGATCTCTGCTACGGCTACAACGCCTTCTGGAAGCACTGCCTCGACAAGATCGTCCTCGACTGCAGCGGCTTCGAGATCGAGACCCTGATCAACATCCGGATCGTCAAGGCCGGTCTGCGGGTCCAGGAAGTGCCCAGCCACGAGTACAACCGGATCCACGGCGTCTCCAACCTCAGCGCCGTGCGCGACGGCATCCGGGTGCTCAAGGTGATCCTCAAGGAGAAGGCCGTGCCGCGCAGCCACCGGCGACCGCAGGCCGTCGGCCTCAACGCCAGGCGGGGAGAAGTGTCTTGACCGAACGTCAGACCCGCGACTTCTCCGTGGTGATCTGCGTGTACACCGAGGACCGCTGGGAGGACATCCTCGCGGCGGTCGCCTCGGTGCGCCACCAGTCGCACCCGCCACTGGAGACCCTGCTGGTCGTGGACCACAACCCGGCGCTGCTCGAACGGCTGCGCCGGGAGTACGAGGAGTGCGCGGCGGACGGGGAGGTGCGGGTGCTCGCCAACGCGGGCCCCCGCGGCCTCTCGGCCGGGCGCAACACCGGGATCGCCGCGGCGCGGGGCGCGTTCGTGGCCTTCCTGGACGACGACGCCGTGGCCGAGCGCGACTGGCTGCGGCACTTCCACGCGGGGTACGCCGACCCCCGGGTGATGGCGGTCGGCGGGCGCACCGAGCCCGCCTGGGCCTTGGGGCGCCGCCCGGCCTGGTTCCCCGAGGAGTTCGACTGGGTGGTGGGCTGTACGTACCGGGGCCTGCCGCCCGGCCGGGTGCGGGTCCGCAACGTCCTGGGCGGCAACGCCTCCTTCCGGCGCACCGCGTTCGACGCGGCCGGGGGCTTCGCCACCGGCATCGGCCGCGACGGCGACAAACGGCCGCTGGGCTGCGAGGAGACCGAGCTGTGCATCCGGCTCTCCCGGGCCCTGCCCGATGCGGTGCTCCTGATCGACGACCGCGCGATCATCCACCACCGCGTCCCGCCCGCCCGCGAGCGCTTCGGCTACTTCCGCACACGTACGTACGCCGAGGGCCTCTCCAAGGCGCTGGTCGCCCGAAGCGTGGGAGCGGGCAAGGGCCTTGAATCGGAGCGCCGCTATACGACACGGGTGCTTCCGGCCGGTGTCGTACGGGGGCTGCGCGACGCGGTGCTCGGACGGGCGGGCGGCGCGGGCCGCGCGGGCGCGATCGTGACGGGCGTCGCGGTGGCCGCGGCCGGATACGCGCTGGGCTCCTGGCGGGCCCGGCGGGGCGACATGGTCTTCGAGGTCGGGCCGATCCCGTCGGGGGAGGAGCCGGGGACCGGGGCCGGGAGCGGGACCGAGGTCGGGAACGGGGCTGGGGACACGGCCGTGTCCGGAAACGCGGCCGAGGCCCGGGCCGGGTCCGTCAATGGCTCGGGGACCGGGACCGGGACCGATGAGGAGGCCGCCGCGTGAGTGCGTCCGTGCCGATCCTGATGTACCACGCGGTGGGCCACCGCCCGGCCGAGGCGGCCTATGGGCTCTCCGTCTCCCCGGGCGCGTTCGCCGCGCAGATGGACGTGCTGGCCGACCGGGGCTTCACCCCGCTGACGACGGCCGGGCTGGCGCACGCGTGGCGCTCGGCGGGCGCGCTGCCACGGCGCCCGGTGCTGATCACCTTCGACGACGGGTACGAAGGCGTGCACCGGCACGCCCTGCCGGTGCTCGCCCGGCACGGCTTCGCCGCCACCCTCTTCGTCTCGACCGGCTGGCTGCGCGGCGCGCACGAGGAGGGCGGCGCGCCCGACACCATGCTCGACTGGGACCAGGTGCGCGAACTGGCCGCGGCCGGCACGGAGATCGGCGGCCACAGCCACACCCATCCGCAGCTCGACCAACTCGGCGACGACCGGCTGTGGTTCGAGACCCTGCGCTGCAAGGAGATCGTCGCCGAGGAGCTCGGCACCCGGCCCGTCTCCTTCGCCTACCCCTACGGCTACTCCAGCCGCCGGGTCCGCCGGACCGTCCGCGCGGCCGGCTTCGCCCAGGCGCTGGCGGTCGGCAACGCCCTCGCCGAGCGCCGCCAGGGCCCGTACGCCCTGGAACGGGTCACCGTGCGGCGCGGCACCGGCATCGAGGAGTTCGAGCGGCTGGTCGAAGGGCGCGCCATCGGCCGCACCTTCGCCCGCGACCGCGTCCTCACCAAGGGGTACGCGCTGGTCCGCCGGGGACGGCAGGCCGGGCGCGCACTGGCCGGAAGGTGAGCGGCCACGGTGACCGGGTCGACCACCGCCGGGCGGCGCGGGGCACGCTCCCGGGAGAAACGTGACGGCACCCCGCTCTTCCGGAACGCCTATGCCCTGATGGTCAACACCGGTATCAGCGCGGTCCTCGGCCTGGGCTTCTGGCTGGTGGCCGCGCGGTACTACACGGAGGACGCGGTCGGCCAGGGGTCGGCGGCCATCGCGGCGATGAAGTTCCTCGCCGGGATCACCGCGCTCACCCTGACCGGCGCCCTGGCCCGGTTCATCCCGGTGGCGGGCGCGGCCACCGGCAGGCTGGTGTTCCGCACCTACGCGGGCAGCGCCGTCGTCGTCGCCGCGGCCGCCGTGGTCTTCCTCCTCACCCTGGACGTCTGGGGCCCCTCCTACCGTTTTCTGCACGGGCCGCTGCACGGCCTCGGCTTCGTCGCCGCCGTCGTCGCCTGGGCGGTCCTCACCCTCCAGGACGGGGTGCTGACCGGGCTGCGCAGCGCGTTCTGGGTGCCGGTCGGCAACACCGCCTTCTCCACGGTGAAGCTGCTGCTCCTGGCGGCGATCGCCACGGCGCTGCCCACCACGGGCGTCTTCGTCTCCTGGGTGGCGGCGATCGCCGTCTCCGTACTGCCGCTGGGCTGGCTGGTCTTCCGACGGCTCGTGCCCCGCCATGTGGAACTGACCGCCGCGACCGCGCGCCCGCCCGGCCACCGCGAGCTCGGCCGCTTCCTCGCGGGCGACTACACGGGCTCGCTCTTCGCCCTCGCCGTCGTCTATCTGGTGCCGGTGATCGTCGCCTCCCAGGTGAGCTCGTCCGACAACGCGTACTTCTACATCACCGCCACCATCGGCGGCACGGTGGAACTCCTCGCCATCAACATGGGCGCCTCACTGACCGTCGAGGGCGCCCACGACCCCGACCGCCTCGGACGCAACGCGCGCGCCGCGCTGATCCGGATGGCCAAGATCGTGGCGCCGATCTGCGCCGCGCTCTTCGTCCTCGCCCCGCTGGTCCTGCGGGTCTTCGGCCAGGGGTACGCGGACCACGCGACGCCGCTGCTGCGCCTGCTGGTGACCGGGGCCCTCCTTCGGGTCGTGATCGAGCTGTACTTCGCGGTGCTGCGCGCGCGGAGCCGCACCGCCGGACTCGCGGGCCTCCAGGGCGCGTTGTGCGTCCTGGTGCTCGGCTCGACCCTGGCCCTGCTCCCGTCGATGGGTCTGACGGGAGTGGGCCTCGCCGAGGTGTCCAGCCTCGCGGTGATCGCGGTGATCGCGGCGGCGAAGCTGTACGGGGTGCTGCGGGCGGGGTCGGGAGCGGGCACGGGAGCCGGGGCGGTGCCTGCTCCGGACGCCCCGGATCATCCGGACGCCCCGGATCAGCGGTCGAGCCAGCGCACCTCGTAGGCGGCGAGCGGGACCGCCCGGCCGTCGACGCGGGCCTGGACCGCGCGGTCCAGGGTGTTGACGACGAGGACGGACTTGGCACTCGCCAGCACCCGTATGCCGCTGCCGGGTATGTCGTCGGCGGTGCTCTCGACCGTCTCGTACCGCGTGTCCGGCGGGAACTCCTCGGCGAACCGGGAGACCAGCCCGTACATCGGCAACGCGGCTCCCCCGTCGGCCAGTTGGGTCGGCTTCCACAGGCAGCCGGGGCAGGGCGCGGTGGTCTGCTGCGGGCTCCAGTAGAACGCGGTGGTCGCCCCGCCCCGCGCGATGGCGATCATCGCGGCGGCCTGGGCGGCGACCCGGCGCTGCTCGCTCCAGCCGGAGTTCTCCGGCTCCACGTAGTACTCCGTCCACCACAGCGGCAGTCCGTCCGCGTGCTCGCGCAGCCAGCGGCCGACATCGGTGAACTTGTCGAGCGCCGTGAACGGGTCGGGCAGCGCCTGGCTGTCGCGGGTGAACCCGGCGCCGTCGACGGCCACGAAGTCGGCGCCCTTCTTGTGCGTGTTCCAGTAGGTGAAGGCGTCCAGCACCCGCCGGTCGACCGAGCCCCAGGGGCCCTTGAGCTCGGAGGCGAACTGGGTGTCCGCCGGGGCGTAGCTGTCCATGACCAGGTAGGGGCCGCCGACCCGGTTGTCCTCGTCGACCTTCTTCAGCTCGTCGTAGACGAGGTTGTACAGCTGGGTGTACCCCTCGTAGTTCCACCGCTGGCTGGTGTCGTCGAAGAACCCCTTGAACTCGTTCCACACCACGAAGTGGCGCACGTCCGGGTAGCGCCTGGCGACGGTCGCGGAGAGGTCCGCGAAGTCCTTGTAGTGCGTGGGGAGCGGCGCGGACTCGAAGGACTTGAGGCTCCAGTCCGTGTGGTCCGCGCCCGGCTTGCCGCCCTTCATCCAGTCGGGCGCGCAGCAGAGCGTGATCACGGGGGTGGATCCCGTGGAGCGGATGAAGGCGATGCGCCGGTCGAGGTCCGCGAAGTCGTACACCCCCGGCGACGGCTCCGGGTTGCCCGCCCCCCAGCCCATGATCGCCTGGTTCTGCGGCACGGACTGCCCGGCCAGCAGCTCGCGGGCGCGCGCGACGGCATCGGGGGTGCCGCTGTCCGCGCTGAACTGGGTGTGGGTGAAGCCCCAGCCGAGCGCGGGGTCGTCCCGGGCGGGGCCGGTGGGGCCACCGGAGGACTTGTCCTCGGACGAGCCGCCCGTGGAGCCGGTCATGGCGAGGACCAGCGCGAGCACGGCCGCGATCAGGCCGAGCAGGGCGACCGGAGCCCATACATGACGACGCATCACGATCCAGCCTATCGACGGAGGTTGGCCTTTCGGACGTTTTTCAACCGAACACTCATGGAACGTCCCGCCCCCCGCCTCCGGTTCCCGCCCCGGCCCAACGGGACAAAACACCGTGCGCGGCGGGGCATGTTGCCGGATCATGGAAGCCATGTCCGCGAACCCTGAAGCCACGCTGCCGATCCGGCTGAACGTGGACGACAGCGACTCCCCGTCCGATGTCGTCGACGCGCTGTTCCTCGGCCGGTTCGCCACGGGCGAGCAGCCGTTCTCGCACAGCTCCTCCATCGACCGGGTCAAGAAGGGCGCCAGCCTGCTGCCGCCGGGCGCGACCGTGCTGCGCGCGGCCCGCGACGACGACCGCAGCGCCACGCTCGCCGAGGGCGACGGCTGGACGCTGCTGGTCTCCCGCTGGAACCGGGGCGCGGACGTCACGGTGACCGCGACCAGCGAGGACCTCGCCGAGAGGGTGCTCAAGCAGGCCACCGAGGGCGCGGAGGACGAGCCGGAGCCGGTGCCGGAGAACGTCACGATGGGCTTCTGGTACGTCTCGCCGCGCCGCGGCCCGCACCGCACCACCCGCCAGATCGCGGCCGGTACGTGGGAGGAGGTCCGCCCCAACTACACGGCGCCCGTGGCCGAGGCGATGGACCGCCTGATGAAGGTGACCCCCGACGACATCGCGGGCCGGCTGCTGCTGCTCCACGGCCCGCCCGGCACCGGCAAGACGTCGGCGCTGCGCACGCTCGCCCGCTCCTGGCGCGACTGGTGCCAGGTGGACTGCGTCCTGGACCCCGAGCGCCTCTTCAACGACGTCGGCTATCTGATGGACATCGCGATCGGCGAGGACGACGGCTCGGCGAAGGGCCGCTGGCGGCTGCTGTTGCTGGAGGACTGCGACGAGCTGATCCGGGGCGAGGCCAAGCACACGGCGGGGCAGGCCCTGTCGCGCCTGCTGAACCTGACGGACGGCCTGCTGGGCCAGGGCCGCAACGTCCTGGTCGGGGTCACCACCAACGAGGACCTGGAGCGCCTGCACCCCGCGGTCGTCCGCCCCGGCCGCTGTCTGGCCCGTATCGAAGTGGGCCCCATGACCCGCCGCGAGGCGGTGACATGGCTGGGCACGGAGGAGGGCGTGGGCCGCGAGGGAGCCACTCTGGCCGAGCTGTTCGCCCTGCGCCGCGGCACCACACCGCCGAACGTCCCGGATCCCCGGGAGAACGCGGACGCGGGGTTGTATTTGTAAGGCAGTTGTCAGTTGTCAGTCGCCACCTGACAGATGACAGATGACAGGCGATAAGTGACAGGCGACCACTGACAACCGACAACCGACAGCTGACAGCTGACAGCTGACAGCTGACGCCTATCAGTCTCCGTACACCGCTCGCACCGCGTCCGACACCGCCGCCTGCGCCGCCTCGCGGCTGAGGCCCAGGCGCCGCATCTCCTCGGCGTACGTCCGGGCGGCCGCCGCGGCCCGGCGTTCCGCCGCGTCGCCCGCCGCCGCGACGAAGGTGCCGTTGCGGCCCCGCGTCTCGATCACCCCGTCCGCCTCCAGCGCGCGGTAGGCCTTGGCCACGGTGTTGGCGGCGAGGCCGAGCTCCTCGGCGAGGCCGCGCACCGTGGGCAGCTTGTACCCCACGGGCAGCACCCCCGTCCTGGCCCGCTCGGCGATCTGGGCCCGCAGCTGCTCGTACGGCGCGCTCGCGGCTTCCTGGTCAATGACGATCTTCAGGGTCACACGCCGATTCTGCCCCTCCCCCGCGCGGGGCGAAAATGGGAGGCACCCGACGCGCCCCACGCGTAACGTCCGAGTCCATGTGCGCGAACGTCCGAGCACGCTGCACCTGGTCCCCCACGAAGCCCGCGCCCCGGAGATACGTCATGCCCGCGAACTCGGTAGAGCCCGACTCCCTCCTCATCGTCACCCTGGTCAAGTCCGGCCGTACGAAGATCGGTTATCCGGCGTCGCTGGTGTCCGACGACGGCACGCGGCTCACGGTCCGCGCCCCCTGGGCGGCCGACGGCGTCCGCGACTTCGGCTTCGTCCGCTTCGAGCCGGGCGACGTCTTCACCGAGCACTACTGGCGGGACCGCTGGTACGCGGTGAAGGAGGTACGGGCGGCCGACGGCACGCTCAAGGGCTGGTACTGCGACATCACCCGGCCCGCCGTGGTGCGCGACGGAGCGGTGGTGGTGGAGGACCTCGACCTGGACCTCTGGATCTCCGCCGACGGCGCCACCGTGCTCCGCCTGGACGAGGACGAGTTCGCCGAGAGCGGTCTGGCCGAGCGCGACCCGGAGGCGGCGGACCGCGCCGTACAGGCCTTGGACGAGCTCGAACTCCTGGCGAAGCTGGGCAGGTTCACGGCGCTCATCGACTAGCGCACCGGCGGAGGGCCGTCGGCTCGGGGGTACCGGACCGCACGAGGAGGCCCGTTCTTAACCGTCTCTCAGTCACTCCTTAAGGCGACCATAACGATCGCCATCACCCCCTCCCAGCAGCCGATTTCGCGGTTTTCGGCGGCTAGCGTGCTCCACGCCCACCCCGTGCAGCACCGAAGGAGAACGTCACGATGACCGCTCGCCGCAAAGCCGCCACCGTTGCCTCCCTGGCCATGGGGCCGCTCGCGCTGACCGGGCTCGCGGCCGGTCCTGCCGCTGCCCACGGCTCGATGACGGATCCGGTCAGCCGGGTCTCCGCCTGCTACGCCGAGGGTCCGGAGAGCCCCCGCTCGGCCGCCTGCAAGGCGGCCGTGGCCGCCAGCGGGACCCAGGCGTTCTACGACTGGAACGCCGTCAACATCGCCAACGCGGCGGGCAGGTCGAAGCAGATCATCCCCGACGGCAAGCTCTGCAGCGCGGGCAACGACAAGTACAAGGGCCTCGACCTGGCGCGCGCCGACTGGCCGTCCACCAAGCTGACCGCCGGGCGCCACACCTTCCGTTACAAGGGCACGGCTCCCCACAAGGGCACGTTCGAGCTGTACGTCACCGAGGACGGCTACGACCCCGCCAAGCCTCTGAAGTGGTCGGACCTGGAGTCCGCGCCGTTCGCCAAGGTGACGAACCCGTCGATGCGGAACGGGGACTACGTCTTCGACGCCACCCTGCCCGCCAAGTCGGGCCGCCACCTCGTCTACTCGATCTGGCAGCGCTCGGACAGCCCCGAAGCCTTCTACACCTGCTCCGACGTGGTGTTCGGCAAGGACAGCGGCGGCGCCGGATCCGCCCCGGCCCCGACGGCCTCGGCGCCCACCCGGCAGCAGGTCGAGGACGGCGCGGCCAAGTCGACGGTGGAGCACCACGGCCACGGCGACGACGACGCGAACACGGGCGCGGGCGCACCGGCGCGGCCGGCCGCCGACAAGGCTGGCGACAAGGGCGCCGCCAAGGAGCAGTCCGCCAACCAGCCCCACACCGACAGCGTGGCCGCGGCTCCGGCCCAGGAGGGCGCCCGTACCGAGAACCTCGCCGAGACGGGCGGGAGCGGCTCCACCCCGTATCTGGCGTTCGGCGGTGCGGCCGCCCTGGCCGCGGGCGCCGCGTTCCTCTTCCTGACCGTCCGCCGCAAGGCCGCACCGGCGGGCGGCCGCCACGGCCGCTGATCCCCCGGCACCCCCACAGGGCGAGGCCCCTTGCACCTACTTCGTAGGTAGAGGGGCCTCGTGTGCGTCTCAGCCGATGACGGACAGGCAAGTGGTGGGCGTGGCGTGCGCGGGGTCGAGCGCGTTCACCACTTCGTGGTAGGTGATGCGGTCGGTCAGCCCCATCGCCACGTGCTCGGAGAGGTCGAGGGCGCACTTGTCCTGGATGAGGACGTTGTCGACATCGGGTCCGTTCAGGAACTGCGAGCGGTACGGGGTGACCACCTCGTCGTACTTGCTGGCGATGACGGTGTAGTGCACTCCGGGAACGGTGTCGCCGCCCGCGTTGAGCTTGGCCAGGAACGGCGACCCGGCCACCTGGTCGGCGAGGCCGGGGGTGGCGAGGTTGAGCAGGTCACCGGCGCCGGGGAAGTAGGGCAGCAGCGCCGTGAGGCCGAGCAGGGTGGTGCCGTGGTTGTCGGGCGCGATGCCGACCAGCGTATTCACCTTGGCGGCGCCGCCCAGGAACTTCAGGTACCAGCGCGGCATCATGCCGCCCTGGGAGTGCCCCACCAGATCGGCCTTGGGGGCGCCGGTCGCCGCGAGCACGTTGTCCACGAAACCGTCGAGCTGTTCGGCCGATTTGTCGATGTGGCCGAGGCCGTTGAAGAGCGGTACGCCCGGCAGCTGGCCGTAGTCGAGGGAGAAGACGCAGTAGCCCCGGTTGACCAGGTACGGGGCGAGGGCCAGCCAGTTGTCGACCGAGTTCCCGAAGGTGCCGTGGACGAGGACGACGGGGCGGGGGTGGGCCGCGGAGGGCTTGCAGGCGTAGTTGTTCCAGCCGCTGCTGGGGGCGGACTGGGCGTGCGCGGCGGTCGCGGGGACGGCGGTGGCCGCGGCGGCGAGCAGCAGCGCCGCCAGCGGTCTGGCCAGGTGTTTCCAGGCACGGCGGGGCTTCCAGGGCAGCATCGGGCGATCTCCTTGCGGCTCAAGGGGAGTTGCGGGGACACACCCTGTGATCCGGACCACAGTGCTGTTCGCTCGCCAAATTACGCACCAGTAGCCTGAGAAGTGAAGTTACGCGTCGGTAAAAACTGCCGTGTCGCCGAGCTCGACCGGCTCCGCCACTTCCCGGGGCGTGCGGCGGCGCGGGTCAAGCGGCGTCGGCCAGGGAACCGGGGGCGGGAGCGGCTTGCGGACCGGGCGCCGCCGCCGCGCTGACGATCGCGGCCGGGCCGAAGCGGGCGCGGGCGCGGTCGGCGACCGCCTCGATGCGGCGGGCCCGGTCGTCCGCGGGGTCGAACGTCAGCTGCCGGGAGGCCAGCCGGGCGGGCATCAGCCCCTCGGCCCGCAGGGAGACGCTCCGGACGCGGGCCCGCTGGAGGCCGAGCGACTCGTGGATGGCGTACGCCAGCGCGGTGAGCGCCGGGGAGTGGGCCGTGGGCTCGCGCAGGGTGCGGCCACGGGTGGTGATGGACCGGTCGGCGTACCGGACGGTGAGCGTCAGGGAGCGGCACACCTGCTCCGCACCGCGCAGCCGGGCGCCCAGCTCCTCCGCGAGGGAGAGCAGCGCACGGCGTCGCCGGCCGGGGTCCACCTCGTCGCGGGGGAAGGAGCGTTCGGCGCCGAGGGAGCGGGCCGCCGCGTTCGGCACGACGGGCGTGCGGTCGATGCCCAGGGCCCGTTCGTGGAGCTCGCGCCCGGCCCGCGCGCCGACGATCCGCTGCAGGGTGGCGAGCGGGGCGGCGGCGACCCTGCCGACCGAGTCGAGCCCGTACGAGCAGAGGGTACGGGCGGTCGCGGGGCCGACCCCGTCCAGCGCGGCGACGGGCTTGTCCGCCAGGAACTCCGTCACCCCGTCCGGGGGCAGCACCAGGGTCGTGCCCGGCCGGGCGCCCCGGGCGGCCATCCGGGCCAGCATGGGGTTGGGCCCGGCCCCGATGGTGCAGTCCACCCCGCAGTGGGCGAGCGCCCTGACCCGGATGACGGAGGCGAGCTGGGCCGCGTTCCAGCCGAAGTACCGCTCGGCGCCCCGCACATCGACGAGCGCGGCGTCCGGGGGGAGCGCCTGGACGACCGGGGTGAGCCCGCCGAGCAGCGCGAGCAGCGCGGGGAGCGCGGCCTCGCAGCCACCGCCCGCGGCGCCGGGGGGTTCGGCATGGAACCGGACGCAGAGGATCATCCCGCGCTCCCCTGGCTCTGGTGCCACAGCTTCCGGCCGGTGGCGGCTTGTTCGCCGGGGGGCTGGAGGTCGGCCCAGGGGTTCAGCTGATACCCCGTGGACATTTCGATACGGCGTCCGCCGTCGGACTCCTCCCCGGCCGCCCCCTCGCTCTCGGGGTGCGGCGCCGACAGCCGGGCCGAGACCGCGTCCAGGCCGCCCTCGTGGCGGAGTTCGACCAGCTCGGCCAGGTTCCAGGCCGCGGCGCCCACCACGCTGAGGCTGCGCGGGCCGCGCCGCTGCACCACCCCGCGTACCAGCAGGAGCCAGGAATGGAAGACGGTGTGCGCGCAGGCGGCGTGGCTGTCGCCGAAGAAGGCGAGGTCGACCAGGCCCGTGCCGTCGTCCAGCGTGGTGAAGATGACCCGCTGGCCGGACCGGACGGGCGGGGTCTGGGTGGCCGCCTTGGCGCCCGCGACCAGGACGGTCTCGCCGTGCCCGGCGTCCCGCAGCCGCTTGGCCGAGACCACGCCCAGCTCCTTCAGGAACGTCTCGTGATCCACCATCAGATGGCGGGACGCGTCCATGCCGAGGACGCCCAGCTCGGCGCTGAGCCGTTCCGCCTCGTCGAGGTCGGGCAGTCCGGCGCGGGCCGTCCGCCGCCCGTCGCCGAGCGGCAGCTGGCCGCCGCCGGACCCGGCCGCGCGCTGGGCGCGGTGGAGTTCGGCGAGGTGCAGCAGCAGGTCGCGCCGGTTGCCGCCGAACGTGTCGAGCGCGCCGACCTGGGCGAGCCGTTCGGCGACGGGGCGGCTGGGCCTGGCCCGGCGCCAGAAGTCGAGCAGCGAGGAGTAGGGCTGCCCCTGCTCGATCCGGGCGGTCTCGGCCTCGCTGATCCCCTGGACGTCCGCGAGCGCGAGCCGAAGCCCCCAGATCCGGGAATTGGACACCAGTTCGATTCGATGGGCGGCCGACGACCGGTTCACGTCCACCGGCAGGATGGGCACCCCGCGCCGCCGCGCGTCCGCGAGGAGCAGCCGCTTGGGGTACATCCCGGGGTCGTGGGTGAGCAGCCCGGCGTAGAAGGCGGCCGGGTGGTGGGCCTTGAGCCAGGCCGACTGGTAGGTCGGCACGGCGAACGCGACGGCGTGCGCCTTGCAGAAGCCGTACGAGCCGAAGGCCTTGATGATCTCCCAGGTGCGGTCGATCACTTCGGGCGTGTACGCGCGCTCGGCCGCGCACGCGGCGAACCAGACGCGGATCTTCTCCTGCGACTCGGGGTCGGAGAGGGCGCGCCGGGCCTGGTCGGCCCTGGCCCGGTCGCAGCCGGTCATGACGGCCAGCATCTCGATGAGCTGCTCGTGGAAGACGACCACGCCGTAGGTCTCCCCCAGGACGTCCGCCAGGTCCTCGTGCGGATGGCGCACCGGGGCCCGCCCGTGGCGCGCCTCGATGAACGGCCGGACCATGTCGGCGGCGACCGGCCCCGGCCGGAAGAGCGAGATGTCCACGACCAGGTCGTGGAAGGTGGAGGGCTGGAGCCGCCCGATCAGATCGCGCTGGCCCGGCGACTCGATCTGGAAGCAGCCGAGCGTCTCGGTGGAGCGGATGAGCCGGTAGGTCGGCAGGTCGCCCTCGGGGACCTGGCGCGGGTCGTCGAGGTCCAGCTTCCGGCCGGTGGTGCGGCCGATCTCGGCGACGGCGTGCGCCATCGCCGACTGCATCCGTACGCCGAGGACGTCCAGCTTGAGCAGGCCGAGGTCCTCCACGTCCTCCTTGTCGAACTGGGACATGGGGAACCCCTCGCCGCTGGTCGCCACCACCGGGGTGCGGCGCAGCAGCGTGATGTTCGACAGGAGCACTCCGCACGGGTGCATGGCGATCCCGCGCGGCAGCCCGTCCAGCGCCTCGACCAGCTCCCACAGCCTGCCGTGCCGCCCCTGCTCCGCCGCGATCCCGCGCAGCTCCGGCAGTTCGGCCATCGCGGCGCGGGCGTCCCGGGCCCGGATGTGCGGGAAGGACTTGGCGATCCGGTCGATCTCGGCCGGGTCCATGGACAGCGCGGCGCCCACGTCGCGTACGGCGTGGCGGACCCGGTAGGTCTCGGGCATGGCGACGGTGGCGACCCGTTCGGTGCCGAAGCGGCCGATGATCGCGCGGTAGACGTCGAGGCGGCGGGCGGACTCGACGTCGATGTCGATGTCCGGCAGCACATAGCGCCGGGTGGACAGGAAGCGCTCCATCAGCAGGCCGTGGGCGACGGGGTCGGCGTGGGCGATGCCGAGGAGGTGGTTGACGAGCGACCCGGCGCTGGAGCCGCGCGCGGCCACCCGGATGCCCATCTCCCGTATGTCGTCGACGACTTGGGCGACGGTGAGGAAGTACGCGGCGAAGCCGTGGAAGGCGATGACGTCCAGCTCCCGGTGCATCCGCTCCCAGTACGCGGGGTCGTTGTCGTAGCCGCGCAGCACCATGCCGGCGGCGGCCCGGGAGGCGAGGACCCGCTGCGGGGTGCGGTCCGCGGCGCCGACGAGATGGGGCTCGGGGAAGTAGCTGTACGTCTTGATGCCCAGCTCCTCGCCGGGGTCGACCCGGCACGCGGCGGCGGTCTCCTCGGTCGTGGTGAGCAGCCGGTGCGCGGCGTCCCGGCGGAACCCGGCGGCCTCGGCGACGCGTTCGGCGGTGCGGGCCATGGCGGCCGGTTCCTTGAGCCAGCGCTCGCCGCTGTCCAGCCCCCGGCGCGGGTCGACGGGGACGAGCCGGCGGGCCGCGTCCAGGACGTCGGCGACCGGCCCGAGCCCGGCGTCCGCGTACCGCACGGCGTTGGTCAGCACGGCCGGTACGCCCTGTTCGGCGGCGAGGCCGAGGGTGCGGGCGGCGAGCCGCAGCGAGCCGGGCCCGGTGCCCGCGCGCCCGTGGTGCACGACCTCCAGGCGCAGGGCGTCGCCGTACAGCTCGCGCCAGGGCGCCAGGAGGCGCGCGGCCCGGTCCGGGCGCCCGGCGGCGAGCGCCCGGCCCACTTCGGACGCGGGTCCCAGCAGCACGGTGAGTCCGTCGGCGGGCAGCGCGGACCAGGAGAGGACGGGCTGTCCGGTGGCCGTGTGGGCGGCGGTGATCAGCCGGCAGAGCTCGGCCCAGCCGGTGGCGCCGTCCCGGGCGAGGAAGGTGGCGCGCGGCGCCGACTCGTCGACGAAGGCGCCGCCCCGCACCGGGGTGCGCGGACGCCGGGCGGGGGCGGCCTCCTGCCCCTTCCCCTGGTCGAGGAGGTGTTCCGGGACGGCGAGGTCGGTGCCGAAGAGCGGGCGCACCCCCGCCGCGGCGCACGCCTTGGCGAAGCGCACGGCACCGGCGAGGGTGTCCCGGTCGGTGAGAGCGAGTGCGTCCATCCCCCGTTCGGCGGCGCGCTCGGCCAGCCGTTCCGGGTGGGAAGCCCCGTACCGCAGGGAGTAACCCGAAACGGTGCGCAGATGCGTGAAACCGGGCATCCGCACCTCCTGGACCAGTCGTTCTCACTTCCCCCTCCTTTCACCATAGACCAATTTCGAACGCACGTACGACACAGATGTTCGATACATACGGAGGTACCTCGGTCGGCGGGCGTCAGCCATTCGGCCCCGCCCCGACTGCGCGGCCCTGCCGCGCCCCGGAGCGTGAGGGGCATGACGTTCGTCGACGAGGTGAAGAGCGCCGTCACCGTGCGGGCCGCGCTGCTGGTCATCGGGGTGCTCGGGCTGATGGTCGCGTTCATCGCGTCCTATGCCGGGGCCTTCCACCACCCCAAGCCGAAGGACGTTCCGTTCGGGGTGGTCGCGCCCGCGCAGATCAGCGCGCAGGCCGTGCAGCGGCTGAACGCGATCCCCGGCGGCGCGCTGGACGCCCGTGCGGTCAAGGACCGGGACGCGGCCACCCGGCAGCTGCGGAACCGCGACATCGACGGCGCGCTGCTCGTCGACCCGGGGTCCAGCACGGACACCCTGCTCGTCGCGGGCGGTGGCGGGGCGTCCCTCGCGCAGGCCGTCGAGCAGGTCGTCACCGCGATCGAGAAGGCCGAGCAGCGGACCGTGAAGGTGGTCGACGTCGCCCCGGCCGACCCGGACGACGCCCGCGGCCTGTCCTCGTTCTACCTGGTCGTCGGCTGGTGCGTGGGCGGCTATCTGTGCGCCGCGATCCTGGCGATCAGCCATGGCGCCCGGCCCGCGAACACCCAGCGGGCGGTGATCCGGCTCGGCGCGCTCGCGGTGTACTCGATCGCCGCAGGGCTGCTCGGCGCGCTGATCATCGGGCCGGTGCTCGGCGCGCTGCCGGGCAGCTACCCGGGCCTGGCGGGCCTGGGCGCGCTGGTGGTGTTCGCGGTCGGCGCCACCACCCTGGCCTTCCAGGGCCTCGCCGGGATCGTCGGCATCGGCCTGGCGATCCTGGTCGTCGTCGTGCTCGGCAACCCGAGCGCGGGCGGCGCCTATCCGTATCCGCTGCTGCCGCCGTTCTGGAAGGCGATCGGCCCGGCGCTGCCCCCGGGCGCGGGCACCTGGGCGGCGCGCTCCATCGCGTACTTCCGGGGCAACGCGCTCACCGGCCCGCTCCTGGTGCTGTCGGCCTGGGCGGTGGCCGGGGCGGCGGTCACCCTGGTCATGGCGGGGCTGCGCAAGAGGGACGAAAACGCGGGGAACGACCCACTGGAGGTGGGCGCCCCCTAAGGGGCGCGGGGAACTGCGCGACCGGCCACAAACGGCCCGCAGCCAAAAGACCACCCGATAAGGGGCGCGGGGAACGGCGCGACCGGCCCCCCACCGGCCCGCACCCGAAAACGCGCCCCTACCCGCCCTGATACGCCGCAGCCAGCAACCCCTTCGTGTACTCGCTGGACGGCGCGTCGAACACCTCGTCCCGCTCCCCGCTCTCCACCAGCACCCCACCCCGCATCACCGCGACTTCGTCGCACACGTGCCGCACCACCGCCAGGTCGTGCGAGACGAACAGGAGCGAGAGGCCGAGCTCGTCGCGCAGGTCCATCAGCAGGTTCAGCACCTGCGCCTGTACGGAGACGTCGAGCGCCGACACCGGCTCGTCCGCGATGACCAGGCGCGGGCGGACCGCCAGGGCCCGGGCGATGCCGATGCGCTGGCGCTGCCCGCCGCTGAACTCGTGCGGATACCGGTCGAGCCGGTCCTCCGCGAGCCCCACCCGCTTCAGCAGCCCCGCGGCCCGCTCCCGCCGCTCGTCCCGGTCCATCCGGGTGTGGGCGCGCAGCGGCGTGGTGACGATCTCCTCGACGGTGCGGCGTGGGTTGAGCGAGGCGTACGGGTCCTGGAAGACCAACTGGACGTCCCGGCTCAGTTCGCGGCGGAGCGCGGTGTCGCGGGCGGCGTCCGAGACGTCCCGCCCGTCGAAGCGCACGGTCCCGGCGGTGGGCCGCTGGAGCCCGGCGAGGACCCGGGCGGTGGTGGACTTGCCGGAGCCGGACTCCCCGACCAGCCCGAGGGTGCGGCCGGGCTCGATGCGCAGGCTCACGTCCCGTACGGCCACCACCGGCTCGGGCCGGCGCACCGACAGACCGCGCCTGCCCGGGAACTCGACCCGGATTCCGGTGAGTTCGACGAGAGGCGGGCCGTCCGCCAAGGGTGCGGCGGGCCGCGGCGGGGTCACCGGCGCCGGCTCGTCGACCGTCGCCAGCCTGCTGCCGGGCACGGTGGCCAGGGTGGGCGCCGCCCCGGTCAGGGCCCGGGTGTAGGGGTGCGAGGCGGCGGCGAGGAGCCGGGCCGTCGGCCCCTCCTCGACGACCCGGCCGCCCCGCATCACCGCCGTACGGTCGGTGAACTCGCCCACCACGCCCATGTCGTGGCTGACGAACAGCACCGCGGTGCCGTTCTCGCGCCCCAGTTCGGCCAGCAGGTCGAGGACCTGGCGCTGCACCCGGGCGTCGAGGGCGGTGGTCGGCTCGTCGGCGACCACCACGTCGGGCGCGTTGATCAGCGCGGCCGCGATCATCACGCGCTGGCGCATCCCGCCCGAGAACTGGTGCGGATGGTCCCCGGCCCGGGCGGCCGCGATCCCCACCCGCTCCAGCATCGCGGCCGCCCGCTCCCGGCCCTCGGCCCGCGAGGCACCCCTGTGGTGGATCCGGTAGGCCTCGGCGAGCTGCGCCCCGACCGTGTGGAAGGGGGAGAGCGCGGCCAGCGCGTCCTGGAACACCATCGCGATCCGGGAGCCGCGCAGCCCCCGCAGCCGGGACTCGGGAGCGCCGACCACCTCGGTCCCGGCCACCTCGACGCTGCCCTCGATCCGGGTGCGCGCGGGGTCGTGCAGGCCCAGGGCGGCGAGCCCCACGGTGGACTTGCCGGAGCCCGACTCCCCCACCAGGCCCAGCACTTCACCGGGCCCGACCTCCAGGGAGACCCCCTCCACGGCCGGTACGAGCGCGCCCCTCGGACCGGTGAAGGAGACGGACAGGTCGCGGATGCGGAGCACGGCACTCATACGAGCCTCACTCTCGGGTCGAGCCGCGCCACCAGGAGGTCGGCGAGCGCGACGAACACCACCACGAAGAAGGCGGCGAGCAGGACGGTCCCGACGACCGTGGGCAGGTCGTTCTGGACGACGGAGTCGACGGCGAGCTTGCCGATGCCGTCGATGCCGAAGACGGTCTCGGTGATGAAGGCCCCGCCGAACAGCGCCCCGGCCTCCAGGCCGAGCAGCTGCACCAGCGGGGCTCCGGCGCCGCGCGCGGTGTACTTCAGATGGGCGCGCAGCGTGGACAGGCCCCGGGCGCGGGCGGTGCGGACATACCCCTCGTGCATCGCCTCCAGCAGCTGCGCCCGCGAGAGCCGGGCGAACACGGCCGCGTTGACGAAGCCGAGGACCAGCCAGGGCAGTGCGAGCCCGGCCGCCCAGGCCCCGGGCGAGGAGGCGAAGGGGGTGTAGCCGGGCACCGGCAGCGCGCCGGTCGCGTACACCAGGAGGTACTGGAGGGCGTAGCCGAGGAAGTAGATCTGCACGCTCGCGCCGACCAGGGTGAAGCCGGACAGCAGCCGGTCGGTGCGGGTGCCCCGGCGCAGCGCGGCGGTGAAGCCCACGCCGACGCCGAGCACCACGATCACCACCAGGGCGCCCGCCGCGAGCGACAGAGTCGCCGGGAAGCGGTCCGCGAGGGCGTCGAGGACCGGCTGGTGCAGGGCGTAGGAGTAGCCCAGGCACGGCGCCGGGCAGTCGATGGGGCTGCCGTCGACGTCGGTGATGGTGCGGCCCGCCACCAGGCCGCCCAGATAGTCGCCGAACTGGGCGGCGACGGGCCGGTCCAGGCCCATGCTGTGGCGTACGGCCTCGACCTGCCCGGTGTCGCACTTGGGGCCGCAGGCGATGAGCGCGGGGTCGGAGGGGGCCGCGAAGAACAGCCCGAAGGCGGTGGCGGTGATCGCGAGGAGCACCGCCACGGCCTGCAGGACGCGTCGGACGACGTAACCGGTCATGGGAGGGTCAGGACTTCTTCAGGTAGAGGTCGGCCGCGGCGACGGACCCGTAGATCGGATGGATGGCGGCGCCGCCGACGTTCTGCCCGCGGAACTGGGTGACGGCGGTGTAGAGGAACGGCACGACCGGCACGTCCGCCATGACGACCTGCTCCAGGTCGATGAGCGCCGCGGCCTTCTGCCGCGCGTCCCCGATGGTCCTGATGCGGTCGAGCTCCTTGTCGACCTTCGGGTTGCTGTAGCGGATGCCGTTGGAGAGGGCGTCGAGGCGGCTGTCGAAGCCGTCGGGCAGCAGGGTCGCCGGGGTGGGCCAGTCGACCGAGTTGGTGGACATCCACAGGTCGTAGGGGGCGGGTCCGCGGAAGACCTCGTTGGTGAACGCGGCCTTGTCCAGGGGCTTCACGACCAGCTTGATCCCGGCCTTGCCGAAGGCGTCGACGAGGACCTGGGCGAGCCGGTCCTTCTCGGGCGCGTCGGCCTCGTAGGCGTAGGTGAGCGTGTCCACCTTGGTCTTCGCCTTGGCCAGGTGCTCCTTGGCCTTCTCGATGTCGCCACTGGGCCTGACCGGGTAGAGGTCGTACTTCTTCCAGCCGACGACGGCGGGCGAGGAGAGCGTGGTGGCGAACTCGCCCAGGCGCGGGCCGCCGAGCACCTGGCGGGCCTGCTCGCGGGGGAAGAGGTAGTGGATCGCCTTGCGGACCTCGGGGTCGGTGACCCGGCTGTTCTTGATGTAGAGGTCGCTGGTGTAGGCGCCCCTGCTCCCGGTCACCAGGAGCGCTTTCTTCTTCGGGTCGCGCTCGACCTGCGCGTACAGCTCCGGCGGCACCTCGCTCTTGGTGCTGACGGTGTCCGGCCCGGCGCCGCGCCCGTTGAGGACCTCCTGCGCGGTGTTGAGGATCTTCTTGCCGAAGGTGAACTCGAAGCGGTCGGCGTACTGGTGGCGGATCGGGTCGGTCTCCGCCTTCCAGTGCGGGTTGCGCTCCAGGGTGAGCGACTGGTTCTGCCTGTGCTCAACGATCTTGTACGGACCGGTGGCGAACGGGTGGGTGTCGTACGCGGTGCCGGTGTCCTTGTCCTTGCGCACCGGCGAGGAGGAGGACTGGGCGGCCATGTACGGCACGTCGGACTGCGGCTCGGGGAAGTGGAGGACGACGGTCTTGGCGTCGGGCGTCTCGATGGCGTCCAGGCCGCCGGCCTTGGGCCCGGCGTACTTCTTGACGGCGGCGCTGCGGTCCTCGGAGCCGGTGAGCCACTCGGGCCAGTAGCTGGGGCCGAGTTCGAAGCCGGGGGCGAAGGTGCGCTCGATGCCGTACTTGATGTGCTCGGAGGTGATCGGCTGCCCGTCCTCCCAGGCGATCCCGTCCTTGAGCGTGTACGTCCAGGTGCGGCCGCCGTCCGAGGAGCGGCCGGTGTCGGTGGCCAGGTCGCCCACCAGGACCGGCTTGCCGTCGACGACTTGATACTGCGTCAGCTGGCGCCCCCACAGCAGCGAGGTGCTGTAGCCCTCGCCCGCGTAGATCTTCTGGGGGTCGAGGTGGCTGTAGTCGTTGAGGTTGGCGATCTTGACGGTGCCGCCGGACCGCGCGCCCTCGACGCCGGGAGCCGGGCCCCGGCTGTCCTCGGCGGTGCCGAGGGTGGCGGTGAGCCGCTGCCCGCTCCTGACCTCGGCGGGCTTGGCCTTGCCGTCCCCTTCGCCCTTGCCCGCGCCCGCCGAGCAGGAGCAGAGCAGCAGGGCGGCGGCGGTGGCGAGAGCCGGAACGGCTGCGGTGCGCGGACCGAATCTGGGCATGACGAACTCCGGTGTGGCAGAGGGTGGTTGAGCGATAGGTGGTGGTGCGGTCAGTGGGCGGTACGGGGGTCGAGCGCGTCCCGTACCGCGTCACCGAGCAGGTTGAAGGCGAGGACGAAGACGAGGATCGTCACGCCGGGGAAGACCATGTAGGTGGGGTCGTCGTAGAAGACCTCCGCACCTCGGGAGATCATCCGGCCCCAGTCGGGAACCGGCTCGTCGATGCCGACCCCCAGATAGGAGAGCGCGGCCTCGGCGGTGACGATGCCGGGCAGCGTCAGAGTGACGTTGACCAGGATCGGCGCCCAGATGTTGGGCAGCAGCTCACGGACCAGGATGTGCCACCGGCTCGCCCCCGAGGCGCGCGCCGCCTCGATGAACTCCCGCTCCCGCAGGGACTTCACGGTGGTGCGCAGCACCATGGCGAGCGGCACCCACCCGAAGGCGGCGAACACCAGGATCAGCACGGTGAACTGCATCCAGACCGGCTCGTTCTCGCCCGGGTCCACGAACCGGGTCTTGACGACCGGGCTCAGTGCCAGCAGGAGCAGCAGGGTCGGGAAGGCGAGCAGGACGTTGCAGACGAAGGTGAAGGCCCGTTCGGCGAGCCCGCCGAGGTAGCCGACGACGAGGCCGAGCACGGTGCCGAGCAGCGCGATGACGGCGGTGGCGGCGACCGCCACGACGAGCGAGGTCCGCATCCCGTACAGGAGCTGGGCGAGGACGTCGCGCCCGAGCCCCGGCTCCAGGCCGAACCAGAACTCGCCGGAGATCCCGCCGTTGGGGAGCACCGGAAGCCCTTCGGGGCTGAGCAGTCCGGGGGTGTTCTGCCCGTAGTGCTCGGTGGCGTTCTTGCCGTAGAGCGCGGTGATCAGGGGTGCGGCCAGGGCGAGGACGACGAACAAGAGCACCGCGCAGAGCGCCGCCATGCCGGTGCGGTCGGCGCGCAGGGCGCGGATCGTTGACATGGCCGCTATTAGAGCCAGCGCCCGGACGCCCGGCAAATCGGGTTCGGGGGCCGCTGAGGCTTTGCGAAGTGCTTGTGTCGTACGTCCTGTTGGTGTCACATGGCCGCAATATTCCAGCCATGATCATTCGGCTGGAAAGGGGCGAATCACCCTCTCGGGACGGCTCATGCGTTCACAGGTGAGACTCCGCTCACAATCATGGGATCGAAGGCGGTTCTGCGAGTGGGCCTTCCATTCCAAGATCCGAGTGAGCCTGTGCTCCTGGAGCTTCCGGAGCGGGGGCTTCCGCCTCGACCGCTTCCGCCCCGCCCTCTTCCGCCGCGGGCACCCCCGCCCCAGACGCTTCCGCCGTGGGCAGCGGGGCCGCCCGTTCCAGGAACCGCAGCAGCTCCACCGGGAACGGCAGGACCAGCGTCGAGTTCTTCTCGGCCGCCACCGCCACCACCGTCTGGAGCAGCCGCAGTTGGAGGGCCGCGGGCTGCTGCGACATCACCCCGGCCGCCTCGGCCAGCTTCTTCGACGCCTGGAGCTCCGCGTCCGCGTTGATCACCCGGGCGCGGCGCTCACGGTCGGCCTCGGCCTGCCGGGCCATCGAGCGCTTCATCGTCTCCGGCAGCGACACGTCCTTGATCTCCACCCGGTCGATCTGCACGCCCCACCCCATCGCCGGGCTGTCGATCATCAGCTCCAGGCCCTGGTTGAGCTTCTCCCGGTTGGAGAGCAGATCGTCGAGGTCGCTCTTGCCGATGATCGAGCGCAGTGAGGTCTGGGCCATCTGGGAGACCGCGAAGCGGTAGTCCTCGACCTGGATGACCGCGTCGGCCGGGTCGACCACCTTGAAGTAGATCACCGCGTCCACCCGGACCGTGACGTTGTCCCGGGTGATGCCGTCCTGCGCCGGGACGGGCATCGTCACAATCTGCATGTTCACCTTGTGGAGCCGGTCGGCGAACGGAAGGATCAGGGTGAAGCCCGGGCCGCGCACCGATCCCCTGAGTTTGCCCAGCCGGAAGACCACACCGCGTTCGTACTGCTTGACGACCCGGGCCGCCGCCATCACATACACGATGCCGGCGGATCCGACGGCCACAGCCGTCGCCACCAATGCCTCGACCATCACGGCCCCCAAGGGTCCGAATCGGACGTGTACTTCGACGGTAACTCCGCTTCCGTCCCAGGGGGAGTCCCGGTCACACTCCACTGAATGGGTAAAACGCGGGCGGGAGGGGAATGCCGCAACAGTCGATGCCTGTATCCGACAACCGGTATGGGCGGTACGAGGACGGTCCCGGCGATCGGTATCGCGACCCACTAGCGGAGGGGGCACGAGTGCGCGGTCGGGTGCGCGCGGCCGACGGGCGGCATCTGACGGTGGAACGCTTCGGGGACCCACGGGGCAGGCCGGTCTTCCTGCTGCACGGCACCCCGGGCAGCCGGCTCGGCCCCGCACCCCGCGGCATGGTGCTCTACCAGCGCCGGATGCAGCTCATCGCCTACGACAGACCCGGCTACGGCGGCTCCGACCGGCTGGAGGGCCGCAGCGTCGCCGACGTCGTCCAGGACGTGAAGGCGATCGCGGACAGTTACGGCCTGGAACGCTTCGCCGTCGTCGGCCGCTCCGGCGGCGCCCCGCACGCGCTGGCCTGCGCCGCCCTGATGCCCGAGCGGGTCACCCGGACCGCCGCGCTCGTCACGCTCGCGCCCCGGGACGCGGCCGGCCTCGACTGGTTCGACGGGATGACCGCCTACAACGTGGAGGAGTTCACGACCGCGTCGGTCAACCCCGAGGAGTTCGCCGCCCGGCTCATCCCGCGCTCCGACGAGATCCGCCGCAACCCCATCCAGCTCCTGGACGAACTGCGCCGCGACCTCACCCACGCCGACCGCATGGTGGTCAAGGACGCCGGGGTGCGGTCCATGCTGCTGCGCAACTACCAGGAGGCGCTGCGGACTTCGGCGTACGGATGGATCGACGACGCGCTCGCCTTCTGCAGCCCCTGGGGGTTCGACCCCGCCGACATCGCCGGCGAGGTGCTGCTGTGGCACGGCGTGCAGGACGTGTTCTCGCCGGTCGGCCACTCCCGCTGGCTCGCCGAACG
Source organism: Streptomyces sp. TLI_146 (assembly GCF_002846415.1). Taxonomy (NCBI): domain Bacteria; kingdom Bacillati; phylum Actinomycetota; class Actinomycetes; order Kitasatosporales; family Streptomycetaceae; genus Streptomyces; species Streptomyces sp. TLI_146. The sequence goes on from NZ_PJMX01000001.1 coordinate 2,600,323, forward strand.
CATCCCGGGCGCGACGGCCGTCCTGGAACCGGCCGCCGCCCACTTCGACGCCCTGCACGCGCTGCCCGACATCCTCACCTGGCTGATCGAGGAGGACTGACCCCGGCGGCACCCGGCGGAGGGAACCGGTGCGATCACTCCGGTCGCACCGGTCGTCCCCTCCCGTCCGCTCGGCTCACACCGCCAGCGGCTCCAGGTCCCGCTGCACCCGGCGCTCGTCCCGGGCGATCCGGACGAACGCGTGCTCGTCGCCGAGCAGGCGCTGCAACTCCTCCACGGCCTCCGCCCGCAGGTGCGTCGCCTCCTCCTTGCGGCCGAGCCCGTCGAGCGTCACCGCCATGTTCGCGGCGCAGGCGAGCGTCTCGGGGTGGTGCGCTCCCAGCACCTCCCGCAGCCGCGCGACCGCGTTGCGCTCGATCTCCAGGGCGCTCTCCAGATCGCCCATGTCGGCCTTCACATTGGCCAGGTTGACGGTGGCGAACAGCGCGTGCGGATGGTTCTCCCCGAGTATGTCGCGCATCGTCCGTATGGTGTTCTCCAACAAGGTGTCGGCGGCGTCCAGCGCCCCGCAGCCCCACTGGTAGATGCCCAGGTTGTTGGTGGCCGCCAGCGTGTACGGGTGCCGCTCCCCCGGCACCTTGATGTACTGGTCGACGACCTCCTGGGCCGCGTCCCGCGCCGCCGCCGAGTCCCCGGCCGCGAACAGGTCGGCGGCCATGTTGAGGTCGCAGGCCAGCCAGTCGGGGTTGGCGGAGGTGTACTTGGCGCGGTAGCGGTTGCGGGTCGCGGTGGTCAGCCGCCGCGCGTCGTCGAGCCGGCCCGCCCGGCGCAGCGACACGGCGAGGCTCTTGGCCGCCGCCAGGGTGCCCGGGAAGGCCCGGCCCAGCTGCTCCTTGTAGAGGTCGTACGTCCGGCTGAGCAGCGCCACCGAGTCCTCGTAGCGCCCGATCTCCCGCAGGTCCCGCGCCAGGTTCATGGCGGAGGAGAGGGTGTAGGGGTGCTCCGGGCCGAGCACCTCGGTGCGCCGGTCGTAGACGTCCTGGTCGAGCTCGCGGGCTCGGGCGTACTGGCCGAGCATCCGCATGTTCAGGGCGAGGTTGTTGGCGGCGGCGAGCGTACGCGGGTGCGACTCGTCGAAGATCTGCCGGAACCCCTCGTGCGCCTCGGTCGCCAGCTCCATCGCCTTGCTGTACTGGCCGAGCGCGCCGAGGTCCATCGCCAGGGCGCTGGTGGTCATGTACGTGTGCGGGTGCGAGGCACCCAGCACTTCCGTCTGGCGGGCCAGGGTCTCCTCGTCCAGCTCCATCGCCTCGACGTAACGGCCGCGCGAGCGAAGGATGTTGGAGAGGTGGAAGCGCAGGTACAGATACTGGAGGTCGTTGGGCCCCAGCTTCTCGCGCCACTCCTCGCGCAGGTCCTCGGCGAGGTTGGCGGCCGCGTTGAAGTCACCGCGCTTCCACAGGTAGCGCACGCGGTCGATGAGGAGCCGGCGGGTCTCCGGCTCGTCGCACAGACGCGCCCCCGACGGGGTCAGATGCGGCCAGATGGTGTTGAACTGCGCCCAGGTCTCCGGGTTGTCGATCGGCTCGTCGGCGTCCGGCCGGGCGCCCGCGAGGATGCGGTGCACGGCGTGCCGGGCGTCCATCTGCTCCTCGTCGCTCAACTGCGCCCGGATCACGGCCTGGACGAGCCGGTGCACCTGGATGGAGCTGCCGACCTGGTCGACCTTGGCGAGCGCGAACCGGCCGATCTCCCGGATGACCCGGCCGAGCACCAGCTTCTCCTGGAGCGTGGCGTCGTACGGCTTGAGCGCGTCGATCATCTCCTTGCTGTAGAGGAGGTTGGCGGAGATCGGCTCGGGCGCGAAGAAGGCGCAGAGCTGGAGGAGGCGGACCGCCGCGGGCGAGCGCTGCTTCAGCCGCTCGATCGAGACGTTCCAGGTGGCGGCGACCGGCTCCGGGTATCCGGCCGGCTGGTTGAGGGCGAGGACGCTGGGCGCCTGCTGGGCCAGCTGCTCCAGATAGGCGGCGACCGGCGTCGCCGTCTCCGCGATCCACGCCGCCGCCTGCTCGACGGCGAGCGGCAGGTCGCCCACCGCGGTGGCGACCTGGTCGGCGTCGTCCACGGAGAGCCCGGGGGCGCGCCGCTGGAGGTGCTCGATGGACTCCTCGCGCAGGAACACGTCGACGGGCAGCGCGTCGCCGTACTGCGACCAGGTCTGGTTCCTGGAGGTGACCAGGACATGGCCCGGGCCGCCCGGCGGGAAGAACCGCTTGAGCTGCTCGGGGTCGTCCGCGTTGTCGAAGACCAGCAGCCAGCGCGAGGTGGGCACCCCGCGCCGCAGCAGGTCGATGGCCTCGCGGGAGGCGGAGTTCATGTCGTCGCCGCCCTGCACCCCGAGCCGCACGCCGAGCTCGGCGAGTCCGGCCACCACTTCGTCGGGCTGCTCGGCGGACATCCACCAGACCAGGTCGTAGTCGGCCATGAACCGGTGGACGTACTCCAGGGCCACCTGGGTCTTGCCGACGCCGCCGAGGCCGTACAGCGTCTGCGGCTGCGGCAGGACCACGGCGAGGCCGCCGCCGAGCTGGTCGCGCATCCGCTCCAGGACCAGCGAGCGGCCGGTGAAGCCGGGGTTGCGCGGCGGCGCGTTCCAGATCTTGGGGACGGTGCCGGGGAACCGCGGCCCCGGCGCCACCCCGTCGCTGATCTGCACCGGCCGCTCCAGGGCCCGCAGCAGCGCGGTGGTGGCGTGCACCTCGTCGAGCCGGAACAGGTCCACCGGGTTGCGGTCGATGTAGGGCGCGGTGAGCCGGACGTCGCCGACCCGCAGCGGCAGCAGCTGGCGGCGGGCGCCCGAGGGGTCCTCGGCGGCGGCCCGGGACCAGATCTCCACGGCGCGGGCCGACTTGAGGTAGGCGCTGGAGAGCAGGACCACGGTACGGGCCGCGTTCTCGGCGGCGACCGCCTCCCCGTCGGCGCTGCTGGGCTCGGTCGACACGTCCCGGGGAACCACCCGGAACCCGGCCCGGGTGAGCACGGACTCGATCCAGTCGGCCCACATCCGGTTCTCGGCCACGTAGCTGAGGAACAGATCGGCCGGAAGAGCGGGCCTGCGGCGGGTGAAGGCGTCCCGGATCCGCAGCCGGATCTCCTCGTTGACGGTCGGCATCGAGGTGATCCGGCCCTCGGTGACGACGGAGGCGAGCCGCTCGAAGGCGGACAGCAGCGAGTTGGAGAGCCCGGCCTCGTCGCCGAAGGTCGCCAGCGTCTCCTCGTAGGCGTAGTAGGGGCGGTACGGGATCTCCACCGCGCCCCAGTACGCGGTGAGTTCGTCGCCGGAGAGCCCGGCCGGGAAGCGGTCGAACTTGAGCCGGGCGAGCGCCCGGCCGGCGTCCGCCTTCTCCTTCTCGCCCTCGTCGATGCGCATCGGGACGGGCAGGATGCGGATGTTCTGCCCGCTGTAGCGCTCGTCTATCTGGCGGGCCACGGAGGCGGCGCCGTCTATGGACTGGTCGCTGAGGGTGAAGCAGTCCACCAGGACGTCGGGGAGGTGGACGGTGCAGATGTCGGCGATGTCGCTGAGGCCGGTGCGGCTGTCGATCAGGACGTAGTCGTAGTTCTCCTTCATGTCCTCGCGCAGGGCGTCGAAGAAGTGGCCGCCGCCGAGCCGGTCGTAGAAGTTGTCCCAGTCGAAAGTGGAGACGGTCGCCGAGTACTCGCGGTTCTGCCGTCCGGCGGACACGAAGTCCAGGGTGCCGCCGTCGGGGAACTGCCAGCCCAGGGCCTCCGGGGTCAGCGAGACCGCGTGCGGCTGGATGCGCGCGTAGTCGCGGTGCCAGTCGTCCGAGCGCGGCACGGGACTGGTGGCGGCCCAGGCGTATTCGGTGATGAGATCGATGACCCCGGTGGTGGCGCCGAGCGTCGAGGGGTCCAGGAACGGGTGGAAGAAGCGGTGCAGCCCCGGGGCCTCCAGGTCCCAGTCCACCGCGAGGACCCGCTTGCCGTTGGCGGCAAGGATCCAGGCCGTGTTGGCGAGGGCCATGGTGCGGCCCGTACCACCCTTGTACGAGTAGAACGTGACGATGCGTCCGTCACGACTGGCTGTCATCCGTCTCCTCCGCATCGGGCGCGTGATCGAGCCTGTCGGGGATGTACTGCGTGGTGCCGAAATCGGTGCCCATCGGCCCGACCAGGCGCGGCCGTTCGGTGTGCCCGCCCCCCGCGGGCGGATAGACCGTCGCGTGTCTCAGATACTGCTGTGCCGCCGCCTCCACGACCTGGGGCAGTATCTGCCCGAAGGCCTCCATGCTCGGTACGCCCTTGGCTGCGGCCCGGCACGCGGCCCGCCCCTGGCGCATCTTGGACGGCATGGTCTCTTCCAGACGGCGTGTCAACTCCACCTCCGAGGCCCGGCTCTGATGGTCGTCGCGGTTCCACGGGACGACCACGCTCACCCAGGGCCGGTGCTCGGCGTCGAAGGCCGCGAGCCGGGCGCGCCGGTCCTCGTCCTCCAGCGCCCACCGGTCCACCAGCAGGACCTCGGGCCGCGACGGCGGCTGTTTGCCGTCGAGGTGCAGCACCTCCTCGTCGAAGGAGGAGACGGTGGTCTGGTAGTTGAGCGAGCGCACCATGTCCTCCGCCACCAGCGCGAGCGGCCGGGCGGAGATGGGGTGGTAGGGGTTCCACTCCAGCGGGCTGTCCCCGTAGTACGCGTCGTCGCGGCCCTCGGGCAGCTCGTGGCGGGTGGGCGCGGCGACGGTGACGTGCATCGGGCGGGGGCCCTCGCCGGCGGCCGCGCCGAAGGCGCTGGGCGCCAGCCGGTAGTCGACGTGGCGGCCGGGCCGTATCGCGGTGGCGTCGGCGACGCTCACGATCCGTTTGGCGAGCTCGTAGACCGCGCGTTCGTACTCCTCGGCGAATATCCGCAGCTTGATCAGCCCGTAGAGGCCGTCGGTGACATAGCGGTCGCCGAAGGCCCGGTGGTTGAACTGCAACCGCTCGGCGGGCCCGGGCAGTTGCTCGGGCGGGACCGGCACCCACAGGGCCGGCACGATCGCCTCGGCCGGGCGGTTGGTGTACGCCTGGTGCTGGATGGTGCGCTGCTCGAACGCGTACCACTCGCGGCCGCACATCTCGCTCGCGAAGTAGCGCGGCGAGAACAGCGGCACGAACACCCGGCAGGAGGCGAGGACTTCGCCGAGACGCTCCGACCAGCCCTCGCCGGACCGTATCTCCCGGTCCATGAAGCCGGCGGGCGCACCGGCGGGCAGGTCGGTCATGGCCATCACATGGCCGCAGAGATCACGGAAGAGCCGCTCCACCCACATGTCGGGGTCCGGGCCGCCCGCCCCGTACCTCGGCGTGTGCGCGTAACTCAGAAAGAAGTAGGGCCGATGTTGGTCGGCCGGACGCGGCTGCGCTGATGCGTGCACACGACCCCCGTCCTGCAGTATTGAAGAACATCATTCCGGAGCGCACGGCGCTCCATCCCCTCACCGTTCGGTCAAACAAGGCCGCTTTTCGGTCATCCACTCCACCGCATGGTCCACCGCCCCCTTGATCGAAAACAACCGGGCGGTTCTCCGTCCCAGCTGCCACTCTTTGCGCATTTCTTCCGGAAGGTCGGCCCCGACCGCCTCGAAGTCGCTGTCGTCGAGATCGACGTCGGGATAGTGGAACCATCCCCGACGCCCACTCTCGTCCCGCACCACACAGCTGTACAGCTTCTTGGGCGGGTTGTGCCGATACCGGTATTCCGCGAGGTGAAAGGCGCTGCAGACATCGAATCCCACATTGATCATGAGTACCCGGGCATCGGCGCGGTAGAGCGCGCCGAGCGGCGACTTCTCGCCCAGATGGCAATCGGGTTCATGGCCCTCCATCAGCTCCAGGGCACGGCAGCCCCAGGCGGCGAAGGAGGTCTGGGGGTGCGTACTGCGCACCGCCCCTTCCGAGGTGCGCACCCACTCCGCCAACCGGCCCATTCCCTGACTGCGGGTCCGGTCCGGATCGAAAGGCTCCATTCTGCGCTTGAAGTCCTTGTACGCGGCCGGATCCCGCAGCACGCTCCGGCTCCGCCGGCGGTGGGCGATCGAGGTGAGCGAGTTCTCCGGCGTGAAGGCCGGGACCACCAGGGTGCCCTTGAGCCGTCCGCCGACCGCCTCCCGCAGGGCCTGCCCCAGCGCCCCCGGGCCGTGCCCCAGACCGCTCATCGAGGCGTGCACGAGCAGGGTGTCCCCCTCGTTGACCCCCATGGCGACCAGGTCGTCGCGTAACGCGCTCTCCGGCACCGCTCGGTCTCGCTCATCCACGGGCTGCCTCTTCCCACTCCAACAGGACGTCGGCGACCAGGCTCTTCCCGCCCACGGTGAGTTCGGCCGCCCCCTGAAGAGCTTCCAGCGCCCGCCGGGTCTCCGCCAGAGTGCGTGCACTCCTGTCGTACGCGGCGACCGCCACCCGCTCATGCGTTTCGGCCAGCAGGACCGAAACCGGTACCGGCTCCTCGCGCCAGTCGGCCCGGTGGAGCCAGCCGCCGTCCAGCGCGTACAGGTCCGCCACGTCGCGCAGGGCCCGGAACCTGGCCCTGCGGAAGCCGCGCAGCAGCCCCAGCGCCAACGCCTCCCCCGTCAGCCCCACGGGCACCCCCAGCGCCCCGTAGCCGTGCCGCCCGGCCACCGGCTCGCCGGCGCCCGCGAGCGGGGTGAGCGTGGTCAGCGCGGCGGCCGCGGCGGCCGCGTGGCCCGGAACAGTGGCCGAGAGCAGCCCCCAGGCGGCGCCCAGGCGCCCGCTCCACTCGTCGGCCTCGGCCAGGCCCAGCCGCGGCAGCACCGCCGTGCCGAAGCAGTCGCGGTACGGGTCGAGGTCGTCGAGTGCCGGATCGGGCGCCCCGTCCCGGCCCAGCCCGCGCACCGGCAGCCAGTCGCCGCACGGCTCGCGCGGGCACTCCACCTCCAGCTCGAAGCGCTCGCCCCGGACCCGAAAGCCCTTCTCGGCCGAGACCACCTCCGCCCGGCCGGACTCGCCCCGGGCACCGAGCCTCAGCTCCCCGAGGGTGGGCAGCACCAGCCTGCCGTCCGCGTACCCGACGGTGACGGGCACGTCGAGCCTGCCGCGCACGGCGGCGGCCGCGGTGTAGGCGGCGAGGCGGTGGGCGTGGGCGACGGCGTCGGGCCGGCCCGTGCGCAGCGCCTCCAGGGTGGTGAGCAGCCAGCCGCGCGCGTACGGATGCGTCAGCACCTCGTCCAGGCCCGGCCCGTCGACGAGGGTGGTCAGCCGCCAGGCCTCGGCCCACTCGGCGCCGCCGCGCCCGGCCAGATCGGCGTGCAGCCGGGCCAGCAGGGTGCGGGTGAGCTCGTGCTCGGCGGCGACGAGCTCGCCGGGGTCGGTGAGCGCGCCGGGGACCAGGCGGGCGGCCGTGCGGGCCTCGACGCCCCGCACCAGCGCCTCCAGGTCCGCGCAGTAGACCGAGGGGCCGTCGAAGGCGTCCCGGCCCGCCGCCTCGTTCGCCGAGCGGTAGCGGTGGGTGTAGAGCCCGCCGCCGCAGGAGCGCACGACCGGGCACTCGCGGCACTCGGGGCCGACCCCGGCCAGGCCGAGCTGGCGCACCCGTACGCCCGGATGGGCGGCGACCTCGTCGAAGGAGTGCCGGAAGACGTCGAAGCCGGTGGCGGCGGCGCCGTCGTAGGCGCTCTTGAGCGAGTCGACCTGCTCCAGGCTGCCGTCGGTCTCCACCACCACGAGGTCGGTGGGGGCCAGACCCAGGGACTCGGTGAGGCTGGGGCCGCCGTTCAACGTCGACAGTACGGACTCGAACAGCCGGACCGGAACCGGTCTGCCCTGTTCCTCCCACCGGTCGAAGACCGCCAGGATCCACTCCGCGTACTCGGTCGGAGAGCCGGCCGGGCGGGCCGGGGGCGCGTCCCAGGTGGCGTGCGGCAGCAGGTAGTCGATGCGCGGCGGGTCCAGGGCGATGAGCGCGTCGTGCACGGTGACCGGGTCGTTGGCCACGTCGATGGTGCAGAGCAGCCCGAGGAAGAGGTGGCGGTAGCGCTCGCTCTGGAGCAGTTCCACGGCCCTGAGGACCAGCGGATGGCTGGTGCGGCCGTCGGCGAAGCGGCGGTGGCGGTCGTTGGCGGACCTGTCCCCGTCCAGGGAGATGCCGACGCGCACACCGAACTCGTCGAAGAGGTCCAGGTAGCGGGGGCTCAGCTGGAGGCCGTTGGTGTGGATGCGCAGATCGAGCTCCGCGACGCCGTCGAGGGCGGCGGTCAGCTCCTCGCACACCCGGCGCAGCCGTGCGGGGCCCGCCAGCAGCGGCTCCCCTCCGTGCAGGATCACTGACACGGAGGGCAGTACGTGTTTCTCGGCGTGCTCGGCCAGTCGCCGGGCCGTCCAGGAAATCGCCTCGTCAGAGATTGCCTTGGGGCGGGTACGCCAACTCTGATCAGGGGCTTCGTAGATATAGCAGTGATCACAAGCAAGATCGCATCTGCTGTGAACCTTGAGCACGATCTCGCGGAATGGGACCACGGGTGCAGTCATTCCGCCAGTCTAGGGCTCTCCGACAGACTAGAGCGCCGAGTTGAAGGTCGACGCCTGCACGGGGCGGCCGATCGACGAGGGCAGCACGCGGCCGAGCTTCCTGGCAGCGTCGGCGCCACGGACGTCGATCTCTGCCAGGGGCACACGGCTCTTCTTCGCAGGGGCGAAGGAGAGAGAATTCACAGAGGTCTTCACGGCCGTCCTTGATGGGTAATTCCTGCATGTGGACAGTGGTACCGACGACATGCACCGTTGCAGTGTCGGCGGCACGACTTTACTCTCTTGGCCACTGTTGGCAACTGAGCACGACCGCTTGCCGCAAACGCGTGACCCAGCATTAGCCGAAGGTGTACGGAACGGGTCGTTCCATCGAAAGAGTGATGACTAAAACCGCAGACAGGGGTGGATGTGACGGCGATTCCCGGTCCTCTGCAAAGCATGGTCTTCCGCAACGCCGACCTGCCGGGTCTCTTCCATCACGCGGACTCACTCGCGATAGGGCGCCAGCGGGCCGCGGTGAACGGCACCCGCTGGCAGTTGTGCCTGCTGGTGGTGGGGGCGGCGCTGGCGGCACTGCCGTGGAAGATGACGCTCGGTGGTGACTTCAGGCTGACGAGCGCGCTCAGCGCACTGGCGTACGCGGGGGTGCTCGCGGTGAGTTTCCGCGCCGCCCGCGGGCATGCGAAATCGCATTGGCAACTGAACCGTTCGGCGGCCGAGTTCATCAAATCCATGTGCTGGCGCTATGCCGTGCACGGCGCTCCCTTCGACTCCCAGGCGCCCGATCCCGAAGGTCTGTTCACCCTCCGTCTGGAGGAAGGACTGCGGGAACTGCGCAAGGTCGGCTGGCAGGACCCGCGCGAGGACCCGGCGTCGGGCCTGGCCGATGAGCCCCTCGTCACCGCCCCCATGCGGGAGTTACGGGGGAAGGCGTTCACCGTACGCAAGGAGACGTACGTCCGGGACCGGCTCATCGAGCAGCGCAACTGGTACCGGCGCCGGCAGGAGGCCTCCAAGCGGGCCACCGCGCTGTGGACCTCGGCGATCACCCTGCTCACCGTTCTCGCGTTGCTCTTCGCGACGCTGCACATGTTCGGCGCGGCCGAGGGCGTCAAGGCGGCCGGGCTGCTCTCGGCGGCGGCCGCCGCGTGTCTGGCGTGGAGCGAGATCCGCCGCCACCAGCCGCTGATCTCGGCGCACTCCCTGGTGGAGCAGGACCTCAAGGAGATGCACGTGGCCATGGAGAACACGGTCAGCGAGCGGGAGTGGCCGGCCGCGGTGTACGAGACCGAGCGGGTCGTGTCGCCCCAGCACACCGACTGGCTGGCCCGGCTCCGCAGTTGATCGCCTTTTACGGCTCCTACGGGCGGCGCACCCCGTCGCACCACACCACCGTGACCGCTTTGCCCAGGCCGCGGGCGTACTGGACGATGTCGCCGGTGCCGCCGAGGCCCCGTGCGGGCTGGCCGTCCCAGACGGCGACCAACCGGTCGCAGTTGTCCGCGATATAGGCGCCGGCCGCGTAGTACGCCTCGTCCGTCGCGTGCGGGAAGTCCATCCGGACCTCCTGGGCGGCTCTTCTCCGCAGGCCCTGGTAGCGGGCGAGTTCGGCGGCGTCCGCGAAGCCGTTCTCGTAGTCGCCGCTGGGAATGACCACGGTCAGGGAGGCGCCGCACTCCAGGGCGATGGAGGCGAACAGCTGGTCCGCGCCGGCCGCGAGGCTGGAGAGGGCTTCAAGCGAACCGTCGTGTCCGCAGAGCAGGCTCCGCAGACAGCTGCGGATCTCCCCCAGCGCCTCGGAGGGAATGTCTCGGTGACCGGTCACTCCGATGCGTTTCACTGACTCACCCCGTGGTGTCCGGTCGCCTCTCCGCCGTGACCATCCTCCCAAAAAGGCGCATCGCGTCCAGTCGTGGCCAACGGAGGGGCGCAGGGAACGAGCCCCCGTCCATCGGCCGGACGAGGGCTCGCCGCTGCCGTGGCAGCGAGGTGATCTGCCGTCAGAAGAGGGTCACGCCATAGGCGTTCATGGCCTCGACCACGGGCTGGAAGAAGGTCGTGCCGCCGGAGGAGCAGTTGCCGCTGCCGCCGGAGGTGAGGCCGAGGGCGGTCGAACCGGCGTAGAGCGGGCCGCCGGAGTCGCCGGGCTCGGCGCACACCGTGGTCTTGATCAGGCCGTACACGATGTCACCGCCGCCGTAGTTGACGGTGGCGTTGAGCGCGGTGACCCGGCCGCTGTGGATGCCGGTGGTGGAGCCGCGCCGGGTGACGGTCTGGCCGACCGTGGGGTTGGCCGCGCTGCTGATGTGCTGGCTGCCCACGGCGCTCGGGTGGGTGAGCGAGGTGTTGGTGTACTGCACGAGGCCGTAGTCGTTGCCCGGGAAGCTGGTGCCCACGGTGGGGCCGATGCTGGTGGAGTGCGAGGAGCTGGTGTACCAGGGCGGCTTGCCCTCGGTGCAGTGACCGGCCGTCAGGAAGTAGTAGGTGCTGCCCTTCTTGACGTTGAAGCCGAGGGAGCAGCGCCAGCTCGGCGCGTAGATGGCGTCGCCGCCGGAGAGCAGCTTGCTGAACTTGCCGGGGGTGCGCTCGACGCGTATGGCGGACGCGTTGGCGCCGGCCTGTCGTTTGATCTTGGCTATGTCGGCCTTGCTCACGGTGGAGTCGGCGGTCACGACCAGCGTGTGGGTGGCGGGGTCGACGTTCCAGGCGGTGCCCGCGACATCGGCGCCGAGCACGGCACTGCTCGCGGCCGAGAGCTGGGTGGCGCTGAACACCTGGGACGGGGTGGCGCTCGCGGTGGGGATCGCGAGGGCGCCGGCGGCGAGGAGCCCGGCGGTGAGGGCGACTGCCTTGGTGCGTCTCGCGAGACCGCGGTGGTGCGTGGGGGTGGTGCGCTTGATCCTCACTTCTGTTCCTCCCGAGGGGAATCGAGGGGCCCGAGTTGGGTGGGGGACCCCGTGAGGCGCAGCCGGAGCTGACGGCAGCACTGTTGAGCGCAAGCCGTGCTCCTGACAAGCGCTGGGAGGGAGTATTCGGCGGCCCGGCCGTCGGGCGCAAGGGCGCCTTTCGGCCGGGCCGTTGGGGGTTTCGGAGCCGGTGGGTCAGCGGGTGAGGACGGTCCGCTCGCCCGCCGCGACCGCCGTGTCGAGGGTGTTGCCCGGGGGCGGGAAGGGACAGATGAAGTGCTCGGCGAAGGCGCACGGCGGCAGCAGTGCGCGGTTGAAGTCCACCGTGAGCCGTCCTTGCGCATCCGGTGCGCCGGGGCGCAGGAAACGGAACCGGAAGGTCGAATCCCCGCTGGTCGCATCGGCGAACACCGCCCAGAGCGCGCCGTCGTCCTCGACCGCGACCTGGAGGGTGTGCTCCCGGCCGTCGAGCGCGAAGGCGAGCTCCCCGCCGAGGCCGAGCCCGCGCTCCACCCCGTCGGCGTTCGCCACCCGTACGGTCCGCGTCCCCTCGTACGGGCGGAAGACGGCGGGCACCGCCCAGCGCGCCTCGTACGGCGTCGCCTCGATGCCCGCGAAGGCGCGCCGGCGCTCGGCCTCCGGGTCCCAGACGCGTACCGCCCACAGCCCTTCGCGGCGGAGCACCACGAGCCGCCGCGCGCCCTGGGCCAGCCGGGACTCGCCGACCGGCGTGTGGTCGGCGGTCAGCCGCACCTCGCCGCTGAAGGGCTTTCCGTCGAGGACGATCCCGTCCCGCGCGGCGGCCGTGAGCACCACCGCGTCGTCGTCTTCGCGCCACTCGCCCGGCACGGCCGGAATTCGACCCTCGACTGCGTCGGCGAGCCAGTGGGTGCCGGTCAGTGCGAGCGGGCCGTAGGGCGCCGAGACGTTCTCGACGCGCCGTTCGTGCCAGTTCTTCCACTCCTGTGCCGCGTCCGTGCTCAATGTCTTCAACCCTTCCGTACGGGGGTGGGCAGCCCCAGGTGCGAGCGCAGTGTCGGGCCGGAGTATTCCGTACGGAAGACGCCGCGCTCCTGCAGCAGCGGCACCACCCGGTCGACGAAGTCGTCGAGTCCGCCCGGTGTCAGATGCGGGACGAGGATGAAGCCGTCGGCGGCGTCGGCCGTGACGAACTCGGTGAGCCGGTCGGCGACCGAGGCCGGGGTGCCGATGAACGACTGGCGGCCGCTCGTCTCGATGACCGTCTGCCGGATGGAGAGGCCCTTGGCCTCGGACAAAGCCCGCCACTTGGCGGCGACGGTGAAGGGGTCGCCCACCTTCACCCGGCCCTTGACCAGCTCGGAGTCCGGGTCCGGGTCGATGTCGGGGAGCGGTCCGTCCGGGTCGTACGCGGACAGGTCGCGGCCCCAGATCTGCTCCAGGGCGACGATCGCGTTCTGCGGGGAGATCTGGCGGCGCCGGATGTCGGCGGCCTTCTCCTGCGCCTCGGCGTCGGTGTCGCCGAGGACGACGGTCACCCCGGGCATGATCTTCAGGTCCTCGGGGCGCCTGCCGTACCGGGCGAGCCGGGACTTCACGTCGGCGTAGAACTCCTGCCCGGCCTCCAGGGTGCCGTGCCGGGTGAAGACGATGTCGGCGGTGGAGGCGGCGAACTCGCGGCCCTCGCCGGAGTCCCCGGCCTGGATGACGACCGGGTGGCCCTGCGGGGAGCGGGGGACGGTGAACTCCCCGGATATGGAGAAGTGCTGCCCGTGGTGGGCGAACGGGCGCGGGGTGCCGTCGGGCGTCCAGGAGTCCCACAGCTCGCGGGCGGTCGCGACGAACTCGGCGGCCCTCGTATAGCGGTCGGCGCGGTCCAGATAGCCGCCGCGCCGGAAGTTCTCGCCGGTGAACGCGTCGAACGAGGTGACCACGTTCCAGGCGGCGCGGCCGCCGGAGAGGTGGTCGAGGGAGGCGAGGCGCCGGGCGAGCTCGTAGGGCTCGTTGAAGGTGGCGTTGACGGTGGCGGCCAGGCCCAGGTGCTCGGTGACGGCCGCGAGCGCGCTGAGCACGGTGAGGGATTCGGGGCGGCCGACCACGTCGAGGTCGTGGATGCGCCCCTTGTGCTCGCGCAGCCGCAGCCCCTCGGCGAGGAAGAAGAAGTCGAACAGGCCGCGCTCGGCGGTGCGGGCCAGATGCACGAAGGAGGAGAAGTCGATCTGACTCTTGGAGCGCGGGTCGGCCCATACAGTCGTGTTGTTGACGCCCGGGAAGTGGGCGGCGAGGTGCAGTTGCTTGGTCATGACGGGCTCCCGGCGTGCGCGTACTGGTTGACGGGTCGGGCCAGGCCCAGGTGTTCGCGGAGGGTGGCGCCGGGATAGAACCGGCGCAGTAAGCCCCGGTGCTGGAGCACCGGTACGGTCCCGTCGACGAGCAGCGCCAGATCGCGCTCGGGCTCGGCCGGGCGGAGCTGGAAGCCCTCGGCGGCGCCCTGTTCGTACCAGTCGCCGATGAGCCCGGCGAGGGCGACCGCGTCGGCGGTGGTGTGCAGTTCGACCGGGAGCGAGACGAGCACCCGCAGCCGCTCGGGGTCGCGGCCGTGGGCCCGGGCCCGGTCGCGCAGCTCCTCGCGCAGGGCGCGGGCGGCGGCCGGGTCCTCGGCACGCACCAGGGCGACGTCGGCGTGCCGGACGGCGGCCGCGCGCGGCTCGGGGGCGCTCGCGTCGATCACCGTGACGGGGTGGCCCTGCGGCGGCCGGGGCACGATGGCCGGGCCGCGCACCGAGAACGTACGGCCTTCGAAGTCGACGTAGTGCAGTTTGTCGCGGTCGATGAAGCGGCCGGTCGGCTCGTCGCGGATCTCGGCGCCGTCCTCCCAGCTGTCCCACAACTTGGCCGCCACGTCGGCGACTTCGCGGGCCTCGTGCCACAGGTCGGCGAGGGGCGCCGCGGGGCGGCGGCCGAAGAGCGCGGCCTCCGCCTCGGTGGTGGACACCTCGGGGCTCCAGCCGGCCCGGCCCCGGCTCACCCAGTCGAGGGTGGCGACGGCCGAGGAGACGTGGAAGGGCTCGGTGTGGGTGGTGGTCACGGTGGGCACGAGCCCGATCCGCTCGGTGGCGGGCGCGACCCGGGCGAGGACGGCGAGCGCGTCGAGGCCGGGCCGGGCGAAGGAGTCCCCGAGCGTGACGAAGTCCAGGGTGCCCCGCTCGGCGAGCCGGGCGAGGGCGGTGTAGTGGCGGGCCTCGTAGTGCGGCGGGCCGCCGATGTCGGCGGCGAGGTGGAGTGGACGGGTGGCGGGCATGGCGGTGACTTCTTTCTTCGGGGGCTGGGCCTTCGGGGGCTGGGCTTTCGGAGGGGCTGGGCCTTCGGCGTCGGCTGTCAGAGGACCTTGGCGAGGAAGGCGCGGATGCGTTCGTGGCGCGGGTGGTCGAGCACCTCGGCGGGCGGGCCCTGCTCGACGATCAGGCCGCCGTCCATGAAGACGACCGTGTCGGCGACCTCGCGTGCGAAGCCGATCTCATGGGTGACGACGATCATCGTGGTGCCCTGGAGCGCCAAGTCCCTGATGACGTCGAGGACTTCGCCGACCAGCTCGGGGTCGAGCGCGGAGGTCGGCTCGTCGAACAGGAGCAGCTTCGGCTCCAGGGCGAGCGCGCGGGCGATCGCGACCCGCTGCTGCTGCCCGCCGGAGAGCCGTCCCGGATAGGCGCCCGCCTTGTCGGCGAGGCCGACCCGGGCGAGCAGCTTCTGCGCCGCGGCCACCGCCTCCTCGCGGGGGCGGCCGAGCGCGGCGACGGGCGCCTCGGTGATGTTCTCCAGGACGGTGAGGTGCGGGAAGAGGTTGAAGTTCTGGAAGACGAAGCCGATCCCGGTGCGCTGCTTCAGGACCTCCCGCTCGCGCAGCTCGTACAGCTTGTCGCCGGAGCGGCGGTAGCCGATCAGATTGCCGTCGACGCGGATCGAGCCGCGGTCCACCTTCTCCAGGTGGTTGATGGTCCGCAGCAGGGTGGACTTGCCCGAGCCGGAGGGGCCGAGGACGACGGTGACCTCGCCCGCGCGGACGTCGAGGTCGATGCCACGCAGCACTTCGAGGCCGCCGAAGCTCTTGTGTACGGAACGGACTTCGACCATGGCGGTGGCGGTCATGGGGGTTCCTTCATGAGGGAGGGGGGTACGGAACGGAGGCCGCGGCGCCGGATCAGGCGCTGAGCGGGCGACACGCGAGGTCGCGCAGGAAGCTCAGCGCGGCGCGCGCACAGGCGTCGTTCTGGGCGAACGCGGGCCCGCCGGTACGGGGCCGGGTGAAGGCGCCGGACGCCCGCGCGGTGGTGTGTGGGCCGAGCGCGAAGCGGCGCGGGTGCGGGCGCCCCGCGCGGTCCAGGACCCGCCCGTCGGCGGGGTCCACGCTCAGCAGCCCGCTCGCGGAGACGTCCGCGCCGTCCCGGTGGAGCGCGCGCAGCAGCGGGCTGCGGGTGCGCTCCAGGGACGGCTCGGGCAGCCGCGCCTCGACCAGGGCGCGCGCCTCGGTCCACTCCCCCGGCACGCTGGCGCCGCCCGCCCGGAAGACACCCTTGGCCTCGTCGCGCTCCACGGTGATGCCCGCCCCGAGGAAGCGGACGACCCCCGCGTCGGAGAGCGCGAGCAGCTGGCGCAGCCGGGGGCCGGGCGGCCCGGAGGCGAGGTAGCTGAAGAACCCGTGCCACCAGCCGCCCACGTCACCGAGTCGCAGAAGCTGCCCGTAGACGGAGAGCAGCCCCAGGAAAACCGCCAGATCGGGGCTGTACGAACGGTCATGACGGCGTATCAGGTCCTGGGTGATGTAGGCGCGCAGCCCGTCCTGGAGGGCGTCCGAGGACGCGAAGCGCACGCCGTCCAGCGGGTGGTCGAGCGCCTGAAGGTCGAGGCGGTCGGCCGGATCGGGGACGGCGGCCGCGACCAGGGCGGCCAGCTCGGGGCTGCCCGCCGCGGCCGCCGCGTACTTCTCCTCGAAGCCGGGCCAGTCGACGGCCGTGCGCCCGGGGTGGGCGGTAAAGAGCCGGTGGTAGTGCGCGAAGCCGAGCTCCTTGTCGATGAGCGGCCACACGTCCCGCCGGAAGTCGGGGCGGCCCGGCCGCTTCAGCAGCGCGTCGACGGTGTCCGGCCCGAAGAAGCGGGGCAGCGGCGGCCGTTCGCCCTGCCAGGTGTAGCCGATCTTGGAGTGGTACGGGACACCGCGCCGCGAGCCGACGTGGAGGACGGGTTCGCGCCCGGAGGGGTGGTAGGTCCCGCTCTCGTCGTAGCGCCCGCCGCGCCCCTCGGTGAGCAGCACCATCAGGTCGACGAAGGCGAGCCCGAAGCCGCGCACGATCACCGGTTCGCCGGGCGGCAGGGCGGACAGGTCCGCGTCGGCGGTGAAGTCGGGCGGCAGGTGGACGAGCCCGTGGCGGAGGGCGAAGTCCGCCAACTGCCGTTGTTCGTCGTCGGGTTCGGCGTCCAGATGGCCGAGCGTGAGCACCACCAGATCGGCGGCCAGCGGCTCGGCGCGCCCTTCGAGCCACACCCGCTGGCGGCCCTCGCGCGGTCCGCCGACCCGCAGCGCCCGGGTGCGGTGTTCGTGGACGGTGACGGCGGGGCCGAGCGCGGCCACCGCCTCCTCGTACACCCAGCGCAGATACGCGCCCTGCGCCCGCCGGCCGGGGAAGGTCTGGCCGTCGATCCCGGCCCACTCGGCGAGGGTGGGGCCGGGGCGCACCGGGCCCTCCTGGGCGACCGTCTCGTCGGTGAACATGGTGACGTCCTCGGCCATGGAGTTCATCCACAGCAGCGGCGACTGCTCCTCGCGCCAGATCCGGCCGCCGCCCGGCGGATGGGGGTCCACCAGATGGACGTCCAGCGGCTGGTCCCCGTACAGGGCTGGGAGGTTGGCGGCGAGCCGCTCCAGGAAACCGGTCCCCCGCGGACCCGCTCCCACGACGACCACGGACGCGGTCACCGGGCGTCCGCCGAGCCGCGCGCGTAGTGACGCTCCACGTAGTACTGCCCGATCGAGAGCAGCGAGGTCACCACGATGTACCAGAGGGTCGCGACCAGGAGCAGCGGCACCACCTGGTAGGTGCGGTGGTAGACGAGCTGGACCGAGTAGAGCAGGTCCTGCACGGCGATGATGGAGACGATCGAGGTGCCCTTGAGGGTGCCGATCAGCATGTTCCCGGCGGGCGGCACGATGGAGCGCATCGCCTGCGGCAGCACGATGCGGCGCAGTCTGCGCCGGCGGCCGAGACCGAGGGACTGGGCGGCCTCGATCTGGCCGCGCTCGACGGAGAGGATGCCGCCGCGCACCACCTCGGCGGCGTACGCGGCCTCGTGCAGGGTGAGGCCGACGACGGCGACGGTGACCGGCCCCATCAGGTCGACCGTGCGCACGCCCAGGACCTCCGGGTAGAGCGCCCCGATGTTGAACCAGAAGAGCAGCTGCACCAGGATCGGCGTCGAGCGGAACAGCCACACGTATCCCCAACTGACCGCTCTCAGCACAGGGTTGTCGGACAGGCGCATCACCGCGAGCACGGTGCCGAGGGCGAAGCCGAGTGCCATGACGGCGGCGGTCAGCCAGAGGGTGAGCCACAGTCCGCGCAGCACGGCGGCCGTGGCGAAGTAGTCGCCGACTACGCCCCACTGGAAGGCGTCGTTGCGGACGACCGAGACGAACGCCAGGGCGAGCAGCACGAGGACGGCAACTGCCGCCGCCCACTGGCCCGTTCGGCGGACGGGGACGATGCGGAGCTGGGGGCCGGGGCCGTCGTCGGGCCGGACGGGCGGCTGTTTCGAGAGGGTCAGGGACATGCGAAGGCTCCGTGGATGCCGGGATCGAACACGGTGATGCCTTCACGAACACTGCGCGGACCAGCCCCTCAGCACGGTCCGTTCCCGAGGCTATGCGGTGCGTACGGCCGGTTGTCAAGGCTGTCCGCACTGTGGGCGGTACGTCTCACGGCAGTTGACGCGGATACGGATGCCTGTTCCACTTGGGCCATGCATCCGCAGCAGTGGCTGGTCACGCGCTCCCACATCGACTTCGGTCGAGTGTGGTCCTCCTCCTGTTGAGCCGACCTCCCGCACGGATTTCCCACGGCGCCCGCGCGCGCCGTTCTCCCGCGCCTTCACACAGCTGACACCGCGCACCCCTCCCCTCGTACCACCGCACTCCTTCTGACGCTTCGGCGTGCCCCCGCCCACCCCCGACACGTCCGCGTGCCGCCGCGCAGCCCCGGCACTTCCGCCTGCCCGAAATCCCTGGAGCGCACCGCATCATGAGCAGGTATCGCCATCTCACCGCTTTCGCCCTGATCACCGTCGCCGCCCTCGGCCTCACCGCGTGCGGCTCCGGCGACCCGGCCGACGCGGGGCCCGCCGCACAGGCCGAGCCCGCCGGGGCCAAGGGGAGGATCCCCACCACCGACGTGGTGTCCGCCGTCAAGAAGGACGAGGCCGCGGCCGCGCTGCTGCCCAAGGGCGTACGCGAGTCGGGCACCCTCACCCTCGCCAGCAGCGTGGGCAACCCGCCCGGCGCCGTCTACCTGGCGGACGGCCGGACAGTCGCCGGGCAGGACATCGACTTCGCGGACGCGGTCGCCAAGGTGCTCGGGCTGAGGCTGAAGCGCCAGGTCGCGGCCTTCGAGGTGATCCTGCCCGCGCTCGACAGCGGCAAGTACGACGTCGGCACCGGCAACTTCGGGGTGACCGACGAGCGACGCAAGACCATCGACTTCGTCACCTACATCAACGACGGCCAGGGCTTCGCCGTGCGCGAGGACAGCAAGCTCCGCAAGGTCACCGAGCTGACCCAGCTGTGCGGCCTCAAGGTGGCCACCGGCGCGGGCACCACCTTCGAGGCGACCCTGGAGAAGAACAAGGGCCGCTGCGCCGAGGACGGCAAGAAGCCGTACTCGGTGCAGACCTACAGCGAGCAGGGCGCGCTGTGGATCTCGCTCCAGCAGGGCCGCAGCGATGTCGTGATGTCGACGATCAATGGCCTTCGCTACGCCGTGGCGCAGCAGCCGGGGCTGCGCTTCCTCAACGAGTTCCACCGGCTCGACGTGGGCTTCGCCTTCAAGAAGGGCACCCCGCTCGCCCCGGCTTTCCAGGCCGCGGTGAACGACCTCAAGAAGGACGGGACGTACGACAGGATCCTGGCGAAGTGGGGCACGGGCGAGTCCGCGATCGCGTCGTCACAGATCTCACCCCCCGAACACAAGTGACCCTGCGAATACGGTTGGTGACTGTACGTCAGCAGTCGCAGCCGCAGTCACAGCAGTCGCACCCGTCACAGCACTGGCAGGCGTCGCAGCAATCGCAGCAGTCACAGTCGCAGTCGCGGCAGAAGCCTTCGTGCTTCTTCCGCGACCACGGGCCCTCGTACTCCTTGGCGCAGCACATCTGGCAGGTGCAGCAGAGCCCGGTGAAGACACCGCACCCCGCGAGGAATCCGCGCGGGGCGGGCGGCCTGGGGCCTTCGCCCTGCGGGGGCGAGCCGTACGGGTTGCCGGGCACGGGGGCGTACGGGCCGCCGGGCGGCGGCGACCCGTAGGGACCGGGCTGGTGGGAGCCGTGGGCAGCGGCATCGGCGTGGCCGTGGGCGCAGCCCGCCGTCCCGAAGGACCGGTCCACGGACTGCTTCAGCTCGTGGGCGAGCAGGACGTGCGCCAGCCTGCCGTCGACGAAGTCGGCCTCGCGCAGCGCGAGCCGGATGCCGTGCACCGCGTCGTCGGCCAGCCGCCGGGCCTCGGTCAGATCGGTGCCGGTCGCCGTGAGCGGGTTCCAGGCGCCCGAGGCGGCGTCGGACGCCTGGTCCTCCACGGCGTCCAGGAGGTGCGCGAGCCGCCCGAAGAGGCGGCCCGCCTCGGCCAGCGGCTCGGCGTTGTGCGGCCGCCCGGCGAGTACGGCCGTGTGCGCGAAGGCCGCCGCGGTGGCCGTCTCGGTCGGCTCGGTGACCGTGAGCAGGGAGGTGCCGGGTCCCGCGAGCGCCTCGATCGCGGTCTGCCGGTCGACCGCGTCGACCAGGACCGCCGTGTCGAACCCGAGGGAGGCGCCGGTGCGGGCGCCCGCCCGGTCCCAGCTCGCGGCGACCTTGCGGGCCGCGAGCGCCACCGGCCTGCGCTTCAACAGGCCGTCCCGGTCGGCCACGTGGTCGCGGACCTTCGCCGAGGCCAGGACCAGCGAGACGGCCGCGGCGAGCCGGGCGCCCTCGCCCTGTGCGACCGGAGCCGTCCGCATCGCGCGCAGCGGGCAGGGCCCGGCGGTGCGCCTGCGTCCCGTACGGCTCTCGACCTGAGCCTCCGTCAGAACCGAGACGATCAGCCCGTCGTAGTTGGTCACGACCCGGGCGAGCTGCCCGTGGTCGGAGCGAAGTGCCAGGCAGAGGCCGCAGAGATGGGCCATCCACTCGGTCCGCAGGCCCTCGGTGAGCCGATGCGAGCAGGGCCTGACGATTCCGAACACGACGCTCCCCCGGGTGCCGTGGGGCACTCCGCCCCACGCCTCGATCAACAGTGCGGCAGGCATCGTATCGATCGATCCGTTCACCCGTACGCCTGCTCCATCACCCGCCTGGACGGAAGTTCATATTTTGTATCCGTTACCCGTCATACAGCGGAAGAAAGCTGACGATTCGCCACATCTTCTGCACCAGTCCCGTCACGAATCCCCTGCACGGCGGCTATCCACTTGGCGCGGTATCCGCATCATGGACGACCATAGGGGTGCGGAACGCGAGAAGTAGCTAGAAGAAGTCCGCTGTGAGAGGAGGCGTCCATGGGATCGGTGCGCAAGGCGAGTGCCTGGCTGGGACTTGTCGAGGACAACGACGACCGCTACTACGACGACGAGTACACCGAGGAAGCCGCGTCCGGCGAAGCCTGGGTGACGGACCCGCGGGTGCGGGTGGCCTCCGACGCGGCCCAGGAGCAGGGCCGCCGGATCGCCACGGTCACGCCCGACGGCTTCCGTGACGCGCGCGGCATCGGCGAGCTCTTCCGCGAGGGCGTCCCGGTCATCGTGAACCTCACGTCCATGGAGCCCGGTGACGCCAAGCGCGTCGTGGACTTCGCGGCCGGTCTGACGTTCGGGCTGCGCGGCTCCATCGAGCGCGTGGCGACGAGGGTCTTCCTACTGACCCCCGCCGACACCCAGATCCTCAGCGGCGAGGCCGCGGGCCGCTCCACCGGCGGCTTCTTCAACCAGAGCTGAGCCACCGGTGGTGCCCGGCCGGGGGTCCGGGGGTTGTCCCCCGGGAGATACCGCAACCAGAGCCGAGCAGGGTGCTCACCGGATCCCCGTTCCTAGCGGAACGCGTCGAGTCCGGTGAGCGCCTTGCCCAGCACCAGCTGGTGCATCTCCACGGTGCCCTCATAGGTGAGCACCGACTCCAGATTGGTGGCGTGCCGCATCACGGGGTACTCCAGCGAGATCCCGTTGGCCCCGAGGATCGTGCGCGAGGTGCGGCAGATCTCGATGGCCTCCCGTACGTTGTTGAGCTTTCCGAAGCTGACCTGCTCCGGACGGAGCCTGCCCGCGTCCATGCGCAGGCCCAGGTGATGGGCGAGCAGGACGCCCTTGTGGAGCTCCACCGCCATGTCGGCCAGCTTGGCCTGGGTGAGCTGGAAGCCGCCGATGGGCCTGCCGAACTGCTCGCGGGTCTTCGCGTACTCCACCGCCGCCTCGAACGAGGCCCGGGCCGCGCCCATCGCTCCCCAGACGATGCCGTACCGCGCGTGCGAGAGGCAGCTCAGCGGGCCCTTGAGCCCGGTGACCCCCGGCAGCACCGCGTCGGCGGGCAGCCGCACCTCGTCCATGACCAGCTCGCTGGTGACCGACGCCCGCAGCGACCACTTGTGCTTGATCTCGGGCGCCGAGAAGCCGGGGCTGTCGGTCGGTACGGCGAAGCCGCGAATCCCGTCGTCGGTCTGCGCCCAGACCACCGCGACCCCGGCGACCGAGCCGTTGGTGATCCACATCTTGCGCCCGTTGAGCACCCAGTCGGTGCCGTCCCGCTTCGCGTACGTACGCATCCCGGCCGGGTCGGAGCCGTGGTCGGGTTCGGTGAGGCCGAAGCAGCCGATGGTCTCGCCCGCCGCCATCGACGGCAGCCAGCGCTGCTTCTGCTCCTCGGAGCCGTACTTCCAGATCGCGTACATCGCGAGCGAGCCCTGGACCGAGACGAGCGAGCGGATGCCGGAGTCGGCGGCCTCCAGCTCCAGACAGGCCAGGCCGTACTGGACGGCGGTGGCGCCCGCGCAGCCGTGGCCGGTGAGCGACATCCCGAGCGCGCCCAGGCCGCCGAGCTCCCGCGCGAGCTCGCGGACGGGCACCTGTCCGTCCTCGTACCACTGGGCGATGTGCGGCAGGACCCGGTCGGCGGCCCAGGAGCGGACGGTGTCGCGGATGGCGAGGTCGTCGTCGCTCAGCAGGTCGTCGATCCCGAGGGGGTCGGCCGGGTCGAAGGGGGGCAGCTTGGCGGGTGCGGACATGAGGATGCCTCCGGCGTCCCTGAGAACCTGTGCGGCTCAGCTAAAACTAGCAGTGGTAGTTATTGCTGACCGCTGACGTTACGGCTCAGTGTGCCGCGCGTCCAGACCCGCCCGTCCGTGCGGGTCCCGCCCGTTCAGTGGCCGCCGGGCCCGGATCCCGCCGCCTCCGCGGCCGGAACACCCGCCGCCGCGGGGACCCTGACATGCGGCTCGGTCCGCTGCTCGGGCAGCCCGGGCGCGAGGCCGTCGTGCTGCGCCCCGCACTCCATCACCCGGGGCAGCCGCAGCGCGGCCAGCGCGCCGAGCACCAGCAGACCCGCGCTGACCAGCAGCGTCACATGCAGGCCGTGGACGAAGGAGTGCTGCGCGGCGCCGCGAAGGGCCGCGCCCGCCGGGCCGCCGAGGCGGTCCGCGAGGTCATAGGCCTCGCCCAGGGAGTTGGCCGCACCGGCCGAGGCCTCGTCCGGGACGCCGGGGACCGAGGCGACCCCGGGGGCGTAGGCCGCGTTCATCACGCTGCCGAGCAGGGCGATGCCCATGCCGGCGCCGAGCTGGTAGGAGGTCTCGCCGATGGCGGCGGCCCCGCCCGCGCAGTCGGCGGGCGCCTCGCTCAGCATCGATTCGTACGCCCCGAAGAGCGTCGTCTGAAGGCCGAAGCCCAGGACTATGAAGGCGCTGGTGAGCAGCAGCGGCCGGTCGTGCTGGCCCATCAGGACGAGCAGCAGCACGGCGGCGGCGGTCAGCGCGAAGCCGCAGCCGACCATGGTGCGCGGGCCGAGGCGGCGCAGGGTGTACGAGCCGGTGGCGCCCGCGGCCATCGCGGCGAAGGTGAGCGGGAGCAGCCGCAGACCGGTCTCCAGCGGGCTGAGCCCCAGGATCAGCTGGAGGTACTGCACGGCTATGAGCTCCAGGCCGACCAGCGCCAGCATGGCGAGGACGATGCACCCCACCGAGGTGGAGAAGGTGGGCCGGGCGAACATCCGCATGTCGACCAGCGGATGGCGGCGCCGCTTCTGCCGCCGTACGAACAGGACGATCAGGGCGGTGCCGACGCACAGCGGCGCCAGGGTGAACAGGTCGAGGAGCCCGTGGCCGGCGCCCAGCCGCTTCACCCCGAGGACCAGCGTGATCACTCCGGCGGCGGCGGTCAGCGCACCGAGCACGTCCCACGGCCCGTCGGCACCGCCCTTCGACTCGGGCAGCAGTTTGCGGCCCAGCGGAAGTATCAGCGCCATCAGCGGGATGTTGATCAGGAAGACCGAGCCCCACCAGAAGTGCTGGACGAGGAAGCCGCCGAGCACCGGTCCGGTGGCGGCGCCTATCGCCGCGGTGGCGGTCCACACGCCGATGGCGGTGGCGCGTTCCCGGCGGTCCGGGAAGACCGCGCGCAGGATGGAGAGCGTGGCGGGCATGATCATTGCGCCGCCGACGCCGAGCAGCGCGCGGGCCACGATCAGCAGCTCGGCCGACCCGGCCAGGGCGGCCACGGCGGACGCGAGGCCGAAGATCCCGTAACCGAGCAGCAGCACCCGGCGGCGGCCGACACGGTCGCCGAGGGTGCCGAAGAGGATGAGGAGGGCGGCGCAGACCAGCGGGTAGGCGTCGACGATCCACAGCAGCGCGGTGGCGCTGGGGCGCAGGTCCTCGGTGACCGAGGGGACGGCGACGTGCAGGACGGTCGCGTCCAGCGCGACGAGCAGCAGACTCACACAGAGGACGACGAGGACGACCCAGCGGTTGGCACCGCCGGCGGTCGCACGCGCGCGTGCGGCGTCCGTCATCGTTCCTGCCATGTGTGTACCTCCTGTACGGCGGCCCCTGCCGGGGTCCCGGGACGCGCCGGCCTCGCGGTGACGCGTCGTCCCCCGCTCTCGGCGGACCCTGGACCTGCGGTGGTCTGGGCGGGCCCGGCATCGACGAGCGAGTGATTCGTCAGCGTACGCGAGTTCCAGCCAGCGACACGTGGTGCACCTCTCACCCCTTTGGGCGCACCCTGTGGCGTGCGCCACATCGGGCGAAGTGTGCGCACCGGCACCCCGGGGCATTAATGATCTTGGCACGCCGTGTCGGTGAATCCTGGCACCCGGTGCCAGGCCCGGTGACTGAACGGTGAATTCCGACCCGCTTCCCGGAGAATCCGTTCAGCGGATTCAAAGAGCCGTTCCCGGCCGCCCCGCGGCGGAATAGATTCCAAGGTCATCCACGCATTTCCCAGGGCCGGGAATAAACCGTGACGTGAGACATACTCCACATCACATCGTCATCACAAACCCGCCGGATCGGCCTGGGCCCTCACTCACTCGCTGTAACGTCGATTGAGTGCGTACCGACCGAATCTTCGCCCGTCTGGACCGGGAGCCCGAGCCGCCGAAGATAGCGATCCCGCGGATGAGCCGTCATCGCGTGATCCTCTTCAGCGCGACGATGGCGTTCTACGTCGCCATCGTCGTCGCCGTGCTCGCCTCGTCCTGGCTCGTCGAGCTGGACTGGAAGGTCATGCTGTTCCGGCCCTACGAGCAGTGGCCGCAGATGCACGCCTTCCTCGACTACTTCGTGGTCCTGGGCCAGCGCGGCCCCACGGCGGTGATGGTCGCGGCCTGGCTGGGCTGGAGATCCTGGCGGCAGCACACCCTGCGCCCGCTGCTCGCGCTGGGCGCCTCGCTGCTGCTCCTGAACATCACGGTCGGCGCGGTCAAGCTGGGCCTGGGCCGCCTCGGCCCGCACTACGCGACGGAGATCGGCTCGGCCGAACTGTTCGCGGGCGGCGACATATTCCCCTCCGGCCACACCGCCAACGCGGTCGTGACCTGGGGCATCCTCGCCTATCTGGCCACCACTCCGCGGGCCCGGCGCTGGCTGTCGGTCATCTCGGCCGTGGTCGCCCTGGGCGTCGGCGCCACCACCGTCTACCTCGGCACCCACTGGGTGAGCGACGTGCTCCTCGGCTGGGCGGCCGGGCTGCTGATCCTGCTGGCGCTGCCCTGGTGCGAGCCGCTGATCGCCCGCGCCGAGGCGCTGGTCTTCGCCCTGCGGGCCAAGTGGCGCGCACGCGGAACAGCCGCCCCCGCACTGCCCGTTCCGGCCGGTGCGCTGCCCGGCGTGTTCGCCCAGCGCACCGCGAGCGAGGACGACGCCCCCGTGCGCGAGCCGGTGGGAGCCGGCAGCGGCGGGCGCGCGACCGGGTCCCGGGGCGCCGCCCGCCCGCCGGGCGCCGGTCCCCGCCCCGAGCGCCCGCCGGTGCCCCCGGCGGCCAGCAGGCGCCCGCAGCACCCCGAGCGCGCCCCGCGCCCGGCGCCGGCCCGCCCCCTCGGCGGCTGAACGCCCCTTCCAGGCAGCGGGGAACGGTACGCACAACCACCCCCGCAAGGCGAAGGCCCCGCCCACTCCACTCGGAGCGGCCGGGGCCTTCGCCGTACAGGAACGCGGTTCAGCCGCGCCAGCAGCGGATCACCGTGCCGTCGGCCACCTCGAAGTTCAGCCGCCCTTCCAGGTACTCCATGGTGATGATCGAGCCAGGGGCGAGCGACCTCACGGTGGTCCAGCCACGCGCGCGTGCCAGCCGCTCGGCGGCCTCACCGGCCAGTCCCACATAGGCGTCGGGAGCGTCGTCGGGCTGTGCGGAGGGGGTCGGTATGGGTGCCATACCGGCCACCGTAGGCGCCCCGGGGCGGTGACGGAAGCCGGGGCCCCTGCCCTGCCGCTGTCCGCACCACGTCCCCCGCCGGTCACACTTGTGTCACAGGATCATGAGCGGTGTTTACCTCGAACTTGGTCACTCGTACGGGGAGTTCCGGACCGGCCGCCCGGAAATCGCACAGCCGCCGACAGGCCGTTCGGAGCCCTTTAAGAATTCCCCGGGGAGCGCGCCCGAAACACCCGTCAGAATTTCCCGGCAGGCCCTCCGCGTGGGGAATTGACGGGCCATAGGGAATTCACGGCATCCTTACACGATCCGCACCGACGACGGTTCCGCTTCGCCGTCGGCTGCGTCCGGCGCGTTGGCTCGTATGCGCCTATCCCGGTCGGGTACGCACCCTGTCGGACCGGGTACCTGCGCGAGCATCATGGCTACCGGCCTGATGCCTGACACCTGAGTGGGGGCGGCGATGGGTACGGAGACGGCGACCGCGGAAGCGGGACCACACGAGGCCCGGCAGTCGGGCCGGGTGATCGTGGACTGGCTGACCACCACGGACCACAAGAAGATCGGGCATCTCTACCTGGTCACGTCGTTCGCGTTCTTCCTGATCGCCGGGCTGATGGCCATGTTCATGCGGGCCGAGCTGGCCCGCCCCGGCCTGCAGATCATGTCGAACAACGACTTCAACCAGATGTTCACCATGCACGGCACGATCATGCTGCTGCTCTTCGCCACCCCCACCTTCGCGGGCTTCGCCAACGAGATCATGCCGCTCCAGATCGGCGCCCCCGACGTGGCGTTCCCCCGGCTCAACATGCTGGCGTACTGGCTGTTCCTGTTCGGCGGCCTCATCGTCCTCGGCTCGCTGCTGGTGCCCGGGGGCCCCGCCGCCTTCGGCTGGTTCGCCTACGCGCCGCTCAACTCCGCGACCCGCTCCCCCGGCATCGGCGCCGACCTGTGGATCATGGGGCTCGCGCTCTCCGGGTTCGGGACGATCCTGGGCGCGGTGAACTTCCTGACCACCATCATCGGGATGCGCGCGCCCGGCATGACGATGTTCCGGATGCCGATCTTCACCTGGAACGTGCTGTTCACCTCGATCCTGGTGCTGCTCGCCTTCCCGGTGCTCGCGGCGGCGCTGCTGGTCCTGGAGGCGGACCGCAGGTTCGGATCGGTGGTCTTCGAACCGCAGTGGGGAGGCGCGCTGCTGTGGCAGCACCTCTTCTGGTTCTTCGGCCATCCCGAGGTCTACATCATCGCGCTGCCGTTCTTCGGCATCATCACGGAGATCATCCCGGTCTTCGCGCGCAAGCCGATCTTCGGCTATCTCACCCTGGTCGGCGCCACCATGTGCATCACCGGACTGTCGATCGTGGTGTGGGCGCACCACATGTTCGCCACGGGAGCGGTGCTGCTGCCGTTCTTCTCCTTCATGTCGTTCCTGATCGCGGTGCCGACCGGGGTGAAGTTCTTCAACTGGACGGGCACGATGCTGCGCGGCTCGCTCAGCTTCGAGACACCGATGCTCTGGGCCGTGGGCTTCCTGATCAGCTTCCTCTTCGGCGGCCTCACCGGCGTCATCCTCGCCTCGCCGCCGCTCGACTTCCACGTCACCGACTCGTACTTCGTGGTGGCCCACTTCCACTACGTCGTCTTCGGCACGGTCGTCTTCGCCACCTTCGGCGGCTTCTACTTCTGGTGGCCCAAGTTCACCGGGAAGATGCTCGACGAACGGCTAGGGAAGATCCACTTCTGGACGCTCTTCGTGGGCTTCCACACCACGTTCCTGGTCCAGCACTGGCTGGGCGCCGAGGGCATGCCCCGCCGGTACGCGGACTATCTGGCCGCCGACGGCTTCACCGCCCTCAACACCATCTCCTCCATCGGCGCCTTCCTGCTCGGCATGTCCACGCTCCCGTTCCTCTACAACGTCTGGAAGACGTCGAAGTACGGGACGAAGGTGGAGGTCGACGACCCCTGGGGGTTCGGGCGCTCGCTGGAGTGGGCGACCTCCTGCCCGCCGCCGCGCCACAACTTCGTGACCATCCCCCGCATCCGCACCGAGTCGCCCGCCTTCGACCTGCACCACCCGGAGTTCGCGCCGTTCCGCGACGACCTGGTGCCGGCCGAGCCGAGGGAGAAGGAGCCGCAGAGCGACGCTCAGGGCCGGTAGGCGAGCTGGGGCACGGTGAAGCAGTTGGCGTTCATCTCGCCCTGGGTCACCCACCCCTTGCCGTCCTGCCAGCGGGCCACCGACAGACAGGTGCGGCGCTCCTTCGGCGGCCGGTCCAGGTGCTCGTACGAGACCGGGAGCAGCAGCCCGTGCGCGGTGTAGCGCTCGGGCCGGTCCAGGAATGCCTCCACGCACGCGCGCGTGAGGGCGTTCGCCGGGCAGGACCGGGCGGCGTCGGTGAACCACATCGCGGCCGCCCACCCCTCCAGCTGCCACTGCGAGAGCGGCTTGTCCTTCATGGCCGCGCGGAACGCCCGTACCTCCGGCTGGTCCTTCTCCTCGTAGTTGCGCGAAGAGCCGGTCACCCACAGGGCGTTGCGGCAGCGCGGGGCGTCCCGATAGTCGTCGGGCACCGCCGCGTTCCAGTTCTGCACATTGGTGACCTTGGCGGTGACCTTCGCCCCGAGCGCGTCCATCGCCTCGCACAGCTGCACGTTGCCGTGCGTGTCCAGCGCGTCGAAGACCAGGTCGGCGCCGCGGGCCTTCAGATCGGCGGCGACCGCGCGGAAGTTCGGCAGCACGAAGTCGACCTGCTCGCCGACCACGTCGTACCCCTCGGCCTTCAGCCCGGCGGTCACCAGCCGGGCGTACGCGGCGGACGCGGCCTGGTTGTACGAGACGACGGCGGCGGTGCGGGCGCCCCGCTCGCGCTTGAAGTAGCGGTAGACCTCGGTGCCTCCGTACAGGCTGCCGCCCCAGCCGGGGGTGCCGTCGCGCGGGGCGTCGCTGCCGTAGATCCCGTACAGGTGCGGATAGGTGTCGTAGGCCGCGCCGATGGGCTGGCCGCCGATGTCGGGGACGCCCTGGGCGGAGACCTCGGGGGCGCCCGCGTAGTCGAGCGCGGTGGTCGCGACCAGCGCGAACACCTTCTTCTCGGTCACCAGCCGGTGCACGCACTCGGTGTTGCCGACCCCGCTGCCTCCGTCGTCGCAGGTGAGCACCTCCACCTTGCGCCCAGCCAGCCCGCCGCGGGCGTTGAGCGCGTCGAAGTAGGCGCGGGCGCCGTCGCGCGGCCCGGTGAACGCGGCGCCGCCGACCGGGCTGGTCTCGCTCGCGATGATCCCGATCCGGACGGGTCCGGCGCCCGAGGCGGTCGGCCCGCTCTCGAAGTCCCGCTCGGGCACCCGGCTGCCGCAGCCGGCGCCCAGCAGGAGCAGCGCCGCCAGCAGCAGGCCTTCAGCAGCCCGGCGCGGCCGCATTGCCGCTCAGCCGGACCAGGGCGCAGAGCGTCTTCACCGAGACCTTCCACGTCTGGTCCTGGAGCACCGCGGTGCCCTTGGCGCCGGGCAGCGCCGGGTTGCCGCCGACCAGCAGGTCGTACGTCACGGCGGCTTGGGTGGGCGAACCGAACGTGACGGCGGTGACCTTGGCGGAGGACTGCGCCGCGTTCTTGTCGTTGCCGAACGCGGCGAGCAGCGGCCGCAGCGCGTCGCCGTTCTCCAGCACCTTCACCTTGGCGTCGGTGGACGCCTTGGGGTCGAAGAACGTCGTCCAGTTCTTCTCGATCTGCGCCCTGGCCGCGGCCGGGTCGGCGGGCTGATCGGCGGCCGGGGACTCGGCGGGCGCGGTGGCGGTGGGCGAGGGGGACTTCTCGGAGCCGCCGCCGCTGTCCGAGCACGCCGCGGCGGCCGGGAACAGCACGAGCACCGCCGCGGCCGCCCAGGCCGCGGACCGAACACGTGTGCCGGGACTCATCTGGCTCACCACCAAGACTGGATGCTTCCAGGGTCTGCCGCTTCAGGGCATAGTGCAAGGAATCGCCTCGCACCACCAGACGGGCGGACACCGGACATGGGGACCTGATGCGGACTTCCCGGCTGCTGTGGGCGGGCCTGGCTGCCGCCGCCTGCGGCGCGGTCCTCTGCGTCGCGGGCTGGTACGGCGTCTCCGGCGAGCGCTTCGCCGCCCGCCAGATCCCCTACCTCGCCTCCTGTACGGTCCCGGGCGCGGCCCTGATCGTGGCGGGCGCGGTGCTGCTCGCACGGACCGCCGGTGCGGAACCGGCCGTCCGGGTGACCGGGCCCGGGGAACCACCGCCCGAGGATCCCGGACCGCCGTCCTCCGACGGCCCCTTGCTCCGGGTCCCCGGCGGCACCCTCGCCCACCGCCCCGACTGCCCGCTGGTGGCCGGGCGGCCGGACGCGCGACCGGCGGGCGAGGCGCCGCTGGACCCCTGCCCCGTGTGCGAGCCCTGACCGTGGCGTCCCTGACGTACGACCTGACCCTCGCGGGACTCACGGTCGGCAGCGCCGCGGCCCTCACCGGCATGGGCCTGGTCGTCACCTACCGGGCCACCGGCGTGCTCAACCTGGCGCACGGCGCGATCGCCATGGTCTGCGCCTATCTGCTGCGCCAGCTCGTGGTCGAGTGGCACTGGCCGCTCGCCCCGGCCGCCGCCCTCACCCTGCTGGTGGCCGCCCCGGGCCTGGGCGTGCTGCTCGACGTGCTGGTCTTCCGCCCGCTGTCCGTCCAGGGCAACGACCCGGCCCGCACCCTGGTCGCCTCGATCGGTGTGTTCGTGCTGCTCGTCGGCGGCGCCGCGCTGATCTGGGGCCCGGGCGCGCGGGCCGACGCCCCGGCCCTGGTGACCGGCGAGCCCTGGGGCCAACTGGCCGTGGTGGCCGCCCTCGCCGCGCTGGTGGTCACGGTGACCCGGTGGACGAGGTTCGGCGGCGAGGTGCGGGCGGTCGTCGACAACCGCGAACTGGCCGCGCTCGGCGGCATCGACACCGACCGGGTGGCGTCGGTCGGCTGGGCGTTCGGCGCCTTCACGGCCGGTCTGACGGGTGTGCTGCTCGCGCCCTATGTGCGCCTCGACCCGTACGGCCTGCCGCTGCTCGTCGTCGAGGTCATCGCGGTCGCGGTGGTCGCCAGGATGCGCAGTGTGGTGGTCGCGGTCGTCGCCGCGCTGCTGATCGGGGTGGCGCAGGCGCAGTTGACCCGGCTCCATCCGTCCGGGCGCGCCGAACCGCTGGTCCAGGCCGTGGGGGCGAACCTGTTCGTGGTGGCGCTGCTGGTGGCGGCGCTGGTGCTGCCGGGGGCGGGGACGCGGGACACACTGTCGCGGACGACGGTCGCCGCGGTGCGGATACCGCCCGCCGCCTGGCTGGTGGCGGGCGTCCTGTTCCTGCTGCCGCTGGGCTTCGCGGGCTCCGATCTGCACACCTCGGTGCAGATCCCGGCGCTGGCGATCGTGCTGCTCTCGCTGGTCGTGGTGAGCGGCCGGGGCGGCCAGATCTCCCTGGGCCAGACCGCGTACGCGGGCCTTGGCGCCCTGTTCACCGGCTGGCTCTCGCAGTCGGTGCCGGAGCTGCTCGCCCTGCTCCTCGCGGTGCTCCTGGTCGCCCCGCTGGGCCTGCTGACGGGCCGGCCCGCGATCCGCCGCCACGGCCTGGCGCTCGCCCTGGCCACCCTCGCGGTCTCCGTCGCCACCAGCCGTTTCGTCTTCGCCCAGCCGTACGCGACCTCGGGCCTGACCCTGACCCGCCCGGCGGGCCTGGGCGACGACCGCGCGTACTACGCCGTCGAACTCGCCCTGCTGGCCTGCGCGTTGCTCACCGTGGCGGCCCTGCGCCGGGGCCGGACCGGACGCGCCCTGGCGGCGATGCGCGACCACGAGGAGGGCGCCCAGGCCGCGGGCGTGCCCGTCCCCGCGCTCAAGGTCGTCGCGTTCGTCGTCGGCGCAGCCCTCGCCGCGCTCGGCGGCGGGCTGCTCTCGATGGGGCTGCGCACCTTCGACCCGGGCGCGTACGACCCGGTGCGCGGGCTGCTCTGGTTCGCCGCGGTGGTGGTGCTCGGCGCGGACAACCTGCTGGGCGCCCCGGCCGCGGCCGCCCTCCTGGTCGGCCTGGACGCGGGCACCCGGGGCGGCGTCGCGGCCGCCGCCATCGGTCTGCTCGCCCTGCTCGTCGGCCGCTTCCCGCAGGCCCACGAGCTGCTCTCCCGGTGGCGCAGACCCCCGAAGCCGCCCCCGGCCACGGCACGGAAGGTGTACGCGCTCCCGGCGGGCCCGGCCCCGGCGGCGGCCCCCGAACTCGCCGCGCGCGGGGTGCGGCTCGCGTACGGCTCGTACACCGTCCTCGCGGGCGTCGACCTGGCCGTGCCGCCGGGCCGGGTCACCGCGCTGATCGGGGGCAACGGCGCCGGGAAGACCACGCTGTTCCACTGCCTGTGCGGCACCCTGCGCCCCGACGCCGGGCGGGTCGCCTTCGGCGGGGCAGACATCACCCGCCGCCCGGCCCACGCCCGTACCCGGCTCGGCATCGCGCGGACCTTCCAGCGGATCGCGGTGTTCGACTCGCTGACGGTGGAGGAGAACGTACGGATCGGGGCCGAGCAGGGCCGGGTGCGCGACCCGGCGGCGGTCGAGCAGGCGCTGCGGCTGATGGGGCTCGCGGGCGGGGTGCGGCGGCTGCCCGCCGCCGGACTGCCCACCGGCACCCTGCGCCGCGTCGAGCTCGGCCGGGCGCTGGCGGGCCGCCCGCACACGCTCCTGCTCGACGAGCCGGCCGCCGGACTCGACACCGCCGAGGCCGGGGAACTGGCCCGGGTGCTGCGGGCGCTGGCCGCCGACGGCATGGCCGTACTCGTCGTCGAGCACGACCTCGACCTGGTCGCGGACATCGCGGACACGGTCCATGTGATGCGGGCGGGACGGATCGGATGAGGCCGGAAGGGGGGCGTGCGTGATGGCCGTCGAGATCGAACTGCGGCGCGCCCGGGTGCGGTACGGCCCGCTGGAGGCGCTGCACGGGGTCGACCTGGCCGTACCCGCCCGCGCCCTCACCGTCCTGCTCGGCCGCAACGGCTCCGGCCGCACGAGCGTGCTGCGCGCGCTGGCCGGGACAGTGGCGCTGACGGCCGGGCGGGTGGTGTGGCGCGGCGCCGACGTCACCGGGCTGCCCGTGCACCAGCGTGCGCGGCGCGGCCTGTGCCTGGTCCCGGACGTACGAGCCGTGCACGCCGGGCTGACCGTCGCCGAGAACCTCGAACTCGCCGCGCCGGGCGGTGACTTCACGGTCGCGCTCGACGGCTACCCGGCGCTGCGCCCGCTCCTGCCCCGGCGGGCGGGCACCCTGTCGGGCGGCGAGCAGCGGATGCTCGCGGTGTCGCGCGCGCTGGTCGGCGGCGCCCGCCTCGTCCTGCTCGACGAGCCGACCCAGGGCATGGCCCCGGAAGTGGCCGAGCGCACCTACGACCTGCTGGCCGGTCTCGCGCGGGAGCGGGCCGTGGTGGTCGCGGAGCAGCGGCTGCCGCCCGGCCGACCGGCGATCGTGCACCGGCTGCGGCGGGGGAACGTGGTCTTCAGCGGCGAGAGCGCGGAGCTCGAAGGCCTGCCCCCTCAGTGAGCGGTCGCTCCCGGAAGAGCGGCGAGGCCCCGCCCGGTCGGCCGACCGGGCGGGGCTGTGACCGTGCGTCCTAGAGGGCGAGCCGCTCGCCGGGCATGATCAGATCCGGATCGCCGCCGATGACGGCCTTGTTGGCCGCGTACAGCGCCTCCCAGGTCGTGCCGTGCGCCTGGGCGATGGCGGACAGCGTGTCCCCCTCGCGCACGGTGTAGTCGCCGCCGCGCGAGTCCCGGTCGCTCCGGAGGGAGGGCCGCTCGGGCGCCTTCGCCGGTGCGGCCTTCGCCTCGACCCGGCCGGACCCCGCCTGGCCTGTTCCGGCCTTGTGCGTACCGGCGTCGCGGGCCTCGCGCTTGGGCTCCGACTTGTGCGCGGTCTTGGGCTTGGCCTTGTGCGTCGACGGCTTCGGTGCCGACGGCGCCTCCCCGTACGCCCCCGCCCTGGCGGCGCAGACGGGCCACGCGCCCCAGCCCTGCGCCCGCTGGAGCCGGGTGGCGACGGCTATCTGCTGGGCCCGGCTGGCCCGGTCGGCCGTGGACGCGTACGCCCCGCCGCCGTGCGCCCGCCAGGACCCGGCGGAGAACTGGAGCCCGCCGTAATAGCCGTTGCCGGTGTTGATGTGCCAGTTTCCTCCGCTCTCGCACTGCGCGATGCGGTCCCACACCGCACCGTCCGCCGCGCCCGCCGGGCCGGCGGAGACGGCGAGCAGCGCCAGCGGCGCCGCGACCACGGCGGCGCCGATCGCCGCCAGCGTGCCGCGCCCGCGCTTGGAGCTGGAACGACTGGTACAACCAGACATGAAGTCCCTCTTCCGAAGGACCCGGTACTCCCAGACGGCACGGCCCGTCGACGCGTCCGGCGTCCCGTTCCGTGCCGCCCCGCCCGCCGGGGTCGTGCGTTTGCCTGTGGTGCGGTCGTACGAGTCGTAGCTGTCGTACGGCCGTACGGGGCGGGCTGCCCGGGCGGTGCTAGGTGCACACGGCGTTGGAATCTAGGGAGCGGATCGGCCTGGTATCAACCAATGCCTTGTCATTCCAGGCCAGTTGACTGTTACCTTTGGTAACGGCAATTTCAGGACACCCATTTGTTTGATGGATATCAGGATTTGTCGACCTGCCACTCACCCGATCTGTGACCCACCTCACCGGGTCAACTTCCGTGCCGCCGCCACCTGTTGACATGGAGTGAGGGATTCCGGAGGCGTACTCACCCTCCGCGTCCGGTGGTTCGATTCCGTTCGTCCTGGGGCGTGACCCCTGCCACAGATCCACCGTTGTCCTTTCAGGAGCCGGGAACCACCCGGCGCACGCATCCAGTAGGAGCCACCCGTGCCGCGCATGCTCGACGTCAGCGAGGACGTCCGCGCCGAGATCGGCGACGAAGAAGCCGACCGGCTGCTCGCCGGCGAGAACGCCCCGGGCAGCTACGACTGCACCTCCTGCCGCACTCCGGGCGACTCCGAGCACGAGGCCACCAGCACCGTGCTCTTCGTCGGCGAGGAGACCGCGGTCCTCGCCTTCGCCCACGCCTCCTGCATCCCCTCCCAGGTCGTCCAGGTCTCCGAGGAACAGCTCCAGGGGGCCGTCCGTTCCATCACCGGCGACGAGTTCGGGGGCGCCGCGCCCCAGCAGGCCGTCCTGGGGATCACCAGCGGCCTCATCCTGATCGAGGGCGCGCTGCACCCGGCGCTCGTCGTGGAGCCGACCGCCCCGATCGCCCGCCCCGGCTCGGGCGGCACCACGGACGAGTTCCTGCCGCTCCTGATCGAGCAGGGCTTCGTCCCGGTCACCGACGTCGGCCGGATGCCCTCGGTGCTCTCCGGCTGGTCGGTGCTGCTCGCCATGGGCCAGCTGCACGCGATCCTCCAGCCCGGCACCGGCGGCAGCGGCAGCCCGGTCTCCTGGTGGCAGGCGCACCAGCCGCTCCAGGTGACCGAGGGCTGGCGCGCGGCGGCCAACCGCACCCAGCGCGTCCTGGTCTTCGCGGCCCCGGTCGGCTCCATCGGCCAGCAGCCCCGCGAGGACCTGCTGCGCGACGCCCTGGAGAAGGCGGCGTCGGACGGCACGCTGGTGTCGGCCGCGATGCCGCTGGCGGGCACCTGACCTGACGGCCCCCGCGGCCGGTCAGGGCCCCGCCGAGCCGACGGCCCGGCGGGCCTCCGGTCAGCCAGGCAGCCCCGGCCCCGCAGCCCGGACCCCGTTTTCGTCTGCGGCCCGGTGGGGGCTGGTCGCGCAGTTCCCCGCGCCCCTTTTCGGCCCGGCCTTCGTCTGCAGGCCGTCCCCAACTGGTCGCGCAGTTCCCCGCGCCCCTAAAAGCGCCCCTCCGGGCCGCCCAGGGGATTGCCGCGCAGCGGCATCTAAGGGGCGCGGGGAACTGCGCGAGCAACCCACCACGATCCGCAGACGAACGAGGGTTTAGGGGCGTAGCCCCAGCCCCCCGGCCGAGCGGCCGCCCGGCTGGCTCACACCCCCCCGGAAGACCCGCCCTCGCGTCCGGCCTCGCGTGAGCGCCCCGCGTACGCCCCGATCACCTCGTGCATCCGGTGACCCGTGATATCTGCCGCCAGCCCGCATCCGAGAGCCCTCGGGGTCGTTGGCACATACGTGCACGCATACGAGCCCTCCCGCCAGCCGTACCAGTCGCAGATCCCCTCCATGCGACCCGCGCAGGACCTCTCGGGCGGCCACTCGGCCACGCCGATCTACGACGCGCTGTACTCGGAGTACCGCCGGTCCTTCCGGGCCCTGCCGGGCGACCGGAGCAACGAGGACGACCTCGGCTTCCGGGGCTTCGCGGCCCTGGGGCACGCCGGATCCCTCGGCTTCCGCGGCGCCCACCAGCACCACTCCCAGCCGGCACACGCGCAGGCGCCGCACCCGCAGACCGTGCCGAGCTTCCAGCCGTACCCCGCGCACAGCGGTGCGCCCTGGCAGCTCAGCGGGACGGCCGGCGGCACCGGGCACACGACAGGGCGGCAGCACACCGGGCTCCAGCAGATCCCGGCAGCACTGCCGCCCGCCCCCCGCAGGGGCCTGTGAGGCCGTAGGGCCCCGACCCCCGAGGGGTTACCTCACAAGGGGTTACTTCTTCTTGCTGCGCTTCTCGCGCACCCGCACCGAGATGTGGATCGGGGTGCCCTCGAAGCCGAACTCCTCGCGCAGCCGGCGCTCGACGAAGCGCCGGTAGCCGTGCTCCAGGAAGCCCGAGGCGAACAGCACGAACCGCGGCGGCTTGGTGCCCGCCTGCGTACCGAACAGGATGCGCGGCTGCTTGCCGCCGCGGATCGGGTGCGGGTGGGCGGCGACGATCTCACCGAGGAAGGCGTTGAGCCGACCGGTCGGGACGCGCGTCTCCCAGCCCGCCAGCGCGTTCTCGATGGCCGGGACCAGCTTCTCCATGTGGCGGCCGGTCAGCGCCGAGACGTTGACGCGCGGGGCCCAGGCCACCTGCTGCATCTCGGTCTCGATCTCGCGCTCCAGGTAGTAGCGGCGCTCCTCGTCGAGGTCGTCCCACTTGTTGTACGCGATGACGATGGCACGGCCCGACTCGACGGCCATGGTGATGATGCGCTGGTCCTGGACGCTGATGTTCTCGGTCGCGTCGATCAGGATCACCGCCACCTCGGCCTTCTCCACGGCGGCGGCCGTGCGCAGCGAGGCGTAGTAGTCGGCGCCCTGCTGGAGGTGGACCCGCTTGCGGATGCCCGCGGTGTCGATGAACTTCCAGGTCACACCGCCGAGCTCGATCAGCTCGTCGACCGGGTCGCGGGTGGTGCCGGCCAGCTCGTTGACGACGACGCGGTCCTCCTTCGCCACCTTGTTCAGGAGCGAGGACTTGCCGACGTTCGGGCGGCCGATGAGCGCGATACGGCGGGGGCCGCCGGGGGCCGCGCCGCCGAAGGTCTGCGCGGGCGCCTCGGGCAGCGCCTCCAGAACGGCGTCCAGCATGTCGCCGGTGCCGCGGCCGTGCAGCGAGGAGACGGGGTGCGGCATACCGAGGCCGAGGGACCACAGCGCGGCGGCGTCCGCCTCGCCCGACTGGCCGTCCACCTTGTTGGCGCACAGCACGACGGGCTTGCCGGCCCGGCGCAGCAGCTTGACGACGGCCTCGTCGGTGTCGGTGGCGCCGACCTTGGCGTCCACGACGAAGACACAGGCGTCGGCGGCCTCGATCGCGTACTCCGCCTGGGCGGCGACGGACGCGTCGATGCCGAGCACGTCCTGCTCCCAGCCGCCGGTGTCGACGACCTTGAACCGACGGCCGGCCCACTCCGCCTCGTAGGTGACGCGGTCGCGGGTGACGCCCGGCTTGTCCTCGACGACCGCCTCGCGGCGGCCGATGATGCGGTTCACCAGGGTCGACTTGCCGACGTTCGGGCGGCCGACGACGGCGAGGACGGGCAGCGGGCCGTGGCCCGCCTCCTCGATCGCGCCCTCGACGTCCTCGATGTCGAAGCCCTCTTCCGCGGCGAGCTCCATGAACTCCGCGTACTCGGCGTCGCCAAGCGCTCCGTGGTCGTGCTGGTCGTTCATGAAGTCCGTTCCTCGTTCTACGTCATCGATGGACCGGGCGTCCGGTCCACTACTCAAGTCTCAAGTCTCGCTCAGCGCCCGGTGAGGCGCCTGGCGTTTTCCAGGTGGCCGGTGAGCCGCTCCTGGATCCGTACGGTCGCCTCGTCCAGCGCCGTACGGGTCCGCCTGCCGCTGCCGTCCCCGGCCTGGAAGGCGTCGCCGAAGACGACGTCGACCCGGCTGCGCAGGGGCGGCAGCGCCTTTATCAACCGTCCCCTGCGCTCGGTGCTTCCCAGCACCGCCACGGGGACGATCGGCGCCCCCGACCGCAGGGCGAAGTAGGCGAGCCCGGCGCGCAGCGACGCGAAGTCGCCGTCGCCCCGGGTGCCCTCGGGGAAGATCCCCAGCACACCGCCGTCGTCCAGCACCCCGATCGCCTGGTCGATCGCGGTCCGGTCGACGGTCGACCGGTCCACCTTCACCTGGCCGATCCCGCGCAGGAACGGGTCGAGCGGCCCGATGAAGGCCTCCTTCTTGATGAGGAAGTGCACCGGCCTCGGCGCGGTCCCCATCAGCATCGGCCCGTCGATGTTGTGCGCGTGGTTGACGGCCAGGATGGCCGGGCCGCTGGCCGGTACCCGCCAGGCCCCGAGCACTCTGGGCTTCCACAGCCCGTACATCAGCCCGACGCCGATCCGGCGCCCGACCTCGGCGCCGCGCTCCGTGACAGGCAGATGCGGCGCGAAGCGCCTCGATGAGGGGCGGTGGCCGGGTGACGGGAGGGCTGTCACTTGGCGGCCCGCTTCTCCTCGATGAGCGTGACCACGCACTCGATGACCTGGTCGAGGGTGAGCTCGGTGGTGTCCACCTCGACGGCGTCGTCCGCCTTGGCCAGCGGGGACGTCTTGCGGCCGGAGTCGGCCGCGTCCCGCTTCAGCAGGGCCTCCCGCGTGGTGGCGACGTCCACGCCCTTGAGCTCGCCGCTGCGGCGCGCGGCCCGCGCCTCCGGGGAGGCGGTGAGGAACACCTTCAGGTCGGCATCGGGCAGCACGGTCGTGCCGATGTCCCGGCCCTCGACCACGATCCCGGCCGGGGCGGCGGCCGCCGTGTCGCGCTGGAGCTGGGTGATGAGCGCCCGCACCTCCGGGACGGCGCTGACCGCGCTGACCTTGGCGGTGACCTCCTGCGTACGGATCGGTCCGGACGCGTCGAGGCCGTCCACCGTGATGGTCGGCGCACTCGGGTCGGTGCCCGAGACGATGACCGGCTTGGCGGCCGCGGTGGCGATCGCCGCCGGGTCGTCGATGTCGATCTCGTTGGTGATCATCCACCAGGTGATCGCCCGGTACTGGGCGCCGGTGTCCAGATAGCTCAGCCCCAGCTTGGCGGCGACCGCCTTGGAGGTGCTGGACTTGCCGGTGCCGGAAGGACCGTCGATGGCGACGATCACAGCTGCCGGGGCGGTCCGGGCGGCGCTTTCCACGGTGACGGACACCTTCCTGGTACGGGGACGGGGTGGGCGGGCAGGCATCCGCCCCCGTACAAGGTTACTGGCTCATACGTGCGCCCAGATCCCCGCCCGGCGCCGCCGGGCCCGGGCTCACTGCCGGATCGCCCAGCCGCGCTCGCGCAGGGACGCGGTCAGGCCCGGGGCCGCGGCCGGCTCGACCATCAGCTGGACCAGACCCGCCTGCTGGCCGGTCGCGTGCTCGATGCGCACGTCCTCGACGTTGACCCCGGCGCGGCCCGCGTCCGCGAAGATCCGGGCCAGCTCGCCGGGCTGGTCGCTGATGAGCACCGCGACGACCTCGTACGCCGTGGGGGCGGCGCCGTGCTTGCCGGGGACGCGCTCGCGGCCCGCGTTGCCGCGCCGCAGCACGTCCTCGACGCCGGCCGCGCCGCCGCGCCGCTTCTGCTCGTCCGAGGACTCCAGGGAGCGCAGCGCCCGTACGGTCTCGTCCAGGTCGGAGGCGACCGCGGCCAGCACGTCCGCGACCGGGCCGGGGTTGGCGGAGAGGATCTCGATCCACATCCGGGGGTCGGAGGCGGCGATCCGGGTGACGTCCCGGATGCCCTGCCCGCACAGCCGTACCGCCGTCTCGTCGGCCTCTTCGAGCCGGGCGGCGACCATGGACGACACCAGCTGCGGGGTGTGCGAGACGAGGGCCACCGCGCGGTCGTGGGCGTCCGCGTCCATCACCACGGGCACCGCGCGGCAGAGCGCGACCAGCTCCAGGGCGAGGTTGAGCACCTCGGTGTCGGTGTCCCGGGTCGGGGTGAGCACCCAGGGGCGGCCCTCGAAGAGGTCGGCGGTGGCGGCGAGCGGGCCCGAGCGCTCCTTGCCGGACATCGGGTGCGTGCCGATGTACGCGGTGAGGTCGCAGCCCAGCGCCTCCAGCTCGCGGCGCGGACCGCCCTTGACGCTGGCCACGTCGATGTAGGCGCGGGCCGCGTCCGAGCGGATCGCGTCGGCCAGGGTGGCGGCGACATGGGCGGGCGGCACGGCGACGATCACCAGGTCCACCCGGCCCTCGGGCGCCTCGTCGGTCCCGGCGCCGAGCGCGGCCGCGGTGCGGGCCTGGCCCGGGTCGTGGTCCACGAGGTGGACGGCGACGCCGCGGGCGGCGAGGGCCAGCGCGGCGGACGTACCGATCAGGCCGGTACCGATGACGAGTGCGGTCCTCACGGGGTGATCCTTGCGAAGTGCGGCGGCTGCGCCGGGGCGGACGTACGGGCTTGCCCGTTCAGCCTAGTCAGCCCGGTGCGCGCACGGGCACGGAGCTACCGGTAGAACGGAGGAATGATCTTCCATGTGGTGCCAGGACCGGAGTGGACGGCGGCCGGCTCCGGCCCGTACGCCCCGGCGTCGCTCGCCTCCGAGGGCTTCGTCCACTGCTCGGCCGACCGCGCGTCCGCCCTGGCGGTCGCGAACGTCCACTACGCCGACGCTCCGGCCCCGCTCCTGCTGCTGGGCATCGACGAGGCCGGGCTGTCTGCCGAGGTCCGCCGGGAGGGGAAGGGGCAGGCGTTCCCGCACGTCTACGGGCCGATCGAGCGGGAGGCCGTGGTGGAGGTGGCGGAGCTGCGCCGGGAGGACGGGGGGTGGGTTGGGCCATAAGGCGTACGGCACGCGCGCGTCACGGGATTCGCCGCGGGGGTGCACCAGGATGCTGCCCATGACGACTCCCACCTCCCGCCGCGCGGTCCTCGCGGTCGCCGCGGGCACGGCCGCGCTGGCGGGCTGCGGCAGCAGCGACGACAAGAAGAGCAGCGGTACGAGCGGCACGCCTGGCCCCGGCGAGACCTCTCCCCCGGTCGCGTTCGCCCCGAACACCCCGACGAAGTCCGCCGCGCCGACGAAGTCCTCCGCGCCCGCGCCGGGCGACGTGCTGGCGAAGACGTCGGACATCCCGGTAGGCGGCGGCAAGGTCTTCGCGGCCAAGAAGGTCGTGGTCACCCAGCCCGAGAAGGGCACCTTCAAGGCGTTCTCGGCGATCTGCACCCACCAGGGCTGCACGGTCAAGGACGTCGCCGACGGGACGATCAACTGCCCCTGCCACGGCAGCAAGTACCGCGTGGCCGACGCCTCGGTCGCGGCGGGCCCGGCGCCCCGCCCGCTCCCGGCCGAGCGGATCACGGTCGAAAACGGCTCGATCCACCTGGCCTGACCAGCGACAATCGGCGGATGACGCCCGAGCAGCTCATCCGCGACCACACCGTCTACTCCTGTGTGATGGGCTCGCGCGCCTTCGGGCTCGCCACCGACGCCAGCGACACGGACCGCCGGGGCGTCTACGTGGCCCCGACGGCCCTCTTCTGGCGCTTCGAGAAGCCGCCGACGCACATCGAGGGCCCGGCCGAGGAGCAGTTCGGCTGGGAGCTGGAACGCTTCTGCGAACTGGCCCTGCGCGCCAACCCCAACATCCTGGAGTGCCTGCACTCCCCGCTCGTGGAGCGGGTGGACGACACCGGCCGGGAGCTCCTGGCCCTGCGCGACGCGTTCCTCTCCCGCCGCGCCCACGCCACCTTCACCGGTTACGCGCTGAGCCAGCGCAAGAAGCTGGAGGCGGACGTACGCCGGCACGGCGCCCCGCGCTGGAAGCACGCGATGCACCTGGTGCGCCTGATGACGAGCTGCCGCGATCTCGTACGCACCGGCGCCCTCACCATCGAGGTGGGATCCGCCCGCGAACGCCTCCTGGCGGTCAAGCGCGGCGAGGTCCCCTGGCCGGAGGTGGAGTCCTGGATGACCCGGCTTGCGGAGGAGTCCGCGGAAGCCCTCACCGGCAGCCCGCTCCCCGAGGAGCCGGACCACGCCCGCGTGGCGGACTTCCTGTTCCGGGTCCGCCGCGCCTCAGCGCTCCCCGCGCACCCGTAGGGGATCACGCATCCCAGAGCGCCCCGAGCGTCAGCAGTTCGCTGCGGTACTCGATGCGCTCCGCCCATTCCTTCGGCCAGGCCGCGACCCCGAGGTGGGCGCCCGCGAATGCGCCGGTGAGGCAGGCGATGGAGTCGGAGTCGCCCTTGGTGCAGGCTGCCCGGCGCAGGGCCGTCAGGGGCTCGTCCGGGAACAGCAGGAAGCAGACCAGGGCCGTGGCCAGGGCCTCCTCGGCAACCCAGCCGTCGCCCGTCTCCAGGCACGGGTCGGTCTCCGGGGACGGGCTGTGCAGGGCCTTGAGGACGCGGTCCAGGGCGTCCAGGCACTCGTCCCAGCCGCGCGCCATGAAGGCGGCGGGCGTCTCGTCGTGGGCGTAGGTCCACAGGTCGCCCAGCCAGCGGTCGTGGTAGCGGGTGCGGTTCTCGTACGCGTACGAGCGCAGCTGGCCGACCAGACCCACCGGGTCCGCGCCCTGGGCCAGCAGGAAGACCGCGCGGGCCGTCAGGTCGCTGGCCGTCAGGGCCGTGGGGTGGCCGTGGGTGAGGGCCGACTGGAGCTGGGCCGCGCCCGCCCGCTGCTCCTCGCTCAGACCGGGCGCGAGGCCCACCGGAGCCACCCGCATGTTGGCGCCGCAGCCCTTGGAGCCGAGCTGGCTCGCCTGCTGCCAGCGCAGGTCTGTGTCCAGCAGGCCGCAGGCGACCATGCAGGTGCGGCCGGGGGCGCGGTTGTTCTCGGGTGAGTGGTACCAGCGCACGAACCCCTCGCGGACCGGCCCCTCCAGGCGGCGCGGGCCGAGCAGGCCCCGGTCCATGGCGGCCCGTATGCCGTGGCCGACCGCCAGGGTCATCTGGGTGTCGTCGGTGACGATCGCGGGCGTCGGCAGCCGCATCTCGCGCCAGGGCCCGCACTTGGCCAGGATCGCGGGCACGCCGATGAACTCGGTCGGGAAGCCCAGCGCGTCCCCGAGCGCGAGTCCGATCAGCGAGCCGGTCGCCGCCTGCTTCGCCCGGCTGTTCACTCGTGTGGTCATGAGGGTCGTCCTTCCGGCCGCAGGAGCGGGGGGTGCAGCGCGGTCGCCACGCCCGCCCGGTACAGCGCGGCCGGCTTGCCCCGGCCGCCGGTCAGACGCGCGGCGCCCGCCACCGGCTCGACGAAGCCGGGCGTGGCGAGCACCTTGCGTCGGAAGTTGGGGCGGTCCAGCGCGGTCCCCCAGACCGTCTCGTAGACCTGCTGGAGCTCGCCGAGGGTGAACTCGGGCGGGCAGAACGCCGTGGCCAGACAGGTGTATTCGAGCTTGGCGCCGATCCGGTCGCGGGCGTCGGCCACGATCCGCTCGTGGTCGAAGGCGAGGCTCCCGTACGCGCCGAACGGCACCCACTGCGCGTGCGCCGCGTCGCCGCCGCCGTGCGGCTCCGGCAGATCCGGTACGAGCGCGGTGTACGCGACCGAGACCACCCGCATCCGGGGGTCGCGGTC
Source organism: Streptomyces sp. TLI_146 (assembly GCF_002846415.1). NCBI lineage: Bacteria > Bacillati > Actinomycetota > Actinomycetes > Kitasatosporales > Streptomycetaceae > Streptomyces > Streptomyces sp. TLI_146. The sequence continues at coordinate 2,644,839 of NZ_PJMX01000001.1, forward strand.
GGGGTCGCTGTAGGTGCGCAGCTGCTCCAGGTGCAGGCCCGCGACCACGTCGTCCGCCAGTCCCGTCTCCTCGGCCAGCTCGCGCCGCGCCGCCTGCCCCGCGCTCTCCCGGGGCAGCACGAACCCGCCCGGCAGCGCCCACTCGCCCTTGTACGGCTCCTCGCCGCGCCGGATCAGCAGGACGTGCAGAGTGCCGTCGCGGACCGTGCAGACCGCGAGGTCGACGGTGACCGCGAACGGCTCGAAGGCGTACGGGTCGTAGCCCTCCGGCCGCCGGGCCGGGCTCGCGCTCACCAGCGCCCCGCGCCCAGACCGTCCAGGCCCCAGCTCTCGCCCAGGAACGTGTCGACCGCGTCGACGGCGGCGCCCAGCCGCGCGGCGGGCCCCGCGCCCCGCAGGACGACCTTGCGGCCGTGGCCGGGCAACCCGCCGTCCTGCGGGCCCGCGAGCAGCCACAGGTGCCGCTCGGCGCGGGCGGTCCCCGCGGCGCAGAACAGCACCGGCGCCCCCGTGCGCGCCGCCTGCTCCTCCCGCGCCGCATCGCACCGGGGCACCCACCGGGTGCCCGCCCAGACCCCGCCGCGCCGCTGGTAGCGCTCGGCCAGCGAGCGGGCCAGGGTCGTGGCGGCCGGGTCGGCGCCGAGCACCGCGACCCGGCGGGTGAGCCAGGCCCGTACGGGCTGCTCCAGGAAGTCCCAGCACCCGACCGGGTCCTTGCGGACGGCGGCCGCGGAGACCGGGAAGAGGGTGCGCTCGGGGTCGACGCAGACGTGCTCGGCGCCGAAGGGCCGGGCGAGCCGGTCCCCGTGCCGCTCGGACGTGAAGACCGCGTCCACCCGCCCGGTGGCGCGCGCCGAGCGGACCGACCGGACGACGCGGACGCGCGGATGGACCTCGGCCATCCAGCGCGCCCGCGTCCGGGCCGCCACGAGTTCCCCGGCCGCCGTGCACACCAGCACGGTCAGCGCCTCGCAGCGGTCCTCGGCGGTCCGTACGAGGTGGTGGTGGCCGGCGTGCGGCGGGCAGAACGTACCGATCACCAGACCGTGTCCGTACCGCTTCATCGCCCTCGCCCCCTCCCCGTCGCACCGTCGCTTTTTAATAGTCATGATGACTATAAAGGCGCGGAGGGGGCGCGCACAACGGGGGCGTACGGCATATACGCCGGACACGCGCGCACAGCACGAAGCCCGGCCCCCGTCGGTCGGGGGCCGGGCTTCGTACCGGAAGTCAGGGCGGCTACAGGCCGACCTCGCGCATCAGCATGCCCACCTCGGTGTTGGTGAGGCGGCGCAGCCAGCCGGACTTCTGGTCGCCGAGCGCGATCGGGCCGAAGGAGACCCGGACGAGCTTCTCGACCGGGAAGCCGGCCTCGGCCATCATGCGGCGCACGATGTGCTTGCGGCCCTCGTGGAGCTCGATCTCCACCAGGTAGTTCTTGCCGGTCTGCTGGACGACCCGGAAGGCGTCCGCGCGCGCGTAGCCGTCCTCCAGCTGGATGCCCTCCTTGAGCCGCTTGCCGATCTCGCGCGGCAGCGGGCCCGTGATGGCGGCCAGATAGGTCTTCTTCACGCCGTACTTGGGGTGGGTCAGACGGTGGGCCAGCTCGCCGTGGTTGGTGAGCAGGATGATGCCCTCGGTCTCGGTGTCGAGACGGCCGACGTGGAAGAGCCGCGTCTCGCGGTTGGTCACGTAGTCGCCGAGGCACTGGCGGCCGTCCGGGTCCTCCATGGTGGAGACGACGCCGGCGGGCTTGTTCAGCGCGAAGAACAGGTACGACTGGGTGGCGACGGTCAGACCGTCCACCTTGATCTCGTCCTTCTCCGGGTCGACGCGCTTGCCCTGCTCAAGGACGATCTCGCCGTTGACCTCGACCCGGGCCTGCTCGATCAGCTCCTCGCAGGCGCGGCGCGAGCCCATGCCGGCGCGGGCGAGCACCTTCTGCAGCCGCTCGCCCTCCTGCTCGGCGCCCGGGAAGGTCTTGGGGAGCTTGATGTCCGGCTTGTCCGCGTACCGGTCGCGGTTGCGCTGCTCGATCTTCGCGTCGAGCTCGCGCGGACGGGACTGGCCCAGGCGCTGCCCGTGCGGGCCGCGGCGGACCGGGGTGCCGCCCTGGGGCGCCTTGGGGCCGCCCTTGGCGCCACCGCGCGCGGAGGAGCCGCGTCCGCTGCGGGGGGCGTCGCCGCCCACGTCGTAGGTGCGCTCCTCGGGGCGCGGCGGGCGCTGCTTGCCGCTGCCGCTCTGGCGCGGGCCGCCGCCCTGGCGCTGGCCGTCCCGGCCGCCGCCGGCACCGCCGCGGCCGGCGCCGCCCCGGCCGCCACCGCCGCTGCTGCCGCGGCCGCCGCTGTTGCCACCACGGCTCCCGCCGTTGTTTCCGCTGCTGTTGTTGCCGCTGCTTCGCATCAAATTTCCGTCTTGTCGTCTGCGTGGGTTTCCGGGGCGTCCAGCGCGTCCGGATCGAACGACGGCAGACCTTCCAGCGTCTCGGATTCGATCGCGTCCGCCTCGGGGAGGAAGGGCGCGAGCTCCGGGAGCTCGTCCAGGCCGCGCAGGCCCATCCGCTCCAGAAAGTAGTTCGTCGTCCTGTACAGGATCGCACCTGTTTCGGGTTCCGTGCCCGCCTCGTCGACCAGACCCCTCTGGAGCAGGGTCCGCATGACCCCGTCGCAGTTCACTCCGCGCACCGCGGAGACCCGGGACCGGCTCACCGGCTGGCGGTACGCGACGACCGCCAGGGTCTCCAGGGCCGCCTGGGTGAGCCGGGCCTGCTGCCCGTCCAGGACGAAGCCCTCGACGGCCGGGGCGTACTCGGCCCGGCTGTAGAACCGCCAGCCGCCCGCCACGAGCCTCAGCTCGAATCCGCGGCCCTGGACGGTGTACTCGTCCGCCAGCTCGCGCAGGGCGTCCGCCACGGCCCTGCGGGGCCGCTCCAGCACCTTCGCCAGGTGCTCCTCGGTCGCGGGCTCGTCGACCACCATGAGAACGGCCTCAAGGGCGGGCTTGAGCGCGAGTCCCTCGGATTCCTCGGTCACGCCGTCTCCACCTCCACAACTTGGTCGAACTCGTCCGTGACGGCGGGCAGGTCCCCGTCGGCACCGCTCCAGCGCACCATGAGCTCCCCGAGCGCCTCGTCCTGGTCGAGGACGACGGCCTTCTCCCGGTAGAGCTCCAGGAGGGCGAGGAAGCGGGCGACGACGGTGAGGGTGTCGTCCACGCCGGAGGTGAGCTCCCGGAAACTCGCCTCCCCCCTCTCGCGCAGCATCGCCACGACCACGGCGGCCTGCTCCCGTACGGAGACGAGCGGGGCGTGGATGTGATCGACGTACACCTGGGGCTTGGCCCTCGGCTGCATGGCCTTCACGGCCAGCTTGGCGAACCCGTCGGCGCCGATGCTGATGACGACCTCGGGCAGCAGCTCGGCGTGGTGCGCCTCAAGTCCGACGGTACGGGGGTGGCGGCGCGCCTCGCTGTCGAGCCGCTCGCTGAAGATGTCCGCGATCTGCTTGTACGCGCGGTACTGGAGCAGCCGCGCGAACAGCAGGTCCCGCGCCTCCAGCAGCGCCAGATCGGCCTCGTCCTCGACCTCGGCGGCGGGCAGCAGCCGGGCCGCCTTGAGGTCGAGCAGGGTGGCGGCGACGACGAGGAACTCGGTGGTCTGGTCGAGGTCCCAGTCGGCCCCCATGGCCCGGATGTGCGCCATGAACTCATCGGTGACCTTGGACAGCGCGACCTCGGTCACGTCCATCTTGTGCTTGGAGATGAGCTGGAGGAGAAGGTCGAAGGGCCCTTCGAAGTTGGCGAGCCGAACGGTGAAGCGCCCGTCGCCGGGGGCGGGGGCATCGGCCTCGGGCCGCACCTCCTGCGCCACGGGCTCGGGCGCCGACACGTCCGCCTCGGGCCGCACCTCCAGGGGCGCGGGGAACTGCGCGACCGGCCCGGGACGGCCCGCGGCCGCCGGCGAGAGGTCACGGGCCTCCTCGGGGGCGGGCTCGGGCTCAGGAGGTTGCGCAGCCCGGCGGGGCGGGGGTGCCGCTGTGCCCACCCGTGCCGCCCCAGCGGCACGACTGCCCACAGCGGCGGGGGCGGGGGAATCCAGCCCCTCCGGCGTTTGAGGAGCGGAGCCCCGGGAGCGGGGCGCAGGGGCCGCAGGCCCCGCCTGGGGGGCCGGGGACGCGGCCTCCGGGAGAACCTCCTCCGCCACTCCCCCGGCCGCCCGCCCAGGGCTTTCGGGAAGGGGCGGGGTGGGGGAGACCACCCCCGGCCCCCGCCCGAGCGCACGGCGAGCCCCCCGCGCAGCGGGAACGTTCGGGTCGTCGGCGGTGGGCAAGAGGCGGTCCAGGGAGTACGGAGCGGGCGGTACAGGGGCGCGGCGGCACGCGGCCGCACGGCGCAGGCTAGCGGCTACCGCCCCCGCAGACGCCGTACGAGAATGCTCGCGTCGCCCCGCGACTCCAGGTCGGCGAGGACGACGGCGACCGCCTCGCGGACGATCCGCCCGCGGTCGACGGCCAGCCCGTGCTCCCCGCGCAGGACCAGGCGCGCGTGCTCCAGGTCCATGAGCTCCTCCGCGGAGACGTACACCGTGATCTTCTCGTCGTGGCGCTCACGGCCGCTGGGCCGCCGGTTGGCCGCCCGGGCCCGGCGCCGCTGCTGCGCGGTGCTGGAGGCGGCCGGAGCGCCCGGACGGGCCCCCTTGGCGGCCTCGCCCGACGCCGCGCGGCTGCGCGGCTCGCCCGACGCCGGGTCCTCCTCCGCGGCCGAGTGCTCGGCCCGCGCCGCGGACTCCTCCGCCGCCGGGTCGCTCTCGCCCGCCGGTCCGGGCACCTTCGCCTCGCCGTTGGTCCGCCTCGGGGTGGAGGACTGGAGTGCCATTCCTCCGGTCGTACGGAACAGTTCGTCGGCCCCGGGCAGACTCACTCGGCGTGACACCGGGCGAGCACCTCCCTGGCGAGCTGGCGGTAGGCGGCGGCGCCGACGGAGTTGGACGCGTACGTCGTGATCGGCTCACCGGCGACCGTGGTCTCCGGGAAGCGCACCGTACGGCCGATGACCGTGTGGTAGACGTGGTCGTCGAAGGCCTCGACCACACGGGCCAGGACCTCGCGGCTGTGCACCGTGCGCGAGTCGTACATGGTCGCGAGGATGCCGTCGAGCTCCAGGTCGGGGTTGAGCCGCTCCTGGACCTTCTCGATCGTCTCGGTCAGCAGGGCCACACCGCGCAGCGCGAAGAACTCGCACTCCAGCGGCACGATCACCTTGTGAGCCGCCGTCAGGGCGTTGACGGTGAGCAGGCCGAGCGAGGGCTGACAGTCGATCACGATGTAGTCGTAGTCGGCCATCAGCGGCTTCAGGGCGCGCTGGAGCGTGGACTCCCGGGCCACCTCGCTCACCAACTGCACCTCGGCGGCCGAGAGGTCGATGTTGCTCGGCAGCAGGTCCATGTTGGGAACCGCGGTCTTGAGCAGCACCTCGTCGGCCGACATGCCCCGCTCCATGAGCAGGTTGTAGACCGTCAGGTCGAGCTCCATCGGGTTCACACCCAGGCCCACCGAGAGGGCGCCCTGCGGGTCGAAGTCGACGAGCAGCACCCGGCGTCCGTACTCCGCGAGCGCGGCACCCAGGTTGATGGTCGACGTGGTCTTGCCGACGCCGCCCTTCTGGTTGCACATCGCGATGATCTTCGCGGGACCGTGGTCGGTCAGCGGACCCGGGATCGGGAAGTACGGCAGCGGCCGTCCGGTGGGGCCGATCCGCTCGCGGCGCTGGCGTGCGGCGTCGGGGGCGAGGGTGGCCGCGTACTCGGGGTCGGGCTCGTACTCGGCGTCGGGGTCGTAGAAGTGCCCCTGGGGCACTTCCTCAAAGTCGGCGAAAGCAGCGGTGTCCCGGCCACTCTCGTTGCCGGCCATGGCGTTCACGTGTAGGCCGTCCATCATCCGTGGGGCTGTCGTCATGTGCGGGGTGGTTGCGAAGGCTTGGACCGCGACGGAGCCGACAGCCTCAGCAGGCCCCGAAGGGCCATGGCCCCGTGCGGGCATCCCTGGTTGACCACCTCCGGGAGTAAATGTCGACTCATTCACAAGTCGTCTTACCTCCTTGGAAGTGACCAGGAAACTTTATCGATAGGTCAGCGTGGCACCATGCCGACGGTTGGCGACTCTATGGCGTGTCACCGGTCCGCAGCAACACAATCCGCCGGACCCGGCCGGATGTGTCGGCAACCGAACACCGCTCTGTCAAGGGCGTACGGGCATCAGAGCGCGAGTTTCAGGGGTGCGCGAAACGGTTAAAGAGTTACGTTCGAGGCGAGTTGAGCGAGCCTGCCGCACTCCGGCGGAAGTGTCGCGATACACATCCGGCCGGACCTTGGGCGACAAGGTCCGGCCGGGTGCGCGAGGTTGACGACGTACGTTGACGAACCGTTTCGTCAGAGGGTCGTCACGGCGTGTCGGATCAGCCGAGGAGCGTGCTCAGCTCGACGGTCTCCAGGCCGTGGGCCTCGGCGACCGGGCCGTAAACGACCTGGCCGTCATGGGTGTTGAGGCCCAGGGCGAGCGCCGGGTCGCGGCGCAGCGCCTCGGCCCAGCCGTTGTTCGCCAGCGACACGATGTAGGGCAGCGTGGCGTTGGTCAGGGCGTAGGTGGAGGTGTTGGGCACCGCGCCCGGCATGTTGGCGACGCAGTAGAAGACCGAGTCGTGGACCATGAAGGTCGGCTCGGCGTGGGTGGTGGGACGCGAGTCCTCGAAGCAGCCGCCCTGGTCGATCGCGATGTCGACAAGGACACTTCCGGGCTTCATCTTGGCGACGAGCTCGTTGGTGACCAGCTTCGGGGCCTTGGCGCCCGGGATCAGGACGGCGCCGATGACGAGGTCGGCCTCGACGACGGCCTTCTCCAGCTCGTAGGCGTTGGAGACGATCGTCTTGATCTTCGTGCCGAAGATCTTGTCGGCCTCGCGGAGCTTGTTGATGTCGCGGTCGAGCAGGGTCACGTGGAAGCCCATGCCGACGGCGATCTGCACGGCGTTCCAGCCGGAGACGCCGCCGCCGATGACGACGCACTCACCGGCGTGGGTGCCGGGGACGCCGCCGGGCAGCACGCCGCGGCCGCCGACCGAGCGCATCAGGTGGTACGCGCCGACCTGCGGGGCCAGCCGGCCCGCGACCTCGGACATCGGGGCGAGCAGCGGCAGCGCGCGGTTCGCGGTCTCCACCGTCTCGTACGCGATGGCGGTGGTGCCGGACTCCAGGAGGGCGTCCGTGCACTCGCGGGACGCGGCGAGGTGCAGGTAGGTGAAGAGCGTCTGGTCCTTGCGGAGGCGGTGGTACTCCTCGGCGATGGGCTCCTTGACCTTCAGCAGCAGGTCGGCGGAGGCCCACACCTCGTCGGCCGTGCCCAGGATCTCGGCGCCGGCGGCCACGTACTCGGCGTCCGTGATCGACGAGCCGACACCGGCGTTCTGCTCGATGACGACCTGGTGGCCGTTGCGCACCAGCTCGTGCACGCCGGCGGGGGTGATGGCCACCCGGAACTCGTTGTTCTTGACCTCGCGGGGGATGCCGACCTTCACGTCGATCACGGTCCTTGGCTCAGGGGATAAGGGGGGTGCAATCCATACATACCCGGATGCACCAAGGCGCACCGGGAGACACCGCAAGAAGGTGCGGCGGAGCCAGTCTAATGAAGGTTTTCCCGCTGTCTACCCTTACAAACAACTAATCTTTGGCCGAAGCACTACGGATTTCGTAGGCCGGAGCCCCTCCCTCCTCCCCTGTTCCTTCACCGGGCTCCAGGAGTCGCCCGGCCGCGCCCCGGTGCAGCCTGGCCCCGGCCGGGTCTCCCAGTCGGTCGAGGGTGTCCGCGAGGCGCAGCTGGAGCGCGGCCTGGAGACGCAGATCACCGGCCTGCCTCGCCCACTCCACCGCCTCGCGGCAGGTGCGCAGCGACTCCTCGGGCCGCCCGGCGTACTCCTGCACCCGGGCCGCCTCGCTCAGCGCCCGCGCCTGGCTCGGCAGATCGCCCAGACGGCGGTATCCGGCCACCGCGGCGCGCCAACTGCGGAGCGCCTCCCCGTAGCGGCCCGCGTAGGTGAGCACCGCGCCGATGCGCCCGTACAGCCGTGCCTCGTCCTCCAGCTCGCCGCGCGCCAGGCGCTGGGCCAGGGCCCGCCCGTACCAGTCGGCGGCCCGCGTCCAGTCGCCCAGCTCCTGGTGGGCGCCGCCTACGGATTCCATCGCGCGGCCCGTCGCGTACGGGTCGTTCGCGGCCCGGCCCGCGTCCAGGGCCGCCCGGTAGCGGACGAGCGCGTCGGCGGTGCGCCCGGCCTCCGCGTCCAGATCACCCAGATTGAGCAGGGCCGCGGCCTTCTCCCGGGGCAGCTCGCGCCGCTCGGCGACGTCGAGAACCAGCTGGTGCAGACCATAGAGATCGGGTGCGGCCGCTTCAGTGCCCCGGTGGGCGGCCAGCGCCCGCACCAGGGCCGCGACCAGCCGTCGGGCCAGCGTGTCCAGCTCGCCGTCCTCGACCGCGAGCCGGGCGGCCGCCAGCAGCGCGGGCCGCCGGGTGGCCAGCCAGGCGGCGGCCAGCCGCTCGTTGGGGAAGCGCAGGGCGCGCGGCAGCCCGGCGAGCTTCTTGCGGGCCGCGGAGCCGTCGGGCTCGGTGACCGCCCGGCAGGACTGGAGCAGCCGCACGGTCCGCTCCAGCATCCGGGCCCGGGCCAGCTGGAGCTCGCCGGGCCGGTCGGCGGCCTCCGCGAGCCTGTGCAACAGCGGAGCCAGCCAGCCGGGCACCGCGTACTGGGCGGGCCGCTCCTGAGGGTCGCCCTCGACCCTCAGCAGCCCGTACGCGACGAAGTCCTCCAGGGTGTTCTGGGCCGCCGACACCGAGCACCCGGCGAGCGCCGAGGCGGTCTGGGCGTCCACGAGCCCGGCCGGGGCGAGCGAGAGCAGCCGCAGGAGGCGGGCGTTGGGCCCCGGCAGCGACTCGTACACCAGCCGGAAGGCGCGCGCCAACGGGCGCTCGGCGACGGGCAGTTGGCCGCCCAGGACCCAGCCGTCCCCGGGCAGCGCGTGCAGCCGCTTGGCCACGTCGGAGACGGCCGCCTGGGGCCGGATGGCCAGCCAGCCGCCGACCAGGGCGATGGCCGCGGGCGCCCCCGCGCACTCCTCGACCAGGTTCTCGGCGGTGCGCGGGTCCACCGTGATCCGGACCGCGCCGGTGAAGCTCTCCAGGAACTCCACGGCCGCCTTGGGGTCGAGGCCGCCGAGGGTGCAGGGCCGGACGTCCGGGATGCCGGTGAGCGGTCCGCGGGCGGTCGCCACCACCAGGCAGTCGGCGTTCCGCGGCAGCAGCGGGTCGACCTGTTCGGCGCCGGCCGCGTCGTCGAGCAGCAGCAGGACCCGCCGCCCGTCGAGCGCCTCGCGCACCAGCTGGGTCAGCTCGTCCTCACCGCCGCCGGGCGGCACCGGGACCTCCAGCGCGTCCAGCAGATCGCGGGCCACCCGCTCGGCGGGGACGGTCGCGCCGCCGGGTTCGCGCAGCCGGGCACGGAGTACCCCGTCGGGGTAGTCGTCGGCGAGCTGCCGGACCAGCTCCTCGGCGAGGGCGGTCCGCCCGGAACCGGGGCGTCCGGCGATCAGCAGCACCCGGGCGCGCGGCGACTTGCGGCCGGACAGGGTGTCGAGCCCGGCCCGCTCGACGTCCTCGCGCAGCTCCTTCAACTCCCGCTGGCGGCCGAAGAACTGACGGCCGCTCGCATCCGGCGCGGCCGGCTCGCACTCCGCGGCAGAGCCGCCCACGTCCACCGCCTGATCCGTCACGGGCCACGCTCCGTCCGCTGCGCACGAGCCGAGCCCGGCGGGTCTCCGCACGGGCGTTCCGAGCGTAGTTCACGCGGGGTGAGCGGCCCGGCGGAGCGCGGCGGGCAGGTCGCCCGATCGGATCAGCGGATCGTCGGACGGACATACCGGTATGTACGCCGAACGGGTCGGCGCGCCCCGCGCACCGACCCGTTCGCGGCTCACCGCCGGGAGCGGTCTACTTCTCGAACGGGCGGGCCGGCCAGGGCGCCTCGGCCGGGCGCAGCGACTCCAGACCCGGCCCCGCCTGGGCGGCCGTGAGCGCGAGGACGCCCACCACCAGGCAGTTGTTGTGCAGCTCACCGGCGAGCGCGCCGCGGACGAGCTCGTCGAGCGGCACCCGGGCCAGCTCCATGTCGGCCTCCTCCTCGGAGACCTCGAAGCGCTCGCCCTCCGCCTCGGAGAGATCGCGGGCCAGGAAGATCCGTACGGCCTCGTCGCAGCCGCCGGGCGTGGTGTAGACGTCGGTGAGGACGCGCCAGTCCTCGGCCTTGACGTGTGCCTCCTCGTACAGCTCGCGCTGGGCGGCGTGCAGCGGGTTCTCGCCGGGCACGTCGAGGAGGCCGGCCGGGATCTCCCACAGCTTGTGGCGCACCGGATGGCGGTACTGGCGCAGCACCAGGACCCGGCCCGCGCCGTCGAGGGCGAGGACGGCCACGGAGCCCGGGTGGACCTGGTAGTCGCGGCGCGCGACCGAGCCGTCGGGCATGACCACGTCGTCGGTGCGGACGCTGGTCTTGTTGCCCTCGAACGGGGTCGTGGTGGCGACGACCCGCCACTCCTCGGGGGTGTCCTGGAGCTGCATCGATGTCCTCCCGTGAAACAGAAACCGGGGTACGCGTCCGGTGAAGGACCCGTACCCCGGCAACCGTATCGCCTGTTACTTCTTGCCGGTCTTCCGCGCTTCCTGCTGGCGCTCGACGGCCGCCTTCACCAGGCCGGCGAAGAGCGGGTGCGGGCGGGTCGGGCGGGAGCGCAGCTCCGGGTGCGCCTGGGTGGCGACCAGGTAGGGGTGCACCTCGCGCGGGTACTCGACGTACTCGACGAGCTTGTTGTCCGGGGACGTGCCCGAGAAGACGATGCCCGCCTTCTTCTCCAGCTCCGCACGGTAGGAGTTGTTGACCTCGTAGCGGTGGCGGTGGCGCTCCTCCACGTACGGCTGGTCGCCGTAGACCTCGCGGACGATCGAGCCCTCGGCGAGCTTCGCCGGGTACATGCCCAGGCGCATGGTGCCGCCCAGGTCGCCCGCGCCCTCGACGTACGCCAGCTGCTCCTCCATCGTCGAGATGACGGGGTGGGCGGTGGCGGCGTCGAACTCGGTGGAGTTGGCGTCCGGGATGCCGGCCAGGTTGCGGGCGGCCTCGATCACGATGCACTGCAGGCCCAGGCAGATGCCGAGCAGCGGCACCTTGTTCTCGCGGGCGTACTGGATCGCGCCGATCTTGCCGTTGACACCGCGGTCGCCGAAGCCGCCGGGCACCAGGATCGCGTCCACGTCGCCGAGGTTCTTCTTGGCGCCGGCCGGGGTCTTGCAGTCGTCCGAGGTGACCCACTTGACCTTGACGCGGGCCTTGTTGGCGAAGCCGCCGGCGCGCATGGCCTCGGTGATCGAGAGGTACGCGTCGGGCAGGTCGATGTACTTGCCGACCAGCGCGACGGTGACCTCGTGCTCCGGGTTGTGGACGCGGTCGAGCAGGTCGTCCCAGGTCGTCCAGTCCACGTCGCGGAACGGCAGGTCGAGCTTGCGCACGACGTACGCGTCCAGGCCCTCGGTGTGCAGCACCTTGGGGATGTCGTAGATCGACTTGGCGTCGATGGCGGCGACCACCGCGGCCTCGTCGACGTCGCACATCAGCGAGATCTTGCGCTTGATGGACAGCGGCACCTCGCGGTCGGCGCGCAGCACGATCGCGTCGGGCTGGATGCCGATGTTGCGCAGGGCCGCGACCGAGTGCTGGGTCGGCTTGGTCTTCAGCTCGCCGGAGGGGCCGATGTAGGGCAGCAGCGAGATGTGCACGACGAAGACGTTGTCGCGGCCGACCTCGTGGCGGACCTGGCGGACGGTCTCCAGGAACGGCAGCGACTCGATGTCGCCGACCGTGCCGCCGACCTCCGTGATGACGACGTCGACGTCGTCGGTCGCCATCCGGCGGATGCGGTGCTTGATCTCGTTGGTGATGTGCGGGATGACCTGCACGGTGTCGCCGAGGTACTCGCCGCGCCGCTCCTTGGCGATCACCTGCGAGTAGACCTGGCCGGTGGTGACGTTGGCCGAGCCGTCGAGGTCGACGTCGAGGAAGCGCTCGTAGTGGCCGATGTCCAGGTCGGTCTCGGCGCCGTCGTTGGTGACGAACACCTCGCCGTGCTGGAACGGGTTCATCGTGCCGGGGTCGACGTTCAGGTACGGGTCGAGCTTCTGCATCGTGACCCGCAGGCCCCGCGCCTTCAGGAGCGCACCCAGGCTGGAGGCAGTCAGACCCTTGCCGAGGGAAGAGGCGACACCCCCGGTGACGAAGATGTGCTTGGTCGTCGATGACGCAGAGGATCGTGTCTGCATGGCCAAGAGGGGGCTCCCGTGGTCGCGGTCTGAAGTGCGTGCCGGTCACCCTCTGTGGATCTCGTACGAGTTTCCGTACGAGTTTCCGGGGGCGCCGTCGCTGCGGTTCGGGGGTTTTTTCACCACCCGGCCACGGGCTACCAGGGTATCAGCGAGTGCGGCGGACCGCTTCCGGCCACGCTCCGCACACACCCGGCCAACCCAGCGTGCTCCACTCACCCGGACGGCCGAACGCCGTTGCCGGAAGGCATCGGCGGATCACCCACGTGCGTCGTATCCTGCTCGGACACTCGCCGCCGAGCCGCTGGTAACACGGCGCCACCCCGGCCGTCACCCACAACATGCGCTCGTTGGCGATCCCTTGACCGCAGTCGCAGTAGCAGTAAGCGCCCCGCGGGGCGGACGTGGCCGTTCGACTGGAGATTGCACGTGGCCGGGCGCATCGAGGATTACGCACTCATCGGAGACATGCAGACCGCCGCACTGGTCTGCCGGGACGGCACGGCCGACTGGCTGTGCCTGCCACGCTTCGACTCGCACGCCGTCTTCGCCGGACTGCTCGGCACCGATGAACACGGCTTCTGGCGGATCGGCCCGGCCCACGCGGCCGACGCGCCACCGCCCCGGGCGGACCGGCGCCGCTACCGGGGCGACTCGCTGATCCTGGAGTCGGAGTGGGACACCCCGCGCGGCACGGTCCGGGTGACGGACTTCATGCCGCCGCGCGACGGCGCGCCGCAGCTGATCCGGATCGTGGAGGGCGTCAGCGGCCGGGTGCCGATGCGCAGCGCCCTGCGGATGCGTTTCAGCTACGGGCGTGTCGTGCCCTGGGTGCACAAGGTCGACAACCGTACGGTCGCGGTCGCGGGCCCCGACTCGGTCTGGCTGGACACCCCGGTCGACACCTACGGCAAGAACCTCACCACGTACTCCGACTTCACCGTCTCGCCCGGCGAGCGGATCGCCTTCACGATCAGCTGGCAGCCGTCCCACAAGGAGCCGCCCGCGCTCTCGGAGCCGGAGGCGGCCCTGGAGGCGACCGAGGACTTCTGGCGCGAGTGGGTCGAGCACTGCACGTACCACGGGCCCTACCGCGAGGCCGTGGTCCGCTCGCTGATCACCCTCAAGGCGCTCACCTACGCCCCCACCGGCGGCATCGTCGCCGCGCCCACCACCTCGCTGCCCGAGGACATCGGCGGCTCGCGCAACTGGGACTACCGCTACACCTGGCTGCGCGACGCCGCCATCACCCTCTCCTCGCTGCTGCGCACCGGCTACCGCGAGGAGGCCCGAGCCTGGCGCGAGTGGCTGCTGCGGGCGGTCGCGGGCGACCCCGAGAACCTCCAGATCATGTACGGGATCGCGGGCGAGCGCGAGCTCGGCGAGGCCGAGCTGGACTGGCTGCCCGGCTACGAGGGCTCGGCGCCGGTGCGGGTCGGCAACGGCGCCGCCCACCAGCTCCAGCTGGATGTGTACGGCGAGGTCACCGAGGCCCTGCACCTGGCGCACATGACGGGCCTGGCCCGCAACGACTACGCCTCGCTGCTCCAGCTCAAGCTGATCCGCTACCTGGAGGACCACTGGGACCAGCCGGACGAGGGCATCTGGGAGGTGCGCGGCCCGCGCCGCCACTTCGTGCACTCCAAGGTGATGGCCTGGGTCGCGGTGGACCGCACCATCAAGCTGATCGAGTCGGGCGACGCGGACGGGCCGCTGGAGAAGTGGCGCGAGCTGCGCGACGACATCCACCGCGACGTCTGCGAGAAGGGGTACGACAAGGAGCGCAACACCTTCACGCAGTCGTACGGCTCCAAGGAGCTGGACGCCTCCCTGCTGCTGATCCCGCAGATGGGCTTCCTGCCGCCGGACGACAAGCGCGTGATCGGCACGATCGAGGCGATCCAGCGCGAGCTGTCCACCCCGGACGGGTTCATCCTGCGCTACCCGACGGCGGGCGAGGAGGCGGGCTGCGACGGCCTGGAGGGCGACGAGGGCGCGTTCCTGGCCTGCTCGTTCTGGATGGCCGACGACCTGGCCATGATCGGCCGGGTCGACGAGGCCCGGAAGCTCTTCGAGCGGCTGCTCTCGCTGCGCAACGACATCGGGCTGCTGGCGGAGGAGTGGGACCCGCGGGAGCAACGGCAGGTGGGGAACTTCCCGCAGGCCTTCAGCCACGTTCCGCTGATCGACACGGCACTGCGGCTGACGGCCTCGGGGGCGTATGGGGGGTAGTCGCCGCGACCAGGGGCTCGTACCCGCTTAGAGTGGAAATGTCCTGTCCCCTCCTGGAAGGGGGCTGCGCCATGACCACCCCCTCGAAAGCGGGCACGGCCCTTGCCGAGCTCCGTGAAGACCTCGCCGGTGACGTGTTCGTGCCGGGCGATCCGGGCTACGACGACGCCCGGACGGTCTTCAACGCCATGATCGACCGGCGCCCCGCCGTGATCGCCCAGTGCGAGTCCGACGCGGACGTGGTCACGGCCGTCCGCTTCGGGCGCGAGCTGGACCTCAAGATCGCCGTACGCGGCGGCGGCCACAGTGTCTCCGGCCAGGCCCTCAACGACAACGGCCTGGTCATCGACCTGCGCCGGATGCACGAGGTGACCGTCCACCCGGCCGCCCACGCCGTCCGCGTCCAGGGCGGCGCCGTCATGAGCCATCTGGACCGGGCCACCCAGCCGTACGGCCTGGCCACCACGGGCGGGCGCGTCTCCACCACCGGTGTCGGCGGCTTCGTCCTCGGCGGCGGATCGGGCTGGCTGGACCGCAGCTTCGGCCTCGCCGTCGACAACCTGCTCGGCGTCGAGCTGGTCACCGCCGACGGCAGCGTGGTCATGGCGAGCGCCGAGGAGAACCCCGAGCTGTTCTGGGCGCTGCACGGCGGCGGCGGCAACTTCGGCATCGCCACCTCGCTCACCCTGCGGCTGCACGAGCTGCCCGAGTACTCCATCGCCATGCTGCTCTACCTGCCCGAGCGCGCCCACGAAGTCGCGCGCACCTATCGCGAGCTCATCGAGAACGGGCCGGCCGAGGCGAGCGGCGGCGTCCTGTACATGACCGCACCGCCCGAGCCGTTCATCCCCGAGCACCTGGTCGGAAAGGTGCTGTGCGGCGCCCTCGTGGCGTACGCGGGCGGCGAGGAGGCCATGCGCAAGGTCGCCCAGCCGCTGATCGCCCTGCCGCACGAGGTCGAGATCGTCACGGCCATGCCGTACGCCGACATGCAGTGCATGATGGACGACCCGCCCGGGCTGCGGAACTACTGGTCGGCCGAGTACCTGACCGGTATGCCCGACGACTTCGTGGACGTCTTCTGCTCCCTGGGCGAGGCGCTGCCGACGCCCACCGGCACCCAGCACGTGGTCTTCCCGCAGGGCGGCGCCATCGCCGACGGCCCCGGCGAGTACCCGGTGCCCTACCGCGACTCGCCCTGGGCCGTGCACCCCTTCGGGATCTGGGAGGACCCGGCGGACGACGAGCGCTGCCGGCAGTGGGTCAAGGACGTCCGGGCCAGGGTCCAGCCCTGGTCGAGCGGCGCGGTCTACCTCAACTTCACCGGCGACGAGGGCGCCGAGCGGGTGGTCGCGGGCCTGGGCGCCGAGAACATGCGGCGGCTGCGCGAGGTGAAGCGCGCCTACGACCCGGACAACGTCTTCCGCTTCAACCACAACATCGTCCCGGCCTGACGGAAAGGGAGCCGGGTGTCGTACCGTGACCCGCATCACCGTCCGGTACGACAAAACACGAGGTGAACCCCATTGGACAGCCAGGGCGGGATCACCGTGCAGCGCGCTCTGGAGCTGCCCGGGCTGCGCGGCGGGCTCCCCGAGGTGGTCGCCGGGGCCGAGCGCCTGGGCCGCACGGTGCGCTGGGTGCACGCGGGCGAGGTCCCGAACATCGCCTCGCTGCTCAAGGGCGGCGAGCTGCTGCTGACCACGGGCCTGGGCCTGGGCACCCGCCCCGCCGAGCAGCGCGCCTTCGTACGGCGCCTGGCCGAGCGGGGCATCGCCGCACTGGTCGTCGAGCTCGGGCCGCGCTTCGGCCGCCTTCCCGCCACCCTCGTGGACACCGCGCGGGCGGCCGGGCTGCCCCTGGTCGCGCTGCACCGCGAGGTGCCGTTCGTGACAGTCACCGAGGAGATCCACACCGAGATCGTCAACGGCCACTACGCCCTGCTCCAGCGCGCCGAGGAGGTGCACCGGCGGTGCACCGAGGCGCTGCTCTCGGGCGGCGGTGTGCCCCAGGTCCTGTCGATCCTGGCCGACTTCACGGCCAACCCGGTGTTCCTGGAGACCCCGGACGGCCAGCTGCTCTACGCGGCCGCCGGCTCCGCCGAGGCGGGCGCCGACCCGCTCCAGGTGTGGGAGGGGCTGCGCGGCCAGCGCGAGTCCCGCGAGTCGGGGCCGCCGACGGGCGCGGCCCTGGTGGACGTGCCCGGCGGCGGCCACGGCACCGGAGCGGTACGGGCCCGGCTCGTCCTGCTGGCCGTCGCCGCGCCGCTGCTGCCGGTCCACCGGATGGCGGCGGAGCGGGCCGCGGGCATCCTCGCGGTGGTGCTGATGCAGGCGCGCCAGGAGGAGGAGCTGGCGGCGCGCGGGCGCGGCGACTTCCTGACCGACCTCGCCGAGGGCCGCATCACCGCCGAGGACGCGCCCGCGCAGGCGAAGGTGCTGGGCTTCAAACCGGGCGAGGGCCCGCTGCTGCCGGTGGTGATGCGGCTGGCCTCCGAACTGTCCCCCACCGGCAACTGGGCGGTGCTTGCCCGCGCCGTCCTGGAGGAGTTGTCCTCGGTGGGCGTACCGGTCCTGCTCGGCGTACGGCCGGTGGAGGGCCGGGTGCCGCTGCTGCTCGGGCTGCGCTCGGAGACGGAGCGCACGGCGGTCGCCGACCGCGTGGCGGCGGCGCTGCGGGCCGGTGTGGAGCGCGCCGGGCTCGCCCGGGCCGGGGCGCGGCCGGTGGTGGTCGTCGGGGTGGCGGGCGGCTGGGCGGCGGCCTCGGCGGGGCTGCGCCACGCGGGCGAGACCGCCGCGGCCGCGCAGGGCCTGTCCGAGCGCCCCTGGTACGACGCCCGGCGCCTGGACATCGACCTGCTGCTGTGGCGGCTGCGCGAACACCCGGACCTGGCGGCGTTCGTGGAGCGCGCCATCGGCCCGCTGCGCACCCACGACGCGGCCTCGCGCCCGCCGCTGCTGCCCACCCTGGAGACGTATCTGGCGCACGCCGGCCGCAAGGCGGAGACGGCCCGCGAGCTGCACCTCAACCGGCAGACGCTCTACAACCGCCTGGCCCGGATCGCGGAGCTGCTCGGCACGGACCTGGACGACCCGCAGACGGTACTGGCGCTGTCCCTGGCCCTGCGGGCCCGCCGCCACGTCCCGTAGCGCCTCACCATCCGTTGCGCTGCGTCAACTCGTCGTAGACGCTGAGCACTTGGGCGACCGTCTCGTCCTCGGTCGGCCAGTCCGCCGCCTGTACGAGCCCGGCCTCGGCGAGCTCGCGGCGCCGCCCGGGGTCGGCGAGGAGCCGCGCCACGGCGTCCCCGAGCGCCGCCGCGTCCCCGTACGGCACCAGCTCGGCCGCGTCCCCGACGAGCTCCGGCACCCCGCCCACGGCGGTGGCGACCAGCGGCACCCCGAGCCGCAGCGCCTCCTGGGCCAGCAGCGAGCGCCCCTCCCAGCGGCTGGCGAGCACGGCCGCGTCGGCGGCGGCCAGGAGCTCGGTGACGTCGTCGCGCCGCCCGAGCAGCTTCACGGGCAGCGCCTCGGCCTCGATGCGCCGCTGGAGTGCGGCCCGCTGCCCGCCCTCCCCCGCGATCGCCAGCAGCGGTACGGGGTCGAGCGCCTTCCAGCGGTGGGCGGCGTCCAGGAGCACGTCGTACCCCCGGTGCTCGACCAGACTCCCGACCGCCATCAGCAACGGCCGGTCCACGGCGCCCAGTTCGGCCCGCGCCTTGCCGTCCGGGACGGGCGTACGGGGCGCGGGCACCGCGATGGCGGCGAGCCGGGCGTCCCGGGCGCCGCGCCGCCGGGCCCGGTCGACCAGGTCGGAGGAGGTGCCGAGCACCACGGCGGCCGCCCGGGCCGCCCGCCGCTCCAGCACCCGCAGCATCCCGCCCCGGGCGCCCTCGGCATGGAGGGGGGTCCCCCCTGCTCGACCGGAGCGGAGAGCTTGAGGGAGGGTGTGCCAGGTGACGACCAGCGGGATCGGGCGCCGGCCCAGGGCGAAGGCCGTCCGTACGGCCGCGTGCAGCCCGTGGGCGTGCACCACGTCCGCGCCCGCGCAGACCGCCCGCAGGGCGCCGACCGCCACCGGATCGCCGCGCCGGGGCACCGGGACGAAGTGGGCACCCGCGCCCTGGAAGTCGAACTCCCGCTCAAGCGCGGCGGGGGCGCAGACGGTGACCCGCACGCCCCGCGCGGCGAGGCCCGCCGCCAGCGAGCGCACGTGCGCGCTGCTGCCCGCGCTGCCGCCGTCCAGCACTTGGACCGTACGCAGCTGTGACACGTGAACAGGCTCCCGGGTCGGCGGTGGGCCGGTGTGGACCCGGCCAAGGATGCCAGCCCGCACGGACGTTCCGCCCCCGTCCGGACGTTTCCCCGTGCGACAGGCGGCGGACCGGGCCGGGGGACCACCCACACGGGTGAACTCCCGGACCCGGTTCACCCCTCCGCGCGTGCCGTCGCCAGCAGCTCCTCCGCGTGCGCCCGGGCCGTCTCGGAGTCCTCCTGGCCCGCCAGCATCCGGGAGAGCTCGCGGACGCGGTCCTCGCCCTCCAGGACGGTGACGCCGGACCGGGTGACCGTGCCGTCGTTGGTCTTCTCCACGAGGAGCTGGCGGTCCGCGAAGGCCGCCACCTGGGGCAGATGGGTCACCACGACGACCTGCGCCGACTTGGCGAGCTTCGCCAGGCGCCGGCCGATCTCGACCGCCGCCCGGCCGCCGACGCCCGCGTCGACCTCGTCGAAGAGGTACGTGGGCACCGGGTCCGTGCCCGCGAAGACCACCTCGACCGCGAGCATCACCCGGGAGAGCTCACCGCCCGACGCGCCCTTGGCGATCGGCCGGGCCGGGGCGCCCGGGTGCGGGGCGAGCAGCAGCTCCACCTCGTCCGCGCCGGTCGGCCCGTACGCCACGGTCCGCCCGTCCACCTCGACGCCCTCGGGATCCGCCACCTGCCGTACCGCGAACGACACCCGCGCGTGCGGCATCGCCAGCGACGCCAGCTCGGCCGTCACCGCGTCGGCGAAGCGCGCCGCGGCCTCGGTGCGGGCGTCGGTCAGCTCCTGGGCGAGGACGGACAGTTCGCCGCGCAGCCCGTCCCGCTCGGCCGTCAGCTCGCCGATCCGGTCGTCGTCGCCGTCCAGCTCGGTCAGCCGCGCGGCACTCTGCTGCGCCCAGGCGAGAAC
Source organism: Streptomyces sp. TLI_146 (assembly GCF_002846415.1). Classification (NCBI taxonomy): domain Bacteria; kingdom Bacillati; phylum Actinomycetota; class Actinomycetes; order Kitasatosporales; family Streptomycetaceae; genus Streptomyces; species Streptomyces sp. TLI_146. Next base: position 2,664,655 of record NZ_PJMX01000001.1, read on the forward strand.
GGCCTCGATGTCCTCGCCGTACTTACGCGTCAGCGCCGTCAGCGCCGCCCGCCGCTCCTCCACGGCCGCGAGCCGCAGCGGGTCGGCGTCGAGGTCGTCCGCGTACCCGGCGAGCTCGCCCGCCACGTCGCCGAGCAGGATCCCGACCTCGCCGATGCGCTCGGCGAGCGCGGCCAGGGCGGGGTCGTGCGACCGTACGGCGTCCAGGGCCCGGTGCGCGCCCGCGACCAGGGTGGTCGCGTCGACGCTCTCCGGGTCCTCGGGATTGCCCGCGAGGGCGGCGTGCGCGAGGGCGGCCGCGGACGCCAGCGCCTCGGCGTGCCCGAGCCGTCCGGCCTCGGCGGCGAGTTCGGTGTCCTCGCCCGGCAGCGGCTCGACCGCGGCGATCTCGTCGAGCCCGAACCGCAGCAGATCGGCCTCCTGCGCCCGCTCGCGCGCCCGCGTGGTCAGCTCCTCCAGCTCCCCGGCGACGGCCCGCAGCCGCCGGTACGCCTCCGCGTACTTGGCCAGCGGCCCGGCCACCGCGTCCCCGGCGTACCGGTCGAGGGCCTCGCGCTGCCGGGCGGGGCGCAGCAGCCCCTGCTGATCGGTCTGCCCATGGACGGCGACGAGCTCGTCGGCCAGCTCCGCGAGCACGCCGACGGGCACGGACCGTCCGCCGAGGAACGCCCGTGAGCGGCCCTCCGCCGAGACGGTACGGCTCACCAGCAGCGCGCCCTCGTCCAGCTCGGCCCCGGCCTCCTCCGCGCGGATCGCCGCGGTGGCGCCCGCGCGCAGCGCGATCCGCCCCTCGACGACCGCCGACTTGGCGCCGATCCGCACCAGGGCGGGGTCGGCGCGCCCGCCGAGCAGCAGCCCCAGGCTGGTGACGACCATGGTCTTGCCCGCGCCGGTCTCGCCGGTCACCGCGGTGAACCCGGGCGACAGCTCGACGACAGCGTCGTCGATGACCCCGAGCGACCGTATCCGCATCTCCTCCAACACGCCCCCGACCTTACGAGGTCCAGCCCCCACTGTGCGACGCCCCCCACGCGCTCACCCTCACGGTTGACCCGGGTGCCGCTTTTGTCTGGGCCCGGGGTTTGTCTGCGGGTGGGTGGGGGGCTGGTCGCGCCCACGCGGCGGAGCCGCAGATGTCACAGCCCCGCGCCCCTGAAGAGGCGCCCCGCAGGGGTGCATTTAAGGGGCGCGGGGAACTGCGCGACCAGCCATCCACGGTCCGCAGACGAACGGGAAGCGGGGGCCGGGGACGCAGCCCCCGGGAAACCTCAGTGCGGCGCGCCCCTCCACCCGCTCACCGGCAGCGCGAACTTCGCCACCAGCCGGTCGGTGAAGGACGCGTGGTGCAGCCGCGCCAAGCGGACCGGCACCGCCCCCCGCCGCACCTCCACCCGAGCCCCCGGCGGCAGCTCCACCGTGCGACGCCCGTCACACCACAGCACCCCGTGCGGCGTATGCGGCTGCACCTCCACCGCCAGCACCGAACTCGGCGACGTCACCAGCGGCTTGGCGAACAGCGCGTGCGCGCTGATCGGCACCATCAGCAGCGCCTCGACCTCCGGCCACACCACCGGCCCGCCCGCCGAGAAGGCGTACGCCGTCGACCCGGTCGGCGTCGCGTACACGATCCCGTCGCAGCCGAACCCCGTCACCGGCCGCCCGTCGATCTCCAGGACGACCTCCAGCATCCGCTCGGGCGACACCTTCTGCACGGCGGCCTCGTTCAGCGCCCAGTCGGTGTGCACCACGTCGCCGTTGCTGTGCACCACGACGTCGAGGGTCATCCGCTCCTCGACCTCGTAGGAGCGCGTGACCACCCGGTCCACGACCTTGTCCAGGTCGTCGCGCTCCGCCTCGGCGAGGAACCCGACCCGCCCGAGGTTGACGCCGAGCATCGGCACCCCGGACGCCCGCGCGAACTCGGCGCCGCGCAGCAGCGTCCCGTCCCCGCCGAGCACGATCAGCAGCTCACATCCGTCGAGGCACTGCGGGGTGGCCTCCTTGACCGTCTTCACGGAGGCGGAGTCCGGCAGCGGGATATCGGCCGCCTCCGCCTCCAGGACCCGCACCCCGATGCCGGACCGCAGCAGCCCCCGTACCACCAGCTCCGCGCTGCGGATGGCGGCGGGCCGCCCGGTGTGCGCGAGCAGGAACACCGTGCGCTCCACGCCCCGCTCGCACGCGCCGTCCCCCCGCGCGTCTCCTCCGCGTTCCCCAACGAGCTCAACTAGGTCCCTCCGCCACTGCACGCTCGACATCAGCCGGATCCAGCGCGGGCGCCCCGGCCCGCAGCCACAGAAAGTATTCGACATTGCCGGAGGGTCCGGGCAGCGGGCTGGCCGTGACCCCCAGCACACCGAGCCCGAGCGCGGCGGCCTGCCCGGCCACCGTGCGTACCGTCTCGGCCCGCAGCTCCGGGCTGCGCACCACACCGCCGCTGCCGAGCCGGTCCTTGCCGATCTCGAACTGCGGCTTGACCATCAGCACCAGGTCCGCGTCCGGCGCGCAGCACCGCACCAGCGCGGGCAGCACGAGCCCGAGCGCGATGAAGGACAGGTCCCCCACCACCAGGTCGACCGGCTCGCCGTCGATGTCGTCGAGCGTCAACTCCCGTACGTTCGTGCGGTCCTTGACGGTGACCCGGTCGTCGCTCTGGAGGGACCAGGCGAGCTGTCCGTACCCGACGTCCACCGCCACCACGTGCCCCGCGCCGGAGCGCAGCAGCACGTCCGTGAAGCCGCCGGTGGAGGCGCCCGCGTCCAGCGCGCGGCGCCCCTCGACCTTCAGCCCCCGCGGGACGAAGGCGGCCAGCGCCCCGGCCAGCTTGTGGCCGCCGCGCGAGACGTAGTCCGGGTCGCTGTCGTCCTCGGCCACGACGATGGCGGCGGCCGTCTCGACCTGCGTGGCGGACTTGGTGGCGACGGTCCTGCCGACCGTCACCCGCCCGGCGGCGATCAGCTGCGCGGCGTGCTCACGGGACCGGGCGAGCTTCCGGCGGACCAGCTCGGCGTCGAGGCGGCGGCGTGCCACTCCTGCCACGTTCGGTTCAGCTCCTGTTGTCGTACGTATGTGATGCGGGGGACGGGGCCGGCGGCCCCGGGCGGGCGTCGAGCGCGCTCAGCGTCTCGCGCAGCCCCCCGTGTACATCCTCGTACACCTCGACGTGTCCGTCCGTACCGAGGTGGTCGACGTCCGCCAGCCGCTCGACCAGGGCGTCCACCCGGGGGTCGCCGGTGGGGTCGCGGGGCACGTCCAGGGGTGCCGGGCCGACGGGGTCGTCGTGCGCGCCGGCCTCCGCCTCGGGCTCCGGCATCAAGTCGCTCATGCCAAGACGCTACCGCGTGAGCCTGCGGTACGGTCGATCACGATGGCGACGATGGAGGAGTGCCGCGCGGCACTCGACGAACTTTCCGACAACCTGGCGGGCGCGAACGGCGACGTGCGCGCCGCCGCCGCGCTCGACCGCTCGCTGAGCTGCCACATCACGGACCTGGACCGTACGTTCACGGGGCGGCTGCGGGACGGCCGCATCGAGGTCGAGCACACGCTGGACGGCCCGCCGGCCGAGCGCGCCCAGATCCGTCTCGCCATGAAGGGCGACGACCTGGTGGCGATGGTCGCGGGCGAGCTGAACTTCGCGCGGGCGTGGACGTCGGGCCGGGTCCGCCTGGAGGCGGGCTTCCGCGACCTGCTCAGGCTGCGGACGCTGCTCTAGCCCGCTCGTCCGGTCACGACACCGCGGCCTTGTCCCGCTGCCGCGCCGCCGGCACCACCAGCGGCGTGCCCGTCTCCGGGTCGTCGATGACCTGGCAGCGGACCCCGAACACCTCCCGTACGAGCTCCGCCGTGACGATCCGCGACGGCGGGCCCTCGGCCACGATCTCGCCGTCGCGCATCGCGATCAGGTGCGAGGCGTAGCGGGCGGCCTGGTTGAGGTCGTGCAGCACCGCGACCAGCGTGCGCCCCTGGGACTCGTGCAGCTCGGCGCACAGGTCCAGGACCTCTATCTGGTGCTGGATGTCCAGGAACGTCGTCGGCTCGTCGAGCAGCAGCAGCGGCGTCTGCTGGGCCAGCGCCATCGCGATCCACACCCGCTGGCGCTGCCCGCCGGACAGCTCGTCGACGTACCGCTCCCCCAGCTCGCCCACGCCGGTGGCGTCCATCGACTCCTGGACGATCCGCTCGTCCTCGGGCGACCACTGCCGCAGTAGCCCCTGGTGCGGGTAGCGGCCGCGCGCGACCAGGTCGGCGACCGTGATCCCGTCCGGCGCGATCGACGACTGGGGCAGCAGCCCCAGCGTCCTGGCGACCTTCTTCGCGGGCATCGAGTGGATGGTCTGCCCGTCGAGCAGCACCCGCCCCTCGCTCGGCTTCAGCATCCGCGACAGGGCGCGCAGGAGCGTGGACTTGCCGCAGGCGTTGGGGCCGACGATGACCGTGAACGAGTGGTCCGGGATCTCCACCGAGAGGTCCTTGGCGATCACCCGCTGGTCGTAGCCGAGGGTCACCGAATCGGCGCTGAGGCGCTGCATGCTCGTACTCCTGGAGGAAGAACCGGAATCCGTACGGGGGTCGGGAAGGTGCGGGCCGCTCATATCCGGCCCGCCTTGCGCTCGGTGACGAGCAGCCACAGCAGATAGAGGCCGCCGACCACCCCGGTCACCACGCCCACCGGCAGCTTGCTCTCGCCGAACAGCCGCTGGGAGGCCCAGTCGGCGGTCACCAGCAGGGTCGCGCCCATACAGCCGGAGGCCAGGATGTTGGGGCCGGTGGCCTTGGTGAGGCGGCGGGCGAGCTGCGGCGCGGTCAGCGCGACGAAGGAGATGGGCCCGGCCGCCGCGGTCCCGGCGGCGTTGAGGAGCACGGCGGCGAGCATCAGCGCGGTCCGGGTCCGCTGGACGGGCACACCGAGCGCGTACGCCGCGTCGTCGCCCATCTCCAGCATCCGCAGCGGCCGTCCGTACGCGAGGATCACCGGCAGCAGCACCGCGAACAGCGCGAGCAGCGGCCACACCTGCGCCCAGTCGCGCCCGTCGAGCGAGCCGGTCAGCCACACCATGGCCCGGGTCGCGTCGACCAGCTGGGCCTTGGTGAGCAGGTACTGGATGCAGGCGGTGAGCATCGCGGCGGCGCCGATGCCGACGAGCACGAGGCGGTAGCCGTGCACGCCCTTCTTCCAGGCGAGCAGATAGACCGCGACCCCGGTCGCGAGCCCGCCGAGCAGGGCGCCGACCGCGACCTCGGTGGCGCTGCCGCCGAACCAGACGATGACGACGAGGGCGCCGACGGACGAGCCCTGGCCGAAGCCGATGATGTCCGGACTACCCAGCGGATTGCGGGAGATGGACTGGAAGACCGCGCCCGAGATGCCGAACGCGGCGCCCACCAGGAGCCCCACCAGGACCCGGGGCAGCCGCAGCTCGTTGACGATGAAGTCCTGCTGGGGGGTGCCGGAGCCGAAGAGCGTGCGGACGACGTCGAGCGGCGCGATGTCGAAGTCACCGCTGCCGACGAGGACCACGCCCGCGGTGAGCGCCGCGGCCAGCAGCGCCACGACGACGACCAGCGAGCGGGTGTCGGCCCGGAACGAGTAACCCCCGGGCGTGCGTACGGCCTTCACAGCTGAGCCATCCTCTTGCGGCGGACGAGAAAGATGAACACGGGCCCGCCGATGAGCGCCGTGACGATGCCGACCTGGAGCTCGGAGGGCCGGGTGATGACCCGGCCGACCACGTCGGAGCCGAGCAGCAGCACGGGCGAGAGGACGGCCGCGTACGGCAGGATCCAGCGCATGTCGGGCCCGGTGATGGCCCGGACGAGGTGCGGGACCATCAGGCCGATGAAGACGATCGGCCCGCAGGCGGCGGTCGCGGCCCCGCACAGCAGGGTGACGGTGACCATCGACAGGACGCGGGTACGGGTGAGGTGGGCGCCGAGCGCGCGGGCGGTGTCGTCGCCCAGGGCCATCGCGTTGAGCGGCCGGGCGATGAGCGCGGCGAGCACCAGGCCCGCCACCACGAAGGGCGCGATCTCGGTGACGGTGTCCGCGTTGGCGGAGGCCAGCGAGCCGACCCACCAGAACCGCACCCGGTCGAGCGCGGCCGAGTCCAGCAGCTGCACGGCGTTGACGTAGCCGTAGAGCGCGGCCGTGGCGGCCGTCCCCGCGAGCGCCAGCCGGGCCGGGGTGGCGGCCCGGCTGCCGCCCAGGACGTAGACGAGCGCCGAGACGACCGCGGCGCCGACGAAGGCGAACCACACGTACCCGGTCAGGCTGGTGACGCCGAAGAAGCTGATCGCCGAGACCACGGCGGCCGAGGCGCCCGCGCTCACCCCGAGGATGCCGGGCTCGGCCAGCGGGTTGCGGGTGAGCGCCTGCATCACCGCGCCGGAGACGCCGAGGGCGGCCCCGACGAGCAGCCCGAGCAGGGTGCGGGGCACCCGGGTGTCGTGGACGATGACGTCGTCGGCGGTGCCGGAGTAGTGGAACAGCCCGTGCCAGACGTCCGCGAGCGGGATCTGTTTGGCGCCGACCGCGATGCTCGCGAGGGCCACGAGGACCAGGACCCCGGTGGCCGCGAGCAGTCCGGCGGCGCGCAGGGCGTGCCGCCGGGCGATCGGGGTCGGGGGCGCGGGAGCGGTCTGCGCGCTCGGCTTGGAAGGGCTGTCTACCAACACGCAAGTTAGGTTAGCCTACCCTGCTAATCATGCGACAGGGCCCTTGATCCACAACGGGATCCACCACCGGGCCCGGGCCGGGGTCACAACCCCAGCCGTCCCAGCACCTTCCCCGCATCCAGCTCGCACACACCCTCGCCCGCGTACGTCCACGCCGCCGCGCACAGCGCCCGCAGACCGTCCAGCGGTTCGCCGTCGCCGTCCAGGGCGAACTCCTCGTCGCGTACGGCCGCGGTCCATCCGCCACACACGAACCGACCGTCGTTTTCGGCCACTTCCGGCTGGCCGGTCAGCATCCCCCGCAGATCCGCGTCCACGAACGTCGGCCGGTGCTCGGGCCGGGCGGCCAGCAGCTGGGCGCCGTCGGTCACCCCGGTGAGCACGAGCAGCGAGTCCACCTCGCCGTTGAACGCCCCCTCGATGTCCGTGTCCAGCCGGTCCCCCACCACCAGCGGCTTGCGCGCGCCCGTCCGCAGGATCGTCTCCCGGTGCATCGGGGGCAGCGGCTTCCCCGCCACCTGCGGCTCGGCGCCGGTCGCGATCCGCACCACCTCCACCGCCGCCCCGTTGCCCGGCGCGATACCGCGCCCGCTGGGGATCGTCAGATCGGTGTTGGACGCGAACCACGGCACCCCGGCCGCGATCGCGTAGCTCGCCTCGGCGAACCTGCCCCACGCCAGATCGGGCCCGCCGTACCCCTGCACCACCGCGGCCGGGGCGTCCTCGGCCGACTCCACCGGCACGAGCCCGCGCTCGCGCAGCGCCACCCGCAGCCCCTCACCGCCGATCACCAGCACCCGCGAACCCTCCGGCACCTGCTCGGAGATCAGCCGCGCCACCGCCTGCGCCGAGGTGATCACATCACCCGGCTCGGCCGGCACCCCGAGCTCGGTGAGGTGCGCCGCCACCGCGTCGGGCGTGCGCAGCGCGTTGTTGGTGACGTACGCGAGGTGCATCCCGCCCTCGCGGGCCGTGCCCAGCGAGGCGACGGCGTGCTCGATCGCCTCGCCGCCCGCGTACACCACCCCGTCGAGATCCAGCAGAGCCGTGTCGTACGCCTCGCTCAGCGCCCGTGCGCTGCCGCTCGGCCGGGTCCTGCTCGGCTGGCTCATCCTCATCCACTCCTCGCTCGATGGTCTCCCCCGATCATCGCGCATGCCCGCACCCCACTTACGATGCACTAATGACCACAACAGGGCGTACGGACGACGACGGGCTGCGCCTGATCCCCTTCCGGGGACTGCGTTATGTGCCCGCGCGCGTCGGCAGCCTCGCGGCCGTGACCTCCCCGCCGTACGACGTGGTGGTGCGGCCCGACGGGCTCCTCCACCTGGAGTCGGCGGACCCGTACAACATCGTCCGGCTGATCCTCCCGCAGGCGGCCACGCCCACGGCACGGCACCAGCAGGCCGCGCACACCCTCGACGACTGGCTCTCGGAGGGCGTCCTCGCCCCCGACCCGGAGCCCGCGCTCTACGTGTACGAGCAGCACGAGCAGCGCGGCGCCGGCCTGCTCCAGCGCGGGCTGATCGGCGCGCTGGCCCTCTCGGAGCCCTCCGAGGGCGTGGTGCTGCCGCACGAGGACGTGATGCCGCACGTCGTCGAGGACCGTGCCGACCTCATGCGCACGACGGCCGCGCACTTCGAGCCGCTGCTCCTGACGTACCACGGCGACGCGAGCGCCAACGGCAGCGCCCCGACCGGCGCGGGCGCGGTCATCGAGCGGACCGTACGGCGCGAGCCGCTGCTCGCGACGACCACCGAGGACGGCTACCACCACCGCCTGTGGGCGGTCACGGACCCCGCCGACCTCGCGGAGATCCAGGCGGACCTCGCGCACCACCAGGCGGTGATCGCGGACGGCCACCACCGCTGGGCCACCTATCTGCGGCTGCGCTCCGAGCAGTCGGCGCCCGGCCCCTGGGACTTCGGCCTGGTCCTGCTCGTGGACACGGCCCGCTATCCGCTGCGGGTGCGCGCCATCCACCGGCTGCTGCACCGGCTTCCGGTCAGCGACGCCCTGGCCGCGGTGGCCGAAACCGGTGCCTTCCGCATCCGTACGTTCGCGGTGCCGCTGCCCGACGCGCTCGACCTGCTCGCGGAGGCCACCGGCACGGGCAACGCGTTCCTGCTGGCGGGCGACGGACGCTTCCACCTCCTCGACCGCCCCGACACGGACCTGCTCGCCCGCACCGTCCGCACGGACCGCCCGCAGGCCTGGCGCGACCTGGACGCGACCGTGCTCCACTCCACGCTCTTGGACCACGTCTGGCGCATCCCGGACGCGCCCGAGGACATCATGTACATCCACGACACGGCGGCCGCCGTCGAGCAGGCGGAGCGGCGCGGCGGCACGGCTGTGCTCATGCATCCCGTACGCGAGGAAGTCGTCCGCGACCTGGCCCGCCAGGGCGTCACGATGCCCCGCAAGTCGACGTCCTTCGGCCCGAAGCCGGCGACGGGCCTGGTGCTGCGGAGCCTGACGGTGAACTGAGGCACGCGGATACGAGAAAGGGCGGCACCCCGGCCGGGGTGCCGCCCTTTCTCGTATACCTAACTGCCCGACTGCCTAACTGCCCACAGGAGCTCAGACCTTGTCGGCCGGGCCCTTGTCGTCCTCGACGTCGACGACGACGTCATCGGCGGCGTCGACATCCACATCCACGTCGACGTCCGCGCGGTCGTCGTCCTCGTCCGGCGCGCTGTCCGGCTCGTCGGCGGCGTACTCCGCTTCCCGCTCGTCGGCGATGTCGGCGTCCTCGTCACCGTCCTCGTCGAGGGCGTCCACGAAGTCCACGCCGTCCATCTCGGCCAGCCGGTCGGAGGCGTCGGTGGCGCCGTCCTTGTCGGACTCCACCGCCTTGGCGAACCACTCGCGCGCCTCGTCCTCACGCCCGGCGGCGAGCAGCGCGTCGGCGTACGCGTACCGCAGACGCGGGGTCCACGGCTGCACCGAGTTCGACGCCAGCTCCGGGCTCTGCAGGGTCACGATGGCGGCGTCCAGCTGCCCCAGGTCCCGCCGCGCACCGGCCGCGACCAGGCGCATCTCGACCTGGCCCGCCTTGTCGAGCTTCTGCACCTCCGGCGCACCGGCCATCTCGAGCGCACGCTCGGGCCGGCCCATGCCGCGCTCGCAGTCGGCCATGACGGGCCACAGCTCGACGTGCCCGGTCATCCGCCGCGCGGCGCGGAACTCGGCCAGCGCCTCGGAGTACTTCTGCGTCGCGTACGCCGCGAACCCGGCCGCCTCGCGGACCGCCGCCACACGGGACGCGAGCCGCAGCGCGATGCGCGAGTACGCGTACGCCTGCTCGGGCTCCTCGTCGATCAGCCGGGCCACCATGACCAGGTTCTGGGCGACGTCCTCGGCGAGGGTCTTCGGCAGGCTCATCAGCTCCTGGTGCACGTCCTCGTCGATCTCGTTGCCGGTGACGTCCTCGTCGATCGGTAGCCGCTTGATCGGCTCGCGGTCGCGCTCGCGCTCACGGCGGTCGTCGCCGCCACGGAACCCGCCGCGGTCGTCGCGGCCGCGGTAGCCACCGCGGTCGTCGTCGCGGCGCGGACCACGGTCGTCACGGCGGAAGCCACCGCCGCGGTTGTCGTCACGGCGGTCGTCGCGGCGCGGGCCGCGGTCGTCGTCCCGGCGCGGGCCACGGTCGTCACGACGGAAGCCACCGCCGGAGGGGCGGCCGCCTCGGTCGTCGCGGTCGTCACGACGGAAGGAGGGACGGTCGTCGTCGCGGCGGGGGCCACGGTCGTCGCGGCGGTCGTCGCGGAAGCTGGGGCGGTCGTTGTCACGGCGGAAGCCACCGCCGGTGCCGCCACGGCTGTCATCGCGGCGACCGTAGCCACCGCCACCGGTGGGGCGACCACCACGGTCGTCATCACGACGGGGACCACGGTCATCGCGACGATCGTCACGGAAGCTGGGGCGGTCGTTGTCACGGCGGAAGCCGCCGCCGGTGCCGCCACGGCTGTCATCGCGGCGGCCGTAGCCACCGCCACCGGTGGGGCGACCGCCACGATCGTCATCACGGCGCGGGCCACGGTCATCGCGGAAGCTGGGACGGTCGTTGTCACGGCGGAAGCCACCACCGGTGCCACCACGGCTGTCGTCACGGCGACCGTAGCCACCACCGCCGGTGGGACGGCCACCACGGTCGTCATCACGACGGGGACCACGGTCATCGCGGCGGTCGTCACGGAAGCTGGGACGGTCGTTGTCACGACGGAAGCCACCACCGGCGCCGCCACGGCTGTCGTCACGGCGGCCGTACCCGCCACCACCGGTGGGACGGCCACCACGGTCGTCATCGCGACGCGGGGCACGGTCATCGCGGCGGAAGCCGCCACCCGTACTGCCGCCCCGGTTGTCGTCACGACGGAAGCCACCACCCGTGCCACCACGGTTGTCGTCACGGCGGCCGTAGCCGCCACCGCCGGTGGGGCGGCCGCCTCGGTCGTCGCGGTCGTCACGACGGAAGGAGGGACGGTCGTCGTCGCGGCGCGGGCCACGGTCATCGCGGCGGTCGTCACGGCGGAAGCCACCACCGGTGCCACCACGGTTGTCATCGCGGCGGAAGCCGCCACCCGTGCCACCACCACGGTTGTCATCGCGACGGAAGCCGCCGCCGGTGCCGCCACGGCTGTCGTCACGGCGGCCGTAGCCACCACCGCCAGTGGGGCGACCGCCACGGTCGTCATCGCGACGCGGGGCACGGTCGTCGCGGCGGAAGCCGCCACCCGTACCGCCGCCACGGTTGTCATCACGGCGGCCGTAGCCACCGCCACCGCCGCCGGAGGGACGACCGCCACGGTCGTCGTCACGGCGCGGGCCGCGGTCGTCACGACCGCCCCGGTAGCCGCCCCTGTCACCGCCGTCACGGCTGCGCCCCTCGCGCTGCGGACGGTCCTCGGGAGAGTTGGTGGACATCGGTGCGACTCCTGTCTTCGGGTACTGCAGTCATTCTCGCGCAGTCGGCTGCCCGACGCGCTTCGGAAAATTGAAGCGAAAATAAAAAAGGACCCTTGGTCCCAGCGTGAACGCTGGGACCAAGGGTCCTTGAAAGATTGTTCGGCGGTGTCCTACTCTCCCACAGGGTCCCCCCTGCAGTACCATCGGCGCTGAAAGGCTTAGCTTCCGGGTTCGGAATGTAACCGGGCGTTTCCCTAACGCTATGACCACCGAAACCCTATCGGTTTCGAGCGAACAAGCACACTTTTTAATTAGTGGGTTCTGCTCAACCAGCAACTGTTCGTTGCTTCAGAACTAACACAGTGGACGCGAGCAACTGAGGACAAGCCCTCGGCCTATTAGTACCAGTCAGCTCCACCCCTTACGAGGCTTCCACATCTGGCCTATCAACCCAGTCGTCTACTGGGAGCCTTACCCTCTCAAGGAGGTGGGAATACTCATCTCGAAGCAGGCTTCCCGCTTAGATGCTTTCAGCGGTTATCCTTTCCGAACGTAGCCAACCAGCCATGCCCTTGGCAGGACAACTGGCACACCAGAGGTTCGTCCGTCCCGGTCCTCTCGTACTAGGGACAGCCCTTCTCAATATTCCTACGCGCACAGCGGATAGGGACCGAACTGTCTCACGACGTTCTAAACCCAGCTCGCGTACCGCTTTAATGGGCGAACAGCCCAACCCTTGGGACCGACTCCAGCCCCAGGATGCGACGAGCCGACATCGAGGTGCCAAACCATCCCGTCGATATGGACTCTTGGGGAAGATCAGCCTGTTATCCCCGGGGTACCTTTTATCCGTTGAGCGACGGCGCTTCCACAAGCCACCGCCGGATCACTAGTCCCGACTTTCGTCCCTGCTCGACCCGTCGGTCTCACAGTCAAGCTCCCTTGTGCACTTACACTCAACACCTGATTGCCAACCAGGCTGAGGGAACCTTTGGGCGCCTCCGTTACTCTTTAGGAGGCAACCGCCCCAGTTAAACTACCCATCAGACACTGTCCCTGATCCGGATCACGGACCCAGGTTAGACATCCAGCACGACCAGAGTGGTATTTCAACGGCGACTCCACAACCACTGGCGTGGCTGCTTCAAAGTCTCCCACCTATCCTACACAAGCCGAACCGAACACCAATATCAAACTGTAGTAAAGGTCCCGGGGTCTTTCCGTCCTGCTGCGCGAAACGAGCATCTTTACTCGTAGTGCAATTTCACCGGGCCTATGGTTGAGACAGTCGAGAAGTCGTTACGCCATTCGTGCAGGTCGGAACTTACCCGACAAGGAATTTCGCTACCTTAGGATGGTTATAGTTACCACCGCCGTTTACTGGCGCTTAAGTTCTCAGCTTCGCCCCACCGAAATGGAGCTAACCGGTCCCCTTAACGTTCCAGCACCGGGCAGGCGTCAGTCCGTATACATCGCCTTACGGCTTCGCACGGACCTGTGTTTTTAGTAAACAGTCGCTTCTCGCTGGTCTCTGCGGCCACCCCCAGCTCAGAGTGCAAGACTCATCACCAGTGATGGCCCCCCTTCTCCCGAAGTTACGGGGGCATTTTGCCGAGTTCCTTAACCATAGTTCACCCGAACGCCTCGGTATTCTCTACCTGACCACCTGAGTCGGTTTAGGGTACGGGCCGCCATGAAACTCGCTAGAGGCTTTTCTCGACAGCATAGGATCATCCACTTCACCACAATCGGCTCGGCATCAGGTCTCAGCCTTAACGTGTGACGGATTTGCCTACCACACGGCCTACACCCTTACCCCGGGACAACCACCGCCCGGGCTGGACTACCTTCCTGCGTCACCCCATCGCTTACCTACTACAAGTCTGGTTCGTCGGCTCCACCACTTTCCTTTCCCCGAAGGGTCCGGAACGGCTTCACGGACTTAGCATCGCCTGATTCGATATTGGGCGTTTCAAAGCGGGTACCGGAATATCAACCGGTTGTCCATCGACTACGCCTGTCGGCCTCGCCTTAGGTCCCGACTTACCCTGGGCAGATCAGCTTGACCCAGGAACCCTTAGTCAATCGGCGCACACGTTTCTCACGTGTGTATCGCTACTCATGCCTGCATTCTCACTCGTGAACCGTCCACCACTAGCTTCCGCTGCGGCTTCACCCGGCACACGACGCTCCCCTACCCATCACAGCGGGCGTTGGCCCTATTGCTGCAATGACACGACTTCGGCGGTACGCTTGAGCCCCGCTACATTGTCGGCGCGGAATCACTTGACCAGTGAGCTATTACGCACTCTTTCAAGGGTGGCTGCTTCTAAGCCAACCTCCTGGTTGTCTCTGCGACTCCACATCCTTTCCCACTTAGCGTACGCTTAGGGGCCTTAGTCGATGCTCTGGGCTGTTTCCCTCTCGACCATGGAGCTTATCCCCCACAGTCTCACTGCCGCGCTCTCACTTACCGGCATTCGGAGTTTGGCTAAGGTCAGTAACCCGGTAGGGCCCATCGCCTATCCAGTGCTCTACCTCCGGCAAGAAACACACGACGCTGCACCTAAATGCATTTCGGGGAGAACCAGCTATCACGGAGTTTGATTGGCCTTTCACCCCTAACCACAGGTCATCCCCCAGGTTTTCAACCCTGGTGGGTTCGGTCCTCCACGAAGTCTTACCTCCGCTTCAACCTGCCCATGGCTAGATCACTCCGCTTCGGGTCTAGAGCGTGCAACTCAATCGCCCTGTTCGGACTCGCTTTCGCTACGGCTTCCCCACACGGGTTAACCTCGCTACACACCGCTAACTCGCAGGCTCATTCTTCAAAAGGCACGCAGTCACGACTGCATGTGCAAGCACATACAGCGACGCTCCCACGGCTTGTAGGCACACGGTTTCAGGTACTATTTCACTCCGCTCCCGCGGTACTTTTCACCATTCCCTCACGGTACTATCCGCTATCGGTCACCAGGGAATATTTAGGCTTAACGGGTGGTCCCGCCAGATTCACACGGGATTTCTCGGGCCCCGTGCTACTTGGGTGTCTCTTAAACGAGCCGCATGAATTTCAGCTACGGGGGTCTTACCCTCTACGCCGGACCTTTCGCATGTCCTTCGCCTATTCATACGGTTTCTGACTCGTCTCACAGCCGGCAGACTGTGAAAAAGAGATCCCACAACCCCGTATGCGCAACCCCTGCCGGGTATCACACGCATACGGTTTGGCCTCATCCGGTTTCGCTCGCCACTACTCCCGGAATCACGGTTGTTTTCTCTTCCTGAGGGTACTGAGATGTTTCACTTCCCCTCGTTCCCTCCACATGCCCTATGTGTTCAGGCATGGGTGACAGCCCATGACGACTGCCGGGTTTCCCCATTCGGAAACCCCCGGATCAAAGCCTGGTTGACGGCTCCCCGGGGACTATCGTGGCCTCCCACGTCCTTCATCGGTTCCTGGTGCCAAGGCATCCACCGTGCGCCCTTAAAAACTTGGCCACAGATGCTCGCGTCCACTGTGCAGTTCTCAAACAACGACCAGCCACCCATCACCCCAAACCCGAAGGTCTGAGTGCACTGGGGCCGGCGACTGAAGGTGAAGCGGGCAAAGCCCGTGCCTTCAGACACCCAACAGCGTGCCCGGCCCTTCCCGCAGGTCCTCACGTTCCACGCCGAAGCAGTACTAGTGAAATCCTTACCGGAAGTGCCGAATAGTCAACGTTCCACCCATGAGCTGACCGTGCAGAACATTTGCCTGCAATCGGTACTGTGCTCCTTAGAAAGGAGGTGATCCAGCCGCACCTTCCGGTACGGCTACCTTGTTACGACTTCGTCCCAATCGCCAGTCCCACCTTCGACAGCTCCCTCCCACAAGGGGTTGGGCCACCGGCTTCGGGTGTTACCGACTTTCGTGACGTGACGGGCGGTGTGTACAAGGCCCGGGAACGTATTCACCGCAGCAATGCTGATCTGCGATTACTAGCAACTCCGACTTCATGGGGTCGAGTTGCAGACCCCAATCCGAACTGAGACCGGCTTTTTGAGATTCGCTCCGCCTCACGGCATCGCAGCTCATTGTACCGGCCATTGTAGCACGTGTGCAGCCCAAGACATAAGGGGCATGATGACTTGACGTCGTCCCCACCTTCCTCCGAGTTGACCCCGGCAGTCTCCTGTGAGTCCCCATCACCCCGAAGGGCATGCTGGCAACACAGAACAAGGGTTGCGCTCGTTGCGGGACTTAACCCAACATCTCACGACACGAGCTGACGACAGCCATGCACCACCTGTATACCGACCACAAGGGGGCGACCATCTCTGGCCGTTTCCGGTATATGTCAAGCCTTGGTAAGGTTCTTCGCGTTGCGTCGAATTAAGCCACATGCTCCGCTGCTTGTGCGGGCCCCCGTCAATTCCTTTGAGTTTTAGCCTTGCGGCCGTACTCCCCAGGCGGGGAACTTAATGCGTTAGCTGCGGCACCGACGACGTGGAATGTCGCCAACACCTAGTTCCCAACGTTTACGGCGTGGACTACCAGGGTATCTAATCCTGTTCGCTCCCCACGCTTTCGCTCCTCAGCGTCAGTAATGGCCCAGAGATCCGCCTTCGCCACCGGTGTTCCTCCTGATATCTGCGCATTTCACCGCTACACCAGGAATTCCGATCTCCCCTACCACACTCTAGCTAGCCCGTATCGAATGCAGACCCGGGGTTAAGCCCCGGGCTTTCACATCCGACGTGACAAGCCGCCTACGAGCTCTTTACGCCCAATAATTCCGGACAACGCTTGCGCCCTACGTATTACCGCGGCTGCTGGCACGTAGTTAGCCGGCGCTTCTTCTGCAGGTACCGTCACTTTCGCTTCTTCCCTGCTGAAAGAGGTTTACAACCCGAAGGCCGTCATCCCTCACGCGGCGTCGCTGCATCAGGCTTTCGCCCATTGTGCAATATTCCCCACTGCTGCCTCCCGTAGGAGTCTGGGCCGTGTCTCAGTCCCAGTGTGGCCGGTCGCCCTCTCAGGCCGGCTACCCGTCGTCGCCTTGGTAGGCCATTACCCCACCAACAAGCTGATAGGCCGCGGGCTCATCCTTCACCGCCGGAGCTTTCCACCCAGAAGCATGCGCTTCCGGGTCGTATCCGGTATTAGACCCCGTTTCCAGGGCTTGTCCCAGAGTGAAGGGCAGATTGCCCACGTGTTACTCACCCGTTCGCCACTAATCCACCCCGAAGGGCTTCATCGTTCGACTTGCATGTGTTAAGCACGCCGCCAGCGTTCGTCCTGAGCCAGGATCAAACTCTCCATGAATGTGTACCGGTAATCCGGTGCGCACACACGAAAGAGCGGGACGGTCATGTCGGAATAAGACCGACCGTCCTCAGCGTCCTCGCTGTGTAATTGCCTGCCGACCACGAGGGCCGCCAGGACTTTTCAAAGGAACCTCCAACCCAACCGACAAGCGGTGGGCCGGGGTTGTCAATCTGGCGTTGACTTTTGGCACGCTGTTGAGTTCTCAAGGTACGGACGCTTCCTTTGTTCCCGTTTCCGGGCCCTCCGGGCGCTTCCTTCGTTTCCGACTCTATCAGACTCTTTCGTGTCCGATTCCCGGTCGGCGGGATTCGCTTTCGGGGTTTTCGCTTTCGCGGTTTCCCTTTCGGCGTGGTCACTACTTTAGCTGATTTCCCGGGCGGCTCATAATCGAGCCACTGAATCCGAATTCCGGCATGCCGAAACAAGGACCCGTTGGGGTCAGTCGTAGGTAGTGGGTGGCCGCTTCGGGTTGCTGAACAGCAGGGCCCGTCTCAAGCGGCTCGGGCTACGTTAGGCGTCCGGCCGGGCCGAGTCAAGTTGCGCGGCGGCGTGGCTGATGCGCCCGGTACGGGCTGACTGTCGGGTCGTCAGAGATCCAGAACCGCCAGGGATGCGGGGCTCCGTCGCCGCCCACTCCGGTGCGCGGTCCGCTGCGTACCAGGTCGGCGGGTGGCGGGGCCCCCGTAAGTACGGAGAGCGGGGCATCCGTACCGGTGCAGAGGTCCGCGCCGTCGAGGGCCCGGTCGACGTCCAGGGCCGTGGCCAGCCGGGCCGGTCCTTTGGCCAGTTCCTTGTCATTTCGGGCCGAGATTCGACGTTTACGCGCGAGCTCCGCGCCCACCTGGATCTCGCCCGCCCGGAGCAGCACCCCGCTCGCCGCGCCCTCGGGCCCGCACACCACGTTCAGGCAGTGCCACATCCCGTACGTGAAGTAGACGTACGCGTGGCCGGGCGGACCGAACATCACGCTGTTGCGGGCCGTGCGGCCGCGGAAGGCGTGCGAGCCGGGGTCGTTCGCGCCGTCGTACGCCTCCACCTCCGTGAGCCGCAGCTCGACGGGGCCGTCGGCGGTGCGGCGCACGAGAGTGCGGCCCAGGAGGTCGGGGGCGACCTCCAGGACGGGGCGGTCGAAGAAACCGCGTGGGAGTGGCGTACGTTCGGGGCCCGCAATCATGGCGTCCGAGCGTACCCGGTGGGGGGTCGGAACCGGAGGCCGTGATTGTGCGTTTAGTGGGGGCAGGATCTATGGAGGGAACAGCATGGGGTTCAAGCGGCTGCTTGCGAGTCTGGGTGCCGGTGGCGCTTCGGTGGAGACCGAGCTGACCGAGGCGAACGTGGTGCCGGGCGGTGTCGTCCAGGGCGAGGTGCGGATCCAGGGCGGATCCGTGGACCAGCAGATCGAGGGGCTCTCGGTCGGTCTCCAGGCGCGGGTCGAGGTCGAGGGCGGCGAGCACGAGGCCAAGCAGGACATCGAGTTCACCAAGCTGCGCCTCGGCGGTGCCTTCGAGGTGAAGGCGGGCGCGGTGCACGTGGTGCCGTTCGGTCTGGAGATTCCTTGGGAGACCCCGGTCACCACGGTCGACGGCCAGCCGCTGCGCGGGATGCACATCGGTGTGACGACGGAGCTGGAGATCGCGCGCGCCGTGGACTCGGGCGACCTGGACCCGATCAACGTGCACCCGCTGCCGGCGCAGCAGGCGATCCTCAACGCCTTCATCCAGCTGGGCTTCCGCTTCAAGAGCGCGGACATGGAGCGCGGGCACATCCGCGGCACGCGGCAGCGGCTGCCGTTCTACCAGGAGATCGAGTTCTACGCGCCGTCGGAGTACCGGGGCCTCAACCAGGTGGAGCTGACCTTCGTCGCGGACGACCGCGCGATGGACGTCGTCCTGGAGATGGACAAGAAGCCGGGTCTGTTCAGCGAGGGCAGCGACTCGTACCGCTCGTTCCAGGTGGGTCTGCACGACTACCAGGGGACGGACTGGGCGGCATATCTGCACCAGTGGCTGGCGGAGGTCGGCGGCCGGCGCAACTGGTTCTAGGCTCGCCTTCGTCACTGGTTTCCGATCAGGAGGTGCCCGCGTGAGCGAGCTCAAGAGGCCGCCGCTCCCCCATGACTTCCACCCCGAGGTGCCCTCGTTCACCGTGGTGAGCGAGGACGTCCAGGAGGGTGCGCCGCTGCAGGACGCCCAGGTGTACGCGGCCGGGAACACGTCTCCCCACCTTCGGTGGGAGGGGTTCCCGGCGGAGACCGAGAGCTTCGCGGTGACGTGCTTCGACCCGGACGCCCCGACGGGCAGCGGGTTCTGGCACTGGGTGGTGTTCGACATCCCGGCGTCGGTGACCGAGCTCCCGGCCGGCGCGGGCAGCGGGAAGTTCGAGGGCCTGCCGGCCGGGGCGGTCCAGGTCCGCAACGACTACGGGTCGAAGGACTTCGGCGGGGCGGCTCCTCCGGCCGGGGAGTCGCACCGCTATGTGTTCACCGTTTACGCGGTGGATTCCGCGAAGCTGGGACCGGACGCGGACGCGTCGCCCGCCGTCGTCGGATTCAATCTGCGGTTCCACACGCTGGCACGCGCCCAGCTGATCGGTACGTACACGGGTCCCTCGAACAGCTGACTCCGGGTAGCTGATCGTTCCTTCATTGTTTGCCCTGCTCTGGTCTTGGAGAGATCAGAGCAGGGCATTTTTAATGCGTTGTCCGTCGTGGCGAGCCCGGCCAGAGTTGATCCAAGCCCGCCAGGGGGTGGGCCGGCACTACGCGGAGGTGGGCAGGATGCGGGACACGCTGGTACTGAATGCGAGCTTCGAGCCGCTGTCGACGGTCACTCTCAATCGTGCGGTCGTGCTGGTCCTCCAGGACAAGGCCGTCGTCGAGCAGGAGCATCCCGAGCTCCGGATGCGCGCGGCCGCGGTGGAGATACCGGTGCCGCGGGTGATCAGGCTCTGCCGGTACGTACGGGTGCCGTTCCGAAGACAGGCTCCGTGGTCGAGAAGGGGGGTGCTGGTCCGGGACCAGCACCGGTGCGCGTACTGCGGACGGCGCGCGACGACCGTGGACCATGTGGTGCCGCGGGCCCAGGGCGGGCGGGACAGCTGGCTCAATACGGTGGCGTCCTGCGCGGAGGACAACCACCGCAAGGCGGACCGGACGCCGGAGGAGGCGGGGATGCCGCTGTTGCGGGAGCCGTTCGTGCCGTCGCCTGCCGATGCGATGCTTCTCGGCATGGCGGCCGGGGATCGGTCCGCTCTGCCGGAGTGGTTGGCTCGTGGGGCGGCGTAGTACTGCTGTCTTTCGGGTGCGGGCCGTCTTGGGCTGGTCGCGCCCGCGCGGCGGAGCCGCAAATGGACACAGCCCCGCGCCCCTTGGGGTGACCCGGCGAAGGCCCGCCTCCTCTTGGAGGCGGGCCCCACTTTTTCTCAGCGCAGTACCAACTGCACGATCGCCACCACTCCCACCGCGATGATCACCCCTCGTAGGACCGTGGGCTTGAGGCGGCGGCCTACCTTGGCGCCGATCTGGCCTCCTATCGTCGAGCCGACCGCGATGAGCAGGACCGCCGTCCAGTCGAAGTCGGCGACGAAGAGGAAGAAGACCGCGGCGACGCCGTTGACCAGGGCCGCGAGGATGTTCTTGACGGCGTTGATGCGTTGCAGGCTCTCGGAGAGCAGCAGGCCCATCAGGGACAGATAGAGCACGCCCTGGGCCGCGCCGAAGTAGCCCCCGTACACGCTGGCGAAGAAGAGGCCGATGAGCAGGACGGGGCCGCCGTCGGGGTGGGCCTTGGTGCCGTTGGCCTCGCGGCGGCGCTTGACGGCGGCGGCGATGCGCGGCTGGAAGAGGACGAGCAGCAGCGCGATGCCGACGAGGACGGGGACGATCGCGTCGAACGCGTCGGACGGCAGGGCGAGCAGCAGGATCGCGCCGACGAGTCCGCCGATCAGGCCGGTGGACGCGAGGCGCAGGATGCGGCGGGACTGGCCGCGCAGTTCGCGGCGGTAGCCGACGGCTCCGCTGATGGAGCCGGAGACCAGGCCGAGGGTGTTGGACACGTTCGCCGTGATCGGCGGCAGACCGGTGGCCAGCAGCACGGGAAAGGTG
Organism: Streptomyces sp. TLI_146; assembly: GCF_002846415.1. Classification (NCBI taxonomy): domain Bacteria; kingdom Bacillati; phylum Actinomycetota; class Actinomycetes; order Kitasatosporales; family Streptomycetaceae; genus Streptomyces; species Streptomyces sp. TLI_146. Next base: position 2,685,658 of record NZ_PJMX01000001.1, read on the forward strand.
ATCAGGGTGCCTGAGCCGACGATCGTGTTGATGGTGCCCGCGCCGATACCGGCCGCGAAGACCGCGAGTGCTTCCCAGATGGACAACGCCATCTCCTTACACAATCAGTGAGACGCCTCCCCGCCATGGAGGTCGAGGGGCCGCACTGATCATGCACGGATGGTGTACCGCACAGTCAACTGGTCTCAGTCGACGGGCGGTTCTTCGCGGCGCTCGGAGCCCGTGTTGAAGCCGGGCATCCCGCCACCGAGGTTGCCGAAGGCGCCGGACAGGCCCTTGAGCGCGTCGCCGATCTCGCTGGGCACGATCCAGAGCTTGTTGGCGTCGCCCTCGGCGATCTTCGGGAGCATCTGGAGGTACTGGTACGAGAGGAGCTTCTGGTCGGGGTCGCCCGCGTGGATGGACTCGAAGACCGTACGGATCGCCTGGGCCTCGCCCTCGGCGCGCAGCGCGGCGGCCTTGGCCTCGCCCTCGGCGCGCAGGATCGCGGACTGCTTCTCGCCCTCGGCGCGCAGGATCTCGGACTGCCGGACACCTTCGGCCTGGAGGATCGCGGCGCGCTTGTCACGGTCGGCGCGCATCTGCTTCTCCATCGAGTCCTGGATGGAGGTCGGCGGCTCGATGGCCTTGAGCTCGACGCGGTTGACGCGGATGCCCCACTTGCCGGTGGCCTCGTCGAGGACGCCGCGCAGGGCCGCGTTGATCTCCTCGCGGGAGGTGAGGGTCCGCTCCAGGTCCATGCCGCCGATGATGTTGCGGAGCGTGGTGACGGTGAGCTGTTCGATCGCCTGGATGTAGCTGGCGACTTCGTACGTGGCGGCGCGGGCGTCGGTCACCTGGTAGTAGATGACGGTGTCGATGTTGACGACCAGGTTGTCCTGGGTGATCACCGGCTGCGGCGGGAACGGCACGACCTGCTCGCGCAGGTCGATGCGGTTGCGGATCGAGTCGATGAACGGGACGACGATGTTCAGACCGGCGTTCAGCGTCCTCGTATAGCGGCCGAAGCGCTCCACGATGGCCGCGCTGGCCTGCGGGATCACCTGAATGGTCTTGATCAGGGCGATGAAGACCAGCACCACCAGAATGATCAGGACGATGATGATCGCTGACATCGCGTTCCCCGTGCCTTTCTTGCCTCTAGGAAGTGCTCGGGAGCTGTGCGGCTCCCGGCCCGGATGATCCTGGCATGGTTCACATGACGATGGCAGTCGCTCCGTCGATCTCGACCACATCGACCTGCTGGCCGGGGTCGAAGGACCGGTCGGCGTCGAGGCTGCGGGCCGACCAGATCTCGCCCGCCAGTTTGATCCGGCCGCCGCTGCCGTCGACCCGTTCGAGGACGACGGCCTGACGGCCCTTCAGCGCGTCGATGCCGGAGGCGAACCGGGGCCGCTCGGCGCTGTGCCGGGCCGCGATGGGCCGGACGACGGCGATGAGGGCGACGGAGACCACCACGAACACCAGCACCTGCGCGACGGTGCCCAGGCCCAGGCCCGCGGCCACGGCCGCGGCGACCGCGCCGACGGCCAGCATGCCGAATTCCGGCATGGCGGTCAGTACCAGGGGAATACCGAGACCCGCCGCCGCGATCAGCCACCCAACCCATGCGTCCACGAGGTCATGGTAGGTCCGGGCACCCCGTCACGGACAGTGTGCCCGGGGAGCGCCCGGGGTCAGCCGAGGGGCAGACCGGTCGCGGAGTAGCGGTCGCCGCGGTGTTCGACGACGAGCGGGAGTCCGAAGCAGAGGGAGAGGTTGCGGGAGGTGAGCTCGGTCTCCATGGGGCCGGCGGCGAGCACCTTGCCCTGGCGGATCATGAGGACATGGGTGAAGCCGGGGGCGATCTCCTCGACGTGGTGCGTGACCATGACCATCGAGGGCGCGTACGGGTCGCGGGCGAGGCGGCCGAGGCGGCGGACCAGGTCCTCGCGGCCGCCGAGGTCGAGACCGGCGGCCGGCTCGTCCAGGAGCAGCAGCTCGGGGTCGGTCATCATCGCGCGGGCGATCAGGGTGCGCTTGCGCTCGCCCTCGGAGAGGGTGCCGAACTTGCGGTCGACGTAGTCGGTCATGCCCAGCCGGTCGAGGAAGGCGCGGGCGCGCTCCTCGTCGACGGCGTCGTACTCCTCCTGCCAGGTGGCGGTCATGCCGTACGCGGCGGTGAGCACCGTCTGGAGCACGGTCTGGCGCTTGGGGAGCTTGTCGGCCATGGCGACACCGGCCATGCCGATGCGCGGGCGCAGCTCGAACACGTCGACCTTGCCCAGGCTGTCGCCGAGGATCTTCGCCGTACCGGTGGTCGGGAAGAGGTAGCTGGAGGCGATGTTGAGGAGGGTGGTCTTGCCGGCGCCGTTGGGTCCCAGGATCACCCAGCGCTCGCCCTCCTTGACCGACCAGGAGACGTCGTCCACCAGAGCGCGTCCGTCGCGGACCACGGATACGTCCACCAGCTCCAGTACATCGCTCATGAGCGCGTTGTCTCCCCATGCAATCGTCTTGAGGTCCGGGCTGTGCCTGTGGGCAGGGTCCCGGGGAAATCTCCCAGGGAAAACCTACGCCACCGAGGGAGTGGACCTGGCGTGAGGGCCAGTACCTAGGCTGGGTCCATGTTCTCGGAACCACGTTCAGGTCGGCTGGCCGCATGGGGAAATGCCCTGTTGGCCGGGAAAGTTTCACCGGATGACGCCGCGTCGGCGATCGTCGGGGACGACACGGTGCACCGGGTGGCGGGGCTGCCGGGTGAGGCGGTGCCGGTGGGGCTCACGCTGGCGCTCGGGCGGCTGCGGGGGCTCGGGGTGACCGGCTTCCGGGTCGCGCTGCCCGCGCCGGGGCATCCGCTGGGGCTCAGCGGGCCGCCGGAGTTCAACGCGCGGGCGCTGGACGCGGCGGAGGCGGTCGTCGGGTACGGGGCGCCGCACGGGCTGGTGCCGGAGGTGACCGAGGTGGGGCCCGCGGGTGATGTGCGGGTGGAGGTGGTCTGGCAGTGCCTGGCGGTACGGGAGGCGCCGCCGGCCGATGTGCCCTCGCTCGGGGAGGCGGAGCGGGAACTGGCGGAGGCGTTGCGGGAGGCGACGGTCGCGCTGACCCGGCTCGACGTCGCCGGGTCGGGGCCGGCGGCGGAGGCGGCGATCGACGCGTACCGGGCGCGGGCGGAGGGGCCGGACTCGCCGGTCCTGGCTCCCGGGTATCCGCCGCGGGCGGTACGGGTGCTCGAACTGGCCCGGCGGGTGGGGCTGCTGGTGGAGGTGGCCCAGGCGGCGGAGGGGGTGGGCGGGGCCGTGAGTGCGTCCGAGCTTGCGGCTCGGGCGGAGGTGTTGCGGCCGGTGGAGCGGGTGGCTCGGCGGGCTCGGGTGGCGGCGTACAACTCTTATGTGGAGGGGGCCCCACCCCGCCCCTTCGCCTGAACCCTCCGGGGGCTGGGTGGGGGTGGAGGCGCGTTTCCCGGGGGCTTTGCCCCCGGCCCCGTTTGCGGGGCCTGCGGCCCCTGCACCCCTGCTTTCGGGGCTTCGCCCCGGACCCCCGTTCGTCTGCCGGCCCGCCGTGGCTGGTCGCGCAGTTCCCCGCGCCCTGAGGATGCGGCTGCGCGGCAATCCCCTGGGCGCCCCGAAGGGGCGCATTCAGGGGCGCGGGGAACTGCGCGAGCAACCCACCACCGGCCCGCAAGACGAACACCCCGCCCCCACCCGGCCGCCCGCCAGAGGGCTTTCGGGAAGGGGCGGGGTGGGGGAATGGCGCTCGGCAGATGCGGCGTCAGGAGTTGGAGGACTCGTTGCCGAAGGCCGGGTTGAGGAGGCCCACGATGTTCACCGAGTTGCCCGTGGCGTTGACCGGGACCTGGACCGGGACCTGGACCAGGTTGCCGGAGACGACGCCCGGGGAGTTCTCGGCCTTGCCGTGGGCGTCCGCACCGCCGTGCGCGGCGGCCGCACCGGCGCCCGCTGCGACGATTCCTCCGGCGACCATGGCGACGGCGGCGGCCTTCTTCAGGTTCTTCACTTCAGGTTCCTCCTGGTCTCGCTGCGACGGTCCGTCGCTAGCACGCACTGGAGAACGCCCACCGGTCGCCGGGGATACGCCGGACGGGTGACATCCACCCGACGGTATGAATCTTTCACTGGAGCATGACGATCCGTATTTACGCCTATACGGCGGTCAGGTCGTCAGGCCGTGCCGGACCGCCCACAGGGCCGCCTGGGTGCGGTCCGCCAGGTCCAGCTTCATCAGGATGTTGGAGACGTGTGTCTTCACCGTCTTCTCGGAGAGGACCAGGGCCCGGGCGATCTCCCTGTTGGAGCGGCCGTCCGCGATCAGGCCCAGGACCTCGCGCTCGCGCTCGGTGAGCGAGGTGCCCCGGCCCTGGCCGCCGCCCGCGTCGTCCTGGGAGAGCAGCGCGCCCGCGACCTCGGGCTGGAGCAGCACGTGGCCCGCGTGCACCGAGCGGATCGCACCGGCCAGCGCCTCCGGGTCCACGTCCTTGTATACGTAGCCCGCCGCGCCCGCCCGCAGCGCGGGCACCACCGTGCGCTGCTCGGTGAAGCTGGTGACGATCAGCACCTTCGCCGGGTTGGCGAGGGAGCGCAGCTTGCGCAGCGCCTCGATGCCGTCCATGCCGGGCATCTTCACGTCCATCAGGACGACGTCCGGCTTGAGCTCCTCGGCGCGGGCGACCCCCTCGGCCCCGTCGGCGGCCTCGCCGACGACCTCTATGTCGTCCTGGACCTCCAGGAACGTCCGCAGGCCGCGGCGGACCACCTGGTGGTCGTCGACCAGGAGGACTTTGATGCTGTCAGCCACCTGGCACCTCCATCTCGATCGTGGCGCCCTGTCCGGGCGCCGATTTCACGATGAGCCGGCCGCCGACGCCGCCGGCCCGGTGCCGCATCGACACCAGGCCGAGGTGGCGCCCGGCGCGGCGGACCGCACGGGGTTCGAATCCGCGGCCGTCGTCGACGACCCGCAGGGCGGCGCCCTGGCCGCGCCGGACGAGGACGACCGAGACGTGCTCGGCGTCGGCGTGGCGCAGGGCGTTGTGCAGGGCCTCCTGGGCGACGCGCAGCAGCGCCTCCTCCTGGGCGGGCGGCAGTGCCCGCACTCCGCAGTTCTCGAAGGTGACCTCGGCGCTGTGGGCGCGGTCGAGGACCTGGATCTGGGTGCGGAGGGTGTTGACCAGACCGTCTTCTTCCAGGGCGGCCGGGCGCAGCTCGACCACGGCCGCGCGCAGCTCGTCGGCGGCCTCGGCGGCGAGCGCGGCGACCTGCTGGAGCTCGCCCTTGGCGCGCGCGGGGTCGCGGTCCACCAGGGCGGCCGCGGCCTGGGCGGTCAGCCGGAGCGAGAAGAGCTTCTGGCTGACCGCGTCGTGCAGTTCGTGGGCGAGGCGGGTGCGCTCCTCGGTGATGGTGAGCTCGCGGCTGCGCTCGTAGAGCCGGGCGTTGGTCAGGGCGATCGCCGCGTGCTGGGCGAGGATGCCGAGCAGTTCGGCGTCGTCCTCGGTGAAGCCGCAGCCGCCCTCCGGCTTGGGGCAGCGCTTGTTGGCGAGGAAGAGCGTGCCCAGCGTCTCGTCGCCGTCGCGGATCGGCACGCCCAGGAAGTCGGACATCTCGGGGTGCGCGGCGGGCCAGCCGCCGAAGCGGGGGTCCTTGCGGACGTCGGCGATCCGCTCCGGCTTCTGGTCGTTGAGCATCGCCGCGAGGATGCCGTGCTGGCGCGGCAGCGGGCCGATCGCCTTCCACTGCTCGTCGCTGACTCCGTCGACGACGAACTGGGCGAAGCCGCCGTGGTCGTCGGGGACGCCGAGTGCCGCGTACTCCGCGTCGAGCAGGTCGCGGGCGGAGGCGACGATCGTCTTGAGGACGTCGCGGACCTCCAGATGCCTGCTCATGGCGAGGAGTGCGGTGCTCACGGCGGCGAGGCCGGAGCTCGGTCGGTGGCTCATGGGATCACCGTACCCGTGGGGTGTGACGGTGCGTATCCGCCTGTGGACGGCGGCCGGATGGGTCCCGGGGACTAGGTCGAAGTGCCTTGGGCGGCTGAGGCGTGCGGCTGAGGCGGCGGGGGCGGACGGGGAGTGACGCTGGGGCTGTCGGCGGACCGGGGCCCGTGCGGCCGACGCGCACCACCGACGAAGGACAGCGACGCAGCGCACTGCGAGGGGATGGAAGACCATGCCGGTAGCGATCATCACGGGTGCTTCGAAGGGGCTGGGGCGGGCGCTCGCGCGGGCGCTGGCCGCCCGCGGCTGGGACCTCGTCCTGGACGCCAGGACAGCGTCCGTACTGAAGGAGACGGCCGACGCGCTCGACGGGCACGGAACGAAGGTGGTGGCGCTCGCCGGGGACGTGACGGACGCCGCGCACCGCCGGGCGCTGGTGGCAGCGGCCGCGGAGCTGGGCGGGCTCGATCTGCTCGTGCACAACGCGAGCGCGCTCGGCGCCGAGCCGCTGGTGCCGCTGGAGTCGCAGAGCCTGGAGGGGTTCCGGGCGGCCCTGGAGACCAATGTGGTGGCGGCGCTGGGGCTCGTACAGGAGTCGCTCGCGCTGCTGCGGGGCTCCGGGGCGGGGGCGGTGCTTGCGGTCAGCTCCGACGCGGCGGCCGAGGCCTATGCGACCTGGGGCGGGTACGGGGCGTCCAAGGCGGCGCTCGACCAGCTGGTGGCCGTGCTCGCGGTGGAGGAGCCGGGGCTGCGGGTGTGGGCGGTGGACCCGGGCGACATGCGGACCGATCTGTACCGGGCGGCCGTGCCGGGTGACGAGGACGAGCGGCCGGAGCCCGAGAGCGTGGTGCCCGGCTTCCTGAGCCTGATCGAGCGCCGCCCCGCGAGCGGGCGGTACGCGGCCCCCGCGCTGGTGGAGGTGGCCCGGTGAGAGCCTGTTTTCGAACCCCCGTCGTCTGCCCGGAGGGCAGGCGCAGCGGCGGTCGGTGCGTGCGCTCGGCGTGCGGTGGTGCAGGTCATGTGGCGGAGCCACCTGTCCTGCAGCACCGTGCGGCGAGGGTGCGTGCCGGGCGTCGGGGCGCAGGCGGGGGTTCGAAAACAGGCTCTCAGGCGGGGCCCGGGCGGAGCGGGGGCGCGATGACGGCGGACATCGCCATCCGGGTCCCCGAGGAGCTGATGGCCTCGGTGCCCGCCGAGGTGCGCGGGTCTGGGCGGGACGACGTGCGGCTGATGGTGTCGCGCGGCACCGAGGTCTCCCATCACGCGTTCCGGGAGCTGGCCGGGCAGCTGCGGGCCGGGGACGTCCTGGTCGTGAACACGTCCGCGACCATGCCGTCGGCCGTGGACGCCGCGGTCGGCGGCGAGCGGGTGGTCGTGCACTTCTCGACGCTGGGCCCGGACGGGCGCTGGGCGGTCGAGCTGCGCACCCCGGATCCGTCGGGCAGCACCCGGCGGCGCACCGGCACGCGCGCGTGCACGACGGTGGCGCTGCCGGGCGGGCGGCGGCTGTGCCTGGAGGAGCCGCTGAGCGCGGACGGGGACCGGCTGTGGTGGGCGCGTGCGGACACGTCGGACGTGCCGGGGCTGCTCGCGCGGTACGGGCGGCCGATCCGGTACGCGTACACCTCGGGCGACCAGCCGCTCTCCGCGTACCAGACGGTCTTCGCGCTGTCCTCGCCCGACGGGGTGGGCTCGGCGGAGATGCCGAGCGCGGCGCGGCCCTTCACGGTGGAGCTGGTCGCGGAGCTGGTGCGGCGCGGGGTGCAGTTCGCTCCGATCACTCTGCATACGGGGGTGGCCTCGGCAGAGGCGCACGAGCCGCCGTATCCGGAGCGGTTCGAGGTGCCGGTGGCCACGGCGCGGCTGGTGAACGCGGCCCGGGCGGGCGGCGGGCGGATCGTGGCCGTGGGGACCACGGCGGTGCGGGCGCTCGAGTCGGCCACCGGGGTGGACGGGGTGGTGCGGCCCGCGTCCGGGTGGACGGATCTGGTGGTGACGCCCGAGCGCGGGGTACGCGTGGTGGACGGGCTGCTGACCGGGCTGCACGAGCCGGAGGCCTCGCACCTGCTGATGCTGGAGGCGATCGCGGGGCGGGCGGCGATAGGGGCCGCGTACGCCGAGGCGCTGGGCGCGCTCTACCTCTGGCACGAGTTCGGCGACGTCCACCTCATCCTTCCGGACGATAACCGTCACACACAGAATTGCTCCTGCAACTGTTGGTGAGACTGTTACGCGGCTGATGTGAGCCCGCGCATAGGACGCACATCACTTACGAAGCAGCGTAGTGGAGACATAAGGCCCCTGTGAGCGGGGCGAGCGGGGGCGGGAGGCGCTTTTTCCCCGCCCCTGATCCACTATCCCGCTTCGTACGTCACACCTTTGCCACAGGATTTTGCGGCCGCTAAGAATGGCTCCCGTCGCACAGCGCTGCGGCTCACCGCCGCGGCGCTTTCGTGTGCCGTCCCCGTCATTCGGAAGAGGTCCCACAACCATGCCCGAGTCCAGCAACCCTGGTCACAGTCGTCTGAACAAGACGCACAAGATCTCGATTGCCGGTGTCGCCGCTCTCGGCGCCGCCGCCCTCGCCTTCTCTGTCCTGCCGGGCAGTGGCGAGTCGGGTACCGCCGTGGCCGCCGAGCCCGTCGCCTTCTCCGTGACCGCCGCCGGCACCAACGCGAAGGCCGTCGAGGCGAGCATCGCCAAGCAGCACGTCACCGCCGCCAAGCAGGCCAAGGCGAAGGCCGAGGCCGACGCGAAGGCCAAGGCCGAGGCCGACGCGAAGAAGCGCGCGGCCGACGCCGCCGCGAGCCGCGCCGCCGCCCGCAAGCCGGTGTACGCCAACAACCTGGACGGCTGGATCAAGGAGTCCCTGGACATCATGAAGTCCAAGGGCATCCCGGGTTCGTACAACGGTCTGTACCGCAACATCATGCGCGAGTCGACCGGCAACCCGAACGCGATCAACGGCTGGGACATCAACGCCATCAACGGTGTCCCGTCGAAGGGCCTGCTCCAGGTCATCCAGCCGACCTTCAACGCGTACCACGTGGCCGGCACGTCGTGGAACATCTACGACCCGGTCGCCAACATCACCGCCGCCGCCAACTACGCGGCGGACAAGTACGGCTCGATGGACAACGTCAACGGCGCCTACTGACGGACGCCGACGGCACACGCCGAAGGGCGGCACCCCATGAGGGGTGCCGCCCTTCGGCGTGTGTGCGGGGCCCGCGCTACTTGCGCATGACCTCCGGCTCGTGGCGGCGCAGCAGACGCGCGACCGCGAAGCCGCAGATGACGCCGAGGGCGATCAGCACGGTGATGTTGATGCCCCACTGGCTCGCCGAGTGCTTCCACAGCGGGTCCAGGTCGGTGGGGTTGTTCTGGTCCCACGGCGGCATCAGGTGCGCGAGGTCCAGCGTCGTACCGGCGCCCGCGATGGCCCAGCGCGACGGCATCAGCCAGGCGAACTGCTCAAGGCCGATCGAGCCGAAGACCTTGAAGAGGATGCCGGTGAAGACGACCTGCACGATCGCGAACATGACCAGCAGCGGCATGGTCTTCTCGGCGGTCTTCACCAGCGAGGAGATGACCAGGCCGAACATCATCGAGGTGAAGCCGAGGGCGATGACCACCAGGCAGATCTCGACGGCCGGCGGCATGATCAGGCCCTCCTTGGGGAGCTCCCGGGTGGAGAAGCCGATGCCGCAGATGATGACGCCCTGGATCGCGGTGATCACGCCGAGCACGATGACCTTGGACATCAGATAGGCCGAGCGGGAGAGGCCGGTGGCCCGTTCCCGTTCGTAGATGACCCGTTCCTTGATCAGCTCTCGTACGGAGTTGGCCGCGCCCGAGAAGCACATGCCGACCGCGAGGATCAGCATGATCGTGCCCGCGTCGCCGTTGAACTTGCTGGCGCCGGTCGGCGGGGCCAGGCCGAACTTCGCCGGGATGACCACGCTGACCGCGCCGAGGACGGCGGGCAGTATCACCATCAGGCCCAGGAAGCCCTTGTCGGAGGCGATGACCGCCGAGTACCGCCGCATCAGCGTCCACAGCTGCGCGCCCCAGCTCTGCGGCTTGGGCGGGCGCATCTGGTTGGGGGACGGCATCTGCACCGACTGGGCGGCCACGGCGTCGATGTCCGCGGCGTACATCTGGTAGTGCTGCGAGCCCTTCCAGCGGCCCGCCCAGTCGTAGTCGCGGTAGTTCTCGAAGGCGGAGAAGACGTCGGCCCAGGTGCCGTAGCCGAAGAAGTTCAGCGCCTCCTCGGGCGGACCGAAGTACGCCACCGAGCCGCCCGGCGCCATCACCAGGAGCTTGTCGCAGATCGCCAGCTCGGCCACCGAGTGGGTGACGACGAGGACCGTACGGCCGTCGTCGGCGAGCCCGCGCAGCAGCTGCATGACGTCGCGGTCCATGCCCGGGTCGAGGCCGGAGGTCGGCTCGTCCAGGAAGATCAGGGACGGCTTGGTCAGCAGCTCCAGGGCGACCGAGACGCGCTTGCGCTGGCCACCGGAGAGGGAGGTGACCTTCTTCTCCTTGTGGATGTCCAGCTTGAGCTCGCCGAGGACCTCGTCGATCCGCTGGTTGCGCTCGGCCTCGCTGGTGTCGGCGGGGAAGCGCAGCTTGGCCGCGTACTTCAGCGCCTTCTTGACGGTCAGCTCCTTGTGCAGGATGTCGTCCTGCGGGACCAGACCGATGCGCTGGCGCAGCTCGGCGAACTGCTTGTACAGGTTCCGGTTGTCGTAGAGGACGTCGCCCTGGTTGGCGGGCCGGTAGCCGGTGAGCGCCTTGAGCAGGGTGGACTTGCCGGAGCCCGAGGGGCCGATGACGGCGATGAGCGACTTCTCCGGGACGCCGAAGGAGACGTCCTTGAGGATCTGCTTGCCGCCGTCGACCGTCACCGTGAGGTGGCGGGCCGAGAAGGAGACGTCACCGGTGTCGACGAACTCCTCAAGGCGGTCGCCGACGATGCGGAAGGTGGAGTGACCGACGCCGACGATGTCGTTCGGGCCGAGCAGCGCGGAGCCGCCCTTGGCGATCGGCATACCGTTGACGTACGTGCCGTTGTGCGAGCCGAGGTCGCGGATCTCCATGCGCCCGTCGGGCGTCGAGTGGAACTCGGCGTGGTGGCGCGAGACCTGGAGGTCGGAGACGACCAGCTCGTTCTCCAGCGCACGGCCGATGCGCATCACCCGGCCGAGGGCCACCTGGTGGAACGTGGTGGGGCTGCGGTCGCCGTAGGCCGCCGACGCGCCCGCCGGCTGGCCGGGGCCGTGCTGCGGCGGGACCTGCTGCGGGACGTGCGCCTGCGGGGGCTGCTGCTGCGGCGCCTGCTGCCAGGCCTGCTGCGGCGCCTGCTGGGGAACGTGCTGCTGCGGGGCCGCCTGCTGGGGCTGCTGCGGTGCCCAGCCCTGGCCGCCGTGCTGGGGCTGCTGCGGCGGGGCCTGCTGCGGCGCCTGCTGGGCGGCGGCCGGCGCGCTGTACGCGGCGGCTCCCGCCGGGGCAGCGGCGGCGGCACCGGCGGTGAGATTCAGCCGCGGGCCGTCCGTCGCGTTGCCCAGGTTCACCGAGGACCCGGGGCCGATTTCCATCTGGTGGATCCGCTGACCCTGCGCATAGGTGCCGTTGGTGCTGCCGTGGTCCTCGATGACCCAACTCCGGCCGCCCCAGCTGATCGTGGCGTGCCGCCACGAGACCCTGGCGTCGTCGATCACCATGTCGCCCTGCGGATCACGTCCGAGGGTGTACGACCGGGACGCGTCGAGCGTCCAGGTCCTGCCATTCAATTCCAGTACGAGTTCCGGCACTCCATGCCCCACTTGTTGTCCCCCGAGCAATCCCCCGATACAGGGAGTCTAGGGATGGCGAACATCGTGGGGAACTATTTCAGGCCCGGGCTCGTATCCGAAACCCGGCCCTTGTGAATAACGTGCACAGACCTGTTGCAGTCCAGCAACAGCCGTGTACGCGTGCGCCGTTGACTCAGGAGAAACGCGCCCGGAAAGTAGTAAGCACCCATGACTGCGTACGGATCATGCGCGAATGGGACAACTTGGACCAATCCCGGGGGGCCTGATGAGCAGGGGCGACAGGGGCGGGAAGAGGGCTTCCGGGGGGCTCGGGACACCGGGTGCGACCGGGGCCGCGGTGGCGCCCGAAGGCATTCCCTGGGCCGATGTCCTGCTGGCTTCCCTCGCCTCGGTCAGCTGGGCGCTGGTCGCGATGGCGGGCACGGCGGCCCTCGGGTTGCATCTGCTCGGCGCCGACGCGGCCGGGGCGCTGGGGCCGATGACGGCGGCCGTGGTGGTGCTCGGGGCGGGCGGCTCCGTCACCCCGTCGGGCGACGTCTCGGCGTTCGGTCTGACGGGTGCGCAGGCGAAGACGGCCGTCGAGATCACGCCACTGGGGGTGTCGCTCGCCGGGGCGGTGCTGCTCGCCTTCTTCTTCCTGCGCTCGCTGCGGGCGGCGGGCGCGGTGCTGCCGGGTACGGAGCTCGCGGCGCGGGCGGCCGGGGTCGTGGTGCTGTTCACCGGGGTGGTGGCGGGGCTGGCCTGGGCCGGCCACGACCTGGTCACCATCGACGGGGGGGCGCTCGGCCTCGACACGGGGAAGTCGCCGGGGGGCGGGGTGTCGATCCCCGGGCTCGGCGACCTGGGCGACCTCGGGGACATCGGCGGGCTGCTGCCGGACCGGCTCGGCAAGCTCGCCGACGCCAAGGCGCAGGTCGGCTTCACCGTGAACACCGCGGACTCGCTGGCGGGCGCGGTGCTGTGGGTGCTCGGGGTGCTGCTGGTCGCACTGCTCGCCTCGCGGCGCTCCCCGCTGCCGCGCGGCTGGGAGTGGCTGCACCGGATCGTGCGCCCCGCCGCGTCGGCGCTGGTCGCGGTGGTTCTGCTGGCGGTGGTGGCGGGCCTGGCGGCGGCCGCGTACGCGATGGTGGGCGACGGGCATCCCGGGCGTATCGCGGGCGCCGCGCTGCTCGGCGCACCGAACGGGGTGTGGCTGGCGCTGCCGCTCGGCCTGTTCGTCCCGTGGAGCGGCCATGCCACGGGGGCGCTGGTGCAGGTGCTGCCGGACCCGCTGGACAAGCTGCTCGGCTTCAAGGACGACCAGAGCGTGAGCCTGGGGCGGCTGGCCGAGCTGGACGGGCGCGTGTGGCTGCTGGCGGTCGCCACGGGCGTGATGATGCTGTACGCGGGGGTGCTCGCTGCGGCGCGTACGCCGGTGCGGGGGTTGTCGGGGGGCGCGTTCGCGGGGCGGTGCGCGGTGGGGCTCGGGGTGGCGACCGCGGTCGCGCTGCCGCTGCTGGTGTGGCTGACGGGGGTCTCCGCGGACGCGTCGCTGTCCGTGCTGGGGTTCAACGCGTTCGGGGCGGGGGTGGAGCTGCACGGGAACGCGGGGCTTGCGCTGGTGCTGGGGGCGGGGTGGGGGGCGGTCGCGGGGTGCCTGGGGGCGCTGCTGGCTCATGGGGTGGGGGCTGCGGGGCGGCGCGCCGCGCCGCTGGCCTCGGCCTCGGCCGGTTCCGGGCCGGTGGGGCCTTCCGCGGAGGAGGTGTACGGGCGGGCCGGGCCCTATGCGCCGTCGCCGGTGTATCGGCCGTTGGGGGATGAGACGAACCCGTATCTACGGGGGGATGGCCCCTCCCCGCCCCTTCCCTGAACCCTCCGGGGGTGGGGTGGGGTGGAGGTGGTTTCCCGGGGGCTACGCCCCCGGACCCCCTTCGCGGGGCCTGCGGCCCCTGCACCCCGCTTCGGGGCTCCGCCCCGGACCCCCTTCGTCTGCGGACCGTGCGTGGCTGGTCGCGCAGTTCCCCGCGCCCCTGAAGATGCCGCTCCGCGGCAATCCCCTGGGCGCCCCGCAGGGGCGCATCTCAGGGGCGCGGGGAACTGCGCGAGCAACCCACCACTCACCCGCAGACGAACCCCGGGCCAAAAAGGGGCGCGGGGAACTGCGCAACCAGCCCTCCACCCACCCGCAGACGAACCCCGGGCCGACTCCCCCGTCACCCCTGAGTGACCAGCAGGTTTCGCTCCGCTGTCATCTTGGGTTTCTGGGGGGACTCAGCTGTCCGGTGGGCGGGACAGGGCGTCGGGGGGCCGTGGTGGGCCTATACGGTGGAAGCACCATGAGCGCTTCTCAGCCCCCTCGCCCCGCTGGTCAGAACCCCGACGTGCCCCTGCTGGACGCGGACACGCCGACCCTGCTCGTCAAGATCTTCGGCAAGGACCGGCCGGGGATCACCGCCGGGCTCTTCGACACCCTCGCCGCCTACTCCGTCGACGTCGTCGACATCGAGCAGGTCGTCACCCGTGGCCGTATCGTCCTGTGCGCGCTCGTCACCGAGCCGACCGTGAGCACGGAGGGCGAGCTGCGGGCCACCGTGCACAGCTGGGCCGAGTCGCTGCGGCTCCAGGCCGAGATCATCTCCGGTACCGGCGACAACCGGCCGCGCGGCAGCGGGCGTTCGCACGTCACCGTGCTCGGACACCCGCTCACCGCCGAGTCCACGGCGGCCATAGCGGCCACGATCACCGCGACCGGCGGCAACATCGACCGTATCTTCCGCCTCGCCAAGTACCCCGTGACGGCCGTCGAGTTCGCCGTCTCCGGCACCGAGACCGAGCCCCTGCGCACCGCGCTCGCCACGGAGGCCGCGGCCCTCGGCGTGGACGTCGCCGTCGTCTCGGCGGGCCTGCACCGCCGCGCCCAGCGGCTGGTCGTCATGGACGTGGACTCCACGCTCATCCAGGACGAGGTCATCGAGCTGTTCGCCGCGCACGCCGGATGCGAGGACAAGGTCGCCGAGATCACGGCCCAGGCGATGCGGGGCGAGCTCGACTTCGAGCAGTCGCTGCACGCGCGCGTGGCGCTGCTCGCGGGGCTCGACGCGTCCGTGGTGGACAAGGTCCGCGCCGAGGTGCGGCTCACCCCCGGCGCCCGCACCCTGATCCGTACGCTCAAGCGGCTCGGTTACCAAGTGGGCGTCGTCTCCGGCGGGTTCACCCAGGTCACCGACGACCTGATGGAGCGGCTCGGGCTCGACTTCGCCTCCGCCAACACCCTGGAGATCGTCGACGGCAAGCTCACCGGGCGCGTCACCGGGGCCGTGGTGGACCGGGCCGGCAAGGCGCGGCTGCTGCGCGAGTTCGCGGCCGAG
Source organism: Streptomyces sp. TLI_146 (assembly GCF_002846415.1). Classification (NCBI taxonomy): domain Bacteria; kingdom Bacillati; phylum Actinomycetota; class Actinomycetes; order Kitasatosporales; family Streptomycetaceae; genus Streptomyces; species Streptomyces sp. TLI_146. Next base: position 2,700,753 of record NZ_PJMX01000001.1, read on the forward strand.
GCGGGCGTCCCGCTCGACCAGACCGTGGCGATCGGCGACGGGGCCAACGACCTCGACATGCTCAACGCGGCCGGTCTGGGCGTCGCGTTCAACGCCAAGCCGGTGGTCCGCCGGGCCGCCGACACCGCCGTGAACGTGCCGTTCCTGGACACCGTGCTCTACCTGCTGGGCATCACCCGGGAAGAGGTCGAGGCCGCCGACGGCTCCGTCGACCTGCCCCACTAGTCCCCCGCTCCCCCGGCCCCGGACAGCGGCAAGGCCCCGGCAGCGGTTCTCCGCTCCGGGGCCCACTCGTCACCTACGTACGCCTTACTCGTGCGGCGCCCAGAAGTCCGTCAGCCTGCCCACGCCGTGCTCCACCGTCTTCCACGAGCCGGTGAACGCCACCACCGCGAACGCCGCCGTCGGGAAGCCGCTGCGGTTCATCCTCGGCAGCACGTCTGACTCGGACTCGCCCGCCAGCGCGTCGGCGAGGGCGTGCATCCCGGGGTTGTGGCCGACCAGGAGGACGTTGTCGACGTCGTCCGGCGTCTCGTTCAGCAGGGCGAGCAGCTCGCCGAGCGAGGCCTCGTACAGCCGCTCCTCGTACACGGTCCTGGGGCGGTGCGGCAGTTCCTGCACGGCCAGCTTCCAGGTCTCGCGGGTACGGGCCGCGGTCGAGCAGAGAGTCAGGTCGAGGGCGATTCCGGTCTCGGCGAGCCTGCGCCCGGCCACCGGGGCGTCCGTGCGGCCGCGGTCGGCGAGCGGCCGGTCGTGGTCGGACACCTGGGGCCAGTCGGCTTTCGCGTGCCGGAGGAGGACGATCCTGCGGGGTGTGTCGACGCTCATGCCCACCAGCTTCGCACGAATCACGCCATCGGGCGCAGGGTCCCGATGAGCTCTCGCGCCAGGGTTGACAAGGGTGTTCACCGGGACAGCGAGTGCTGAATGCGGTCCATGAGGTGGCTGATAGAGGAGTCCCCCGATGCGGCCTCGGCGTCGTGCGAGCCCGTGATGAGCACCAGCAGCACGACGAAGGCGACGGTGGGGAGCGCGACGCCCCACCAGGGGAGCCGGAAGTCGGCGCGGCCGGTGGCCGGCTGGGTGGACCGGGTGTGCGTACGGGCCGACATGGCCGCCTCCGTAAATCCGTAAAGGTGAAGTACGTGGTCTCGCTGACGTACTTCGAACCTACGGAAGGGGGAGCCCGGAGCCCATCGGGTGACCCACCCACTTACCCCGGGGCTTTTCCCCCTAGGGGATAGGGGGGCCAGCACCACCATGGGGTGCGTCGGCGCAGGTCAGGGGGAGGCGATCGTCGCGATCACGGCGATGACCACCGTGATCGCCAGCATCGCGCCGAGCACGATGAGGAGCTTCTTCTGACCGTTCTGGGGGTTCGGGTCGAGCACAGGCATGCGCTCAGTCTCGCATCCCGGCTTCGTCCTCCACCGTCCGGTCCCGGCCCGCCAGCGAACCGACGACGATCTGCGGCACCATCAGGCCCGCCATCAGCGCGATCGGCAGGCCCCAGCCGCCGCTGCTGTCGTAGAGGGCGCCGACCAGGGTGGGGCCGGGGATGGAGATGAGGTACCCGGTGGACTGCGCGAAGGCGGAGAGCCGCACCACGCCGGTGCCGGTGCGGGTGCGCATCCCGATCATCGTGAGGGCGAGCGGGAAGGCGCAGTTGGAGATGCCGAGGAGCAGCGCCCAGGCCCAGGCGCCGGCGGCCGGGGCGAAGTAGAGGCCCGCGTAGCCGGCGAGGCCGCAGGCGCCGAGGACGGCGACGATCGGGCCCTGGTTGCGCATCCGGGTGGCGACGCGCGGGATGACGAACGCGAGCGGCACGCCCATCACCATGGTCACCGCGAGCAGGACGCCGGCGGTCCCGGCGGACACCCCGGCGTCCCGGAAGATCTGCGGCATCCAGCCCATCGTGATGTACGCGGCGGTGGCCTGGAGGCCGAAGAAGCAGGCGAGCGCCCAGGCCGTACGGCTGCGGGTGATCTTGAAGGCGGGCGCCTCCGCGTCCTCCCGCACGGCCGAGGGCTTTCCGGCCGTACGGGAGGTGCGGTCGCGGACGAGCAGCAGCCACGGCAGTACGGCGACGGCGGCGAGCAGCGCCCACACGCTCAGGCCGGTGCGCCAGCTGCCGCCGAGTACATCGGTGACCGGGACGGTGGCGGCGGCGGCCAGGGCGGTGCCGGCCGCCAGCGCCATCGAGTACAGGCCGGTCATGGAGCCGACGCGGTCCGGGAAGTAGCGCTTGACGATCACCGGCATCAGCACGTTGCTGACGGCTATCCCCATAAGGGCGAGCGCGCTGGCCGCGAGGAAGCCGGGGGTGCCGCCGGCGAACGGGCGCAGCAGCAGGCCCGCGGCGATCGCGGCCATGCCCGCGCAGACGACGACGGCGGGGCCGAAGCGGCGGGCGAGGCGGGGGGCGAAGACGCCGAAGACGGCGAAGCAGAGCGGCGGTACGGAGGTGAGGACACCGGCGACGCTGCCGCTCATGTGCAGCCCGTCGCGTACCTCTTCGAAGAGCGCCCCGAGGCTGGTGATGGCGGGGCGCAGGTTGAGCGCGGCGAGGACGAGGCCGACGAGCACCAGACGGGTGCTCCACGCGCGGCCGTCCGTGCGCGGGGCCGCGGGGGCTTCGATGGAGGCGGGGGGTGTGGTGCCCGGCGCTGGGCTCAGGGTGCGGGTCTCGTCGTCGGCCATGCGCACCATCATAGAATCATGGGATGATTGGTTGTCCAATCGCCTGGGCGGTCACGAGATGATGGCCGCGAGACGACGGCCACGAACACAAGGAGCGCCATGGCGCTGAGCTCTCCCCGGCGGTCCGCCCTCGCCGACCAGGTGATCGCGCAGCTGCGCAACCAGATCACCTCGGGCGAGTGGCCGGTGGGATCGCGCATCCCCACCGAACCCGAGCTGGTCGAGCAGCTGGGGGTGGCGCGCAACACGGTCCGCGAGGCGGTCCGGGCGCTCGCGCACAACGGGCTGCTCGACATCCGCCAGGGCTCGGGCACGTACGTGGTCGCGACGAGCGAGCTGGCGGGCGTGATGCACCGGCGCTTCGCCGACGCCGATCCCCGCCATGTGGCCGAGCTGCGCTCCACCCTGGAGTCGTCGGCGGCCCGCCTGGCGGCCGAACGGCGCACCGAACGCGATCTGGCCCAGCTGGACGCGCTGCTCGCGCGGCGCGAGGAGGCCTGGGAGTCGGGCGACGCGGAGGCGTTCGTCGCCGCCGACGCCACGCTGCACCTGGCGATGGTCGCGGCCTCGCACAACGACGTCCTGACCGAGCTCTACGCCGACCTCGGCGACCTGCTGCGCGACTGGCTCCGCGACGACGTGGGCCGTGAGCTGCGACCGGAGAACCATATGGACCACGCCCGGCTCGTCGAGGCGATCCGGGCGGGCGACGCGGAATCCGCTGCCGCGGAGGCCGCGGGCCATGCGTTCGTCTGCCTCAGCGATCGCATGTGAACGCTTCGCTGTGCCGGAGCGCTTTCGGCTGCGGGTCGTCTGTGGCCGGCCGCGCGGTTCACCGCGCCCCTAGGACGTGCTCGGCACCGCACCACGCCGGTGCTCCGGCGCCGGCGGTGCACCGGGCTTCTCATGGGTGACCCACACCGCCCGCACCTCTTTCCAGCAGCGGTCGGTGAGCCGTACGGTCTGCGCCGGCGCGACCTCCACCGGGGCCGCGTCGGCGTCGATGTCCCACCAGCGGGCGCACTCGGTGTGCAGCCGCACCCGGTCGGTGTCGGGGTACGGGTTGTGGCAGTACGCGATGACGTGCGAGCCCCGCACCGAGGTCCGGCAGTCGGCCCCGAAGGGCGCGGGCGGGGCGACCGGGGCCGGGTCGTCGGCGGTGGCGGCCCGCACGACCGAGGGAAGGGCGAGTGCGGCGAGGGCCGTGACGAGCAGCGCCGCCAGGGCGACGGCTCGGCGCTGGGCCGTACGCAAGGGCCGCACCGCCCCACCTCCTCCCCGGCCGACTGCCCGGCTTGTCCGCTTCGATCAGTCTGCGGGGAGTTGGCCCGACACGCACGACGGCCGCCCTCCGTCCGCGCGAGCGGACGGAGGGCGGCCGTGTGGAGCGAGAGGCTCAGGGCCTCCGAAAGAGAAGGCTCAGGCACCCATCATGTGCACGCCGCCGTCGACGTGGACGATCTCGCCCGTGGTCTTCGGGAACCAGTCCGAGAGCAGGGCCACAATGGCGCGGCCGGTGGGCTCGGGGTCGGCCATGTTCCACTCCAGCGGAGAGCGGGTGTTCCACACGTCCGCCAGGTCGGTGAAGCCCGGGATGGACTTGGCGGCCATCGAGCCGATCGGGCCCGCCGAGACCAGGTTGCAGCGGATGCCCTCCTTGCCCAGGTCGCGGGCGAGGTAGCGGGAGGTGGCCTCCAGGGCGGCCTTCGCCGGGCCCATCCAGTCGTACTGCGGCCAGGCGAACTGCGCGTCGAAGGTCAGACCGACGACCGCGCCGCCGGAGCTCATCAGCGGGCGGCAGGCCATGGTCAGCGACTTCAGCGAGAACGCCGAGACGTGCATGGCCGTCGCGACCGACTCGAACGGGGTGTTCAGGAAGTTGCCGCCGAGGGCGTCCTGCGGGGCGAAGCCGATGGAGTGGACGACGCCGTCGAGGCTGCCGAGCTCGTCCTTGACCAGGCCCGCGAGCCGGTCCAGGTGCTCCTGGTTGGTCACGTCGAGCTCGATGACCTTGGCGGGCCTGGGGAGCTTCTTGGCGATGCGCTCGGTGAGCGTGGGCCGCGGGAAGGCGGTGAGGATGACCTCGGCGCCCTGCTCCTGAGCCAGCTTCGCGGCGTGGAAGGCGATGGACGACTCCATCAGCACACCCGTGATCAGAATGCGCTTGCCGTCGAGAATTCCGCTCATGTGATCAGTGACCCATGCCCAATCCGCCGTCAACCGGGATGACGGCACCAGTGATGTACGAGGCGTCGTCCGAGGCGAGGAAGCGGACCGCGGCCGCGATCTCCTCGGGCTGCGCGTAGCGGCCCAGCGGCACCCCGGAGAGGATCGAGGTGCGCTGCTCGTCGGTGAGCACCTTGGTCATGTCGGTGTCGACAAAGCCGGGTGCGACGACGTTGAAAGTGATGTTGCGGGAGCCCAGCTCGCGCGCGAGGGAGCGGGCGAACCCGACGAGACCGGCCTTGGAGGCCGCGTAGTTGGCCTGGCCGGGCGAGCCCATCAGGCCGACCACGGACGAGATCAGGACGACGCGGCCCTTCTTGGCGCGCAGCATGCCGCGGTTGGCGCGCTTCACGACCCGGAAGGTGCCGGTGAGGTTGGTGTCCAGGACCGAGGTGAAGTCCTCCTCGGACATCCGCATCAGCAGCTGGTCCTTGGTGACCCCGGCGTTGGCGACGAGCACCTCGACGGGCCCGTGGGCCTCCTCGATCTGCTTGTAGGCCTGCTCCACCTGCTCGGCGTCGGTGATGTCGCACTTGACGGCGAGGAACCCCTCCTCCTGGAGGGCGTCCGGCTCCCCGGAGCGGTAGGTGATCGCGACCTTGTCGCCCATGGAGGCGAAAGCGCGGGCGATGGCGAGGCCGATGCCCCGGTTTCCTCCGGTGACGAGAACCGAGCGGCTCAACGGATCACCCTTTCGATAGCGGTTTCGTACTTCCGCAAACTATCGGTACCGGCCGTTGTACGGGGAATCGACCTGTGACAGTGGCGTACGGAAAGCGCTGTGGGGTCCCTACAGAAAGGGATAGGCAGGCGGCCCCGAACCGCGACATGATCGGGGCGACCGGTCTCACACGACAGGAGACATCCGTGCCTCATTCCATCGACGCGGCCTTCACCGCGCTGCCGCTGCGGGCGCTCGCCGACGCCGCGCTCGCGCGGGCCCGCGCGCTCGGCGCCGACCACGCCGACTTCCGCCTGGAGCGGGTCCGCAGCGCGGCCTGGCGGCTGCGCGACGCCCGGCCCGCGGGCTCGTCCGACACCACGGACCTCGGTTACGCGGTCCGGGTGGTGCACGGCGGCGCCTGGGGCTTCGCCTCCGGCGTCGACCTCACCATGGACGCCGCCGCCAAGGTCGCCTCGCAGGCCGTGGCGATGGCGAAGCTGTCGGCGCAGGTGATCGCGGCGGCCGGCTCGGACGAGCGCGTCGAACTGGCCCCGGAGCCGGTGCACGCCGACCGGACCTGGATCTCCTCGTACGAGATCGACCCCTTCTCCGTGCCGGACGAGGAGAAGAGCGCGCTGCTGGCCGACTGGAGCGAGCGGCTGCTGCGGGCGGACGGGGTCGCCCATGTGGACGCCTCGCTGCTCACCGTCCACGAGAACAAGTTCTACGCGGACACCGCGGGCACCGTCACCACCCAGCAGCGGGTGCGGCTGCATCCGCAGCTCACCGCGGTCGCCGTGGACGGCGAGACCGGCGAGTTCGACTCGATGCGCACGCTCGCGCCGCCGGTGGGGCGCGGCTGGGAGTATCTGACGGGCACCGGCTGGGACTGGGACTCCGAGCTGGAGCAGATCCCGGCGCTGCTCGCCGAGAAGATGCGGGCGCCGAGTGTCGAGGCCGGGTCGTACGACCTGGTGGTGGACCCGTCGAACCTGTGGCTGACCATCCACGAGTCGATCGGCCACGCCACCGAGCTGGACCGGGCGCTCGGCTACGAGGCGGCGTACGCGGGCACCTCGTTCGCCACCTTCGACCAGCTGGGCAAGCTGGCGTACGGTTCCTCGATCATGAACGTGACGGGCGACCGCACCGCGGAGCACGGGCTCGCGACGATCGGGTACGACGACGAGGGCGTCGAGGGGCAGTCCTGGGACCTGGTGAAGGACGGCACGCTGGTCGGCTACCAACTGGACCGCCGCATCGCCAAGTTGACGGGCCTGGGCCGCTCCAACGGCTGCGCCTTCGCGGACTCCCCCGGGCACGTCCCGGTCCAGCGCATGGCCAACGTCTCGCTCCAGCCGGACCCGGGCGGGCTCTCCACGGAGGACCTGATCGGGGGCGTGGAGCGGGGCATCTACGTGGTCGGCGACCGCTCGTGGTCGATCGACATGCAGCGCTACAACTTCCAGTTCACCGGGCAGCGGTTCTTCCGCATCGAGAACGGCAGGCTGGCGGGCCAGCTCCGTGACGTCGCCTACCAGGCGACCACCACGGACTTCTGGGGCTCGATGGAGAAGGTCGGCGGCCCGCAGACGTATGTGCTCGGCGGCGCCTTCAACTGCGGCAAGGCCCAGCCGGGCCAGGTGGCGGCGGTCTCCCACGGCTGCCCCTCCGCCCTGTTCCGGGGCGTGAACATTCTGAACACGACGCAGGAGGCCGGGCGATGAGCTCCCGTAGGACCGTCAAGCCGCACGAGATCGTCGAGCGGGCGCTCGCGCTGTCCACCGCCGACGGGTGCGTCGTCATCGCGGACGAGCAGTCCTCCGCCAATCTGCGCTGGGCCGGCAACGCGCTGACCACCAACGGCGTGACCCGCGGCCGCACCCTCACCGTCATCGCGACCGTCGACGGGGCACAGGGCACGGCCTCCGGCGTGGTGTCCCGGTCCGCCGTGACCGCCGACGACCTGGAGCCGCTGGTCCGGGCGGCGGAGGCGGCGGCGCGCGGCGCCGGGCCCGCCGAGGACGCCCAGCCGCTGGTCGAGGGCGTGCCGGTGGCGGCCGACTTCACCGACGCGCCCGCCGAGACCTCCTCCGCCGTCTTCGCGGAGTTCGCCCCCGCCCTCGGCGAGGCCTTCGCCCGGGCCCGCTCGGGCGGCCGCGAGCTGTACGGCTTCGCCAACCACGAGATGACGTCCTCGTACCTGGGTACGTCGACGGGCCTGCGGCTGCGCCACGACCAGCCGACCGGCACCCTTGAGCTCAACGCCAAGTCCCCGGACCGGGCCCGCTCCGCCTGGGCCGGACGCTCCACTCGGGACTTCAAGGACGTCGACCCGGGCGCCCTGGACGAGGAGCTCGCCGTCCGGCTCGGCTGGGCCGAGCGCCGTATCGACCTGCCCGCGGGCCGGTACGAGACGCTGCTGCCGCCCACCGCCGTGGCCGACCTGCTGATCTACCAGCTGTGGTCGTCGAACGCGCGAGACGCCACCGAGGGCCGGACCGTGTTCTCCAAGCCCGGCGGCGGCACCCGGCTCGGCGAGAAGCTGGCCCGGCTGCCGCTGACGCTGCGCAGCGACCCGAACGAGCCGGGTCTGGAGTGCGCGCCGTTCCAGCTCGCGCACTCCTCCGGCGACGACGCCTCCGTCTTCGACAACGGTCTGCCGCTGGCCCCCACCGACTGGATGCGGGACGGCAGGCTGGAGCGGCTGATCACCACCCGGCACAGCGCTGGGCTCACTCAGTTGCCCGTCACCCCGTCGATCGGCAACCTGGTCCTGGACGGCGGTGGCGAGCGCTCCCTGGAGGAGATGGTCGCGGCCACTGAGCGGGGCCTGCTGCTGACGTGCCTCTGGTACATCCGCGAGGTGGACCCGGCGACGCTGCTGCTCACCGGGCTCACCCGGGACGGCGTCTACCTCGTCGAGAACGGCGAGGTGGTCGGGGAGGTCAACAACTTCCGGTTCAACGAGTCGCCGGTGGACCTGCTGTCGCGGGCCACCGAGGCCGGGCGGACCGAGAAGACCCTGCCGAGGGAGTGGAGCGACTGGTTCACCCGGGCCGCGATGCCGGCCCTGCGGGTGCCGGACTTCAACATGAGCTCGGTCAGCCAGGGCGTCTGACCCCCATACACTGGCTGCTGCACCTTCATACCCAGACCTAGGAGACGTACGACCGTGACGGACATCGTCGATGAGCTGCAGTGGCGCGGGCTGATCGCCCTCTCCACTGACGAGGACGCACTGCGCAAGGCGTTCGCGGACGGTCCCGTCACGTTCTATTGCGGCTTCGACCCGACCGCGCCCAGCCTGCACCTCGGCAACCTGGTGCAGATCCTGACCATGCGCCGGATCCAGCAGGCGGGCAACCGCCCGCTGGGCCTGGTCGGCGGGGCCACCGGTCTGATCGGCGACCCCAAGCCGAACTCGGAGCGCACGCTGAACGCGCCGGAGACCGTCGCGGGCTGGGTCGACCGGCTGCGCGGCCAGATCGAGCGGTTCCTCGACTTCGAGGGCCCGTACGCCGCGACCATGGTCAACAACCTGGACTGGACGTCGGGCCTGTCGGCCATCGAGTTCCTGCGCGATGTCGGCCAGCACTTCCGGGTCAACAAGATGATCGCGAAGGAGGCGGTCGCGCGGCGGCTCAACTCCGACGTGGGCATCAGCTACACCGAGTTCAGCTACCAGATCCTGCAGGGCATGGACTTCCTGGAGCTCTACCGGCGGCACGGCTGTGTGCTCCAGACCGGCGGCAGCGACCAGTGGGGCAACCTCACCGCGGGCACCGACCTGATCCACCGGGTCGCCCCGGAGGCCGAGGTGCACGCGCTGGCCACCCCGCTGATCACCAAGGCCGACGGCACCAAGTTCGGCAAGACGGAGTCCGGCACGGTCTGGCTGGACCCCGAGCGCACCACGCCGTACGCGTTCTACCAGTTCTGGCTGAACGCGGACGACCGCGATGTCTCCAAGTTCCTGCGGATCTTCAGCTTCAAGTCCCGCACGGAGATCGAGGAGCTGGAGCAGCTCACCGAGGAGCGCCCGCAGGCGCGTGCCGCGCAGCGCGCGCTCGCCGAGGAGCTGACGACCCTGGTGCACGGCGCCGACCAGTGCGCGGCGGTCATCGCCGCGTCGAAGGCGCTGTTCGGGCAGGGCGAGCTGGCTGAGCTCGACGAGCCGACGCTGGCCGCCGCGCTCTCCGAGCTGCCGCACGCCGAGGTCGCCGAACTCGGCCTGGTGGTGGACCTGTTCGCCGAGGTGGAGCTGGTGGCGAGCAAGTCGGCGGCGCGGCGCACGGTGAAGGAGGGCGGCGCCTACGTGAACAACGCGAAGGTGGCGTCCGAGGACGCGGTGGTCACGGCCGAGGACCTGCTGCACGGCCGCTGGCTGGTGCTGCGCCGGGGCAAGAAGAACCTGGCCGCGATCGAGGTCAAGAGCGTCTGACCTGCGCGTACGGCAGTGATCGAGGGGGCGGCTCCCAGGTGGGGCCGCCCCTTCGGCGTACCGCTAGGCCCTCTGCTTGTTGCCCCGCAGCGCCATGTAGAGCATGTCGCCGAGGAAGACGATGACGACCGCCGCCGCGATCTGGAGGCCGTGCCGGCCCCAGTCGATGCCCTTGGTCTCGGCGATGCCGATCGCCCGGGCGATCGAGTTGCCGACCACCGCGCCGATGATGCCGAAGACGGTCGTCAGCCAGAGCGGACTGTGCTGCTTCCCGGGAAGGATCGCCTTCGCGATGAGACCCAGCACGAATCCCACGATGATCGCCCACAACCAGCCCATGGCTGCCTCCTCGTTCCGCTCGGGGGAGCACTCCGCCGAGCACTCCGCCCTACCTGAGCAGTCGCAGCCAGTGTTGACCCATCCGCCATACGGCGCATGTCGGACTCGTCCGTACGCGGTACGCATCGGGTCGATCGCACAGACCGGACCTGCCCCGGTCTCGAACCCGGCGGATACCGGGCGTACCGTGTGAACAGTCCGGGCCGGGGAGAGTCCGGCGCGGAGTCGGGTGGTGGAGCTTGATGCGGAAGCGGAGCGGAGCCGAGGTCTTCCGGATCACCGGGGCCCGGCAGGGTCTCGCCGAGGACGTTCGGGGGCGGCAGCGCCGCTATGTGATCTCGATGTCGATCCGTACGGTGTCGGTCGTCCTCACGGCCGTCCTGTGGAACATCGAACGCCCTGTCGCAATCGTGACCCTGGTGTTGGGAGCCCTGCTCCCTTATGTGGCTGTGGTGATCGCCAACGCGGGGCGGGAGAACGTGCCTTCACTGCCGTCGACGTACATCCCGGCGCCTGCGCGGCCGATGCTCGGGGCGGCTCCGGTGGGGGGCCCGGCAGGGGGTCCAGCGGAATCTCCGGAGGCCTCCGGGGGCCCTGACCACGAACCGTGGTCACGCGAGCAGACCTGATCCGTCACCGTCTGCAAAGCTCAAGAAAAGCTCAGATCAATCATGAAGTTACGGTGCACCACACCGGGTCCCCCGTGACATACTGCGTAGGCGCTCCGCATCCCCCGTCGGAGCGACGGACCGACGCCGGGCAGCTCCCCCCGTGGCTGCTCGGCGTCGCCATGTCACCCCCGGTTCATGGCGCAGAATGTATCCGTGAGTGACGAGATCGCCGACGAGGCGCCCACCTGTTCCGCCAAGGGCTGCCGCACCGCGGCCATATGGGTCCTGGCCTGGAACAACCCGAAGATCCACACGCCGGAGCGGCGCAAGACCTGGCTCGCGTGCGACGAACACCGCGAGCACCTCTCCCAGTTCCTGGGCGTACGCGGGTTCCTCAAGGACGTGGTGCCGCTCGCCGAGTGGGAGTCAGCCGCCGATCGCTGACATCGGGCGGTCGGGCTGAAGGAAAGCCGGGTCGTCCAGACCGGATCCGGCCTTCTTTCCCCACATCGCCAGCCGCCACAGCCGGGCGATCTCCTCGTCCGGGGCGCCCGAGCGCAGGGCGGCGCGCAGATCGGACTCCTCGCGCGCGAACAGGCAGGTGCGCACCTGGCCGTCGGCGGTCAGCCGGGTCCGGTCGCAGGCGGCGCAGAACGGGCGGGTCACCGAGGCGATGACGCCGACCCGGTGCGGTCCGCCGTCCACCACCCAGCGCTCGGCGGGCGCGGAGCCCCGCTCGTCGTCGCCCTCGGGGGTGAGCGTGAACCTCGTACGCAGCGAGGCCAGGATGTCACCGGCCGTGATCATGCCGTCGCGCTTCCAGCCGTGCTGGGCGTCGAGCGGCATCTGCTCGATGAACCGCAGCTCGTAGTCGTGCGCCACCGCCCAGGACAGCAGGTCGGGGGCCTCGTCGTCGTTGAGCCCCGGCATCAGGACCGCGTTGACCTTGACCGGGGTGAGCCCAGCGGCGCGGGCGGCCTCCATCCCCTCGATGACGTCCTTGTGGCGGTCGCGGCGGGTGAGGGTCTTGAACACCTCGGGGCGCAGGGTGTCGAGGGAGACGTTGACCCGGTCAAGACCGGCCGATTTCAGCGCGGCCGCGGTGCGCTTCAGGCCGATGCCGTTGGTGGTGATCGACATCCGGGGGCGGGGCTCCAGGGCCGCGCAGCGCTCCACGATGCCGACCAGGCCCGGGCGCAGCAGCGGCTCGCCGCCGGTGAAGCGGACCTCGGTGATGCCGAGCTCGGTCACGGCGATACGGATCAGCCGGACGATCTCGTCGTCGGTGAGCAGATCCGGCTTGGCAAGCCACTGCAAACCCTCTTCCGGCATGCAGTACGTGCACCGCAGATTGCAGCGGTCCGTCAGTGAGACGCGCAGGTCAGTGGCCACACGGCCGTATGTGTCGATGAGCACTGTGGGCCCCCTCCCCCGATTGCCGGTTGGTCTGTACAGCCGAGCCTACGCGAGAGGTCCGACAACAGCGGGGGCCGTTTGACACGAGGTACGGCGCGGCCGCGTCGTAGGACCCTACGACGCGGCCGCGGCTCGTACCCGTACGGAGTGCCTAGTGGGCGCCGACTCCGGTGAGGGACTTGACCTCCAGCTCCGCGTACTTCCCGGCGTCCGGCTCCTCCTTGGACAGGAGCGATCCGATCAGGCCGAGCAGGAAGCCGACGGGGATCGAGATCAGGCCGGGGTTCTCCAGCGGGAACCAGTGGAAGTCGACGCCCTTGAACATCGACGTCTTCGGGTTGCCGGAGACGACCGGCGAGAACAGGACGAGCACGACCGCCGTGGTCAGACCGCCGTAGATCGACCACAGCGCGCCCTGGGTGGTGAAGCGCTTCCAGAAGAGGCTGTAGAGGATGGTCGGCAGGTTGGCGGAGGCGGCGACCGCGAAGGCGAGCGCCACCAGACCGGCGACGTTCAGATCGCGGGCGAAGGCGCCGAGCACGATGGCGACGGCCCCGATGAAGACGGTCGCCCAGCGCGCGGCCCGGACCTCCTCCTTCTCGGTCGCCTTCCCCTTGCGGATGACGTTGGCGTAGATGTCGTGCGCGAAGGAGGACGAGGAGGCGAGGGTGAGGCCCGCGACGACCGCGAGGATCGTGGCGAAGGCGACCGCCGAGATCACCGCGAGCAGGATCGCGCCCCCGTTGGAGCCGCTGCCGCCGCCGATCTCCAGGGCCGCCAGGGGCGCCGCCGTGTTGCCCGCCGGGTTGGAGGCGGTGATGTCGCCCGGTTTGAGCAGCGCGGCCGCGCCGAAGCCGAGCACGATCGTCATCAGGTAGAAGGCGCCGATGATGCCGATCGCCCAGTTCACCGACTTACGGGCGGCCTTGGCGGTGGGGACGGTGTAGAAGCGGATCAGGATGTGCGGCAGCCCGGCCGTGCCGAGCACCAGGGCGAGGCCGAGCGAGATGAAGTCCAGTTTGGAGGTGCCGGTCTTGCCGTACTTGAGGCCGGGCTCCAGGAAGGCGCTGCCCTTGCCGCTGTTCTCGGCGGCCGTGCCGAGCAGGTCCGACAGGTTGAAGTTGAACTTCAGCAGGATCAGGAAGGTGATCAGGATGGTGCCCGCGATGAGCAGGACCGCCTTGACCATCTGCACCCAGGTGGTGCCCTTCATGCCGCCGATCGTCACGTACACGATCATGAGCACGCCGACCAGAGCGACGATGAGGATCTTGCCCGCGTCGCTGGTGATGCCGAGCAGCAGCGAGACCAGGACGCCCGCTCCGGCCATCTGCGCCAGCAGGTAGAAGATCGAGACGACGATGGTGGAGGTGCCGGCCGCCGTCCGTACGGGCCGCTGGCGCATCCGGTACGCGAGCACGTCGCCCATGGTGTAGCGGCCGGAGTTGCGCAGCGGCTCGGCGACCAGGAGCAGCGCCACCAGCCAGGCGACCAGGAAGCCGATCGAGTACAGGAAGCCGTCGTAGCCGAAGAGCGCGATGGCCCCGGCGATGCCGAGGAAGGACGCGGCGGACATGTAGTCGCCGGAGACCGCCAGGCCGTTCTGGAAGGCGGTGAACTGGCGGCCGCCCGCGTAGAAGTCGGCCGCGCTCTTGGTCTGGCGGCCCGCCCAGACGGTGATGACCAGGGTCGCGACGACGAACACCGAGAAGAGCGCGATGATCAGCGGCCGGTGTTCGCTGGTGGGGGTCGCCGCGAGCTGGAGGTGGGCGTACGGGGCGCTCATGCGTCGGCCTCCATGCGGGACTTGATCGCCTCGGAGCGCGGGTCAAGCTTGGCGGACGCGTACCGCGAGTAGAACCAGGCGATGAGGAAGGTGGTGAGGAACTGGGCGAGACCGAGGACGAGCGCCACGTTGATGTTGCCGAACAGCTTGTGGCCCATGAAGCCGCCCGCGTAGTTCGACAGCAGGACGTACAGCAGGTACCAGGCGATGAAGGCGACCGTCAGCGGGAACGCGAACCGGCGGTGGGTGCGGCGCAGTTCGGCGAATTCCTCGCTCGCCTGCACCTCGACGAACTTCTCGGTGGGGGGCTGGGCGGGGCGCGTGTCGATACCGCCTTCGGGCGGTGGCACGTCGGTGGCCACGGAGTCTCCTCGCGATGCGGGTGCGGTGGGGATGGACGTCAAGGGGGACCTCACTGTCGGGGACGGGTGATGGCGGTCCCCCTGACAACGGCACGGAGGGCGTCACGTCTCGGTTCAGACCGGTCGTTTTTCTCGGCACCGCCTTCACGGCGTTCGCACAACTTCTCGGAACAAGACGCCCGAACTCGTTGATGGGCCCGCATGATCAGCGATAGCTTCGCTGGTCATGTACCCGTCCAGCCGTGACCCGCGGCCGGGCGGCTCTCACGGATGATGTGGAGAACCCATGGCTCATCTGGGATCCGGACGGCGACGGGCCCTCGTGCTCCCCGCCGGCCTGGCGCTCACGGCCTCGCTCGGCTTCCTCCCGGCGGGCACGGCCTCGGCCGCACCGGCCCCCGCCACCGACGGACCGAACCTCTCGTACGTCGTCAACACCACCGGCGGACACGGCACTTCGGCCCGGGTGCAGAAGGCGATAGCGAAGGCGGGCGGCACGGTCGTCGTCTCGTACGACCGGATAGGCGTGGTCGTGGTGCACTCCACGAACCCCGCGTTCGCCCAGGAGATACGCCGGGCCAAGGGCGTCACCTCCGCCGGTGCCACCCGTACGACGCCCCTGAAGGCGCAGGCGACCACCGAGGAGGGCACCACCCAGGCGCTCACCCCGGCCGAGGCCGCCAAGGCGAAGGCGGCGGCCGCGCCCGGCCAGGAGCCCCTTGAGGCCAACCAGTGGGACCTGCGGGCGATCGGCGCCGACAAGGCCGCCAAGATCTACCCGGGCAGCCGCCGGGTCACCGTCGGCGTGATCGACACCGGGGTCGACGACACCCACCCGGACCTCGCCCCGAACTTCTCCGCGTCCCAGTCGGCCAACTGCGTGGGCGGCGTCGCCGACACCTCGCCGGGCGCCTGGCGGCCGTACACGGGCGGCAGCGACCACGGCACGCACGTCGCGGGCGAGATAGCCGCGGCCCGCAACGGGGTCGGCGTCGCCGGGGTCGCGCCCGGCGTCAAGGTCGCCGGGATCAAGGTCGCCGAGCAGGGCAGCGGGCTGTTCTTCACCGAGGCGGTGGTCTGCGGGTTCGTCTTCGCCGCCGAGCACCACATCGACGTCACCAACAACAGCTACTACGTGGACCCCTGGTACTTCAACTGCAAGAGCGACCCGGACCAGAAGGCGCTGCTCGACGCGGTGACCCGGGCCAGCAGGTACGCCGAGCACAAGGGCGTCCTCAACGTGGCGGCGGCGGGCAACGAGAACTACGACCTGTCCAAGCACGCCCTCACCGACACCTCCAGCCCGGACGACCAGCCCGCGCCGCACCCCACGGTGACCGTGGACCCGGCCAAGTGCCCGGACATCCCGGCCCAGTTGCCAGGGGTCGTCACAGTCGCGGCGACGGGTGTGCAGAACGTCAAGTCGTACTACTCCAGCTACGGCCTGGGCCAGATCGACGTGGCCGCGCCGGGCGGTGACAAGTACCAGATCCCGGACACTCCGGACAAGAACGGCCGGATCCTGTCGACGATCCTGGGCGGCCAGTACGGCTACAAGCAGGGCACGTCCATGGCCACGCCGCACGTCGTCGGCGTCGCCGCGCTCCTGAAGTCCAAGAACCCGTGGGCATCGCCCCAGGAGCTGCGGGAGATGCTCAAGGAGCAGGCCGACAACCCCGGCTGCCCCACCGGCCTGTACGACCCGGACGGCAACGGCGTCCAGGACTCCACCTGTGAGGGCGGCAAGCGCGTCAACGGCTTCTACGGCCGGGGCGTCGTCAACGCGCTGAGCGCGGTGACGGAGTAGCGGCACCACTCGGGGGGCGGGGCGCGGCCGAGCGGCGCCCCGCCCCCTTCGCCCAGCACGTCTGCGTACCTCCCGCACAGCACCTCTCCGCTCCTTTCCGTACGTACCGAGACATTCGTCAACCACATGGAGCTCCCATGACGTTGCGCCTCTCCCGTACGCACCGCGCCCTCGCCGTCTCCGTCGGCATGGCGACCATCACCGCGCTCGCGGTCCTGCCGGGCACGGCGTCGGCCATGCCGACGGGCGGCGCGGCCACCAAGGCCGCCCCGGCCGCCGCCTCGCCCTCGCTCAGCTATGTCGTCAACCTCCGCAAGGGGTACGGGCACACGGACAAGGTCAGAAGGGCGATCGAGGCGGCCGGGGGCACGGTCGTCCAGTCCTACGACCGGATCGGCGTGATCGTCGTCCACTCCGCCGACCCCGGCTTCGCGCAGGCCATGCGGGCGGTACGGGGAGTCGAGTCGGCCGGGGCGACCCGGACCGCGCCGCTGCCCGCGCAGACGACGACCGACGTCGGCACGCCCAGGACGCTCACCGCCGAGGAGGTACGGGCCGCCACCGCCGGGGCCGCGGCGGGCGAGGACCCGCTGGAGCCGCTCCAGTGGGACCTGAAGGCCATCAAGGCGGACAAGGCGCACGAGAAGACCCTGGGCAGTTCCCGGGTGACCGTCGGCGTCATCGACACGGGCGTGGACGACACCCACCCGGACATCGCGCCCAACTTCGACCGCGCCAAGTCGGTGAGCTGCATCGGCGGCACGCCGGACACCAGCGACGGCGCCTGGCGGCCGTTCACCACCGGCGGCTCCCCGCACGGCACGCATGTGGCGGGCGAGATAGCCGCGGCCAAGAACGGCGTCGGGGTCACGGGTGTGGCCCCCGGGGTGAAGGTCGCCGCCATCAAGGTCTCCACCCAGGGCGGCAGCTTCTTCTACACGGAGGCCGTCGTCTGCGGCTTCATGTGGGCCGCCGACCACGGCATCGACGTGACCAACAACAGCTATTACACCGACCCCTGGTACTTCAACTGCAAGACCGACCCGGACCAGAAGGCGCTGGTCGAGGCGATCACCCGGGCCAGCCGGTACGCCGAGTCCAAGGGCACGGTGAACGTGGCGGCGGCGGGCAACGAGAGCTACGACCTCGCGGCCGACTCGATCACCGACCCGGCCAGCCCCAACGACTCCACGCCGGGCGACCGGACCGTCGACCCGAGCGAGTGCCTCGACATCCCGACCCAGCTGCCGGGGGTGGTCACGGTCGCCGCGACCGGGGCCAAGGGGCTGAAGTCCTCGTTCTCCAACTACGGCCTGGGCGTCGTCGACGTGGCGGCGCCGGGCGGCGACTCCACCGCGTACCAGCCGCCGCAGGCCCCGGCCACCAGCGGGCTGATCCTGGGCCCGGTGCCCGGCGGCAAGTGGGCCTACATGGCGGGTACGTCGATGGCGACCCCGCACGTGGTGGGCGTGGCCGCGCTGCTCAAGTCCGCGCACCCGCACGCGCCCGCCTGGAAGATCAAGGAGCTCCTGAAGGAGGGCGCGGACGCGACGGCCTGCCCCGACCCGTACGACATCGACGGGGACGGGAAGGCGGACGCCGTCTGCGAGGGCGGTCGGCATCACAGCGGGTTCTACGGGGCGGGGATCGTCAACGCCCTCGACGCGGTCCGCTAGCGGGTGGGGCGGGGCCGGGCGGAACCACTCGCCCGGCCCCGGCCCTCACGGCTTGATCAGGACCTTCAGGGCGGTGCGCTCGTCCATCGCCTTGTAGCCGCCGGGGACGCCGTCGATGCCGACCGTCAGGTCGAAGACCGGGGACGGGTCGACCGCGCCGGACAGGACGTCCGGGAGCAGTTCGGGGATGTAGGCGCGGACCGGGGCCACGCCGCCGCGCAGGGCGATGTTGCGGTCGAACATGACGCTCAGGTCGAGGCCGGTGCCGCTGCCGTGCGGGACGCCGACGTAGCCGATGGCGCCGCCGTCGCGGGTGATCTCGACGGCCGTGCGCATCGACTGCTCGGTGCCGACCGCCTCGATGACCGCGTGCGCGCCCTGGCCCCGGGTCAGCTCGCGCACCGCGTCCACGGCGGCCTCGCCGCGCTCGGCCACGACGTCCGTGGCGCCGAAGGTGCGCGCGATGTCGGTGCGGACCTGGTGGCGTCCGAGCGCGATGATCCGCTCGGCGCCGAGCCGCTTGGCCGCCAGGACGCCGCAGAGGCCGACGGCCCCGTCACCGACGACGGCGACCGTGGAGCCGCGCTTCACGCCCGCGCCGACGGCCGCGTGGTGGCCCGTGCCGAGCACGTCGGAGAGGGCCAGCAGGGCGGTGAGCAGGTGGTCGTCGGCGGCCGCGGCGGCGGGCAGCTTGACCAGCGTGCCGTCGGCGAACGGCACCCGGACCGCCTCGCCCTGGCCGCCGTCGGATCCCACCGAGCCCCAGAACCCGCCCTGCGGGCAGGACGTCTGGAGCCCTTCGGCGCAGTACTCGCAGCTGCCGTCGGACCAGACGAAGGGCGCGACCACGAGGTCCCCGGCCCGGAAGCCGTTCACCTCGGCGCCCGCCTCCTCGACCACGCCGAGGAACTCGTGCCCGATCCGCTGCCCGGGCTGCCGCTCGGACTCGCCCCGGTAGGCCCACAGGTCGCTGCCGCAGATACAGGCCCGCAGCACCCGCACGACCGCGTCGGTGGGGAACCGGACCACGGGGTCGGGCACGTCCTCCACCCGGATGTCGTGGGGGGCGTGGATGACGGTGGCGCGCATGGGGCAGATCCTTGCTGGTCAGTCGGGGTGCGTACGGGAACCGGCCGTACGGGGAGTCCGTCTCTCACCGTACGCCTGTGCCAGGAGTGCCTGCGCGCCGAGCGGAACGGCCCTCGCCCGGAATCCGGCACGGCTGCGGGCGTAGGATTCCCTCCTCCGGGGCCTTGGGGAGGTCAACTGCCGTGGCAGGCATGGAAGTCGCGCTCGTACGTCTCGCGGGCACGGTGCTCTCCACCGTCGCCAAGTCCCTCCTGAGCCCGAAACCCGGCGCGGGCCTGGTGTCCGCCCCCGTCCGCCCGCTGCCGGGGCCCGCGTCGCCGGAGCGGCTGGCGAAGGTGCTCGGGCGGCGTCTGACGGACGCGTACGGCTCGCTGCCGGAGCACGAGCGGACGGCGGCGGCCGAAGCGGTGGCGGACACGTTCGCGGCGGCGGGCGAGATCACGCCGGACCACCTGTTCTCGCTGGGCCTGGAGCCCGGGCGGCTGCGCGCGCGACTGCGCCGCCCGCACCCCGGGCCGGGTGAGGCCCTGTACGAGGAGCTCCTCGGGCTCTGCTGCGCCCATGTGGTGGAGCAGCTGACCGCGCACCCCGCGTTCGCCGCCCGGGCGGCGGTGGAGCAGGTGCGGGCGGCGGGGCGGACGCACGACCTGGTGGCGGACGTACGCGACCGGCTCGGCCCGCGCGCGGAGGCGACGGCCCTGAGCTTCGAGGAGCGGTACGCGGCCTATGTGACCGAGACGCACGGGCGGCTCGAACTGTTCGGGCTGACGCTGGGCCGCTCGCGCGGCGAGTGGGCGCTGGACACGGCCTACATCAGCCTCGCGGTGAGCGGGGAGCGCGGGGACTTCGGGCTTGCCCGGGGCGACCAGGTCGCGGTCAAGGCCGAGCAGGCGCTCGCCGGCGCCGACCGCCTGGTGCTGCGGGGCCCGGCCGGCTCGGGCAAGAGCACGCTGGTGCAGTGGCTGGCCCTCAACGCCGCCCGGCGCACCTTCACCGGGGAGCTGGCGGACTGGAACCGGTGCGTCCCCTTCGTTCTGCGGCTGCGCGCCTTCACCCAGGCCGACGCGCTGCCTCTGCCCGACGAGTTCCTGCGGGCGGCCGGGGTGCCGCTGCACGTGCCCGCCGGGTGGGTGGAGCAGCTGCTCCGGGGCGGCCGGGCGCTCGTCCTGGTGGACGGGGTGGACGAGGTCCCGACGCGGCTGCGCGCCCGTACCGAGGCCTGGCTGAAGTCGCTGATCGCCGCCTTCCCGAACGCGCGGTACGTCGTCACCACCCGCCCCTCCGCCGTGCCCGTGGACTGGCTCTCCCGGCAGGGCTTCGCGGCCCACTCGCTGCTGCCGATGGAGCGGGACGACATCCGCGCGTTCATCGGGCACTGGCACGACGCCGCGCGCGGCGAGTGCCTGAGCGACGCCGAACGGGCGCGGCTCGCCACGTACGAGACCTCACTGCGGCAGGCGGTCGGCAGCCGCCGCGACCTGGGGCGGCTCGCCACCAACCCGCTGATGTGCGCCCTGCTGTGCGCCCTCAACCGGGACCGCCGGATGCAACTGCCGCGTGCCCGCAAGGAGTTGTACGACGCGGCCCTGGACATGCTGCTCGTACGACGGGACACGGAACGCGAGATCGCGGGCGTGGAGGGCGTCGAGCTCACGCGTGAGGAGCAGACCGCGCTCCTCCAGCGGCTCGCGTACTGGCTGATCCGCAACGCCCAGGTCGAGGCCGAGCAGGACGAGGCCAGGGAGATGATCGCGGACTGGCTCACCGCGATGCCGCAGGTGCGCGGCACGGCGGAGCAGGCCTTCGCCCATCTGCTGATCCGCAGCGGCCTGCTGCGCGAACCGGCCCCCGGGACCGTGGGTTTCGTGCACCGCACGTTCCAGGACTACCTGGGCGCGAAGGCGGCGGTGGAGTCACGCGACTTCGGTGTGCTGGCGGCCAACGCGCACGACGACACGTGGGATGACGTCGTCCAGATGGCCGTCGGCCACGCGCGCGCGGACGAACGCACCCGTCTGCTCAAGCAGTTGCTCCGGCGGGCCGACCGGGCGCCGAAGCTGCGGCATCGGCTGGTGCTGCTGGCGGCGGCGTGCCTGGAGCACGCGCCCGAGCTGGATCCCGCGATCCGGGAGACGGTCCAGGCGCGGACGCGGGAGCTGTTGCCGCCTCGTTGTCTGGATGACGCGGAGAAGCTGGCGAAGGTGGGGGAGCTGGTGCTTGAGCTGCTGCCGGGGCCGGAGGGGCTTGATGAGTACGAGGCGGGGGCGGTGGTGCGGACGGCCGCGGCGATTCGGGGGGATGCGGCGTTCGAGGTGATCTCGCGGTTCCGGGGGGATGGGCGGGGGCCGGTGGCCACGCAGGTCTCGGCGGCCTGGGGGTCCTTCGACACCGAGGAGTACGCGCGCGAGGTGTTGGCGGCGGGGACCTGGGACGGAGCCGTGCTGACCGCCACGACTCCGGAGCAGTTGCTCGCCCTCCGTCTGGTCCCCGGCGCCCACCGTGTCCAGGTCACGGGCAATCACTCCGATCTCACCCCGGTGGCCGAAGTCCGAGAAGCGGAGTACGTCTTCCTCTACGGCAGCATGGACCTCACGGATCTCACTCCGCTGGCCTCGCTCCCCCGGCTCAAACAGCTGGGTCTGAGCCGGTGTTCGGCGCTGCGGGACCTGACCCCGATCGCCCGGCCCGACCTAGAGCACATCTCCCTCTACATGCTCGACCCGGACCTCTCGCTGGATCCCCTGCGGGAGGCGACCGGCCTCAAGAGCGCCTTCATCGGCCATCCCGCGCTGATCGAGAGTGTCGCCGAACTGCCCCTGGGGCCCCTGCTGACCAGGCTCGTACTGGAGCGCCAGATCCGGTACGCAAGCCTCGACGGTATCGAACGCTGGCCGCTCCTCACCGATCTGACGCTCGCCGGACAGGCGCAGCTACGGCAACTGCGCGCGATGCCCGACCTGCTCGGACGGCTGTCCTACTTGGGGCTGCACGAGCTCGAATCCCTCGATCTGCGCCTGCTCGGGGGCGCCACCGAGCTCCGGAGCCTGGCCTTGACCGAGTGCGAGCTCCCGGCCGGGCTGGGGGCTCTGCGCGAGCTTCCGCGGTTGACCCGGCTGTGGATCTCCAGATCGACGACGGCCGGACACCCCCTCGATCTGGCCCCGTTGGCCGATCTCCCCGCGCTCACCATCACGGTGCCGGACGACACCCCCTTCCTCGGCGCCGACCTCATCCCGCCGGAACGGCTGCAGACGTTCCGCACCCGCCCCTGACCCTCACACCCCCACCGCCCCCAGCACCGCCCCCGCCGCGTACGTCACCCCCATGGCCACCGCGCCCCCGGCCATGTTGCGCAGGACCGCCGCGGGGGCCGGCGCCGCCCCCAGCCGCGCGCTGCCCCAGCCCGTGAGGGCCAGGGCCGCCAGGACCGAGGTGACCGTCACGTACAGGCGGACCGAGGACGGGGGCAGGACGATGGCCAGGAGGGGGAGCAGGGCGCCGGCCGTGAAGGCCAGGAAGCTGGCGCCCGCCGCGTGCCAGGGGTTGGCCAGCTCGTCGGGGTCGATGCCGAGCTCCACGCGCGCGTGGGCGCGCAGCGCGTCGCGCTCGGTGAGCTGCTGCGCCGCCTCCCGCGCCACCCCGGCGCTGAGGCCGCGGTCCTCCAGCAGACCGCTCAGCTCCTCCAGTTCGGCCGCC
This sequence comes from Streptomyces sp. TLI_146, assembly GCF_002846415.1. Taxonomy (NCBI): domain Bacteria; kingdom Bacillati; phylum Actinomycetota; class Actinomycetes; order Kitasatosporales; family Streptomycetaceae; genus Streptomyces; species Streptomyces sp. TLI_146. The sequence continues at coordinate 2,723,569 of NZ_PJMX01000001.1, forward strand.
GGGTCCTCGCGCAGCTCGCGCCGCTCCTGCGCGAGGGCCGCCTTCTCGGAGTCGCGCTGGGTGGACACGGAGACGTACTCGCCCGCCGCCATCGACATCGAGCCGGCGAGAAGACCGGCGAGGCCCGCCGTCAGCAGGGCGGAGCGGTCGTCCGTCGCGCCCGCCACGCCGACGACGAGGCCCGCCGTGGACACGATGCCGTCGTTGGCGCCGAGGACCGCCGCCCGCAGCCAGTTCAGGCGCGTGCCGAGGGCGCCCTGGTGGGCCTCGTCGTGGCCCTGGGCCGTCTCCGCTTCCGTCATGCGGCGAAGGGTCTCACCCGCCGCCTCACCACACGCGTACCGACCCACCCAGGGCGAACACCGGGCTCGTCGCGTCCGGCGGGATCTCCTTCAGCGGCTCGGCGATCTCCTCGACCGTCGGGCCCACCTTCGCCGCGACGGTGTCCAGGTACGGCAGGTCGAAGCCGTAGACATGGGCCGCGTTGCCGCCCACCATCCGCGCGACCTCGTCCCTCGGCAGGCCCGCGTACGCGATCCGCAGGCCCTCGCGGGAGTACGGGGTGGTGCCCTCGTCGTGCGGGTAGTCGCTGCCCCACATGATCTTGTCGAGGCCGATCCGGTCGCGCAGCGGCACCTCGTGGGGGCGCATGAAGCTGGCGCCCACATAGCAGTTGTCGCGCCACACCGCGCTCGGGCCCTTGCCCATCGACTCGGCCAGGCCCGCACCGAACTTGGACTCCGCCGTCGCCGCCCGGCTCGCCGCCGACACCAGCCGCTCGTGGTAGTAGTCGAGCATCTCGATCACGCCGGGGATCCAGCCCGAGCCCTGCTCGGTGAGGACCAGCTTCAGCGACGGGTGGCGGCGGAAGGCGCCGCCGAAGATCAGGTGCCACAGGGCCCGGTGCGAGAACCACGTCGTCTCCACCATGAAGACGGCCCGCGCGGCCGGTTCCTCGCCCAGCGGCGGCGAGGCGGAGCCGCCGTGGTGGTTGACGGGCACGTCGAGGTCGGCGCAGGCCGCCCAGACCGGGTCGTGGACGGCCGAGTACAGCTCGGGGACGCCCGAGCCGGGCGGTGCGCCCGGGAGCATGATGCCGCCGGTCAGGCCCGCCTCCTTGGTCCGGCGGATCTCCGCCACCGCCGCGTCGACGTCGCCGAGCAGGATCTGCGCCACGCCCGCCCTGCGGCCCGGCACCAGCCCGCAGAAGTCCGCCAGCCACCGGTTGTGGGCCCGCAGGCCCGCCCAGCGCTGGTCGAGCTCCTCGCGCGTGGGCGCGGGCGCCATCAGGGAGGCCGAGGGGAAGAACGGCGGGATGGTGTTGGGGAACACCACCTCCGCGACGATCCCGTCCGCCTCCAGCTCGGCCACCCGGCGTTCGGAGTTCCAGTTGCGGTCGGCGGTGTCGGCGAGCAGGTCCTCGTGCGGATTGACGTAGGTGGCGGCCCAGGCGTCGAAGTCGTCGTGGTACCGCTTCTCCAGATACGGCTTGTAGTCGAGGAGGTCGGCGCCCGCGTGGCAGTCCGCCGAGATCACGGTGTAGCGGTCGGTGCTCATGACACCCCCAGGACCGGGAAGTCGTGCTCGGTCAGCCAGTGCCGCCCCACCTCGCGCGAGCGCGCCCAGGACGCCTCGACCGCCGACTGGTCCTCGCTCTGGCCGAGTTCGGCCGGGGTCGGGCCGATGCGGCGGGCCAGCGGGGCCAGTTTCGCGGTGTCGAAGCCGAAGACCTCGGCCGCCGCGAGCCCCAGCATCCGGCGCGTCTCCGCCACCGGGATGTCGTGGAAGGTCCTGCGCAGCCACTCGCGGGTGTGCGGCCAGGTGCCCTCCGGGTGCGGGAAGTCGGAGCCCCACAGGATGTTGTCGACGCCGATCTCGTAGCGCTGGGCCAGCTCGCGGCGCTTGGTGTTGGTCGCGCAGACGAAGACCTGCCGGTCCAGGTACTCGCTCGGCGGCCGCTTCAGCTCGGCGAACGGCGAGAGCTTCTTGCCGCCGTGCGCGCCCAGGTACAGCCGGTCCATGAACCAGAGCAGGTTGGGCAGCCACCAGCAGCCCGACTCCGCGACCCCGAAGCGGAGTCCCGGATGGCGCTCGAAGACACCGGACCAGAGCAGGAACCACAGCGGCCGGGCGGGCCACCAGGTGACCTCGCTGACGTAGATGCCGAGGTGGTCGCCGTACTCGTGGCGGGGTGCCGCCCCCGAATGGGTGACGACCGGCATCCCGGTCTCGGCGGCGGCCGCCCAGACGGGGTCGTAACGGCGGTCGTGGTACGGGGCCTTGTCCACCCACATCGAGGGGATCATCAGCGCGCCGAGCCCGGACTCCTTGGCCCGGTGGATTTCCGCGACCACGCGCGCGACGTCGCCCGTCACCGGCAGCAGGGCGACCCCGCAGTGCCGTGCCGCGTTTTCGGCGTCCCCGCCCACGAACTCGGCCAGCCAGCGGTTGTGCGCCTGCGCGCCCGCCATCCCCAGCTCGGGGTCCTGGTCGCCGGAGAGGCCAAGGCCCACCCCGAAGGGCGCGGCGGTGCGGCTGTCGACGGCGTCCGCGTCGGGGAAGACGACCTCGGCGGCCACCCCGTCCCCGTCGAGCTCCTTGAGCCTGCGGGCGGCGTCCCAACCGCCCTTCAGGCCCTCCTCGTTGTCGGCGAACCACTTGTCCGCGAAGGCCTCGTTGCGCACGCCGAGGCGGGTCATCTCCTCGCGGCGGCGGTCGCGCCCGTCGAGGAAGTCGTCGAAGTCGCGGTGGAAACGGGAATCGAGATAGGGCCGGTACCGCTCGGTGGGGAGCCCGGCGTGGCAGTCGGAGGAGATGATCAGATACGGGTCGTGCTGTGCGCCTGGCGATGTGCTGCTCTTCGGCATGGCGGATCCCTCAGTCCAGTATGAAGCTCTCCAAGTACGACGGATTGGCCCGGCCCAGCATCGACTGCGACCTCGCCCTGATCTGGCGGTCGCTGTGCTCGCTCGGCGGGAGCATCCAGAAGCGGTCGGCCCGGATGCCGTCGACGACCGTCTCGGCGACCTCCTCGACCGGGGTGAACTCGATCTCCTGCCCGGCCGCCCTCATCGCCGCCTCCCACTGGCCCAGGCTGCGGTAGGGCGCCTTGCGCGGGCGCTCCTTGGCGTACCGGGCCGGGCGGTTGCGGTGCGACTCCCACAGTCCGGTGCGCAGCATGTGCGGCCCGGGGAAGAGCACGGACGCGCCCACGCGCGCGTGCTCCGCCTTCAGGTGCGCGTACAGCGACTCGGTCATGGTGACGACGGCCGCCTTGGTGACCGCGTACACGGAGGCGGTGGGCAGCGGCGCGATCCCGCCGTCGGCCGACGAGGTGTTGACCACGTGGCCCGGCTCGCCGGAGGCGATCATGCGGGGCACGAAGGCCTGGATGCCGTGGAAGACGCCCCACACGTTGACGGCGAAGGCCCACTTCCAGTCGTTGACCTCGTGCTCCCACATCCGGCCCTCGGCGCCCGAGCCGACGCCCGCGTTGTTGCACAGGACGTGGACGCCCCCGAACGTGTCGTACGCCGCGTCCGCCAGCTCCCGTACGGACGCGCGCTCCGAGACGTCCGCCACGCGCGCGTGGACCCGCGCCCCCTCCTCGCGCAGCTCCTGCGCCGCCTTCTCCAGGGCCGCCTCCTCGACGTCCGCGAGGACCACCTTGAGCCCCTCGGCCGCGAACCGGCGGGCCATGGCGAGCCCGATCCCGCTCGCCGCGCCGGTGACGACGGCGACCTGTCCCTCGGCGAGCCGCATCACACGCTCCCCGCCGGGGGCCCGTCGAGGATCTGCTGCGGGTCGTCGTAGCGCTGGTGGATGTACGGCAACAGGGCCTCGGCGCTGACCCGTTCGGCCACCCGGCCGCGCTGGTCGGTGGTCTTCTCGCCGATCGTGATCTCCACGACGCGCCGCACCGGGAGGTCCGCGACCGGGTCGTACATCGACTCGCGCAGCACCACGTCCCCGGTGATCCGCTCCAGCTTGCGGACCTTCTCGTTGCGTACGCAGTGCACGAGCACCGGGTCCGCGTCGAAGCCCTCGCCGTCCACGGCGGGCAGGAACTTGAAGTAGAAGTCGGTCTTCTCCACCGGTTCCGGCAGCGGCAGCACGCTGTCGACCGCGCCGCGCACCTCGACGAAGGCGATGCCGTGCCGGGCGAGCGCGGCCCGCACGACCAGGCCGTCCCGCTCGACGGTGACCTCGCCGAGCTTCTTCGGCTCGCCGAACACCTCGCGCCCGCCGATCAGCGCCCGCTCATGGGTCATCGGCATCACCAGCGGATACCAGCCGGGCTGCCCGTCGTGCACGGCGGACACCGCCACCGAGCCCGCGCCGAGCGGATAGCCGGGCAGGTCGACCCGGCTGATGTTGGCCCGTACGAGTGAATCCCCGGCGGGCTTGAGCGGCGGCGGCAGCACGGCCGCCACCGCGTCGGGGTCGCTCTCCCAGACGGCCACCACACCGGTGGACCAGATGTCGGGGAGACGGGAGCTCGCGGAGCGCGCGGCCCGGATCTCGTCCTCGGTCCGCGCGCCGTACCGTACGCGTGCCATGGCGTACCACCCTTCCTGGGTTGTGCCTCGCAGTGCCGTTCCCCCGGGTCTGTAACACAGTTACACCGAGGCCGATGAAGGGTAAAGAGCCGTGCGGCGACCGGAGTTGGGAGGGCGCGGGCCATGACGCGTACGTCTCTGAGCCGCGAGGAGGTCCTGGCGGCCGCCGGGTCCCTGGTCAGACAGCACGGGCCGGCCGCCCTCACCATGCGCAAGCTCGCCGCCGAGCTGGGCACGGCGGTCACCTCGATCTACTGGCACGTCGGCAACCGCGAGTCGCTGCTCGACGCGCTCGTCGAGCGGACCGTGCGGGAGCTGGGCGAGATCAGCCCGCGCGGGCGCACCCCGGCCGACCGCATCGTCTCGGTCGCCACCGCGCTGCGCCGCCAGCTGCGCGAGCGCCCGCACCTGATCGCGATGGTCCACGAACGCGGCTTGACCGAGCGGATGTTCCTGCCCGCCCAGCAGGCCCTGGTCCACGAGGTCCACGAGGCCGGGCTGCGCGGGAGCGCCGCCGCGCGGGTGGTGCGGGCGGTCCAGTTCCAGGTCGTCGGCCACGTCCTGGTCGAGCGCTACCGCGAGCGGGCTCCGGCGCAGCACCCCGGCGAGGACGAGCTCTGGCACACCGCGCCCACCGAGGACGACCCGGCCCTCGCCCGCGCGCTGGCCCGGCCGCCGGACCCGGAGCGGCTGTTCGCGGCGTCGGTGCGGGCACTGGTCGACGGGCTGCTCGCACAGCCGCGTTGACGGGCGCCGCCCGCGTTGTCAGTGCGGCCCCGTATTCTCTGTGACCATGCTCGACGACCGTACGACAGCAGCAGCGACCTGGCCGACCGCCTACCCGCAGGGGTACGCGGTCGTCGACGTGGAGACCACCGGCCTCGCCCGCGACGACCGGATAATCTCGGCTGCCGTCTACCGCCTGGACGCCCAGGGCAACGTCGAGGACCACTGGTACACGCTGGTGAACCCCGAGCGCGACCCCGGGCCGGTGTGGATCCACGGCCTGACCACCGACGTCCTGGCGGACGCGCCGCTCTTCCCGGACATCGCCGGGGAGTTCGCCGAGCGCCTGGACGGCCGGGTCCTGGTCGCGCACAACGCGATCTTCGACTGGCAGATGATCGCCAGGGAGTACGCACGGGCCAAGCGCACCGCCCCGGTGCGCCAGCGGCTGTGCACCATCGCGCTCTCCAAGGAGCTCGACCTGCCGCTGCCCAACCACAAGCTGGAGTCGCTGGCCGCGCACTTCGGAGTGGTCCAGCAGCGCGCGCACCACGCGCTCGACGACGCGCGCGTGCTGGCCGAGGCGTTCCGCCCGAGCCTGCACGAGGCGGCGCGGGTCGGGGCGCGGCTGCCGCTCCTGGAGTGCCGCCCGCTCACCGAGTGGTCGGACGGCCCGGCCACCCGCCGTATCGGCTACCAGGCCACCGGGTCGTACGGACGCGGTTCCGGCTGGCGGCCCGCGCGCAAGCGCCCGGCGTGCCCGTACCCCAACCCCGGTCGTTACGAAGCGGACAAACCACTCAAGCAGGGCATGCGGGTGGCGTTCTCCGGCGACACCTCCATCGACCGGGAGCTCCTGGAGGACCGCGCGACCGAGGCCGGGCTGCACGTGGCGACCAGCGTCTCCCGGCTGACCAGCCTGCTGGTGACCAACGACCCGGACTCGGCGACCTCCAAGACCGTGAAGGCGAAGTCGTTCGGCACCCCGGTCGTCGACGAGGCGGCCTTCACCCAGCTGCTGCGGGACGTGGCTGCGGCAGACGGGTGACCGTGTGGCGTGCCGCCCGCCGTTGGGGCGCGGCGCGCTCCACCCTGTGGCGCATGGCACGTTGCGAGGTCTGCGGAAACGACTACGGGATGTCCTTCGAGGTGCACGCGCAGGGCGTGGTGCATGTCTTCGACTGCTTCTCGTGCGCCATCCACCGCATGGCGCCCATCTGCGAACACTGCCGGGTCCAGATCATCGGCCAGGGCGTCGAGGTCGAGGGGCACTGGTACTGCGGCGGGCACTGCGCCCGAGCGGAGGGCCGGGTGGGCATCGTCGACAAGGTGTGATCCGGCCGCGTCTGCCTCGTTAGGGCCTTTAAGGCGACGCGTTCGCCCAGTTCCCCGTTCTACGGGGGTGGTCCGCGATAGACCCCCCGACGATACAAGTCGGCTGTACGCACCCCGCCGATGCGGGGGTCCGGCCCCCGGCGGTACCCACTGCCGGGGGGCCTTTCGTCACGTTGTACCGTCGATGCGTGTATCGCTTCCTGTTGTCCCGGCAGTGGGTGCTCGTCACCCTCCTCGCCCTCGTTCTCATCCCCACGATGATCGAGCTGGGCTTCTGGCAGCTGCACCGCCACCAGCACCGCGTCGCGCAGAACACCGTCATCGCGGACAACCTGAAGGCGAAGCCGGTCCCGGTGACCGCGCTCACCTCCCCCGGCCACACCGTCCCGCACGCCCAGTACTGGCGCCGGGTCACCGCCACCGGCACGTACGACACCGCCCACGAGGTCGTGGTGCGCCGCCGCACCGCCGCCGACGGGCGGGTCGGGTACCACGTGCTCACCCCGTTCGTCCTCGACAGCGGGCCGACCGTGCTGATCAACCGCGGCTGGGTGCCGGACAACGGCAGCCAGACCGAGTTCCCGCAGATCCCGGCCCCGCCCAAGGGCGACGTCACGATCACCGGGCGGCTGATGGCCGACCAGACGACGGCGGCCAGCGGCATCAAGGACGTCAAGGGCCTGCCGCCCCGGCAGGTGATGCTGATCAGCAGCGCCCAGCAGCAGAAGGCGCTCGGCCGCCCGGTGCTCGGCGGCTACATCGAGCAGACCGCCCCCGAGGCCGACTCCCCCGAGCTGATCCCGGCGCCGGACCACTCCTCCATCGGCCCGCACATGGCGTACGCCGTGCAGTGGTGGCTGTTCACCGCCGGGGTCCCGGTCGGCTGGGTGATCCTGGTTCGCCGCGAGAAGCGGGACCGGGCCGAGGCAGCGGCCAAGGCGGAGGCGGCGGAGCCCGCACCGGCGACGGCCTGAGCCGGCCCGCAGGCGGCGCCCGCCCCATCCGTACCGTCCGGTCCTATGGACGTACTGGTCTGATTGACAATTCCGCAGGGCGGGAAGACGCCAGAGCGTGACGCGACGCATCCAACGCATCGAGGACTACGCCCTCATCGGCGACCTCCAGACCGCCGCCCTGGTCGGCCGGGACGGTTCCATCGACTGGCTCTGCCTGCCCCGCTTCGACTCGGCGGCCTGTTTCGCGGCGCTGCTCGGCGACGACGACAACGGCCACTGGCGGATCGCCCCGGCGGGCGCCGGGGACTGCACGCGCCGCGCCTACCTCGACGACTCACTCGTCCTGGAGTCCGTCTGGGAGACCCGCACCGGCACGGTGCGCGTCCTCGACTTCATGCCCCAGCGCGACACCGCCCCCGACGTCGTACGGATCGTCGAGGGCGTCAGCGGGAGCGTCGAGATGAGCTCCGTGCTGCGGGTGCGCTTCGACTACGGCCGGGTGGTGCCCTGGGTGCGCCGCGCCGACGGCCACCGGGTCATGGTCGCCGGACCCGACTCGGTCTGGCTGCGCACCGACCCCGCGGTCAAGACCTGGGGCCAGCAGATGAGCACCCGCTCGTCGTTCACCGTGGGCCCCGGCGAGCAGGTCGCGATGGTGCTGACCTGGCACCCCTCGCACGAGCCCCGGCCGTCGATAATCGACCCGTTCGAGGCGCTGGAGCAGAGCCTGGCGGACTGGCGCGAATGGGCCGACAGGTGCCGCTGCACCGGCCCCTACCGGGACGCCGTCGTCCGCTCCCTCATCACCCTCAAGGCCCTCACGTTCGCGCCGACCGGCGGCATCGTCGCCGCCCCCACCACCTCGCTGCCGGAGGAGATCGGGGGCGTGCGCAACTGGGACTACCGCTACTGCTGGCTGCGCGACTCGACGCTGACACTGGGCGCGCTGGTCTCGGCCGGCTACCTCGACGAGGCGGCGGCCTGGCGCGACTGGCTGCTGCGGGCGGTCGCGGGCGACCCCGCCGACCTCCAGATCATGTACGGCCTCGGTGGCGAGCGGCGCCTGCCGGAGACCGAACTGCCGTGGCTGCGCGGCCACTTGGGCTCCACCCCGGTGCGGATCGGCAACGCCGCCGTCAAACAGCTCCAGCTCGATGTGTACGGGGAGGTCATCGACTCCCTCCATCTGGCCCGTACCGCGGGCATGGCCGCCAAGCCGCACACCTGGAACGTCGAACTCAGCCTGCTCGGCTTCCTGGAGGCCCGCTGGCGCGAGCCGGACGAGGGGCTGTGGGAGGTGCGCGGCGAGCGCCGCCACTTCGTGCACTCCAAGGTGATGGCGTGGGTCGCCGCCGACCGCGCGGTGCGGGCCCTGGAGTCCGACCCGTCGCGGCGCGGCGACGCGGAGCGCTGGCGGCGGATGCGGGACGAGGTGCACCGGGAGGTGTGCGAGAAGGGGTTCGACGCCGAGCGCAACACCTTCACCCAGTCGTACGGGTCCGCGGAGCTGGACGCGGCGACCCTGCTCATCCCCCGGGTCGGGTTCCTGCCGGGCGACGACCCGCGGGTGGTCGGGACGGTGGACGCGGTGCGCGCCGAGCTCGGCCACGACGGCTTCGTACGCCGCTACAGCACCGAGGGCGTCACGGTGGACGGCCTGCCGGGCGACGAGGGCACGTTCCTGGTCTGCTCGTTCTGGCTGGCCGACGCGCTGCGGCTGACCGGCCGCGAGAAGGAGGCGCGGGAGCTGTTCGACCGCCTCCTCGCGCTCCGCAACGACGTCGGGCTGCTCGCCGAGGAGTACGACCCGGTGGCCGGCCGGCAGCTCGGCAACTTCCCGCAGGCGTTCAGCCACATCGGACTGGTGGCCACGGCGATGGGGCTGGAGGCAGGATAGGCGCATGGATCTTGGACTGAAGGACCGCGTCTACGTCGTCACCGGCGCCTCCCGGGGCCTCGGCCTCGCCTCGGCGCGGGCACTGACGGCCGACGGCGCGAAGGCGGTACTGAGCGGCCGCGACGAGAAGGCGGTGGCGGCCGCGGCCGAGGAGCTGGGGCCGAACGCGCTGGGCGTGGCCGTCGACAACAGCGACCCCGACGCCGCCGCCCGGCTGATCGCCACCGCCCGCGAGCGGTTCGGCCGCTTCGACGGCGTGCTCATCAGCGTGGGCGGCCCGCCGCCCGGCTTCGTCGCCGACAACACCGACGAGCAGTGGCGCTCGGCCTTCGAGTCGGTGTTCCTGGGTGCGGTACGGATGGCGCGCACGGCGGCGGAGGAGCTGGACGAGGGCGGCGTGATCGGCTTCGTCCTGTCGGGCTCGGTCCACGAGCCGATCCCCGGCCTGACCGTCTCCAACGGCCTGCGCCCGGGCCTGGCGGGCTTCGCCAAGTCCCTGGCGGACGAGCTGGGCCCGCGCGGCATCCGGGTGGTCGGCCTGCTCCCGTCCCGCATCGACACCGACCGCGTCCGCGACCTGGACGCCCTCTCCGGCGACGCGGAGGCCGCGCGCACGGCCAACGAGGCCCAGATCCCGCTGCGCCGCTACGGCACGCCGGAGGAGTTCGGCCGCACGGCCGCGTTCCTGCTCTCGCCGGCGGCTTCGTATCTGACGGGCCTGATGCTGCCGGTGGACGGCGGGGCACGGCACGGCTTCTGAGCCGACGTCATACGCCGGGGGGCTCGGCGGCGGGGCCCCCGTGGTCATGTGCCGGGGGCCCCGGCGGCGGGCCCCCGTGGTCATGCGCCGGAGGCCTCGACGACGGGGCCCTGTGCCCCGGTGTCAGCTCACCCGCCGGGCCCGGTGCTTGACTGCGCGCAGCCGGACCTCGGCGGGGAGTGCGGCCAGGCCCGCCGAGTCGCGGGCGTGGGCCAGGGCCTCCGAGGTGAGGCGGGAGAGGGCTTCGGCGGGGGCCGCGTGCGGCTCCAGGAGGAGGGCGACGCGGGCCGCCGGGGTGGTGCGGCGGCCGTGCAGGGTCACCTGGGCGCGGGCCACGCCCGGCAGCGCCTCCGCCTCGCCCGCCAGGACCGTCTCCATGGCGCGGCCGCGCAGCAGCGCGCCCTCGCCGTCGCCCGAGTCCACCAGGACCTCGGCCAGCCGCGCCCGGCGCAGCTGGGCGAACAGCCACCACAGGGTGAGCAGGACGAGTACGGCGAGCACCGCGATGACCGTCGGCCACCACCAGCCGTGGTGGTGCCAGCGCTCCCGGCGGGCCCGCTCCAGCAGGGCGTCGTCGCTGTCCTCCCAGGGCCACCACGACGGCACCGACAGGCCCGCCCCGGCCGCGAGGACCGCGCCGCCCGCCGCCACCAGGACCAGCCCGGCGAGGCCGATCAGCACCCGGTTCACCGTCCTGAGCATGGGTCACCTCTTCCTGGCGGCACGGCCCACATGCACGGAGAGCCCGGGCTGTCCGGCGAGCCCGAGCTCCTTGATGCCCGCGCCCAGCGCGGCGTCCAGATCGGCCCGTACGTCGTCGAGCTCGCGGAAGTGCGAGACGGCCCGTACGGCGACCTTGGCGCGGCCCATCCTGACCCGCACCGACTGCACGCCCGGGACCTCCATCGCCCGGTCCCGCAGCACCAGCGCGGCGGCCGAGCGGTCGAGCCCGGCGCGCACGGTGGCCGAGGCGCGCCGCATCGGCAGCACGTCCCGCAGCCCCGGCGTCACCGCGAGCACGATCAGCCAGATCCCGAGGGCCACCGCGACGCCCGCGCCGGTGAGCACCGCCACGTCGTCCACGGTGTGCCGGGCCGCCCAGTCGGCGAGCCTGCGGCGCCAGGCCATCGCGGGGCGGTCGGCCCGTACGGCCGCGATGTCGTACAGCAGGGGCCCGGACACGGCCAGGACGACGAGGGCGACCAGCACGGCGGGCACCCGCCGCACCGACCAGAAGCGATGGGCCCGGCCGCCCTCGTCCTCGGCGAGGACGGGCACGGGGTCGTAGGCGGCGGACGACCGCGACTGGTCGAGCCCGCCTTCGGGGTCCGGGGCGGCGCCCTTCTCCATGACGACGGGCAGAGGCCGGGTGCCGTTCCCGCCGTTGGACGCTTCCGGCTCGCTTGGCCCGTTCATGCGATCCTCCCCCGGTCCGCCGTACCGGTGTGCGCCGAGTGCAGACGCTCGATCTGCACCGCCACCTCGGGCACCTCCATGCCCGCCAACGCCCTTACCCGCTCGGCGACTCGCCGACGCACGGCGCCGCACTGGGCCCCGAGATCGGAGGGGTAGCCGAGCTCCAGGCTGACCCGCACCCGGGCCACGTCCTGGTGCACCGTGACCGCCGCGTGGGGCGCGGTGCCGCCCTCTGGGGGCGCACCCACCGCCTCGCGCGCCGCCTGCGCCGCGATCTTCGCGACGACCCGGTCGGCGATACGGGTCGCTCCGCGCTCGGCGGGCGGGATACGGCGGGGGGCGGCGGCCGGGCCGGGGTCCACGGGGCCGGGCGCGGTGGAGCCGGGCCCGATGGGGCCGCGTCCGCCTTCACCGGACCCGGACCCGGACTCGGCCCCGGGCGCCGCCGACACCGTCATGAGAACACCGTCATGACTCGGCGTCACCGCCGCCGGTCGCCGCGGTCGCGGTCCCGGGGACGGAAGAAGTCACCGGGTTCGAGATCGCCCTCCAGGAACCTGCCCACCACGAATCCGATCGCGCCGAGCGCCGCAACCAGCAGGAACGCCCCGAAGCCGCCGAAGTATCCGGCGAAGCCGAGCGCCATGCCGGCCACCATGCCGATCACCGCCATGCTCATCCTGAGCTCCTCAGTCGCTCCTCAGTCGGGGGCCGGGGCCTCACTGGAGCCGGTGCTCCGGCTCTTCCTCTTCCTCATCGGGAAGTTTCACGTCACTGACCGCGATGTTGACCTCGACGACCTCGAGTCCCGTCATGCGCTCCACGGCCGCGATCACGTTCTCCCGTACGGCACGGGCCACGTCCGCGATCGCCACGCCGTAGTCGACGACGATCTCCAGGTCGAGGGCCGTCTGGACCTCGCCCACCTCGGCCTTCACCCCGCGCGCCACGGCGGCTTTGCTGCCGCCGGGTACCCGGTCGCGCACCGCGCCGAACGTACGGGACAGTCCGCTGCCCATCGCGTGGACACCGACGACCTCGCGGGCCGCGAGCCCCGCGATCTTCTCCACCACGCCGTCGGCGATGGTGGTACGGCCGCGCGCGCCCGGGTCGCCGCCGCCGCGTCTGGCGGTGGAGGTCTTTCTGGTCCCGCCCTCGGGTGTGTCCTTGCCGCCCAGGCCGGTCGGTTCGGGGCGGCTGCGTTCCGTGGTGTCGCTCATGGCGTTCATCCCTTTCGGCTTCCCCTTCCCCTCAGCTGCTCACACTAAGTGCGGTTGCCCCGTCCCGCGCCCCGGATGCGGCAGGCTGGAGCAATGACGGCTGACGTGTGGAGCACGGAGGTACGGCGCCGACTGGCCCTGGGCAGGCTGCTGCCGCTCGGGGAGGCGGAGGACGGCGCATGGGTGACGGAGCGGGCGGCGGGGGCGGTGCTGCGGGCGGCGTGCGCGTCCGTGCAGGGCCTCGCCGTGACGTCCCTGCGGCTCGCGCTCGCGGATCCGGCGGCGGCCGGGGTCCCGGCCGTTCCGCCGCCGCCGAGTGGGCTGCCGCCGGGGGATGTGGGGGCGGTGGTGGAGGTGGCGGTGTGGGGGTCGGGGCGGCCGCGGGCGGATGAGGTGCGGGGGGCGATGCTGGCGGCGTCCTCCGCGCGCCTGGGCCTGCGCCTGACCCGTGTCGACATCCGGGTGACAACGCTGCTGGACGCCCCCGCTCCGCCCACTCCCCCGCCGCCCCCACCCGGGGCACGCCCCGGGCCCCCGCTCGCCGTGCCCGGTGTGGCGTTCCTGACGGCGGAGCTGGGGGTTCTGCCGGGGTGTGTGGAGGTGGGGGTGTCGGCGGGGTATCGGGTGGTGGAGGTGGTGCGGGGGGTTCGGGGGGTGGTGGGGGGTGGGGTGGCTGTGCTGGTGACGTGGGTGGGGTGAGTTTCGTTCCCCACCCCGCCCCTTCCCGGCTGTGACATGTGCGGCTCCGCCGCGTGGCCTCTGGCGGGCGGCCGGGTTCGTAGGCTGCGGGCCGGTGGGTGGCTGGTGGCGCAGTTCCCCGCGCCCCTGGATGCGCCCCTGCGGGCCGCCCTGGGGATTGCCGCGCAGCGGCATCTTCAGGGGCGTGGGGAACTGCGCCACCAGCCATCTACGGTCCGCAGACGAAAGAAGCGGGGTGCAGGGGCCGCAGGCCCCGCGAACGGGGTCCGGGGGCGCAGCCCCCGGGAGACGGGCCTCCACCCCCACCCACCCCCGGAGGGTTAAGGGAACGGGCGGGGTGGGGGAAAATCAGTCCGCCAAGCCCGCCAGGTCACGGAGGCGCCGCGCCTGCGCCCCCCGCTCCGCAACCCGCTGCTCCTCGTACGACCGCCCAGACGCCCCCCGCAACAGCGCCTTCGTCTCGATCACCGCATCCCGCGGCGCGGCCAGCAGCGCCGCGGCCAAGTCCCGTACAGCAGCGTCCAGTTCAGACCCCGGCACCGCCAGGTTCGCGAGCCCGATCCGCTCCGACTCCTCCGCCCCGACGAAGCGGCCGGTCGCGCAGATCTCCAGGGCGCGGGCGTAGCCCACCAGGCTCACCAGGGGGTGGGTGCCCGTGAGGTCCGGCACCAGGCCCAGGCTGGTCTCGCGCATGGCGAACTGCACGTCGTCCGCGACGACGCGCAGGTCACAGGCGAGCGCGAGCTGGAAGCCCGCACCGATCGCGTGCCCCTGGACCGCCGCGATCGACACGATGTCGTTGCGACGCCACCAGGTGAACGCCGACTGGTACTCGGCGATGACCTCGTCCAGCTCCGCGTCGGAGCCGCGCGCGAGGTCGATGAACGACGGCTCGCCGTCGAAGCCCTCGGGAGTGAAGGCCTGACGGTCGAGCCCGGCGGAGAAGGACTTGCCTTCTCCCCGCAGCACAACGACCCGGACGGTGCCGGGCAGTTCCTGACCGACGGACGCCAACGCCCGCCACAGAGCGGGAGACTGGGCGTTGCGCTTGTCCGGATTGGTCAGGGTCACCGTGGCGACTGCGTCGTCGACGGTGAGCCGGACGCCGTCCTTGTCGAGTACGGGGTCGGGCGAAGCCATGGGGCGCCTCCGGGTCGGGTGCGGTCAAAAATAAGTGACTGCACAGTAACCACCCGGCCGACGATCCGGCCGACCGGGTGGCAACCCGACCCGGCGAGCCCATGGACCCGCCCGGCCCCGGTCAGGCCGAGGCGGTCTTCTTGCCGCGTGTCGCTCCGCCGCGTCCGCGCAGAACCACCCCGGACTCGCTGAGCATCCGGTGGACGAATCCGTAGGAGCGGCCGGTCTCTTCGGCCAACGCCCGGATGCTCGCACCGGAGTCGTACTTCTTCTTCAGGTCTGCCGCGAGCTTGTCGCGCGCGGCGCCGGTAACCCGGCTGCCCTTCTTCAGAGTCTCGGCCACCCGTGCCTCCTCATGGGAAGTGCGCTCTGGACTTCTCATGATCACCCCTCCCGGGCTTCCTGGCCACCCATTCGGCAAGGTCCGTGCAACCGGGTTTCCGCGCAGCGCGGGGCGAGACAGGGCCGGAATCAAAAATTCCGCACGGCCGCGGAATCACCCCGGACCTCGGCGCGGCAAGAACGCGCTGGTCAGGGGTGTGTTCGGGGTCACACACCGGAATCAGCCCGTCCCGTACCCACCGGATCTTGATCCCGTGCATGACACGCCGGGGTACGAGACGCACTCACTCAGATTGAGGATCACACGTAAGCCGAATGATCCATATGGAGTGGATCAGTCGCACCGGGTCAGGCGAGGGCGACCAGATCCGCGTAGTCGGGACCCCACAGGTCCTCGACCCCGTCGGGCAGGAGAATGATGCGCTCGGGCTGCAGAGCCTCGACCGCGCCCTCGTCGTGCGTCACTAGAACGACCGCGCCCTTGTACGTGCGCAGCGCGCCCAGGATCTCCTCGCGGCTGGCCGGGTCGAGGTTGTTGGTCGGCTCGTCGAGCAACAGGACGTTGGCGGACGAGACCACCAGCGTGGCCAGCGCCAGCCGGGTCTTCTCGCCGCCGGAGAGCACACCCGCCGGCTTGTCCACGTCGTCGCCGGAGAACAGGAACGAGCCCAGCGTCTTGCGGACCTCGACCAGGTCCAGGTCGGGCGCCGAGGAGCGCATGTTCTCCAGGACCGTGCGGTCCGGGTCGAGCGTCTCGTGCTCCTGGGCGTAGTAGCCGAGCTTGAGGCCGTGGCCCGGGGTGACCTCGCCGGTGTCCGCCTTCTCGGCGCCGGCGAGCAGCCGCAGCAGGGTCGTCTTGCCGGCACCGTTCAGACCGAGGATGACGACCCGGGAGCCCTTGTCGATGGCCAGGTCGACGTCGGTGAAGATCTCCAGGGAGCCGTACGACTTGGACAGGCCCTCGGCGGTCAGCGGGGTCTTGCCGCAGGGCGCCGGGTCCGGGAAGCGCAGCTTGGCGACCTTGTCGGAGACCCGTACCGCCTCCAGGCCGGAGAGCAGCCGCTCGGCGCGCTTGGCCATGTTCTGCGCGGCCACCGTCTTGGTCGCCTTGGCGCGCATCTTGTCGGCCTGCGAGTTGAGGGCCGCGGCCTTCTTCTCGGCGTTCTGGCGCTCGCGCTTGCGGCGCTTCTCGTCGGCCTCGCGCTGCTGCTGGTAGAGCTTCCAGCCCATGTTGTAGACGTCGATCTGGGAGCGGTTGGCGTCCAGGTAGAACACCTTGTTGACGACCGTCTCGACCAGGTCCACATCGTGGGAGATCACGATGAAGCCGCCCCGGTACGACTTGAGGTAGTCGCGCAGCCAGACGATGGAGTCGGCGTCGAGGTGGTTGGTCGGCTCGTCGAGGAGCAGGGTGTCGGCGTCCGAGAAGAGGATGCGGGCGAGCTCGACGCGGCGGCGCTGACCGCCGGAGAGGGTGTGCAGCGGCTGGCCGAGCACCCGGTCGGGCAGACCGAGCGCGGCCGCGATGGTGGCGGCCTCGGCCTCGGCGGCGTACCCGCCCCTGGTGAGGAACTCCGTCTCCAGGCGCTCGTACTTCTTCATCGCCTTCTCGCGGGTGGCGCCCTTGCCGTTCGCCATCCGCTCCTCGTTCTCGCGCATCTTGCGCAGCACCTCGTCGAGGCCGCGCGCGGAGAGCACGCGGTCGCGCGCGAGGACGTCGAGGTCGCCGGTCCGGGGGTCCTGCGGCAGATAGCCGACCTCGCCGGAGCGGGTGATGGTGCCGGCGGCCGGGATGCCCTCGCCGGCCAGGCACTTGGTGAGGGTGGTCTTGCCGGCGCCGTTGCGGCCGACGAGACCGATGCGGTCGCCCTTGGCGACTCGGAAGGACGCGTTCTCGATGAGGATGCGGGCGCCGGCGCGCAGCTCGATGCCGGTGGCGGTGATCACGGAAATACTCCAGGGCGGTATGGACGGCGGGATGGACGGAGGTCGCGGAGCGTCGACGCCGTCTAATGCACAAGGAGAATTGCCATGGGCCAATTCTAGCGGGGGTGTGCAACTGCTTTTACGTGCGGTGATCTCTTACGGAGAGGTGGTCACCCGGGTACGGAGAGATCGTCCTCCGCGTACGGAGAGGCCGTCCTCCGGGTACGCAGAGGTGGCCCCCGGTCGCGGCGGGGCGCGGCGTCACACGCCCCGGGCGTCGCCCACGCGCGCGGGGAGCTCGTTGCCGAGCGGTGTGCGGCCGGGGGCGATCCGTCCGAGGGTGTCCACCGCCACCAGCTCCTGGGTCCACGCGTCCCGGTCCCGGCAGGGCTGGGCGACGATCAGGACGCCCGCCACGCGCGCGACGCGGCCCGGGTCAAAGGCGCACTCCCGCCGGGCGGGCAGCGTCCAGCGCAGATCGCCGTCGGCGGTGCGGTACGCGGCGATGCGCTCGGGGGTGACGACGGCGAGCATCCCGGCCGGGGCCAGCTGCTGGAGGACGCCCGCGGCCCGGCCGGGGCGCCCGGCGAGCCAGCCCGCGAGGCCCGGCACGGCCCGGTGCCAGCGGACCGCGTCGACCGAGAGCACGCGCGCGGTGTCGGTGACCATGCCGTCGCTCCACAGGGCGAAGGCGTGCCCCGGCGCGGTGCGCACGGCGAGCGGACGGCGCCCGTCGCGGCGGTAGGTCCAGCTGCGCGCCCCGCTCCTCGGGTCGTACGCCTCGACGGCCGCGCCCCGCACCCGTACCGCCGGGCGGCCCGGGGCGGTGGCGGCCAGCGAGGTGAGGCGGTCGCCGTAGGGGGCGGGCCGGGCGTGCCGGCCCGCGGTGACCAGCGGGAGGGCCAGTACGGCGGCGACGGCGGCCAGCGCGAGACGGTTCCGGTCCATGAGGCGCCGAGCGTATCGGCCACCGTGTCGAAACGGGCGCAACGCAATGAACTGTTCGATACTCTAGGTGATATCGGGTGACGGAGGGTGCTGAGCCCATGCAGTTCGACGACGACGCCGATCTGGACACGTCCGAAGTCAAGGACATGCGGGGCAGCCGGGTCCCCGGCGGCAGGGCCACCATCGGCGGCGGCGTCGTCGGGCTGATCGCGCTGGTGCTCGGCCTGCTGTTCGGGGTCGGGCCCGAGCAACTGGGGCTGTCCTCCGGCGACTCCGCCCCGGCGACCTCGGTGTCGGCCCAGGGGCAGGTGCAGGCGAGCTGCCGCAAGGGGCGGGACGCCAACACCAAGGAGGACTGCCGGATCCTCGCGGTGGTCAACAGCGTGCAGGACTACTGGTCGCAGGAGTTCCCCCGCCGCGGCGGCCGCTATACGCCCGCGCAGACGGTCTTCTTCACCGGCCGGGTCGCGACCGCCTGCGGCACGGCGACCTCGGCGGTCGGCCCGTTCTACTGCCCGGGTGACCGGCAGGTCTATCTGGACCTCGGCTTCTTCGACGACCTGCGCACCAAGTTCGGCTCCACCGGCGGCCCGTTCGCCCAGGCGTACGTGGTGGCGCACGAGTACGGGCACCACATCCAGAACCTGATGGGCACCCTCGCCCGGTCCCAGGACGGGCAGCAGGGCGCGAACAGCAACGCCGTGAAGGTCGAGCTGCAGGCCGACTGCTACGCCGGGGTGTGGGCGCACCACGCCACGACGACCCCGGACCCGAAGACCGGCAGGCCGCTGCTGACCCGGCTGACCGACCAGGACATCAAGGACGGCCTGGACGCGGCGGCGGCCGTGGGCGACGACCGGATCCAGGAGAAGTTCCAGGGCCGGGTGACCCCCGAGTCCTGGACGCACGGCTCGGCGCAGCAGCGCCAGCAGTGGTTCCACACCGGCTTCACCACCGGCGACATGGGCCGCTGCAACACCTTCGCGCGCTGAGCCCGCGAGTCCGCCCGCGCACCCGGCCCCGGTCGAAGGGGCGTTGTCAGTGGCCGGTGCAAGACTGAGATCCAGGTCACATGAAGGCACGGTGGCGTGAGCGACGGGAGTGCGTGATGAGTGTGTATCCGACGATTCTGTACACGGACGCGAAGGCGGCGATCAGTCTCCTGAAGGACGCGTTCGGCTTCACGGAGACGAGTGTGTACGAGGACGCGGACGGCCTGGTGCTGCACGCCGAACTGTCCAGCGGCACCGGCATGGTGATGCTCGGTTCCAAGGGCCGGGGCGGCGTCTTCGCCGACGCCATGCACGACGCGGGCCCGGTCGGTGTCTATGTGGTGGTGGACGACGTGGACGCGCACCACAAACGGGCGGTGGAGCACGGCGCGGAGATCCTGATGGAGCCCACCGACCAGGACTACGGGTCGCGCGACTACATGGCGCGCGACGCCGAGGGCAACGTGTGGAGCTTCGGTACGTACGCCCCCGGCGCGGGCTGACCCCCGTCACACCCCGCCGGTGTGGACCTGGAAGGCCGCGCGGCGCACTGCCTTGGCCAGCGCCGGGTCCGGGTGGGCGGCGGCGAGGGCGACCAGGACCTGGACGGTGCGGGGGTGGCCGACTGCCCTGACCTCGTCGAGCAGGGCGGGCACGGTGCCCTGCACGGCCGAGTCGAGATGGCGCACCATCAGCTCGACCTCGCCGTGGTCGGCGACGGCCGCGGCGGTGTCGACCCAGAGCCAGGTGGACTCCTCGCGGGTGAGGACGGCGGTGGCGTCCTCGGGGTCGGTCCCCTCGTGCTCGGCGAGCCAGAGCAGGGCGTAGGGGCGCAGGAAGATCTCGTCGGTGGCGGCGCGCACCTCGGGCTCGGCGGGCGCGCCGACGACCCGGAGCGCCTCGAAGGCGAGCCCGCGCACCAGGGCGTCCTCGCCCCGGGCCGCGTCGAGCAGCTCGGTCACCGCGCTGCCGACGGGCCGGGCGGCGAGCCAGGCGCGGTACTCGGCGCGGGCCGGGCCGGGGGTGAGCCGGGCGCAGCCGCGCAGCATGTCCTCGGCGGACTGCTCGATGTTGCCGGCCGGGCTCTGCGCGGCGACGCAGATCTGCTCCAGCTTGACCCACACCGCCCAGCTGCCGAGCGGGGTGAGGGTGGCCGAGCCCTCGCCGAGGGTGAGCGCGCCGACGGCGGCGAGCCCGGCGAGGACCCAGTCGAGAAGGAGGGAGAGGAAGGCGAGGGAGGCGGGGCGGTCCCCGCCGGTGCCGTCCGCGTCGGTGCCGTACGGGACTTCGCAGCGCTCGTCGCGCAGTTCGGCGACGCGCTGGCCGAGCAGGTCGAGCAGGGCCGGTACGAGGACGGGGCCGGCCGAGAGCTGGAGGAGGGAGAGCACCTGGGGAACGGCTTCGACGACCTCGGCCACGGCGGCGGGCGCGATGGCGGCCGGGGCGGGGTGGACGATCGACCAGGCGTCGAAGAGGGCGACCCAGCCGCGCAGCACCGCGGCGTCGTCGCGGTCCCAGGCGCGCAGCCGCCAGCCGGGGCGCGCGGTGCCGCCGTGCAGTTCGACGAGTCCGGCGAGCCGGGCCCGGTCCCAGCCTTCCCGCACCTGGGCGGGTGTCAGCCCAAGGGTGGCGGCGGCCAGTTCGGCGGCGGCGCCCGACAGGGTGCCCGTCGCGGCGGGGCGGGGCGCGTTGCCCCGGGCGCGCTCGGCGTCGGCCCAGCGGGCGACGCGTACGGCGTCGGCGAGGACCGCTCTGGCCTGGCGGGCCAGTTCGGCGGCGGCCGGGGTGCCCTCGGGCGGCCGGGACCCCGCCCGGGAGCGGCGGTCGCTCACGGCCCGGCGGGCGCTGGCGAGCGGTCGGGCATCCTTCGCGTGCGGTGCGCGGACAAGCCGCAGTCTGGAGTCTCGCGGCAACTTCTCTTCAGGCTTCCGGGACGTCACGGATGCAGTCTTCCCGCTGACGGGCAGAAAGCCCAAACGGAATGGGTCAGGTCCGGCTCCCGGACGGGCCGGGCGCGGCCGGGGTCCCGGGCTGTCCCCCGGGGCGGCGTGGTCCGTTGACGGGCCGATTGCAGAAACGGAATGGGCGCCCTGATCGTCGGGGCGGTGCGGCGCGCCCCCCCGTGCGCCGCTTGGGGTGCTTTGCCCCCGCGCGTCACATGAGCGGCGTCAGGAAGCGCCGCAGCGCCTCCTCGTAACGGGCGGGGTCGGCGTTCCACATCGAGGCGTGCGGGGCGTGCTGAACCGCGTGAAGGGTCACCAGATCGGGGCGGCGGGCCGCGAGTTCACGGGTGAGGTGCCAGGAGGCCAGAGTGTCGTCGGGGCCGTGGAAGACCAGGGCCGGGACGCTCAGGGCGGCCGGGTCGGCGGCCTCGCGCAGACGGTCGCCGTGCGGGCCGGTGCGGCCCTGCGCGGCCCGGACGGCGAGTGGAAGCAGCGCGCTCGGGGCGCCGTGGGCGACGGCGAGGGCGCGCAGCGTGCCCTCCCAGTCGAGCACCGGGGAGTCGAGGACGACGCCCCGGATGTGCTCGCGCATCCCGGAGCTCGCGGCGGCGTGCAGCGCCATGGTGGCGCCGGTGGACCAGCCGTGCAGGATGACGCGCTCGGCCCCGGAGCGCACGGCGTACCGGACGGCGGCGTCGAGGTCGCGCCACTCCGAGTCGCCGAGGTGGCCGAGGCCGTCCGGGGAGCGGGGCGCGCCCTCGTCGCCCCGGTAGGCGATGTCGAGCACGGGGAGCCGGCGGTGGTGCAGGAACCCGATGACGTTGAGCGGGTGCTCGCGGGTGGTGCCCAGGCCGTGCACGGTGATCACCCAGGTCTTGCGCACCCCCGGCACCAGCCAGGCGGGCAGCACCCCGAGCTCGGCGGGGATCTCCACGTCCTCGTAGTCGACGCCGAGCGCCTCCTTGGGGGTGCCGTGGTGGAGCTGCGGGGTGAGCCGGACCCGGTCCCCCGGCTGCGGGCTGCCCCGGGTGACCAGCTCCAGGCGGCGCACCACGGTGTCCGCCGGGTGCGGCACGTCGACGACCTCGCCGACCACCGCGCGGATGCCGGGCCCCTCGATCCCGTACAGGCCGGGGCGCAGCGAGGCCAGGCAGCGGGTCAGGGTGATCCGCCCGGGCCCGGTGGCGTGCACGGTGAGTTCGGGGTCGGTGGGCAGCGGGCGGCCGGGCGGCGCCTTGAGGGCCGCGTCGCTCGCGTACCGTCCGGCGGCCACCGCTGCCGCGCCGACGCCGATGAGTGTGGTGACGGCCGCTGCCGTCGCTGTAGCCGGGCGCACCGTTCCAGTGTCGGCAGTGCGCGGCGGCATGGCCAGTGGGCGGGGGCCTACCGGGGCACGCCCGGGTGCGGGGGCGTCAGCGCTGCCCGTATCCCCGGAACTGTTCGGCGGCCCGGTCGAGGTCGGCGGCGGAGAGCAGGGAGGGGGTGCGGCCGGGGACGGAGGAGGCGGCGAGCCAGAGGCGGCACATCCACTCCAGTTGGGCGGTGCGGTCGTATGCCTGGGAAAGGGTGGTTCCGTAGGTGATCGTCCCGTGGTTCCGCAGGAGGCAGCCGGTGCGGCCTTCGAGGGCGCCCAGCATGTTCCGCGCCAGTTCCTCGGTCCCGTACAGCGCGTACGGCGCGACCTGGACCGGACCACCGAGCGTGGCGGTCATGTAGTGGACCGGCGGGAGCTCGGTGACCAGGGTGGAGACGGCCGTGGCGTGCACGGCGTGGGTGTGGACGACGGCCAGGGCGTCGGTGTTCCGGTATACGGCCAGGTGCATGGGCAGTTCGCTGGTGGGGCGCAGCGAGCCGGTCACCTGGTGGCCGGTGAGGTCGACGGCGACGGTGTCGTCGGGGCCGAGGCGGTCGTAGGGGACCCCGGTGGGGGTGACCAGGACCAGGTCCCCGACGCGTACGGAGACATTGCCCGAGGTGCCCACGACCAGGCCTTCCTCGGCGGTGCGGCGCGCGGTGGCGGTCAGCTCGGCCCAGGCCGCGGCGACCGCCGCTGAGTCGTTCGGCTCTCCCATGGGGGCGATCCTCGCAGGCTCCGCCCGGCGAGCGGCGGAGTGAGCAGAATCTCTTCTATAGGCGCTATGACCGGTTCACGGGGTTTGTCAGAGCCTGACCGCATCAAAAACCGGTCAGATACACCGTGACGCCCGACCCAGTTCACCTTCCGTTCATCCAAGTTACTTACGTTCGTCCAGCCACTGACGTCGAACGATTGCCTGGGTAAATGGAACACATCACGCTGCTGCTCGCCATTGTGGTCGTGACAGCTCTAGTGTTCGATTTCACGAACGGTTTCCATGACACCGCCAACGCGATGGCCACGACCATCTCGACCGGCGCCCTGAAACCCAAAGCCGCGGTCGCCATGTCCGCCGCGCTCAACCTGGTCGGCGCGTTCCTGTCGGTGGAGGTCGCCAAGACGATCTCCGGCGGGATCATCAACGAGAAGGGCAT
Organism: Streptomyces sp. TLI_146; assembly: GCF_002846415.1. NCBI lineage: Bacteria > Bacillati > Actinomycetota > Actinomycetes > Kitasatosporales > Streptomycetaceae > Streptomyces > Streptomyces sp. TLI_146. The sequence goes on from NZ_PJMX01000001.1 coordinate 2,746,939, forward strand.
CAGAACAGAGGTCATCTTCGCGGCGCTCGTCGGCGCCATCCTCTGGAACCTGGTGACCTGGCTGCTCGGCCTGCCGTCCAGCTCGTCCCACGCCCTGTTCGGCGGTCTGATCGGCGCGGCCGTGATGTCGGCCGGCTGGTCCTCGGTGAACGGCTCGACCGTCGTCACCAAGGTGCTGCTCCCCGCCGTCGCCGCCCCGATCGTCGCGGGCGTCGCCTCGATGCTGGCCACGCGTCTGACGTACCGGATCAACCGGAATACGGACGAGAAGGCCACCGCCAAGGGCTACCGGGCCGGACAGATCGCCTCCGCCGGTCTCGTCTCGCTCGCCCACGGCACCAACGACGCGCAGAAGACGATGGGCATCATCACCCTCGCCCTGGTCACCGGCGGAGTGCTGCACCCGGGTGCCAACCCCCCGATGTGGGTCATCGTCTCGGCCGGCATGGCCATCGCCATGGGCACCTACCTCGGCGGCTGGCGCATCATCCGCACCATGGGCAAGGGCCTGACCGAGCTGGCGCCGCCGCAGGGCTTCGCCGCCCAGTCCGGTGCCGCGACCGTCATCCTGGCCTCCTCGCACCTCGGCTTCTCGCTCTCCACCACCCAGGTCTGCTCCGGCTCCGTCATGGGCGCCGGCCTCGGCCGCAAGGGCGGTGTGGTCCGCTGGTCCACCGCGACCCGCATGTTCATCGCCTGGGGCCTGACCCTGCCCGCCGCGGGTCTGGTCGGCGCCGGCGCCGAGTTCCTCACCGGCCAGGGCACCTGGGGCGTCGTCCTCGTGGCGATCCTCCTGGTCGCGGGCTCCGGCTTCATCTGGAAGCTGTCGCGCCGCCAGCCGGTCGACCACAACGACGTCACCGCCACGGCCACCCCGGCCGAGTCCCCGGCCGAGCCCGCGGGCGTCGTGACCACCGCGATCGCCGCCGTCACCCCGCCGCCCACCGTCGCCGCCGTGGCCGCCGATCTGACGGCCACCATCCCGGCGCCGGCCCCGGTGGCCCCCGCCGACCCGGCCCGCCCGGCTGCCGTCTGAACGGGCCGACCCGGCCCGCACCCCAAAGGAATCGTCATGCACATCGACTGGGCAGCTCTCGGCACCGTCTTCGGTGTCAGCCTCATCGTCACCGTCGGCCTGGTGGGCCTGTTCACCGTCGGGATCATCGGCCTCAGCAAGCAGCAGTCGGCCGCGGCCGGCAAGGGCAACGTCGCCGTCGCCCGCACCACCGCCTACCTCTGCTTCGCGCTCTGCGCGGCGGCCGTCGCGTACGGCATCAACCTGATCGTCGGCAAGTAGCGCGGCGAGCGGTACCGCACACCCCCAGAACCGCCCTCCGGCCCCGCCGGAGGGCGGTTCTCTGTGTGCCTGGGCACACTCTCCCGTCGCAGGTCAGCAGCGAGTTGACGGGCGTTCGCGGGCGTGGTGGACTGCCCGAGCCATTACGGCGGCAGAAGAGGAAGCCGGTGCGAATCCGGCGCGGTCCCGCCACTGTCATCGGGGAATCATCCCCGTGAGCCAGGAACTCTCACCGCCGGTCGACGTCGTACCAGGGCGCGGACACCCTGAGTGAGGACATACCGCCATGTGCGCCTGCCTGTTGCCGGCACCCCCCGGAAGTACCAGAGCCCTTCTCGGCGTTGCGGCGGGCTGATCCCATGCGTGCCGATCGCACTTTCGCGTACGGCGCCACCGCCGGTCTCCTCGGCGACCTCCTCCTCGGCGACCCCCGCCGAGGGCACCCGGTCGCCGCGTTCGGCCGTGCCGCGGCCGCTGTGGAGCGCGCGCTGTGGCGCGACCACCGGGGCTGGGGCGCGCTGCACACCGCCGTGTGCGCCGGAGGCGCCGCGGGCACCGCGCTGCTCGCCACGCGCGCGGTACGCAGGCGTCCCGCCGCGTCCGTCGCCCTGACCGCCGCCGCCACCTGGGCCGTCGTGGGCGGCACTTCGCTGGGCCGGGAGGCCCGGGCGATCGGCGCCGCCCTGGAGGCCGGGGACGTCGAGGCGGCCCGCGCGCGCCTGCCGCACCTGTGCGGACGCGACCCGCAGTCCCTGGACGCGCCGGGCATCGCGCGCGCGGTCGTCGAGTCCGTCGCCGAGAACACCTCGGACGCCGTGGTCGGCGCGCTGGTGTGGGGGGCGCTCGCGGGGGTGCCGGGCCTGGTCGCCTTCCGCGCGGTCAACACGCTGGACGCGATGGTCGGCCACCGCTCGCCGCGCCATCTGCGGTACGGGTGGGCCTCGGCGCGCCTGGACGACGTGGCGGGCTGGCCGGGCGCCCGGCTCACCGCCGCACTCGCGGTGGCGGCCGGAGGCGCTCCGCGTCGCGCCACGCGCGCGTGGCGCGACGACGCCCGCAAGCACCCGAGCCCCAACGCGGGCCCCGTGGAGGCGTCGTTCGCGGGCGCGCTCGGAGTACGGCTGGGCGGCACCCTCTCGTACGGCGGCCGCGTGGAGCACCGGCCCGTCCTGAACGGGGGCGGCCGGGCGGTGGAGGTCGCGGACATCGAGCGGGCGGTGCGGCTGTCGCGCCGGGTGGGCTGGCTGGCGCTTGGCGCGGCGATCGCGGTGAGGAAGGTACGGACATGAGCGGCGGACTGCTGGTCGCGGGCACCACGTCGGACGCCGGGAAGAGCGTCGTCACCGCCGGGATCTGCCGGTGGCTGGTGCGCCAGGGCGTGAAGGTCGCGCCGTTCAAGGGACAGAACATGTCCCTCAACTCGTTCGTCACGCGCGAGGGCGCCGAGATCGGGCGGGCGCAGGCGATGCAGGCGCAGGCGGCGCGCGTCGAGCCGTCCGCGCTGATGAACCCCGTGCTGCTCAAGCCGGGGAGCGACCGGTCGAGCCAGGTCGTACTCATGGGCAAGCCGGTGGGCGAACTGAGCGCCAGCGGCTACCACGGCGGGCGCCAGGAGGCGCTTCTCGGCACCGTCGTGGACTGCCTGGAGCGGCTGCGGGGCACATATGACGCCGTGATCTGCGAGGGGGCGGGCAGTCCGGCCGAGATCAATCTGCGGCGTACCGACATCGTCAACATGGGCATCGCGCGCGCCGCGAAGCTGCCGGTGGTGGTGGTCGGCGACATCGACCGGGGCGGGGTGTTCGCCTCGTTCTTCGGTACGACGGCGCTGCTGAGCCCCGAGGACCAGGCGCTGGTCGCCGGGTACATCGTCAACAAGTTCCGCGGCGACGTCTCGCTGCTCGAACCCGGCATCGACATGCTGCGCGGTCTCACCGGTCGTCATACGTACGGGATCCTGCCGTACGCGCACGGGCTCGGCATCGACGAGGAGGACGGCCTGCGGGTGTCGTTGCGCGGCGCCGTGCGCGAGTCCGTGGTGGCGCCGCCGGTCGGCGAGGACGTGCTGCGGGTCGCGGTCTGCGCCGTCCCGCTGATGTCCAACTTCACCGACGTGGACGCCCTCGCCGCCGAACCGGGCGTGATCGTACGGTTCGTGGACCGGCCCGAGGAGCTGGCCGACGCGGATCTGGTCGTGGTGCCGGGAACCCGGGGCACGGTCCGGGCGTTGGAATGGCTGAGGGAACGGGGGCTGGCGCGGGAGCTGGCGCGCAGGGCGGCCGAAGGGCGTCCGGTGCTGGGGATCTGCGGCGGGTTCCAGGTGCTCGGAGAGCACATCGAGGACGAGGTCGAGTCACGGGCGGGTTCCGTGACGGGGCTCGGACTGCTGCCCGTACGGGTGCGGTTCGCGCCCGCGAAGACACTTGCACGGCCGACCGGCGAGGCGCTGGGCGAGTCCGTGGAGGGATACGAGATCCACCACGGCGTCGCCGAAGTGCTGGGCGGGGAAGCCTTCTTGGACGGATGCCGGGTCGGTGCGGTCTGGGGGACGCACTGGCACGGGTCACTTGAGAGCGACGGATTCAGACGACGGTTCCTGGAGACGGTCGCGAGCGCCGCAGGACGGCGTTTCGTGCCCGCCCCGGACACGTCGTTCGGCGCGCTGCGCGAAGAGCAGCTGGACCGCCTCGGCGACCTCATCGAAGAACACGCGGACACGGACGCGCTCATGCGGCTCATCGAGCAGGGCGCGCCCGCAGGACTTCCCTTCATCGCACCTGGAGCACCCGCATGAGCACTGTGCTGTTGTTGTCGACCGCCGACACGGATCTGCTGGCGGCCCGGGCCTCCGGGGCGCCCTTCCGGATCGGCAACCCGACCCGTATCGACGTGGCCGAGGAGCTGCCCGCGCTGATCGAGGGCGCGTCCGTGGCCGTCGTGCGCCTGCTCGGCGGCAAGCGCGCCTGGGAGGACGGGCTCGCCGCGCTGAAGGCGTCCGGCATCCCGACGGTGCTGCTCGGCGGCGAGTCCGTGCCGGACGCGGAGCTGATGGCCGAGTCCTCGGTCCCGGCCGGTGTGGTCGCCGAGGCCCTGCGCTATCTGGTCGAGGGCGGCCCCGGCAACCTCGTGGAGCTGTCCCGGTTCCTCTCCGACACCGTGCTCCTGACCGGCGTGGGCTTCGCCGAGCCGGAGAAGATGCCCGAGTGGGGCGTGCACGGCACGCGCGCGTACGTGGAGGGCCGCCCCACGGTGGGCGTGCTCTTCTACCGCGCCCACGAGCTCTCCGGCAACACCTCCTTCGTCGACGTCCTCTGCGACCGCATCGAGGCCCAGGGCGCCAACGCCCTCCCGGTGTACGTGGGTTCGCTGCGCGGCGCCGAGCCCGCGCTCTACGAGACGCTGGGCCGGGCGGACGCGCTCATCGCGACGGTCCTGGCGGCGGGCGGCACCACCGCGTCACAGGCCAGCGCGGGCGGCGACGAGGAGGCGTGGGACATCGGCGCCCTGGCCGACCTCAACGTCCCCGTGCTCCAGGGGCTCTGCCTCACCTCGTCCAAGGCGGTGTGGGAGGCCTCGGACGCGGCCCTCTCCCCCATGGACGCGGCGATGCAGGTCGCCATCCCCGAGTTCGACGGCCGGCTGATCACCGTCCCGTTCTCCTTCAAGGAGCAGGGCCCGGACGACGTGCCGGTCTACGTCGCCGACCCCGAGCGGGCCTCCCGGGTCGCCGGGATCGCGGTGCGCCACGCCCGCCTCAAGCACAAGCCGAACGCGGAGAAGAAGCTGGCCCTGGTCTTCACGGCCTACCCGACCAAGCACTCCCGCGTCGGCAACGCGGTGGGCCTGGACACGCCCGCCTCGGCCGTGCGGGTCCTGGACGCCCTGCGCGACGCCGGTTACGTAGTGGAGGGCCACCCGGACAACGGCGACGAGCTGATCCACCGCCTGATCAACGCGGGCGGCCACGACGTGGAGTGGCTCACGGAGGAGCAGCTGGCCGCCGCACCCGCGCGCGTGCCGCTCGCCGACTACCGCGCCTGGTTCGAGAAGCTGGAGCCCGAGCTGCGCGACGGCATGCTGGAGCACTGGGGCGAGCCGCCGGGCCAGCTGTACGTGGACGGGGACGAGATCGTGCTCGCCTCCCTCCAGTTCGGCAACGTCGTCGTGATGATCCAGCCGCCGCGCGGCTTCGGCGAGAACCCCATCGCGATCTACCACGACCCGGACATGCCGCCGTCGCACCACTACATGGCGGCCTACCGCTGGCTGGAAAACAGCTTCGGCGCCGACGCCATCGTCCACATGGGCAAGCACGGCACCATGGAGTGGCTGCCCGGCAAGGGCCTGGGCCTGTCCTCCGGCTGCGGCCCGGACGCGGTCCTGGGCGATCTGCCGCTGGTCTACCCGTTCATCGTCAACGACCCGGGCGAGGGCACCCAGGCCAAGCGACGCGGCCACGCCACGGTCGTGGACCACCTGGTCCCGCCGATGGCCCGCGCCGACACCTACGGCGACCTGGCCAAACTGGAGCAACTCCTCGACGAGTACGCGCTGGTGAGCGACCTCGACCCGACGAAGGCCCCGGCCGTGCGGGCCCAGATCTGGACGCTGGTGAAGGCCGCCGAGCTCCACCACGACCTGCACGTCGACGAGCAGCCGGACGACGGCGACTTCGACGAGTTCGTCATGCACATCGACGGCTATCTGTGCGAGATCAAGGACGTCCAGATCCGCGACGGCCTGCACATCCTGGGCGGCGGCCCCGAGGCCGAGCCCCGGGTCAACCTGGTGCTCGCGGTGCTGCGCGCCTCCCAGGTGTGGGGCGGGCAGGCCAACGCGCTTCCGGGCCTGCGCGCCTCGCTGGCCGAGCACTTCGGCCTGGTGGAGAAGGAGCTCCTGGCCGAGCCGGGCACACCGGTGAAGGTGCCGGTGGAGCTCACGGACCTGGTCGAGGGTCCCGCCCGTACGGCGGCCGACGCGATCGACCTCCTGGAGCAGCTGTGCCGCCGCCTGGCGGAGGGCATGGAGGAGCGCGGCTGGGACGCCGCCGCCTGCGGCCCGCTGGTGACGCGGGTCCTGGGCGCCGAGCTCGCCCCGGCCGTGGCAGTCCTCGACTTCGCCTGCCGCGAAGTGGTGCCGCGCCTGGCCCGGACGACGGACGAGATCACCCACATCCTGCGGGCGCTGGACGGCGGTTACGTCCCGGCGGGCCCGTCCGGCTCCCCCACCCGGGGCCTGGTCAACGTCCTGCCGACCGGCCGCAACTTCTACTCGGTCGACCCCAAGGCCATCCCGTCCAGGCTGAGCTGGGAGGTCGGCCAGGCACTGGCGGACTCGCTGGTGCAGCGCTACCTCGCGGACAACGGCGCGTACCCGAAGTCCGTGGGCCTCACGGTCTGGGGCACCTCGGCGATGCGCACCCAGGGCGACGACATCGCGGAGATCCTGGCGCTGCTGGGCTGCCGCCCGGTGTGGGACGAGGCGTCCCGGCGCGTCACCGGCTTCGAGGTGGTCCCGGTCTCCGAGCTGGGCCGCCCCCGCATCGATGTGACCGTCCGCATCTCCGGCTTCTTCCGGGACGCGTTCCCGCACGTGGTCGGCCTGATCGACGACGCGGTGCGGACGGTGGCGGAGCTGGACGAACCGGCCGACTCCAACTACGTACGGGCGCACGCCGACGAGGACACCGCCGAGCACGGCGACCGCCGCCGCGCCACGGCCCGTATCTTCGGCTCCAAGCCGGGGGCGTACGGGGCGGGCCTGCTCCCCCTGATCGACGCCCGCAACTGGCGCTCGGACGCGGACCTGGCCGAGGTGTACGCGGTGTGGGGCGGCTATGCGTACGGGCGCGGCCTCGACGGGCGCGCGGCGCGGGGCGACATGGAGACGGCGTTCCGGCGGATCGCGGTGGCGGCGAAGAACGTCGACACCCGCGAGCACGATCTGGTCGACGCCGATGACTACTTCCAGTACCACGGCGGCATGGTCGCCATGGTGCGGCACCTCACGGGCGAGTCCCCCGAGGCGTACGTGGGCGACTCGGCCACCCCGGACCAGATCAAGACCCGCACCCTGGGCGAGGAGACCCACCGCGTCTTCCGCGCGCGCGTGGTCAACCCGCGCTGGATGGCGGCGATGCGGCGCCACGGCTACAAGGGCGCGTTCGAGATGGCCGCGACCGTGGACTACCTGTTCGGCTACGACGCGACGGCGGGCGTGGTCGACGACTGGATGTACGAGAAGCTCAGCGCGGAGTACGTGTTCGACGAGACGAACCGGGACTTCATGAAGAAGTCCAACCCCTGGGCGCTGCGCGGCATCACGGAACGGCTCCTTGAGGCGGCCGAGCGCGGCCTGTGGGCCGAACCGGACGCGGAGACGCTGGAGCAGCTCCGCGCGACCTATCTGCAGCTCGAAGGCGACCTGGAGGGTGACGACGCATGAGCACGCCTTATCCGTTCACCGCGATCGTCGGTCAGGACGACCTGCGTCTCGCGCTGCTGCTGAACGCGGTGTCACCGGCGGTCGGCGGCGTCCTCGTCCGGGGCGAGAAGGGCACCGCCAAGTCGACCGCCGTGCGGGCGCTCTCCACGCTGCTGCCCGAGGTCGACGTCGTCACCGGCTGCCGGTTCTCCTGCGACCCGGCGGCGCCCGATCCGGCGTGCCCGGACGGGCCGCACGAGGCCGGGACCGGGGCGGCCCGGGCCGCGCGGATGGTGGAGCTACCGGTCGGCGCGTCCGAGGACCGGCTCGTCGGCGCGCTCGACATCGAGCGGGCGCTCGCAGAGGGTGTCAAGGCCTTCGAGCCCGGTCTACTGGCCCACGCCCACCGAGGGATCCTCTACGTGGACGAGGTCAACCTCCTCCACGACCACCTGGTCGACCTGCTGCTCGACGCCGCCGCGATGGGCGCCTCGTATGTGGAGCGCGAGGGCGTCTCCGTACGGCACGCGGCGCGGTTCCTGCTGGTGGGGACCATGAACCCCGAAGAGGGCGAGCTGCGGCCGCAGTTGCTCGACCGGTTCGGGCTGACCGTGGAGGTCTCGGCGTCCCGGGAGCCGGACCAGCGGGTCGAGGTGGTCCGCCGCCGTCTCGCCTACGACGACCAGCCCGCCGCCTTCGCCGCGCGCTGGGACGACGAGGAGAAGTCCGTACGGGCGCGGATCGTGGCGGCGCGGGCGCTGCTGCCCGAGGTGCGCCTCGGCGACGCCGCGCTCCGGCAGATCGCGGCGACCTGCGCGGCCTTCGAGGTCGACGGGATGCGCGCCGACATCGTGATGGCGCGCACCGCCACGGCGCTGGCCGCCTGGGCGGGGCGTACGGACGTGCTCGCCGAGGATGTCCGGCAGGCGGCGCTGCTCGCGCTGCCGCACCGGCGCCGGCGCAACCCGTTCGACGCCCCGGGCCTGGACGAGGACAAGCTCGACGACACCCTGCAGGAGTTCGGGGACCAGGGCGAGGACGACGACCCGGATCCGGACGGTCCCGGCGGCGGGGGCGGGCAGCCCCCGCAGGACGGCGGCCCGACGCCGGACGCGGGCGCCGGGGACACCCCCGCGCGCCCCGAGGCGGGCGAGGGCGGCGAGCCGCAGCCGTCCGGCGCGGGCGAGCAGCAGGCCGTCCGGGCGGGCGAGCCGTTCCGTACGAAGATGCTGAGCGTGCCCGGGCTCGGCGAGGGCGCGGCCGGGCGCCGTTCGCGGGCCCGCACGGCGCACGGGCGCACGACCGGGGCCCGCCGCCCTCAGGGCGCCCTCACCAAGCTGCACCTGGCGGCGACCATCCAGGCGGCGGCGCCGCATCAGCGGGCGCGCGGGCGTTCGGGGCGCGGCCTGGTCGTCCGGCGCGACGATCTGCGCCAGGCGACCCGGGAGGGCCGCGAGGGCAACCTGGTGCTCTTCGTCGTCGACGCCTCGGGCTCGATGGCGGCCCGGCAGCGGATGGGCGCTGTCAAGGGCGCGGTGCTCTCGCTGCTGCTCGACGCCTATCAGCGGCGGGACAAGGTCGGCCTGATCACCTTCCGGGGCAAGGACGCGGAGGTGGTCCTGCCGCCGACGTCGTCGGTGGACGCGGCGGCGGCCCGGCTGGAGACGCTGCCGACGGGCGGGCGCACCCCGCTGGCGGCCGGGCTGCTCAAGGCGCACGACGTGCTGCGCGTGGAGCGGCTGCGGGATCCGTCGCGGCGGCCGCTGGTCGTGGTGGTGACGGACGGGCGGGCCACCGGTGGCGTGGACCCGGTGGCACTGGCGGGCCGGTCGGCCCGGCTGCTCGCCGCCGAAGGGGTCGCCTCGGTGGTCGTGGACTGCGAGGCGGGCGCGGTGCGCCTTGGGCTCGCGGCCGAGCTGGCGCGGGAGCTGGGCGGCCCGGCGGTGACGCTGGACGAACTGCGGGCCGACTCGATCGCCGGTCTGGTCAAGGACGTGCAAGGGACTTCGAGGAGGGCCGCCTGATGCCGCAGGGACAGCCGAGTGTGGTGCCCGAGGACGGGCTGACGACCCGTCAGAGGCGTAACCGGCCGCTGGTCGTGGTGCACACGGGCATCGGCAAGGGCAAGTCGACGGCCGCGTTCGGGCTCGCGCTGCGGGCCTGGAACCAGGGCTGGCCGATCGGGGTGTTCCAGTTCGTCAAGTCGGCGAAGTGGAAGGTCGGCGAGGAGAACGCGCTGAAGGTGCTGGGCGCCTCCGGCGAGGGCGGCAGCGTCGCCTGGCACAAGATGGGCGAGGGCTGGTCCTGGGTCCAGCGGGATCTGCAGGGCGACAACTCGACCAACGAGGAGAAGGCCCGCGAGGGCTGGGAGCAGGTCAAGCGGGACCTGGCGGCCGAGACGTACCAGCTCTACGTGCTCGACGAGTTCGCCTACCCCATGCAGTGGGGATGGGTGGACACGGACGAGGTCATCGCGGTGCTGCGGGACCGCCCGGGCACCCAGCACGTGGTGATCACGGGGCGCAACGCACCGGAGAAGCTGGTGGACTTCGCCGATCTGGTGACCGACATGTCCAAGGTCAAGCACCCGATGGACGCCGGCCAGAAGGGGCAGCGGGGCATCGAGTGGTAGCACGTCTCGTCATCGCGGCCCCCTCGTCGGGCAGCGGGAAGACCACGGTCGCGACGGGCCTGATGGCCGCGCTCGCCGCGACCGGGCTCACCGTGTCCCCGCACAAGGTCGGCCCCGACTACATCGACCCCGGTTACCACGCCCTGGCCACGGGGCGCCCGGGGCGCAACCTCGACGCGTATCTGTGCGGCGCGGAGCTGATCGCTCCGCTGTTCGCGCACGGCGCGCGTGGGTGCGACATCGCGGTGGTCGAGGGCGTGATGGGGCTGTACGACGGGGCGGCGGGGCAAGGTGAGCTCGCCTCCACCGCGCAGGTGGCGAAGCTGCTGCGGGCGCCGGTGGTGCTGGTCGTCGACGCGTCCTCGCAGTCGCGGTCGGTGGCGGCGCTGGTGCACGGGTTCGCGTCCTGGGATCCCGGGGTGCGGATCGGTGGGGTGATCCTCAACAAGGTGGCGTCGGAGCGGCATGAGGTGCTGCTGCGCTCGGCGCTGGACGAGTCGGGGGTGCCGGTGCTCGGCGCGCTGCGGCGGGCCGCGCCTGTCTCGACGCCGTCGCGTCACCTCGGGCTCGTGCCGGTCGCGGAGCGGCGGGCCGATGCGGTGGCCGCTGTCGCGGCGATGGCGGAGCAGGTGCGGCGGGGGTGCGATCTGGCCGCGCTGGTGGGGTTGGCCCGGTCGGCGCCGGGGATGGCCGACGAGCCGTGGGACCCGACGGGATTGTTCCCCCACCCCGCCCCTTCCCTGAACCCTCCGGGGGTGGGTGGGGGTGAAGGCGGTCTCCTGGGGGCTGCGCCCCCGGACCCCCTTGCGGGGCCTGCGGCCCCTGCACCCCGCTCGGGGCTCCGCCCCGGGTCTCCGTTCGTCAGCGGGCCGTCCTCGGCTGGTCGCGCAGTTCCCCGCGCCCCTTGGGCCGCGGGGGCTGAAGATGCCAGTCTTTCCAGGGGCGCGGGGAACCGCGCGACCAGCCACCCACACCCCGCAGACGAACCCCGGGCCGACAAGGGGCGCGGGGAAGTGCGCGACCAGCCACCGACGGCCCGCAGACGAACACCGGGCCCAGGGGTGCAGCCCGTCGTCGCCATCGCCGGGGGCCCCGCCTTCACCTTCTCGTATGCCGAGCATGCCGAGCTGCTGACCGCCGCCGGGGCGGACGTCGTGGTGTTCGACCCGCTGAGGGACGAGCAACTGCCCGACGGGACCGCCGGGTTGGTGATCGGCGGCGGGTTCCCCGAGGTGTACGCGGCGGAGCTCAGTGCCAATGAGCCCCTGCGCAAAGCCGTCGGCGCGCTCGCGCGCGGTGGCGCGCCCGTCGCCGCCGAGTGCGCCGGGCTGCTCTACCTCGCGCGCTCGCTCGACGGGCAGCCGATGTGCGGGGTCCTGGACGCCGACGCCCGGATGTCGGAGCGGCTCACGCTCGGGTACCGGGAGGCCGTCGCCGTCGGGGACAGCTGCCTCGCGCCCGCCGGCACGCGGCTGCGCGGGCACGAGTTCCACCGGACCGTCCTCGACCCGGGGGCGGGGCCCGCGCCCGCGTGGGGTCTGGTGCACCCGGAGCGCCGGGTCGAAGGTTTCGTACAGCAGGGCGTGCACGCGAGCTATCTGCACACGCACTGGGCCGCCCGGCCCGCCATCGCCCGTCGGTTCGTCGAGAGGTGCACGCCATGAGCAAGCTGGTCGGAGTCGGAGTCGGCCCGGGTGACCCGGAGCTGGTGACCGTCAAGGGCGTACGGGCCCTGAAGGAGGCCGATGTCGTCGTCGTGCCCGTGATGGCCGCGGCCGACGGGCAGGACGGCGGCGAGCCCGGCCGCGCCGAGGCGACCGTGCTGCACTACGTGGACCAGGAGAAGGTCGTCCGGGTCGTCTTCGCACTCAACGAGCGGTCCGACCGGGGGCGGCGCGAGGCCGCCTGGGACGCGGCGGGCGAGGCGGTCGCCGCGCTGCTGCGCGCGCACGGCTCGGTCGCGTTCGCGACCATCGGCGACCCCAATGTGTATTCGACGTTCACGTATCTCGCCCAGACGATCACCGAGCTGGTGCCGGGGACCGGGATCGTGACCGTGCCGGGGATCACCGCGATGCAGGACCTCGCCGCGCGTTCGGGCGCCGTGCTGACGGAGGGGACCGAGCCGCTCACGCTCGTCCCCGTCACCGCCGGGGCGACCGTGCTCAAGGACGCGCTGGAGGGGCCGGGCACGGTGGTGGCGTACAAGTTCGGGCGCCAGGCCGGTGAGGTGGCGGCGGCGCTGCGGGCGACCGGGCGGATCGAGGACGCGGTGTGGGGCTCGGCGCTCGGCCTGGACGAGGAGTTCATCCGCCCGGCCGCCGAGCTCGACGGCAGCGCGCTGCCGTACCTCTCGACGCTCATCGCGCCGGCGCGGCGCGAGGGCGGGCGCGGCGGCAAACTGTGACGGCGCCCAGGGCTCCGTACGCGCCGGGCTCACCCCGCCAGGCCCACCACCAGCCAGATGAAGGCCACCCCGCCGACCGTGAACAGCAGGGTGGACAGCGCCGGGTGGTCGTGGTGGGCCTCGGGCAGGATCTCGGCGGCGGCCAGATACAGCAGCACTCCGCCGAAGAAGCCCAGATAGCTTCCGAGCAGCTCGGCCGGAAGGGTGAACAGCAGCGTCGAGGCGGCGCCGACCATCGGGGCGAGCGCGTCCGCGATCAGCATGGCGACGGCCTTGCGCTTCTCGTTCCCGTACAGGCTGGTGATCGTGTACGTGTTGAAGCCGTCGGCGAAGTCGTGCGTGATCACGGCGACCGCCACGGCCGCGCCCATGCCGCCGCCCACCTGGAAGGCCGCGCCGATCGCGATGCCGTCCATGAGGCTGTGGCCGACCATCGCCGCGGCGGCCGTAAGCCCCACCTGCGGCACCCTCTCGTCCGCCCCATGGCCCGCCCTGCGCACCGCGAGCACACGCTCCACCAGGTGGCCGAGGAGGAAGCCGCCGACGAACAGCAGCAGCGCGGCCGGTACGCCGAAGACCTCGTCGCCCGCGGCCTCCAGCGCCTCCGGCAGCAGGTCCAGCCCGACCACGCCGAGCATCAGCCCGCCCGCGAGACCCAGCACGAGATGGCGCCGGTCGGTGACGCGCTGGGCCGTCCAGCCACCGACCAGTGTCATCAGGAACGCGCCGAGCGCCACGATCACCGCCATGCGCCCTTGCTAACCGACTGACCCACCCCCGCGCATTTCGCTTTACCGACTGTGTGACGTACGAGAGGACCCCTCCCATGGCCGATGCCCCCACCGGCAGGCTGACCGTCGTCGGCGCCGGCCCCGGCGCCGCCGACCTGCTGACGTTCCGCGCCGCCCGGGCGATCGCCGAGGCCGACGTGGTCATCTGGGCCGCGAGCCTGGTGCAGGCCGAGGTCCTGGACCACGCGCGCGAAGGCGCCGAGATCCTGGACTCGGCGGCGATGTCCCTGGAGGACGTCGTCGGCGTGTACGAGCGGGCCGCCCGCGAGGGGCTGAAGGTCGCCCGTATCCACTCCGGCGACCCGGCGCTGTGGGGCGGCACCCAGGAGCAGCTGGACCGGGTGGCGGGGCTCGGCCTGGAGGTCGAGGTCATCCCGGGTGTCTCGTCGTTCTCGGCGGTCGCGGCGATCGCCCAGCGCGAGCTGACCATCCCGGAGGTGGCGCAGTCCGTCATCCTCACCCGCCTCGGCGGCGGCAAGACGCCGATGCCGCCGGGCGAGGAGGTCCGCGAGTTCGCGCGGCACGGCACCACGATGGCGATCTTCCTGTCCGCGGCCCGCTCGGGTCAGCTGGTGGAGGAGCTCCTTGAGGGCGGCTACCCCACCTCGACGCCGGTCGTCATCGCGTACCAGGCGACCTGGCCCGAGGAGCTGGTGCTGCGCTGCACGATCGAGACCCTTGAGGAGACGGTCAAGGAGCACAAGCTCTGGAAGCACACGCTCTTCCTGGTCGGCCCGGCCCTCTCCGCCTCCGGCACCCGCTCGCACCTCTACCACCCGGGTCACTTCCACGGCTTCCGCCGGGCCGACCCGGCGGCGCGCCGCGCGCTGAAGGCCGAGAAGGCGGAGCGCGCCTCGTCATGATCACGGTCATCGGTACGGGGACGGGCGCGCCGCTGGCACCGGACGCCCTGGCGGCGCTGGCCGGGGCCACGCTGGTCACCGGCGCCGCCCGCCATCTCGCGGCGGCCGAACTGCCGCCGCAGGCCAAGCAGTTGGTGCTCGGCCCGCTGGCGCCCGCCCTGGACGCCATCGCCGAGCACCACGAGCGCGGTGGCCGGGCCGTGGTGCTGGCCTCCGGTGATCCCGGGTTCTTCGGGATCGTGCGGGCGCTGGCCGAGCGGTTCGGACCGCAGGAGCTGGACGTACGGCCGGGGACCGCCTCGGTGGCGGTCGCCTTCGCCCGCCTCGGGCTGCCCTGGGACGACGCGCTGGTGGTCAGCGCGCACGGCCGGGACCTGCGGACGGCCGCCAACGTGTGCCGGGCGCACCCCAAGACCGCCGTGCTGACCGGTCCCGGTGCCGGGCCCGCCGAGCTGGGCGCGGAGCTCGCCCGGCGGGCGCCCGAGCGGATGCTCGTCGTCGCCTCGGCCCTCGGCGACCCCGAGCGGGAGCGGCTGGTGCGGGTGACCCCGGCGGAGGCCGCGGCCCGGGAGTGGGACGCGGTCAGTGTGATCGTCTGCCTGGACGAGGAGAAGGCGCTCTCGCCGCTGCGCACGGTCGCGGGCGGCCGGGCCACCCCCGACCGCTGGGCGCTGGACGAGTCCGCGTTCGCCCACCGCGACTCGATGATCACCAAGGCCGAGGTGCGGGCGCTGGCACTGGCCAGGATCGGGCCGCGCCTGGGCGATCTGGTCTGGGACATAGGGGCCGGGTCGGGTTCGGTGGCCGTGGAGTGCGCGCGGTTCGGGGCGGCGGCGGTCGCGGTCGAGAAGACCGCCGAGGGCTGCGAGCACGTCCGGGCCAACGCGGTGGCGCACGGCGTGGACGTGAAGGTGGTGCACGGCGCGGCGCCCACGGTCCTGTCGGATCTCGCCGATCCGGACGCGGTGTTCATCGGTGGCGGCGGCCGCGAGCTGCCCGCGATCGTGACCGCGTGCGCCCGGCGGGCCCGGCGCTCGGTCGTGGTGGCGCTGGCGGCGCTCGACCGCGTTCCGGCGGTGCGGGCGGCGCTTGCCGGGGCCGGTCTGGAGACCGACGGCGTGCTGTTGCAGTCCTCCCGGCTCGCCCCGCTGCCCGGGGACGTGACCCGGCTCGCCGCCACCAACCCCGTCTTCCTGCTGTGGGGCGACCGCCCCGCGGCCCCTGTTGTCGAAGGAGCTGTTCAGTGATCGGCCTGATCTCCGCCACGGCGGCGGGCGCCGTAGCCCGCGACCGGCTGGCCGCGGCCTGGCCCGGCCGGGTCCGGGTGTACGAAGGACCCGTGCGGGAGGCCGTGGAGCGGGCCTTCGCGGAGTGCGACCAGCTGGTGTGCTTCCTCGCCACGGGCGCGACGGTCCGGCTGCTCGCCCCGCTCCTCGCGGACAAGGTGTCCGACCCGGGTGTGGTCTGCGTGGACGAGGGCGGGCGCTTCGCCGTCTCGCTGCTCGGCGGCCACGGGGGCGGCGCCAACGCGCTGACCGCCGAGGTGGCCGACGTCCTCGGCTGTACGCCGGTGGTGACCACGGCGACGGACGCGGTGGGCGTCCCCGGCCTGGACACCCTCGGCCTGCCGGTGGAGGGCGCGGTGGCGGCGGTGTCCCGGGCGGTCCTGGACGGCTCGCCGGTGGCGCTGCGGGCGGACGGCGTGTGGCCGCTGCCCGCGCTGCCCCCGAACGTGACCCCGGCCGCAGAGGGCCCCGCCGCCACCCTCCACCTGACCGACCGCCTGCTCGAACTCGGCCCCGCCGACGCCGTGTTGCGCCCCAGGTCGCTCGTCGTGGGGGTCGGCGCCTCCAAGGGCGCGCCCGTCGACGAGGTGCTCGGGCTCGTGGCGGACACACTCGCGGGTGCGGGGCTCAGCGCGCTGAGCGTGGCCGCACTGGCCACCGTGGACGCGAAGTCCGACGAGCCGGGGATCGTCGGGGCCGCCTCCCGGCTCGGGGTGCCGCTCACCACGTACAGCGCGCAGGAGCTCTCCCGTATCGAGGTGCCGAACCCCTCCGACGCGCCCCTGGACGCCGTGGGGACGCCGTCCGTCGCGGAGGCCGCCGCGCTCGCGGGCGGGGGTGAACTGCTGGTGCCCAAGCGGAAGTCGAGCCCCGAGGGGCGGGCCGCGATGGCCACCTGCGCGGTGGTGCGGCGCGCCCCGCGCGGGCGGCTCGCGGTCGTCGGGCTCGGGCCCGGCGCCCGGGACCTGCTCACCCCGCGCGCCAAGGACGAGCTGCGCCGGGCCTCGGTGCTCGTCGGGCTCGACCAGTACGTGGACCAGATCCGCGATCTGCTGCGGCCCGGCACCACGGTGCTGGAGTCGGGGCTCGGCGCCGAGGAGGAGCGGGCCCGTACCGCCGTCGCCCAGGCGCGCGAAGGGCACGCGGTCGCGCTGATCGGCTCCGGCGACGCGGGGGTGTACGCGATGGCGTCGCCCGCGCTCGCCGAGGCCGCCGACGACATCGAGGTGGTGGGCGTGCCGGGCGTGACGGCCGCGCTGGCAGCCGCCGCGATCCTGGGCGCGCCGCTGGGGCACGACCACGTCTCCATCTCGCTCTCGGACCTGCACACGCCGTGGGAGGTCATCGAGCGCCGCGTACAGGCGGCCGCCGAAGCGGACATCGTGGTCACCTTCTACAACCCGCGCAGCCGGGGCCGCGACTGGCAGCTGCCCAAGGCGCTCGGCATCCTCGCCGAGCACCGCGCCCCGCACACCCCGGTCGGGGTGGTGCGCAACGCCTCGCGTCCCGACGAGAGCAGCAGGCTGACCACGCTCGGCGTACTGGACCCGGCGACCGTGGACATGATGACGGTGGTGACCGTGGGCAACACGGCCACCCGGGAGATCGCCGGCCGCATGGTGACCCCGCGCGGCTACCGCTGGCAGACCGGCACCCACGGGGAGGCCTCGTGAACCGGCCCTGGGAGCGTCCGGTCCACCCGATCGAGGTGGAGTCGTACCGGCGGATGCGCGCCCGCCTCGACACCACCCACTTCGCGCCGCTGACCAGGGCCGTGGTGGAGCGGGTCGTCCACTCCGCCGCCGACCTCGGCTACGCCACGGACCTCGTCATGGACGAGGACGCGCTGGCGAAGGCGCACGCGGCGCTGCACGCCGGGGCGCCGGTCGTCACCGATGTGGAGATGGTCGCGGCCGGGATCACCCGGCGCGAGACCGTCTGCCGCCTCAGGGACGCCGAGTCCGGTCCGGGCCTGACGCGTTCGGCGCACGCCATCCGGCTCGCGTACGAGGAGGTGGGCCCCGGCGCGCTCTGGGTGATCGGCAACGCGCCCACCGCGCTCGAAGAGCTCCTCACCCTCGACGCCGCGCCCGCGCTGGTGATCGGCCTCCCGGTCGGCTTCGTCGGAGCCGTCGAGTCGAAGCAGGCGCTGCGCGAGAGCGGTCTGCCCGCCGTCAGCAACGTTTCCGAGAAGGGCGGTTCGGCGGTGGCCTCCGCCGCGCTCAACGCCCTTCTGTACCACCCCCTCGCCAAGGAGAACCAGTGACCACCCCCCAGACCAAGCCCGCACTGCTGATCGCCGGGCACGGCACCCGGGACGACGCCGGGGCCGAGGCGTTCCGCTCGTTCGTGGCCGAGCTCGGCCGCCGCAACCCCGAACTGCCCGTCGCGGGCGGCTTCATCGAGCTGTCGCCGCCGCCGCTGGGCGAGGCCGTGACCTCGCTGGTGGAGCAGGGCGTCAAGCGGTTCGCCGCCGTGCCGCTGATGCTGGTGTCGGCCGGGCACGCCAAGGGCGACATCCCGGCCGCGCTGACCCGCGAGAAGGAGCGCCACCCCGGCATCTCCTACACGTACGGGCGCCCGCTCGGCCCGCACCCGTCGCTGCTCGCGGTCCTGGAGCGCCGGGTCGACGAGGTCCTCGGCGACCTCGACCGCTCCGAGGTCACCGTCCTGCTGGTCGGCCGGGGCTCGACCGACCCGGACGCCAACTCCGAGGTGTACAAGGCGGCCCGGCTGTTCTGGGAGGGGCGCGGTTACGCGGGCGTGGAGACGGCGTTCGTCTCGCTGGCGGCGCCGGACGTGCCGTCCGGTCTGGACCGCTGCGAGAAGCTGGGCGCCCGGCGGATCGTGGTCCTGCCGTACTTCCTGTTCACCGGCATCCTGCCGGACCGGGTGCGGGAGCAGACCGAGGCGTGGGCGGCCGCGCACCCCGAGCTCGACGTCCGTTCCGCCGAGGTCATCGGCGCGGCCGAGGAGCTGCACGCGCTGGTCATGGAGCGGTACGAGGAGGCGGTGAAGGGGGATCTGCGGATGAACTGCGACTCCTGCGTCTACCGGATCGCGCTGCCCGGATTCGAGGACAAGGTGGGACTGCCCCAGCAGCCGCACTTCCACCCGGACGACGACGGCCACCATCATCACCACCATGGCAGCCATGCGCACGCACATCACTGAGCACGATCTGCGCCACCACGGGGACGCCGAGGTCCGTGACGGCGGCGAAGGCCTGACCGATCTGGCGGTCAACGTACGGGCGGGCACTCCCCCGGAGTGGCTGCGGGAGCGGATCGCCGCGTCCCTGACCGGGCTCGCCGCCTACCCCGACGGGCGGGCGGCGCGGGCGGCGGTCGCGGGGCGGCACGGGCTGCCGGTGGAGCGGGTGCTGCTCACGGCGGGGGCGGCGGAGGCGTTCGTGCTGCTGGCGCGGGCGCTGCCGTTCCGGCACCCCGTGGTGGTGCATCCGCAGTTCACCGAGCCGGAGGCGGCGCTGCGGGACGCGGGGCACGCGGTGCGGCGGGTGCTGCTGCGCCCGGAGGACGGGTTCCGGCTCGACCCGTCGGCGGTGCCCGAGGACGCCGACCTGGTGGTGGTGGGCAACCCCACCAACCCCACATCGGTGCTGCACCCGCGCGGGGTGCTGGCCGCGCTGGCCCGGCCCGGGCGGACGCTGGTCGTGGACGAGGCGTTCATGGACGCGGTGCCGGGCGAGCGGGAGGCGCTGGCGGGGCGTACGGACGTGCCGGGCCTGGTGGTCCTGCGCAGCCTCACCAAGACGTGGGGGCTCGCGGGGCTGCGGATCGGCTATGTGCTGGCGGAGCCGTCCACGGTGACCGCGCTGTCCCGGGCCCAGCCGCTGTGGCCGGTCTCCACGCCCGCGCTGGTGGCGGCGCAGGCGTGCGTGTCGCCGCGGGCCCTGGCGGAGGCGGAGGAGGCTGCTCGCCGCCTCGCCACGGACCGGGCGCATCTGGTCGCGGGGCTGGGGGAGTTCGAGGAGGTACGGGTGGTGGCTCCGGCGGAGGGGCCGTTCGTGCTGGTGCGTATGGCGGGGGCGGATGCGGTGCGGGCGCGGCTTCGGGGGCTGGGGTTCCTGGCTCGCCGGGGCGACACGTTCCCTGGCCTGGGCCCGGAGTGGCTACGTCTCGCGGTGCGGGACCGCGCCACGACGAACCGTTTCCTCCAGGCCCTGGACCAGGCCCTGACGCTGACGTCCGGCTGAGCGGCGCGCTCCGGGGGTAGGTGGCTGAGGTGGCTCTCCCGGGGACTGCGCCCCCGGACCCCCGCTTGCGGGGCCTGCGGCCCCTGCACCCCGCTGAGTTCGTCTGCGGACCGTCTGTGGCTGGTCGCGCAGTTCCCCGCGCCCCTTAAATGCGCCCCTTCGGGGCGCCCTGTAGGGGCGCGGGGAACTGCGCGAGCAACCGGCCACCGGCCCGCAGACGAACTCAGGGGATCCGGGGGCAAAGCCCCCGGCAGCCCGCCCCGACCCACCACCCGGCCGCCCGCCCAGGGCTTTAGGGAAGGGGCGGGGTGAGGGCTCCCTCAGGGACGGCGCGTCCGCGCCAGCGCCACCCCACCCCCCGCCACCAGCACAACCGCCCCACCGACCACGTACCCCGCCGAAGACCCCCCGCCCGTCTCCGCCAGCTCCGGGTCCGCATCCACCGTCTGGGGGCGCACGGACGTGCTCGACGCACGCGACCGCGAGGGCGGGGCCGGGGCCGGGGTCTCGCACGTGGCCTCCGCCAGCGTCACCTCCCCCTCCACCTCCGCCACGTTCAGCTTCAGCGGATTCACCGAGACCTTCAGGCGCAGGGCCGTCGCCGCCGCCGTGCGGGACGTCGTGCGGGTCGACGACAGGTCGAGGGTCACCTCGCCCACCCCCGGCACCGCCACCCGCGTCGTCCCGCCCGTCGTCAGGGTGAGCTTCTTGCCCAGTACCGTCACCGCGCCCAGCAGGTTCGACGAGGCCGACGGCCGGGCGCCCGCCGCGCAGACCGCCTTGGACGTGACGTCCTGGACCTCGACCAGGGACAGCAGCGGCAGGCCGGGCACGTGCAGCCGGGCGTGGAGCAGATGTGTCGAGCCCTCCGCCCGGCCCGCCGCCACCGTCGCCGTCGCGGTCGCCACGTCCGCCTTCAGGACGCTGACCGGCTGCCCCTTCTCGACGCCGTCCAGCTTCACCTCCAGCGCCGTCTCCCCCGCCGTACGCGAACCGCCCGGCGCCCGGACCTCGTTGAGCGTCGTCTTCAGGGGGACCTCGATCGTCTTGTTCAGCAAGGAGACGTCGAGGCCGGTGCGCAGCACTACCGCGCTCGCCCTGCCCTCGCCGCCCCCGGTCGCGTGCGCCGGGACGGGCGTCGCCAGGACCAGTGAGCCGAGCGTCAGGGCCAGCGCGGCCGAGGTGCGTACGGGCAGGCGGAAGTCGATGGTGTTCAAGGTGGTGGAACCCCCACGGGAGACATGAGCCGTCACCCCGCGCCCCTCCCACGGGGACTCGTGGGACTCGGGTGAGCCAGGGGCGCGCCGGTGACCTGAGACACCGGAATCTTTACGCACGGAGAGTGAACTCGCGTACACCTGGGGTTAGTTCACCCTACGGGGGGACCGCCACGCCCTTCTGTTCGGGTCGAGTCGTGTGCGCGTTCGTCCGTAGGGCCCCCACCCTCACCCTCCGGGCGTACGCCGGTGGTGCGCACCGGCGGTCGCGCCCCCGCGCCGAAACAGTTACAACGAGCCCGTCCCCCGGACCGTCACCCTCCGCGTCAACTCCCCGCCCTCATCCCACGATCCGCCCGTTGAGCACGATCCGGCTCGGCGCCGCCAGTGCGCGTACGTCCGCCCGGGGGTCGTCCTCGTACACCACCAGGTCCGCCGGGGCGCCCTCCTCCAGGACCGGGCGGCCCAGCCAGGTGCGGGCGCGCCAGGCCGTCGCCGAGAGGGCGTCGAGCGGGGGGATGCCCGCCTTGACCAGCTCCGCCACCTCCGCCGCCACCAGGCCGTGCGCCATCGAGCCGCCCGCGTCGGTGCCGACGAAGACCGGGATTCCGGCGTCGTAGGCGGCGCGGACCGTGTCGTAACGGCGGGCGTGCAGACGGCGCATATGGGCCGACCAGACCGGGAACTTGGCCTCCCCGCCGTCCGCGAGGTGCGGGAACGTGGCGATGTTGACCAGGGTCGGGACGATGGCGACCCCGCGCTCCGCGAACAGCGGGATGGTGTCCTCGGTCAGGCCCGTGGCGTGCTCGACGCAGTCGATGCCCGCCTCGACCAGGTCGCGCAGCGAGTCCTCGGCGAAGCAGTGGGCGGTCACCCGCGCGCCGAGCCGGTGCGCCTCGGCGATCGCCGCCTCGACCTCGCCGCGCGGCCAGCACGGCGTCAGGTCGCCCACCTCGCGGTCGATCCAGTCGCCGACCAGCTTGACCCAGCCGTCGCCGCGCCGCGCCTCCCGGGCCACATACGCGACGAGGTCGCCGGGCTCGATCTCATGGGCGTAGTTGCGGATGTAGCGGCGGGTGCGCGCGATGTGGCGGCCCGCACGGATGATCTTCGGCAGGTCCTCGCGGGCGTCGATCCAGCGGGTGTCGGAGGGCGAGCCCGCGTCCCGTACCAGCAGGGTGCCCGCCTCCCGGTCCTGGAGGGCCTGCTTCTCGCTGGTTTCGTCGTCGACCGGGCCGTGCCGGTCGAGCCCGACGTGGCAGTGCGCGTCGACCAGGCCGGGCAGCACCCAGCCCGCCACGGTGACCGTCTCCACGGCGTCCGGCGGGCGTTCGTAGGTGATCCGGCCGTCCACCGCCCACAGTTCGTCCCGCACCTCCTCGGGACCGACGAGCACCCGCCCCTTCACATGCAGTACCACGTGATCGCTCATGGTCAGCACTGTACGAGGCGCTGGGTAGGCTCGGCCGGGTACACCCGGCGAAGTACCCGGCACGCCCGAAGTACCCGGCACAGCCGAAGTACCGAGCCGCACCCGATGACGTGAAGAAGGCACCGCTGTGACGCACCCGTTCCTCGACCTGGCCCCGCTGACCGCCGGCCGCTTCGCGGCCATCGAGCGGCGGGTGGCCGCGCTGCTCGGCACCGAGCAGGACGTCGTGATCATGCAGGGCGAGGCGCTGCTGCCGCTGGAGGGCTGCATCCGGGGCGCCGCGCACCCGGGCTCCACCGCCCTGAACGTGGTGACCGGCCCGTACGGCCAGACCTTCGGCGACTGGCTGCGGGACTGCGGCGCCGAGGTGGTGGACCTGGAGGTGCCGTTCCACACGGCCGTCACCGCCGAGCAGATCGACCGGGCGCTCACCGAGCACCCGGAGATCGACTTCGTCTCCCTGGTGCACGCGGAGGCGGCGACCGGCAACACCAACCCGGTGGCGGAGATCGGCGAGGTGGTACGGCGCCACGGCGCGCTGTTCATGCTGGACGCGGTCGCCTCGGTGGCCGCCGAGCCGCTGCTGCCGGACGCGTGGGGCGTGGACCTGTGCGTGATCGGCGCGCAGAAGGCGATGGGCGGCCCGGCGGGCGTCTCGGCGGTGTCGGTGAGCGAGCGCGCCTGGGCCCGGATCGCCGCCAACCCGCGCGCCCCGCGCCGCTCCTACCTGTCGCTGCTCGACTGGAAGGAGCGCTGGATCGACGGCGGCCGCAAGGCCCTGCTGCACGCCCCGGCGCAGCTGGAGATGCTGGCCCTGGAGGCGTGCGTGGAGCGCATCGAGGCGGAGGGCCTGGACGCGGTGACGGCCCGGCACGCCTCGGCGGCGGCCGCGACCCGGGCGGGCGCCTCGGCGCTCGGCGGCGGTCTTGAGCCGTATGTGTACGAGGCGCGGGACGCGGCCCCGGTGGCCACGACCCTGCGGACGCCCGCGGGCGTCGACGCCTCCGAGCTGGTCGCCAAGGCGCTGGCGTCCGACCCCGCGCTGCCGCTGATCGCGGGCGGCGGGGCGCTGGCGAAGGAGATGATCCGGGTCAATCACTACGGGGCCGATGCCACTCGGGGTGCGGTTCAGGGCTCGCTCGCGGCGCTGGGGGCCGCGCTGGGCGAGGCGGGCCTTCGGGTCGATACGGAAGCTGCCCGCAAGGCCGTGTCACAAACCTGGTGACACCTTTACCGCAGACAAATAGCCGATGAATTCCGGTAAACGGGAAGCTGCTTTATCCAGAGCAGCTTCCCGTTTTCTTCTGCCCCGGCTTGTTGATCTCAAACGCAGGATCTCAACAAGGTTTTTCCGGCCCTCGGACGGGTGTGATCGACTCCACAGGCGTGCCGTTTTGTCCGGGAATTACCGGACAAACCACCTTGCGCATGTGCCCGCGTGATAACACATATCCGCGCGCCGCACACCCCCCACCGAGAATGCGATTTCGATTTCCGCTGGGTAAATTCCCTCCGCATGACCGCCGCACAGACCGTTGTCCATATCGACACCCCACGCGTCGAGGACGGCGCCGCGATCTGGCGTATCGCCCGCGACTCGCAAGTCCTGGACCTCAACTCCTCGTACAGCTATCTGCTCTGGTGCCGCGACTTCGCCGCCACCTCCGTGGTGGCGCGCGACGCCACCGGTGAGCCGATCGCCTTCGTCACCGGGTACGTCCGGCCCGACCGGCCGGAGACCCTCGTCGTCTGGCAGGTCGCCGTCGACCGCGAGCACCGGGGGCGCGGCCTGGCCGGCACCCTGCTCGAAGCGCTGACCGGCAAGGTCGCCGACTCGCACGGCATCAGCTCCGTCGAGACCACCGTGACCCCCGACAACACCGCCTCCGACCGGCTGTTCACCGCCTTCGCCGAGCGGCGCGGCACCGCGCCCCGCCGCGAAGTCCTTTTCGACAGCGGCCTGTTCCCCGACGAGGGGCACAAGGCGGAAGTCCTCTACCGGATCGACCTGGGAGTACGACTGTGACCATCACCCCGCCCGCACTGAGCGTCTTCGAGACCGTCGAGTCGGAGGTGCGCAGCTACTGCCGCGGCTGGCCCGCCGTCTTCGACCGCGCCCAGGGCGCCCGGCTCACCGACGAGGACGGCCACGAGTACCTCGACTTCTTCGCCGGGGCCGGCTCACTCAACTACGGCCACAACAACCCGGTGCTCAAACGCGCGCTGCTCGACTATCTGGAACGCGACGGCATCACCCATGGCCTGGACATGGCCACCACGTCGAAACGCGCGTTCCTGGAGACGTTCCAGAACGTGATCCTGCGCCCGCGCGACCTGCCGTACAAGGTGATGTTCCCCGGCCCGACCGGCACCAACGCGGTCGAGGCGGCGCTGAAGCTGGCCCGGAAGGTGAAGGGCCGCGAGTCGATCGTCTCCTTCACCAACGCCTTCCACGGCATGTCGCTGGGCTCGCTCGCGGTCACCGGCAACGCGTTCAAGCGGGCCGGGGCCGGGATCCCGCTGGTGCACGGCACGCCGATGCCGTTCGACAACTACCTGGACGGGCAGGTGCCCGACTTCCTGTGGTTCGAGCGGCTCCTGGAGGACCAGGGCTCCGGGCTCAACAAGCCCGCCGCCGTGATCGTGGAGACCGTACAGGGCGAGGGCGGCATCAACGTGGCCCGGCCCGAGTGGCTGCGCGCGCTCGCCGACCTGTGCCGGCGCCAGGACATGCTGCTGATCGTCGACGACATCCAGATGGGCTGCGGGCGCACCGGCGCGTTCTTCTCCTTCGAGGAGGCGGGCATCACCCCGGACATCGTCACCCTGTCGAAGTCGATCAGCGGCTACGGACTGCCCATGTCGCTCTGCCTGTTCCGGCCGGAGCTGGACGTGTGGGAGCCGGGCGAGCACAACGGCACCTTCCGGGGCAACAACCCGGCCTTCGTCACCGCGACCGCTGCCCTTGAGGCGTACTGGGCCGACGGCGGCGCCCTGGAGAAGCAGACCCGGTCCCGCGGCGAGCAGGTCGAGCAGGCGCTGATCTCGATCACCGAGGAGAACCTGGTCGACATCAAGGAGTACCGGGGCCACGGCCTGGTCTGGGGCATCGAGTTCCACGACAAGGCGCGGGCGACCGCGGTGGCGCGGCGGGCCTTCGAGCTCGGGCTCCTTGTCGAGACGTCGGGCCCGCAGAGCGAGGTCGCCAAGCTGCTCCCGCCGCTGACGATCACGCAGGACGAGCTCGACGAGGGGCTGCGCACGCTCGCCCGGGCGGTCCGCGAGACCGCGGTCTGACCCGTACGCACACGAGAAACACCCGAGGGAAGAGAGCAACTCACCGTGATCGTCCGCTCGTTGAAGGACATCGAGAACACCGAGCGCCATGTCCGCGCCGCCTCCGGCACCTGGGAGAGCAAGCGGATCGTGCTCGCCAAGGAGAAGGTCGGCTTCTCGCTGCACGAGACGGTGCTGTACGCGGGCACCGAGACGTCGATGTGGTACGCCAACCACATCGAGGCGGTGCTGTGCGTGGAGGGCGAGGCCGAGCTGACCGACCACGAGACGGGTCTGACGCACTGGATCGAGCCCGGCACGATGTACCTGCTGAACGGCCATGAGCGCCACACCCTGCGCCCCAAGACCGACTTCCGCTGCGTCTGCGTCTTCAACCCGCCCGTCACCGGACGGGAGGACCACGACGAGAACGGCGTCTACCCGCTGCTCACCGAACCCGAGGAGGGCTGATCGATATGCAGGACCTGTACCCCACCCGAGGCGCCACCGAAGTGGTGACCCCCCGTCAGGACCCCGTCGTCTGGGGGCCGTCCGAGGGGCTTGAGTCGTACGAGAAGGACGGCTTCCTCACCGTCGACCAGCTGCTGGCCGACGACGAAGTGGCCTTCTACCGGCGCGAGCTGGAGCGGATGATCGCCGATCCGGCGGTCCGCGCCGACGAGCGGTCGATCATCGAGCCGCAGTCGCAGTCGGTGCGCTCGGTCTTCGAGGTGCACAGGCTGAGCGAGGTCTTCGCGGGTCTGGTGCGCGACGAGCGCGTGGTCGGCACCGCCCGGCGGATCCTGGGCTCGGACGTGTACGTCCACCAGTCGCGCATCAACGTGAAGCCGGGGTTCGGGGCGTCGGGCTTCTACTGGCACTCGGACTTCGAGACCTGGCACGCCGAGGACGGCCTGCCGAACATGCGGACCGTGTCGGTGTCGATCGCGCTCACCGAGAACCACGACACCAACGGCGGCCTGATGATCATGCCGGGTTCGCACCGGGACTTCCTGGGGTGCGCCGGGGCCACGCCGAAGGACAACTACAAGAAGTCGCTCCAGATGCAGGACGCGGGCACGCCGTCCGACGAGGCGCTGACGAAGATGGCGGACCGGCACGGGATCCGGCTGTTCACCGGCCGCGCGGGCTCGGCGACCTGGTTCGACTGCAACTGCATGCACGGCTCCGGGGACAACATCACCCCGTATCCGCGCAGCAACGTGTTCATCGTCTTCAACAGCGTGGAGAACGCGGCGGTCGAGCCGTTCGCGGCCCCGATCCGCCGCCCGGAGTTCATCGGCGCCAGGGACTTCACTCCGGTGCGGTGACCTCGGCGCGGGCCGACGGTGATCGTTGGTACGGTCGGCCCATGGCTGATGAATCTTCACGAACTCCCGTCACCGCGGCCGATGTCGAGCACGCCGTACGGCTCTGCGTCACCGCCCTGCGGGCGGGTCTGGCCGCGGACTGGAGCGTGAAGGCGGGGTCCCTGGAGTGGGACTGCTGGGAGACCGTCGAGCACCTCTCGGACGACCTCTTCGCGTACGCCGTGCAACTCGGCCCGCAGCAGCCCCCGCTCGACGGGGAGGTGCCGTACCTGTGGGAGGCGAAACGTCCCGGCGGGCCGCACAACGCGGTGCACGCGGACCGTACGGCCGGGCCCGCCGGGCTGCTCCAGACCCTGGAGGCCAGTGGCGCCCTGCTGACCGCGATGGTCCGCACGGCGTCCCCGGACGTCCGCGCCTACCACGGCTTCGGCATCTCGGACCCGGAGGGCTTCGCGGCGATGGGCGTCGTCGAGACGCTGCTGCACACCCACGACGTGGCGGAGGGCCTCGGGGTCACCTGGGCGCCGCCGGGCGGGCTGTGCGACCGGGTCCTGGCGCGGCTGTTCCGGGAGGTTCCGGCGGATCCGGACCGGTGGCGCGTGCTGCTGTGGGCCACCGGCCGGGCGGATCTGCCGGACCTGCCGCACCAGGACTCCTGGCGCTGGTACGGCGAACCGCTCAGTGACGCAGCCAGATCCTGAGCTCCCCGACCGGGGTGAACCCGGCGCGGACGGCGGCCGCGAGGTCGTCGCCGCTCTCATAACCGACCACGTCGAGGCCGGGCCGGTGCCGGGCGAGCGCGCCCAGGCAGCCGGCCCAGGCCGCGTCGAGGTCACCGTCGGCCGCGAACAGGTTGGAGACGCCGACCACCGCGTCGCCGCGGCTGGCGACGGCACCCGCGACGATCCGGCCCGCCGCGTCCCGCGCCGCGAGGAAGGCGTGGGTGTCGTCGGCGAGCAGCGCGGACGGGAAGAGACCCTCGCTGTCCCCGTCCGACCAGGCCTGCTCCCATGCGGCCAACTCGGCTTCGGTACGCACCGGTTCCCACCCTCCCTCGCCCGCTTCGGGCGCGGGGCGGTGGATCCACCGGGCGTCGAAGAGGACCTCGAAGCCGTCGGCCGTCAGGTCCAGGGCGGCGAAGCTGTCCTTGACCGAGGCGCCCGGCGAGGCGTCGATCCGCTCCACGGTCTCGCCCGGCCCGGCGCCCGGGTCAAGGGTCACCGCGTCGGGGTAGAGCAGCGGGGTGCGCCGTGCGCTGGTCCAGGCGCGGGGGCCCCACGCGCCGGTGATGCCGTGGGCGCGGCAGAGCGCCGCACACCACTCGGCGTTGTTGCGGGCGGCGGCGCGCACCCGTACGTCCTGCTCTATGTCCATGGTCACGGCCCGATCCTCCCCCGCGGGGCCGGGCCGTGACCATGGGTTTTCGTCCGCGTCAGACCACGACGGCGGCGGCGTCCAGCGCCGGGTAGTCGAGGTAGCCCTGGTCGTCGCCGCCGAAGAAGGTGGCCGGGTCGGGGGCGTTGAACGGGCCGCCCGTCGCCAGGCGCCGCGGCAGGTCCGGGTTGGCGAGGAAGAGCGCGCCGTACGAGAGCAGGTCGGCGGTGCCGTCCTCGATGAGCGCGAGCGCGTCCGGGCCGGTGGGGCCGTCGGTGGCCGCGTTGAGCACGACCGTGCCGCCGAACAGCTTGCGCAGGGTCAGGGTGAGTTCGCGGTGCCGGGGAGCGCCCTCCAGGATGTGCAGATAGGCGAGCCCGAGGGGCTCCAGCTCGCGCACCAGCGCGGTGTACGTAGCCTCGGGCGCGGGCTCGCTGATGTCGTTGTAGTCGTGTCCGGGCGAGATGCGCAGGGCGGTGCGGCCCGCGCCGATCTCGGCGGCGACGGCCTTGACGACCTCGGCGGCGAACCGCGCGCGGGCCTCGTCGGAGCCGCCCCAGCGGTCGGTGCGCACATTGGTGTTGGGCGCGAGGAACTGCTGGATGAGATAGCCGTTGGCGCCGTGCAGCTCGACCCCGTCGAACCCGGCCGCGATGGCGTTGCGGGCCGCAGACACGAACTCGCCGATGGTCTCGACGACCTCGGCGTCGGTGAGCTCGCGCGGAGTGACGAAGTCCTGCGGGCCCTCGTGCGTGTAGATCTTCCCGGCGGCGGCGACCGGGGACGGGGCGACGTTGACCAGGTCGCCGGGGAGCAGGTCGGGGTGACCGATGCGGCCCGCGTGCATCAGCTGGGCGAAGATGCGCCCGCCCTCGGCGTGCACGGCGTCGGTGACCTCGCGCCAGGCGGCGACCTGCTCCTCGCTGTGCAGGCCCGGGGTGTCGGGGTAGCCCTGGCCGACGGGGGACGGCTGGACGCCCTCGCTGATGATCAGCCCGGCGCCGGCGCGCTGGGCGTAGTACGCGGCCGTGGACGCGGTGGGCGAGTTGCCCGGGCCGTAGGCGCGGCTGCGGGTCATCGGCGCCATGGCGATGCGGTTGGGGAGGCGGAGGCCGGACAGGTCGATCGGGTCGAAAGCGGTGGTCATGACAGCTCCAGGGGACGATTACATTGGTCGGCCAAGCAATCCGACGCGGTTCACTGTAACCCATTGATTGGCCGACCAAGGTAAAGTTGTGGCATGACCACGGACGCACGCAGCCAAGACCCTCTCTGTACGGAGCTGACCCGCACCCCGGGCGCGGCGCGCGGAGGCCCGATCAGCCACGCGGTGTCCCGGGTGTCCCGGCTGCACCGCGTCGCCGCGGGCCGTCTGCTGCGTGCGACCGGGCTCTACGCGGGCCAGGAGATCTTGATGATGCACCTGTGGGACGCGGGTGCGGTGCGCCAGTCCGAGCTGATCAAGGCGCTGGAGCTGGACCCGTCGACGGTGACGAAGATGCTCCAGCGCCTGGAGCAGGCGGGCCAGGTCCGCCGCCGCCCCGACCCCGCCGACCGCCGCGCCTCCCTGGTGGAGGCGACAGAGGCCAGCTGCGCCCTGCACGAGGCGGTCGAGGCGGCGTGGAACGACCTGGAGGAGAAGACCCTGACCGGCCTGACCCTCCAGGAGCGGGCCGAACTGGCCCGCCTCCTGAACAAGGTGGAGGCGAACCTGTGCCCGATGGCGGCGGAGGGGGAGGAATGCCCGTGATTCGTCTGCGGCTGGTGGTGGGCCGGTCGCGCAGTTCCCCGCGCCCCTGAATGCACCCCTTCGGGGCGCCCAGGGGATTGCCGCGGAGCGGCGTGTCTAAAGCGCCGCAGCCAGCACCTCCAGCGCCCGGTCGACATCCGCGGACGAGTTGTACAGGTGGACGGCGAACCGCAGGTTCCCGCCCCGCGCGGACGCGTACACCCCGCCCCTCACCAACTCCGGCTGAAGGCCGTCCAGTCCCGGCACGGCGACGACCGCCGAGGACTCGGAGACGGCCCGGTGCCCCAGGGCGGCGAGCCCGGAACGCAACCGCGCGGCCAACGCCAAGTCGTGTGCGCGCACCGCCTCGATCCCCACCTCCTCCAGCATCGCGAGCGACTCCGCCGCCGCGTGGTAGGACAGGAAGGACACTGGCTCGTCGTACCGCCGGGCGGACCCGGCGAGCTCCCGCACGGGCCCGTAGTTGTCGGTCAGGTCCTCCGCCGCGAACCACCCCGAGTGCAGCGGCGCCAACTGCTCCTGCGCCTCCTCGGTCACCGTGAGGAACGACGTACCGCGCGGGCAGGCGAGGAACTTGAACCCGGCCGTGACCGTGTAGTCGAAGGCGCCCGCGTCCAGCGGCAGCCAGCCCGCCGACTGGCTGGCGTCGAGGAGCGTACGGGCCCCGTGCGCGGCCGCGGCGGCCCGTACGGCGTCGAGGTCCGCGACCCGACCGTCCGCGGACTGGACGGCCGAGAAGGCGACCAGCGCGGTGCCCGGCCGCACCGACTCGGCCAGCGACTCCAGCGGCACGTACCGCATCTTGAGGTCGCCGCGTACGGCGAAGGGCTGCACCACCGAGCTGAACTCGCCCTCGGGGGCGATGACTTCGGCCCCGGCGGGCAGCGAGTGGGCGACGAGGGCGACGTGCACCGACACGGACGAGCCGACCGCGACCCGGTCGGCGCCGACCCCGGTGAGCCGGGCGAACGAGGAGCGGGCGGCGGCGAGCGCGTCGAAGCCGCCCGCGCCCAGGCGGGTGCCCGCCGCGTTCTCTCCGGCGAGCCGCGCGATCGCGTCCACGGCACGCCCGGGCAGCAGGCCGCAGCTGGCGGTGTTCAGATACGTCGTCTCGGGCGCGAACGCGTCGCCCGACAAGGGCTCCAGGATTTCCATGATCCCACCCTGCGGTCCCCCGCCCCGGGGTCAATCGACAAAAAGCGGAGGGAACCGTCAACGGTTGCTTACGGGTTGGGCCGGAGCGGGGAGCCCCAAGAGTGCCGAAACGGCCGGCGCCAGGCCCGTACGTACGTCAGGCGCGCGGGACCTCGCACCCGTCCGGGCCGCAGGCCTCGGCGTCGGCCGCGGGGGCCCCGAGCGTGGCGAGGACGGGCGTGTGCTCCTGCCAGGCCTGCTCAAGGGCCTTCGTGAACACCTCGGCGGGCTGCCCGCCGGAGATGCCGTACTTGCGGTCGACCACGAAGAACGGCACGGCGTTGGCGCCGAGCGCGGCGGCCTCGGCCTCGTCCGCGCGCACCTCGTCGGCGTACGCGCTCGGGTCGGCGAGCACGGCCCGCGCCTCGTCGGCGTCCAGACCCGCCTCGACGGCCAGCTCCAGCAGGACGCCGTCGTCGAAGACCGAGCGCTCCTCGGCGAAGTTGGCCCGATAGGCGAGGTCGAGCAGCGCCTCCTGGCGGCCCCGGGCCTTGGCCAGGTGGAGCAGCCGGTGGATGTCGAAGGTGTTGCCGTGGTCGCGGCCCTCGGTGAGGTAGCCCAGGCCCTCGGCGTGCGCGTTGGAGGCGACGTGCTCCTCCATGCCCCGGGCCTCGTCCAGGGTGCGGCCGTACTTCTGGGCCAGCATCGGGATCACCGGGCCGACCGCGTCCTTGGCGCGGTCGGGGTCGAGCTCGAAGGAGCGGTGCACCACCTCGATGTCGTCGCGGTGGGCGAACTCCGCCAGGCCCTTCTCGAAGCGGGCCTTGCCGATGTAGCACCACGGGCAGGCGATGTCGCTCCAGATCTCGACGCGCATGTCACTTCTCTCGGATTCTCTCGGGGGAGGTTGTACCACTTTCAAGTATTGCAACGTGCGGGAAGCCCGCCGCATTCCCCCAGGTCAGCTCGCCGTCGCCAGCCTGCTGAAGGTGGCCCGGTACGCACTCGGGGTCAGCCCCGTGCGCCGGACCAGATGGGCGCGGAGCGAGTCGGCGCTGCCCAGGCCGCTGGCCTCGGCGATCTGGTCCATGCCGAGCGTGGTGGTCTCCAGGAGCTCCTTGGCCCGCTCGATGCGCTGGTGCAGCAGCCATTGCAGCGGGCTCACCCCGCTCTCGGCGTGGAAGCGGCGGGTCAGGGTGCGCACGCTCACCCCGGCGTGCCGGGCCAGGTCGGTCAGGGTGAGCGGCTTGTCCAGGTTGCGCATCGCCCAGCCCCGGGTGTCGGCGCAGGCCACCCCCCGCTCGGCGGGCAGCGGGGTCTGGGTGAACTGGGTCTGGCCGCCGGGCCGCACCGGGGCGACCAGGGCGGCCCGGGCCACCTGGTTGGCGACGGCGGCGCCGTAGTCGGTACGGATGATGTGCAGGCACAGGTCGATCCCGGCCGCGTATCCGGACGAGGTCATGACGTTCCCGTCCTCGACGTAGAGGACGTCGCCCTTGAGGTCGAGGGCCGGGTAGCGCCGGCGCAGCTCCTCGGCGAGCTCCCAGTACGTGGTGGCGCTGCGCCCGTCGAGCAGTCCGGCCTCCGCCAGGACGAAGGCGCCGCTGCAGATGGAGGCGATCCGGCGGCCCTCGGCGGCGGCCCGGCGGACGGCCTCCACCGTGGGCGCGTCGGTCGCGTAGCGCTGCCCCGTCCCCGCGATCAGGACCGTGTCGGCGTCCGCCACGGCGTCCAGGCCCCGGCTCACGTACAGGTCGAGCCCGCCGGTGGTGGCGACCGGGCCCGGCTGCGGGGTGCAGACGGTCAGCTCGTACCCGGGAGCGCCGTCGATCTCCACCTTGGCGAAGAGGAGCTCGGGGATGGCGAGGTTGAACATCGACACGGGGGAAGGCGCGATGACGACGACGCGGTGGGGGGCGGACGGCCGGCCGGCGGCCCGTCGGTCGGACTTCATGGCCAGAACCTCCGGATGCATGGCGTTCGGGCCACTACTGTAACCGGCGGCGGATCGCCAGGCTGAGGGCATGTCACCCAACGCCGTACGCCAATCCGTCCCCGCAGCCGCGCAGTTGACCGCCGACGGGCCCGCCGGGCACGGGCCGCGCCGCTCGCCCTCCCCCGGCCTCACCCTGGCCGCCGCCCTCCTCGGCTTCGCCCTGATCACACTGGACGCGTCCGTGGTGAACGTGGCGCTGCCCGCGATCGGCTCCGACCTGGGCGGCGGGATGTCGGGGCTCCAGTGGGTGGTCGACGCCTACACGCTCGCCTTCGCGGCGCTGATGCTGTCGACCGGCGCCTTCGCGGACCGGATCGGCTCGGCCCGGGCGTACGCGCTGGGCACCGTCGTCTTCGTCCTCGCCTCGGCCGCGTGCGGGCTCGCGCCCGGTCTCGGGGTACTGGTCGGGGCGCGGGTGGTGCAGGGCGCGGCAGCCGCCGTGGTGCTGCCCGCCTCGCTCGCGCTGGTGCGCCAGGCGTACGCGGATCCGGCGCGCCGGGCCCGGGCGGTGGCGCTGTGGGCGGCGGGCGGTTCGGTCGCGGTGGCGCTCGGCCCGGTCGCGGGCGGAGCTCTGACGACGGCCTGGGACTGGCGCGGCATCTTCTTCATCAACCTCCCGCTGGGCCTGGCGGCCCTGGCCCTGACGCTGCGGGCGCCGCGCTCGGAGCCCCGCCCGGCTCCGCTGGACCTGCCGGGACAGCTGACGGCGGTGGTGGCGCTGGCCGCGCTGGCCTTCGCGGTGATCGAGTCCGGCCCCGTACGCCTGGTGGCGGCCGGGGTGGCCCTGGTCTCCGGCTCGGCCTTCTTCCTGATCGAGTCGCGCGCGGCCCATCCGGTCGTCCCGCTCGGCCTGTTCCGTACGCCGACGGTCGCGGTGGCGGTCGCGGTGGGCTCGGCGGCGAGTGTGGCGTTCTACGGGGTGATCTTCGTCTTCTCCCTCTACTTCCAGCGGGTACGGGGGGAGTCGGCGCTGATGGCGGGGCTGATGTTCCTGCCGATGACGGCGCTGATCCCGGCGACCAACGTCCTGTCGGGCAAACTCGCCAACCGCTACGGCCCGCGCCGCCCGATGCTGCTCGGCCAGCTGCTGGCCCTGGCGGGCCTGCTCCTGCTCCTGATCCCCTCCGCCGACACCCCGCCCCTCCTGGTGGCCTTCCTCCTGATCCCCCTGGCCCTCGGCTGCGGCCTGGCGGTCCCGGCCCTGACCGCGGCGATGATGGAAGCCCTCCCCCAGGAGCGGGCGGGCCTGGCGGCGGGCGTACTCAACGCGGCGCGCCAGGTCGCGGGGGCGCTGAGCGTGGCGATGTCCGGGGCGCTGGTGGCGGGCGATTTCGTACCCGGAATGCGGGTGGCTCTGGTGGGGGCGGCGGTGCTGTTCGGGGGGACGGCGGTGGCGACGCGGCGCCTTCGGTGAGCCCGGTGTTTGTCTGCGGGCCGGTGCTGGGCTGGGCGCGCAGTTCCCCGCGCCCCTCTTTTGGCCCGGTGTTTGTCTGCGGGTTGTGGTGGGTTGCTCGCGCAGTTCCCCGCGCCCCTCTTTTGGCCCGGTGTTTGTCTGCGGGTTGCGGTGGGTTGCTCGCGCAGTTCCCCGCGCCCCTGGGGGGTCGGGGTCGCCGGGGTCGCCGCAGGATCGCCCCGAAGGGGCGCATGTAGGGGCGCGGGGAACTGCGCGGCCGGCCCGCCACCGGCCCGCAGACGAACGGGGTCCGGGGGCGTAGCCCCCGGCAGAGTCGCCTCAGTCCCCAACCGGCGCGGGGTGGGGCCCCCGTAGCGTTAGCGCGGCCAGCGCTGCCGTCACCCCCACCACCGGCAGCAGCACCCCCACCCCCACCACCCCCACCAGACCCGCCCCCAAACCCAACCCCACCGCGTTCGGCACGAACAGCAGCGTCGACGCCGTGGACGCCGTCCGCCCCAGCACCGCATCCGGCACCGAACGCTGCACCCCCGTCATCGCCGCCACCAGCACGCACGGCAACCCGAACCCGATCCCCGCGCTGCACGCCAGTGCCACCGCGTCGTACGGCAGGACCCGCCCGCACACGGACAGGGCGAACACCGCGATGCCGAGGGCGGCGAAGCGGTGACCCGGCAGGCGGCGCAGCAGCGGGCCCGACAGCAGCCCGGCCGCCACCGACCCCACCCCCTGCGCCGTGTACAGGACACCCACATACGCCGCCGAGTGGCCGAGCCGCTCGTCCACCACCGCGTAGAGCGCCGCCCCGTTCAGCCCCGCGCACAGCATCGTCACCCCGCCCGCGAGGACCAGCGGCCGCAGCACCGGGGAGCGCCACACCGTACGCGCCCCCTCCGCCGTGTCGGCCGCCCAGCGGCCGCCCGGCACCGGCCGCGCCTCCCGTACCCGTATCAGCGCGAAGATCCCCGCCGCCAGCAGAAACGTCACCGCGTCCAGGACCGCCACCGCCGCCCCGCCGAACCGCGTGTACAGCCCCGCCCCCACCAGCGGAGCCACCAGTTTCATGCCCTCGTTGGCCGTCATCCGCAGCCCGTTGAAGTCGGCGAGCAGGTCCCGGTCCACGGCCTTGGCCACCAGCGCCGCCTCGGCCGCGTCCTGGACGACGCCGTTCACGCCGTACACCACGAGCACCGTGAACAGGATCCAGATCCGGCCCGCCGAGTCCACCGCGAGCAGAGCCATCAGCAGGGCCGCCATCGCGAGGTTGATCCGGACGAGCAGCGGGCGGCGGCGCACCCGGTCCGCCACCGTTCCCAGGAGGGGCCCCACCAGCGTCGGTGCCCACATGGCGAAGACGGTGAGCGCCGCCAAGGTGTCCGAGCCGGTCAGCGACTTGGCCCAGATCCCGGCCGTCAGCCACAT
Organism: Streptomyces sp. TLI_146; assembly: GCF_002846415.1. NCBI lineage: Bacteria > Bacillati > Actinomycetota > Actinomycetes > Kitasatosporales > Streptomycetaceae > Streptomyces > Streptomyces sp. TLI_146. The sequence goes on from NZ_PJMX01000001.1 coordinate 2,783,200, forward strand.
CGCCGACGACCCGAACCCGGACACCACCACCCCGGTCAGATACAGCCCCGCGTTGCGGTCCGTCAGTACCCGGATCAGGCCCGCGGCCCTCGGGGTCTTCTCGTCTGTGCTGGTCACGGGGGTAAATCTGGCCCGTGAGGCCGTCCTCGGGAATCGGGCGACCGCCTTATTCCCGGGCCCGCCGATGCCCTATCGGGAGCCCAGCGCCGCCCGCATCATCTTCTGCGCCACCGGCGCCGCCAGGCCGTTGCCGCTCACCTCCGAGCGCGCCGCGCCCGAGTCCTCGATGAGCACGGCCACCGCCACCTCCTTGCCGCTGGAGGAGTCCTTCGCGTACGACGTGAACCAGGCGTACGGCGTCTTGGAGTTGCCCACGCCGTGCTGGGCGGTGCCGGTCTTGCCGCCGACCTCGGCGCCGCTCACCTTGGCGTTGGAGCCGGTGCCGTCCTCGACGACCGTCACCATCGCGGCGCGCAGCTGGCGCGCGGTCTGAGCCGACATGATCCGCTTGCCGTCGCCGTCCTTGTAGGACTGGAGAGTTGTGCCGTCCGCGTCCGTGATCTGGGAGACCATATGGGGCGATGCCATGACTCCGTCGTTGGCAATAGCGGCGGACACCATGGCCATCTGGAGCGGCGTGGCCGTCACATCGAACTGGCCGATGCCGGTCAGCGCGGTCTGCGCCTTGTCCATGCCCTTCGGGTACACACTCGCCGAGGCCCGCACCGGCACGTCCTGCTTCGCGTCGTTGAAGCCGAACTTCTCCGCCATGGCCCGGACCTTGTCCTGGCCCAGCCGGTCCGCCAGCTTGGCGAAGACGTTGTTGCACGAGTACTGGAGCGCCGTGCGGAGGGTGGCGTTCTCGCACGGGGCGGACGGGTTCTCGTTGCTCAGCACGGTCCGGGTGCCGGGCAGGGTGTACGGGTTGGGGCTGTCGGTTTTCGTGTCCACCGACGGGTAGAGGCCGTTCTCCAGCGCCGCTGCCGCCACCACCAGCTTGAACGTCGAACCCGGCGGCAGCGGCTGCCGCAGCGCCCGGTTGACCAGCGGCTTGTCCGGGTCCTCGGAGAGCGCCTTCCAGGCGTCGCCGTCCGTCGAACCGGCGATCTTCGACGGGTCGTACGACGGCGTCGAGACCATGCCGAGGACGCGGCCGGTCTTCGGGTCGATGGCGACGGCCGCGCCCTTCTTGCTCCCGAGCGCCGCGTAGGCGGCCTTCTGCACCGCCGGGTCGATGGTGGTCAGCACGTTGCCGCCGCGGGCCCGCTCGCCGGTGAGCACCGAGAGCGGGTCCTTCATCCGGGTGTCGGTGCCGTCGAGCACCTTGCCGTAGATCCCCTCCAGCTGGGTCGCCCCGTACACCTGCGAGCTGAAGCCGGTCACCGCCGCGTACAGCTCACCGTTCTTGTACGTGCGTTTGTACGCGAGGTCACCGCTCGCCGTCCTCTGTGATCCGGTGACCGGGGAGCCGGCCACGATGATGTCCCCGAGCGGGTTCGCGTACTGCGCGATGGTGTTCCGCCGGTTCAGCTTGTCGTCCGCGAGGGCCTGGCCTTCGTAGAACTGCACATAGGTGGCCCGGCCCAGGAGGGCGAGCACCATGAGCAGACAGAAGACCGCGGCGCGCCTGATCGTCTTGTTCATCCCAGAGGGATGACGAGGCGGGTGGCGCGAATCGTTCCTTATGGCCGGTTTTCTCAGGAAGCTCTCATCTGTCGTCCCCTCCGGCGCTCAGGTCTCAGCGCGGGGTGATGAACCCCGACTCGTACGCCTTGATCACCGCCTGGGTGCGGTCGCGCGCGCCCGTCTTCGCGAGCACCGACGCCACGTGCGTCTTCGCCGTCGCGGGGCCGACGCCCATCCGGTCCGCGATCTCCGCGTTGGAGAGCCCGGTCGCCATCAGCCGCAGGACGTCCGCCTCGCGCTCGGTGAGCCGGGCCGCCCAGGGCGGGGGCGCGGGCCGGGCCGAGGAGTGCAGCGCGGCGAGCTCGCGCACCGCCGACGGGTAGAGCAGCGAGTCGCTGCGGGCCACCAGCCGCACGGCCTGCACCAGTTCCTCGGCCGCCGCCCGCTTCAGCAGGAACCCGGCGGCCCCGGCGCGCAGCGCGTCGTACACGTACGAGTCGTTCTCGAAGGTCGTCACCACCACGATCCGCGGCGGCGAGGGGAGTGTCGCCAGGATCTGCTCGGTGGCGCGGATGCCGTCGATCTCGGGCATCCGCACGTCCATCAGGACCACGTCGGGGCGCAGTTCGCGCACCACCGACACCGCCTGCGCGCCGGTCGCGGCCTCGCCCACGACCTCCAGGTCCGCCTCCGCCTCCAGGATGGCCCGCAGCGCGGTGCGCACCATCCGCTCGTCGTCCGCGAGCACCACCCGGATCGCGCTCATCGCGCACCACCGACCGGGAAGCGGGCGGTGAGCCGCCACCGGCCGTCCTCGGGGCCCGCGTGCGCGCGGCCGCCGAGCAGGGCGGCCCGTTCGGCGATCCCGAGCAGGCCCCGGCCGCCCCCCGGGCGTACCACCTGAGCCGTATCGGGCAGGGGGTTCTCCATCACGATCTCCACTTCCTCGCCGTCGACGGCGATCCGCAGGGCCACGGGCGCGGCGCCGCCGTGCCGCAGGGCGTTGCTCAGCCCCTCCTGCACGATCCGGTACGCCTCGCGCGAGACCAGTTCCGGCACGGCGGCGAGGTCGCCGTCCGCCGTGTACGACACCTTCAGGCCGGTACGCGACAGCAGCCCGTCGAGGCCGGTGAGCCCGGGACCCGCGGCCCCGGCCGCCTCGTCGTCGCCCTGGCGCAGCAGGCCGAGCACGGCGTCGAGTTCACCGACCGTGCGCCGGGTCGTCTCCTCGATCGCCGCCAGCGCCTCCCGTACGAAGGCGGGGTCGCGGTCGAACACCCGGCGGGCCGCGCCCGCCTGGAGCGTCACCGCGCTCAGCGCGTGGCCGACCGAGTCGTGCAGCTCGCGCGCCAGCCGGTTGCGCACGGCCAGCTCCGCCGCCCGCTGCTCGGCCGCCGCCAGCCGGTCCGCGGGCGTCGGTCCGAGCAGCCGGGGCGCCCAGCGGGCGAGCAGCGCCCCGCCGCCGGCCGCGCAGCAGACCAGCGCCAGCAGGCTCACGAAACCGGCCGGCGCGGCGAGCAGCACCGTCCAGCCGTCGAAGGCGGGTATCCCGAGGCGGGAGTCGCGCAGCGCCGCGAAGAACGGCAGCGCGATCAGCGCCACGGCGAACGGCGGCAGCGCGAGCGTCATACCGCTGATGACCCCGCCGAGGCCGATGTGGAGCGTGAACCACCCGGCGGTGCGCACCCGGGCCGCCCGGGATCCGGCCGGGCCGTCCGCGAGCGCGGCCGGGTCGACGCCGCACAGCGCCCGGGCCGCCGCCACCGACAGCGGGCGGGCGATCGGGAACAGCGCGGAGACGGCGGCGATCGGCAAGGCGCAGGCGAAGGCGGCGAGTTGGAGGGGGAGGCTGCCGTACACGTTCGCGCCGCCGGTGACCGCCCCGACGATCACCGCGCCGAGCAGGAAGTACGGCATCAACGCCGCGCCCCCCAGCACCAGATGGACCCAGCGCAGCCGGGCCGTCCGGCCGAGCAGCCGCGTCGCGATGATCATGCGGACAGCGTAGGGCAGGACGGCGGGCGGGAGTTCGGCGCGCCAGGGTGAGGACGACGACGGGCCGGGCGTGCGCGGCGGAGGCGGACGTCGTGCGCCTAGAGCCTGCGGGTGGCCAGGGTCAGCCGGTCGCGGGCGTCGAACAGGGCGTCCTTGACCATCTGCTCGTGCGCCGGGGTCAGCCGCGCGACCGGCACCGAGCAGCTGATCGCGTCGCGCGCGGGGGTCCGGTACGGGATCGCGACGCCGAAGCAGCGCAGCCCCAGCGTGTTCTCCTCACGGTCCACCGCGTACCCCTGCTCGCGGATCTGGTGCAGCTCCTCGATGAGCTTCTCGCGGTCGGTGATGGTGTGCTCGGTCAGCTGCTGGAGCGTCTCCGGCAGCAGCTTGCGCACCTGCTCGTCGCTGTGGGTGGCGAGCAGCGCCTTGCCCAGCGAGGTCGAGTGCGCGGGCAGCCGGCGGCCGACGCGGGTGAAGGGGCGCAGATAGTGCTGGGACTGGCGGGTGGCCAGGTAGACCACGTTGGTGCCGTCGAGGCGGGCGAGGTGGATGGTCTCCGTGGTGTCGTCGGAGAGCCGGTCCAGGGTGGGCCGGGCGGCCGCGACGACCTCGTCGCCGTCGATGTACGAGGTGCCGACCAGCAGGGCCCGCACCCCGATCCCGTACCGCGTGCCGGTGGCGTCGGTCTCCACCCAGCCGAGCTCCACCAGGGTGCGCAGCAGCATGTAGAGGCTGGACTTCGGGTAGCCGACCGCCTCCTGGACCGCCGCGAGGGAGTGCATTCCGGGGCGCCCCGCGAAGTACTCCAACAACTCCACCGTACGCACGGCGGACTTGACCTGGGCCCCACCTGTCTCGGCAGCCGACATTCGACCTCGCCCCTTCTTGTCTGCGCGTCTTGCCAACGCAGAACGCCCGTCAATAGAGTCCAGCATATTCACCAACAGGAACGCTGTTCAGAATACCGAACAAACCCTGGTGGCGGAGCAGGACGGGCAAGGATGACCAGCATGGTCCCGTACCCGGGCGACGGGCAGGACCGGAAGCCGGAAGGACATCGCGGTGAGCACAGCACCAGTCTGGAGTGTCGACCCCCGTACCGGGAAGCCGCGCGAGGAAGTCGCTTCGGAGGCGACGGAGCGCGAGGTCGACGAGGCGGTAAGGGCCGCCTGGGCGGCGCGCGGCGCGCTCGCCGACCGGGGGGTACGGGCCGCGCTGCTGCGGACCGCCGCCGAACTGCTCGACGGGGCCGCGGAGCACGTGGTGGAGGCCGCCGACGCCGAGACGGCCCTCGGGCCGGTCCGGCTCACCGGTGAACTCGCCCGGACCACCGCCCAGTTGCGGGCGTTCGCGGACGTGGTGGACGAGGGCGCGTTCCTGGACGTGCGCATCGACCACGCGGACCCGGACCGCACCCCGCCGTGGCCGGACCTGCGGCGGATGAAGGTGCCGCTGGGGGTGGTCGCGGTGTACTCGGCGTCCAACTTCCCGCTCGCCTTCTCCGTCCCCGGCGGGGACACGGCGAGCGCGCTGGCGGCCGGGTGCCCGGTCGTGGTCAAGGCGCACCCGGCCCACCCGGCCACCTCCGAGCTGTGCGCCTCGCTGCTGCGGCGGGCGGCGGTACGGGTCGGGCTGCCGCAGGACGTGGTGACGCTGGTCCACGGCTTCGACGCGGGCGTCGCGCTGGTGCGCCACCCGCTGGTCTCGGCGGCCGGCTTCACCGGTTCGGTACGGGGCGGGCGCGCCCTCTTCGACGCGGCGGCGGCCCGGCCGGTGCCGATCCCCTTCCACGGCGAGCTGGGGTCCCTCAACCCGGTCGTGGTCACGCGGGCGGCGGCCGAGGAGCGCGGCGAGGAGATCGGGGCGGGGCTAGGGGCGTCGATGACGCTGGGCGTCGGCCAGTTCTGCACCAAGCCGGGCTTCGCGCTGGTCCCGGCGGGCGCGGGTGGGGACGCGCTGGTGAAGGCGCTGACGGCGGTGGTGAGCGACTCGGAGGCGGGGGTGATGCTCGACCACCGGATGCGGGACGCGTTCGTGGCGGGGGTGGCCGAGCGGGCCGCGCTCGACGGGGTGGAGGCGCCGGTGACGCCCGGTTCCGGCGGGGAGCACACGGTGAGCGCGGGGTTCCTGACGGTGGAGGCTTCGGCGCTGGCCTCCTCGGGGCCGCACGATCTGCTGCTGGAGGAGTGCTTCGGGCCGGTGACGGTGGTGGCGCGGTATGAGCACCCGTCCGAGATCGGAGCGGTGCTCTCGCGGTTGCCGGGGAACCTGACGGCGACGCTTCAGCTTTCGGCGGGGGAGGCGGCGGGTTCCGACGGCGGGGCGGCGGGGCTGCTGCTCGCGGAGCTGACGGCGCTCGCGGGGCGCGTCCTGGTGGACGGGTGGCCTACGGGGGTGGCGGTGGCGCCGGCGCAGCACCACGGGGGCCCGTACCCGGCCACGACGTCCACGTCCACGTCGGTGGGGGCGACGGCGATCGAGCGGTGGCTGCGCCCGGTGACGTACCAGAACACGCCGGAGGCATTGCTTCCGGAGGAGTTGCGGGAGGGGGGTGCGGTGGCGGTACCCCGCCGGGTGGACGGCCGGTGGGAATTCCCCGCCCCGCCCCTTCCCTAAACCCTCCGGGGGTGGGTGGGGGCTGAGGCGGGCCGACAGCTTGCGGGGCCTGCGGCCCCTGCGCCCCGCTTCGCGTTCGTCCGCGGGCCGCCCCCAACTGGTCGCGCGGTTCCCCGCGCCCCTGAAAACACCCCTCCGGGGCGCCCCGGGGACTGCCGCGCAGCGGCATTCTCAGGGGCGCGGGGAACTGCGCGAGCAACCCAGCACGGTCCGCAGACGAACTCAGGAGGGTCTGGGGGCGAAGCCCCCAGCAGCCCGGCCCACCCCCGGCCGCCCGCTCAGGGCTTTCGGGAAGGGGCGGGGTGGGGGCGACTCACCGCACCAGAGCGCGGCGCACAGCCGCCCCGTCCTCCCCCGACGCCAACCCCGCGTGGTACAGCCGCAACTCCGTCGCCCCCGCGGCCTCGGCCAGAGCCGCGTCCTCCTTCAGCGACCCCGGCCTGCCGCCCATCCCCGCCACCACCGTCAGGTTCGCCGCGACCACGGACCCGGCGCCCGCGTGCGCCGCGAACGGCCGCAGCAGGTCCGGGCGCCCGGCCGGGCACGGGACGACCACCCCGTCCGCGAACCCGAACACCCCCGCCGGATCCACCCCGGCGTTCGCCCCGCACCGATGCACCCCGGGATCCGCGTGCAACAGCACCTGGAACCCCGGACCGGCCGCGGCCCGCACCGCGCCGACCACCTCCTCCTGAAGCGCGCGCGCCACCGCGGCCCGGTATCCGACCGTCGCCTCAAGCAGCGGAACCGCCGCCGGGGACGGCGCCCCGCGCCAGACCGGCTCCAGCGACTCCCGCACCGACCCCGCCAGCCGCTCCGCGTCCAGCCCCCACTCCGCGTACCCCCGTCGGCACCCGTCGCAGAAGCACAGCGACATCAGATACTGGGCCGTGTCGTCCAGCGCCACCCCCGCGATCTTGTCGTGGGCGTGCAGGTGCGCCAGGCCGTACCAGCCGCAGGACTCCAGCTCCGTCCCGCGCGCCCCGGGCCGTACCGCCGCCTCCGCCGCCAGGGCGACCAGGTACGCGCGGACCTCCGGCCGCGCTATGCACGGCGCCCAGGGATAGCGGTCGCCGTACGCGTTGACCACCGAGGTCCCCGGATGCTCCGCGCCCAGGCGGGAGTTGTGGGCGAGGACGACCCAGGAGTGGACGGCGAGGCCGACCGCCGCGAGCGCCTCGGCGGCCTCGCCGTACGCGTCCCCGGGCGCCCACGACCCGGCGGCGCAGGGCCGCAGCGCACGGCCGGACCAGCGCCGTTCGTCGACGGGGTACAGGACCGCCGCGTGCTCGGCCGTGACGATCCGGTGGCGCGGGTGGTGCGGGGTGAGGGCCCGCGTCGAGTGGTAGGCGGCGGCGAGCGTCACCTGCCCGACCCCGAGTGCGGCGATCCGCGCGGGCGCGTCCGGGTCGCCGATGACGTCCCAGGGGTAGAGGAACGCCGACGCCTTCACGCGCCCGCCCCGTCGGCCAGCAGCGCGCGCCCCCGCTCGATCAGCGCGGCCAGCTGCTTGACGTGGGCCGCGTCCGGCTCGCCCAGCGGCGGCCGCACCTCGCCGACCTCCAGGCCCGCCAGCCGTACGCCCGCCTTGACCAGCGAGACGGCGTATCCGCGGCCCTGGTTGCGCAGTTCGACGAGCGGCACGTAGAAGCCGTCCAGAAGGCGGTCTACGGTGGCCTCGTCGCCGGTGCCGAGCGCCCGGTGGAAGGCGAGCGCGATGTCGGGGGCGAAGCAGAAGACCGCCGACGAGTAGAGCGTGACGCCGATGCCCCGGTAGGCGAGGCCGGTGAGCTCGGCCGTGGGCAGGCCGTTGAAGTAGAGGAACGCGTGGCCGGGCACCTCCCGGCGGACCGTGCTGACGATCCGCTGCATCAGGTCGAGGTCCCCGACGCCGTCCTTGAGGCCGATGATGCCGTCGGTCCGGGCGAGTTCGACGACCGTCGCGGGGGTGAGGACCGCGTTGTCGCGCTGGTAGACGATGACGTCGAGGGAGGTGGCGGCGGCGAGGGCGGTGTAGTGGCGCAGCAGCCCCTCCTGGTCGGCGACGACGAGGTACGGCGGCAGGGCGAGCAGCCCGTCGGCGCCCGCGTCCTCGGCGATCCCCGCGTACCGGATCGCGAGGGCCGTCCCGTATCCCGCTCCGGCCACCACCGGCACCCGGCCCGCGGCCTCCTCGACGGCGGCGGCCACGCACGCGTGGAACTCCTCCGGGGTGAGCGCGTGGAACTCTCCCGTACCGCAGCAGGCGAACACCGCGCCCGCGCCCGCGTCGATGCCGCTCCGCACGTGCGCGCGGAAGGCATCGAGGTCGAGGCCGCCGTCCGGCCCGAACGGGGTGACCGGGAAGAAGAGGAGACCGTCCAGGCGGGCGGCGAGCGGGGATGGGTTCTCGGGCGTCACAGGCGCTCCCAGGGCAAGGTCGTCGTGCACAATTCTGATCGGTGTTTATATTTCTGAACGCCATCACGCTATGGCAGCGCCCTGACGACGGTCAAGACGCGCAACCCCGGCGCGCGGGTGTTTTGCCCGCGGGTGACATCGCCGCCGCCATGACGTCGGAAGGCGCTCCGCGCCACACTTGACGGGGCCGGAGGGCGCTCCTAGCGTTTCCACGGATATGAATTACGTCCAGGAGGGTGTTCCCTCTGGTCGATCGACACACCGCCCCCGTCCAACCGCCCGCCGCCCACGCACCGAGGAGACCCCATGCCCGCTCCCCGCACCGTCCTGCTCACCGGCGCCGCCGGCGGAGTCGGCACCCTGATGCGCGGGCTGCTCCCGGCGTACGGCTACGACCTGCGCCTTCTCGACACGCGGGCCATCCCCGGGGAGCCGGACGCCATCACCGCCGACCTCGGTGACCGGGGCGCGCTGCGGGAGGCGGTCCGGGGCGTCGACGCGGTCCTGCATCTGGCGGGCATCTCGCTGGAGTCCACGTTCGACAAGATCCTGCGGGCCAACGTGGAGGGCACGTACAACCTCTACGAGGCCGCGCGCGAGGAGGGCGTCGCGCGCGTGGTCTTCGCCTCCTCCAACCACGTGGTCGGCTTCACCCCGCGCCCGCCCGGCGAGCCGCCGCTGGAGCCGGACGCCCTGATCCCGGTCGACACGCCCCGCCGCCCCGACACGCTCTACGGCCTGTCCAAGTCGTTCGGCGAGGACCTGGCCCAGTTCTACTGGGACAAGTACGGCCTGGAGAGCGTCTCCGTACGGATCGGCTCCTGCTTCATGGAGCCCACCTCCGTACGGATGCTCTCGATGTGGATGAGCCCCGGCGACGGCGCCCGGCTCTTCCACGCGGCCCTCACCGCCGAGGGCGTCGGCCACACCGTGGTCTACGGGTCCTCCGCCAACACCCGGCTGTGGTGGGACCTCTCGTCGGCGCGGGCGCTCGGGTACGAGCCCCAGGACGACTCCGAGCAGTACGCCGAGAAGCTGATCGCCGAGCAGGGCGAGCTCGACCCCCACGACCCGGGCCAGTCCTTCCTCGGCGGCCACTTCACGACCGACCCGCCGGTGTGGCCGTACTGAACCCGGCAGGGGCACGGGCGTATCCGCGACGGTTCACGAATTGGCGGGACGTTCAAGGAACCGTAAAGCCGTGCCGCTCGTTCCCGGGACATGACCGCAATGACACCTGGCTCGAACCTTCCGCTCCCGACCGCCCGCGTGGCGGTGGACGTCGCCGCTCCGGTGCGGCTCGACGTGTCGGGCCTGTTGCTCACCGCCGACGGCAAGGTGCGCTCGGACGACGACTTCATCTTCTACAACCAGCCCTCGGGCCCCGGTGTCACCTACCGGTCCGGCGGCGGCACCGCCCCGGACGCGATCGTGGTGGACACCTCGGCGGTGCCGCCCGGCATCGAGAAGATCGTGGTCACCGCCAGCCCCGACGCCGCGGGCCAGACCTTCCAGGGCATCGAGCCCACCGCCACGCTGCGCAACGCCGACGACGGCAGCGTGATCGCCACCTTCACCCCGCCGCAGCTCGGCAGCGAGACCGCGCTGGTCGTCATGGAGGTCTATCTGCGCGGCGGCGCCTGGAAGGCCCGCGCGGTGGGCCAGGGGTACGCGAACGGGCTGGCGGGTATCGCCACCGACTTCGGCGTCACGGTCGAGGAGCCCCCGGCCGCCGCGCCCGCCCCCGCCGCACCGGCCCCGGCCGCCCCCGTGGCCGCACCGCCGATGCCCGCCGCTCCCCCGGCTCCGGCCGCTCCGGCGGCCGCGCCGAGCGGGAAGATCAACCTGGACAAGGGCCGCGTCAGCCTCCAGAAGAACCAGACGGTGTCGCTGGTCAAGGGCGGCCGCCCGCTGCTCTCCCAGGTCAAGATGGGTCTCGGCTGGGAGCCCGCGTTCCGCGGCAAGGACATCGACCTGGACGCCTCGGTGATCGCGTACGGGCCGCAGCGCAACCACCTGGACAGCTGCTACTTCGGCAAGCTCTCGATCCTGGGCGGCGCGGTCAAGCACTCCGGCGACAACCTCACGGGCGAGGGCGCGGGCGACGACGAGGTGATCGTCGTCGACCTGGGCCGTATCCCGGCGGAGGCGACGGGCCTGGTCTTCACGGTGAACTCGTTCTCCGGTCAGAAGTTCACCGAGGTCGCCAAGGCGTACTGCCGACTGATCGACGGCGCGACCGGCGAGGAGCTGGTCCGCTTCGACCTGACCACCGCCGAGCCGCAGACCGGGGTGATGATGGCCAAGCTGATCAAGCAGTTCTCCGGCGAGTGGGAGATGACGGCGCTGGGCAACTTCGTGAAGTCCCGGACGGTACGGGGGATGGTGAAGCCGTCGGCCGAGGCGCTCTGACCCGTACGGGAGAGGACCGGGACGGCCCGAGACGACCGGGGCCCGTGATCCGCCGCGCGCGGATGACGGGCCCCGCGCGTTTCCACGACGCGGCCCGAGACCGAGCGTAGGTTGTCGACAATTGTCGATACTCCACAACACCTCCCGGACAAATCGATCCGTTCGGCCGCTCCCCACACCCGCCCGCGACTGGCAGGGTCGAGGGCATGAACGATCATGAAGACGTAGTGGTGACCGGGCTCGGCGCGATCACCCCGCTCGGCGCCGACACCGCGTCCACCTGGTCCGGACTGCTCACCGGCAAGTCCGGCGTGTCCCTGCTCACCGAGGAGTGGGCGACGGACCTGCCGGTCCGGGTCGCGGCGGGTCTGCCGGTCGACCCGGTCTCGCTGCTCGACCGGGTGGAGGCGCGGCGCCTTGACCGATGTGAACAACTGGCGCTGATCAGCTCCCGCGAGGCCTGGCGGGACGCGGGCACCCCCGAGGTCGAGCCCGAGCGCCTTGCGGTGGTGATCGGCACCGGCACCGGCGGTGTGCTGACCACGCTGGGCCAGGACGACACGTACGAGAAGAGCGGGGCGCGCAGGCTCTCGCCGTACGCCGTGCCGATGCTGATGCCCAACGGCCCGGCGGCCTGGGTCTCCATGGACCTGGGCGCACGGGGCGGGGCGCGCACCCCGGTGAGCGCCTGCGCGTCCGGGGCCGAGGCCATCGCGATGGGGCTCGACCTGATCCGCGCGGGCCGGGCCGACGTGGTGGTCGCGGGCGGCACGGAGGCCTGTCTGCACCCGTTCACGCTCGCCGCGTTCGCGCAGATGAAGGCGCTGTCGCCGCAGGAGCACGACCCCGAGACGGTGTCCCGGCCGTTCGACGCGGACCGCAGCGGGTTCGTGATGGGCGAGGGCGCGGGCGTACTCGTCCTGGAGCGGGCCTCCTTCGCACGGGCGCGACAGGCGCGGGTGTACGGGGCGGTGGCGGGGGCGGCCGTGACCTCCAGCGCCGACCACATCACCGCGTCCGACGTGGCCGGGCAGGTCCGGGCGATCGAGACGGCGCTGCGGGACGCCGACCTGGGCCCCGCCGACATCGGCGTGGTGCACGCGCACGCCACGTCGACGCCGTCGGGCGACCTGGCCGAGGCGGACGCGGTGGAGCGGGCGATCGGCACGCACGCGGTGGTCACCGCGACGAAGTCGATGACCGGCCACATGCTGGGGGCGTCCGGGGCGGTGGGAGCGATGGCGGCCCTGCTCGCCCTCCACGAGGGCACGGTCCCTGCCACACGCAATCTGGAACGGCTGGATCCGGCGGTGCGACTCGATGTGGTGGCGGGGGCGAATCGTACGGGCTCGTGGGATGCCGCCCTGGCCAACTCCTTCGGTTTCGGGGGCCACAACGTGAGCCTGATCCTGAAGCGGTCCTGACTGGGCGCGGTCAGTTCCCCACCCCGCCCCTTCCCGGCTGTGACATGTGCGGCTCCGCCGCGTGGCCTCCGGCGGGCGGCCGGTTTCCTTCGTCTGCGGACCGTGGGCGGCTGGTCGCGCAGTTCCCCGCGCCCCTAACTGCCTAGGGGCGCGGGGCTGTGACATGTGCGGCCCCGCCGCGCGGGCGCGAGCAGCCCAGCACGGCCCGCAGACGAAGGGGCTTACCCACCCACCCCGTGCCCCCGGCTGGGTCTGGGGCGCAGCCCCGAAGCGGGGTGCAGGGGCCGCAGGCCCCGCAAAGGGGGTCCGGGGGCGTAGCCCCCCCCGGGAGAACCCACCTCAGCCCCCACCCACCCCCGGAGGGTTCAGGCGAAGGGGCGGGGTGGGGCGCAACCAGGAGTGGGGCCCCACGCGTCGCACATCCTGACGGACGTCAGAGGAGGTGCGGTGGGCGAGATAGGCGGATACCGCCTCGTCGCGCTGCTCGGCGACGGCGGCATGGGCCAAGTACACCTGGCCCGAGCCGCCTCCGGCAGACTCGTCGCGCTGAAGACCGTGCACCCGCACCTCGCCGCCGACCCCCGCTTCCGCGAACGCTTCCGCCGCGAGGTGGCGGCCGCCAGAGCGGTGGACGGCCCGTACACCGCAGGCGTGCTCGCGGCCGACCCGGACGCCGAACCCCCGTGGCTGGCCACGGCGTACGCCGCGGGCCCCGCCCTCTCCGAGGCCGTCTCCGCGCTCGGCCCCCTCGGCCCCCGCCAGCTCGCCGCGCTCGGCGCCCTGCTGGCGGAGGCGCTGGCCGCCGTGCACGCGGCGCACCTCGTCCACCGCGACCTCAAGCCCGCCAATGTGATCGTGACCCGGGACGGCCCGAAGGTCATCGACTTCGGGATCGCGAAGGGGACCACGGGGGCCACGGGGGCCACGGGGGCCACGGGGGCCACGGGTGTTACAGACGCGGATACGCAGACGCTCACCCACCCCGGCGAGATCCTCGGCTCCCCCGGCTTCATCGCCCCCGAACAGCTCGCCCGCCAGGGCGAACCCGGACCCCCCGCCGACGTCTTCGCGCTCGGCGGGCTGCTCGCGCTCTGCGCCACCGGCCGCAACCCGTTCGGCGCGGGCAGCGCCCCGCAGGTCCTGTACCGCACGCTCCACGAGGAGCCTGACCTCGACGGCGTACCGGGGGACGACTGGCGGGAGTTCCTCGGCCGGTGTCTGGCCCGCGAGCCCGCCGACCGGCCCGCCGTCGCCGAGGTGCTGGCGTGGTGCGCCGGGCGCAGCGCCCCCGAGCCCTGGTGGGAGCAGGAGCCGGTCACCGGTCTGATACGCCAGCACGAGGAGGCCACCGCAGAGTTGATCGAGGCGGCGCCCGCCCCGGTCGCCGCCGCGCCGCCCGCCGACCCCGCCCGCGCCTCCCGCCGCCGCTTCCTCCTCTGGTCCGCCTCCGGCGCCGTCTGCGCCGCCGGAATCCCGACGGCGGTCGCCCTCGGCAAGGACGGGAGCGAAAGCGCCGAGCGCCCCGCCCCCGCCGCCTACCCGCGCGGCCGCGCCCTGTGGACCCGCGAACTCGGCCCCACCCAGTACGGCGGCGCCCTGATCCGCCACGGCGACGCCCTCTACGTCCACGACTCCGCCTCCCTCACCCGCCTCGACCCCGCCACCGGCGCCGTCCGCTGGCAGCGGGAGGCCAAGGGCGTCAGCCAGGTCGTGCCGCACGGCGAGGACGTCGTCCACCTCGTACGCGCCGAGCTCTCCGGTGCCCCGGCCCTCGTCGCGCTCGACGCCGCCACCGGCGAGACCCGCTGGGAGACCCGGGACCCGCGGCTCGAAGGGCTGCGGCCGCGCACCTCGCTCCTGCCCGACGACGTCGAACGGGAAGGCTCCCGGGGCATGTTCGCGCTCGGCGACGCGGTGGCGTGCCTCGTCACGTACGAGCCGTACGACACCGCGTGGTCGCGGCGCACCGGGCACGGGCGGCCCTGGCGGGCGTACGGCTACGACCCGGCGACCGGCGAGGGGCTCTGGTACCACGAGGGGACGGCCGCCGGGGTGACGGCGGTGCGGTACGCGGGCGGGCGGTTCGCGGTCGCCGTGTCCGACCACGCCCAGTCGGACGGGCCCGAGCAGCTCAAGGCCCGCGCGCGGGACCCGCTCCACGTGCTGCGGGCCCGGGACGGCCGCCCGGAGACGACCGTCACGGGCGGCGCACCGCGGCCGGACGCCCATCCCGGGGCCACGGGCACGGGCTACTTCGCGCTCGGCGAGGCCGTCAGCGCCGTCGATCTGGCGGCCCGGACCACGCTGTGGTCCCGGGGCGTCACCGGCTCGGTCTCCGTGACACCGACGGCCACCGACGGCCTGGTGCACGCCGCTTCGCACACGGAGGTGAGCGCCCTGGACGCGGCCACCGGGCGGACCCGCTGGCTGCGCACGGACGTACGACGGCTGACCGACGCACCCCACGCCTCGCCGCCGCCCCTGCTCTCCGAGGGGCGGCTGTACGTCACCGGGCCGGAGCCGGGCAGCGGCCGGCTCGCGCTGGGCGGGCCGAAGTGGGGGCTGCACGCGCTGGACCCGGCGACGGGGAAGCTGAGGTGGGCCGTGCCGTTCGAGGGCCACGACGACCTGCTCGGGTGCGCCGGGGGCGGACTGGTGCACGTGCGCGCCGGCTCGGTCGTCACCACCTTCCGCGGCCCGGACGGCGCCGTATGACGGACCCGCTGCTCGCCTCGGCCGACGACCCGGTGCCGGAGACTCGGCGGGCTGGTACGCCCGTATCGGCAAGGCGTCGATACGGGCGTACGACAGACCCTCCGGCTAGCGGGGCTGGCGGCGCCAGGGGCCGGTGATGGCGAGCATGATGCCCGGCTCCTGGATGTTGGCGAACAGGGTCCGGCCGTCGGGCGAGAAGGTCACCCCGGTGAACTCGCTGTACTCGGGGGCCTGTTCGGTGCCCTGGTTGAGCTCGTTGCGGGCGATCGGATACGTACGCCCGGAGTCGGTCGCGCCGAACAGGTGCTGGATCCCCTCGCCGTCCTCGGCGATGACCAGACCCCCGTACGGCGAGACCGTGATGTTGTCCGGCCCGTCGAAGGCACCGTCCTGGCCGGGCGCGGAGTTGACGCCGAGCAGCACCTTCAGGGTGAGGGTGCGGCGGCGCGGGTCGTAGAACCACACCTGGCCGTCGTGCTGGACCGGGGACTCCGCGCGGGCGTACGAGGAGACGATGTACGCGCCGCCGTCGCCCCACCACATGCCCTCCAGCTTGCGGGCGCGGGTGACGTCCTGGCCGCTGAACTGCTTGCGCACGGAGGTGGTACGGGCGTCGCGGTCGGGCACGTCGACCCAGTCGACCCCGTACACCGTGCCGATCCTCGTGGCGCGGGAGAGGTCGTCGACGAACCGGCCGCCCGCGTCGAAGCACCGGGTGGCCTGGAGGACCCCGGCGTCGTCGGCCAGCGTGCGCAGCCGGCCGCGGCCGTGCTTGAAGCCGTGCGGCGGGGTCCAGCGGTAGAGCAGTCCGTTGGGGCCGGAGGCGTCCTCGGTCAGATAGAGGTGGCCGCGCCGGGGGTCGACGACGACGGCCTCGTGGGCGTACCGGCCGAGCGCCTTGAGGGGCTTGGGGTCGCGGTTGGCGCGCCGGTCGCAGGGGTCGACCTCGAAGACATAGCCGTGGTCCTTGGTCATCCCGTTGGACCCGGCCCTGTCCTCGGTCTCCTCGCAGGTCAGCCAGGTGCCCCAGGGGGTGGCGCCGCCCGCGCAGTTGGTGGAGGTACCGGCGATGCCGACCCACTCGGCGACCGGGCCGCCGTGCGGGTGCACCTCGACGACGGTGCAGCCGCCGGACGCGGCCGGGTCGTACACCAGGCCCTCGGTGAGCGGCACCGGGTGCGGCCAGTTCTTGCGCGGGCCCTTCAGCTCGTGGTTGTTGACCAGCAGCGTGACGCCGCGCGGCCCTTCGAATGCGGCGGTGCCGTCGTGGTTGGACGGGGTGGTCTCGCCGGACTCCAGCTCGGTGACGCCGCTGTGGGTGACGATCCGGTACGAGAAGCCCTTCGGCAGCGCGAGTATGCCCTTGGGGTCGGGCAGCAGCGGGCCGTAGCCCGGCTCGTGGTGCCCGTGCCCGGCGGCGCCGTACGCGTCCTCGGCGGCCAGCGCGCCCGGCGCCGTGGCCAGCGCCCCGACGGATCCGGTGAGGGCGACTCCGGCACCGGTGAGGGCGGAATTCCTGGCGAACTCCCTGCGGCTGAGCGACATCGCGGGTCTCCTGACGGGGGTTGCGGAGAGGGCGGGGGGCGGGGCCAGGGTCCCGGGGGCGGGCGAACACCGCAAGAACACGGGGTGTCCCCGCCGCCAACTCCCGCCCCGGGGGCCGTCGCTCACCTGCGAGCCGGTGGCGGACTGAGCGCGCAGTTCCCCGCGCCCCTGAAGGGGTTCGTCGTTGCCTGCGGGCCGGTGGTGGGCCGGTCGCGCAGTTCTCCGCGCCCCCAAGAGACCTGCCGTCGCTCGCCTGCGGACCGTGGGTGGCTGGTCGCGCAGTTCCCCGCGCCCCTAAAAGCCTGTGGCTGAGCTGGATTCTCCGGCTGCGGCGGACTACCCAGGGGCGCGGGGAACTGCGCGCTCAGCCCACCACCGGCCCGCAGACGAACCCCGGGCAGAGTATGGGGCTACGCCCGCGAGCGGGCCTTGAAGGCTGCCTTGCGGGCCTCCTTCGCCACCTTCTTGTCCGGGTGCAGCCGCCCCATCGCCTCCAGGACGTCCGCCGTCGCCGGGTGCTCCACCCGCCACGCCGCGTCGAAGAAGCCGCTGTGCTGGCCGACCAGCCCCTCCACCAGGCCCTGGAGCTCCTCCAGATCCCCGTCCACCGCCAGCTGCGCGGCGATCGTGTCCACGGCCAGCCAGAACACCATCGCCTCCGGCGGCGCGGGGACGTCCGCCGCGCCCCGCTCGGCGAGCCACACCCGGGCGAGGCCGCCCAGCTCCGCGTCGTCCAGGACCTCGCGCAGCGCGGGCTCCGCCTCGGGGCCGGTCAGGGCGAGCGCCTGCTGGCAGTGCAGACGGCGCAGCGGGCCGCGCTCGTCCGAGCCACGGGCGGCTGCCAGCAACTCCCGTACCGCCGAAGGGAGTTCATGACGGGCGAGCCACTGCTCGGTCTCCGCGCGGGCGGCCGCCTCCGGGTAGTACGCGATGCCGTCGAGCAGCACGTCCGCGCCCTTGTCCGCGAGGTCGCCGACGGCCGGCGCCTCCACGCCCGCCTCCAGCATCCGGGCCCGTACGCCGTAGAGGCCGAGCGGGGTGAGGCGGACCATGCCGTACCGGGCGACGTCCTCGTCGTCGACGGGCGGCGCGGGCTCCTCGCCCTCCTCGGCCATCAGGGCCTCGTCCACCGGCCGGTACTCGACGAGCCCGATCGGCTCAAGCAGCCGGAACTGGTCGTCGAGGCGCATCATCGCGTCCGACACCTGCTCCAGGATGTCGTCGGTGGGCTCCCCCATGTCGTCGGGGACGATCATCGACGCGGCGAGCGCGGGCAGCGGCACCGGGCCCTCGCCCGCGCCGCCCTCGGTGACGGTGAGCAGGTACAGGTTGCCGAGCACGCCCTCCAGGAAGTCCGCCTCCGCCTGCGGGTCCCAGTCGAGCCGGTCGAAGTCGAGCTCGCCGTCGTCGCCGATGAGGTCGGCGAAGTCGTCGAGCACGGGGGCGGTCGCGTCCGCGAAGACCGCGTCGAACGCGTCCAGCCAGGTGGTGAGGACGTCCTGCGGGGAGCCGGAGGTGAGCAGGGCGAGGTTCTCGCCCGCGACGGCCGTGCCCTCGCCGTCCTCGTCCTCCGCGTCGGTGACGTCGACGAGCCCGGCGTCCACGGCGATCCGCCACGCCTCGCTCGCGTCCGCCGCGCCGTCGTCGTCGGCGGTGAGGCCCAGCGCCTCGGCGGCCGCGGGCAGTTGCTCCTCGACGAGCTCGCCCCCGGCGCCGACCCGGGTCCCGGGCCCGGCCCAGCGGGCGAGCCGGGCCGCGCGGGCCAGCAGCGGGGCGGCGAGCGCCGCCCGCGCGAGTTCGGCCTCGGAGTGCAGCCGCACCGGCGGCAGGGTGGGGCGGTCTCCGGACATCTGTGGCGTACTCCTCGGCGCAGCGGTGGTTCGAGCGGGGTGATGCGAGAGGCACCCAGCGTAGACGTATTTCACCGGGTATCGGCGCCCTCCGGCCACAGCCGCGGCCGGGCCGCACGACGGGTTCCGGCCGGGGCGGCGACGGTTGCGTACGGGAAGCGCCGGGCGGCGGCCGGGCCCGTACGGCGGGCAGTTCATCCAGCCGTCGGATTCCGGCCACCCGGCGACCCTTGACAACCACCCGGGTCAGCCAAGAGATTGACGCGCGTAGAACTTGCTGCACACCTGAGCAGCACCGCACCCGCACGTGCACCGATCCCTCATCCTCCGGAGTTCCTTGATGCCCGTTCCGAGATCCGCCGCCGTCTCCGCCGTCGTCGCCGCCGCGCTGGGCGCCGGTCTGCTCGCCGCCGGCTCGTCGGCCGCCGCCGACCCGACCGTCGCCCGCATCCACGACATCCAGGGCACGACCCGCACCTCGCCGCTGGCCGGCAAGCAGGTCGCGGAGGTGCCGGGCGTCGTGACGGGCGTACGGACGTACGGCTCCTCGAAGGGCTTCTGGTTCCAGGACACCGCGCCCGACGACAACCCCGCCACCAGCGAGGGCGTCTTCGTCTTCACGGGCTCGGCCCCGACCGTGGCCGTGGGCGACTCGGTGAAGGTCTCCGGCACGGTGACCGAGTACGTCCCGGGCGGCCTCTCCTCCGGCAACCAGTCGCTGACCCAGATATCGAAGCCGACCGTGACGGTCGTCTCCTCGGGCAACGCCCTGCCCGCCCCGGTCGCGGTGACGGCCCGTACCGTTCCCGACCGCTACACCCCGGCGGGCGACCCGGCCGCGGGCAACAGCGTCAACGGCCTGACCCTCCAGCCGAAGAAGTACGCCCTGGACTACTACGAGTCCCTGGAGGGCATGAACGTCCGCATCGGCACCTCGCGGATCGTCGGCGCCACCGACCCGTACAGCGAGCTGTGGGTCACCGTGAAGCCGCGCGAGAACCGCACCAAGCGGGGCGGCACGCTCTACTCGTCGTACGACGACCAGAACACCGGCCGCCTCCAGATCCAGAGCCTGGTGCCCAGCGCCCAGCAGCCGTTCCCCAAGGCGAACGTCGGCGACACGCTGACCGGCGCCACCGAGGGGCCGCTGGACTTCAACCAGTTCGGCGGGTACACGATCACCGCCCGTACGCTCGGAACGGTCAAGGACAACGGCCTCAAGCGCGAGACCACCCGCAAGCAGCGCACCGGCGAGCTCGCGGTCGCCACGTACAACGTGGAGAACCTGGACCCGTCCGACCCGCAGGCGAAGTTCGACGCGCTGGCCGACGGTGTGGTCACGCACCTCGCCTCGCCCGACATCGTGGCTCTGGAGGAGATCCAGGACAACAACGGCGCCAAGAACGACGGCACGGTCGACGCGTCCGCCACCCTCAAGAAGTTCACGGACGCGATCGTCGCCAAGGGCGGCCCCGCCTACCAGTGGCGCTCGATCGACCCGGAGAACCTGAAGGACGGCGGCGAGCCCGGCGGCAACATCCGCCAGGTGTTCCTGTTCAACCCGGCGCGGGTCTCCTTCACCGACCGCCCCGGCGGCGACGCCAGGACCGCCGTCGGTGTCACCGGCACCAAGGGCCGCGCGGCGCTGACCCTCTCCCCCGGCCGGATCGACCCGGCGAACCCGGCATGGGCGGACAGCCGCAAGCCGCTCGCGGGCGAGTTCGTCTTCAAGGGGCAGACGGTCTTCGTCATCGCCAACCACTTCGCCTCCAAGGGCGGCGACGAGGGTCTGCTCTCGCAGCACCAGCCGGTGCCGCGCTCCTCGGAGGCCAAGCGGCTGCTCCAGGCGCAGGCCGTGAACGGCTTCGTGAAGCAGATCCTCGCGGTCGACAAGCACGCCCGGGTGCTCGCGCTCGGCGACATCAACGACTTCGACTTCTCGGGCACCACCAAGGCCCTGGAGGACGGCGGCGCGCTGCGCTCGGCGTTCCGCACGCTGCCGAAGAAGGAGCGTTACTCCTACGTGTACCAGGGCAACACCCAGGTGCTCGACCAGATCCTGACCAGCCCGGCGGTGCGCGGCTTCGACTACGACAGCGTGCACATCAACGCGGAGTTCTCCGACCAGAACAGCGACCACGACCCGCAGGTCATCCGCTTCCGCCCGTAGGTCAGGAGGCCGGGGTGACGGTCAGCGCCGGAAGGTAGCGCGTCACCCCGCCACCGCTCACGCCCGGGTGGTTGTGCACCCGGGCCCATTGCGGGGTCTTCGAGCCGACCCCGTTGCTGCCCGCCGCCAGCGCGTCGATGTGGGCCTGCTCGCTCTCCCACTCGGCGTAGTTGAGGACACGGGTGCCGTCGAGGCTCGTGTGGAAGTGGGCGGAGATGCCGCCGGGCGGCAGGTCCGGGTCGGTGTCCAGGGCCTCGAAGACGGCGTCCACCCAGGCGCGCTGGCGCTCCGGGCCGGGTCCTTCGAACTCGACGTCGACGATCACGATGCAGCCGGGCGTACGGGGGTCGCCCGGCTGCGGACCACCGCTGCGGTAGAGCTCGTACGAGTGCAGGCCCACGCGCTCGATACCGGGGACGGCCGCGTCGATCTCGGCGTTGCGGCCGTCCCGGAACCGCCGGAAGAAGTCCTGGTAGGCGGCCTCGCTCCGCCACTGCGAGTAGTGCAGGAGCGCGTCGCCGTCGGTGCCGGTGTACACGCTGTACGAGAGCAGGCCGACGTCCGGCCAGTCCCTGCTGCCCCACGCCTGGGCGATCGCCTCGACGGCGGCGCGCTGCCGCTCGGGGGTGCCCATGCGCCACACGCTGGACTTGACGACTCCGACGCCGGGGCGGCGCAGGTCGGGCAGGGCGTCGAAGTTCACGGCGGTGGGCGTGGCGGACATGGCGGTCTCCTGGTGATCGTCGCGGTGCTGTGCTGCGTGGACGATCACCATCCTGAAACGTCAAGGACACTTGAGGTCAAGGACGGACGGGAGCACTCCCGATCCCCCGTCCGCCGGGTCACCCTTCCTGGTCGCCGAGCCGCGCCAACTCGCTCTGGAACCAGTCGAGCCGGGCCTGGAGCAGCGCCGCCTCCGCGACCAGCTCCGGGAAGGTCCGGCCGGGCCCGGCGGCGCCCGCGTCGACGGCGGGCGCGGCGGACACCCTCAGCCCCGCCCCACCGCGCCGGGCGAAGTCGTCGAACCCCACGGTCGCGCGCGACCCCGCGCACACCGCGCAGACCGGCTCGACGACCCGCCACCCCGGCCGCCCCCAGCCCGCGTCGGCGAGGCCGGTCGCCCGCCGCCGGCAGCGGCACGGCCCGGCCGTGGCGGTGCGCACCCGCTGGCGGGCGTAGCGCATCCCGCGCTCGAAGCGGATGTAGCGCCCGAGGACCGCCACTTCGAGCAGCAGCGCCCCCCGGTGGTCGGCCGTGCAGGCCAGCGCCGCCGCCTCGGCGCGCTCGTGCAGACAGTGGAAGCCGCAGTCGCAGAGCCTGGACGGCGAGCGGTGGCGCCGCCCGTAGGCGCAGTGCGCGTCGTCCAGGACGCCGTAGGGCAGCGCGGCGCCCAGCGAGATGCCGAGGAACCCGGCCCGGGAGCCGTCCTGGGAGAGCGCCGCATGGGCGATCTTGTAGCCGGTGGGCGGCTCCGTCGGGCGTTCCTCGGGGAGCCGCAGCCTCATCGGGCCGCCGTCACCTCGACGGATACCTCGGCCGGGACCTCCTCGGGCACCGGCGGCGCCTCGTCCCGTACGACTTCCTCGGGCCGCTCCTCAGCGACACCAGTGGCGAGAGCCTTGCCGAGCTTCATGACGACCTCCGACGGTACGACGGTACGGACATGAACGGACACACCGGTCTCTCATGGTGACGTACGCCCGAGCGGCCGCCAAGAGCGCCTGCGGACCGAACAGTTCAGCACTGCTGTCGAGTCACCCGAAGCAAATCTAAGTAGACCTTCACCCTCACTCCGCACAGACTGCGTGAATGAGTACACCTCGCCCTTTCGGGCGCGCACTTTGCGCCATGATCACGCCCTTCACCGCCGACGACACGCTCGACCTCGACCACGCGCGGCGGCTGGCCGCGCACCTGGTGGCGGAGGGCTGCGACGGGCTGGTCCTGAGCGGGACCACCGGCGAGTCGCCCACCACGACCGACGCGGAGAAGGCGGCGCTGGTACGGGCGGTGCGCGAGGAGGTCGGGGAGGACATCCACGTCGTGGCCGGAGTCGGCACCGCCTCCACCCGGCACACCGTGGAGCTGGCCCGGCAGGCCGAAGAGGCGGGCGCGAACGGCCTGTTGGTGGTCTCGCCGTACTACAGCCGCCCGCCGCAGGACGCGGTGGAGGCACACTTCCGTACGGTGGCGGACGCCACGGGGCTGCCCGTGATGCTCTACGACATCCCCGGCCGCACGGGCATCCGGATCGGCACGGACACGCTGCTGCGGCTCGCGGAGCACGAGCGGATCGTGGCGGTCAAGGACTGCGCGTACGACCTGCTCGCCTCCACCAAGGTCATCGGCCGCACCTCGCTGGCGTACTACTCGGGCTGCGAGGAGACGAACCTGCCGCTGTACGCGGTGGGCGGCGCGGGCTACGTGAGCACGGTGGCGAACGTGGCCCCGGCCCGGATGCGGGCCCCACTGGACGCGTACGACAAGGGCGACGTGGCGGAGGCGACCCGCCTCAACCACCTCACGCTCCCGCTGTCGGAACTGATGATGGCGTCGGGCCTACCGGGCACGGTGACGGCGAAGGCGCTGCTGGGCACCCCGGTGAGGGAACCGCTACAGCCCGCCGACCAGGAAGCGACCGACGGGCTGCGCAGGGCATACGAGGAACTGCTGGCGCTGACGTAGGGGCGCAACCCCCTAGGGGCGCGGGGAACTGCGCGACCAGCCCACCACCGGCCCGCAGTCGACAACGCGCCCCTCACAGCCCCTCAGTTGTGCGCGTGCAGAATCTCGTTGAGCCCGCCCCACACGGCGTTGTTGGGCCGGGCCTCGACCGCACCCGTGACCGAGTTCCGGCGGAACAGAATGTTCGACGCACCGGACAGCTCACGCGCCTTCACGATCTGCCCGTCCGGCATCGTGACCCGCGTACCGGCCGTGACGTACAGCCCGGCCTCGACGACGCACTCATCGCCGAGGGCGATACCCACACCGGCCTCGGCGCCCACCAGGCACCGCTCACCGATGACGATCCGCACGTTGCCGCCACCCGACAGCGTGCCCATCGTGGACGCGCCGCCGCCGATGTCGGAGCCGTTGCCGACGACGACACCGGCGGAGATCCGGCCCTCGACCATCGACGTGCCCAGCGTCCCCGCGTTGAAGTTCACGAAGCCCTCGTGCATCACGGTGGTGCCCTCGGCCAGGTGCGCGCCGAGGCGCACCCGGTCGGCGTCGGCGATGCGGACGCCCTTGGGGGCCACGTAGTCCGTCATACGCGGGAACTTGTCGATGGACGTCACCTGGAGGTGCAGCCCGGCGGCGCGGGCGTTCAGGCGCACCGTCTCGATGTCGTCGACGGCGACCGGGCCGAGCGAGGTCCAGGCGACGTTGGCGAGCAGGCCGAAGAGGCCGTCCAGGTTCTGGCCGTGCGGCTTGACCAGGCGGTGCGAGAGCAGGTGCAGCCGCAGGTACGCGTCGTGGGCGTCCAGCGGCTTGTCGTCGAGCGAGGCGATGACCGTACGGACGGCGACGACCTCGACGCCCCGGCGCTCGTCGACGCCGAGCGCGTCGGCCGCGCCCTTGCCGACGAGGGCGAGGGCCTGGTCGGCGGTGAGCCGCTCGGTGCCGGCCGGGCCGGGCTCTTCGACGAGCTCGGGGGCGGGGAACCAGGTGTCGAGAACGGTGCCGTCGCCGGCGAGGGTGGCGAGGCCGGCGGCGACGGCGCCGGTGGAGCGAGAAGCAGTAGCAGTCGTGTCGGTCATAGCGGAAAACCTAACCGGCGGTGGCCCGCCGGGGCGAACCGGTCTCATGTGACGGGCGCGCGTCACCCCCGGTCAGCGGCGCCGGAAGGCCGCGCGCCCACAGCACCGCGAGCCCGGCGAGGCCCGCGAGGGCGGCGCACAGCGGCCACAGCAGACCGGGCGCGGCGGTGTAGAGGGCGCCGCCGAGCGGCGGGGCGAGCACCTGGCCGCTGATGGAGGCGCCCGCGTACAGGCTCTGGAAGCGGCCCTGGGCGTGGGCGGGCGCCTGGTCGGCGACGTACGCGGTGGCGGTGGTCTTGTAGAGGATCTCGCCGAGGGTGAGCGACACCATCAGGGCGAGGGTCCAGCCGAGTGCGGCGCCGGGGATCAGCAGCGCGTAGCCGAGGCCGACCAGGAGCAGCCCGCAGCCGACGACCGGCAGCGGGGCGCGGCCGCGCAGGGCGTGGACGGCGGGCAGTTCGAGGCAGAGGATCACCCCGCTGTTGAGGGCGATGAGCCAGCCGTAGACGTGCGCGTCCATGCCGTGGTCGCCGAGGAAGACCGGCAGGGTGGAGTACTGCTGGCGGTAGACGAGGTCGACGCAGACGATCGCGGCGAGCAGGACGAGCACGGCGGGCCGCACCCGCAGCTCCCGCCACAGGCCGGGCGCGCCCGGGTCGTACGAGGGCTTGGCGTGGGCGGCCGCGCGGGCGGGCAGCACACGGGCCGCGTACGCGGCGAAGAGCAGGGTGCCGACGCCGTCGGCGGCGAAGAGCCAGTCGTACGACCAGTGAGCGGCGACCAGGGCGCCGAGCGGCGGCCCGACGGTGAAGCCCGCGTTGGCGGCGAACCGCATCACGGCGAAGCCCTGGCGGCGGCTTCCCTCGGGGACGCCGACGGCGACGAGCGCGGAGTTGGCGGACCGCACGACTCCGGAGGCGTACTGGGCGATCGGCAGGGCGACGGCCAGCAGGGCGGTCGGCAGCAGCCCGAGGGTGGCCAGGAGGGTGCCGCTGACGATGGCGCCGGCGAGCAGGGCGCGCCGGTGGCCGTAGCGGTCGCCGAACGAGCCGCCGGTGAAGTTCCCGGCGACCAGGCCGATGCCGCCGATCCCGCTGATCACTCCGGCCTGGCCGACGCTCAGGCCGCGCGGGCCGGTCAGATACACGAAGAGATAGATGAACGTGAAGCTGACGACGGCGTTGAAGAACATGCCGAAGCACAACAGCCGGACGGTTCTCGGCACCGCGCGCAAGGTCTTCACGCCGTCGCCCCCCTTGGTCTCGCCGGTAGTGAGTTCCTTATGGGAACGGACTATGTCAGCATGAGGATCGCAGGTCAACGGCGTACGGAAGGATGGGACCATGCCCCAACGGACCCGTCTGCACGACGAGCACTGCGCGATCGCCCAGGCCCTGGACGTCGTCGGCGACTGGTGGACGCTCCTGATCGTGCGCGACGCCGCACGCGGAGTGCACCGCTTCGACGCGCTCCAGCGCGAGCTCGGCATGTCCCGCAAGGTGCTCGCCGAGCGGCTGAAACTGCTGGTCGAGACGGGGGTGCTGACCCGGGAGCCGTATCAGGACCGCCCGGTGCGGTACGAGTACCGGCTCACTCCGCGCGGCCGCGCCCTGCTGCCCGTACTGATCGCACTCCAGGACTGGGGCGACACCTGGGTGCTGGGGGAAGGCGAGACGACGGCCACGGCGACGGAGGGCTCAGGGGAGGCCGAGCGGGTGCGGGAGCTGGTCGGCACGAAGGTGCCGGAGCTCCACCTCACCGACCTGGACGGCGAGCCGCGGGACCCGGTGGCGCGGGAGAGCGCGTACACGGTGCTCTACTGCTTCCCCGGCGCGTACGCCCGCAAGGAGTCCTGTCCGCCCGGCTGGGCGGGGATCCCGGGGGCGCCGGGCTGCACGCTGGAATCGTGCACGTACCGCGACCGGCTCGCCGAGTTCACCGCGGCGGGCGCGACCGTGCACGGGGTGTCCACCCAACGCCCGGACGAGCAGCGGGCGTTCGCGGACAAGGAGCGGCTGCGCTTCCCGCTCCTGTCGGACGCGGACCTGACGCTGACGGCGGCGCTGCGGCTGCCGACGTTCCGCACGGCGGGGGTGAGCAGGATCAAGCGCCTGACGCTGGTGGTCGACCGGGACCGCACGGTGATCGAGGCGCTGTACCCGATCACCGACATCGAGGCGAGCGTACGGGCGGCGCTGGAGGCGGTGCGCCGGGCGGGCGGCGGCTGAGACCCCGCCCCGGCGGCGCTCAGTGCGCGGCGCCGCCGAGGTTGAGCAGCACCACGCCGCCGATGATCAGCGCGATCCCGGCGAACTTGGCGGCCGTCATCGTCTCGCCCAGGAAGAGCATCCCGATGGCGGCGACGACGGCCGTGCCCGCGCCGGACCAGATCGCGTACGCCGTACCGACGGACATCGACTTCAGGGTGAGCGAGAGCAGATAGAACGCGAGCAGATACCCGCAGGCGGTGACCAGCGAGGGCCACAGCCGCGTGAAGCCCTCGCTGTACTTCATCGCGGAGGTGGCGGCGATCTCCGACGCGATGGCGCAGGAGAGCAGGACGTACGGCATACGGACAAGCGTACACAGCGATGCGTACGGCCGTACATAACGATTCGGGGCGCCTACGGCCTCAGCAGCCGCCCCAGCAACTCCCGCGCGTATCCCTGGTCGTAGGCCCCGCCGGTCAGCAGCGCCTGGAGGCAGATCCCGTCCATCAGGGCGACCAGGCCCCGGGCGGTGACCGGGTCCGTGTGGCGGGCCAGGACCTCCGCCACGCCCTCGGTCCACTCGGCCGCGACGGGCCGCAGCGCGGGCCGCCGCAGCGCCGCCAGATAGAGCTCGTACTCCAGCTCCACCCGCGCCCGGTCCCCCGCGATCCACTCGCCCATCAGCCGCGCGAGCTCCGCGGCCACGTCCACGCCCGGCTCCGCCAGCGCCCCGCTGTCGCGGATCGCGGCGGCGAAGCCCTCGTTGGCCTGGCGCAGCGCGGCGACCATGAGCTCGTCGAGCGTCTTGAAGTGGTACGTGGTGGAGCCGAGCGGCACATCGGCCTCGGCGGCGACGCTGCGGTGGCTGAGCCCGGCGATACCGCGCTCGCCGACCACCCGGATCGCGGCGTCGATGATGCGGCGCCGCCGGTCGGGGTCGTACCGGCGGGCCATCAGTCGCACGCTCCCTGCTCGCAAGCCATGCCCCGACCGTACCGGGCCGGGTCCGGGGCTCAGCCGGTGACCGTGAACCAGGTGGCGCGGGACTTCTTCCACTCGGGGTGCGTGAGGTCCTTGGCGTCGGTCCCGTCGCCGTACAGGTCGGCCGACCCGTTGTCAGTGATCAGCTGGGCGCGGGCGCCCGGCACCGACAGGTCCGGCACGTCCACGACGGCCTCCCAGCCGCCCGGGTCGCCGGTGGGCAGGTCGCGCAGCCTGACCGGGGCGTGCGCGGCGACCCCGTCCCAGGAGTAGAGGGCGTACGGGTCGGAGTTGTCGTCGGCCGCCCACGACCCGGCGACGATCAGATACTGGTCGGCGGCGTTCCTGCGGATGTCGCGGATGCTGAGCCCGCCCAGGTCGAGCTCGATCGCCGCCCCGAAGACGGCCTTGTCCCCGCTGCCCACCACCTTGTCGATGTTGGTGACGGGCACGATGAGCGCCTTGCCGCCGTTGGCGGGCGGCACGAGCGGCGCCCGGAAGCCGAGGTACGCGGTGGTGGCCGACCCGGGCGCGAACTCCAGCCCCTCCACGTTGAACCCGTCGATCTGCTTGGGCGCCTGCCCGGCGGCGGTCGCGGCGGCGAAGCCGTACCGGTCGCCGTTGGCGCGGTCCCAGGCGACGAGATCGTCACGCAGCTTCTTGTACGAACGGCCAACGGTGAGCTGGGTGCTCGCGCCCGATCCGCTGACGGTGGTGGTGAAAACAGTATTGCGGTCGGCCTTGTACTCGCCGTCCTTGTTGTTGCCGAGCGAGCCGGTCCAGTAGATCGTGTCGCCGACGCGGGCGGCGCCCTCGATGTCGATCTCCTTGGAGACCCCGAGCTGGGAGCTGAAGTCCCAGGTCCGCACGGGCGCGCCGGACGTCGAACGGTCGTACAGGCGCAGGGTGTTGGACTCGTCATCGGCGACCACGGCATACCCGCCGCCCACGTCGACGGCGGCGGAGGCGTCGCTGGACCCGGTGAAGTAGCGGGTGTCGGCGGCGTCCCGCACCGCGGCCGAGGCGGCGTAGTGCAGCGTCTTGGTGACGCTCTTGCCGCCGAGCCCGGTGAGCTTGAGCGTGAGGTCGGTATAGCCCTGGCCGTGCGCGGCCACCGCCACCTGCCGGGTGGCCCCGGTCCCGGTGACGGTCACGTCCCCGGTTCCGGCGACGGAGGACTTGGTGCTGGCCGAGGCGGCGAGGGTGAGCGCGGCGGCATCGGCCCCGCTCTGCCCGACGGTCACGGTCACCACGGGGTCCCCGGTGGCCCCCACGGCCCCCGAGAGATATCCGGCCGAAAGCGAGAGGGTCGGGGTGCCATATCCGGCCGCGTGCGCGGGTGCGTTCAGGCCCATGGCGGCCAGCGTAAGAGCCCCGCTCACGGCCGCAAGGGCAACGCGCGTGTTCCGGGAAACGTCATACAGCACTGGGTGCCTCTCGTAGGCGTGATGTCGACGAGAAGGGTCCTGCGCGTGCGCCAATTTCGGCCGTACGGGGTACGTACGGGGGGCGAACAGATCCGTACGCGAGCCGGTTCAGTCGACCAGGGTCGCCTTGGGCCGCAGCACACAGAACTCATTGCCCTCGAGGTCTCCGAACGCACCGTTCTAGGAGTTCTGGAGTGGTGCCACCGTGGCCGCATCGTCCCTGGTCAGCGAGGGTCAGCATTCGACTCACTCACACGGGTCCGTGAAGACCGACCAGACCCGTGCACTCATTGCCCGGGGTGTTTCCCGGCCGGATTCCCCGGGATATCGGAAGTCAATGTGTCTCGCCTGCTATCGGGCATGGAAGGCCCGTTGACCACAGGTGCCCTGCATTCTACCCGCACAGGGCACCTATCTCTTTGTCCCGTCGTTGTCCAGCGCAATACGCGCACGTTCAAAGAAGTTATCCCTGGCTTCACTGAAGTCCACATAGTGCATGGCTCCCTCCCTCCATTGTTCAGCCAGACTTGGCATGCCCGGGTAGGCGGGCAGGGCCATTAGGGACAGGCTCACATAGACATCACTGGATTTTTCGTCGACTAGAGCTGCTGCGGTGCTCACGTCTTTGGGGCCAGCGAGCTGAACTCTCGTTGACACCTTAGACAGCTTTTCGGAAAGCGATTTGGCTTCACTGATTACCGTCGCCAGATCCATTCCTTGCGGAAGGATGCGCATCCGCTGTAGGTCACTGAGTTCCTCTGGTACCGGAGCTAAGAGGAGCTTGGTGAGATCTGCATGAGCCTGTGCTGCGTCTATGAATTCTTCGTAGATAACCTGCCGGGCGTCCCGTCGCTGCCGAAGGTGCTCAGACCGTGCCGCCAGCTTCGCCTGTTCTCGTGCTGTCCAGCCGGTAGCCAGCGCTGCACCAATGGTTGCAACCGACCCTGCCAACGCGCCCAGCACTGCCGCCAATCCCGCATCCATGGCGCAACTTTCGTGGTGCACCAGGCATGTGGTCAAGGGCACCTGCCCGGGGCGTGCTGCCGCAACCAGGCACCCTCAGCCGGCTGAATCCCCTACCTTTTCCGACCTGTGTCTTTGCTGCGCTGCAACTTCGCTGGCCTGTGTGCTGGTGCTAAGGAGTCAGCGTGTCCAGCGCGTACATCGGCTTGGTCGGCCAGGGCACGATCTTGCCATTCAAGTTGAACGGAACTTTGCCAGCCTCATCCCACAAGCCTGAAATCGACGCCGCCAACTGATCAAGAGTCTGGGTCCCCCACGGATCCGGGAGGAAAACGGTGTAGTGGCCGATTCTTACAACCACACTGCTCAACTCCTCCGGTTTTTCGACAATCATGATTTGCCTAAGGTCGGCATCATAACTCGGGTTGAATCCGATAATTGGCGGCAGAGTGGCGAGTGATCCGGGCTTGATCTGCTCCCGGATGGGATTCAGTGCAGGCTGGAGAATGTAGCTCCACCCCAGGGCAGAGAATGCGGCCAAGTAGGCAGAGCGTACCCACGAAACATCAGCATGCTTCGACGAAAAGCGCGCTTTGACCGTGAACTTGATTCCCGCCGTTTCCCCGCTTTCGGATGCGGCGCGCAGTTCGCTCTCATGAGCGTCAAGCATTGCCGGATGGTTTTGTTTGGGCACTCCTTCCAGGAACCAACCATTCCCCGTGCTCTGCGCCACCCCGTTTACGCGCGTATCTCCCGCTTCAAACACGGCACGCAAAGGACGCTTCGTGCCCTTACCTGCCAGCATGTTGTAGAACTCAGCACGCAACTGCGCGTGAGAATCGAAGTCTCGCCCCGCGTCATTATTGCAGCGCTTGCAGGTGAGCAGCATTCCTTTTCCGTCGAGTGCTTCCGGCGGCACGTGCTCGATAGTCAAGTTCTGAGCTGCGACCGCCTCAAGGGAGAAGGCGTACAAACAGCATGGGCAGGCGTAGTAGGGATCGTCACTGGGCAGCCGATCAGCGAGCCCAATCCGTTCCATTACTTGCCGGAGCAGCGGCGCTCCTTCATTGAACCAACGTTCTCTCTTGTTCACATGTCGAGTATGCCCGCACCCACCACCCAGCGCCCAGGTCTTTCGAGACTGACAGCGGGTGCACACCTACCCCTGGGGGATGCCCTCCCTCCCGCTCTCTAGCCACTCGGCAGGGAGGGAAAAAGCTAGCGCCGCAACTGCAAGCGTTTGCGCGAACCTGCGGAACTCACCAGAATTCTAGGTTCAGGTGTTATCGCGTCCGGCTTCATCTTCGCTCGCCTGGTCGCGCTGCTTCTCTTCTTCGTAGTAGCGAGAAGTGACGACACCAGATATCAGAGCCTGAACTATGATTTTATTGGCGTCCGTTAATGTACGTAGCCCGTTAACGAGCAGCATCGCCGAAGCGAGCAAGCCGACAGCGAAGAGAGGTGACCACTTGAACGCCAGAGTGATCCAGAGCAGGGCAGAGAATACCGCCACGTTGGCGCGGAACTCTCCTTCGGATTCAGTTCTGTCGTGCTCTAGGTAGAGGTCTAAGTGACTAACTATAAGGCGCATTCGGATCTCAGAGAATCCATCCTCGAATATCTTGCGCGTTAGGCTGTCCACGAGACCGGAAGGCTCGCCATGAGGTGCACGCTTTTCGAATGCGCTGCGGGCGAAGCGTCGTAAGTCGAAATAGTTCACCAGGGATAGATGGGGACTTTTATTGAGGATGGATAGCTGGTCGGTCGAAAGTTTTAGAATGTCACCTATGACATAGACGACGAACGCCAAGACGGCTGTTGTTATCGGCCTTCCGGCAAGCTCTGCTAGCGAATATAGGCGCCCGGGAAAGCCGTGCATTTCATTGTGGGTAGGAATGGAAGCACCACGCCAAATCCAGAACGTAAAGGTGAATAGCGCTCCAACAGCGAACGGCGTGCGTAAGTGGCGGAACCCCGGCAGAAGACTCGTAAGCATGTAGTGATGATGCGCGCGAGCGCCTCACTCTGGGAAGTTCGACCGTTGGTATCTCGCAATGACCACATGACCGTAGCCCCGCACCCGCTGCCTTCCTCGTGGCCGGTACGGGGCTCTTGCCCTATCTGACGATGTATCAGATGTCCTTCGCTGGCCTCTGGCTTGACCGATCAGCGTTGCTCCGGTAGGCGGCGGGCATACCCTTGACGTGAGGTGGTGCCGATGTCTACAGGGTTGGCAGACAACGTCAAGAAGTACCGGCGCACGGCCGGACTGAGCCAAGAAGGGTTGGCCGAAGCGGCTGACCTGTCGCTGAGCACGGTTCGCAAGGCGGAGCAAGGTGGGCACGTGAGCATGGACACCCTTGCCGCCCTTGCCCGCGCGCTGGGGGTCTCAACTTCCGACCTGTTCGCCACCGAGACGCCGAAGTCCGTCGTTGGTGCGGAGGATGAGGCGAACCGCCGCTATCTGGCAGAGTTGAGGCGTGCCCTCATGCCCCCTATCGGGCTCTCAGCGCCTCTGTCAGAGCCTGGTGAAGCCGGGGAGGTCTCCACCATCCGGCAGGGCGTACAGGACGGCCACGCGCTCTACCAGGCGGACCGGTACACGTCCGTAGCACGGAAGCTGCCCGGCTTGCTGCGGTCCTCTGAAGCCGCCGTAGCCACTCTTGAAGGCGAAGAGCAGCAACACGGCATGATTGCCCGCGCGCACGCCCTGATGCTCGCGGGTAAGTACCTCACTCAGGTACGCCAGTACGACATGGCTTACTTCGCACTCGCTGAGGCAATCCGGCTTGCCCGCGAGACTGGCCAAACTCAGTTGGCAGCAACGGGAGTTGTAGGACTGGGCTGGCTTTTGCTGCGGCAGGACCGGTTCGACGAGAGCGAGCAGCTTGCAGCGCAAACGGCAGCGGAGATCGAACCGCGCATGTCTTCTGCGACTCCCGCCCAGCTTGCCGTCTGGGGTGAGTTGTGGCTCAGGGTTGCCGCTGCTGCACGGCGGAACAACAGGCCGGATGTGGCAAAGCACGCCCGTCGAATGGCGGCGACCGCTGGGGGTGCTCTGGAGCGGGAACACACGGGCTTCCCTTCACACTGGAGCGCGTTTGGCCCCGTGACCGCTGAGGCGAAAGCCGTTGAGGACCTTGCCCTTGTGGGTGATGCGCGCGGTGTTCTGCGTCGAGCCGATGAAGGCCCCCTGAGCCCCAAGGCCGTGAAGAACTTCGGTCGGTTGAGTACGAACAACTGGGGCCGTCACCGACTGGACGTTGCCCGCGCTCACGTCTTGCTCGGGTCTCACCAGGACGCCATGGATGAGTTGGCCAACCTTCGTGAGACGGCCGATGTGTGGCTAACGCATCAGCCCATGGCGCGACGCGTGATGGGGGACATTCTAAAGACCCGTAAGCGGACGCTGACGGAAGAGATGCGCAGCATGGCAGCTCATCTTGGGCTTGCCGGGTAACTACTGCGGAGCATGGTAGTTCGGCGCGCTGGGTTGCTGAACTATCGCATTGCGCATGTGGATTGACGCTCTGTCTGCTCATACGGTCCCCCTTACTGACCAACGGCGAAGGGGGCCGAAGCAATGCAGAGAACGGAAGGTGACCGGCGGCGA
The DNA here is from genome assembly GCF_002846415.1 of Streptomyces sp. TLI_146. Taxonomy (NCBI): domain Bacteria; kingdom Bacillati; phylum Actinomycetota; class Actinomycetes; order Kitasatosporales; family Streptomycetaceae; genus Streptomyces; species Streptomyces sp. TLI_146. The sequence continues at coordinate 2,816,911 of NZ_PJMX01000001.1, forward strand.
CGGGAACACCTTGCCGACGTGTCGACGGGACACACGCCCCGGTTACTCCCTTGGGTGACTGAGGACGGCAAGCGGTGCATGTTGAGCACCGGCGACGAAGGCGGCTTCTTGTCTCGGCTCGCTGACGACTTTGAGGCCGTGCATCTTGCCATGGGTGAGGACGTTCTCAAGCAAGCGCGCAAGGTGCTGGACGACCCCATGACCCCCAACGCTGAGGTGCGGTACACGGCCCTACGCCTTTCCGAGTGCCTGACTGACGCGCTGCGGATCGCCGAGAGTCGAGGGCTCCGCCTGTCTGCGCCGGACGCCAGCGAGGATGACGACGAAGACGGGGACGACGAAGACCCGGCACAGTCCGCTGAGGCGTCCGCATGACCCGCGCTGTCCTTCGGTTCGTGAAGCACAGCATCCGGCACGTGGAAGAAGGCGGGTGGATCTTCGAAGCCTTCTGCGCGACCACGTCGGAGTGTGAGGAGACATCCGGCCCCCAGGGCGAGCAGGAAGACGCTCAGGACTGGTGTCTTCGCCACACCGGCCGGACTGGTCATGACCTCTTCCGCCGTGTCGTCGCGGACCATGCCCGCGTAACGCGGGACGAATGACCCCGGCGCGCTGAGAGACGGCGAATCAAGGCTCAGCGTCTCGGCTGCCCCGTCTGTGCGTCCGTACCAGTTGTTTGCCTGCCTAGATCACGCCGACGTTGCTCGGAACGCTCTCGCGATGGACGTGCCGCCAATCACGTGACGCATCCGTTGGCGTGGGTTCGGGCGCTTCCGCATACCCGCTGACCTGGTGTAACGTCCAGAATCGCTAGTTAGACGCGTTCGGATCGGCGAGCACGACCCACGTCGCCTCGCTGCCCTGCCCGACGTCCACCCGCCGCGCCCCGAGCCCCACCAGCCGCTCGATCTCGGCGGCCTGGTCATCCGGGATGAGGTCGATGTGCAGCCGGTTCTTGCCCGCCTTGGGCTCGGGCACGGGCAGGAAACACATTCCGGGGAAGGCGGTCTCATGCGCCCCGATCACGATCTCCTCCTCGTCCTCGAAAAGCACTTTCCAGTCCAGGACCTGGCACCAGAACCGCGCGAGAGCGGGCAGATCATGAGCGTCCACGGCAAGGTGGTACAGAGTAACGGCCATACCCATCAGTATGTGCTCTGCGGTGATGTCAGTGCCGTCCGGCACCATCGCGTCATGGACCACTCGACATTCGACGCGGACGCCCGCGCGGAATTCGCCCGAGCCGTGCGGGCTGCCATGGAGGAAGCGAAACGCGAGGGCAAGACGAAGCCCACCCTGGAAAAGATCTCCAGAGCCACAGCGGCGAAGAACCGACCACCTGTGAGTACGAGCGCAATCAGTGCCTGGTGCAGTGGCGATCGGCTGCCTCGGACCTGGTCCGTCCTGGAATCCTTCCTCACTGCCCTGGAACAGGCGGCGTCGCTGCCCCGGGGAAAGTTCGACGACCCCCCACGCTGGCGAAGGCTCTACGAGCGAGCACGCGCCGCGCCGAGCGAACCTCCCCAGCCAGGAACCGTCGCAATCCGCGTCCGGGATGCGGACCCACTCGAACTCATGGTGCACCGGGCCCGAACGACCAAGGACGGGAACGCCGTCCCCGTCTACATTCCCCGCGACGTCGACCCCGACGTAAGAGCGGCTCTGTCACGCATGAGCGGCAGCGGCGGTGTTGTGCTCCTGGTCGGCGACTCCACTGCGGGGAAGACTCGATGCGCCTACGAAGCCATGAGAGCGACGCTGTCGGATCACCTACTGATCGCGCCACGCCACATCACTGACCTTCCCGAGGCGATCAGCAAGGCAGTCCGGGCGGCCAGGAGTGACGAGCGATGTGTGCTCTGGCTGAACGACATAGAGAAATACCTCGGCCCAGGAAGTTTTGACCTCAAGGACCTGCATACCCTGCGCACCACTCAGACCGTGGTGCTCGGAACAATCCGGTCGCGCATCCGGAAGGACCTGCCCGACGAAGAGCTGGTCAGGCTGGCCCAGGAGTTCGAAGTCGAGCGGCTCTGGTCCGCGGGCGAGGTCGACCGCGCTCGGAAGCAGTTCCGGTCCGACCGCGACGAGCGGCTGCGCCTCGCAATCAGCCAGGCCGCCGACTTCGGCATCGCCGAAACACTGGCGACGGGTCCTCAGCTATGGCGTGAGTTGCGCGGTGCGTCCGTGGTGAACGGCAACCCCCGTGGGGCTGCGCTGGTGTGGTGCGCGATCGACCTGGCCCTCGCCGGCCTGACAGAACCCCTTTCGGTCGGCCTCCTTGGCGAACTGCACGAGGACTACCTGCCGGGAAGCAACAAGCAACTGATCGGTCCCGAACCATTCGAGGCCGCCCTCTCCTGGGCTACCAGCCCGCGCGACGCCGTGACACGCCTCCTGATACCTGAAGGCGATGGGCTGCGTCCCTTCGACTATCTGCTCGACGCTCATCTGCAGGACCGAGGTCCCTCACCCAAGCTGATCCCCGAGAAGGTCTGGGCAACCGTCCTCGCATCGGGCACCGAAAGACACCAACGCTTCAGCATCGCCCTCGCGGCCCACGCCAATGACCGCATGGACATCGGCCGAAAGGCCCTGCTTCCGCTCGCAGAGGCACAGGACGCCGAGGCACAGCGCACGCTCGGTGTGCTCTGCGAGCACACCGACCGGCAGGAAGCGGCCCGATGGCTTCAACGCGCCATCGACTCGGGAGACGTCCTCTCCTTCCGTCTGATGGGCAATCTCCACTTCCGCAACCAGGACCGCGAGACCGCTTCCCAGTGGTACCGGAAGGCGGCCGAGGCGGGGGATGAGGTAGCGCAGTCGTACTACAACGAACCGACTCTGATCCGTCCGCCGAAGGCCCAGACGCCTCACCTCATTGAGCCGGATGTCGGGGCAGCCGCCGACGCGGACTGGGACGAGGCCGAGGACTACGGCCCCACTCCGCGTACCCTGCGCGTCCTGGAAGCCGCTTTCGTTATCTCGGCAGACATGGCGTACGACTCGTTGGAAGAGATCGGAGACCAGCGAGTCGACCTCACCCATAACTACGCTGCCGTCTTCAGTGATCTGCCCGTGCTCACCTGGGGCCAGAACGCGAAGTGGCGTCGTCAGATGGCCCGATGCTTCGACGACCTCGCCCAGGACATCCGGTCCGGTGAGTGGCCCCAGCCCACCTGCACGGGTGAAGAGATGGCGATGCATATCGCCCTCGAACGTGCTTCGGCCATGGTGGCGGACGAGCCAGAGCTGGTGGATATGTTCACCGAGGGGCTCCCAGAGGAGGCCGGCGACTATGACTGGGGCCTGTGTCTGGGTCTCTTCCTTGAAGACACGGATGTGCTGTTCCTGTACGAGCCCTGGGCGCAGGGCATCGAGGAGCCGGACAATCCCATCCATCGACATCTCGGCATCGCGAACCTCGAAGCAGACGACTGGTTCGATCCCTTCCGCGAAAACGAGACACGCGACCCGGAGCGCGGGTTCCGCCGTTGCACCGCGATCCCGCCGGGATAAACCGCCTGGCCTTTCTGACCTGCACCGATGAGCCGTCGGCGCACGGGGACGATGGTTCGCGCGGCGTCCGGCCGCTTTCGTAGTGCCACGCGATCGCAGCGACATCGACACTTCGAGGAAGGCTGGCGCACATGCCCTTCACACGCGAACTCCTCCTGCTGACCGGGATCCCGCTCACGGTGGCAGCGACTCTGCTCATCGGTCATCTCACGACGCTGCACGGCCTGCGAGGTGAGCACCGCCTCGCCGCGTTCCGCATCCTCGCCGAGGCGATGCGCCGGCGCCGTTGACGCGAAAGGGCCCCGGCACACAGCCGGGGCCCTACACACGCACAGCTCGCTCAGACGTTGAACCCGAGCGCCCGCAGCTGCTCGCGTCCATCATCCGTGATCTTGTCCGGCCCCCACGGCGGCATCCAGACCCAGTTGATCTTGAGCTCGTTGACGATGCCCTCCGTCGCGGACTTCGCCTGGTCCTCGATCACATCGGTCAGCGGGCAGGCCGCCGACGTCAGGGTCATGTCCAGCGTCGCGATGTTGGCGTCGTCGATGTGGATGCCGTAGATGAGGCCCAGGTTGACGACGTCGATGCCCAGCTCGGGGTCGACGACGTCGTACAGCGCCTCGCGGACTTCTTCCTCCGAGGCCGGCTTCAAGGTGGCCTCTGCGTTCTCGGTCATGCGCTCTTCCTCTCGGCTCCGGCGCCCAGCGCCTGGGCCGTCGCGTCCTTCCAGGCCATCCAGCTCAGCAGAGCACACTTGACGCGCGCGGGGTACTTGGAGACGCCGGCGAAAGCCACCGCGTCCTCCAGGACCTCCTCCATCGCGTCGTCCGGCTCCAGCTGGCCCTTGGACTGCATCAGCTCCAGGAAGGTCTCCTGGATCCGCTGCGCCTCGGCCAGGTCCTTGCCGACCAGCAGGTCGTTGAGGACCGAGGCGCTGGCCTGGCTGATGGAGCAGCCCTGGCCCTCGTACGAGACGTCCTCGATCCGCGAGCCCGCGTACTTCACCCGGAGGGTGATCTCGTCGCCGCACGTCGGGTTCACGTGGTGCACCTCGGCGTCACCGTCCCGCAAGCCCCGCCCGTGGGGGTGCTTGTAGTGGTCCAGGATGACGTCCTGGTACATCGAATCCAGCTTCACAACGCATTACCTCGCGTCCCTGTAATCGCTCGCCACGACGTGCTTTCCGGCCGGGGGTCCGGGGGGTGTCCCCCGGGAAGACACAGCACGTCGGTAACCCCTAGCCGAAGAAGTTTCGTACGTGCTCCAGGCCGTCCACCAGGGCGTCGACCTCGGCGGGCGTGGAGTACAGATAGAAAGACGCTCGCGTGGTCGCGGGAATTCCGTAGCGCAGGCAGACCGGGCGCGCGCAGTGGTGGCCGACCCGGACCGCGATGCCCTCCTCGTCGAGGACCTGGCCCACGTCGTGCGGGTGGATGTCGCCCAGCACGAAGGAGATCGCGGCGCCGCGGTCCTCGGCCGTGGTGGGGCCGATGATCCGCAGGTCGGGGACCTCCTGGAGGCGCTTCACCGCGTACTCGGTGATCGCGTGCTCATGCGCGGCGATCTTGTCCATGCCGATCGCCGAGAGGTAGTCCACGGCCGCGCCGAGGCCGACGGCCTGGGCGATCGGGGGCGTACCGGCCTCGAACTTGTGCGGCGCGGGCGCGTACGTCGACGAGTGCATCGAGACCGTCTCGATCATCTCGCCGCCGCCGAGGAAGGGGGGGAGGTCTTCCAGCAGCTCCTGGCGGCCCCAGAGGACGCCGATGCCGGTCGGGCCGCACATCTTGTGGCCGGTGAAGGCCACGAAGTCGGCCTGGAGGGCCTGGACGTCCAGCGGCATGTGCGGCGCGGCCTGCGAGGCGTCGATGCACAGCAGTGCGCCGACCTCCTGGGCGCGGCGGACGATCGCCTCGACCGGGTTGACCGTGCCCAGCAGGTTCGAGACCAGCGTGAAGGAGACGATCTTCGTCTTCTCGGTGATGATCTCGTCGATGTTGGAGAGGTCAAGGCGGCCGTCGTCGGTGAGGCCGAACCACTTCAGCTTCGCGCCGGTCCGCTGCGAGAGCAGCTGCCACGGCACGATGTTGGAGTGGTGCTCCATCTCCGTGATGACTATCTCGGTCTCATGGTCCACGCGGTAGGGCTCGTCGGCCCAGCCCAGCATGTTGGCGACCAGGTTGAGCGACTCCGAGGCGTTCTTGGTGAAGATCACCTCGTCGCGGCTCGGCGCGTTGATGAACGCGGCGACCTTGTCGCGCGCGCCCTCGTACAGCGCCGTGGCCTCCTCGGCCACCGTGTACACACCACGGTGGACGTTGGCGTTGTGCCGCTCGTAGTACTCGTTGAGGGCGTCGAGCACCTGGCGCGGCTTCTGCGAAGTCGCCGCGCTGTCGAGGTACACGATCTTCTTCCCATCGTGGACCACACGGTCCAGGAGGGGGAAGTCCTTGCGGATCGCCTCGTCAAGAAGATGAGACCCGGTGAGGAGGCCCGGCAGCTGTGTCACTCGGATGCGCCACCCTTCGTGTAAGCCTCGTAGCCCTCGTTCTCCAGCTTGTCGGCGAGCTCGGCGCCGCCGGACTCGGCGATGCGGCCGTTCGCGAACACGTGCACGAAGTCGGGCTTGATGTAGCGCAGGATGCGCGTGTAGTGCGTGATCAGCAGGGTGCCGACCTCGCCGCTCTCGCGGACGCGGTTGACGCCCTCGGAGACGACGCGCAGCGCGTCGACGTCCAGGCCCGAGTCGGTCTCGTCGAGGATCGCGATCTTCGGCTTGAGGAGCTCCAGCTGAAGGATCTCGTGGCGCTTCTTCTCACCGCCGGAGAAGCCCTCGTTGACGTTGCGCTCGGCGAAGGCCGGGTCCATCTGGAGCTGCTCCATGGCGGACTTGACCTCCTTCACCCAGGTGCGCAGCTTGGGCGCCTCGCCGCGCACGGCGGTGGCGGAGGTGCGCAGGAAGTTGGAGACCGAGACGCCAGGGACCTCGACCGGGTACTGCATGGCCAGGAAGACGCCGGCGCGGGCGCGCTCGTCGACGGACATCTCCAGGACGTCCTCGCCGTCCAGCGTGACCGTACCGCCGGTGATCGTGTACTTGGGGTGACCCGCGAGCGAGTACGCGAGGGTGGACTTGCCGGAGCCGTTGGGACCCATGATGGCGTGGGTCTCGCCCTGCTTCACGGTCAGGTCGACGCCCTTGAGGATCTCCCGGGGGCCGTTCTCGGCTTCCACGGTGACGTGCAGGTCGCGGATTTCAAGCGTTGCCATGGGGACTTAGTTCTCCTGGGATACGGAGACGAGAACATCGTCCCCTTCGATCTTTACGGGGTAAACGGGCACGGGGCGCGTCGCGGGCAGGCCCGACGGCTTGCCGGTGCGCAGGTCGAACGTGGAGCCGTGCAGCCAGCACTCGATCTGGCAGTCCTCGACCTCGCCCTCCGACAGCGAGACGTTCGCGTGCGAGCAGATGTCGTGGATCGCGAACACCTCGCCCTCGGTACGGACGAGCGAGACCGGCGTGCCGTCGAGTTCCACCCGCTTCGGGGTGTCCTCCTCCAGCTCGCTCAGCGCGCAGACGCGGACGAAGGCGGACATCAGACGGCCGCCTCCAGCTCCGCCTCGATCTTGGCGAGCAGGCGCTCCTCCACGTCCGCGACACCGACCTGCTGGACCAGCTCGGCGAAGAAGCCGCGGACCACCAGACGGCGGGCCTCGGCCGCGGGGATGCCGCGCGCCATCAGGTAGAACAGCTGCTCGTCGTCGAAGCGGCCGGTGGCGGAGGCGTGACCGGCGCCGGCGATCTCGCCGGTCTCGATCTCCAGGTTCGGCACGGAGTCGACGCGGGCGCCGTCGGTGAGGACCAGGTTGCGGTTCATCTCGTAGGTGTCGGTGCCCTCGGCCTTGGCCTGGATGAGCACGTCACCGATCCACACGGCGTGCGCGTCGTCGCCCTGGAGGGCGCCCTTGTACACGGCGTTGGACTTGCAGTGCGGCGTGTTGTGGTCGACGAAGAGCCGGTGCTCCTGGTGCTGGCCCTTGTCGGTGAAGTACAGGCCGAACAGCTCGGCCTCGCCGCCGGTGCCCGCGTAGGAGACCCGCGGGTGCAGACGGACCAGGTCGCCGCCGAAGGTGACGACGACGGACTTGAAGGAGGCGTCGCGGCCGATCAGCGTGTTGTGCTGGGCGACGTGGACGGCCTTGTCGTCCCAGTCCTGCACGGAGACGACGGTCAGCTTGGCGCCGTCGCCGAGGACGAAGTCCACGTTGGCGGCGAGCACCGCGTCACCGGTGTGGTCGATGACCACGACGGCCTCGGCGAACGCGCCGAGCTCGACGACCTGGTGCGCGAAGACGGTGCCGCCCTCGCCGTGCACGGCGATACGGATCGGCTCGGTGAGGACCGCCTCCTTGGGGACGGTCACGACCGAGGCCTTCTCGAACGACGAGTAGGCCTGGGCGGCGATCCGGTCCACCGGCGTGCCCGCCCGGCCGAGCCGCGCGTCGTCGCGGCCCACGGTCTCGACGACGACGCCCTCGGGGGCGGTCACCTCGACGCGCAGTCCGTCGCCGGTCGCCACGGCGGTGCCGTCGTGCAGCCCGCGCAGCCGCGCCAGCGGCGTGAACCGCCACTCCTCCTCACGGCCGTGCGGGACCGGGAAGTCCTGCACGTCGAAGGACGGGGGGGCGCTCATGCGCGTGGCGACGGTCGACTCGGCGGCCACCGCGATCGAGCCGGCGGTGGTGGAGCCCGCCGGGATGTTCTGAGCCTCAGCCATGGCTGTCGTAGTGCTCTCTTCCTAGATCAGTCTGCGTTCGCTGCTGCGGGGGACGGTCGGGCCGTACTAGCCGACCGAACCCTCCATCTGCAGCTCGATCAGCCGGTTGAGCTCCAGGGCGTACTCCATGGGCAGCTCCTTGGCGATCGGCTCGACGAAGCCGCGCACGATCATCGCCATCGCCTCGAACTCCGTCAGACCGCGGCTCATCAGGTAGAAGAGCTGGTCCTCGGAGACCTTGGAGACGGTCGCCTCGTGGCCCATGGACACGTCGTCCTCGCGGACGTCCACGTACGGGTAGGTGTCGGAGCGGGAGATGGTGTCGACGAGCAGCGCGTCGCACAGCACGTTCGACTTCGATCCGGCCGCGCCCTCGCCGATCTCGACCAGACCGCGGTACGAGGTGCGGCCGCCGCCTCGCGCCACCGACTTGGAGACGATGTTGGAGGACGTGTTCGGCGCCATGTGGACCATCTTGGAGCCGGCGTCCTGGTGCTGGCCCTCGCCCGCGAAGGCGATGGACAGGGTCTCGCCCTTGGCGTGCTCGCCCATCAGGTAGACGGCCGGGTACTTCATGGTGACCTTGGAACCGATGTTGCCGTCGATCCACTCCATGGTCGCGCCCTCGTACGCCACGGCGCGCTTGGTGACCAGGTTGTAGACGTTGTTCGACCAGTTCTGGATCGTCGTGTAGCGGCAGCGGCCGCCCTTCTTGACGATGATCTCGACGACGGCGCTGTGCAGCGAGTCCGAGGAGTAGATCGGGGCGGTGCAGCCCTCGACGTAGTGGACGTACGCGTCCTCGTCGACGATGATCAGCGTCCGCTCGAACTGGCCCATGTTCTCCGTGTTGATACGGAAGTAGGCCTGGAGCGGGATGTCGACGTGGACGCCCTTGGGCACGTAGATGAACGAGCCGCCGGACCACACGGCCGTGTTCAGCGACGCGAACTTGTTGTCGCCGACCGGGATGACCGTGCCGAAGTACTCCTGGAAGAGCTCCGGGTGCTCCTTGAGCGCGGTGTCCGTGTCGAGGAAGATCACGCCCTGCTGCTCCAGGTCCTCGCGGATCTGGTGGTAGACGACCTCGGACTCGTACTGGGCCGCGACACCGGCGACGAGGCGCTGCTTCTCCGCCTCGGGGATGCCGAGCTTGTCGTACGTGTTCTTGATGTCCTCGGGCAGGTCCTCCCAGGAAGCGGCCTGCTTCTCGGTGGAGCGCACGAAGTACTTGATGTTGTCGAAGTCGATGCCCGAGAGGTCCGAGCCCCACTTCGGCATGGGCTTCTTGTCGAAGAGGCGCAGGCCCTTGAGGCGCAGCTTCAGCATCCACTCGGGCTCGTTCTTCTTGCCCGAGATGTCGCGGACGACGTCCTCGGAGAGCCCGCGCTTGGCAACGGCACCCGCCGCGTCGGAGTCGGCCCAGCCGTACTCGTAGTTGCCCAGGCCCTCGAGTTCGGGGTGGGCAGTCTCCGTGGGGAGAGTCATGCGGGGTTCCTCCCGGCCGTGCTTGTGGATGCTGATTCGGTGGTGGTCTGTGGTGCGCTGTGCGGGATGAACGTCGTGCACACCCCGTCGCCGTGGGCGATGGTGGCCAGACGCTGCACATGGGTTCCCAGCAGGCGGGAGAAGAACTCCGTCTCCGCCTCGCACAGCTGCGGGAACTGCTCGGCCGCGTGGGCGACCGGGCAGTGGTGCTGGCAGAGCTGCTCGCCCCGTCCGGGGAGGGGCGCGCTGCGCGCCGTAGCAGCGTACCCGTCGGCGGTCAAGGCCTTGGCCAGGGCCTCGGTGCGCTCCTCGGGCGGCGCCGCCTCGACAGCCTCGCGGTAGCTCTCGGACTGGGCCTCGATCCGCGCCCGGGCGAAGGCGACGACGGCTTCCTCGCCGGCCGCGCCGCCGCCCGCGGACTTCTCGATCCAGCGGAGCGCGTCCACGGCCAGCTTGTCGTACGACTGGTCGAAGGCGTCCCGCCCGCAGTCCGTGAGGGCGAAGACCTTGGCGGGCCTGCCGCGGGTCCGTGCCCCGTACACCCGCTGTTCCCGGGCGGTGACGATGTCGTCCGCCGCCAGGGCATCGAGGTGGCGGCGGACGGCAGCCTGGGTGAGGCCGAGGCGCTTCGCGAGGTCCGCGACGGTCGAGGGCCCGTGGTCCAGGATGGAGCGCGCGACCCGGTTGCGGGTGGACCGCTCACCGGTCGCGAGTTCCTCCTGCGGAGCCTCGCCAACGTTTTTCACAACACCATTGTTGCGTAATTCCTCAGAGCCTGACAAGCCACCTCTTGATCATTGAACGGTGCGGTGCATCACTTAGGCATACCTAAGCTGACCTGCGGAAACGATCTCTGATCGATCAAATGGGGGACCCCGCAAAAGGACCCTGCCGACCCGCTTGACCTCGGGGTATGGCACACGGCGACCCTTTTCGCACACCTCTGCGGGCGCTCCCCCGGACGGGTCCACGCAGACCCCCGGCAGAGCCCCCCGACGGCCGAAAAAGAGTGGTCGCGCATTCGCGCGTCCGTGCCCCCGCACGACCCCCGCCCCACGGTCCGGCGCCCCGCGCGCGCTGCCTAGACTGGCTCGTCATGAAGAGCGAGTCCGTCGTCCAGGTCATGGGCCTGGTCAAACGGTACGGATCGAAGACCGCCGTGGACGGCCTCGACCTGCGGGTCGCCGCCGGGACCGTCACCGCCGTCCTCGGCCCCAACGGTGCCGGCAAGACCACCACCATCGAGATCTGCGAGGGCTACCGCAGGCCGGACGCCGGCACGGTCCGCGTCCTGGGTCTCGACCCGGTCACCGAGGCCGAGCGGCTGCGCCCGCGCATCGGCGTGATGCTCCAGTCCGGCGGCGTCTACTCCGGCGCCCGCGCCGAGGAGATGCTCCGCCACATGGCGAAGCTGCACGCCCACCCCCTCGACGTGCCCGCGCTGATCGAGCGGCTCGGCCTGGAGAGCTGCGGCCGCACCACCTACCGCCGGCTCTCCGGCGGCCAGCAGCAGCGCCTGGCGCTCGCCATGGCCGTGGTCGGCCGCCCCGAGCTGGTCTTCCTGGACGAGCCGACCGCGGGCCTTGACCCGCAGGCCCGCCGCGCCACCTGGGACCTCGTACGGGAACTGCGCGCCGACGGTGTCTCCGTCGTCCTGACCACGCACTTCATGGACGAGGCCGAGGAGCTCGCGGACGACGTGGCGATCGTCGACGCGGGCAAGGTCGTCGCCCAGGGCTCCCCCGAGACGCTCTGCCGGGGCGGCGCCGAGAACACCCTCCGCTTCACCGGCCGCCCCGGCCTCGACCTCGCCTCCCTGCTCAAGGCGCTGCCCGACGGCACGGCCGCGGCCGAGCTCACCTCGGGCGCGTACCGCATCAGCGGGACCGTCGACCCGCAGCTGCTCGCCACCGTCACCTCCTGGTGCGCCCAGCACGGCGTGATGCCCGACGGCATCGCGGTCGAACGCCACACCCTCGAAGATGTCTTTCTGGAGCTGACCGGCAGGGAGCTGCGCCGATGAGCGCCGGTACTGGTACGTACACGCCGAACCCGGGGGCCGCGCCCGTCGGCCGGATGATCGGCGCGCAGGCCGCCCTGGAGACCCGGATGCTGCTGCGCAACGGCGAGCAGCTGCTGCTCACCGTGGTCATCCCGGCGCTGCTGCTCGTGCTGTTCAGCGGGGTCGACATCATCGACACCGGCGACGGCAAGTCCGTCGACTTCCTCACCCCCGGCGTCCTCGCGCTCGCCGTGATGTCCACCGCCTTCACCGGCCAGGCCATCGCCACCGGCTTCGACCGCCGCTACGGAGTGCTCAAGCGGCTCGGGGCGTCCCCACTGCCGCGCTGGGCGCTGATGACCGCGAAGACCCTGTCGGTGCTGGTCACCGAGGTGCTCCAGGTCGTCCTGCTGACCGTGATCGCCTTCGCGCTGGGCTGGTCGCCGCACGGCAACCCGTTCGCGGTGCTCCTGCTGCTGGTCCTGGGCACGGCCGCGTTCTCCGGGCTCGGGCTGCTGATGGCGGGCACGCTCAAGGCCGAGGCGACGCTCGCCGCCGCCAATCTGGTCTTCCTGCTGCTGCTCGTGGGCGGCGGGGTCATCGTGCCGATGGACAAGTTCCCGGACGGCGTGCAGACGGCGCTCGGGCTGCTGCCCATCTCGGCCCTGTCGGACGGGCTGCGGGACGTCCTCCAGCATGGGGCCGCCATGCCCTGGGGCGACCTGGGGATCCTGGCGGTCTGGACGGTCCTGGGCCTGGGCGCGGCGGCGAAGTTCTTCCGCTGGGAGTGAGAAGTTCCGCCGCGGGGAGCAAGAGGCCGTATCGGCCACCCCTCGTGAAAACGTGCACAAAGGTCCCCCTACGATAGGGGCCATGCCGAACGTGACCCGAGCCGATGTGGCTCAGGCGGTGCGCAACCCGCTCGCCTTCATCGCCGAGCGGTGGACTCCGTCCCCGCGGACCGTCCAGCGCGCGGCCCTGATCGCCGTCGTCATGGCCGTCGTCATCGTGGTGACCGGCGGCGCGGTCCGGCTCACCGGGTCCGGGCTCGGCTGCCCGACCTGGCCCAAGTGCACCGACCAGAGCCTGACGCCGACCGGCGAGATGAACTTCCACAGCGCGGTCGAGTTCGGCAACCGCATGCTCACGTACGTGCTGTGCGCGGCCGTCGGCTGGGCGATCATCGCGGCCCGGGCCGCGAGCCCGTGGCGGCGCAGCGTCACCCGGCTCGGCTGGGTCCAGTTCTGGGTGGTCATGGGCAACGCGGTCCTGGGCGGCATCGTCGTCCTGGTCGGCCTCAACCCGTACACCGTGGCGGCGCACTTCCTGCTCTCCACCGCGCTCCTCACCGTCGCGATGACGACCTGGCAGCGCACCCGCGAGGGCGACGGCGAGCCGCGCCCGCTGGTGGGCAAGGCCGTGGTCCAGCTGACCTGGCTGCTGGTCGTCGCGGCGGGCCTGCTGGTCGCGGTCGGCACGGTCGTCACCGGCGCCGGGCGGCACGCGGGCGACTCCAGCGACGTGGAGCGCATCCCGCTGAACTGGACGATGATCAGCCAGCTCCACGCCGACCTGGCCTGGGTCGTGGTGGCCCTCACCGTCGCGCTCTGGTTCGTCCTGAAGGCCGTGGACGCCCCGATCGGCCCGCGCAACCGGGCCCGGGACCTGTTCCTGGTGCTGATGGGCCAGGGGGTCGTCGGCTACGTCCAGTACTTCACGAAGACGCCCGAGGCCCTCGTCGCGCTGCACATGTTCGGCTCGTGCCTGGTGTGGATCGCCGTGGTGCGCGTACTGCTGTCGCTGCGCGAGCGGCCCGAGGTCGCCGCGTCCGTCCCGGCCCAGTCAGACCCGGCGCTCACCCGCGCCTGACAGTCCGTACACCCGCCGGGCGTTGCCCGCCCCGATCATCGCGGCGACCCGCTCGGCGTCCGTACGGGCCCACGCCCCGTCGGCCACCCAGGCGCCCAGGACCCGGCTCAGCGCGTGGCCGAACTGCCGGGCGCCGACCACATGCAGCTCGGGCAGCCCGCGCGCGCCGCTGGAGTAGAGCAGCTTCCCGAACGGCGCCAGCTCCAGGAGCTCCGCCAGGACGTCGGCGGCCCGCGCCCCCGTACGCACCAGGGCGGGCCCCACGTCCGCGTACACATGCGGGAAGACGCTCGCCAGATGGGCGGCCTGGCGGTGGTACGGATAGCCGTGCAGCAGCACCAGGTCCGTGCCCAGGCCGTTGGTCGCGGCGGCGAACCCCGCGAGGCCGGTCGCGTCGTCCATGCCGAGCCGCAGCTGGAGCGGGCGCCCCGAGGCGACCGCGCTCCACAGCAGGTGCCGCAGCAGCACCGGGTCCTCCAGCGGGTCCTGGATGCGGCGCCGGGTGAGCCAGCGGCCCGCCGCGCCGCGCACCTCGCCGGGCCCGGGCGGGGCCGGGTCCAGGCTCTGGCGCACGGCGCTCACGGAGATGAAGGCGACGGCCGATGCGGCCGCGGTGTGCACGGCCTCGGCGAGGTTGGCGAGGAACGCGTCGACGGTGCCCGAGGTGTCGGCGACCTGCTCGGCGAGGAGTTCCAGCCGCACGATCTCGTGGGCGTCGGCGGCCCCGGCGGCGGCCAGCTCGCCCGGCCCGGTCAGATCGCCCGGCAGGCCGGTGTCCACCAGATAGGTGGAGACGCCCGAGCCGCGCAGCAGCCGTCGGACGGTCTCCAGAACGCCCAGCTCGCGCCGGCGGGCGAGATAGCGGGCGGGGGCGCAGTGCGCCTCCAGGCCCAGCAGCGGCGGACACCAGCGGCGGACGGCGAAGCCGGTCTGGGTGTCGAAGAACGTGGTGCCGGGGGCGGGCGGGGCGCCGGTCCTGCCGAGCTGCGTCTCGAAGGTGCCGAGCCCCAGCTCGGTGCGGAGCACTCCATGGCAGTACTGGTCCACCAGCTCCGGCTGCGGCACGGCGTCGATCATCCGGGGCTCCCTGGGTGGTGTGCTTCCACCTCACTAACGGGTGAGCCCCGGATGAGTGTTGCTGTTGCCGTTCAGCCGTTCTTAGGACCGCCGAGCTGGATCCCGGCCATCCGGGTCCACTCGTACCGGCCGGTCTTCACCTTGGCCGCGAACTCGCCGTCGAAGTCCTCGTGGACGGTGATCCCGGCCTTCTCGACCGCGGCCAGCGCGACCGCGTGGCTGGGCGCCACCAGGTCGCCCCAGCCGCCGTCGTCGCCGACGAGCACGATCCGCGCGCCGCGCTGGCCGATGTACGCCACCTGGCCCTCGGCGCCGCCGTGCTCCTTGGCGAAGTGGCCGATCTGCTTGGCGAGGCGAGCCGCCCGCCGCTCGGCCTTGGCGGCCTGCTTCTCGTCAACCTGGGTTTCTGCCATGTCCAGGATGCTACTCGCGAGTAGATCCAGATGCGACGGGAGGGCCCAGTGGCTTGTACCACTGGGCCCTCCCGTCGGAAGAGCGGGTGACTACCGCAGGAACGGATCCACCGCGACCGCCACGAACAGCAGCGAGACGTACGTGATCGACCAGTGGAACAGGCGCATCTCCTTGAGCTTGGCGCCCGTCACCTCCGCCTTCGCCCGGTTCTGCAGCCCGTGCGCCTCCCACAGCCAGAAGCCGCCGGCCAGCAGCGCCACCAGCGTGTAGAACCAGCCGGTGTAGCCCAGCGGGGTCAGCAGCAGCGAGACGGCGACCATCAGCCAGCTGTAGAGCACGATCTGCTTGGCGACCACCTTGTTGGAGGCGACGACCGGCAGCATCGGCACGCCCACGCGCGCGTAGTCCTCGCGGACCTTCATGGACAGCGGCCAGTAGTGCGGCGGCGTCCAGAAGAACATGACGAGGAAGAGGATGATCGGCGCCCACGACATGGAGTTGGTGACGGACGACCAGCCGATGAGCACCGGGAGGCAGCCGGCGATGCCGCCCCACACGATGTTCTGCGAGGTGCGGCGCTTCAGGATCATCGTGTAGACGACCACGTAGAAGAGGAGCGCTCCGAGTGACAGCCAGGCCGACAGCCAGTTGACGGCGAAGCCGAACAGCAGCGTGGAGACGATCGCGAGGGTGATGCCGAAGGCGAGGCACTCGCGCGGCGACACCATCCCGGTGACCAGCGGCCGCTGCGAGGTGCGGTCCATCAGCGCGTCGATGTCGCGGTCGATGTACATGTTCAGCGCGTTGGCGCCGCCCGCCGACAGGAAGCCGCCGACGGTGGTGGTCAGCACCAGCCAGAGCGACGGGACGCCCTGCTCGGCCAGGAACATCACCGGAATGGTGGTGATCAGCAGCAGTTCGATGATCCGCGGCTTGGTCAGCGCCACGAACGCCTTGACGCGGGCCCCGAACGGCCGATGGGCCCCCGGGCTGGGAGTCAAGACGACCCCTGCGGGTCGGGACTCGACGGCCGTCACGCACACCCCTGACAGAGAATTCCCAGCAAGTCCCGGGGCAATCGGTCGGATGGGCCCGGACGTTCCGGGCATGAGCACCCGGTGAAGACTTGCGCGTACCACGCCACTGTAGACGTTGCCCATACGCCGCCCTTCGCGGGGGTGGGCTCGTGTTGGGGGCGGGTCGCGAAGACTACGCCGTGAGGCGGAAGTGCCCGGTCTTGGGCACTCTGGAGGTGTGTGTCCCAACCGGTGGGCAGTCGAAAAAATGAGCGTTCCGGCGGGGGTAGGCTCGACAGCGCCCGGTGCGCCCACAGTCACCGGGAACGAACATGTGGAGAGGAGCCCTGACTCAGGGTGAGCACCAAGCCGACCACCACAGACCTTGAGTGGACCGAACTGGACCAGCGGGCCGTAGACACCGGCCGCGTCCTGGCCGCGGATGCTGTACAGAAGGTCGGCAACGGCCATCCTGGTACGGCGATGAGCCTGTCCCCGGCCGCGTACACCCTCTTCCAGAAGGTGATGCGCCACGACCCGGCGGACGCCGACTGGACCGGGCGCGACCGCTTCGTCCTGTCCGCGGGCCACTCGTCCCTCACGCTCTACATCCAGCTCTACCTGGCCGGGTACGGCCTGGAGCTGGACGACCTGAAGGCCTTCCGGACCTGGGGCTCCAAGACCCCGGGCCACCCGGAGTACGGCCACACCACCGGCGTGGAGACCACCACCGGCCCGCTGGGCCAGGGTGTCGCCAACGCCGTGGGCATGGCGATGGCCGCCCGCTACGAGCGCGGCCTGTTCGACCCGGAGGCGGCCCCCGGCACCTCCCCGTTCGACCACTTCGTCTTCGCGATCGCGGGCGACGGCTGCCTCCAGGAGGGCATCTCCGCCGAGGCGTCCTCGATGGCCGGTCACCAGAAGCTGGGCAACCTGGTCCTGCTCTGGGACGACAACCACATCTCGATCGAGGGCGACACCGAGACCGCGGTCTCCGAGGACACCCTCAAGCGGTACGAGGCGTACGGCTGGCACGTCCAGCGCGTGGCGCCGAAGGAGAACGGCGACCTGGACCCGCAGGCGCTGTTCGAGGCGATCGAGGCCGCCAAGGCCGAGACCGAGCGCCCCTCCTTCATCGCGATGCGCTCGATCATCGCCTGGCCCGCCCCGCACGCGCAGAACACCGAGGCCGCGCACGGCTCGGCGCTCGGCGACGACGAGGTGGCGGCCACCAAGCGCGTCCTGGGCTTCGACCCGGAGCAGACCTTCGAGGTCGCCGACGAGGTCCTCGCGCACACCCGCGCCGCCCTGGACCGCGGCCGTGAGGCCCGGGGCGAGTGGGAGAAGTCGTTCGCCGCGTGGCGCACCGCCAACCCGCAGCGCGCCGCCGAGTTCGACCGCGTCAACGCGGGCGAGCTGCCCGAGGGCTGGGAGGAGAAGCTCCCGGTCTTCGAGTCCGGCAAGGGCGTCGCCACCCGCGCCGCCTCCGGCAAGGTCCTGCAGGCGCTGGGCGCGGTCATCCCCGAGCTGTGGGGCGGCTCGGCCGACCTCGCGGGCTCGAACAACACGACGATCGACAAGAACTCGTCGTTCCTGCCCGAGGGCAACCCGCTGCCGGAGGCCGACCCGTACGGCCGCACGATCCACTACGGCATCCGCGAGCACTCGATGGCCGCCGAGATGAACGGCATCGCGCTGCACGGCAACACCCGTATCTACGGCGGCACCTTCCTGGTGTTCTCCGACTACATGCGCAACGCGGTGCGCCTGTCGGCCCTGATGCACCTGCCGGTGACGTACGTGTGGACGCACGACTCCATCGGTCTGGGCGAGGACGGCCCGACCCACCAGCCGGTCGAGCACCTGGCCTCGCTGCGCGCGATCCCGGGCCTCAACGTCGTCCGCCCGGCGGACGCCAACGAGACCGCGATCGCCTGGCGCGAGATCCTCAAGCGCTACACCAAGGTGTTCGGCAAGGGCGCCCCGCACGGCCTGGTGCTGACCCGTCAGGGCGTGCCGACGTACGAGCCCAACGAGGGCGCGGCCAAGGGCGGTTACGTGCTGTTCGAGGCGGAGGGTGGCGATGCCCAGGTCGTCCTCATCGGCACCGGCTCCGAGGTCCAGCTCGCCGTCGAGGCGCGCGAGGCGCTCCAGGCGGAGGGCGTCCCGACCCGGGTCGTCTCGATGCCGTCCGTCGAGTGGTTCGAGGAGCAGGACCAGGCGTACAAGGACAGCGTCCTGCCGCCTTCGGTCAAGGCGCGGGTCGCGGTCGAGGCCGGCATCGGCCTGACCTGGCACCGGTACGTAGGCGACGCGGGCCGCATCGTGTCCCTGGAGCACTTCGGTGCCTCCGCCGACGGCAAGGTGCTCTTCCGCGAGTTCGGCTTCACCGCCGAGAACGTGGCCGCCGCCGCCCGGGAATCCCTCGCCGCCGCCGCGCGCTGACGCCGGTATACGAACTAGTAGGAGATGCATTTCTCATGACAGACGCACTCAAGCGCCTCTCCGACGAAGGCGTCGCGATCTGGCTCGACGACCTGTCGCGCAAGCGGATCACCTCGGGCAACCTCGCCGAGCTGATCGACCAGCAGCACGTCGTGGGCGTCACGACCAACCCGTCGATCTTCCAGAAGGCGATCTCCTCGGGTGACGGCTACGAGCAGCAGCTCGCCGACCTCGCCGCCCGCAAGGTCACCGTCGAAGAGGCCATCCGCATGATCACGACGGCTGACGTGAGGGACGCCGCCGACATCCTGCGCCCGGTCTTCGACGCGACCGAGGGCCAGGACGGCCGGGTCTCCATCGAGGTCGACCCGCGCCTGGCGCACAACACCAAGGCCACCGTCGCCGAGGCCAAGCAGCTCGCGTGGCTGGTGGACCGGCCGAACACGCTCATCAAGATCCCGGCGACCAAGGCGGGCCTGCCCGCGATCACCGAGGTCATCGGCAAGGGCATCAGCGTCAACGTCACGCTGATCTTCTCCCTTGAGCGCTACCGCGAGGTCATGGACGCCTACCTGGCCGGCCTGGAGAAGGCCAAGGAGCGCGGCCTGGACCTGGCGAAGATCCACTCCGTGGCGTCCTTCTTCGTGTCCCGCGTGGACACCGAGATCGACAAGCGGATCGACGCGCTGGGCACCGACGAGGCCAAGGCCGCCCGCGGCAAGGCCGGTCTGGCCAACGCCCGTCTGGCCTACGAGGCGTACGAGGAGGTCTTCTCCTCGGACCGCTGGGCCGCCCTCGACAAGGCGCACGCCAACAAGCAGCGCCCGCTGTGGGCCTCGACCGGCGTGAAGGACAAGGCGTACAAGGACACCCTGTACGTCGACGACCTGGTCGCCCCCAACACGGTCAACACCATGCCGGAGGCCACCCTGGAGGCGGCCGCCGACCACGGCCGGATCACCGGCGACACCGTGTCGGGCACCTACGAGCAGGCCCGCGCCGAGCTCGACGCCGTCGAGAAGCTGGGGATCTCGTACGACGAGGTCGTGCAGCTCCTGGAGGACGAGGGCGTCGAGAAGTTCGAGGCGTCCTGGAACGACCTGCTCAAGTCGACCGAGGCGGAGCTCAAGCGCCTGGCACCTTCGGAGGGCTAAGAACCTTGTCAAGCAGCAATCCGCTGCGTGACGCCGCAGACCGACGGCTCCCGCGTATCGCGGGGCCGTCGGGCCTGGTGATCTTTGGCGTCACGGGCGATTTGTCCCGTAAAAAGCTGATGCCCGCTGTCTATGACCTCGCCAACCGCGGTCTGCTTCCGCCGGGCTTCTCCCTGATCGGTTTCGCCCGCCGCGAGTGGCAGGACGAGGACTTCGCGCAGGAGGTGCACGACGCCGTCAAGGCGCACGCCCGGACCCCCTTCCGCGAGGAGGTCTGGCAGCAGCTCATCCAGGGCATGCGCTTCGTCCAGGGCGACTTCGACGACGACAACGCCTTCGAGCAGCTGAAGTCGACGATCGCCGAGCTCGACAAGGCGCAGGGCACCGGCGGCAACTTCGCGTTCTATCTGTCGGTGCCGCCGAAGTTCTTCCCGCAGGTCGTCCAGCAGCTCAAGAAGCACGGGCTGGCCGACCAGAAGGACGGCTCCTGGCGCCGCGCGGTCATCGAGAAGCCCTTCGGCCACGACCTGGTCTCCGCCCAGGAGCTCAACAAGGTCGTCCACGAGGTCTTCCCGCCGGACGAGGTCTTCCGGATCGACCACTACCTCGGCAAGGAGACCGTCCAGAACATCCTGGCGCTCCGCTTCGCCAACACCATGTTCGAGCCGCTCTGGAACCGGTCGTACGTCGACCACGTCCAGATCACCATGGCCGAGGACATCGGCATCGGCGGCCGGGCCGGTTACTACGACGGCATCGGCGCCGCCCGTGACGTGATCCAGAACCACCTCCTCCAGCTGCTCGCGCTGACCGCGATGGAGGAGCCCGCCTCCTTCGACGCGGACGCGCTGGCGGCGGAGAAGACCAAGGTCCTGGGCGCGGTGCGGCTGCCGAAGGACCTGGGCGCCAACGCGGTGCGCGGTCAGTACGCGGCGGGCTGGCAGGGCGGCGAGAAGGCCGTCGGCTACCTCCAGGAAGACGGCATCGACCCCAAGTCGAAGACCGACACCTACGCCGCCGTGAAGCTGGAGATCGACAACCGCCGCTGGGCGGGCGTCCCGTTCTACCTGCGCACCGGCAAGCGCCTGGGCCGCCGGGTCACCGAGATCGCGGTGGTCTTCCAGCGCGCCCCGCACTCCCCCTTCGACCACACGGCGACGGAGGAGCTGGGGCAGAACGCCCTGGTCATCCGGGTCCAGCCGGACGAGGGCGTGACCGTCCGGTTCGGCTCCAAGGTGCCGGGCACCTCCATGGAGGTCCGGGACGTGTCGATGGACTTCGCCTACGGCGAGTCCTTCACCGAGTCCAGCCCCGAGGCGTACGAGCGGCTCATCCTGGACGTCCTGCTCGGCGACTCCAACCTCTTCCCCCGCTTGGAGGAGGTCGAGCTGTCCTGGAAGATCCTCGACCCGATCGAGCGGTACTGGGACGCCCACGGCAAGCCCGCGCAGTACGCGTCGGGCACCTGGGGCCCGGTCGAGGCGGACGAAATGCTCGCACGAGACGGACGGAGCTGGCGCCGGCCATGAAGATCGACCTTACGGACACCACGGCCAGCAAGATCAACAAGGCGCTCGTCCAGGGCCGCCGCGCCGTCGGCACCCCTGCCGTCGGCATGGTCCTGACCCTGGTCATCGTCACCGACGAGGAGAACGCGTACGACGCGCTCCGCGCCGCGAGCGACGCCTCGCGCGAGCACCCCTCGCGCACCCTCGTGGTCATCAAGCGGGTCTCGCGCTCGCCGCGCGACCGCACCCAGTCGCGCCTGGACGCCGAGGTGCGGGTCGGCGCGGACGCGGGCACCGGTGAGACGGTGGTCCTGCGGCTGTACGGCGAGGTGGTCAACCACGCCCAGTCGGTGGTGCTGCCGCTGCTGCTGCCGGACGCGCCGGTCGTCGTCTGGTGGCCGGTGAACTCGCCGATCGACCCGGCCAACGACCCGCTGGGCGCCCTCGCCCAGCGCCGGGTCACCGACACCTACGCCGCCGAGCAGCCCATAGAGGAGCTGACCGGCCGCGCCGAGACCTACACCCCGGGCGACACCGACCTGTCGTGGACCCGCATCACGCCGTGGCGTTCGATGCTGGCCGCGGCGCTCGACCAGGTGTCGTGCAAGGTGACCTCGGTCGAAGTGGAGGGCGAGGAGTTCAACCCGAGCTGCGAGCTGCTCGCCATGTGGCTCGCGGACCGGCTGGACGTACCGGTGAAGCGCTCGCAGTCCTCCGGCCCGGGCCTCACCGCCGTACGGATGGAGACGGACTGCGGACCGATCATCCTGGACCGCGCCGACGGCTCGCTGGCCACGCTCTCGATCCAGGGCCAGCCGGACCGCGCGGTGGCGCTCAAGCGGCGCGAGACGGCCGAGCTGATCGCCGAGGAGCTGCGGCGCCTCGACCCGGACGACACCTACGCCTCCGCGCTGCGGTACGGCGTGGACCGGCTGGGCGAGCCGTCGGGCGGGAAGGCCGCGGCCCCGGCCGAGGCCGCCGCCGCTCCGGCGGCGGAATCCTCGGACGCCAAGCCCGCCGCGAAGAAGGCTCCGGCCAAGAAGGCGGCGGCGAAGTGAGCACCCCTCAGCTCGTCGTCCACCGCGACAAGGAGCTGATGGCGCAGGCCGCGGCGGCCCGGCTGATCACGAAGATCGTGGACGCCCAGGCCGCCCGCGGCTCGGCGTCCGTGGTCCTCACCGGCGGCCGCAACGGCAACGGGCTGCTCGCGGCCCTCGCCTCCTCCCCGGCCCGGGACGCGATCGACTGGTCGCGGCTCGACCTGTGGTGGGGTGACGAGCGGTTCCTGCCCGAGGGCGACCCGGAGCGCAACGTCACCCAGGCCCGGGCGGCGCTGCTCGACGCGGTGCCGGTCGACCCGAAGCGGGTGCACGCGATGCCCGCCTCGGACGGGCCGTACGGCTCGGACGTGGATGCGGCGGCCGCCGCGTACGCCGAGGAGCTGGCCGCCGCGTCCGGCCCGGAGGACCACGGCGACGTGCCGACGTTCGACGTGCTGATGCTGGGGGTCGGCCCCGACACCCATGTGGCGTCGCTCTTCCCGGAGCTGCCCGCGGTGCGCGAGACCGAGCGGACGGTGGTCGGGGTGCACGGCGCGCCCAAGCCGCCGCCGGTCCGGGTCTCGATGACGCTGCCGGCGATCCGGGCGGCCCGCGAGGTGTGGCTGCTCGCGGCGGGCGAGGACAAGGCGCAGGCCGCGGCCATCGCCCTGTCCGGCGCGGGCGAGGTGCAGGCTCCGGCCGCGGGTGCGTACGGCCGTGGCCGCACCCTGTGGCTGCTCGACTCGGCGGCCGCGTCCCGGCTGCCGCGCGCGCTGTATCCGCCGGCATCGCCCTGACGCCGGCGCTGCTCACGCGGACGGGCCCGGTCCACCTCCTGGTGGACCGGGCCCACTGTCTTCCTCACCCGCTCACGGCGAGCGTCAGAGGATGATCTGCTCGCCGCCGGAGGCCTCCAGGCGGGCGATGGCGCTGCGGACCGCCGCCACGAACTTGTCGTAGACCGGGGTGGTGCTGGTCGCGCGGCCCGCGATGGTGTTCACGCCGAACATGGACTTGCGCAGCTCGGTCGTGATCTCCAGCTGGGCGCCCTTGCCGAGCAGCGTCCCGTTGCAGATGTTGGCCGGGTCGACGCCCGCCAGGTCCGGCTCGGTCGAGCCGTCGATGACCTGGAACCCGGCGGTCCCCAGCGCGTCGCGCAGATACGTCTTGAAGGTCGTGTTGAGACCGCCGACCACGACGGCCTCGGGGCGCGTGGTGGGCGCACCGGCCTGGGTGGCGGTGCAGCCGTGCAGGCTCACCACGTTGAGGTTGGCGGCGGCGATGGAGCGGGCCACCTTGTCGTCGCAGTTCTTCGAGGTGACGTGCAGCTCGCTGTTGTTGCTGCTGCGGATCGCCTCGAACATCCAGTAGTCGTACGCCGGGCCGCCCTTGGCCGCGAGCGTGGCCGGGTCGTATCCGGCTATGCCGAGGCAGAGCTCGGAGGTGCCGCCCTCGATGCCGCCGCCATGCAGCGCGAGGATCGCGGTACGGCCGTACGCCACGGCGCTCTGCTGGTCGCTGTCGACCTGCTCGTGGCGCTTGTAGCGTCTGGCGAAGTCGGTGCCCTCCTTGCCCGCGAGCTTGGTGTAGAGGTCGGTGTTGGAGTCGTACAGGTCGTTGGCGCCCGTGGCGTGCGCGGCGGTCGCACCGAGCCCGCCCATCAGCGGACCTGCGACGGTGGCGGTGGCCAGGGCGGTGAGAACCGTACGACGGCTGGTGTTGGTCATGGACGCAATGATCTATACGTCGTACGGAGGTCCGGGCGCCGGGGTCGGATTCCGGCCGGATCAGCGCTCTTCGGCCGTCTCGCCGGGCCCCGACTCCCGTACCAGGAACGGCTCCAGGAGCCCCGGGACCGCCTGTGCCGCGAACGCCAGGCCCTCCGCCTCGTCGGCGTCGCGCACCGAGTACGCACCGGCTCCGGCGGCCGTCGTGGCGGTCAGGGTGAGCAGTCCGGCGCGGCGCTGGAAGACGGACTGCTTCACCGTCCAGCCGATGACGCCGCCGCGCTGGAGGACCACCGTGGCCCGGCGGACCGTGCCCGAACGGGCCACCAGATAGGGGCCGTTGATGCCGTGCCCCAGGTTCCTGTACGCGTCCAGGGCTAGCGCGACCGCGAGCGGCACCCCCGCCGCCGCGCACCCGGCAGCCACGTACAGCAGGACCGGCGTCAGCAGCGCCCCCAGCAGCGCCAGGACCGCCACCGGGACGAGCGCCGCCAGCAGGGCCCGGCGCAGCCTCCTGGCGCGGGCCGCGGGCGGATGCGCGGTCAGGGCGGTGCCGGTCGGCGCGGCCGGCTCGCGCAGCACCTGCGCGGCCACCTCGGCCGCGACCGCCCGGGGCGCGGGCGGCAGCAGGGTCCTGTGGTCGGCGTGTTCGCCGTCCTCGCCGGTGGCCAGGCCCGTGGCGATCGCGTCGAGCCGGGCCGCGCCGCAGAGCCGCACGCCCAGCGGCTCGACCAGTTCGACACCGCGCAGCCTGCGCTCCTCGATGGAGATCGAGCGGGAGGTGAACAGGCCCCGGCGCACCCGCAGGGTGCCGCCCGGCTCCCGCTCCAGCCGGTAGTTCCACCACATCTCGACCCACAGGCCGAGCGCGCCGCCCACGCCCACGACCAGGGCCAGGGCGGTGACGGTGAGGAGGATCCAGCCGAGCGGGGTGTCGTGGAAGCGGTCGCCCGCCCAGTGCACCACCTTGCCCTGGACGCCGAACCAGTCGCTGATCTGCATCAGTCCGCCGAACGCGGCCCCGGCGAGCGCCGGCGCCACGAACGACACCGGCGCGTACCGGATCCAGCCCGGGTCGAGGACCGCCAGTTCGCCGGTGCGGTGGGCGCCTTGGGGCCCGGTCTCCTCTCGGGCGAGCAGCACCCGGCGCAGCCGCTCGCCCTCGGCCCGGGAGACCGGGTCCAGTTCGAGCGTGGACTCGCCGCCGCTGTGCTCGCCGGTGCCGATCCTGACCTTGACCAGGCCGAGGATCCGCAGCAGCGGGTCGGCGGTGAGGTCGACGCTGCGGATCCGCTCGCGGGCCAGCGAGCGGCGCTTCACCAGGAGGAGCCCGGTGTGCAGTTCGGCCCGCTCGGGGCCGATCCGGTACCGGGTGCGGCGCCAGCCCACGTATCCGGCGAGGGCGCCGCCGCCGAGCGGGAGCGCCAGCCAGCCGAAGAGCACCGCGAACGCCCAGCCGCCCGACACCTTGCCCAGCATGGCGAGCGCCGTGGGCAGCCCGGCGCCGACGGCGAGCCCGGCCCCCAGCGCCGTGGAGACGAGCACCCGGCGCCGGTCGAGCCGCAGCCAGTCGTCGGCGGGAGCACCGGCCGCGGGGGCTCCCGCGCGGTCGCCGCTCATGTGGCGTCCCCCGGGGTCGCCCCCGTGATCCTCGTCAGCCGTTCGGCGAGTTCCGCCGCCGCCTCGTGGTGCAGGCCCTCGATCCTCAGGGCGCCCTTGGCGGAGGCGGTGGTGACGGTGACCGTGGCCAGCGCGAACGACCGCTCCAGCGGGCCGCGCACCGTGTCCACGGTCTGGATCCGGGACATCGGGGCGATCCGCGACTCCTGCCAGAAGTAGCCCGTCCGTACGTACACCGCGTCGTCCGTGACCTCCCAGCGGTGCACCCGGTACCACCACAGGGGCAGCAGCGCGGCGCAGAGCGCGCCCGGCACGGCGAGCCCGGCCGCGGCCGCGAGCAGCCACGGCCGGGCGGGGGCGATGAGCACGCCGAGGACGGCCAGGACCAGCACCGGCGGCGCGGTCACCGCCAGCCACCGCGCCCGCCACCAGCGGACGGCCGCCGGGTCCAGCTCGTTCTTCGGTGGTCTCAGCACCGCCCCCTCCCCCGCCATGGCCTCAGCGGCCCCGCAGCGTCCGGTACTTGGCGACCAGCGCCTTGCTCGACTCGTCCAGGCCCGGCACCTCGGCGCCCTCGGTCAGCGCGGGCTCGACGCGCTTGGCGAGGACCTTGCCCAGCTCCACGCCCCACTGGTCGAAGGAGTCGATGTTCCAGATCGCGCCCTGGACGAACACCTTGTGCTCGTACAGCGCGATGAGCTGGCCGAGGACGGAGGGGGTGAGCTCCTTCGCCAGGATGGTGGTCGTGGGGTGGTTGCCGCGGAACGTCTTGTGCGGCACCAGCTCCTCGGCCACGCCCTCCGCCCGTACCTCCTCGGGCGTCTTGCCGAAGGCCAGCGCCTGCGTCTGGGCGAAGAAGTTGGCCATCAGCAGGTCGTGCTGGGCGACCAGGCCGGGCCGGAGGTCGGCGACCGGCTCGGCGAAGCCGATGAAGTCGGCCGGGATGACCTTGGTGCCCTGGTGGATCAACTGGTAGTAGGCGTGCTGCCCGTTGGTGCCCGGGGTGCCCCAGACGACCGGGCCGGTCTGCCACTCGACCGGGTTGCCGTCGCGGTCCACGGACTTGCCGTTGGACTCCATGTCGAGCTGCTGGAGGTAGGCGGTGAACTTCGACAGGTAGTGCGAGTACGGCAGCACGGCGTGCGACTGGGCGTCGAAGAACGCCCCGTACCAGACGCCCAGCAGCCCGAGCAGGAGCGGCGCGTTGGCCTCGGCGGGGGCGGTGCGGAAGTGCTCGTCGACCAGGTGGAAGCCGTCCAGCAGCTCGCGGAAGCGGTCCGGGCCGATGGCGATCATCAGCGAGAGGCCGATCGCCGAGTCGAACGAGTAGCGCCCGCCGACCCAGTCCCAGAACTCGAACATGTTGGCCGTGTCGATGCCGAAGTCGGCGACCTTCTCCGCGTTGGTGGAGAGCGCCACGAAGTGCTTGGCGACCGCGGCCTGATCCGCCCTCAGCTCGGTGAGGAGCCAGTCGCGCGCGGAGGTGGCGTTGGTGAGGGTCTCGATGGTGGTGAAGGTCTTGGACGCGATGATGAACAGCGTCTCGGCCGCGTCCAGGTCGCGGAGCGCCTCGTGGAGGTCGGCGCCGTCCACGTTGGAGACGAAACGGACCGTCAGACCCCGGTCGGTGTAGGAGCGCAGCGCCTCGTACGCCATCGCCGGACCGAGGTCGGATCCGCCGATGCCGATGTTGACGACGTTCTTGATGCGCCTGCCGGTGTGCCCGGTCCACTCGCCGGAGCGGACGCGCTCGGAGAAGGCGGCCATCTTGTCGAGCACCGCGTGCACGCCCGGCACCACGTTCTCGCCGTCGACCTCGACGACCGCCTCGCGCGGGGCGCGCAGCGCGGTGTGCAGCACGGCGCGGTCCTCGGTCGTGTTGATCTTCTCGCCGCGGAACATGGCGTCGCGCAGCCCCGCCACGTCGGCGGCCGCGGCCAGCTCGCGCAGCAGCCCCAGGGTCTCGTCGGTGACGAGGTGCTTCGAGTAGTCGAGGTGCAGATCGCCGACCGTCAGGGTGTATCCGGCGCCGCGGCCGGGGTCGGCGGCGAACAGCTCGCGCAGATGGGTGTCGCCCAACTGCTCGCGGTGCTTGCCCAGTGCGGTCCACTCGGGCATCTGGTTGAGCCTGGTACGGCCTTCTGCGTTCATCTCTGACATCAGCCCACTTCCTCGTACTCGCGTACGTACCTGCCCCGCTGCCCCTCCAACTTAGTTGATCAGGACGTAAGGGCAGGAATCAGAGCGGCCACGGCGCCCGGGAACAATCCGGACGCCACGAGGGCGGGCGTGTCGAGCGCCCGGGGTGATGCCGAAGGGCCCGGCAGACGAACCGAGTTCGTCTGCCGGGCCCTTCGCTGTCAGATCTCGCCGCGGAGCTTGGCGAGCGCCTCCGCGAGGATCGCCTCGCCGTCCGCGTCGCTGCGCCGCTCCCGCACATACGCGAGGTGGGTCTTGTACGGCTCCGTGCGCGGCGGGTCCGGCGGGTTGTCCCGGTCCTGACCGGCCGGGAAGCCGCAGCGCGGGCAGTCCCACGTCTCCGGAACCTGTGCGTCACTGGCGAAGCTCGGCTGCGTCTCGTGCCCGTTCGAGCACCAGAAGGAGATGCGCAGGCGCGGCGCGGACTCGCCACGCTCGGCCTCACCCATCGGCCCCGCTCCGACCCGGCTTCCCCGGATCGCGTTGCCACTTGCCACGGTCGTAACTCCCTGCGTGATGGTGCTCGAAGATGCCCCAGTCTACGTAAGGCCCAACGCGCGTCCAGTGATTGTAGTTACACCCCACCCCTGAACGCGGAGACGACAGATCAGTTGTCCAGCTTCATCAGCAGACCAAGTACGACAATGCACGCGAACCAGCCCAGACCGACCACGACGGTGATGCGGTCGAGGTTGCGCTCGGCGACCGAGGAACCGCCGACGGACGACTGCATTCCGCCACCGAACATGTCGGAGAGGCCGCCGCCCTTTCCCTTGTGCATCAGCACCAGCAGCATCAGCAGCAGGCTGAAGACGATCAGGGCAATCGAGAACCCGACAATCACGGCTGGACCAACTTCCTAGGACTGATATGGCGACGGGGGCCGGGGGACGTATTCCATAATCCCGAGCCCGACCCCCGCAAGGGTACGACGGATCCGCGCTACCGCATACTCACTGGTCGCGGAAGCGGACGATCTTGACGAACTCGTCGGCGTCCAGCGCCGCGCCGCCCACCAGGGCGCCGTCGACATCCGGCTGAGCCATGATCGCGGCCACGTTGGAGGCCTTGACCGAGCCGCCGTACTGGATGCGGACCTTGTCGGCCAGCTCCTGCGAGTAGAGCTCCGCGAGGCGGCCGCGGATGGCTCCGCACACCTCCTGCGCGTCCTCGGGGTGGCGACCTCGCCGGTGCCGATGGCCCACACCGGCTCGTACGCGATCACGATGGACTCGGCCTGCTCGGCCGGGACGTCCTTGAGGCCGCCGTCCAGCTGGTTCAGCGTGTAGGAGACCTGGTCGCCCGCCTTGCGGATGTCCAGGCCCTCGCCGACGCAGAGGATCGGGGTCAGGCCGTGCTTGAACGCGGCCTTCACCTTGGCGTTGCAGAGCTCGTCGCTCTCGGCGTGGTACTGACGGCGCTCGGAGTGGCCCACGGCCACGTACGTGCACTTCAGCTTGGCGAGCATCGGGCCCGAGATCTCGCCGGTGTAGGCACCGGAGTCCTGCGCCGAGATGTCCTGGGCGCCGTACTTGATCTTGAGCTTGTCGCCGTCGACCAGGGTCTGCACCGAGCGCAGGTCCACGAAGGGCGGCAGGACCGCGACCTCGACTGCGTCGTAGTCCTTGTCGGCCAGGGCGAAGGCGAGCTTCTGGACGTGCGCGATGGCCTCAAGGTGGTTGAGGTTCATCTTCCAGTTGCCGGCCATCAGCGGGGTACGCGTGGTCACGGTGTTCAGTCCTCCAGTGCGGCAAGGCCGGGAAGCGTCTTGCCCTCAAGGTATTCGAGGCTCGCGCCGCCGCCGGTCGAGATGTGACCGAAGGCGTTCTCGTCGAAGCCGAGCGTGCGCACGGCGGCGGCGGAGTCGCCGCCGCCGACGACGGTGAAGCCGTCGCAGTTCAGGAGCGCCCGGGCGATCGCCCGGGTGCCGCCCGCGTAGTCGGGGTGCTCGAAGACGCCGACCGGGCCGTTCCAGAACACCGTCTCGGCATCCGCGATCTTCGACTCGTACAGCTCACGCGTCCGGGGGCCGATGTCCAGGCCCTCCTTGTCGGCGGGGATCTTGTCCGCGTCGACGGTGACGAAGTCGGCCGGGGCCTTGGTCTTCAGGTCCGGGAAGTCGCCCGAGGCCAGGATGTCGACCGGCAGGACCAGCTCGACACCGCTCTTCTCGGCGCGCTCCATGTACTCCGTGACGACCGGGATCTGGTCCTCCTGGAGCAGCGAGATGCCCACCTCGTAGCCCTTGGCCTTGAGGAAGGTGTACGCCATGCCGCCGCCGATGAGGATGCGGTCGGCCTTGCCGAGCAGCTGGTCGATCACGGCGAGCTTGTCGGAGACCTTGGCGCCGCCGAGCACCACCACGTACGGGCGCTTGACGTCGGCGGTCAGCTTCTTCAGGACGCCGACCTCGGTGGCGATGAGGAAGCCGGCCGCGTGCGGGAGGCGCGCGGGCAGGTCGAAGACCGAGGCGTGCTTGCGGTGCACCGCGCCGAAGCCGTCACCCACGTAGACGTCGGCGAGCTCGGCGAGCGCGTCCGCGAAGGCGCCGCGCTCGGCGTCGTCCTTGCTCGTCTCACCGGCGTTGAAGCGCAGGTTCTCCAGCACGGCGACCTGGCCGTCGGCCAGCGCGGCGACGGTCTCCTTGGCGGAGGCGCCCACGGTGTCGGTGGCGAAGGCGACGTCCGCGCCCAGCAGTTCACCGAGCCGCGCGGCCGCCGGGGCCAGCGAGAAGGCCGGGTCCGGGGCGCCCTTGGGGCGGCCCAGGTGCGAGGCGACGACCACGCGCGCGCCGGCCTCGGCGAGCTTGGCGATCGTCGGCTGGACGGCGCGGATACGGCCGTCGTCGGTGATGGTGGTGCCGTCGAGCGGCACGTTGAGGTCGGCGCGGACGAATACCCGCTTGCCGGAGACGCCCTCGGCGAGAAGTTCGTCGATCGTCTTCATGTGTTTCTGCGACTCCTTGGAGAAGGACGAGGCAAGCGACAGGGCTCGTGCGGCGCATCGTTGCGCTGCCCGAGCCCTGTGCTCACATCGAGATGCCTGCCCTGAGACTTATCAGACTTAGAGCTGGCCGCCGACGAAGACGGTGAGGTCGACGAGGCGGTTCGAGTAGCCCCACTCATTGTCGTACCAGCCGAGGATCTTCACCGACTTGCCCTCCTGGACCATGGTCAGGGAGGAGTCGAAGGTGCAGGAGGCCGGCTCGCCGACGATGTCGGAGGACACGATCGGGTCCTCCGTGTACTCCAGGATGCCCTGCAGCTCGCCCTCGGCGGCCTTCTTGAACGCGGCGTTGACCTCGTCCTTGGTCACCTCGCGCTCCAGCTCCACGACCAGGTCGGTGGCCGAGCCCGTCGGGACCGGGACGCGCATCGCGATGCCGTCGAGCTTGCCCTTGAGCTTGGGGAGCACCAGCGCGGTGGCCTTGGCGGCACCGGTGGTGGTGGGGATGATGTTCTCGGCGGCGGCGCGGGCGCGGCGCAGGTCCGAGTGCGGGAAGTCCAGGATGCGCTGGTCGTTCGTGTACGCGTGGACCGTCGTCATCAGGCCCTTGACGATGCCGAAGTTCTCGTCGAGAACCTTGGCCATCGGCGCCACGCAGTTGGTGGTGCAGGAGGCGTTGGAGATGACGTGGTGGTTGGCCGCGTCGTACTTGTCCTGGTTGACGCCCATCACGATGGTGATGTCCTCGTCCTTGGCCGGAGCCGAGATGAGGACCTTCTTGGCGCCACCCGCGATGTGCTTCTCGGCGTCGGCCTTCTTGGTGAAGATGCCGGTCGACTCGATGACGATGTCGACGCCCAGCTGACCCCAGGGGATGTCGGCCGGGTTGCGCTCGGAGAGCACCTTGATGGTGTGGCCGTCCACCGTGATGGTGTCGGCGGTGTGCGTCACCTCGGCCTTGAGACGGCCCAGAATGGTGTCGTACTTCAGCAGGTGAGCAGTGGTCGCGGTGTCACCCAGGTCGTTGACAGCCACGATCTCGATGTCAGCACCCTGCTCCAGCAGCGCGCGGAAGTAGTTGCGCCCGATGCGGCCAAAGCCGTTGATGCCTACGCGGATCGTCACGAACCGATCTCCTCGTTAGGTACGCCGGTTTTCGACGCCGGCGAGTTGTATGGGATGTCCCCGACCGCTTATGACCCTACCTCTCCCGGAGCCGTGGAGTGACATCGAGCGCACCCCCGTCAGCGGCCCGAACGGCCCGGACATGGCCGACGGCCCATACCTACCAACGGGTAAGGGCCGCCGGGGGGACTTTCGTCCCGACTACGGAGCGTGAGGGAGAGGCCTGAGGGCGCCCCCGGTGCCAGGACCGCGGACGCCCTCCTTCCGGGTCAGTCCCGCAGTGCGCGGAGCGCCTTGCCGATCACGTTCTTGCGGTCGGCGGCCGACGGCACGTGCTCCAGGCCGAAGCCGAGCAGCACGGTGTCGTGGGTGGTGACGGCCGCCTGGGAGTGGAAGAGCGCCTGGGAGCGGGCCCAGTCGCCGGCGTTGCCGGGGCTGCCGGCCGGCGGTCCCGGCACGGTCCACGGGCCGAGCGCCGTCTCGAATCCCTCGGCGCCCTGTTCGGCGCCGCCGATCACCAGCTTGGTGTCGTCGACGAAGGCGCCCACCCCGCCGCTGCCGGGGTCCGACACATAGGAGACGGAGAGCTCGACCTGCTTGCCCGCGTAGGCGGCGAGGTCGACCGAAACCGGCTGCCAGCCGTTGGAGGAGCCGGTGAACCGGTTCCACGCGCCCGAGGTGCCGGTCGCCGTGCAGGCGCCGGAGCCCACGGTCAGGTAGTGCGCCAGGAACGGGTGGCCCTGGACGTAGTAGCCCTGCTCGCACTGGGTGGGCACCGCCTGGCTGGTGCCGCCGTTGGTGTCCGGCAGGGTCGTCCAGTCGTCCTGCCCGACCGTGTGCGCCTCGACGATCACGTTGTCGAAGCCGGGCTCGGTGTCATAGCTGAGCTGGAAGCGCAGGCTCGGCTGCTGGGCCGCCGTGGTGCCGCTCAGGTCGACGGTCCGGGACAGCCGCATATAGGCGCTGTCCTGGTGCTTGGCCGCCGCGAACCAGTCGCCCGCGGCGGGCTCGAACGGGGTGCGGATCCCGGGGTAGCTGCCCGCGGCCGCGCTCTTGAACTGCGGGAACTGGTCGGGCTTGAGCGTGTCCGAGGTGATCGTGTACGCCCCGGCCAGGTCCAGCGGGTTGTCGCTCGCGTTGCCGAGGGCCGCCTTGGCGCCCGCCAGGGCCCCGGTGCCCTCGAAGGCGGGCGGGGACTTCAGGCCGACGCGGTTGTAGGCGCCGAGGTAGTACTGGGCGAAGTCGTCGGAGTCGGCGCCGCCGAGGTCGACGGTGCCGCCCGCCTTCTCACCGGCGTTGACGAGCCTGCCGCCCTCGTTGAGGTAGTCGCGCACGGCCAGCGTGACCGCCGCGGTGGGCCGCTCGGCACCGGTGTACCAGACCACGGTCCCGAAGTGGCTCAGCACGCCGAGCGCGCTGGGCGTGCCCTGGGTGGCCACGTCCCAGACCGCGGACCTGCGGCCGTTGTCGGCGAGCGCCTTGGTGTACGCGGCGGCGTACTGGGCGGGCGCGGTGCCGCCCTCCTCCGCGATCACCAGGGTGTCGCCCCTGGGCCGGTCGGCCACGGTGTAGGTGAACGGCGTGCTGGAGGTGGACTTGCCGCCCCGGGTGCGCCCGGTGAACCAGACCTCCACCTTGGAGCCGACCTCCGCGCCCTCGACGGTGGCCCGGTACTGGTCGAAGTGGATGTTGTCGTCGCCGCCGTAGACGTCGCCGCCCTGCCACGCCTCCAGGTCCTCGGTGTGCGTACGGCCGCCGTCGATGCGGTAGTTGAGCGTCTTGTCGCGCACCGACTTGCGTACGGTGACGGCGACTTCCTGGTCCTCGCCGCGGGCGTACGAGGTGGTGAAGGCGTCCGGGGTGAAGTCGGGGGCCTCGATGCCGACCGGGGAGACCGGCTGGTCGGGCCGGCGCGCGGAGTCGGCGACGGCCAGCGCGAACGGGATGTTCTTGGCGAACTCCTGCTGGATCAGCTTCTCGTCGTCCGGGAAGTTGAAGACCGACTGGCAGTCACCGGGCTTCCACTGGTCGTTGGGGTCGATCCGGGACGCGGTCTGGCAGGTCGACATCTCCGGGGTGAACATATGGATCCCGTTGACGTTCCCCGCGTGGCCGTCGGCCTCGCCGTTGGTGGTGTACAGCTCGGAGGAGAGCTGGGAGTGGTAGCCGGGGATCGCGGGCTTGGCGGGCGTGCCGGCCAGCGACTTGTAGAGGACGTCGTCCGGGGTCGGGGTGGCGACCTGCCAGCCCACGCCGTACAGCAGCAGCTCGGCCGCGGAGTGGTAGTTGATCGCGTAGGAGAAGCCGATCCGCTTCTCGAAGGCGTCCAGCGCGCGGGTCTCCGGCTCGGAGGCCGGGGACGGGCCGCGGTAGGTCTCGTCGGCGGGGTCCGGGGACGAACCCTCGTTGTCGTAGCCCCACTTGTAGGGGAAGTTGCGGTTGGGGTCGACGCCGTCGCCGGGCGCGGTCTTCCCGTCGCCGTTGTTGTCGCGCAGGTTCTTGCGCCACAGCCGCTGCTGGGTGCCGGTGAAGGTGTAGTCGTACCCGTCGGGGTTGGCGGAGAGCACGAACCACAGCTCGGTGGAGTCCACGATCTTGGTGATCCGCGGGTCCTTGCCGTAGTTGTCGAGGTAGTGGTGCATCAGCCGCCGGGTCATCTCCGGGGTGATCCACTCACGGGCGTGCTGGTTCGACAGGTACAGCACGGAGGGCTTGGAGCCGTCGCGGGTCTTCGCCGCGCCCTTGGTGAGCTTGAGGGCGAGGATGTCCTGGCCCTTGACCGTCTTGCCGATCGACTCGACCTTGGTGAGGTCGGGGTGCGCGAGCTGGGTGTCGACGATCTCCTTCTGCAGGCCGCCTGCCCCGCTGTAGGGGCGGAAGACACCGTCTCCCTGGGCCTTGAGGCGCTTCTCGGTCGCCGTCGAGAGGGTGTGCCGGGTGAGGTCGACGCCCTGCTTCTTCAGCGTGCCGGCCTGCCGCTCGGTGAGGTAGAGCTCGACCTTGGCGCTTCCCTTGGCGGGTACCTGCGCGGTCAGTTCCTGGCCGTCCGCCCCCTGCTGGAGCAGCAGTGGCAGCTGCGCCTTGGTGACGTCGGCGTACCAGACGGAGAGTCCTTCGCCTCCGCCGCCGCCCGGACTGGCGTGAGCGGCCGGTACCGCCGCCAGACCGGCCGTGAGCAGTGAAGCCGCGGCGAGGATTGCTCTCGCTCTGCGTCTCATTGGCCCCCCTTGCTGTTGTGTGCCACGAAAGTGGACAGACGCCAGGCTCATGACACTTCATGATCATGTCAATACCGTGGAAGGGTGGTGAAACCGGAACCGGCGCCCACCAAGTGGGCGCCGGTCACGGCGAGTTCAACACTAGGGCCCGACAGCGGTACGAGAGGGGCACCGACGCGAAGCGGAGGGAGCACTCCCCCGATCAGCCGACCAGGCCGTCCGCCATCTCCTCGGTCAGATTGGACTCGGTGCCGGGGATGCCCAGGTCCTGCGCCCGCTTGTCCGCCATCGCGAGCAGCCGGCGGATCCGGCCCGCGACCGCGTCCTTGGTCAGCGGCGGGTCGGCGAGCGCGCCCAGCTCCTCCAGGGAGGCCTGCTTGTGCTCCATGCGCAGCCGCCCGGCGGCCGCCAGGTGCTCCGGCACCTCCTCGCCCAGGATCTCCAGGGCGCGCTGCACCCGGGCCCCGGCGGCGACGGCGGCCCGGGCCGAGCGGCGCAGGTTGGCGTCGTCGAAGTTGGCCAGGCGGTTCGCGGTGGCCCGGACCTCGCGGCGCATCCGCCGCTCCTCCCAGGCGAGCACCGACTCGTGCGCGCCGAGCCGGGTCAGCAGGGCGCCGATCGCGTCGCCGTCGCGCACGACCACGCGGTCCACGCCGCGCACCTCGCGGGCCTTCGCGGCGATCTGGAGCCTGCGGGCCGCGCCGACCAGCGCGAGCGCCGCCTCCGGGCCCGGGCAGGTCACCTCCAAGGAGGAGGAGCGGCCCGGCTCGGTGAGCGAGCCGTGGGCGAGGAAGGCCCCGCGCCAGGCCGCCTCGGCGTCACAGGTGGCCCCCGAGACCACCTGGGGCGGAAGGCCCCGGATGGGGCGGCCGCGGCCGTCCACGAGCCCGGTCTGGCGCGCCAGCTGGTCGCCGCCCGCCACCACCCGTACGACGAAGCGCGAGCCGCGGCGCAGCCCGCCCGGGGCCATCACGATCAGCTCGGAGCTGTGGCCGAAGATCTCCAGGATGTCCCGCTTGAGCCGGCGTGCCGCCATCGCGGTGTCCAGCTCCGCCTCGATCACGATGCGGCCGCTGACCAGGTGGAGTCCGCCCGCGAACCGCAGGATCGACGAGACCTCCGCCTTTCTGCAGCAGGTCCGGGTGACGGGGAGCCGGGAGATCTCATCCTTCACCGCTGCCGTCATCGCCATGGGCCGATCCTTCCATGCATCCGAAAAATACGGTCGTACGCGGCGGCCAACAGCTCCCGGTCGTGCTTCGGGGACCCGTCGGGCGCGGCGACCGCCGCCAGCTCGACCACGGCGCCGAGCTGCTTGGCGGCGTCGGCGAGGGACTCGCGGTCGGGCACGGCGGCCTCGTCGGCCAGCACCACGTCCAGGGCGAGTTTAGGGGCGTGTCGTCCCAAAACCTCCAAATGACGCTGCGGAGAGAAGCCATCGGTTTCGCCGGGCTGGGGCGCCAGGTTCAGCGAGAGCACCTTGCGGGCCTTGGTCACCGTCAGCGCGTCGAGCAGCTCGGGCACCAGCAGGTGCGGGATGACCGAGGAGAACCAGGAGCCCGGGCCGAGCACCACCCAGTCGGCGTCCAGGACGGCCTCCACCGCCTCCGGGACGGCCGGCGGGTCGTGCGGGACCAGGTTGACGGACTGCACCTCACCGGGGGTGAGCGCCACCGTGGCCTGGCCGCGGACTGTGTCCACGTCCGTGGGGCGGGCCGGGTCGTGGCCCCGGACCAGCGCCTCCAGCTCCAGCGGGACGGCGGACATCGGCAGCACCCTGCCGTGCGCCCCGAGGAGCTTGCCGACCAGGTCGAGCGCCTGGACGTGGTCGCCCAGCTGCTCCCACAGGGCCACGATCAGCAGATTGCCGACCGCGTGCTCGTGCAGCTCGCCCTGGGACTGGAAGCGGTGCTGGATGACCCGGGCCCAGGTCTGGCCCCAGTCGTCGTCGCCGCAGAGCGCCGCCAGCGCCTTGCGCAGGTCGCCCGGCGGCAGCACGCCCAGCTCCTCCCGGAGCCGGCCGCTGGAACCGCCGTCGTCGGCCACGGTGACGACGGCGGTCAGGTCGCCGGTGATCCGGCGCAGCGCCGCGAGCGACGCGGAGAGGCCCATGCCGCCGCCGAGGGCGACGACCTTGGGCTGGGCGCCACGCTTGCGGCCGGTGCGCAGCACCGGTCCGCTCGTGCGCCGTCGGTACACCTTCACTCGCGCCCCATGTCCCGGTGTACGACGACGGTCTCGATCCCCTCGGAGGCGAGACGGGCGGCCAGCTTCTCGGACATCGCCACCGAGCGGTGCTTGCCGCCGGTGCAGCCCACCGCGATCGTCACGTACCGCTTGCCCTCGCGGCGGTAGCCGGTCGCGATCAGCTGGAGCAGCTCGCTGTACTGGTTGAGGAACTCCTTGGCGCCGGGCTGGTTGAAGACGTAACCGGACACCTCCTCGTTCAGACCCGTGAACGGGCGCAGCTCCGGCACCCAGTGCGGGTTCGGCAGGAAGCGGCAGTCGACCACCAGGTCGGCGTCGACCGGCAGGCCGTACTTGTAGCCGAACGACATCACCGTGGCGCGCAGCTCCGGCTCCTCGTCCCCGGCGAACTGGGCGTCCATCTTGGCGCGCAGCTCGTGGACGTTGAGGCTGGAGGTGTCGATCACCAGGTCGGCGTCGCCGCGCAGCTCGCGCAGCAGGTCGCGCTCGGCCGCGATGCCGTCGACGATCCGGCCGTCGCCCTGGAGCGGGTGCGGGCGGCGCACCGACTCGAAGCGGCGCACCAGGGCGTCGTCGGACGACTCCAGGAAGACGATCCGCCGGGTGACCTGCTTGGAGTCCAGGTCGGCCAGCGACTCGCGGAGGTTGTCGAAGAAACGGCGGCCGCGCACGTCGACGACGACGGCGATGCGGGCCACATTGCCCTGGGACCGGGCGCCGAGCTCCACCATGGTGGGGATCAGCGCGGGCGGCAGGTTGTCGACGACGAACCAGCCGAGGTCCTCCAGGCACTTGGCGGCGGTGCTGCGCCCGGCGCCGGACATCCCGGAGATGATCACCAGCTCGGGGATGGCCGGTTCTGCGGCGTCGTTCGTCGTGCCCGTACTCACGTGTGCGGCTCCAGCTTCTGCTTCTGTTCGGTCGTGCTCAGTCATTTCGTGGATCCCCCGTCGTCCTCTTCAATGATCTCTCCTGTCGCCGTGTTCACGGCGGGTGCGGCCGGAGCTGCCTGTGCCAGGGCCGCTGCCACGGTCTCGGCCGTCTTGCGGCCTATCCCGGGAACTTCACAGATCTGCTCGATTGTCGCCGACCGGAGCCGCTTCACCGAGCCGAAATGCTTGACGAGCGCCTGTTTGCGGGACTCGCCCAGACCCGGCACCGCGTCCAGGGGGCTCGCCTTGAACCGCTTCGTCCGCTTGGCCCGCTGGTAGGTGATGGCGAACCGGTGAGCCTCGTCACGCACGCGCTGGAGCAGATACAGCCCCTCGCTGGAGCGGGGCAGGACGACCGGGTCGTCGTCGTCCGGCAGCCAGACCTCCTCCAGCCGCTTGGCCAGGCCGCACACGGCCACATCGTCTATCCCCAGCTCGTCCAGGGCCCGCTTGGCCGCCGCCACCTGCGGCTGCCCACCGTCGACCACCACGAGCTGCGGCGGGTAGGCGAACCGCTTGGGCCGCCCGTCCTCGGTGCGGGGCCCGGCCTCCACGGGAGCCTCGCCAGGGGCCGGGACCTCGCCGGAGGGGGCCGGGCCCGCCTCGGCGCCCCCGTCCTCCTCGCCGTCCGCCCACTCCCCCAGCCGCGCGCTCTCGGCCAGGTACCGCTTGAAGCGGCGGGTGATCACCTCGTGCATGGACCGGACGTCGTCCTGGCCCTCGAAGCCCTTGATCTGGAAGCGCCGGTACTCGCTCTTCCTGGCCAGGCCGTCCTCGAAGACGACCATGGACGCCACCACGTCGTCGCCCTGGAGGTGCGAGATGTCGAAGCACTCGATCCGCAGCGGGGCGCTGTCCAGGTCCAGGGCCTGGGCGATCTCCTCCAGGGCCCGGGAGCGGGTGGTCAGGTCCGAGGCGCGCTTGGTCTTGTGCAGCGCGAGCGCCTGCTGCGCGTTGCGCGCGACCGTCGCCATCAGGTCCTTCTTGTCGCCGCGCTGCGGGATCCGCAGGGACACCTGCGACCCGCGCCGCCCGGCCAGCCAGGCGCCCACCGACTCCGCATCCTCGGGCAGCGCCGGGACCAGCACCTCCTTCGGTACGGAGTCGCCGGTCTCCTCCCCGTACAGCTGCTGGAGGGCGTGCTCGACCAGGCCCGCCGTGTCGACGGCCTCGACCTTGTCGGTGACCCAGCCGCGCTGGCCGCGCACCCGCCCGCCGCGCACATGGAAGATCTGGACGGCCGCCTCCAGCTCGTCCTCGGCGACCGCGATCAGGTCCGCGTCGGTGGCGTCGGTGAACACCACCGCGTTCTTCTCCAGGGCGCGGCGCAGCGCCCCGATGTCGTCGCGCAGCCGCGCCGCCCGCTCGTACTCCATCTCCTCGGCCGCAGCCCCCATCTGCTTCTCCAGACGGCGGATGTACGTGCCGGTGCGCCCGGCCATGAAGTCGCAGAAGTCCTCGGCCAGTTCGCGGTGCTCCTCGGGCGTGACCCGGCCGACGCAGGGGGCCGCGCACTTGCCGATGTAGCCGAGCAGACAGGGGCGGCCGATCTGGGCGGAGCGCTTGAACACCCCGGCGGAGCACGTCCGTACGGGAAAGACGCGGAGCATCAGGTCGACGGTCTCGCGGATCGCCCACGCGTGTCCGTACGGACCGAAGTAGCGCACGCCCTTCTTCTTGGCGCCGCGCATCACCTGGACCCTCGGGAACTCCTCGTTGAGGGTGACCGCCAGGTACGGATAGCTCTTGTCGTCGCGGTACTTGACGTTGAAGCGGGGGTCGAACTCCTTGATCCACGAATATTCGAGCTGGAGGGCCTCGACCTCGGTGGAGACGACCGTCCACTCCACGGACGCGGCCGTGGTGACCATCGTGGCCGTGCGCGGGTGCAGGCCGGTGAGCGGCTGGAAGTAGTTCGCGAGCCGCTGGCGCAGGGACTTGGCCTTGCCGA
The DNA here is from genome assembly GCF_002846415.1 of Streptomyces sp. TLI_146. Lineage (NCBI taxonomy): Bacteria > Bacillati > Actinomycetota > Actinomycetes > Kitasatosporales > Streptomycetaceae > Streptomyces > Streptomyces sp. TLI_146. Next base: position 2,857,150 of record NZ_PJMX01000001.1, read on the forward strand.
CGTAGATCACCCGGCGGTGCTCGTCCCGGAACTTGTAGACCCCCGGCGAGTCGGGGATCTGTCCCGGCTTGGGGCGGTAGGTGGAGGGGTCTGCCATGTCCACCACCCTACTGGCGGGGACCGACAACGCGGTTTCACGGGGGCACGGGCCTGTTCCCCTGTGCACCCGAAGCCGAGAACCCGCCGAGGGGGTCCGGAGGGCCTTCAAGGGGCGCGGGGAACTGCGCGACCAGCCACGCACGATCCGCAGCTGATCGCACAGTCCTCAGAAGGGCCTACGCCCGGTTACCCCCGCGCCGACGGCGCAGCGCCACGGTGCCCAGTCCGAGCGCCGCGAGGGCCCCCGCACCGGCGGTCACCGAGGTGGCCGTGAGAGCGCTGTCCCCGCCGTCGGCGGGTGCGGCTGCCGCCGCCTGGGCCCGAGCCTCCTCCGGCGTCTGGCCGTAGCCTCCGGCCTTGCCGGACTTCGCGTACGCGGAGCCGGGCAGCTTGTCGCCGTAGGCCCGCTGGACGCGCTTCTGATAGGCGCCCAGGGTCGTGCCCTTGGCGCCGACCGCCCGCACCGCGTCCTCGTCCAGGGGGAGCACGGTCGCGCCCTTCTGGACGTACCAGGCGTTGATCTGCGGCTCCTGGAAGACCGTGCCGCCCGGCAGCCTGCTCGCGCCCGCCGCGGCGTAGCGGGCCTCGTCGTCACCGGTGGCTATGTTCACCACCTTCCAGGTGGTGCCCTGCGGCACGGTCCACAGGGAGGCCTTCTGGCCGTCCGAGGAGACGGCCGTGGAAGCGAGGTACTCCAGCTTCGCCACCGAGACACCCGCCCGCCCGGCGACGAACTCCGGGGAGAGCGTGTAGACGGGCACCGCATCGCCCTGGATGCGCGGGGCGGCGGCGGTCAGGGACACCTTGCCGTCCCGGGCGAAGAACCGGGAGAGCGTGTCGAGGGTCGCGGGGGCCGCGGCCGCCTGACGGGCGGCCGCCTTGGAGCCGGCCGTCGCGGTGGGGTGCTCGCCGGCCGCCGCGTACGAGGCGCACAGGCCGGTGAGCAGCGCCGCGACGGCGGCGGAGGAGGACAGACGTCGCAGGGTCATCGTCGTCACGCCCCGATCCGGTAGAGCGAGTGGGTCCAGGAGAACGAGTCGTTGTCGACGTACCAGTCGTGCGAGGCCCAGTTGTAGCGGTTGCTGGAGGGCCACGGGTCGCCCCAGTAGACCCAGCTGCCGGCGGTGTCGTACCCGTAGACCACATGCATGTGACCGCCGCCGCTGGACCACTGGATACGGCTCTCCATCGGCCGGTTGGCGTTGATCTCGGTCTGTACGGTCGAGTAGCGCAGCCAGCCGCTGACGTACGAACCGGAGCTGATCCCGGCCCAGTCGAGCGCGTTCTGCACATTGCCCAGGTCCGCCTGCCAGTTGGGGCAGTCGTAGCCCTGCTGGCGCCCGAAGGCGGCGTTGCAGAACTGGTTCTGGCTGTAGCTGCGCCCGAACCAGGTGGCGATGGTGTTTCCGCTGGCGGCCCAGCACCAGTTGTTCTTCTGCTGGGCCTGCATGGTGATGTTGAGCCGCTTCGACGTGGCTGCCGTGGCGGACGGCGAGTCGGCGGCGGTACGGGTGTCGGTGGCGGCGGTCGTGGTGGCGGCGGTCGTGCCGTGCTCGTGCGGGGATGCGACGGCGCTCGCCGTGGGGGCGGCGAGCAGGGCCGTCACCACGAGGGCGAGGGCCGAAAGCCGTCTCTTGCGGTTGTGCATCGCGTTCCTCCCGAAGCGGGGGGTGTGGGGATCGGAGGAGCGCGTCCGGACGCTTTCGGTGAGCATCGAACGTTGTCGTGGGCTGGTCAACGCGCTTCAATGCGAGGTGAGACGCGGGTGTGAACGGAGTGGCCGCCATGTGAACGGGGCCTCCGGGCCCACCAGGCCGCCCGGGTCCCGCGGCGACCCGTGACCACCCCCCGCCGTGAACGTTCACTGTGCGGCCCGAAGTCCCCGGACCAGCGGCGCAGTTGAACCAGGCCGTCCGCACGGCCACCCCCCACCGAGATCCGAGCAGTCCCGAGGGAGTCCCCCATGCTCCACACCGATGCCGATCTGGCACAGGTGCTGCACACCGGTCCGTTCCATCTGGCGCTGCGCGCCGCGCTCGCCGTCCGCGGACTTCCGCTCCAACGCGTCCAGCACCATCTCGCCGGGCGCGGCGTCAAGGTCGGTGTGACCAGCCTCAGTTACTGGCAGCAGGGCGCCCGGCGGCCGCAGCGCGCCGAGTCGCTGCGGGCCGTGCGCGCCCTGGAGGAGGTACTCGGGCTGCCGGACCGCTCGCTGCTGCGGCTGCTCGACGACGGCGACGCGCGCGAGGCGGAACGCCCGGCGGGCCGCTCCTACCGCTCGCTGGTGGAGGCCTCCGGGGTCGTCGAGCGGCTGATCACGGGCCTGGAGTCACCGGTGGACGGCGGGCTGCACACCGTCGGCCACCAGGAGCGGGTGCGCGTCGGGGCGCACCGCGAGCTGCTCGGCCGCGACTCCCAGCAGGTGGTGCGGGCCCATCGGGACGGCGTCGACCGCTATCTCGCCATCCACCACGGCGACCCGGGCTGCGACCCGTCCCGGGTCCGGGTGCGCGCCGCCGAGAACTGCCGCACCGGGCGGGTGCGCTGGGACGCCGAGACCGGCGTGCTGGTGGCCGAGCTGCTCTTCGACGCCCGGCTGCGGGCCGGTGAGACGTACCTCTTCGGCTACGGCTTCGAGGACGGCACGGCGGGCCCGAGCAGCGAGTACGTACGCGGCTTCAGTTTCGCGGGCGGGCAGTACGTGCTCCAGGTCCGCTTCGACGAGCAGGCCCTGCCGGTGCGGTGCCGCCGCTTCGCCCGGACGTCGGCCGGCGCGGCCCGCTCGGCCCGGGGCGATCTGACGCTGAGCGGGCGGCACCGCACGGTGCACCTGGTCGAGCAGGGGGTGCGGCCGGGGATCCTGGGGATCGACTGGGACTGGGCGTGAACGTGTCCGCCTACGTACTACGTACGTAGGCGGTGGTCCTACGCGTCCGGACCGGCGACGAGCTTGCCGTCCTTGACCCGCACCGGGACGGAGGGCAGCGGGACCGTCGCCGGGCCCTGGACCGGCTTGCCGGTCATCACGTCGAAGCGGCTGCCGTGGCAGGGGCAGTTCCCGTGCCCGTCGTCGATCTTGTCCAGGACGCAGCCGGCGTGGGTGCACTGGGCGCTGAACGCCTTGTACTCGCCCTTGGCCGGGCAGGACACCATCAGCCGCTGCTCGCGGTAGAGCTTGGCCCCGCCGACCGGGATCTCCTCGGGAGCGCCCAGGGCGACCGGCGCGGTCGGGGTCGGGGCCTCGGCGTGGCCGAGCTTGGAGTCGGTGGAGCAGGCGGCCACTCCCAGCCCGGCGGCCCCGGCGAGGGCCGCGCCTTTCAGCACGGTACGACGGGCGGCGGGCTGGCCGGACATGGGGTCTCCACAGGTCATGGGGGTTGGTGACGTATCCGACGATACCGGCGGGAGCCGTGGGACCCGGGGGTGGGTGGTGGCGGGGGCCGGGGCTGGACGGGACGGGTCCGGATGGGTGTACGTTCGGCCGCGTGATCGTCGTCGCCGGAGAAGCCCTCATCGACCTCGTCCCGGAGCGCCCCGGCGACCGGCTGGGCCCGCTGTCGCCCCGGCTCGGAGGCGGCCCGTACAACACGGCGGTGGCCCTCGGGCGGCTGGGCGCCGAGGCCGCGTTCTGCTCGCGCGTGTCGACGGACGGCTTCGGCGAGGCCCTGCTCGACGGGCTGCGCGCCGCCGGTGTCGACACCTCCCTGGTCCAGCGCGGCCCCGAGCCGACGACGCTGGCGGTGGCGACGGTGGGGCCGGACGGGGCGGCCGGATACGGCTTCTACGCCTCCGGTACGGCCGACCGCCTCTTCGAGCTCCCGCCCGCGCTCCCCTCCGGCGTACGGGCGCTGGCGCTCGGCACCTGCTCGCTGGTCCTGGAGCCGGGGGCGTCGGCGTACGAGGCGCTGCTGCGGCGGGAGTCCGGGCGGGGCGTGTTCACCCTGCTCGACCCGAACATCCGCCCCGGCCTCGTCCCGGACGCGGACGCCTACCGGGCCCGCTTCCGCTCCTGGCTGCCGTACGTGTCCCTGCTGAAGCTGTCCGAGGAGGACGCGGCGTGGCTGGGCGGCGGGGTGGAGTCGTGGCTGGCGGCGGGGCCGGAGGCGGTGGTGCTGACGCGGGGCGCGGCGGGGATGACGGTGTGGACCCGGTCCGGTCCGCGTGAGGTCTCCGTGCCCGGGGAGCGCGTCGAGGTGGTCGACACGATCGGGGCGGGGGACACGGTGAACGCGGCGCTGCTGCATGTGGTGGCGGGGCGGGGGCGGCTGTCCGCGGCGCAGTGGCGTACGGCGCTGTCCTATGCGGCGCACGCGGCGGCGCTGACGTGCGGGAAGCGGGGGGCGGAGCCGCCGTATGCCGCGGCTCTGGGCTCCCCCACCCCGCCCCTTCCCTGAACCCTCCGGGGGTGGGTGGGGGGTTGAGGCTCGTTTCCCGGGGGCTGCGCCCCCGGACCCCGCTTCGTCCGTCTGCGGACCGTATGTGGCTGGTCGCGCAGTTCCCCGCGCCCCTGAAGTGCTCGGCTTCGCCCTCGCAATCGCCCGCCGCCCGCACCCTCTAGGGGCGCGGGGCTGTGACATGTGCGGCTCCGCCGCGTGGGCGCGAGCACCAGGGACGCCCCGGAGGGGCGTATTCAGGGGCGCGGGGAACTGCGCGAGCAACCCACCACCACCCGCAGACGAACACCGGGCCAAAGAAGGGGCGCGGGGAACTGCGCGACCAGCCCACCACCACCCGCAGACGAACTCCGGGCCAAAGAAGAGGCGTGGCTCAGGCCTTTCGGGTCCGGGACGCCGTCTTCTTGGCCGGGGCCGAAGACGGCGCCGTCTTCTTCGCCGCCGCCTTCTTCGCCGGCGCCCGCTTCGTCGCCCGCCGCACCGGCGCAGCCGGCTCCGCGTCGCTGATCCGGTCCGCGCCCAGGATGTCCCGCAGGAACTTGCCCGTGTGGCTCGCGGCCACCGACGCGACCTGCTCCGGCGTGCCCTCGGCGATCACCAGACCGCCGCCGCTGCCGCCCTCGGGGCCCATGTCCACGACCCAGTCCGCCGTCTTGATGACATCGAGGTTGTGCTCGATGACGATCACCGAGTTCCCCTTGTCGACGAGGCCCGACAAGACCTTGATCAGCTTCGAGATGTCCTCGAAGTGGAGCCCGGTCGTCGGCTCGTCCAGGACGTACACCGTCCGCCCCGTCGACCGCTTCTGCAGCTCGGACGCCAGCTTCACTCGCTGCGCCTCACCACCGGAGAGCGTCGGCGCGGACTGGCCGAGCCGGACGTAACCGAGCCCCACCTCGTTCAGCGTCCGCAGATGACGGGCGATCGTCGGCACCGCCTCGAAGAACTCCAGCGCCTCCTCGATCGGCATGTCGAGGACCTCGGCGATGGACTTGCCCTTGTAGTGGACCTCCAGCGTCTCCCGGTTGTAGCGCGCCCCGTGGCAGACCTCGCACGGCACGTACACGTCCGGCAGGAAGTTCATCTCGATCTTGATCGTGCCGTCGCCCGAGCAGTTCTCGCAGCGGCCGCCCTTGACGTTGAAGGAGAACCGGCCCGGGAGGTAGCCCCGCACCTTCGCCTCCATCGTCTCGGCGAACAGCTTGCGCACGTTGTCGAAGACGCCCGTGTACGTCGCCGGGTTGGACCTCGGCGTACGGCCGATCGGCGACTGGTCGACGTGGACGACCTTGTCGACCAGGTCGTCGCCCTCCACGCGCGTGTGCCGCCCGGGCACCGCCCGCGCGCCGTTCAGCTCGCGCGCCAGGTGCGTGTAGAGGATGTCGTTGACCAGGGTCGACTTGCCGGAGCCGGAGACACCGGTGACCGCGGTCAGCACGCCCAGCGGGAACGAGACGTCGATGTCCCGGAGGTTGTTCTCCTTGGCGCCGTGCACCGTGAGCTTGCGCGAGGGGTCGGCGGGGCGCCGTACGTCCGGCAGCGGGATGGACTTCTTGCCCGCCAGGTACTGACCCGTCATCGACTCCTTGTTGGCGAGGAGCTGCTTCAACGGGCCGCTGTGGACGACCTTGCCGCCGTGCTCACCGGCGCCGGGGCCGATGTCGACGACCCAGTCGGCCACCTTGATGGTGTCCTCGTCGTGCTCGACGACGATCAGCGTGTTGCCCATGTCGCGCAGGCGCACCAGCGTCTCGATCAGACGGTGGTTGTCCCGCTGGTGCAGACCGATCGACGGCTCGTCCAGCACATAGAGCACGCCGACCAGGCCCGAGCCGATCTGGGTGGCGAGGCGGATGCGCTGGGCCTCGCCGCCGGACAGCGTCCCGGCGGCGCGGTTGAGCGAGAGGTAGTCGAGGCCGACGTCGACGAGGAAGCGCAGCCGCTCGTTGACCTCCTTCAGGACCCGCTCGGCGATCTTCTTGTCGCGCGCGTTGAGCTTGAGCTCGCCCAGGAAGTCGGCGCAGTCGCTGATCGACATCGCGGAGACCTCGGCGATGGAGCGGTCCATCACGGTGACCGCGAGGACCAGCGGCTTCAGGCGCGAGCCCTCACAGGTGGGGCAGTTGACCTCGCGCATATAGCCCTCGAAGCGCTCGCGCGCCCCGTCGGACTCCGCCTCCGAGTGGCGCCGCTTGACGAACGGCACCGCGCCCTCGAAGGAGGTCGTGTACGCGCGCTCCCGTCCGTACCGGTTCCGGTAGCGCACCTCGATCTGCGTCTTGTGGCCGTACAGCAGCGCCTTCTTGGCGCGCTGCGGCAGCCCCGCCCAGGGGATGTCCGTACGGAAGCCGAGCTCGTCGGCGAGCGCGCCGACCAGACGGGCGAAGTAGTCCTTGGTGTGGCCGAGCGACCACGGCGAGACCGCGCCCTCGTCGAGGGACTTCTCCTCGTCCGGGATGATCAGCTCGGGGTCGACCTCCATGCGCGTGCCGATGCCCGTGCAGTCGGGGCAGGCGCCGAAGGGCGAGTTGAAGGAGAAGGAGCGCGGCTCCAGTTCCTCGAAGGACAGGTCGTCGTACGGGCAGTACAGGTGCTCCGAGTACATCTTCTCGCGCTCGGGGTCGTCGGCCGCGAGGTCGACGAAGTCGAGCACCACCATGCCGCCGGACAGGCCGAGCGCGGTCTCCACCGAGTCGGTGAGGCGGCGCTTGGCGGAGTCCTTCACGGTGAGGCGGTCGATGACCACCTCGATCGTGTGCTTCTCCTGCTTCTTCAGCTTGGGCGGCTCGGAGAGCTGGATCGTCTCGCCGTCCACGCGCGCGCGGCTGTAGCCCTTGGTCTGGAGGTCGGCGAAGAGGTCGACGAACTCGCCCTTGCGCTCGCGCACCAGCGGCGACAGCACCTGGAAGCGGCTGCCCTCGGGCAGCTCGAGGACCTTGTCGACGATGGCCTGCGGCGACTGGCGGGTGATCGGCCGGCGGCACTCGGGGCAGTGCGGCTTGCCGATGCGCGCGAAGAGCAGACGCAGGTAGTCGTAGACCTCGGTGATGGTGCCGACCGTCGAGCGCGGGTTGCGCGAGGTCGACTTCTGGTCGATGGAGACCGCGGGCGACAGACCTTCGATGAAGTCGACGTCCGGCTTGTCCATCTGGCCGAGGAACTGGCGGGCGTACGAGGAGAGCGACTCGACGTAGCGGCGCTGCCCCTCGGCGAAGATCGTGTCGAACGCGAGGGACGACTTGCCCGACCCCGAGAGCCCGGTGAAGACGATGAGGGAGTCGCGCGGGAGGTCGAGCGAGACGTTCTTGAGATTGTGCTCGCGCGCGCCACGGACGATGAGACGGTCGGCCACGCCGGTCCGCACCTTTCTTGAAGAGAAGCAGGGGGGCGGAGCCCCCGTCTCAGACTATGGGGGGTCGCCAGGGCGATGGTTCGTTTTACAGCCAAGGATGCCTGATGCCACTGACGAGCCTATAGCACGCGCATTCGATTTACGGACTCACCCAAGCGGCTTCACCCGAATGAGTGGCGGGACTATCGTCGGCCGCATGATTGATCATGCGCAGGATCTGGCATCTGTACGGGAAGCCACCGACCGGCTGCTCAGCGCAGCCGCCGAAATGGACAACGCGGCGGTCGCCGAGCCGTCACGGCTGCCGGGCTGGAGCCGCGGGCACGTGCTCGCCCACGTGGCCCGCAACGCGGACGCGCTCGTCAACGTGCTCGCCGGCCGCCCCATGTACGAGAGCGCCGAGGCCCGGGACGCCGACATCGCGCGCGACGCCGCGCGCCCGCTCGACGCCCACCTCGCCGACCTGCGCGAGAGCGCGGCCCGCTTCCAGGAGGAGGGCGCCCGGCCCGCCGACTGGGCCCGTACGGTCGAGCTCCGCAACGGCGTCCTCGACCAGGCCGCCCGCATCCCCTTCCGGCGGCTGATCGAGGTCGAGCTGCACCACGTCGACCTGGGCGTCGGCTACGAGCTGGAGGACCTGCCGGACGACTTCGTCCGGCGCGAGATCCAGTTCCTGGCCGACCGCTTCTCGGGGAACGCCTCGGTCCCGCCGGTCATCCTCACCGGCAACAACGGCCACACCCTGCGCACCGGCGGCACCGAGGGCACCCCGGTGACCGTCAGCGGCCCCGCGTGGGACCTGCTGGGCTGGCTCGCGGGCCGCAGGGACGGCGCCGCCCTGGAGGCCTCGGGCGGCCCGCTGCCCGCCCTGCCGCCGCTGTAGGCCCGGCGTTACGCTGAGCCCATGACGTACAGCGGAGCGGTGAAGGTCGGCGGTCCGGCGGATGTCCACGAGCTCGGGGATCTGATGATCTCCAAGGTCGCGGTCGGCCCGATGGACAACAACGCGTATCTGCTGCGCTGCCGGGCCACCGGCGAGCAGCTCCTGATCGACGCGGCGGCCGAGCCCTCGACCCTCCTGACGCTGATCGGTGACGACGGCATCAAGTCCGTCGTCACCACCCACCGCCACGGCGACCACTGGCAGGCGCTGGCCGAGGTCGTCGCCGCCACCGGCGCGACGACCTACGCGGGCCGCTACGACGCCGAGGGCATCCCCGTGCCGACCGACGTCCCCGTCGAAGACGGGGACACGATCACCGTCGGCCGGGTCGAGCTGACCGCCCGCCGTCTGGTCGGCCACACGCCGGGCTCGATCGCGCTGGTCTACGACGACCCGCACGGCCACCCGCACCTGTTCACCGGCGACTGCCTGTTCCCGGGCGGCATCGGCAACACCCACAAGGACCCGCAGGCCTTCGCCAGTCTCATCCACGACGTGGAGACCAAGCTCTTCGCGGTGCTGCCGGACGAGACCTGGGTGTACCCGGGTCACGGCAACGACACCTCGCTCGGCGAGGAGCGCCCCAAGCTGCCGGAGTGGCACGCGCGCGGCTGGTAGCCCGATCGGGGGCAAGGCGCTCGTCCACGGCGCGGGCGCGCTTCCGCACGCCCCCGTAACCGCCCGTACGCAGGGGTAGTTGGCGCCACATGCACCTCTCCCCCACCTCTCCCCCCACACACGCACCACCGTCGATGACACGGCTCGCCGCCGCCTCGCTCGCCGGGACGGCGGTCGAGTTCTACGACTTCTTCGTGTACGGGACGGCCGCCGCGCTCGTCCTGGGCCCGCTCTTCTTCCCGACGTTCTCCCCACTGGCCGGCAGCCTGGCCGCGTTCGGCACCTTCGGGATCGGGTTCGTCGCCCGTCCGCTCGGTTCTGTCGTCTTCGGTCATATCGGTGACCGGTACGGACGACGCCCGGTGCTGTTCCTCTCGCTGTTCCTGACCGGCTTCGCCACGGTCGCCGTCGGCTGTGTGCCCTCGTACGCGACGATCGGAGCCGCCGCCCCCGTCCTGCTGCTGGTGCTGCGCTTCCTCCAGGGGCTCGGCCTCGGCGGCGAGTGGGGCGGGGCCGTGCTGCTCACCGTGGAGCACGCGCCCGCGCGGCGCCGCGTCCTGTGGTCGTCCTTTCCGCAGATGGGCCCGTCCCTGGGGTTCCTGCTGGCCAACGGGGTGATGCTGGCGCTCTCGGCGGGGCTGACCGACGCCGAGTTCCGGTCGTGGGGGTGGCGGATCCCGTTCTGGGGGGCGGGGCTGCTGGCGGCGGGCGGGCTGCTGCTGCGCTCCTCCCTCGCCGAGAGCCCGCAGTTCCAGGAGATCGGCGAACGCGCCAGGCTGCCGCTGGCGGAGGTGGTCCGCGACCACTGGCGGCTGGTGCTGCTGACGGCGGGCGCGCTGTCGGTCGGGTACGCCGTCTTCTACGCGGTGACCACCTGGGCCCTCGCGTACGCCACCGAGCGCCTCGGCGTGAGCCGTACGGTCATGCTCGTCTGCATCATGGCCGCCGTCGCCATCAAGGGCGCGCTGACCCCGGTCTCGGCCCTGCTCGCGGACCGGTACGGGCGGCGGCCGCTCTGCCTGGCGGGCTGCACGGCCTGCGCGCTGTGGATGTTCCCGCTGGTCGCGCTGCTCCAGACCGGCGAGCCGCTGCTGATGTTCGCCGGGGTCCTGGGCGCGCTGCTCGCGTTCATCACCATGTTCGCGGTGATCGCGGCCTATCTGCCGGAGCTCTACGAGCCCCGGGTGCGCTGCACGGGCGCGGCTGTCGGCTACAACCTGGGCGGGGTGCTGGGCGGCGCGCTGACACCGATCGTGGCGACCGCGCTCGCCCGGGGCGAGGGGCCGCCGTGGGGCGTGGCGGCCTATCTGACCGGGATCGCCCTGCTGAGCCTCGGCTGTTTCGCGCTCCTGCCGGAGACCCGGCCGGTGCTCGAACCGGCGGAGGCGGGTCCGGAAGCGGAGGCGGCACCCGCCTAGCCGCCCCTGGGGGCCTGGTCGGGCTCCCAGGGGCGCCGGGGGGCTACAGGTCCTCCGACTCCTCCACGTCGCAGTCCGTGAAGGCGGGCGGGCGCGTGGAGAGCGCCGCGAGCTGCTTGGCGAGCTCGGTCGTCTCCGGCGCATCGCTGTTGGCCATCGCCTCCTCGTACGAGTCGAACTCGACCACGGCCAGATAGCGGTTCGGATTGGCCCGGTCGCGCAGCAGGGTGCGGTGCACGGGGCCGAGCTTGCGGCCCTGTGCCCGGGCGCTCTCCTCGTACTGGCGGATGAGCTCGCGCATCTCGTCCGCACGCTCGGTCTCGAAGTCGATGATCTGCGCGAACTTCATGGGGGCCTCCTGGTCCGCGGTGCCCCCGCCGACCGGGAGCTCTCCCCGTCCAAGCAAGCACCGGCCGACGGGCACGGCAACTCCGCGCCCGGCCGGCCGGTGCCGCGCGCCGGTGCGGATGCACCGCGCGCCCCCGGGGGTCAGACCCCGACGCTCTTCTTCTCGGCCTCCTCGGCCGCCGTCTGCTTCTTGGCGGCCATCAGGCTGGTGATCGTGGTGATCACCAGCACGCCGCAGATGACGGCGAGCGAGACGGGGATGGAGATCTCGGGGACGTTCACCCCGTTCTCGTGCAGGGCGTGCAGCACCAGCTTCACGCCGATGAAGCCGAGGATCACCGAGAGGCCGTAGCTGAGGTGGACGAGCTTCTTGAGCAGTCCGCCGATGAGGAAGTACAGCTGGCGCAGACCCATCAGCGCGAAGGCGTTGGCGGTGAAGACGATGTACGGGTCCTGGGTCAGGCCGAAGATCGCGGGGATGGAGTCCATCGCGAACAGCACGTCGGTCATGCCGATGGCGAGCATCACGACGAGCAGCGGCGTCATGACCTTCTTGCCGTGCTCCTGGATGAAGAGCTTGGTGCCGTGGTAGCGGTCGGCGACGCCGAACCGCTTCTCGATGGACTTGAGCAGGCGGTTCTCCTCGAACTCCTCGTCCTCCTCGTCGGAGCGCGCCTCCTGGATGAGCTTCCAGGCGGTGTAGATCAGGAACGCGCCGAAGAGGTAGAAGACCCAGGCGAAGTTGGCGATGACCGCGGCGCCGGCCGCGATGAAGATCGCCCGCAGCACCAGGGCTATCAGCACGCCGAAGAGCAGTACGCGCTGCTGGAGGTGGGTCGGCACCGAGAACTTCGCCATGATCAGGATGAAGACGAAGAGGTTGTCGACGGAGAGCGACTTCTCGGTGATGAAGCCCGCGAAGAACTCGCCGGACGCCTGGCTGTCGCCGAAGACCAGCAGGCCGACGCCGAAGAGCGCGGCGAGCACGATCCAGACGACCGTCCAGATTCCGGCTTCCTTGACCGACACGTCATGGGGTTTGCGCCCGATGAAGAAGTCGACCGCGATCAGGGCGCACAGACCGAGAATGGTCAGCACCCACAGGGTCATGGAAACGTCCACAGTGCCTCCGGCTTCGTACCGCTACAGATCAGCGTCGTCGCTGCCGGAGGTCTCCTCCACCCGGGCGTGTCGCCACGCCCGGCCCGGCGCCCCGGAACCGGTCATATCGGTCCGTACTGACGGGAACGCCGCGTTGGGAGTACTCCCCTCCGCACCAAGAACCCTACCCCAATCACCAAGAGAAGGTAAAGGGAAGGGTAAAGAAGAACCAAGGGCCGGAGGGGTGCGGGGAAGGAGCGTCAGCGCGGCCAGGCGCGTCGCGCGTCCGCGACCTGGCCCAGCACCTGCCCCAGGATCGCGCTGCCGGGCGGGACCAGCGGCGGCTCGTACGTCCAGGCGTGCCCCACCCACGGATCGGCCAGGTGGTCGTCCGGGACCGGCGTGAGCCGCAGCAGCGAGCGCCACAGCGGCTGCAGCACCGGCCCGTACGCGCTGGCGTCCTCGCGGTCCGCGACCATCAGCAGATGGACGCCGACCGACGGGCCCTCGTCCGCGAGATAGCGCAGCTGGTTGACCGCGCGGTCGTCGAACCCGTGCGGGAAGTCGTTGACGATCAGGAGCTGCTCGGCGGTGTCCATACCGGGCGGCAGCGCGTCCGCCCCGGCGCCGCCCCGCGCCGCCATCTGGAGCAGGTCTACGCGCTCGGTGAGCCGGGCGAGCACGGCCGCCACTCCCTGGGCACCGGCCGCGGGCGGCTCACCGAGCACCCCCGCGTGCGTCAGCGGCGCGAACGCCCCCGCCGCCGCGCCCGCCGGGTCCACGACGTGCACGGCGAACTCGTGCGCCGGGTACACCGCGAGCAGCCGGGCCGCCAGCGCCACCGCGGTCTCCACGGCGAGCCGCTTGACCTGCTCGGCGTCCATGAAGGCGGCGGCCTCGGAGCCCGAGCGCCCGGAGTCGATCCACAGGCCGCGCTCCAGCGGCAGCCGCACCAGCATCGGAATCCGCAGCTCCGGCCGCTCCGGCAGCCGCAGGTCCCCGACGCGCAGGGCCATCGGGATCTCCATCGGCACCCGGTAGCCGTGCCAGACGGGGTTGTCCCAGCGGGCGTAGGCGGGCGGCAGGGCGGGCTCGACGACCTCGGACTCGGCGGTCAGCTGCGCCAGGTCCCGGTCGAAGGCCTCGCGCGCGCGGTCGACCAGCTGCTCGCGGCGGGCCGAGGCCTCCTCGCGGGCCCGGTCACCGGTGGAGCCGATGCGGCTGCGCGGATCCGCGAGGGCCCGGTCGAGCTCCTGCTCCATCCGCGAGTCGGCGAAGTCGACGGCGCTGCGGTACGAGGCGGTGGTGCGGGCCAGATCCTCGAACATGCCCCACACCTGGTTGTAGAGGCGCTCCTCCATGGACCAGCCGGTGGCGTCGCCCGCCACGGGGACCGGCGGCTCGCCCGGGGCGGCGGGCGGTGCGGTGGGGGGCGGCGGCGGGGGCGCGGTGGTCTGGCGGCGCGGGTGCGCGTAGTCGATGGGTCCGCTGTCGGTCAGGGGCTGCTGGGCGGCCTCGGGCGCGGGCGCGGCGCCCGCCGGACCGCCGTCGCTTCCGCCGGCGCCGGGCGCTCCCGTCCGTACCCGCGCCTCGTCGGAGGCACGGGGCGGGGGCGCCGCGACCGAGCGGGAGGCGCCCAGGGCGACCGCGTCCAGGATGACGGCGGCGAGCTCACGGGCCTGCGGCAGGCCCTGGTCGACCAGCATGTCGGCGAGGCCGCCCGCGTAGCCCTGGCCGATCGCGCGGACCTTCCAGACGCCGCCGCGCAGATAGAGCTCCAGGGCGACGACCGCCGACTCCGCGTCCAGACCGGTGATCGTGTAGCTGGCAACCTCGGTGCCGTCGAGGCCGGTGACGGCCACGAAGGGCGCGGCGACGGCGGCGAACCGGCTCGGGCCCGCCCCGGGCGGCAGCGCGAGCAGCACGCTCACCCGGTGCACGCCCTGGGGCAGCGCCTCCAGGTCCACGGCGAGGCGGTGGTCGGCGGCGGCCTGCCGGGAGACCTCCAGGCCCGGCAGCGTGGGCGTGCCGGGGTGGGCCACCCACTCCGTCCCGCGCACCGTGCCGCTCTCGTCGCCCAGGGTGGCGCCGGCGACGATCGGTGTCCCGGCCGACACCCGGATCTCCAGTCGGGTCCGGGGCAGGGGGTGGTTCTGTCCCCGAACCAGCTCGGCCGTCATCGCTCTGTCCCCTCGTCGAGTTGCCGGTGGTGCACGGTGGTGCGGGGCAGCTCCCGGCGGCCTTGCCTCCGGGAGCTGCGGTTGCGGCCGTGGTGGCCGGTGGTGCCTGCGTACGGCCGCGTCCACGAGTGCGGCCGGATCTTCTACAGGTGCGGCAGGATCGCCGGCATCAGGTCCTGGAAGGTGCGGCCGTTGGACGGGTTGCCGATGGCGGTCATCTGCCAGCCCGCGCCCGCGCGGTGCACCTTCGCCATGATCTGCGCCGTGTACTGACCGCCGCCGTCCAGCGTGTAGCGCGCCAGCTCCTGGCCGTTGGTCTCGTCGACGATGCGGCAGAACGCGTTCTGCACTTCCTGGAACGTCTGGCCGGTGAACGAGTTCACCGTGAAGACGATCTGGTCGATGTGGACCGGGACGCGCTGGAGGTCGACGAGGATCGACTCGTCGTCGCCGCCCTGGCCCGCGCCGCCCACCAGGTTGTCGCCGGTGTGCCGCACCGAGCCGTCGTCGCTGACGAGGTGGCGGAAGAACACCACGTCCACCGGCTGCTTGTCGGCGAAGAGCACCGCCGAGGCGTCCAGGTCGATCTCCCGGGTGCGCGAGCCGAACAGGCCGCGGCGCGGCGCCGCCTGCCAGCCGAGCCCCATCCGCACCGCGGTCAGGGTGCCGCCACCCTGCTTCTCCAGGCTGATGGCCTGGCCCTTGGTCAGATTGACCGTCACGCGCTGTCCCCTCTCCGCATTTCTTACGTTCTCGGCCCGACCCTACGCAGTGGCGCGATGTGCGCCACCGCTCGGGGCGGATTTGTGTCGGTCTTGCAACACAGCGGGTGGCGGGCCGTCAGGCCTGTCCCGCCTCCCGCATCTGCCGCAACTCCTTCTTCAGCTCGCCGACTTCGTCACGCAACCTGGCGGCGATCTCGAACTGCAGCTCGGCGGCGGCGGCCCGCATCCGGTCCGTCATCTCCTCGATCTGCTCGGCGAGTTCGGCCGCCGGGCGGTCGGTGAGGACCTCGCCGCCCTTGCCCGCCTTCGCCTTCGACTTCGCCGCCTTGGCGCCGAGCGCGGGGACCGGCGCCTTGGCGCCCTTGCCGTCCTTCCCCTTGCGGTAGCCGGAGCCGAGCAGCTGCTCGGTGTCGACCTCCTCGCGCGCGATGGTCGCGACGATGTCGTTGATCTTCTTCCGCAGCGGCTGCGGGTCGATCCCGTGCTCCTTGTTGTACGCGACCTGCTTCTCCCGGCGGCGGTTGGTCTCCTCGATGGCCTTCTCCATCGCCGGGGTGATCTTGTCGGCGTACATATGGACCTGGCCCGAGACGTTGCGCGCCGCGCGGCCGATGGTCTGGATCAGCGAGGTGCCCGAGCGCAGGAAGCCCTCCTTGTCGGCGTCGAGGATCGCGACCAGCGACACCTCGGGCAGGTCCAGGCCCTCGCGGAGCAGGTTGATGCCGACCAGCACGTCGTACTCGCCCGCCCGCAGCTCGCGCAGCAGCTCGACCCGGCGCAGGGTGTCGACGTCGCTGTGCAGATAGCGCACCTGGATGCCCATCTCCAGGAAGTAGTCCGTCAGGTCCTCGGCCATCTTCTTGGTGAGGGTGGTGACCAGGACGCGCTCGTCCTTCTCGGTGCGCTTGCGGATCTCGTGCACCAGGTCGTCGATCTGCCCCTCGGTGGGCTTGACCACGACCTCGGGGTCGACCAGGCCGGTGGGGCGGATGATCTGCTCGACGAAGCCGTCGCCGCGCGACAGCTCGTACTTGCCGGGCGTCGCCGAGAGGTAGACGGTCTGGCCGATGCGGCCCAGGAACTCCTCCCACTTCAGCGGCCGGTTGTCCATCGCGGAGGGCAGCCGGAAGCCGTGGTCGACCAGGGTGCGCTTGCGGGAGGCGTCGCCCTCGTACATCGCGCCGATCTGGGGGACGGTCACATGCGACTCGTCGAGGACGAGCAGGAAGTCGTCCGGGAAGTAGTCGAGCAGCGTGTTGGGGGCGGTGCCGGGCTCGCGGCCGTCGAAGTGCATCGAGTAGTTCTCGACGCCCGAGCAGCTGCCGATCTGGCGCAGCATCTCGATGTCGTACGTGGTGCGCATCCGCAGCCGCTGGGCCTCCAGCAGCTTGCCCTGCCTGTCCAGCTCGGCCAGGCGCTGTTCCAGCTCCTGCTCGATGCCGGTGATCGCCTTCTCCATGCGCTCCGGTCCGGCCACGTAGTGGCTGGCGGGGAAGACGTAGAGCTCCTGGTCCTCGCTGATGACCTCGCCGGTGAGCGGGTGGAGCGTGGACAGCGCCTCGATCTCGTCGCCGAACATCTCGATCCGGACGGCCAGCTCCTCGTAGACCGGGAAGATCTCGATGGTGTCGCCGCGCACCCGGAACGTGCCGCGTGCGAAGGCCACGTCGTTGCGCGTGTACTGGATGTCGACGAAGCGGCGGAGCAGCTGGTCGCGGTCGATCTCCTCGCCGACCTTCAGCGGCACCATCCGGTCCACGTACTCCTGCGGCGTGCCCAGGCCGTAGATGCACGAGACGGAGGCCACCACGATCACGTCGCGGCGGGTCAGCAGCGAGTTCGTCGCCGAGTGGCGCAGCCGCTCGACCTCCTCGTTGATCGAGGAGTCCTTCTCGATGTACGTGTCCGACTGCGGGACGTACGCCTCGGGCTGGTAGTAGTCGTAGTACGACACGAAGTACTCGACGGCGTTGTTGGGCAGGAGCTCGCGGAACTCGTTCGCCAGCTGGGCCGCCAGCGTCTTGTTCGGCGCCATGACCAGCGTGGGGCGCTGGAGCTTCTCGATCATCCAGGCAGTCGTCGCCGACTTTCCGGTGCCGGTCGCGCCCAGCAGGACGACATCCTTCTCACCTGCGCGGATGCGCCGCTCCAGCTCGGCGATGGCCGCCGGCTGGTCGCCGCTGGGCTGGTAGGGGCTGACGACCTCGAAAGGCGCCACCGTACGTTCGATCTTGGAAACGGGCCGCATGGAACCACCGTACGACCCCCCACTGACAGTCGGGCGCGATCGGCCCGGGAGCGGGGCCCGGCCGGCCCCGGGTCACCAGTCGTGCGGCGACGAGGAGCCCTCGCCGGGCCGGTGCGGGGCGGCCCATTCGGTCCGGTCCGGGAACGACGGCAGGTGGCGGGGGACGGGCGCCGGGCGGGGCGGCCGCTTCTCCCACTCGGGCTTGCCCATCACCACGAGCGGGTCGAACATCACGACGACGCCCGCGAGCACCAGGAAGGCGACCGGGCCGATGAGCATCGGCGCGAGCACGGTGGCCGAGGAGTCCCCGGCGGCGGTGCCCGCGCCGTCGTGCAGATGGACGCTGAGCGCGGCCATCCCCGTGTAGTGCATGCCGGTCACGGCGACGCCCATGACGACGCTGGCGCCGAGGCTGGCGAGGAAGCCGTCGACCGAGACGGCCGCCCAGAGGGCGGCGGTGGCGGCGACGACCGCGATCACCACCGAGAGGCTGACGGTGAGGGTGTTGTACGCGAACTCTCCGCGCAGTCGAATTCCGGCCATCCCGAGGTAGTGCATCGAGGCCACGCCGAGCCCGGTGATGGTCCCGCCGGTGACCAGCGCCAGGGGTGTGGCGCCCCGGTAGCCGACGATGAAGATGCCGATCCCGACCATCACGATGGCCAGGCCCAGGCTGGCGAACGTGATCGCCCTGTCGTAGCTCAGCACCTCCTGGCGGACCGTGAAGCCCATCATCGCGATGAAGTGCATGGTCCATATGCCGGAGCCGATGGAGGTGGCGCCGAGCGCCAGCCAGAGCGCCCTGAAGGGCCGGTCGGCCCGCAGCGATCTGGCGGTGCAGCGCAGCCCGAGCGCACCGCCCAGACAGGCCATGAGGAACGCCACGACTGGCGTGACGAGGCCGTAGGTGAAGCCGTCGACCGTCCCGTGCATATGCATGCGCCCTTCACCCCGTACCGACTACCGACTGAAGAGGCCGACTGCTGTCGCGGAGGCCCTGGTTCGGGGCGACATTAAGGCTCGCCGAGCGACAGGCAAACATTTTCACGCCAATTTGTCGACACCCGGACCCGGGAACTCCGTTCCCGGCGGTCGTGGGAGCGCGGCCGGACCCGTCCGATGGGCGGCGGCCGGCCCCCGGTGACCGGACGGAACCGCGCCCTGAGCCGCCCGGCGGGCGTTGTCAGTGGCGGGTCGTACGGTGGCGGCATGAACAGCGACGAGCAGTTCGAGCGGGCCCCGCGGGGGCCGGAGCGGGTGGTGTGGGCGGTCGTCGGCAGCGACATCGGCCCGCTGCTCCTCGCCGCGACCGACCAGGGGCTGGTGAACGTGGTCTTCCACGCCCGGGAGGCGGTCCGGGACAAGGCGCTGCGCGGCCTGGCGGCCCGTCTCGGGGCCGAGCCGGTCCCGGCCCGCCCCCAGGACGGCACGGGCCCGCTGGCCGAGCCCATACGCCAGCTGGAGGCGTACTTCGCGGGGGACCTGCGCGCGTTCGAGCTGCCGCTGGACTGGTCGCTCTCCTCCGGGTTCAACCGCCAGGTGCTCCGCGAGCTGGAGGCGACCGTTCCGTACGGGACGGTGGTGGGGTACGGCGACCTCGCCGACCGGGTCGGCCAGCCCCGGGCGGCGCAGGCGGTGGGCGCCGCGATGGGGTCCAACCCGCTGCCCGTCGTGGTGCCCTGCCACCGGGTGGTGGAGAGCGACGGCGGGCTCGGCGGGTTCGGCGGCGGCCTGGAGACCAAGCGGCGGCTGCTCGCCCTGGAAGGGGTGCTGCCGCAGCCGCTGTTCTGAGGGCTCCGGTGCGCTCCTCGGGCGTCCGGGCCGGGCCGGGCCGCCGTGAGGTGCTGGGCGGGCCGCTAGAGGCTGATGTGGTACGCCTTGCGCAGCGTCTCGTGCACGGTCCACGTCGTCCGGTCGCCCTCGCGCAGCACGCACGCGTCGCCGGGGCCGAGCTCCAGGGTCTCGCCGCCCGCCACCTCGACGGTCGCGCGCCCGCTGACCACCACGAAGAGCTCGTCGGCCTCGGTGTCGGTCACCACGCCGGGAGTGATCTGCCAGATGCCGCGCACCTGCTTGCCGTCGGGCGACTCCCAGAGCACCTTGCCGGTGACCTCGGGGGTGCCCGAGACGATCTGGGCGGGGTCCAGGGGCTCCGGCTCCAGCTCCGCGTCCGGGATGTGGACGACGAACGAGGCCGGGGCGGCCGCGTCGACGGAAGGGGTCTCGATGTGATCATTGGTCGTCATGGCGCGCCAATCTAGCCAAGTCCTCCGACGCCCTCGACGCCGCCTCTGGCCGGAACCGCCCACCGGGAGCAGACTCCCCGCGAGTGGGTCGCGGGGGCGGGCCCCGTAGGCCTCGCGGCCGCCGCCTCCGCGCGCCTCGCACAGGTGATCGCCGAAGTGACGTTTACGCGGTGCGCGGGCGCGCCAGGGATGGGGCATGTCCTACGACGACGTACTCAAGGTGTCCGAAGAGGTCCGCGAGGCCCTGGCCGAGGGGCGTCCGGTGGTCGCCCTGGAGTCCACGATCATCGCCCACGGACTGCCGCGCCCGCGCAATCTGCGGGTGGCGACGGAGCTGGAGGAGCTGGTACGGGCCGGGGGCGCCGTGCCCGCCACGGTCGCCGTCCTGGACGGGCGGCCCCATGTCGGCCTGGACAAGGACCAGTTGGAGCGGATCGCGGGCGGCGGGCTGCGCAAGCTCGGCCACCGCGACCTGCCGATGGCGCTGGCCGCGGGCGCGAGCGGGGCCACCACCGTCTCGGCGACCGCGTACCTGGCCCACTGGGCGGACATCCGCGTCTTCGCCACCGGCGGGCTCGGCGGCGTCCACCGCGGCTGGACCGAGACCCAGGACGAGTCGGCGGACCTGGCGCTCCTCTCCCGGACGCCGGTCGCGGTGGTGTGCGCGGGGGTGAAGTCGATCCTCGACGTACCGGCGACGCTGCAGCGGCTGGAGACACTGGGCATCGGGGTGGTCGGCTACGGGACGGACCGCTTCCCCGGCTTCTATCTGGCCGACTCCGGCGAGCCGGTCGACTGGACGGTGCACACTCCCGAGGAGGCCGCCGAGGTGCTGCGCTCCCATGACGCGATCGGCCCCGACTCGGCGCTGATCGTGGCCAATCCGGTGCCGGAGGCCGAACAGCTCGATCCCGAGCTGCACGACCGGGTGCTGGCCGAGGCCCTGGCCGCCTGCCGGGAGCAGGGCGTCACGGGCCAGGCCGTCACCCCGTTCCTGCTCGACCATCTGGTGCGGCACACCGGCGGGGCGTCCCTGGAGGCGAACGTGGCGGCGGTGCGCGGCAACGTACGCCTCGCGGCGGCGATCGCGGCGGCGCTGTGACGGACGCGCCCGCCGGGGCGGAGGCGGGCCAGGCCCGCGAGGCGGCGGACCGGACCGCCAGGGCGTCCAGCGGCACCGCGCCCCGCGGGCTCCTGGTCGTCGGGGACGTGGTGACCGACGTCGTCGCCCGGCACCGGGGACCGCTGGCGCCCGCCACGGACACTGCGGCCGAGATCCGCACGGTCCCGGGCGGGTCAGGCGCCAACGCGGCCTGCTGGGCGGCCCGTTCGGGCTGCGCGGACGTGCGCGTCCTGGGCCGGGTCGGCAGCGACGCACTGGCCTGGCACGAGCGCCGACTGCGGCGCGCGGGCGTACGGCCGCTGCTGATCGCCGACCCGGCGGCGCCCACCGCCACCGTCGTCTCGCTGGTCGACACCGCGACCGCCGAGCGCACCTTCCTCACCGACAGCGGCGCCGTACTGCGGATATCCCCCGCCGACTGGAACCCCGCGTTCCTGGACGGCGTCGGCCGACTGCACCTCTCCGGCTATCTGTTCTTCGCCGACGCCAGCCGTGAACTGGCCCTCACCGCCTGCCGTTCGGCACTGGACGCGGGGGTTCCGGTGAGCCTGGACCCCGCGTCGGCGGGGTTCCTGGCCGAGCTGGGCGTCGAGCGGTTCCTGGCGGCAGCCGAGGGTGTGGAGGTGCTGCTGCCCAACGCCGACGAGGCGCGGCTGCTCACGGGATGCGCCGAACCGTCGGACGCGGCGGCGGAGTTGAGTCGCAGGTTCCCGCTGGTCGCGGTCACGCTCGGGGCGGCCGGGGCGCTGGTGGCGGTGGCCGGTGAGGTCGTCGCCCGGGTGGCGGCCCCGCCGCCGGACGCGGCGCCGGTCGACTCGACGGGCGCGGGCGACGCCTTCACCGGTGGCTTCCTCGCCGCCCTCCTCGCGGGCGCGGACCCGGCCGGGGCGGCGACGGCGGGCTGCCGGGCGGGCGCAGAGGCGGTGACGGTGGTGGGCGGACGGCCGCCACCCCTACTCGGCTGACCCTTTGTCAGTCGGACTTGCCGTTCCACGCCGGATGCCCGGGGTCGTCGGCACGCACGACCACGTCGGCGGCCTCGGCGGGCCGCACCTCCTCCTCGTACCGTTCGAACGCGGCGAGCGTCCACCGGGCGCCCTCCTCCGTACGCCGCCGCAGCGCGCCCGGCGAGAGGCGGACGTGAACGGTGAGGTCGAAGGGGAACCAGCGCCCCAGCAGCAAGGGCCCGTGCACCAGCAGCACTCCTCCCTTCGGGAGGAGTCGGTACCCGCTCCGGGTCGCCCGGTCAGTGACCGGGTCCCAGAGGTCGGGCAGCACCCGGCCGCTGCCCCCGGGCTCCAGCGGATCGAACACCTCCCGCCACAGCGCGGCGGTGTCGAACCAGCCGTCGAAGTACGTGTCCGGGTCCTCGCGGCCGTACTCGTAGCGCAGCGAGGCGGGCCGCAGGAAGCCCTCCGTGGACAGGACGAGCACCGACCGCCCTCGTATGCGCAGCGCCTCAGCGAGCGACTGCGCCAGCTCACCGGGACGGGCCGCGGGCGCCCCGTCGAGGCCGACGCGCAGCCAGGGGCCGTCGGCCTCGGCCTGCGCGGCCACGGCACGCTCCGCCAGGGCTTCGGTCAGCCGTTCCCATGTGATCGCTTCGAGTCGCACGCCTCCATGATGCGGGCTGCTCCGACGGGCGCGGCGGCG
Source organism: Streptomyces sp. TLI_146 (assembly GCF_002846415.1). NCBI lineage: Bacteria > Bacillati > Actinomycetota > Actinomycetes > Kitasatosporales > Streptomycetaceae > Streptomyces > Streptomyces sp. TLI_146. The sequence goes on from NZ_PJMX01000001.1 coordinate 2,879,598, forward strand.
ACCCTGAGGGGTGTGCGGAGGTTGCGTCCGCGGATTCCGCAGCGATTCCGCACAGCCCTTGCTGATGGCTTATGGGCCTCCTTATGGGCCTTCCTGTACGAGCCCTCCTTGCGGAGGACGGTTACTCGCCGCGCAGGGCCGCCGCGACGGGCCCGTCGCCCGTCACCTCGATCCGCCCGTCCTTGACGCCCTCCTCGACTGTCAGCGCGCCTTCCGCTAGCGCACGGCAGGTGTCGGCGTCCAGGACGAGCCGGGCGTCGGCGTCCGGCGCGGGCCCGTCCCCGTACACCGCGCCGCCGCCCTCCGCGGACCCGTCGGTCCGGACGTGGAACTCGCCCTCGTCCAGGCGTACGTCGAGAACCGCCGGGACGTACGGAAGGCGGTGCAGCAGCGGGATCAGCGGGATCGCGAACCAGTGCGCGCGCACGGCGTCGGTGGGCCGCCGCTCGGCGAGCTCCGGCGCACCCCAGGCGGCGAGGGCGGTCAGCACGGGCAGCAACTCGCGTCCGCGCGCGGTCAGTTCGTACACCGTCGCGGCCGCGGGCGGAGGCAGCTTGCGGCGGGTCGCCAGCTCCTCGCGCTCCATGTCCTTGAGCCGGGAGGCGAGCACATCCGTGGAGACACCCGGCAGATCCGCGTGCAGATCTGTATAACGACGCGGTCCGGCGAGGAGTTCCCGGACGATCAGCAGCGTCCACCGGTCCCCGACGGCATCGAGGGCGCGGGCAGCGGCGCAGTACTGGTCGTAGCTTCGACGGCGTGGCTGACGTGGCATACGACGCAGTCTAGACAACATGTTGGACTTTCCAAGCTCCAACTTGGTAAAACCAAGTGACGCAGTACAGGCGAGTCACGCCAGAGGGATCTGGGCACCGCGGGAGGGCCACGGCATGGAGTTCCGGCAGTCGAGCAAGCTGAGCGAGGTCTGTTACGAGATCCGCGGCCCGGTGATCGAGCACGCCAACGCGCTGGAGGAGGCGGGCCACAGCGTCCTGCGCCTCAACACCGGCAACCCGGCGCTCTTCGGCTTCGAGGCGCCGGAGGAGATCCTCCAGGACATGATCCGGATGCTTCCGCAGGCCCACGGCTACACGGACTCGCGCGGCATCCTGTCGGCCCGCCGCGCCGTCGCCCAGCGCTACCAGGCGATGGGCCTGCCGGACGTCTCCGTCGACGACGTCTTCCTCGGCAACGGCGTCTCCGAGCTGGTCTCCATGGCCGTACAGGCACTGCTCGAAGACGGCGACGAAGTCCTCATCCCCGCACCGGACTTCCCCCTGTGGACCGCCGTCACCACGCTCGCGGGCGGCAAGGCCGTCCACTACATCTGCGACGAGCAGGCCGACTGGTACCCCGACCTCGATGACATGGCATCGAAGATCACCGACCGCACCAAGGCCGTCGTCATCATCAACCCCAACAACCCCACGGGCGCGGTGTATCCGAAGGAGGTCATCGAGGGCATCCTCGACCTGGCCCGCCGCCACCAGCTGATGGTGTTCGCGGACGAGATCTACGACCAGATCGTCTACGACGACGCCGTCGCCCACACCGCCGCCGCCCTCGCCCCCGACCTGGTCGTCCTCACGTTCAGCGGGCTGTCGAAGACGTACCGGGTGGCGGGGTTCCGCTCCGGCTGGCTGGTCGTCAGCGGCCCCCAGCAGCACGCCAAGAACTACTTGGAGGGGCTCACCATGCTCGCCTCCATGCGGCTGTGCCCCAACGCGCCCGCCCAGTACGCCATCCAGGCCGCGCTCGGCGGCCGCCAGTCCATCAAGGAGCTGACCGCACCTGGCGGACGGCTGCACGAGCAGCGCAACCGGGCCTGGGAGAAGCTGAACGAGATCCCGGGCGTGTCCTGTGTGAAGCCGAAGGGCGCCCTGTACGCGTTCCCCCGGATCGACCCCAAGGTTCACCCGATCGAAGACGACGAGAAGTTCGTCCTTGACCTGCTGCTGCGGGAGAAGATCCAGGTGGTCCAGGGCACGGGCTTCAACTGGCCGCGCCCGGACCACTTCCGCATCCTGACGCTCCCGCACGCGGACGACCTGGACGCGGCGATCAGCCGGATCGGGCGGTTCTTGAGCGGGTACCGGCAGTAGGGCGGGTACGGCAGCTGCCGGTGGCTCTCGCGCCCGGTTTACCCGAACGCGCGTCGAGGGATCGGGAAGATGGGGGGGGAACGGGAGAGGGAGGCGCCCCATTCTCGTCATCGAACCCAGACGACATCACCGCTGCGCCGAGTGCGACCGGGGTCCCCTCCCCCGGATCGTCCTGGATTCCGGCGCCCCGCGCTGCCTGGACTGCGGGGACCTCGGCCACCTCGTGTTCCTGCCGCGCGGTGACACCGCCCTGACGCGCCGGGCCCGGGAGGAGAGCACGCTCTCGGCCGTCGTGATCCGCTTCAACCGCCGTCGGCGCCGGTACGAACGCCAGGGCGTGCTCGTCGAGGAGGCGGCGCTCGCCGTCGCCGAGCAGCGCTGTCTGGCCGACGCGGAGGCCCGCGCGCGCCGCCGCGCCCGCGACGCGCTCCGACGGGCCGCCGAGGACGTCCGCTTCACCGCGGCCCTGGAGGCCGAGATCCTGCGTCTGTTCCCGGGCTGCCCGCCCGAACGGGCCCATCACGTCGCGGTCCACGCCTCGGTCCGCGGCAGCGGCCGCGTGGGCCGCAGCGCGGCGGGCCGCGCCCTGGACGAGACCGCGGTAACGGCCGCGCTCCGCGCATCCGTGCGTCACCTGGACACGCCCTACGACGAGCTCCTGATGGCCCGGGTACCACGCAACCGGGCCCGGGCGCGGGTGGCCGCGGCGGTGGAGGCGGTGCTGGCGGCTTGGGCGGCCGGTCGGCAACCGTGACACCGGCGCGCCGCCGGCCTCACCGTATGACCGCCTCCACCGGGTCCTGCGCCGGTATCCCCCGAGGCCACCAGTCCTCCCGCCCCGGGTCGGACTCGTACGCGTACCAGAGGCCGTCGCGGCCGTAGCGGAGTTGGGTGGTGGGGGTGGAGAGGTGGTTGCGCCAGGGGCGGAAGTTGGGGTGGCCGGCGGCTGTCAGGGCCGGGCGGGCTCGGTCGAACGGGCCCGCCGGGGGGTCCCAGGGTTCCTCCAGGACGGAGAGCGCCGCCAGGCCGCCCTGGCGCCAGGCGGCCACCGCGCGGGCCAGCTCGGTGGGGGTGCGGCCGGTGGCACGGGACAGGCCGGCGTACAGCGCCCTGGTCGTGGAGGTCACGCCGGAGCCCGGGTGGGCCGCCGCCAGACGGACCGCGTCCTGCCACGGCGACAAGGACGCGATCGGGTCCTCGCCGGTGGTCAGCAGGGCGTGCGCCCGGGCCGCCGCCTCGGTGGCCAGCAGATCGAGCGCGAGTGCGTCGGGGGCGCCCTGGAGGGTGGGGAAAGCAGGCGGATGGCCCGCGCGCGGCGGTGGCGGGAACGGGGGCGGCAGCTCGGGCCGCGCGGCGGCCCGGACGGCCTCGCGGGCGGCGACCGTGGGGAGTTCGGGCGCGGGCGTCTCCCTCTCCACCGCCATCCGGGCGGTGTTGCGGCGGGTGAGCGCGGCGAGCGTCTCCTGCTCGCCGCGGCCGCGCATCAGCAGGAGGACGAACGGGTCCTCGTCGAGGAGCCGGGCCGTCTGGTAGCAGAGCGCCGCCGCGTGCTTGCACGGGTAGCCGTCGTCGGGGCAGGAGCAGTCCGGGACCAGGTCGCCGGGAGCGGGGAGCAGGTCGACCTGGTCGGCGAGGGTGTGCGGCAGGTCCTTGTCGAGCAGCGCCGCGATGTGGGCGGGGTCCTGGGCCGCCGTGTCCAGGAAGTCCTCCCACGCCTGGTCGGGCAGGGTGCGCAGACGCAGTTCCGTACGGTACGGGCGGGGGCGGGAGCCGTGGACGTACGCGGTGATCCGGCCGGGCGTAACGGTGATCGCGTCGACGTGGCCCGCCTGCGCGTACTTCCGGCCGCGGGTCAGTCGGGCCGGGTCCAGGGCCAGGTCCTCCAGCGCCTCCACCCAGGCCTCGCCCCACCACGTGCCGGTCCGCTCCGAACGGGCGCCCAGGGCCGGGAAGGTGCGGCGGCGGTCGTCGTACCGGGTGGTGGGGAGCGGACTCATACGGGCCTCCTCTCGGGGGCGGGACGGGGAAGGTGTCCTGGCGGGGGCGCGGGGTGCCCTGTCGAGAGCATGGGGTGTCCTGTCAGGGGCGCGGGGTGCCCTATCAGGAGCGCGTGCGGCGGGCGGGCGTTCATGATCCCCTCCTCAGGGAGATGAGGTCCGCCAGCTCGCGGTCCGTGAGCTCGGTCAGGGCGCTCTCGCCGGAACCCAGGACCGCGTCGGCCAGGGCGCGTTTCGCCGCGAGCATCTCCGCGATGCGGTCCTCCACGGTGCCCTCGGCGATCAGGCGGTGTACCTGCACCGGCTGGGTCTGGCCGATGCGGTAGGCGCGGTCGGTGGCCTGCTCCTCCACGGCCGGGTTCCACCAGCGGTCGTAGTGGACGACGTGGCCCGCCCGGGTGAGGTTGAGACCGGTGCCGGCCGCCTTCAGGGAGAGGATGAAGACGGGGACCTCGCCGGACTGGAACGCGTCCACCAGACGGTCCCGCTCCGCCACCGGCGTTCCGCCGTGCAGGAGTTGGGAGGGGACTCCGCGCGCGGTGAGGTGCGCGGAGAGCAGCCGGGCCATCGCCACGTACTGGGTGAAGACGAGGACCGAGCCGTCCTCCGCGAGGATCGTGTCCAGCAGTTCGTCGAGGAGGGTCAGCTTGCCGGAGCGGGCGTGCAGCCGGGGCGCCGTCTCCTTCAGGTACTGCGCCGGATGATTGCAGATCTGCTTCAGGGCCGTCAGGAGCTTCATGATCAGGGCGCGGCGGGTGATGCCCTCGGCCGCCTCGACCCCGGCCATGGCCTCCCGGACGACCGCCTCGTAGAGCGAGGCCTGTTCGCGGGTGAGCGGGACCGGGTGGTCGGTCTCCGTCTTGGGCGGCAGCTCGGGCACGATGCCCGGGTCGGACTTCTTCCTCCGGAGGAGGAAGGGGCGGACCAGCCGGGCCAGGCGCTCGGCCGCCTGCGCGTCCTCGCCGTTCTCCACGGCCCGGGCGTGGCGGGCGCGGAACGACTTGAGCGGGCCGAGCAGCCCGGGCGTCGTCCAGTCGAGCAGCGCCCACAGCTCGGAGAGGTTGTTCTCGACCGGGGTGCCGGTGAGGGCGACGCGCGCGGGGGCGGGGACGGTGCGCAGGGCCTTGGCCGTCGCCGAGAGCGGGTTCTTGACGTGCTGCGCCTCGTCCGCGACGACCATCCCCCAAGTGTGCGCGGCCAGTTGGGGGGCGCTGCCGCGCATCGTGCCGTACGTGGTGAGGACGAAGCCGCCCGCCACGTCCGCCAGGCTGCGGTCGCTGCCGTGGAAGCGCCGCACGGGAACGCCGGGCGCGAACCGGGCGATCTCGCGCTGCCAGTTGCCGAGCAGCGAGGCCGGGCAGACCACCAGCGTCGGCTCGGGACGCGCGCGGCGCAGATGGAGGGCGATCACGGTGATCGTCTTGCCCAGACCCATGTCGTCCGCGAGGCAGCCCCCGAGGCCGAGCGAGGTCATCAGGTCCAGCCAGGCGAGGCCGCGCAGCTGATAGTCGCGCAGGGTGGCGTCCAGGCCCGGGGGCTGGGCGGTGGCCCGCGGGCCCTCGGTGAGGCGGTCGCGCAGGACGGCCAGCGCGCCGGCCGGGACCGCCTCGACCGTCTCGCCGTCGACCTCCGCGGTGCCGGTGAGCGCGACGGAGAGCGCGTCCACGGGGTCGAGCAGCCCCAGGTCCCGCTTCCTCGCCTTCCGTACGAGCTCGGGGTCGGCCACCACCCACTGGTCGCGCAGCCGCACGATCGGGCGGTGGGACTCGGCCAGGGTGTCCATCTCCGACTGGCTGAGCGGTTCGCCGCCGAGCGCCAGCTCCCAGTTGAAGGCGAGCAGTTCACCGGCGTCGAAGAACGCCGTGCCGTCGGTCGCCGAGCCCGGCGCGGGCCGTACGACGGCGGTGGCGCTCAGGGTGCGGGCCAGCTCGCGCGGCCAGTGCACGGCGACCCCCGCCGCGTCCAGGCGGGTCGCGGCCGAGCCGAGCAGGTCGTACAGCTCGCTCTCGGTGAGGGGCAGCACGTCCGGCACCGACCGTTCGAGCAGCAGGCCCAGGGGTGGCCAGACCCGGGCGGCCCGGCGCAGCGCGAGCAGGGCGTCGATCCGCGCGCGCGGGCCGAACGCGTCGGACCGCTCGCCCTCCCACAGGCCCACCGCGTCGACGACCAGGGTGGGGTCGGCGAGGCTGTGGACCTGGACGACGGCGGAACCCGCGCGCCGCGCGTCCTCGTCGTGGTCGCTGTCGAACATCCCGTAACCGGACAGGTCCAGGCGCAGGGACACCCGTACGCCCGCGTCCATGCCCGCCGCCGCCTCCGCCGCCCACACGCGCGCGCCGGGCAGGTGCTGGGGCTCGGCCGCCGCGAACGCCGGGCCGACCGCGTGGGCGGCGGCCGGGGTGCGCGGCAGGCTGTCCGCGACCGCGTCCAGGAAGGCCCGCACCAGCGCCTCCGGGTCGGGCAGCCGCAGCGGGCCGCGGCCCGGCGCCGGGACTCCGTACGCCTCGTACGGCATCGCGGCGGCGATGGCGCGGAGCTGGGCGATGTCGTCGGCGTCCAGCGGGCCCGCCCGCCAGGCGTCGTGATCGGTCCCGGTCAGGCCGGGCAGCAGCCTGCCGCGCGCGACCAGGTGCAGGGCGTGCAGCGCGGCGGCGCCCCAGCAGGCGGCCGCGGGGTGCGCGGCGGGGTGGTTCCGGGCCCGGACGAGCAGGGGCAGGGCCTCGGTGACGGGCAGCAGACGGGCCGCGACGGTGCGCCGCCCGGCGCCGCCGCCGTGGCGCCGCACCACGGTCAGCTCGGCGACCTCGCCCGCGGCGGCCTGGGGCGGCGGGCCGCCCGCCGGGTCCCAGAAGGCGACCTTCCCCTCGCGGGGCAGGCCCGCGGGCAGGAACACCGCGGCGGCGGACACGCCGGGCAGCGGTACGGGCGCCGCCTTCAGCTCGGTCCGCGTCATGTCAGGTCACCTCCCCTCGTCCGTAGGGCCGTGGATCGGCACGCGATCCGCGACTGCCCTACGACCTTACGGGCGGGGTCTGACAATCGGGGCCCGCGGCCTCAGCGCACCCCCTCCCACAAGGCACGTTCCGCCGCCCGCGGGTCCCGGACCAGCTCGGTCGGAGCGTGTGGGGAGGCGCCGAAGACCATCGTGGTACGGGTCTCCCGGTCGTAGGCGTCCCAGCCCGGGTCGCCGGTCGCCGCGAAGGCCACCCATGCGCCGTGCATCGCGTCCGCGAGGTCCTGCGGCGGGTGGTCGCCGAGCATCGGGGCGTACACGGGGTCGCGGAGGTTGTCGAAGACGAAGCCGAGCTCCGAGCCGTGGCAGGCGCCGAGGAGACCGCCGTACTGCGGCGAGCGCCAGGCGAACTCGTACACGCGCGTGCCGGGCACGGCCTCGGCGACGCGGAGGGCGGGGATCCGGTAGAACCAGTCGGTCGCCACGGCGTCGAAGAGCTCGCCGGGGCCCGCGCCGGGACGGCTCTCGGCGTAGACGGGCAGCGCCTTGTCGGGGTCGAGCCCGTACGCCTCGGTCGTCGCGCGCAGCTTCCGCTCGCTCAGGAGGTGCAGCCGTTCGGTGGGGACCAGGAAGAGGCGGTACTCCTCGCGGTTGCTGCCGACGAGCAGGTCCACCCCGCAGTCGGCGGAGGGCAGCGGCAGCGCGTCCAGGACCGGCTCGAAGGGCATCATGTTGAGCATCGCCTCGCCCCACAGCGCCGGGTCCGGGCGGGCGCCCATCTCGGCCCGCAGCCGGGCCTGGGCGGGCAGCAGGTCCCCGAAGGGGACCCGGGCGAACGCCTCGGTCAGCGCCGTCCCCGTCGCCTCGATGCCCAGCGCGGCCGCGAGGTGCGCCGTGATCAGCTCGGCCGTCGCGGGCCGCAGGAAGTGGTGGGCGGCGCCGCTCTGCAGGACCGCCCGGCGGAACAGCCCACGCGCGCGTGGCTGCGCGAGCAGGACGCCGATGCTCATCCCGCCCGCCGACTCACCGAACACGGTCACCCGGTCCGGGTCGCCGCCGAAGCCCTCGATGTTGTCGCGGACCCACTCCAGGGCGGCGATCTGGTCGAGCAGCCCGCGGTTGTCCGGCCTGCCCGGCAGCCGCAGGAAACCGTCCGTGCCGAGGCGGTAGTTGACGTTCACGCAGACGACGCCGTCGCGCGCGAAGGCGGTGCCGTCGTACGCCGGTCCCACCCCCGAGCCGTTGGAGAAGGCCCCGCCGTGCAGCCAGACCATCACCGGCAGGCCGCCGCCCGGCCCGGGGTGCGGGGTCCACACGCTGAGGTTGAGGCAGTCCTCGCCCTGCCCGCCGTCGGCGTCCGGGATGAGGGCGTCCATGGGCGGGGCGTACGGGGCCCGGGGCGCCGACGGGCCGTGCGCGAAGGCGTCCCGTACGCCCTCCCAGGAGGCCGCCGGGGCCGGTTCGAAAAACCGCAGCGGCCCGAACGGCGGTGCCGCGTACGGAATGCCGAGGAAGGACGTCACCGCGTCGCTCCCGGTCCGGCCGCGCACCGCGCCCTGCCGGGTCGTGCACACGTGCGTGGCGGGCGGTTCCACCGGATTGATCGGTTCCATCTGTGCCTCAGACTCCTTCGGCCAGCGTCTCCAGCAGGGCCGCGCCGAACTCCGCCGGGCGTTCGACGTGCACCGCGTGCCCTGATCCGGGCACTGTCACCTCTCGTACCCTGCCGCCCACGCGCGCGTAAAGGGCGAGAACGTGCCGTGTCTGGGCGACCATGGGCTGGGCCGGGGTGCCGTCCCAGCCGGGCACCGCGCCGATCGCGCCCAGGTGGGCGAGGTCGAAGAGCGAGGTGTCGGAGACGATCACGTCGTCCTCGCCGCGCACCCAGGTCACCGGCGGTTTCGCGGGGAGTGCGGCGAGAGCGGTGTGCAGGTCGTCGAGGCGGAAGTGGGTCGGGGCCAGGCAGTTGAGCACTCCGCGCGTGCCCGGGGCGGTGCCGGGCCAGGCCTCGCAGGGCTTGCTGTCGCCGGGGTAGTGGTCGTCGCCGAGCCGGGTGGCGAGCATCGCCTCGACGTACTCGTCCTCCCTTGCGAGCCGCCGTGGTGGTTTGACGTAGCAGAGGGAGAGCACGTTGCGGGGCGAGAGCGGGGACTCCTCGCCCCGGTCGCCCTCGGCAAGCAGCCGTACGAAGTCGGGGTTGGCGGTGCCGCCGCCCGAGCCCGCGCCGTCCGGCGAGTTGAGCCGCCCGTCCACGCCCTGGGTGCCGCCGAAGCCGTACGGGGACACCGGGTTGACCATTGTCAGCGAGCGCACCATGGCAGGCCGGTCCCTCATGTGTTGCAGCACCACACCGCCTCCCATGGACCAGCCGACGAAGTGTGCGCGCTCCATATGCAGCGCTTCGAGGAGCGCCATCAAGTCGTCGGCGTAGTCGCGCAGTCCACGGGTCGCGTCGACCGGCAGCGGATCGGTGCCGCCGAAGCCTCGCAGGTCGACGGCGACCGGCCGGTAGCGCTCGGGCAGGGCGAGCATGGCGTCCTGCCAGAAGGCGGAGGAGGAGACGTTTCCATGTACGAAGACGACCGGTTCGCCCGCGTCCCTGGAGGCGTCCTCCAGGATGTGCTGGGTGAGCCGGGCGGTCGGTACCCGGCGGGCGGTGAGAGTGGGCATACGGGCCGTCCTTCGGCTTCGGGAGCTCGGGCTCTCAAGGGGCGGTGGGTCAGGCCAGCCAGGCGGCGACCTGGGCCTCAGAGGCGCTGTTCCAGCCGAGTTCGAGGTGGTTGGCCCCGGTCACCGTGGCCTTGCCGCCGACCGTGGCGACGCCGGTCGTGTCGAGCGCGCTGGAGACGAAGACGACCCCGTCGCTCGGGCCCCGGTTCTCGTTGAAGATGCCTATGACGTCCGGCGAGCCGCCCGCGAGCAGGTACGTAGTGACGGAGGCGGGGATTCCGGCGCGCTGCAGCGGGGCGACCAGCGAGCCCGCCTCGATGGCCGGCTGGATGCCGTCACCGGCCGTGTAGAAGCCCTGGCCTCCGTAATACGTCGTGTACCAGTCCTGCGCCGACTGGTCGACGCCGTACACGCCGTCCCAGCGGGCCAGCATCTGCCGCTGGCCCGGGTAGTCGTCGTAGCCGCCGGACGGCGTCATGGAGAACTCGGGGTGCGCCGTGTACGTCCCGTAGCAGGTCATCCGGGAGTGCGGGGAGGGTGCGTTGATCTTGCCGCCGCACTCCGGCCAGATCGAGAAGTCATGGGCCCAGCCGTGGGCGTACGGGTAGTCGAAGCCGCCGTTGGGGCCGCCGAGCGTGATCAGCTTCCGTACGTCACCGGCGTAGCCGCGACCCCAGGAGGGCTTGAGGGACGAGACGTACGCGCGCGTGGAGAGCTCCCCCTTGCTCCAGCCGACCAGGTCCACCTGGGCGACGCCCAGCTTGGCCTTGATGAGGGCGACGGCGTCGCCGACGGCCTGCGCCTGCATCAGGTTGTCGCCCTGCTTGTGGGCGAAGCCGACGGCGAAGACGCGGTGGCCGCGGGCCGCCAGGTACTGCATCAGGCCGGTCGAGGGGCACGACAGCGCGCCGCAGCCGTAGCCGCCGGACTCGCCGGGGTTGGCCCAGGCCCGGTCGGCGGTGTCGTTGGCGCCGTGCACCAGGAGGACGGGGGTGGCCTTGGCGCCGGTGTTCCAGCCGGGGGCAGAGTAGAGCAGGAAGCGGTCGGAGGTGGGGCGGGCGACGCCGCCGAAATAGGTGACGCGGACGCCGTCCTGGTTGCCGCGGCCGTCCGGCGGATAGCCCTCGGAGGCGGCCGCCTGGAAGCCCGGCGTGGTGTCGCGGTAGCGCTCGACCTTCTCCCAGCCGTTGGTGACGGTGCCGGAGCCGTAGGAGGCCTCCTGGGTGAGGTACGGGGGTGGGGCGGCGGTGCTGCCCTCCGGGGCGCTGCTGCCGGCTGTGGCGGTGCCTCCCGCCGTCAGGAGCGCGCCGAGCGCCGCTGTCACGGCGAGCGCCGCCCTCCATCCCCCACGGTGTCCGCTACGCACGTCCGGGCCCCCTCTGCCTAGGCTGATCTGGCTGCGACCACGACGCTAGGCAGCCGGTACATGGGTCGGGGATATGCGCGCGCCACATAACCAGGCCGATGGATATGGGGCCGAGCGTGTGCGAGCCACCGACCGGAGGCCCGTCGAGGCGGCGTAGCCCGGCCGGCCGCGCACGGGATGCCCGGGTGGCGTGCACCGGGCAGGGTGGCGGTACTGACCGCCGTACCACCGCCGCACACCGTACAGACCGTACAGACGAGGACCGCTCATGTCCGTGCCTGTGTCCCAGCTCGCGCCGCGCCCGTCCGAGCCGTCCCCGTCCCCGTCGGGGCGCTCCACATGGGCGCGGTCGGCGTCCGTAAGGAGGCGGCTCGGCTTCGCCGCCGGGGCGTCGCTGCTCGCGCTCGCCACCGCGGCCTGCTCCGGCCTCGGCCGTACGGCGGTCGGCACCTTCTCGTACTCGACCGCGGCGGAGCGGATCGTCAAGATCAGCAGCCCGCCGATCAAGGGCTGCCACCGGATGGCGCCGACGGGCGCCACGGCCGTCCTCAACAACACGCTGGCGGACGTCCGCGTGTACCGGACGCTGGACTGCCGCGGCAAGGAGATGGCGTACATCCCGAGCCGTCTCGGGGACAACATCGCACCGAACACCCGGCCCTGGCGCAGCTACGCGTTCGTGCACTGACGCCGGGCGGGGCGCGTACCGGGCGTACGGATCACAGCTCGAACCACCCGTGCCCGCGGTACCAGTGCTCGCCCGCGAGCAGATGGCCGGCGACGGCGCGCTCCACGGCGGTCCGCTGGAGCAGCGCCTCCACGGGCAGGTCCGGATCCCCGAAGACGAAGAAGACAGGGAGCCGATCGTCCGCTTCCGTCTCCCGATACGGGGTGCGGAACCGGCGCTGGAAGCGGACGATGTTGGACTCCTCGGGCAGGTACTTCTCCAGCTGCGGATCGAGCAGCCATGAGTGGCAGACCGCGACCCGGTACGTCTCCTCGGGGTAGTGGAGCGCGAAGAAGTCCTTGGCCAGCGCGAGCGAGGCGTCGCACGCCTGCGGGGTCAACGGCCCCCGGAAGTCCGGTATGTGGATGCTGAGGCAGGCGTCGCCGGGCCCGAGCGGCAGCCCGGCGGCCCGCACCGCCTCACCGGTCCGCTTCCCAAGCCTGTCCCGCTGGAACTGCAACCGCCCCACCTGGTAGAGCTCCCCGCGAAAGTGCCGCCACAGCCAGCGCGGGTCCAGCAGACCGGCGTTCCCGTACCGCCTGCGGTGAATGGCCAGGTGGCGCCCTAAGTCGGCGAGGGTGCGGCGGGCGATGTCGGCGGGCACGGCGCGTTCGTCGTGGTACGCGCGCGTATGCGGCAGTGCGGCGAGCAGGACGAGGACGGGAAAGAGTCGCCGGACGGCCGCCGCTCCCCCCAACCCCTCGGAAACCGCGGGCATTTCAGGCTGAAACCCGACCTCGCCGATGTCCCGCACGAGCGCCCGAACGGACTCTTCCAGCAGCCCGCCCGCTTCCGGATCGCCCTCCAACCTCCGGGCGATCCGCACGAGTTCATTGATGTCCTCGTGCGGTACGGCGAGGTCGAGCAGCACCTCGGCCAACTCGTCCCCCACCGGCAACAGCGCGTCCTCGTCCACCATGCGCGTCACCCTATGCGGCACCCGGTCACGGGATCCGGGGTTGCCGTGCGGCGAAGCCCCATCGAACAGCCCGATCCAGCCACCCAGTGGGTAAAATTCCTCTGGAAGAGGCGATGGCGATGCGCACTGGGAGTGAACCCACGACCGCGCGCAGTCCCCTGCGGATGCGGTTCTGGCTGAGCGTATGGGGCCTGATCTGGGCCCTAGCAGGCACGGCGGGCTTCGCCTTGGAGGACCGCCCCGGGTGGATGGGGGCGTGCGCGGCACTCGCCCTGGTGATCGCGATCGACCTCACCATGATCATCCACCACATCCATCAGGGGCCCCACTACCAGCCGGGCCCTGACGTTCCCCCCTATGAGCCGCCTCGGCGGCGTTAGGCGTCGTCCACGTCGAACCGCGCCGCCTCCACATACTCCGGCTTCGGGTCCAGGGCCGCCGCCAGGCGGAAGTGGCGGACCGCCTGGTCGGGGCGGGCCGTGCGTTCGTAGGTGCGGGCCAGGGCGAAGTGGGCGAAGGCGTTGTCCGGTTCGCGTTCCAGGACCAGCTGGAATTCCAGTTCCGCCGCGCGGAGTTGGGCCGCGGCGAAGAACGCGCGGGCGCGCAGGAGGCGGGCGGCGGTGTTCTCGGGGTGGGCCGCGACGACCGAGTCGAGGAGCTTCACCGCGCCGCGAGGGTCACGGGCAGCCAGCAGCTGCTCCGCCGCGCGGAAGTCGATGACGTGCGTTTCCGGGGTGCTCTCGGCCACGGTCGAGTCCTTTCCCTCGCTGCGCGATGACAACGCACTGCCCAGTTCCCGTATTCCGTATTCATTCCGCCCGTCACGGAGTGCGAGGCGCGCTCACAGCGCGGCCATCGCCAGGACCAGACCCACGGCCAGTACGGCGGCTCCTGCCGCTACAAACGTACGGTCCAGGCCCGTTCGTTCCCGACCCAGCAGAATGACCTCGCGCGGGTCGGCCGGGTCGTAGGAGAGGTGCACGCGCGCGCCCGGGGTCAGTGGCTCGCGCCGCGTGGGCGGTACGGGGGACGGCAGCTCTAGGACCCGGCCGTCGGCCGTCTCGTACTGGAGGAGCGGGCGCCCGGAGCCGGGCGGGGCGGGCTTGACCAGCGCCCAGGTAGCGGCGCCGGCCGCCGCGATGCGCCGGGTCTCCCGCAGCCCGTACGCACCGGCCAGCAGTGCCACCAGCCCGCCGAAGACCGTGAAACCCGCCAGTACGAAGAGCACATCGGGATCGTAATCCCGGGGGGTGAGGTGGTGCGGGGATTTGAGACTTCCTGCCGGCAGACTCGGCCTAGCGTGCGGCCGCCCGCTCCAGGAGCTCGCCCCACACCTTCCTGACCTGCGGTTCCAGCGCCTCCAGCGGCCCGTCGTTGTCGATGACCAGGTCCGCCACAGCCAGCCGCTGCTCGCGCGTCGCCTGGGCCGCCATCCGCGCCTCGGCCTCCGGCTTCGCCATGCCGCGCAGCCGCGTCAGCCGGTCCAGCTGCGTGGCGGGGGCGGCGTCGACGACCACCACCAGGTCGTACAGCGGGGCCAGACCGTTCTCGGTCAGCAGCGGGACGTCGTGGATCACCACTGAGTCGGGGCCCGCGGCTGCCTCCAGCTCCGCCGAGCGCGCGCCGACCAGCGGGTGGACGATGCCGTTCAGGACAGCGAGCTTCGCGGGGTCGGCGAAGACGATCGCACCCAGGGCAGGGCGGTCCAGGGTGCCGTCCGCCGTGAGGATCCCGGCGCCGAACGCCTCGACCACCGCCGCCAGCCCCGGGGTTCCGGGCTCGACCACCTCGCGGGCGATCTTGTCGGCGTCGATCAGCACCGCCCCGTACGAGACGAGCATGCGCGACACTTCGCTCTTGCCGGCGCCGATTCCGCCGGTCAGGCCCACCTTCAGCATGAGCGGCAGCCTAAAGGATGCCGCTCATGCCGTACGCTCCCAGGCCCTTCGGGCCGTTGCGCCGGACCACCACCGGAGCCGGCGCCCGGCCGTCAGACGTCTCCCTCGCGCTCCGCGAGGAACCGCTCGAACTCGCGGCCCAGTTCGTCCGCCGACGGCAGGTCCGCCGGTTCGGCGACCAGGTTGCCCCGGGTCTCGGCGCCCGCGATCGCGTCGTACTGGTGCTCAAGTCCCTGCACGAGCGTGACGAGTTCCTCGTCGCCCTCGCCGATCTGGCGCTCGATCTCCGTCTGGGTGCGCTGTGCCTCGGTCCGCAGACCGTGGGCGATGCTCGGCAGCACCAGGCCCGTGGCCGCCGTGATGGCCTCCAGGGCGGTCAGCGCGGCGTCCGGGTAGGCCGACCGCGCCACGTAGTGCGGGACGTGCGTGGCCACGCCGAGGACGTCATGTCCGGCCTCCATCAGCCGGTACTCGATCAACGACTCGGCGCTGCCGGGCACTTGCGCCTCGTCGAAGGGCGAGCGGTGACCCGGCATCAGGTCCGTGCGGTTGCCGTGCGGCGTGATGCCGACGGGGCGGGTGTGCGGAACGCCCATCGGAATGCCGTGGAAGTTGACCGAAAGGCGTACACCGAGGCGCTCGACGATCTGCCGTACGGCGACGGCGAAACGCTCCCACTCCACGTCCGGCTCCGGGCCGGACATCAGCAGAAACGGCGCGCCCGTGGCGTCCTGCACCAGGCGCACCTCGATCGCGGGGGTCTCGAAGTCCGTCCAGCGGTCCCGCTTGAAGGTCAGCAGCGGCCGGCGGGCGCGGTAGTCGACAAGTCTGTCGTGGTCGAAGCGCGCCACCACCTGGTGGGGCAGGCTGTCCAGCAGCTTCCCGACGATCTGCTCGCCGGTCTCACCCGCATCGATGTATCCGTCGAAGTGGTACAGCATGACCAGGCCGGCCGACTCCTGCGCGAGCGCCATGTCGACGACTGCGAGGCCCTTCGGCTCCCATTCGTACAAACCCTGCGGATCAAGCACGATTACCGCTCCTCCTCGTGTTCGTAGGGAAGAACGCCCCGTCGGACAACGGCATTCCCGCGCGCGTGCGTTTCACATGCTGTTCTCACAACGGCCGGAACGGGGCTCTGCCCGGCCCGGTCCGCCATTTCCGGCCACTGGTCCGGACCTTGACATGCCCACACACCCTCCCTACCGTCACCTGACGACGCAGAGTTCAGAAACGCGTCCAGTGTTCAGGTAAGAGAACTTCCCGCGTACGAGAACGGTTCCCCCACCTCGCCCGGAGGACCCCCATGCGTAACCGCCCGCTGCTCGCCTTCCTGCTCACCGGCGCCCTCGCCACCGGTGGGCTCGGTCTCGCCGCCGCATCGGCCGACGCGTCCGCCGCCGTCGTCGACGTGTCCACGGCCGCCCAGCTGAAGTCCGCGCTCACCGCCGCCCGCCCCGGCGACACCATCCGGCTCGCGGACGGCACGTACACCGGCAACTTCAAGACGACCGTCCCAGGCACCTCGTCCGCGCGGATCACCCTCACGGGCTCGCCGAAGGCCGTACTCAGGGCGGGCGGCGGCTACGGCCTGTACCTCAACGGGGCTTCGTACTGGACGGTCCAGGGCCTCACCGTCACCGGCGGCCAGAAGGGGATCATGATGGACGCGGCGAGCGGTGTCGTCATCGACTCCGTGACCGTGCACGGCCTCGCCATGGAGGGCGTCCACTTCCGCAGGTCCAGCAGGAACGGCGTCATCAGGAACTCGCGCATCTACGACACCGGCCGGGACGGCTCGGGCATGGGCGAGGGCGTGTACGTCGGCACGGCCGGCGACCTCTCCGACCAGAGCGACCAGGTGCAGATCCTGGACAACACCATCGGCCCCGGGGTCGGCGGCGAGAACGTCGACATAAAAGAAGGCACCACCGGGGCCCGGATCGCCGGCAACCACTTCGACGGCAGCGGGCTGACCAATGCCAACTACGACGACTCCTGGGTCGACGTGAAGGGCAACAAGGTCGTGGTCGAGGGCAACACCGGCGTCCACACCCTCAACAACGGCTACGAGACGCACACCCAGCAGCCCGGCTGGGGCTGCGGCACCGTTTTCCGCTCCAACACGTCGGATCTGAGCGACTCCCCCGGCTCGCTGCGGCTCGCCGTCAACGTGACCAACTACAGCGCGAGCGGCTGCCCGGCCACCGTCTACAGCAGCAACACCGTCACCGGCGGAAGGGGGCTGACCAACATCCCGGTCACCCCGTGACGGCCATCCCTACCCGGAGAACGATGTAAGGCCCGCCCCCCAATGGGGAGCGGGCCTTACATTTCGGCTATCTACCGACCGGGGTCAGAGCGTCAGCTCTGGCCGCCCGCCAGCTTCTCGCGCAGGGCAGCCAGGGCCTCGTCCGACGCCAGGGCGCCGGAGTTGTCGTCCGACTCCGAGGAGTACGAACCACCCGAGATGCCGGCACCGGCGTTGCCACCGGCGGCCGGGGCAGCAGCGCCCTCGGCAGCGGCGGCCTCGTCGGCCTCGCGGGACTTGATGACCTGGGCCTGGTGCTGCTCGAAGCGCTGCTGCGCCTCGGCGTACTGGCCCTCCCACGCCTCGCGCTGGGTCTCGTAGCCCTCGAGCCAGTCGTTGGTCTCGGGGTCGAAGCCCTCGGGGTAGATGTAGTTGCCCTGGTCGTCGTAGGACGCGGCCATGCCGTACAGGGTCGGGTCGAACTCGACCGACGCCGGGTCGGCACCGAAGGACTCGTTGGCCTGCTTCAGGGACAGCGAGATCCGGCGACGCTCAAGGTCGATGTCGATGACCTTGACGAAGATCTCGTCGTTGACCTGGACGACCTGCTCCGGGATCTCCACGTGGCGCTCGGCCAGCTCGGAGATGTGGACCAGGCCCTCGATGCCCTCGTCGACGCGCACGAACGCACCGAACGGAACGAGCTTCGTGACCTTACCCGGGACGACCTGACCGATCTGGTGCGTACGGGCGAACTGCTGCCACGGGTCCTCCTGCGTCGCCTTCAGCGACAGGGAGACACGCTCGCGGTCCATGTCGACGTCGAGGACCTCGACGGTGACTTCCTGGCCGACCTCGACAACCTCGGACGGGTGGTCGATGTGCTTCCAGGAGAGCTCGGAGACGTGGACGAGACCGTCGACGCCACCCAGGTCCACGAAGGCACCGAAGTTGACGATCGAGGAAACGACGCCGGAGCGGACCTGACCCTTCTGGAGGGTGGTGAGGAACGTCTGACGGACCTCGGACTGGGTCTGCTCCAGCCAGGCACGGCGGGACAGGACCACGTTGTTGCGGTTCTTGTCCAGCTCGATGATCTTGGCCTCGAGCTCCTTGCCCACGTAGGGCTGGAGGTCGCGGACGCGGCGCATCTCGACGAGGGAAGCCGGCAGGAAGCCACGGAGGCCGATGTCGAGGATGAGACCACCCTTGACGACCTCGATGACGGTACCGGTGACGATGCCGTCCTCTTCCTTGATCTTCTCGATGGTGCCCCAGGCACGCTCGTACTGAGCGCGCTTCTTCGAGAGGATCAGGCGGCCTTCCTTGTCCTCCTTCTGGAGAACCAGGGCCTCGATCTCGTCGCCGACCTTGACGACCTCGTTCGGGTCGACGTCGTGCTTGATCGAGAGCTCGCGGCTCGGGATGACACCTTCGGTCTTGTAACCGATGTCGAGCAGGACCTCGTCCCGGTCGACCTTCACGATGACGCCGTCGACGATGTCGCCGTCGTTGAAGTACTTGATCGTCTCGTCGATCGCGGCGAGGAAGGCTTCCTCGTTACCGATGTCGTTGACCGCAACCTGCGGGGTGGTGGCGGTGGTCTCGGTGCTGCTCGTCATGTGGGAAAGGGCTCCGGTACGGACATGAAGTCGTAGGTACTGCTACGCCGAGAGCCCGTATCGCCTCTGCAGAAGCCGGACAGCCTAGGAAGCGCCCGTCCCGGCGAACCGGGGGCGCCTCGAATACCGAGGGGACATACAACAGTGGGAGCGCGCCTGCTAGGTCTGAGGTGCGCAGGCTCGCAGCGCAACTTGTAGCATACGGGGGCAGCCGGACAGGGTCAATGCGCGAAGGCGCACACCCGGGGCGGATCCCCGCAATCCCGGCACAACTTAGGTTCTCCGAGGCCACGCAGGCCCATGCCGGCCCCAGCAGAACGAGGCCGCGCAGCGGCGCTCGCGCTTCTGCGCAAACTACAACGACGGGCACGATGATCCAAGAGTACGAGGCCGAATACGAGCCCGATGCGACGCGGCGTGACACCGACGAAGCGGAGAGCAGCCGGGCCAGCCGCGGGTGGTGGGACCGGAACGCCGACGAGTACCAGAGTGACCACGGAGCGTTCCTGGGGGACGACCGTTTCGTCTGGGGCCCCGAGGGGCTGGACGAGGCGGACGCGGCCCTTCTCGGACCCGTGGAGTCCCTAAAGGGACTGGACGTCCTGGAGATCGGTGCCGGGGCGGCCCAGTGCTCGCGCTGGCTGGCCGCCCAGGGCGCCCGGCCGGTCGCCCTGGACCTCTCGCACCGCCAGCTCCAGCACGCGCTGCGCATCGACGGCGGGGCGGTCCCGCTGGTGGAGGCGGACGCGGGGGCGCTCCCGTTCGCGGACGGCTCCTTCGACCTGGCGTGCTCCGCCTATGGGGCGGTCCCGTTCGTCGCCGACCCGGTGCGGGTCTTCCGCGAGGTCCGACGGGTGCTGCGGCCCGGCGGGCGCTGGGTCTTCAGCGTCACCCACCCCATCCGCTGGGCGTTCCCGGACGAGCCGGGCCCGGAGGGGCTGAGCGTGGCCGCGTCCTACTTCGACCGCACGCCGTATGTGGAGCAGGACGAGGCCGGGCGCGCGGTGTA
Source organism: Streptomyces sp. TLI_146 (assembly GCF_002846415.1). Lineage (NCBI taxonomy): Bacteria > Bacillati > Actinomycetota > Actinomycetes > Kitasatosporales > Streptomycetaceae > Streptomyces > Streptomyces sp. TLI_146. The sequence continues at coordinate 2,899,112 of NZ_PJMX01000001.1, forward strand.
CGTCGAGCACCACCGGACGCTGGGCGACCGGGTGCGGGACGTGGTGGCCGGGGGCTTCCGGCTGGTGGACCTGGTCGAACCGGAGTGGCCCGCCTGGAACACGCAGGAGTGGGGCGGCTGGTCCCCGCTGCGGGGCAATCTGATTCCGGGCACGGCGATTTTCGTGTGCGAGCGGGATTAGCCCGTACGCGGGCGGGCGCGTGTGCACGGGGGGGTAATGGGATCAGCGGAGGTTACGCGGCGGGCCTGAGATGGCGGCCAGGGTCGGCCGCCGCCCCGGCAGCGGCCTCACCTCACCCCCACCAGTAATACAAACCCACAAACCAGCTGGTCTGTGGACGACCGGAAACGCGGCCGGGCCGGGACGTACGAAACTGTGGTCGTGATCCGAACCGACGCGATCGAGCGTCTTCCCGTACGCCATGCCGTGCCCGAGCTGCTGAGCACACTCGACGGGCACGGCACGGCGGTCCTGTCCGCGCCCCCGGGCACCGGCAAGACCACGCTGGTGCCGCTGGCGCTGGCCGGGCTGACCGGGGCCGGGCCACGGCGGCGGGTGCTCGTGGCCGAGCCCCGGCGGATGGCGGTCCGGGCCGCCGCCCGCCGGATGGCCTGGCTGCTGGGCCAGGAGGTCGGGGACGCGGTCGGTTTCTCCGTGCGCGGGGAGCGCCGCACGGGCCCCGGCACGGTCGTCGAAGTGGTCACCACCGGCGTTCTGCTGCAACGGCTGCAACGCGACCCCGAACTCGCGGGCGTGGACGTGGTGCTGCTCGACGAGTGCCACGAACGCCATCTGGACGCGGACACCGCGATCGCCTTCCTCGTGGACGTACGGGCCGCCCTGCGCCCGGAGCTCCAGCTGATCGCGGCGTCCGCCACCAGCGACGCGGAGGCCTGGTCGCAGCTTCTGACGGTGGCCGACGGCACGGGCCCGGCGCCGGTGGTGCGGAGTACGGGACAGGGCCACGGGGCGGCGGTCCACTACGCCCCGCCGCCCGCCGGGATCCGCCCGGCACACGGCACCTGGGTGGACCAGCAGCTGCTGCGCCACGTCGCGGCGACGGTCCGGCTGGCCCTGGAGGCGCACGAAGGGGATCTGCTCTGCTTCCTGCCGGGCACCGGCGAGATCGCCCGGACGGCCGGGATGCTGGACGGGGTGGACGCCGAGGTCCTCCAGTTGCACGGGCGGGCTCCGGCGGCGGTCCAGGACGCGGTGCTGCGGGGCGGCGAGGGGCGTCGGCGGGTGGTCCTCGCGACCTCCGTGGCCGAGTCCAGCCTGACCGTGCCGGGCGTGCGGATCGTCGTCGACTCCGGGCTGGCCCGCGAGCCGCGCGTCGACCACGCACGGGGGCTCGGCTCGCTGGCGACCGTGACGGTGTCGGACGCGGGGGCGACCCAGCGGCTGGGCCGTGCGGGCCGGGAGGCGTTCGGCACGGTGTACCGGTGCTGGGCGCCGGCCGACGACGCGCGGCGCCCGCGCTTCCCCTCCCCCGAAATCAAGATCGCGGATCTGGCGTCCTTCGCCCTGCGGGCAGCGTGCTGGGGCGATCCGACCGCCCAGGGACTGGCGCTGCTCGACGCCCCGCCCGCCGGGGCCATGGCGGCGGCCCGCTCCGTCCTCACCGCGATCGGAGCGGTGGACGCGGACGGCCGGGCCACCGAGCGGGGGATGCGGATGGCCCGGCTCGGGGTGCACCCCCGGCTGGCCAGGGCGCTCCTGGACGGCGTGGCCGAGGTGGGCGCGCGCCGGGCGGCCGAGGTGGTGGCGCTGCTGAGCGAGGAGCCGCCGAGGGAGTACGGGGACGATCTGGCGGCGGCGTGGCGCACGGCCCGCCGCGGCGGCGACGGGTACGCGGCACGCTGGCGCCAGGAGGTGCGGCGGCTGACGTCGGCGGTGACGGGGGCGGGGTCCGCGTCCACGGGGACAGGGGCGGGTCCCGCGTCGACGGCGCCGGGAGCAGGTTCCGTGTCCGCCTCTTCTTCCTCGGGCTCCGGTCCGGAAGGGCCTTTGAGGTCGGGATCGGGATCGGACGACGCCGTTGCCGGGCTGGTCACCGCGCTGGCCTTTCCGGAGCGGGTGGCGCGGGCCCGGGGTGAGGGCTCGTTCCTGATGGTGTCCGGCACCCGGGCCGAGCTGGGGCAGGGGTCCGGGCTGCGGAGTGCAGCGTGGCTGGCGGTGGCCGTGGCGGACCGGCCGGTGCAGGCCGCTTCGGCACGCGTGCGGCTGGCCGCCGTCGTGGACGAGGGCATCGCGCGCGTGGCCGCCGGGCCATTGGGGGCCGAGGGCGAGGAGGTGCATTGGGAGGACGGTGATGTGGTCGCCCGGGAAGTGGAACGCCTGGGCGCGGTGGAGCTGTCCGTGCGGCCGTTGAAGCAGCCCGACCCCGCTCTGGTGAGGCGGGCGCTTCTGGAGGGGCTGGCGAAGGAGGGCATAGGGCTGCTGCGGTGGTCGCGGGAGTCCGGGGGGCTGCGGGAGCGGCTGGCGTTTCTGCACCGGACACTGGGCGAGCCGTGGCCGGACGTGTCGGACGGGGCACTGCTCGCCCGGGCCGAGGAGTGGCTGGAGCCGGAGCTGTCCCGGGCGCGGCGCCGGGCCGATCTGGGGAGGCTGGACGCGGGGCAGGCGCTGACCCGGCTGCTGCCGTGGGCGAGCGGCGAGGCGGCGCGCCTGGACGAGCTGGCACCGGAGCGGATCGAGGTGCCGAGCGGGTCGCGGATCAGGGTGGAGTACGGGGGTGCGCAGCCGGTGCTCGCGGTGAAGCTCCAGGAGATGTTCGGCTTGGAGGGGACGCCGGAGGTCGCCGGAGTGCCCGTGCTCATACATCTGCTCTCCCCGGCCGGGCGCCCCGCCGCCGTCACCGCCGACCTGGCGAACTTCTGGCGGGAGGGCTACCGGGCGGTCCGTGCCGAGCTGCGCGGGCGCTACCCCAAGCACCCCTGGCCGGAGGACCCCTCGCGGGCCGAGCCGACGCGGCACACCAACGCCCGGCTCAAGCGGTGACCTGAGGGCGGGCGACCTGCTGAACGGCTGAATGGTCGACCTGCTGGACGGTGACGTGCGGCAACCCGACCCGGCCTCGCGCCCGGCGTCACGCGCTGACCGGCTCCGGCTCCGTGCGGGCCGTCGGGGCCGGGGTGCCGGGGCGGCGGCTGCGGGCCTCCAGCCACAGGGAGAGGGCGAGCAGTGTGGTGCCGAGTCCGAGGAAGCCCCAGGGGAGATAGGAGGTGAGCAGCAGGATCAGAGTGCGGTTCTTCTTGATCAGCGCGACCGTGTGGTCGACGTAGTCCTCGCGCATCTTCACATGACCGGAGAAGGCGGTGATCTTGTCTTGGCCGAACAGAGCCGTGGCGTTGCGGAGTTCCTCCTGGTGGATCTCCTCGCCGTTGACCGGTCCGCCGGTCACGGGGTCGACCCAGAACATCCGCTTGGTGCTGTACCACCGGGTCAGGCCGGTCTGCTTGGCGACCTCGGGGGTGACGCCGAGGGGCATGGCCTTGGGGAAGGGGACCCGGGTCCAGGGGATGGTCTGCTCGAAGTAGTAGACCTTGAGGCCGTGGAAGGCGACCGTGCCCTTGTAGTGGATGGGGGCGCTGGTGCGGCTCTGGGCGTCGAAGTACTCGTAGTCCCGCTTCTCGGTGAGGAACGGCCACTTGAACTCGATGCCCTCGCGCTTGACCGGGTCGCCGTCGACCATCTCGCCGGTGGCGTGGACCGGGGCCTGGCTGTGGGCGTCGTAGATATAGCGCTCGGGGTTCTTGGAGACGAACTGGCCCTTGTCGTCGAGGACATACGTCAGGGAGTCCCAGACGACGACGTCCTTGCCCGCGGTCTTCTCGATCTTCCGGGACTCCTCGACGTTGCCCTTGAGGGTCTGCACGATGGTCACCTTGGGGACCGTCACGGACTTGAACTGCTTGTAGTCGAGGAGGGTGGCGTTCTTCGCCTCCAGGACCGTCTCCTGGTACTGGCTGGGCGAGACCTTGGCGAGCCGGGGGAAGGCATACCAGCGCAGTAGCGGGGAGAGCGCCGCGAAGAAGACGGCGAGGGCGAGCAGGATCAGGCTGGCTTTGCGTCGCATGCGGCCGGCTCTCCTCTACTTCTCTGCTTCTCTACTTCCCGGGCGGGACGGCCCCGGGGGCGGTGGGGACGGTGGTGAGCAGGGGCTTGGGCGAGGTGGTGCCCTCGGGTCCGCCGATCGCCGTGACGGTCAGCACGATGGCGAGGGCGGCGGCGAGCCCGATGGCCGCGGCGACGAGGGCGCGCATGCTCGGCCTCCCGGAGCTGATGGGTCGTCAGGGTTGGGGCACCGTAGCAACGCGGGGGTGAGATGAGAACACGTGGGACCGCCCCCGCTGCACTTGCGGCAGCGGGGGCGGTCCGGAGACGACGCAGGCGGCGGACGGCCGCGGGAGGTGAGGTGGTCAGGCGACCTTGAGCCGGACGTCGAGGGTGGCGCCGCCCGGGGTGGTGAGGCGGAGCACGAAGGTGCCCGTCTGGCCGTCCGCGTAGATCTTGGGAAGCCGCAGCACGCCATGGGCGTCGGTCTTCAGATCCTTGAGGGTCCGGATCGGGTTGCCCTTGTCGTCCTTGAAGTAGGGGCCCTTGTCGTTGACCTTGGGGTCGGCGACCGCGGTGCCGGCGGCGGACGCCTCCGGGGTGACGATCATCGCGGCGGCGACGGCGATGCCGGGGACGACGGCGCCCTTGTACGTGGCCTTGACCTCCACGTAGTTGGCGAACTCGGCGCCGGGGGCGGCCGTCAGCTCCTTGGCGTCGGTGCGCGCCAGGGCGTCCGCCTGGCGGGCGTTGACGGTGGCGGTCCACTTGATCTCGGGCAGGCTGGTGCCGACGACGGTGGCCCGGACGGTGAAGGTACCGGTCTGCTCGCCCGCGAGGAGGGCGGGGGCGGTGGCGCGGCCGTCGGTACCGGTGTCGACGGTGACCTGGGTGGCGTCGCCCGGGAAGCGGGCGCCGGTGGTGCCGATGACCTGGAAGCGGACGGTCGCCTTGCCCATCGGCCGGCCGAACTGGTCCTTGACGCGCACCTTGGGCTGCCCGGCGAACGAGGAGCCCGCGGTGGCCGTCAGGGGCGCGGTGTCCGCGTCCTCGAACGTGCTCGCCTTCTTCGACGGCAGCGGCTTGGGCGAGCTGGGGTCGCTCGGGGTGGGCTTGGACGGCTCCGGGCGCGTCGGCGTCGGCTTCGGGCCGGGCTTGGACGGGGTGGGCTTCGGCGTCGGGCCGGGGGTCGACGGGTGCGGGGACGGGACCGTGCCGGCGGGCCGGCGGACCGGGCTGTCGCTGCGGCTGCCGGGCAGCACGCCCGTACCGTTCGGGACCTCGTGCGAGCCGCGCTTGTAGTAGTCGAACCACGTCAGGACCGTGGTCAGGTACTCCTGCGAGTGGTTGTAGCTGAGCACCGCTTTGTCCAGGTTGGACTGGACGGCGAGGTCGCGGTCGCCGCAGAGGTAGTAGGCGGCGGCCAGCGAGGCGTCGTAGACGTTGTTGGGGTCCTTGCGGCCGTCGCCGTTGCCGTCGCGGCCGGAGGTCGCCCAGGTGGAGGGGATGAACTGCATGGGGCCTACGGCGCGGTCGTGGACCGTGTCGCCGTCGTAGGAGCCGCCGTCGGTGTCGGTGATGTTCTCGAAGCCGACGCCGTTGAGGACCGGGCCCAGGATCGGGGTGAGGGTGGTGCCGTTGGCGTCGACGCGGCCGCCGTTGGCCTGGCCGGACTCGACCTTGCCGATGGCCGCGAGTATCTGCCAGGGGAGGTGGCAGGAGGCCCGGTCGCGGGCGAGCTCCGCCTCGGCCTTCTTGTAGGCGTCGAGGAGGGTCGCGGGTATGCCCTGCTGGTCGGCGCCCAGGACGGGCGAGCCGGTGGTCGGGGCGGCCGGCGGGTTCGGGGAGACGAGGGGCGGGAGGTCCGTGTAGTACGGCGAGTTGCCGCTGGCCGGGGCTCCGGGGGGAGGCGTCGGGGTGCCGGACGCCGCGTGTTCGCCCGCCGGGCCGTTGGCCAGGACGCCCGGTCCCTGGGAGGCGGAGAGCGCCGCCACCGCCGCCGCGGCCACGGCGGTCGTGGTCGCTCCCTTGCGCAGCCGTCGCCCGATTCGCGGTGCCATACGTCTAGCCCCTCCCCGTGGTCAGCAGTTCGCGCTCCCCAGCGCAGGCCTCAGGAGACCCTACGGCACCCACTGGGCAGAGCGACACCGCCCCCTGACCCTTATTCACCTTTTCACCGCTTCGTCACCCGGGAGCTGCCCAGATATGGCGGAGAATCGGTTCCCCCCGCGTACACGGACCTGCCCGCCCGGTGCGATACCGGGCGGGCAGGTTCTCGGGGGCCGGCGGTCCGGGCCCGGTGGTCAGTGCGCGGCGGACTCCCAGTCCGCGCCCGCGCCCACCGACACGTCCAGCGGGGCGCGCAGGGACACGGCCGAGGCCATCTCCCGGCGGACCAGGGACTCGACCTTCTTGCGCTCCCCCGGCGCGATCTCCAGGACGATTTCGTCGTGGACCTGGAGCAGCAGGCGGGAGTTCAGGCCCGCCTCGGTCAGGGCGCGGTCCACCTTAAGCATGGCGACCTTGACGATGTCCGCCGCCGTGCCCTGGATCGGGGCGTTGAGCGCCATCCGCTCGGCCATCTCGCGGCGCTGGCGGTTGTCGCTGTTGAGGTCCGGCAGATAGCGGCGGCGGCCGAGCATCGTCTCCGTGTAACCCGTCGCCCTGGCCTCCTCCACCACGCGCTGGAGGTAGTCCCGGACGCCGCCGAAGCGCTCGAAGAACGTGTCCATCAGGCCGCGCGCCTCGGCTGCCTCGATGTTCAGCTGCTGGGAGAGGCCGAACGCCGAGAGGCCGTAGGCCAGGCCGTACGACATCGCCTTGATCTTGCGGCGCATCTCCGGGTCGACCTGGGTCTTGTCGACGCCGAAGACCTGGGAGGCCACCGTCGTGTGCAGGTCCTCGCCGGAGGCGAAGGCCTCGATGAGGCCCTCGTCCTCGGAGAGGTGGGCCATCACGCGGAGCTCGATCTGGCTGTAGTCGGCGGTGAGCAGCGACTCGAAGCCCTCGCCGACCACGAAGCCGCGGCGGATGGCACGGCCCTCGTCCGTACGCACCGGGATGTTCTGGAGGTTGGGGTCGGTGGAGGAGAGGCGGCCGGTCGCCGCGACCGTCTGGTTGAAGGTCGTGTGGATGCGACCGTCGGCGGCGACGGTCTTGATCAGACCCTCGACGGTGACCCGCAGCTTCGCCTGCTCGCGGTGGCGCAGCATGATGACCGGCAGCTCGTGCTCGGTCTGGGCGGCCAGCCACGCCAGCGCGTCCGCGTCCGTCGTGTAGCCCGTCTTCGTCTTCTTCGTCTTGGGCAGGGCGAGCTCGCCGAAGAGGACTTCCTGGAGCTGCTTGGGCGAGCCGAGGTTGAACTCGTGGCCCACCGAGGCGTGCGCCTCCTTCACCGCCTGCTGCACCGCGCCCGCGAACTGCTGCTCCATCGCCTCCAGATGGGGGCGGTCGGCCGCGATGCCGTACCGCTCCATCTTGGCGAGGAGGGTCGAGGTGGGGAGCTCCACGTCGTGGAGCAGGTCGGCCGCGCCGACCTCCTTGAGGCGCTCGGTGAAGGCGTCGCCCAGGTCCAGGACGGCGCGCGCCTGGGTCATCAGGGCCTCGGCCTCGGCCTGGTCGTCGGCGCCGAAGGCGAGCTGGCCGTCGGCGGCCGCCGGGGCGAGCTCGCGGCCCAGGTACTCCACGGACAGCGCGTCCAGGGCGAAGGAGCGGCGGCCGGGCTTGACCAGATACGCGGCGAGCGCCGTGTCCATGGTGACGCCGTCGACGCTCCAGCCGTGCTCGGGGAAGACCCGCATCGCGGCCTTCGCGTTGTGCAGGACCTTCGGCTTGGTGGCGTCCGCGATCCAGGCGGCGAAGGCCCCCTCGTCGGCCTCGTCGAGCTCGGACGGGTCGAACCAGGCGGCGGGGCCGTCGGCGGCGGCCAGCGCGATCTCGCTGACGCTGCCCGTGCCGAGCGCCCACGCGTCGACGGTGGCCAGGCCGAGCGGCCCGGCGCCGTGCTCGGCGAGCCAGGGGGCGAGCTCGCCCGCGCCCAGGACCGAGCCGTCCAGCTCCACACCGGCGGCGGGGGCCGGGGCCTCCTCCTCGCCCGCGCCCGGGTCGACCGCGAGGAGCCGCTCGCGCAGCGACGCGTTGCGGATCTCCAGCACGTCCAGGACGCCGATCAGGGCCGTCCGGTCGTACGGCGCGCGCTCCAGGTCGGCCGGGGTCTTGGCCAGCTCCACGTCGCGCACCATCTCGGTGAGGCGGCGGTTGAGGCTGACGGACTCCAGGTGGTCCCTGAAGTTCTGCCCGGCCTTGCCCTTGACCTCGTCGGCGCGCGCGACCAGCTGCTCGAAGGAGCCGAACTGGTTGATCCACTTCGCGGCGGTCTTCTCGCCGACGCCCGGGATGCCCGGCAGGTTGTCGGACGGGTCGCCGCGCAGGGCCGCGAAGTCCGGGTACTGCTGCGGGGTCAGGCCGTACTTCTCCTCGACCTTCTCCGGGGTGAAGCGGGTCAGCTCGGAGACGCCCTTGGTGGGGTAGAGCACCGTCACGTTCGGCGAGACGAGCTGGAAGGAGTCGCGGTCGCCGGTGACGATGAGGACCTCGAAGCCCTCGGCCTCGGCCTGGGTGGCCAGCGTCGCGATGATGTCGTCGGCCTCGAAGCCCTCGGTCGCGAAGCGCGGTGCGTTCATCGCGTCCAGGAGCTCGCCGATCAGCTCGACCTGCCCCTTGAACTCGTCGGGGGTCTTCGAGCGGTTCGCCTTGTACTCCGGGAACTCCTCGGAGCGCCAGGTCTTGCGCGACACGTCGAACGCCACCGCGAAGTGCGTGGGCGTCTCGTCACGCAGCGTGTTCGCCAGCATCGACATGAAGCCGTACACGGCGTTGGTCGGCTGACCTGCGCCGGTCGTGAAGTTCTCCGCGGGCAGCGCGAAGAACGCCCGGTACGCCAGGGAGTGCCCGTCCATGAGGAGCAGGCGCGGTCGGTTGTCAGGGGTCTTCTTCGATGCTGTCTCAGCCACGTCCCCGATCCTGCCACGCCCCACTGACAATCCCCGCCAGTGTGCGGCGGGGACCGCGCCGGGACGGCTGTCAGTGGTCCGTGACAGGATCGGAACCGTACGTATCGCACACGTCGCTCGAAGGGGAGCGCCATGGCCACCAAGCCGCCCGCAGGGGACCCGGTTCAGGACGCGCCGCAGGTCGCGCCGCCCAAGCACGCCGCCGCCGGGCTTCCCGCCATCGGGTACACGGCGCTGGTGGCCCAGCAGCAGATGGGCGTGGCCCGGGCGACGCGGACGCTACTGAAGGTCAACCAGAAGGACGGGTTCGACTGTCCGGGGTGCGCCTGGCCGGAGGGCGACAAGCGGCACGTGGCGGAGTTCTGTGAGAACGGGGCGAAGGCGGTCGCCGAGGAGGCGACGCTGCGCCGCGTCACCCCCGACTTCTTCGCCGCGCACCCGCTCTCCGACCTCGCGGAGCGCAGTGGGTACTGGCTGGGCCAGCAGGGCCGGATCACCCAGCCGATGTACCTGCCGGAGGGCGCCGACCGGTACGAGGCGGTGACCTGGGAGCGGGCGTTCGAGATCATCGCCGATGAGCTGAAGGCGCTGGACTCGCCGGACAAGGCGCTCTTCTACACCTCGGGGCGCACCAGCAACGAGGCCGCGTTCCTGCTCCAGCTCTTCGCGCGCGAGTTCGGCACGAACAACCTGCCGGACTGCTCCAACATGTGCCACGAGTCGTCCGGTTCGGCGCTCACCGAGACCATCGGCATCGGCAAGGGCAGCGTCTCCCTTGAGGACCTGCACCAGGCCGACCTGATCATCGTCGCCGGGCAGAACCCGGGCACGAACCATCCGAGGATGCTCTCGGCCCTGGAGGAGGCCAAACGGGCGGGCGCGAAGATCATCTCGGTGAACCCGCTGCCCGAGGCGGGCATGGAGCGCTTCAAGAACCCGCAGACCGCCAAGGGCCTCGCGCTCGGCGGCCAGGCGCTCAACGACCTCTTCCTCCAGATCCGCATCGGCGGCGACCAGGCCCTGTTCCGCCTGCTCAACAAGCTGATCGTGGAGACCGAGGGGGCCGTGGACGAGCTGTTCGTCCGCGAACACACCCATGGGTACGAGGAGTTCGCCGAGGCTGCCCGGGCCGCCGACTGGGACGAGACGCTGGCCGCGACCGGTCTCACGCGCGCGGAGATCGAGCAGGCGCTGTCCATGGCGCTCGCCTCCCGGCGCACCATCGTCTGCTGGGCGATGGGCCTGACCCAGCACAAGCACGCGGTGGCGACGATCCGGGAAGTGGTCAACTTCCTTCTGCTGCGCGGCAACATCGGCCGCACCGGCGCGGGGGTCTGCCCGGTGCGCGGGCATTCGAACGTACAGGGCGACCGCACCATGGGCATCTTCGAGCGCCCCGCGCCCGCGTTCCTCGACGCCCTGGAGAAGGAGTTCGGCTTCGCGCCGCCGCGCCACCACGGCTATGACGTGGTCCGCTCCATCGAGGCGCTGCGCGACGGAAAGGCGAAGGTGTTCTTCGCGATGGGCGGCAACTTCGTGGGGGCCACGCCCGACACCGAGGTCACCGAGGCCGCGATGCGCCGAGCCTCGCTCACCGTCCATGTGTCGACCAAGCTCAACCGCTCCCACGCGGTCACCGGTCGGCGTGCGCTGATCCTGCCGACGCTCGGGCGCACCGACAAGGACGTGCAGAAGAGCGGCAAGCAGTTCGTGACCGTCGAGGACTCGATGGGCCTGGTGCACTCCTCGCGCGGCAACCTCAAGCCCGCGAGCCCGCATCTGCTCTCCGAGCCCGCCATCGTCGCCCGTCTCGCGCGCGCCACGCTGGGCGCCGGGTCGACGGTGGAATGGGAGGAGTTCGAGAAGGACTACGCGAAGATCCGCGACCGCATCGCGCGCGTGGTCCCCGGCTTCGAGGACTTCAACGCGCGCGTGGCGAAGCCCGGCGGCTTCCGGCTGCCGCACGCGCCGCGCGACGAGCGCCGCTTCCCCACCGCGACCGGGAAGGCCAACTTCACGGCCGCGCCGGTGGAGTACCCGACGGTGCCCGAGGGCCGGCTGCTGCTCCAGACCCTGCGCTCGCACGACCAGTACAACACCACGATCTACGGCCTGGACGACCGCTACCGGGGCATCAAGGGCGGCCGCCGGCTGGTGCTCGTGAACGCCGAGGACGCGCGCGAGCTGGGGTTCGCGGACGGCTCGTACGTGGACCTGGTCAGCGAGTGGAAGGACGGCGTGGAGCGGCGGGCGCCGGGCTTCCGGGTCGTGCACTACCCGACGACGCGGGGGTGCGCCGCGGCGTACTACCCGGAGACCAACGTGCTGGTGCCGCTGGATTCCACGGCGGACACGAGCAACACCCCTGCCAGCAAGTCCGTGATCGTACGTCTGGAACAATCGGCGACCGTCTAAGCGTTCGCTCAGACACGTCGGCCGGCCAGGCCGGAGGAACCGGACCACGATCGGAGTCCCGCCCATGGGTGAGCAGAGCAAGGTGAAGTTCCCGCAGGAGGTCATCGACGAGTACGCGGCGCTGGGCATCGACCTGCCCGCGCTGTTCTCCGCGGGGCACCTCGGCACCCGGATGGGCGTGCAGATCCTGGAGGCGTCGGCGGAGCGGGTCGTCGGCACGATGCCGGTGGAGGGGAACACGCAGCCGTACGGGCTGTTGCACGGGGGTGCGTCGGCGGTGCTCGCCGAGACGCTGGGGTCGGTGGGGTCGATGCTGCACGGGGGGATCTCGAAGATCGCGGTGGGGGTCGATCTGAACTGCACGCATCATCGGGGGGTGCGGAGTGGGCTGGTCACGGGGGTGGCCACGCCGGTGCATCGGGGGCGGTCCACGGCGACGTACGAGATCGTGATCTCGGATGAGGAGGGGAAGCGGGTGTGTACGGCTCGGCTTACTTGTCTGCTGCGGGACGCGGAGGCCCCCAAGGTTTGAGCCCCTCCCCGCCCCTTCCCTAAACCCTCCGGGGGTGGGTGGTCGCACGGTGGGCGGATCTTCCTGGGGGCTGCGCCCCCCGGCCCCGGTGCGGGGGCTCCGCCCCTGCACCCTGTCTCGGGGCTGCGCCCCGGATCCCGTTCGTCTGCGGACCGTAGATGGCTGGTCGCGCAGTTCCCCGCGCCCCTAGGAATGCCGCTGCGCGGCAATCCCCTGGGCGCCTCGAAGGGGCGCACCTCAGGGGCGCGGGGAACTGCGCGAGCAACCCAGCACGGCCCGCAGACAAAACCCGCCCGCCCGGGACGGCCCGCACTCGACGTCCCCCGCACTCCAAGGGGCGCGGGGAACTGCGCGACCAGCCCACCGCCACCCGCAGACGAACAGCCCCGCAGTCGGGTCTGGGACCGAGCCCCCAGCAAGCCACCTCAACCCCCCCCCCGCCCGGCCGCCCGCCAGAGGGCTTAAGGGAAGGGGCGGGGTGGGGAAAAAACCCCAACCCCCCTACCCCCCACCCCAGTTGTGTCACCGATCGTGACCCCCTACCGTTCCCGTCATGGCCAGCCCATCGGGAACCGGACACCCCTCCGTGACGCGGTACCGACCGCTCCGGATCGTCGCCTGTGCGCTGATCGTCGTCGCCGCGGGCACCGGGTGTTCCAGCGGCCACCACACCGCCTCCCACGCCACCTCCGCCCCGGCCCCCACAACCACCACCCCGGAAGAGGACTGCCGGCGGCTGGTCGAGTACTGGGCGCGGGCGATGATCCAGGGCAATCGCTGGTCGGGCCTCGACTGGGAGCAGAAGGGGTTCTCGATCGACCAGCACGAAGTCCATGATCGGGTCGTCGCCGCCGCCCGCGCCGAGCAGCGTACGAACGGAACCGCCGCCGCGCTCGATCTGATAGCGCGTCAGTCCCGGCAGGAGTGCACCGCCCGGCACGGCGCGATGGGAGGTGGTCGGCACTAGGTCCGTACCGGGGCCGCACCAACCTTCCGGCCACTCCCGATCGTAACGCTCCGTAACTCGGGCGAAATGGATAAACGGGATCCGCGCCTCCGGTCCATATTCACAAGATCATCACCGATATCCGGTGCATGGACATCACCGCAGGTGGGGCCACTACCCCCGGCAGACCCCTCTGTCAGTAGCAAGATCAGCTCAAGCCCCTTAGCGGAACTGGGAATTCTCAGTATGTGGGCACTCTTCGGGCTCACCAATGCCCCCATCTGTCCACAGAGCTCCCCCAGGCGTGTCCGCTCGTCATAACAAGAAAGTCACATCCTGACCTTCCCTGGTCCCCGACTCAGCAACCTGCGCCTAGAGTCACGGCCAGTCACCGCGCCGCCGGGCGCGTCTGCTGCACGGCACCTGTACCACCCCAGTACGGCCCGGCGAGTCACACGGCGCCTCAGCGGAGGCGTCGCGCCAGGGAGAGGACATATCGTGCGACACCGTTCCTTGCTCATACTCACCACCGTGCTCACCACGGGGGCGCTCACCCTCACCGCGTGCGGATCGCGCGACAAGAAGGACGACAACGGCGGCGGCGGCAAGACGACGACCGTGGTCATCGGTGTCGACGCACCCCTGACCGGCCAGAACTCCGCCACCGGCCTCGGCATCCAGTACGGCGTACAGATCGCCGTCGACGACGCCAACGCCAAGAACCTGGTCCCCGGCGTCAAATTCGCGGTCAAGGCGCTGGACGACAAGGCGCTGCCGCCGACCGGCCAGCAGAACGCCACCGCGCTCGTCGCCAACAAGGACGTCCTCGGTGTCGTCGGCCCGCTGAACTCCGGCGTCGCCCAGACGATGCAGCAGGTCTTCGCGACCGCCAACCTCGTCGAGATCTCCCCTCGAACACCAACCCGACCCTGACCCAGGGCAAGGACTGGGCGGCCGGGAACAAGTCCCGTCCGTTCAAGACCTACTTCCGCACCGCCACCACCGACGCCATCCAGGGTGGCTTCGCCGCGGACTACGCGGTCAACACCCTGAAGAAGAAGAACGTCTTCGTCGTCGACGACAAGCAGACCTACGGCGCCGGTCTCGCCCAGCTCTTCAAGCAGGGCTTCACCAAGGCGGGCGGCAAGGTCGCGGGCGAGGACCACGTCAACGTGGGCGACAAGGACTTCGCCGCCCTCGTCACCAAGATCAAGAACTCGGGTGCGGACCTCGTCTACTACGGCGGCCAGTACGACGAGGCGCAGATCGTCACCAAGCAGCTCAAGGACTCCGGCGCCAAGATCCCGCTCTTCGGCGGCGACGGCATCTACAGCGACACCTTCATCACCACCGCCGGCAAGGCGGGCGAGGGCGACCTCGCGACCTCGGTCGGCGTGCCGGTCGACACCCTGGACAAGGCCAAGGACTTCATCCAGAAGTACAAGGACAAGAAGTACCCGGGTGACTACGGCACCTACGGCGGTTACTCGTACGACGCCGCCACCGCCATCATCAAGGCCGTCGGCAACGTGGTGAAGGACGGCAAGGTCCCGGCCGACGCCCGTCAGCAGATCGTCGCCGAGGTCCAGAAGACCCAGTTCGACGGTATCGCCGGCCAGGTCGCCTTCGACGAGTTCGGTGACACCACCAACAAGCAGCTGACCGTCTACCAGGTCACCAACGGGAAGTGGAAGGCCGTCAAGAGCGGCACGTACAACGCAGGCTGATCCAGCCCGTACCGCACGTTCCACAGCACCACCGCACGACAACAGGGCCGCGCGGCCACGACAACCGTCCACCGCGCGGCCCGACGTCTACTCCCCTCGCACTCACTCCCCATCCCATGGAGGCCTTGCGGTGCACACTCTGCCGCAGAACCTGGCCAACGGGCTGCTCCTCGGCTCGATGTACGGGCTGATAGCCATCGGTTACACGATGGTCTACGGCATCGTCCAGCTCATCAACTTCGCACACGGCGAGATCTTCATGACGGGCGCCTTCGGCGGCCTCACGGTCTACCTCTATGTGCTCCCCGACGGCGTATCCATGTGGATAGCCCTCCCCCTGATGCTGATCGGCGGCGCCATCGTCTCCGTACTGATCGCCCTGGGAGCGGAACGCTTCGCCTACCGGCCACTGCGCGGCGCGCCACGCCTGGCGCCGCTGATCACCGCGATCGGCCTCTCGCTCGCGCTCCAGCAGGCGGTCTTCAACTGGTACCCGAACGCCAAGAACGACGAGAACTTCCCGCAGCTCCCGGGCGGGCCGTTCCACATCGGCTCGATCACCTTCGGCTCCGGTGACATCTTCCTGATCACCGCGGCCCCGCTCTGCATGGCGGCCCTCGCCCTCTTCGTCCGCTCCTCGCGCACCGGCCGTGCCATGCAGGCCACCGCGCAGGACCCGGACACCGCCCAGCTCATGGGCATCGACACCAACCGCATCATCATGATCGCCTTCGCCATCGGCGGCCTCTTCGCCGCCGTCGCGGGCGTCGCCTGGGGCCTCAAGTACGGCTCGATCAAGTACGAGATGGGCTTCCAGGCCGGCCTCAAGGCCTTCACCGCGGCTGTCCTCGGCGGTATCGGCAACATCTACGGCGCCATGATCGGCGGTGTGGTCCTCGGCCTCGCCGAGACCATGGCCAGCGCGTACATCGCCAACGTCCCCGGGATGCAGCAGCTCGGCGGCTCGGGCTGGGCGAACGTCTGGGCGTTCGTCCTCCTCATCCTCGTCCTGCTCTTCAGGCCACAAGGCCTGGTGGGCGAACGCGTCGCGGACAGGGCGTGATCGACATGACCACCAGCACCACCAAGACCACCGCCCCCGCGGCCGAGCCCCTCGGCATCGTCCCGCTGCCGGCGCCCGTCGCCCGGTTCCTCATCGCGGTCGGCGCCGTCGCCACCATCGCCTCCACCTTCCTCGCCTGGACCTGGACCTCCGAGTTCCCCGGCGACCTCACCGTCACCGGCTACCCGGCCGGGCTCCAGACCCTCACCCTGATCGCCG